>OY969604.1:350000-3970189 GCA_963701325.1 uncultured Acidimicrobiaceae bacterium
CGTACTCGTCCTGCGGGATGCTGGTCAGCGTCGCGTAGTCGGTCATCTGGTCGGGCACCAGGCTCTGACCCGCCAGGTTCGGCGCTCCGTGCTGGTATCCGAGATAGGACTCGGGTGTGGTCTGCTGCTGGGGGGTGAGGTCTGGCACGTCGGTCCTGGCCGGCAGCACGACCCGGGGATCGGCCGCGGTCAGCAGTTGGCGGATGAAGGTCTCGGTCTGCGAGTACTCCCCCTCGCCGAAGTCCACATGGCGCACCTCGCCGCTGGCATCGATGAGGTACTCGGCCGGCCAGTAGGAGTTCTGGTAGTTGTTCCAGGTGGCGTAGTTGTTGTCCACCGCGATCGGATAGTGCACACCCAACTGAGCCGCTGCCTGGGTGATGTTCGAGATCACGTGTTCGAAGGCGAACTCGGGGGTGTGGACGCCGACGACGGTCAGCCCGTCCTTGGCGTAGGCCGCGTTCCATCCTTCGACGTGGGGGAGGCTGCGCTGGCAGTTGATGCAGGAGTAGGTCCAGAAATCGACCAGGACCACCCTCCCCCGTAGCCCGCGGATCGAAAGGGGCCGGCCGCCCGACGTGTTGAGCCAGCGGGTGATCCCGAGGAACGCGGGTGCCGAGCCACAGTGCTGGAGGACCGGGCTCGCCGGCGTGCAGTTGGCGAGCGCCCCACCGGTACTCTGCCCGGTGACCCCGGCCAAGGCCCGTTTGGCCGAGGCGTTCGACTCGAGGTGGGTCTGGAGAGCGTCGGTGTACCCCGGGACCGCCCGCTGCAGACCGTCGGTCACGTTGAGGGCGAGCACGAGGGCGGTGACCAGCAGGACGGCCCCGATGATCCTCCGAACCTGGGCGGCATGGGTGCGCACGACCTGCATCTGGCTCGCGAGCCGCTGGCCGAGCAGGGCGAACGCGAGCAGTGGAATGGCCACCCCGACGGAGAAGGCAACCGTGAGCAGGATCGCGGAGAACCCGATGTGGTGGGTGGCGCCCACGACCGTGATCGCGGCGAGCACCGGGCCGGCGCAGGGGACGAAGACGAGTCCGAGGCTCAGACCGAGGACGATCCCGCCGCCCTCGGCGGCAGGGGCTCCCGCGGTCAGCCTCGCGAAGGGGCGCTCGAGGAGCTCGCCCACCGACGGGAGCAACAGGCCCAGCCCGACCACGGCAAGGGCCACCAAGCCGAGCCACCGCAACAGGTCCAACGGCAACCCGAGGGCGCTGAGTACCCATGTCCCGATCAGGGTGACCGCCGAGAAGCTCACCACCAGTCCGGCCACCACCGCGAACGGGCGCCTGCGCCGTCGGAGCTCGGCCCGGCGCGCGAGGACCTCGTTCGTGGCCGTCGGGTTCACTGACGTCTCGGTCGACGACGGGTCTTCCCCGGCGGTGGGACTCCCCGCCCCGGCGCTCCCGGCCCCTGCGGTCACCAACACGGGCACCGGCGTCTGTGCCTCGATGGGACGCTCATCGTCCAGACCGCTTGCGGCGCCGGCGGCGAAGATCACCGGGAGGACCGGCAGGATGCAGGGCGAGATCCCCGTGACCAGTCCGCCCAGGAACCCGACCAGGAGGAGGACGATCACCCGGACAGCCTCCCACGCGCCATCACGGCGCGGCAGTACGGCCGGGCCGCTCGGACCGACCGGATACCACCCGACGCCTGCGGAAACCACCGCGCTCGCCTCACCGGTATGCGGTCACCGCTCACGCAAATTGCGTTACACCCGCCCTACCCGCCGTACCTGCCGGGATCAGCCGAGTGCGCTCACCCTGATGCCGTCGGCCTCCAACCGGTGGAGGAAGCGGGTCAACTGGGCGGCGACCGCGGCGGGTCCGGCGCTGCCCGGCGAGGTACGGCGGGTCACCGCGACACCGGGCTCGAGCAGGGCCGCCGCGTCGGCCCCGAGCAACGGGTGCGCCTCGACCAGTTCGGAGAGGGGGACGTGCCGCTCGACCGAATCGTGCACCAGACCGCCCACGACCTGATGCGCCTGTCGGAAGGGCACACCCTGCTCGACGAGCCATTCGGCCAGGTCCACCGCTGCCACCGCCGACTCGTCGGCCGCCTCCTGCATCCGGCCCGCGTCGAAGCCGACGGTGGCGAGCAGCCCCGAGAGCGCCGCCAGGGCCAGCCGGGTCTGGTCGATCGAGTCGAACAACGGCTCCTTGTCCTCCTGGAGGTCCCGGTTGTAGGCGAGGGGGAGACCCTTCAACGTCACCAGCAGCCCGGTCAGGTTCCCGATCAGTCGACCGCTCTTCCCCCGGGCCAGCTCGGCCACGTCGGGGTTCTTCTTCTGGGGCAGCATCGAGCTGCCGGTGGCGAAGGCATCATCGAGGACCGCGAAGCCGAATTCACCGCTCGACCACAGCACGAGCTCCTCACCGATCCGCGAGAGGTGGACTCCGAGCATGGCCAGGTCGAAGAGGGCTTCGGCCACGAAGTCGCGGTCGGACACCGCGTCGAGCGAGTTCTCGAACCGGCAGGCGAACCCGAGGTCCTTGGCCACCCCGTCCGGGTCGAGTGGAAGGGACGAACCGGCCAGGGCCCCGGCCCCGAGTGGTGAGACGTCGAGCCGGGTGACCGTCGCCACCAAGCGGTCAACGTCCCGGGCGAGCGCCCATCCGTGGGCCAACAGGTGGTGCGCGAGCAACACGGGCTGCGCCCGCTGGAGGTGGGTGTAGCCGGGTAGGTAGGTGTCTCCGACCTCCCGGGAACGGGTCACCAGCACGTCCTGGAGCGAGAGCACCTCGGAGGCGACCGCCCGGAGCTCCCGCTTGGCGTAGAGGCGCAGGTCGGTGGCGATCTGGTCGTTGCGGCTCCGGCCAGTGTGCAGCTTGGCCCCGACATCGCCGGCCAGCTCGGTCGCCCGTCGCTCGACCGCTGTGTGGATGTCCTCGTCGCCGGGCAGGAAGGCGAACGACCCCGCCTCCAACTCGGCCTCGATCGCGTCGAGGGTGACCAGGAGTGCATCCACCTCCTCCTCGGACAGGAGGCCCCCCCTGCCCAGCCCGCGCACATGGGCGCGTGACCCGGTGATGTCGTCGTCCGCGAGGCGCCGGTCGTAGTCGAGACTCACCGAGTAGTCCATGACCACCTCCGCGGTCGCGCCGCGGAGCCGGCCGTGCCAGAGGGTCATCGCCGGGCCGCGTCGTTGGGGTTCCCGCCATGGCCGCGCTGCTCCTGGACCGCCGACCAGGTCGCCACGCCGAGACCCCAGAGACGGACGAATCCCTCGGCGTCCTGGTGTCGGAAGGTGTCGGAGGCGTCGTAGGTGGCCAGCCCATGGTCGTAGAGGCTGAGCGGGCTTCGGCGACCGACCACCCAGCACCGCCCCTCGTCGAGCCGCAGGCGCACCTCGCCGGTCACGTGCCGCTGGGACTCGGCGAAGAAGGCGTCGAGGGCCTGCTTGAGGGGGGAGAACCACAGCCCGTCATAGACCAGCTCCGACCAGCGCGGCTCGAGGCGGAGCTTCTCGTGGTGGACGTCGCGCTCGAGGGTGAGGTCCTCCAAGTCGGCATGGGCGAGCAGGAGGGCCAGCGCACCGGGACACTCGTAGATCTCGCGGCTCTTGATGCCCACCCGGCGGTTCTCGACGATGTCCAGGCGCCCGAAGCCGTACGACCCGACCAGTCGGTTGAGCTCGGCGATGAGCGGCTCCGGCGCCAGGCTCCGGCCGTCGATCGCAACCGGGAGACCGGACTCGAAGCCGATGGTCACCTCGGTCGGCGCCTCGGCAGTGGGCACCGTCATCGCATAGACGTCCTCGGGCGGGCGGCTCCAGGGGTCCTCGATGACCCCGCACTCGATGGCGCGTCCCCACAGGTTCTCGTCGATCGAGTAGAGCTTCTCCTTCGACACCGACACCGGGATGTCCCACTTGGCGGCGTACTCGATCGAGTCCTCGCGGGTGAGGCCCCAGAGGCGCGCCGGGGCGATGACCTCGAGATCGGGAGCGAGTGCCCTGGTCCCCACCTCGAAGCGGACCTGGTCGTTGCCCTTCCCCGTACAGCCGTGGGCCACTGCGGTGGCACCGTGCCGCCGGGCCTCGGCGACCAGATGGGTGACGATGACCGGGCGGGAGAGTGCCGAGACGAGCGGGTACTTGCCCTCGTACCGGGCGTTGGCGAGCAGTGCCGGCATGCAGTAGTCCTCAGCCATCTCGCTGCGGGCGTCGACCACGATCGACTCGACGGCACCCGCCGCGAGCGCCCGGTTGCGGATGACGTCCCAGTCCTCGCTTCCGGACCCGGCGGACTGGCCGACATCGACCGCCACCGCGACGACCTCGACCCCCTGGTGCTCCATCATCCACCGGATCGCGATCGACGTGTCCAGTCCCCCGCTGTAGGCGAGGACCACTCGTTTGCTCATTGCACACCCCTGCTCATTGGACACCCCTTGCCTCGGTCGTTCGCGTTTCCTGCGTTCCCGGTGCACGGCCCGGTGGCCCGACTCCCCGGTCCCGTCCGCCCATCGTTCCACCGGGGTCGAGTCCGGAGAGGGCGGCCAGCTGCGTGGCCACCGCCTCTCCGCCGACCGCTTCCGACGCCACCACCAGCACCGTGTCGTCCCCGGCAACGGTGCCGATCACCCCGGGGAGGCTGCTGCGGTCGAGGGCCGAGCCTACGACATGGGCCGAGCCGGGCGGCGTACGGAGGACCACCAGGTTGCCGGAGTGGTCGGCCTCCACCACCCATTCCCCGAGCACCCGTCGCAGGTGGTCCTCGGGGGCGACCTGGTGGGAGGGCAGTTCCGGAAGGGCGTAGGCCGTCTCGCCGCCGGGCAGGCGCACCTTGAGGGCGCCGAGCTCCTCGAGGTCACGGGAGACCGTGGTCTGGGTCGCCTCGATGCCCTCGGCAGCCAGGAGCTCGACGAGATGGGCCTGGCTCGCCACCACCCCGGCCTCGAGGAGCCTGGTGATCCGGTACTGGCGCTGGTGCTTGGTCACCCGGTCACCTGTCCGCCTTCGCGCCGGCCACCCACGCGAGGAGGCCCCGCATCGCGTGCATCCGGTTGGCGGCCTGAGGCCAGATGGCACTCCTGCCGCCGTCGATCACCGCTGCGCTGACCTCTTCGCCGCGGTGGACTGGCAGACAGTGGAGCACCACTGCGTCGTCGGAGGCGTGGGCGAGCAGGGCCTCGTCGATCTGGAAGCCGGCGAAGGCGCGCAGCCTGGCGTCGCGCTCCGCCTCCTGTCCCATCGACGTCCACACATCGGTATAGAGGGCGTCGGCGCCCGTTGCCGCCTCGACCGGATCGTCGGTGACCACCAGGTTGCCTCCGAACGACCGCACGCGGTCCACGTCCGCGGCGGACGGACCGTACCCGGCCGGGGACGCCACCCTGGTCGGGATGCCGGACATCGAGGCGACGAGTGCGAGGGACCGCCAGACGTTGTTGGCGTCGCCGATGTAGGCCACGGTCCGCGCCCCGAGTGTCTCCGCCCCGAAGCACTCGCGCAGGGTGAGCAGGTCGGCGAGGGCCTGGCAGGGGTGGGCCCGGTCGCTCAGCAGGTTGATCACCGGCACCGCGACCCCAGCGGCGTCGAGCGCGGCAGTCATCCGCTGGAGCGTGCCATGGTCGACCACCCGCGCACCGATGACCCCGTGGTAGCAGGCCAGGGTCCGAGCCACGTCGGCGGCCGACTCCCGGACGTCGAGACCGACCTCGCTCCCCTGGATGGACACGGGGTGCCCGCCGAGGGCGACCACCGCCATCTCCGAGCTGTTCCGGGTCCGGTTGGAGGGTTTCTCGAAGAGCAGCGCGACGCCACGGCCCGCCAGCACCCGTGGCAGGTCGGTCGGCGCGCGTTCGGCCAGCGCGACCACCTCTGCCACTCCGGACGGCCCGAGGTCATCGACCTCGAGGACGTGTGGGGTTCCCGGCCGGCCGGTCCGGTCGGCTGCCGAGTCGGACGGCTGCTCACCCGACATGACCACTCCCCCCTCCGGCTGATCCGCCGAGGACCGTCCCGAGGATGTCGACCGCCCTGTCGATCTCGTCGTTGCTCACCAGCAGTGAGGGAGCGAAGCGCACGACGTCGGCGCGTGGGGCGTTGCACACCAACCCCTTGTCGAGCGCCTCCCGGCAGACCTGGACGGCGAGGTCCCGGGTCAGGACCGCGGCGAGCAGGAGGCCTTCGCCGCGCACCGATTTAACACCCGCCAGTCGCTCGAGCCCGGCCCGCAGGCGCATTCCCGCTCTCGTTGCGCGGGCGGGTACGTCTTCGTCCTCCATGACCCGAAGGGTCGCCCGGGCTGCCGAGAGGGCGAGCGGCTGACCACCGAAGGTGCTCCCGTGGTCGCCGGGAACGAACGCGGCGGCCACCTCTGCCCGGGCCCAGCACGCCCCCACCGGCATGCCGTTGCCCAGTGCCTTGGCCATCGTGACCACGTCCGGGTCGATCCCGAGGTGCTGGAAGCCGAACCAGCGGCCGGTGCGGCCGAGCCCGGTCTGGACCTCGTCCACCATGAGCAGGATGCCCCGTTCGGTGCAGAGCCGCCGGAGGCCCCCCAGGTAGTCCGACGAGGGCACCACCACGCCCGCCTCGCCGAGCACTGGCTCGACCAGCACTGCGGCCACCCGAGCCGGGTCACAGGCTGCGTCCATCGCGGCGAGATCGTCGTAGGGGACGTGATCGAACCCGTCCGGCATCGGCGCGAAGCCGGCCTGCTTTGCCACCTGCCCGGTGGCCGCCAGGGTGGCCAGGGTCCGGCCGTGGAATGCGTCCCAGGTCGAGACCACCACGAACCGTCCGTCACCGGCCCACCGACGGGCCAGCTTGAGCGCACATTCGTTGGCCTCCGCCCCCGAGTTGGCGAAGAAGACCTGTCCGCCGGCCCGCTCGGTCCCCCCACCGATGAGCCGGTCCAGGGTGACCGCCACCTCGGGCCCCACCAGCGTGCCGAACAGGTTCGAGACGTGGCTGAGGGT
The DNA here is from genome assembly GCA_963701325.1 of uncultured Acidimicrobiaceae bacterium. Lineage (GTDB taxonomy): Bacteria > Actinomycetota > Acidimicrobiia > Acidimicrobiales > RAAP-2 > Bog-756. The sequence continues at coordinate 356,934 of OY969604.1, forward strand.
GCGCGCCTGCTCGGCGATCGCGTCGGCGACGACCGGATGGGCGTGGCCGAGGGACGTCACGGCCAGGCCGGAGAGGAAATCGAGGTAGGCCTTCCCCTCGGTGTCGTAGAGAGTGCTCCCCTCGCCCCGCACGAAGGTCACCGCGGGCTCCGGGTAGGTACCCATGAGCGCCGAGCGATCGTCTCCGATCGCCGGGCTCGTCGCCGGACCCGGGGTCACCGGTCGGCCCCGACCATCGTCCCGACCCCTTCGTCGGTGAAGATCTCGAGCAGGAGGGCGTGCGCGGTCCGACCGTCGAGTAGGTGGGCACTCCGGACCCCGGCGCGCAGGGCCCGGGCGCAGGCCTCGAGCTTCGGGATCATCCCACCGGTGGCCGTGCCGTCGGCCACCATGCGGTCGAGGTCCTCCACGCTCGCACGGTGGACGAGGGTTTGGGGGTCCTCGGGGTCGGAGCGCAGCCCGGCCACGTCGGTGAGGAAGACCAGTTTCTCGGCCTCGAGCGCGGCCGCGAGTGCGCCGGCTGCAGTATCGGCGTTGATGTTGAACGCCTGGCCGGACTCGTCGGCGCCGATGGTGGCAAGCACCGGGATGAGCCCCTGGGCCAGCAGCTGGTGCACGATGACCGGGTCGACCCCGACCACGTCGCCCACGTACCCGAGCGCCTCGGACCGGGCCGTGGCCGTGATCAGGTTGGCGTCCTCACCGGACAGCCCGACCGCGAGCGCGCCGTGCACGTTGATCGAGCTCACGATGTCCCGGTTGACCTTCCCGACGAGGACCATGCGGACCAGGTCGATTGTGTCGGCGTCGGTCACCCGTAGGCCGTCCTGGAATTCGGCCTGCTTTCCCACCCTCGCCATCAGCGCGCCGATCTGCGGGCCGCCACCGTGGACGACGACCGGCAACATGCCCACCGACCGCATGAGCACGATGTCCTCGGCGAACGAGGCCAGGGCCTCGTCCTCGGCGATCGCCTCCGCTCCCGGCTTGGCGGCCAGGACGTTGCCTCCGTACTTGACGACGACGACCTTTCCCCAGAAGCGCCGGATGTACGGCAATGACTCGACCAGGACGGCGGCCTTGTCGCCGGGCGGGAGCACCGGTGGTGCGGCGCTCACGACGTCGTCCGGTTCTCGTCGATGTAGCCGTAGCCGAGCTCGACTCCCATGACCACTCCGGTGCCGTCCGCCAGGCCGAGCCCGCACTCGATCCGGATCATCGACCCGGAGAGATGTGCGACCGCGGCTGCGCGGTCGTGGGGGACGGCCACCCCGCCCCGGCAGACGGTCACACCGCCATAGGAGATGGAGAGGCGGTCCATCTCGAATTCGACGCCGGCCGAACCCAGCTCGCTGGCGACCCGGCCCCAGTAGGGATCGGCACCGTTGATCGAACATTTGACCAGCAGGGAATCGGCGACCTTGCGGGCGGCCCGGTGGGCCTCGCCGTCGGAGCGGGCCCCGGTGACCTGGACCTGGAAGATCTTGGTGGCCCCTTCGGCGTCGGCGGCCATCTGGGTGGCGAGGTCCACGCAGGCCTCGGTCACCGCGTCTGCCACCACGTTGGGATCGGCCGTCCCGGCCCGGCCCGAGGCCATCAGGACGACCGTGTCGTTGGTCGACGTGCAGCCGTCGACCGAGAGGGAATTGAACGAGTCGTCGACGGCGCTCCGCAGGAGGTCGGCGAGCGGAACCGGCCCCACCGCCGCGTCCGTGGTCAGGAAGGCCAACATGGTGGCCATGTTCGGGGCGAGCATGCCGGCCCCCTTGGCCATCCCGGCGACGGCGAAGGTCGGGTACTCGACGAGGACCTCCTTTCGACCCGAATCGGTGGTGAGGATCCCGAGCGCCGCGTCGGCCCCGGCCCCGGGCCCACCGGCTCGGGCCGCGACCAGGCGTGGGATTCCGGCCCTGATCGGGTCCATGGGCAGGGGGACACCGATGAGTCCCGTGGAGCACACGAGGACCTCCTCGGGGGCGACGCCCAATCCTTCGGCGGTCAGCGCGCACATGGCCTCGGCGTCGGCCCGACCCTTGCTGCCGGTTGCCGCGTTGGCATTGCCGCTGCTGACGACGACCCCCGCGGCCCGACCGCCGTTGGTCGCCTGGTGGGCGCGACTGACCAGGACGGGAGCGGCCGCCGCGCGGTTGGAGGTGAAGGTCGCCGCCGTGGGGACCGGACGGCCGTCCTCGGTGGCGACGAGGGCGAGGTCGAGCACGCCCGAGCTCTTGATGCCCGCCGCGACGCCGGCGGCCACGAACCCGGCCGGGGTGGTGATGCTCATGGGTAGAGGCCGGCGACGGGGAGCCCGACCGCCTCGGGAAGGCCGAGCGCGAGGTTCGCACACTGCACCGCCTGACCGGATGCCCCCTTGATCAGGTTGTCGATGGCGGAGAGGACGACCACCCAGCCGGTGCGCCGATCGACCCGCACGGTGAGGTGAGCGGTGTTCGATCCGGTCGACGACTTGGTCGACGGGGAACCGTCGCCCACCACCACGAAGGGCTCGCCCGCGTAGCGGTTGCGCAGGATCTCGAGGGCGTCCCCCGTGGTCAGGGCGCGGTCGCGTGCCGGGCGCGCGTAACAGGTGGCCAGGATCCCGCGGACCATCGGGGCGAGGTGTGGTGTGAACAGCACGCTGGTGCCCAACCCCTGTTCGATTTCGGGGGTGTGGCGGTGGTCGAGCAACCCGTAGGCGACGAAATCCTCGTCGACCGTGCCGAAGTGGAGGCTCTCGCTCGGGGATCGCCCGGCCCCTGACACCCCGCTCGCCGCATCGACCAGCAGGGGTGCGGCACCGCTCTGCGTCCCGTCGGGCAGATCGAGCGCACCGGCCTCTACCAGCGGCGCGAGGGCCAGCAGGGCCGCGGTCGGGTAGCACCCCGGCGCAGCGATCCGGGTGGCGCCGACAAGCGCGGCGCGGTGGAGCTCGGGCAGGCCGTAGGCGAAGGTGGCGAGCAACGCTGGCGCGAGGTGCTCGGCGCCGTACCACGCCGGGTAGAGGTCGGGGTCGCGCAGACGGAAGTCGGCCGCGAGGTCGACCACCACCCCGACCCGATCCACGAGCTCGGGCATGAGCCGTTGGGACTCACCGTGGGGAAGGGCACAGAAGACCAGGTCGAGGCCGTCCAGCCGCGTCGGGTCGGTCGGGCTGTAGACGAGCGGGATAGGCGGCCGCAAGCGAAGGAGAGTGGTCGGCCACCGGCTGGCCGGCGTGCGACCCTGCCGTGGCCACCACCACCTCTAAGTCGGGGTGGGCGGCGCACAGCCGGAGCAGCTCGACACCCGTATAGCCGGACGCCCCGACCACGCCGACCTTCCGGGGAGCTGCCATCCTGCAAGTCTATGCACAACAGCGCATGATTATGCCATTCGATCCGATTCAGCTGTTGCTCAAGACGCCAGTCGGGACGGTATCGCTCCAGATCCCGAGCCAACTGGCACCGATAAGCGAGCCAAATGGCTCCAAAATCAGAGCCGAAGCAGTAGGCTGGCACTGTGCCGGGCTATGGCAACCCATTTCAGATAACCAATCCCGTCACCCCCGACGAGGTGATCGACAGGGATGACGAGGCCGGTTCCCTTGTCGCCCTCGCTAATGAGGGAAACAACGCAAGGCTTGTCGCTCCCCGACGTTACGGCAAGACCTCACTCCTGCGCCGCGTCCAGTCTCAACTCACCTCCGGGGGGGAGTGGACCACGGTCTATGTTGACCTCCTCGGCATCGTGACCCTCGATGATCTGGCCGCCCGTGTCGAACGTGCCTACGTAATGGCCCTTACCGGTCCGGTGGCGCAATGGTTTGCCGCACTCCGCCGGACCCTCAAACCCACGCTGACCTTTGGGGGCGGTCCCGTTCCAGCGTCGGGAACCGTGGATCTGGCTGCCGGGCCTCGAGCGGCACTTGTGGATCGCCTGGCTCTCCCGGTGAGGATCCACGAGAAGACCGGGTTGCGAGTGCATGTCGCCTTCGACGAGTTCCAGGAACTGGATGAGGTCGACGGCGAGGCAGATTCCGTGGTGCGTAGCGAGATACAGCACCATGGGGACGCAGCCAGCTACGTCTTCGCAGGCTCTCGGGTCCACATGATGGAGATGCTCTTCACCAACCAGAAACGAGCCTTCTACGGACAGACCAAGCCAATTCACCTCATGCCACTTGACCCGGTAGACCTAGCTGAGTACGTCGTCGATCGCTTCCGGGCCACCGAGAAGGCGGTCACGACGCCGGCGCTCGAAGGCCTCCTCGACCTCGTCGACGGTCATCCTCAGCGAGCCATGGTCGCGGCCCACACACTCTGGGACGCTACGCAATCCATCGCGGGTCTAGAAGAATGGGACTCCGCCAGAGCAGCGCTGATGCAGGACGTCACCGATGAGCTCCGAACTGCGTGGTGGGCCCTCGACGCCGCCGAGCGCCAGGCCGTGGTTGCCATCGCCCGCGGCAATGGGCCCTATTCGCGAACGGCCGCGCGGGTCGCGAGGGGGTGCTGTTACGAGCGCGCTCGAACGCCTTGCGGGATTCGGAGTAATCGTTGACACGGATCACGGATGGGCAGTCGTGGACCCGCTCTTCGCCGAGTGGCTTCGCACAGACCGCGATTAGCATCGGTGGATTAAAGGGGGTCCGCCCGGCCACACCGGCACGGTGACCGGAGACTCAAAGCTAGTGATCCGTCGCTGATATAGCTCTGATAACTAGAGTGGCAGCATGACCACTGTGACTGCACCGCCCCTGGCGATGACCAAGAAGCAGCGACGCGAGCTGGAAGTGATTGCCCGCTCGACCTCGATGGGACACCGCAAGGTGGTTCAAGCCAACGCGCTGCTGCTCGCGGCCGACGGAGTCGGCACCAATGAAGTGGCCCGGCGGTGCCACACCACCAACGACTCGGTGCGCGCCTGGCGTCGACGGTTCGAGGAGGAAGGTGTGGACGGCGTCGGGCGGATCGCGCCGGGGAGGGGTCGGACGTCGTGGCTGCCCGACGGCACGGTCGCCGCGGTTGTCCATGACACGCTTCACGAGCTGCCCGACGACGGCTCGACGCACTGGACAACGCGCCACATGGCCAGGCGATTCGGCATCGGCAAGGACACCGTGGCCCGCATCTGGCGTGATCACAATCTCAAACCCTGGAAGGTCGAGACCTTCAAGCTGTCTACCGATCCGCACTTCGAGGAGAAGCTCGTCGATGTCGTCGGGCTCTATCTCAACCCGCCGGAGCGGGCGGTCGTGTTCAGCTTCGACGAGAAGACCCAGGTCCAGGCCCTCGATCGCACCCAGCCCTCACTGCCGATGAAGCCGGGGCGGAATGGGACGATGACCCACGACTACAAGCGCCACGGCACGACCGATCTGTTCGCCGCCATGAACGTGGCCACCGGGGAGGTCCTCTACGACACCCGGCGCTCGCATGCAGCCTCCGACGTGCTCCGATTCTTCAAGCTGATCGACCTCCACGTTCCGAAGCACCTCGAAGTCCACGTCGTGCTCGACAACCTCTCCGCCCACAAGGCCCCGCCGGTTGCCGAGTGGCTGGCTGACCCCAAGCGCGACCGCTGGCACCTCCACTTCACGCCCACCTCGTCGTCGTGGCTGAACCTCGTCGAGCGCTGGTTCGGAGAGCTGACCGAACGACGCCTGCGCCGTGGCGTGTTCACCTCGGTGCCCGATCTCATCAACGCCATCGAGATCTGGACCGAGCACTGGAACGACGACCCTCAGCCCTTCATCTGGCACAAGACGGCGCAGGAGATCATCAAGAAGGTGCGCCGAGGCCGGGCTTCACTTACCCGAGTCAAATCCGCGACGCGCCACTAGGCGAACGCATCAGGTGTCTCAGATACGACCTGCTCGGCACCGATTGCACCTTTCTCGCCTACAAGGTGTGGAGTCTCCCGGGATCCCACGCCGGTTCAATCTTCGGAACCCGCGCAGTCCGTCTCGTACGTCGCTCGGGATCCGAGATCGAGCAAAGGCCACTATCGAGCGCTTGCGGACAGCAAACACCCTTTGGATCGAGCAGCGTTTGGCACGCCGCGAACCGGTGTTCAGGTACATCTGACCCGACGTGTCAAATCACGTGTGAGCCTTGTGGTCGCCCTGCCTCAGGCATACTGTTCGAGGGGCGAATGCGCGGAAGGTGCGGACATGGGGAAGAGGGCTGGGCGTGGCCGGATTCAGGTAGGTGTCGCCGTGGCTGTGGCGTTGCTGCTCGGTGGGGCAGCCGTTGCGGCGGTGCGGCCAGCGGAGGCAGCCACCATTACCGCTACGGCTGTGTCTGCCGGTGAAGCGCACACTTCCGCGCTAGTCACCGGCGGGACAGTGAGGTGCTGGGGGTCCAATAACTCAGGCCAGCTAGGAACTGGGGGGCCGTTGACCTACGCCGCAGCCCCACGGGACGTGGCCGGTCTGACCGGGGCCACCGCCGTTTCCTCTGGTTACGATCACACATGTGCGCTGCTCAGCGTGGGGACGGTCAAGTGCTGGGGGGACAACGGCGCAGGCGAGTTGGGAAACGGTGCCTACAACAACAGGTCAACACCGGTGGGCGTCGTCGGTCTCACCGGAGCGGATGCCGTCGCTACTGGTTGGTTTTTCACATGTGCGCTGTTAAGCGTGGGGACGGTCAAGTGCTGGGGGGACAACGAATACGGTGAGCTGGGCGACGATGCGAGCGGAGCTAGCAACATGCCAGTGGCCGTCGTCGGTCTTACCGGAGCGACCGCCATCGCCGCCGGGGGTTTCGAGGCCTGTGCCCGGCTCAGTACGGGGGCTGTCAAGTGCTGGGGGTATAACGGTCACGGCCAGCTGGGGGACGGGACGACAACTGGCCCCCAGGATTGCATTCTTACCGCCTCCCGGAGCGAGCCGTGCAGCACCGTCCCGGTGGCGGTCACCGGTCTGAGGGGAGCGACCGCCGTCACTGTCGGGTATTTGCATGCCTGTGCCCGGCTCAGCACGGAGACCGCCAAGTGTTGGGGCGATAACGCATACTTCGAACTGGACAACGGGCAGTTCAGCGGCTCCTCCTCAACCCCGACGGTCGTCCAAAGTTTGACAGGGATCACCGCCGTCGCCGCTGGGGGCTCCCACACTTGTGCCCGGCTCAGTACGGGGGCGGTCAAGTGCTGGGGCTACAACGGCCAGGGTCAGGTAGGCGACGGAGGCCCCTTGACCTACTCTAAGCATCCAGTTGCCGTCGCCGGTCTGGGCGGGGCCACCGCCGTCTCCGCCGGTTACATGCACACCTGTGCACTACTCAGCGTGGGGAGCGTCAAATGCTGGGGGGAGAACGGCTCAGGCCAGCTGGGCAATGGGACGCTTAAGAACTCTCCGGTTCCGGAGACCGTCAAAGGGTTCTAGGCCGGAATTGCTTCCGATCGTGGGCCCAAGAGAAACTCCTCGGTCCCACTCGAAGTCAAGGGCTAGATAGCTGGAAGTCGGCCGCTAACCCCGCCTTCTGCACCGTGGCGGGGGACGACGAGCACTGTCCCCAACGTGCCGGAGTGTGACACTCTCCAGGCGATGTGGGGCAGGCGACCGAGATGGCGATTGGGCTGGCTGGCATAATCGCAACGTGCCGCCCGATCGGGATGTCCAAGCTTTCCACGATCGGGCCGAGACCTACGAAGCTGGGTGGAACGGTCGGATGCATCACGACATTGCCGCCCGGACGGCCGATCTCGCCCTCACCTCCAGCAACCGTGCACGCTGTGTGCTCGATGTCGGTTGCGGAACCGGACTGCTCTTACGGCTGCTCGGCGCCCGATTGCCCGAAGCGGAATCGCTCGTCGGGATCGATGCCGCCGCTGGGATGATCGCCACGGCGAAATCGATGGCGGATGAACCCCGACTCAGTTTTTCAGAGGGAGTTGCGGAACATCTGCCTTATCCTGACGAATCGTTCGATCTCGTAGTGAGCACTACGTCCTTCGACCATTGGGAGGACCAGAGTGTGGGACTTTGTGAATGCGCTCGAGTCCTCAAATCGAGCGGTCAGTTCGTCCTGACCGACCTGTTCTCTCCGTTACTCATTCCCATCTTGCTTGTCGGTCGCCGGGACCGAGCACGGACAAAGCACCGGGCCGAGGCCCTTTTGAGGGCAGCCGGGTTTCGGACCATGACATGGCACAGCCTCTACAGCCTGATCATCGGCACGGTTGTGGCGTCGAAGTGATGCTGCGGGCCTAGCCTTGAAGTGCCGATCCGTGCGCACCTAACTTTCGCGAGCGGCAAGGTCGTCGAGTGGACTGTTCCCGCGCATGTGACATGCGCCGGAGTCCGCAGGGACCGGCCTCGGGGCCTCTCTTCGAAGGAGCCCTCCGGCTCAGCGAAGGACGGCCCCGTGGTGCTCGACCACCGCCTCGATGCACCCCGACCTGAGACGGCCGATCTCCTCGTCGGTGAGGGTCCGGTCGGGGGCGCAGAAACGGAGACGGTAGGCCAGGCTGCGCGACCCGTCGGCGACGCTCGGTCCACGGTAGACGTCGAAGAGGTGGACCGACTCGAGGAGATCCCCTCCGGCGTTCGCCAGGGTGGCCTCGACCGAGCCGGCGGGGACCGGGTCGGGAACGACGAACGCCAGGTCGATGTCGGAGGAGGGGAACCGGCTCACCGGCACCGACTCGAGCGGCCGGCGCTGCGCCCGTCCGGGGTCGAGCAGCACCTCGAGGTCGAGGTCGAGCCAGCCGACCCGCCGGGGGCGTCCGGCAGGACCCACCAGCCCGACGCTCTCCACGACGGTCGGATCGAGCTCACCGAGCACCCCGAGCTCGACGGCAAGCCCGTCCGGGGCGTCCGCTCCCGGATCGCAGCGCACGGTCGCCGACCGGTGCTCGTGGAGGACGCGCGTGACCGGTGCCTGGCGTGGTCCCTGCTCGAGGTGCCATCCGGCCACGCCGAGCGCCTCGGCCAGGATGCGCCACGCGGCGACCGCGGCCCAGGCATCCTCGTCCGCGCCGACGAAGACCGCAGACAATCGCTCACCCGACGCGGCGGGTGGGCCGTCCGGGGTCGGGAGTTCGGCGAGCCCGAACACCGAGCCGACCTCGAACAGCCGGAGCTCGTCCTGGCGTCGTTCGACGTTGTAGAGCACCGCCCGCAGCAGACCGGGCGCCATCGAGGACCGCAGGAACCGCTCCGCGTCGACCAGCGGGTTGGCCACCTCGACGAACGGCGGGCTGAACCCGACGCCCACCAGATCGGCCTCGGTCACGAAGGTGGGGGTCCACACCTCGGTGGCCCCGAACCCGCACAGGACGTCCTTCACCAGCCTGCGTTCGCGCTGGTAAGCGGTGAGCCGTCCGGGTTGGGGCCAGGCTGGCTTCCGACGCGGCAGGCGGGCGTAGCCGTAGGTGCGGGCGACCTCCTCGGCCAGGTCTGCCTCCCCCATGGGGCTCGGGCGGATGTCGGGCCGGAAGGTCGGGACCACCACGTTCAGCGTCGCGTCGTCCCCGACGGGGGCCGGCTGATCGGCCTCGATCCCGAGCGGTGCGAGCAGGCCGGCGATCACCGGTGCGGTGAAGTCGGTCCCGAGCAACGCGTTGACCCGGTCCGGACGGACCGGGACAGTCAGCGGGACCGGCACGTCGCCGACGACGTCGATCACCCCCTTCGCGAGCGCGAGTCCCGGGCCCACGGTCAGAGCCAACAGCTCACAGAAGCGCTGGGCGGCGAAGTCGATCCCGGCGGGATCACAGCCGCGCTCGAAGCGGGCGGAGGCCTCGGTGCGCAGGTTGAGGCGCTTCGACGTGCGGGCGATGGCCATGGGCACGAAGAAGGCCGCCTCGAGGAGCACCCGGGTCGTCGAAGGGCCGATCTCCGAAGATGCCCCGCCCATGATCCCGCCGATGCCGACCGGGACGCCGGCGGCATCACAGATCAGGCAGTCCTGCCCCGTGTCGCCGAGACCCGGGCCGGGCGTACCGAGGGTGCGCTCGACGCCGTCGAGGGTGGTGACCCGCTCCCCCGGCGCCGCCCGCCGCACCAACAGTCCATTGCCGACCAGCCGGTCGAGATCGTAGGGGTGGGTCGGCTGACCGAGCTCGAGCATCACGTAGTTGGAGGCGTCGACCACGTTGTTGATCGGTCGCATGCCGGCCGCGCTCAGGCGACGCGACAGCCAGGCCGGGGAGTCGGACACCTCGACCCCTGTCAGGACCCGCGCGGTGAACCGCGGACACAGCTCGAGATCCTCCACCCGAACCGTGGCCAGCGACCCGATCTCCGGGCCGGGTGGCAGGGGTGCGCCGGCCGGGTGCGGCTCGCCGTGCGGCACGCTCGCACCCGAGGCAGCCGCGACCACCGCAGCCGTGGCGGGCACGGTGAAGGGGAGCGTCAGCCTCGCTGCAAGGTCCCGTGCCACGCCGGAGATGCTCCATGCGTCGGGCCGGTTGGCCTCCACCGAGATGTCGAAGACCACGTCCGGGTCGATGCCCAGCACCTGGAAGAGCCGGTCGCCCGGCGCCGCTCCCTCCACATCGTTGAGGATCAGGATGCCCTCGTGATCCTCGGACAGGCGGAGCTCGCGACCCGAGCAGAGCATGCCGTTGGAGACGACACCCTTCAGCTTGCGCCGACCGATCGCCATCCCGCCCGGCAGCGTCGCGCCGACCGGAGCGAGCGGGACGAGGTCGTCCGCGGCGAAATTCCACGCGCCGCACACGACCTCCACCGGTGCGGACCCGTCGTCCACCACCACACGTCTGATCTTGTCCGCCCCGTCGATGGGCCCGACCTCGACGACCCGGGCCACGACCACATCGGCCAGGCCCTCGCCAACCACCTCGATCGCCTCCACGACCAGCCCGAGGTCGTCGAGCGTGGCGGCCAACGTGGCCGCATCGTCCCCGAAGGGGGCGAAGTCCCGAAGCCAGGATAGGGGAACGCGCACAGCTGTCCTCTCGGGGGAACGCGCCTCAGAACTGGCGCAGGAATCGGATGTCGTTTTCGATCAGTGCCCGCATGTCGGCGATCTGGTGCCGCATCTGGGCGCAGCGGTCGATCCCGAACCCGAATGCGAACCCGGTCCACTCGCCGGCATCGATCCCTACCGCGGCGAACACCGCCGGGTCGACCATGCCGCAGCCGCCGAGCTCGATCCAACCGGTCTGCGAACAGGTCCGGCATCCCGCGCCGTGGCAGATGGTGCAGGTGACCTCGAACTCGGCCGAGGGCTCGGTGAAGGGGAAGTAGGCCGGTCGCAACCGGGAGTGGATGTCCGGACCGAAGTAGGCGGTGGTGAAGGTCTCGATCGTCCCCGCCAGATCGGCAAAGGTGATGCCCACGTCGACGACGAGCCCCTCGATCTGGTGGAAGACCGGAAGGTGCCTCGCGTCGGGGGTGTCCCGCCGGTAGCAGCGGCCGGGCATGACCGCGTGGATCGGGAGGGTGCCGTCCAGCACCGCCTGCTCCATGAGGTGGATCTGGACGGGCGAGGTGTGGGTCCGCAGGAGGACCGACTCCGGCTCGCCCAGCTCGAGGTAGAAGGTGTCCCACATGCCGCGGGCCGGGTGGGCCGGGGGGATGTTGAGTGCGCCGAAGTTGTACCAGTCGGTTTCGATCTCGGGACCTTCGGCCACCTCGAATCCCATCCCCACGAACACGTCCTCGAGTGCGTCCCGGGTCTGGGAGACCAGGTGGAGGTGGCCTCGGGTGGCGGGCCAGCGGGCACTGCCGGGCACGTACTCGGTCAGGTCCAGACGGGAGGCGGCCATCTCGCCGGCCAGCTCCTCGTACCGGATCTCCTCCTTCCTGCGCTCGAGGAGCTCCTCGATGGTGGCACGGGCTTCGTGCAGGGTCCGCCCGAGCTCCTTGCGCGCCTCGGGATCGAGCGCCCCGAGACCGCGCGATGCCTCGGCGAGGGGCGACCGCTTGCCGGACACCGCGACCGCGACCTCGCGGATGTCCTCGGACGTGACCGCTCCGGCAATCGCCTCACGGGCCGCCAGGACCAGGGCGCCGACGTCGAGCGGGTGGCTCATCTGGGACCCCCCACGCTCCCACCTGCCCGCCCGGCCGGTCCGTCGTCCATGCCGGGCATCGTAGAGCCCGGCGCGCCCGGGCCCCGCGGAGCACTGGCGGAGCGGTCCGTCCGGCGCTGGCGCAGCGCCTCGAAGCAGAGCACGGCGGCTGCAACGCTCACGTTGAGCGACTCGGCCCGACCGACCATCGGGACGGTCACACCGGCGTCGAGTACAGCCCCGACCTGCGCGTCGAGGCCGGAGGCCTCGTTGCCGAGCACCAGGGCCACCGGGCGGCGCCAGTCGAACTCGGCGTAGTCCTGGCCGCCGCTCTTCTCGGCGCCGACAGTCGAGAACCCGCGGGACGCCAGATCGGTCACCACGTCGACAGCGGCGCCGCCGACCACCACCGGGACGTGGAACAGCGAGCCGGCCGTCGCACGCACACACTTGGGATTGGTCGGGTCGACCGTTCCGTCGCAGCACACCACCGCATCGGCGCCCGACGCATCGGCCGTCCGGATGACCGTGCCGACGTTGCCCGGATCCCGCACGTCTGCGCAGACCACCACCAAGGCCGCGCCCTCGAGGTCGTCGAGACCCGCTGGCTCCCAGCCGACCACCGCGACAACTGGCTGGGGGGTCACCGTCGAGGCGACCCGCTCCATCACCCCCGGGGCCAGGTCGAAGACGCGACCGCCGGCGGCCAGTGTCCGTCCGGTCACCTCGGCGACCGCCGGGACGTCTGCGCCCTCCGGCGCAACGTACACGGCTTCGACGCGCGCTCCGGCAGCCAGTGCCACCATGAGCAGCTCGGCGCCCTCGACGACCAACACCCGCTCGGCGTTGCGCAGGCTGCGCTTGCGCAGGAGCTGGCGAAGTCTCCGCACCCGCTGGTGGGTGACGGCCAGGCCGGGTTGGGTCAGGAACCGGCCTCGGCGATCGGGGAGGCCGCCGCGAGGGCCTCGTTGGCGACCTGCACCAGGGAGGCGAACGCCTCCGGTTCGGTCACCGCGAGATCGGCCAGGACCTTGCGGTCGACGTCCACCTGTGCGCGGTGCAGCCCGGCGATGAACCGGCTGTAGCTCGTGCCGTGGAGCCGGGCGGCTGCGTTGATGCGCTGGATCCAGAGCTGGCGGAAGTCTCCCTTCCGGGCGCGGCGGTCCCGGTAGGCGTACTGCATCGAATGCATGACCTGCTCGTTGGCGGCGCGGAACGAACGGCTCTTGTTGCCGTAGTAGCCCTGTGCCTGCTCGAGGATGGCGCGGTGGTGCTTCTTGGCGTGGACTGCGCCTTTGACTCGGGCCATGGGAGAACTCCTTTGTCTGAGGGGGCCTTCGGTCTGGGTCTCGGAGCGCTGGCCGTCGCGATCGACCGGTCGGGGGGTAGTGTGCCGGACCGGTCCGACGGAACAGCGGGTGACGTGACAGCCCGACTCCGGGCCCGCAGGGCGGGCCGGGTCGAACCGGATACGCGGGTGGGGCAGGTGCGGCGGCCCCTACATCCCGAGCATGCGCTTGACCTGCCTGGCATCGCCCGGCGCGAAGTCGGTCTCACGGCCGAGTCGTCGCTTGCGCTCGCTCGACTTGTGCTCGAGCAGGTGCGAGCGGAAGGCCTTGCGGCGACGCAAGCGTCCCGATCCAGTCACCTTGATCCGCTTGCGGGCTCCGCTGTCGGTCTTCATCTTTGGCATGATCGTCATCCCTCTCGTTGGATCGTCTCGGCGCGCGGGGTGGGATCCCCGACCGCGGCAGTGGTCTGCGCTACGACCCCGGGCGAACGCTCGACGGCATCGGGCACCGTGTCCGCCGCAGCGGGCGCTTCCGGTGCGCTGGCCACCGGGGGCGGCGCCGGGGCGGGCGCACCGGCGTGCTCGGTCGCGCTGGGGGCGGGTTGGCGGGACCCGTCCGCGCCCTTGGAGGAGGCATTCTTGGCCGCTGCCGACTGCTTCGCCCGTTTCTCGGGTGCCAACACCATCACCATGTTCCGTCCGTCGAGTCGTGGCACCGCTTCCGGCTTCCCCATACCGTCCATCTGCTCGGCGATCCGATCCAGGATCTTCTTGCCCAGTTCCGGATGGAAGACCTCGCGACCACGAAACATGATGGTGATCTTGACCTTGTGGCCCTCCTCGAGGAACTTGGCCACCTGGCGGGTCTTGGTGTCGAAGTCGCCGGGGCCGATCTTGGGCCGGTACTTCATCTCCTTGATCCCGACGTGAACGGCCTTGCGCTTCGATTCCTTGGCTCGCTGGGCTTCGTCGAACTTGTGCTTGCCGAAGTCCATGATCCGGCAGACCGGTGGATTGGCCCCGGGTGCCACCTCGACGAGATCGAGGTCGAGATCCCGGGCGATGGCCAGTGCCTCGGGCAGGAGCTTGATGCCGAGCTGCTCCCCTTCGGGGTCTACCAGTCGTACCTCACGGGCACGGATACGGTCGTTGATGCGAGGATCGGTGGTGGTGCTGGTTGCTATGCGACTTCACTCCCTGTCTACGGGTCACGGAACCTCCGTGACCGATGATGAAGGAGCGGAGCCAGCACCGGCGTGCCCGACGGGTGTCGGTTTCCGGCCCGGTAGACCCGGCGCACCGGGGACCAACCGTCGGTCAGCCACTGTGGCCGGGTGGGGGTTTCGCACCGCGAAGCCCCGCTTCCTCGTCTATCAGTTGCTTTAGGCTATCAGTCGTGAGCACGCTCTGGACCCCCGACGGCGAACACCCGGTCGGGAGGCCCGCCGCCACGCCCGGCGAGCCCGGCCCGCCGCAGGCGTCCTCCGACCCCCCCGGAGCAGACGACGGGGAGCTCGGGGAACTAAGCGAGGAGGAGCTCGCCGCCCGGGTGGAGGCCCTGCGCACCGAGCTGGCCAGCTCGCCGGTCGAGGTGGTCGTCGCCAACCACTGCTACGGCCTCTTCGAGTTGGCCGCGGTCTACCTCTCGCAGCAACCCCCGCTGCTCGACCAGGCCCGTCTGGCCATCGATGCCCTCGGCTGCCTGGTCGACGGCCTCGGAGGACGGCTCGGCGAAGGCGAGGAGGGATTGCGCGACGGTCTCAGCCAGCTCCGCCTCGCGTACGTGCAGATCGACGGTGCCAAGCGGGCGACGGCGGACGTGACCGGGTCGGCGGACGCCGATGGCGACGCGCATCGGGCGGCCTCGGCGCCCGCCGCCAACGGGGATGCGCCGGACACCGACACCTCGGGGTGAGCGAACCGCCGGGCGAGGCCGACCTGCCCGCGGCCGCCCCACCCGCCGGCGGGATCGACGCCTCCCGACTCCGGAGTTTCATCGGGCTCTCGATCGGCCTGGTCGGCCCGCGGGCCAATCTGGCCGTCTCCGGAGTGCTGATCACGCTCTTCGTCCAGCAGCGGGCATCGAGCGCGCTCGCGGTCACCTTCGCCCTGACCGCCGACCGGCTGGTGAGCTGGTTGACCTACCCGGTGGCCGGGCGGCTGAGCGATCGGACCCGGAGCCGCGTCGGTCGGCGCACCCCCTACATGGCCGGCAGCCTCATCTTGATGGGCGCGGCGACCTGGATGTTCACGGTCGTCCACGGGTACTGGCTCCTCGTGCTCATGATCCTCATCGCCGGACAGGCGTCAGCCACCTTCACCCTCACCAATGTGGCGGTGGTGCCCGAGGTCTTCGGTCGCAGCCGCTGGATCAAGGCACTCCTGCTCACCACGGTGCTCGGCACCCTCGCCAGCTGGACGATCAAGGGAACCGTGATCGCCTCGTGGAAGCAGAGCGACCCGGCCACCTGGAACCTCCCCTTCCAGATCGACGCGGTCATCCTGGTCGCGGTCGGTCTCGCCGTGTTGATCCTGGTGCGCGAGGCGCCGGCCGCCTCCTTCGGCGCCGCGATCGATCGCAAGGAGCGGGCCCGCCCCGCCCGGGACGAGCTCCGCGAGATCCTGGCGGGACCCAACGCCAAGGTGCTCATCGGTGGCTCGTTGCTCTTCTGGTCCGGTGTGGGGTCCACGGCGTACGTCGCCATCCTCTTCTTCCAGAAGGTCCTGCATGCCGGGGCGAGCGCCCAGACCGTCGCCGGTCTGGTCACCGGCATCCCGGTCTTCTTCCTCGGGATCGGACTCGGGATCCCCCTCAGCCGCCGGCTGACCCCGATGCAGCTTGCCGTGGGGGCCCCGCTGGTCGGGGCGGTGCTCGCCGGCGTCCAGTACTTCGAGACCCATCTCTGGCAGGCGGTCGCGCTCGCGTTCATCGGGGCCCCGTTCGTCGGCGCATACATCATCGTGATGGCCCCGCTGCTCCTCCGGCTCCTCCCGAGGGCGGGAGGCCTCGGCGAGCGGATCGGGATCCTGTTGGCCCCGTTCAACCTCTGCAGTGTGGTCATGGCCTACATCGCCGCCGTGGTCATCGACGCCACGGGCAACTACCGACTCATCTGGCTCTTCCCCGCCGCGACCGGCGTGGCCCACGCGGTGGTCAACTGCTGGCTGCGGTACCCGAAACGGAACCCGGCCAGCCCCGACATGGTCAAACGGCTCTGGGAGTGGAGCATCGTCCAGGCCGAGTCGATGGCGGAAACCGGCATCCTCACCGGCCTCCTGGCCGCTCCCCTGCTCGGCGTGGTCACCGAGGAGGACGCCGACAGCGCGGTGGTCATCGACATGGCGCGCTCGATCCTCGGCAACCCCTACGACGACGGGACCGACCAGGGATCGGGCACCCCGTCGGCCACCTCCTCCGAGCCGGGCTCCGATGAGCGGGTCCCCGATTCAGCGACCGGCCAGGACCCGGACCCGGGAGAGGACGGCGGGAGCGCAGCGCCCGATCCGTGAACAGCCTGCTCACCGGCGGCGAGGGATCCGCCGGGAGTGACCACCCCGGGGAGGGGGCGGACCGACCGAGCCTCGAGGATGCCCAGCCGGCCGGCCACGATCCGGACGGCCACGACCGCCCCGGCGTCGATCGTGCGCGAGCCGTCGGTGATGACCGAGCAGTGGAACGGGACCCTGCGCCCGGGCCCGAACTCGACCGTGCCGAGGCCGCGCGCCTCGTCGAACGAGACCACGTGGCCGATCAGGGGAGCGCGGCCCACCGGGACGAGGTCCGAGGGGGAGGTCGGGTAGGTAGGGGTCAACGTGACGCTCAGTGGACGATCTTGGCCAGTGCCAGTTCGATGATGTCGGTCGCGCCACGGTCGCGCAACGCGGGGATCAGCACGTTGATTTCCGACTTGGGCACCACCGCTTCGACCGCGAACCCTCCCCCGCCGAACAGCTCGGAGACCGTCGGCGAGCGCAGGGAGGGCAGGACCTCGATGACCCCTCCGAGCTGGTCGGCGCCCACGTTGAGCTTGACCAGGACCTTGCCCCGGGCTTCGAGGACGCCTTGGAGGAGGGTGAGCAGCTGCTCCATCGCGTGACGCTTGGCCGGATCGGCCGCCGCGGCCGGATTGGCGATGAGCTCGGTGTGGGACACGAGGAGGGTCTCGACGATCTTGAGGCCGGCGGCCCGGAGGGCCCGCCCGGTCTCGGTGATCTCCACCACGCAGTCGGCGATGTCGGGCACCTTGGCCTCGGTCGCGCCGTAGGAGACGCTCACCGAGGCGCGCACCCCGTGGTCGGCGAGATAGCGACGGGTGAGCTCCGGGTACTCGGTCGACACCCGCAGCGCCCCGTTCGCCCCTGTCGCCGAGCGGGAGAGGTCGTCGACCGAGTCGACCGGGAGCTCGGCGGGCACGGCCAGGACCACCCGGACCGGGTTGGCCGAGGCCTTCGAGTACTGGAGGGTGCCGAGCGAGGTGACCGCGCTCCCCCGCTCCTCGATCCAGTCGCGCCCGGTGATCCCGATGTCGAACAGACCGTCGGCGACGTAGAGCGGGATCTCCTGGGGTCGCAGGATGCGCACGTCGTCGATGCGTGGGTCGTCGATCGTCGCCCGGTAGTCGACGCTCGACGACCGGCTGACCGCGAGGTCGGCGTCTGAGAACAGCTCGAGGGTCGCCTTCTCGAGGGAGCCCTTGGGGAGGACCAGGCGGAGCACGCTCACCGCCCGCCGACGGAGTAGCCCACGTGCGCCTCTGCGGAGATGCCGGCGACACCGCGCAGCACCGCGACCATCTCCAACGCCGTGCGGACCGCCTCGGCCCCCTTGTTGGTCTCGTCCGGCAACGAGCGGGCGAGGGCTTGCTCCACGGTGTCGGTGGTCAGGACACCGAACACGACCGGCAGGCCCGTGTCGAGCTGGACCCGCTGGATCCCGGCGGCGCACTCGCCGGCCACGAACTCGTAGTGCCCGGTGTCCCCCCTGATGACCGCCCCCAGGCAGACCACCGCGTCGATGCGCGCGGAGGCGGCCAGGCGCTGCGCGAGGAGCGGGAGCTCGAAGGCGCCCGGAGCCCAGGCGACAGTCACACTGCCGAGGTCGCATCCCGCAGTCTCGAGCGCGTCGAGTGCACCGGTGAGCAGCCGGTCGGTGATGCCGCCGTTGAACGCTGCACAGGCGAACGCGATCCGGACGTCGGCGGCGACCGATGCCGAGCCCGCCGGATCGAGGGAGGTGCCCACCCGCCCCGCAGCACGCGCCTTGGCATCGTCGGGCAGGAGCGTCCGGTCAGAGGACGTCATCGAGACCCTCGAGGAGGTGCCCCATCCGCTCGCGCTTCGTGCGCAGGTACTCGATGTTCTCGGGGGTCGGGGAGGGCTGGATGTTGACCCGCTCGACGATGTCGAGCCCGAATCCCTCGAGCCCTCCGTACTTGGTCGGGTTGTTGGTCATCAGGCGCATCGTGGTCACGCCGAGGTCCACCAGGATCTGGGCGCCGATGCCGTACTCGCGCGAGTCGGCCGGCAGGCCGAGCTCGAGGTTGGCGTCCACCGTGTCGTATCCCTCTTCTTGGAGGTTGTAGGCGCGCAGCTTGTGGGCCAGGCCGATCCCCCTGCCCTCGTGGCCGCGCAGGTAGACCAGGACGCCGCTCCCGGTGGCGTCGATCAGCGACATCGCCGCATGGAGCTGCGGACCGCAGTCACAGCGCAGCGAGCCGAACACGTCCCCGGTCAGGCATTCACTGTGCACTCGGACGAGGGTGTTCTGTTGCCCGCGGACGTCTCCCTTGACCAGGGCCACGTGATGCTCGCCGTCGAGCACCGACTCGTACGCATAGACCGTGAACTCGCCGAAGTCGGTCGGGATGCGCGCGTCTGCAATCCGGCGCACCAGCTTGTCCTTGCGCCGCCGGTACCGGATGAGATCGGCGATGGAGATGAGGTGCAGGCCGTGTTTCTTGGCGAACACCTGGAGCTCGGGCAGGCGCGCCATGGTCGCCTTGTCCTCGCTCACGACCTCGCAGAGGACCCCGGCGGGCGCCCGACCCGCCGCGCGGGCCAGGTCGATCGCTGCCTCGGTGTGACCGGCCCGCTTGAGGACGCCGCCCGGCCGGTACCGCAGCGGAAAGATGTGCCCCGGCCGGTTGAGGTCCGCGGGCCGGGTGTGGGGGTCGACCAGGGCCTTGATGGTGGCTGCCCGGTCTGCAGCCGAAATGCCCGTCGAGGTGCCGTGACGGAAGTCGACGCTCACGGTGAAGGCGGTGCGCTGTACCTCCGTGTTCGAGATCACCATCAAGGGCAGGTCGAGGTGCTCGACCCGCTCGGGAGTCAACGGAACGCAGATGAGGCCGGAGGTGTGGGCCAGGAAGAACGCGATCTTCTCCGGGGTGACCGCGTCGGCGGCCATGATCAGGTCGCCCTCGTTCTCGCGGTCCTCGTCGTCCACCACGACGACGATCTCGCCGCGACCGATCGCCTTGATCGCATCCTCGACTGCTGAGAAGGGCATCGACCCTCTGTCTCCCTCGGTTGAGTGACCGCTGCTCTTGTTGTCGGCTCCTCGCGGGCCGACCTTGGGCGATTTCTGTGGACGGGACCGAGCGACGCGACCACGGCCCAGCCCCGGCGCTCAGGCCGGGAGTGCGGCCGGAGCCAGCTCCACCCGCATGTCGCCCTCCAGGCTAGTCACCGAGCGAACCTCCCCACGCCACAGGTTCCCGATGGTGGCCGCACCCGGGCCGTCGAACAGCGGACGTGCGTCGTCGCCGCCGAAGAGGGCCGGGGCGAGGTACAGCACGTATCGGTCGACCAGGCCTCTGGCATGGAACTCATGGGCCACCGTGGCTCCGCCCTCGACGAGGACCTGGACCAGACCACGGTGACCGAGCTGCTCGAGCACCTCGACCAGGTCACCGTCCAGCTCGAGCACAGGCCGGATGGCGGCGGCAGCGGGCGCACGCCCGAGCACGACCCGCAACGGCTGCTCGTCCGCCCCGCGGAAGAACAGGTCGTCGACCGGGAGCCGGACGGTCAAGCTCGGGTCGTCGGCGCGCACGGTCCCTGCTCCCACGACGACCGCGTCGGACACCGCCCGCAGCCGGTGGGCGTCCCGGCGGGCGGCCTCACCGGTGATCCAGTGGCTCGAGCCGTCCGGGGCGGCGATCCGGCCGTCGAGCGTGGCCGCCAGCTTGAGCACGACCCACGGCCGCCCGGTGCGCCGGTGCGCGACATAGGGCGCCAACTGCTCGCCCACGACGTCGGCTGCCACCCCCACCTCGACCTCCACCCCCGCGCCCCGGAGGAGGGCGACACCCCGTCCGTCCACCAGCGGGTCGGGGTCGACCATCCCAACCACCACCCGGGCAACGCCGGCGTCGAGCACCGCCTCGGTGCACGGCGGGGTGCGACCATGGTGCGCGCACGGCTCGAGGGTCACGTACAGGGTTCCGCCGCGGGCCCGGTCCCCGGCCGCGGTCAGGGCCGCCACCTCGGCGTGCGGACCACCCGGGCGTGCGGTGGCGCCGACGAACCACGTCGTCGGGGAGTGCGAGTCCCCGGGGGCCACCAGCACCGCACCCACCCAGGGGTTCGGAGCGGTGCGGCCACGCACCCGCTCGGCGGCTTCGACCGCCCGCAGCATCCAGCCGGTGTCCCCCCGAGCCCGGGGCGGAGGAGAACGCTCAGGGTCTGACCCCGGCCCGCTCGGCCTCTGCCGCCGCCAGGATGCCGGACACCGAGCCGAGCGGGTCGGCCCGGCCGAAGACCGCCGAACCGGCCACGAACACGTTGGCTCCGGCGCGGGCGGCCCGCACCACCGTGTGCTCGTCGATCCCGCCGTCCACCTCGACGTCGAGGGCCAGACCGGCGGCGTCGGCGGCATCGCGCACCTGGCGCACCTTGGGGAGCACTCCCCCGATGAACGACTGCCCACCGAATCCGGGGAAGACCGTCATGCACAGGACCAGGTCGACCGTCGCCAGGAAGGGTTCGAGTGCCTCGAACGGGGTGTCCGGATTGGCTGCCAGGCCCACCCGGAGACCGAGATCGCGCATCTGGGACACCAGGGCGGCGGTC
This sequence comes from uncultured Acidimicrobiaceae bacterium, assembly GCA_963701325.1. Taxonomy (GTDB): domain Bacteria; phylum Actinomycetota; class Acidimicrobiia; order Acidimicrobiales; family RAAP-2; genus Bog-756. Next base: position 378,262 of record OY969604.1, read on the forward strand.
TCGCCGACCTCGACGTGCACCGTGCACCCGTCCGCGCCTGCATCTCGGAACGGCCCGAGATAGCGGGCCGGGTCGGTGATCATGAGGTGGGTGTCGAAGAAGAGCCCACTGTGAGCCCGGAGGGACGCGACCACCGGTGGGCCGACGGTCAGATTGGGCACGAAATGACCGTCCATGACGTCGATGTGGAGCCAATCGGTGCCGCGGGCGACAGACGCCACGGCCGCGGCCAGGCCGCCGAAGTCGGCGGAGAGGATCGACGGAGCGACGCGCAGCGTGGGCGGGGACTCCGGAGCGGCCATCGCGCCCGAGCCTACCGGGGGCGTCCGCCCGGCCGGAGGTGGGTCGTCCGTGCTCACACCCCGAGCCGGTCGTCCGCGCCGGCGCGCAGGCCGTGGAGCCAGGCCCTGGCCTCCATCGGCCGCTTCCCCTCGGGTTGGACGGTGAGCAGGCACAGTGACGTCCCCTCCCCGGCACCGACCTCTGCACCTCGCAACGCGCCCGGGGCGAGTGGGCCGACTCCATCGCCCGTGGCGGACTCCTCGCCGCAGGTCGCGACCGAGAGGATCCGCACCCGCCGCCCCCGGAACGTCGTCCAGGCACGACCGAGACGGACCACCCGACGAAGGTGGATCGCCTCCCTCTGCCAGTCCAGCTCCAGCTCGTGCGGCAGGATCTTCTCCGCGTAGCTCGGGGTGCCGGCCTGCTCCCTCGGGGACGGCAACCCACTGCGGCCTCCTGCCAGGTGCTCCTCCAACAGGACACAACCGATGGCGACGAGTCGGGCCCGGAGTGCGTCGACCGTCTCCTCCTCACCGATCGGGGTGGCGACCTCGGCATAGATCGGCCCGGTGTCGAGGCCGGCCTCGACGGCCATGAGGCAGACGCCTGTCTCCGAGTCCCCCTCCAGGAGGGCCCGCTCCACCGGGGCGGCCCCGCGCCATCGGGGGAGGAGCGAGAAGTGGAGATTGACCATGGGGAGCACCTCGAGCACGGTCACCGGGATGATCCGTCCGTAGGCGACCACCACGCCGAGCTCGGCTCCCACCTCGGTTGCGTCGTGCAGGTCGTCGCTGACCGCGAGACCACACGCGTGTGCCGCGGCCTTGACCGGGCTCGGGAGCAGCGCGCTGCCCCGGCCGCGACGCCGGTCGGGGCGGGTCACCACCAGAGCCACGTCGTGGCCGGCCTCGACGAGCGTCAGGAGGGGGGCGACGGCAGCGTCTGGGGTGCCGAGATAGACCAGGCGGGCCATCGCCGGCGAGCGCTAGCGGTCCCGCGTCCGGAGGATGCCGGGACGGCAGGTGTCCACCGACGGGTCAGAGCTCGCGGTCGGTGCCGGCCGAGACCAGCTTGGCCTCCATGGCCGAGGTGTCGAGGCCGAGCGCCCGGTCGCGCAGGACGCGCAGGGCCTGCTTGCGCATGTCCTCGTCGAGGCGCTCCACCATGAGCACCCCGTCGAGATGGTCGACCTCGTGCTGGAAGACGCGTCCGAGGAATTCCTCTCCCTCGAGCGAGACCTCGTTGCCCTCGAGATCGAACCCGCGGACATGGACCCGGTTCGGACGGAGGATCCCGAGCCGCAGCCCGGGTATCGAGAGGCACCCCTCGTCGTGGTACCACTCCCCCTCGGTCTCGACGATCTCGGGGTTGACCAGTGCCTCCGGCCCGTCTCCCACGTCGTAGACGAAGACACGCTTTTGCACGCCCACCTGGGGAGCGGCCAGTCCGGCTCCCTCGGCGTCGTACATCGTCTCGACCATGTCGTCGACCAGCTTGGCGAGCGCACCGTCGATCCGGTCGACCTCACGGGCGACCTGCTTGAGGACCGGGTCGCCGTAGGTGCGCACCGAGTACGAGGGCATGACTCCATTCTACGGGACAACGCCCAGTTGTCCTGCTCAGACGTCGGTCGGGTCGACCTCGACCCGCAGGCGCTCCGGTGGACGGGCAACCGTCGCCAGGCCGTCGGCCAGCGCGCCGTGCCCGCCCGCCCGGACCAGGAACCGGTCGCTGCCGAGGGCAGAGACCTCGAGACCGGCCACGCCCCCGAGCCCGGCGGCGTAGGTCTCCGCGCCCGGGCCGCCCAGCAGTGCCAGTGCAGAGAAGGGGGGCAGGCCGAGCTCCCGGCGCAGGGCGCGCTCTGGGTTGGCGAGGAGCCCCGGGTCGGCATGCACGGCAGCACGGAGGACCTCGTGGTGGGGAAGCCTGGTCTGGACGAGCACCCGCCCGCCCCCCGCCCTCGCACCGACCAGCCGGGCGGCCCGGGCCAGGACGGCGAGGGCCTGCTCGCTGGCGGCGAACCGCGGGGCCAACAGATGCTGATCGATGTCGAGGAATGCCACCACGCCGGCACGCTCGATCCGGTGGAGGGCGGCTTCGGTGCCGACGACCAGACGTGCCGCGTCCTGCTCATCGACGGGTGCCCCACCCGCAGTGACCTCGACGGCCTCGGTGCCCAGCAGGGCCGCCAGCTCCTCGGTGGCCCGGGTGACCCCGATCCGAAGGGTCTTGAGCCGGGTCGAGTCGCAGACCGCGCACAGGCAGGGACGGCTCTCCCCGCACCTCCGACAGGACAGGGAACCGCCGCGCTCCGCCTGGCTCATCGCTCCCCCGCACCGGGTGCAGCGGGCGAGCGCGCCGCAGACAGCGCAGGCCAGGAGGCGGACCCGTCCGGTCCGATGGAGCACGCACACCACCCGTCCGCCGCTGCGGTCGAGCTCGGCGCGGGCGACCGTCACGAGCCGCTCGGAGAAGAGCCCGGTCCTCGGGTCGTCGCCGGAACGGTCGACCACCTCGACCGGCGGCCACCCGCGGCGCTCCGCCGCGCGATCGGTGGTCACCAGTCGCGCCGCTTCGGTGATGGTGACCGGCGGGCACGGACTCACCAGCACCACCGGCGCGCGGTCGCGTCGTCCGCGCTCGAGGACGACGTCGACCGCCGACCAGGTCGGCGACCGCTCCTCGCGGTGGGCCTCGTCGTGGGCGTCCAGCACCACCGCGGCACGGATGCGCTCCAAGGGGGCCCATGCCGCCGCCCGGGTTCCCACCACTGCGCTCTCGCCCTGCCTGGCCAGCGCCCACTGCTCGGGCAGGAGCGCGACGGGCAGCCCTGCCTCACGGAGCCGGCCGGCGAGTGCCTCGGCCCGCACCCGCGAGGCGGCGACCACGAGCACCCCGGCCGGACCGACCCGGTGGGCGACCTCGAGGACGATCCGGCCCGCGTCGAGCGCCGGAGCCAGCCGCACCGCCGCGGGGCCCGCGCCGCCGAGTGCTTCATCGACCAGCGTGACCGCGCCGCCACCGGGGGAAGCCGGCCGTGCAGCCGACGTGCCGGGCACCGGTGGGAGCATCGTGCGCACCACCCGGTCGGGCGACGCGGTACCGAGGAACGAGGAGACCGGTCCGGCCCACCGCCAGGCGGCCCACTCGGCCAGTGCAACCACCGTCGACGGCGGTCCGAGCCCGCTCGACCCGGCGAGGTCCTTGGTCACCACCCCGGCGGGCGGGGTCACCCCGTCCTCGACGACCCAGCCCCCGACACGGCGACCGTGCAGCTCGATCCGTACCCGGGCGCCCACGGTGACGGCGGCATCCAGCGCGGCAGGTACCGAGTAGTCGAACCGGCGATGGATGGCGGGGACGTCGGGCACCACCCGGACGACCCGGCGGGACGGTCCGTCCCCGGCCGACGCGGGAAGGGCGGAGCAGCCGCTCAGAGGCCGAGCGCCTGTTTCAGGTCGTCGGCTCGCGAGGTGTCCTCCCAGGTGAATTCCTTGTCCGACCGCCCGAAGTGCCCGTAGGCCGCCGTCTTCCGGTAGATCGGCCGTTTGAGGTCGAGGTCGCGCACGATGGCCGCCGGGCGCAGATCGAAGACCTCGTCGACCACCTGCGCGATGCGGACCGGGTCGCAGCACTCGGTGCCGAACGTCTCGACCAGCACCGAGACCGGTCGGGCCACGCCGATCGCGTAGGCGACCTGGAGCTCACAGCGGGTCGCCGCGCCGGCGGCGACCAGGTTCTTGGCCACCCAGCGAGCCGCGTAGGCCGCCGACCGGTCGACCTTGGACGGGTCCTTGCCGGAGAAGGCACCGCCGCCGTGGCGTGCCATCCCGCCGTAGGTGTCGACGATGATCTTGCGCCCGGTGAGACCGGTGTCCGCGTGGGGACCGCCCTGCTCGAAGACCCCGGTCGGGTTGGCCAGGATCCGGAGTTCGGAGGAGTCGAGCTCGGGGGGGAGCAGCGGGTGGATGACGTTGTCCCGCAAGTCGGGCAGGAGGAGGGTCTCCAGGTCGATGCCCGGATCGTGCTGGGTGGAGATGAGCACCGTCTCGAGCGCGACCGGCCGCCCGTCCTCGTAGCGGACGCTCACCTGGGTCTTGCCGTCGGGGCGCAGATAGGGAAGCGTGCCGACACGGCGCACCTGGGCCAGACGCTGTGCCAACCGGTGGGCGAGCCACACCGGCAGTGGCATCAGATCTGGTGTCTCGTCGCAGGCATAGCCGAACATCATCCCCTGGTCCCCGGCGCCCTGCGCGTTGAGCTGGTCCTCTCCCCCGGTGCCTGCCCGCACTTCGAAGGCCTTGTCCACGCCCTGCCCGATGTCGGGCGACTGCTCGTCGAGCGAGACGATGACCCCACAGGTGTTCCCGTCGATGCCGTAGGCGTCGTCGTCGTAGCCGATGTCGAGCACGGTCTGGCGCACCAGCTTCGGGATGTCCACGTAGGTCGACGTGGTGATCTCCCCCGCCACCAGTACCAGGCCGGTGGTCAGCAGCGTCTCGCACGCGACCCGGCTGTCCGGGTCGTCGGCCAGCATCGCGTCGAGCACGGCATCGGAAATCTGGTCCGCCATCTTGTCCGGGTGTCCTTCGGTGACGGACTCCGAGGTGAAGGTATGTCGGGTGCTCACGGGGTGGTCCATTCTGCTCGGCTGGTCGGGCCCCCGGTCTTCCCGGGGAACAACAGCGCGCACACCCTATCCAACACGGCGTCAGCCACCGCATCCTTGCCCGACAGGGGCACCCCGACGGCCGATCCGTCGGCTCCGAAGATGGTCACCTGATTGGTGTCGTGGTCGAATCCGACCCCGTCGGCCGAGACGTCGTTGGCCACGATCAGGTCGACGCCCTTGGCCGCCAGCTTGGCCGTGGCGCGCTCGGACAGCAGCTCGGTCTCGGCTGCGAATCCCACCAGGACCTGGCCCGGGCGCCGCCTCCGGCCGAGCTCCGCCAGGATGTCGGGCGTCGCTTCGAGGACCAGCTGGGGGACCCCGTCGGCCTTGTGCATCTTGGTGCCGGCCGCCATCGACGGACGGAAGTCGGCGACCGCCGCGGCCATCACCACCACATCGGCCACCGCCGCCCTGGTCAGCATGGCCGACTCCATCTCCGATGCCGTGTCCACCCGGTCGACGGTGACCCCCACCGGACCGTCGAGTGGGCTCGCGGTGACCAGCACGACCTCCGCACCGCGCCGATGGGCCGCCGCGGCCAGGGCATGCCCCTGCTTGCCCGACGACCGGTTGGTGATGAAGCGCACCGGATCGATCGGCTCCCGGGTCCCACCCGCGGAGACCACTACCCGTACGCCGGCCAACGCCGACCCCGTGTTGCCCGGTCGGCCGTCGGCCACCCCGGACCCCGTTCCGAGCAGCCCGAGCACTGCGTCCACGATGACCGGCGGCTCGGCCATCCGTCCCGCGCCGACGTCGCCGCCTGCCAGGCGACCCTCCTCGGGCGGGATCACGGTCACGCCGCGGGCGCGCAACACGTCCAGATTGTGGCGGACCGACGGGTGTTCCCACATCTCGGTGTGCATGGCGGGGCACACGACCACCGGGGCGGCGGTGGCCACCAGCGTGGCGGTGAGGAGATCGTCGCAGAGGCCCGCCGCATAGCGCGCGAGCAGATCGGCGGTCGCCGGCGCGACGACCACCAGATCGCACGCCCGGCCGAGCCGGGTGTGGGGAATGGGCGACGCCCCGTCCCAGAGACTCGTCTGGGACGGTTCCGAGCCGAGCGCGTCGAAGGTGGCCCGCCCGACGAACCGGGTCGCACGCTCGGTCAGCACCGGGGCCACATGGATGCCGGCGTCGACCAGGCGACGGCAGACGTCGACCGCCTTGTACGCGGCGATACCCGCGGACACACCGAGCACCACGAACGGACGGTCTCCTGCGTCACCGTCCAGCTGTTGCCGCCCATGGCCCGGTCTCGCCTCTGCCACGACCACCCCACATCCGATCACACCCGGCCGGAAGGGCCGGTGTGATCTGCTACTCGATCGGCTCTGGCGGCGCAGCCTCTGTGCCCTCGGCGACCTCGACGACCTCTGCGCCGTCTGCGCCGTCTGCGCCTTCACCCTCGAGCAGGGCCAGGGCCGCGGCCTCGGCGAGGGCCAGCTCCTCGGGGTCGGGGCGCGAGTAGGTCGCCTTGCCCTCGGCGACCTCTTCGAACGCGATCGAGAGCGGCTTGCCCGACGCAGAGGCAACCTGGGGCGGCACGACGACGCCGAGCCCCTCACCGAGCGAGTTGTAGTAGCTGTTGACCTGTCGGGCACGCCGAGAGGCGAGGGCGACCAGGGTGAACTTCGAGTCGACCTTGTCGAGGAGCTCCTCGATGGGTGGATCCATGAGCGTGGTCAGGTTCTGGGCCATCACGATTCCTTCGGGCATGTCGTCGGCGGGAAGCGTCACCCGACCGCTCCACGTCGGGAGGTCCGGCACGCGCTACCCCCCGGTCCGGGTGGTGCGGCAACCCTCCACTATACCGGCCACCTCGCTGGTGGCCTGATCGACCGTGCCATTGACCACCACATGGTGGGCAATCTCCCGACCGGACCGCTCCTCCTCGGCCCCTTCGGCCAGGCGCCGGCGGATGTGGGACTCGTCGTCGCCGCGGGACCGAAGCCGCTCGACCTGCACGTCGACGGATGGGGGCAGCAGCAGGATCAGGGTCGCGTCGGGACGCAGCGCCCGGACCTGCCGGGCGCCCTGCAGGTCGATCTCCAGGAGCAGGTCGCGACCGTGCGGTGGCTCGGCGGTCGGGGTCCCGTAGAGGTGCCCGAGGAACTCGGCCCACTCGAAGAACCCGCCATCGGTGACCCTGGCCTCGAAGGTCGGTCGATCGACGAAGACGTACGCGTCCTCCGGCTCACCGGGGCGACGGGGGCGCGTCGTCCACGATCGGCTCAGCGACAGACCGTGGTCGTCCGCCACCAGACGGGAAGCGATGGTTCCCTTGCCGGCCCCGCCGGGGCCGAAGAGGACGAACAGCAGCGAGTCGGCCCGCGAGAGGCCGCGCTCCCCCGTGGGTCCGCTCAGCGGGCGGTCTCGCGCAGGAGAGCCTCGCGTTGGTTCGAGCCCAGTCCTTGCAGCCGCCGACTCTCCGAGATCCCCACGGTGTCCATCAGTCTGCGGGCCTTGACCTTGCCCAGACCGGGGAGCGACTCGAGTACGGAAAGCACCTTCATCTTGCCCACCGTCTCGTCGTCGTCTGCCATGGTCAGCAGTTCGGAGAGGTTGATCGAGCCCAACTTGAGCCTCTCTTTGACTTCGGCCCGCTCGCGGCGGACCTTCGCTGCCTTGGCCAGGGCGGCCTGGCGCTGTTCGGGCGTGAGTGCGGGCGGTTGCGGCATGGTCGGAACGATAGCGCCTCCGGGCCGCCCGGTCATCCGGGCCCCCGCCCTCGCTCGGGCGAGCCGGCTCACAGTCGATCATCGATACTGGAGCCGTGCCGTCCGTGGACCTCAATGCCGACATGGCCGAGGGTGACCGGTGGACCGGCCGGGATCGGGCGCTGCTCGACGTCGTGACCAGTGCGAGCATCGCCTGCGGCTTCCATGCGGGGAATCGCTCGGTGATGCGGGCGGCGGCCGCGGCCTGCGTGGAGCGGGGCGTGGCGATCGGCGCGCACGTCTCCTACCGCGACCGGATCGGATTCGGTCGGCGCGACCGCGAGGTGACCACCGACCGACTGGCCGGCGACGTGCTCGAGCAGTGGACGACCTTGCTCGACGAGTCGGCTGCCGTCGGTGGCACGGTGGCCTACGCGAAACCACACGGCGCGCTCTACCACCGGATGGCGACCGACCCCGACGTTGCCGCCGCGGTCGTCGAGTCCTTGGCACCCCACTGCACGATGCTGGTGGCGCCACCGGGAAGTGCGGTCGACGCACCGGCCCGAACCGCCGGGCTCCGGGTCGTACCCGAGGGATTTCCGGACCGCGCCTACGGCGAGGACGGCGAGCTCGCCCCCGCGACCAGCCCGGCGCCGTGATCGACGACGAGACTGCGGTCGCCGCCCGTGCGCTCACGCTGGTGCAACGCGGCGGGATCGCCACCAGCGGCGGCCGATGGATCGAGCTCCGGGTCGAGACCCTCTGCATCCACGGCGACTCGCCCGGGGCCGGGGGGGCCGCCCGCGCCGTCCGCGAGATGTTGGAGCACGCCGGGCTGACGGTCCGCGCCTTTTCCGTGGGACAGGGCGAATGACCGGACCCCCGGGTGCCGCGGTCGCGTTCGGCGACGGCGCGCTGTTGGTCGAGACGTCCGACGTCGAACAGGCCGCTGCCCTGGCTCGAGCGGTGGCCGGGCAGACGCGCGCCGGACAGGCGCCGATCGGCATCGAGGAAGCGGTCGTCGGGTTCGGCAACGTCGTGATCGTCCTCGACCTGTCGCTCGACGACACCGACCCAGATCGGTGCGCGGTCTGGGTGGCGCATCTGGCCGCCGAGCTCCGCGCCGGAGAAGACGGCGCGCCACCCGGCACCCCCGAGCCGACCACCGAACAGAGCCACGTCCTCCCCGTCGTGTTCGACGGCGAGGACCTCGACGACGTCGCGCGGCGCACCGGCACCTCGACAGACCGGGTGATCGCGCAGCTGTGCGCGGCAGACCTGCGCGTGGCATTCCTCGGCTTCGCACCGGGATTTCCGTATCTCACCGGACTGCCGCCGGAGCTCGCCGCACTCCCCAGACGCGACGCGCCGCGCACCTCGGTGCCGGCCGGCTCGGTCGCAATCGGCGGCGGGTTCGCCTCGGTCTATCCGCGCGCGTCGCCCGGCGGCTGGCATCTGCTCGGGCGGACCGACGTCCCGCTGTTCGACCCCGACGCACCGCCCTTCGCACTCGTCCATCCCGGTGATCGGGTGCGCTTCACCGTCGCAGCCGGCGCGGCCGGTGCGCGTGCCCCGGAGCGGCACCAGGACCCACGTCCCGCGCTGGTGGCCGGCGACCGTGACCATCTCGAAATCGTCGACCCGGGGGTCCTCAGCCTCATCCAGGACGGCGGACGGCGGGCCACCGCCTCGCTGGGCATCCCGCGCGGCGGGGCCGCGGATCAGGAGGGCCTCGTCCTCGCCAACCGGCTGGTGGGCAATCCCGACACGGCCGCGGCCGTGGAGTGCACCGCGGTCGGACCGACCGTGCGCGTCGCCGGGCGTGGTCACCTGGCGGTGGTCGGTGCGGGTCCACGGGCGGTCGACATCCTTGTCGACGGCCGCCCTGTCGCGGCCGACACGGTGGTGCCTGTCGCCGACGGGCAGACCGTGTCGGTCGGCCGTATCCACCGAGGCGTGCGCGCCTACCTGGCCGTGGCGGGCGGTCTCGAGACGCCGACCGTGGTGGGCAGCCGGGCCAGCGATCTGCTCTCCGGCCTCGGCCCCGGTCCGCTCCGAGCCGGTGACCGCCTCGCCCGCGGCCGGCCCGGGCCCGTGCGGGGCACGTTGTTCCCGCCCCGATCCACCCCATTCCCCGGCACGGGCGGCGGGATCACCGTCCTGCGGGCCCTCGCAGGACCCCACCCGTTCCCCGAGGAACTCCTCGACCGTCTCTACGGCACCGTCTGGCGCATCGGCAGCCGTTCCGACCGGATCGGACTGCGCCTCGAAGCGCCCGGCACGACGCTGCCGGTGACCGACCGAACAGCCTCCACCGGCATGGTCACCGGGGCCGTGCAGATCCCTCCCGACGGGACCCCGATCGTCCTCCTCCCCGACCACGCCACGGTGGGCGGGTACGCGGTCGCCGCCTGCGTGATCGCAGCGGACCTCCCCGTCCTCGGGCGCCTGGCCCCGGGCGACCGGGTGGTCCTGCGCCGCTGCGAGCGGCACGAGGCCCGCACCGCGCTGGTCCGGGCCCGACACGAGCTCGACGGCCGCGTCTCGGGCTGGTACCCGACCGCCGCCGGCACCTGACCTCCGGCTGCGGCGCCCACCCCGCACCGGGCGTGGCAGCATGTCCCGGAGCACACAGGGCGTGCCGGCACCATCCCCGTGCACACGGGGAGCGGGCGCACCGTCCCGACGAGAGGAACCGGACATGCACGACGGGGATCGCACCCAGGACGACGGCCTCATCCAGCCCCGCGACGACGGGCAGCTCCACTTCGCACCCGGCACCGCCGGGTACACCTTTCCGGTCACCGCACCGACCAACGCCACGCCCCTCGAGGAAGACGAGCCCGAGGGGGTCGTCCCAGCGAGCCCGCTCTGGGCCATGAAGGAGCGGCGCCACGGAGGTGTGCACCTCTTCGGGCACCCACACCGGATCCGCGCCCGTTCGGGCGACGGCGACGGCGCGGTCTACGCGATCGACGACGGGGCCCACCACGCGATGATCGGCCGTCGGGTCGGGGCCACCGCAGACGGGTGCACGTACAGCCTCGTCGCCCGGGTCGACCGCGCGACCTGGGAGGCACTCGAGGCCGGACGCATCGACGGACGGCAGGCGTTCCTGACCTCAGCGGACGCCGGGCTCAGTGGCACGGTCGACGGGGACGGGCTCGCCAACGTCTTCGACGTCGACTGGTACGACAGTCCGGCCGACATTCCCGAGGAGTACCTCCCCCCGTCCGCCTTCATCGAGTTCCCCGCGGACCTGCCCACAGCCGACCGCTGAGCGCCGCCGGCCCGCCGCGCCCACGGTCAGCGGTCAGCGGTCAGCCGAGTGCCTTGCACATCGCGTCGCGCTCGATCCGGGCGGCGCGGCTGAGGGCCGTGAGGTCAGGGCCGGCCCCGAGCAACGAGCGCGACACACTGGGAAGGACCGTGCCGGGCGCGCACCCGCCGAAGAGCCGGGCCACCCCCTCGGCCGTGCCACCCTGTGCCCCGACTCCGGGGGCCAGGATCACCCCGCCGAGGCCGGCCAGATCGAAGGCCGAGGGAGCGAGGGTCGCGCCGATCACCGCTCCCACCGTTCCGGGAGGCGCGAGGCCGCCCCGGTTGAGCTCTGCGATCGAGCCGAGCAGCATGTCCTCGATCGACCGTCCGTTCCCGTGTCCCGTGTCGTCGTCGGCCCGCACGATCGCCTCCTGCAGCACGCGGCCGTCGGGGTTGGATCCGCGCACCACCACGATGACGCCCCGGCCGGAGGCAGCGGCGCGGTCGAACGTGGGTCTGAGCGAACCGATCCCCATGTAGGGGAGCACGGTGACCGCGTCCGCGGCCAACGGACCGACGGGATCGAGCCACGCCGACGCGTAGGCCGACATGGTCGGTCCGATGTCCCCACGTTTGGCATCGGCGATGACCAGGAGGCCGGCCTCGCGGGCAGCAGAGAGGACCGACTCGAGGGAAGCCATCCCGGCCCCGCCCAGGCGTTCGAAGAACGCCACCTGCGGCTTGACCACCGGGACCACCCCAGCGAACGCCTCGACGCAGCGGAGCCCGAACTCGCGCACGCCCTCCGCTGAGTCCGGGAGGCCCCATTCCTCGAGCAGGGGAACCGACGGGTCGATGCCGGCGCAGAGCGGGCCCGTGGCCGCCACCGCCGCCGCAACCCGGGCGGTGAACCCGATCGGGGTGACCGTCAGCTCAGCCATGGGCGGCGCTCCGCAGCGAGGCGGCCGAGCGCACCCCGTGGGACGCGCACCACTGCCGCAGCTCCTCGAGGACCGTCCAGGGCGCACGCGGGTCGCGGAAGGTCGCCGTGCCCACCTGGACGGCGTCGGCTCCGGCCATGATCAGCTCGACGGCGTCCCGTCCGTGGGTCACTCCCCCGACGCCGATGATCGCGGCGTCCGGATGGGCGTCCCGTACGTCGAAGACCGCCCGTACCGCCATCGGATGGATGGCCGGGCCCGACAAGCCGCCCCCCGCGGGACCCGATCCGAGGACCGGTCTGCGCCGCTCGACGTCGATGGCCATGGCCAGCGCCGTGTTGATCAGGGTCACCCCTTCGGCACCGGCGCCGAGGGCGGCGCCCGCGACCGCCGGCAGATCGGGCACGGTGGGACTCAGCTTGGCCCACCGGGGCAGGCCCGGACAGTGCTCGCCGACCGCGGACACGACTTCCGCGGTGGCGGTGGTCGAATGGGCGAACATCGCCCGGCGGTCCTCGACGTTCGGGCAGCTCACATTCACCTCGACGGCGGTCAGGCCGGCGACCCCGGCGAGCATCGAGGCGGCCCGTGCGTAGTCGTCGACCCGCTGCCCCCAGATGCTGACCACGGTCCGGGCGCCCACCGACACCAGTCGGGGGAGCTGGTCCCGGACCCAGGCCTCCACTCCGGGGCCCTGCAGGCCGACGCTGTTGACCATACCGGCCGTCGCCTGGTGCACGCGCGGGGCCGGATTGCCCGGCCATGCGTCGACCGAGAGGGACTTGACCACCACCGCTCCGAGTGCTGCCAGCGGCCGGTAGGCCTCGAGCTCGTCGGCGTACCCTGCGGTCCCGGACGCGGTCATCACCGGATTGGGGAGGACGACCGAGCCCACGGTCGTGGTGAGATCGACCGCCGCCGCACTGGCGCCGTTGCCGTTCCGGTGCAACCGCACCGCCGTCCCGCCGGGGGGTGCCTTCATCTGCTCATCTCCCGTGGTACTCCTGCAGGGATCGCACCGACAGCGGATGGGCGACCCAGTCGGCGATGCCCGCCGCAGCAGCTCTGGCTGCTGCGACCGTGGTGAGGCAGGGCACCCGGTGAGCGAGGGCGGCGGCCCGGATGTGGATGCCGTCGGCACGCGGACCCCGGCCCCGGGGCGTGTTGACCACCAGTTGGACCTTGCCCCCGGCGATGAGGTCGACCGCGTCGACCACCCCCTGGTGGGACTCGCCGACCTTGGCCACCACCGTGGAGACCGAGATCCCCTCAGCTTCGAGCAGGGCGGCCGTCCCCGCGGTGGCGGCCACCTCGAACCCCAGTGCGGCGAACTGCCCGGCGGCCTCCAGCCCGGCCGCCTTGTCCCTGTCGGCAAGGGAGAAGAAGACGGTGCCGCCCACCGGGAGCCGGTTGCCGGCGGCGATCTGGCTCTTGGCGAAGGCCAGGCCGAAGGTGGCGCCGATGCCCATGACCTCTCCAGTCGACCGCATCTCGGGCCCGAGGAGGGTGTCCACCCCGGGGAACCGGTTGAAGGGGAGCACCGCCTCCTTGACCGAGACGTGACCCCCGACGGGGTCGGTCAGCAGACCTTCGTCCCGGAGCTCGGCCAGCGTCGCACCGACCATGACCCGGGCTGCCACCTTGGCCACCGGGACGCCGGTGGCCTTGGCCACGAACGGCACCGTGCGACTGGCTCGCGGGTTGGCCTCGAGCACGTAGGCCCGGTCCCCTTTGACCGCGAACTGGACGTTGCACAGGCCACGGACATCGAGCGCATCGGTGATGACCCGCACGTGGCGCTCGAGCTCGGCGACGACCTCGGGCGCCAGGGTCTGTGGCGGGAGCGCGCAGGCCGAGTCACCCGAGTGGACCCCGGCCTCCTCCACGTGCTCCATGACGCCGCAGATGACCACCTCGCCGGTCGCGTCCCGCACCGCGTCGACGTCGACCTCGACCGCATCCTCGAGGAACCGGTCGACCAGGACCGGGCGGTCGGGAGTCACCCCTCCCTCGCGGCCGAGCGACCCGCCCACCGCGGACATGGACTCGACGGCCTCGACGAGGCGGGCGTCGTCGTAGACGATCTCCATGGCCCTGCCGCCGAGCACGTAGGAGGGCCGGACCAACACCGGATAGCCGATCGTGGCCGCGACGGCGACCGCCTCGGTCGCGGTCGTCGCAGTGCCGCCCGGGGGTTGCGGGATCCCGAGGCGACCGCAGAGGCGGTTCCACCGCTCGCGGTCCTCGGCTAGGTCGATCGATCCGGGCGAGGTGCCGAGCACAAGGTCCTCGGGGACGCTCGCGGCCAGCTTCAGCGGCGTCTGGCCGCCCAGGCTCACGATCACCCCGACCAACCGGCCCCCGTTTCGTGACGCGGCCTGCTCGGCTTCGATGACGTTGGCCAGGTCCTCGGGGGTCAGGGGCTCGAAGTAGAGACGGTCCGAGGTGTCGTAGTCGGTCGAGACGGTCTCCGGGTTGCAGTTGAGCATGATCGTCTCGAACCCGGCCTCGCGCAGGGCGAGTGACGCGTGGACGCAGCAGTAGTCGAACTCGATGCCCTGGCCGATCCGGTTGGGCCCGGAGCCGAGGATGATCACCCGGAGCCGGTCCGAGGGTTCGACCTCGTCCTCCTCCTCGGTCGTCGAGTAGTGGTACGGGGTGTGTGCCTCGAACTCGGCGCCGCAGGTGTCGACGGTCTTGAACGTGACGACGGCGCCCGCGAGCACCCGGGCCCGCCGGATGTCCGCCTCGGTCACCGGGTCGCCGAAGAGATGGGCCAGCTGGGTGTCGGAGAACCCGAGCCGCTTGAGCCGGCGCCATGCCAGCCGGTCCAGGTCGCCGACGGTCACCCCGAGGGTGACCTGGAGGCCGAGGGCCATACGCGCGTCGGTGATGCGTGCCATCTCGGAGAGGAACCACGGGTCGATGCCGCAGGTCGCGGCGAGCTCGTCGACCGGGATCCCCCGGCGGAGCAGCGTCTCGAGCTGGAACAGCCGCTCCGGTGTGGCCGTGGCCACCTGTTCGAGCAACGCTCCGGTCGGCTCGCTGTCGAGGGCCGCTTCGGCAGGATCGGCGTTCAGGCCGGAGCGGCCCTGCTCGAGGGAGCGCACCGCCTTCTGCAGCGACTCGGGGAAGGTCCGTCCGATGCCCATGACCTCGCCCACCGACTGCATCCGGGTCCCGAGGACGTCGGTGGCCCCCGGCAGCTTCTCGAACGCCCACCGGGGGATCTTGGTCACCACGTAGTCGATGGTGGGTTCGAAGGAGGCCGGGGTCGCCCCGGTGATGTCGTTGGTGATCTCGTCGAGCCGGTAGCCGACCGCCAGACGGGCGGCGATCTTGGCGATGGGGAATCCGGTGGCCTTGGAGGCCAGGGCCGAGGACCGCGACACGCGTGGGTTCATCTCGATGACCATCTGACGTCCGTCTCGGGGGTCGACCGAGAACTGCACGTTCGAGCCGCCGGTCTCGACGCCGACCCGACGGATGCACGAGAAGGCGGCATCCCGCATCTCCTGGTACTCGACATCGGTGAGGGTCTGGGCAGGAGCCACGGTGATCGAGTCACCGGTGTGCACCCCCATCGGGTCGACGTTCTCGATCGAGCAGATGACCACGCAGTTGTCGGCCTGGTCGCGCATGACCTCCAACTCGAACTCCTTCTGCCCGGCGACGGAGCGCTCGATCAGCACCTCGCTGATTGGCGAGGCGTCGAGGCCCTCTGCCGCGAGACGGAGGAGGGCCTCGTTGTCGCGTGCAAGACCGGTGCCCGCGCCGCCCAGGATGTAGCTCGGCCGCACCATGATCGGGAAGCCGATCGATTCGCCGATCGAGAGCGCCTCCTCCAACGAGTGGGCGAAGCCCGACTCCGGAACCGCGAGCCCGATCTCCTGCATGGCCGCCTTGAACCGTCCCCGGTCCTCCGCCGTGGCGATGGCCTCCGGGTTGGCGCCGATCACCTCCACGCCCTGGGCGTCGAGCACCCCCCTCTCGGCGAGGGCCATGGTCAGGTTGAGCGCGGTCTGGCCTCCGAGTGTGGGAAGGAGGGCGTCGGGTCGCTCGCGCTCGATGATCGCAGCCAGCACATCCGGATCGAGCGGCTCGACATAGGTCCGGTCGGCCATGTCCGGATCGGTCATGATCGTGGCCGGGTTGGAGTTGGCAAGCACCACCCGGAAGCCCTCCTCGGCCAACACCCTGCAGGCCTGGGTCCCCGAGTAGTCGAACTCGCAGGCCTGCCCGATGACAATGGGGCCGGAGCCGATGACGAGGACCGACTCGAGGTCGTCGCGCCGGGGCATCAGGCGTCCCGCTTCCGTGGGCCGCCGGTGGCGTCCATGAGTGCCCGGAACTCCTCGAAGAGGTACCGGGCATCGTGTGGCCCGGGTCCCGCTTCGGGGTGGTACTGCACGCTGAAGGCGGGGGTCGCGGTGCTGCGGAGCCCCTCGATGACCCCGTCGTTGAGGTTGACGTGGGTCACCTCGCTGGCCCCGAGCGAGTCGGGGGACACCGCGTAGTTGTGGTTCTGCGAGGTGATCTCGACCCGGCCGGTGTCGGTGCGCCGGACCGGGTGGTTGCCCCCGTGGTGCCCGAAGGGGAGCTTGTAGGTGCTCGCCCCGAGGGCGGCCGCCAGGAGCTGGTGGCCGAGGCAGATCCCGAAGACCGGCACCGTCCCCGGCGTCACCAGGAGCCGGATCTGGTCGATCACCCCGGGGAGGGCGGCCGGGTCGCCTGGGCCGTTCGAGAGGAAGACCCCGTCCGGCTCGAGGGCCAGGACCGCGCCGGCCGGGGTCGACGCCGGGACGACGACCACGGTGGCGAGCCCCTCCAGCGTGCGGAGCATGGCCTCCTTGATCCCGAAGTCGTAGGCCACCACCCGGTACGGCCCGGTGCCGCGGGTCACCATGACCGGCGAGGTGACCGACGCCACCAGGTCCCTCCCGTCGGTCGCCGGCGCGGCCCGTGCCGCTGCGGCCAGCTCTGCTTCGCCTGCGGTACCGAACGCGCACGGCAACGAACCGTGCACGCGTAGGTGCCGGGTCAGCCGACGGGTGTCGATGCCGGAGATGCCCGGCAGCCCGTGGTGGTGGAGGAAGTCCTCGAGCGTTCCGGTCGATCGCCACGAGCTCGGGCGGTCGGACAGCTCGCGCACGACCACGCCCCGGCAGTGGGGTCGGGACGCCTCGTCGTCTGTGGGGTTGACCCCGTAGTTGCCGATGTGGGGACACGTGAAGGCAATGATCTGACCGGCGTACGACGGGTCGGTGATGACCTCCTGGTAGCCGGAGAGCACGGTGTTGAAGACGGCCTCCCCGGTGACCACCCCGCCCTCGGGGGCGGCACCGACGGCTTCGCCCTCGAAGACCGCGCCGTCGGCCAGGACCAGAAGCGCCTCGGCCCGATGGACGGTGCCGTTCCGCG
Organism: uncultured Acidimicrobiaceae bacterium; assembly: GCA_963701325.1. Taxonomy (GTDB): domain Bacteria; phylum Actinomycetota; class Acidimicrobiia; order Acidimicrobiales; family RAAP-2; genus Bog-756. The sequence goes on from OY969604.1 coordinate 395,505, forward strand.
GGGTCACCGGCTGGCCTCGCCGTCGACCACCACCGCCTCGCCGGCCAGCACGGTGTGGCGAACCTGCCCGGTGAGCCGTCGTCCGGCATACGGGGTATTGCGGCTCCGGCTGGCCAGCACGGCAGGGTCGACCGTCCAGGTGGCCCGCGGGTCGATCACGCACAGGTTGGCGGCCGCGCCGGGCGAGACCGTCCCGCCCTGGTCACCGCCATGACCCGGATCGAGGCCGGCGATGGCTGCAGGCTGCCAGCTGAACAGCGCGAGGATCCGTGCGAGGGGCAGGTCGAGCTCGGTCACCGCCAGTGCGAGGGCGGTCTGCAGCCCGAGCATGCCGGGCGGCGCCTGGTCGAAGGGGAGGTCCTTGAGCTCGGGCGCGTGGGGGGCATGGTCGGTGGCGACCGCGTCGATGGTGCCGTCGGCCAGCCCGGCCCTCACCGCGGCGACGTCGGAAGGGGGTCGCAGCGGCGGACTGACCTTGAAGACCGGGTCGAATCCGGCCGCGCACCCGTCGGTGAGGGTGAAGTGGTGCGGGGCCGCTTCGGCGGTGACCGCGACGCCCTCTGCCTTGGCCTGGCGCACCAGGGCGACCGAGCCGGCGGTCGAGAGGTGGAGGAAGTGGACGCGGGCCCCGGTGACCCGGGCGAGGACGATGTCGCGCGCCACCATGACCTCCTCGGCCTCGGCCGGCGTGCCGGGCAGACCCATCCGGCTCGACCACGCGCCCTCGTGCATGACCCCGCCAGCAGCCAGGCTCCGCTCCTCGCAGTGCTGGCACAGCGTGACATCGAGGCCTCTGGCGTAGAGCAGCGCCCGGCGCATGAGCCCGGACGACTGCACGCCGTCACCGTCGTCGGTGAACAGTCGGACCCCGAGGGCGGACATCTCGGCCATCGGGGCGAGCGCCTCGCCGGCCCGGTCGACGGTGATCGCCCCTGCCACCGCCACCCGGGCCATGGCACCGTCGGCCAGCTCGAACACGTTGCGAACCGCCTCGGCCGAGTCCAGCGGCGGGTCGGTGTTGGGCATCGCGACGACCGCGGTGTACCCGCCGAGCGCTGCCGCCCTGGTGCCCGACTCGATGGTCTCTGCCTCCTCGCGCCCGGGCTCCCGCAGATGGGTGTGCAGGTCGACCAGACCGGGGGCCACCACGCAGCCGCCGGCATCGAGGACGGTCGCGTCCCGGCGCGCCTCGAGGTCCGCGCCCACCTCCGCCACCCGGTCGCCAACCACGCGGACGTCGGCGCGTCGCTCGCCGGTCGCGTCGACGACGGAGCCCCCGCGGAGGATCAGCTCGGGCAAGGCGCCGTCAGGCACGGGGCGCCCCGTCCAGCGAGCCCTGGCCGAGCAGCAGGAAGAGCACCGCCATCCGCACCGCGACCCCGTTGCTGACCTGGTCGGTGATGAGCGCCGCCGGCAGCTCCGCGACCTCCGAGGCGATCTCGACGCCCCGGACCATCGGGCCCGGGTGGAGGATGACCGCGTCGGGCGCGAGGAGCGCGGCGCGCCGTGCGGTCAGTCCGTAGCAGGCGGTGTACTCACGCAGGGTCGGCACGTAGGACCCGCTCCCCCGCTCGGTCTGGAGCCGGAGCAGTGAGACCACGTCCGTTCGGGCGAGGGCGGCGTCGAGGTCGTGGCCGACCGACGCGACCGGCCACCCCTCGAGGGACGGGGGCAGGAGGGTCGCCGGCGCCACCAGGGTGACCTCTGCACCGAGGGCGGCGTACGCGGTGATCTGCGACCGGGCAACCCGGCTGTGGCGGATGTCGCCCACGATGGTGACCCGCAGACCCACGAAGCGCTCGAGCCCCTCGGGCCCACCGCCGAGCGACTGCCAGACCGTGTAGAGGTCGAGCAGTGCCTGGGTCGGGTGCTGGTGCCACCCGTCCCCGGCGTTGATCACCGCGCAGTGGTCGACCCAACCGGCGACCTGCGCCGGTGCCCCCGAGGAGCCGTGCCGGATGATGACCGCGTCCATCCCGATGGCCTGGACGGTCTCGACCGTGTCGCGCAGGGACTCACCCTTCTTGACCGACGACGATCCGGCAACGAAGGAGAGCACGTCGGCCGACATCCGTTTGGCCGCCGTCTCGAAGGACATCTTGGTCCGGGTCGACTCCTCGAAGAAGAGCGTGGCCACCGTGCGGCCCCGGAGGGCGGGGACCTTGGGATTGGCCCGCCGGCCGACCTCTGCCATCGAGTCGGCGACCCGGAGCACCTCGCCGATCGCCTCGGCGTCCAGATCCTCCATACTGAGCAGATGGGCGGGAAAGGGGCTCACCGGCTCACCAGCTCACCGAGGGACACGCCCTCGTCGGAGACGTCGACCATCTCGTCGCGGCTGGTGGGCAGGTTCTTGCCCACGTAGTCCGGACGGATGGGGAGTTCTCGGTGGCCCCGGTCGACCATCACCGCGAGTTCGACGATCTGGGCGCGCCCGTACTCACCCAGTGCGTTGAGGGCCGCCCGGATGGTCCGACCGGTGAACAGGACGTCGTCGACCAGCACCACGGTCGTCCCGGTCAGGTCGAAGCTGATGTCGGTGGTGGCCTCGGGCAGGACCGGTCGCAGACCGATGTCGTCGCGGTAGAAGGCGACGTCCAGGGTGCCGACCGGGACGGAGGCGCCCTCCATCGTGGAGAGGGTCTCGGCCAGCCGGCGGGCGATGCCCACGCCTCCGGTCTGGAGGCCGACCAGGACGACGTTGTGCAGACCGCGGTTGCGCTCGGCGATCTCGTGGGCCATCCGGGTGATCGCACGGCGCACGTCGTCGGCCGACATGACCTGTGCCCGGGGGACGAACACAGCACCCCGCGGACGGGTGTGACTGCGCTCTCGTTCGGCCACCTGATCCTCCTGTCCGTACGGGCCTCACGGGACCCGCTTCACGGTCAGACCCCGATGCTACCCGCTCGTCGGATGCGCTGCCGCTCCATCACGACGGACGGGTTGCGACGCGTCGCGGCTGCGGTCACTCGGCGATCGAGGTCACCGGTACGGGCGATTCATGGGCGGTCGCCGGTCCGCGCACCAGGAGGAGGGCAGGGACCAGGGCGACCACCGTCATCCCGAGCACCCACCAGAAGGTGGAGCCGAACGCAGTGGCGAGGGGCTGGACCACCCGCGCCACGACGGCCGGTGGCGCCACGGAGGCGGCGGAGAGCCCGCCGGCCAACTCGCGGACCCGTGTCGCGATCTGGTGGTCGAGGACGACCGCGACGAGCGCGGTTCCCATCGATCCACCCACGCGCTGGACGATGTTGATCGCGGTCGAGGCCCGGGGGACCTGGTCCCGGGAGAGCGTCTGGTACGCCGCCGAGATCGCCGGCATCATCACGAAGCCGAACCCGATCCCGCGTACGAAGAGCGAGACGGCGAGCATGGCGATGCTGGTGTGTGCCCCGAGTTGGGTGTAGGCGACCGTCCCGGCGATGGCCACCACCAGCCCGGCCGGGACGATCCGCCCCGGGCCGAAGCGATCGGTCAGGCTGCCGGCGAGGGGCATGACCATCGCCGCCCCGATCCCCTGGGGGGCCATGAGCAGTCCGGCGTCGAGGGCGCTCTGCCCGCGCACCACCTGGTAGTAGAGCGGGAGCAGCAGCATGCCCCCGAACAGCGCGGCACCGAACCAGAAGGTGGTGGCAGCCGCCGCTGCGAAGCTCCGATTGCGGAAGAGGACCACCTCGATGAGCGGGGTCAGCTTGGTGCGCAGTCCGTGCACTGCGAAGGCCGTGATGAGCACTGCGCCCACCGCCGCGGGCACCCACACGCTCGCCGGCGAGCCCTGGCCGGCCTGGGAGAGGCCGTAGACCAGCAGGCCGAGCCCCGGCGAGAGCAGACAGAGGCCGAGCACGTCCAGCCGGTTGGCCCGGTCGGTGCGCTCGTGCCCAGGAAGGATCCGGAAGGCGAGCGCGATCGCCACGATGCCGATGGGGAGGTTGACGTAGAAGATCCACCGCCACGAGACGCTGTCCAGGATCAGCCCGCCGATGACCGGGCCCAGGATCGGGCCGAGCAGCATGGGCACGCCGAGGAGGCTCATGACCCGACCCATCCGCTGCGGACCGGCTGCGCTGGCCATGATCGACTGCCCGATCGGCATGATCATGCCGCCGCCGATGCCCTGGAGGATCCGGAAGAAGATCAGGCTCTGGATGGACCATGCCGCACCCGAGAGGGCCGACCCGAGGAGGAACAGGGCGAGGGAGGCGATCCACATCCGCTTGGCGCCGAATCGCTCGACCGCCCACCCGGTGAGGGGGATGGTCATGGCCAGGGCCAGCAGGTAACCGGTCGACACCCACTGGACCGTGGACAGCGGGGCACGGAAGTCCCGGGCCAGGGTGGCGATGGCCACGTTGACGATCGTCGTGTCGAGGATCGACATGATGCTGCCGATCACCACCACCAGCGCGAGGCGCCGCAGCTGAGGATCGAGCCCTGCCAGCATGCCGCCGCTGTCGGAGACGGGGGGCGGTTCGGGCGCTGTGCCCAGGGTGTCGCTCGAAGTCATCGCGTTCCTTGGAGGCCCGGGGTTCGGCTCCCGGGGGATGGACGCCCGGGAAGCTGCCGGTGTCGGCTGATGTTACGGGCCGGGGAGCGCGCCCCGTGCGGCCGGAGGACCGGCCCGGCTAGCCGCGGGTCCGGGAGGCCACGGTCGCCAGCACCCCGTTGACGAACCGACCGGAGTCGTCGGTCGAGTAGGCCGAGGCCAGTTCGACCGCTTCGTTGAGGATGACCGCCGTCGGGACGTCGTCGCATGCCAGGAGTTCGGCCGTGGCCAGTCGGAGCACGTTGCGGTCGACAGCCGCCATCCGCCCGAGCTCCCAACCGATGGCCGCAGCACTGACCAGGGTGTCGATCTCGTCCGTCCGGTCCCCGACCGCCTCGAGCAGCCTGACCACGTAGTCGTCCGGGGGCATCGGCAGGCCCGCCAGCACCTCAGCCGCGGACGCTCCCTTGAGGTCGGCCTCGTAGAGCAGGGCCAGTGCCCGTTCGCGGGACTGGTGGCGGGGTGCGGGGTCCATGGGGGCGACGGGTGGCGCGGGCTCGACCGCCGAGGGCGGGCCGGGACAAGTGGCCGGCGGGCTCAAGCCCGGGTCAGGTACTCCCCGGACCGGGTGTCTACCTTGACCTTCTCGCCCGGATTGACGAACAGCGGAACCTGGATGACCAACCCGGTCTCCAAGGTGGCCGGCTTGCGCGCACCGGACACCCGATCGCCCTGCAGCCCTGGTTCGGTCTCGGCCACCGTGAGCTCGACCGCTGCCGGCAGGTCGACCCCGATGATCTCGGTGCCGAAGAACTGGAGCACGGCGTCGTCCCCCTCCTTCAGGTAACTCGCCGCGTCGCCCAGCATGCCGGTCTCCACCTGCAGCTGCTCGTACGAGCTGGTGTCCATGAAGACGTAGTCGGTGCCGTCCCGGTAGAGGAACTGCATCTCCCGCTTCTCGATGATCGCCTGCTCGAGCTTCTCGTCGGCCCGGTAGGTGCGCTCGATGACCGCACCCGTCCGCTGGTTCTTGAGCTTCGTGCGCACGAACGCACCGCCCTTGCCGGGCTTGACGTGCTGGAACTCGACGACGTTGAACAGTCCCTCGGGTAGGTCAAGGGTCATCCCGTTGCGGAGATCGTTGGTGGAGACGGACATCAGACGGCGACTTCCTTCGGGAACCGGGTGAACGTGCGGCTGCCGTTCCCGGTGACCACCAGCATGTCCTCGATGCGGACCCCGCCGACTGCGGGAAGGTACACGCCGGGTTCCACGGTGACCACGGTGCCGCGGGCGAGGATAGCAGTCGAACCCGGGCTGACCGGAGGGTCCTCGTGGATGTCGAGTCCCACGCCATGGCCCGTCCCGTGCTCGAAGCGCTCGCCCCAGCCCGACGCGGCGATGACCTCGCGGCACGCCCGGTCGACCTCGTCCGCGGTCACGCCGGCCTCCACCGCGTCGACTCCGGCACGCTGAGCGGCGGCCACCACGTCGAAGACGGCGGCCAGCTCGCCGGCGGGCGGTCCCCCGACGCAGAACGTACGGGTCATGTCCGATCGGTACCCGTCGAACACCGCTCCGAAGTCGACCACCACCGGATCCCCGGCTTTGATCTCCCTGGTGCCGGGGCGGGCGTGCGGCTTGGCCGAGTTCTCGCCCGAGGCCACGATGGTCTCGAACGCGCGGTCCTCCGCGCCGCGTTCGCGCATGGCATGGTCGAGGGCGGCGGCGAACCGGGCTTCGGTGAGCGGGTGGCTGGTCCCGCCTCCGTGCCCTGCGGATCCGGCGAGCAGCGGCAGTACCGAGGCGAGGGCCGCGTCGGCGATGTCCGCGGCCCGCGCCATCCGCGCCAGTTCGCCGTCCTCCTTGACGGCGCGGAGTCCCTCGATCACGCCACGCGTGGCGCACAGGTCGACACCGGGGAACACCGACTCCCAGGTGCGCACCGCCGCCCAGCTCACGTGGTCGGCCTCGAGACCGAGGCGTCCGGCTCCCGCCACGGCCGCCGCCAACGCCTCGCGTTGGGCAGCCACCCCGCCCACCGCCACGTCGACCTCTCCGGAGACGCCGGCAGCATCGAGCTGCTCCTCGGACTGTGACCGATAGCGTCCGTCGGTGGTGAGCAGCGCGGTCTCCCTGGTCACCAGCACCATGCCGGCCGAGCCCGAGAACCCGGTCAGCCAGCGCACGTTGGACGGCGCTGTCACCAGCAGGGCGTCGACCGGGTCGTCTGCCCCGCCCGCCGTGGCCAGCAGCGCCCGGACCCGGCCGAGGCGGCCGTCCACCCGGAGCGGCGGGAGCCGGCTCGTGTCGTCGGGCGGCATCCCCTCGGACGGCATCGGGTCAGCCGGCATCACGAGCGCCCGTCGAGGATCCGGGCCACCGCCTCGACGGCCAACGGATACCCGAGACCGCCGAACCCGGCGATGGAGCCGTCGGCGACCGGGGCGACGGTCGACGTGTGGCGGAACGGTTCCCGCGCAGCCGGATTGGAGAGGTGGAGCTCGACCACGATCCCGTCGAAGGCGGCCAGCGCGTCGTGCAGCGACCACGAGGTGTGGGTCAAGGCCCCCGCGTTGACGATGATGGCCACCGCCGAGCCGCGCGCGCCCTGGACGGCACCGACCAGATCGCCTTCGTGGTTGGACTGGACGTGCTCGAGCTCGAACCCGCGGTCCTCGGCCGCGGCCCGCGCTGCGGCGACGTGCTCGTCGAGCGTCGTCGTGCCGTAGACCTCGGGCTCGCGGTCGCCCAACAGATTGAGGTTCGGCCCGGAGAGGAGCAGCACCCGCCCACGTGCGCTCACGCCGGAGCGCCCGTCTCCCGATGCTCCATTTCCGCAAGGGTAGCCATCACGTCGTCCCGGTCGACGCCTCGCACGACCTCGACCCCCTGGGGGCCGTCGAGGACGAAGGTGAGATCGCCCCGGGACTTCTTGTCCCGGGCCATGAACCCGAGCAATTCCTCGGCTCGGGCCCCGGCGGGCAGGGCGGTTGCCAGATCGAACGCGGAGACCACCTGACGGTGACGGTCCACCGCCGCGTCGTCGATCCGACCCAGGCGCCTGGCGAGCAGGGCCGCGTAGACCAGTCCCACCGCCACCGCCTCGCCGTGACCGAGCTCGGCGCCCTCCCCGCCGAAGGAGGCGGCCTCGAGGGCGTGCGCCAGGGTGTGCCCGTAGTTGAGCAGCATCCGGCGGTCTCCCTCCCGCTCGTCTGCCGTCACCACCGCGGCCTTGATCGCGACGCAGCGGGCCACCTGCTCCTCGAGCTCGAGGTCCGGCGCGGGAGGTCCGCCCGTCGCCGATCCGATGCCGAGCAACGCGTACTTGGCCACCTCGCCGCGTCCCGAGGCCCACTCACGCGGCGGAAGGCTGGCCAGGACGCCGGTGTCACAGAGGACGGCGCTCGGCTGCCAGAAGGCGCCGACCAGGTTCTTGCCCTCCGGGAGATTGACCCCGGTCTTTCCGCCGATGGCAGCATCGACCTGCGCCAGGAGCGACGTGGCCACCGTCACGTAGGCGGTGCCACGATGGAAGGAGGCCGCCGCGAACCCCGCCGTATCTGTGACCACCCCACCGCCCACCGCCACCACCACGTCAGCCCGGCTGAGACCGGAGCGTGCGAAGCCGCGGCACAGCTCCTCGACCACGGTCATCGACTTGGCCCGCTCACCGTCGGGCACGGTGAACACCTCGCTCGGGAGCCCGGGTTCGACCGCCACCCCGATCCGCTCCTGGGTCACGACCGCGGCGCGCCTGGCCCCGGGCACCGCCCGGGCCACCACCCGGGCCAGCTCGTGACGGACCCCCTCGCCCACCAGCACGTCGTAACGCCGCTCGCCGAGCTCGACCGGGACGACCCGCATCAGGCTGTCCCCCCGCCGGCGCGGGCCGCTGCCAGCACCCGGTCGACCACCTCGCCGGTGGGCAGACCGTCGACGTCGACCACCACGTCGGCCACCGCCGCGTAGAACGGGCGGCGCACCTCGTCGAGCTCGGCGAGGGCCGTCGCCGGATCGTCGCCGAGCAGGGGGCGTCCGGTGCCGTCCCCGACCCTGGCGGTCAGGGTGGACGGCTCGGCACGGAGCCACACCACCCGGCCGGAGCGGCTGAGCAGCCGGCGGTTCTCCTCGGAGAGGACCGTCCCCCCGGCCGCCGACACCACCACCGGGTCGGTGCGCGCGAGGGCCTCGGCCAGCACCCGGGACTCCTCGCTCCGGAAGACGGCCTCGCCGCGAGCGACGAGGAGCTCGGGCACGGTCGACCCGGTGGCCGCCTCCACCTCGGCATCGGAGTCGAGATACGCCCACCCGAGGCGCTCGGCGACCTGGCGCCCCACGGTCGTCTTGCCCGCCCCCATCATCCCGACCAGGATCAGGTGGTCAGCCATCGGCCGCGGCCGCGCCCGCAGCGGAGGGCGTCGCACCGAGCGTCCCGAGGTAGCCGTTCCGGTTGCGACGGAACTCTGCGACCGAGTCGCCCCCGAACTTGCGCAGCGCCTCGGAGGCCAGCACCAGCGCGACCATCGTCTCGGCGACGACGCCCATGGCAGGGACGGCTGTCACGTCGGTGCGCTCCTTGAACGAGACGGTGGACTCACCGGTCGCCACGTCGACCGTGCCGAGCACCGGGCGGTTGAGCGTTGCCAGTGGCTTCATGGACAGGCGGGCGACCACCGGCGATCCGGTGGTGATCCCCCCCTCGATCCCACCGGCGCGGTGGGTGTCACGCGTGTATCCGCCTCCGAGGCGGGCGGCGGACTCCTCGGCCGGGTCCGACGCGGGACCCGCCATCCGGATGGCGTCGTGGGCCACCGAGCCGCGAAGGCCGGCGAGCTCGGAACCCTCACCGATCTCGACCGCCTTGACCGCCTGGATGCTCATGAGCGCCTGAGCGAGCAACCCGTCGATCCGCCGATCCCAGTGGACGTGACTCCCGAGCCCGACCGGGACCCCGTGGGCGACGACCTCCACCACCCCGCCGAGCGAGTCACCGGCCTTCGCCGCCGCCTTGACCGCGGCGACCATGCGCGCCGCGGCGCCTGCGTCCGCGCAGCGCACCTCGGACTCGTCGATGCGGATCAGATCCTCCATCAGCGGGAGCGGCCCGGGGTCCGCCCGTTCGGGCCCCAGCTGGACGACGTGGCTGAGCACTTCGATCCCGACCTGACCCAGCAGGAGTTTGGCGACCGTCCCGGCGGCCACCCGCGCGGCGGTCTCCCGCGCCGATGCCCGTTCGAGCACGTCGCGGGCGTCGGCGAGCCCGTACTTGAGCATCCCCGAGAGGTCGGCATGGCCGGGACGGGGTTGGGTCAGCACCTTGGAGGGCAGGCCGGGTGCCGGCGACATCTCCTCCTCCCATTTGGGCCATTCGGTGTTGGCGATCTCGATGGCCACCGGCCCGCCGAGCGTCCGGCCGTGCCGGATGCCGCCGACCAGGGTCACCTCGTCGGCCTCGAAGCGCATGCGCGGACCCCGTCCGAACCCGAGCCGGCGCCTGGCCAGCCCGTGCTGGACGTCCTCCTTGGTCACCGGCAGACCGGCCGGCACCCCCTCGAGGATCACCACCAGTGCTCGCCCGTGGGACTCCCCGGCGGTCAGGAAACGCAGCATCCGCGCAAATCTACTCGGGGCGGCCCGCGGCTCTGCCGGGCCGCGGGCCGCGGGTCAGACGCGCTCGAGGCGGACCGAGGGCCCGCCGGGAGCGCTCAGGTTCCCGCATGGAAGAGGTTCTGGGCCAGTGAGCCTCCCCAGAACACCGCTATGACCGCCCCGGCGGCGAGCGAGGGTGCGAACGGAATGTGGGTCTTCCGCCCGGACGGGGAGCCCACCAGCATCGCCAGGCCGAAGACCATGCCGAGCAGGAAACCGGCCAGGAAGGCGACGTAGGCGTGCAACAGGCTGAGGTACCCGACCGTGACGCCGATGGCACCCGCCAGACGGACGTCCCCGAATCCCATCCCCTTCGGCACGAGGAACCAGACCGCGAAGAAGACGCCGAAGGCCACGGCCCCGGCGATTGCGCTGCCGAGCAGATCGTGCCAGGTGCCGTCGGTGCCCGACACCACGACGAGCAGGGGGACGATGACCAGGAGGCCGCCGTAGACGAGGTGCCGCGGCACCAGGCGGTGCGACAGGTCGGTCACCGAGACGGTCACCAGCATGGCGAAGAAGACGCAGAACGGGAGGAGCAGGAGATGCGGCCCGAACCGACCGGCGGCTGCGCCACAGAGTGCGGCGGTCGCGAGGGACGCGCCCAGGGTTCGGATGGTGGACGGGCCCTCCGGCAGCAGGTGACGGGGTGGGTCGACCGGTGGGTCGAGGTCGGGGGTGGAGGGCTCGTCGGATGACGGTCCTGCCGCCATCGGGCCGTTCGTAGCCTCGGCGGGGGCGGCCCGTCGGGCTGCGTCCTCCTCGGCACGGCGCTGCTGGGCACGCTCGGCCCTCCGGCGCTCGTCGGCCGCCCGGCTACGTTCCGCCAGTCGTTGGCCGAGGGGATCGAGCACCGCGCCCCCCACGGCGCCGGCCGCCGCCGCACCGACGACGAGGATGCTGTCCACCCACGGCAAGGTACCGGACGGGCGATCGGCAAACGGGCATGGCCGCTCCGGTGCGGTGATCGGCACCCCGCCGGAGCGGAGCCCGATGCGTACCTCAGCTGTGGGCGGGCTGGTAGTAGGGGTTGGTCCCGTCGGCGTGGTCGGTGACGTCGACGATGTGGACGATCTCGGGGATCGCCTCGCGGAGGATCACCTCGATGCCCTGGGCGAGCGTGGCCTTGGCCATGCCGCATCCCTGACAGCCGCCACTCAATCGCAGGTAGACCGAGGCATCGTCGACGGCCACCAGATCGGCGCGTCCTCCGTGGGCGGCGATGCTGGGATTGACCTGCTCCTCGAGGACCGAGTGCACGCGCTGGGCGAGCGGGTCGGAGAGGTCGACCTCGGGCAGCGAGGCCATGCCCTCGAAGGTCGGCACCGGCGGCGTGTTGGGGTTGACGATGACCAGTCCGCTCTCGCCGGAGGCATCGGTCACGCAGTCGAGCGTCGACCCCTGCAACCGGTCGACGCTGGCCGCTGGGACCACCACCGGCAGGTCGTCCTTGCGCTGCACCGTGTCACCGTCAGCCGCGTCGGCGAGGGCTTCGAAGTACATGTCGTAGGTGTACGCACCGTTGTTCTCGCCGCTGACCTCGAGCCAGAGGGCAAGGGAATCCGACTCGCTCTCGTTGGCGAGCACCTCGAGCACGGTGGCCCGGGCGTCCGGGGTGATGGTCAGTACGGGTACACCCTGGTCACGGTCGTCGCTCATGCCTGCCATCATAAGGGCGTGCCGTCCCCCCACAAGCACGTGCCCGCCGAGGCCCACGAATGGGTCAGTTTCGACGATCCCGACGAGGAGCGGACCTGGCTGTTCGACGTCACCTTCCTCGTCAGCGGGTGGACCTGCATCTTCGGGTGCGGGTGCCAGGGGGTCCTCACCGGGCCGTCCCCCGAGCTGGTCCAGGGCTGCTGCTCGTACGGCGCCCACTTCACCGGGAAGAAGGACGCACGCGCCGTCGAGAAGGCCGCCAAGAAGCTGCCGGCCGAGCTCTGGCAGTTCCACGCCAAGGGACAGCGGGGTGTCGTCAAGAAACTGCCGGACGGGGACCTCGGTACCCGGCTCGTCGACGGCGCCTGCATCTTCCTCAACCGTCCCGGCTTCCCGGCGGGCCCGGGGTGCGCCCTGCACCTGGCCGCCGAGGCCGCGGGCCGCAGCCATGTCGAATTCAAGCCCGAGGTCTGCTGGCAGCTCCCGCTCCGGCGTGAGGACGAGACCGCCCCCGACGGCCGGGTCACCTCCGTGGTCCGCCAGTGGGACCGGCGCCACTGGGGAGAGGGTGGAGAGGAGTTCCACTGGTGGTGCACCGAGGACCCGGCGGCGTTCACCGGGGACGAGCCCGTCTACAAGTCCATGCGTACCGAGCTCGAGGCGATGGCGGGGTCCAAGGTCTACAAGCGGCTGGCCGCCTATCTCGACGACCGCACCGGTCCGAAGGCGCAGACCACATTCCTGCCGCACCCGACCGTGCGGCGCTGAGCGCTCCCCGGGTACGTCCGCGGGACGCCGCTCGGCCTACTCGGCCAGGGGGTCGTCCTCGACCGCCGACGCGTCAGGCGGTGAGGTCCCGAGGATGTCGTCGTAGGCGTCCTCGGTGGCCAGGCACCACGAGGCGTGCTCGTCGTCCGGCTCGGCACCGCACTCAGGGCAGCTCCTGCTGGCCGTGGCGACCGACCGTTTGAGGCTTCGCGCTTCCTCGAAGCGGCGATGGCGTCCCTTCTTCAACGGAAACAACTCCTTGCCCCACCTGAGTGGCCAGATACCTGCAACTCCGGCGGCGGGTACCACCGTTCACAATCAGTGCAGTGTAGTGCGGGGGCCGCCCGGTCGCGACCGCGGCGATGGGTCGGGCGGCAGGCCGCTACAGTCGCTCCGTGGCCGACGAGTTCGATCCCGCGGACATGGTGCAGCGCTTCCGGGCACGAGCCGAGGCGGTCCGCACCAGGGGCCTCCCACCGGTGGAGGGTCCCGAGCGGCAGCGGTTCAAGGAGCAGGCCCAGCTCGACTTCATGGACTTCGCCATGCTGGGCGACGCCGACGCATCGATCGAGGACGGCATCCTCGTCTTCCGGATCGACCTGAGACCCGGAGGCGGACCCGCCGGGACCTGACGGGCTCAGCCCCGTTCCTCACCCGCCGTAGTTCATGCGGGTGTCCCCGATCCGGAGGGCCTCTCCGATGCCCGGCGACTCGCCGGCTTCCTCCCCGGGTGGGGCTGCCTGGGCACCGACATCGACCACCTCCCCCACGACGAGCACATGGCTCGCCTCCTCGTCGCCGGCCGCAGCGGCGCGCACGTCGCGGACCTCGCATGCCAACCAGGCCAGCGCGGCGACCAGACAGGGGAGACCCCCTGTCACCTCGTGCACCGCTTCTCCCTGCATCGAGACCACGATCCCCTCGGCGTCGAGGTCCACCTCGCGTACCGGCTTCACGAACCGCCGCACGAGGGCCCGGTCGCGGACGGCGATGAGGTTGACCGAGAAGAACCCGCTCTCCTCCACCAGAGTCCGCGTGACCGAGCCGGACTCCAGGGCCACCGCAACCAACTTCGGCGCGGTCGCAACCTGCATCACCCAGTTGGCGGTCATCAGATTGCGCCGCGCCCCACTCCGGCTCCCGACGACGAACAACCCGGTCGGCATCGCCCACAGCACGCGCCGCCGCAGCCGGTCGTACGCCGCCGGGTCGCGACCGTCCGGGATCGGCCCGACCGCGTCAGTGTCGGTCATGACCCTGCGCCACCATGCAGGAGGACGAGAGGCGGCCGCGCATCAGGTCCCGGAGAACGGGTCGTCGGAGCTCGCCTGGGGCGCCGTGGTGGCGGTGGTCGGGGTGTGCCCGGTCAGCTCGATGATCCGGTCGACCGCTGTCGACAGCAGCGGTCCGAGCTTGGCCCGTTCCGAGGCGGACCGCCGCAGCAGGCGGGCGTTCCCGGTGGCGCCCGAGTAGCAGTCGTCCCCGGCGGCGGCGGCGTCTTCGAAGGCGGTATTCAGCTCGTTGGTCAGGACGGTGTCGGGCGTGGGCAGGTTGCCGATGGCCGTCTCGGCATCGTTGGTCAGCAACGCACAGACGGTCCGGATGGAGGCAGGAGCGTCGTGGTGGGCGAGGGTCTGGTCGATGTTGCGGCTGTCGACCTCGACGGTGCCGATCGCGGAGCCGCCAGCGGCACCCTGCACCCAGGTGGTGACCCGAGCGCCCGGCGGGCCCGACTGCTCCTGCCCGGCACAGCCGGTCACGAGGAGGGCGCCGAGGACCAGGAGCCCCACGCTCCGGATGGATCGCCACGGGAACGCCCGGGACGACTGCCGGTGCTGGGCCCGCATCAGGCCGGAAAGCCGGTCCAGTCCTGGCTCCAGTCGGGGTCGAGCTGGCGCAGGAACTGGGCGCAGCGCTCCTCTTCGGCGTGCTCACCGATGGCCCCGGCTGCGGACCGGAGACCGTCGAGACAGGTGAGGAACCCGCGGTTGGACGGGTGGGCCCAGCGGACCAGTCCCGACCCCTTCCACCCCGCCCGGCGCAGCGCGTCGAGCCCCCGGTGGTAGCCGACCCGGAAGCAGGCGTACGCCTCGACATCGTCACGGGCGAGCGAACCGAGTGCCGCCCATGACGCCATGGATCCGGGCTCGGACCGCACCACGTCGGAGACCGCGTGGCGACGCCGCTCGGCCGGTTGGGCCAACGCCGCCTCGAGGGACGCCCGGACCGGGGCCGGCTCCTCGGGGAGCGCCGTCTCGGGGAGCCCGGTGGTCAGACGGACCGCCGACCCACCGGAGTCGTGACTGCCGGGTGCGCTCATGTGGCCAGTGTAGGACCGGTGCCGACAGGGTCCCCCTCGCGCACCCACGGGCTCATCCGGGACTCATCCGAATCGGACGAGGTGGTAGTCCTTCTTGCCACGACGCAGGACCAGGTACCGGTCCGCCACCAGATCGGCCGGGCCGAGCCGGCGGGTGAGGTCGTCCTCGCGGCGGTTGTTGACGTAGGCACCCCCCTGGGTGATCGCGAGGCGGGCCTGGCTCCTGGACGTGACCAGGCCCGCCTCGGCCAGCAGATCGACCAGCAGCACGCCCCCCTCGTCGAGGCGGGTCCGCGCCAGCTGACTGGACGGCGCCTCGGCGAAGACGTCGAGGAGCGAGCGCTCGTCGAGGGTTGCCACCTCCTCGCCGAAGAGGGCGGCCGCGGCCTGCTCGGCCCGGGCGGTCTCCGACTCGCCGTGGACGAGGGTGCAGACCTGGCGGGCGAGCTCGCGGTGGCCCTCCCGCCGCTCGGGATGTACGGCGGTCGACCCGTCGAGCGCCAGGATCTCCTCGTGGGAGAGGAAGGTGAAGTACCGGAGGTAGGTCCCGACCATGGCGTCCTCGCTCCGGAGGAAGAACTGGTAGAGCTGGTACGGGCTGGTGCGGTCCGGGTCCAGCCAGACCGAACCGGACTCGGTCTTGCCGAACTTGGTGCCGTCGGCCTTGAGCACCAGCGGGGTGGTGAGGCCGAACGCCTCTGCCTGGCGCACCTTGCGGATGAGCTCGATGCCCAGGGTGATGTTCCCCCACTGGTCGCTCCCGCCGAGCTGCACGGTGCACCCGTAGGCGTCGAAGAGGTGGAGGAAGTCGTAGGCCTGGAGGAGCATGTAGCTGAACTCGGTGAACGAGATCCCCTGGTCGGCACGCTCGAGCCGTCCGCGGACCGACTCCTTCGACACCATCTGATTGACGGTGAAGTGCTTGCCCACGTCTCGGAGAAAGCCGAGCAGGTCCGCGGAGCGCAGCCAGTCGGCGTTGTCGACGAGCAGCGCGCCGGGGCCTGCACCGTCCCGGTCGAACTCGACGAAGCGCGCCAGCTGGCGCTGGATCCCGGCGAGGTTGGCCGCCAGGGCCTCCTCCGCGAGCAGGTTCCGCTCCTCGGACTTGCCGCCGGGGTCCCCGATGAGCCCGGTGGCACCGCCGGCGAGCGCGATCGGCCGGTGTCCCCCCTCCTGGAGGCGGCGAAGGGTGCAGACCTGGAGCAGGTGCCCGACGTGCAGGCTGTCTGCCGTCGGGTCGAACCCGCTGTAGCCGGTCAGGCCGCCGGCATCGAGCCGATCACCCAGCAACGGGTCGGTCATCTGGTGGATCAGCCCCCGGAATCGGAGGTCCGCGAGGAGACCGGCCATCGCCTCAGCCTGCCACGTCGCCAACCCCGGAACGGACGCTACGATCGCCCCCCGGCCGGCCGGGTCGCCGGTGCAGAGCGCGAGGAACCCCGATGCCGAACCCCTACCTCGAAGACAACTTCGCCCCGGTGCTCGACGAACGCACCGACGGCGCGCTCCCGGTGACCGGCGTCGTCCCTCCCGATCTCGAGGGCCGGCTGCTCCGCAACGGACCCAACCCGGTGTCGGTCCCGACCGACCTTGCCGACTATCACTGGTTCGCCGGTGACGGCATGGTCCACTCGATCTCGCTGTCCGGCGGGAGGGCGACCGGGTACCGCAACCGGTGGGTGCGCACGCGGGCCCTCGCGGCCAAGGTGGGCACCGCCCTCCCAGGCGGCCCGGCCGAACCGGTGGACAGCCAGGCGAACACCCACGTGATCGGTCACGGCGGCGTCACCCTCGCCCTGATGGAGTCCGGATTCCCCCACCGGCTGTCCGCCGACCTCGAGCGCGCACGGGTCTACGACTTCGACGGGACGTTGGCGTCGCCGATGTGCGCCCACCCCAAGGTCGACCCCGAGACCGGCGAGATGGTCTTCTTCGGGGTCGACCCCTTCGGCCCCCCCTTCCTCCGCTACCACGTCGTCGACGCGGGCGGGCAGCTGGTCACGGCTGAGGACCTCGAGATCCCCCGTGCGTCGATGATCCACGACTTCGGTCTCACCGCCACCCGTGCGGTCTTCCTCGACCAGCCGGTCCTCTTCGATCTCGCGCTGGCGACGTCCGGCCGCCCGGTCCCCTTCCGCTGGTCCGCCGAGACCGGCTCGCGTGTCGGGATCCTGCCCCGTGCGGGAGGACGCGCCCTGCGCTGGATCGACACCGACCCGAGCTTCGTCTTCCACGTGCTCAATGCCTTCGACGACGGCGACTCGGTGGTCTTGGACGTCATCCGCTACGAGACGGCCTTCGACACCGGGCCGGGCGAGGTCATCTCGCGGTCCTCCCCATCGCTCTGGCGGTGGACGGTCGACCCGACCGCCGACCGGGTCTCGGAGGCACGCATCGACGACACGCCCGTCGAGTTCCCGAGGATCGATGACGCGGTGGCCGGCCGGCGGCACCGCTACGGCTACTGCACGCGGGCCGGCGACCGTCCCGAGGAGCCGTCCTGGGAGGGCCTCGTCAAATACGACTTCCAACGTGACGCGTCCACACGGTACGACCCGGGCCCGCACCGGTCGGCCTCGGAGGCGGTCTTCGTGCGGGCCTCCGACGGCACCGGCGAGGACGAAGGATGGGTCCTCGTCGTCGTCTACGACGCGACCCGGGACGCGAGCGACCTGGTGATCCTCGACGCCACCTCCTTCGCCGGTCCTCCGGTGGCCACGGTGCACCTCCCGGCACGGGTCCCCTTCGGGTTCCACGGCTCCTGGCTGCCCACGCGCCCCTGACCGGGCCCGGCGGGTGGTGACACCAGCGGTCGGGGCGGGGGTGGGAGACTGGAGGCGGCGCACCCACACCTGCCTCCCGATTCACCACCGGCGCCCGGCCCCGCCTCCGGTTGCCGCCCGGTTCGCTCGTCATGCCACCCACCGACCCCCCGCCGCCGCTTCCACCCCGACCCTCGGGGGACCCTCGCGGTCGTCCGACCGGACGACCGCGAGGCACCACCCACGGCTCCGGCAAGCAGGGAGTGGACCCGCGGTTCGCCGGCCCGATCCTGGGTGGCGAGGTGGCCGTCCCGAGCCGGCGGGAGCGACGCCGGGCGAAGCGCCGCCGTCGGGGCCGTCCCGAACGCGTGCTCCGGGGACTCATCGTCGTGGTCGTCGCCCTCCTCGTCGTGACCGGTCTCGGGTTCGGCTACTTCCGGTACCAGTGGGGCAAGGTCGCGTCCGCCCCGTGCCCGAGCTGCGTGGCCGCCGCCAACGGGCAGCCCTACAACCTCCTGCTCATCGGCTCGGACAGCCGGGCCGGCGAGACGGCGGCCGAGGCCCAGCAGTTCGGCAGCCCGACCGCCGCAGCGGGGCAGCGCTCCGACACCATCAAGCTCCTCCACATCGACCCGGCCAACGGGACGGCCTCCTCCCTCTCGATCCCCCGCGACACCTATGTGACCATCACCGGCCTCCCGGCCAATTCGCCGCTCTCGACCCAGAACAAGATCAACGCGGCCTTCAGCAACGGACCCGACGCGGTGGTGCAGACCCTCGAGAACACCTTCGGGATCCCGATCAGCCACTACATCGTCATCAACTTCTTCGGTGTCGAGGACGCGGTCAACGCACTCGGGGGGATCTCGATGGACTTCCCCTACCCGGTGCGCGATCAGGACTGCTCGACCGGTACCTGCTACAACAACTCCGGCCTCGACATCCCGACGAGCGGGTGTCAGGTCTTGAACGGCGGCCAGGCACTCGCCCTCTCCCGGTCCCGCTACTTCGAGTACGAAGTGGACGGCTCCTGGCAGTCCGACCCCACCTCGGACATCGGGCGGATCGAGCGCCAGAACCTGCTCATCGAGGCGGCCATCGACAAGGCCAAGAGCACCTACAACCCCCTGCGGCTCAACGCGCTGCTCAGCTCGGTGGTCCACGATTTCTCGAAGGACAACGGCCTGTCTGCCGCCGATCTGTTCTCGCTGGCGGAGCAGTACCACGCCTTCTCCGGCTCTCAACTGCAGAACTACACGCTCCCGACGGTCGGGGCGACCTCTGCGACGGCCGGCTCGGTCGAGATCGTCCAGCCCACGGACGCGGCAACCACGATCACCCAATGGCTCGGCGGGCCGTTCGGGTCGATCCTGACCCCGCCGATCGACGAGTACGGCAACCCGCTCGCGCTGACCGCACCCACCGCCCCGCCCACCACCGCGGCGACGTCCCCGGCAGCCCAGCCGGCTCCTGCACCGGCCGCATCGCCTCCGGCGATCCCCTCGTACGACCCGCGCCCCTGCTGAGCACCGCCCGGCCTTTCGTGGTGGCGGCTCAGCCCTGATCGACGGCGGCCACCACCTCTGCGTTGAGCCGCTCGTGGACCGCCACGTTGGTCGAACGGTCCGGCACCTGTACCCGCACGAGCACTCCCCCACCGGTACCGATGGCTCGTTCGAGGGCGGGACCGAGGTCGTCCGGTGTCGTGCCCGGGTCGAGGTCCTCGACCACCCAGCCGCACCCGCGGGCGACCTCGGCGACGTCCGGGCCCTGCGGTGTGCCGAAGAGTCGCTCGAACGAGCGGGCGTCGAGCGCTGAGGCTTGGGGGAGGAAGGAGAAGATCCCTCCTCCGTGGTTGTCAGCCACCACCAGGGTGAGCTGGGGACGGGTGCCCGCCGGCCCGATGAGCGCGGAGACGTCGTGGAGGAACGCCAGGTCGCCGAGGAGGGCGACCGTCGGTCCCGGGACACCCAGGGCCACCCCGAGCGCGGTCGACGTCACGCCGTCGATGCCGTTGGCGCCGCGGTTGGCGAAGACCGCGGGCGGGTCCCGCCGAGGGAGCCCGAACGACTCGAGGTCGCGCACCGGCATCGACGACGACACGACGAGAGCGGCCCCTGCCGGGAGGGAGGCGAACACCTGACGGGCGAGCGCCGGCTCGGTGAGCGGCACTCGACCGCCGAGCGAATCGGCGAGCACGGCGCGCGCCCGTGCCTCGGCTCCCTCCCAGTCGGCCCGCCACCCAGCACCCCGAGCGGCGGCGGGTCGAGTCCCGCCGCGACCGGCTGTGGCGCACAGCGCCTCGCAGAGGAGGGTCGGGTCGCACCGCACCAGTCGCTCCGCGCTCCGCCCGGGATCGGGCCACTGGTCGAAGGGGTCGGCCAGAAGCGCGGCCGAGCCGTCGACGAAGGCATTGACCACCGTGGAGGCCCACCGCCCACCGAGTCGCAGCACGAACGAGGGTCGGTGGGCGTCGGCGAACCGCTCAGAGCGGAGGATGCCGTCGGCCGCCGCCACGACGGCCGACTCCGTCGAGCGGAGCCCGGAGCGCGGGTCGGCGAGTACCGGCCAGTCGAGGGCGTCGGCCAGGCCGAACACCGCGCCAGCATCTCCGCAGCCGGCACCGGCCACGATCACGCCGCGCGAGCCGGGATCGAGCAGCCCGGACCCGGCCAGCGCACCGATCAGCGCGTCGGACGGCGGCGGCGCGGCAATCCCCATCAGGTGCCAGGGTGCACCATCGGCCCGGCCGGGCGCCGGCCCTCCGCCACGCTGCGGGTCGCCGAGCAACGGCTCACGGAACGGGAGGTTGAGGTGGACCGGACCCGGACCACGCGGTCCGGCGATGGCCTCGGCGACCGACCGGGCGGCCAACGACCGCCACGTGGCGCGTGCGGCGTCGGCAGGCACGCCCGGATCGGCGAACCATCGTGCTGCCCTCCCGAAGAGATGGGTCTGGTCGATGGTCTGGGGCGCGCCCACCCCGCGGACCTCCGGGGGACGGTCGGCGGTGCAGGCCAGCAGCGGTACTCGCGCCAGGTCGGCCTCGACGACCGCCGGGTGCAGTTCGGCTGCCGCCGTCCCGCTGGTCGTGACGACCACCGCCGGGCGGCCGGTCGCGAGTCCGATCCCGAGCGCCACGAACCCCGCCGACCGCTCGTCGAGCCGGACGGAGACGGAGAGGCGCGGATCGGCAGCCAGGGCCAGGGCCAGCGGCGTCGAGCGCGATCCGGCGCAGAGCACCGCGTGGGTCACACCCCCCCGCACCCACTCGTCGACCAGGGTGGCGGCAAATGCCGACTGGCGGTCGCCGTCCCCGGGTCGATCCCGATCGGTCGGTACGCTCATCTACGAGTCCCATGGCGATGCACGAGCCCACCCCGACCGCCGCTCTCGTCCCCGAGCCAGCGGCCGAACTGCACGCCGAATCGGTCGGGGACGGGCCGGCCCTGGTACTGGCGCACGGGTTCACCCAGACCGGTCGACTCTGGGGTGGGCTCGGTGCCGGACTGGACCCCGGCCGCCGCTTGGTGCTGGTCGACCTTCCCGGCCACGGGGGTTCGGCGGCGGTCCGAGCCGACCTCCGCTCCGGAGCCCGCCTCCTCGGCCGTGCAGGTGGGGCCGGCGACTACCTCGGCTATTCGATGGGGGCGCGGGTCTGCCTCCACCTGGCACTCGAGCGGCCGGACCTGGTCCAGCGCCTGGTGCTCATCTCCGCCACCGCCGGCATCGACGACGAGGGCGAACGGACGGAGCGGCGTCGCGCCGACCAGGCGCTGGCCGACAGACTCGATCCGCCGGACGGCGGCCCGCCCACCGACACCGTCGCCGAGTTCGTCCGCCGCTGGGTGACCGGCCCGATCTTCGGGGACGTCCCCGAGGCGGCCCTCGGGCTCGAGGAGCGCGAACGCAACACGGCGGCCGGGTTGGCGTCCAGCCTGCGACTGGCCGGAACCGGCACCCAGGTGCCGCTCTGGGACGAGCTGGGCAGGCTCGGGATGCCGGTCCTGGTGATCAGTGGCGCAAACGACGCCAAGTTCACCACCCTCGGACACCGCATGGTCCGTGCCATCGGCCCGAACGCGACCGCCGTCGTGATCCCCGCAGCCGATCACGCCCCCCATCTGCAACAGCCGCACGCGGTGACCGACGCGGTGCAGTCCTTCCTCACCGCTGCAGCCGGGGGCTGAGCCGCGCCCAAGTCGCGCGCAGCAGGCCGGCCCTGCCGCGGTCACCCGATCCACAGCCAGAGGGCGACCGCGAGCAGGATGCCGAAGACAAGCTGCAGCCTGGCGGTGGCCGCGAGGAGCGGCAGGAGCGCCCGACCCTCGGCGTCGCTCCCGGAGAGGCGCAGCGGGACCACGACGAGCGGCAACCCGAGGAGGGGGACGAACGCACCCGCTGCGACGTCGGACGCGACTGCTCCCGCCACCCCGAGGATCGCCCACACGGCCACCGCGGCGAACGGCAGCACGATGCACGCGGCGTAGCACCGGCCCGCCCCCCTGCGCCCGATCCGCACGGCCAGGGTCCGCTTGCCGGTCTCTTCGTCCGTCGCGATGTCACGGAGGTTGTTGGCCAGGAGCAGCGCCGTCGCGAGCAACCCGACCAGGACAGCCGCGAACCAGACGATCGGGACGTAGACCCGCACCGTCTCGACGAAGAACGTGCCGACAGTCGCCACCAGGCCGAAGAACACGAAGACGAAGACCTCGCCGAGACCGGCGTAGCCGTACGGACGCGGGCCACCGGTGTAGAACCAGCCGGCGAGCAGGCAGGCCGCACCGACCGGGAGCACCCACCACGACGTGGCCCAGGCCAGCCCGAGCCCGACCACGGCCGCCACCCCGAACGAGCACAGCGCCGCCCGTCGGACCGCCCCGGGAGAGGCCAGCCCCGAAGCGACCAGTCGGACGGGACCGACCCGCGCGTCGTCGGTCCCCCGGATGCCGTCGGCGTAGTCGTTGGCGTAGTTGGTCCCGATCTGGACGGCGAGCGCCACCACGAGCGCGCCGAGGGCGCACCACCAGGGGTCGACGCGCGGTCCGCCACCGTGGACCGCGCCTGTCAACGAGGCAATGGCCACCTGGCTCCAGGTGCCCGGGTGATGCGGATGGGCCGCGGCAGTCCCGACCAGCACCGGGACCACGGCCGCTGGCAGGGTGCGGGGCCGCGCGCCGAGCCACCACCTGCGGATCGCGCCCGGGGCCGGCGGGCCGGCGGGACCGTCGACCCGCTCCGGCCGGACCCGGGTCCACGGGTGGGTCACGGCCGGCGGGGGAAGCGCCCGAACTCCGGGGGCCGGTGCTCCCGGTAGGCGTTGCGGCCCTCCTGACTCTCCTCGCTCATGTAGAAGAGCATGGTGGCGTCCCCCGCGAGCTGCTGCAGCCCGGCGAGCCCGTCGTCAGCCGCGTGCAGCCCTCCCTTGAGCATGCGGAGGGCGAGCGGCGAGAGCGAGAGCATCTGGCGGCACCAGGCCACCGTCTCCTGCTCGAGGTCGGCCAGCGGGACCACCGCGTTGACCAACCCCCAGTCGTACGCGGTCGCCGCGTCGTACTGGCGGCAGAGGAACCAGACCTCCTTGGCCCGTTTGAGTCCGATGGTCCGGGCGAGCAGGCTCGCCCCGTACCCCCCGTCGAAGCTCCCGACCTTGGGGCCGGTCTGGCCGAAGCGCGCGTTGTCCGCGGCGATGGTCAGGTCGCACACCAGGTGGAGGATGTGCCCGCCGCCGATCGCGTAGCCGGCAACCATCGCCACCACCGGCTTGGGGAGCCGCCGGATCTGGATCTGGACGTCGAGGACGTTGAGCCGACCGATCCCCTGCCGGGCGACGGCGTCGTCGCCGAGATAGCCGTCGTCGCCGCGGATCCGCTGATCACCACCGGAGCAGAAGGCGTCGGGGCCCTCGCCGGTGAGGACGATCACGCCCACACCCGGATCGTCCCGGGCCAGCGAGAGCGCGTCGGCGAGCTCGAAGAGGGTCTGGGGACGGAATGCGTTCCGCACCTCCGGGCGGGCGATGGTGAGCTTGGCGATGCCGTCGGCCACATCCATCCGGATGTCCTGGTAGTCGCCGCGGCGGTCCCAGGCCGGCAGGGGCTGGTTCCGGAACTGCTCGACAGGATCGAGCGGTTCCCCGGTCACGACGGTTTCCGCCGAGGTCCCGACGGTCACCGGTCCCGCATCCTGCCGCTCCGAGGAAACCATTCGACCATTCACTCCTAGAGTCGTCACTCGTACGGTCGCCTAGGCTACCCGCATGCCGGAGCTGGTAGCACTCGACCTACCGGCGGGACAGGGCTTCGTCGACGCCCTGTGCTCGGTCTGGGACGCCGGGGACGCAGTCCTCCCGGTCGACCAGCGCCTGCCGGAACTCTCGGTGCGCCGACTCCTCGCTGCGCTCCTCCCCTCCCGAATCGTCTCGTCGGACGGGACACGGTCCTTGGCTGGTGGCCTCCCCACCGAGCCCGGGGACGCGCTGGTGGTGGCCACCAGCGGTACGAGCGGGGCGCCGAAGGGAGCGGTCCACACCCACCGGTCGGTGACTGCCTCGGCGGTGGCGACGTCTGAGCGACTCCGGGTCGACCCGGGGACCGACCGATGGGTGGCCTGTCTGCCCCTCGCCCACATCGGCGGGCTCTCGGTGGTGACCCGTTCGCTCGTGACCGGCACCCCGTGCACCGTGCTCGAGCGGTTCGAACCGAGCGCGGTCGAGGCCGAGTGCCGGGCGGGCGCCACCCTGGTCTCGTTGGTGACCACCGCCCTCGGTCGGATGGACGTGTCCGGGTTCCGCGCCGTCCTGCTCGGGGGAGCGGCCCCGCCCGCATCGCTCCCCCCCACAGTGATCGCCACCTACGGGACGACCGAGACCGGATCGGGGGTGGTGTACGACGGGTGGCCTCTCGACGGCGTCGAGCTCCGCATCGGCGACGGGGCACTTGGGATCGAGGGCGAGGTGCTCGTGCGGGGACCGTTCCTGCTCCGTTCGTACCGCGACGGCACCGATCCCCGGCTCTTCGACGGCTGGTATCCGACCGGCGACGCGGGCGCGCTCGCGGCCGACGGCTCGTTGACCGTGTCCGGGCGACTCGCGGAGGTCATCGTGACCGGGGGCGAGAAGGTGTGGCCCGCCGCGGTCGAGGAGATCCTGGCAGGACATCCGGCCGTCTCGGAGGTGGCGGTCTGGAAGCGGGCCGACCCGGAATGGGGTGAGCGGGTGGTGGCCTGGGTGGTGCCGCCGCGGGGAGTGGATCCCCCGTCGCTCGGTGCCTTGCGCGAGCTCGTCGCAGCGACGCTCGCCCCATGGTCCGCTCCGCGACAGCTGGTGGTGGTGGACCGCCTCCCGCGCACGAGTGGAGGCAAGGTGCGTCGGACCGAGCTCGCCTGACCGGGACTACGAGAGCGACCCCGTCGCGAGGCACAGGGAGCCGCCGTCGACGACCAGGGTCTCGCCGGTGATCCACGAGGCTGCGTCCGAGCAGAGGAAGAGGGCCGCGTTGGCGATGTCCTCGGCCTCACCGAGGCGGCGGAGGGGCAACCGCTGCGCGATGGCCTGCTCCCCTGGCTCCCACAGCGCACGCGCCATCTGGGTCTTGACCAGACCGGGGGCGATCGCGTTGACCCGGACCCGGGGACCGAGCTCACCGGCGAGCTGCCGGGTGAGATGGATGACGGCCGCCTTGGTCACGTTGTACCAACCGAGGCCACCCTCTACGCTCAGCCCTCCGATCGACGCCAGATTGAGGATCGCCCCGCCCTCCACGGACATCCCCTTGCGCCATGCGGCCTGCGCCCACTCGAGATAGCCCGACTGGTTGACCCGAACGGTCTTGTCGGCCCGAGCCCGGTCGATGTCGATGATCGGCCCGTAGTACGGGTTGGTGGCGGCGTTGTTGACGAGGATGTCGACCGTGCCGAACCGTTCCGCCGTCGCGTCGAGGCATGCCGCTGCCTGTTCGGGATCGCCGGCATTGGCGACCGTCCAGGCCACCGGTCCCGCCCGCTCACCGGTCGCCGCCGCAATGTCCTCGGCCGCCTCGGCGAGGGCGTCGGCCCGCCTCGACGAGATCATCACCGAGGCGCCCGCGTCGGCGAAGGCCTGGGCAACCGCCTTGCCGATCCCCCGTGAGCCGCCGGTGACCAGCGCGGTCCTCCCGTCGAGTCGCAGCTCCATGGGCCGACACCCTACCGGCGCACTCCACGGCCGATCGCTCCGCAGTGCGCCTCCGCTCTCTGCGCATTCGCAGACGCTCGTGCACGGGCGTCAGGGCCGTGCACGACCGCGCGTTCGTTCTCCGAGGCGGCGTTCCGCCGTCACAGGCTTCCGGGTCGCCGACCGGGACCGGTACGCTGACCCGGTGGCCGCCCCCAACCGCCTGGCACGGGAGACCAGTCCCTACCTGCGGCAACATGCGGGGAACCCGGTGGACTGGTATCCGTGGGGGGAGGAGGCGTTCGCCCGGGCCCTCGACACCGACCGCCCGATCTTCCTCTCGATCGGTTACTCGGCCTGCCACTGGTGCCACGTGATGGCGCACGAGTCGTTCGAGGACCCCGCTGTCGCCGCACAGCTCAACGCCTCGTTCGTGCCGGTCAAGGTGGACCGCGAGGAACGACCGGACGTCGACGCCGTCTACATGGAGGCCGTCCAGGCCATCACCGGTTCGGGCGGGTGGCCACTGAGCGTCTTCCTCACCCCGGACCGACGGCCGTTCTACGGGGGCACCTACTTCCCGCCCCGCGACCGCCCCGGCACCCCGTCGTTCTCGACGGTCCTCTCCGCCCTCAACGACGTCTGGGACCAGCGGCGCGGCGAGGTCGAGGAGCAGGCCCGGGAACTGTCCGAGGCCGTCGCCACCCGATCGGTCATCAGAGCGCGCCCCGGCGCGAGCTCCGTCCTGGACGCGCTCGGGGATCGCCGACCGCCCGACCTGTTGGACCCGGCGGTCGAGGAGCTGTCTCGCCGCTTCGATCCGGTGTGGGGCGGGTTCGGGGCCGCCCCCAAATTCCCTCAGCCCTCCCAGGTCGACCTGGTCCTGCGACAGGTCCGCAGGCTGCGGGCCGCCGGCGCTATCGAGAACGCCGAGAAGGCCGAACGCGCCGACCGGCTCGAGCAGATGGCCGTCCGGACCCTCGACGGCATGGCCGCCGGGGGGATCCACGATCACCTCGGTGGTGGCTTCGCCCGCTACTCCACCGACGACGAGTGGCTCGTGCCCCACTTCGAGAAGATGCTCTACGACCAGGCCGGCCTGCTGCGCGCGTTCCTCCACGGCTGGCAGGTGACCGGCTCCACCGAGTACCGCTCGGTGATGGAGGGCATCGTGACCTACGTCGGCCGCGACCTCGCCCTCCCCGACGGCGGCGTGCACTCGGCCGAGGACGCCGATTCGGAAGGGGTGGAGGGCCGGTTCTACGTGTGGACACCCGAGCAGGTGGCCGAGGCGGTCGGTGGTGGCGCCGAGGGAGCGGAGATCACCGAGGCGGTCTCCGCCTGGTTCGGCGTGACCGCGCTGGGCAACTGCGAGCAGCGCACCATCCTCCGGCGCCCGGTCGGAGCCCCCCTCCGCGGTCCGGTCCCGGTCGAGGAGGGCCGTCGCCGCCTCCTGCGTGCACGTTCTGAGCGGGTCCGCCCCGCGCTCGACGACAAGGTCCTCACAGAGTGGAACGCGATGTACAGTTCGGCTCTGGCGGAGGCGGCCGCAGCGACCGGCGACCCGGGTTGGGCCGAGGCGGCGGTGGCGATCGGGGAGTTCCTCTGCGCACACCTGGTCGACGGCGACGGGCGGTGGCTGCGGAGCTGGCAGCGCGACGGTGGCGCCCGCCACCTTGCGTACGCCGGTGACCACGCCTGGCTCATCGACTGCTTCACCCGGCTGGGTGAGCTCACCGGTGCGGCGCGCTGGACCCACCGGGCGACGGCCACCGCCGACGCGCTCATCGACCGGTTCGCAGACGCCGACGCAGGCGGCTTCTTCACCACCGCACGCGATGCCGAGCAGCTCATCGTGCGGACCAAGGATGTCCTGGACGGTGCTACCCCGTCGGCCAACGCAGTGGCCGCCCTGGCGCTGGCCCGCCTGGGTGCCCTGACCGGGGTGGCTGGATACACCGATCACGCCCGCCGCGCGGTCGACCTGGTCGGCGACCTGCTCAACCGGCATCCGACCGCGTTCGCCCACACCGTGCTCGCGGCGGACCTCCTGGCCCGGGGAACCACCGAGGTGGTGGTCGTGGGTGACCGCCCGGACCTGCTCGACGAGGTCCGCACGCGCTGGCTCCCGGGGTCGGTCCTGGCCTGGGGCGAACCGACCGGCGCCCCCCTCTGGGACGGGCGCCTTCCGGGGTTCGCCTATGTCTGTCGCGACGGCACCTGCAAGCTGCCGGCCGGTGAGCCCGGGGTGCTCGGCCGCCAGCTCGAAGCGGAGGGCTGATGGCCGACCGATCGACCCGCACGCCGCGCAGCGGCACCGCTCGGGGGGTGGCCCGATCGATCAAGCACCGCGACCGGGTGTCCGTCGACGGGGGTGCCGCGCTCACCCTCCTGGTGCTCTCCTGTCATCCGGACGACACGATCGGCATCGATCTGGCCTCGGGAGCCCTGGTGCGGGTCCGGGTCGACTGGCCCGAGGAGCACGGCCCCGACCTCGCTCCGTTCGACGTGGTCGAGACCCGGTTGGCCGAGGAACCGGAGCGGGACGACCTGGCCCAGCCCGAGGCGGTCAGCGCCACCGGGCTCCCCCGCCACCTCGGGACCCTCCACGGCCGGCGGGTTCGCCACCTGCTCCGCCCGCTCAGCGCTCCGGTGGAGGAGCACGTGCTGGGCTTTCCGGGTGCGTCGGCGCCCTACTGGGAGTTCCGCGGGTTCCGGCCCTCACTCGCCCTCATCGAGCCCGGCAAAGGACCGGTCCTCTTCCGGAGGCGGGGGGACCGCACCGCAATGGTCCGCTTCGGATGGGGACGCAGCGACAACTGGCTGCCGGTGGAGGATCCCCGGTCCGAGCGCCGCGCTCGACGTGGCCCGGCGGGACCGCCTGCACGGCCGGGACCTCGCCTCTGCGCTGGGGTTCAAGCCCCACTACGTGGTGGCGGCGGTGAGCACCCCGAGGGACGGGCACTGCTACAAGACGGTCCGGGCCCTCCTTCCCCGCGGGTGACGACCGAGCCCGGCCGGCCCGCGGACACCCCGGGGAACCGGCGCGACGTCTGCTACAGCGCGCGGCTCCTCGCCTACAGTCGGGACCCGATGCCCACCGTCGAGAACGCCCCTGGAACCGCGCCCCTCCTGCCGGACTACTCGGCCGGCTGCATCGCCAACCTCGTCCCGCGCCTGCTCGGGACGCGCGGACGGCCCGGCGCCGACCGCGACTGGCTGCCGGCGTCGGCGACCCGCGCCCGCCAGGTGGTGCTGCTGGTCCTCGACGGCCTGGGCTGGGAGCAGCTCCGCTCCCGGTCGCACCTCGCGCCCACCCTCTCGGGAGGGGAGGGCATCGACCGCGCGATCACCTCAGTGGTGCCGACCACGACCGCAACAGCGCTCACCTCGATCACCACCGGGCGCGCCCCCGCCGACCACGGCATCCTGGGGTACCGGCTCGCGGCCGACGACGAGATCCTCAACATGCTGCGATGGACCCTCGGGGGTGGGCCCGGCAACGACGCCAGGCGGCGGGTCCCCGCCCACGAGTTCCAGCCGTTCCCCCCCTTCCCCGGTTCGGCGGGACCGGTGCCCGTGGTGTCGAAGGACGAATTCGGGGGGACCGGGTTCACCGCGGCCCACCTCGGGAACTCGCCGCTGCACGGCTACCGCGTCCTCTCGTCGCTGCCGGTCGAGGTGGGCAGGCTGCTGCGCGAGGGCGAGTCCTTCGTGTACGCCTACTACGACGGTATCGACAAGGTGGCCCACGCCCACGGGCTCGACGAGCACTACGAAGCCGAGCTGCGCCGCGGTGGACCGCCTGGTCGCAGACGTCGTGGAGCAGCTCCCCCCCGGAGCGGTCCTCGTGGTCACCGCCGACCACGGACAGATCGACGTCGGGCCACGGGTGGAGCTCCTCGGGCGCGAAGTGATGGCCATGACCCAATTCCTCTCCGGCGAGGGGAGGTTCCGCTGGATCCACGCCCGGCCCGGCGCGGTGGGCGACCTGGCCGAGCTCCTCCAAGAACGCTACGGCGAGACGACCTGGGTACACGACCGGGACCGGCTGGTCGACGAGGGGTGGTTCGGCGGCCCCCTTGCAGACGGTCTTGCGGCCCGGCTCGGCGACGTCGCGCTGATCCCCTTCTCGCCCCTGGCCTTCGTAGACCCGGCGGACACCGGGGAGAACCGCCTCGCCTGCCGCCACGGTTCCCTGACCGCCGACGAGATGCTGGTTCCCCTGGTTGCATTCGGAGGAGAGCGACTGTGAGCGACGACGCGGTACCGGACACGACCCCGACCCCCGAGGCCGACCCAGCGGCGCTCCGCCCGGAGGTCGTGGACGGACCCCCCGGGTCGGCCATCACCCCCCGCGAGCCCGAGGGCGAGGGGGACGAGGGGGCGCGGGGCGAGTCGATCGAGCAGCCGGCCAAGCTGCTGCGCATCGGCTCGATGGTCAAACAACTGCTCGAAGAGGTCCGATCGGCGCCGCTCGACGAGGCCAGCCGGGGCCGGCTCCGCGAGATCTACGAGCAGTCGGTCAGGGAGCTGGCCGACGGGCTCTCCCCTGACCTGGTGGCCGAGCTCGACCGGGTCTCGATCCCGTTCGACTCGCCGACCCCGTCGGAGGCCGAGCTGCGGGTTGCCCACGCGCAGCTGGTGGGCTGGCTCGAGGGCCTCTTCCACGGCATCCAGGCCACCCTGGTCGCCCAGCAGGTGGCGGCCCGGGCCCAGCTCGACGAGATGCGCCAGCGCTCGCTGCCCGGCGCCGACCCCACGGCCGGTCGTCCCGGCACCTACCTCTGAGCCACCGGGCAGCCCCGCCCGGACGGCCGGAGACGGCCCGCGGGCACCACCGCGCACCGGGTCCGCCCGCGCTATCGTCGGAATGACAGCGTTGTAACTCGCCCGTCCCGCGGAGCAGCCCGCGGCGAGGCAACGGCGGACCGAGGAGGGTACCGGAGAGCGTGGCACCACGATCGTTCACCCACCTGCACACCCACACCGAATTCTCGATGCTGGACGGCGCGGCGCGGGTGAAGGACCTGGTGGCGGCCGCGGTCACCGACGGCCAACCCGCCCTCGGCATCACCGACCACGGCAACATGTACGGGGTCCTCGACTTCTACGCCGCGTGCCGGGCGGCGGGCATCAACCCGATCATCGGGACCGAGGCCTACATGGCCGCCGAGTCCCGCCACGAGCGTCCGGTGCGCCGGGGCAAGGTCGACGACACCGGTGGCGACGTGGCGGGCGGAGAGAAGCTCTACTACCACCTCACGCTGCTGGCCGAGTCCAACGACGGCTACCGCAACCTGCTCAAGCTCTCCTCCGCCGCCTACCTCGAGGGCTACTACTACAAGCCCCGCCTCGACTGGGAGCTGCTGAACCGCCACGCGGGCGGTCTCATCGCCACGACCGGGTGCCTCGGAGGAGTGGTCCTCCAGGCCCTCCTCGCCGACGACCAGGTCAAGGCAGAGGCGTTGGCCGGGCGGCTCCAGGACATCTTCGGCAGGGACAACCTCTTCGTCGAGCTACAGGACCACGGCCTGCCCGAACAGCACAAGACCAACCCGGCCCTGGTCGAGATCGCCCGGCGCATCGGGGCACCGCTCCTCGCCACCAACGACAGCCACTACACCCACCGCGAGGACCACGTCGCCCATGACGCGCTCCTCTGCGTGCAGACCGGCGCCCTCATCGACGACCCCAACCGCTTCAAGTTCGAGGGGCAGGAGCACTACCTGAAGTCGGCGGCCGAGATGCGCCACCTCTTCGCCGAGCTGCCCGAGGCGTGCGACAACACCCTGCTCATCGCCGAGCGGGCCTCGGTGGAGATCGACTTCGGCCGTACCAGCCTCCCCCGGTTCCCGGTGCCCGACGAGTTCCTGGGTGACACCTACGAGGACCGGGCGGCGGCGTTCCTGCGCCATCTGAGCCTCGAGGGGGCGAAGGAGCGCTACGGCGCGCCGGTCCCGGCCGAGGTGATGGGCCGGCTCGACTACGAGCTCGGGGTCATCGCCGACATGGGGTTCTCGGCGTACTTCCTCGTGGTCTGGGATCTCATCCGGTTCGCCCGCTCGAAGCAGATCCGGGTCGGACCGGGTCGGGGGTCAGCCGCCGGCTGCTGCGTGGCCTACTGCCTCCGCATCGTGGACCTCGATCCCATCCGGTACGACCTCCTCTTCGAGCGGTTCCTCAACCCCGGACGCGTCCAGATGCCCGACATCGACATGGACTTCGACGAGCGCTACCGCGGGGACATGATCCGGTACGCCGCCGAGCGCTACGGCTCCGACCACGTGGCCCAGATCGTGACCTTCTCGACCATCAAGGCGCGGGCGGCGGTGCGCGACGCGGCCCGCGTCCTCGGGTTCCCCTACGTGGTCGGCGACAAGATCGCCAAGGCGATGCCGCCACTGCTGATGGGTCGCGACACGCCCCTGGCCGCGTGCCTCGAGAAGACCGAGGGGTTCGAGGACGGCTACGTCGCCGCGGGCGAGCTCCGCACCATGTACGAATCCGACGGTGACGCCAAGCGGGTGATCGACGTGGCCAAGGGCCTCGAGGGTCTCCGGCGCCAGGACGGGATCCACGCCGCCGCGGTGGTCATCACCGACGCGCCGTTGACCGACTACGTCCCGGTCCAGCGCAAGCCAGACGGCAACAATCCGGACGACTCCCCTGTCGTCACCCAGTACGAGATGCACGGAGTCGAGGACCTCGGGCTCCTCAAGATGGACTTCCTCGGGCTCCGGAACCTCTCGGTGATCGAACGCACCCTCGACCTCGTCCAGATCTCCACCGACCTCCGACCCGACATCGACGCGATCCCGCTCGACGACGAGCAGACCTTCGTGATGCTGCGCAAGGGCGAGTCGATGGGCGTGTTCCAACTCGAGGGGGGACCGATGCGTTCGCTCATGCGATCGCTCGCGCCGACCTCCTTCGATGACGTGGCCGCGCTGGTCGCCCTCTACCGGCCCGGCCCCATGGCCGCCAACATGCACCGCGACTATGCCGACCGCAAGAACGGCAGACAGGCGGTCAGCTATCTGCACGCCGACTTGGAGGAGGTCCTCGGGGACACCTACGGCCTGATGATCTACCAGGAGTCGGTCATGCGGGTCGCCCAGAAGATCGCCGGGTACGACCTCGCCGAGGCCGACAACCTGCGCAAGGCCTGCGGGAAGAAGAACCGGGCGCTCATCCAGGCCGAGCGCGAGAAGTTCGTGGCCGGCTGCGTCACCCAGGGGTACGGCGAGTCCCTCGGGACCGCGCTGTTCGACATCATCGAGCCCTTCGCCGACTACGCCTTCAACAAGTCCCACGCCTACGGGTACGGGTTCATCGCTTACCAGACCGCGTGGCTCAAGGCCCACTACCCGGTCGAATACCTTGCCAGTCTGCTGACCTCGGTCAAGGACAACAAGGACAAGACCGCTGTCTACCTCGGCGAGTGCCGTGCCCTCGGGATCGAGGTGCTCGTCCCCGACGTCAACCGCTCACTCGCCGAGTTCGCCCCGGACCTCACCGCGACCGGGCGCGGGAACGGCACCAGCGCGATCACCTTCGGGCTCGCAGCGGTGCGCAACGTGGGAGAGGGTCTGGTCGCCCTCATCGTGGCCGAGCGCGAAGCCAACGGCCCGTTCACCGACTTCTACGACTTCTGCCAGCGCGTCGACCCGCAGGTCCTCAACAAGCGGACCATCGACTCGCTCATCAAGGCGGGCGGCTTCGACGCGCTGGGCCACAGCCGCCAGGGCCTCGTCCTCGCATTCGAGGAGATCGTCGACCGCACCCTCGAACGCCGTCGTGAACACGACGCGGGGGTGGTCTCCCTCTTCGCCACCCTGGAGGAGGAGACCGAAGGCCGCACCACCGGATTCGCCGACACCCGGCTGCCCATCGCGGAGGCCGAGTTCGACAAGACCGTCCGGCTCGCCTTCGAGAAGGAGATGCTGGGCCTCTACATCAGCGATCACCCGCTCATGGGCCTCGAGGGGTCGCTCTCCCGTCTGACCGACTGCACCCTGGCCGAGCTGCGGGACGTGGACCCCGACGTCCTGGCCGCCGGTGGTGGCTTCGGCAACGACGGCCAGCTCCGGGTGGTCGGGGGCGTGGTCACCGAGCTGACCCGCCGCTACACCAAGAAGGGCGACCTCATGGCGACCTTCGTGCTCGAGGACCTCAACGCCTCGATCGAGGCGTTCGTCTTCCCGAAGACCATGGCCGACTACGGGGCCATGCTCGACGACGACGCGATCGTGGTGGTGAGGGCCCGGATGGACCTTCGCGACGACCGGCTCAAGCTCGTCTGCATGGAGGTCCAGCGTCCGGATCTCGCGGTCGACGGTCCCCGTGACCTGCGGATCTCCCTCCCGCTGCACGCGCTCACCGACCGGGCGGTGGCCGACCTCAAGCGCCTGCTCACCGAGCACCCGGGCGGCTCCCCCGTCTTCCTCCACGTCGGGGACAAGATCCTCCGCCTCCCCTCCGAGTTCAACGTGGACAGCAGCCGGGGCCTGGTCGGAGAGCTCCGGGTCCTCCTCGGCCCCAAGGCCATCCAGGCCTGAACACCCCCTCTGAGGGGCTCGCCACGGTGCCGGCGCAGGGCCCCGAAGAGGCCGGATACGACAGGCGCCCGCAAATCCCGTAAAATCGTCGGACGGCCCCTGACGCGGATCCCCGTCGGACCGTCCCGTCCCTGTGACCGGGCGCTCCGGGGGATGCGCTCAAGACCCGGGCCGGCGGCTGGTGCCGCAGGGTGATCGAGGAGTACGGAACGGCATATGTCCATCCAGGTGGAGACCAAGGATTGCACGTCGATCAGTGACGCCGAGCTGGCCGAGATGGCCGACCTCTGCGCCGAACGGGAGCCCCGCTTCGACATCGGCTTCCTCTCGAAACAGCAGGAGGAGTGGGTGCTGGTCACCCGGGCCCGTGAGGGGACGAAGCTCCGCGGGTACTCCTTCTCCACCCTCGAGCGCATCGGGGGGACGCCCTCGCTGCTGATCGGTCTTGCCGCGGTCGACCGCACCTCCCGGGCCGACACCGTGCTCCGGGCCATGATGGGAGACAAGTACCGGCGGGCCCTGCTGGCCTTTCCCGACGAGGACGTCCTCGTGGGGACCAGGCTGATCAGCCCCGACGGCTTCCGGGCGTTCTCGGGGCTCACCGACGTGGTGCCCGCCCCTGACCAGAAGGCCACCGGCGAGGAGCGGGCCTGGGGCCGCAGGCTCGCAAAGCGGTTCGGCGCAGACGGGCGGATCGACGATCGCACCTTCGTGGTCTCGGGGGACGGCTGCGAGTCGGGTGGGTTCGACTTCACCAGCCCGAAGGGGGATCCACCGCCCGAGCTCGTCGCCTTCTTCGAGCAGGTGGACACCGCCGGTGGTGGTCGGCTGGTGACCTTCGGGTGGGCCATGGCGGAAGACCTGGCCGGCGGCAAGCTCGGGGCACGCTGACCAACCGGTCGGACACCCCGAAGGGGGCACAGGCAATAGCATGGGCACGTGAAGGTATCCACCAGGGGGGACTACGCGAGCCGTGCGCTCCTCTCGCTCGCGCTCCACGCGGACGGGGACGGGCCGACCGCGGTCCGGGACATCGCCGAGCGGACCGGGCTTCCCCAGCCCTATCTCGAACAGATCCTCCTCGCCCTCAAGGGGGCCGGCCTGGTGCGCTCCAAGCGGGGGGTGGGCGGCGGGTACGTGCTGGCCCGGCCACCCGGGGAGATCACGCTGTCCCAGATCGTGTCGGCGGTCGACGGGCCGATCGTCGCCGGTGACTTCGGCCTCCCGCACGAGAACGGCGCCTGTGACCACGAGGGACAGTGCGTCCTGTTGACCGTCTGGGCCGACGTGGGTGAGCACATGCGCATCCACCTCGACTCCTTCAACCTCGCCGACATGGTCGCACGGGCCCAGGGCAAGATGGCGGTCCTCGGTCGGGGGGCTGCCCGGCCCGGTTGACCGTGCCCCGGCTCCAGCGGGTGCCTCAGCCGTTCCACCGCTCGATCACCGGCTGCTCGCGCTCCCAGCCGAGGATGCTCACCGAGATCGGGTCGAGCGCGAGATACCGTGCAGCGCCGGGCCCCATGCCGAGCCAGCGCACGGCCATCACCCGCAGCAGATGGCCGTGGGCGACGCAGACCACGTCGCCCGGCTGCGCGAGCACCCGCTCGATGACCCGGTCGACGCGCCCGGCCACCTGCTCGATCGTCTCGCCTCCGGGGACGCCGTCGTCGAAGAGGTTCCACCCGGGTCGACCGATGCGGATCTCGGCGGTGGTGCGTCCCTCGTAGTCGCCGTAGTCCCACTCGAGGAGGTCGGGATCGATCTCGGCCCCGGTCAGCGCGGCCAGCTCGGCCGTCCGTCGTGCCCGGACCAGCGGGCTGCAGAGGGTCAGGGAGAACTGCCTGCCGCCCACCCGGGAGGCGAGGCCTTCCGCCTCCACCTCGCCCTCGGGCAGCAGCGGAAGGTCGGTCCGACCGGTATGGCGCCCCTCGCGACTCCAGAGGGTCTCGCCGTGACGGATGAGGACGCATCGGTGACGCGGAGGTGTCATTCCTGCAGCCGAGCATCCCGAACTGACCGAGTGCAAGCCCGACCGGGCGGTGAACAGGGACTTCGATGAGCGCGACGCGAACCGACGGCGCAGGAATGTCCCGGGCCGGCGGGGCGTTGCACCAGGGGCAACTCTCACATCCAGGACGAGGAGACGGATGACGACCCGAACGGCAACCATGCAGGACCAGGTTCCCGAACGTCCACACACAGCAACAGATCCCACGCCCAGGGGACGTGCCGCCGCCAGGAAGGGGTCGGCTCCGGCGGTGGGTGCCGCGCGCAACCGTGGCTCGGACGCCGACAGCCTCGGCTTGTTCCTTCGCGACCTCGATCACCACCCCCTGCCCGACCATGACGCCCAGACCGAGTTGGCCAAGCGGGTGGCCGGCGGCGACGAAGAGGCCCGGGCCGAGATGGTGGCATCGAACCTCCGGCTCGTCGTCCACTGGGCGCGCCGCTACCAGGACAGGGGTGTCGACCTCCCCGACCTCATCCAGGAGGGGACGTTCGGGCTCATGCGGGCCGTCGACAAGTTCGATTGGGAGCGGGGCTTCCGCTTCTCGACCTACGCCACGTGGTGGATCCGTCAGGCCCTCCAGCGGGCCGTGCAGCAGCACGGTCGGACCATCCGCCTCCCGATGGAGGTGGCCGAGCGCAACCAGCAGGTGGACGCCGCCCTGTGGGAGCTCACCCACCAGCTCCAGCGCCCGCCGACGGACGACGAGCTCGACGACGCCACCAACACGACCGCGACGACCCGGTCGGACCTGAGTCAGGTCGCCCGGGTGGTGGCGAGCCTCGACCAGCCGGCCACGTCCGACTCGACCGCGACCCTCGGGGACCTGGTGTCCACCGACCCGAGCGACTTCGAGGACGACGTGACCTCGGAGCTCACGCTCGAGCTCGTGCGCAAGGCGGTCGACCGGTTGTCCGACCTCCAACGCCAGGTCATCCGCCACCGGTTCGGTTTCGACGGCGCCGATCCAGCGTCGCTCCAGACGACCGCAGAGCGCCTGGGGATCGGGGTGCGCAAGGTGCGCCAGGCCGAGGCAGAGGCGCTCGAGCTGTTGGCGGTCAACGACGTCCTCGAGGCGGCGCACGAAGCTGCCTGACCCTCGCTCCGGTCCCCCGTGACCGGTCAGCCGCCCAACACCTCGAGCTGGCTGGTGAGGTCGTCCGGCAACTCCGACGACCAGGAGACCCGCGCACCGCTCCCGGGGTGCTCGACGGAGAGCTCGTAGGCATGGAGGAACGGCCTGGTGACCGTGGCACCGGGCAGCGCGCGTCCGCGGCCGTAAGTCTCGTCCCCGACCACCGGATGGCCGATGGCCGACAGGTGGACCCGGATCTGGTGGGTGCGTCCGCTCTCGAGGGAGACCTGCACGAGCGTGGTCGGGACCGGCTCGGTGAACCGGCGTTCGACCTGGTATCGGGTCCGGGCCGGCTTCCCCTTGCGCGACACGGCCATCCGCGTCGGTGAGCTGACCGATCGCCCGATCGGCGCGTCGACCACCCCGCGCTCCTCCTCGATGGCGCCGAGCGTCAGGGCGCGGTAGGTACGGGTGACCTGCCTGGCTGCCAGCTGGGCCACCAACGACCGGTAGGCGCCAGGGGTCCGGGCCACCACCATCAGGCCCGAGGTGCCTCGGTCGAGCCGGTGCACGATCCCGGGACGGTCCGGGTCGGATCCCACCGCCGCCGTGAGCGAGGCGAGCTCGGGGAACCGGGCGAGGAGCCCGTGGACGAGCGTGCCCGAGCGGTGCCCCGCTCCGGGATGGACCACCAGCCCGGCGGGCTTGTCGACCACGATGACCTCGTCGTCGGCGTGGACCACCGGGACCACCACCGTGGCGTCCCCTTCGGGCCCAGGCGGCGCGACCTCGTCCGGTCGGTCCACCTCCAGGCCCTGGCCGGTTCGCAGGAGGGTGTTGCGGCGCCGCACCACCCGGCCGTCGACCACCACCCGCCCGGCGGCCACCAGCGCGTCGACCGAGGAGCGGGAGACATCGGCGAGCAGGGCCACCGCCCGGTCCAGTCGGACCCCGTCCAGCGAGGCCGGCACGACCACCGAGAGCGTCGTCACGATCGGGCCGATCCGCGGAGCAACGAGACGACCAACAGGATGCAGCCGACGACGATGCAGGAATCGGCCACATTGAAGGTGGGCCAGAAGTGGAGGGCGATGAAATCCACCACGGCGCCGTGGTCGGAGCGGAAGAACCGGTCGGCCAGGTTTCCGAGCGCGCCGCCGAGGATGAGCCCGAGCACCGCCGCCCGGCCCGTGGTGGGTGCCCGCCACACCATGACCAGGAGGACGGCCACCAGGGCCAGGGCCAGGGCCACGATGACCGCGGTGTGCCCCCGGAAGACGCTGAACGCCGATCCGGTGTTGAAGGAGAGCTCGAAATCGAGCCGACCCACGACGTGGACCGGGCCGTGGGCCAACCGTTGCACCGCCCACCACTTGGTCAGCTGGTCCGCGAGGACCACCGCGGTCGCGATCGCGAGGGCGATGGTGATGCGGATGGGACCGCTCGACGGCGCCGGGCGTGCGCCCGCAGCGGTCACCGGCGCCGGCTCACCGGTCAGCGACGCGACAGGCCACCGCTCTTGCACGCCACGCACAGCCTGGCGAAGGGAAGGGCGCGGAGCCGGGCCTTCGGGATCGGCTGGTAGCAGCGCTCACACCCTCCGTAGGTCTTCCGATCGATCTTCTTGAGCGCGTCGTCGATCTCCTCGACCGCCAGCACGGCCTGGGCCGAGAGTGCCAGGTTCCGCTCGCGGTCGACGGTGACCGTGCCACCCTCCCCCGACTCCTCGTCGAACTGGACGTCTCCCGGTTCGCGCTCGAGTGCGAGCGAGTCGGCCTCGGCGCGGAGGTCGACGGCCTGGCCGGAGTGGATGCCGCGCTCCTCGAGCAGGAGGGTCCGCTGCTCCTCGAGGAACTTGGCTTCCTTGGCGTACGGACCGACCGTCGGTCGGCGCGGGGCGCGGGCGGAGCCGCTTTCTTGGCCACAGGGCTGCTCTTGACCGGTGCCGCCGGTTTCGTCTTCGGTGCGGCCTTCGGCGCGGCCGTCTTCGGAACCGCCTTCTTCGGCGCGGCCTTCGTCGGCGCGGTCTTCTTCGGGACGGCCTTCTTCGCGTCCGCCTTCTTCGGTGCGGTCTTCTTCGGGACGGCTTTCTTCACCTGGCTCGCCTGCCTGGGAGACGGAGCGGTCTTCGGCGCGGCGGCCACCGGCTTTCCCTTCGCCACCGGCTTCTTGGCGTTCGCCACCGGCTTCTTGGCCGAGGCCGGCTTCTTGGCGTTCGCCGAGGGCTTCGCAGACGTCCTCTTGTTGGCGTTCGCCACCGGCTTCTTCACTGGCGTCACATCGACCTCCTCAACGGACCAGCCCGTCGCACCGCCTCCGCCGGATGACGATGGCGCGGATCGTCCCGGACAGTGATGAGCGGGTGACCCTACCGTGCCCGGGTGTCTGCGGCAATCCAGCACCGCGTCTGTGCCCCGGGGACCATACCGGCCGGAGCACGCTGTTCGTTCACCGGCGCCGGGCGCCGGGCGCCCGACTGCCCTAGAGGGGAAGCGACGCGTTCGAGGTGGTCGGCCGGTGGGTGGTGACCGACGGCCGCAGCTGGGTCACCTCGCCAGGGGGGCTGCCCAGGGGACGGGCGGTCTCCGACAGACCGGTGCCCGTGGATCCTCCCGACCCGCCGGGGGAGGCGGCGGGCTGGCCGTCCGTCGGCCCGGACGACGGATGCACGTTCTCGTCGACCCACTCGAGGAGATCGGCCAGCGCCGAACGGAGGCGCTGGCGCTCGCTCTCGAGGTGGCGGGACATCGACTCGACCTGATGGGAGAGCTGTCCACGGGCTCCCTCCAAACGGGTGATCTCCTCCCGCAGCCGTTGCTCCGATTCGGCCTGGATCTGCGACGCCTGGCTCTGGGCCTGTTCGGTGAGCAGGCGAGCCTTGGCGTCGGCCTCGGCCAGGAGGCGGGTGGCCTGGGCCTCAGCGTCGGCCTTCGTCTCGTCCACGAACTTCTGGGCGAGGAGCAGGGTGCGCTGCAGCGTGTCGTCGGCCACCGAGGGCTCCGCCGGTGGGGCCACAGCCGGCTTGGCCGCGAGTTCGGCCTCGAGCTCGGCGATCCGTTCTGCGGCTTGGCGGATGCGTTCGCCGCCCTGGCGGAGCTGTTCCTGGAGGCCCTCGGCCTCCACCGCTGCCTTCTCCAGGTACTCGTCGACGTCGTCCCGGTGGTACCCCTTGAGCGTCTCCCGGAACTCGACGGTCCGGAGCGAATCGAGCGCAGATTGGGAAGCGTCCATGGCTCCCATGCTAGCGGCGCGTCCGGCCATTTCCAGGGACCGTCCGCGCAGGTTCGGTCACCGGAACAGCGAGATCAGGACGTCCACCACCAGGAAGACGATCAGCACCGAGAGGTCGATGCCGACCCCGCCCACCCGGACCGGCGGGATGAGGTTGCGAACCGGTCGGAGCACCGGCTCGCAGATCGAGGCGAGCACCCGCTGGATCTTGAGCACGGGCGAGTCGTAGGCGAGCCGCCCCGAGACCGTGAACCAGCTCAAGACTGCGTAGGCGATCAGCACGAGGAGGAACAGGTAGAGGAGATCGGCGATCAGACCGAGCATCCGGTCTCACCCCCCTCGGCGCGTCCTCCTGCGTTGCGTGAACAGGTCAGGGATTCACCAGCCCACGGTCGGCCAGTCGCTGGCGCTCCTCGTCGGAGACCTTGACGTTGGACGGCGTGAGCAGGAAGACCTCGTCTGCCACCCGCTCCATACCCCCCGAGAGGGCGTAGGTCACCCCGCTGCAGAAGTCGATCATGCGACGTTGGAGGTCGCGGTCGGCGCTCTGCATGTTGACGATCACCGGTTGGTTGTTCATGAGCCGGTTGGCGATCTCCTGCGCGTCGGCGAACCGGCCGGGTGCGACGATGTGCACCCGGGCACTGGCCGCGTCCTGTGAGATCGGCCGGACCGAGGACGAGCCGGTCCGCGGGCTGAGCGCGGACGGTGCGGGCGTCACCGAGGAGCCGTTGGCCTCGTCCCGACCGAGGGTCCGGATACGCGGGCTGGTCGTTGCTGCCACCGGTGCCTCCTCGACCTCCTCTGCGACGGGAACCCGCTGACCGGAGCGCGCCGCCAGAACCGAGGAA
The DNA here is from genome assembly GCA_963701325.1 of uncultured Acidimicrobiaceae bacterium. Taxonomy (GTDB): domain Bacteria; phylum Actinomycetota; class Acidimicrobiia; order Acidimicrobiales; family RAAP-2; genus Bog-756. Next base: position 437,036 of record OY969604.1, read on the forward strand.
CGCGCTTCGTAGTCGTCGTAGTCGTCGTAGTCGTCGTCGACGAGACCGAGGTAGGCCATCGTCTTTTTCATGAACGAAGCAGGCATGGTTTCCTCCTGCCGCCAGCGTAGTGCGTGACCCCAACGGGGGGTGGACGCCGCTCAGGTGCGAGGCGCCCGGGGTGGGCGATCGCCGAACAGGGCGCGCCCGAGGCGCACCATGGTCGCCCCCTCGGAGAGGGCCACCTCGAGGTCGTCCGTCATGCCCATCGACCGGACGGGCAGGTCGAGCGTGTCCGCCAGACCGGACACCTCGCGAAATCCGCTGCGGGCGTCCTCGGGGGGACCTGGCGGGCCGACCGCCATCAAGCCGGCCACGTCGAGGTCTTCTTCCCGCAGGGCGGCCACCAGGCCCGCCACGCCGTTCAGGGGGACGCCACCGCGACCCGGCAGCCCGGCGACGTCGACCTGGACGAGAACCGTCGCCCCAGGACGCCGGGCGGCGATCGCACGTCCCTCTTCGAGGCGGGCCACCGCCTGCCAGCAGGCCACCACTGGGGCCAGGCGCGCGACCTTGTTGCGCTGGACCGCCCCCAGGTAGTGCCATACCGGCGCGCGGCGCTCCTGCGGCGCGTTCTCCTCGCGGAGGGCTGCGGCCTTGGCCAGCAACTCGTCGGCGTAGTTCTCACCGATCGCGTCGAGGCCGGCATCGAGCGCAACCCGAACCGCGTCGGGGCCGAACCCCTTGGTCACCGCCACCACCGTCACCACTCCCGGGTCGGGCGCCACCTGTTGGATGCGGTCCCGCAGACGTGCGAGCCGTTCGGTGAAGTCTCCCGGGACCAGGGCGGTGGTCACCGGTCCGAACGGCCGCCGTCGGCCCAGACCACCATCGCCTGGCGACCCTGTTCGCGACGTGCTCGGTGGGAGAAGTGCCCGCCGCCGCAGGCGGTGCAGGCATCCACCCCGGGGACCCGGGCAGCTCCGGCTGCCTCGAGCGCCATCGTGACCGCGGCCGGCAGGTCGAGGGCCGGACGGCCGCTCGCGGTGCGCGCCCGGACTCCCTCGCCGTAGGCCGCCGACACCCGGTCGAGCTCGGCGTCGCCGAACTCGTAGCAGCCAGCGTGGATGCAGGGACCGACCGCCGCGGCAACCTCACCGGCCCCGAGCTCGTGCATCCGTCCCACCGCGGCGTCGACCACGCCCTCCAGCAGGCCACGCCACCCGACGTGCACGGCCGCGAAGACCCCTTCGGGGCTGCCCAGGGCCACCGGCGCGCAGTCGGCGGTGAGCACCGCCAGGGCGATCGAGGGGTCAGTTGCCACGAGGGCGTCACCCGTCCCGACGTGACGGGCCACCGGTGGCTCCCGGTCCCGGGTCGGACCGGTGGGCGAGACCTCGAGCACGGTGCGGCCGTGCACCTGGGTGAGCCACGCCACCTCGCGCGGTCCCCTGCCTCGATCGGTCCCCGCGATCTCGAGCGCCAGGGACACCAAACCCTCGGCGGCGCTCCCGACCCCGCCGGCCGGTCGGAGGTCTCCCCGCTCGAGCGTCGACCAGAGCGTGTGCACCGGGCCGACGATCGGGACGCAGGTGACCCCCAGGATCGGCGAGGGACCGCTCAGCGAAGGAACGAAGGCACGTCGAAGTCGTCGTCGCCCAGGTCGAGGTCATCGTCGGGCGGCGTCGCGAAGATGTCTTCGTGGGCTGCGTCCGCGCCGAGGACCCGGCTGCGTGACTCGTCCCTGCCGCTGGACTCGTTGGTGGTCACCGCACCGCGGGGTTGGGCTTCCCAGCGCTCGAAGCCGGCGGCGATGACCGTCACCCGGACCTCCTCGCCCATCGATTCGTCGATGACACTGCCGAAGATGATGTTGGCATCCGGGTGGGCCACGCCGTGGATGATCTCGGCGGCTTCGTTGACCTCGAACAGCCCGAGATCGGGACCGCCGGCGATGTTGAGCAGGATGCCACGGGCTCCCTCGATGGAGGCCTCGAGCAGCGGACTGGTGATCGCGGAACGGGCCGCGTTGACGGCCCGCCCTTCGCCGGTGGCCGATCCGATCCCCATGATGGCGGTCCCGGCGTTGGACATGATCATCTTGACGTCGGCGAAGTCGGTGTTGATGAGGCCGGGCACCGTGATCAGGCTGGTGATGCCCTGAACGCCCTGCATGAGGACCTCGTCAGCCATCTTGAAGGCGTTGACCATGGAGGTCTTCTCGTTGGAGACGGTGAGGAGCCGGTCGTTGGGGATGATGATGAGTGTGTCGACCTTCTCCTTCAGGTTCTGGATGCCCGACTCGGCCTGGACCGATCGACGTCTCCCCTCGAAGGTGAACGGGCGGGTGACCACGCCGATGGTCAGTGCGCCGAGCCCCTTGGCGATCTCGGCCACCACAGGCGCTGCTCCGGTGCCGGTGCCCCCGCCCTTGCCGGCGGTGATGAAGACCATGTCCGCGCCCTTGAGCGCTTCCTCGATCTCCGAACGGTGCTCCTCGGCGGCAAGTCGACCCACCTCCGGATCGCTTCCAGCGCCGAGACCGCGGGTGAGCTGACGGCCGATGTCGAGCTTCAGGTCTGCGTCGCTCATCAGGAGCGCCTGGGCGTCGGTGTTGGTCGCGATGAACTCGACGCCCCGAAGCCCTGCATCGATCATCCGGTTGACGGCATTCACCCCGCCTCCGCCGACACCCACCACCTTGATGACGGCGAAGTAGTTGTTCTGTGCCGGAACGGTCATTGGGAATCCCTTACCCTCGACCAAAGGTTGAATCCGTTCCAACCGGCGAGTTGAGGCTAACGATAGGGTTCGGAGACTTCCTGGTCAAGCACTGCGAGGCCGCTCGGGGGCCTCGCAGTCACCGCCGACCGGTCGGGGCGACGCGATCAGGGTCCCACGGTCGGCGACTGCGGCACGGTGACGTCGATGGTCCGGGTGCCGCGGGGTGGCGCGTTGGCGAGGATCGCGGCGATGTCCTCGTACTTGGCCGGAAGGTCGGTGACGGTGCCCAGCAGCACGACGAGTCCCGAGTCGAGGGCCAGGGTGACCGTGTCGTCCGGGGCGGTCGTGATCGAGGAGACCTGTCCGGCGAATGCAGGTGGGAGCGTACGCGCGACCGTCAGACCCGGGTCGGCGGAGGGCGGCAGCGTGCCGCCCACGGACAGCGGGGGCACCGGTCCCGAGGCCGCGTGCACGATGAGGACCACCAGTTGCGCGGGCCGCGCCGGGCTGATCGCCAGGGTCCGGCCCGACACGTCGAGGACCGCCCACCCCGCGCCGGGACCTGCCATGGTGAGCACAGGCTCACGCTCCGTGACCGCGATGGAGATGCCGTCGGGCCACTGCCGATGGACTTCGGCGGTGGCGATGAACGGAAGCGACTCGATCCGTCCGGCGGTCGCCCCGGGGTCCACGCTGATCAGCGGCGGATGGCCGGTGAGCCCGGCCGCGGCCACGATGGCGGCGTCGCTGGTGTGGGGGTGGGACCCGGTCACGGTCACGACCCGCGCACCGAACAACGGGGTGTGGAGCGCCAGCACGACGAGCCCGACCAGGACCACAGCAGCCGCCCCGAGCCAGAGCCGGCGCCATCGGCGCCGGCTCTGGCTGCGCTCGATCTCCTCGCGACGCTGTCGTATCCGGGGGTCGATGGCGGTCGCCGTCCCGGCGGGCCCCGGCGGGGTCACCGGTCCGACCCTCCTTCTCCTCCGTCGAACCCGACCATCTGGACCTCGGGGACCAGTTCGGTCCCGGTGGCTGCGGCCACCTCCGCACGGACCCGTTCGATGAGGCGGCGAACGTCGTCCGCCGATCCCCCGCGGTCGACCTGGATGAAGTTGGCGTGCTTCGGGGAGACCTCGGCCGTCCCCTCCCGGCGGCCCTTCAACCCGCAGGCCTCGATGAGCCGGCCGGCCGAGTCACCGGGAGGGTTGGTGAAGACCGATCCGGCGTTGCTACCCCCGGGTTGGTTGGCCCGCCGCCAGCGCACGATGTCGTCGATGGTGGCCCGGGCCTCGAGGGGATCTCCGGGTGCGAGGCCGAAGGTGGCCTCGAGCACGACGTCGGTTGCCGACAGCGCGGTGTGCCGGTAGGTGGCGCCGAGGTCAGCGGCCCGCGCCTCGGCGATGGTGCCCGTGCGGAGGTCGACGCAGCGATATCCGATCAGGGTGGCCGCGGTGTCCGAGCCGTGGCCACCCGCGTTCATCCGCAGCGCCCCACCCACGGTGCCGGGCACCCCGACCGCCCACTCGAGGTCACGCAGCCCGGCCGCGGCCGTGCGCCGGGCCAGGGCCGGCAAGTCGAGCGCTGCACCGGCCCGCACCTCCGTTCCCTCGACGGCGAGGGAGGAGAACCCCGCCCCGAGGACGATGGCCAGCCCACGGAAGCCCCGGTCGGCGATCAGAAGATTGGAACCGTTCCCGATCACCAGGACGGGCACGTCGAGTCCGTCGAGCGCGCGGGCAACCGCGACCAGGGCGTCCTCGTCGGCCGGCTCGACGGTGAGTGCGGCGGTGCCGCCGACCCGGTAGGTGGTGCGCGCACCGAGTGGCAAGTCGCCCAGGGCCGCCGCACCGAGACGTGCGCCCAGGTGCTCGAGATCGCCGGTGCACGGGCTCATGCGGGTCTCACCTCGCCAAGCACCCCGATGAGCTCGTCGGAGAGGGACGTCACATCCCCCGCGCCGAGGGTGCAGCAGAGGTCGCCCGGTTCCAGCAGGGCCGCCACTGCGGCGGGCAGGTCGCCCCGGCCGGGCACGTAGTGGACAGCGAGATCGGGCCGGGCCCGGCCCACCGCCTCGGCGACCAGCCGACCAGAGATGCCGGGCACCGGAACCTCGCCTGCGCCGTAGACGTCGGTCACCACCACCACGTCCGCGTCGACGAAGGCCTCCCCGAACTCCTCCCACAGCTGAGCGGTGCGCGTGTAGCGATGCGGTTGGAACACGGCCACCACCCGTGGCCACCCACCCTGGCGGGCCGCCGCCAGGGTTGCCCGGACCTCGGTCGGCAGGTGTGCGTAGTCGTCGACGAAGGTCACCCCGCCGCGCTCCCCCCGGAACTCGAATCGGCGGGCCACACCGGCGAATCGCGCGAGCGCGCGCGCTCGGCGGCGTCGAACGGGGCACCGGCGGAGAGAGCGGCGACGGCAGCCACCGCGGCATTCCGCGCGTTGTGGAGGCCGGGGACGGCCACCGCCAGGCGACCGAGTCGCTGACCGTCGGGCGCGTCGAGGGTGAAGGAGACCGCGCTCCGTTCCGCCCGTGCGTCGACCATCCGATGGCTGCAGCCGGCAGCGAACCCGACCGTGTCGGCACCCGCGGCCCGGCCGATGGTGGCGGCCTCGGCGTCGTCCCCCCCAACCACCCGGTGCCGGAGGGCGGACGCGAGGAACTGGCCGAATGCCGACCGCAGCGCCTCGAACGTGCCGTAGTGGTCGAGGTGGTCGGCCTCGACGTTGGTGACGACGGCGGTGTCGGGCACAAGGGAGAGGAAGGTGCCGTCGCTCTCGTCCGCTTCGACCACGATCCACTCGCCCACGTCCCAGGCCGCGTTGGTCCCGATCTCGTTGACGTCGCCCCCGATGAGGAACGAGGGGCGCATCCCGGCCTCGACCAGGATGAGCGCGAGCATCGAGGCCGTCGTCGTCTTGCCGTGGGTGCCGGACACCGCGATGCAGCGCCGAAGAGCCGAGACCGCTGCCAGGACCTCGGCGCGCGACAGGACCGGGATGCCCAGCCGGCGCGCCTCGACGACCTCCGGGTTGTCCGCGGAGACCGCCGAGGAGACGGTGACCAGTTGCGCAGCGCTTAGGTTGGCCGGGGCGTGCCCGATGGCCACCGCCATCCCGGCCGCCCGAAGGCGTTCGGTGACTGCGGAGGTCCGCAGGTCGCTCCCCGAGACCGTGTGCCCCATGGCGTGCAGGACGGTGGCGATGGCGCTCATGCCGGCCCCCCCGATGCCGACGATGTGGACGCGCTCGAGCACCCCGGGGTCGCCGAGACCGAGTCGAGCAGGCACCCGCGTCATGCTGCACCCCGCTCTGGCGGGTCGGCTGCGGTCTCGACCACCCGCGCGCCCGCGTCAGCGGCGTCGGGACGACCCAGTCGCGCTGCGGCCGCGCCCATCGCATCGAGCGCACCCCGGTCGGAGAGGAGCCCGTCGAGGACCCCGTCGAGGCGGGCCGGCTCGCAGAGCGCGTCGGCCAGGAGCACCGCGGCCCCCGCTCGCTCCAGGACACGGCCGTTGGCCGTCTGGTGGTCCCCCGGCGCTCCCGGCAGGGGCACCAGCACCGCCGGCACCCCGGCAACTGCCAGCTCGGCCACGGTCATCGCCCCAGCCCGGCAGACCACGATGTCGGCGGCGGCATAGACGGCGGCCATACGCTCCTCGAAGGGCACCCGCACCAGGACCAGACCCGAATGGTCCGATCCGTCGTCCGATCGGTCGTCCGCCCCGTCCCCTGTCCGTCCGTCCCAGTCCCGGCGCCCGACGATGTGGTAGATCGCCACGTCCGAGCGCTCCTTCCAGCGCGCGCTGAGCCCCTCGACGCAGCGGTTGAGGGTCCTCGCGCCGAGCGAGCCACCGAACACTGCCACCAGCGCCCGGTCGGGGGGCACCCCGAGCAGTCGCCGCGCGGCGATCCGGTCCGCTGGGGACCTCCGGACCGCGGCGATCTCGGGTCGCACCGGCGTCCCGGTCACCACCGCCCGGGGCAGGGCGACCCCCTCCCACCCGACCGCGCTGGCCCTGGCGAAGCGGCCGAAGAGGCGGTTCGCCGCGCCGGGCACCGCGTCGGTGTTGACGAGGACCAGGGGGATCCGCAGCAGCACGGCGGCCAACGCGGCCGGCAGGCTCGCGTAGCCGCCCACGGAGACCACGACCCGGGGCCGAACCCTGGACACGAGCCGGAGCCCGTCCACCGCGGCGACCGCGAGCTCGGCCAGGGACACCACGTTCCCGACGAGATCGCGTGGGGCGAGGCTGCGGACGACGCCCCTCCCCGGCAGCAGGGTGACCGGGAATCCGTGGCCGTCCAGGGTGACCGCGTCCTGACCGCGCTCGGAACCGACGAACTCGATCGACCCCCGGTCGTGTCCGCGCATCACCAGCGCCTCGGCGATGGCCAGGGCGGGTTGGAGATGCCCTGCCGTCCCCCCGCCCGCCATCACCGCGTAGCGACGCCCGCTCACGCCCGGGAGGGACGCGGCCGCGGGCGCACGACGCCCTTCCCCGACCGTTCCTGCGCGGCGATGTTGAGCAGGATGCCGACCGCCGCCATGGTGATGACCAGGGAGGACCCGCCGAAGGAGATGAACGGGAGGGGAATCCCGGTCACCGGGAGCACCCCGATCACGGCACCCACGTTGATGACCGCCTGACTGGTGATCCAGGTCGTCACTCCGACCGCGAGCAGGCTTCCGAACCGGTCGGGCGCCCGGCTGGCGGTACGGAACCCGAACCAGGCGAGCGCGAAGAAGAGCCCGAGCAGTGCCACGGCTCCGACCATGCCCAGCTCCTCCCCCACGACCGAGAAGATGAAGTCGGTGTGGGCGTTGGGCAGGCTCCCCCACTTCTCGCGCCCCCGCCGAGCCCGAGGCCGAACAGGTGTCCCGCACCCAGCCCGATCAACGACTGCCACACCTGGTAGCCGGAGCCCGACTGGTGGGCCCCCGGGTTCAGGAACGAGAGGATCCGGTCCCGCCGGTAGGGGTCGGCCAGTCCGGCCACCACGGCCAGCGCGGCGAAGGAGCCCAGCACCTTGAGGATGGGGACCATCGGTACCCCGCCGACGAAGAGGACCCCGAAGGCGATGCAGCAGAGCACGAGGGCGGTACCCATGTCGGGCTGTTTGAGGATGAGGGCACCGGAGATGCCCAGGACGGCGAGCACCGGGGTGATGAGCAGCTTCGGTTCGTCCATCCGGTCCGCACGGCGGGTGACCAGGTCGGCGACGAAGACGACCAGGGCGAGCTTCATGAGCTCCGAGGGCTGCATCTTGAGCAGTCCGATACCGATCCAGCGCGACGAGCCGCCCGATGCGTCCCCGAGCCCGGGGACCAGCACGGCGACCAGCAGGGCGATGCTGACCACGACGAGCGGGCCACGGACGACGCGCCACCGCCGGTAGTCGACCCGTGAGAGGAGGATCAGGGCTCCGGTCCCGACCGCCATCCAGAGGGTCTGGCGGATGAGGATCGTCCAGGGTGAGCCGTAGAGCCCGAGGGAGATGACCGGCGACGCCGATCCGACCATGACCAGGCCGACCACGCAGAGCACCGCCACCAACACTGCCAGTGCCGTCGCAGTCGGGACGCGCGTGAGCAGACCCGAACGGGCGGGCCTCTGTGGAGCGACCTCGTGCGTCCTCGCCCGCGGGGTGCTCGTGGGATGGCGCTCCCGGGTCGACCTGCGGGCGGTCGCGGTGCGCTCAGCCACAGCCGCCACCGGGGGCGCGTCCTGCCCGCACCGGTCGGTGCCCGCCGACGGCCTCATCGGTGAATTGCATCCCCGTAGCCTCCACCACTCGGGCGCCCCAGTGGTGGAACCCCGGCGGGGACGGCGCAGTTCGCGGTGTCAGGCGGGAGATCACAGCTTCCCCACCGAGAGGAAATCGCCGTAGAAGATGCCGAGGCCGAGGGCGGCGAACAGACCGGCCAGGATCCAGAAGCGGACGATGACCGTGGTCTCCGGCCAGCCCATCAACTCGAAGTGATGGTGCAGCGGCGCCATCAGGAAGACCCGCCGGTGGAACACCCGGAAGCTGATGACCTGGATCACCACCGAGAGCGTGACGATCACGAAGAGCCCACCGATGACCGGTAGGAGCAGGTCGAGGTTCATCATCAGGCAGAGCGCGGCAAGACCCGACCCGATGGCCAGGGACCCGGTGTCCCCCATGAAGATCTTGGCCGGCGCCGCGTTCCACCAGAGGAAACCGAGGCAGGCGCCGGCAAGCGCCACTGCGAGCAGCGCGAGGTCGAGGGCGTCTCCGACGTGGTAGATCGCGAAATGCCGGTACTGCCAGTACCCGATGATCGCCAGGCAGGCGAAGCAGAAGGTCGACGACCCGGCGGCCAGGCCGTCGAGGCCGTCGGTGAGGTTCACCGTGTTCGCCGAGGCCGCGATGATGACCGTCGCCCACACGACCCACACCGCTGTTCCCATGTGGAGGCCGACCGAGTTGTAGCGGGTGAAGGAGAGGGTGGTCGAGGAGTGGGCCCAGTAGACGCCGAGCAGGGAGAAGGCCACACCGAGTGCGATCTGCGCCCCGAATTTGGTCCGTTTGTTGAGGCCGAGGCTCCGTCGGCGGCGCACCTTCGTCCAGTCGTCGGCGAACCCGATGAGCCCGGCCCCGACGATGGCCAGCAGGACCAGCACGCCCGAGCGTGAGAAGGTGACGCCGGGAATGGCGTGGGCGGCCAGGAAGCCGACCAGCACGCCCGCCACGATGCAGATCCCGCCCATGGTCGGGGTCCCCGCCTTGGCGATGTGCACCTGGGGGCCGTCTTCCCGGATCTGCTGGCCGATGTTGTTCCTGACCAGCCACCGGATGAGGACCGGCGTCGAGAGCACGGCCACCCACAGCGCCACCCCCCCGGAGGTCATGAGGGAGATCATGTGGCTGACCCACCGAACCGCTCCTCGAGGGCGGCTGCCGCCTCGACCCGGTCGTCGAAGGGGACGGTCCTGCCCGCCACTGTCTGGGTGACCTCGTGACCCTTGCCGGCGAGGAGGACCACGTCCCCCGCCCGGGCCCGGTCCACCGCTGCACGGATGGCCGTGGACCGCTCCGGCTCGACGGCGAGATCGGTGCCGGGAGCGATCCCGGCCCGGACCTGATCGAGAATGGCCTCCGGGTCCTCCGACCGGGGGTTGTCGGACGTCAGGATCACCACGTCCGCGTGCTGCGAGGCCACCGCGCCCATCTCCGGACGTTTGCCCGGGTCGCGGTCGCCCCCGCACCCGAACACGCAGAGCACCCGCCCGCCGTCGGCAAGGGCGCGCGCCGCGTCGAGGGCGACCGCCAGCCCCGCTGGTGTGTGGGCGTAGTCGACCAGCACCGCGACCGGGGCGGGCGAGGGAACCACCTCCATCCGTCCGGGAACGACCGGCGCCGCGTCGAGCCCCGCTGCCACCTGGCTCTCTCCCACCCCGAGGGTGACGCCCACGGCAGCCGCCACCAGGGCGTTGTCGACGTTGAACCCTCCCGACAGTGGCAGCGACACCTGCCGGCCGCGCCACCGGAACCCCGTGGCGCCGACGCTCAGGCTGACCTCCTCGGCCTCCGCCCGGCGCACACACCGCACCGGGATCGCGTTGCGGTCCATGAGCTCACCGGCCAGGCGGGCCCCCCACGGGTCGTCGACGAAGACGACCGCCCGCTCGCAGCGCACCGGGTCGAAGAGCGCGGCCTTGGCCGCGTAGTACCGCTCCATCGTGCCGTGGTGATCGAGATGCTCCCGACTCAGATTGGTGAACGCGCCGACCGAGAAGGTGATGCCGTCCACCCGGTGCGCGTCCAGGGCGTGCGAGGAGACCTCCATCGCCACGGCCTGCTTCCCGTCGCTGACGAACCGGGCCAGCTCGGCCTGGAGGGCGGGCGCCTCGGGGGTGGTCCGGGCTCCGTCGAGCGTCCCGATCACGCCCGTCGCCCGACCGTCGGCCTCGAGAATCGCGCGCACCAGCTGGGTGACCGTGGTCTTTCCGTTGGTGCCGGTGACGCCCACGGTCGTGAGCGATCTCGACGGGTGACCGTGGAAGGCCGACGCGACCGCGGCCATTGCCGGCCTGATCCCGCCGGGCACCACCCTGACCTGGGTGACCCCGAGCTCGAGGAAGTGTTCGCAGAGGAGCGCCGTCGCACCGCGGGAGACGGCCCCTCCCGCATGACGATGCCCGTCGGTCCGAGCGCCCGGCACGCAACAGAAGAGCGCGCCGGGGGTGACCTGCCGGCTGTCGAGTTCGACCGAGTGGACCTCTGTCGTCGCGGGGTCGCCCCGGATGCCGTCGACCTCGACGTCACCGAGCAGGTCCGCCATGAGCATCACGTGGTGGTCATCGCGGTCCGGGGACGCGATCGGCCAGCGCGGATCGTGCCCGGCCCCACCTACGGCCCTTCCGTGACCGCTCCGGCCGGTACGGTGACCGAGCCGGCGCCGCCCACGGCCGTCGTCGAGGCCGCGGTGGTGCCGGCCTCGGTGGTCGGGATGCCGTAGTGGTGGAGTGCGTAGGCCATGATCGTCGAGAACACCGGAGCGGCGACGGCCCCACCGTAGATGGGGGTGGGGTGGTCGAGGACCACCACTGCAGAGAGCACCGGGTGCTGAGCGGGGGCGAATCCGGCAAAGGATCCTACATAGGCCCCGGGGATGTAGCCGAGATGGCTCGGGTTGGGGATCTGGGCGGTTCCGGTCTTGCCGGCGACCGTGTAGCCGTCGATGGCGGCTTCGGTGCCGGTTCCCGAGGAGACCACGGATTCCAGCATGGAGACGAGCTCGGCATCGGTGGTCGGCTCGATCACCCGGCGGGTCGGCGAAGCCGGCTCCGGGCTCACCGCTCCCGTTGGGTCGACGGTAGCCCTGACCAGGCGCGGGGCCACGAACACGCCCCCGTTGGCCACTGCGTTGTAGGCGTCGAGGATCTGCTGGGCGGTCACCGCGTCGTCCTGGCCGATGGGGGTCGACCCGATCGAGGTCCCCGTCCACTGGGACGCGCCGGGGACCAGGCCCTCCGACTCGCCGGGGACGTCGAGCCCGGTCGGATGCCCGAAGCCGAGCAGCGAGATCTGGTTGAGGAGCCGGCTCTCGCCCAGACCCTCGGCGACCTCGATGGTCCCGATGTTCGACGACTGGGCCAGCACCTGGGTAGCAGTGAGCCGCTCGGTGCCGTGGTTCTCGGCGTCGTGGAAGGTGTACTTCCCCATCGGCAGCGAGCTCGGCACGGTGAGGGGCTGGTTGGGCGTGACCACGTTGTCGGCCAGGGCTGCCGAGAAGGTCACCAGCTTGAAGACCGATCCCGGCTCGTAGACCTGGGTCACGGCGCTGTTCGACGGTGCCTCCTCGACCCCGGCCGGCAGGGTGTCCGAGGCTGCCAGCAGGGTCGGGCCCGACTGCGAGGCCGGGCCCGCGGTGCTTGCGGTGAGCGTGGGGTTCGTGTGTGCCTGGGCGCCGGACGTCGTGGCGGTGGCGTCGAGGTTGGCCATGGCGAGGATGTCACCGGTCTTGACGTCCATGACCACGGCGATGCCCGACAGGGCATGGGATGCGACCACTTCGGCTGCCAGTGCCTGCTCGGCGATGTACTGCACCGACTCGTCGATAGTGAGCTCGATGCCGGTCCCGGGTCGTGAGGGCACGGACGTGCCGCCCCCCGGCAGGACGACCCCGCCCGGAGAGCGCAGGAGGTCGGTCGACCCGGGCGTGCCGGCCAGGAGCGACTGGTACTGGTACTCGAGGCCCGAGGCGCCGTTGCCGTTCCAGTCGACGGTGCCCACCAGCGGCTGGGCGAGCCGACCGACCGGGACGACCCGCTGCGTCTCGGGGATCAGGTTGATGCCCGGGAGCCCCAGCTTGGAGACCGCCGACGCCACGGTGTCGGAGACCCGATGGGCCAGGTAGACGAATCCGGTCCGCTCGGTCAGCTCGGCCCGGAGGGTGGCAGCGGAGACCCCGAGCAACGGTGAGAGCGCATCGGCGATCGGCGCCGGTCGGGTGATGAGCAACGGGTCGCCGACGACGGTCTGGCGGGTCACGGTCTCGGCGAGCACCTCGCCGCTGCGGTCGTAGATGCCACCACGGACGGCCGGTACCGTGACGGTCTGCGAGAGCTCCGAGGTGGAGAGCGCGGCGTAGTGCTGATGACCGAGGACCTGGACCCCGACCAACCGTGCCCCCAGCGCGAAGAAGATGAGGGTCACCAGCAGCCGCATCGCGCGCGAGCGCCGCTTGATCAGGACTTCGGGGCTCAACGCGTCGGCGGGGCGGTGGTGGCCGTGGTGGCGGGAGCTTTGGACGGAGCGGCCGTCCCGGGGGCTCTGAGCGGGACGTCGAGCGGGACCTGGGGAAGGTCGACCACCTGGGCCGGGGCGCTCAGCCCCAACCGGATCCCCTGGGCCACCACCCGGTCGGGGGCGGCCAGTTGGGCAACCGCGACCTGCGCGGCCTTCTGCGCGACCTGGGCTGCGGTGACCTGACCCTGCAGCCCGGACAGGCGGACCTGTCCCTGTGCCACCATCGTGTCCCCCACCACCACGGCGAGCAGGCTCCCGACCACCAGAGCGCCCGAGACCACGAGCTGCGCTCTGCGTCCGCGGCGTCGGGACGCCGACCTCCGGGGTGCCGGCTCGAAGAGCCGCAGCGGAGGGCGCCGTGCGGCGGGGCGCGGCTCGGGGCGTGACGCAGCCCGGCGGGCGGGTGCGCTGGCGGGCGGCGCCATCAGGCGACCTCGCCGTCCGGACGGGCAGACCCGGCAGGGTCCGGGAGCCGCTCGAGGACACGCAGTCGCGCGGCCTCGGCCCGGTGGTTCCGGAGGATCTCCTCGGCCGAAGGGCGCTTGGCGCCACGGGACACGAGCCGGAACCGGGGTGCAGCGCCGCACACGCAGGGCAGGCCCGGCGGGCACTGGCAGTTGTCGGTGGCCGCTCGGGTGAAGACCATCTTGACCAGGCGGTCCTCGCCCGAGTGATAGGCGATCACTGCGCACCGGCCGGCTGGACGCAGCAGGGGAAGCGCGTCGTCGAGCCCGGTGCGCAGCTGGTCGAGCTCTTCGTTGACCGCGATCCGGATGGCCTGGAAGACCCGCCGGGCCGGATGGCCGCCCGTACGGCGGGTGGCCGCGGGGATGGCGGCGCGAACGACGTCGGCCAGTTGTCCGGTCGTGGTCAGTGGGCGGGCGGCGATGACGGCCCTGGCGATGCGACGGCCGAACCGTGATTCACCGTTCTCGGCGAAGAGCTCGACCAGGGCATCCTCGTCGTAGTGGTTGACCACGTCCGCAGCGGTGCGGCCCGAGGTCGGGTCCATCCGCATGTCGAGGGCGGCGTCGCGCCGGTAGGAGAAGCCACGATCAGCCACATCGAGCTGGGGGGAGCTCACCCCGAGGTCGAACAGGCATCCGGCGAGGCCGGTCTCGCCGGCAGGGGTTCCGAGGGCGGCCTGGGTGTCTCGGACCACGCTAGCCAGGTCGTCGAAGCGCGACTGTCGCACGACGGCCCGATCGGCGAACGGGGCCAGCTCGTCGGTGGCCGCGGCCACGGCCAGCGGGTCGCGGTCGATGCCGAGCAGGTGGATGCCCGGCCTCGCCTCGAGCAGGGCCCGACCGTGACCGGCTCCCCCGACCGTCGCATCGAGCACCAGCCCGTCCGGGATGGCAGCGAACGCCGAGACCACCTCGGCGGCCATCACCGGCTCGTGGGGAAAGGCCCGGCTCATCCGCAGTCCCCCGACCGGCACGAGTCGTGCGGGTGGAGTGCCGCGACCGTCCGACTGGAAGGAGGCGGAGGAGGATACTTCCAGTGGTCCGGTCGGGGGACTGCGCATGGGCCAGACGCGTTCGATGTGGACTTCGTGGCGGAGCACAGCCGCAGCCCCGGACTCGGACGGGGTCGGACGACGCCGCATCCCGGACGGGTGCCCGACTTGCTCGGCGAGCTCGGCGGCCGCCAGGGGAAACGACCAGGGTGCGCGCCCGGCGCGCCGGCCGTCCTGATCGCCGAGTGTCTCTTGATCGGGCTGATTCTCGTGATTGTCCCACGGGTCGCTGTCGGCCACGGCTGAGAGCACCACCGGCCCCGGACGAGGGGCGAGGGGGCGGCTCGGGTCGGCCGGGTGCGCGGCGGGGCCGTCGGGCACGACGTGGAGGTACACCGGGTCACTCACCCGTCGCCCTGGGTGAGACGAGCCTCCTCGGGCAGCACCTTCTCCTCCCAGGTCTCGCGGTTCCAGAGCTCGACCCGGTCGATCGCGCCGAGCACCAGGACGTCGCCGACCAGTCCCGCGAACTCGCGGAGCCGGGCCGGGATGGCCATCCGTCCCTGTCGGTCGATCTCCAGCTCGTGGGAGGTCGACGCCCAGAGCCGCACCAGGTTGCGATCGCTCCGACCCGACGTCGCCCGTTCCGTCATGGAGTCCATCTGCACCTCGAACTGGTCCGGCGTCCACAGTGACAAGCACCCGTCCTGGTACTCGGTCAGGTACCCGCCGTGCTCGAAGTGGGCGCGGAACTTCGCCGGGAGGATGATCCGTCCTTTGTCGTCGAGCGAGTGCTCGTACCTTCCGAAGAACCGTGCCACTGGTGCGTGCTCCCACGATGCTCCCCGCAGTGCCCGGGGACCCGCTCATCGGACCCCTCCCTTTCACACCACTTTGCGCCACTTTATTCCCCAGCCCCCCACCCGTCAACCACCTTGGCCCAAGTTCCACCATCTGCCGCACTCAGACGACGCCGACCCGGGCGCGACCGCCCGCGGACCACCACCGGGCAGTCGTCATGGGGGTGTCTGTCCGACAGAACGGGTCGCGGGCGGAGCACCCGCCCCCCGGTCAGGGTCCGCTCAGGGAAGGTGGGCGAGGAATGCGGCGGTCACCGCATCGGCGTCGGGCGCCGTCCGGCCGGTCCAGTCGAGGTCGGCCACGCCCACGGCTGCATCCGCCAACCCGCCCGACGCCGCTCGTCGAGCCTCCGGGGCGAGGGCGAGGGCGCCGAGCAGGGGCGAGGGGTCCCAGTGGATGGCGCACGCGCTCTGGATCCAGGCGCCGGTCCGGGTCCGGCGCTGTGCCAACCCCACCACCTTGCGGCCCCCGGTGACCGTGACCTCACCGATCCCCACCCCGCCGAAGCAGACCAGCGTCGACCACTCGGTGCGGATCCCCGGCGCCACCCCCTGCACCGAGAGTCCCTCGACACCGAGCGAGCCCAGGGCCGAACGCCAGGCGGTACCCAGCCACCCGAACGCCCGCGACGCGTCGGCATCCCACAACGCATCGCCGGTCGGGACCCACACGTCGATCCACACCGGGTCGGCCGGTCCGACCAGCACGGCTCCCCCACCGGTCCGTCGGCGGACCACCGACGCGCCCGCTCGTGCCGCGCCGGCCCGGTCGACCACCGAGTCGCGCTGGGTCGAGCCGAGCACGACGGTGCGCTGGGAGGGATGGCAACGGGCGACGGCTCGCTCCTCGTGGCGGTGGTCGGTCGACGGCCACGACCCGTGCAGCTCGGCAGCTGTACCGAACCGCTCCTCCATCCGCCAGCCCGGTACCACCCGGCCAGTCTCCCACCACCCCGCAGCGGTCAGCGGCGTCGGGTGGCCCGCGCGGTCAGGCGGTCAGCTGGCGATCGTCGTCGGCACCCGCACCCGCACCCGCACCCGGTCCGAGATAGGTCTTCCACTCGGCACTGGCCCCTCCGCACAAGGCGAGGAGCTGCACCCGGTGGCGGGGGGCGACCGGGGTCGAGCGGAGCACCATCCCCACCTCGTGGGGCAGGCGGTCCTCCTTGCGGGTGTTGCAACGCCGGCAGGCAGCCACCACGTTCTCCCACGTATGCGGGCCACCCTTGCTCCTCGGGATGACGTGGTCGAGGTTCTCGGCCGCTGAGCCGCAGTACTGACAGCGCGCACCGTCGCGAGCGAACACCGTCCGCCGGTTGACCGCCACCCGATAGTGGTGGGGAATCTGGATGTAGCGCACCAGCCGGACCACCGACGGCTCGGGGACGCTCAGCCGCTCGGCCCGGAAGACGCGTTCGGTCGAGTGGATGAGCTCGGCCTTGGTGTCGAGCACCAGGAGGACCGCCCTTCGGGAGGACACGATCCCGAGGGGCTCGAACGTGGCGTTGAGGACCAGCGCTCTGCGGGACGGGCTCATCGGGGATCGCACCGGGTCGGGATGTCCGGACCCAGGAGCCCGCCCCGGCGATCTCGGCACCCCCGGTTTGAGCTTTCGGTCCATTGCCGGAAATTAGCGCCGCCCGACGGGGCGGGCGGGCTTGCTCGGTCGGTGGGACGGGCTCACCGGTGTCCCCCGTCCAGGGCCGCCGTGTCGCGGCACCACTCGACGTAGCTCACCACGTCGGCAGCCTCGGGAACCGCGTCGCTGCGCCCGTAGGCGGTGACCATCCGGAACTCCCAGAGGCGACGGTCGGGAAGCGGGAGATGCGGGGCCCTGCGCCACCATCCCGGTGGCGCCATGCGTCGGAGCACCCCCATCGCCGCCGGCCACAGGTCGGGTCTGGCCAACAGCGCCACCATCACGGTGGTCGACGTCCGTGACGAGGCGATCCCAGGGGCGCGGCTCATCGGGCTCCCACGTCGGCCACGACCAGCTGGCGGCGCGCGACCGCGGCCGCGCCCAGCAGTGGCCCGTCGGCCCCGAGCCCGACCGGGACGATCCGGGCCGGACGGGCGAAGGCGAGGCCACAGCGCAGCGCCAACTCCTGCCGGGCCGCCTCGAAGAACTCCTCCCCGAACCCGAGCGCCACCGAGCCGCCCACGAGCGCGAGCTGGAGGTCGAGCAGGTTGACAACCGACGCCACCGCGCGCCCGACCAGGGTGCCTGCCCGCCGACGTGTCGCGTCGTCGGCCTCGGCCGCCGGCCTCCCGGTGACAGCCCTGATGGCGGTACCCGACGCCTCGGCCTCGAGGCACCCGCGTCCACCGCAGACGCACGGCCGGCCGTCCGGCTCCACCACCACGTGCCCGATGTGCCCGGCGTTCCCCCCGTCGCCGTCCAGCAAGTGCCCGTCGAGGACGATTCCCCCGCCCACTCCGGTCGAGACCACCATGGCGAGGTAGTTCGACGATCCCACTGCGGCCCCCAGCCACCCCTCTCCGAGCGCGAGGGCCTTCGCGTCGTTGTCGACCCACACCGGCACGGCGAGCTGATCGGCCAGCCTCCGGCGCAGCGGGAACCTCCGCCAGGCGCGGATGTTGAGCGGGGACACCGTCACGCCTCCGTCCTCCATCGGGCCTCCACAGCCCACGCCGCACGCCGATGGAGACACCGGCGATCCCGCCAACGCGGCCCGGACCACTCCGAGGACGGCCTCGAACACGACCTCCTGGTCGTCGACGTCCGGAGTGGGCGCGCTGGACTCCGTCAGCAGGCGGCCCACGGGATCGACCAGCGCCGCAGCGACCTTCGTCCCGCCGATGTCGACGGCCAGCAGCGGTGGGTGGGCCCCGGGCCTGGTGGCAGGTGCCGCGCCCCAGGCGCCGGCACCCGTTGTGGGACCGGCCGGCGCGCTGCCCGTCGACGGATCAGTCGTCCCGGTGGAAGCGCCCACGGATCCAGTCACGGGGATCGTGGACCGGGTTGCTCATGCTGCGGCTGTGGAGCGAACGTGAGATGTCGTCGATCCCGGCCTTGCCCATGCGCCGGGCGTTGTTGGCGAAGACCACGCCGGAAAGGAACATCACGACCACGCCGACGAATCCGAGGACGATATTGCTGGCGAAGGTGAAGAGCATGAAGACGAGGGCAGCCACGAAGACCAGCGCCGACCAGATGCAGTACCTCCCCGCGTGGCGGTAGACCGTCTCCGAGCGCACCCGCTCGGCAAAGTCCGGGTCCTCCTGGTAGAGGGACTGCTCTAATTCATGCAGTATCCGTTGTTCATGCTCAGAGAGCGGCACCGACTCGTCCCCTCCACCCGTTGTCAACTCCAGCGGTGGTCGTCCCCACCATCTTCGCGCACCGCCGCCCCGAACACATCGCGTATTCGGGGTCCAGCCGTGAGCAAGGACGGTCATGATCGTGCACCACGGCCATATTACAATGCCGCCGGGTCCCCGGACCCGGTCTCTCCGGATCCCTGATCCCCAGGTCCCCACTGTGCGTCGCCTCGGCGGCGCACCTGCACGCCGTCGGCCCCCACCAGGGACGCGGGCCCGACCGACTCCCCCCCGTACCGCACCCGGATCGCGTCGACCGCCGCAGTCACCGCAGACCAGGACCCCTGGAGGCGCTCGGCGTCCTCGTGCGCCACGACCATCGGGTCCACCGGATCGACCTCCTCGCCGAGCCGGGCGGCGGCTGGAGCCTCGCCAGCAGGGCCGAGGGCGAGCCGCAGCTGGGTGCCACCACCGGGATCGACGAGTCCGGAGAGGCTGACCCCGAGCAGGCGCACCCCGCGGTCCCGTTCGACGGAGTCCACCAGCGCGGATGCCACGACGCCGATGGCCGGTCCCGCATCGATCGGACTGTCCAGCGTGTGGGAGCGGGTGACCTGCCCGAAATCTCCGAAGCGGAGCTTCACCGTGACCGTCCGGGCGGCCTTGCCGGAAGCGCGAAGCCCTGTCGCCGCGGCGTCGACCATCCGTTGGAGTCTGCGGTGCAGGTCCGCTCGATCCCACAGATCGGTGGCGAACGTCTCCTCGTGGCCGATCGACTTGGCAGCCTGCTCCGGCACGACCGGCCTGCTGTCCTCACCTCGGGCAAGGGCAGCCAGATGACCACCGGTGGCCGAGCCCAGGTACCGTTCGAGGGCGGCGGTCGGTACCGACGCGAGCTCTCCCACGGTCGTGACGCCGAGCGCGTGGAGCCGTCGTTCGGTCACCGGACCGATCCCCCAGAGCGCCCGCACCGCCATCGGGTGGAGGAAGGAGAGCTCGTCGCCGGGGTCGACCACGAACACACCCGGACCGGGGGTGATGCCGTGCTCGTCGGCCTTCGGCTTGGCGGCCTTGGAGGCCAGCTTGGCCATGAGCTTCGACCGGGCCACGCCGACCGAGCAGGCGAGTCCGAGCTCGTCCTCCACGCGGTGCCGGATGGCGTGTGCGACGGTGGGGCCTCCGCCGAGCAGGTGAACACTTCCGGTCACGTCGAGGAACGCTTCGTCGAGTGCGATGCCCTCGACCAGCGGAGTGAACGAGGAGAGCACGGCGTGCAATCGGCGGCTCTCTTCCATGTAGCGGTGGAACCGTCCGTCGAGGAAGACCGCGTGCGGGCACCGGCGGCGGGCGACCGACGAGGGCATGGCCGAGTGGATGCCGTACCGGCGCGCCTCGTAGGTACATGCGGCCACGACGCCGCGTGCTCCGCTCCCTCCGACGATCACCGGGAGCCCGGCCAACGACGGATCGTCGAGCACCTCGACCGATGCGAAGAAGGCGTCCATGTCCACGTGGAGGATGATGCGGTCGACCGCCGCCGACCGGCACTCGGTCCGCTCCTCCGGGGTGGGCTGGGTCACCCGCCGAGGCGCAGTCTCCGGAAGCCCTCGGCCAGGGGAACGCCCGCCTGACGGCCGGCATCCTCAGCAGCCAACCGCACAGCGGTCGCCGCCCACTCCACGCCGTCGGGGAACTGGCTCCGGTGACAGCCGACGGCCTCTCCCTTGAGGTCGACCGTGTCCGAGATGTCGACCCAGACATCGGGCTCGAGGGCTCCTGAGAGGAGGACCGTAGCGACCTGGTGCGCCGGCCCTGCCCTCGGGAAGTAGAGCGGAAGGGCAGCCGCAGGGGCGATGGCATCGAGGACCGCCCACCCGGTGATCCGGTGATCACGGTGGTTGAAGTACTCCTGCCCGAAGAAGACAGCGGTGGGATCCGGGCAGAGGATCGTGTCCGGCCGGATCCGGCGGACAGCCGCGACGAGCGCCTCCCGGAAGCTCGGCTCGTCGACCAGGTCGCCGTCGGGGTAGCCGAGGCACTCCTGGCCCGCGAGGCCGATCACCGCGGCAGCCTCCGCTGCCTCGGCAGCGCGTCGTCGGACGAGGTCAGCCGGGTCCTCGTCAGGATCGGAGGTTCCCTTTCCGCCATCGGTGCAGAGCAGCGTGTGCACCGCCGATCCGGACTTGGCCCAGGCGGCCAGGGTGCCACCGCAGGAGACGTCTGGGTCGTCCGGGTGCGCATAGACGGCCAGCGCGCAGGCAGGGACATCGGTGAGGAGCTCGGCCATCGGTCAGCCCTCCGGCCGCTTGGGTGCAGTGGTCTTGGTCAGCAGGCCGACCTCGCGGCGGAAGTCGTCCACCCCCTCGAACCCCTTGTAGACGCTCGCGAAGCGGAGGTATGCGACCTCGTCCACCGATCGCAGGCGGTCCAGGACGGCGATGCCGACCTGTTCCGATGTGGGCTCCGAACCGTCCTCGCGCAGCTCGTCCTCGACCTCTCGGGCGACCTCGTCGAGTTGTTCCTCGGTGACCGGGCGATTCTTGGTGGCCGCCCGCAGGCCGTCCACCAGCTTCCCCTTGTCGAAGGGCTGACGATCGCCGGATCGCTTGACCACCATCAGTGGGATCTCGTCGACGCGTTCGAACGTGGTGTAGCGGTGCCCGCATCCGGCGCACTCCCGGCGGCGACGGATGGCGGTCCCTTCCTCGGCCAGCCTCGAGTCGATCACCCGGTCGTCGTCGGCCAGGCACCAGGGACAACGCACGCACTCGAGGCTAGTGCCCATGACCCCTACCCATCCGTCCACCTCCGTCGTGTCGGAGCCGCATCGGTGCCGGTGAGACCCGGTCAGGGGAGGGAGAGCTGCTCCCCCGGAACCACCTGGTAGGTACCGATTTCCGCGGCCAGCCGGGCCACCGTCGGCCTCGGGTCCGCGGACGGGTCCATCCGCTCCGCGATCGACCACAGCGAGTCACCCGGACGCACCGTGTAGTCCACCGGACCCTTTCCCGCGAGGGTGGAGTCGATGGCGTGGGAGGGACCATCGACTCCACCCAGCGGAAAGGCGAGGGCGATGAGGGCAAGCGCCATCACCGCCAGCAGGGCGCGCCTGCGACGTACCGCCGGCGACGTGCGGCGCCTTGTGGCCCGACGGAGGGGCGCGACGGTCGTCGGGTCGTCGGTCGGGCGCAACCCCGCGGTCCGTCGATCACCGCCGTCCACCAACCGCAGGACCGGGCGCGATGCTGCGTCCGGGATGTCGAAGGTCTCGGGTGTGTCGATGCGGGGTGCTGTGAGAAGCGCAGTCATCGGGAGGACCTTCCTGTGGCTGGTTCGGTGTCTCTGGGTGGTTCGGTTGCGGGAGACCCTGGACGGTGGCGGGATCCCGTGTCGCCCTTGGTTGTATCTGGACGGTGTGACATCGGGCTTGGAGTGATCGGACGAACTGTTGTTCGACTGCACCCAATCTCACCACGAACACCTGTTCGATGTCAAGAGCGTTTTCGAACGGATGTTTGCCTTCCGGTCCCCCGGGGGCTAGCTTCTGCAAACAGATGTTCGCCGCAAGGGCACCCCGCAGGGCCACGGGCAGCCGGCAGGGCCATGAGCACCGTGCAGCGCAAGGCGTCGACGACAAGGGGAGACATGGCACAGGTACTGAGCACCAAGCGGCGGCAGATCCTCGACTGCATCTCGGAGGCGGTCCACGATCGCGGCTACCCCCCGTCGGTGCGCGAGATCGGGGAGGCGGTCGGCCTCACCTCCTCCTCCACCGTCCACGCCCACCTCGCCGTGCTCCAGCGCGAGGGCTACCTGCGCCGTGATCCGACCAAACCCCGCGCCATCGAGGTCTGCTACGACCCGTCCTCGAAGGTCATCAAGGATGCGCGGCCGCTGCGTCATGTGCCGCTGGTCGGCGACGTGGCCGCGGGCACCGGGGTGCTGGCACAGGAGAACGTGGAGGAGCTCTACCCGCTGCCGGAGGACTTCACCGGCACAGGCACCCTCTTCATGTTGCGGGTGAAGGGTGATTCGATGATCGAAGCGGGCATCGTGGACGGCGACTTCGTCGTGGTACGCCAGCAGCCCGAGGCCGAGCGGGGCGACGTGGTGGTGGCCGGCATCCCCGACGGCGAGGCGACCGTCAAGACCTTCTCGACCCGGGCCGGCAAGGTCATCCTCTCCCCCGCCAACCCGCAGCTGTCGCCGATGGAATTCGATCCGGGCGATGTCACGGTGTACGGAAAGGTCGTCACGGTCCTCCGGCGCCTCTGACCCCGCCCACTGGGACCCAGTCCCTACCCGCCGGGCAGCAGCATCGTGCCGAGCACCCCTGCGGCGACCTCGAGCTCGGAGGCGGTCACCAGCTCACCGGGGGTGTGGGAGAGCAGTGGGTCGCCGGGTCCGAAATTGGCCGCCGGGATCCCGTGGGCCCAGAACGAGGCGACATCGGTCCACCCCAGCTTGGCCCGCGGCGCGACCCCGGTGGCAGCAACCAGCGAGGTCAGCAGTGGGTGGTCCAGGGCGGGCGGGGCACCCGACGAGGACTCGAGGAGATCCCAGTGGTCGCCTGGCTCGAGGTGCGAGGAGAGCAGGTCGCGCACCGCGGACTCCGCCTGCTCGGGAGTCCGGTCGGGGGCGAACCGGTGGTTGACCACCAGGGAGGCGAGGTCGGGGACCACGTTGTTGGCCACTCCACCCTCGACCCGGACCGCCTGGAGCTGCTCGGCGTACTCGCACCCGTCGAGCACCGGACGGCGTACCTCGTAGCCGGCGATGGCCTCGAGCACCGGGCCCAACCGGTGGATGGCATTGCGGCCGCTCTGGGGCCTGGCCGTGTGGGCCCGTGCACCGGCCAGATCGATCTGCACGCGTAGCGTTCCCTGACACCCCGCCTCGACCCGACCCCCGGTCGGCTCGCCGAGGATCGCGGCGTCGGCTGCCAGGAGATCAGGCCGCTCCGCCCAGAGCGTGCGCAGCCCGCTGAACTCCTGCCGCGACCTCCTCGCAGGCATAGAAGCACCAGGTCACGTCTACAGCCGGTTCGGGGATGGTCCCGGCGAGGTGCAGGAAGACAGCCAGGCCGCCCTTCATGTCGGTCGCTCCGAGCCCGTACACGGTGGTCTCGTCGACCCGCGGCTCGTGGTTGCCCCCGGCCGGCGGGACGGTGTCCAAGTGCCCCGCGAGGAGGAGCCGGCGACCGCGATCGAGGTCGGTCCGAGCCACCACGTTGTGCCCGACCCGGCTGACATCCAGCCACGGGCAGAGCTCGAGTGCCGCTTGGACGGCGTCGGCCATGGCGCCCTCGCCGTGGCTGACCGACGGGATGGCGACCAGGGCCGCGGCCAGGCCCAGCAGACCGCCCGGGGCGGCCTCGGTCACACGGACACCCCGTGCTCCCGCAGGAGGTCGTTGAGCTGGGCCTTGTCGTGGCGCTGGCCTTCGGTCAGCCGGCGGAGGACCAACACGCAGGGGAGGAAGAACTCCCCGCCGGGAAAGTCGCGTCGCCGCGAGGCCTGCACCGCCACCGACCACGGAGGGATGTGCCCACGTCCGAGCTCCTCGCCAGTTCCCGCGTCGATCACCGGGATCGACGGGTTGAGGATGGTCCCCTCCCCCACCACCGATCCCCGTCCGACCCGCGCACCCTGGGTGATCATGCAGCGGCTGCCGATCATCACCTCGTCCTCGACGAAGACCGGTGCGGCTTGCGCCGGCTCGAGGACGCCGCCGATCCCCACCCCACCCGAGAGATGCACGTTCTCGCCGATCTGCGCGCAGGAGCCGACCGTCGCCCAGGTGTCCACCATCGAGCCGGCCCCGACCCTTGCCCCGATGTTCACGTAGCTCGGCATGCAGATCACGCCGGCCCCGAGGAACGACCCCCAGCGGGCCGAGGCCCCGGGCACCACACGGACGCCCGACGCCGCGAAGTCGCGCTTGAGCGGCAGCTTGTCGGCGAACTCGAACGGACCGACCTCCACGGTCTCCATCGATCGCAGTCGGAAGAGGAGGAGGATCGCGCGCTTGAGCCACTCGTGCACCACGACCCGGTCGGTCGAGGGATCGATCTCCGCCACGCGGGCCTCACCCCGGTCGAGGAGGTCGATCGCCTCGGTCACCACGGCGAGGGAGTCGGTGTCTGCGGGGCCCAATCCGGCGGCGCGATCCCAGAGGGCGTCGATCCGTGCCTCGAGGTCTGCCATGCGCAGAGACGTTAGCCCTGGGCACCCGCGCCGAATGCAGACCGCGCCCGCGGGCCTTGCACACTCGTCCGGCTGCGGCAGTCGGTGCCTCCGAGCGGGTCACCATCGGCTCGGGCCGCCGCTCAGTCGGTGCAGGTGGTCCCCGCTGCGGGTGTCACGCCGTCGACCACGTACGCCTGCACCGCGCTGCGGACACACGGGCTGTAGAACTCGGCCACGTGGCTCTGCCCGCGCCAGGTCAGGAGCACGCCACCGGTGAGCTCACCGGCGAGAGACTGGGCCCAGGAGTAGGGGGTGACCGGATCGCCGGTGGTGCCCACCACCAGGATGGGGGGAGCCCCGATGTCCGAGACCGGTCCCGGGATCCGGGTCGCGGACGCCGGCCAGACCGCGCAGCCGAGGAGGTCCCAGGCGAGCAGTGGCCCGAACACCGGAGCGTCGCGGCCCATGCGAACGGCCAGCGCCGGATAGCTGGCCGGGTCGCGGGCCACCGGATGGTCGAGGCAGTCGATGGCCTGCTCGGCCTCCTGCGCGTTGCTCGAGCCACCGCTGGCGTAGCGCCCGGAGAGCGAGGAGACCGCACCCCCGTCGCCCGCCTCCGCCGCGACGAGGGCCTCTGCGAGCGCCGGCCAGGACCCCTCCTGCTCGAGGCCCGCGAGCAGGGCGTTGTAGAGGGCGGCGGGGCCCGTGGGGCCGGTCGCCGTGGCGAGCGGCCGGGTCCCGCTCTCCTGGATGAGGGCGAGCAGGGCTGCGGTCGCGTCACCGGTCGGGTGCCACGGGCAGGCCGCCGAGTTGGTGCACCAGGTGGAGAATGCCTCGAACTGCGCTTCGTAGCTCTGGGCCTGCTGGGTCACGTACTGGGTGGTGGAGAGCGCCGGATCGATGGCTCCGTCGAGGACCATCGCGCGGACGTGGGTCGGGTAGATCGCGGCGTAGGTGGCCCCGAGCAGGGTGCCGTACGAGTGGCCGACGAAGGTGAGCGCGCTGTCGCCGAGCGCCTGGCGGATCCGGTCGAGGTCGCGAGCGGCATCGACCGTCCCGACGTAGGGGAGAATGTCCCCACTCCCCCGCTCGCACTGGGCGGCGAACGCCCGGTCGCTCTCGAGCAGCGCGCTGCGGGCGGCCGGGGTGGTGGGGACCGGGTCCGGAGGGGGCGCCTGCGACGCGGCCGGGGTGGCTGTCGCGCCGCCATCCGGAGCACAGTCGACCGGTGCTGTCCGTTCGACGCCACGCGGATCGAACGACACGATGTCGAAGCGAGCCAGGACTTCTGGGCCGAGAGCCGAGAGCTCGTTGGGCAGGTCGTCGATGCCCGAGGCTCCCGGACCACCGGGATTGATCACCAGGGACCCGATCCGCTCGGCGGGATCCCCGGCTGGACGGCGGGCGACGGCGATCTGGATGGTGGGCCCGTTCGGGCGGGTGTAGTCGAGGGGCGCGGTGACCGTGCCGCATTGCAGACGCGCCACACGGCACCCAGGAGATCGGGGTCACGGGAGGAGGCTGCGTGGTCGTGGTGGAGGTCGTCGAGGTCGAGGTCGAGGTGCGCGGCGTTGGACGGATCGCCGGTGACGGCGAGGACTGCGACGCGGCGGTGCAGCCCGCAACCGCTGTCAGCGTGGACAGGACGACGGTCATCACGCCGAGCCGATGCCGTCCCATGAACCCGTCTGCCTGGACCGATGATCCGGTCAGCCGGCGTCGCCCGACACAGTCGGGAACCCCGGGGCAGCGGACAGGCGGCCAGCCACCAGCTCGAGGCGTTCGATGGGCTGGACGACGGCCACCCGCACGTGGTCCGACCCGAGATCGCCGTAGAGCTCGCCGGGGCTCACCAGCATGCCGGCCTCGGTGGCCAGCCACTCCGTGAGATCCCATCCGTCGCCGTGTCCAGACGGCACGGGGACCCACAGGTAGAAGCCACCGCGTGGCGGGCCGACCGGCAGCCCGGCTGCTCCGAGCACCGCACCGAGCAGTGCCAGTCGTGTCGCGTAGCGCTCGCGCTGGGCCTCGACGTGCTCGTCGTCCGCGAGGGCGGCGACAGCGGCGGCCTGCACCGGTCCGGGCACCATGAGTCCCGCGTGGCGTCGAACGTCGAGCAGGTAGCCGACCAAATCGGCGTCACCAGCGTAGAAGCCCGCCCGTACCCCGGCCAGATTGGAGCGCTTGGACAACGAGTGCACCGCGACCACCCCGGCGGTGCCGGACTCGAGCACCGTGCGCGGCGGCCCGTCCCAGGTGAACTCGGCGTAGCACTCGTCGGAGAGGACCGGCACGCCGCGCTCCCGTCCCCACTCGGCGGCACTGCCCAGATCGGACAGGTGGCCAGTCGGGTTCGAGGGCGAGTTGACCCAGAGCAGGAGGGCCCGCGCAGCATCGCCGGCCGAGACGGCCTCGAGGTCGAGGCCACCCGCCGGCGCCTCGGGGACGGGCACCGACCGGCAGCCTGCCAGTGTCGCGCCCATCGCATAGGTGGGATAGGACGTGGCCGGATAGAGGACGGTGTCCCGGTCCGGCGTCCGCAGCCGGAGGTGGTGCGCTGTGGCTGCCACGAACTCCTTGGTCCCGACGCACGCCGCGAGCTCACGCTCGGGGTCCACGCTCACGCCGAACCTGCGGAGCAGCCACGCAGCTGCGGAGGAACGGTACTCCGCCGATCCCGGTGACGTGGGGTAGCCCCGTTCGGTGCCCGACGAGGCCATGGCTGCCAACGCTGCGGCCGGTGGCGGGTCGCACGGCGTCCCGATCGAACAGTCGACGACCCCCCCGGTCTCGGCGAACCGTGCATCGGCGCGCGCCCGGACACCGGAGAGCCGGTCGTAGGGGTACGGCGGCGGCGAAAATCCCGCCGACCGCGTGGGCACCGTGGTCATGGTTCCACGAACTCGGCGAACCGCGCCCTCCCGGCGTCGTCGAGGACGACCTGGATGCGAGCGGCCAGATCTCCCGGTTCCTCGCCGACGATCTCTCCCTCGCGGTGGACGGCGGCAAGCACATCGCCGCGGGCCCAGGGGACGAGCAGCTCGACGACCCGGTCGCCGACACGGAGGCGATCCCCGACCGTCTCGAGGAGCCCGTCGATCCCTTCGCCGGTCCGGGCCGAGACCAGCGTCGAGCCGGGATGCGCAGCCAGGAGTCGCCGGGCCTCCTGGCCCGTGCAGTCCTCCCCTGCCCCGAGGGCGTCAGCCTTGTTGACCACGAGCAGCTCGGGCAGCCCGTCGGCGTCGATCTCGGCGAGGACGGTCCGCACCGCGTCGATCTGTCCTTCGAGGTCCGGGGCCGACCCGTCGACGACGTGCACGATGAGGTCCGACTCGGTGACCACCTCCAGGGTCGAGCGGAACGCCTCGACCAGCTGGTGCGGCAGCTTGCGGACGAACCCGACCGTATCGGTCAGCAGGACCGTCTCCCCGCCCGGCAGGTCGAGCTGGCGGGTTCGCGGATCGAGGGTCGAGAAGAGCCGGTCCTCGACCAGCACGTCGGCGCCGCACAACCGGTTGAGCAGGGTGGACTTCCCCGCGTTGGTGTACCCGACGAGCGAGACCGTCCGGTGCCGCGAACGCTGCCTGCCGCGGCGTTGGGTGCGCCGGGTCCGTGCGAGCTGGCGCAGGTCGGACTCCAGCCGGCTCATCCGCTGCACCAGGCGCCGACGGTCCACCTCGAGCTGGGTCTCACCGGGTCCACGCGTGCCGATGCCACCAGCCTGCTGGCTGAGCGCATGCCCGCGGCCGCGCAGGCGCGGCAGGCGATAGCGCAGGAGCGCGAGCTCCACCTGGGCACGCCCTTCGGGCGTCCTCGCGTTCTGGGCGAAGATGTCGAGGATCACCGCGGTCCGGTCGATCGCGGTCCGTCCGAGCAGCTTCTCCAGGTTGCGCTGCTGGGCCGGGGAGAGGTCGTCGTCGAAGACCACCGTGTCCGCATCGACGTCGAGACAGAGCGCGCGCAGCTCCTCGGCCTTCCCACGGCCGAGGAAGGTAGCCGAGTCGGGCGCCGCCCGGCGTTGCAGGACGCGTCCGACGACGTCGGCGCCGGCCGTGTCGACCAGCAGCGCAAGCTCGTCGAGCCCTGCTTCGGTGGCGGCCGTGGTGCCAGAAGGGAAGGTGACCCCCACCAGCACGATGCGCTCCCGGACGGCGCGCGAGATGAGGGTGTCGGTGAACGCAGAGTCGGTCGGGCTCACGGGCGGGCGGCCTCGAGGACGGCGGCCGGATCGACCACCAGCTCGGCGACCCGGTGGACCGGGCCGGACAGCACCACCCGGTCGCCGGCCAGCTCCACCTCGAGGGTGCCCCCCGGGTTGTGCACCGCGACCCGATCGCCGACCAGTCCCCAGCTGTGGACGGCCGCGGCTGCCGCGCCGCTGCCCGTGCCACAGGCCTCGGTCTCACCGACACCGCGTTCCCACACGCGCAGGGTGAGGGTGTCGGCCCCGGGGCCGAGGGTCACGAATTCCACGTTGATCCCGCCCGGATGGATCTCCTGGAGCCGGTTCCCGAGCTCGGCGACGTCGACCGAGGGGAGATCGGGACCGAGCAGCACGAGGTGGGGATTGCCGAGCTCGACCCGGCGGGCACATCGATCCGTGAACTCCTGGGGCTGGTCGGGCCCGAGCGTCGCACTGCCGAGGTCGACCGAGGCCACGGCCGTGTCCGGGTGGGCACCGGGGCGATAGTCGACTGCCCGGATGCCGGCAGCGGTGTCCACGGTGAACCTGGGTGGGTCGACCAGGCCGGCCAGGACCGCTGCCTGGGCGAGGCAGCGCATGCCGTTGCCGCTCATCTCGGCTTCGCGTCCGTCCGCGTTCTGCAACACCATGGACAGGTCGGCCCGCCCACCGCCGCCCAGGATCCGGATGACCCCGTCGGCGCCGATGCCGAAGCGACGGTCGCAGAGGGCCTGCACCAGGTCACCCGTGAGGGGTCGCACCCCCTCCAGGTCCACTGTCACCAGGAAGTCGTTGCCCGCGCCGTGGTGCTTGGTCAGATGGAGCGGAGCTCGGTCGGGGGCCTGTGGGGTCATGGAGGTCTCAGTCTCCCACCGGGATCTTGCCGGAGCGCTCCCCCACCCGGAGGAGCACCGTGCCGACCGGGTCGTCGTCGGGATCCACCCACACGATACGGGGATCGCGCCGGAACCACGCCCACTGCCGCCGGGCGAGGACTCGGGTCCGCCGGATCGCCTCGTCCACTGCGTCGTCGATCGGGACCCCCCGCTCGAGGTGCGCGAGCAGCTCGCGGTAGCCGAGTGCCTGCCGGGCCGTCCGGGACAGGCCGTCGGGGCGAGCGCACAGCGCGCGGACCTCGTCGAGCAGGCCTTCGTCCATGAGGCTGGTGAACCGCTCGGCGATCCGGCGGTCGACCTCGTCCGGCGGTCGGCGGATCCCGATCTGTGCGACCGTGGACGGCGGGTAGCGCCCGAGGCCGGGGCCGAAGGAGGAGAACGCCCGTCCCGATCCGACGGTCACCTCGAGCGCTCGCACGATCCGTCGCTCGTTGGCCGGCTCGATCCGCGCGGCCGCCAGACCGTCGAGCCCGCCCAGCTGCTCGTGGAGGGCACGGCACGCGGCCAGGCGCTCGGGGCTGCCGGTCGGGCCCGCCGCGTCGAGCGCGGCGGTGAGCCCCGCGGCAGTGCCCGGGTAGCGGCCCGGGAGGGAGAGGTCGTCGACGACCGAGCGGAGGTAGAGCCCGGTGCCGCCGACCAGCAGGGCGTGGCCGCCGCGTCCGGCGATGTCTGCCATCGCCCGTCGGGCGGCCGCCTGGAAATCGTGGACGGTGAACTCCTCGGACGGCTCGACGAGGTCGAGCAGATGGTAGGGAACCTCGGCCCGGACCGCGGCGGTGGGTTTGTCGGTACCCAGGTCCATGCCGCGGTAGACGGCCATCGAGTCGACCGAGACCAGCTCGATCTGACCCGACCCCGGTGCCCTCCCGTCCGGCCGACCGGCACGGGCCACGTCGAGCGCGAGCGCCGACTTGCCGGACGCGGTCGGACCGACCAGAGCGACCGCCACCGGTCAGCCGGCGGCGACGGGGATCCGCGTGCGGTGGGCGGCGCGGGCGGTGACTCGGACCAGCTCGCCGGTGAGGTGGTGTGGGGCCGCACCGGTCACCCGCACCTCCGCGAAGGTGCCGACGGACACGCGCTCGCTGCCGTTGTGGGCGAAGTGCACGAGCTTGTTCTGGCCGGTCCTGCCGGTGAGGACCGAGGGGTCGCGCTTGGAGGGCCCCTCGACGACCACCTCCTCGATCCGGCCGACCCGGGCGCGGTGCCGGCTCAGTGCCGAACGCTCGACGACCGCCCGGAGCCGCTCGAAGCGATCGGCCACCACCTCGGGGGCGACGTACCGGTCCTCCATCGCCGCGGCCCGGGTGCCCGGACGGGGAGAGAACACGAAGGTGTAGGCGCTGTCGTAGCCCGCCTCGGCCGCGACCTCGAGGGTGCGCTCGAGATCGTCCTCGGTCTCCCCGGGGAAGCCGACGATGAGATCGGTGGTCACCGCCAGGTCGGGCACCGCCGACCGGGCCGCGGCGAGACGCCGGAGGTAGCGCTCGGCCGTGTACCCGCGCCGCATCGCGGCGAGGACTGCGTCGCTACCGGACTGCAGGGGGAGGTGGAGGTGGTTGCAGACTTCCGGCGTCTCGGCCATCGCGGCCACAGTCTCCGGACGGAGGTCCTTCGGGTGGGGGCTGGTGAACCGCACCCGACGGATGCCGTCGACTGCGCCCACGGCGCGCAGCAGCTCCGCGAAGAGGGGTCGCCGGCGGGTGAGGTCCCGCCCGTAGGAGTTCACGTTCTGGCCGAGCAGGGTGACCTCGGTCACCCCCCGGCGCGCGAGCTCCCCGACCTCGGTGACCAGATCGTCCATCTGACGGGAGACCTCGGGTCCGCGCACGGAGGGCACGATGCAGAAGGCGCACGAGTTGTCGCACCCGGTCTGGATGGTGACCCAGGCGGCATAGGGCAGGTCACGCACCGCGGCCAACGCGGTCGCCTGCTGGTCGGCAGCCGTCGGGCCCGAGGCCGGCGGGGGCCCGTCCAGGATCTCGACCACTGGGCCCGACACCCTCGCCCGTCGCAGCAGCGCGGGCGCGGCGGTCAGGTTGTGCGTACCGAAGACCACGTCGACGTGGCCCGCCCGCTCCCGGATCTTGTCCCCTTCCATCTGGGCGAGGCACCCTCCGACCGCGATCTGCATCTCCGGGCGTCGCTCGCGCAGGGTCTTCAGGTTCCCCAGGTGCCCGTAGAACTTGTGGTCGGCATTCGCACGGATGCAGCAGGTGTTGAAGACCACCACGTCCGCGGCCTCGAGGTCGTCGGTGGCGACCAGGCCGTCGGCGGTGAGCGCGCCGGCGAGACGCTCGGAGTCGTGGTCGTTCATCTGGCACCCGAAGGTGCGGATATGGAAGGTCCGGGGACGCGCGGCACCCTCCCGGCCGGCCACACCCTCCAGGGACCCGCTCTCGGTCGTCACCGCCACAGGTTACGGCCCCGGGCACGGGCCGCTGGCACCCACGCCGGCGCTGGGATCAGGGGTGGGAGGCCTCGACCACGGTGTGGATACCGCCGCGTACCCGCCAGTCCGTGGTCACGGTCATCCGGCGGGGGGCCACAGCCGCCACCAGGTCGTCGAGGATGCGGTTGGTCAGATCCTCGTGGAACCCGCCCTCCTCGCGGAAGCTCCACAGGTAGAGCTTGAGCGACTTGAGCTCGACCAGCGATCGATCGGGCACGTAGGTGAGGGTGACGGTGGCGAAGTCGGGCTGGCCCGTCAGTGGGCAGAGGCAGGTGAACTCGGGGGCGTCACAGCGCACCTCGTAGTCTCGCCCGGGGTGCGGGTTGGCCACGGTCCGCAGGTCTCGACTGGGTTCGGTGGGCATGCCGGCGCTCAGCGATCGTCTTCGTAGAGGCCGCCCGTCCCGTCGCGGTCGACGATGAGGCCGTCGTTGTCGGCGTGCAGCACCAGGACCTCCCCGGCCAGGTCGGCCTCGGCCAACGCCTGGGTCGACGCGTCCTGGACGCCGTGGGCGTCGATGCGTTGGCAGATCCCGAGGAGCGAGGGGCCCGCGCCCGACCAGCAGGCAGCCAGGGCGCCTGCGGCCAGCATGGCCGCCAGCAGCTTGGGGGCGGCCGGGAAGAGCGGACTGCGGTAGTCCTGATGGAGGCGGTCCTCAGCCGCCTCGGGGATGAGCAGCCGGCTGTCGGCCAGGCCGGCGACGAGCAGGGCCATCCGTGACAGGTTGAACACGGCGCTGTCACGGCTGACCGCGGCAGGCAGGGCCTGCCGGGACCGGGACGTCGAGAGTGCGATGTCTGGCACGATGACCACGAAGGCCAGGCTCACGTCGAGGGGGAGCCGCACCACGTGGACCCCGCCCCGCACCCGCGCAGCCGCCACCAGGCCGCCGACGGTCGAGGCCGCCGCGTTGTCCGGATGACCGTCCATGGCCGCCGCCACCGCCAGGGGATCGGCGGCCCCGGCCGCCGCCGCTGCCGCGACGGCCAGCGCTGCCGAAGACCCGAGGCCACGGGCAATGGGGATCTGGGACCGCACGGTGATGGCCAGGCGATCGGTGCCTGCGACGTCGATGGCCACCCGGGCGGCGAGGTGGGACGGATCGTCCGAGAGGCCGGCCCCCTCACCCTCCGAGCGCACGATGAGGCGCGAGGCGGGCTCGACGTCCACCTCGACGTACCGGTCGAGGGCCACCGCGAGCGTGTCGAAGCCCGGACCGAGGTTGGCCGACGAGGCGGGAGCTCGGGCGCGCACACCGCCACGGTACTCGTCGGGCCTGGCAGGCGGCGGGACGGGCGCCGCCGGGTGACCGCCGGTGACCAGCTCATGTCACCGGGTTGTCACTGGGTGTGGAGCAGCCTCCACGACCAGGAGGGCTCACGCAGCGGGGCGGACAGCCGCAGCGGGACCGCCGCGAGCTGGGTGCCGAGGCCGTAGAGCGCGGTCCCGACCCTCGTCCCCGACGCGCTCCCGGGTCGGACCTGGTCGAAGTGCAGCAACGAGCGGACCCTCTGGCCCGGCCAGGCGAGCAGCCATGCCCCGCTGGCGGCGACCACCGGGGCGGGGTGGGCCATCCCGCCCCAGGTCGACGAGACCGATCCCTCCGGTGCGCCCGGGGTGGCCACCGTGACCGGGACCACCCCCGCCTCGGTGGCGGCCAGGAGCCGATCGACGACCGGGCGGGTCAGTCTGAACGGGTCGGTGATCGGGTTGTCGTCGTCGTTGGCGGGGTCGGTGGTGGGGTCGGTCGTCGTCGTCGTCGTGGTCGTGGGCGCCGGCACCGATGCAGCACCCGCCTTGGGAGGGGTGGTCGCAGGCGGGGGCGGGGGCGCCGTCGGTTGACTGAGCACGGCCACCAGCACCAGCACCTGGCGGCCCTGGATGGTGCGCTCTCCGGCCAGCATCATGGAGGCACCCGCCTGCGAGGTGAACCCCGACTTGCCCCCGATCGCCTCGTGCATGCCGACCTCGGTGACGATGTTGGGACGCGTCCCGACCAACGGGAGGGTGACCGTGGCCATCCCGAGCACCTGGGTGAACGCCGGGATGGCCATGCCCGCGGCGGCCACCCGCAGGACGTCCGAGGCGGTCGAGACGCTCTGCGGGTCGTACCCACTGGCGTCCACGTAGTGGGTGTGGGTGGCCCCGAGCGATGCGGCCAGGGTGTTCATCTTCTGGACGAATGCGGGGAGCGTCCCGGCATCCCACAGCGCCAGGCTGTAGGCGATGTCGTTGGCCGACTGGGTCAGGAGTGCCTCGAGCATCTGCTGCTCGCTCAACGTCTCGCCGAGCTGGATCGGGATGTTCGATTCGTCGTTGGCGAGCTCGTAGTCGTACTCGGCCACGTCGGCGCTCGTGACCGTGATCGACGGGCCGGGCGCGCCGGGCGCCAGCGGATGGTCACGGAGGACGACCGCCGCCGTGGTCAGTTTGGTGAGGGAGGCGATGGGAGCCGGTGATTCGGCACCGGACTGCGAGGCGTACGCGAGTTGCGGGACCGCGACCGCTCCCTGGCCCATCGGTGGCCACGGCAGCGCCGGGACCGCACCGGAGGCCTCGAGCGCGCCGGCAGGGGCCGGGTGGACCGTGGGGGTGGCCAGGGGCCGGTCGATCCGCTGGGCGGCGACCGCCACACCGGCTCCGACCAGGAGGATCGCGACTGCACCGAGCACCCAGGGCAGGCGTCGCTTCCGCCGGGCATGACGATGGCGGTTCGGGCGGGGATCGTCCGGTTCGGGCGCCACCGAGGTGTCCGCCGACGTGGACACCGCCTCGGGGTCTCCGACGAGCAAGGACGTCGGCGCGCAGGAGGGAACTGTTGCCGGGGTGTCGACGAGCACTGCGTCCGCACCGGGGGTCAGTGGGTCCCGCTCGCTCAGCGTGCGTCCAGCTCCTCCGCGGTCATGAGCACCGCTCGGGCCTTGGACCCCTCCGAGGGTCCGACCACCCCCCTGCGCTCCATGAGGTCCATCAACCGACCGGCGCGGGCGAAGCCCACCCGGAGCCGGCGTTGGAGCATCGAGGTGGACCCGAGCTGAGACCGCACCACCAGGTCGATCGCCTGTGACAGCAGGTCGTCGTCCCCGCCGTCGTCCTCGCCCCCACGCGGGCCCTCCGAACCGACCACCTCCTCGATGCCCGCCACCACCTCCATCGGGCGCTGGCGCTTCCAGTGGGCGGTGACGTCCCGGATCTCCGCCTCGCTCACCCAGGGACCCTGGAGGCGGTGCGGGATCGAGGACGATGCGGACAGGAGGAGCATGTCGCCTTTGCCGATGAGCCGTTCGGCGCCCGGTTGGTCGAGAATGACCCGGCTGTCGGCGAGCGAGGAGACCGAGAACGCCATCCGTGAAGGGATGTTGGCCTTGATCACGCCCGTGATCACGTCGACCGACGGACGCTGCGTGGCGAGGACGAGGTGGATGCCGACGGCCCGTGCCATCTGCGCGATCCGGCAGACCGACTCCTCGACGTCGCGGGCGGCCACCATCATGAGGTCGTTGAGCTCGTCCACCACGATGAGGATGAACGGAAGGCGGGAATAGCGGGGCTCGTCCGGTTCTGCTGCGTCCCCGGCGTCTGCGGTGCCCCGCATCCGGAGCCGGTGGGCCTCCTCGTGGTCGGCGAGCTCCCCGGCATCGAACGCCGCGTTGTACCCGGTGACGTCTCGCTGGCCGACCTCGGCGAGCAGGTCGTAGCGGCGCTCCATCTCGCTCACCGCCCAACTGAGGGCGTTGGCGGCCTTCTTCGGATCCACGACCACCTGGGTCAACAGGTGGGGCAGGTCGTTGTACTGCCCGAGCTCGACCCGTTTGGGGTCGACCAGGATGAGGCGCACCTGATCGGGCGTGGCCCGGGTCAGGATCGATGTGAGGACCGAGTTGATGCAGGACGACTTGCCCGAGCCGGTCGACCCCGACACCAGGACGTGTGGCATCTCGGCCAGGTTGACCATCACCGCCCGACCTGCGATGTCCCTGCCCATCGCCACCTCGAGCGGGTGAGTGGCGGCGGCCGCTTCGGGCGATGCGAGGATGTCGCCGAGGGCCACCAGCTGGCGCCGCCGGTTGGGGACCTCCACCCCGATCGCCGACTTGCCCGGGATGGGAGCCAGGATTCGGACGTCGGGGGAGGCCATGGCGTACGCGATGTCCTTGGACAGGGAGGTCACCCTGGCCACCTTGACCCCTGCCCCGAGCTCGAGCTCGTAGCGGGTGACCGAGGGGCCGACCGTCCGGCCCACCAACCTGGTCTCCACCCCGTGAGCGGACAGGGCACCGACCAGCGCGGCGCCCGCCGCGTCCACCTCTCTGCTCGTCGATGACCTGTGCCTTTGCGCGTTTGAGCAGGGTGTCCGGCGGGAGGTGCCAGTCCCCCACCGTGGGCCCGGGCCGCATCTCGAGCTGCCCGCCACTCCCGTGGCCGATGGCGGTATCGGTCGCCGCCACCACCTCGGTCTCTGCCGGGGCCGGCGGTCCGTCGGCGTCGTCGTCCAGGACGTCGAGCGGGGGCTGCGCCTCGGGCGGGGGCTGCGTGCCGGCAAGCGCGCGCCCGAAGGGGTCAGTCGGTTCGGGTTCGTCGCCGGCCTGCTCGCCGGCGCGGACACCGCCCGCCACCTCGGCCGCCCACCGGACCGCGCGGGCCACGCCGCGGGCGGCCGTCCGGACCGACACGCCGGTGAAGAGGAGCAGGGCCACCAGGAGCACTGCCACGAGCACGGTGACCGCCCCGAACCCTCCGAGGGCCGAGCCGAGCGGATCTGCGACGAGGGCACCCACCCAGCCCCCGGCCGCCGAGAGCTCGGCCGTGGTCGACCGGAGGGGTGGCGAGCCGCCGGCCAGGCCCGCGAACCCGGCCACGGCGAGCAGGGTCAGGGTCCCGCCGATGACGGCTCGGGCCGGCTCGCGGCGGGGGTGGTCGGCGTCGCTCTCACCCTGTCCCACCATGAGGCGCACGCCGACCGCGATCAGCACCAGCGGCAGAAGGAACCGGCCCTCCCCGAGGAGGTCGCCGGCGCCCAGCCGGGCGCCGCGGCCGGCCGGGCCGAGCGAACGGGCATAGAAGGCCACGACCGTGAGGGCCCCGACGGTGACCAGCACCACACCCCAGAGGTCGGCTGCATGCCCGCGGGCAACCGCTCCCATCGACGCCAGGAGACCGGTCCGCCCGTCGCGGCCACCCTTCTGGGACGTGCGTGCACCACCCCTGGTGGACGGGCTCTTCCTCGCGTGGGCGGCCGAGCCCGATCGAGACGAGGATGCCGGCCTGCCCTTCGGTCGCGGAGCCCCCGATCGACCCGCCCGACGCTTGGTGGCGGTCGTCACAGTGCGTATCAGGCTACTCCCGCAGAGTGCCGGTGAGGGGGACGGGACTCAGACGGTCACGATCACCGGGACGATCATCGGGCGCTGGCGGGTGCGCTCGCCGACCAGCTTGCCCAGCGCCTTGCGGGCGACCCGGTTGAGGTTCTCGTGGTCGTTGCTTCCTGCGGACAGTGCCTGCTCGAGCGCCTTGGTGACCTGTGCCCGGGCTTCGTCGAGCAGGGCGTCGGTGTCGTGGTCGTAGGCCCACCCCCGGGTCACGATCTGGGGCACCCCGATCACCTCGCTCCGCTTGAGATCGACGGTTGCCACCGCCATGACCACGCCCTCCTCGGCGAGCACCATCCGGTCCCGCAGGACGCCGTGACCGATGTCGCCCACCGAGCTGCCGTCCACGAAGAGATAGCCGCCGGGGACGGTGCCGTCCCGGTGCAGCCCGGTCTCGTCGAGGCGGACCGCGTCGCCGTCCTCGCACAGGAGCACCCGGTCGCCGGCGATGTCCATGCTGGCCGCGAGGCGGACGTGATTGGCCATGTGGCGGTACTCGCCGTGCACCGGGATGAAGTACTCGGGCCGGGTGACGGTCATCAGCATCGCCAACTCCCCCTGACGGGCATGACCGCTCACGTGTACGGCATCGACCCCGGAATGGATGACCTCGACCCCACGGCGGTGCAGGCTGTCGATGACCCGGCCCACCGACCATTCGTTCCCCGGGATGGGATGTGCGCTGATCACGACGACGTCGTCCTCGCGGAGCTTGAAGAAGCGGTTCTCGCCGGCGGCCAGCCGGGAGAGGGCGGACATCGGCTCGCCTTGGGAACCGGTCGAGATCACGCAGACCCTGCCGGGCTCGAGATCGTCGATGTCCTCGATGTCGATCAACGACGACTCGGGGACCCGGAGGAGCTCGAGCCGGCGGGCGAGTGCCACGTTCTTCTGCATCGACCGGCCGAGCGTTGCCACCATCCGGTTCCCTGCGACCGCCGCGTCGACCACCTGTTGGATGCGGTGGATGTGACTCGCGAAACAGGTCACGACGAACCGGCGGTCCGGGCGAGCGAGGAAGACCTTCTCGAGCGTTGCTCCCACGGTCGACTCGGACGGGGTGAACCCGGGCTCCTCGGCGTTGGTCGAGTCCGAGAGCAGCAGGCGGATACCGGGGTCGGATGCGAGCGCCCCCATCCTGGCCAGGTCGGTGCGGCGTCCGTCGACCGGATGGAGGTCGATCTTGAAGTCGCCCGAGTGGAGCACGATCCCCTGCGGAGTGTGGAACGCGGTGGCGAACGCGTGTGGGACCGAGTGGGTCACCGGGATGAACTCGACGTCGCAGGGGCCGATCCGCCGCCGCTCGCCGTCGGCCACCGTGATGTACGTCACGCGGCTGGACATGCCGGCCTCGTCGACGCGGTTGCGAGCCAGGGCAAGGGTCAGCTCCGAGCCGTAGACCTCGACCGGGAAGTCGCGCAGGAGATAGGCCAGCCCTCCGGTGTGGTCCTCGTGACCGTGGGTCAGGATGACTCCGTCGACCCGATCGGCGTGCTCCCGGAGATAGGTCAGGTCGGGAAGGACCAGGTCGACACCTGGCATGTCCGGATCCGGGAACATGATGCCGACGTCGAGGACGAGGATCCGGCCGTCGACCTCTATGCAGGCGCAGTTCCGCCCGATCTCGCCGAGGCCCCCGAGGAAGACGATCCGAACCGGCGAGACGCGACCCTTGGTCGCCGACTGCCGGGCGCGACCGGCGGCCTTGGGCTCCTTCGTCGAGCGTTCCGGCCCCGCCGTCCTGCGGGAGGACCCCCTCGCCTCAGGCAACCGACTGCCGGGCCCGGAGTACCCGGTCCACCCCCGCCACGACCGATCGGGCCTGGTCCTCGAGTGCCGCCGAGGGGACGGCGTGAGGGAGACGGCACTGGCCGGCGGGGAGGCCCAAGACCCGGCAGGCGGCCTTTGCCGGCACCGGATTGGGGTACTCGTCGGACGACTCGAAGCGGTACGACTCGAACAGGCCGCGGTTGAGGTCGGCCGCCCGGTCGACCTCACCGGCGCGGTAGCTGCGCAACAACTCGGCGAACACCGGGCCGGCCCAGTGTGAGGCCACACTGACCACCCCGACACCCCCGACGGCGGCGAACGGCAGGGTGAGCGAATCGTCTCCGCAGTAGACGTCGAAGCCGTCGGGACTGGCGCCGACGACTTCTGCGGCCGAGGCCACGTCGCCGGTCGCGTCCTTGACGGCCACGATGGTCGGTACCTCACGGGCCAGCTGCACGGTGAGCGCGGTGCCGATGCGCCGGCCGGAGCGGACCGGGATGTCGTAGAGCATGACGGGCAGGTCGGTCGCAGAGGCCACCGCCCGGAAGTGGGACGACAGGCCGGCCGCCGAGGGGCGGTTGTAGTACGGGGTCACGACCAGGGCGGCTGCCGCCCCCGCCGCTCTGGCTTCCCTGGTGAGCATCATGGAATGGGCTGTGTCGTTGGTCCCGGTGGAGGCGATAACCGGGATGTCGACCGCCTCGACGACCGCACGGAACAGCGAGATGCGCTCAGCATCGGTGAGCACGGGACCCTCGCCGGTGGTGCCGGCCACCACCAGGCCGTCGCTCCCGTGCCCGGCCAGATGACGGGCCAGGGTGACCGCGCCGTCGAGATCGAGGTCCCCCTCGGGCCCGAACGGAGTGACCATCGCGGTGACCACCGAACCGAAGCGAGCCATCGTGCTCAGCTCCCGGTCCGTGGGACGGCGATGGGGAACGGGGTCACGGGCACCCAGGGTACCAGCAGCGCTCCGCTCCCCCCGCGGCGCGCCGCGGTCAGACCCCTTCCAGCGACCGCTTGGTGGGTGGCACCCCTGCCATGGCGTCGTACTCCTCGGAGGTGTCCACGGCCATCTCGAACTGGATCACGCCGAGCTCGGTGAATTTGGTCCGCAGCCAGCCGTCGGCTGCGTCGAGCAGCCCGAGCTTCCTGCAGTTGGGCACGATCTTGGAGAAGAGGACCGCTTGGAACTCGGCGCGGTCCGGAGCCTGCTGGACGACCGGCACGATGGCCTTCGGGTCGACACCCATCCGGTCCCACACCTCCTGCTGCAGGAAGCGGTCGCGCATCCGCACCGCCGCCTCGAACGCGAACTCTTGGCGCTCGCGCAGCTCGGCCGTGGTGAGCTGCTGGTAGTACTCCTGGAGGCTGAGCACCCCGAAGGCGACGTGGCGTGCCTCGTCGGCCATCACGTACCGGAGCAGCTGGCGCAAGAGCGGGTCGAGGGTGGTCGCGTGCATGAAGCCGAAGGCCGCCAGGGCGAGCCCCTCGATCATGATCTGCATGCCCAGGTAGGTCATGTCCCACCGCGAGTCGGCGATGATGTCGTCGAGCAGCAACCGCAGGTGGGCGTTGACCTGGTAGTGCCCGGACATCTTCTCGTCGAGGTACTTGCCGAACACCTCGACGTGGCGCGCCTCGTCCATCACCTGGGTGGAGGCGTAGTACTTGGCGTCGATCCAGGGCACCGACTCCACGATCTTGGCCGTGCAGATCAACGCACCCTGCTCGCCGTGGAGGAACTGCGAGAGCGTCCAGTTCTGACTCTCGACGAGGAACGCGATCCATTCCTTGTCTCCCCACTTCTCGACGGGGGTGCCGGTCAGGTCGAAGCCGATGCCGAAGCCTCCCGTCGCCTCCGCCTGCGCGATGACCAGGCGCTCCTGGTCGACCTCGGTGTCCCAGGGAAGATCGGTCTCGCCGTTCCACTGGGCACCCTTGGCCTTCTCGTAGAGCTTGTTGAGCTTCGGACGAGTGCCCTTCTCGTAGTCCCAGGTGAAGATCGAGTCGTAGTCGGAGTGCACCACGTGACGGCCGTCGGCTTCCTCGGTCCCGACCACCGAGAGGATCGCCTCGAAGTCGTCGATCTCGGCCCGTCCGATGATGTCCTCGGTGCTGCTCATCTCGGTGGTCATACCAGTTCCTCCAGGGTTTGGTTGGGTGCGGATGCGAACGGGGTGATGGCGATCGGGCCGTCGGCCACGGTGCCCAGCGCCTCGATCCCCGGGAGCATGAAGGTCTCGACGATCGACGCGGCGTGGACGGGATCGCAGAGGTCGACGCGGTCGGACGGCGCGATCGCATAGGAGAGGACGATCCGGGTGGCCCACTCGGCGACCCGACCGGCCTCCTCGGGGGCCATCCACCGGGCGAGGAACGGCGCGGCGAACCGTGATGCGGTGGCCAGCAGCCGGTCGGACTCGTCGAAGGCGAGATGTCCGAGGACCGTCCCCGGCTCGTGCTCTGCGAGGTAGTGCAGTGCGGCGTGATCGCGCAACCGGGTCGATGCCTCGACGATGCCCCCGACCAGCGCCGCGCGCAGGTCACCGGCCTGACCCAGACACACGCCGAGGGCCGAGAAGAGCCGCGCCATCTCCGTGTCGACGACCGCCCCGAGCACCTCGTCCCGGCCGCCGGGGAAGGCGCGGTAGACGGTGGCTCTGGAGAGGCGGGCCTGCCGGGCGATGTCGTCGACCGTGGTCTTGGTCGTGCCGTGTCGCGCCAGGCAGCAGAGGGTGGCGTCGATGATCCGGATCCGGTTGGGGGAGGCACTGCCTGGTGCCGACCCGGCCGGGGCCTCTCCACCCTCCAGAACCCGCAGCGAGCCAGCCGGAATACCCACGATGAAACGTTATGCCTCCATTTGTCTCATTGTCAACCACGCGACCCACGGACGGGACCGGAGTCGGGCACGACCACACCGGGCAGCAATTCCGAGCGGACCAGCCGGGCGACCTGCTCGGGGTCGGTCAGGTCCCACCGCCCGGGTGCGGACATGTAGGAGAGCACCATCCGGGCGAGGAAGTCGGCCGCCTCGGCGAGATCCACGCCGGCGGCGATCCCGCGGGCGAGCAGGTAGGGCGCGAGGAAGTCGGCGATCCCCTCCCGGATCCGGTTGCTCTCGACGGTGAGGGTGGGAAGGAGCTTCTCCGGTTCGGTCTGCATGACCCGCTGGAGCACCTCGTGCTCCAGGATCGACCGGTGGGCGAAGATGATCCCCCACTCCATGACCTGCTCGAGGCTCTCGGCCCCTTGGACGTGCTCGTAGAGGCGGATGAAGAAGTCGACGGTGGCCCAGGCCACGGTCGCGCTCAGGAGCTCGTCGCGACCTCCCGGGAAGGCCCGGTAGACCGTCGCCCGAGAGACACCGGCCTCCCGTGCGGCGTCCTCCACCGTGGTCTTGGCGATCCCCCGGCGCGAGACGCAGGCATAGGTCGCCACCACGATGCGCTGCCGGGCGTCGTCGGACACGTGGCGGCCCGGTCAGAGCCCGAGCAGGGGCTCGATGCCGAGGGTCAGTCCGGGGCGGCCGCCGACCGCACGGACGGCGAGGACGACCCCGTCCATGAACGAGGTGCGGTCATAGGAGTCGTGGCGGATGGTCAGCCCCTGGCCGGCGGCTCCGAGGAGGACCTCCTGGTGCGCGACCAGGCCCGGGAGGCGGACCGAGTGGATGCGCACACCGCCGGGACCACTCCCGCCGCGGGTCCCCTCTGTGACCTGGACACTCGTGGCGTCCGATGGGAACTCCCCCTTGCCGTCGTGGCTCCGGGCCGCCGACATCCCCTCCGCCGTACGCAAGGCCGTGCCCGAGGGTGCATCTACCTTCTTGTCGTGGTGGAGCTCGATGATCTCTGCGCCGTCGAAGTACGGGGCGGCCATGGCCGCGAACCGCATCATCAGGACGGCGCCCACCGCGAAGTTGGCGGCGAGCACGCAGTTGGCGCCCTTCCCGGTGGCCGGGTCGAAGCGTCGGGCCAGGTCGTCGAGATCGGTCTCGGTGAATCCGGTCGTCCCGACCACGACATGGATCCCGGCCTCGGCACAGAAGGCCAGCGTCTCGCGCGCCGCGTCGAGGCGGGTGAAGTCAACGGCCACCTCGGCCGAGGCTTCCACGAGAGCCTCGAGGGTGCCGGCAACGACCATGCCGCCGGCCTCGACACCGAGCAGCGCGGAGAGGTCGGCGTCGGCATGCGCGGGGTCCACCGCGACCGCCAACTCCAGACCGGGCCGGGACAGCAGGGTCCGGCAGACCTCGCGACCCATCCGCCCACCGGCCCCAATCACACCGACCCGCATGGCGACCACCCTATCGAAGGGGGTCACAAGGCCCGGGGGCCGGCAGCTGCCGGCGTCAGGACCCGTTCACCCGAGGGCGAGCGCGACCGGGTCGAAGTCGTCGGCGTCGAACGGGCCGACCACAGAGAGGGTGCGGGGGGCGGCGACCACCCGACGAGCCGCAGCATGCACGTCCTCCAGCGTGAGCGCCTCCACCCGCCCGAGGACCTCGTCGACCGGCAGCACCTCCCCGTGGAGCAGGAGGCCCGCCCCGATCCGGCTCATCCGTGCGCCCGAGTCCTCGCAGGCGAGCAGGGTTTCGGCGCGCAGGTTCCCCTTTGCGATGGCCAGCTCCCGCTCGGTGATCCCGTCCGAGCCCAGCAGCGCGAGCTCTGCGGTGACGATGTCGAGGACCTCACAAAGGTGCTCCGGGGCGGTCCCGAGTCCGACGCTCAGGAACCCGGTGTCGTGGTAGGCGACCCGTTCGGACCACACCGAATAGGCCAGCCCCCGCCGCTCACGGATCTCCTGGAAGAGACGACTGGACAGACCACCGCCGAGGACGTGGTTGAGGACGGCGAGCGCGTAACGGCTCGGGTCGCGGCGGTCGACCGACCGTGCCGCCAACACGACGTGGACCTGCTCGGTCGCCCGTCGGGTGACCCGCAGGGCGTCGACCCTTTCGTCTGGCGAGGACCGGGCCGGGGTGGACCCACCCACACTCCCCCCGGACCGCGCCTCGAGGCCGTCCGCCACCATCGCGTGGTCGAAGTCCCCGGCCACGGCCGCCACCAGGTTGCCGGGTCGGTAGTGCTCGCAGAAGAAGGCCCGGATCCCTTCGGCGGTCATGGCCGAGACCGAGGTCACGCTCCCCAGCACCTCGCGGCCGAGCGGGTGATCGGGAAAGA
Source organism: uncultured Acidimicrobiaceae bacterium (assembly GCA_963701325.1). GTDB lineage: Bacteria > Actinomycetota > Acidimicrobiia > Acidimicrobiales > RAAP-2 > Bog-756. The sequence goes on from OY969604.1 coordinate 481,674, forward strand.
GGGCCGCCGAACTCTGCTCGGCTGCCTCGTCCGCCGGTTCGTCGGCGTGCATCAGGATCTCGTCCAGAATGACCTGGCGCTCGGCGTCGAGGTCGTCCTTCCGGAGTGCGGGACGCCACATGATGTCGGAGAGAATGTCGAGGCCGAGGGTCAGATGTTCGGCCAGCAGCCGGATGTAGAACGACGTGTACTCCTTGGTGGTGAACGCGTTGAAGTCACCGCCCACTTCGTCGACCGCCTCTGCGATGGAGGCGGCCGACCGCTCGTCGGTCCCCTTGAAGAGCAGATGCTCGAGGACGTGGCTCGCGCCGGCATGGACCAGGTCCTCGTCACGCGAGCCGGTCCCCACCCAGAATCCGATGCAGACCGACCGGGCCTCGCTCATCGACTCGGTCACCAGGGAGAGGCCGCACGGGAGGAGCTCGGTGCGGATCACCGGGACCCCGCCCACCGGCACGTCGACATGCTGGCCCGTCGTGGTCCGGCAGCGACGGCCGGACCACGGCAGGCGTGTGCGCTCACCGACGCCGGCGACCACCCCGGCCGCCCCCGCTGGGCCGCTCGGACGACTCGACCACCGCGGGTCCGAGGTCGCCGAACTCCTGAGCGAGCTCGACCTCGAAGGCGTCCTCGAACGACGCGGCGCCGGTCGGGGCGCTGGCAGCGGGCCGGCGTCCAGGGCGTCCGCCGTTGTCCGGGTCGGCATGGTCGCCCCGCGGTGGACCACTGCGCCCACCACGGTCGCCGCGCCCACCCCGTTCCTCGCGTCCGCCGGCCGAGTCGGAGACCGGGGCCTCTCCGGCGAGGGACAGGGAGACCTTGCCCTGGGGATCGATGTCGTCGACACGGACCTCGACCGGCTGGCCCAGCTCGAGGACGTCCTCGACCCGCTCGACCCGCTTGCCCTGGCCGATCTTGGAGATGTGCAGGAGGCCGTCCCGACCCGGGAGGATGTTGACGAACGCACCGAACTTGGTGATGTTGACCACCTTGCCCTGGTAGGTCGCGCCGACCTCGGCGAGTGGCGGGTCGAGGATGGTCTCGATGCGCCGCTTGGCCTCGGTGACCGCGGTCCCGTCCTTGGCCCCGATGGTGACCGTGCCGACCATGCCGTCGTCGTCGACGGCGATGTCCGCGCCCGTCTCCTGCTGCAGCGCGTTGATCACCTTCCCCTTGGGCCCGATGACCTCACCGATCTTGTCCATCGGGATCTCGAAGGAGACGATCTTGGGGGCCGACTCGGCGACCTCACCGCGCGGCTCGGCAATGGCCGCGGCCATCACGTCGAGGATGGTCAGCCGTGCGGTCTTTGCCTGCAGCAGCGCCTTGGTCAGCACGTCGAGCGGCAAGCCGTCGATCTTGGTGTCGAGCTGCAGCGCGGTGACCACGTCCCGGGTCCCGGCCACCTTGAAGTCCATGTCGCCGAAGGCGTCCTCGGCACCGAGGATGTCGGTGAGGGTCACATACGAGCCCCCGTCGTAGACGAGGCCCATCGCGATGCCGGCGACCGGGGCCTTCAATGGAACACCAGCCGCCATCATCGAGAGGGTCGACCCGCACACCGAGGCCATCGAGGTCGATCCGTTGGAGGCGAGGACATCCGAGACCAGGCGCAGGGTGTAGGGGAAGTCCTCCTCGTAGGGGACGACCGGCAACAGCGCACGCTCGGCCAGGAGGCCGTGTCCGATCTCACGGCGCTTCGGGCCCCTCATGAACCCGGTCTCGCCGGTCGAGAAGGGCGGGAAGTTGTAGTGGTGCATGTACCGCTTCGAGTCGTCCGGCGTGATGGTGTCGAGCAGCTGGTTCATGCGGGGCATGCCGAGGGTGGTCACGTTGAGCACCTGGGTCTCACCGCGCTGGAACAGCGCCGATCCGTGCGCCGTCGGGAACAGGTCGACCTCGGCGGACAGGGGGCGGATGTCGGTGGTGGTACGGCCGTCGATGCGGAGCCCGTCCTCGACGATCCGCTTGCGCACCAGCTTCTTGGTCAGGCTGCGCACGGCTGCCTTGATCTCACCTGCGCGGTCGGGGAACTCGCCCGACAGATCGGCCAGGACTGACTCGGTCACCTCGGCCAGCGCTGCGTTGCGCTCGGCCTTGGGGGTCAGCACGTTGGCGGCGGCGAGGCCGGCGGTACCGACCGCCTCCACCCGTCCCCAGACGTCGTCGCCGTAGTCGGCCTGCGTCGGGTAGGCGATGGTCTCGATCGGACCCCGGGCTGCGACGTACGCGGCGACCAGCTCACGCTGGAGGACGATGGACGCGCGGATCCAGGTCTTGGCGGCCTCGAGGCCGTCCGCCAGCACCTCCTCGGTGACCTGGGGTGCGCCTTCCTCGTAGTACTGGAAGGAGCGCTCCGATCCGCCGGCCTCGACCATCATGATGGCGATATCGGCGTCATCGGCCTCGCTCAGGGCCCGCCCGGCGACGACCAGCTCGAAGGTGGACTCGTCACCCTCCTCGAAGGTCGGGTGGGGGATCCACTGACCGTCGGTCGAGTACGCCACCCGGACCGCCCCGATCGGGCCGTCGAAGGGGATGCCGGAGAGCATCAATGCCGCCGAGGCCGAGTTGATGGCCAGGACGTCGTGCGGATTGACCTGATCGGCTCCGAAGATGGTGCCGACGATGTGGACCTCGTTGCGGAAGCCCGACGGGAACGAGGGGCGGAGCGGGCGGTCGATGAGCCGGCAGGTCAGGATGGCCTGGTCCGAGGACTTGCCCTCCCGGCGGAAGAACGAACCGGGAATCTTGCCCGCTGCGTAGGTCCGCTCCTCGATGTCGACGGTCAGGGGGAAGAAGTCCGCCCCCTCCCGAATCGACCGTGCGGCTGTCGCCGTGGCCAACAGCACGGTGTCGCCGATACGGCCCACGACGGCGCCGTCGGCGAGTTGGGCCAGTTTTCCGGCCTCGAAGCTCAGTGTCTTGTCGGTGCCGCTGATCGGCGCCGAAACGGAAATGGCGTCTGACATGACGCTCCTTGGTTGCTCGGGGACTCCCCGCGCCAGTTCCCAGTTGTCGGCCACCGGCTCATCGCATGCGGGCCGGTGATCGGCAACTGGTGACTGACCTCGATGGGAGCCCAATCTGTGTGTTGTGTCTCTCTGACGTGTTTCGACGGCCGCCCGCGGGGCGGGGGCCGGTCCTGCGGCAGGCTGGCACTGTGCCCTCCTGCGATCCGCCGGCATGCAACCGGCGGAGAACATGCGACCGCCCGGCCGAAGCCGGGCGGGGCGACTGGTGTGCGGTCAGCGGCGGAGGCCGAGGCGACCGATGATCTCGCGGTACCGCTCGACATCGTTGTTGCGTACGTAATCGAGCAGGCGACGGCGTCGACCGATGAGCTTGAGGAGTCCACGCCGGGTGTGGTGGTCCCCCTTGTGCACCTTGAGGTGTTCGGTGAGATGGCCGATGCGCTCGCTCAGGATGGCGATCTGCACCTCGGGGGACCCGGTATCCGTCTCGTGGAGGCGGTACTCGGTGATGGTCGCCTGCTTGTCTGGCATGTGGAACGTAGACCTCTGGAGTGTTGGTGACGGCCGACGGACGGAACACATCGACCGGGCCATGCTAGCAGGAACCCCCCTGGAGGCGCACCCAGTCGGTGGGCATCCCCGCGCGCCGGGATCCGGCCGCGGCCGGCCGGATCCGCCCGTCAGGGCGACGGGAGCGGCGACGCTGAACGCAGGTGCGGCCCGGCCGGGAGGCCGGCCTCGGGCTACCTGTTGGGCTGGGGGGTGACCCTCAGGTAGGGCTTGAGCGCCTTGAAACCCTTCGGGAAGCGCTCCTTGGCCTCCTCGTCGGAGACGGCCGGGACGATGATCACGTCCTGACCTTCCTTCCAGTTGACCGGGGTGGCCACCTTGTAGTCGGCGGTCAGCTGCAGTGAGTCGAGGACCCGGAGGACCTCGTCCACGTTGCGACCCGTGGAAGCCGGGTAGGTCAGGGTGAGCTTGACCTTCTTGTCGGGACCGATGATGAACACCGAGCGGACGGTGAGGGTGTCGCTCGCGTTGGGGTGGATCATGTCGTAGAGGTCCGCCACCTTGCGGTCCTCGTCACCGATGAGCGGGAAGTTGAGGGCCTTGCCCTGGGTCTCCTCGATGTCGCCGGCCCACTTGCTGTGGGAGGTGACGTCGTCGACCGACAGGCCGATCAGCTTGGTGTTCCGCTTGTCGAATTCCGGCTTGGCCTTGGAGAAGGCGCCCAGCTCGGTGGTGCACACCGGCGTGAAGTCCTTGGGGTGGGAGAACAGCACGCCCCAGCTGTCTCCCAGGTACTCGTGGAAGTTGATGGTGCCCTCGGTGGTTTCAGCGGTGAAATCAGGGGCCTCATCGCCCAGACGGATTGCCATGTGCTGCTCCTTTTGTTCCAGATGTGTCGGGTCCGTGTACGCCGATCCGGTGGGGTCGTCGGACCCGACCCGGAGTCTCGGTGCTGGCGCGTGGTCAGCGTAGTCGGAGTCCGACCAATTGTCGACTGGGGAAGTCAAGTATTCGATCTCCCCCGACCTGGCGTGATGAGGCCCTGGCCGGCTGACGCTGTGTCCGCCATGCTGGGGTCATGAGTGCCCCCCTGCGTGTGGACCGGCACGGCTCGGTCACCCTCGTCACCATCGACCGGCCCGAGCGGCGCAACGCCGTCGACCGGGCCACCGCCGACGCCCTGCTCGACGCCTTCACCGCGTTCGATGCCGATCCCGACGCCTCAGTGGCCGTGCTGACCGGGTCCGGCGGGACCTTCTGCGCAGGGGCCGATCTCGGTGCCATCGCCCGCGGCGAGGGGAACCGGGTCAGCGAGGAGGGGGCCGGCCCGATGGGCCCCACCCGGCTCGAGCTCTCCAAGCCGGTCATCGCTGCGGTCGAGGGGCATGCGGTCGCCGGGGGCCTCGAGCTCGCCATCTGGTGCGATCTCCGGGTGGCCGCGCAGGACGCGGTCTTCGGCGTCTTCTGTCGCCGCTTCGGCGTCCCGCTCGTCGACGGGGGCACGGTGCGCCTCCCCCGGCTGATCGGGCACGGCCGTGCCCTCGACCTCATCCTGACCGGTCGTGCGGTCGGTGCCGAAGAGGCCCTGGCCATCGGTCTGGCCAATCGCGTCGTCCCCCCGGGCAGGACCTGCGAGGCCGCACTCGCCTGGGCGCAGGAACTGGCCGCGCTGCCCCAGACCTGTCTGCGGAGCGATCGGCTCTCGGCAGTGGCCCAATGGGGCCTCACCGCTCCCGAGGCGCTGCTCGTCGAGACCAGGCTCGGCCTCGAGAGCCTGCGGTCGGGAGAGGCGGTGAGCGGCGCAGCGCGCTTCGCGGGCGGCGCCGGACGCGGCGGTGCCTCCGTCGCCCCGCCGGGCTGAGCGGTCCCGGACAGTGGCCGATGTCGCCGCATTCGACTTCGACGGCACCCTGACCGACAGGGGAAGCGTCTTCGACTTCCTCGCCGATGTCGCCGGCCGGCGGGCGGTGCTCGAGGCCGCAGCCGCGCTCGCCCCGCAGCTGGTGCGGGCCGCGCTGGCTGGCGGGACGACAGCCGACGAGACCAAACAGCGTCTCTTCACCCGGGTCCTGGGCGGGGCCGAGGCCACCCGGGTACACGAGGTGGCGGTGGAATTCGGCACACGGCACGTCGCAGCCCACCTCCGTCCCGATGTCGGCCGGCGTCTCGAGTGGCACCGGTGCAGGGGCGACGCGGTTGTCGTCGTGTCCGCCTCGCCGGAGGCCTACGTCGCGGTGGCGGCCGACCACCTGGGCGCTGCCGGCACCGTCGCGACCAGGCTCGAGGTCGGCGCAGACGGCCGGCTCACCGGGCGTTACGAGGGGCGCAACTGCCGGGGCGAGGAGAAGGTCCGGCGCCTCCGACTCTGGCTGCGCGACCAGGACCTGGAGGGCCGGCTGCTCTGGGCCTACGGGAACAGCCGCGGCGACCTGCGCATGTTGGGCATGGCCGACACCGGGGTCAACGTCGGGCGGTTGGGTCAGCTCGGCAGACTCGCCAGCTTCCCGGGGCTGGACCAGACCGGACCGCATCGGCGCGACCGCTGAGCAGCGCCATCCCGGGTCGTCACGGTCGGCGGGTACGGGGCGCGGCCGCGCTCAGAGGTACTCCTTCTTCCGCATCCACACGAGGGCGAACCAACCCCAGATGGGTGGCAGGTAGGCGGTGAAGAGACGCTGCACGAACACCGCCGCCACGGCATCGGTCTCGCTGATGCCGGCCGCGGTCAGCCCGAAGATCATCCCTGCCTCGACGACGCCCATGCCACCGGGAACCGGCGAGATCCCGCCGAGCATCGACCCGAGGGTGAGGACGATGATGAGGGCGGCCAGGCTCAGATGGTCGCCGAATGCGTGCAGCGCGGCACCGAGCGCGAGAGCGACGAGCACCTGGGCGGCGACACTGCCGCCGAAGAGCTCGACGAGATTGCGGGGGTGGGTCGAGAGCACCCGCAGGTGGCCCCAGACCTCGGAGAACTTGGGGCGGAGCTTTTGCGCTGCGAGCTTGCGCCACCGCGGCACGGCGAGCACGATCCCGAGGATCACCCCGACAGCCAGCACGACGAGGACGATGAGCCACACCAGGTGGGCCGTGCTGCTCCCCGAGCCGCCTCCGGTGCTGTCGGGCTCCTGCGCGAAGTGGAACTGGGACCAGGCCAGCGGGAGCGCGATGAGGAAGAGGGCACCCTTGACGATCCAGCTCACGGTCGAGGCGAGCACGCCCGAGCTCACCGCCAGGGTCCCGTCATACCCCTCCTGCTGGAAGAACCGGACCCGGGTGGCAAGGACGGCCATCGATCCGCCGGCCAGCCCGACGAACACGTCGGCGAACTCGAGCACCACCGCCCGCCCGTACGGGAGGGGATCGGTGACCGAACCGATGGTGGTCACCGCGATCGAAGGATACGCGGCTTGCGCGAGCAGGAAGACCACGACCACCCACCCCCAGTCGGCTCCGGTGATCGTGCTCCACGACTTGGTCACGTCGACGAGGACGCCGAGGAGGGCCCACCCCCCGATCAGGGTCCCCGCTACCAGGGCGAGGCTCACCCAGCTGATCCGGTGTGGCTCGATCAGGTTGGGGACCTCCACGCCGGCGGTCCTCGCTCCCTCCTCGCGCACCGCGTTGAGCACGGCCTTCCTGCCGCGCAGGGACCGGGAGGAGACGGGATCGAGGGCTGCCCGCTGGAGGAAGGGCAGCGCGGCGACGAGGGCCTCCGGCGACAGGGTGCGGACGGCGGCGGCAACCGCTCGCTCCGGCCCGACCACCAGGGACACCGCGGCAAGCGTCGCGGCCAGGTCGCGGTCGAGCTGGTCGGAGCCCGAAACGGTGGACGCGGCCCGCAGGTCGAGCAGTCCACAGCGTCCCTGGTCGTCCACCACGATGGTCTCGACCGAGAGCGACCCGTGCGCGATGCCCGCGGCTCGGGCGATCCCGACCTGACGGAAGATGTCGTCGAGCGCCGTGTCGTCGAGAGCCGTGTCGTCGAGAGCCGGCTCGCTGTCCGTGAGAGCCGGCTCGGCGGGGGCGGCGCCGGGAACAGGGCTGTCTGGTTCCGGTTCGTCGGGCGGCATCCAGGGCGGGAACTCGCTGAGTCGCCGTCCGGCTGGTGGGCGCGTGACGAGCAGCGCGTCCCGGGCCGGTCCGGCCGGTCCGGCGGCCAGCACCCTCGGCACCCGGGCCCCGGCCCGTTCGGCCATCAGGGTCAGGTACGCCTCGTGCTCCACCTGCTGGCGGCGGGTGAAGGTGAGCGTGGGCCCCGAGCTCCGGAAGAGCAGGAACCGGAACGTCTTGGCCAGGAGCTGGGCGTCGGCGGCGTCCCGCCCGTAGAACGACACGTCGACCGGCGCCCCGGCCAGCGTGGCGGCGAACCTGCCTGCGCCCCACTCCTGGCGTGGCAGCGGGACGACATCCGTGGCTGCGATGTCCAGATCCCCGAGCAGGACCAGGAGCTCCCCGGCCGAGGGAAGGCCGAGCGGGGAGCCGAGCGAGAGGCGCACGATGGCGGTGACGCCGACGCCGACGGCCAGGCTGGCCAGCACGGCCATGGGAAGACCGTGACCCGTGACCACCGCGGCGAGGGCCATGAGGACGATGGCGACCTGGATGCTGCGCTGGAGCCAGCGGCTCAGAAACGGGAGCGCGGCGGTGGCCACGGCCACGGTGGCAGCCACCTGGGCGACCGGGAAGGAGAGCCCGAACCCGTGGAACGCGGCGTCGGGAGGGCGTCCGCCGTCTGTGCCGAAGAGGGCTCCGGCGATCACGCAGATCGCCCATGCGCCGAGCCCGGAGATCAGACAGTCGCGGATCAGGGTCCGGCGACGGGAGATCAGGGCGAGCACCCCCACCACGCCGATCAAGCCCAACGAGGCGATCCACCACACAGAGGACACCAGCCAGCGGACCCCGTCGGGGGGCGGAGAGAGTGCGGAGGCGACCGAGTGCTCGGTGTTCGAGTTGGCCAGCGCCACCAACCAGCACGCCAGGACGACCAGCACGGAGAGCCCGAGGCGGACCGCGTCACTCCCCCGCCGCCGTGTCGTCCCGTCACCGACCGGGGCGAAGAGGATTGCCTGCCAGCGGCGCCCCACCCGGTCCGGCGGCTGTCCGTCGACCTCGAGAGGCTGATCGGCGACCGGCGAGCCGGACGGTTCCTCGGCCTCGGGTGCAGCGTCGGGGTGAGCGGTGGTCGTCGCGGACACGTCGGGGTCGGCCGGGGCGCTCTCCATCATGCGAGTACGAACACTACGACCTGTGCGATCTCCTCCCGAGCGAGCACGATCCCGTCCAGCGCCCGGCTCAGCCGGTGGCGGAACCGAAGAAGTGCGCGTCGCCGAACGAGAAGACGCCGCCGTCGGAGGCGACCATCCAATAGCCGAGACCGTCCGGGGAGTCGGCCATGCCCACGATCGGCTGGTTGAGCACCAGGTTGCCCGTAGAGCCGAAGAAGGGGGCCCCGAACGAGAAGATGCCGCCGTCGGAGGCGACCAGTCGGTACCCGGTACCGCCGGGTGCTGCGCTCATGCCGACCACCGGCTGGTTGAGGTGCTGTCCACCCATCGACCCGGCAAAGCGGGCGTCACCGAACGCGAACACCCCGCCGTCGGACGCCACGAGCCAGTACCCGCGCCCGTCCGGGGTGGCAGCCATGCCCACGACGGGGCGGTTGAGCGCCAGGTTGCCCGTCGAGCCGAAGAAGTGCGCATCGCCGTACGCGAAGACACCGCCGTCGGACGCGACGAGCCAGTACCCGCGCCCGTCCGGGGTGGCAGCCATCCCCACGATGGGCCGGTTGAGGTGAATGGCCCCCGCCGAACCCTCGAAGGGCGCGTTGCCGAACGCGAACACACCGCCGTCGGACGCGACCTCCCAGTAGCCCTGGCCCGACGGGGTTGCGGCCATGCCCACCACCGGTGCGGCGAGCGACATGCCGCCGGCCGACCCTGGGACGGTCGCATCTCCGAACCCGAGCACGGCTCCCGACGATCCGTCGATCCAGTAGCCCTGGCCGTCCGGCGTCGATGCGATGCCCGCAGCGGAGCTCGCCAACGTCGAGGTCACCGTGAACCAGTTCGAGCGCAGCCCGAGCGCGCCGGCGAAGTCGTCACCGGTCAGCGACACGTCCTGCGAGGACCCGACCAGGGTCAAGGAGGTCACCCGGCCGCCCCAGTCGCCGAGGCCGTTGCGGCCGGTGATGGAGATGGACTCGAGCGCACCGAGCTGGGGCCAGGTGGACTCGATGGTCGACACCGGAACGGACGCGGTCCAGGTGTGGTTCGGGTTACAGGCACCGGGCACACAGACCGCGTCCCCGTCGTCGGGCACCGCGGCGAAGGTGCCTGCGGTGGTGTAGCCGCCGGTGGACGCCGAGTACTGGGTCGACTGGATCACCCCGCCTGTCTCCATGACCACGCCGGCTGTGTCCTGGGCGGCGAGGTTGCTCACCGGGTTCTGGTTGAGGGTGCCCCGATAGGTCTGGCAGGAAAGGTCGCAGATGTCGGCATACCCGCCGTAGGAGCCCGGGCTGGCCATGACGTAGGACCGCACCGCAACGGCCTGTGCCTCGAGCTCCTGGAAGCCCCACGGCTGACCAGCCGGACCGGGGCTCCCGAGTGTTCCCCAACCGGCCGGGGACTCGTTCGGAACGACGTCGGCCACGTACGTCTCGAGGGGGACGGTGTTGACGGTCCGCGCTTGGCCGTCAGAGTTGTAGAGCGCCTCGATCGAGCCGTCGACCGTCAGGTTCCCGTTGGCCTGGCAGAGCTGCAGGGTGTTCGAGGCGCTGGTCTCGTCGGCGGTCGGATCGGAGACACCGGTGGCGAACGGGGCCCAGGGACCACCGCAGCCCGGTCCGGTGAAGAGATCCCACGTGCTGCCGCTCGGGATCATCTCGAGCGCCTGATCGGGCCCGACGGCGGACCCGTCGACGGTGAACGACGGGCCCGATGTGACGATCACACTGTTTCCGTCGTTCTCAGTGATGGCGACCCGCACGGTGGAGGCGTCCTGGCCGGCGGAAAGCTGGGCCGGCGAGCTCCCCGTGTAGAAGTGCTCGACGATCTGCTGCCAGCTGGTCCCGGCGAGCGCGTCACCAAGAGCACCCCACTGACCCATCCCGAGCCCGGGTCCGTACCCGTGTCCGGTCAGAGTGACATCCGTCGACGGGTAGGCCGATGCCGCCGGCGCGGAGACGAGCACGCCGCCGACCGAGGCCCCGACGGTGATGACAGCGACCAGTGCCGCCAGCCTGCGTCCTGTCCGCCTCGACCGCAACACTCAATCGACCCCGACGTTGGACGAAGCGAAGAGCTGCGGGAGAGAGCCGAAGAACCCGGCGTGGAAGGCGAACATGCCGCCGTCGGCCGCCACCATCCAGTACCCCTGGCCGCGCGGCGCCGGCGCCATGGCGACGACCGGGAGCACGAGCGAGAGGTTGCCGGTCGAGCCCCAGAACGGTGCCGTCCCGAAACTGAAGATCCCGCCGTCGGAGGCGACCAGCCAGTAGCCGTGGCTGCCGTTCGAGGCCATCCCCACGATCGGCTGGTTGAGGTGCTGTCCACCCATCGAACCGTAGAAGTGGGCGTCGCCGAAGGCGAAGATGCCCCCATCGGAGGCAACCAGCCAGTAGCCGCGGCCGTCCGGTGTCGGGGCCATCGCCACGACCGGTCGATTGAGGGTCAGCGCCCCGGTCGAGCCGTAGAAGTGGGCGTCGCCGAAGGCGAACAGCCCGCCGTCGGACGCGACCTCCCAGTAGCCGCCCCCGTCAGGCGTGGCGGCCATCCCGACGATCGGCCGGTTGAGGTGCTGTCCGCCCATCGACCCGTGGAAGTGGGCGTCGCCGAAGGCGAACAGCCCGCCGTCGGACGCGACCTCCCAGTAGCCGCGCCCGTCCGCCGTCGCAGCCATCCCGACGACGGGTTGGTTGAGCGGATGCCCACCCATCGACCCGTGGAAGCCGGCGTCACCGAAGTCGAAGAGACCGCCGTCGGACGCCACGTTCCAGTAGCCCTTCCCGTCCGCGGTTGCCGACATGCCGACGATCGGGGCGTTGAGATGTCCGGGGGCGGCCTGGCTCAGCCACCCGGTCAACTGCGGGTTCTGGTGGAACATCGGCCACGCCCGCTTGCCGAGTGAGTGTCCGGCGGACCCGGCGATCTCGTAGTGCTGGACGACGCCGGCGTTGGAGGCGTTGTACCCGGCGATGGTGATCCCGACGAGCCCGTCGGGGTCGACGGTCACTGCGGCCGAATTCTGGAGGGCCACTGATCCGGCGCCGAGCGTGGCGACGGGCTGGGCGGTGCGGCCGTCGTAGACGACGAGGCCGTCCGTCGTCGGAACCAGCACGTCGTTGTAGCCGCCTCCGGTCAGATCTGCGGTGGTGATGCCGCCGATGATCCTGCCCGGCGTCGCCTGCGGCCATCCCGGCAGGACCGCACCGTTGGACCCGTTGAGCGCGTAGACGAGACCGCTGCTGCCGGTGTCGGCGCCCTCGAGCACCTGGACGTTACCGTTCCCGTTGAGGTCCCCGATGGCCGGACTGGAGACCGTGTTGCCACCCAGAGCGTCCCGCCACACGATGTTGCAGTGGGAGTCCGACGCTAACAGGGTGTCCGAGTCGGGGGCGCCCGGGTAGTACGAGCCGGTGCCGAATGCGATTCCCACCTGCCCGCCCGTGAGGAAGTTGCCGACGGCCGGGGAGGAATCGACCGTCTGATTCGTGTTGTAGGAGCAGAGCATGTTCCCGCCCTCGCCGAGTACCCGCAGGTGCCCCCCGTTGGAGTAGGTCTGCCCGTTGGCGAGACCCGCGGTCGAATCACCACCCTCGATGATCTCGGTCTGGCCGTCGCCGTAGAGATCTGCGAGCGACGGCGTCGTGAACCCGCTGTCGGCGGTGAAGAACGGCCAGCCGGGCAGGAGCCCGCCGCTGCCGGCCTGGAAGGCGTACTCCTCCTGGCCGAGCGACGGCGCCACCACCGCGGTCGTCCCCTCGAGCTGGCCGACTGCCATCGACGCCTGCACCCCGTGGGCGCCGTTCGGATCAGGCGCACCGTGCGACCAGATCTGGCCCCCCCGATTGTCGAGCGCGAAGTAGCCGCCGACCGTCGGCTGGGCGGCGTTGCCGGCCGAGACGAACACGGTGTCTGTGCCGGCCCCGTTGGGCGCGACGGACGGGGTGGAGTCGATCGGGGCGCCGAGGTGGGCCGGCCACCCCGCGACGGCTGAGCCGTTCGAGAGGTGGAAGGCGTAGACACTGCCCGCCCGGTCGCCCACCACGATCGACGGTCCCCCACCGTCGAGGGTCGCCACCGATGGCGATCCCTGGGCGACGGGCGATCCGGCGTCCGGCAGCACCTGCTGCCAGACCAGCGAGATCGGGAGAGCGACCCGGGGTGCCGGTGCAGCGACCGAGACGCTCGGGGCGAACGCAGCCACTGTGGCAGTCAGGAGCACCGTGCCGGCCAGAAGGAGGAGGGAGGATCGGCCGGACGACCGTCTCGGCCCGGGTGCTGTCTCGTTCGGGGTCGGTCCGTCCGGATCCTCACACCTCATGGTCGCCCTCACGCGTCGTGGTCCTCCCTCGTCTGGTCATCGTCCGGCCCGTGGTCCTTCCTCGTCATCCCGACCTCCAGGACCACCAGCCGGACGTGGCACGGCCGCGACACCGCTCTCACCCGTTCACTGGGTATCGGCCCCGGGTGAGCAGAACTGAACCGTCGATCCCGGCCCCGCGACGACCCGCGGATCGATCCCGAACGGCAGATCCGGCCCGACCGCGCCTGAGCGCGCCAGTCCCCGGGGCGCGGGCATCGGCTCGGTACCCTGAGCCATGGTCTTCAACCCGCCCACCACGTCCGTGGCCGGCGGCGACGTCCGAGCCGGGGGTCCGGGGACAGCCGTGGCGACACCGGATCGGGTCGTCGGGCAGGGACGCCACTCCGCCCCACGGCCTGCCCGGCCGCACGGGCGGGTGGTCGACCGGAGCGCTCCGTGGCTGGTCGGCGCGGCCACCCTGGTCGCCCGACTGTCGACGGCTGCACGGGGCCCGACCGACTGGGACTCGGCCCAGTACGCCTCGGCCGTGGGCCACTTCGACGTGACCCATGGGCTCCCCCAGCCGCCCGGGTACTGGCTCTACGTCGCCGTCGGCCGCCTCGTCCACGAGACCACGGCTCTCGGGGTGATCCACTCGCTGGTGCTCCTGGCCGCGTTGGCATCCGCGGCCGGAGCCGGGCTCACCGTGGTCGCGGGCCGCGACCTGGGCGGGCGGTGGGTCGGTCTGGCGGCGGGCGTGGTGGTCGCCACCTCGCCGTTCGCATGGTTCAGCGGGTCGATCGTGGCCACCTACTCCTTCGACCTCCTGGCATGCGCAGCGCTGTTGATACTCGCCTGGCGGGCTCGCCCCGGCAGCCCGCACGGGCTCGCGGCGGTGGTCGTCCTCGGGCTCCTCGCCGGCTTCCGCCCGTCGATCATCCAGTCGTTCGCGCTTCTCGCCTGCATAGCTGTGGCCGGATCGATCCGCCGCTGGCGCGACCTCCTGCTCACGGTGGCGGCCGGTGCCGCTGCGGTCGCGGTCTGGTTCGTCCCGATGGCGCTCTCCCAGCCGGGGGGTGTCGCGGCCTGGCTGCATGCGACCCGGCTCGAGACCGACGGAGCGGCAGAGGCCACGTCGATCCTCGACCACGCCGCCGGTGCAACCACCAACCTCGGAACGTTCGCCGCCTTCACCGTGCTGGCACTCGCTCCGCTGGCCGTCGTCGCCCTGCTGTCTGCTGCAGCCCTCGGTATCCGGGCCCTGATCGGGCCGGGCAGGTCCGATCTCGTTCCCGGCCCGCCTGCGGACGCGCCGTCCGGGGAGCCATGGGTGCGCCCCTGGTACCAGTCCCGCACAGCGGTGCTCGGTGCCGCCCTGGTCCCGGCCATGGCACTGGTGGCCCTCGTCCAGTTCGCCAAGGGCGGATACCTGCTGGCCTATCTGCCGGCTGCGGTCATCGCCCTACTGCTCGTGCCGGGTGCGCTGGTGCGTCCACGTACCGCAGGCGCGCGGGTGCCGGTTGCATGGACGATCGTGGCCACCGCAGCCATCGTGGCCGTGGCGGGGCTCGGCATCCAGCGGTTCCTCGCGGGGAACGGTGTGCTGCCGGACAGCGCCGTCTCGTCCACCGGGTTGTGGCTCCGCCAGCCCCGCTACCAGGCGCCCTACCTCGACACCCGCTCCGCAATCCGCGCCGCGGACGCGATCGACGCTGCGTTCGCCGAGCTCGGGCCGCAGGTCCGTGCCGACCGGGACGTGATCGTGCTCGACACGCCGGACGGCGGTGCATCCATCTACCGCAACGCGGGTTGGGAGCTGCCCGCCGACCGGGTCGCGCTGATCACGCCGGGCGGGCTGCTCTACAACGAACAGCACGGTGCCCTCTACTACGCCGCCGGCACCTCGGTCGCGGTTGGGCCGACCGGCTCGGTCGTCCTGGTCGCGTCGCCGGCGCTGTCCGGGCTCTCGTCGCTCGTGGCCCAGGGGGACGCGTCGCCCTTGCCCACACCGGTGCCCATCGGCGGGTACCGGGTCTGGAAGGTCGCGCCGGGTACCACGCTGCTCGGTGTGCGGATCACCGAGCGAGCGGGGCCGCGTCCCCTCGGCCGCGGCCTCTGAACCCCCACACGCTCAGCCGGCGTGCGCTCTCCGCCCGACGACAGACTCGACGAAGCCGGCATACCGGTCGATCACCAACGGCCACCGGAACCGGCCGTCGACATAGGCACGACCGCGAACCCCGAGCGTCCGGCGCAGCGCCGGATCGCCGAGGAGCAGATCCAGCGCCACCTCAAATTCGCCGTACCCGTCGAATCGCAGTCCGCCTCCCGACCGGTCGCACTGTTCGACGGTCGCACCGCACGCGGCGTTGACCAGGACAGGTGTCCGTGCACTCCACGCCTCGGCAACCACCAGTGAGAACGCCTCCCACGGCGACGGAGACACCAGAACCGCAGCAGACCTGAGCAGCTCCCACTTGACCTCGTCCCCGACCGCGCCGAGCAGGTCGATCTCCGGATGGGGTGGCGGCGGATCGACGACCGGACCGGCCAGCACCAGGCGCAAGGGGCCCGGTCGACGCTCCTTGTAGCGCGCGAAGTAGGCGGCCAGGAGGGTGGTCCCCTTGTGGCTGTCGACGCGGCCGAGACAGAGCAGGTAGGGGCAGCCGGCTTCCCCTCCGACACCCGGTGTGGCGGCGTCGGTGCCGGCGGCGAGATCGGGGTCGTCGACGCCGAGGCCGAGCAGCAGCTGATGGTGCGTGGCCACCGGGAAGGCAGCCTCGACCAGCTCGCGCTCGGCCGTCGTCTGGAAGACCAGTCCGTCGGCCGCCTCGAAGACGCGACGGAAGATCGGAAGGCGCAGCGCGGGCTCGTCGTGCGCTGCCGGGTGGAGAATGGTCGGGGCACTCACTCGGCCGATGACACGGACCGTCGGATAGTAGAGGTAGGGATAGAAGACGAATACGTCCGCGGGCCAATCGGCCGCTGCCGCGGCCAGCGCCGGAGCGACCGGACCCTGCAGGTCGAGCCAGCGCTCGGCATCGCGGTCACTGGCCGACCCGGGGTCTGCGAGCAGGGCGGCCGACAGCGGATGGAACGATGGGTCACGTCCTGCGGCCGAGGCGAATCGGACCACCCGCACGCCGTCGATCCATTCCTCTCCCGCGGGATAGACGTCTTCCCAGGTGACGAAGTCCTCGGCGCAGGTGGTGAGGACATCCACCTGCCAGCCAGGTCGCGCAGCCAGGTGTTCGGCGAGGAGTCTGGCCGCGGTCTCGGCACCGCCGATGATGGCCGGGCCGTACCGGGGGACGACGAAGGCGACCCTCATCGCCGGGGCGGCGGCGCGAGGCGATCCGCCGTCACGCCGCGCAGGCGGCCTCGAGCGCCGAGGCAAAGCCGGCCTTGACCCTGGGCAGGGCGAACGAGGCGACCCGCTCGGCTGCAGCCCTGGACAACTCGTCGCGCAACCTCGCGTCGCTGACCACCCGGTCGATCGCTGCGGCCACCCGGGCCGGCTCCTTGTTGGGAAGGATGAGCCCGGCCTGCTGGACGGTCTCGGGCACAGCCGTGGTGGGGTACGCAACGATGGGGAGCCGGTGGTACATGGCCTCGAGCAGGGGCACGCAGAATCCCTCGTGATTGGAGAGGCACACGAATACGTCGGAAGCGGCGTAGTAGGCGATGAGCTCTTCGTGGGTGACCGAGCCGGCGAAGTCGACGGCCTCGAGCAGCCCGAGTTCCTCGGCGAACCGCTCGAGTGCCGTGAGGTACTCCTCGCTGATCGCCCCTCCCACGAGGTGCAGCCGGGCCTCGGGGTCGTAGAGCCGCCGGTACGCGGCCAGTGCTTTGACGAGGTCGTGCTGGCCCTTGTGTGGGGAGACCTTTCCCACGAAGAGGAGGTCGGTTCCCCCGCGTGCCCGCTGGACGGCCAGACGCTCGGCCAGCTCAGGATCTGGGGACCCGGAGAATCCGTCGAGATCGATCAGGAGCGGCACGGTGGTGGTCGCCTGGTAGCCGGCGTCGCGGAGCTCGTGCTCGTTGAAGGTGGAGTCGGCGACGGCAAACTCGGTCACCGGCGCCAGGTCGCGCAACTGCGCGCGACCCCAGCGCACCTCTTCGCCGACAGCCGGCACCCACGCCTCGAGCAGATGGGCCGGGGTGATGTTGTGGTAGTTCACGAACTTCCGCTCGGGGCGCTCGCGGAAGATATCGGCAACCCCGCTCCCGATGGAGAGCTGGTAGAGCAGCACTCGCCGCGCACTCGGGTGGTCACCGATGCGGGACACCGGGAGCCCGTGGTCGAGCCGGTCGAGGGTGGCGGTGCCGTAGTAGATGTCCGACCCGTACCCACGGGACCGCAGAAGCTCCTGCAGCTGGATGACATGGCCGCCGATGGCGTCCCGGCTGGCGAGCGAGGGGATGACCTGGTCGATCCTGGTGACCCCGGATGCCGTCACGCAGTGGACTCTTCCCAGCCGGGCAGCGGCCCGAACTGGGCGCCGACCACGGGTACCTCGCCGGTGGCGACGGCTGAGCCGAGCCGGAAGCTCACGTCGAGCGGCAGGCGCACCTTGCCGGTCGATCGACCCGGGTTGGCCATCTCGAATGTGGTCGCCGAGTCCTTCCAGTCGTAGATGGCGGTGACGCTGTTACTGCGAACGCCCAGGCTCACCGAATAGGCACCGTCGAGGAGCGGGACCTCGGGGAAGTTGAACCGCACCACGCCGCCGCCCTCGGGGATGTCGATGGCGCACATCGGGTCGTTCGGGTCGGACACGAAGACCAGGTCGCCGCCGGCCTCGTAGATGGCGATGTTGGCCATCCCGTCCGGGACCGGCGCGAGGCTGTCGACCTCGGCGCTGACCGTGAGCGCCTCACCCGGGTACAGGTGCAACCGGTCGCCACTCCCACTGTGGTCGACGCGGACGTTCCCGATCGCGAGGACATTTCCCTCGATGCCGCCGGACTCGGATCCCTCGAGGGTGCCCATACCGAGGAGGTCGGCCAGGAACACACGGATCCCCTCACCGGGCTCGTCGACGGTGATCACCTTGCCGTGGTTCATCACCATCAGCCGGTCACAGCTCTGGCGCATCACGTCGGTCGCGTGGCTCACCACGACGATGGTCCGGCCCTCGCGCTGGAACCGCTTGACGTGGTCGAGGCACTTCCGCTGGAAGGCGGCGTCCCCCACCGCCAGCACCTCGTCGACGAGCAGCACATCCGGCTCCACGTTGACCGCAACCGCGAACCCGAGCCGCACGTACATGCCCGACGAGTAGAACTTGACCTGGTTGTCGATGAAGTCCTCGAGCTCGGCGAAGGCCACGATCGCGTCGAACCGCTTCTCGATCTCGGGACGGGAGAGCCCGAGCAACGAGCCGTTGAGGAAGATGTTGTCGCGGCCGGAGAGCTCCTGCTGGAACCCTGCGCCGAGCTCGAGCATCGCGGCCAGGCTGCCGCGCACCCTGATCTCCCCGGAGGTCGGCTTCAGAATGCCGGCGATGCACTTGAGGAGGGTCGACTTGCCGCTCCCGTTCCGGCCGAGGATGCCGAAGGTCTCGCCCTGCATGATCTCGACGTTCACGTCCTGGAGGGCCCAGAACGGCGTGTAGGGCATCTTGCCGCCGTGGATGACCCGTTCCTTCAACGAGGTGTGCTTCTCGTCGTAGAGCTTGAACTGCTTGGAGATGCCCCGCACGTCGATTGCGACAGACACCGCTCAGAGCTCCTCGGCGAAGTTGCCCTCGAGCCGTCCGAAGGCGATGAGCGAGAGCAGGAAGAGCCCGATGCTCACCAGCAGGACGATCCCGAGTGCGAGCGCGTACCAGTCCAGCCCCGTCGTCGGGAGGAGCGGATACGGAGTGGTGTTCGGGGGGATGAGATAGGAGGTGTGGCCGTAGATGGCCCGCTGAAAGGACATCACGACCGGGGTCAACGGGTTGGCGAGATAGACCCCGGTGAGGTGGAACTCGGCGAGGTGCGGAGCGACCAGGCCGTACGGATAGACGATCGGCGTGGCCCAGAACCAGGCCATGAGCAATACCTCGGTGAGGTGCTGGGTGTCCCGCAGATAGACGTTGACCGCCGAGAGGAAGACCGACACCGCGCAGGTGAAGACCATGAGAGCCACGAAGGCGAGCGGCATGAGCCAGAGGGCGTGCCAGTCGGGCGACAGTCCGAACACGACCAGGAAGAACGCGAGCACGCCGAGTTGGATCGTGAAGAGGACCAGCGCCACACCGACGGTCGACATGGCCAACAGCTCCCGTGGGAAGGCCACCTTCTTGATGATCCCCGCCTTGCCGACCACCACGGTCGTCGAGCTCATCGCCGAGTTGTTGAAGAGGTTCCAGGCGAGGAGGCCGCAGAACAGCCAGATCGCGAAGTGGGGCTGCCTGGTCCGTGAAATGACCTTGAACACCACGTAGTAGATCCCGAGCACCATGGCCGGGTTGAGCATCGACCAGGCGTAGCCGAGGACCGAGTTCTTGTATTTGACCTTGAGCTCTGTACGGGTGAGCAGGATCAGGAGGTCGCGATTCCGCCAGAGGTCCTTCAGGCGCTGGCCGAGCTGGACCTTGCCGTTGACGATGGTGACCCGATCGTGGCTCTGCCCTGGCACGAACCGGGTCGTGCCCCCGATGGTCGCGGGTCGTTCCGGATCGGGATCGGCCGACGCCGGTTGCTGGAGGCCCAGGGTCACTTCCCGGCAGCCCCCGCGCCGGCCGTCGGGACCTCCATCGCGTCCTTCTGGATGACCTCGTCGATGAAGCCGTACTCCTGGGCCTCCTCGGCGGTGAACCAGCGGTCGCGGTCCGAGTCGGCCTCGATGCGCTCGATGCTCTGGCCAGTGTGGAACGCGATGCGCTCGGCCATCATCCGCTTGAGGTACATGATCTGTTCGGCCTGGATCGCGATGTCGGAGGCCTGCCCCTGCATCCCGCCGGACGGCTGATGCATGAGGATCCGGCTGTGGGGCAGGGCGAAGCGCTTTCCGGGCGTCCCCGCACAGAGCAGGAACTGCCCCATCGACGCAGCCAGGCCGACGCAGATCGTGCGCACGTCACAGCGCACGTACTGCATGGTGTCGTAGATGGCCAGGCCGTCGGTGACCGACCCGCCCGGGGAGTTGATGTAGACCGAGATGTCCCGATCCTGGTGCTCCGCCTCGAGCAGGATGAGCTGGGAGCAGACCAGATTGGCCGTGTTCTGGTCGATAGCCGACCCGATGAACACGATCCGCTCCTTGAGCAGGCGTTGGAAGATGTCCGAGCCCGGTCCGACCTCGGCACCGGTCGCCATCTCGGCGGGCCCACCGACCGTCGTGAGGGGGACGTCGGGGGAGGAGAGGTGAAGGGAGTCCATGGGGCGAAAGCCTAGTTGCTGGATGCCCGCTGCGGACGCACGCCGGGCGCGGTCGCGGCCCTGGTCACCGGGCTGGAACACCATCCGCAACCACACCGCGTAGCGCCTCCACCATTGCCGCCCCGGCCGTCTGCAGACCGAACGTGGCAACCCGGTCCCTTCCGGCGGAGACCAACGCCTCCCGTCGCTCCGCATCGTCCGTGACCAGGGACACCGCTGCGGCGACGTGCCGCGGTCCCTTGGCGCGGAGGAGAACCCCGGCGTCCCCGAGCACTTCGGCCACCGCTCCCGCGTCGAAGGCGACCACCGGAAGCCCGTGGGCCATGGCCTCGAGCACGGGCACGGCGAACCCCTCGTGGTCGGAGAGCATGACCAAGACGTCGGCTGCGTCGTAGTGGGCGGAGAGCTCGCTGTCACTGAGCCCCGACTCGAAGGTGACCGCGTCGCCGAGACCGAGCGAGTCCGCGTACGTGTGGAGCGCGGCAGCGTAGGCCGGCTCGGTCGGGGCGCCGACCAGTGTCAGGCAAGCACCCGGCGCCGTGGTGGCTCGGGCCACGAAGAGCGCGGCGATCGTCTCCTGGTGGTCCTTGTTGGGCGCGAGCCGGCCGACGGAGAGCCACCGGGGCCCGGCGCCGTCCCGGCGATCGGTCAGCCGCTCGAGGGTGTCCGGATCGGCCGGGGGCGGCGGAACGGCAACGCTGGCGACCGGGATGACCGTGGTCCACGCGCACCCGGCGCGGCGGAGCTCGTCCGCGTCGAATGCCGAGACCCCGATCCCGAGCGCCGCGCGCGGAGCCAACTGGTGGAGCTCCGCCAGTGCACCGACCTGGAGCCGGGCGATGGCGTTGTTCCACCGCGTGAAGAACTCGGGCGGCGTGATGCTGTGGTAGTTGAGCACCAGCGGTTCCGGTCGGGTGGCCAACCATCCGGCCAGCGCCGATCGGGTGGCCACCTGGTAGACGAGCACGTCGCCGGGTTCGGACTCCTCTTCGTAGGAGCGGTAGGGCCGGGTCTCCGAGACGGTGTCGGCGTCGGGCAGCTCCGTGTAGATGCGTGACGTGATCCCCTCGGCCACCAGACGGTCGCGCACCGTGCGGGTGTGCTCCCCCACCGCGTCCCGTCGGTGGAGCACGGGGACGAACTGGTGGATGCCGCTCATGGCTGCACGACAGCCAGGATGGCGGAGATGGTCCCACCGTCGGGCGGGAGGATGCGGCCCTGCACGCCACGCTGGCGCAGCAGCAGCTCCCAGGTCTGCGGGTGCAGCGGACGCCCGGGAAGCAGATCGCGCACCTGTGGCGCCAACGACGCATCCCACGCGGACTGGTCGTCGACGAGGATGACCAACCTCCCCCCGCGGGCGATCACCCGGAGGGCTTCGTCGACCAGTTCGAGCTTGGCCGCCAGGTCGACCCGGTCGGCACAGCCCGAGAGGAGGACCGCCCCCACACTGTCGGCGGCCAGGGTCCGGAGGTGGACGACGACCTCGGCGGTGACGAGTTCGGTGTCCGGTCCCGCGGTGGGCCAGCTCCCCCACACGACCGCACCACGCGGATCCACCCCGCGCACGCCGCGATCGTGCCCCGCCCGGGCGGCCAGCCCGTCCCAGAGGGCCCGGTCCCCGAGCTCGCCCAGCACCACCGTGCCGTTCGCCCCGTCGCGTTCCCGGGGCGGCCACACGAATCGGATGACCTCGTCGAGCAGTCCACCCACGTCGGGTGCGGGCAGTGCGAGGAGGGACGGCGCAAGGCCCGCCGGATCGGTCCGCGCCTCGAGCTGCTCGACCCTCGCCGCCAGGTAGCGGAGCGCATCGCAGGTGGCCACGTTTGCGTTGGCCACCGCCTCCACCGCAGTGCGTCGTGCGTCGTCGGCGAGCAGTCCGGCCAGCACCCCGGCCACGTCCCCCACGAACCGTCCCCCGATGCGGGCCGATCGCCCTCGCTCCCAGAGATCGTCGGGGAGCCCCTCCCAGGGGTGCAGCGCCGGTGTCTCGGCCGCCGAGGGCTTGACCCGGCGCATGGCGTCGTCGAATCCCCACCGCAGGGAGCCCTCGGGACTGAGCCGGTCGAAGGCGGCGAGGAGCTCCCGCTCGTCGGGGGGCAGCTCGGTCGAGCCCGCCCCACCCGCGTCGTCGGCCCCGTCGTCGGAGGTCCCGTCGCGACCCTCGGGCACGGTCACACCCCCCGGACGTACTCGACGCCGCCGACCGGCGGCTCGAGCCGGTGGTCGGCCACCCGCATGGGTCGCCCTCGGGCGACGACCTCGGTGAGGAACTCGGTGTACCGGTCGATGAGCGTCGGCCACTGGTAGAACCGTGCCGTGTACCGGCGCCCGGCCTCGCCGAGCGCCGCCCGCAGGGGGCCGTCGGACGTGAGCCGGTCGACTGCGACCTCGAACGAGCGGAAGGAGTCGAACCACAGGCCGCCCCCGGAGCGGCGGCAGTGCTCCATGGTCGCGGCGCAGGTGGCGTTGACCAGGACCGGGAGGCCCAGCGTCCAGGACTCGAGGAGCACCAGCGAGAACGACTCGTACGCCGAGGGCGTGACCATCGCCTGTGCCGCTGCCAGGATGTCCCATTTGTCGGCTTCTGACACCGTCCCGGTGACCACGATGTCCGGGTGGCGAGGCGCCTGGTCGGACACCGGGCCGACAAGGGCCAACGCGAGGTCGCCGGGGTGACGCTCCTTGTAGCGGGCGAAGTAGTCGGCGAGCATGCCGCAGCCCTTGTGCTCGTCGACCCGCCCGAGGTAGCAGACATAGGGCCGGTCGCCGATGCCCAGGAGGCCGGCACCCGGACGCCCGGTTCCGGACGGATGGTTGACGCCGAGCCCGAGCACGATCTGGGGTCGGTCCCCGACCGTAAAGACGTGCTCCATGAGGTCCCGCTCCGCCCTGGTGTGGTAGACGAGCCCGTCGATCTGGCGGAAGCTGCGCCGGAAGGCGGACAGATAGAGCGCCGGCTCGTCATGGGCTGCAGGGTGCAGGACGACGGGGACCCGGGACAGCGCGAGCGCGTCGACCGTGGTGGCGAACAGGTAGGGGTAGCAGGCCAGCACGTCCGCATCGGTGACCGCGACCGCGTCGCCCAGGTCGGGGCAGACCGGACCGTTGAGGGCAACCCATCGGCGTGACTGTTCGAGGGTGGCGGTCTCCGGTGCCACCCGCAGCTTGGCGTCGAGCGCGAAGTACTCGAGGGTTCGCCGCGACACGGTCGGGAACCGGCGCACGGTCACCCCGTTGAGAACGCTCGGTCCGGGCGGTTCGACGTTCTCCCAGGTGAGGTGGTCGAGCGCACAGCTGGTGAGCACCTCGACCTGCCAACCGGGGCGCACGCACACCCGTTCGGCGAGCATCCGGGCGGCCGACTCGGCTCCCCCGATTACCTCGGTCCCGTAGCGCGGCGTGACGAAGGTGAGCTTCATGCCACGATCCGCCGTTCCGCCGAGAGCCGGCTCAGGACGTCGACGAAGCGCTGGCGGGTGGTCGCGGCAGAGAAGTCGCCGAGCCGACGGCGGCCCGAGAGGGAGAGGCGCCCGGCGAGGGATGGATCCCGTCGTACCCGGTCGACGGCGATCGCCACCGTGGACGGACGGTCGGTGCCGAGCAGCAGACCGGCATCGCCCAGCGTCTCTCCCACAGCCCCCGCGTCGAGGGCGACGATGGGCAGACCGGCGCGCATGGCCTCGAGCAGCGGAATGCAGAATCCCTCGTGGCGCGAGAGGCAGACGAAGACATCGGCATCCTCGTACCACGCGGCCAGCTGGGCGGCGGTCAGGTCCTCGCCATGACGCACCGCGTCGCCGATCCCGAGCTCATCGGCGAGGGAGCTCACCGCTCTGGCGTACGCCGGGGTGACCGTCGGGCCGACGAGGTGGAGCCGGGCCTCGGGGTCGAACCAGCGGCGGTACAGCCAGAGCGCCTCGACCAGGCGGTGCTGTGCCTTGTTCGGGGAGAGCCGGCCCACGAAGAGGAGGACGGTCCGCCCGCCGTGCGCCGCGGCGAGGCGGCTGCGCTCACGCTGGTCGGCTGAGGCGCCGTCCGGTCCGATCCCGACCAGGATCGGGACGACGACCGTCTCCGGACAGCCGAGACGGTCGAGCTCCGCCGCGTTGAACGCGGAGTCGGCGATCCCGAGCACGGCGTGCGGAGCGAGGGCGGTCACCTGTTCGCGGGCGCGCACGACCTTCTCTTCCGTGTGGTCCTCCCAGCCCGCGTAGAAGGCGGCCGGTGTCACGTTGTGATAGTCGAGGACGAGGGGCTCGGGACGACCGAGCAGGAACTCGGCCAGCGGGGACGCCGTCCCGAGCTGATAGAGGAGGATGTCGCCGGGGCGCGACCGCTGCGGGTAGCGCTCGAAGGAGGTGGCCTCGTCGGCGAGCTCGTCGTGCACCGCCTCTGCATAGATGTCCGACTCCCATCCGACCGCCCGCAACGCGTCACGCAGGGCCAGGGTGTGCTGGCCGGTGGCGTCCCTCGGAAGGAGCGCGGGAACGAACTGGTGGACTGCGGTCACCGCTCCCGCGTGGCCACGACGAGGAACTCCCCGGGACCGAGGAGCAGCTCGTTGATCGTATCGATGGTCGCGTTGAGCGCGGCCGCGTCGGGTCCCGACGAGGACACCCGGGCCAGACGCCGGTCCACCCCCCCGGTCAACGGCTGCTCCACCCGGAAGCCGCGGCACCCGAGCAGATAGGCCCAGGTCCCGGCGTGGATCGGACCCCCCGGTGCCAGGTCGCGCACCATCGGCTCGACGGACGCCGACCACGATTCCGGGGTGGTCGACTGGAGGACCAGGACGCCGTCCAGGGCCAACCGCGAGGCGGCGAGCTCGACAAGTTGCTCGCGCTCGTTGGGTCGGAGCCACTGCACCGAGCCGCTCAATACCAGCCCGCCGAGCACCTCGTCGGCGACCACGGCGAGGTGGCCGAGGACGGTCTCGGACCGGACGTCCAAGCCGCGGTCGAGGGCGGGCTCGATGGCGGTCTCGGAGGGGTCGATCCCGTACGCGTCGACTCCCGCGTCCACGAGGGCGGCGACCAGCGAGCCGTCGCCACAGTCGGCGTGGACCACGCGTCCCGGGACTCCGCCGAGGGCGGCAACCGCTGCATCTGCCCACCAGGTGCGACCCGGCTCGGTGCGTGGCACGACGCCGGCGGGCAGATCCGGTGATCGGTGGGCCTCCACCGTCGCCTCGAGGTCTTCGACGTGGTCGACCACCACGTGCAACATCCGCGAGACCGCCCAGGCGAACTTGACGATCTGGTGGACGATGAAGCCCATGTACCAGCCGAGCCCCTGGCGGATGAGCCGCTTGACGTAGGTGCCCACCATCTTCTGCGACTCGACCGGCACGGCGATGTCGACGTGCGCACTCCCGTCGACCAGGGTGAGCGTCTCGCGCAGACGCCCGCGACCGTGGAGGCCTACCGGGGAGAACTCGAGGAACAGCTCGTCGAGCTCGCGTTCGAGACCGGCGGGGAGATCCCCCGAGGCGCGTCGCCGCCGCACCTCGGCGTCGATCTCGGCCATCACCTGGTCCAGGTAGCGGACCCGCTCGGCGGGATCGTCCTCGCCGTCTCCGGTCGGACCGGCCGTCGCCGGACCGTCGGGACCCACAGGTGACACCGGGGAGGTCGGGGTCGGCACAGGCTGACTATAGCCAGGGCCCTTCCGGGCTCCAGGGAACGGCCGCCGCCCGTTGCACCGCTCACTAGGCTGATCTGCACGCGGGCGTGGCGGAACTGGCAGACGCGCCGGGTTTAGGTCCCGGTCCCCTCGGGGATGGAGGTTCGAATCCTCTCGCCCGCACGTGCGGGCCCGCCCCCTGGGTGGCGCTCGAGGACGGCTCGGAGCGCTCACGGGACCGGCCCGGGACGGCCCGAGCCCAGCCGGTCTTGCCGCAACCGGTGGGTATCGGCCATGCTTCCCCGGTTCCGCTACGGCGAGCCGTGCGGCGGTGAGGGACATCGATCACCGCATCGACCACAGGAGGACACCATGGGAATGCTCGACGGCAAGGTTGCCATCGTCACCGGCGCAGGCCGAGGGATCGGACGCGAGGAGGCGTTGCTCCTGGCCTCGGAGGGGGCCAAGGTCGTCGTCAACGACGTCGGGGCCTCGGTCGAGGGGCAGGGTGGGGACAAGCACCCTGCCGAAGAGGTGGTCGAGCTGATCGAGGCCGGCGGGAGCAAGGCCGCCGTGAACGCCTCCGACGTGAGCTCGTGGGAGGGAGCCAAAGCGCTCGTCGACCAGGCCATCGAGACCTTCGGGCAACTGGACATCCTGGTCAACAACGCAGGCATCCTGCGGGACAAGATGAGCTTCAACATGGACGAGTCCGACTGGGACGACGTCATCCGGGTCCATCTCAAGGGCCACTTCGCGCCGTCCCACCACGCCGCTGTCTACTGGCGTGGCCGGGCGAAGGCCGGAGAGGACGTGACCGGCCGGATCGTCAACACCTCGTCCGAGGCTGGGCTCTTCGGCAACGCCGGGCAGGCCAACTACGCGGCCGCCAAGGGCGGGATCGCCTCGATGACCTGGGTGCTGGCCCGTGAGCTCGGGCGCTACGGGATCACGGTCAACTCGATTTCGCCCCGCGCCCGGACCCGGATGACCGAGAACCTCTTCGGCGACATGGCCAAGGCCACCGAGGGATTCGACAAATTCGATCCCCGCAATGTCGCCCAGCTGGTGACCTTCCTCGCCACGGACGAAGCGGCCGACATCAGTGGTCAGAACTTCGTCGTCTACGGCGGGGACATCTGGGCCATGGGCGGCTTCCACCCGATCGGCGAGATCCACCGCGAGTCGATGTGGACCCCGGCCGAGCTCGCCGCAGCCAAGGGAGAACTGTTCAAGGGCGTGTCCTCGGGGGTACCCCCCTTCAGCATCTCATAGGGCGCGGGCGCCCCGGGCGCTCTGTCAGCCGCGTGAGGGAACCAGGGCGGTGGCCTCTCCGACCACCTTCTCCTCGCCGTCGGCGTTGCGCAGGCGCACGTCGAGGTCGACGAAGTGCTCAGCGCCCTCGGCCCGCTTGCCGGTCACCACGATCTTCGAACTGAGCTTCTCGTCGGGCCAGGTCTGACGCGAGAAGCGCACCTGGAACCGCCGGACGTTCCCGACGCCCACGTAGTCGGTGATCGCGGTGCCCAACAGGCCCATCGAGAACATGCCGTGACCGAAGACACTTGGTTGACCGGCCGCGACCGCCGCCACCTCGTCGTGGTGCATCGGGTTGAAGTCCCCTGATGCCCCTGCGTACGCAACCAGATCGGTCCGGGTCAGCACATGGGTCAGCACCGGGGCCTCGTCGCCCTCGCTGACGTCCTCGAAGTACAGCACCGCGTCACCCATCATCCCGTCCTCTCTCGTCGATCCGCCCACTGTGCCCCGATCCGGGACGCCCGATCAACCCACCGCTCACCGGCCGGGCTCCGGGTCCCGCGGCAACCCGAGAAGGCGTTCGCCGATCACGTTGCGCTGGACCTCGCTCGTCCCTCCGGCGATGGTGAGGCACGTACTCTGCAGCACCCCATGCGCCGACGCAGCCGCCTCTCCGTCACCGACGGCACCTTCCGGCCCGAACAGGTCGAGGCCGAACTCGTGGACCCGCTGTTCGAACTCGCCGCCGAGCAGCTTCCCCACGCTCGACTCGGATCCGGGCTGGAGGCCCCCCACCGAACGCAGTGTCGACCGCATGCCCAGTTGCGCGAGCGACTGCGCATCTGCCAGAAGCGCGCCGAGCCGGTCGAGGGTGACCGGGTCCTGGAGCTCGGGGTGGGCGGCCACCCGTGAGAGCACGCCTTCGAGCGCGCCGCCGAACGCCGAGTCGGTCGAGAGCGAGACCCGCTCGTTGGCCAGCGTGGTCCGGGCCAGCCTCCACCCGCCGTCGATCTCGCCCACCACACAGTCGTCGGGGACGAAGCACCCGTCGAAGAAGACCTCGTTGAACAGCGCGTTCCCAGTGATCTCCCGGAGCGGCCGAACCTCGATGCCGGCCGATCGCATGTCGACCAGGAAGTAGGAGATCCCGCGATGTTTGGGTGCGTCGGAATTGGTGCGGGCCAGGCAGATCCCCATGTGGGCACGGGCCGCCACCGAGGTCCACACCTTCTGGCCGGTGAGCGACCACCCACCTGGCACCCGGGTGGCCCGGGTGCTCAACGCCGCGAGGTCGGATCCCGCCCCCGGCTCGCTGAACAGCTGACACCAGATCACCTCGCCCCGGAGGGTGGGTCCGACCCACCGTTCGGTCTGTTCGGGGGTGCCGTGGGCCATGATGGTCGGGAGTGCCCAGGCGGCCACCGAGAGGGTGGGCCGCCGGAGTCCCGCCTCGGCGCAGACCTGGTCGATCACGAGCTGCTCGACCGCCCCGGCGTCCCGGCCCCAGGGTGTGGGCCAGTGCGGGGCCAGCAACCCCCGGTCGGCGAGTGCCCGCCGCTGCGCTGCCGGGTCCTCCATGGCCGCCAGCTCTGCCACCACGGGCTCGAGCTCGGCCCGGAGCGCCTCGGCCTCCGGCGGGAGGTCGATGGACAGCTGTCTGCGCGAGCCGCCCAGCGCGAGACGGGCCGCTCCGGCCCGGAGCGGCGTCGTTCCGCCGACCAGCTGGCGCAGGGTGGTGGCACGGCGTAGGTGGAGGTGGGCGTCGTGCTCCCAGGTGAATCCCATCCCCCCGAGGACCTGGATGGCACCCTTCGCGGCGGTCACGTAGCCGTCGAGGGCGAGCGCGGCGGCCAGCTGCACCGCCAACCGCCCCGAGGTGGCCCTGCGGTCCTGCCAGTCGTCATCCTCCATACCGCTGCGGCCGCGGTCGGACTCGACGGCGGCGTCCCATGTCGCGGCGACCCCCTGCTCGACCGAGACCAGCATGTCGGCCAGGCGGTGCTTGACACCCTGGAACTGCCCGATCGGGCGACCGAACTGCTCGCGGGTCCGGGCGTGCTCGGCGGCGACCTCCAGACACCGGCGGGCCCCGCCCACCGCTTCGGCCGACCAGACCAGCAGGGCCAGGTCGCGCACGGACTCGGTGCGAGTGGGGAGGACCCGACCCGGCGGCACGACCACCCCGTCCAGGGTCCATCGCCCGAGCGGGCGGGTCGGGTCGAAGCTCGGGAGCGCCGAAACGGTCACTCCTTCTCCGGGTTCGAGTAGCACCCAGTGGACCGAGTCCGCAACCGACACAGGTGCCAGCACGATCGAGACCAGCGACCCGTGCAGCACCGGCCCGAGCTCGCCGCCGACGACCAGCCCGCCGTCACTCGTGGTCCGACCGGTCAGGCCGACCGACGGAACGGCCGAGCCGTCGTGCGCCGCCGTCGGGACTGCCAGTGAGGCGGTCGACGAGCCGTCGGCGAGTGCGGGCAGGATCTCCTTGGCCAACGCGGCACCGCCGTCCGCTGCGATGACCGCCGCGACGACCGACCCTGTGTCCCATGGGCCCACCGCGATCGTGTGCCCGAGCTCCTCGGCGACGACGGCCAGCTCGACCAGACCCGCGCCCTGCCCGCCGAACTCCTCGGGCAGGTGGATCGCCAGGGTCCCCTGGGCGGCGAGATCCTCCCAGTACGCCGGGAGCACGTCGGCCTCGGCGTCGAGGCCTTCGCGGGCGGCGGCCGCCACCCCGCGCGCTTCGACCCAACGCCGGAGCGACGCCCGGAGCTCCTCGTGCTCCTCCAGCAGGCCGATGCCCACCTGTCTCAGGCCCCGAAGAGGTGCAGGACGTGGTCGATCGACCAGATGTCCCAGGCGTGGGTGCCGAGGACGACGACCGCCGCCAGCACCATCATGAGGTTCTGGCCCTGTTCGGCCCAGTCGTTGATCATGAGCACGAAGTAGAGGAGGTTGAGGAGGATGCTGGCGAAGGCCGCGATCGGGGTCAGGAAGCCGAGACCCAGCCCGAGGCCGATGGCCAGTTCGGAGAAGACCACGACGTAGGCCATCGTGATCGGCCGGGGCCGGACGACCTTGTCGAACCCGGTCTTCACGAACCCCCACTTGTGCTTCTCGGCGACCGAGCCCCCCCACTCGATGCCCGCCCCGCGGGTGAGCCATGCAGTGAGGTCCTTGTGGAGGAAGCTCTTGATCCACCACAGTCCGAGCCCGATCCTGAGGACGGCGAGCCATTCGGCGGTGGTCAGCCAGGTCGAGGTCACGGGTGAGTTTCTAGCATCTCGCCGGAGGAGGAATCGGAATCGATAACCGCTGTGACGGCCGCGTCGAGGGTCGCTACCAGGGCTGACGGACCGCTGACCGGCGTCCCGCCGGTCACCAGCCGCGGAAGACCGGCTTGCGCCGCTCGGCAAATGCGGCCAGGCCCTCGCGGCAGTCGTCGGTCGTCGTCACCAGTTCCTGCAGGACGGATTCGTCCCAGAAGGCTCCGGCCCGATCCGACTCGAGGGAGCGATTGGTGAGGTACTTGGCAGCCCCGATGGCCTTGGTCGGACCCGTGGCCAGGCGCGCTGCCCACGCAGCTGCCTCACCCGCCAGGTCGGCTCGCGGGACCACCTTGTTGACGATCCCGATCCGTTCGGCCTCCCTGGCCGGGACATCGTCCCCGAAGAAGAAGAGCTCCTTCGCCTTCTGGGGCCCGACCAGGCGGGGCAGCAGATACGCCCCGCCGGCGTCGGGAGCGATGCCCCGCCGGACGAAGACCGCGATGAACGCTGCCTCCTCGGCCGCGAGGACCAGATCGCAGGCGAGCGCAAGGTGCATGCCCCCGCCGGCGGCGGTCGCGTTGACCGCGGCGATCACCGGCTTCTCGCAGTCGAGGACCGCGCAGATCAGGCGCTGCCACCCGGTGCGGATCATCCGGGCCGAGTCGCCGACGGTGCGGTCAGGCGCACCCTCCGGACGGGACGTCTGAGGGACCCCGGCGCGCAGGTCCGCTCCGGTGCAGAATCCCTTCTCTCCGGCGCCGGTGAGGACGACCGCCCGGACCGCGAGATCGACCGAGGCCTCCTCGAGCCAGAGTCCGAGCTGGTCGCGCATGGCCGGCGTGAGCGCATTGCCCGCGTCGGGACGATTGAGCGTGATCCAGGCCACCCCGTCCTCGAGTCGCCGGAGGATCGCCTCATCGGCGGGAACGTCGGCCATCAGCTGCGGTGGATGATGTTCATCCGCGAGGTGCACACCGGCTCACCGCTCGTCGTGTCGGTCCAGGCCGTCTCGACCACCACGAAGGTCATGGTCCGACCCTTCGACTCCTTCCGGTACGCGTCCACCACGCTGCCGCGACCGACCAGGACGTCGCCGGCGAACACCGGACGGTGATAGGTGAACTCCTGCTCGCCGTGGAGGATGATCCCTCCTCCGGCCATCAGGGGAACCAGGACGTCGCCCATCGGGTTCCCACGCGGCGCGTCGTCCGGCTGCAGCTCGGGGTACGCCCCGAAGTTGGCCATCACGAAGGGGTAGCTGGGCGGTGCGGGGATACCGGGCAGGCCGACCCCGGCCGCCGCCCGCGGGTCGCGGTAGACGGGGCTGTCGTCCTTGACCGCGGCGGCGAACAAGCCCAGCTGGCCGCGTTCGACCGTCACCACCGTGGTGTCGGTCGGCGTCCCGATGATGGCCTTCAGGTCGTCGTCTGCCACTGTCGCTGCCTCCCTGTCGTCAGGTTCTCCGGGTGGCCCCCGCCCTCGGGGGCGTGCCCGGTGCGCACCGTAGCGCGCCGGCGCGCAGGGATGGCTCGGCGCCGCGGCCCCACCGCCGGATGGCGGCCCCTCCGGTGGGTGCGGTCCGTCCGCTCAGCGGACCGGTCGCGACACGACCGGCGTCTCGGCCAGCAGCTCCCGCAGTGCCCGGCGGTCCAGCTTGCCGAGCACGGTGACGGGCAGCTCGTCGGCGAAGTCGAGGTATTCGGGGACCTTGTAGCTCGCGAGCCGGGACGCACAGTGAGCGACCAGATCGTCGGTGGTGACCGATCCCGTGGCAACCACGACCGCGCCGACCCGCTCCCCGAGCTCGCCGTCGGGCACGCCCACGACGCCCACGTCGGCCAC
Source organism: uncultured Acidimicrobiaceae bacterium (assembly GCA_963701325.1). Lineage (GTDB taxonomy): Bacteria > Actinomycetota > Acidimicrobiia > Acidimicrobiales > RAAP-2 > Bog-756. The sequence goes on from OY969604.1 coordinate 514,060, forward strand.
AGAGGGATGGTCCCGCAAGACCTCCTCGACCTCAACCGGGCCGAACTTCTCTCCCCCCGGTTGATGGTGTCGGAGAGGCGGCCGATCAGAAACAGGTAGCCCTCGTCGTCCTGCCAGCCGGTGTCCCCGGTGTGCAGCCACTCGCTGGTCGTGTTCTGTGCGGCCCGCACCAGGAACTCACCCGGATCCCCCGCGGCCACCGGCTGATCGGTCCCCGGCTCGACGATCCTGACCTCGACGCCCGCGAGCGGCCTTCCCACCGAGTCGAACCGGTCACCGCGCCGGTGGTCCTCCGGCGTCAGCGTGGCGAAGGCCCCCAACGTCTCGGTCTGCCCGAAGGTGTTGGAGAAGTCCACGTCGGGCAGCGCGGTGACCGCCCGGCGGATGAGGTCCACCGGGGCGGCGGCGGCCCCGTAGTTGAGCGACCGCAGCGACGAGAGGTCTGTGCTCGCGAACCGCGGATGGTCCAGGATCCGTCGGAGCATGGTGGGCACGACGAACGTCTGGGTCACCCTGTGCCGTTCGACCAGCGAGAGCCACTCACCGGCGTCGAACTTGGGAAGCAGGACGAGCTGTTTCCCTTGGTAGAGGGAGACGAAGAGCCCGAGCGTGCCGCCGATGTGGAAGATGGGAGCCGACATCATGTCGACCACCTGGGGTTGCTCGGGATCGATCGGCTTCCCGTAGAAGGCGAGCCGGTCGGCGATCGAACCGTGACTGATCGAGACGGGCTTGGGCAGCCCTGTGGTGCCACTGGTGAACAGTACGAGCGCGACGTCGTCACCCGACCCGGTCGTCTGCACCGTGGCGTCCGCGGGGGCAGCCGCCACGTCTGCTTCGGTGAGGACCGGCCCGGCCATGGCCGAGCGGAGCCGATCGGCGAAGGGGGCGCCGGCCACGCCGACGCGAGCTCCGGTGAGCTCGACCAGCTGTGCGAGCTCACCGGTCGTGAGGTACGCGTTCATCTGCGCCGAGGCCGCGCCCAGGCGGGCCGCCGCCAGGATGGTCGCGACAGACAGCGCACTTCCGAGGTTGACCAGTGCGACCTGATCACCTGGCACGACCCCCGCTGCGGACAACGCCGCGCAGACCCGCCGGGTCATCTCGTCGAGCTGTCGGTAGGTGACCTCCTCCCCCTCCACCACCAGTGCGAGCCGGTCCGGTACCCGCTCGAGGGCGGGGTCGATCGCGTCTCCGGCGTTCATGTCGGACCGGAGGGATCGCAGATCGGGCAGCCGGGCGTCACTCGACGCCCGGAAGACCGACGGCGTCGGCTGGGAGCTGGTCCTGGACAGCCTCTGCCAATCGGTGGGAACGGGATCGCAGGGACAACAGCTCGTTGTACCGCTCGTCCTCACCCTTGACCCCCGAGATCAACGACGACTGGGCAAGGTAGATGGCGCCGCCGAACATGATGAGCAGCGAGAAGGCCTCGAGTGGGCCGTAGGCGCCGTAGGTGCGCAGATTGTCGCCGAACAACGCGATGCCGAGTGAGAGGCTCGCCAGCGGGTCGACGAGGACCAACGATGTCTGCGAGGCGGCGATGGGGCCGGCGTGGAAGGCGTTCTGGGCCAGGAACACCGACCCCACGCCGCACACCGCGAGCGCGTAGGTCTGCCAGTGTTCCCAGAGCTGGGTCCAGTCGGCCGCCACGTAGTCGCCGACCGACTTGATCAGCGCAGCGGTAAAGGCGAATCCGATCGCCCCGGCCGCACCGAACATGGCTGCCCGCCACCAGCGGGGCCCGCGCAGCGCGAGCAGCACGGTGACCACCACCAGGAACCCGCAGACGGATCCGGCAATGATCCACGAGAGCGGGTGGGGGCTCAGATTGCCACCCTGCGGCTGGGCGAAGATCAGGAAGCCGGCCAACCCACCGGCCGCTGCCAGGCACCCGAGCCAGACGAACGCGCCGATTCGGTAGCGGAACCAGGTGGCCAGGAGGAACACCAGGATCGGGAGCTCGGTGGTCAGGATGGGTTGGACCTGACTGAGGTTCCCGAGATGGAGGGCGATCGACTGGAAGATGAAGGAACCGACCATGATGGCGAAGCCCAGCAGCCAGACCCCGCGCTTGATGGCATGGGTCAGCAGGCTCAGTCTGAGCGTGGTCTCCTCCGGCGCATCCTCCACGCCCATGCGCTGGAGGATGCTGGTGACCGCGTTCGAGAGCGCCGCGGCCAGTGCGAGTGCGTAGACCACGGTCCCTACTCCGGTCCCGGGCAGGAGCCAGCCGCGCCCGAGGGTTCCGCGCCGGTCCGTCTGGACACGTCATCACCTGGCACTGGGCTCGGCGCCTCCTTGTGGTGAACCCCAGCCATCGTGCTCCCCGCGCCCCCATACTAGAGGGAGGGTGTCCCGCTCGGACGCGTGAGCTGGGCTCCTTGCCCGTGTCGGGGGCGGCCCGGTCCACGGGAAGCCTGGTCGGCCCGGCGGACGGGCAGGACCCGGCGGGACCCGCAGGAGGTGTCAGTCGGCCAGGAACTCCTCGGCGAAGCGGCGGATCCCGTCGATCGCCCCGGAGGTGCGGCTCCACGGCTTGACGAAGATTCGATCGACTCCGGCCTCTGCGTAGCGTTCCACGTCGCCCCGCGAACTGACCTGACCACCGAGGGTCACCTCGGTGCGACCCGGACGTTCGGCCCGGTCCCTCAGCTCGGCGAGCCGGACCACCGCAGCGGGAACCTGCTCGAGCGTGTGGTTCATGGGCACCCAGCCGTCGCCGACCGTCGCCGCCCGGCGGAGCGCGGCGGGACCGTCCCCGCCGATGTGGAGGCGGGGTCCGGGCTGTTGCACCGGCTTCGGCTCGAACCGCACCGGAGCGAAGTCGAAGAACGTACCGTGGTGCTCCACGACCGGCTCCGACCAGAGCCGGCGGCAGATGGCGATGCACTCGTCGACCCGTGCGCCCCGGGTGTCGAAGTCGAGACCCACTGCGTCCCACTCGGCCCGCAACCAACTCGCACCGACGCCGAAATCGACCCGCCCACCGGACAGCACGTCGAGGGTGGCCACGGCCCGCGCCGTGCTGAAAGGATGGCGCAAGCCGATGTTGTAGACCTGGGTACCGAACCGGATGCGCTCGGTACGCGCTGCGAGATGTGAGAGGTAGACGAGCGCGTCGAAGACCGGGATCTCGGACGGGATGGGTGGGTGGTCCGAGCCGTCGTGCGGACTTCCCCCCATCTCGACCGGAAGCACCAGGTGCTCGGGGATCCAGACCGAATCGAAACCGAGCCGGTCCGCCTCCTCGGTCACCGCCACCCACGCGGTCGGATTGAGCACCCCGAGGGAGATCGCGAACTTCACCCGAGACCTGCCGCTCTGCGTGCGTGGCGGTTACGGACGCCCGCCGCTCGGATCCGGGCCGGGGCGGTCACAGGATTGCCCCCGGGCCCAGGACCGGGGCCTTGCGACCCTCGTCGAAGGGCCGGATCATCCCCTCCTGGGCGAAGGAGGCGATGAGGGTGCCGTCCTCGGTGAAGACCTGCCCGCGCACGTACGACATGCCCCCGCCGACCTGGGTGCTCTCGTGGTGGTAGAGCAGCCAGCCCTCCCAGGTCACCGGCTCGTGGAAGGCGATCGTGATGGTCATGACCGCGGTCGACACGGTCCGGTGGGCCTGGGCGGTCCCGATGCCCCGGTGGCCGCGCATGGTGGCCGAGATCGAGAGATGGCCGGTGAAGTGGGCGATCAGCGCGCGGGCCAACTCGGACCGATCGGGGATCGCGTCGTACCGCACCCATGCGTCGAGGACGGGCGGGCCCACCGTCTCGGGGTCGTCGGGGTCGGCCAGGCCGACGAGGCGCAGCTCGCGACCCTCCATCGGCATGGTCACCGCCAGCGCATCGGCCGGACCCCCGACCGCCGGTATGCCGGCCGTGTAGCGAATCACGTCGGGGGCGGTGTCACCGAGCAGCACGCTCACCACCGCGCACCGACGGTCACCCTGTCCGACGCCGACCACCGCACCGCCGAAGGTGCGACCGCGGTGGGTCACGTCCACCTCGAACCAGAGGGGCCGGACGTCGTCGACGGCCCGGGTGAAGACAGCGTGGGCCGAGTGCACGCTGTGACCGGGCATGACCTTGGAGGCGGCCACGATGGCCTGCGCCAGCAGCTGGCTCCCGTCCACCACCCTGCGGGAACCACCGTCGCTGGTTCCGACGAAACGGTACCTCCCGCTTCCCCCGACGTCCTCACGACGGTCCTCGTCGACCTCTTCCCGGACGTCGAAGATCTGCATCATCCGAGTGACGCTCGAGCCGTCGGTGACAGCGCTCCGGCCGACGTTCACCGCCCCGAGACCGCCGGGTCCGCCGTGCCCACCCGCAGATCGACGACGTCCTGGTAGAAGGCGAGATAGCCACCGAGTCGGGCCACTGCTCGATGTGGGTCGGCATAGGTCCAGGCCAGAACCTCCACCCCGTCGTGGACGAGGCGACGGTAGGTGGCGAGGCCCTTGAACGGGCAGACGCTGGTGCGGTCGATCGGGGTGAGCAGGTCGAGTCGGACGTCGTCGGGGGGGAAGTAGAACACGAGACCGTGATCCTGCTCGTCCACGAGCAGACTCCGGACGCTGTCGGCCAAGAGGAGATCCCCGAGCGACGCGGTGACCCGGTTCCGGCGCGCCAGGATGTCGACCCGGTAGTCGGGGCGCTCGACGTATCCCGAGTGTTCCATGAGCTGTCCCCCATCACCGGCCGGTTCGGTGTTGGCCGGTTCCCCTCCACCGGTTGCCGCGGCACCTGCCGCGTCGGCACCGGTCATCGTAGTGTGCAGGGTCACCGGACCCAGGACCGTACACCCGGTCGACAGCCCGGGGAAAGGACGCCGAGATGATCATCGTTGTCGGCACCATCGAGGTCGCCGAAGGCGATCGCAGCCGCTTTCTCGACAGCCGACGGGAGCAGGTCACAAAATCCCTCGCGGAAGCCGGGTGCCTCGACTACTCGTTCGCCGCAGATGCCGGCGACCCCTGCCGGGTACGCCTGCTCGAACGCTGGGAACAGATGGGCGATCTCGAGGCACATCTTGCCGGCCTCCGCTCGTCGGGGTCCGCGCCGGAACCGGCGGTCCCATCCCGCTACGTCGACATGGCCGTCTACGACGCGACCCCGGCGGAGCCTCCGTGGGCCTGACCGCCGACTGGACACGGTCGCCCGAGGACTGGTCGCTCCGTCCCGTGCCGGCCGAGCTCGAGCGACGGTGGCTCGCGGCAGGGCTCTGGGACGACCGCACGCTCGGGGGGCAGCTCGACGATGCCCTGAGGGCGGCTGGCGGACAGGAGTTCCGGATCCACTCGGAACAACGACCGTGGACGGGGACGTTCGGCGAGCTCGACGAGCGCGCCCGGCGGCTTGCCGGTGCGCTCCTCGATCGTGGGGTGCAACCGGGCGACGCCGTGGCCTTCCAGCTCCCGAACTGGGTCGAGGCTGCGGTGACCTTCTACGCGGGGGCACTCCTCGGAGCGGTGATCGTCCCGATCGTCCACTTCTACGGCCCGAAGGAGGTCGAGTACATCCTCCGTCGCACCGGGGTGCGGGTCCTCGTCACGGCCGCCGCGTTCGGCCACACCGACCACCTGGCCGGCCTCGGGCGGATGGGCGGAGCGCTCGACGGCGTCCACACGATCGCAGTCGTGGGTGCCCCGGCCGGATCGCTCCCCTCGGGGCTGCTCGCCTTCGACGACCTCGAGGCCGCGGGCGCGCCCATCGCCGGGCCGGTGTCCGTCGACCCGAGTTCCGCGGCGATCGTCGCCTATACCTCGGGGACCACCGCCGATCCCAAGGGGGTCATCCACACCCACCGCACCATCGGGTCCGAGGTCCGCCAACTCGGCGCCATGGACGCCAACGCCGGGCGGGCGACCCTCACCGGAGCACCGGTGGGCCACGCCATGGGGATGCTCGGTGCCCTGCTCATCCCGGTGCTCAAGGGAAACCCGGTGCACCTGGTCGACGTCTGGGACCCGGCCCGCATCCTCGGGCTGATGACCGAGTTCCAGCTGGCCTGCGGCTCGGGTGCCACCTACTTCCTCACCAGCCTGCTCGACCACCCGGACCGCACCGACGCGCATCTCCGGCTCATGGAACACATCGGGCTGGGTGGGGCCACGGTGCCCGCGGCCGTGGCCGAGCGGGCGGCCGCCCAGGGAATTTCGATCGTCCGCATGTACGGCTCGACGGAACATCCGTCCGTGACCGGGTCGTACCACACCGACCCCGAACCCTTCAGGCTCCGGACAGACGGGAGACCCCTGGAGGGAGTCGAGATCCGACTGCTCGACGACAGCGGACGACCGGTCGACCCGGGCGAGCCCGGTGAGATCTGGTCGCGTGGACCGGACTGCTGCATGGGCTACACAGATCCGGCACTGACGGCTGCCCTCTTCGACGACGAGGGGTGGTACCGCACCGAGGACATCGGCGTGCTCGACTCGTCCGGGTATCTCACCATCACCGACCGCAAGAAGGACGTGATCATCCGCGGTGGCGAGAACATCAGCGCAGCCGAGGTCGAGGGGCAGCTGACGGGCATGGAGGGGGTCGCCGAGGTCGCGGTCGTGGCGGCGCCGCACCCCCGACTCGGCGAACAGGCCTGCGCGTTCGTGCGGCTGACCGCAGAGGGAGGATCGATCGATCTGGCCGCCGTGCAGCGGCGCCTCGCGGAGTCCGGCCTTGCTCATCAGAAGTGGCCGGAACAGGTTCGGGTCGTCGAGGACCTCCCGCGGACACCGTCCGGCAAGGTCAAGAAGGAAGTGCTGCGCAAGCAGCTGCGCGCCGAGGCGGACGAAGGCTGATCGCGCAGCCCGGATCAGGTCACGAGTGTGCCCTGGCTGCTACGCGAGTGCTGGAACCCGGAGCAGGGGGACGACGTCTGCCATGAAGCGTCGAAGCGTCTCGTCCGCGGGGTAGTCGCGCAGCCACAGGATGAAGCCCCGGCACCCGGCGTCGACGAAGGCCTGGGACTTCTCCGCCACCTGCTCGACCGTACCCACCAAGTTGTCCGCGAGGTAGGTCGCGGTGGGCGTATGACCCCACAGATCGCCGCCGCCGTCGGATTCGCACCAGGCGAGGGTCTCGGCCTCGGTGTCGAAGATGCGACAGTCCGGACCGTGGGTGCGGGTGATGGCGTCGAAGGGTCGCCCCTCCTCCTCGCAGAATCGCTCGAGGATCGCGGACTTCCGCTGGAATCCCTCGAGCCCGACCTGCCAGTTGGTGAGGTCGGCCCGTCGTGCTGCAATTCGCAGGGTGACCCGCTCCCCCCCGCCACCCACCAGGATCGGGGGGAGGTCCTGGACGGGCTTGGGGTCGCAGTAGGCGCCGTCCAGGTGGAGGTGGTCGCCGTGATGGGAGACCGTCTCCTCGGACCACAGCCGTCGGACCACGTCGACGGTCTCGTCGAGCACGGCAAGGCGTTCCCGATCGGGTGGGTACGCGTACCCGTAGGAGTGGTACTCCTCGTGGAACCACCCGGCTCCCAGGCCGAGGATCAGTCGTCCACCCGAGTAGACGTCGATGCAGGCGGCCTCCTTGGCCAGCAGGCCCGCATTCCGGTACGACGCGCAGGTCACCAGCTGACCGAGCCTCGCACCCGTCGTGCGTTGCGAGAGTGCCGCCAACATGGTGAACGCTTCGAAGACGTGGGTCGGCCGGCGCCGGGGCACCGTCTCCACATGGTCGTAGACCCACAGGTGGTCGTACCCGACCGATTCGGCCAACTGGGCGAGCTCGACCGATCGGGCCCATGCGTCGGGGCCGTTCCAGCCGTCGTACTCGAGCTTCCATCCCTGGGGGACGAAGACGCCGATCTCGAGCGGACCGATCATGCTGCGAACTCCCACCACTGCACCTCGAGCAGCATCGGGAGCAGGTACCCGACGTAGAACGAGTGGATCTTGACCATCCCCTGGTCGTCGACACGCACGTCGATGAGGTCGACCCGATCGTCCTTCGCCAGGTACTCGACGGCCCGGTCGCGTGCTGCGGTCAGCTCCTCGAGAGAGCCCACGGCGAACCCGAAGTGGTCCATCCGGGGACAGCGCATGGGCTCGTCCTCGGCCACGAGGAAGAGGAACTGGTCCCAATGGACGCACGAGAGGACCAGCCTGCGCCGGTCGAGGGTCATCACGTCGATCTCCTCGAAGCCGAAGACCTCGCTGAAGAACCGGCAGATCTCCTCCCGGTGGACTCTGCCGAGGAGATCGGGATCGAGACTCATGGCCACGTGGTTGAACCGTGGCGTGCCGGTCGGATAGAAGGGGTGGGTCATCGGTCGTCCGATCCGTTGCCGTCGGCTGCGAGCACTCCGTCGGCGCCCTCCGACCACCGGGGCACCACCATCACCTTGCCGGCAAAGCGACCCCCGGCGAGACCAGAGAGCGCGTCTGAGATGCCGTCGAGCGGCACGTCGTCCGCCTCGATGATCAGATCGGTCGGGAACCCGTCGGAGGCCAGGAGCTCGAGTGCGTCGGCGAACCCTCCCAGGTCGTAGACGAAGGAGCCGACGACGGAGAGCTCGTTGAGGATCCAGCGATTGGGGTCGAAGGTCGGCTGATCGATCCCGGCCCCGACCAGGGCCAGGGTGCCACCCCGCAGCAGTTGCTGGAATCCGGCCTCCATCGCCGGCTTCTTCCCCGAGCACTCGAGCACCACGTGCACGGCGCGTTCCGCCAGCCGCTCGGGCTCCCAGCTCGGGAACGTCTCGAGTGCGGACGGGTCCAGCACCTCGGACGCACCGAGGTCACGAGCCAGCTGCCGGCGGCGCTCTGCGGGCTCCACTGCGATGACCGGCCCGATGCCCCGCGCCACCAGGGCAGCGATGGACAGTGCGCCGATCGGTCCCGCACCGATGACCATGACCGAATCGCCGCGAGCCACGCCCGACCGGGTCAGCCCGTGCAGCGCGACGGCAAGTGGCTCCGCAAGCGCGGCACGGCGAGCAGTGAGGCCCTCCGGCCGACGCAGGAGCGACGCGGCCGACACCAGCACGTAGCCGGCGAATGCCCCGTCCCGGTTGTCGACGACCGAACCGCGCTCCTCGCACTGGGACGGCTTCCCCTCCAGGCAGCGGCGGCAGCGTCCGCAGCGGGGCGAAGGCCCACCCACCACCGGGTCGCCGGGCGCCCACCCCTCTACGCCCTCACCCACAGCGGCCACGCTGCCGGTGAACTCGTGGCCTGCCACCAGACCGGGACGGCCGGCCCATCCCTCGAGCATGAGATGGATGTCCGACCCGCAGATCCCGCAGTGGTCCACTTCGACCAGGACCTCTCCGGGCCCGGGCCGCGGCACCGTTCGCTCCTCGACCTCGACCAGGCCCGGCCGTCTGTAGACCGCGACCGGCATCGTCTCCGGTAGTCCGCTCAGAATGCCACCTCCCCCGTCAGGCCGGACCCCGGTTCGCCGCGTCGGCGTGCCCGGACGCCGGCACGGCCGCCACTCTAGGAGACTGTCGAACAAAGGGCCATCGAGGCGTCGGGTCGTGTCTGCGAGTCCGGGTGGGTCCCTCTTCGCCCCCCGGGCTCTCGCGCCCGGTCTCGGCCGTGGTGAGGCTCCACCCGCTCCCCTACAGTGCCCCCATGAGCGGAACAGGACCCGGCGACCGGGATCTCGCGGACGTGCGCGTCCTTGCTGATGCCACGGCGCTGGCACGAGCGGCGGCCCTCGAGGCAGCAGCCGTGCTGCGCGACGCGGTGGCACGAGGCGGCGTGGCCCACGCCATGTTCGCCACCGGCAACTCCCAGCTGGCCTTCGTCGACTGTCTCGTCGATCCCGCCGCGGACATCCCGTGGGGTGACGTGGTGATCTTCCACATGGACGAGTACGTGGGGATCGGTGCCGAGCACCCCGCGAGCTTCCAGCGCTGGATCCGGGAACGAATCGAGCAGCCGACCCACCCGCGGGCGGCCCACTACCTGGACGGACGTGCCGATCCCACACCGGAGTGCGAGCACTACGGCGAACTGCTGACCACGTACCCGCTCGACCTCTGCTGTCTCGGGATCGGCGAGAACGGCCACCTGGCCTTCAACGACCCAGGTGTCGCCGACTTCGACGACCCGCTGGACGTCAAGGTGGTCGAGCTCGACGCGGCGTGCCGCCGACAGCAGGTGGGGGAAGGGCACTTCGCGACCGACGCAGACGTCCCGGCACTGGCGATGACCGTGACCATCCCTGCACTGCTCCGTGCGACGCGCGTGTTGGCCATCGTCCCCGAGGCCCGGAAGGCGCCGGCGGTCCGGGCTGCACTCCACGGCCCGGTCGCGACCTCGTGTCCGGCCTCGATCCTTCGGCGGACGCCGCAGGCCACCGTCTTCCTCGACGCCGATTCGGCCGGGGCGCTGCCCGCCACCGCCTGAGACGGGCCGCGAGTCGAGTGCTGGCTCGTCGGTCGAGCTACCCGCCCAAACGCTCGTCCACGAAACGGAGGGCACCCACACCGTGCCACTGGTGCTCTCCCTCGAACACCTCGTGTTCGAGGAGCGCGCCGACCCCGAAGTGGTCGTAGACACGGCGGAGGCGGGCCACCGCTGTGGTTGCGGCGGCGACCGGGAAGAGCGGGTCGTCGCTCCCGGTCTCCACGAACAGCGGTCGGGGGGCGATCAAGGCGCCGATGTCGGCGTGTTCCATCCTGCCGAGCATGTCGTGGAGCACCTGTGAGCCGCACATGTTCCAGGGCATCCGGTGTGCCTCGGACCACGACGAGAAGTACCCGCTCACCACCGCGGCAGCAATCCGCGGGTCGCAGGCGGCCAGGAAGAGGGCGGCCGTCCCGCCGTAGGAGAACCCCACGACGCCCATGCGCGATCCGTCGACCAGCGGATGCTCCTCCAGGACGTCCAGGCACCGGGCGAGGTCCCACAGGTTCTGGGTGAGCGGGATCCACCCGGCCATGAACTGGTGGACCAGGTTGGTGTCGCAGGCATAGTGATCGGGAGGGTTCCAGTCGAGCCGCTCACCGAAGCAGCGGAGGTCGGGAGCGAGCACGACGTGGCCGCGGCGGACCAGCTGGACCGCATAGTCGTTGCCGGGTGGGTCGTCGGGCAATATGCCGCAGATCCGCGACTTCCCGGGGCCGTGCCCGTGGACCGCGAGCACGGCAGACCCGGGAGCCTGCCGCCCGTCGGGTACCAGGAGATAGGCCGGAACCGACATCGTGTCCTCGGAGTCGAAGACCACGCGGTGCCGGCTGAATCCGTCACAGGCCACCGCTTCATCCACCTCGAGCTCCAGGGGGACGGCTCGGGGCCACGGCTCGAGGGCGCTCTGGAACCGCGCTTCGAACCGGGACCGCCACGAGGCGAACCCGGGGAGATCCTCGTCGGGCAGCGGGTCGACCTCCTCGGTGGCCACGAGGCGGGTCACCACCTGGAACCAGGGCGAGAAGTTCCGCTGCCGGGGTTCTTCGGATCTCACGGTGGTCACGGTGGTCGTCCTCTCGAGCGGGTTCCCATTCGGGCATCTCATCCGGGTGGGCCCCGAGGGGCCCGGCCTCCACGCTGCCACATCGACTGTCCCGCTCTCCGGACAGCGCGCAGGGGTCGCCCTCCCGGCCCTCTGGGGCTGGAGCTTCCCCGGCAACCGACGTTCCGGGTTGAGGGACCACCCCTGCCGGGCCACACTGGGGGTATGCCAGTAGACCAGCGGCTCGAGATTCGTCCACTGTCCCCGATCATCGGTGCAGAGATCGGTGGCCTCGACCTGTCGCGGCCCCTGAGCGACGCCCAGATAGAGGAGGTGCGCGCCACCCTCAACACGCACCATGTGGTGTTCTTCCGCGATCAGGAGCTCTCCCCGACCCAGCAGGCCGACTTCGGCCGCCAGTTCGGCGAGCTCACCGAGGGACACCCGGTCATCCCGGCCGTCGAGGAACATCCCCAGGTGCTGGCGATCGACAGCCGCGAGGACCGGGCCAACTGGTGGCACACCGATGTGACCTTCCTGTCGACGCCCCCGCTCGGCTCGATCCTCTACATGACCATCTGCCCCGAGGTCGGAGGCGACACCTGCTGGGCGAGTCTGCAGGACGCCTACGACCGGCTGGCCGAACCGGTGCGGGCCATGTGCGACACGCTGATCGCGGTGCACCACGACCCGTGGTTCGCCGCCGAGGTCGACGAGCGCGGAGGATACGACTGGCACGGCCAACACTTCGAGAAGCTGCTGCCGAGCGTCCACCCGGTCGTGCGGACGCACCCCGAGACCGGCCGGCGCGGCCTCTTCGTGAACCCCCACTTCACCCAGACCATCCTCGGGTTGTCGCCAAACGAGAGTGCCGCGGTGCTCGACATGCTCTATCGCCACTGTCAGCAGCCGGAGCTCACCTGCCGCTTCCGCTGGCAGCCCGGATCAGTCGCCTTCTGGGACAACCGGGCCACTCTCCACTACGCGATCGACGACTACGGCGACGAGCTCCGGTTGGCCCAACGGGTCACCCTCAAGGGAGACGTGCCGTTCGGTCCGGCGATGCCCAAGCGCTGATCTCCGGGACCGTCACGACCCGTCGGCCGGGGTCGGCCCATTCGACTCTTCGGGTCCGCGCACCCGGGCGGGTGCCGCCCCGGACACCGACAACGCAGCGTCGCTGGCACCGAGGTACGCGGCAACCGCCCGCGGATCACGTGCCACCTCGTCGGGTGTCCCCGAGGACACCACCGAGCCGGACTCCATCATCACCACCCTCGTCGACAGCTCGAACACCATCGGGACGTCGTGCTCGACGAGCACGATGGTGGTGTCCGCCACGTCGCGCAGTCGGGACAGCAGTGGGACGAACGCCTCCGCCTCGCGCTGGGCGATCCCGGCGGTCGGTTCATCGAGCAGGAGGAGTCGGGGTCGGGCCAGCACGATGGAGGCCAGATCCACCACCCGCCTGGTCCCGGTCGACAGCTCGGAGATGCGATGGTGCCGGAACGGCCCGATGCCGAACGACCTGATGATTTCGTCCACCTCGGCGCGCTTGGACCGCTCGGAGTGGCGGGCCCATGGCATCTGCAGCGTGGACGACGCCACGCCCACCGGCCGCTGGGCGTCGAGGGCGACCAGGAGGACGTCCTCCACCTGCAGGTCGGGGAAGAGCCTGCAGTCCTGGAATGACCGGACGACCCCGATCCCGGTCCGCTCCTCGGGCAGGTAGCCGTCGAGGGCGACACCGTCGAGAGAGATCGACCCCTCGCGCGGGGTGATGAGTCCGGAGATCACGTTGAGCAAGGTCGTCTTGCCCGAGCCGTTCGGCCCGATGAGGCCGACGATCCACCCCGGCTCGGCGACCAGGTCGACGAAGTCGAGCGCGAGGACGCCACCGAATTGGACGGCCACCCCGCGGACGTCGAGCCGTGCCGGCCCCCCGGAGTGGTCCCGCGGGAGCGGCTCGCTCACGTCGCGACTCCCGCCGGCGCCGGGGCTGGTTCCGGCTCCGGCTCCGGGGTGGCGGCATCCGTCCCGGATCCACGTGACCCCCCTGCACGCAAGCGGGTGACTCCGTCCGCCACCAGATCGCCGAACCGGTGGAGGAGCTGGGCCAGGCCACCGGGGAGATAGAGGATGAACGCCAGCAGACCGAGACCGCTGGTCAGGAACTGGATCGTCGGCGTGGTCCCGACCAGCGCCGGCAGCCCGACCAGGTAGAGGGCGCCGAGCACCGCGCCGGCAACCGAATCCATGCCACCGATGACCACCATCGAGACGACCAGGATGGAGAGGGTGGGATCGAAGGTGGCCGTCGAGATGCGCTCGGTGGCGAACGCGAGGCACACCCCGGCGTACCCGGCGATGAACCCGGAGAGCGCGAACGCCAGCAATTTGGTACGGGCGAGAGGGACCCCGAGGGCCGCTGCACCGGTCTCGTTGTCGCGCACCGCGACCAACCGGCGGGCCACCCCGCGGTCGCGCCAGACCATGACCATGCCGATGGTGGCGACGAGGATGGCCAGGCTGAACCACGCGAAGGCTCGCTCCGAGTCGAGACTGATGCCCAGGAAACTCGGCCGGGCGAGCAGCGTGGACTGCGGGTTCGGGAGTCCGGTGCAGAGGCGCCGGCCCAGCAGCGGAAGGTTCCAGCACGGCGTGGAGAGCACCGACTCCATCAACCACAGACTGAACGCGAGCGTGCTCACTGCGAGGTAGAGCCCGCGCACCCGAAGGGCGGGCAGGCCGACCAGCACCGCGATCACCGCGGTCACCGCCCCGGCGAACGGAAGCAGGAGGACCAGGGGGACACTCGTGCCGAGGTGGGTCGCCATCAGCGCCCCGCAGGCCACCAGCCCGAACTGTCCGAGCGAGACCTGACCCGCCCAGCCGGTGAGCACGGTCAACGAGAGGGCGATCATGGCGTAGATGCAGATCTGCGAGATGAGGAACGACCGTCCGGTGCTGACCACCAGCGGGAGGAGGACGGCGACCACCACGATCAGGAGCGTGCCGCTCCTCCCGACCGTGCGTCGCAGTGCGTCGGGAGCGCGCACCGCGGCGCGCGAGCTCTCTCGCCAGGTGGTCAGCCCGTCGCTCGATCCCCGGATCTGGAGGGCGGCGATGCGGACCAGCAAGACCGCCGACACGATGAGGAAGAGGATCAGATCGACCTGGGCCGTGCTGGAGAGGTTCCACACCAGCACCTCCTGGATCACCCCCACCCCGACCGCGGCCACGAAGGCCACCGTCAGATTGACCATGGCGCCGACCATGGCGGCGGTCAGCGCGAGCAGCAGCAGCTCCGGACTGAGCACCTGGGTGAGCGACGACGTCTGGCCCGGAGCTGCGAGGATGGCGGTGAAGGCGGACAGCAGCCCGGCGAGCATCCATGCCACGTTCGAGGTCCGCCGGACCCAGACCCCCGACAACCGTGCGGAGTCGCTGTTCTCGGTCGTGGCCCGCATGGCGAGGCCCCATGGCGACCACCGGACGAAGGCCACCAGAGCGAGCGCGACCAGCGGGGCGACGATGAGCGCCAGCACCTGCCCGGGACTGAAGATGTAGGTGCCGATGGTGAAGCTGAGGTCGAACGGAACGGGGAACGGGCGGAACAGGTTGCTCGGTCGGATGAACGGCAGCGCGGTGAAGACGAAGAGCACCTGGCTGAGCCCGATCGTGGCCACCATCACCAACACCCGCGGGCGGTCGTTGAGGCGGCGCAGCAGCAGCTCGCACAACGAACCGATGGCCACAGCAAGGGCCAGCGCCAGGATCAGCGCGAACCAGTAGTTGAACCCGAAGTTGTAGTAGCACTTGACGAGGAAGACCGCACCGACCACCCCGAGCTGTCCCTGGGCGAAGTTGAGGACCCGGTTGGCCCGGTAGATGAGCACCAGGCCCATGGCGAGGAGCCCGTAGACCACGCCGGTGGAGACGCCCTGGACCAGGACGAAGCTGGGGATCGACACCAGGGCTACCCGAGGCCGTCCGCGACAGACCCGAGGAAGACCGGTCGAAGGAGGTCCGGGCGTTCGAGCAGATCGTCGATCGGCCCGTCGAAGCGGACCTCGCCCCGCTCGAGGAAGACGGCGCGCTGGGCCAGGGTCATCGCCCGGTTGACGCTCTGCTCCACCAGGACGACGCTGGTCCCTTGCGCGTTGACCTCGCGCACCAGGGTCATCAGGTGATCCACCACCATCGGCGCCAGGCCTAGGGCCAGCTCGTCGATGAGGAGGAGGCTGGGCTTGGTCATCATCACCCGGGCGAGCGCAAGCATCTGCTGCTCGCCACCCGAGAGGGTCCCGGCCTGCTGGTGGAGGTGCGGGGCGAGGGCTGGGAACAGCTCGAGTGCCTCGGCGATCGACGACCGGGCCCGTGCGCCTTCGTGCCGGAGGGAATAGGCACCGACCTGGAGGTTGTCACGGACGGTCAGGCCTGGGAAGGTCATCTTTCCGCCGAGCAGGAGTCCGACCCCGCGACCGATGATCTGCTCGGGCTCGAGATAGGTACAGGTGGTGCCCTGGATCCGGATCACCCCCCGATGGGGGTGCTCGAGCCCGGCCACGGTGCGCAGGAGGGTGGACTTGCCCGCGCCGTTGGTGCCGAGCAGCGCGACGATCTCCCCTTGACCGACCTCGAAGTCCACCCCGAAGAGCACCTGGTTCGCGCCGTAGTAGACGTCGAGGTTGTGCACCTGCAACGCCGGGAGCTCTCCTCCCTCCTTGCGGCGCTGCCCCTCTGCGTGCCGTTCGAGGACATCCTCGATCACCATGGTGATGTCCCGCCTCACGTAGCGGGAGCCGATCAGCAGCATGACTCCCCCGAGGACGCAGACCGGTCCGATCAGGGTCAGGGCGACGGTCGGACCGTGCAGGAACCCGACCGCGTCGCTGACCGCCCCGAGCAGCACGGCGCCCGCGAACCCACCGAAGACGAGCGCGTAGACCCCGAACATGGCGAAGCAGATGGTGCGCATCTCCGCGGGCGCGGTCGCTGCCAGGGTGAGGAAGATGCAGATGGCCAACGGGGAGACCGCCGCCTGCGCGAGCAGCTGGAGGGCGACCACCATCCAGAGGTGGGGCATGTACAGCGAGGTCACGAGCAGGACGCCGTACGCGGAGATGCAACCTGCGGCGATGATCAGCGGACGTTCGGGGGCGCGGCGGAACATCCGGTCGCCGATGACGTACGCGAATGGCAGGCCCACGAACGCCGCGAGATTGATGATCGAAAAGACCTCGCTCCGCTGCGCCGTGTCCAGGCCCCACCTGCGGGCGAAGTAGAGGCTGCCGAACAGGGGGCCGCCGGTCCCGGCGAATCCGAGGATGGCCACGGCCACCAGCTCGAAGTAGATCGAACGGATGCGCAGGAGGCGGGTGACTGCCGACCCGAGCAGCACCCGGGGTGCCTCCTCCTGTTGGGAGTGGACGTCCATGCCGGACGCCTTGAGGATACTGCTCGACTCGTTCTGACCCTTTTCCGGCTCGCGGAGGGTGAAGAGCGAGAGCGCGATCGGGATCCCGGCGAGGGCGATCAACATCCCCCATCGCCAGCTGTGCCCAACCGCGATCACGAGCCCGAACACGAGGATGCCGATGGTGTTGGACAGGGGGTCCGAGAGGTTGTGCCAGCTGAAGATCCGACCACGAGCCTCAGTGGGGTAGGCGTCGGAGAGATACGAGTTGTGAACGGTCTGGCTGACGTTGAAGCCCACCGACGCGATGAGGTAGAGGAAGGTGAACCACCAGACGTTGGGGGCCAGTGCCATGAGGGGTGCAACCATCGAGAACACCAGCAGGGCCACTCCCGCCACGACCTTGCGGCTGCCGCGATCGGCCCAGAGGGCGAGCGGCACCGCCCACAGCAGCTGGGCGACCGCAGCGACGAAGACGAGCGCGCCGAGCGCCGCGTCGTGGATGTGGAACGAGTGCTCGAGGTTGCTGCCGATGATCGAGATCCCGCTGCCGAACGTGCCGGGCACGATGGCTGCGGCGGTGAGCAGCACCAACGGGGCGAAGCCGTACTGGCGAAGGATCCCCAGCAGCGGCGGAGGCTTCCCCTCTCCGGTCCCGGGCATGACGGCCAGGTCTGCGACGGTCTCCTCGGTCCCGGACTTTGCCACGACTGCCTGCAGGAGCTCGTCGGGAACGGCGAAGTCGAACACCACCCGGTCGGCCATCGCAGGGAACCCTATCCTCAGAAGCTCCTCGGCCGGGGGTGTGGCGCTCGGAGCCTCCGCCGGCCGACACAGGTCATCTCGTGCGCCTAGCCACCCGGCAAGTCGAGGGTGATGACCGTAGATGCGATCCGGTCGGTCTCCGGCCGGAGCGCCGCGTACCGCCGCACCACGTCCGGATCGGGCTCGGTCCGGGCCACGACCGGGTCGAACACGCCGAGGTCCCACTGCTCCCCGACGGCTGCCGCTGCCAGCAGCGCAGCGCCGGCGGACGCAGCCTGGCCGGATCGTCGTCGCCGCGCCGGGAGGCCGGTGCAGCCGGTGAGCACCTCGACCCAGACCGGTGAGTCCGCCCCTCCTCCGGCCAACTGCAGCTCGTCGAGACGCGAGCCCGGCGGACGACCCCCGGGCATCGCCTCGAGGCACCGCTGGACATCGCGGGCCACCGCCTCGAAGAGCGCCCGTGCCAGATCGGCCGGTCCGTGAGCATCAGCCAACCCCAGGAATGCGGCGCCCGCCTCGGGCCGCCACCAGGGGGCGCGGGCGCCACCCAACCAGGGAAGCGCGGTCACTCCGCGGGCACCCGGGGGGCAGCGTCCGGCGAGCGCGGCGAGTGTCGCCGGCGAGCGCCCGCACAGCCGGCCCAACCAGGCGAGCAGCGACCCTGCTCCGGAGATTCCACCCTCGAGGATCCAGCCGCCGTCAGCCGCGCGCGTTGCCACCATGCCCGACGGCCCGTCCGACGGCGTAACCGCCACGGGCACAGACGCGTTGGCAGTCGTTCCCCAACTCACCATGGGTCGTGACGGGGTCGCCCCGGTACCGAGCACCTCGCACGGCCGGTCGCCGGCCCCGATGACCACCGGCACGCCGCTGCGCAGCCCGAGTGCGTCGGCCGCCGCGCGCTCGACCGCGCCGGTGACCCGTCCGGAGGGGACCACCGGCGGCAGTCGGTCGGCGACCGCCGACCCCACCGCCGCTGAGATCCGGTCGTCCCGTTCGTAGAGGCCGGTGCGCGACGCCAGCGTGGGATCGGTGGCCACCTGCCCGGTGAGCCGCCACACCACGAGGTCACGCGGCGCGAGGATCCATGCGCTGGCTTCCAGATCGGCGCGTCGATGGACCGCGACCCAGTCCAGCTTCGCTCCGACCGACACCGCGCCGCGGGCCGTCTCGTATCCGGCGCGGCTGTCCGACCAGAGGATCGCGGGACCGATCGGATCGCCGGACGGCTCGAACAGAGCGAAGGTCTCACGTGCACCGGTGCACCCGATCACCTCGACCGACGCGAGCCGGGAGGGATCACCGGCTCTCAGGCGAGCGCAGGCCTCGACGACCGACGTCCACCAGAGACGGGCGTCCTGCTCCGCCCAACCGGGCTCGGGACTCCTGCTCTCGAGCACGACCTCGGCCCGGTCGACCATCCCGTCCCGCTCCCAGAGCACGGCCTTGGTCACCGTCGTCCCGAGGTCGAGGGTGAGGATCACCGCGGGTGGACGATCGCAGCCAACTGTTTGGCGATGTCGGCCGGGGACGGGTCCTCGAGCACGGCACGACCGACGGCCAGACCCGCACCACCCCCCTCCCGCACGTCCCGGGCGATCGCCAGCACATCCTCGCCCGCCTCGCGCCGTGGTCCGCCCAAGAACAGCACCGGGACGCCCACGCCGGAGACCACCCTGTGGACCGCATCGACCCGCTCGGCCCCCGGGCCGGCCTCCGGGACGGGCACCTTGAGCAGCGGTGCCCCGAGATCGTGGGCGATCACCGCGGCGGTCACCACGTCGTCGACCCGGTGCGACATCCGGCCGTCGCGCCAGAACAGCGGCTCGATCGAGCGCGTCCAGACCGGCCGTCTGCGCTTCCTCCAACACCTGTCCGAGGAGCTCGAGCGCAGCCGCCCCGTTCGGATCGTCCATGGCGATCCGGGTCATGAGCTTGACGCCGGTCCAGCCATCGCGGGCAGCCCGGCCCACGCTGGCCACCAGCCGGTCGTCCAGCTCGAAGGCCGATCCGGCCAACCCGGTCCGGTTGATCGAAAGGTACGTCCGCTGATCGGGCCGCAGAGATCCGGAGGCCGCCAGGTCGGAGAGGGGCTGCACCGTGGCCAGGATGCCGTCGCAGTGGGGCAAGGCTGCCTGCAACGCGGCCAGGTAGTCGCCGTACCGCTCGATCGTCGCGACGCCTCTGGCCCGGTGGTCGGCAGCCAGGATCAGGGCTGGGGTGCGGGCGGACCGGTCGGCCACGGTCACGTCTCCTGGCCGAGACCGGAGAGGGCGAAGAGGACCTTGGCCAACGACGAGAAGTCCTCCCGCCCGTACCCGGCCACCGTCGCGGCGGTCAGGGACTGCCGGACCGTGGCAGTCGACGCGAGCGGCACGCCGGCGCGGGCTCCGTAGGCGAGGGCGAGGTCGAGGTCCTTGGCCATCAGGTCGGTCATGAAGCCCGGGCGCCACCCGTTGGAGGCAGGGCTCTCCGGCAGCACGCCCGGCACCGGCAGCCGCGTACGCACCGCCACGCAGTCGCCGGTCGCATGGGTCAGGACATCGTGGAACTTGACGAGGTCCACGCCGGACTTCACGGCCATCGCGGTCGCCTCGGCGGTCGCCAGCATCTGCGCCGCGTAGATCAGGTTGTTGCAGAGCTTGACCACCTGACCCATCCCCGGACCCCCGACGTGGACGATGCGTGCAGCAAAGGCATCGAGCACCGGTCGGACCCGTCCCAACGTGGCCTCTTCGCCCCCGACCATCAGGGTCAGCGTTCCCGCCTCCGCTCCCGCCGTTCCCCCGGAGAGGGGCGCGTCGAGGAACTCGGCCCCGGTGTCGGTGACGATCGCGTGCTGCTCCCGGGTCACGTCGGGGTCGATGGTCGAACAGTCGACGACCACCTTGCCCGGACCCAGGGAGGGGAGCATCGTCGACACCACTTCGACCACCTGCGGGGAACTCGGCACGCAGAGGAAGACGACCTCGCCGGCTTCTGCCACGCCGACCGGGGAACGACCGTCGACGGCACCGAGCGAGACGGCACGTTCGACCGGGCCGGGGCTCCGCGACGCAACGGTCACCTGATGCCCCGCTTCGAGCAGATGGCGGGTCATGGGCAGGCCCATGGCCCCGAGCCCGACGAATCCGAGTTGCATGGGTGTCCTCCTCAACCGCGACCGGTGCGTGCTGCGGTGGCTAGCACGGTGCGTGCATCGTCGACGTGGTGCAGACCGCGGCCCGCTGCAGGATCAGGAGCCGAACTGCGGCAGCCAGGGCGCGGTGCCCACGAGCAGTTCGCCGACCATCGCCTCGGTCTGGTGGAGATCACCCCTGCCGGCGAGGGGATCGAGCAGGAAGGCGGAGGCGGCGAGCGATCGGTCCCCAACGAGCGCGGCGTCGAGGGTCAGCTCGGTGATCGCCGCGTGCCGCCGGACCAGTTCGGCGAACGGGGCGGGGAGGACGGCGCGGTCGCGGCCACGGATACCGTCACCGTCGACCACGCACATCGACTCGACCACCGCACCGTCCGGTGCATCAGGCACCTGTCCGGTGTTCGGGATGTTGGCCGGGACGGTGCGGGCAGCGCCCGTCAGCAGCGCGTCGATGACCGGCGCCGGGAGCTCGCCCGACGGCCAGGTCTGGAGCTGCTTGGTGCCGGCCAGCCAGGAGTCGACGTCGGCGACATACTCGTCCTGATGCTTGCGCCGGCGGGCGATCGAGGTCAGCTCGATGTTGTAGTCGCCACCCCATCGCGACGGCTCGGTGAGTGCCCAGGGGACGAACTCGGCGATGTGCCGGTCCCCCGCTGCGGGCAGCGCGCCCCACATCTCGAGGAAGGTGAGGGAGAGCACATGGCGGCGGACGAAGTCGAGATGGGAGAAGGGCTCGGCGTCGGACTGGCCCGGATGCGGAACAAGCGCCTCCAGACCGCCGGCTTCGGACACCATCTCCGTGAGGACGGCGAAGCCGTCCTCACCGTCCACCAGGAGCTCGGTTACCACCGGGAGATGATTGACCCCGGCAACCGTCGCCTGCACCGCCTCGGCCGGGCGGCCGAGCGCGATGGCGAGATCCATCGTCCAGTTCCCGACCTCATGGCAGAGGCCGACGGTCTTGACCGGGGTCTCCCGGCACACGGCCCGGGTGAGACAGGTCATCGGATTGGTGATGTTGAGCAGCCAGGCGTCAGGACAGATCTCGACCATGTCCTTCGCAACGCCGACGAGCACCGGCACGTTTCGCAGTGAGCGGTTGATCCCACCCGGGCCCACGGTGTCCCCCACCGACTGGCGGACGCCGTACCTCGCAGGCACCTCGAGGTCGACCTCCATCGAATCGAACCCGCCGGTCGAGATCGTCACGATGACGAAGTCGGCCCCGGCGAGAGCTCTGTGCTGGTCGGTGGTGGTGGCGAAGGTGACCCCCGCTCCCATCTCCTCGGCGAGCCGGTTACCGAGCGCCTCCATCTTCTCGAGCGGGGCGGGATCGATGTCCTCGAGCACCACGTGCGCCCCGTGGACGGACTCGGTACCCAGCAGGTCGGCCAGGAGCTCCGGTGTCCACTGGTAGCTGCCGCCTCCGACGATGGTGATCTGCATATCGCTCAGCGTCCCCGCCGCGCCCGAACGTCACCGTCTGCCATGGCGCTCACTCTATCCAGCCGCTCCCCGGTGCATCGCTGCCGCCAGACCGGGGACCTCGGAGGGGCGCTCATGCCGGGCGGGTCGGACCCGGCGGCGTGCCAAGGGCCCCGTCACGCGCCCAGGAGATGAGCTGGCGATAGGTGCCGGCCGCGTCCTGGCCCATGGCATCGGTGTCGAGCCAGCGGAACCCCCTCGGTCCCCGGGCCCGGTCGATGCCGAAGATGCCGAACCGGGGCTCGTAGCTGCCCCACTCGTAGTTGTCGACCAGCGACCAGTGGAGGTAGGCGGTGACCGGCGTGCCCGAGGCCACGGCGTCCAGCACCGCGGCGATGTGCTCGGTGAGGTAGCGCGGACGGTCCCACCCGTCGGGCCGCTGGTAGGAGCGTCCGTTGCGAACCCGATTGCACAGCCCGTTCTCCACGACCCAGAGTGGCAGCCCGGGCAGCAGTTCGTGCTGGTCCCGGCACCAGCGGGTGAGACCCCCGGGGTCGGCCCGGACGTCCCAGATGGCCCGCGAGGGCTCCCAGCGCCGTCCGCCCGAGGTCTCGTGGCCGGGGACCCTGGTGGCGTGGCTGGCGACAGGGTCATACCAGTCGAACCCGGTCGCGTCCAGGGGGCGCTGGTCGGCGGCCACGTCGTAGACGGCATCCAGGACACGCCTTGGCGCGTTCTGGCGCAGGCGCGATCGGAGCAGCCCGTCGAGGAGCGAGCCGCGCCGGACGTCGCCGTACGGTGAGGCGGCGGCGAAGAGCCGCCGGAGCAAGAGCTCGCCACGTCCTCCCGCCGGTACCCGTTCGTCGTGGAGCGCCCGTCGTTCGTCGACCCAGGCATCGACGTCGTCACGTGCCACCCCGGCCGCCCGCACGGTGAGCAGATCGGTGAGCATCCGGTCGTGTTCGTAGATCGAGGACGAACTGGTATTGACCGTGACCATCGCGTCCGGCTGCAGGCGGTGCACGACCCGGTGCGCCCGGACGTGCGCGGCAAGGAGGTTGTCCAGCACGGTGAACGCTTCGGTGAACGCCGCGGCTGCGTCCGGGGGGATACGCCCCCTCCACCCATCCCATCAGGGCCACGATGTTCGGTTCGTTGATCGTGACCCACTTCCGGCACCGGTCCGCCAGCGCCGGCACCACCCAGGCCACGTGCGCGGCGAACCGCTCGGGGGAGTCCGGATCCAGCCAGTATTCGTCCCCGAGCCACGCCGGGTGGGTGAAGTGGTGCAGGCTCACGATCGGTTCCATTCCCCGTTCGTGACAGGCATCGAGGATCCGCACGTAACCGTCGAGCGCGGTGTCGTCGATCTGGCCTTCCGCCGGCTCGAGCCGTGTCCACTCGACCGAGAGCCGGAACGCGTTGCACCCCATGCCGGCGGCGCGGTCCAGAGCGTCCTCGGGACGGAGCCAGAAGTCGCACGCGTTACCGGAGGGCTCGATCCGGCCACCGGCCTCCCAGCGCGCCCAGTTGTTCGCCGGCTCGCCCGGTCCGTTGTATCCGCCTTCCACCTGGAACCCGGCGGTCGCGACACCGAAGAGGAAGTCGGCGGGAAGTGCCACGGGCTCCCGCGCGACGCTCACCGGCGAGCCCAATCACTCGCCGCAGCGTGACGCATCGGCCCAGTATGGCACCGAGCCCAGGGCGCCGACCCGGGGCCCGACGGTAGGATCCGGCCGTGCCCGCGCCCTCCCTCCTCTATGTCACGCAGGTCGCCCCCTACGTGGACGGACCGGCCGGCGTGCACGGTGTGCTCGATCAGTCGGCGACCGCGCTCGCCGAGCTCGCCGAGTCGGCCGGCCTCACCTTCCACCGGGTACCGGACGTCCGGTCGCTGGACCCGGACCTGCTCGCGCAGGCGACCGTGGTGGCGCTGTTCACCATCGGCGAGACCCCGTGGTCGCCCGTCCAACGTGCCACGTTCGTCGAAGGGGTCCGCAGCGGGCGCACCTCGGTCATGGCGATCCATTCAGCGACCGACTCCTGCCACGGTTGGGACGACTACGGGCTGCTGGTCGGCGGCCGGTTCGCCGGCCATCCGTGGACCTGTTCGTTCACCGTCGACGTGCTCGAGCCGACCCATCCCGCGGTCGCCCATTTCGGACCGACCCTCTCCTGGCACGACGAGGTCTACCTCTTCCGCGACCTCCGTCCCGACGCGCGCATCCTGCTCGCGGCCAGACCGGACGAGTTCGGACCCGAAGAGCACCCCGCGGACATTGCGCTGTCGACAGGAACGGGTGGAGAGACGGGCTACCCCCTCTCGTGGTGCTTCACCGAGGGGAAGGGTCGGGTCTTCTCGACCTCGCTCGGCCACTTCGCCCATGCCTGGGAGACCCCTAGCTACCTGCGGCATCTTGCCGGGGGGCTGGACTGGGCCACGGCCCGGGCCGGCGATCACGGGTAGTCGGGGCGGTCCCCCACCCGGTGGGCACGGCGGCCCGGCGAGCCCGAGGGCGGAAGGCGGACGGGTGGCCGGTTTCGATCGCCCGGTATATGCCGTACGCGTGTCTATGCCATAGACCAATTTCTGGAATTCGGCACCGACGCTCGCTCAGCGGGCACTCACCACCGGCACCGCGACAGCGAGCGATCACCCGGGGCTGCCAGGGCTATACAGCGCCATCCGTCCCGGGCGCGCCACGATCGAGGACGACCGCCTCCCACCCGGAGACGACCAGGATGCCGTCCACTGCCTCGCCGTCCCGAGAACGGTCGGTGCCCAGGCGGACCGTGCCGGTGATGCCGTCCAGGGATGCCGGTTCGTCGCAGAGGCCGGCCAGGACCACGAACCGTTCGTCCCGGCTCCAGGCCCAGGCCCCGGGGGTGGTCGCCATCGACCGGTAGGACCCGGAATGCAGCGCCGGTTCGGCCCGCCGGAGAGCGATGAGATCCCGGGCCAGGTGCACCATCGAGTCCCGGTCGGCCATCTGATCCTCCACGTTGCAGGCGCCCACGTCACCCAGCGGGAGCCACGGCTCGACGCCGGGCGGGGTGAAGCCGCCTCCGGGAACGTCGCGCCAGGGCATCGGTGTCCGACAGCCGTCGCGACCCTTCCAGTGGGGCCAGAACCTGGCGCCGAGGGGATCCCGGAGCTGCGTGCGGGACACCACTGTGTCGGGCTGACCCAGCTCGTCGCCCTGGTAGAGCACCGGAGTCCCCCGCAGACAGAGGAGCACCAGCAGGGCCACCCGCGCTCGAGCCGCGGATCCCGCGGCCCACCGGGTGGCGAAACGCCCCACGTCGTGGTTCGACCCCGTCCAGACCGGCCATGCACCGCCAGGGAGTGCCTGCTCGCTGGCTTCGACGACCCCCCGCAGCGCGTCGGCCTCGAGTGGTGCACTGATGAAGGGGAAGTCGAATGCAAGATGGAGCTCGTCGTCGCCGTTCCCGTAGTACCGCGAGTGCCTCGACCGTCGGGACCGGGGTCTCCCCCAACAACAGCCGATCCGGGTAGCGGTCGGCCAACCGGCGCCAGTGCCGGAGCACGTCGTGGACCTCCGGACGATCGCTGTTGAACTCCGGATGCTCACCGAAGACGAGGGCATCCGATGCGTCGGTCTCCGAGGCGGGTGGATTGTCCCGCAGCTGCGCGTCCTGCAGGATCGCGGTGACAGCGTCGATGCGAAAGCCTGCGATCCCGCGGTCCAGCCAGTGGGTCATGATGGCGTCGAAGGCCGTCCGAACCTCAGGCTCCCACCAGTTGAGGTCCGGCTGCTCGCTCAGGTGGGTGTGCCGGTAGTACTGGCCGGTCTGCTCGTCCAGGTCCCATGGGGTTCCGCCGAAGCTCGAGGCCCAGTTGTTGGGGGGCGATCCGTCGGGCTTCGGATCGGCCCACACGTACCAGTCGCGGTGTCGTGCGGTCCGGGAGGACCGGGAGTCGACGAACCACGGATGGCTGTCGCTGGTGTGGCTCGGAACGAGGTCCATGAGGATCCGGATCCCGCGGCGCCCGGCCTCGGCGATGAGCCGGTCCACGTCGTCCTCGCTCCCCAGCTCGGGGTCGATCGACAAGTAGTCGGCCACGTCGTAGCCCCAGTCCGCGTGCGGCGAGACGTTGATCGGACCGAGCCAGATGCCGTCCACCCCCAGCCAGCGCAGGTGGTCGAGGTGGTCGATGATCCCTCGGAGGTCGCCGATGCCGTCGCCGTTCGAGTCGGCGAACGATCGGGGATAGATCTGGTAGAGGACTCCCGCTTGCCACCATGGCGGGCCCGGTGCGGCGGCCACCGACGTCGAACTCAGTGGGACGCGGACGGAAGCGGCGCGAACGGCTGCACGGTCACCCAGCAGGTCCCCTGGGCCTTGTCCTGGGAGGTCAGCTGGCATGCGGGCGACGGGGGCACGTTGTTGTGGAGCCGTACGATCTTGAACTCGGTCGGTCCGTAGCGTTTGTCGGGCCCGAAACTGAGGACCGGGGTGACCGTGCCCGGGAAGTCGGTGACCTTGGACATGGCGGTGACGAACGTACGCCGGTTGAGGTCGGGTCCTGCAGCCCGGGCAGCGGTGGCGAAGAGCTGGATGACCTGACACCAGCTCACGATCGGCCCCTGCTCCTCGATGTAGTCGGTGGTGTCGCCGGACGGGATCTGCGGGTAGGCCTTGTGCCAGGGCACCCAGCAGGTGTGCACCCCGGTGTCGTAGCCCTTCGGGCCGGTGTAGTCGGAGTAGTTCGGCCCGCCCCCGAGCGTCTCGGTGGTGAGGCCTTCCTGGCCGTCGAGCGCCTTCTCGTATGGGATGGGGATGAGTCCGAGTGCCGACTCGATGCTCTCCTCGTAGTCGCTCAAGAGGAGCTTGGGATAGTACTGCTGGTCGGTCTCGGCCTGGAGCACCGGGTAGAAGACGTTGAACGGGATGAGGGGGATCACCGAGGTGACCCCGGCGTTGCGCAGTTGCTGGATGACCAGTGGCGCCTGACTGTCGGTGGTCGCCGTCTCCGTGGGGTCAGAGGCGATGGTCTCGACCACCGGGGTCACCCCGACGGCGCGCAGGTCGGGCAGCAGATAGCTGTTGAGTGCCAACTGGTCGGAGGCTCGGTCCCCGGAGATCACCCCGACCGTCTTGGACTTCCCGAGCAGGCCCGAGTGGATGCCCCACTCGACCACCGCCTTCAGGATCACCGCCTGATCGGGTCCCGTCCACCACAGGTAGGGCGCTCCCTGGTCGGTCCAGTCGGTGACCGTGGACCACTGGCCGATGAACGGGGTCTGCCCCTCCTGGGTGATGCACAGCTCGTTGTCCCCGGTCCACGCCCCGATCCCGTCGAGCACGGCAAACGCCGCCGGGGATCCCTCGGTCCAGGTCTTGCAGTCCGCCCGCATGACCGCCTCGTTGGTCGGGTCGAAGGTGGTGATGATCGGGTTGATCTTGCGTCCGTTGATCCCGCCGCTCTTGTTGATCTGGTCGACGTAGAAGTCGATGGCCTTCTGCTGCTCGCCGTACTCGGCGTCCTGGGCGAAGCCTTCCTGTCCGGCAAGGGAATTGAGGGACACCACGGGGAAGACCACGTTGATCGTGTGCGCTGCCACTCCCCGGGTCGAGGTACTGGCGCGGTCGACCGCCGGGCCCGACACGGCTGTCGCCGGTGTGGTCGACGTGGTCGCCGGTGACGCGCTCGACGGAGCGGTCACCAACCAGAGCACGATCCCCGCGAGCACCACCCCGACCGTGGCTACGGTCCGCACTTGGGTGGCCCGCGGTCGCCGGACGAAATGGCTCCATGATCGGGCCACCGCGGACAGCGGGTTCCACCGCGACCACCCCGTCATGCGCGCGCCCGCGATGCGCGGCCGACCGCTCTACCGGTGGCTCGCCGCCGCACGCCGCTTCGGGTGACGACCTTCACCTCTACCTCCCCCGCGGTCTTGCCGATCCTGCACTCGAGGGTCGGAGTCGTGCTGTCCGTGCCCCGTACCGTATCGTCGGCACCGGTCGGGGACACGTCGTCGATCCAGGAACGGTCCGCCGAGAGCCACCCACGAGACGAGAGACGGGGCATGAGCGCAGCACCTCACGACACGGACGGTGACTCGGGCCCGGGGCATCGCAGCGGCGAGCTGACCGCGACCCGTCCCGACGGGCCGTCGCGCTGGACCGCTCCCGAGCCTGCCGTCGAGGTCGCCGACCTGGCCAAGCGGTACCCCAAGGCACCGGTGGACTCACTCGGCGGGGTGACCTTCCAGGTGGAGCACGGCGAGGTCTTCGGATTCCTCGGGCCGAACGGCGCGGGCAAGTCCACCACCATCGGCATCCTCACCACCCGGATCCGCCCGACCCGTGGCAGGGCACTGGTCGCCGGGGTCGACGTGGTGGGCAACCCGGTCGGTGCGCGCCGGGTGCTCGGGGTGGTGCCCCAGCAGAACAACCTCGACCGGTCGCTCTCCGTGCGACAGAACCTGCTCTTCCACGCCAGCTACCACGGGGTGCCCCGCGAGCAGCGCAACCGGCTGGCCGACGACCTGTTGGAACAGTTCGGGCTGGCCGACCGTCCCGACGGCCGGCCAGACGACTTCTCGGGGGGCCAGATCCAGCGGATGATGATCGCACGGGCCCTCATGCACTCCCCGGCCGTGCTGTTCCTCGACGAGCCGTCGACCGGCCTCGACCCGGCGGCCCGCCTCTTCCTCTGGGAGAAGGTCGCCGAGCTCAAGGCCTCCGGGACGACGGTGGTCATCACCACCCATGACATGGACGAGGCCGCCACGCTCAGCGACCGGGTGGCGATCATCGACCACGGCACCCTGCTGGCCCTCGACACCCCTGTAGCGCTGGTACGGGGAATGGCCGGCGAGCGCACGCTCGACTGCACCGTCGAGCCGGCAACCGGAAGCCCGGACGACGCCACCTCGCTGGTCGCCAGGATCGGCGCCCTCACCGGGGTGGGCGAGACCGAGCGGCTCGAGGACCCGACCATCAACGGCTGGCGCATCCGGATCCATGTCGAGGGTGAGCCGGCCACGTTCGTGGCCCCGGTCGCCCAGGTCGTGAGCGCAGCCGGGGCCGAGCTCGTCGATGCCAGACTGGGCGAGCCCAACCTCGAGGACGTCTTCATCCACCTCACGGGAAGGGCACTCCGCTGACCGCCGTGGGCTCGGTGCCCCCTGCACCGTCCGTCCAGGGTCCGGGCCCCGACCCGCTCCCCCACCGGGGACCGTGGCGGACCGGCCTTGCAATCCTCCGGCGGGATCTCTTCGTCACCGGTCGCGAGTTCCCGCTCTTCCTGGCCCAGGTCATCCTCCAACCCCTCTTCCTGCTCCTCGTCTTCGGCAAGGTCCTCACCGAGCTCGGGTACGCGCGTCCGGGCTACGAGTTGGTGCTCTTTCCCGGCCTTGTGGCCCTGGCGGCGGTCCTCACCGGCCTGCAGAGCACCGCGCTTCCCCTGGTCATCGAGTTCTCCTACAGCAACGAGATCGAAGACCGCCTGCTCGCGCCACTCCCGATCGGAGCGGTCGCGGTCGAGAAGGTGGTCTTTGCCGCGATGCGGGGTTTCGTGGCCGCCGCGGTGATGTTCCCGATCGGTGTGTGGATCCTCGGCTCGATCCCGTGGCGCGCGTCGGCGGCCGTCGCCGTCTTCGTCATGACCGTCCTCGGCGCGCTCCTCGGCGCTGCGATGGGACTGATCCTCGGCACCTATGTGCCTCCCAACCGGATCAACGTGACCTTCGCGTTGGTGCTCACCCCGCTCATCTTCACCGGCTCGAGTCAGTACCCCTGGCCCTCACTGAGCAAGCTCCCCTGGTTCCAGTTCCTCTCGGCACTGAACCCGATGACCTACGTGAGCGAGGGACTCCGCGGGCTGATGGTCCCGAGTGTCCCCCACATCCAGACGTGGCTCTGCTTCGTGGTGTGCGTCGTCTTCCTCGTCGTCCTCACCATCGTCGGGATGATCGGCTTCATCCGCCGGGCACTCGGCTGAGCGGCACGCCCGGTCCGGCCGCTCCGTTACGCTCCGGTGATGGACAGTCGAACGTTGTGGGGTTCGCTTCCCGACGGAGCGCTGGATCGGATCGTGGTGGTCTCCCCCCACTTCGACGATGCCGCGCTCGGTGCAGCCCACCTGCTCACGTCCCATCCGGGAAGCAGCGTGGTCACCGTGCTGGCCGGGCGGCCACCGGCCTACCCGGACGAGGTCACCGACTGGGACGCTGCCGGGGGGTTCGTGACCGGGGACGACGTCGTCGCGGTCCGCCGAGAGGAGGACCGGGCGGCCATGGCCTCGATGGGCGCCCACCCCGTCTGGCTCGAGTTCGCCGACCACCAGTACCTGTCGCAGGAGCAGCGGTACTCCCCGCCCGACGTGGTGCCCGCGCTCCGCACGGCCATCGACGACGCCGGGCCGACCGCGGTGTTCCTTCCCATGGGCCTGGCCAACCCGGACCACGTCCTCACCCACGACGCCGGGCTGCTGGTCCAGCGCGGCGACGGACGGCGAACCGGAAGCCCCGCTCTGGTTCGGCTACGAGGACGCCGGCTACAAGCACCTCCCCGGCCTGCTGGCCTGGCGGATCGCCAAGCTCTTCCGGGCCTCGCTGTGGCCGACACCTGCCGTCGTCCCGGTTCGCCCGGACATGGACGCCAAGCGGGCCGCGATCGCCTGCTACGCGAGCCAGATCGGCCCGCTCGAACGCGACCACCTGCTCACCGAGCGGCTCGACGGGAACG
This sequence comes from uncultured Acidimicrobiaceae bacterium, assembly GCA_963701325.1. Classification (GTDB taxonomy): domain Bacteria; phylum Actinomycetota; class Acidimicrobiia; order Acidimicrobiales; family RAAP-2; genus Bog-756. Next base: position 544,937 of record OY969604.1, read on the forward strand.
TGCCGGAGCAGTACTGGCGGCTCGACACGCCGCCTTCGGGATGGGAACGCCTATCCTCAGCCGATGACCTCGATGCCCGCTGACCCGCGTCCCGATCGGGCCGTGGGTCCGGGGACCGTCGCCCTCGTCACCGGCGCCTCCTCCGGGATCGGTGCCGCCACCGCCCGGATGATGGCCGCCCGAGGGGCCACCGTCGCCCTCGTCGCACGCAGAGCGGAACGACTCGAGCAGGTCACGTCGGAGTGCCGAGAGAGCGCCCCGGACTCGCGCTTCTGGGCCGCCGATCTGTCCGACCCGGACGCTGCCGCCGCACTGGCGCTCCGGATCTGGGACGAGCTCGGTCCGCTCGACGTCGTCGTCCACAACGCGGCCATCCCCATGCGACGACCGGTGGAGCGCCTCACCATGACCGAGGTCACCCGGGTGATGACCGTCAATTACTTCTCGCCGGTGGCGATGACCCTGGCCCTGCTGCCGCGACTGCTCGAGCGGGGGTCCGGCACGATCGTCAACGTCTCGAGCATGGGGGGACGGGTCGGGATCGCCACGGAGGCGGCCTACAGCGGGTCGAAGTTCGCACTGGCCGGGTGGAGCGAGGCGATGGCCGCCGATCTGCTCGGGACCGGTATCTCGGTTCGCCTGGTGCTGCCCGGGCCCGTCGACACCGAGATCTGGGACCAGCCCGACAACGACCCGCCGGTGTACCACGGCCCGTTGGTGCCGCCCGAGGAGGTTGCCTCCGGCATCCTCGACTGCATCGTGGGCGAGCACTTCGAGCACTATGTGCCCGACCTGAAGGCAGTGGTCGAGATGAAGACCAAGGACTTCGACGGGTTCGTCAAAGCCATGCGGTCCATGGCCGACACGGCACCCGACGCCGGTGGGTCCGCAGGGGCGGGATCGTGAAGGCACTCGTGTTCGGGGCCCGCCCCGACCGTGACGAGCCCCGCCCGGTCGCCACCGACGAACTGGAGGAGCGGCTCGTCCACCTGCCCTTCGGGCTCCACGAGCTGGACGACGCCAGGCCCATCCGGCCCGACTGGGTGGTGACCCGTCCGATCCTGGCCGGCGTCTGCGGGTCCGACGCCAAGCTGGTGCTCGGGGACTTCGCCGACGGCGACATCGACAACCCGATGGCTGCGTTCTCCTCCCTGCCCCACGTACCCGGGCACGAGGTGGTCGCCGAAGTGGTCGAGCTGGGCCCCGAAGCCCGGGGACTCGACGTGGGCCAGCGGGTGGTGCTCAACCCGTGGTTGAGCTGTGCTCCCCGCGGGATCGAGCCACTCTGCCCGCCCTGCGAGGCCGGGGCGGTCAATCGGTGCTGGTCGTTCACCAAGGGTCCGATCGGACCCGGCGTGCACATCGGCGTGGTCACCGGCGCGCCGGGGGCCTGGGCCGATCTCATGGCCGCCCACGACTCGATGCTCCACCCGGTGCCCGACGACGTGAGCGACGAGGCCGCGGTGATGGCCGATCCGTTCTCGGTCTCCTTCCATGCGGTCGTGAACAATCCCCCGCCGGCGTCAGGCAAGGTCGTCGTCTACGGCGTCGGGGCACTCGGCCTCAGCAGCCTGGCCATCCTGACCGCCCTCTACCCGGGGGTGGAGGTCGCGGTCGTGGCCCGCTTTCCTGCCCAGGCCGAGATGGCACGCAGGATGGGTGCTGCGCTGGTCGTTCCCCACGAACCGAGCCTGGCAGTGGTGGAGGCGCTGGCCGACTGGTCAGGTGGCGTCCTGCACCAGGCCCTCGAGGGTCTCCCGATGGCGCACCCGGGCCACATCGACATGATCTACGACTCGGTGGCCAGGCCCGAGACGCTCGAGGTCGGGGTGCGCGTCCTCGCGGAGCGGGGGACGCTCGTCTACACCGGGGTGGCAGTCCCCGGTCGCTGGGAGTCGACCCCGGTCTACTTCAAGGAGCTGACCGTCGTCGGGTCCAACGCCTTCGCCACGGAGGAATTCGAGGGGCGGCGGCGCCATGCGATCGATCACTACCTCGCGCTGGTGCAGGACGGCAGGATCGACCTCACCGGGATGGTCACCCACCGGTACCCACTCGATGGGTGGTGGGACGCCCTCAAGACGCTGGCTCGGCCGGAAGCGAGTGGTGTCCTCAAGTCGACGTTCGCCTCGAGCCGCACGGGATAGGCACCGGGCGCGTAACAGCGCGTCCATCCGGCGGACCTCACCCGTCGGGACCCAGCGCCTCGAACACGGCGAAGCGCTCCGAGGCTGCCGCCTCCCACACCGGGTCCGGGTCGATCCGGCCTCCGGGTGCGGCCCAGGCGGCTCCCGCGTTGAAGTCCGTCTCGAGACCGGCCGCCATCCGGGCGAGGAACGCTGCGCCGAGCGCGGCACCCTCGGGGACGGCGACCGTCTCCACCCGGATCCCGGTCGCGTCCGCCACCGCCTGCATCCACGGGAGTGAACGCGACCCCCCGCCCGTCGCCACGATCCGGTTGGCCTTCCCACCGGCGCGCTCGATGATGCGCCGGATCACGAACCCACTGGCTTCCTGGGCGGCCCGGACGACGGCCTGCGGACCCTGGGTGATGTCGAGGCCGTGCAGGCTGGCCCGGAGATCGGGATCGTAGAACGGGGTCCGCTCACCGCGGAGGTAGGGCTGCCAGACCGGCACGCCACGTGGATTGCCCACCCGCCCGTCGGTCGACACCGGTCCCCCGCCGGCGAGCGCGCGTGACCAGTCGGCGAACAGTCCCCCGGCATTGCTCGGCCCGCCGGTCATGACCAGACCGGGGACGGTGCTCGGGAAGCTGATCAGTCCGGGGATCTCGCGCCATTCCTCTGCCACGACCCAGACGATCAGGGTCGCCCCGAAGATCGCCAGCACGTCGCCGGGGTGGTCGGCTCCGGCCACCATCTGCTCACAGAACGCGTCGATCGACCCACCGCCGACCTTGGTGGAGCTCCCGGTGACCGTCCCGGCCGACTCACCGAGCGGGGTCACGACGGAGAGCTGTCGCTCCTCGATGCCGAGCTCGGCGAGTGCGTCGCGATCCCACCGCCCCCGATCGAACAGCGCGCCGAAGGAGGTGGCCGTTGCCGAGTCGACAGCCGGGACACCGCACAGCGCGTTGCTGGCCACCGCCTGACAGGGCCAGTAGCCGGCAGCTCCGGGCAGGTGGCCGACCGCCCAGGTGAGCATCCGCATGCCCTGATCGCGCTCTCCCCCGTAGTCGTCGGGATCGAGAGCCCCGACGTGACGCGCGCGCAGGTCGCCGTAGAGCAGGCCGGGCACCTGTGGGACGCCGCGCCGGTTGACCGCGGTGATCGACGGCACCATGGAGGTCACCACCACACCGGCCGCCGGTCCCTCGAGTGCGGCCGACACCTCGGCGAACGCCCGCCTCGGCCCACGGCGCCAGGCCCGGGCTGCGTCGTGCTCCAGATGGTCGGCGGTCGGGGTGGCGACGGTGTGGGGCACGCGGGTCCGGGCCAGCACCTGACCCCGGGCGTCGACCGCGACCGCCTTGACCGCCGTCGTGCCGACGTCGACCCCGATGGTGCAGTCGGCTCCCTGCAACCGGGGTTGCATGCTCACTGATCGGCCTGTCGTGTCATGGGGGGTCATTATGGACGCGATCGCGGTCGCAGGGCAGGTGCTACCCTCCGGCGTTACCGAGACGCCGAACGGGGGGAATGCCGAACCGATGTCCGAAGGACGACCCAAGGCACTGGTGACGGCTGCCGTACGAGGACCGGGACTCGATCTCCTCGGCCAGTTGGCCGACCTGACCCTCGACTCCTGGCTCGACCAGCCCACGTTGCGGATCTACAACGCGGAGCAGCTCGCCGAGCGGATGGCCGCGGAGGGTGCCACGATCGCCGTCGTCGAGAGCGACCGGTGTGCCGGACCACTGTTCGATCTGCCGCTGGTGGCGGTGTGCAGCTGCAGAGGTGATCCGACCAACGTGGACGTGGCCGCCGCCACCGAAGCAGGCGTCCCGGTCCTCCGGGCGCCGGGGCGCAACGCCGACGCGGTGGCCGAGCTGGCCGTCGCGCTGCTCTTCGCCGCCACCCGCGGTCTCGTCCCAGCCGACGCCGACGTCCGCCGGGGCGAGATCTACAAGGGCGGGACCATCCCCTACCAGCGGTACCGGGCGTGGGAACTGGCCGGACGGACGGCCGGCCTGGTCGGTCTGGGTGCTGTGGGACGCGCCCTGCGCTGGAGACTCCGCGGCCTCGGGATGGAGGTCGTCGTCTACGACCCCTACGCGGACGGGCCGACGGTGTCACTGGAGGAGCTGCTCGCACGCGCGGATGTGGTGTCGATGCACGCCGCGGTGACCGCGGAGACGACCGGGATGATCGGGAGCGAGCAGTTCGCCGCCATGCGGGACGGGGTCGTCTTCCTCAACTCGGCGCGCGCGGCGCTCCACGACACCGACGCGCTGGTGGCGGCCCTCGAATCGGGCAAGGTCTCCGCCGCCGGGCTCGACCACTTCGAGGGCGAGTCCCTGGCCACCGACCACCCGCTCACCGGGTTCGCCAACGTGGTGCTCACGCCCCACATCGGCGGTGCGACCTACGACACCGAGTCCAACCACACCCGGACCATCGCCGAGGACCTCTGCCGCCTGATGGCCGGCGCCCGGCCGCTCCACGTGGTGAACCCGGAAGTGCTCGACCGCCGGTGACCGCACGCGGTCCGGCGATCCGACTGCTTCCCCGGCTCGATCAGGAGAACGAGTTCTTCTGGAGGAGCGGTGCCGACGGCCGTCTCCGGTTCCTCCGCTGCACCGAGTGCCGCACCTACGTGCACCCGCCGTCGCCCGTCTGCCCCGACTGCCTCTCGACCCAGCTGGCCCCCGCAGAAGTGAGCGGCCGCGCCACGCTCGTCGCCTACACCCTCAACGTGCACGGCTGGATCCCGGGCAGCGAGCCGTACCTCATCGGTCTGGTCGCCATCGACGAACAGGAGAGCGTTCGCCTGACCACCAACCTGGTCGACGTCGAGCCCGAGGACGTCCGTACGGGCATGGCCGTCGAGGTCGTCTTCGAACACCAGGACGACGTCTACCTCCCCCTCTTCCGCCCGGCGGGGCGAGAGGCCGAGGCAGAGGCAGAGGCCCTGTCGCGTTCGAGCCCGGCCACCGAACCAGCGGAGCGCCAGGCGATCATCTCGGGGATCGGGCAGTCGGACGTCGGACGGCACCTCGGGCGCACGGACCTCGACCTCACCGCCGACGCGTGCCTCGCCGCGGTGGCCGACGCCGGGCTCCTCCGTGACGACATCGACGGCCTGGCCACCTACCCGGGGATGGGTGCGGGCACCGCCGGGTTCGCCGGCCCGTCGAGCCCCGAGGTCCAGGATGCGCTCCGGCTGCGGTTGAACTGGCACGACGGCGGTGGCGAGGGACCGGCCCAGATGCGCGCGGTGATCACTGCCTGCCTGGCCATCGCTGCCGGGCTGGCCCGGCACGTCCTCGTGTACCGGACGGTCTCGGAGTCCACCGCCCAAGGGTCCGGAGGCCGACAGGGGATCGGTGGCGGTGGCGGCGGCAGCGGGGGTGTCCCGAGGTTCGGGGGGTTCCTCCAGTGGACCCTCCCGTTCGGTGCGGTCTCGGCCGTGAACTGGATCGCCCTGACCGCCCAGCGCCGGATGCACGAGTTCGGGCTCACCCGCGGGCAGCTGGCCCAGATCGCGCTCAACGGCCGGCGCAATGCCGCGCGCAACCCGAAGGCCGTCTACCGCGACCCGATGAGCATGGACGACTACCTCGCGGCACGGATGATCTCCGCCCCGCTCTGCCTCTTCGACTGCGACGCGCCGAGCGACGGATCGACGGCCTTCGTGGTGTCGCACCGGGACTACGCGCCCGACGCGCCGAACCCGGTCTGCCACGTGAACGCGGTGGGTACCGCGCTCCGGGGACGACCCAGTTGGGACCAGTTCGACGACATGACCACCATGGCCGGCCGCGACGCGGCCGCATCGATGTGGGAGCGGACCGAGCTCGGTCCGGCCGACGTCGACGTGGCCCAGCTCTACGACGGGTTCTCGATCCTCGCCATGGTCTGGTTGGAAGCCCTCGGCTTCTGCGGCCGGGGCGAGAGCGGGCCGTTCGTCGAGGGAGGGGCAGCCATCGCCCTCGACGGTGTGCTCCCGCTCAACACCGCCGGTGGTCAGCTCTCGGGAGGGCGGCTGCACGGGTTCGGGCTCATCCACGAAGCGTGCGTGCAGCTCAGGGGCGAAGGGGGTGACCGCCAGGTGAAGCGGTCGGGCGGCGGACCGCCAGAGGTGGCCGCAGTGAGCAACGGCGGAGGCCCTATCGCCGGCACCCTGCTCCTCACCCGCGGCGTGGGCTGAGGCGCACCGGCTCCGAGCATCACCGGGGGCCGGATGGTCCGTCGGGCCATCCCCTCCGTCAGCGGATCAGCTAGGGGTGAAGGTGACCGGCAGGGCGATCGGGGACCGGAAAGCCATCCCCTTGATGTGGAGATCCTGACCGGGCTCGGGGGCGAGCTGCAGCCCGGGCAGACGGTCGAAGAGGGTGTTGACGGCCACCCGGGCCTCCATCCGGGCCAGGTGCATGCCGAGGCAGACGTGGACACCGAACCCGAAGCCCACGCTCTGGCGCGAGGGCCGGAACAGGTCGAACTGATCGGGGTGCTCGTAGCGCCGCTCGTCGCGGTTTGCCGATCCGAGGAGCAACCCGACATCGGCGCCCTCCGCAACCGGCACACCGGCGAGCTCGGCGTCGCGGGTGGCCTGGCGCAGGATGACGGTGACCGGCGGCTCCCACCGGATCGTCTCCTCGAACGCCACCGGTACCAGCGTCCGGTCCTCGACGACCGCGCGCAGCTGGTCCGGGTTGGTCAGTAGCCCGTAGAGGAGGTTGCCCGACGCACGGTAGGTGGTCTCGACCCCGGCCGGCAGCAGCAGGCGGAGGAAGGAGTAGATCTCCTCGTCCTCGAGGCGCCTGCCGTCGACCTCGGCCACCAGCAGATCGCTGATCAGATCGTCCGTCGGGTGGCGGCGTCGCTCGTCGAGCACACCGGACAGGTACTCGCGCAGCGCCTCCGACGCAGCGATGCCACGGTCCCAGTTGGCTGCCACGCTGCTGATCTCGATGGCCCACCGCTGGAAGATCGGGAAGTCCGACCGGGGCAGGCCGAGGATGTGGGCAATGACCTGAACGGGGAAGTTGAAGGTGACCTCCTGGACGAGGTCGGCCGCGCCCTGCCCGGCGAACCCGTCGACCAGCTCGTTGACCACCTGTTGGACGAGCTCGCCCTCCCATCGCTCGAGGACCTTCGAGCGGAAGGTCGGCGAGACGAGGGCGCGGTGCAGGCGGTGTTCGGGTTCGTCCATCTGGAGGATGGTCCGCCCCATGACGGTCCCCATGATCCCCTCGTAGACGGTCGAGGAGTAGGTCTCATTGTCGCGCAGGACCTGCACCGCCTCGTCGAATCCGAACACGGTGACCCGTGTCGGCCCCTTGTCGTCGAGATGGTCGAGGCTGTCGCCGAAGCCCTCATCTCCGCTGTCCCCGAAATCGACCGGACCGAGGTGGACCGGGGACTCACGCCGCAGTTCGGCCATCCTCGGGTAGGGGTCGCGGATGTTGCCCGACACCGTGTCCTGGAGCTCGAACGGGTCGAACGGGGCCATCCCACCGGCCGCCCCGACCGTGTCACCCTGCTTCATCGCCATCGGACAACTCCCCCTTGGACCCCGTGGCCCGGATGGGCACCCGCAGCTACACGCCAATCTAGAACAGCGACGTGCTCTGCGTCGCCGGTCAGGCCCCGATCAGCTCGGCTGCCACCTGGTGCCACCGGTGGCCACTCCCCCCCATGAGCACCTGGTTCTGCTTGGCCCGGGTGAACAGGAAGTGCGCGTCGTCGGCCCAGGTGAAGCCCACGCCGCCGTGGACCTGGATGTTGTCGCCGGTCAGCCGGATCGCGGCATCGGCGGCATAGGCGGCCGCCATCGCGGCGGCCCGCGACCGCTCCGGTGCACCGGTGTCCGACGCCCAGGCGGCGAAGTGCACGCCGGCCCGTGCCATCTCGAGAGCATGGAACATGTCGACGATCCGGTGCTTGACGACCTGGAAGGTGGCGACGGGGCGGTCGAAGACCACCCGGCCCTTCGCGTACTCGACCGCCTCCGACATGGCCCGGTCGCACACGCCGATGAGCTCGGCCGAGAGGGCGACGGACACGTCGTCGAGGACCGCCCGCCAGAGTTCGGTCTGATCACCGGGTGGACCGAGCGGTTCGACCGGCTCCTCATCGAGCACCAGACGGGCGAGCTTGCGGGTCGGGTCCAGGGCGGGGACGGCCTCGGCCTTCGGGGAGCGAAGGAGGAACGAACGGATCCCGTCCTCGGCCAAGGCCACCACGATCACCCATTCGGCGCTCTGGCCGTCCACGATGGTCGGCTTGGCCCCGCTGACAACCCACCCGGACCCCCTTCGCCGGGCGCGGGCACGCACGGTATCCAGGGGATGGCCGTGCCCCTGCTCCTGGAGGGCCACGGTGCCCCGCGGGGCACCGGCAGCCAGCTCGGCGACCAGGTCACCGGCTCCGAGTGCCCGTGCGGCGAGCATCGCCAGCACCGAGGAGGAGAAAAAGGGGCCCGGCAGGGGCACCCGGCCCATCTGCTCGAGGACGATGCAGGCCTCGAGCAGCCCGGCACCAGAGCCCGGTTCGAGCAGGGCGGTCCACCCGAGGGCGACCAGCCGCTCCCACTGCTCCGGCGAGAACCCGACCGGGTCGTCAGCCAGGACCCTGACCGCGTCGCCCCCGACCTCGTCCATGGCCCGCCGCGCCACATCCTGGAGCGCCAGCTGTTCCGCGTCGAATGTGAAGTCCACCTTGTACCCCCCGAGGCACGGTCGCCGAAGTTGCGACAGTGTAGACGCGGATCCGTTAGCCTCACTGCCCGTGGACTTCGCACTGGCACCCGAGGACGAGGCCTTCCGGGACGAGCTGCGCTCGTGGCTCGACGAGCACCTCCAACCGTTTCTCACCGGGGAGGAGCTGGCCGACGACGCTGCCATGTCACCCGAGAAGCTGCAGCACCGCCGGGCCAGCTGGCAGCGCGTCCTCAACGAGGGACGGTGGGCCGCGGTGCACTGGCCCGAGGAGTATGGGGGCAGGGCGGCCACCGCCATGCAGCGCATCATCTACTCCGAGGTCATGGCCGAGTACCGCACCCCGGGAATCGCCAATCCGAACGGCCTCTGGCAGATCGGGCCGATGATCATCGCCTGGGGCACCGAGGAGCAGCGCGACCGCTGGCTGCCCTCGATCCTCGACGCCTCGGACCACTGGTGCCAGGGGTTCTCCGAGCCGGATGCGGGCAACGACCTGGCCAACCTGCGCACGACCGCCCTGCGCGACGGCGACAACTACGTGGTCAACGGGCAGAAGATCTGGATCTCGACCGCCCACCTCGCACGTTGGGGGCTCTTCCTGCTCCGCACCGACCCCACGGCCATCGAGCGCGGGGCCAAACACGAGGGCATCACCGCCTTCATCGTCGACATGCACACCCCCGGCATCGAGGTACGACCCATCCGGGACATGACCGGCGAGGAGATGTTCAACGAGGTGTACTTCCGCGACGTCCACCTCCCCCTCGACAGCCGTCTCGGCGGTGAGGGCGAGGGGTGGATGGTGGCCATGGGTACCCTCGGCCACGAACGGGTCGGCATCGCCGGTCAGATCTCGAGCCTGGCCGCCGACCTGCGGGCGATGGTGATGGCGGCCCGCTCGGTCAATCCCGCCGCCCTCGAGGATCCGTCCATCCGGGAACGCCTGGCCAGGGCGTGGACCGACATCGAGCTGGCCCGTCTGCTGACGCTGCGCGCACTCAGCAAGATCATCAAGGGCGAGAAGAACTGGCCCGAGGTCCCCTTCGCCAAACTGCAGTGGTCGGTGCTGGCCCAGACCCTCGCCGACCTCGCCGTCGACCTGCTCGGGCCGGCCGGGCTGCTCGCCCGCGGTGGGCCCGACGCGGTCGACCGCGGCAAATGGACCCGTCTCTACGCGTTCCAGCGCTACAGCACCATCGGTGGCGGCTCGACCGAGGTGCAGAAGAACATCATCGCCGACCGGGCGATCAGGCTCCCCGGCCAGGCGCGCACGTCCTGAGGTGACCCCCGACCCCCGGGCACCGTGCATCGTGGGCGTCGCCCGCCGTACCTGGCACGAACCCCCCGCACCCGAGCCCCTGGACATGTGGGAGGAGCTGGCCCGGGCGGCAGCGGCCGACGCGGGGAGTCCCGACGCGGTCAAGGCGATCCAGAGCCTCCAGGTCGTCTTCTGTCAGGCGTGGGAGTACGACGACCCGTGCGGCCGGCTGGCCGACCGGCTCGGCGCCGATCCGGCGCACCGGGTCTACTCCGGGCTCGGGGGCTCGGTCCCACTGCACCTGGTCGCCGACGCGGCGACAGCCATGGCCCGCGGCGAGCTCGATCTCTCCCTGGTGGTCGGCGGGGAGGCGCTCGCCACCAAGCGGAAGGTCCCCGACCCGGACTGGTCCCACCCGCCCGCTCAGCCCAGCCCCTATCCCATCACGATCGACAAGGACGAAGGCTCCAACGGGATCCACCAGGCCTATCTGACCTTCGCCCTGCTCGACACGGCGCGCCGGTCCGATCTCGGCCGCACGCCCGACGAGCACCGCGAGGAGCTCGGAGCGCTGCTCGCCCCGATGACCCGGATCGCCGCCGCGCAGCCGGACCATGCCTGGTTCCCGATCGCGCGGGACGCGGCCGAGATCACGACGCCGAGCCCCGGCAACCGCATGGTGTCCACTCCCTACACCAAGCTCATGACGGCCATCATGGACGTGGACATGTCAGCAGCCGTGCTCATCGCGACGACGGAACAGGCCGACCGGATGGGCGTCCCGGCCGACCGGCGGGTCTACCTCCGCGGGATTGGCTTCGGCGAGGAGCCCCCGGCGATGGCCGCGAGGCCGGACCCGGGGCGGTCACCGGCACTGGCCGCGGCGGGCCGGCACGCCCTCGGGTCGACTTCCATCGACGAGGTCGACCATCTCGACCTCTACTCCTGCTTCGCGAGCTCGCTCGCGTTCGCGCGCGACGGCCTCGGGATCACCGACGACCGGGACCTGACCGTCACCGGTGGCCTCCCCTACCACGGCGGGCCGGGCAGCGACTACGGCACCCATGCCCTGGCCGCGATGACCGACGTGCTCCGCGCGGACCCCGGATCGCTCGGGCTGGTCACCGGCGTCGGCATGCACATGACCCACCACGGCGCGGCTCTCTGGTCCACCCGGCCGGGCGACCTCGTCCTCCCCACGGAGCCCGAACCGCTCCCGCAGACGACCGTCGTCCACGGGGCGGAGGGCCCGGCACGCATCGTGACCTACTCCACCGTCTACGACCGCTCCGGTCCGGAGTGGACAGCGCTCATCTGCGATCTCCCAGACGGCACCCGCTGCTATGCGCGCCTCGAAGACCCGCCGGCCGCCGACGACGATGTCCTGGGTGCGACCGTGACCCTGGTCCCCGGCCCCCGGCGGGTCCACACCGCCACGCTGACCGGCACGACCTGAGCGAAGGGCGCACCCGCCCACCCGACCTGCGAGGAGACCCATGCCCGTCCACTACGAGCCCGGCGACGACCACATCGTCCGCATCACCATCGACCGGCCCGAAGCGCGCAACGCCATGGACGCCGAGCACTTCGCTCACCTCCGGATGGCCTGGGACCGGTTCGACGAGGACCCGGCGGCATGGGTGGCCGTCGTCACCGGGGTCGGGCTCGACTTCTGCGTGGGGGCCGACTTGAAGACCTACATCCCCCAGGTCACGGCCATGCAGAAACGCATGCAGGAGGAGGGGCTCACCGAGATCGACGGCTACCGCCTCGACGACGGAGTGAGGGCCGTGCTGCGCAACGTGAAGCTCTACAAGCCGATCGTGGCCGCGGTCAACGGCACCTGCGTGGCCGGCGGGATGGAGATGCTCGGTGGATGCGACATCCGGGTGGCAGCCGACACCGCCACGTTCGGGGTGCTCGAGCCCAAGCGCGGGCTGTTCGCCGGGGGCGGCACGACGGTGCGACTCCCCCGCCAGATCCCCTTCCCGGCCGCCATGGAATTCCTCCTCTGCGCGGACCGGATCTCGGCAGCCCGGGCGTTCGAGATGGGACTGTTGAACGAGGTCTGCCCGCCCGACCAGCTCCTCGAGCGTGCCTACGCCTACGCCCGGCGGATCACGGCCAACGGTCCCCTCGCGGTGCGCAAGACGAAGGAGTCGGTCCTGCGGGCCCTCGCCGTCGACATGAAGGAGGCCTACCGCATCGAGTCGTCGATCTCGGCGGAGGTCTTCTCGAGCGAGGATGCGATCGAAGGCCCGAAGGCGTTCGCCGAGAAGCGGACTCCGGAGTGGAAGAACCGCTGAGCGGAGGTCGACGCACGGGCCGCCGTGGGATCGCCCGGGTTGTCGCCCGGGGTCAGCCGACTTAGGGTCGGGGCAGCGTCGAGTCACGGGGTCCGCTGACCCCACCGAAGGGGAGGGTGTCGTGGCCAGTGCATTCGAAGGAGCCCGGGTCCTGATCACCGGGGGGTCATCGGGGATCGGTGCGGGACTGGCCGAGGCCCTGGCGGCCGAAGGGGCCACCGTGGGCATCGCCGCCCGGCGACGGGACCGGCTGGCCGAGGTGCTCGAGCGGTGCCGGAAGCACACTCCGGACTCCCGGATGTGGGTGGCCGACCTCACCGATCCGGATGCCGTCGACAGATTGGCACGGGATGCCGTGGCGGAGCTCGGCGGGGTCGACATCCTCGTCAACAACGCCGGCATCCCGAAGCACCGACACGTGACCCGGCTCGATCCGGCCACGGTCGACGCGGTCATGGCCATCAACTACAACTCGCCGGTGCGGCTGACCCTGGCCCTCCTTCCCCACATGGTGGAGCGGGGCTCGGGGCGCATCGTCAACATCTCATCCTGTGCAGCCACCCTCAGCTCGCCGGGCGAGGCCCCCTACGGGGCCTCCAAGGCCGCCCTCGCCGTCTTCTCCGAGTCGATGGCCGTCGATCTCTGGAACACCGGGGTCAAGGTGACCGTGGTCTACCCCGGGCTCGTCGACACCGAGCTGTTCACGATCGAGGACAACGACCCCTTCGACCCGGGTGTGGCGTTCATCACCGTCGAGGAGGCGGCGCGGACCATCCTGGACGGGATCACCGGAGGCTCGATCTCGGTCTACGTGCCCGAGTACTTCGCCGACTTCGCCAAGGGCAAGGCAGAGAACGTCGACGGCTTCCTGGCCGGAACCGCGGAGTACGTACGCTCGCAGGAGGCCAAGCAGGCCGGCGCTTAGGCCAGCCGCTCGATCACGGTGGCGTTGGCCTGACCGCCGCCCTCGCACATGGTCTGGAAGCCGTAGCGGCCGCCGGTGGCCTCGAGATGGTTGATCAGGGTGGCGGCCAGACGTACTCCGCTGGCCCCCAGGGGATGTCCGATGGCGATGGCTCCCCCGCGCGGGTTGAGCCGCTCGGGATCGGTCGGAAAGGCACGGAGCCACATGAGGGGGATGGAGGCGAACGCCTCGTTGCACTCGATGGCGTCGAACTGGTCGATCGTCATGCCCGAGCGGTCGAGGAGCCGCTGGGTGGCCGGCACCGGGGCCGAGAGCACGATCGCCGCGTCGTCGGCTGCCACCGTCGCATGGGCGAACCGGGCCCTGGCCGGCAGGCCCAGCCGCTCGGCCACCGAGCGCTCGACGATCAGCATGGCCGCCGCGCCGTCGGTCATCTGCGAGGAGTTCCCGGCGGTGATGTCCGGAGCGGTGTCCGGCTCCCAGGACTGGGCCGGGGGAAGGCTGCCCAGCGTGTCGATGGTTCCGCCGCGCCGGATCCCCTCGTCGGCCTCGAGCGAAGCACCGGTCAACCCGCCCTCTTCGTCCTTGATGGGCACCGGCACCGCCTCGCGGGAGAAGTGTCCCGAGTCCCAGGAGGCGGCCGCCCGGCGGTGGCTCTCGAGCGAGAACTCGTCCATCTCCTTGCGGGTCACCCCGTACCGATCGGCGAGCACCTGGGCGACCCGGAACTGTGCCCAGAGGCGGCCGTCGATGACCTCGAGGAACGACGGCGGAAAGGGTCCGGTGCCCCCGCGGGCATTGGAGGCGAGCGGCACCCTGCTCATCGACTCGACCCCGCAGGCGATGACCATGTCGTAGTGACCGGCCCGGACGCCGGCTGCCGCAAAGTGCATCGCCTGCTGCGACGAGCCGCACTGGCGGTCGACGGTGGTGGCGGGGACCGACTGGGGCAGGCCGGCGGCGACCCACGCGTTGCGGGTGACGTTGGTGCTCTGCTCGCCGACCTCGGTCACACAGCCGCCGATGACGTCGTCGATGAGCGTCGGATCGACCCCGGTGCGGCCGAGCAGGGAGCTCAGGGCGAAGCCCAGGAGGTCGACCGGGTGCCAGTTGGCGAGCGCGCCTCCCCGTTTGCCCAACGTCGTCCGTACCACGTCGACAACCACTGCGTCGCGCCCGTCCTCACCCATGCGTTCTCCTCGTCGTCCGTCGCACCGTCGTCACCGTGCGGCGCGGTCCCGTGTGCGGTACTCCATCGTTCAGCCCTGCAGTGTACGGTGCGGAGCCCGTCAGACGGCCGAGCTTGCAGCCCGACCCCGACTGGCCAGCACCTGCTCCACCGCCTTGATCGCCTGGCCGGAGGGACCGGAGAAGGCCACGGCTCCGTGCTCGAGCACCACCGCCTCCTCACACAGGCCGATGGCCCGGTCCACCTGTTGCTCGACGATCAAGAGCGCCGTTCCAGCCTGGTTGATGGTCCGCAAGCCGTCGTAGACGGCATCGATGACAACGGGGGCGAGCCCGAGGGAGAGCTCGTCGGCCACCAGTATCTCGGGCGGCGCCATGAGCACCTTGGCCAGGGAGAGGAGGCGCTGCTGCCCGCCGGAGAGGGTCCCGCCTCGCTGCCTGCGCCGCTCTCCGAGGATCGGGAAGGTCGCGTACGCCCGTTCGAGCGCGTCGCCGGCCCGCTTCCTGCCGAGGCGCTGACGGAAGGCCAGCGTGAGGTTCTCCTCCACCGTGAGGCTGGCGAAGATGCCCCGGCCTTCGGGGACATGGGCCATGCCCCCCCGGGCGACCTTGAAGGCGGGCTTGTGCGTCACGTCCCGTCCCCCGACCCGGATGCTCCCGGTCGTGCTCGCCAAGAGGCCGCTCACCACTCGGGCCACAGTCGACTTACCCGACCCGTTCGATCCCAAGAGCGCTGTCACTCCGCCGGCGGGCACCGTGAAGCTCACATCGAACAGGGCGCGATACGGGCCGTAGGAAGCGCTCACGTGTTCGACCTCGAGCGCCGGCGGTGCGTCTGCGCCGGTGGTCGCCGGAGACGGATCGGCGGTCATTCGGTCTTCCCGAGGTAGGCATTTCGCACGTTGGGGTCGGCCATCACTTCGTCGAACGTACCCTCCGCCACCATGGAGCCGAGGTCCATGACCAAGGTGCGGTCGACCACGGCGCCGACCATGGTCAAGTCGTGCTCCACCAGCAGGACGGCCATGCCGCGCTCGCGCTGCAGCGTGCGGAGCACATGGGCCAGCTCCTCGGTTTCCTGCATGTCGAGACCGGACGAGGGCTCGTCGGCCAGCAGGAGCACCGGCTCGGACACGAGTGCACGGGCCAACTCGACCAGCCGGCACGACCCGAGGCCGAGGGCGGAGACCGGGGTGTCGGCTCGGTCGCCGATGCCCACCAAATCGAGGATCTCGGCCACGCGTTCCAGCTCTTTCGCCTTCGGCTTGCTCATGTTGCAGAGGTCCTGCCAGAGGTGGCCGTCGCCACGATGGGCGCGCTCGGCCACGAGAAGGTGCTCGCGTACGTTCATGTCCGGGAAGACCTCGACCCGTTGATACGTCCGACCGATCCCGCGCCGGGCCCGCTTGTACACCGGCAGGTCGACGATGCTCTCACCCAAGAGGGTGATGCTGCCCCGCTCCGGTTTGAGCTGACCGCAGATGCAGTTGAACAAGGTCGTCTTCCCCGCACCGTTGGGACCGACCAGACCAACGCTCTCGCCTCGCGAGAGGGTGAAGCTCATGTCGCTGACTGCGGCGATGCCGCCGAACGACTTGCTCACTGCGGACACCTCGAGCAGCCCTGCCTGGGCGGTGTCCGTGGGGACCACGGCGGTCACGTGGGCCTCCCGGGCTCGGCACCGATGGGCTCGACGATGACGCCGCCGACCGGTGATGGTCCGTTCGTGCCACCGGCACCGGAAGTGGGCCCGGCCGATACCGGTACGTCCGGTCCCTTCGGCTTGAAGAGCAGGCGCTCGAAGCGCAAGGTCCACACGCGCTTCTGGTAGTCGAGGACGCCCTCGGGATGGTTGGCGTACTGGAGGGCACCGAAGGCGAAGAAGACGAGGACGAGGCTGTTGCCGCCCAATCGGGCGGGCAGGTAGGAGAGGAGTTGCTGGATGATGACGAAGCCCATGCCCCCCTGGATGGCCCCCTCGACGGTCGAGACCCCGGTCGTGACCACGATGACCACGAAGGCCAACCCGAGCTCATAGCTGAACGCCTCGTTGTTGATGGTCTGCTGCTGGATGACGAGCAGAGTCCCGCCGACGCCGGCCATCGCCCCGGAGATGGCGAAGATCATCACCCGTTGCCAGGTCAGGTTGATGCCGAGCCCGGCCGCGGCCGTCTCGCTCCCCCGCATGGCTGACAGGTATTGGCCGATGGTGCCCTTGCGGATGAGGAGGACGGCGACGACGGCGAGGGTGAGCACGATCATCTCGAGCACGAAGACGCTGTGACCGTTCGGGTTGAAGAGCCCGAATCCGACCCACTTCTCCTGGATGGTCAGGGAGACCCCGTTGCTGATGCTCGACTGGTCGAAGATCGAGTTGTCGAAGAAGAGGGCGGCAGCGATGGTCATGAGGGCGAGCCCGAGGCCTTTGAGGCGCAGCGAGGCCAGGGCGAGGATGGTGGCCACCACCGCAGCGAGCGCCGCCCCGACGATGCCGCCGACCAGCATGTTCAGCCCGAGGTGGTTGGCCAACTGGGCGGCGGTGTACGCGCCGACCCCAGCCAGTGTCGCCTGCGCCAGCGAGAGCTGGCCCCCCATCCCGGTGATCAGCGTGATGGACAGGAAGATGACCGAGAAGGCCAGCCCTTCGTTGAACACGAACGTCCAGGTCGGGGGGATCCAGGTCAGCATCGAAACGATGAACACCCCGAGGAGCAGGTACCAGGCGCGGCGGATGATCCGGTCGAGTTGCGGGGCGCGCAGGGACTGGATGGTGGGTGGCACCGGCGGATCGACCGAGGCCATCGGGTCCTTCGTGTCGTCGAGACTTCGCATGCCCGGCACGATGAGAAGGGCGGCGACGAGGACGATGAAGGGCACCGAGTAGAGGACGGCCGCCGACAGACTGGAGCTCGACGGCAGGTAGCCCTGCAGCAGCAGGGTGAGCATCCCCATCAACACGCCGACGATGGCGGCGATGGGCAGGGACCGCAGCGACGCCCAGGCGGCGGCGGCAAAGGCGGCCACCATCAGTGTGGCGTACGGCAAGAACGAGAGCTGGTTGTTGAGTGGGGCGAGGATGACCCCGGCCAGTCCGGCCATGAAGCTCGAGATGGCCCAGGCGGTCGCCACGACCGTGCCGGAGTTCACCCCGTCGAGCTGAACGAGTCGGCGGCTCTCCACGGCCCCTCGCATCTGGAGGCCGAGGTTGGTGAACCGCATGAGGATCACCAGGGCGACGAGGACGACTGCGGTGCACACCACCGAGCTCAGGTCGGTACCGCTGAACGGAGCGCTGAAGACGTGGAAATAGATGACGTTGGGATTGAAGAGGATGCTCGGCGCGTTGTAGACGTCCTGGCTGCCGAAGATCACCTGCATCAAGACCGGGATGCCCACGAAGAGGCTGATGCCCACGACGAGCTTGGCCGTCGTATTGGTGTTGGGGATCTTGCGGAAGAGGTACCGGTCGAGGAGGAGCCCCAGGACGGGGGCCAGGATGACCACGGACAGGATGAACGCCAGCCAGACCGGGAGGCCCGCGCCCTGGACGAGCCTGGTGAAGGCATAGGCCGATATATAGGCCTGGGCACCGAAGGCGAAGTTGAAGACGCCGGTGGCCTGGTAGGTGAGGACCAGGCCGACGGCGACGATGGCGAAGGTGCACCCATAGGGGATGCCGGGAATGGCGAAGCCGATGAATTGACTCACTGATCGCCCCTCCCCGCCGTCTTGCCCGGGCCGGGCAGGCTCACGCCCCCGGTGTTCCCGCCGGGGGCGCTACCAGCACGGGATTCTTCAAATCGACCCGCGACGCGATGTCGCTCGGAGTACCAGTTCCGTACACCTGTACCGACGGCACACCCCCGTTCACGGGTTTGCCGTTGCCGAAGCAATCGAAGACACCGGGATCGGGGTTGAGGGAGGGCACGAAGGTGTTGCCCTTGACCTGCACGAAGGCGCTGCACAACGGATACGTCGTGATGGACTCGTTGTGGGCGGTCTTCCAGTTGGTCACGTCGGCCACACCGCCACCGGTGTCGTCAGTGATCTTGTTCATATCGGCGATGACGTTGGCCTGGGTCACGTCGCTGCCCGCCGCCTGCACTCCGGCGGCCAGCAATGCGGCCGACTGCCACCCCTGGAGGGCATCCTGTGAGTAGACGAAGTTTGGCTCGTACTTCTTCATGATGGACAGATAGTTCGTCTCGCCCGGGTAGCGGCCGGGATAGGCGTTGACCGCATCGAACGGCACGCTGCCGTTGGCGTTGAGGTACACGCCCTGCATGATCGAGTTGTACTGCTGCAGCAGGCCCTGGTCGTACCCGTCGAACCAGAGCTGGTGGACGTGGGTGAGCCCGTACTCCTGCATCTCGCGGGCCATGGTGATGCTGTCGGAGCCCTGCATGCAACTGAGGACGAAGTCGACGTTGTCCGCCTGCATGCGCTGGACGGCCGAGGTGTAGGTCGCGCCCAAGCCGGCGTCGAGGTCCGTGTAGACGACGTTGATACCGGCGTTGGACAGGTTGGTGGCGTCGGCGTTGCAGGCGTCGTAGGAGGAGGTGATGGCTGATCCGTAGCTGACGACCGCCACCCGCTTCGAGTCGGTGTGCTTGATGGCGTACGCCACCGCCGGACCCCCTGCGTTGTAGTTCTGCGTCGAACCGCCGGCGGCGAACAGGTTGTCCGGCCCGGCCCAGTTGCCCGAGACGTTGTAGCCAAAGGTCGGCGTGTTGGTCGACACGAAGAAGTTCGGGCTGAAGAAGTACGAAGATGACAGCACGGCGAAGACGTGGTCCTGCTCGATGAGGGTGTGGGACAGCTGGGTGAAGGTGGCGGGGTCGCTGCCGTCGTCGAGGTTGTACTTGAGCTCCAATTTATGGCCGTTGACGCCGCCCTTGGCATTGATGTAGTCGAAGTAGGCCTGCATGCCGGGAGGCGTGCCGTCGAAGGTGGCGGCGATGGCGCCGGTCAGTGTGGCGATCGAGCCAACGACGACCGGTTGACCTGGTCCGACGGTGACCCCGGCGCCGGACGCGGACGAAGCGGTTGTCGAGGAGGACGTCCCGGTAGTCGAGGTGGTCGTCGACGTCGGACTGTTGTTCGAGCACCCGGCGGCGATCGCCACGACCCCCAGGAGCACTGCTGCCCCGATCAGCCGATTTCCCCCGTTGCGACTCATGTCTCACGTCCCTTTGTTCGGACCCGTCGCACCGGACCGTCGCCGTGGCGACGTCCCCCCGGACGACAGATCGATGGCCCAGTTCTTAAGGCACTGACATTAGTGATGTCAACAGCCGTTCTTCGGGCATCCTTGCACGAACCGACGGCCACGCCGCTCGAGGCGACCCGAGGCGGTCGGTGGGCCACCCTCAGAGGCGGACCTCCACCGGCGATCCGGCTTCCTCGAGGTCGACGCACTCGTTGTCCTCGCTGTACCGCAGGCCCTGGACGTTGAAGAGCTCGACGGAGTCCGCCCCCACCGGGAAGGGCCCCCAGTGCCAGGTACCCCGGTGGAGCACGAGGGACGAGAGCGGCTCGATCCGGAAGGCGCGGACCTCCTCGGCACCGGTCGGTGTGGTCGGATCCGCACCCGGCGGGGCGACCACCACCACGGCAGGCACGTCGAGCGGCATCAGCACCTGGGTGTGGGTCGCGTGCCGGAACAGCATCTGGCAGAGGAGGCCCCCGTCGGTCGCCGGCACCTCGTCACGCCGATGGGCGATCCGGTTGACGTGGACGTCCTCCCAGGCGAACTCCAGGCGTTCTGCACCGTCGCGGGGGTCGGTGTCCTCCACCGGCAGCCACCCGAAGGGCGCCCAGGCCTCCCGGCTCAGCGTGTTGGGTACTATCTGGCGGAGTGTCGTGCCCAAAGGAGACCACATGGTGATGGACGTCCGCAACATCGAGAACGACGCCCCCGTCGTCGAGCACAACGGCACGGTGCCGGTGTGGTGGATGGTGCACTCCCGGGAGATGAAGGAAGAGACCGACGGCGGCTTCCTCGAGCTCGTCAACGAATTCGAGGTGCCCGGCGGCGGCCTGGTCGACCCGCATTCGCACCCGACCCACGAGTTCTACTACGTGCTCCGCGGGCGGGGCATCATGACGATCGCGGACGAGGAACGGCTCATCGCCCAGGGTGACCTGGTCCACATTCCGCCCGATGCCGTCCACAGCCTCCGGCCGGTCAGCGACAACGCGTCCATCCACTGCTTCTGCTTCGCCATCGGCGTCAAGGGCGCCGGACCGATCAACTACACGACCCACTGAACCCCGACCACACGGCCGCGGGGGTGACGTGCCGGACGGCTGTCACAATTACTTGCCGGTCGGCTATGCGGGAGACTGTATAATTACTTGCCGGTTGGCTATGCCGGCGGTCCTCCGGTGTCGATGAGCGATGCGTCCAAGCCGAGAAGGTCCACGGTGGTCGCGCCGCCCTCGAGCTCGGCGAAATACCCGTCCTCGGCGGATGCACGCGCCCGGCCGGCAGCCAGGACGCCGTCCAGCTCGCCCAGCGGCACCACCACCACGCCGTCGACGTCACCGACCACCCAGTCACCTGACGACACGGGAACCCCTGCCACTGTCGCCGTCACCCCGGCGGTGCCTCGTGACGACTTGGTCGCCCCGGGCAGGGACACCGTCGTCGAAAAGACGGGGAACGCCAGCCGCTGGAGGGCATCGACGTCACGAACCCCGCCGTCGATGACCAGGCCGGCGATGCCGCGAGCCAGTGCGGCGGTCGTCAGCACCTCTCCCCAGTACCCGCGCCCGGGTACGTCGCCGACATCGACGACCAGGACCGAGCCGGCGGGGGCCCGGGAGACCGCGACGTGGATGGCGAGGTTGTCGCCGGGCGTGCACCCGACGGGAAAGGCCGGGGCGGCCAGTGCAGCGCCGGACCAGACCGGGCGGAGCCGGGCGGGCATCCGGAGCGCCCCGCTCTCGCCGAGAGTCGCCGCGCCGAGCTCGCCGAGCTGCGCCGCCGTGTCGCCTGCGTTGGTCATCACGATCTCCTCATCTCTCACTGTCCCCCATCGTTCGTTCTGCTCATGCGGTCTGCCGCCGCCGGCTCAGTCCCTGACCGCCACCGTGACCTCGATCTCCACCGCTCCGCCCCGCGGAAGGGCTGCCACGCCGATGGCCGACCGGGTGTGTCGGCCGGCCTCGCCGAAGACGGAGAAGAGCACCGCGCTCGCTCCGTCGACCACCTCGGGCTGCCGGTGGAAGTCCGGGGCAGAGGCCACGAAGCCGGTCACCGTGAGCACCCGCTCGACCCGGTCGAGCGTGCCCAGCGCCGCCTCGAGCACGGAGAGCGCGTTGAGCGCGCAGACGGCTGACGCCGCCGTCCCTTCCTCGACACTCACCGAGGTTCCGAGGGTGCCGCAGCAGGTCAGCTCCCCGTCGATCCGGGGGAGCTGTCCGGAGGTCCTCGCGACACCACCGTGGACCACGACTGCGTCGAGCGGATCGTGGGGCGGGTGTGGTCCGTGCAACGTGAGCCCGAGCTCGGCGAGGCGTGCCCGCACCCGACTGTCGCCGACGGTCGCCGGTGGTTCCTCGGAACGGCGCATCGGTCGAGACCTCCTCGGGCCGGCCGGGAGGTCCGGCGATTCGGGTGCGCCGGCGGATCCGGCGGACCGCCGTGATGCTATCGCCGTCCGCACGCGGCCCCGGCGGCTGGTTCGCCGACCCGCATAGAGTGAGCCGATGCGCGTGGCCACCCTCCCTGCTCTCCGACAGCACCGTGCGTCGGCAAGCGCCGGGCGGGGCTGACTCGACATGGAGCCCGGCGAGTTCCGCGGCGTCATCGGTGACGACTTCACCACGTCGGAGGCGTGGTGGCCCGAGGCCCGTCGGCCCCGGGCCGGCTCGCCAAACGTGGTGCTCCTTGTCCTCGACGACGTCGGCTTCGCCCAGCTCGGGTGTTACGGATCGGACATCGACACCCCTGCCCTCGACCGGTTGGCGGGAGCCGGACTGCAGTACACCAACTTCCATACCACCGCGCTCTGCTCGCCGACGCGGTCGTGCCTCCTCACCGGACGGAACCACCACAGCAACGGCATGGGCCGGGTGGCCGAGCTGGCCACCGGCTTCCCTGGCTACGACTCGACGATCTCCCGGGCCAACGGCTTCCTGAGCCAGATCCTGCTCGAGCAGGGGTACGCCACCTACGCCGTCGGCAAGTGGCACCTCACCCCCGAGGGCGAGTGCCACCACGCCGCTCCGAAGCACAACTGGCCGCTCGGTCGAGGATTCGAGCGGTTCTACGGGTTCCTCGAAGGAGAGACCCACCAGTTCGTTCCGGCACTCATCTCCGACAACCACCGGATCCAGCCCCCTGCTACTCCCGAGGACGGCTACCACCTCACAGAGGACCTCGTCGACACGGCCATCGGGTACGTGGCCGAGCTCCGCGCCATCGACCCCGCCAAGCCGTTCTTCCTCTACCTCTGCACGGGGGCCTGCCACTCGCCCCACCAGTCGCCGCGGTCCTGGATCGACCACTACCGCGGCCACTTCGACGCCGGATGGGACACCTGGCGCAAGGCCACCTTCGCCGCGCCAGATGGCCGCCGGCCTCCTCCCGGAGGGGACCGAGCTCTCGCCCCGACCGGACTGGGTGCCGGCGTGGGACTCGCTGACCGCCGACGAGCGGCGGCTCTACGCGCGCTTCATGGAGGCGTTCGCCGGGTTCCTCTCCCACACCGACCATCACATCGGACGGCTGGTCGACTTCCTCGAACGGACCGGGGAGCTCGACCGCACGGTGTTCATCGTGGTCTCCGACAACGGAGCGAGCTCCGAGGGTGGACCGACCGGCTCGGTCAACGACCTGCGACCCTGGAACGGCGCGCCCCGCTCGGTCGAAGAGGCGGAGCGCCGCATCGAGGAGATCGGCGGCCCGCTCTGCCACAACAACTACCCGTGGGGCTGGACGGTGGCCGGGAACACGCCGTTCCGACGCTGGAAGCGCGAGGTCCACGAAGGTGGCGTGGCCGACCCCCTGATCGTGCACTGGCCGGCCGGCACCGGGCAGACCGCCCAGCCCCGCCGGCAGTTCGTCCACGCCATCGACATCATGCCCACCCTGCTCGAGCTGCTCGAGCTCGACGTGCCGGACTCGTTGGGCGGTGTGGCCCAGTCGCCGGTCCAGGGCACCTCGTTCGCCGCCTCGCTCACCGAGCCCGAGGCCCCCGATCGCCACACCGTGCAGTACTTCGAGATCTTCGGGTGCCGTGCCCTCTACCTCGAGGGCTGGAAGGCCGTCTCGTTCCACCCGATGCAAGACACCTCCCACGGATTCGAGGAGGACCAGTGGGAGCTCTACCACATCGAGACCGACCCCTCCGAGTGCCACGACCTCGCCGGCGAGGAGCCCGAGCGGCTGCAGCGGATGGTCGACCGCTGGTGGGCTGAGGCACGGACCTACGGCGCCCTTCCCCTCGACAACCGGGCATTCTCGGAGTTGGTCTTCGACAGGCCCCGACCGGTCCCGGAGCGCTCCCGCTACGTCTACTACCCGGGGACCGCTGTCGTGCCCGAGATGGTCGCAGTCAACGTCCGAAACCGGGACCACCGCATCCGGGCCGTCGTCGACATCCCGGGACCGGGCGAGGGACCAGCGGTCGAGGGCGTGCTGGTCGCCCAGGGTTCCGGGTTGGGAGGCTGGTCGTTGTACCTGACCGAAGGGAGGCTCGCCTACGTGCACAACTTCGTCTCGCTGGAGGAGAGGGTGGTCGAAGCCGACCGGGCGGTGCCGTCGGGCCGGCACGAGGTCGGATTCCGGTTCGAGCGCACCGGCAACCACCGCGGCGTCGGTCACCTCGACGTCGACGGAGAACCGTGCGGCGTCATCGAGATCCCGCGATTCACCGTGACCCGGTTCTCGCTGACCGGCGCAGGTCTCACCTGCGGGTTCAGCGACGGGCTCCCGGTCACCCGCCGGTATCGGGCACCCTTCCGCTTCACCGGCGGCCTCAGAGAGGTCGTCGTCGAGGTCGACGGCCCACCGTGGCTGGATCCCGAGTCGGAGGCCGAAGACGCCATGGTCAGGCAGTAGAGGGATCGACGTGGCCACGCTCCCCTCCGAACAGCTCCACGCCATGGCCGAAGCATTCGGTGACCAGTCCGCCTACCTGGTGGTCGGTGTCGGCTCGCTGACCTTCACCCAATGGGACACGGCGGCGAGCCGCCTGGCCCGCTCCCTGGTCGACGGCGGCGTCGGTGCGGGCGATCGCGTGGGTCTCCACCTCGACGCGACCAACGCCCTGCGGTGGATGGTGTCCTACACCGCCGTCCACCGCGCCGGAGCGGCCGCGGTCCCGCTCAACCCACAACTCACCAAACCCGAGCTGGCCAGGATGCTGGCCCACTGCGGCGCGCGTGCCGTGGTCGTCGAGGAGTCCCTCCTCCCCCGCTACCCGGACGAGCGTCCGATGGTCGTGATCTCGGTACCCGCTGCGCGCAAAGGCGAGGATCCGGTCGATGTCGCGGTCGGAGACCGCGTCCCGGGGGCCACCGCGTCCTGGGGGGAGGCGATGGGAGTGGATCCGACCTACTTCCAGGTTCCCCAGGACGGCGGCGCGCTCTCGGAGATCCTCTACACGTCGGGAACCACCGGGAACCCGAAGGCCGTCGCCATCCGCCACGAGAACGCGTCCCTGGTCCCCTTCCACGAACCGCAATGGAGCGGGAGCGGGTGGCTCCATGCCAGCCCTCCCTACACCTTCGCCGGCCTGTCCTTCGTGACCACCCCGATGAAGCTCGGGCTCCGCGGGATCTACCTGCCCTCCTTCGACGCCGGGCTCTGGCTCGAGACCGTCGAGTCCGAGCGCCCCGGATCGGTGTTCCTCGTCCCGGCCATGGCGACCCTGCTGCTCGAGCACCCGCGGTTCGACTCGGCCGACCTGAGCTCGGTCCAGCTCTGCTCGGTGGGCAGCGCGCCGCTCTCGCCCGAGGTACTCGAACGACTGCAGGAACGGATGCCGACCGCACTCGTCTCCAACAACTACGGCATGACCGAGGCCGGATCGGTGTACTGCCTCATGCCCCCCGGGGAGGCGGTGCGCCGTCCCGGCTCGGTGGGCAAGCCGCTGCCCCCCGCAGAGATCGTCTGCCTCGACGAGACGGGTCAGACGGTGGCGGCCGGCGAGGTGGGTCAGGTGCGGATGCGGATCCCCGGCCGTCCGCGCGAGTACTACGGCGACCCGGAGGCGACGGCCCGCACCTGGGTCGACGGCTGGCTGGTCACGGGCGACCTCGGTCGCCTGGACGAGGACGGGTACCTCTACATCGTCGGACGGAGCAAGGACGTCATCATCCGGGGCGGCAACAACATCCACCCGACCGACGTCGAATACGTCATCGAGTCGCACCCGGCCGTGCACGAGGTGGCCGTGGTCGGCGTCGAGCACCCGGTCCTCGGCGAGGACGTGGAGGCCTTCGTCGCCTTCCGTCCGGGGATGAAGGCGACTCCCGACGAGCTCCGCGAGTACACCCTCGAGCGTCTCGCCCGCTACAAGGTGCCCCGGCAGTGGCACGTCGTCGACGCCCTGCCACGGAACGCCACCGGCAAAGTGGTCAAGGACAAGCTCCGATCCGGCAGTGCCCCGGACGGCAGCACCCAACCCACCCCTGACCGGTGACCCACGGTCGGCCCGGAACGGGCCGGGTACTGTGTCGCCATGCCTGCACCCACTGACATGGTGAGAATCGGAATCGTCGGAGCCGGGAACATCGCGGCGATGAACGTGGCCGGCTATCTGGAGGACCCCGCGTTGTTCGGTGGCCGCGGTCTGCGATCCGCGGGAGGGCCGCGCCGCCGAGATGGCCGCGGTCTGGGGAGCACCGGCGGCGTACACCGATCTCGACGCCATGCTGGCCGATCCCGACATCGACGCCGTCGAGATCCTCACCCCGACCAACCTCCACCACCAACACGTGCTCGCCGCCCTTGCCGCCGGGAAGCACGTCTCGTGCCAGAAGCCCCTCGCAAACAGTGTGACCGAGGCCAGGGAGATGGCCGCGGCTGCCGAGCAGGCCGGCCTCGTCCTCCGGGTGAGCGAGTGCTTCCGGCACTACCCGCCGCTCGAGCTGGCCAAGCGGCTCATCGAGGACGGAGCGATCGGCAAGCCGACCAACCTGCGCACGAGGACGATCGTCGGCCAGACCGAGTCCCCCTTCCAGGCCGGTCTGGACGCGGACGGCTACGTCTGGCGGATGACCTCCTCCAGCCCGGGCGGCCACCTCTTCGACGACATGATCCACAAGTACGCGGTGGCCCTCTGGCTCCTCGACCAGGACATCGTGTCGGTGCAGGCGGTGGTCCGCCGGCGTGACTACTTCTTCGAGCCGTTGGCGGCCATCTTCGAATACGAGGACCCCGAAGTCCTCGGTTCCATGGAGGTCTCCTACGCCCCCCAGATGTGGATGCGCAGCAGCTACTACGGAGCGGACGAGTTCTTCGAGGTCCAGGGGGATTCCGGCTTCCTCTGGGTGACCCGGTGCACCGGCGAGCTGCTCGACCTCCCCGCGGTGGTGCTCTACGACGGCACCAAGGGGAGCCAGACCACGACATCCTTCCCGCACCTGGACGCCGACTGGGGTACCGGGTTCCGGCGGTCGTCGATCAACTTCATCGACTCGGTACTCTCCGGCGCGCCACCCCAGATGAGCGCCGAAGAGGCGATCAAGGCGCTGCAGCTCTGTTTCGCCGTCTACCAGGCCGGCAACACCCACCAACCGGTGGACCCGCGCTCGATTACCGACGTGGTGGTGCCCGACGGGTGGCCGAAGTGAACGGCACCGCCGAGGAGAGCCGCACGGTCGCAACCAGCCGCACCGGGCGCCTGCAATGAAGGTCACCAGGACCCTCCACCACAGCTTCAACGTGGAGGGTCACCTGGCTGCGAGCATCGAGTTCTACCAGCGGCTGCTCGAACTGCCCGACGACGTCCGCCCGGTCATCCCTGGGATCGAGGGACACTGGTTCGGCACGGGCAACGCCCAGCTCCACCTCGTCGACGCCGACGCGGGCACCGACCAGATCCGGCCCGCCGGACCCCACGTGTGCTTTGCCGTCACCGATCTCGCGGCTGCGATCGCCGAGCTCGAGGAACAGGGCATCCCCGTCAAGCGCGGCGCGCAGGGACCCGTCATCCAGATCTGGTTCGTCGACCCGGCCGGCAACACGGTCGAGATCCAGCAGGATCCCGACTTCCTCCCCACCGAGGGCCGGGCCACCGGACGCTGAGCCCTCCGGTGTCCGCTCAGGGGATGCCGCCGTCGACCCGGAGCACCGCCCCCGTCGTGAAGCTCGACGCCCCAGAGGCGAAATAGAGCGCGCTGCCCACGATCTCGCCCGGCTGGCCGGCCCGGCCGAGAGCATGTCTGCGCCCGAGCTCGGCCTCGAGTGACGGCAGGTCCCACTCCTTGCTCACGTCGGTATAGAACGGTCCGGCCATGATGCAGTTGACCCGGACCGTGGGACCGTACGCGTGGGCGAAGCCGACGGTGAGCGCGTTGAGCCCGGCCTTGGCGGCGTCGTAGGGGAGCATGAACGGCTTCGGCCGGATCGACCCGGTGCTCGAGATGTTGATGATCGACCCGCCGCCGGACGCCACCATCCGGGGACCGACCAGCGCGGTGAGGCGGAACGGGCCCTTCAGGTTGAGCCCGACCACCTTGTCCCACATGGCCTCGGTGACGTCGCCCAGGTCGCCGTAGAGCAGCGACATGCCTGCGTTGTTGACCAGCACGTCGACCGTCCCGAACTCCTCGTAGGCCGCGTCGACCAGGCCGTCGAGCTCGTCCCATCGGGTCACGTTGACAGCGAAGGCCAGCGAACGCCGTCCCATGACCTCGACCGCGGCGGCCACTTCCTCGCAGGCATCGATCTTGCGGCTCGCGACGATCACGTCCGCACCCGCTTCGGCGAAGCCGAGGGCCATCTCCCGACCGAGACCCCGGCTGCCCCCGGTGATCAGCGCCACCTTGCCGGTGAGGTCGAATCGGCTCCCGGTGCCTCCGGCTGAGCTCACCGCGCCACCGGTACCGCTCGGCTCACCGTGCGACATCCACGGGGCTGGCCCCGACCGAACGGGCACCGGGTGCCGATTCGAGGATGACAGCACCGAACGTGGGCATCCCGGGAGTGTAGGCCCTGCCCCTCGCATCGAGGTCCGAGACCTGGCACTCTTGGCGCGCGAGGGATTCCAGACAGGAGCGCTTCGCATGGGCACGATCACCACGACCGACGGCACGGAGATCTTCTACAAGGACTGGGGGTCCGGCCAACCGATCGTGTTCAGCCACGGCTGGCCGCTCTCGGCCGACGACTGGGACACCCAGATGCTGTTCTTCCTGCAGCACGGTTACCGGGTCGTCGCAGCCGACCGGCGTGGGCACGGCCGATCGTCCCAGACCGGCGACGGTCACGACATGGACCACTATGCCGACGACCTGGCTGCGCTGACCGCACATCTCGATCTCCACGACGCCGTCCACGTGGGCCACTCGACCGGAGGCGGGGAGGTCGCTCACTACATCGCCCGCCACGGCGAGACCCGCGTCGCCAAAGCGGTACTCATCAGTTCGGTCCCACCGCTCATGGTGCAGACCGACGCCAACCCTGGCGGCCTTCCGAAGAGCGTGTTCGACGATCTCCAGGCCCAGCTCGCTGCAAACCGCTCAGTGTTCTACCGGGCCCTGCCGTCGGGACCCTTCTACGGCTTCAACCGGCCCGGCGTCGTACCCTCGGAAGCGATCATCGAGAACTGGTGGCGGCAGGGGATGATGGGCGGAGCCAAGGCACACTACGACGGCATCGTCGCCTTCTCCCAGACCGACTTCACCGAGGACCTCAAGAAGATCAGCGTGCCCGTGCTGGTGATGCACGGGGATGACGACCAGATCGTCCCCTACGCCGACTCCGGCCCGCTGTCCGCGAAGCTCGTGCAGAACGGGACGCTCAAGACGTACGCCGGGTTCCCGCACGGCATGCCGACCACCGAAGCCGAGACGATCAATGCCGATCTGCTGTCCTTCATCCAGTCCTGACGGCGGACTGGTCCCTGCTCCGACGAGTGCGTGAAGAGTTTCGTCCACGAGACGTGGCCATGCGACGGTGTCCTGGACCGCCCCGAACGACGGTGGCTCGCCGATCACGAGCTACATCATCGCCACGTATCAGGGAGGAACGAGTGCCGGAACAACCTGGGTCGGTCCGGTCACGAGCGGCAGCGTGGTGGGACTGGCGACCGGCCTTCCCGTTCAAGGTGGTGGCTCTCGAAATCACCACGGTCACGCTGGGCATAGCCACGGAAGGGACGCCGTATGCTCGCCAGCTCACCGAACTGGGAGGTGTCGCTCCCTTCACGTGGACCAACACCACGCCGAAGCTTCCGGCAGGTCTCACGTTGAGCTCATCGGGCAGGATCACCGGAACGGTTGCGTCCACCGTGTCCGCAGGCTCCTACTCGGTGGGGATCTCACTGCACGACAACGCCTCGCCGTCCCACAACACGATCAACGCGGTCCTGAAGTCAGTGTGACGTGACGGACCACTGATCTCCGGCAGCAACGTCGACCTATGACCGGGCAGCGTTGAGTCGGACGGTGACGCTCTTCGTGCCTGGTGACAGGGTCACGGTCCCGGTGCCCTGGTCGATCCGCCCGGTCGAGGTGCTCGCGATGTTGTCGACGAACGCCGGCAGCTCGAAGAGCACCCGTCCAGACCGTGGCTGGCCGCGCAGGGTGAGCGTCTCCGACAGATCGCCCGATGAGACTTCGATGCTGATCCTCCGCCCGTCGGTCGTCGGGAAGTTGGTGACCGAGATCGGCGAGGTACGGCTGAGCCATCGCGCGGGGACCCCCCGACCCACGACGAGGTCGCCGTCGGTGCGCTGGGCGACCAACGAGGCCAGCAGGACACCGTTGGCCTGGGACATGCCCCAGGAGTGTGGAGAGGCACCCTGCCCGCTGGTCGGGTGCCGTCCCTGCCACGGCGTGTGTGTCGACGGAGGGCCCGAGCTCTCCCACCACGAGTACGGGCCACTCTCACTGTTGGCGATCATGAACTCGTAGCTCACGATCCCCTGGTCCCGGTGGTGCGTGCTGGAGAGGCCGGCCGCCCCATAGCCGGCGTTGTAGCCCGTCGAGTAGTAGTCACCGGGGAACCCACCGAACGTGTCGGGGGGCAGCTTGCCCTTGAGGCGGCCGAAGCCGAAGTCGTACGTGGCATCGATCATCGTCACGCCGGGGCCCGTGACCGTCGCCCCGAACAGCGATGCGTCCCAGGCCCACGCGCCGAGGGGGGACATCCAGTTGGCGTCCTCGGGATCCTTGCACCGGTTGTCGCGGTTGGGTTGGCTGATCGAGCACGGTACGTAGTCGAGGTGGTACCGGGCAATGGTCTCCTCCAGCGCCTTGTCGGTTGCCGAGAGCAGGCTGTCGTACTGCTGGGTCGCCCAAGCGGCCTCGCTGTTGTTCCCGACACGCTCTGCGAGGTAGCGGTAGGCAGCCAGGCCGATGAGTGCCGAGTAGTCGTCGGTCGTCCAGTCGCCCTGGGTGTCGATGTCGTCGGTGGCCTTCATGATCCCGGTCGGGGTGGTCCTGCCGGCAGCGATCGCGTGGGCGGTGTCCTCGATGCTGGGCTGGATGGCACCGAAGGGACCTTCCGAATCGAAATTCTGCTTCACGAAGGCCAGGTCTCCCGTCTTCATCAGGTAGAGGGCCCATGGCAGCGAGTACGTCCAGACACCGTCGTCGTAGAAGCCCTGGCCCGGTGCTTCCATGGCGTTGCGCGCTTCGAGGAGCAGCGCCTGGGCGTCGGTGAAGTAGCCCTGGGTGAAGAGGTTGGACAGGATGCCGATGACGTCGTGGTTGTACTCCGCCTCATAGCCGTTGACCCCGTCGTGCAGCTGTTCGCCACTGCGGGAGATCTGGGTGTCGATGAACCCGCTGCGGTACGCGTCATCGATGGATTGATCGGGAACCCTGATCCCGGTGATCCCGGCCAACTGCCCGTTCCAGAAACTGGCCATGTGCGCGAAGTGCTCGTCGAAGGTACCGGCGGTGGCCAGCGCGGCTGCGCTCGGCCACGGGTAGGTGCCCCCGAACCGGTCCGAAGCGATCACGTAGTCGTGATCGACCGTGGTGTGAGGAGACACCGCATCCGAGGCCGCATCGAGCGGCACCAGTCCAGCGGATGCCTCGGGGTCGGCCTCGACCACGTGGTCCGTCGGGTTCATCACCGCGACGCGGCTGTAGACGACGACAAAGGGGTTCCCAGCGAGGACCACCCGGTCGGCGAACTCGGTGATCGAGACCCGGGCGTCGTCTGCACTGAACGAGGTGATCTGCGCGGGGAGGTAGCCGTCGGCGTCGGTCCAAGTGGTCGGAGCACCGTCGTAGATGCCGAAGCCGTAGTTGTTCCCGGAGCCGATGCCGTAGTTCTGGTAGAGGACGTTCTGGATGTAGAACACCCCGCCGAGACAGGTAACGACACCCTGCTGGTTGCCCTCCCAGCCGATCTCCGACGCGGTGCCGTCGGTGCCAGCGAAGGCGGCGTCGGCGGGTCTGTTGGTCAAGACGCAGTCGTACTTGCTCGCCGGCCCATTCTCGGTTGCTGTCTGCGACGTGACCGACGCGGGTGCGGCCGCCGCGGGCGGCCCGGGTGCCAGCCCGACGAGCGAGCCCATCGCCACCGTGAGCGCCACTGCAGCCGCCGTCATCCCTCCGAGCATGACGCAAACTCTTGCATGTCGCTGCGCCCTGGCGCTGCGAATCCGGTGGCCCGGTCCCCGCGCCGTCGATCAGACCCCTGTTCCGGTGCGTCACCTCATGCCGGACTGCGCGGTCCGGGCGGGACGTACGCGCCCGAAGGCAGCCCCGCAGCAATGTACGCGTCGTAACAGGGTTGCCATGGCTTGGCGGTCGGGCTGTGCGGTCCGCCGGGTGCCCCACCCGCGAGGTACTTGTCGAGCTCGCCGAGACAGACGTCCCATCCCGCTGCGTTGCGGGCCGCAGCATCTCGAGCGCCGAGGAGATCGAAGAGCGTGAACCGGCATCCCCCACCGTCTGTGGGCTCGAGCTCGAAGCGCAGCTCATCGTCTCCCAGGTGACGGTCAGGAGGCTCGGCGGGTCACACGCCAGGACCCGGCCCGGCCGGCTCTCCGTGTGTGGATCGCCCCCGTAGGTGACGACGCCACCGGGGCGCAGGTCGATCTGGACCTCGGCAGGGAACCAGCCAGCCAAGCCCTCGGAGGTCGTGAGCGCCGCCCAGACCCGTTCGATCGGATGCGGGTAGGTACGGACGAAGCGCACAGCCGGGCGGCCGTCTCTCTCGACGACCGTGCCGGGGTCGCTCATGACTCCTGCTCGTCGAGGTACCGCCCAAGGGCGTCCAATCGGTCGTTCCAGAGCGCCCGGTAGGGGGCCAGCCACTCATCCAGCGCGATGAGCGGCTCGGGGTCGATCGAGTACACACGCCGTTGGGCCATCCCGGTCACCCGTACGAGGCCCACCTCGCGCAGCACGCGGAGATGCTTCGAGGCCGTGGGCTGGCTCACGCCGAGCGCCTCGACGAGCTCACCGACGTCGTGCGGGCGCTGCCGGAGCAAGTCGAGCACGGCCCGACGCCTCGGCTCGGCGAGCACCGGCCAGACAGTCATCGTCATGGCACGAACATACTCGTAGTGGCATATACTCGCAACCGAATGTACGGTCGGCGTCGGTGCCGGGTGACGCGTGCCGGCAGGAGGGGGTTCAGCCGTTCGGTTCGGGGTCCCTGGGGAGTCCGAGGATCCGCTCACCGATCATGTTGCGCTGGACCTCGCTGGTGCCCCCGGCAACCGTGAGGCAGCGGGTGGCGAGGAACCCCTGAACCCAGCGCGCCGAGCGTCCCTCAACGGTCGCACCCTCGGCTCCGAGCATGGCCAACCCCAACTCCTGGACCCGTTGCTCGTGCTCGGCACCGAGCAGCTTGCGGAGGCTCGCTCCAGGCCCGGGATCGGCACCGGCCAGGGAGCGCAGCGTCGAGCGGTGGGTCATGAGCCCGAGCGACTGCGCTTCGGCCAGCAACGCACCGAGCAGGTGGACCGTCTCGATCTCGGGCGGAGGCTCCGCCTTGGCCGCGAGACGGACCAGTGACTCGACGCCGATGCCGAACGTCGACCCCGAGGACATCGACACCCGCTCGTTGGCCAGGGTCAGGCGTGCGAGTGCCCAGCCACCGCCGACATCGCCGATGACGCAGTCGTCGGGCACGAACACCGAGTCGATGAAGACCTCGTTGAACATCGCCGCCCCGGTGAGCTCGCGCAGCGGCCGGATGTCGAGTCCCGGTGAGTGCATGTCGACGATGAAATAGGTGATCCCCTCGTGCTTGGGGACCGAGGGGTCGGTCCGGGCCAGGCAGATGCCCCAGTCGGCCATGGTGGCCATGGACGTCCACACCTTCTGTCCGTCGAGGGTCCAACCGCCGTCGGTGCGGACGGCCCGGGTGGTCAGGCTGGCCAGGTCGGAGCCGGCCCCTGGCTCGGAGAAGAGCTGACACCAGGCCAACTCGCCGAGCAGCGTCGGGCGTACCCAGCGTGCGCACTGGTCGTCGCTGCCGCGGGCGATGATCGGCGGGAGAGCCCACGCGCCGATGCCGATGTGGGGACGACTGATGCCGGCCGCCTCCATCAGCTCATCGATGACCACCTGCTCGACCGCCCCGGCGTCGCGCCCCCAGGGACTGGGCCAGTGGGGGGTGATCAACCCGGCATCCACGAGGAGTCGTCGGCGCTCGCCGCTGTCGGCTGCCGCCACCGTCTCGACCACCGGCGCCAGATCGGTGCGCCACCGATCGGCTTCCTCGGGGAGGTCGGCGGCGAGCGTGCGCCGGACCCCGCGTGCCGCTTCGGCGGCCACCTCACGCACGAAGGAGTCGGAGCCGCCCAGGAGTTGCCGGTCGGCCAGGGCCCGCTTGAGGTGCAGGTGGAGATCGTGCTCCCAGGTGAACCCGATACCGCCCAGCAGCTGCAGGCACCCCTTGGCACACTCGACGTACCCGTCGAGGCACAGCGCCCCTGCGGTCGCGGCCGCCAGCTCGGCGCCCTCGTCGGCGCCCTCGCCCACAGCCATGGCAGCGTCCCAGGCCACCGCGGTCATCTGCTCGACCCGGACCGCCATGTCGGCAAGGCGGTGCTTGACCGCCTGGAATTGCCCGATCGGCCGGCCGAACTGGACCCGGACCTTGGCGTACTCGGTCGCCGTCTCGAGGCACCAACGGGCCCCGCCGACGTGCTCGGCCGCCATGAGCGCGACCGCCACCTGGCGGACCCGGTCGCTCTGGAGCGCGAGAAGCTGGCGCCCGCTCGGGACGCGGTATCCGCTGACCTCGACCGCCCCCACCCGGCGCGTCGGATCCAGGCTCGCCAGGGGCTCGACCCGGACCGCCGGGTCGTCGGCTCCCAACTCGAGCAGGCACCAGACCGTCGTCCCGTCGGCGGCGCGGGCCGGGGCCAGGCACAGGTCCGCGAGACCGGCCCCGAGGACGGGGCGGAGCGTCCCCGAGAGCGTCAGACCGCCGCCCGGGTCGCGGTCGACGACATCGAGAGCACCGGGGCCGAAACAGACCGCACCGACCGTGGTCCCGGCGGCGAGTCCGGGCAACAGGTGGGCGGCCTCCGACGGGACCAGCGCCTCCGCGACGAGCGCGGAGACGACCGCGGTCGGCAGTAGCGGACCGGGCAGCATGGACCACCCGGTCTCCTCGAGGAGGACCGCGAGCTCGAACAGGCCGAATCCCTGACCGCCGTATTCCTCCGGTAGGTGGATCCCGAGCCACCCCTGGTCGGCAAGGCCCTTCCAGACCGCTTGTGGCTCCTCGACCTCGGCGTCCAGTAGCGCGCGGGGAACCTCGGGTGGGCAGTGCGCGGCAAGCCACCGTCGGGCCGACTCACGCTGTGCCTCGTGCTCATCGGACAGTGCGATCGGCACCGTTCCTCCTCTTTCTGGTCAGCCGGCAGCCTCGGGTTCGGCCGGTCACTTCCCGCGCACGACCGAGATGGCCCGGGTCGGGCACCCCTCGGCGGCGACCGTGATCCGCTCCGCCTCATCGCCGGCGGGGTCGATGACCACCGCCACGCCGTCGTCGCCGAGATCGAAGGTGCCCGGCGCCCAGAACAGGCAGTTCCCCGAGCCCATGCAGCGCTCGCGGTCCACAGCAACCCGGATCACCTGGTCACCACTCCCGCCGGTACCGCTCGACCCGGTCCCCTCTGTCATGCCGGGGACACTATCCCCGGTCGGCCTGCCGGGACGCTTCGGAGTATCCTGCGCCGTGTCGGAGGAGCGACCCCGGGCAACCGCTCCGGGCGCTGACCCGTCACGAATCCCGCCATCGGAGGAACGACACCCATGGTTGCGACGGTGCCCACCGCCATCCATCCCCTCGACGCGCTGCGCGCCGACGAGATCACCGCCGCGGTCGCTGCCGTCCGGGAGAGCGGCAAGCTCGCAGAGGGCGCCCTGTTCTCGATGGTGACCCTGGACGAGCCCACCCGCCGGGCGGTCGCGGACCACCGGCCGGGTGATCCGGTCGAGCGGCGGGTGCGCCTGGTCATCGTCCCCGGACCGGGGGCCACGGTCATCGAGGCGTTGGTCGAGCTGTCCGGTGGTCGCATCATCGAGTGGGCCGAGCAGGAGTCGGTCCGGCCGGCGTTGCTCTTCGACGACTCGCTCAAGGCGATCATCGCCCTCAAGGCGGACACCGCCTGGCAGGAGGCCATGGAGCGGCGCGGCATCACCGACTTCGAGAAGGTGCAGATCGACCCCTGGCCGACCGGCAACTTCGGCAACCCACGCGAGGAGGGACGCCGGATCGCCCGGTGCATCTCCTACTACCGGGAGCAGCCCGAGGACAACGGCTACGCACGTCCCGTCGAGGGGGTGGTGGCCACCGTCGACGCCGCCCGGGGCGAGGTCCTCGAGGTCGTCGACCTCGGGGTGGTGCCCCTACCCCCCGGGCGCGGCACGTACCGTCCCGGCGACAACGGCCCCTCGCGCACCGACCTGCGTCCGCTCGACATCGTGCAGCCCGACGGGGTCAGCTACACCCTCGAGGGGAACTTCCTCCACTGGCAACGGTGGTCGATGCGCCTCTCGATGGACCCCCTCGAGGGCCTGGTGCTCCACACCGTCGGCTACGAGGACGGCGACATGGTCCGGCCCATTCTCCACCGGGCCGCGATCAGCGAGATGGTCGTCCCCTACGGCGACCCGGGACCGATGCACGGGTGGAAGAACGCCTTCGACGTCGGCGAGTGGGGGCTCGGCCGGATGGCCAACTCGCTCGCCCGGCACTGCGACTGCCTGGGGGAGATCACCTACCTCGACGCGACCCTCTGCAGCGAGCACGGCAACGCGCACGTCGTCGAGAACGCGATCTGCATCCACGAGGAGGACTACGGCATCCTCTGGAAGCACAACGACATGAACACCGGCCACGTCGAGGTCCGCCGCTCGCGACGCCTGGTGGTGTCCTTCATCGCCACCGTGGGCAATTACGAATACGGGTTCTACTGGTACTTCTACCTCGACGGCACCATCCAGCTCGAGGTCAAGCTCACCGGGATCATGTCGACCCAGGCCCTCGCCGAGGGCGAGGACCCGCGCTGGGGGTCGGTGATCGCGCCGGGGCTTGCCGCTCCGTTCCACCAACACCTCTTCTGCGCGCGGCTCGACCTCAGCGTGGACGGGCCGGTCAACGAGGTCTACGAGGTCTCCTTCGAGCCGGTGCCCACAGGACCCGACAACCCGATGGGCAACGCGATCGGACAGCGGGTCACCCGGCTCGAGTCCGAGTTGCAGGCGACCAGGGACGTCGATCCGGCCGGCAGCCGGCACTGGCGCTTCGTGAACCCGGCCAAGCACAACGGCCTCGGTCGCCCGGTCGCCTACAAACTGGTCCCGGGGTCCACCCCGACCCTGCTCGCGCAGCCGGATTCGAGCGTCGCCACGCGCGCCGGGTTCGCCCGCCACAACCTGTGGGTGACCCCGTCTACCGCGGGCGAGCACCGTGCCGCCGGCGACTACCCCAACCAGCACCCAGGGGGGGACGGGCTGCCGCGCTGGACCGCGGCGGACCGGTCGCTCCTCGACACCGAGATCGTGGCCTGGCACACCTTCGGGGTCACCCACGGTCCCCGGCCCGAGGACTGGCCGGTCATGCCGGTCGAGTACTGCGGCTTCCAGCTGGTGGCCGCTGGCTTCTTCGACCGCAACCCCAGCCTGGACGTGCCCCCGCCCGATCCGCACTGCGGCTGAGCCTGCGGGTGGCCCGGGACGTCACCGATACCATGGCGTGCCATGGCCGACCTCGAGACCCTGCTCTACGACGAGACCGACGGCGTGGCGTGGGTCACCCTCAACCGTCCGGACGCCCTCAACGCGTTCGATCCCATCATGCAACGGGAGTTGCGCGAGCTCTGGCTGATGCTCCGGTCCAACGACGACGTCCGGTGTGTGGTGCTCACCGGTGCCGGCGACAAGGCGTTCTGCACCGGCCTCGACCGTGCCGGTGTCGGCTCCTTCGACGACCTCCCACCGGGGGCGCTCCCGGGCTACAACACGCCGTGGGACTTCGATGATCCCGGCAAAAGTGTCTGCCCGAAGTCGAACGAGCTCTGGAAGCCAGTGGTCGCCGCGGTCAACGGGATGGCCTGCGGCGGGGCCTTCTACATCCTCGGCGAGGTCGACTTCATCATCGCTGCCGAACACGCGACGTTCTTCGACCCGCATGTCACCTATGGGATGCCCGCTGCGTTCGAACCGATCCACCTGCTCCACAAGATGCCGTTCCAGGAGGTCGTGCGGCTCTCGCTGCTCGGTGCGTACGAGCGCATGTCGGCCGACCGCGCCCACGCGGTCGGCCTGGTCTCCGAGGTCGTCCCGGCGGGCGAGCTCGCGGAGCGGGCGCGCTGGGCGGCCCAGGCCATCGCCGACCAACCGGCGCTGGCCGTCCAGGGGACCCTTCGGGCACTCTGGATGGGACTGGAGCTCTCGCGCCGGCAGGCCCTCGACCACGCCTTCCTGGTGACCAACATCGGCACCGACTCTGCCACACTGGCCGAAGGGCAGGCGCGCTTCACGTCGGGCAAGCGCATCGACTGGCGGCTGCGCTGAGCTTTCCCGGCGCCAGGTGACCGAGGCTCACCCTGCTGCGGACAGGGTGGCGGCACGCTCCCGCAGGGCCGTCCGATCGGGTTTCCCGACGCCGAGCACGGGGATCTCCTCGAGGTGGACCACATGCTCGGGCGTCTTGAACCGGGCGACCTCACGGTCGGCGAACCAGCGCCGGCACTCGGCGACGTCGATGGCGCGGTCCCCGACCACGAACGCGACCACCCGCTCACCCAACCGCTCGTCCGGTGTCCCGACCACGACCGCCTGGCGGACGCCCGGGTGGAGCTCGAGGACCCGCTCGACCTCGGCCGAGGCAATGTTCTCCCCACCCCGGATGATCAACTCCTTGAGCCGGCCGACGATGGTCAGCCACCCGTCGGGGTCCAGCGTCCCGAGGTCCCCGGTCGCGAACCACCCGCGGCGCACCGCCTCGGCCGTCTGCGATGCGTCGCCGTAGCCCACGAACAGCTCGGGACCGCGCACCAGGACCTCCCCCCGCTCGCCAGAGGGGACCGGGCGGACCGTTCCCGGCTCGGCCACCCGGATCTCGGCGTCGCCCACCGAGTGCCCGTCGGTGTCGCGGGCCATCTCTGGAGGGTCGTCCCAGCAGGTGGTGGTCACGGTCGGCGCCTCGGTCGATCCGTAGGTGCGCTTGACCATCGCGCCGAACCCCTCGCGGGCCACGTCGATGAACTCGGGAGTCACCCCGGTCGACCCACACGAGACCACCCGCATGGTGGTGACCCGGTCCCGACAGCCAGGAACATCCAGCATCCCGAGGAAAAGGGTCGGTGGTCCGATCATGTAGCTCGCGCGGTGCTCCGCGGCGAGGCGCACCCCCAGCTCGGCGTCCCACTTCTGCATGAGCACCACGTTCATGGCCGCCGCACCGGGCACCAGCACCGAGTTGAGGAGCCCGGACACGTGGGCCAGGGGGGAGGGCATCAGGGCCACGTCGTCGGAGGTGAGGCCGTGGGCGCGGGCCATCATGCGCCCCTTGTAGGCGAGCCCCCGGTGGGTGTGGAAGACCGCCTTCGGGTAGCCCGTCGATCCCGACGTGAACAGCACGACGGCCACGTCCGAGCCACGCGGCCGGGTGGCGGCGACCGGTACGGCATCGAGCAGGTCGTCGAACCGGGGGTCGCCGACGCGGACACCGATGGCGTCCGCCAGCCCGGCGAGGGGGAGGTCAGCGCCGGACAGGGTCACGGTCGGCTGCAGGTCGGTCTGCATGCGGGCCACCTCGGTCGCGCCGACCTGGTGGTGGATGGGGGCGGCCACCGCGCCGCTCCTCCAGCAGGCGTGGAACAGAACCAGCGCCTCCCACCAGTTCGGGAGCTGCCAGGAGACCACGTCGCCGCGTCGGACGCCCCGGGCACGCAGTCCAGCAGCAGCCGAGTCGGCCAGGCGGTCGAAGGTGCGGGCGTCGATGCTGATCCCCCCGTCCACGACGGCAATGGCATCGGGTCGCCGGCGGGTGGACAGCAACCGGTCCAGCGTGGGTACGTCCCAGGCTCCCCCACCGGCGCGATAGCGGGCGGCGTCCGGCTGACGGTACGTGGCTCGGAACCTCACCGTCCCCTCACCGTGCAGCACCTTCCGGACCAGTCGTCCTCACCCGCTCGCTCCTCCCCCGCGTCTGCGCGCCCGGGCCGGGGCGTCGCGGCAGGGCCACTCTATGGGGTCGCCCACTGATCGGGACGGCCGCGACCGGAGCCCGCGCGGCGCCGGCACCCTCCCGACGGGGCACCTATCCTCCCGATGCGGGCCCACGGCGGGGACCCGCCGACGACGATCGGCACGCCGACCACCGGAAGGATGCCTGTGACCGAACCCACCACACAGGACGACGCGGCACTGGCCGCGGCACTGGCGCGGTGGCTCGTCGAGCGCCACGGCCACGAGGAGGCCGAGGTGCGCGGTCTCCACCGGCCGTCGGTCGGCTACTCGAGCCTGACCGTCATCGTCGACGCGGCCTGGAGGGAGCGCGATCGACAGGTGGCGCGGGAATTCGTGGTGCGGATGGCCCCAGAGGGGAGCGGCACGTTCCCGCACTACGACCTCGGTGCCCAGGCCGAGGCGCAGCTCGCAGCTGCGGCGGTCGGTGTCCCGATCGCCACCCCGGTGCTCGAGGCCGACGCCGGCTGGCTGGGCGCGCCCTTCATCTCGATGCCCATGATCACAGGGCACATCATCGGGGAGGTCGGCCACCTGGACGGTTGGCTGACGTCACTCAGCGCCGCGCGCCGGAGCGAGGTCCACCACGCCTTCCTGACCGCCGTCGCCCGGATCCACCGAGCCGTCGTCCCGGCCCGCTCGGCCATCCCCCGGCGCGACAACGCCGCCGAGCTCGTCTACTGGGAGACGTATCTCGACTGGTCGAGCGGGGGCTCGCCGGTTCCAGCGCTCGTGGACGCGCTGCGGTGGTGCCGCGCGCACCTGCCCACCGACGAGTCACTGCCGGCGCTGCTCTGGGGGGACGTGCGCCTCGGCAACGTCGTGTTGGGAGACGACCTCGCTGTCCGGGCGGTGCTCGACTGGGACATGACGTCCGTCGGCGCCCCCGAGCACGACCTCGCCTGGTTCACCAG
Source organism: uncultured Acidimicrobiaceae bacterium (assembly GCA_963701325.1). Classification (GTDB taxonomy): domain Bacteria; phylum Actinomycetota; class Acidimicrobiia; order Acidimicrobiales; family RAAP-2; genus Bog-756. The sequence goes on from OY969604.1 coordinate 586,230, forward strand.
CCTCGACCTCACCGCAGCGCACCTGTTCGGACGTCGTACCGAGGGATTCCCCGACCGCGAGGGCACGGTGGCGCTCTTCGAGGAGCTGGGCGGGCGGCCGGTCCGGCACCTCGACTGGTACGAGACCCTCGCCATGCTCCGCAGCGCTGCTGTCATGACCCGTCTCGGCTATCTCCGCGCAGAGGCGGGAGAGGCGCCCCTGCTGCCCATCGACGACAACCCGATCCTGGATCTGCTCCGGAGCCGCCTCGCCTGATCGCGGATTCCCCGACCGGACGCACCCGACCTGACCGGGGAACCTTGGGCTGCGGGCCGCTCTGACACCCTGGGTTGCGGGCCCCTCCGACGGTTGCCGGCAGCCGACCGCTGCGCACCTCAGGTGAGCCTCCACTCGTGGTGGGAACGGCGTCTGTGCCAATATGACAATGGTTTCATCACGCCCCGAGGAGCAGCATGAGCGATCAACAGCAAGCAGCCGAGCCCGACGAAGAGGTCGATCCGTTCGCTGCCATGGATCCAGAGATGGCAGCCCACCCGCAGCCCATGTTCAAGTTGCTCCGAGACGACATGCCGGTCATGCCGATGGACACCGGGGTCGTGGTCAGCCGCAAGGTCGACGTCGACGAGATCCTGCGCCACCCGGAGATCTTCTCGTCGAACTTCGACGCAGTGAACCTGATGAACGTGCGGCCCCTGATCCCCCTCCAGATCGATCCGCCCGAGCACAAGAAGTTCCGAAAGCTGCTCGACCCGATCTTCGCCCCGCGGGAGGTCGCGTTGCTCGAGGACTCGTTCGTCGTGGCGATCAACGAGCTCATCGACCGGTTCATCGACCGGGGCGAGGTCGACTTCGCCAAGGAGTTCTCGACCCTCTTCCCGACCAAGGTCTTCCTCGGCCTCCTCGGCCTCCCGGTCGAAGAGCTCCCGACGTTCCTCGCCATGAAGGACGGGATCATCCGGCCCAACATCGTCATCGGCAGCAAGTACGGCGCCGAGGACACCAAGGCCTACCAGAAGCAGACGGCGGACTCGATCTACGACTACTTCAACAAGGTCCTCGACCAGCGGGAGATCGAGCGCCAGGACGACCTGCTGAGCCGCTTCCTCGACGCCACCGTCGACGGCGAGAAGCTGACCCGCGAGGACATCCTGGACATCTGCTTCCTGTTCCTCATCGCCGGTCTGGACACGGTGACCTCCTCACTCGACTGCATCTTCGCCTACCTCGCCCAGCACCCGGAGCAGCGCCGCGAGATCGTCGACGATCCTGCGAAGATCCCGGCGGCCATCGAGGAGCTCCTCCGCTGGGAGACGCCGGTGATGGGCGTGGCCAGGGTGGCCGTCCAGGAGACCGAGATAGACGGCTGCCCGGTGCACAAGGGCGACGGGGTCATGATCATGCTCGGCTCCGTCAACACCGACGAGGCAGACCTGCCCGACGCCGACGTCGTCCGCTTCGACCGCGAGGTCAACCGCCACGTCGCCTTCGGCGGCGGCGTGCACCGCTGTCTCGGGTCGCACCTCGCGAGGCTCGAGCTCCGCACCGCTGTGCGCGAGTGGCACCGACGCATCCCCGAGTACTCGGTCGCCGAGGGCCACACCCTCGTCTACACGCCGTCGATCCGCTCGATCGACACCTTCCCGATGGTGTTCACCGCCGCCACCTGACCCAACCCGAAGGCGACACCGGGTCAGGCCGACCCGACGGTCAGAGGACGGCGCCCGAGACCTTGTGGGCGACGATGGTGTCCCAGTCGAGTCCGAGCTCGAGCAGGATCTCGTCGGTGTGCTCCCCGTGGCCGGGAGCGGCCTTGAGCTGATCGGCCGTCTCGTTCATCTGGACCGGGTTGGCCACCAGGTCGTACTCCTTGCCGTCCTCCCGGTTGATCCGGGCCAGATACCCGTTGGCCCCGACCATCGGGTCGTCGACCAGTTCGCTCGCCATCTGTACGGGCGCCCACGCCCCGGAGAGGGCGGCCAGCACGGCCTTCCACTCCTCGTAGGTCCGACTGGCGAAGAGCCGATCGATCTCGGCCACGCACTCCTCCCGATTGGCGAAGCGGGCGGCGCCGTCAATGAAGCGCGGGTCCTCGATCAGATCGGGGCGACCGACGACGGTACAGAACTCGGACCAGTACCGGTCCCCCTGGAGCATCATGAGGATGATGAACCGGTCGTCGCTGGTGCGGTAGTGCCCGACCAGGGGGTTGGGCGCCGCGGAACGGTTGAACTTGGGCATCGGGTCGCCCCCGTAGAGGCCCGAGGCCACGATGTCCGGTGAGAGCTGCCACATGGCCAACCCGAGCAGCGAGACATCGACGATCGGGGCTTCCCCGGTGGTCGCCCGCTGCAGCAGGGCGGCCGCGATCCCTCCGGCGATGGCCATGCCGCCGACCAGGTCGCCGAACGCGGCCCGGCCCCCGATGGGGTGCCGGGAGTCGGGCGGGGTCAGGGCGTTGGAGATGCCGCCGCGTCCCCAGTAGACCGACCCGTCGTAGCCGGGTCGGTTGCGGTCCACCCCGAGGGGCCCCTGTCCGGTGCCGCGTGCGTAGACGATGTCAGGGTTGACCTCGCGGATGTGCTCCACGTCGATCTTGAGCCGCTGGCGCACGTCGGGCAGGAAGCTCGTGAGAAAGACGTCCGATCGTTCGACGAGCCGGTAGAGCAGGTCGCGGCCGGTGTCGCTGCGAATGTCGATCCCGATGCTCCGCTTGCCCCGGTTGGGCTGCTCCATGATGTAGTTGACCGCATCGGGGCCGCCAGGGATGAGGCCCATCGAGATCAGGCCACGCTGGGGGTCGCCGGTCTCGGGGTGCTCGACCTTGATCACGTCGGCTCCCCAGTCGGCCAGGACCGCTCCCGCCGAGGGGACGAAGGTCCAGGCGGCGACCTCGAGGACCCGGAAGCCTTTCAGTGCATCGGACATGGCGGCATCCTTTGTTCGAGGGGCCGGCTGGGCCGGCACCGGGGGCAGACGTTGGGGTCAGTCGGAGGTGCGGACGATCAGCGGGGACTCAGTCCCCCGAGCCGCCCGAGCTGCCGACGTGCATGAGGTCCTTGGCCAGGGTGCCTCCCGACGCGACGCCGGCGCGGGCTGCGGAGCGGATCGAGATGTCGTGTCCCACGGCCTTCGCCCGGAGGGCACCGACGGTGCAGTGCTCCTTGCCACCGAGCGCCGTGAACGGGTCGTAGTGGAAGTGGCGCATGGCGTTGAGGTGGGTGATCCGGTCGATGTCGCGGTCGGAGACCCCCTCGAGGCTGTCCGTCAGGATCTCGGGCGAGCGCGGCCAGGTCGAGTCGGAGTGGGGGTAGTCGCATTCCCAGGTCACGTTGTCCATGTCGAGGAATCCGCGGCTGGCCACGCCGAACTTGTCGTCGATGAAGCAGGTGATCACGTTCCGGTTGAACACCTCGCTCGGCAGCGTGTCGCCGAAGTCCTGACCGGTCCAGAGGTGGTGGCGGCCGTAGTTGTAGTCGACCCGTTCGAGGAAGTACGGAACCCAGCCGATGCCGCCTTCGGACAGGGCGAATCTGAGGTCGGGGAACTTCCGGAGCACCGGGGACCAGACCAGGTCGGCCGCTGCCTGCACGATGTTCATCGGGGTCAGGGTGATCAGGCAGTCCATGGGAGCGTCGTCCGAGGTGATCACCAGGGCCGACGAGGAGCCGATGTGCATGCAGAGCACGACTTCCTCCTCGCTGCAGGCCTTCCACACCGGATCCCAGTGGTCCGAATGGATGCTCGGCCAGCCCAGCTTGGAGGGGTTCTCCGAGAAGGTCATCGCATGGGCACCCTTGGCCGCGACGCGCCGGATCTCGGCCGCCATCACCTCGGGGTCCCAGATCGCCGGGATCGGGCAGGGGATGAACCGCCCCGGGTAGCTCCCGCACCACCCATCGATGTGCCAGTCGTTGTAGGCCTGGACCATGGCCAGGGCCACGTCCTTGTCCTCGGTGCGGGCGAAGAGCTGCCCGCAGAACTGCGGGAAGGAGGGGAAGCAGAGCGAGCCGAGCACCCCGTTGGCGTTCATGTCCTTGACCCGTTCGTCGATGTCGTAGCAGCCGGGACGCAGCTGATCGAACGACGTGGGCTCGAGGCCGTACTCCTCGGGCGGCCGGCCGGCCACCGCGTTGAGGGCGACGTTGTTGAGCACCTGGCCCTCGTAGAGCCAGGCATTGGTGCCGTCGGCATTGGTGACGAATTTGGGCGCCAGGTCGGCGTACTTCGCCGGGAGCCTCCCCTCGAACAGGTCGGGCGGCTCGACGACGTGGTCGTCGACGCTCACCATCACCATCTCGTCGATCTTCATCTGTGCACTCCCCCATGGACCGGGACCCGGATCCCTCGATTCTTTCAGACCCACCCTAGGGCGTCATCTCAGCAGTCGCGAACCGTCATCTCAGCGACGGCGAACCGTCACGCGACCAGGCCTGCAGCCACGTCGGCCATCGACGCCTCGACCACCGCGTCGGTCCCCGTGTCGAGCACCTCCAGGACGGCAGCCGTGGCGGCCAACCCGGTCACCGGATCGGCGACGGCATCGGCGCAGAAGCAGGGCCCGCGGTCGTCCCAGACCACCAGGCCGCCGGCCACCGCGGCATCGTCGCCGAAGGCCACCCGGGTTGCGGACCGGCCCTCGGACCCGTATCCCGTGATCGAGAGCCAGACCCTCGGTCGCCCGCCGCGGACGACGGCCTCGGGGTCCAGTCCCAACTGATCGAGCGCGCGCGGACGGGCCGAGGTGAGCACCACATCCGCCGCGGCGACGATCTCGAGCAGCCGGCGGCGGCCGGTGGCCGTCGCCAGGTCGACCACGACCGACTGCTTGCCGCCGTTGAGGCCATCGAAGAAGGAGGCGGGCCCTGACCGTGCTCCGTCCAGCCGCCCTGACGACTCGACCTTCAGGACCCGAGCGCCGCACTCGCCGAGCAACGCTCCGACCAGGGGCCCGGCCCACAGGGCCGACAGATCTGCCACCACCAGGTCGGATGCGGCCGCGAACGGCCGACCCTCGGCGGTCACGCGGGTCCGGATCCCGGGCCCGGGACCGGTGCCGGTGGCCACGGCGCGCTCGCCGAGAGACGCGACCGGGAGCCCGAGCAGGGCGGCCCGATCGACCAGCGTCGCCCGCGCCGTCCGGCCCACGACCGCTGTCACCGGTCCCCACTCGTCCTCGGCGACCGCCCCTGGGAGCTCGAGCCAGGCGGGGGCCAGCACCCAGTCGTCTGGTCGGGCCAGATTCACGGCCACCCATCCGTCGGCTGCGGCGAGCAGCCGGGCACTCCCCCCGCAGCTGCGGTCCCCGCCGCGGTGCAGCCCCGCTTCGGCAGCGCGGGCAGTCATGACGCGGAGTGGGTCGACCCGCACCTGCACGCCGAGATGGGCGGAGAACTCGGCGATCTGCCCTGCCAGGCGGGTGACGCCGGCAACCAGTCCAGCGGGCGGATCGAGCCCGGGACCGTCGGGTCTGCCCGTCAGGTCCCGGAGCCCGGTGGCCGCCCCCCATGCGGACACCTCGACGTCCTGGCCCGGGGTCGCATCGCCGATCGGCCCACCGCTCCGCATATCAACCGTCCCCCTGGCCCATGGACGGCGAACATTACCCTCGTGTGCATGGAGACCGTCCCGGTGCCCGGCCGCGCCTTCGCCCGGACCCTGGCGGACGGAACGGCCTACGACGAGCTCGCCGAGCCCGGCGGGGGCCTCGTGCTCGTCGAGGGCGACGACCTGCCCGACGTGCTCGATCCACCCGCGGCCGAACACCTCCGGAGCCTCCCTGCGGTCGTCGGGGCCCTCGTCTCCGACACCGACCGGCGACCGGGTTGGGCCGATCTGGTCCTTGTGCCCGGCGATCCCTCGGTCGGCCGGGTAGCCGCCACGGTCGCGGCCGACCCGCTGGCCGCCACCGCTCTGGCCCTCCTGCTGAGGGGAGGGGAGGGACGCTCGATCGCGGAGGGGCTGGTCGCCGAGTCGACGGCCTACGGGCTCCTCCAGTCGGGTCCCGAATTCGCCCGCTGGCGGGCTGGACGGGCGCGGCTCGACCGGCCAGGCGACGAGGGGCGGGTGGTGCTCGTCGAGCGCCACGGCGACGAGCTCGAGATCACCCTCAACCGGCCCCGGGTGCGCAACGCGCTCGACGCCTCGATGCGTGACGGGCTCGACGAGGCGCTCCGGATCGCCTCGTTCGACCCGGAGATCACCGTCGTGCACCTCCGCGGTGCGGGACCGTCGTTCTGCAGCGGCGGCGATCTCGACGAGTTCGGCACGCGGTCCGACCCACCGTCGGCCCACCTCATCCGGCTGCTGCGGAACCCGGCACGCACGCTCGCCACGGTTGGCAACCGCACGGTGGCCCACCTGCACGGCGACGCGGTGGGCTCGGGCATCGAGCTGGCCGCCTTCGCACGACGCGTCGAGGCGGACCCCGGGACGCGGATCTCCCTTCCCGAGGTTCGGCTCGGACTCATCCCCGGCGCGGGCGGCACGGTGAGTCTCCCCCGCCGCATCGGCCGCCACCGCACGCTCCTCCTCGCGCTCGGGATCGACGTGCTCGACCTGGACACGGCACTGCGTTGGGGTCTGGTCGACGACGTCACCGGGTGAACGGCGAGGCCCGTGACTGCCGGCGCTACCGCCCGAAGGGGGCGATGACCTGCTCGCCGAAGGCAGCCAGGGTCTCGACCGGAGCGAAGTCGCAGAACCAGCAGTAGAACCGCTCGACCCCCCGTTCGTGGAGTCCGCGGAAGTGCGCGACGAGTTCGTCGCCGTCGCCGATGAGCGGTCCACCGGCCATCCCTCCGAAGCGCCGGGTGGCCAACTCGGCGATCTCGGTGCGTCGTGACGGGTCGGCCACGTGGGCCAGCAGGTGCTGAGTGGACACGCGGGCCGTCCCCGCCTGGGGACGGAGCGCTTCCAGGCGATCGAGGGCGTACATCGGGAGGTTCCACCAGTCGGCGTGACGGCGCACCAGCTCGAGGGTCTTGGGCCCCGCGCCGCCCACCACGATCGGGAGGCGACCGCGCGGTGTGGGCTGCTGGCCGCCGCAGTCGAGACTGAAGTGCCGGCCCGAGTACCGGACCGGCTCGCCACCCCAGAGGGCACGGATGAGCTCGAGGCTCTCCCCGAGGCGCGCGACCCGGTCGGCGGGCCCGTCGTCGGTGATCCCGTACGCCACGAGCTCCGCGCCGATCGACCCCCAGCCGATGCCGAGCTCGAACCGGCCGCCCGAGGCGCGCTCGAGGGTGACGGCCTGGCGGGCGAGCACCGCCGGGTGGCGGAAGGCGTCGCAGAGCACCAGATGGCTGACCACGAGATCGGTGGTGCGCGCCGCCACCCAGGTGGCCAGGGTCATCCCCTCGTACATCGGTTGGGACTCGGCGAGGGGCGGGGCCATGTGGTCCATGAAGGCCATCCCCCGGAAGCCGGACGCCTCGGCGGCCAACGCCCGATCGACGACGGCATCGACATCCATCCGCATCTGGGGCAAATAGAGAAAGAACTCGGGTGCACTCACCTGTTCCCCCGTTCCGGCGGCGACACGCGCTGCCCTCGTGTGATTCCGATGCTGCGCCCCGTCACCGGTGTGCCGGCCCTAGAGGTCCCAGAATCGCAAGCGGCCGTGCTCGTCGAGCTCGCGGTGGAGCACCTCGGCCTCGGCCTCTCCGAAGGGCCGGTAGGCCACATCCCCTCGGGTCCGCACCCAGAGGGGGTCCCCGCCGACCCGGTCGGGTCGGTACTTCTGGTGCACCAGGGTACGGCTCAGCACCTTGTTGGTCGGTGAGGTCGGGATGGCCGCCGAGATCCGGACATGGGTCGGCCGCCACTTGGGGCTGAGGTCGGCCTGCGCGTCGAGCCAGGCGGCGAAGGACTCCGGGTCGAAGGCGGTCCCGGGACGCAGGACGAGCGCGGCCATGACCCGGTCGCCGGCCTCCGGGTCGGGCACCCCGTAGGCGGCACACAACATCACGTCGGGGTGGCGTCCCACGATCGTCTCGATGGGGCCGGTCGGGAAGTTCTCGCCGTCCACCCGGATCCAGTCGGCGTTCCGTCCGGCGAAGTAGAGGAAGCCCTCGGCGTCGAGGTAGCCGAGGTCGCCGCTCCAGTACCACCCGTTCCGGGTGGCCCGGGCGTTGGCCTCGTCGTTGTTGTAGTACCCCTCGAACACTCCGGTCCCCGAGGTGTTCACGATCTCTCCGACGCACGCCACGGGGTCGACCAGGGCGCCGCTCTCGTCGAACTCGGCCCGCGGCAACTCGTGCCCGTCTGCGTCGACGATCCTGAGCTCGGGCCCGGCGCGGCCCACCGAACCGGCTGGTGCGCCCTCGATCCGGGTCACTGCGAGGCCGCCTTCGGTGGCCCCGAACCCATCGATCACCCGTGCGCCGAAGCGTTCGGCGAACGCCTCGACCACCGCCGGCGCCCCCTCGTTGCCGTACGCCACCCGCAGGGAGTTGTCAGCGTCGTCGGGACGTTCCGGTTGCGCCAGGATGTAGGCCAGCGGCTTGCCGGTGTAGTTGAAGTAGGTCGCACCGTACCGTCGGATGTCCGCCAGCCAGCCGGACGCGGTGAACCGTCGGGCCAGGCCGACCGATGCACCGAACACCACCGACGGGGCCCAGCCGACCATGACCGCGTTCGAGTGGAACAGCGGCATCGACACGTACCCGATGTCGTCGGGGCCGAGGCCCATCATCTGGCCCATTCGGCTGCCGGTGACCAGGATGCGGCGCTGGGAGCAAATGACCGCCTTGGGGGCGGCCGAGGTGCCACTGGTGAAGATGAGCGCCCACGGCATCTCCAGACCGGCCTCGGCGTAGGGGTCGGAGTCCGGCTGCGCATCGAGCGCGTCGTCGAGCGACGACCCGACGACCAGGACCTCGCCGAGCTCGCCGATCACCGGAGCGATAAGCTCCTCGTGGGCCGGCTCGGTGATCATGAGCACGCAGTGGGTGTGGTGGACGTCGTGCGCAAGGTGCTCCCCCCGGCGGGTGTGGTTGACACCCACCACCGCGCCGCCGGCCAGGGCGGCGCCTCCGAAGGCGAACAGGTACTCGGGGATGTTGTCGAGCAGCACGGCCACGTGCAGCGGCTGGCCGGGCCGACGTGCCGCCACCATCAGGTTGGCCCATCGGCACGACTCGCGGTAGTACTCGGCGTGGGTCACGACCCGATCGTCGAACCGGATGGCCGGCCGGTCCGCGATCTCCGGGTCGGCGGCGTTCCTCCGCAGCAACTCGGCCGCACTGGCAGCAGGAAGGGCGGCCTCCCCCAGGCCGGGATCCGCGACCGGCGAGGTGGCTGGTGCCTCGTTCGTCACATCACACCGCTTCCGCTCAGTACGGCCGTCCGAAGGTCGGCGGCCAGGGTGGTGCGGTGATGGGCCGCGTCGCCGTAGTCGAGCTGGGAGAGCTGTGCGCGCTTGATGTAGAGGTGGAGGTCGTGCTCCCAGGTGAAGCCGATCCCACCGTGCACCTGGAGGCCCGAGGCCATCACCCGCTTGGAGGCATCCGCACACCAGATCTTGGCCGTCGACGCGGCCATCGGGCCGCCCGGGTCGCCCACCGAGAGGGCCCATGCTGCGTACCAGGTGGCCGATCGCATCCCTTCGACATCGACCAGCATGTCGGCGCAGAGGTGCTTGACGGCCTGGAAGCTCCCGATCGGCACCCCGAACTGGATGCGGTCCTTGGCGTACTGGGTGGCCATCTCGAGCACACGGGACGATCCCCCCAGGAGCTCGGCCGAGGAGGCCGAGCGCGCCGAGCGCGCCCAATCGCACCGCGTCCGCCTCGTCGCCGATCCGGGTCGACGGGGTGCCGGCGAGCGTCAGCCACGAGAGGCTGCGGGTGAGGTCCATGGCCGGCTCGGCGCGGGGCCGACCATCGGCGGCGAGGTTCACCAGGGACACGCCATCGGGTGCGATCACCACCACTGCGTCGGCCACCGACGCGGCCTCGACCGGGCCCAGACGGCCGGAGAGCACAGGATGCTCGCCGTCCCCGGATCGCTCGAGGGCACGTTCGGACGCCGTCCAGGCCACCGCGCCGAGCGCCTCCCCGGCCATGAGCCGCCCGGCCAGCTCGCGGTGTTCGGGCCGGCCGCCCAGAGCGGCCAAGGCGATCAACTGGGGGACCAGCGGCACGGGGGCGGCGTGCCGGCCGACTTCTTCGAGCAGCACCGCGGCCTCGACCCAACCGAGGCCGAGTCCGCCTTCCGCCTCCGGCACGGCGACGGCCGGCCATCCCTGGTCGACCATCCCCTCCCACAGCGACCGGTCGTAGGGCTCGCCGGACGCCAGGTGCGCACGGACCCGTTCCGAGCTCGCCTGATCGTCGAGCAACTGCCGTGCCGCGTCCTGCAGCGCGCGCTGATCGGCCGAAAGATCGAAGTCCATGGCTGGATAGTATGACCCGGATGCCGCCGATCGCGTGGGGCCCATGGACCTAGCTCCAACGGCTGCCGAGGTTGCATTCCGGTCTGACATCCGCTCCTGGCTCATGGAGCATCTGCCCTGGGAGTACGGCGAAGCGCTCCCGCCGCGTTTCGACGATCTGGCCGACGAGGTCTCCTTCGGCCGGCAGTGGCAGGCCTCACTGGCAGCCGATCGTTGGGTCGGGGTGACCTGGCCCGAGGAGTACGGCGGGCGGGGCGCCGGGCCGACCGAGCACTTCATCGTCCAAGAGGAGCTGTCCCGGGCGGGAGCGCCCGAGATGGTGGGCCGCATCGGCATCAACCTGGCCGGCCCCACCCTCCTGACCCATGGGACGGAGCAGCAGAAGGCGCGCTGGCTACCCCGCATCCTGAGCGCCCAGGACCTCTGGTGCCAGCTGTTCAGCGAACCGGGCGCGGGCAGCGACCTGGCTTCGGTGACCACCCGTGCGAGCAAGGTGGACGGCGGATGGGTCCTGGACGGTCAGAAGGTCTGGACCTCCTACGCGCAGTTCGCCGACTGGGGGGTCTGCCTCGCCCGATCCGATCCCGTCGCTCCGAAGCACCACGGCATCTCCTATCTGGTGGTCGACATGCACGCCAGCGGCATCGAGGTCCGTCCCCTCGTCCAGCTCACCGGCGAGGCGGAGTTCAACGAGGTCTTCCTCTCGGGCGTGTTCGTCCCCGACGACCACCTGGTCGGTCCAGTGCACGAGGGATGGAAGGTGGCAAACTCGACGCTCTCCCACGAGCGGGGCGTCAACCCGCGCCAGCTGGTCATCCATCTTCAGCTGCTCGACGAGCTCCTCCGCCAGGCCGTCGCGCTGGACCGGTTCGACGACCCCCGCCTCCGCCAGCGGCTGGCCCAGGCGTACGTCGAGGTCCGGCTCTTCCAGCTCCACAACCTCCGCACCGTCAGCCGTCTCTCCAAAGGACTCGAGCCCGGGCCGGAGGGGAGCGCGCTCAAGCTCTACTGGAGCGAGATGAGCAAGCGGCTCCACGACACGGCCATGGCCGTGCTCGGCGATGCGGCGCCCCTCTGGAAGGGTGCCGCCGATCTCCCGGGCAACGGCGCCTGGCAGCGCTCGTGGCTCTATTACCAGGCGTCCTCCGTGTGGGCCGGCACCAATCAGATCCAGCGGACCATCCTGGGCGAACGGGTCCTCGGGCTGCCCCGACCCGGCAGCGCGCGGCCGGCCGCCGGAAGCGGGCCCGAGAGGAAGGTGTCCTGACGTGACCGAGCAAGACAAAGACCGCGAAGGCAGGGAGGACGTGGTGCTCTACACGACACGGGAGCATGTCGTCACGATCACCATGAACCGCCCGGAGGTGGCCAACGCCCAGGACACCGCGCTCATCGACGGCATCGACGCCGCGCTCGACCGGGCAGACGAGGACGACGAGGTGCGGGTCGTCGTGCTCGCCGGCAAGGGTAAGCACTTCTCGTCCGGTCACGATCTCAAGGAACTGGTGGGTGACACCGAGCCCAATCGGTGGCGCCTCATGCGTGAGACTCCCGAGGGCAAGTTCCGCCACGAACAGATCATGTACTACGACCGGTGCAAGCGGCTCTATTCGTTCCGGAAGCCGACCATCGCAGCGGTCCAGGGATCATGCGTGGCCGCGGGCCTCATGCTGGCCTGCATGTGCGATCTGATCGTGGCGGCCGACGACGCCAGGTTCCAGAATCCCGTGCTCCGGATGACCGGGGCCGCGGTCGAGCTGCTCGTCGAGCCCTGGGAGCTCGGGATCCGCAAGGCCAAGGAGTTCCTCTGGACCGGCGAGGTCATCGACGCCCAGGAGGCGTGGCGGCTCGGCCTGGTCAACCGCGTGGTGCCCCTCGCCGAGCTCGGTGAGCGGGTCCAGGAGCTGGCCGACCGGGTGGCCCTCGTACCGCCGGTGACCGCCCAGGTGGTCAAGGACTCGCTCAACCAGACCGCCACCTTCATGGGGAAGGACGCGTCATGGAAGTACCACTTCATGGCGCACCACTGGATGCACAACACGGCGACGGCCACCACCGCGCTCCGGGCTCGCCAGGAGAAGGGGTCGATGGCCGAGGTCTTCGCCGAGCACCGTGACTGACCCGACGAGCGCGCCCGGCCCGCACCGGGCCCCGCTTGCCGGGATCCGGGTCATCGACGTCGGCACGCGGATCAGCGCTCCGTTCTGTGCAGGCCTGCTCGGCGACCTCGGTGCGGAGGTGATCAAGATCGAGGATCCCCGCGGTGGCGACTTCATGCGCACGATCGGCCCCTTCGCCCCGACCGACGGGGAGGGCCCCGGGTACTCGCTCTGGTGGGCCGTCGAGGGACGCGGCCGCAAGGGGATCACCCTCGACTTGCGAGGGAGCGAGGGTCAGGAGCTCTTCCGCCGACTGGTCGCCACCGCCGACGTGGTGTGCGAGAACTTCCGCCCCGGGACCATGGAGGCGTGGCAGATCGGACCCGACGACTGCGACCCACGCCTGGTGTGGGCCAGGATCAGCGTCTTCGGTCAGGACGGTCCGTACTCGGGACGGACCGGGCTCGACCGGATGGGCATCGCCTACGGCGGGCTGCTCAATCTGACCGGGTATCCGGACCGCCCGCCGGTGCGCCCGGGTGTCTCGATCTCCGACTACCTCACCGGCACCTTCGCCGCGGCGGCGGTCAACGCCGCCCTCTACCGTCGGGACGGTCCGGGAGGTACAGGTACCGGCGGCGTGGTCGACGCTCCCCTCTACGGTTCGGTGCTCCGAGTCCTCGAGTGGACGGTCGCAGCCGAGGACCGGCTGGGCATGACCCGCCAACGCGAGGGCAACCGGATGGCGACCTCGGCCCCGCTCGACAACTACCCGACCGCGGACGGCACCTTCGTGTGCATCGTGGCCGGATCGAACACCAACTTCCGGCGGCTGTGTGCCGCGATGGGCCGGCCCGAACTGCCCGACGACCCGCAGTGGCGCACCCTGGCCCAGCGGGCTGCACGGTCGGACGAGATCAACGACCTGGTGGCCGCCTGGACCGTCACGCTCACCGCGGCCGAGATCGAGGAGCGATGCATCGCCCACGAGGTCCCGGTGGGCACCGCCTACAGCGCGGCCGACATCCTCGCCGATCCCCACTTCGCCGACCGTGGCGACCTGGTCACGATCGACGACCCGGTCGCGGGGCCCCACAAGCAGCAGGCACCGTTCCCCCGACTCGACGGCCGTCGGCCGACTGCGCCGCGCCCAGCGCCGCTGCTCGGCGAGCACAACGACGAGGTGTGGCGCGGGCTGTTGGACCTCTCTGCGGAGGAGCTCGAGGGCTACCGGTCCGCGGGTGTGATCTGACCCGACACCCTGCAGCCCACTGGCGCAGTCGGCTCAGCCCTCCGACACGAACCGCGGCGCCCGCTTCTCCTTGAACGCGGCCATCCCCTCGGCCATCTCGGGGGAGACGGCCGCCAGCGACTGGGCCTGCCCCTCTTGGTCGAGTGCGAGCGGCAGTGCGGTCTCGAAGCTCGCGTTGAGCAGCTGCTTGGAGAGCCCGAGCGACCGGGTCGGGCCTGCGGCCAGCCGGACCGCCAGCTCCTCGGCCTCGCTGGCGAGGGCGTCGACCGAGTCGGCGCACCGGTAGGCCAGGCCGAGGTCCACCGCCTCGGCGCCGACCACCTCGCCACCGAGGAGGACGAGGGCCTTTGCCCGGGGGAGGCCGACCAGCCGCGGCAGCAGGTAGGCCCCGCCGGCGTCGACCACCAGTCCCCATCGGGCGAACGACCAGATGAACCGCGTCGCGGGGTGGACCAGTACGAAGTCACAGGCCAGGGCGAGGTGGGCCCCTGGGCCGACCGCTCCCCCGTCGACCGCCGCCACGGTCGGCTTGTCCAGCTCCCAGAGCTCACGGATCACGGCCTGGACACCGACCCGCAGCGCCTCGCTGGTCGTGCGCGGGTCGAAGCCCGACGTCCCGGCCTGGCTCACCGTCGAAGCCCGCAGGTCCATCCCGGCGCAGAAGGAGCCACCGGTCCCGGTGATCAGCACCGCGCGCACCGCCGGATCGGAGCGGGCCTGGCGCACGGCAGAGGCCAGGTCGTCGCGCATCTCGACGGTGAGCGCGTTGCGCGCCTCGGGTCGATCGAGGGTGATGCGGCCGACGTGGTCGGCACCGACGCTGAAGTGGATCATCGACGGATGCTAACCGGCACCCGACTCCAGTAACTTGCCCCCATGCCCGACAAGGTCTGCTCGCTGGACGAGGCCGTCGGCCACGTGCACGCCGGCGACGCGGTCCACATCGTGACCAACCACACCCGCTGGACGGCGGCCGCCCGCCACCTGGTCCGGGCCTGGTGGGGCCGTGACCCCGGGTTCACCCTGGTCATGCTCAGCCTCTCCAGCCTGGGGGCGCTCTTCTTCCGCGGGGGCCTGGTCTCGAAGGTGATCACCGGCTACTCGGGCGACGTCTTCCCCAATTTCTCCCCGAACCCGTGGTTCGCCAAGGCGTATCTCGACGGGCGGGTCGAGGTCGAGCACTGGTCGTTCCTCACCTTCCTCCAACGCCTGGAGGCGGCCGCCCGCGGCCTCCCGGCGGTCACCACCGGCTCGTTGGGCGGTTCGTCGATGGCCGGCAACCCGGGCTACGCCCGGGTCGGGACGCCCTTCGGCGAGGTCGGGCTGCTCGCGGCATTCGCGCCGGACGTCGCTCTGCTCCACGCGCCGATCAGTGACCGCGAGGGAAACCTGGCCTTCAACGCGCCCGGGCTCGAGGGGGTCTGGGGAGCCCTCGCCGCCCGGCGCGGAGCGATCGCGACCGTCGACCGGGTGGTCGACGACATCCGGCCCTGGTCCCACCTGGTCAAGGTGCCCGGGCACCGGGTGCTGGCCGTCGCCGAGACCCCGATGGGGGCCCACCCCGGCGGTCTGTTCTCGAGGGACACCCCGGTCGACCCCTATGGCGAGGACCTCGAGTTCTGGTCGGAGGCCCGTGCGGCCAGCCACGGCGACGACTTCGACCGGTGGATCGACCACTGGGTGCTCGAGCCGGCCACCCAGCAGGAGTACCTCGACCGACTGGGGCGCTCCCGCATCGCAGGCCTGCGACGGCGGGCCGAGCCCGACTCCTGGCGCGACGACGAAGCGGCCTTCCCACCCGATCTCGCCGCCCCGCCGGGCGCCTGGGAGATCGCTGCGGTCCACGGGGCCCGGTACCTGGCCGACCGGGTCGTGACGCTCGGGGCCGACGCGGTGCTGGCAGGAGCCGGAGTCGCCAACCTGGCCGCGTGGCTGGCCGTCGAGTTGGCCCGGAGCCGCGGGTCCGAGGTGGTGCTCACTGCCGAGCTCGGTCTCTGGGGCTACCGTCCGACCCCGGCTGACCCCTTCGTCTTCAACCACCGCAGCTTTCCGACCGCGATCATGCTCGGCGACGCCGACCAGGTCCTCGGCACCCTGGTCAGTGGTCCGGGCACCATCCTCCTCGGCTGCCTGGGGGCGGCCCAGATCGACCGGCACGGCAACATCAACTCGACGGTCATCCCCGGCAAGACGTTCCTGGTCGGATCGGGCGGCGGGAACGACGTGGCGTCGACGGCCGACGAGATCGTGGTGATGTCGACCCTCACCCCGCGCCGGGCGGTTGCCGAGGTGCCGTACATCACCTCGGTCGGGGACCGGGTGCGCGCGCTGGTCACCGACCTCGCCGTCTTCGAGAAGGACGAGCACGGTGAGCTGGCCCTGACTGCCATCGCCCACGGCGAGGGGGCGATGGCAGCACGGGTCGAGCGGGTGCGCGCGCTGTGCCCGTGGGAGCTCCGGGTGGTCGATCCCTTGAGCGAGCTCGACCCGCCCGACCCCGGACAGGTCGAGCGACTCCGCCGGTGGGACCCCCAGGGCCGCTTCCTCCGGCCCGGGTCCTGAACGGAAGGGTCCCTCAGTCGGCCAGTGGGTCCAGCCAGCCCTGAGAGACGGTCGAACGGCCCCCGGCCACCGCCGCACCGATGTAGTTGCGCTGGGCCTCGACCGTCCCCGCCCCGATGCAGAGCCCGCGGATGTCCCGGTAGGCGCGTTCGACCGGATACTCCTGGCTGTACCCGTATCCGCCGTGGATCTGGATGGCCTCGTCGCAGACGAACTTGGCAGCCAGGTTGGCCGCGGTCTTGGCCAGTGCGGTCTCGAGGGGCGGCGGCGTCCCCCCCGGGCCGGCCAGGTGGACCGCCCGGGTGAGGAGCAGGCGGGCGCCCTCGAGCTGGGTCGCCATGTCGGCGAGCTTCCACCGGAGGCCCTGGAGCTCGCCGATCGGACGGCCCCCGACCTCGCGGTCGCGCATGTACCGGACTGCGTGCTCGAGCGCCCCTTGGGCGGCACCGACGCACATCGCCGCATTTCCGCAGCGCTCGTGGTTGAGGTGCCCGAGGAGGAGCTTGAACGCGTCGGTGTCCGACGGGTCGCCAGCCAACAGGACGTCCTCCTCCCCGACCGCCACCCCGTCGAAGGCCACCTCGGCCTCGGTGGCGGCATGGATCCCCATGCCCCGGTGGCGCCCGGTGACCTCCACGCCGTCGCGGTCCATCGGGACGACCACCGCGCCGATGCCCTTCGCACCGTCACCACCCGGCCACCGGCACCAGACCAGGATCCCACTCGCCACGTCCCCGAGCGTCGAGTAGTTCTTGTACCCGCTGAGCCGCCAGCGGCGGTCTCCGTCCTCGGTCAGCGCGCTGCGCATGTTCTGGACGGCGGAACCCGCGTCGGGCTCGGTGATGCCGATGCTCACGATGCAGTCGCCGTCTGCCACCCCGGGGAGCCACCGGTCCTTCAAGGCATCCCCCCCGAGATGCTCGATCCCGCGGGAGGGACCGTTGTAGGCGAGCTGGCAGCAGATCGCGGACGAGACGTCGTGCCGGGCGATCTCCTCGAGCACGATGGCCGCCTCGACATCACCCAGACCGAGTCCGCCCCACTGTTCGCCGATGGTGACCCGGAACAGGTCGGCTTCGGCCAGTGCACGGACCGCGTCCTTCGACAGGACGCCGGTGGCATCGGCTTCACGGGCAACCGGCGCGACGGCCCGTCGTGCGACGTCCCGGGCCAGCGTGCGCAGCGCACTCTGGTCCTCGCTCTCGGCGAAGGGATCGGTACCTCTCGTAGTGGACACGACGAGCCATCTTTCTGGCCGAGCAACTGGAGGTGCCATAGTATGCGACCGCCGCCCGGGCGTGAGCTTCCCCGGGACGAGGGCACCGAGCCGAACCCGGGGTACGAGATGCTGCTGAACGGACGCGTGGCTGTGGTGACAGGGGCCGGACGCGGCATCGGGCGGGAGTTCGCGCACGAGCTCGCCAGGCAGGGCGCGGCGGTCGTGGTCAACGACCTCGGGGTCGGTCTGCGTGGGGAGGACTCGGACGAGGACCCGGCCACCGTGGTCTGTGCCGAGATCGAGGCAGCCGGCGGGCGGGCGGTGCCGTCCCACGAATCGGTCTCCGACTTCGAGGCCGCCGGGCGGATCGTCCAGACCGCGGTGACCACCTTCGGTCGCCTCGACATCCTGGTCAACAATGCGGGCATCGTCCGCGACCGCACCCTGGTCAAGATGGCCGAGGACGATTTCGACGCGGTCGTCGGAACCCACCTCAAGGGCACGTTCAACTGCACCCGGCACGCCGTCATGGTCATGAAGGAGGCCGGGTACGGCAGGATCGTCAACGTGACCTCCTCGGCCGGACTGCGCGGGAACTTCGGGCAGACCAACTACGGCGCGGCAAAGGCCGGCATCATGGGGATGACCTTCGTCTGGGCACTGGAGCTGGCCAGGTACGGGATCACGGTCAACGCCATCGCTCCCGCCGGCGCGACCCGGATGACCGCTGCGCTGGCCGGCGAGGACGGCGCACCCGACCCGCGGCTCGACCCCGCCATGAACGCTCCGCTGGTCGCGTTCCTCGCCTCGGACCGGGCCACCCACGTGAACGGCCAGCTCTTCGGCCGGACCGACTTCAGCTACACCTTGTTCCAGCACCCTGCCCAGATCGCCTGGATGCACAAGGACGGAGGATGGGACACAGAGTCGGTCGCGGAGCAGTTCGACGACATGCTGGGCCGGCATCTGCAGACGGTCGGGATGGTCATGCCCTCGGGACTCTCCCAAGACGCCGCCCGCACATGACCGAGACGCCCTCGGCCGGTGGTGCACCGGGGGTCACCGTCAACCACGTCGGGCTCTGCGTGACCGATCTCGAGCGGTCCCAGCGGTTCTACGAGGCCGTCCTCGGGTTCACCTTCGAGCGGTCGCTGCAGCCACCCGACGGCGTCTGCAGCACGCTCCTCGGCGTCGAGCTCCCGGTCGGGCTGACCGCGGCCTACCTGATCCGCGACGGATTCACCCTCGAGCTCCTCTGCTTCGACCGGCCGGGCAACCCTCCGGCCCGCGAGCGGCCGATGCCCGAACCGGGGCTCACCCACCTCTCCTTCTCCACGTCCGACCTCGACGCCGTGTTGTCCCTGGTGCCCGCCTTCGGGGGCCAGGTGCTCGACGGGAGCAACGTCGGCGTTGCGGTCATGGTCCGCGACCCGGACGGCCAGCTGCTCGAGCTCATCCAGCCCGCCGCCCACTGAACCGGCGTGCCACCGGAGACCGCCGCGCCGCCTGCCACCACCGTGGCCGAGCTGCTCCTCCGGCAGGCCGACAACGACGACCGTGCCCTCCTCTTCGAAGGGTCCGAGTGGTCGTGGCGCGAGGTGGTCTCCGAATCGCAGAGGCGGGCCGGCGTCTTCGCCGAGCTCTCGGACGGTGGCCCCCTCCACCTCGGGGTGCACCTCGACAACACCGACGAGTACCTGTTCATCCTCGGCGGCGCGGCCCTTGCCGGAGCGGTCGTCGTGGGCCTCAATCCCACCCGCCGCGGGGAAGCGCTCGCTCGGGATGTCCGGAAGACCGACTGCCGCGTCGTGCTCAGCGACCTCGCCCACGTCGGCGACTTGGATGGGCTCGATCTCGGCACCGCCGCCGGGCACGTGCTCGCGGTGGACGGCGAGGAGTACCGCTCCCGTCTTCGACGGGTGGTCGCCGCCCCGGCTGGCGACGAGGACCGGGTGTCGACACCGGAGGACCTCTACCTGCTGATCTTCACCTCGGGATCGACCGGCCACCCGAAAGCGGTCCGGATGACACAGGGCCGGGCGGCACGGGCCGGCGCCAAGATGCCCTTCACCCCGGCGGACGTCCTCTACTGCGCGATGCCCCTCTTCCACGGCAACTCGCTCTCGTCGTCGGTCTTCCCCTGGATGGGCGGCGGCGCGACCCTGGCCCTCAGGCGACGGTTCTCGGCGTCGGGGTTCCTCCCGGACGTCCGGGCCAGCGGCGCCACCTTCGCCAACACCGTCGGTCGGGCCATCGCCCACATCGTGGCCACGCAGCCCACCGAGCTCGACCGCGACCATGCGCTCCGCTTCGTGCTCGGGCCCGAGACCTCCGGCCCCGACAAGGACGAGTTCACCCATCGCTTCGGCGTCCCGGTGATCGAGGGATACGGGTCGAGCGAGGGGGCCATCGTGCTCAACCCGGTGCCCGATGCGCGTCCCGGTGCCCTCGGGCGAGCTCCGAAGGGAACCGACATCGCCGTGGTCGACCCGGCCACCGGGGAGCCGTGCCCCACGGCCCGTTTCGACGGGACAGGCAGACTGGCGAATCCGGAGGAGGCCATCGGGGAGCTGGTCGGTCGCACGGCGGTCCCGGCATTCGAGGGGTACTACAACGACCCAGAGGCCGAGGCACTCCGGGTGCGCGACGGCTGGTACTGGTCCGGCGACCTGGCCTACCGGGCGGACGACGGGATCTTCTACTTTGCCGGGCGGACGGGAGACTGGCTCCGGGTGGACAGCGAGAACTTCACCGCCGCGCCCATCGAACAGATCCTCGGCCGGATGGACGGGGTGCGCGGGGTCGCCGTCTATGCGGTGCCCGACAGCCGGACCGGGGACCAGGTGATGGCCGCGCTCGAGCTCGAGGAGGGCCGAGCATTCGACCCCGGCGCGTTCACGGCCTTCCTCGCTGCTCAGCCCGACCTCGGCACCAAGTGGGCGCCGCGGTATCTGCGCATCGTCGGCACCCTGCCCACCACCGCCACCCACAAGATGGACAAAGGGCCGCTCCGTTCCCGGCAGTGGTGGTCGGATGACCCCCACTGGCAGCGGGAGGAGCGCGGAACCGGTTACGTGCGCATGACCCCTGCGGACATGGCCGCACTCCGCGCAGCGTTCCTCGAAAACGGCCGAGCCGACCTGCTCACTGGCTGAGCGGGGTGCCGGCGGTCCGCCCGGGACGACGCCGCGCTCCGACTGGTGGGCGCTCCCCTGGTCCGGCGCATGACCGGAGATCGGGGCAGGCCTTGGGTGCCTCCCAACGGCTGGGTCTACTCTTGGGGGATGCGCCCCATCCCAGCGATCGTCGGCTCAGCCCTTGTCGGACTGGGAGCGGCCCTTCTTGTCACCCGTCGCAAGTTGGAAGAAGAGCGGCAGGCTCACCAAGAGACCGTCCTCGCCCTCGAGACAATCAATCAGGTGACGACGCCTCGAAACGACAGTCAGTAGGTTGTCCGCAGCGTAGGTCGGGTGATTCCACTCGTCGGACCCCGCGCAGCCCGCCGACCCGGTGGCCAGCGTCAGGGAGAGCGCCGAGGAACGCAGCCTCGATCGTTCGCAGTCGAGCTCCCACCCCTTACCGCACTACGATTTCCCAAATTCGGCACCCAGGGCAAAGTTGTTCGTCGACGGGACGGCGGTGGTCGAGACTGTGATCGCCTTGGCGCTCATCTTCGGCTTTGCCCGAATACCCGAGACTCCGCAAGCGGAACAATGCCGGTTGACGGTGGTGACAGGTGGACCTACGTTGCATGGAGCCACTCCTAGGCGGACCCCAGGAATGGCACTTCCGGCGCTGTTCAATACTCGAAAGTAGGTCATCATGATTCGTAGAACGTTGCTGTTCGCTGCAGTGCTCACAACCATGCTCGGCGGACTGTTCGTCGCCACCCAGGAGGCGGCGGTCGCTTTCCCGATCGCGACCGGGACGGCGAGCTGTCCGGTCGTCGGTGGGTCGGGCACCGTCAATCCGGGACTTTCCGTGGGTGGCAGCCCTGGCGGCGTCAAGATCAATTACAAGGCGACCATCGGCCACCCGGGGACAACGATTCTGTGCGGCGGAACGGTCACCTCCCCCACAGGCGTTCACGTCGTTGGTGGCACCGTCACCGGTTCGGGCTACTACACCTCTTCGGCACCCCACGGCAGCTCCTGTCTGAACTTCGACAGTGCTCCCGACAAGGTCGGTGTGATCAAGGAGACCATTGTCTGGGCCACCATCGGTGGACCGATCGCGAGCACCACTGTCACCTACACAGGCGACATCGGATCGACCACCGGTCCCGTCAACGGATTCGACACGCTTACCCTCAAAGCTCCGTATGGCGTCAAAACCGCGGGATCATCGTTCCACGTGCCTGCTGCGCCGATCACGAGCAAGTTCGTGACAACCCTTCCGGCTCCCGGAACGCATTGCGTCGGAACGACCACTGCCTTCAAGATCACAGGCGGAGGGGTTGCCATGTAGCAATGGTCGTCGTTGACTGACGACTTGCGGCGTCCGCCCAGTGGCAGGAGAGGGTGGCGACATGGAGCCAGGCTCGTCGGGGGTTCCGCCACCCCTTCCGAGCCTGGCTCCTTCGCGCGAACGCGACGAAAGGCTTCAGCGAGCGCCCGCAAACCTGCTGCGCTACGGGTCTTCAGGCATCTACTCCCACAGGATAGCAATCGAGAGTTGCAATCCATCCAGACGGGCCCTATCGTGCGTGCCAGGCGGAGCCGGTCCGAGGTCGGGCATCGTTCGGGAGGGCGGATCTCCCGCACGGTCACCCGACTTCGACCAACCGGCGTCCCGGAAGGCTGAGCGGGTTCGATCGACGATTCGCTCTCCGTTTCGTCCTGTCCGTGCTCGCCGCCAGTACTGGCCGTGCCTCGAGCGTTGGGAGCTGACGGAGCCGGATTGCCCCTACCGCGGAGGCGACGGAGGCGACCAGTCCGGGTCCGGTTCGAGGAACTGCATGAGCAGTGCCTCCAAGCCGATGGCGAAGAGCGTCCACTCCTGGTCTTCACCGTTCGGACCGGTGGGTCGCAGGATGACTCCTAAGTCGGGGTCGACGCGCTGGCGTAGGGAGCACCCTTCGGCAAGAGCACCCACGGCCACGCTCAGCTGGCGAAGACTCAGCGGCGCCCTGACACGCATACCGAGCAGAGCTGCCAGACCCTCGTAGGCGCCCTCCCATAGCGTGGTAAATCCTTTGTACCCCTCGAGCAGAGCGGCGCGGATCCGCCGCTGATACTCGCTCTGTTGGCTACCGACGTTGTTGGTAGTGGCCATTGCCCACACTGCAATCCACATCGACCAGTTGGGCGACTCGAGCAGCATGAAACTGTTGGCTGATCCGCCGAAACGGCACACCTCTCTCAGCGATCGCAGACGCGCTTCAGGGGTCGAGAGATCGAGGCTGTCGAGGAGAGGACCGAGCGCCCGGACGGTCTCGTCGAATTCTCCGAGAGCGTCCTCTATCGCGATAGTGGCCAGAACATCAGCCTGGTAATCCGCCTGGTTCTCCCAGACGCGACGGATGACAGAGGCATTGGAGAGTTTGAGGCCGGTCTCCGCATCGATACGTTCGAAGACCCTCTTGAAGGTGAGGGTGTCGACGCCGACGCCGAACCCATCTTCGATGAGAATGAGGCGACCCATCTTGACCATCAGCGCGCGGAGCTCTTCGCGGCTTTGTTTGGGCTGGCGTTTCATGGTCGGTGAGGACACAGTCTGCTCGCTCGCACAGTGGAAGTGGTGCCATGGATCATGGGCCTGCGGTGTTTCGTGCGAGACACACGCGAGCAGTGTGTAGTGGGAGCCCTAAATTGGCAGTCGGTCCGATGGACCGCCTCGGGCTGATGGCTACGGCACAGAGAGTCGCCCTCCTGGCGTTCAGGGTCAGACAACAGCCTGCTGCCAGAAGTCGATCTGACATCACGGGAGGATCGGCGGTCTCTCCACATTCAGGCTAAAGCCCAGTCGAAATGCTGCCGATGTCCGAACGGAAGCACCTGTAGTTTCGGCGAGTCACCCGCTCTCTGCTTCCGGAAACACACACGATCCAGGGAGTTCATGCAGACAAATCGTGTATGGCACAGAGGATCGAAAGGTGCCCTCCTGGCTGCGTCCGGCATCTTCGTATTCGGCTTGATCGGCCCCGGTCTCACTGCTGAGCCGCCAGCGGGTGCCGTCACCGCTGCACCCACGGCCCTCGTTGCCAACAACCTCTCCAACACCGTCATTCCGATTGACACCGCCACCGACACCGCCGGTACCCCCATCCCGGTAGGGACCCGTCCCACCGACATGGCCATCACGCCTGACGGCGCGACCGCCTACGTAGCCAACTATGACTCAAACACCGTCATTCCGATTGACACTGCCACCGGCACCGCCGGTACCCCAATCCCGGTGGGCACCCACCCCCAAGGCATCGCCATCACCCCGAACGGCACGACCGCGTACGTGGCCAACTCAGGCTCCAACACGGTGACCCCGATCGCGACCGCCACCGACTCCCCCGGGACTCCCGTCCCGGTTGGAGCCAACCCATTCGGTATCGCCATCACCCCTGACGGATCCACGGCCTACGTGACCAACAATGGCTCCTTAACGGTGACCCCCATCGCTACCGCCACCAATACCGCCGGTACTCCGATCCCGGTGGGGCTCATTCCTTTCGGCATCGCCATCACCCCGGACGGCACGACCGCCTACGTGGCCAACTTCGGCTCCAACACGGTGACGCCGATCACGACCGCCACCAACACGGCCGGCACGCCAATTCCGATGGGGAACAACCCCGAAAGCATCGCCATCACCCCGGACGGCACGACCGCCTATGTAGCTGACAATGGCTCCAGCACCGTGATCCCGATCGACACCGCCACCAACACGGCTGGCACCCCGATCCCGGTGGGAGCCGGTCCCACGGACGTGGCCATCACGCCAGACGGGAGGACCGTCTATGTGGCCGTCGCCAGCTCGGACGCCGTGATCCCGATCGACACTGCCACCAGCACCGCCGGCACTCCGATCGCAGTTGGGAACTCCCCCCTCGGGATCTCGATCACCCCCGACCAGGCACCGACGGCCTCATTCACTGCTACGACCGCACTCCCTGGTTCGGCTGTCTCGTTTGATGCCTCTGCCTCCAGCGCCCATTTCGGCTCTATCGCCAGCTACGCCTGGACGTTCGGCGACGGCACCACGCCGGTCGCAACGACCACCGCGACTGTCACCCACACGTACGCCGCCCCCGGGTCCTTTCCCGTGACTCTGAAGGTAACCGACTCGACGGGCACCTCCACCACCCAGGTCTTCACCGGTCAGACCATGAGCAGGAACGGAGGGCCCTCAGCTACAACTACCCGAACAGTCGCGATCTCCGACGCCGACTTCCAGGGCTACTACGAGGTTGCAGGCGACGGAGGCGTCTTCGCCTTCAACGCCCCGTTCTTCGGGTCGCAGGGCGGGGGTCGTCTCAACGCCCCGATCGTGGGGATGGCGGCCACCCCCGACGGGAAGGGCTACTGGCTGGTGGCGGCTGACGGCGGCGTCTTCGCCCATGGCGACGCCCGGTTCTTCGGGTCGCAGGTCGGGGGTCGTCTCAACGCCCCGATCGTGGGGATGGCGGCCGCCCCCGACGGGAAGGGCTACTGGCTGGTGGCGGCTGACGGCGGCGTCTTCGCCCATGGCGACGCCCGGTTCTTCGGGTCGCAGGGCGGGGGTCGTCTCAACGCCCCGATCGTGGGGATGGCGGCCACCCCCGACGGGAAGGGCTACTGGCTGGTGGCGGCTGACGGCGGCGTCTTCGCCCATGGCGACGCCCGGTTCTTCGGGTCGCAGGGCGGGGGTCGTCTCAACGCCCCGATCGTGGGGATGGCGGCCACCCCCGACGGGAAGGGCTACTGGCTGGTGGCGGCTGACGGCGGCGTCTTCGCCCATGGCGACGCCCCGTTCTTCGGGTCGCAGGGCGGGGGTCGTCTCAACGCCCCGATCGTGGGGATGGCGGCCACCCCCGACGGGAAGGGCTACTGGATCGTGGCGGCTGACGGCGGCGTCTTCGCCCATGGCCACGCCCCGTTCTTCGGGTCGTTTGCCGGTCAAGCCCTTAATGCTCAGATGGTAGGGACAGCTTCCGGCCTCTGATCGAGAGCAGCGGACGTGACTACTCAGGGAGTGCTCCAGCTTCCGGGGATGACCGGCCCGCTCCTGCTGATCTCTAGCAGCCTGCCGGTCCATGTGAAAGCAGGAACCGCTTCTGACTGACCTCATGTGGCAAGCACCTGACGCCCGGGACATGCCTTGTTCCCGGCATTCGACGCGGTTCGGCCACCTGGACGAGGGCATAGGTCGG
Source organism: uncultured Acidimicrobiaceae bacterium (assembly GCA_963701325.1). Classification (GTDB taxonomy): domain Bacteria; phylum Actinomycetota; class Acidimicrobiia; order Acidimicrobiales; family RAAP-2; genus Bog-756. The sequence goes on from OY969604.1 coordinate 612,100, forward strand.
AGGGTTGACGACCTACTCAGTACCAAGCAACTCAAGGTTGCAAAGTCCACGGGTGATTAGTCGCCGATCAATTGGTCCTAGCCCTAGAAAGACGCAGCGTGAGACAATTGAAACATTGCATTGCGTTATAGGGAAGTCAAGATGACTGACTTGGACGTGCCCATTGCCGGCAGTGACGGAGGATCGCACCCGATTGCTCGGGAGGTGCACCGTCAGATCAGGGAAGCCATCGATCGTTCGGAGATTTCTCTTCGTTGGTTGGGCGAAGGCGAAGATGGTGAGACGGTCGCTCAAATCATCGATGCGGAGGGTCTGTTAGTCAGAGAGGTTGGACAACAGGTGGTTGCTGTGGCGTACCAACTCGACAACCTTGTGGCGCTCGTGCGGACCATGGCTGCCGCCCGGGAAGTCAGCGAAGTGGAGCCACCGGCAGGGCAGGATCGTAGCCAACACAGGGGGTAATCGAGCAACGTGGCAGAGGCGCCGATCGCAGGACCGTGGGTGCCTCCTGAGCCAGAGTCGCTGGATACCGGTGGGTCCGCTCGGCATCGGAACGTGTCGCCCGAGTCACGTCGAGACATCAACATGCCGCTATCGCCCCGATGACGAGCACGGCAGCCCGGCTGCCGTCGTCTGGGCCGTCGATCGCCACACCGGGAAGAAACCCCTGGATCTCGCCTAGTCTTTCGGCTACTGGCGGCGACAGGGGGTTCGGTGGCCACCACCGAGAACATCACGGTGCTCTTCACGGATCTGGTGGGTTCGACTGAGCTCGCCTCTTCACTGACCCCTGAAGCAGCCGACGACGTACGCAACAAGCACTTCTCGGCCCTCCGGCAGGCAATCGCCACCTCCGGGGGCACCGAGGTGAAGAACCTGGGCGACGGCCTCATGGTGGTCTTCCCCGCCGCGTCGGCGGCACTGGGTTGCGCAGTGGCCATGCAGCAGATCGTCCACCGGGACAACGCCGGTGCGGAGAGGCACCTCGGGCTCCGGGTTGGATTGAGCTCGGGCGAGGCGAGCCGGGAGGCCGACGACTACTTCGGCGACCCGGTCATCGAGGCGGCCCGGCTCTGTGCTCGAGCCGAGGGCGGCCAGATCCTCGCCTCCGACCTGGTGCGCGCCACGGCCGGTCGACGAAGCCCCCATCCCTTTACGTCGCTCGGGGAATTGGTGCTGAAAGGCCTGCCCGAGCCCATCGAAACACTCCAGGTCGGTTGGAAGCCTCTGGAGGCCCAGACACCTGGATCGGGAACGGTACCGCTTCCCACCCGGCTGACCCATCCCCCAGCCGTCGGGGTCATCGGTCGCGAGCATGAGCTCGCCCTACTCGATGCCGCCGCCAAGCGTGTCGCCAGCGGCGAGGGAAGGGAGCTGATCCTCTTGGCCGGGGAACCGGGCCAGGGAAAGACCACCCTGGCGTCCGAACTCGCCCGACACGCACACGATGGGGGCATGACGGTGATCCTCGGCCGCTGCGACGAGGAAGTGGGGGCGCCGTATCGTCCGTTCCAGGAAGCCCTCTCGCACTTCGTGGCGCACGCCGACGAAGAGCTGCTCCGAACCCATCTGGCCAACCATGGCGGAGAGTTGGATCGCATGGTGCCGGCCCTCGGTCAGCGTCTGGGCGAGCTGCCACCGCCCCAGACCACCGATCCAGACACCGAGCGCTACCTCCTCTATGCCGCCGTCGTTGGACTGCTGGAGGAGGCCAGCCGGCTGAGTCCGCTCGTCCTCCTGCTCGACGACCTGCACTGGGCGGACAAGCCGAGCCTGCAACTGCTCCGCCACATCATCGCCAACTCATCGGCCAGCAGACTCCTGGTCCTCGGGACCTATCGCGATGGGGAGCTCTCGGCCGCCCACCCCCTCAACGAAGCCCTGGCGGCGCTGGCCCGCGAGCCGACCGGGGTCTCCACCATCGACCTGAAGGGCCTGGAGGACACCGGGGTGATCGCCTTCATGGAGTCCGCCGCCGGACACGAGCTTGACGACGCCGGGGTGGGACTGGCCCACCAGCTCTACCGGGAGACCGACGGCAACCCCTTCTTCGTGGCCGAGGTGTTGCGAAACCTCTCGGAGTCAGGTGACATCATCCAGAACTCCAGCACCGGGCGCTGGACGACCAAAGACGCCGAGGGACCGCTCTCCCTTCCCCACAGCGTGCGGACGGTGATCGGCACCCGTGTCTCACGCCTCGGGGAAGGGGCGACCAAGGTCTTGTCCACGGCAGCGGTGATCGGGCGCGAGTTCGACCTCGACCTCCTGGCAGAGACGACGCAGGTCGACGAGGACGAGCTCATCAACTTGCTCGAGGACGCCCAGCGTGCCGCTGTCGTACACGAACTCTCCGACGCACCCGGGCACTACGCCTTCTCTCACGCCCTCGTCCAGCACACCCTCTACGAGGACCTCGGCGGCACGAGGCGCACCCGGCTGCACAAGTCGGTAGGCGAGGCCATCGAGCGCCTCTGCGGGGAGAACAGCGAGGACCTCGTCGGGGAACTGGCCAGGCACTTCCTCCTCGCCACCAGGCCCACCGATTCGGACAAGGCTATTTCGTATGCCAAGCGGGCTGGCGACGCGGCCCTCGAGGCGCTCGCTCCCGACGATGCGGTCCGTTATTTCTCCCAGGCACTCGAGCTCGCCGCCCACACTGCAAGCGTCGACCCACTGACCCGCATCGACCTGTTGATCGGTCTCGGCATCGCCCAGCGCCAGGCCGGCATCGCCTCGTTCCGCGAAACCCTCCTGGAAGGGGCACGCGCGGCACACGCGCTCGGCGACGCCGATCGTCTGGTGGCGGCGGCACTGGCCAACAACCGAGGGTTCTTCAGTGCGTTGGGGCAGTTCGATGCCCAGAAGGTCGACGTGCTCGAAGCGGCGCTCGACGCCCTTCCCGAGACCGACAGCCCCGAACGGGCGCGTCTGCTCGCCACATTGTGCAGCGAGATCATCTACCACAGCCCACTCGAACGCCGCCTCGCCCTGGCCGACGAGGCCAAAGCAATGGCTCGCCGTCTGGGGGATCGGGCCACGTTCGTCGATGTGGCGTACAGGTGCAGCTCGGCTGTCAGCGCCCCGACGACACTCGCCATGATGTTGGCGGATTTCGAGGAGGCAGTGTCCGCAGCCGATGACCTGGACGACCCCGTGGCCCTCCTTCACGCCGCCGCATTCGGTTGGGCTGCTGTCCGCGCCGGCCAGTTCGAGGTGTCCAGGGAAAGCGGGGTGATGTTTCGCGCGATAGCGGAGAGGCTCGGCCAGCCTTTGTTGCTGTGGCAGGCCGACTTCGGCGACGCCACACTCGCCCTGCTGCACGGCGACACGGGAGAGGCCGAGCGGCTCGCCACCGTGGCGCTCGAGGTGGGCAGCGCAATCGGACAGCCCGACGCCTTCGCCTTCTACAGCGTACAGCTCATGCACACTCGGGACGAGCAGGGCCGGATGGGAGAGCTGGTGCCGCTTATCGCCGACGCTGCCGAGCAGAATCCGTCGATTCCCACCTTCAGGGCCGTTTTGGCCGCAGCACACCTCGACGCGGGTAACGAGGAGGCGGCCCGGGAGCTCGTCGACGAGGGTGCGACAGATTCGTTCTCCTTGCCCGACGACAACGCGTGGTTCGACGGGATGGTCAACTACGCGAGGGTCGCGATCGAGCTGCGGCTCCGTGCCCATTGCGAACCGTTGATCCAGCGGCTTGCTCCGTTCCGGGACCAAGTGCCGCACAACGCCCTGATCCCCCACCCGCCCGTGGCGACATACCTCGGCGGGCTCGCCACCGTGCTCGACCGCTTCGAGGAGGCCGAGTCGTACTTCGGGCAGGCAGCCGAACTCAACACCCGTGGCGGGATGAAGTTCGCGGAGGCGTATACCAACGTGCTGTGGGGTCGGATGCTCCGTACGCGCAACGTGGCGGGTGACGCAGACCGAGCTCAGCAACTCCTCGGGCAGGCACGGGAGAGCGCCGGCACCCGCGGCTACGCCATCGTGGAGCGTCAGGCAAACGCCGAATTGTCGAAACTATCCTGACGACCGGTTGATCTGGGGCGGCCTCAGAAGTGGAGCTGGAGGCGCTCTTCCGGCACGCACTCTGGCCGCGTGCAGGCATCTGAACCCAGCGGCGACGCGCCAGCGCGATCTACGCCGCACCTCCATCGTTGTGCCACTCGGTGCCACGGGACCAGTCGTAGAGCGGCACCACCACCAGTCCTTTGGCATTGGACGGATGCGGCCGCTTGCCCTCATCCAGCTGCACATCCACGGCAGCTGAGTACAGCCCTGGCCGTAGGGAGCAGCAGTCCGAGCACAACCAACGAAGGCCACGCTTCCTGGTGACTTCGTACCACCCGCACCCGTCACAGAGGCCGAGGCGTGGACGATGCCAGCTCATTCGGATGCTGAGAGGTTGCTGCCGAGACAGCGCCACACCAACTGCCTTACCCCTTGCACAACAAGACCAACCACATTGCACGACACGTAGAGATTACGAACCTCTGTTCGGAATCAGTGAAACCGAAGCGGGAGCTAGGGGTGCCACCCTGGCCCCGTGATGTGGAGGGATGCGTGGCGGTTCCAGCGAACGGCGGGACGAATCCGAGCTCCGACCGGCGGCCCGTGCCGTCATCCGGCGCAAAGCCCGAGGTCAGCGATGGCAGAAACCGGCGCTGGGCGCGACCCCCGCTCGACCGGGATGAGGCGAAATAATGAAGGCTGAGCTGCCCGCCTCATATGGCGCCACGAACGACAGACAGGATCCCTCCGGAGGGAGTCGTGCAAGGACGCAGACCCGGAAACCAGAACGACCAGAAACTGAGCCCACAGGCGTTGGCGGCCATGGCCGAAGCCGCACGTCGATCCCGCGAGACGGGAGTTGGCCCGGAGCCACGCCGCAGTCGGCCGAACCTGCCCCGTGGGCACAGAGTTGCCGACGAGCCGGTCGCCGCGCCCACTCCACCACAGGCAGCGCAAGCGGCGGCTACAACGACGCACGCGGACCACTCTCTCACTGCGCCGATCGAAGGACCTCGGTTGTCGGCTGCTCCCGAGCAACACACCCTGTCGGAGCGGTTCGACACTCCGGCGCCAGAGGGCGCGCCCAGGCCTGTTCGGGAGAACGACATCCCTCGCGACTCGCACACGCCGGCAGCGCCACGAACTGCAACGCGCGGCGATGGCATCCGACGGGAGGAGCCCCGCAATCCGATCGGTCGCACCGGCTTGGCCGAGTCCCCTGTTCGAGTCCCCCGGCACCGCGCCAGACCACCAGGCTCGGCTGAACGTCGCTTGCGCTGGGCGATCGGAGTGGTTGCCGTCGCCCTGATCGTCGTCTTGGCTGCCCTCGTCGGTACGGTGAACGACGGTAGCCGGCAGCCCGATAGTGGGGCCACGGCCACCACGGGATCCTCGGGGCCTGGGACCAGCAACGTACCCAGCGGCTCGGCGGGCGCGGCTTCTGGACATGGCGGGGTGTCGCCCACGTCCACGTCGACCTCCACGTCGACAACGATGGCGACGACCGGCGGATCCCCGGGGCCTGCGACCAGCACGGTACCGAGCGGTTCGGCAACTGGCGCGCCGACAGCCCTGCCGGAACCCGCCGGACCTCCCGCCCTCTCGACCCTGGCCCCGGCGAGCGGTCAGGCCGGCCAAACGGTGACGGTGACCGGATCCAACTTCCTGAGTTCCTCCGGCCAGATCAGCGCACAGATCGGCGGTCAGGTGGCGCCCGTGGCCTGTCCCAACCAGACGATCTGTACCATCGTCATCCCCCCGAACCCGGGGTCCACCTCCGCCGCCTCTGTGACCGTCACGACCGACTCAGGGACGTCGAACGCCCTCGTCTTCACCTACGGGATCGCTCGGAGCACCGGCCACGGCCCCGTGGGTAGGCAGCCCGTCACCGGGACTCCCCACGGAGAGAACAAGCCCACAGCTTGATGGTGCCGGGGGCACATGACCCGTGGCCGAGAGGGTGCGAGTTCTGGCGGCACTTCCAACGCGCTTCCACGCGAGCGGCGGCACCCTCGGACATCGGGCACCACCGCTCGCGTGGCTGAGGGTTGGTTGGGGGTCAGAAGGCGACGATGCCCTCTCCACCCGCTGCATCGGTCACGGCCACGGAGCCGATCGCAGTGAGTGACCCGTTGGCATTGACCTGGAACTCATCGACGATCCCGTTACCCCCGGTCTGGACATAGAGGTACTGGCCGCCGACCGAGGCCGAGGCGTCGACCGTTCCCGGGTCAGTGTGGGTGGCTGCCCCGAGCGAGGTGAGGCTGCCGTTGGGAGCCACCTGGTAACCGCTCACCGATGGACCCCCTGCGTTCGAGGCGTAGAGGTATCCCTGGGCCGAGGACACCCAGCAGGTGGCGGACTGGCCGGTTGCAACCGAATCGAGGAGGGTCACGGTGCCATCCGGATCGAGGGTGAAGGTTGCGACGGAGCTGTTCGCATTGGCCACCACGAGGTGGCCCGCGCCATCGAAGGTGACGGAGAACGGGACGGTATTGGCTGGCTGAGCGTTCACCACGGGCGTGGCCGACAGCCGACCGCTGGGAGTGACTCCGAACACGTCGATGGCATTGGTGTTGGCCTTGGTCGTCACGATGAGCTGCGAGCCATCGGGCGAGAAGGCGACCTGGCCGGGGGTGTGGGTGTACTGGGTTGAGTCAGTGACATTGGATAAGCCGAGTGGCTGCGTCGACCCCTGGATCGGGTGGAGCTTGCCGCCTGCCGCCCGGTACCCCGACACGCTCCCGCCGTCCTCGGCGTTGAGCACGTAGACGAGCTTGCCGGAGACGGCCACGCTCACCGGAAAGATGCCACCCGAGTTCACCACCTGGACCAAGCTCAGCTGATCGCCGGTGACCGAGAAGACCGACACAGTGTTGCTCCCGGCGTTCACCGCATAGAGCAGGGCATCGACCGGGTCGTAGGTGAGCGAGCCCTGGGAGGCCAGGAAATCGACCATCGCCCCGTTGAGCCTGCCGCCCAGTCCCCCGGTGTCATAGGTGCCGGCCTGGGTGAGCGTCCCGTTGTCCGCCCGCTCATAGGCGACGACTTGGTTCCCGGCGGTGTTGTCGGTCTGGACGAAGACGACGTGGTCGGCGCCGCCTCCGGCGGGCTGGGCTCCTGCGACGACCGGCGCGATCCAAGGTGAGAGTCCCAGGACGGCGCCGGCACCCAGGGCAAGTCGGGTCAATCTCTTCATGTTGTCTCCTTCGGATTGAGGTTCTCAGACTCAGTCCGCGATGACCGTCCCGCGTTACACCCTTTGCCGGACAGACGGTCCGTAACGATCGACCGGTGACAGAAGACTGAAGGGGCATGTCTCTAGTCCGGGCGACCACAGATGGTGACGGTCAGGTGATTGCAGCGGGGCGACGACCCAGACCAGCCGTCCGAGCCCTACGATCCTGGCCGTGGACATGGACGTCGAGCTGCTCGCTCGTTTGCGTGAGGGTGATGAGGAGGCATTCGTGATGTTGGTGGCTCGCTACCAGCAGCCGATGCTGCGCCTGGCCCGTTCGTTCGTTCCGAGCCAGGCCGTGGCCGAGGAGGCCGTCCAGGACACGTGGATGGGCGTGCTCCGGGGCGTCCACGGCTTCGAGGGCCGCTCCTCGTTCAAGACCTGGTTGTTTCGGATCCTCGTCAACCGTTCTCGGTCTGCTGGATCTCGAGAGCAGTCCTATGTCCCCATCGAGAGACTTCCCGTCGTCGACCCGGTCCGCTTCGATGCCCAAGGCCAGTGGGCCGATCCACTCGATCGGTGGACCGACGATGTCGAGAATCGTCTCGACGCGGTTGCCTGGTGGCCGGTTCTCGGAGCAGCACTCGACGACCTCCCACCTGGTCAACGCCAGGTTCTCATACTGCGAGACGTCGAGGGCCTCTCGAGCCAAGAGGTCTGTTCGATGCTAGCGATCAGTCCGGGCAATCAGCGGGTCCTGCTTCATCGGGGACGGAGCAGCTTGCGTGGGGTCCTCGAAGCCGAGATGGAGAGGGACTGACCGATGCCGTTGCTGCGACGTAAGGACCTCGTCTGCCAGCAGGCGGTCGAACTCGTCACCGATTACCTCGAACGTGCTCTGTCACGTCGTGATCGCCGCCGGTTCGAAGCCCATCTGCGGGCGTGTCCCAACTGTTCTGCCTACCTCGAGCAGATCAGAATGACCATCGCGTTGGTCGGATCGGTCGAGCCAGAGGATCTGACCCCGGAGGCGCGGGCGGACCTCAGCGATCTCTACCGGCGCTGGCGTTCCGAGTAGACGGCCAGGGACACCCAGACGCGCTCGACACACTGCCAGTGACCGAGCGTGCCCGGCTCGTGCGTCGCGTCTGGAGATCCGTGTGGGGTCGCTCGACCGGTGCCTGCGGTTCAGTCGAGCAATGAGAAGCCGCCGGTCCCCCGCCGGGCCATCTCATAGCAGAGCGTGTCGTAGGGCTCGACGATCCCGAACGTGGTCTCGCCCTCGGACACGAACCGGCAGTGATGCTGGTCGAGCCCGCAGAGACGAGCCCGGACCTCGGGGTCGTTGGCGTCATATGTCTCACCGGTGACCGTCCCGTCCCCGACGTCCATCCCCTGCCAGATGTCACCGTCCGGCGTCCCCCCGTTGGGTCCGCCGTACATGCCGCACCGGAGGTAGGCGGTCTGGTTGCCGAGCCGCTCGAAGGCCGCGGTGCGGACCGATCCCCCGGCGAAGACGTAGTCGATCTCGCCGGACAGGAGCAGGTGGGTCTCGGGCTCGAACCGCAGCCGATAGCGGCGGTCCTCCAGGGACCCGCTTCCCCGCCGTGGATCGCCGAGGTTGTAGAGCACGTGGTCCCCCCAGATGCCGTACTCCTCGAACTCGACCCACTCCCCTGAGTGGGGATGCTGATGGCCGCTCCAGTGGGCCCTTCCACCGACACCGTCGCGGGTGCCCCAGTGGTGGTCCCTGGTGCCGAGATAGGTCTCGGTGGTCAGCTCGAACCGCTCGCCGTCCACCGTGACCCACCCCTCCTGCCGGCCGAACCCGTCGTAGCCGGCCACCCCGGCAAAGGGTCGGGTGCCCACGAACACGCCGGCGCCCTGGTTGCGGTAGACGGGCCGCTTGGTGTCGAACCAAGCGATGTCGAAGGAGGTTCCGTGCTCGTTCGGGTCGAGCTGCAGCCGCCACTGGCGGAACGGCTCGACCAGATCGAAACGGATCGGCCCGACCGTCATGTCCACCCGGTTGAGCCCGAGCTTGCGGTGGGCCCGCACCGTGGTGTGCCGTCCCCGGCGGTTGACGATGGCAAAGGCCTCGGCAGTCCCCAGGTTGGGGTAGATGCCCATGCCGGCAACGACCAGCAGATCGCCGGTGCGGTCCTGGCTGGTGAACCACATCCGCTCGTACGCCTGCACATCGGAGGTCCACATGACCCGGACCGGGTGGGGATGATTGTGGATGAGGAGCTCGTCGAGTCCGGACATCGGGTAGTGCTCGATGCTGGCGTCGAACCGTTCGCTCACCGATCCTCTCCACAGCTCAACGGGGCAGCCCGAGGATGCGGTCCCCGATGATGGTCCGCTGGATCTCCGACGTACCCCCGGCGATTGGTGACGCCTTGGCCCAGAGCCACTGACGCTGCCACCGGCCCCGGGCCGGGTTGTCCGTTGCCGCACCCCAGAACGGCGCGGCCTGACCGAGCACAACCAGTGCAGTGTCGGACAGCTGCCGGGTCATGTCGGTCCAGGCCAGCTTCACCACGCTGGATTCGGGGCCGGGTTCGATCCCGCGGGCGAGCCGTGTCATCGTCCGCCAGTTGTGCAGGCGCAGGATCGAGACCTTGACGTAGGTGTCGACCAGCTGGTCGGACACCAGTGGGTCGTCGAGGGCCCCGTTTGCGGCTGCCAGGTCGAGGATCTGCTCGAGATAGATCTCGTGCACCACCTGCTCCTTGAAGGGGAAGGTCGTCCCCCGCTCGTGGGCGAGGGTGGTGTTCGCCACCGACCAGCCGGCGTGCAGCCCACCGATCACCTGGTCGGCGGGGACGAAGACCCCGTCGAAGAACACCTCGTTGAACTCTGCGTCGGTGGTCATGGTGACCAGGGGTCGCACCTCGATCCCCTCGGCCTGCATGTCGACGGCCATGCAGGTGATGCCCGCGTGGCGCGAGGCATCGGGGTCGGTCCGAACCAGGGCGATTCCCCACCGGGCGTACTGCGCATAGCTGGTCCAGACCTTCTGTCCGTCGATCACCCACCCGCCCTCCACCTCGGTCGCCCGGGTCGAGAGCCCGGCCAGGTCCGATCCGGCTCCTGGCTCGCTGAACAGCTGGCACCAGATCTCCTCCGCGCTCAGGATGCCCCGCAACCAACGGACGCGCTGCTGGTCGTCCCCGTGGGCGAGAAGCGTTGGGCCGACCAGGTTGACCCCGGTACGATTGACCGGTTGGGGCGCACGGGCGCGGGCGTACTCCACATTGAAGATGGCCACCTCCACCGGCGAGGCCCCCCGCCCGCCGAACTCGGCCGGCCAGTGGATCCCGACCCAGCGGTCGGCGGCGAGGCGGGCCTGCCACAGCCGTCCCCACTCGAACTCCTCGTCGAACGAGCCGAACTCGGGGCTGAACTCCACGTTGGCCTCCAGCCAGTTCCGCACGTCGTCCCGGAACCGCCGTTCGGCGTCGGTCAGGGTGAGGTTCACCCCTCCGGGCCCCAATACCCGCGGGTGACGGCGACAAGTAAGGAGCCGGTACGCATCGCCCCACGTTGTACCCCACTCACGGACGCCGTGCAGACGGTTCGGCCCTGACCGTGCCATACTCGGCGCCGAGCAGGTGGTGCCCCGTTTTCCGGGTTCCGAGCACGGGCCTCGATGGGGCAGCCACCGACGGAGACCGCACGCGCCGCAGGGGCGAGCGAACGGAGGGAACCAGAAATGACCAGCACTCAAGCGCCCGACTCCACCGTCGGCGAGTTCCGCATGCTCATCGACGGGTCGCTCGTCGAGGCCACCGGCGGAGGAGCATTCGACAACATCAACCCGGCGACCGAGGAGGTGCTCGGCCAGACGGCGGACGCGACAGCGGCCGACATGGACAGGGCCATTGCCGCAGCGCGGCGGGCCTTCGACGAGACGGAGTGGGCGACCGATCGGGCCCTCCGCCAGCGGTGCCTGCGCCAGCTCCACGAGGCCATCGTCTCCGAGCAGGAGCTGCTCCGTTCCGAGTTGGTGGCCGAAGTGGGCACCCCGGTGATGGTGACCCACATGGCCCAGCTCGACGCGCCCCTTGCCGAGGCGCTCCTGTGGCCTGCCGAGCAGATCGACAGCTTTGCGTGGGAGCGCCCGCTGCCCGACAACAACGCGTTCGGCACACACAGCTGGCAGAAGGTGGTCAAGGAGCCGGTCGGAGTGGTCGGGGCGATCATCCCCTGGAACTATCCCGTCGAGATCACCCTCAACAAGCTCGGCCAGTCGCTCGCCACCGGCAACACCGTGGTGGTCAAGCCTGCTCCGGACACACCGTGGAACGCGACCCGGATCGGGCGGCTCATCGCCGAGCAGACCGACATCCCGTCAGGGGTTGTCAGCATCGTGCCCTCCTCGGACCATCTCATCGGCGAACAGCTGGTGGTCGACCCCCGGGTGGACCTCATCTCCTTCACCGGGTCGACCGCCACCGGGCGCCGCATCATGGCCGCCGGTGCCCCCACGCTCAAGCGCCTGTTCCTCGAGCTCGGCGGCAAGTCGGCCGACATCATCCTCGACGATGCCGATCTCGAGGCCAAGATGGCCTTCTTCGGGTTCATGTGCATGCACTCCGGGCAGGGGTGCGCCATGCTCACCCGCACCCTCGTCCCCGAAGCGCGCTACGACGAGGCGGTGGGCCTGGCCAAGGCCGCTGTGGAGGGTGTCACCTACGGCGATCCCACCGATCCGGGGGTCATCCAGGGTCCGGTCATCAACGCGCGCCAGCGCGAACGGATCCTGGGCTACATCGAAAAGGGCGTGGACGAAGGTGCGCGCCTGGTGACCGGTGGTGGAAAGCCCGCCAACCTCGACCGGGGCTACTTCGTCGAGCCGACCCTCTTCGCCGATGTCGACAACTCGATGACCATCGCCCAGGAGGAGATCTTCGGTCCCGTCCTGGTGCTGATCCCGTTCCGTGACGACGACGACGCGGTCCGCATCGCCAACGACAGCCAGTACGGCCTGTCCGGTGCGGTGACCTCGGCCTCCGAGGAGCGCGCCATGGCCGTGGCCCGACGGATCCGGTCCGGCACGATCAGCGTCAACGGCGGCGTCTACTACAGCGCCGCGTCACCGTTCGGGGGCTACAAGGCCAGTGGTCTGGGTCGTCAGAACGGCAGTGAGGGCTTCGAGCAGTACCTCGAGACGAAAACCATCGCCGGCGGCCTGTGATCGACCCCAACACGGTGGACCACCCACCGGCTGGGCCACCGGGCCAACCGTCCCGCGCAGACACGTTCGCCGAGCACCGGCGCGTCCTCGACGAGGGCACGCACCTCTTCCAGCAGCTCGCGTTGCGTGATGTCGACCATCCGGGGGCCGACCTGGCAATCGAGCTCGACTTCGACTCCCGGCTGACCAACCCCCGGGGGGCGCTCCAGGGTGGGCTGGTGGCCTCCCTGGCCGACATCGTCGCCGGCCGGGCGATCGTCGCGTCGTCGCCACTCGACTCGGCCGCAACCGCCGACCTCACCATCCACTATCTCCAGGGCATCACCCAGGGGCCGGCCCGGGCGGCGGCCAGGGTCGTGCGACGAGGCCGGAGCCTGGCAGTGGTCAATGTCGATATCCTCGATGCGGGCTCCGGTGAGCTGTGCGCCGTCGCCACGGTGGCCTTCGCCGTCCAGACCAACCGCCGGACCACCGGCACCGAAGAGAGGCAGGAGCAGTGATGTCGGAGGAATTCGTCACCTACGAGACGCTGGACGACGGTCGGATCGCGAGGATCATGCTCAACCGACCCGATGCCCGCAACGCGGAGAACCGCGGGATGCTCGTCGAGCTCGACGAGGCCTTCCTCCGGGCCGAGGCGGACGACGAGGTGCGGGTGGTGATCCTCGGTGGGATGGGCCCGATGTTCTCGGCGGGGCACGACATGGGCTCGAAGGTGGCCACCGCCGAGTTCAGCGGCGAGAATCCGCACCCCTCCTCGCTGATCAACGGCGGCACACGCGAGGCCAGCGAGAAGATGATGCTGCAGGAGTGGCACTACTACTTCCAGAACACGCGCCGGTGGCGGAACCTGCGCAAGATCACCGTCGCCCAGGTCCACGGCACGGTGTTTGCCGCCGGGCTCATGTTGATGTGGGCCTGCGACCTCATCGTGGCGGCCGACGACGTCTCATTCGCAGACGTGGTCGGCACCCGCCTCGGCATGTGCGGGGTCGAGTACTTCGCCCACCCCTGGGAGTTCGGTCCGCGTCGGACCAAGGAGCTCATGCTGACCGGGGACTCGCTCGACGTCGACGAGGCCTACCGGCTCGGAATGGTCTCCAAGGTCTTTCCGGCGGCCGAGCTCGGCGACAAGACGATCGAATTCGCTCGCCGGATCGCCGAACTGCCGACCATGACTGCACTCCTCATCAAGGAGTCGGTCAACCAGACCGTGGACAACATGGGCTTCTACAACTCCCTCAACGCCTGCTTCACCCTCCACGAGCTCAACCATGCCCACTGGGCCAACGTCCACGGTGGCGGGTATCCGGTCGCCCTTCCCGAGGACGGGATCGCCGACTGGCGCTCTGCACCGCCGGTCAAGGCGATCGCCAAGTCCGAACCCTGATCGCCCGGCGCCTTCCCAGCGAGAACGCCTCAGGCGCTGCGCTCGGGGCCGACGATCGACACGAAGCTCACGCATTCTCCGGGTCCCCCACCCAGATTGTGGGTCATGCCGAGTGAGCGTCCCTCCCCCACCGAGGCGATCTGCCGCTCGGGCGGGGCCTCCCGACGGAGCTGGAGCCAGCACTCGAAGAGCATGCGGAGCCCCGAGGCTCCGATGGGGTGGCCGAAGCTCTTGAGGCCGCCGTCGGGGTTGACCGGCAGCTCGCCATCGCGGTCGAACGTACCGGCCAGCACGTCCTTCCACCCGAGACCCCGCTCCGAGAACCCGAGGTCCTCCATCAGCACGAGCTCGGTCGGCGTGAAGCAGTCGTGGACCTCGGCCATGGCCAACTCCGCACGCGGGTTGGTGATCCCGGCCTGGCCGTAGGCGTCCTCAGCCGAGCGCACCACTTCGGGAAAGGTCGTGTAGTCGTACGCCGGATCGATCGCGCCGCCGCCGGGGCCGGCCACGAAGCTCAGCGCCTTCACGTAGAGCGGATGGTCGGTGTACCGGTGGGCGTCCTCGGACCGGCAGATGATGGCCGCAGCCGACCCGTCGCTCACGCCGCTGCAGTCGAACACGCCGAGCTGCCCGGCGATCAGGGGTGACTTGGTGATGGTCTCGATCGAGACCTCCTTGCGGAACTGGGCCCTGGGATTGACCGCCCCGTTGACGTGGTTCTTCCAGGCGATCCTGGCCATCACCTGCTTGAACTCCTCGGGGTCGACCCCGTACTTCTCGGCGTAGGCCGGGGCCAGGAAGGAGAAGGCTGCCGGTGAGGAGAGCCCCGCATCGGTTCCGTCCCCGACCGGGCGGACGCCGGTGAGACCCGAGAACCCCGAGTCCTTCAGCTTTTCGACACCGATGGCCATGACCAGGTCGTAGGCACCGCTCGCCACCGCGTAGCAGGCGTTGCGGAAGGCCTCCGAACCGGTCGCGGAGAAGTTCTCGAGACGAGAGACCGGCTTGTAGTCGATCTTGAGGGGCTTGGAGAGGGTGATCCCGGACACTCCCGAGGCCATGGTCCCGAGCCAGAAGGCATCGAGGTCGTCGAGACCGACTCCGGCAGACGCGATGGCCTCCTTGGCCGCGTCGATCAACAGGTCGTCGACGCCCTTGTCCCACCGCTCGCCGAAGGGGGTGCACCCCATGCCGACGATCGCCACCTTGTCGCGGATCCCGTTGCTGCTCATACCTCGTCGCCTCCTTCGTCGCCTGCGGCCGGCCGCGAGTCGACGGGCCGGGCCTTCCAGAAGTAGTTGTGGACACCCTTGGCCGTGTACAGGCGGCGGAAGGTCATCTCGACCCGCGTGCCGACGGCGATGGTGTCGGGGTCCACGTCGGTCATCTCGCACCGGTACCGGCCGCCACCGTCGAAGTCGATCACCGCGCCGACCACCGGCGGGGAGAGGCTGAAGGCGAGCCGGTCGACGGTGAACGTGGCGACCGTCCCGGCCACGTCGGCCAGCCGCACCGGGTCCATTTCGTCGATGGTCCGACACCGGAGGCACACCCGGGCCGGCGGAAGGTGGCGGAAACCGCACGCGCGGCAGTCACTCGCTCCGAACCCCTCCTTCCACGGCGTGGACCGCCAGGTGGCCGGGGCACCCGGTCGTTCGGGGTCGGGTCGCCGGGGCGGTTCGCGGCGGAGCTCCCCGCGCCAGGTGAGGAAGCGGGCGTAGGGCAAGTCGTCGCGGCCCGAGGCGGCCTGGTCGGCCACCGTGGCGAGCCCGGCCGCCGCGCGGGTCGTCTGGATGGCCGGCAGGTCGTCGGTGGTCCGGAAGAGGAAGGCGTCGGCGCCGTCGGCTACGACCACCACGGCGACGAGCTCGCCGGGCCCTGCCTGCTCGAGCGTGTCGGCCAGGAGCACACCCGCCTGGGCGGCCCCGAGGTTGCCGAGAGTCGTGGTGCGGTCGGCCACGGTGACCGCGGGGCGCAACCCGAGGGTGGTGCGGCACGCCTGCACGGCCCGCTGCTGGAGGCCGGCGATGACGAGGTGGTCGACATCGGTGGCCAGCACCCCGCCCCGTTTGAAGGCCTCGGCCGTCGCGGCCTCGACCAGGGGTACGTAGATCTCCTGACCGAATCGCTCCTCCCAGACCTTCGAATCGGACTCTCCGGGCGTGCGCCAGCGGTCGAGGAACTCGGCCGTCGTGCAGGCGTGGGCCACCAGTTCGGCCGCGACCGGTGCATCCCCGTCCGGGCCGGCAAAGACGAAGGCGACGGCTCCGTCGCCGCTGTCCCGCTCCTCGGGGCCCCCGGCCGGTCCGGACCGCAGATCGGAGAGGACGACCAGCGAGGGCCCGTCGGTGGCCTGGGCCGCACGCAGGGCACCGACCGCGGAGCGCACGGAGCCCACCATGTCGTAGGCGCCGGCCCACGGGGGCAGTCCGAGGGCGCCGTGGATGGCCGTGGCATTGGTCTTGTCGAGGTAGGCCGGTGCCGGGGTCGAGAAGAAGAGGTCGCCGGGAACGGGACCGTCGAGGGCGGCAAGGGCCCTGCGACCGGCCGCCACGGCCATGGTGGTGGTGTCCTCGTCGTAGGAGCCCACGGTCCGCGTGCCCCGGCCGGACGCACCTCCGAGGACAGCGCCGATGGCCTGACGTTGGAGCCGCCAGTACGGGAGGTAGGTCCCCCAGGACACGATCCCAGCGCGCACGTTCCTCCGTCCTCGTCGCTCGGCGGGTCACCCGGTGACCCGGCCGTCCCCGGGGCCCCCGTTGTCGGCCCCGAGACGAGCATAGTGGTCACCTGCTCGGGCCCTAGACTGCGGGACGCCCTGATCCGGAGGCCAGGACCGGCACGGCGGGGCGCGTGGTGGGGTGTCCCCGCCGGAAGCGAGGAGACCTGATGCGACGGAGCGTGCTCCTTCCCGATCACGACGAGTTCCGGACGAGCTTCCGCCGCTTCGTCGAGGCCGAGATGCACCCCCACTCCGCCGAGTGGGACCGGGCCGGCATCGTGGACCGGTCGGCATTCACCCGGGCCGGTGAATACGGATTCCTCGGGATGGCGATCCCGACCGAGTTCGGCGGGGGCGGCAGCCACGACTTCCGGTTCAACCTGATCATCGCCGAGGAGCTCCACCGGGTCGGGATGAACGGCGCCGCCCTCGGGTTCGCCCTCCACAACGACATCGCTCTTCCGTACCTGCTCGCCTACGGCACCCCGGAACAGTCCAAGCGGTGGCTGCCCGGCATCGCCCGTGGCGAACAGATCCTGGCCATCGCCATGACCGAGCCGTCGGCGGGGTCCGACCTGGCCTCGATCGCCACCACGGCCATCCGGGACGGCGACCACTACGTGCTCAACGGCACGAAGACGTTCATCACCAACGGGATCAACGCCGACCTGGTGGTGACAGCGGTCAAGACCGATCCCTCGCAGGCCCACCGGGGCATCAGCCTGGTGGTGGTCGAGGAAGGGAGTCCCGGATTCACCCGCGGCCGGAACCTGGACAAGCTCGGCCTGCACGCCCAGGACACCGCCGAGCTCTTCTTCTCCGACTGCCGGATCCCGGCGGACAACCTGCTCGGCGACGAGGGTGCCGGCTTCCGCCAACTGGTCACCAACCTTCCCCAGGAGCGCCTCTCCCTGGCGGCCGGCGGGCTGGCCGGTGCGCGGGCCGCGTTCGAGTGGACGACCGAGTACGTCCGGGAGCGCACCGCCTTCGGTGTGCCGATCGGATCGTTCCAGAACACCAGGTTCGTGCTCGCGGAGCTGGCCACCGAGCTCGAGCTCGGGCAGGTCTTCATCGACCGCTGCGCGGTGGCCCTCAACGACGGCGAGCTGACCGCCGAGGACGCGGCGATGGCCAAGTGGTGGTGCACCGAGCTCCAGGGGAGGGTCGTCACCCAGTGCCTCCAGCTCTTCGGCGGCTACGGGTACATGTCCGAGTACCCGATCTCGAAGGCCTTCGTCGACGCCCGGGTGACCCCGCTCTACGGCGGCACGACCGAGATCATGAAGGAGATCATCGGCCGCTCGCTCCGGCTCGGCTGACTGCGCTCAGTAGGCCGACTTCGTCCCGGGCGCCGGTGCCTTCCCTTCGGCAAACCCGCGGATCATGTTCTCCTGGACGTAGGACGCCACGAGCTCGCCCTGCTCGGAGTAGACGTGGGCCCGTCCGTAGCTCCTGCCCCGACCGGCCGCCGGGCTCCCGTGGTCGAGCAGCATCCACCTGCCGGCGTGCACCGGCTCGTGGAAGGTCAGGGTGTGGGTGATGACGCTGGTCGAGATCGTCCGGTGGGCCTGTGCCTGACCGACCCCTGCATGGGGCCGCATGGCCGTCGCGATCAGGAACCCGTCGGTCGCATAGGCCAGGAGAGCCTGATTGGTGGTCGGATCATCCGGAGCACCGGGGAACCGGGTCCAGACGCTGAGCTCGGCCGGCCCGACGGCATCCGGATCGGAGATGTCCACGCCACCGACGGTCCGGATCTCCCAGAAGCCGTTGCCGTGGGACGAGGGTACGGCCTCCTCTGGGGAACCGACACCGGGGAGGGGAGGCTGATGGCGGATGAGGTCGGGGTCCGGGGCGTGGAGCAGGACGAGGGAGCGGGTGCAGACCCGTCCACCCTGCCGCACCGTCACCGCGGAGCTCGCGAACGAGCGCCCGCTCTGCATGACGTCCATGTCGAACTCGAGCGGCGCATCGGTCGAGGCGCCGCGTGCGAAGACGGTGTGGATCGACTTGACCTCCTTGTCCGGATCGGCGGTCGCCCCCGCCAGGATCGACTGGGCCAGGAGCTGGCCGCCGAACACGACGGAGCCTTGCCCGAAGGGCAGGCTCGCACCGGTCCAGGTCCCCTCACCGGTGGGCTCGAGTGTCAACACCGCAAGGAGCTCGTCGAGTGCGGTCATGGGTGGGTGCCTCCAGGAGGATCGGCCGTCGGGACGCGGGTCACGAGCGTACCGTTGGCCCGAGCGGCCGGTCGGGGGCTCCCGCTTGGTGCCCAGCGCACGAGTCTGGCTACTGTTGCGCGGGCAAGAGGTCTCACCCACCGGCCCGGACGAGGCGCCGGACGTCCCCTCGCCCAGGAGCCCACTGTCATGACCGCAACCGCAGCCCCGTCGCCAGGCGGCAAGCACGCGCCTCCGCCCACCGGGGAGGACCCGGCGGCAGGGTTCCGGGCCGAGCTGCGTGCCTGGCTCCGGGACGAGCTGCCCCAGGAGCTGGCCGAGGCGAGCCACCGGACGTCGGAACCGTCAGACCTCGAGCCGCTCAGGGCCTGGAACCGGTGTCTGGCCGACGCCCGGTGGGCCGCGCCCGCGTGGCCGGTCGAGCACGGCGGGCGCGGGGCCGATATCGACGAGCAGCTCGCCTACATGGAGGAGATGAGCGCGGCATCGGCTCCGGGGCCGATCAACTGGATCGGGATCTCCAACATCGCGCCGGCGATCATGACCTACGGAACGACCGAACAGCAGGACCGGTTCCTCCGGCCGATGCTGCGCGGTGAGGAGATCTGGTCCCAGGGGATGTCGGAGCCGGATGCGGGATCGGACCTGGCGTCCCTCCGGACCAGTGCCGTGCGCGACGGTGACGAGTTCGTGATCAACGGCCAGAAGACCTGGAACAGCCTCGGCCACCGGGCCGACTGGTGCCAGCTCTACGTCCGGACCGACCCGTCGGTGCCGAAGCACAAGGGAATCAGCTGCCTCCTCGTCGACCTGCGCACACCCGGCGTCGAGGCCAGACCCCTCCGTACCATCACCGGGGACGAGCCGTTCGCCGAGCTCTTCTTTTCCGACGCGCGGGTGCCGGTGGGCGCGCTGCTCGGCCCACTCCACGAGGGGTGGAAGGTGGCCATGACCACACTCAGCTTCGAGCGTGCCGGCGTAGCGCGGCTCCACCTCGGCCTCTCCCGCAAGCTGGACGAGCTCCTGGCCGAGCCCGCTGCGGCGCCCGCGCTTGGCGATCCGCGGATCCGCGACCGGGTCGCCGGGCTCTATGCCGACATCGCCTGCATGCGCTGGATGACCAACCGATCCCTCGCCAAGGCGCGCCAGGGGCAGCCAACCGGGTCCGACGGGAGCCTGACCAAGCTCGCCTGGGGACGCACCGAGCAGCGGCTCGCCGAGCTGGCCCTCGATGTCCTCGGGCCGCAGGGAACGTGCGGCACCTGGGCCTACGGTCTTGTCGCCTCCCGCCAGTCCACGATCGCCGGGGGCACCACGGAGATCAACCTCAACATCGTCGGTGAGCTCGGCCTCGGACTGCCACGGGAGCCGCAGGTCCGCTAGTCCCGCGACCAGATGGGTCAGCCGGTCGGCGGATCCCCTTCGAGGATGACGGCGTATTCCGGGCAGTTGGCCGCGGCCAGCTCGGCTTCGCGGACGAGCCCGGGGTCGAGCTCCCCGTCAGTGAGCACCTCCCCGAACCCGCTGTCGTCACAGGAGAAGACGGACGGGGCAAGCGTGTAGCACCGCCCGTGCCCGGTGCACAGGTCCATGTCGATCCGAACTCGCATCTGGCTGCTCCTCTGGTCCAGCCGGCCCCGCTCCTCCGGTCCCGCGGAGACTCTACCGGGGCCGGGGTTCAGCCAGGCGCGGGGGCGCCGACGATGCCGGCGGCATCGGCGAACGCCCGACTGCGGGCGCCGTAGCCACCCTCGCCCTCGGGAGTCGGTGCTCCCGGCGAGAAGAGGACCACGCCACCGACAGGGGTGTCTCGGGTGGCGAGGTCCACCGCATCGGCCAGATCGTCCGCGGCCTGGACGATCCCGGCCGGACCGAGGCGGTCAGAGACCAGGCCTGCCATGCGCTCCGGGTCCGGAGGCACGACGACCACCGCGACCCCCGGCCGGTGGCCCGCCAGCGCGGCCAGCAGGGGCTCGGGGTCGACGCCGCGATCGGCCCCGCCGATGATCACCGTGAGACTGCGCCCCCCGAAGGCCTCGACCGAGGCTGCCGAGGCGGAGGGATTGGAAGCCAGCGCGTCGTCCACGTAGGTCCGTCCCGAGCGTTCTCCGATGGTCCGGCACCGGGACGGGAGCCCGTCGAACCCGTCGACGGCGGCTCCGACCCCGTTGGTGGACGGCGGCGCGCCGGTCGCCAAGAGCGCCCCGGTGATCGCCCCGCACAGGTTCCAGACGTTGTGCTGACCGGGGATCCGGAGTCGCCGAGTGTCGACGAGGACGACGCCGTCGACTTCGACCAGACCTGACGGCGACACCCGAACCCTGCCGTCGGGTCCGAACAAGGTGCGGAACGGATGGTCCTGGGTGCGGCGGACCGCCTCGGGGCTCGCCGCGCTCACCGCCAGCGCTCCCGCTGGGCCGGCCTCGACCAGGCGAAGTTTGTCGCGGTAATAGGGCTCGATCCCGCCGTGCCAGTCGAGGTGGTCGGGGGCGAGGCCGGTGAGGACGACCACCCCGGGTGACCGGGTGACGTCCACCGCCTGGTACGAGGAGACCTCGACCACGTAGACGTCGGCCCGCGCCCGCCGGTAGGTCTCGACCACCGGGACGCCGATGTTGCCGATGAGCTCCACCTGCCAGCCGTCCCCCGCCAGGATCGCCGCGGCCAGCGTGGCCGTGGTGCTCTTGCCCTTGGTCCCGGTCACCGCGATCACCCGGGCATCGCAGAAGTCCTCGAGCCAGACGGCCATGGCCGTGGTCACCACGGCGCCCGCCGCCTCGGCGTCAGCCAGCTCCGTGCGGTAGCGGCTGATCCCTGGTGACCGCATCACGACGTCGACCCCGCGCCAGTCCGCTCCCGCGGGCAGGAACACAGGGCGGTCCCCCCCGAGGGCGACCGACACCCGGGAGGCGGCCTCGGTGGGCCGGTCGTCGAGCAATAACGGCTCGAGGCCGCGCTCCACGGCCATGCGGGCCACCGCCAGGCCCTCCTGTCCGAGGCCCCAGACCGCGACACGTCCGGACAGCATCTCGTCGAGGGTCACGTCTCCCCCGACAGTTCCGCGTCGACCGCCGCGGCCACGGAGTCGTCGGGGAAGTCGAGCTCCCGCTTGGCGGTCAACAGACCGGTGACGTCTGCGGCGGTGACCATCCCCTCGGCGAACACCCCGAGGGCGTCCACGACCGGCGAATCGCGCCACTCGGGGAGCACGGCCAGGAGGCGGAGGGCTGCGGCCGACTCACCGCGCTCCCCCACGCACTCGAAGGGCTTGTCCTCGTCGCTCATCAGGGCGGCGAAACCGGGTACCTGTCCGGGATCGGCGAACATGTCGGTGCCGATGATCGCGGTCAGCTCGTCGCGTCGGAGGAAGGGTGCCAGCATCAGACCGACGAACCGGCACTTGGGGCAGTGCCCGCACCACCGCTGTCCGGCCTGCGCGGTCTGCCGGAAGACGGTGTTGCAACTGCAGAACGCGTCGTGGTAGCCGTTGAGCCGGGCGAAGGTACGCGCGATGGCCAGCTCCGAGTATGGCCGGAGCGCCGAGCCGTAGGTGATGCCCGGCGAGATGCCCCCGGCCACCAGCGCGCGGAACAGCTTCTCGAACTCGAGGCTCTTGGTGTACTGGTGATTGACCGGGACGCCGTCGATCGACACGGTCGCCTCGCTCGCTGACCGCTCGACTGCCATGGCGATGGTGTCGTAGCCGTAGACGAAGGCGCCGACGACCGCGATGAGGGAGATGATGGCGGTGACCGGGACGTGCCCGTTGAGAGCCCCGGATTCGTGCAGCTCGGCGAGCCCGGGGTCGAGGCGTCGGCGCACGATCAGCAGCTCGAGGCCGGTTCGGCTCGCCAGCTCCACCACGAGGGGGTGGGGGTTGACTGCGAACAGACGCGGGGCGAGGTCACGGACGGCCTCGATCAGGACCATCGAGTCCTTGCCGCCCCCGATCGGGACGAGCAGGCCTCGGCCGGGTGGTTCCGCCGGGAGTCGTTTCGCTCCGTGCCAGGCGTGCTGGGGGTGGATGTCGACCCTGCGGGGCACCGGGTGCCCGTTGGTCAGCGCGAACTCGCGCAGTCCGTCGTCGTAGAGGTGGTGGTGGAAGCTGAGCTCCGCTGGGGAGAGCGCGTCTTCCTCGACGAGGACCGCCGAGGGCGCGGCGGTCTTGTAGTAACTGGTGCCGGCAGCGACGTGCAGGTGCAGCAGGGCCCGCTCGAAGCCCGGGCCGGCCGGGACGGGTCGGTCTCCGGGGGGCGTCTCGAACGTGACGGTCTCGACGAAGTGATGGGTGTCGTCGAGCGCGTACCGCAGGGTCACGGTGCGCGAGCCGCTGTCGAACGACCGTCCGACGACCCGGAAGACACCGAAGGAGCCCGGATCGAACCTGGGACGCTCGGGCATGGGACGTTCAGCGTAGTGGCAGCGGGGACGGATCCCGGCCGGGCCGCCGCGTCATGGTGGGGCCACCGGTCGGAGGTGGTCGACGATGGTCAGCCGGGCACCCGTCGACTGGACCACCCACGCTTCTGCCTTCTGGAGACGAAGGGCATGGCGTTCCTTGGCCGTCGCGCCGTCGGTCAGCGCGCCCAGCAACGCGGTCGAGATGTCCCGGTGGGTACAGAGCACTGCCGACTCACCGGCCATGCGTTCGAGCAGGGCCAACGCCGCGGGGCCGTGGCCCTCACCCAGCTCTTCGACCGACTCGACCGGCAGATCCAGGGCCTCGGAGAGCGGGCGGACGGTCTCGCAGCAGCGCACATAGGGACTCGAGAGGATACGCCGGGGCCGGTACCCGCTGAGCAGTCCCACCAGTGCGTCCGCCTGGGCCCGTCCCCGCGCGGTGAGCGGACGGTCCCGGTCGTCGCCGTGGTATGCGCTCCGGCGCCCGGCCCGGGCATGGCGGACGACGAGGATCGGCATGGCATGGATGCTCCCACGCCGTCGGGCTCCATGGCTTGATCCGAGCCATCCCGGGTTGCACAGACGCCTGTCTCGGGCTGCCCGGTCGGGTCGAGCACCGTCCGGGCCGCACGTCTCGGGGTCAGCCTCCGGCGGGGCTCACCCTGAACGAGCCGCCTCCCCCACCGAAGCCGCCAGCCCCTCCGAAGCCGCCTGCTCCCCCGACGGTGGTCGTACCGCCCAGCCCTCCGAGTCCGCCACGCGTGGTCGTCGACGACGTGGGCACCGGCGCGGCCATGTCCGCCAGAGACACCCGTTGGCCGACGGTGACCCCGGAGATGATCTGGGTGAGCTCGGCCCCGACGGTGCCCACCTTGACCGGGACGGAGGTCGTCTTGGAGCCGTCGACGACGGTGACCAGGTGGGTGGTCCCGATCGTGTGCACAGCCGACGTCGGCACGGTCGTGACATCCACCGCGCGCTGGGTCACGATCGAGACAGTGGCCTCCGCTCCGGAAAAGAGCCCGAGGTCGGACGAGTCGAGCGAGATGGTCACCGGGTAGGTGGTGGCTGTCGACGAAGACGTGCCGAGCACACCGATCGCGGTGACCTTGCCCTCGAGCGACGTGTTGATCGAATCGGGGATGACCAGTGCCTGTTGGCCCACGGCCACCTTGCCGATCGAGGTGACCGGGATGGTCGTGGCCACCTGATACGACGACCCTGAGCCGACCACCACCACCTGTGGCGTCCCAGCAGGCGAGCCGGCCTGCACCGACTCCCCGCCGGTGACGGTGACCGATCCGACCGTCCCAGAGATCGTGGTGACCAGGTTGGCGCCGGCGAGCGCCTGCTGGGCATTGATGAGGTTGGTCTGTGCCACGTCGATGTCGGCCTGATCGAGGGCGAGCTTCTCGGATGTCACGACCTTGCTCTTGGAGGCCCCCGCTCCCGTCGCCGAGCTGCCGTCACTCGCGCCGCCGTTCGATGCCTCGGTGGTGGACGCGGGTCGGGTCGTGGTCGTGACGGGGGCGGAGGAGGTGGTCGTGGTGGTGGTGGTGGTGGCGGAGCCGGACTGGCCGTCGCCCGTCCCCGAACCGCGTCCGGGAGATCCGGACGTCGTGCCGCCGCTTCCCGTGGCGCCGAGCGCCGTATTGAGCGCCGACTCGTCCTTTTCGACGGTCGTGATGTCGGCGACGACGGCAGCCTGGGCCGCCGAGGCCTGGCTGAGGGCGGCCGAGCAGGTCGTGGCGGGGTGCCCGGGGCCCGTTCCCGACCCGGGACCCGTCCCCGACGGTGGACCGCCCGACGGTGCACCGGTGCCGTCCGGGGTGGCAGGCGTGACCGGGGTCACGCACAGGGTGCTCGCCTGATTCAGTGCCGCACTGGCAGCGGACGAATCGGCGTCCAACCGCTTCTGGTCGGCCACCAGGGTGGCCTGAAGCTTGGCGATCTGTTCGCTCGAAGCGGTGGAGGTCCCGCCGGTCTTCGACGGCGCGCTGGACGCCGTGCCGCCGACTGCTGCCGGCGACGAAGGCGCACCGGACGCACCGGACCCACCAGTCGACCCCGCCGATGTGGTCGGTGCCGTCGAGGCGGAGGATGCGGCTGCCTGGCTGGCCTCGTCGCTGGCGAGTGTGGCCTCGGCTGATGCGAGCGACGCGTTGGCGGTCACGATGGCGTTCTCGAGCGGCGTGGTCTCGAGGGAGGCCACCACCTCACCGGCCGTCACCTGTTGCCCGACCGTCACGTTCACGTCCCCGACGGTCCCGGCCACCGCGAACGAGAGGTCCGCCTGGTTGACCGGTGCCACCGTGCCGACAGACGCGAGGGTCGCCACGGCCGTTCCGGTTCCGACCTCGGCGGTCCGGTAGGCCGGAGTCGACGGGCGGGTGAGCAGCCACGCGGACACCGCAGCCGCGATCAGGACCAGGACGACGATCAGGCGGAAGGGCGAGAGACGCGCGCGTCTCCCGTTGCCTCCGGCCACCGGCGATCCGGCGACAGGCGCCGGGTCGCCGGTCACGGACTCACCGGGGGGCCCGGCAAGCGGCGCTTGTTGGTCAGGCACCGGCGCTCGCGGCTGCGCCGCCGCGGAAGCCGCCGAATCCGCCGCTGCACCCGCTCGAGGTCGGTGCCGAAACCGTGATGCTCCGGGCGGTCACCGCTCCGGTGCTGTTGGCAGACCCGATGGCACTGGCGCACTGCCCGACCGCCAGAGCCGACGAGGACACCGATCCGGTCGTGGTGAAGGTGGTGCTCCCGGACAGGGTCACCACCACGCTCGAGGACGCCTTGGTCCGCGGGTTCGTCTCTGCGACGGTGACCGCCGAGCCGCTGACCGCGGTCACCATTCCCGACGCGGCACCGAACTGGCCGTTGCCGAACCGGCTGCCGCCCGGACGGGACCCGGAAGTCCCCGGTGGGCGGCTCCCAGAGGTGCCGGTCCCACCAGAGCCGAATCGGCCACCGCCGCCGAACCCACCGCCTGTGCCGGATCCACTCCCGGTACGACCGAAGCCGCCGAAGCCTGCCGCGCACGAACCCGAGACGGGTTGGCTGATCGAGACGGTCGTGGCGGTGATGGGCTCACCGAACGGCGTGGACGACGAGGATGCCGAGGTCGGCTTGCCGAAGGCAGAGACGCACGAGCCCACGGTCACCGCCGACATAGAGGTCGTGGTGGTCTGGCGGAAGGTCGTGCTCGCCGTGTAGGTCACCGTCGTCTGACCGGTGGTCGGATTCTGCACCTCGAGCGAGGTGCCGTTGATCGCAGCGATGGTGCCCGAAGTCCCGGGGATCGTGCGGGGCGGCGATGAGCCGGCGCCGGGAGTCGTCGACTTCGGCGCGGTGGTCGTGGTGGAGGCCGACGACGCCCCGCCGCAGGCGGCGAGGGTGAGCGCGGCCACCCCGAGGGCGGCGATCGCGCCGTATCGTCCTCGGCGGCCGGACCGGACGGGCGCAGGGCCTCCACCGGGCTGCCCGTGGACGGTGGTGGTCGTGTCGTGGGTCATGGTTGCTTCCTTCGTGGGTGTCGGCTTGGGATGGGAACGATGCTCACGTCTTCACTCGCTACGCAGTGCGTCGATCGGGGCGAGCCTGGCGGCACGACCGGCCGGGTAGACCCCGAAGCCGATGCCGATCGCGATGGCCACCACGATCGCCCCTGCGGCCGCCACCGGTGAGATGGCGATCGGGTCGGAGATGAAATGGGGCAGGACCTCGGCCCCGATCAGACCGAGCGCCGCGCCGAGCACGCCGCCCACCGATCCGAGCACCGACGCCTCGACCAGGAACTGCCGGCGGATCACCCGGGGCGTGGCGCCGAGGGCCTTGCGCAACCCGATCTCGCGGATCCGCTCCGTGACAGAGACCAGCATGATGTTCATCACGCCGATCCCCCCGACCAGCAGGGAGATCGCGGCCACCCCGCCGAGCAGCACCGTGAGGGTCTTGTCGACCGAGGTGGCGGTGGAGAGGACCTGCTGCTCGCTGGTGACGGTGAAGTCGGCGGCGGTGGCATTGGTGATCTGGTGGAGGCTCAGCAGTTCCGCGTCGGTCTCCTGGTATGCCGCGCTCAGGGTGCTGCCCGATGTGGCCTGGATCAGGATCTGGCTCACCGAGTTCCGGCTGGCAGGCGGGAACAGGAGCGCCGACGCTGTGCTGAGCGGCAGGATCGCCTGGTCGTCGGGATTGGCGACCTCCGACGACGTCGACGACGAGCCGACCGTGTTCAGCACGCCGATCACCGACATCGGCTGACCGGCGATGTTCACGGTCTGCCCGACCGGGTCGCGGAAGCCGAACAGCTCCTGGGCGGTAGTCGCGCCGAGCACGACCACCGACGCCCGGGTGGCCACGTCATGGGCGGCGATGAACCGCCCTTCGGTGATGGACCGTCCCCGCACGGTCAGCCACGACGGGTCGGTGCCAACCACGGTGGTGGTCCAGTTGTTCGATCCCGCGACCAGGTTCTCGTTCGAAGAGGTGGCCGGGGCAACCGCGTTGATGTCGGGCGCGACCACCTTCGAATCCAGCGCGGCCGCGTCGGCTCCGGTGAGGGTCGACGCCGAGCCGAAGCCACCGCGGATGCCCGAGCTCGAGGTCGTGCTGCCCGGGGTTACCGTCAGCAGGTTCGAGCCGAGGGCCGAGATCTCTGATCCGACCTGCTGCTGCGCGCCTTCGCCCAGCCCCACGGTGAGGATGACCGCGGTGATCCCGATCATGATGCCGAGCACCGTCAAGCCCGACCGAAGGCGGTGGGCGACGACCGCCTCCAGGCCGGTCCGGAAGGTCTCGAGGAGATTCACGCGCCCACCACCGCGCCCCCGGCCTCGGCCAGATCAAGGATCTGGCCATCCCGGATCCGGATGGTGCGACTGGCCGTCTCGGTCACCTCGGCGTCATGGGTGATGAGCACGATGGTCCGTCCACTCCGGTGGAGATCGATGAGGAGCGAGAGCACGTCGTGGGCCGAGACCGAGTCGAGGTTGCCCGTCGGCTCGTCGGCCAGGATGAGGTCCGGATCGGTCACGAGGGCGCGGGCCATCGCCACCCGCTGCTGCTGCCCGCCCGAGAGTTCCCCGGGACGGTGGTCGACCCGGTCGGCCAGCCCGACCCGTTCGAGCGCGTCGAGGGCACGCCTCCTGCGCTCGGGCCGCTCGACCCCGGCATAGAGCAGCGGCAGCTCGACGTTGCGCTGAGCCGAGAGCGTGGAGAGCAGGTTGAACTGCTGGAAGACGAATCCGATCCGCCGGTTGCGAACATGGGCCAGCTCTTCCTCGGACATCGCGCTCACGTCCTCGCCGGCCAGGTGGAAGGTGCCCGAGGTGGGGATGTCGAGACAGCCGAGGATGTGCATGAGCGTCGACTTTCCGGAGCCCGAGGGACCCATGATCGCCACGTACTCGCCCGTGTCGATCTCGAAGGAGACCCCGCGGAGGGCGTCGACCTCGAGGGAGCCGGTCCGGTACGTCTTCCACACGTCGACCACCTCGATGACCGGAGTCGCGACCCGGGGATGCTCATCGGTTCGGTCCATGCGGATCTGGGCGGTGTCGTCCGGTGACTGGCCGTCTCGGGACTGACTAGGGGGCACGGTCGTCATCCGCCCGCTCCCCCGAAGCCCCCGCCACCGCCGAAGCCACCGCCTCCGCCACCGAAGCCCCCGCCACCTCCACCGAAGCCGCCGCCTCCGCCGCCGAAGCCCCCGAACCCGCCGGTTCCCGTTCGGCCTGACGTGCCGAGCGGAGACCGGAAGGACACCGACGTCACGTAGATCTTCTGCCCGACAGAGAGGCCGCTCACGATCTGCGTCTGGCCACCCGAGGCGGTGCCGATGGTCACGTTCTGGGCGACCCTCTTGCCATTGGAGTCGAGCGTGACGGTCGTTGCACCCCCGGAGTAGGTGATCGCGTTGGTGGGCACCACGACGACGTTCTGTAGCTCTTTGGTGGTGATGGTCACGTTGGCACTCGAGCCACCGAAGAGCCCCGCTGGGCTGCCGGTGACATCGATCACGACCGGGAAGGACGAGACCCCCGAACTCGTGCTGGCCAGCAGGCCGATCGAGCCCACCGTCCCGTACACCGGCGTGGTCGATCCGGACACGCTGATGGTGGCCTGATCTCCGGCGAGGATCTGGGAGACCGACGTGCTGGTGACCGAGGCGTTCACGATGTAGGAACCGGTCGAGACAACGACCACCTGAGCGGTCGATCCGGACGATCCCGACGAGCCGGAGCCAGCGGCGTCCGACCCGGACGATCCGGAGCCGGTGGACCCCGATCCCGACGAGCCGGAGCCGGCGGAGCCAGATCCGGATGACCCAGATGACCCTGACGACCCGGAGGGCTCGGACGCGGACGACGAGGCAGAGGCTGATACCTGCTGCCCCACGGTGAGGTCGACCGACGCCACCGTGCCGGCGATGGTGGACACCAGGGTCGCGTCGTTGACCGAGGCCTGGGCGCTGGTCACCTGGGTCTGCGCCGAGGCGATGTTGGCATTGTCGAGGGCGATCTGGGTGGACGACGCGTCAGCCGCTTGATCCGAGGACAGCTGCGCCTGGTCGTTGGCCAGGGTTGCCTGGGCCTGGGCGAGAGACGCGTTGAGCGCGGTCGGGTTCACGGTGGCCAGAGCCTGGCCCGCGGTGACGGTCTGCCCGGCGGTCACAGTCACCGCTGTCACCGTGCCGGAGACGGAGAAGTTGAGGTTTGCCTGGCTGGCCGGCTCGATGGTGCCGGTGGATGCCACTGTCTGGGTGATCGTCCCGGTGGTGACGGTCTGCACGGACGTGGTCGTGGTGATGCCCGTGGTGGCGGCACCCGAGCTTCGCGTCGCGAACCAGGTGCCCAGTCCGGCACCGACGAGCACGATCACCGCCGCGACGGCGAGCATCCACTTCTTCGAACGGACCGCTCCTTCTCGATGTCGCACCTGTGACTCGCCTGCCTTCCGGTGACTTCGCAGTCACCCCGTTCGTCTGCCTACCTGTACCGCTCGGGTCGCGGCCCAGGTCGCCACCGACATCAGAGCAGGGCGACCTAAGATCCTCACAAGCGCCAGCTGTGAACCAGCTGAGAACCGAGACGAGCAAGGACTCCCTGGTCAGGGCTTCGGTTGATCCCCTATGGTGACCGCAGCACGGACACGGTCGTCGCCCGGGGTCCTTCGTCCTCGGCAACCGGCGTCCCCGACCCGCTGGAGGTCCCCATGAACTACGTCAACCTCGGTCGCACCGGACTCCGGGTTTCCCGGATCTGCCTCGGCATGATGAGCTTCGGCAACGACAGCGAGCGGCCCTGGGTGCTCGACGAGGACGCGGCCGATCCAATCGTGCACGCCGCGGTCGAGGGGGGCGTGACCTTCTTCGACACCGCCGACACCTACTCCGGCGGGGCCTCCGAGGTGGCCACAGGTCGCCTGCTGCCGAAGTACCTCAGCCGCGACGAGCTGGTCCTCGCCACCAAGGTCTACATGCCGATGACCCCCGGCGAGAACGGGAGCGGCCTCTCCCGCAAGCACATCCTGTCGGCCATCGACGCATCGTTGGAGCGGCTCGACATGGAGTACGTCGACCTCTACCAGATCCATCGGTGGGACGGCCGCACCCCGATCGAGGAGACCATGGAGGCCCTGCACGACGTGGTCCGGGCGGGCAAAGCCCGCTACATCGGGGCGAGCAGCATGTTCGCCTGGCAATTCGCAAAGGCGCAACAGGTTGCCGACCGCAACGGCTGGACCCGGTTCGTGTCCATGCAGAACCACTACAACCTGATCTACCGCGAAGAGGAGCGGGAGATGATCCCGCAGTGTCTCGACCAAGGGGTGGGCGTGATCCCGTGGAGCCCGCTCGCCCGCGGGGTCCTCGCCGGCAACCGCAGCCGGTCGGGCGAGAAGCACACCACCCGGTCTGACACCGACGGGTTCACCGACTACCTCTACAGCCAGCCGACCGACTTCGACGTGGTCGAACGGGTGGCCGAGGTGGCCGCGGCGCGAGGAGTGCCTGCCGCACAGGTCGCCCTCGCCTGGCTGCTGCAACGCCCAGGGGTCACCGCTCCGATCGTGGGCGCGACCAAGACCACCCATCTGACCGACGCCCTGGCCGCGGAGTCGCTCGAGCTCGATGAGTCCGAGGTGGCCCGTCTCGAGGAGCCCTACGTGCCCCACCCGGTGCTCGGCCACTTCTGACCTGTCCGGCCCGCGGGGCGCGGCCGGCCTCCGGTCGTGCGCGACCCGGCAGGCCGACGCGTGTACCGTGCACGGTGGGCGAGCAGTGGAATCCCGGTCCGAAGGAGGAAGCCGATGAGCGCGGTCAGCCCCGGACGGCCGGCGGTGGTCGACTTCCACTTCGACATCATGTGCCCCTACGCCTACCAGACCTCGCTCTGGATCCGGAACGTCCGCGAGGCGACCGGCCTCGAGGTACGCTGGCGGTTCTTCAGCCTGGAGGAGATCAACCGCGCCGACGGGAAGAAGCACCCCTGGGAACGGGAGTGGTCCTATGGCTGGTCGATGATGCGCATCGGTGCCTTGCTCCGCCGCCAGGACATGGCATTGCTCGACCGCTGGTACGCAGAGGCCGGCAAGGCGCTCCACGTCGACGGGCGCAAGCCCCATCGTCCGGAGGTGGCTGAGGAGATCCTCACCGAGATGGGCATCGACCCCGGCACCGTGCGCGCAGCCATCGACGACCCCACCACCGGTGCAGACGTGCTCGCCGAGCACGAGCTCGTCGTCTCGAAAGGCGGGTTCGGCGTCCCGACCCTGGTCTTCGACGACGGCCAGGCGCTGTTCGGTCCGGTCGTGGTCGACCCTCCGGCCGGCGATGCCGCTGCGCGCCTCTGGGACCTGGTGACCGGATGGCTGGAGTTCCCGCACCTCTACGAGCTCCAGCGGCCGAAGAGCGCGGCCGACATCGATGCCATCGTCGTCGCCTTCTCCCCGTACCTCGAGGCGAGAGACTGGTTCTCGGTGCAGCGCGCAACGCCGTGATCCCCCCGGGGCCACGGACGTGCTGATCGTGGTCGAGCCCCTGGCCGCCGCCGACCATGTACGGGAGGGCCACCCCGAGCGACCATCGCGCATCGACGCGGCGATGAGCGGGGTCGCCGACCTCCACCTCGACGCCGACCTCCTGGTGGTCGCGGCACGCCCGGCTTCCCTCGAGCAACTGGGGAGGGTCCACACGACCGAGCATCTCGACCGTCTGAACCGCTTCTGCGCGGACGGCGGTGGAGCGCTCGATCCCGACACCTACGCGGGCCCTGCATCGTGGGAGGCGGCCCGCCTCGCGGCCGGAGCAGGGTTGGTGGCCGTCGAAGCCGCAGCGACCCATCGTGCGCCGGCATTCGTTCCGGCCCGACCCCCCGGCCATCACGCCACGGCAGACCTGCCGATGGGATTCTGCCTCATCAACAACGTCGCAGTGGCGGCCGCGGCACTGTCAGACTCCGGCGAACGGGTCCTCGTCATCGACTGGGACGTCCACCACGGCAACGGCACCCAGGAGATCTTCTGGAACGACCCGTCGATCCTCTACGTCTCGACACATCAGTGGCCGGCCTATCCCGGTACCGGCAGGTCGGACGAGGTCGGAGGGCCCGAGGCAAGGGGCACGACGGTCAACGTGCCGCTTCCGCCCGGAGCCACGGGGGACGTCGTCCGACGGGCGTTCGACGAGATCGTCGCCCCTGCGGTGGCGGCGTTCTCCCCCACCTGGGTGCTCGTGTCGGCCGGGTTCGACGCCCACCGCGACGACCCCCTCGCCGACCTGGCCCTCTCCTCGGGTGACTTCGCCGAGCTGGCTGGGGTGGTGGCCGCCTTCGCCCCCGCGCCGGGGCGGTTGGTGCTCTTTCTCGAAGGAGGGTACGACCTCGGTGCCCTACGGACGTCCGTGGCGGCGGCCCTCGGACAGCTGGTCGGCATCGAGGAAGAGGTCGAGGACCCGACGTCGGGTGGGCCGGGGCACGACCAGGTCCGGGCGGTCGCCGAGCGTCGGGCGGCCGCCCTCGACCGACCGGCCTGATGGCTGGCCGCCACAGCGGGGGTGACAAAGCCTGGGCCGCTACTCTCGGTCCGTCGCGCGGCAGCCCGCGCTGCGATGGACGAGATGCGAAGGAGCGTGACCATGGCCGACCCGGCAGCTACGGAGAGGGGTTCGGACCCAGCTGGCAGCATCGTCGTCGGCGTCGACGGCTCGGATGAGTCGGTCGGCGCGGCCCGCTGGGCGGCCGCGGAGGCGGCCCGAAGCGGTCACCGGGTGGTGCTGCTGTCGGCCTGGCAGTACCCCATGAGCTGGGGTGCGACCATCCCACTGCCGGACGGGTACGACCCGGCCGCCGACGCTGGGTCCGTCCTGGACCCGATCACGGACGCCCTGCGCGCCGAGTTCCCATCGGTCGACATCACCAACCTGATAGTCGAGGGTCATCCGGCCGAAGTTCTGGTGGAGGCCTCACGCCGCGCCCCGCTGTTGGTCGTGGCCAGCCGCGGCCACGGTGCCTTTGCCGGGATGCTGCTCGGCTCGGTCAGCCAGCACTGCGCCGCCCACGCCCACTCGCCCGTGCTCGTCTATCGGACGTCCGCAGACGGCTGAACCGCCGACTCCGACCCGAGCGGACCGGCTCAGCCGATGGGCATCGGGAAGATCACCGGCTCGTCGGCGCACTCGGCGATGGCCCGGTCACGCTCCTCGGGCGTCAACGGACGGACCGAGCCGGCAGCGGCCAGGGCTGCGGGGAGCAGCCCGTTGTCCCCGGGCGTGCAGAAGGCGTGCACCCCAGGGGTCGAGAGCGCGAAGCCGATGCCCCGGGTCAGGTCGGGTGGGTCGGTGTAGGGCTCGTACCAAGTGTTCGCCGTGTGCACCCGTCCGCCCCAGGGGCGGGCCGCGGCTGCCTTGATCGCCATCACCCCGACATGGTGCGCGGTTGCGTGGTCGAGCAGGGCCTCGGCGTCGTCGCGGTAGTGCCGGTCGGCCCACAGTCGGGGATTGACCGGGAACATCACCGTGTCCAGGTCGTAGCGGCGCAGTGCCTCGAGGTGGGCGGCGGGGGCGTCGAGATTGTGGCCGGTGATCCCGACGAACCGGCACAGCCCCTCGTCGCGGGCCGCCAGGATGGCTTCGACAGCCCCGGACCGCGCGTCGAGCTCGGCGAGGTCGGTGACCGCGTGCAACTGGTAGAGATCGAACCGGTCACAGCGGAGGAGGCCCAGGGACTCCTCCAGCTGAGCGCGGACGTCGTCCGCACGATGGTGGAGGGTCTTGCACGCGACGAACAGCTCGCTGCGCACTGCGGGGATGAACGGCCCGAGTGCTTCCTGCGCGCGGCCGTACTGCGGGGCGACATCGAGGTGGTTGACTCCGGCCGCGAGCGCGGCCGAAAACGCCGCGCCGGTCGTCTCGGGGTCGCCGTCCCAGAAGGCGGCACCCCCGAGGATGGCCACCGACGAGTCGTGCCCGGTGCGGCCGAGTCGGCGCCGTTCCACGAGACCGTCCTTCCCCGATCCGGCCTCAGCCGGCGGAGGCGGCGTCACGTGCCGCCTCCCACGCGCTGAGCATGGTGCCGAAGTGCACCGGGTTGTAGATGTCCTCCTCGTAGGACCACTGTCGGTTCCCTGCGTATTTGAGCAGCGTGAAGTTGTACTCCTGATGGACCGTGCCGTCGCCCGGGTCTCGCATCCGATTCCAGACCTGGCAGACCACCCACCCCCGTTCCTCGTCGATCATGTACCACTCGATGGGGAACTCGGGCATCTCGCTGCCGGGGTATTCGTGCATGGTCGCGGAGATCCACTCGTAGATGGCCTCCCGTCCCTCCATCCGCCCGTAGAGGTGCTCGACGTACCGGGCGTCTTCGGTGAAGAGGTCGGCCCACCGCCGCCAGTCGCCGCTCGCTCCTGAGGCCGCCGCGACCCGCTGGTACTCGTCGAAGGCATCTTCGATCTCGTCCCTGGTCCACTGTCCCATGTCTGGCTCCTCACCGGCCTCCGGGTCACCGCACAGTGTGGTGCGCCCAGCGGGTCGGGGTCAACGGGGCATGGGGCACGGTGTGGTGTAACACAACCCGCACCTGAGGCGTTGGTATGAGTAGGACACCGGTACATCTGGCGCCGGACACGGGGGTCGCATCGGTGGGAACCGCACCGGTGTGGCCCGGAGACCAACCGCACCAATGCTGCACCGCCCTCGGCATCTTGCGGCGCGGTCGCACCACCGGGCACCCCACGCCCGGCTCGCTTGCGGCGCCAGACTGATGACCGCTCCTGCCACCGGCCGGCGTCCACCGGCATCGCCCCCCCCGGCGGTGCCGGTGGGCAAGGCCGGACAACGGTGGCCGGTGCCTGACCGACCGGCTAGCGGTCCGTCACCTCCGGGCCCGCAACCGGGCGAGGCCGTCGCCCAGCACGGCGCTGTCCCCGTCGAGCTCGACGACCTTTCGGCGGGAACGCGTCCCGGCCACGATCCGGACGTCCCGTCGAGGCAGGCCGAGCTCGTCGGCCACTGCCCGGACCACTGCCTCGTTGGCGCGTCCATCCGAAGCTGGTTCGCGGACCCGGATGACCAACGCGCCATCGTGCGATCCCCCGATGCCGGCACGCGCCGCACCTGGCCGGACGTGGACCGTCAGCCGCACCACACGCCCTCCCCCAGTGCCGGTCTCGATCGGCCCTGGGGCATCCCGATCGGCGTCGTCACCGCTGCAGTCTCGCAGCGCCGGGACGCAGGAGCGTGTCCTGGGCTAGGACTGGGCCATGCCCGCACGAGAGCTAGTGGTCCTCGGCTCCGCCAGCCAGACCCCCACTCGTTACCGCAATCACAACGGCTACCTCCTGCGCTGGGACGGGCGGTCGATCCTCTTCGACCCGGGTGAGGGGACGCAGCGACAGCTGCTGTTCTCCGGGGCTTCGGCCACACCGATCCACCACATCTGCATCACCCACTTCCACGGCGACCACTGCCTCGGCCTGCCCGGGATGCTCCAACGCCTCTCCCTCGACCGAGTGCTCCATCCGGTCGAAGTGCTCTTCCCACAGAGCGGCGTCGAGTTCTTCGAGCGGCTCCGGCATGCCTCGGCCTACCAGGACCACTTGGACGTCCGTCCTGTTCCGGTCGCGACAGACGGACCCGTGTCGGTCGGCGGGCCGACCGACATCGAGGCCGGCCGGCTCGACCACGACCCCGAGACGTTCGGCTGGCGGGTGGTCGAACCCGACGGGCGACGAATGGTGCCGGACTTGCTCGACGCAGCGGGAGTGCGGGGACCGGACGTCGGGCGCCTGCTGCGGGACGGGATGCTCGACCGCGATGGGGACCAGGTCCTGCTCGAGCAGGTGAGCGAGGTCCGGCCCGGGCAGACGATGGCCTTCGTCATGGACACCGGCATCTGTGACGCGGCCGTGACCCTGGCCCGCAGCGCCGATCTCCTGGTCTGTGAGGCCACCTTCTCTGAGGCCGATGCCGATCTGGCCCGCCGCTACCGACATCTCACCGCGGGAGACGCAGCTCGGATCGCACGTGACGCCGGCGCACGGTTGCTGGTCCTGTCCCACTTCTCCCAGCGCTACCCCGACGTGCGAGTCCTCCTCGACGAGGCCGCGGCCGTCTTCCCTGACGTGGTGGCCGCAGAGGACCTGCTCAGGGTGCCGGTACCGGAACGCATCCGCTGACAGGGACGGTGGCATCGGCCACTCGCCGCCCATCTCGCTGGGCAGCCCTCACACTGAGCGTCGACCCGATCCGGGGCATCTGGCAGAGATCCGCCAGGTAGAGTCAACTCACGTGGAGACGGAGTCCGTCAAGCCCGGTCCCAGTCGATCGAAGCCGAAGCTGACTGGTGAACAGAGGTGGATGATCGCCGGGCTGTTGTTCCTCCAGATCCCGTCGAGCCTGGTCTTCTATCCCTTGGCCGCGATCTTCGCGATCACCGGGATCTTCATACCGATTGCCATGGTGCTCGTGGGCATCGGAACACTGCCTCTTTCGTTCGCCATGAAGTGCAAGGACCGCTGGCAAGGCGACGGGGTTCTGGAGGTCCCGATCATCGCCGGTCAGGTGTAACGGACACTGGTCAGGGATAACGGACAGTCATGTGGACACATGGGAACTGTGCGATGGGGCAGGCCGCTGCAACTCGGTCTGAGTGGAGATGTGGTCTGGGTTCGCTGCACGGCGTGGGCCCCACCGGAACAGAGGACCGGCCGACGTGGAGCTCTGGTCATCCGGGACTGACGCTACGGTTGTGACCAAGCAGGGTCACGCCCGGTGCGCTCAAGGATCCGTGGAACCAGTCCGAGGTCGACCTCCCGCCAACCCCACTACTGACAAGGAATTTCCATGACGCCTCCCACCGGCGAAGTCCGCTTGATCGGGCACAAACGCCGCTTCGCCGAATCGATTGCACAGATAGACACCGAACTGGAGTACGCCTTGGGTGTTTCCGTCGCCGCACGTCGAGACGAGGTTGTGGCTGCTGCCCGCTCTGCCTACGGACCCAGCGAGGACTTCCGTGGAGTACGTGATGCCTGGGATGCCGTCTTCCCCGATGGTGTCTATAGCGCCACCGGGCTGGCCGAAGCCAAGCGGCTTGCCTAGGAGGCATCACCGGACAGGGGATCACCCCCCTGGCGAACACGAGCGCCTCTCACGGCAGATCGGACAGAGATTTCTAGGCGATCCCACGTGCTATCTGGGGATTTCGGCGGCCCAGGCAATAGCCGCGTCCCGTTCTGCAATTGGGAATGTCCTCGTGTCGCCCGGAGTCATCCAGCCAAAGAGATCCGTCAGGTGGTGCATCCACCCGATGTCGGTGACCAACGCAATCCGCTTCCAGGCTCGAAGGTGCTCAACCCCAAGCTTGAGATCCTGCCACAGAGCCCCGCCCGTCATGCCGTCGAAATCGTTCATCACGATGACGAATCGGACCTCGCCGCTAGCCGCGGCCTGCTCGAGGGCCGGCAGGACGACGTCTCTATAGTCCTCAGCCTTGAGTTTGCCAGCCGCCTCGAATCCAATGACTCCCGGAGGCATCTCTCTCAGTTCCTTGATCATGGCATCACCAACTTTCCCGAACGATGAGCTTTCCACACGCCCGCCTTGTTCGGTGTTGTCCCGATCTCCACTCGCAAGCGAAGGCCTCGTGGGCGGAACCTCAGCCGTCTGGGACAGACAAGCGACGCGATTGTCCTCGTCCTACTCGCGCCACATCTCTCTCATGGAATCCTCACTTTTCTCCCGTATCGTGGCTTGCAACTACTTCGGATCCCTCGGGAGCACACCATGATTCGCAAGTCCGTTCTCAGCGTGGCCGCGGCTGTGACTGGCGCTGTCGCAGTCACCAGCCTGTGCCTGTCAGAAGGCAATGGCCCAGTCGCTGCCGCCGCCACGAACCCTGTGATTGTGCCCGTCAGCGTGGTTGGCGGGCAGGGCAGTCCGGGCGGCGCCTCCCCGATCGTCGAGGTACGCGTTGGAACATCAGAACCGGTGCCCGTCATCCTGGACACCGGTTCCTCGGGCCTGCATATCTTCGACACTGCGGTGGACACGAGACCCGGCGCTGGAGTTCGTGTCACCTCCCAAGCGTCCAACATCACCTACGCCGGTGGCCATCGGTTTGCAGGTGTCGTTGCCTCGGCCGATATCTTCATCGGCTCACAGGCGGCCGCTGGTCCGGTCCCGTTCTCGTTGGTCAAGAGCGCCTCATGCATCGTGTCGAAGCCTTCGTGTCCGGCCGCGGGCGGCATGGCCGGATTCGAAGCGAAAACGGGTGCTGACGGGATCATGGGCATCGGTACACAGCACAGCCGGGGACCCGTGACGAGCCCCATTCTGGCGATGCCCGGGAGCTTGGGGCAGAGCTGGAGCGTGCATCTGAGCGGCACCACGGGAACGCTCGTCCTCGGTGCTCGGGCTCCGCAGGGTGCCACGATCGTGGCCACCTTCCAGATGAAGCCGCTCGCGTCCGTCGGGGGCCGGTCCCTTTGGAACGACTCCGCGTTGCCGCTCTGCACCACCATCGGCGCGGCGCGGGCATGCACGCCGGCCCTCTTCGATACCGGGACCCCGTCGTTCGAGGTCTCCGGACGAGAGTTCGGCGCGTTGCCGACCACCTCAGCGTCGGGTCAGGTGCAAAGTGGTTTGCGTGCCACCGTCGCCCAGAAGGGTGGGGCGACACCTTTCTGGACCTTCACAACGGGCACCGCAAAATCCAAGGACTTGGTGCGGATAAAGTCGAGCCAAGGTTCCTACGTCATCGCCGGAGTGCAGGCGTTTTACTCCTTCACCGTTCACTACGACGACCAGTTGGGGACCATCGCGCTGTGCGACTGAGTTCCTCGTGGAAGTTCAATCTCACATGGGCTGGGAATCGGCATGGATTCCGGAGAACTGATGGACAGTAGCTCTGCCGCCGCCCTTCAGCGGCTCCTCGACAAGGACTGCATCATCGATCTCGTTCACCGGTATTCCTACTGCGTCGATCACAGGCTTTACGACGAACTGGTCGAGCTCTTCACCGAGGACTGCGTGGTCGACTATGGACCGGGATTCGCGCCCCCTGTGCGTTCTCGGGCCGGCCTCCGGCAGATGTTCGGGCATCCGGAGGCGGGATTTGCTGCCACCAGCCACCACAACTCGAACGTCTTGGTGACGTTCGAGGACGCCGATCGTGCCTCGGTACGCGCGTCCGTGTACGCCTGGCACCAGCGGGCTGACGGGAGCACCCCCCGGGTATGGGGCTACTACCACGACTCGGTTGTGCGCCTCCCAGAGGGATGGCGTATTGCCCAACGACAACTCCGGGTCCTGGGCGTCGAAGACTGGGATATGGAATGGCATCCGGCCGTGGATGGTGAGGATCAGCAGCCACCGGTCCTCTGACGACGAAGTCTTGGCACGTCATCAGATCGGGGATTTGCCACGATCACGATGCGAACACTGAGGTCGTCGGAGCGTGCCGCTCTTCGACACACGACTTGACCCACTGTCGGTGCTTATCGGACACGACAGAAGAGCACACTGACACGGTGAAATCGGATACGCACCAGACACGTCACGTGAGGCCCCATCGAGTTCGAGGCACTCGACATGAGACTGAGGGCAGCGTTACACTGGGTCCAATTCTCAACAAGATCGAAAGCTCGTGTCTGAGTCCGCTGAGCCAAAGCAGTCACCGAGCGCGCTGACTCCGAACGTGGCAGTTCCCGAGGTGTCGGCTCGGCGAGTCCCATCAGGACCGCAGGAATCTCTGTTGAATACGGGTTTGCGGATCGTCCACCTCATCGCAGGGACTGCCAAGGTGGGGGTCGACGCGGCGTCCCTGGTGGCTGTCGAGATCACGAGCAGATCAGTAAGGCTCGCGAGAGTCGTCGTACCCGCGTCGATTGCTGAGGGTCCCCTTGACGCAGTTGAGCGACGCCTCGGACTCCGTCAGGACGAGACCCGCAAGAGCGACAGGGAGAATCGAGACAACGTGGCCGAAGCTGCGGAGTCCGTACTCAATCGGGTCGTCGTCGGGGTTGTCGACATGCTGGACATGGAGGAGCTGATCGATCATGTGCCGATCAGCAAGGTTGTGGCCAGAGTCGATCTCCCGGGAGTGATCGATGAGATCGACCTCGCGGGAGTCATCCGTGAGTCCACGACCGGACTGGGTGCAGAGACGCTGGACGTTAGCCGTGCCGGACTCATGGCCATGGATCTGTGGAGTGCCCGAATGGTCGACAGGATCCTCCGGCGCAAGCAACCCCGTGACTTGGCTGTCCCGTGGAATGTCACCGCTCGACCTGCGAGTTCGGAACCTGAGGTCATCTCGTGAGTCGGTATCGCGAGATTCGCAGTGAGCGAGGGAAACAGCTCCAGGGCCTTCGGGCGGGCTTCATCTCTCGGGCAGTAGCGAGCGGGAGTGATGTTGTGCTCGTGCTCTGCATCTATGTCGTCGGCGTGGTCATGGTGAGCATTGCTTGGGATCTTTTTTTCTCCAAGTCGATTTCGGTTTCGGCTCCTCCGCATTGGGTGAACGAGTCGTTGCTGTGGACGTTTCTCGTCGTCTACTTGACAATCGGTTGGTGCTCCACCGGACGCACGCTTGGGAAGCAGATGATGGGCTTACGAGTCGTCCGCGGGGATGGGAGTCCTCTTCGGTTCTGGCGAGCGTTTTTTCGAGCGCTCCTGTGCGCTTCATTCTTTCCGGCGCTTCTGCTGGCCTTGGTGAACCGTCGAAATCGAGGCCTCGAGGACGTAGCCTTCGGGACTGTGGTGACCTACGACTGGCTCCCGGCAAGCTACGACCCGCGGGGTGAGCCATCCATAGATCCCCAACCGATGATTGAAATGCGCCAGTCATCGGTTCCGATTGCTCGCTCCTGACGAGGGGTCGTCACCCCTCATCGTTGGGCCGTCTACGAAGGGCTTCTGGTTTCGAGTGCCGCCCGCCACGGTCCGAGGTCGAGCGCGGGGTACCGCTTCTGGGTCTGATCGATGAGCCGCTCGTTCCAAACCGAATGGCCGGGTGACGGCCAGCCGAAGAGCGCCAGCTCCCGAGGCGTCGAGCCCTCCACGAAGGCGGTCCACTCGATACTCGTCGACACGGACTGCTGGGTGTTGTACCCGATCCAGTCGACCACTGCATTCTTGAAGGCAATAGAGGCCACGAACCGGGCTCCGGAGGCCGAGCCAAATGGGGCACCCCGGTGCCAGCAGTCGGACCGATAGGCCAGATACGAACCGCGGCGCCCAGGAGCGGGTCGCTCGGCCGCATACACGTCGGGATCCATGTTGGGCATAACGACGCCGTACGGAGAGTCGATCTGGTTGGAGTCGCGCAGCGAGACGAGACGGGTGGGGTTATCGGCGTCGGAGATGTCGCTGAGGTAGAGGAAACCCTCCAGGTTCCACCAGGGGAATTCGTCGCCTGGGGGGAGCCACGAGTGGTTACGATCGATGTGCATCGGCTGCTCATAATTCGTCACGCCGGCGTACTTCGCACTCGCGCCGGCCTGGTACAGCCGGATATCCGCGCTTCCGAGCGCGCGGTTCGGCGAAGTCGATGATCGACGGGTGGACGCACAGTCGGTTGAGCACGGTGCCAGGGAAGGGAAACGTCGCTGACCATCGCTGCTGTTCGGGTCGGAACCCCGGACCCTTGTCGGGCCACACGAACACTTCCTTGGGTTGAACCGGGTGGCCCTTCCATCGCTCGGTCACCCCCGCAGGGTCTGCATGGAGCTCCTCGGCACTCGGAAAGATCTCCCGCAGGTCCTCGGCCACGGCGTCGATCTCCTCGGTGCCGACCAGGCCCTCGATGAGGATCCAACCGTCCTCTTGCCACGTGGCGACTTCGGAGTCGGTTGCAAGTCGTGAAGTCACGATGGAGTCATCCCTTTCAAACGCTGGCGTGGGAGATCGCCGCTGGTGGCAGTCTCATTGTTACCAGAGGTCGATAAGCATGGG
Organism: uncultured Acidimicrobiaceae bacterium; assembly: GCA_963701325.1. Lineage (GTDB taxonomy): Bacteria > Actinomycetota > Acidimicrobiia > Acidimicrobiales > RAAP-2 > Bog-756. The sequence goes on from OY969604.1 coordinate 654,638, forward strand.
ATGCCATCGGCAGATATGCGCTCCGAACCGGAGAGAGTTCAGGTCAGGCTGTAACGAGGCCCGACATGCCGAACGGGCAGTCTTGCCGCCGCGTTCGGCTACGTGGGAGTGGCCCCACCGACCTCATTGACAACCTGCCACATCCGATCCTGTTCGCCGGCCGACATGTGGGGATCCAGCGTCTTCCACGCCACGACATCCCCAAGGCTCTCCTTCACGACATCGACATCGAACGAGTGGAGGAAGCTCTTTACCAGGACAGAACGAGCCCGTCCTTCGATCATGCCGACGAGCCGCCCTGTCCGTACCTCGCCAGCCACCATCAGGACCCAGGCTAGGGCCACATCTATGGTTGGCTCGCCTCGACATGCGCCGGTCCAGTCGATGACGACCGGGCCGCGTGGACCCACCATCACATTCAGCGGATGCAGGTCGAGGTGGAGCATGCGGTCGCCCTGCCCGATTGGCGCATCGCGGAGCCATTCCGGTGCGGTCAACTCATGGAGCTGACGATGGAGATCAGCCAGAACCCTGCCTTGACGGGGGATCGTCCACGGACGCTTGGTCATCGTGGCTCCCATATCGGTTCCCCCTATTCGCTCCATAACCAGGTCAGTGCCATCGCTGCTCACTTCCTGTACCGCAGGTACGGGGTACCCCTGCGATCGGACATACTCCATGACCCGAGCCTCTTCGGCCTGAGAGCGACTCGTCCGAGAGCGTCGTAGCACGAGCCTGGGGCCGTACTCGAAGATGTCAGCGTCTCGCCCCGCGGCCAACAAGGGTCCTGGTTCCATCATCCGAACCATGGTAGGCCCGATGAGATTCAACGCAACTTGGGCGTCTCACGGCCTCCCCGACGGGCCGGAGTCTCGTGCGAAGGCGGCAACGTCGGTCCGGACGAAGTGTCCCGCAACCCGGAGGGCGCTGCGCTTATCCTCGGGCCGCCCTCTCGATTGCAACGATGTCGATCCTCGTCATCGTCATCATCGCATCCATAGCCCGCTTCGCAGCGGCGTGGTCACGGCTGTGCATTTCCTCCAGCAAGGCTCGGGGCGTTATTTGCCAGGAGAAACCCCACCGGTCCCTACACCAGCCACACGCGCTCTCCTCCCCGCCGTTGTCGACGATCGCGTTCCAATACCGGTCGGTCTCGGCCTGGTCATCGGTCAGCACCATGAAGCTGACCGCCTCGTTCGGGACGAAGTTCGGTCCACCGTTGAGACCCACGAATGATCGGCCGAGTACGGTGAATTCGACCGTAAGCTCGTTCCCGGCCGATCCGTCGGGGTAATCCGACGGAGCCACGTGGATCGCGCCAACGTGGCTGTTGGGAAAGGTTGTCGCGTAGAACTCGGCTGCCTTGCGGGCCTCACCGTGATCGAACCACAAGCAGGTTGCCAGTTTGTCGGACATCCAGATCCTCGCTTCACTCTCGGGGGCCGTGAACGCACGCTCGGACTGCCTCGTAATCATTACTCGTATCAACGCGGCCAGTCCATGCCCTCGGTTTCGGCGGCTGTCCTTCAATTCTCGTCACCCACTTGGTGACACGAGACAATCCGGTCCGATTCTGACCAGCGGATGCCCTCAGCGAATGGGGCTACCGAAGCGAATCACGTTTCCGTCGGGGTCGGTGACGGAACCTTCCCGCTTGCCGTAGTCCTCATCCCGCAGGCCATCGACGTCGATCCCCGCCTGGCTCCACTCCTCAGCCACCCGGTCCGCGTCTTGACAATGGAAGTAGAGAGCACCGTGACCCGGAGGTTCGTCCCCTACGGCTTGGGCAAGATGGATTGTGAGGTCCCGATCTCGGTGAACAAAGGCGTACGTTTCATCGTGGAACGACACCTCGAAGCCCAAACGCTCAAACCAAACGACCGAGCGAGTCACGTTGGCCACCTTGAAGATCGGATTGAACCCGGTGATCAGCCACGCGCCTGTCATGAGTTGTAGCTGGCCGTCCCGCTGGCTGTTCAACCCACCAAGGCAGTTGTGACAGATCGGTAGGTCTGGATGCGAGCGCAGCCTGACCCACCAGTCAACCGACGTTGAGCAGCACGTGCATGTCACGGCCATCGCCGTCAATCGTAGATGGCTCTTTATCCTCGGTGGTCCGCGACGGCGATTCTCTTCGTGGCGGAGTGTGGCAGAACTGCCGTTGAGGACACCCAAATCGATGAGGTGCCGGCTCGATGGAGCGGGGGGACAGATCCGAACGCGCCTGGCGACTGGCCCCCTGTTCCGGCGTATGACCGGCGGTAGGGGTCATCCACAGTGACCTGACAGACCCGGGCCGTTTACGGTTCGGGTCTGTCAGGTCACTGACGGGCAGTGTGTTCCAGGTCGGGGCCTAGTACGCCCGGGACGAGAAGATCGACGTGTCAGGGGAGACGAAGCCCCTACAACGGTCTCGAGATCGACGGTTTTGGCAATGCGGCAGGGGACTCGGTGACCTATCACTTCTGCCCGACCTGCGGTTCGACCGTGTATTGGCACAAGGAAGGCGAGAACCCGATCCTCGCAATTGCGGTCGGGAATTTTGTAGACCCCGGATTCCCGGCGCCCGTCATGGAGGGACACGTGGAGATGCGGCACCATTGGGTGTTGCCCGTCCCTGGAGCTGTGCCGATCAATCAGCGTGGGACCGAGCCCAGGATGCGACTCGACAGCTGACACCGAGGCCTCTCGTTTCGCCCGCGGATCCGGTGCGGGTGGCCTGCGGGTGGCCCTTGAGCCCAGCGTCCCGGGCAGGGCAGGGCCTGGCAGACGTCGTGGGCGAGGTCGGACCGGCCATGTCACGGTCTCCGAGGGCACTGTCTAGCCGGACTGCAGCGGCACTTGCCCGGTGACCGTTGGGTTCGGGCAGTTGGCTGCGGTCGGAGGCGGTGGCTCGACACCACCGGTGATCCGACCGACCGCGTCGAAGTCCTGCTGGACTTGGTTGGGAGGCAGTGGCGAATAGCCGAGGGTGGCCATCTGCTCCTGGCCGGCGCAGGCCAGGTAAGAGACGAACTGACCGAGGACCTCGCCCTTGGCTGCCGGGAAGGTGGATGCGGTGTCCGGGCCATCGCATCTCGCACCCTGGGCTGCAGCACGTGCAGGAGAACAGGGCACGACGAGATAGCTGTCACTGGACAGGGGATACGCAGTCGCCGACGGGTCGGTGAACACGCCGGACAGATTCTCGGTCAGGTCCGGCTGGAGGGTCGCCCCCTGGAGTGCCGTGGCCACGTCGGGCGAGGTCGGCTGCACCGCGGCGCCGCTCGCGTTGACCACCGAAGCCACCGGAAAGTCGTGCTCCCTGGCATACGCCGTTTCGACGTAGGTGATCGCCCCCAAGCTCGACGGCGCCGCGACGTAGTCGGCCGCGTTGTCTGAACCGCTCTGGCCGACCAGCGCGCCGGCTTTCCATCCCGGGTAGCCAGGGTGGGTGGCGAAGTTGAATCCCTGTGGCGGGGTGGGCCAGGTAGCGCTGGGCTGTCCTGGGTCGGGTTGGGAGAAGTCGCTCTGCGTACGGACGAACCGTTTGGTGTCCTGGCTCAGGAGATACTCCGAGAGGAGGTAGTTCTCCCCTCCGGCATCGGAACGGTAGACCGGCGTGATCGGTGTCGAGGGGAGGTCGCCGGGCAGCTGTGGGTTGATGGCGGCGATCGACGGGTCGTCCCAGTGGGTGACCTTGCCCAGGAAGATCCGGTCGATGACCGCGGGGTCGAGGATCAGGTTGGTGATCCGCTGGCCGTTGTTGCCGTCGAGGTTGTACATGAAGCCCAAGCCGGCGCCAAGGTCGGGGAGGTACTGGTACGGCTGGTTCGGCACTTGTGCCGCCTGTCCGGAGCTGTAGGGAATGTCGGACGCAGCAAAGTCGACCTGGTTGGTCGCGAAATCGTTCAGCCCGATGATCGACGACGTCGCCTGCCAGTTGACGTCGAGTCCGTAGAGGGTGCTCGTTTGACCGACCCACTCCTGGATGGCCACACTGGCGAAGCTGGAGCCGGTTGCATCGAGACTGGGCGGTCCGGGCGTGACCGGAGGCGAGGGGGTCGACGGGGCGCTCGTGCCGACTGCGTTGGCGGCCTTGACGGTGAAGGTGTAGGTGTCCCTACTGCTGAGACCGGTGACAGTGACCGGACTGGTCGTACCGCTGCCAACCTCATGGCCTCGGGCAGGATCGGTCGGATCGTGGGCGATCACCCAATAGCGGACGATCGGCGACCCATTGGCAGCCGGCACGACGAAGGAGACGGTCGCCTGCTCGGGACCGGCCGAGGCGCTGACTCCAGTCGGCGCGGTCGGAACGCCGGGGATGACCTCGACCGCCGCCGAGTAGGGCCCCAGGACCGAACCGAAAGCTGCTCTGACCCGGATTGCGATCCGCACTCCGTTCTGGAGGCCGGTCACCGGGCAGGCCAGGTACCGATCACGGGCACAGCTAGTCCCCGCTGAGGACGTGACCACGTAGTCGGTGATGGTTTCGCCGGATGGCGGGGTGACGGCGTCCCAGGTCACGACGACCCGCGCGTTGCCCGGCGTGGCGACGACGCCCGACGGCGCACTGGGCGGAACTGGTTCAGCTGCTCGAGCCGGGGCTGCGACCGACCCCACGGCGACCGACCCCACGGCGAGCACCGCTCCCGTCAGCGCCAACATTCGTCTGCTCCCGAAGATCCACATTCCGCCCTCACGTGTTCCGACACCGCCCACCTGGCCAGCACGAGTCTGGCACTTCGGAGGGTGGGTCGCCTCGGCCACGCGTACGGGTTTACGGACCTGACGACCGCCCATCTCTGCTCCAGCGCTGGGTCCGTCAGCCGGCGAGGTCCAGCGGTCCGTCGTGGACGACCGGCACGTCGAAGGCTGCCCGGCGGGTGGCGCGTCGGAGCGCGGAGAGCACCGGCCGGCCGAGGACGAGCACCAGCACACCGTTGGTCACCGCCCTCGGAATGTCGAAACCGAGCGACGTGGTGAGGTCGAAGAGCACGAAGCTGTGGAGGTTGTGGGCGAACCCGGCTCCCGGCACGAACGAGAAGCTGGTCGAGGTCCCCGCCCCGAACGGCCAGAACCAGAGGTTGAGGAGCGCGCCGGTACGCGATCCCGGCCACCGCCGCATAGACGGCCAGCACCCAGAGCTCGGCCCTGCCCCGGGCGGGTGGAAGGCACCCGGCGCCGAAGCCCATCCAGGCCGCGCCGAACATCTGGAACGGCAGCCAGGGGCCGACCCCACCGGTGATGAGTGCCGAGACGACGATGGTCAGCGCACCGAGGACGAATCCGAACCCCCGTCCGAGGACGCGCCCGGCAGGGATGAGCAGGAAGAAGACGGGCTCGAACCCGGCAACGCCGGGGCTCGGCACCCGGAGTGCCGCGCCGCACGCGGCCAGGATCCCCAACAGGGCGATGGCCTTGGCGTCGAGCGATCCCTCGGACAACTCGCTCAGCACCACGGCCAGCAGAAGCGGCAGAATTGCCACGAACAGCCAGGGCGCGTCACCCGAGTGGGCCTGGTTGGCGGACGCGCTGGTCTGAAGGAACAGAGGCCAGCCAAACGCGGCCACCCCGACCAGCGAGGTCACCGCAAGGAGGACTGCGGCCCGCGGCCGGAGGCGGACCACGGTGACCCGGGCCCGCTCAGCCATGGTGACGCCCCCGCTCGAGGCCTGCCCGGACCTCGTCGACGGTGAGCCATGGATCTGGCGAAAGCACCTTGGCCACCTGGGGCGCGAAGACCGGCGAGTGGCAGACCACGTCGCGCGCTACCCCGTCGGCCACCACTTCTCCCTCGGCCAACACCACTGCCCGCGTGGCCACCTGGGCCACCAGTTCTACGTCGTGGGTGGCCACGATCACCGCGTGCCCGTCGGCGGCCAGATCAGCGAGCAGCCGGACGAGCCTCGCCTTTCCGGGATAGTCGAGCCCACGCGTCGGCTCGTCGAGCAGCACCAGCGGGGGCGCCGGGGCGAGCACGATGGCCAGGGCGAGGGCCAGACGTTGTCCCTCGGACAGATCACGGGGATGGCGGTCCGCGGGCATCCCGGGGAGGATGCGCGCGAGCACGGTGGCCGTGGTCCCATCGGGCAACCCGGTGTCGTGGTCGGCGCCCGCGCACTCCTCGGCCACGGTCTCGCCGTAGAGGAGCGCGCCCGCATCCTGTGGGACCAGTCCGACCCGGGCGACCAGCTCGCGAGGGGACAGCGTCGCCGGGCCCGCTCCCTCGACGGTGACCGAACCCGAGCTCGGAGCGCGCCCGCCTGCCAGCTGGGCGAGCAGGGTCGACTTCCCCGATCCGTTCCGGCCCATGAGCGCGACCACCTCGCCACAGTTGACGTCGAGATCGACCGCGTCGAGCGCGAGGACCTCGTCGTACCGGACCGACACACGGGACAGTCCGGCCACGCGAGCACCTGGCGACGGCGCGGCTACCCCGCCCGGCGGCACAGCGCCGTCGAGCCGGCTGCGCAGCGGTCCGACCATCCGGCGCGCATCGCGCACAGAGAGGGGGAGGGGTCGCCAGCCGGCCAGACGGCCGAGCTCGACCAGCGGCGGGGCCACCGGCGAGTCGATCATCACGTCGGCAGCAGCACCCACCACAACGGGTAGACCATCCCCGGGAACCAACACCACCGAGTCGGCAAACGGCAGGACCCGCTCCAGGCGGTGCTCGGCGAGCAGTACCGTCATGCCGAGGTCGTGGACGAGCCTGGTCAACGACGCGAGCACCTCCTCGGCCGCGGCAGGGTCGAGTGCAGAGGTCGGCTCGTCGAGGACCAGCACGCGCGGTGATGCGGTGAGCACCGCCCCGATGGCCACCCGCTGCTGCTGGCCGCCCGACAGGGTGCGCAGCGGTCGGTCGCGGAACTCGTGCAGACCGAGGAGGTCGAGGGTGTCCTCGACCCGCCGACGCATGACCGCTGCGTCGAGCCCGAGGTTCTCCATGGTGTAGGCCAGCTCGTCCTCGACCACGTCGGTCACGAAGCTGGCGGCCGGGTTCTGCCCGACCATCCCGACCACGTCGGCGAGTTCCCTCGGTGGGAAGTCGCGGGTCGAGCGACCGGCCACCCGCACCTCTCCCGAGAGCCGACCGCCGGTGAAGTGCGGGACGAGACCGTTGATGGCGCGGAGCAAGGTGGTCTTGCCCGACCCGGTCGGGCCGACCACCGCGCAGAGCTCGCCCTCGCCGACCGCCAGGTCGACCCCCGAGAGAGTCGGACGGTCGGCGCCGTCGTAGGTGAAGGTCACCTGTGCGCACTCGATCACGCCGCGCTCCCCGGGAGCGTGGCGACATCCTCGGCACCACGGTCGGCCCGGGACGGGCGGGCCGCCCGGGCACCACCCACCGCGGAGGAGCGTTCGACCGGTGCCACGACCGCCGGCAGGAGCCCGGCGAGGATCCCCGCCACCGCGACGAGCGGGAGACCCGGGGCGCTCAGGGGGTAGAGCTGGAGCTGCAGACCGGGTTCCCCGAGGAGGGCGGCGACCACCAGTCCGCCCAAGGCGACCAGTCCGGAACCAGTCACCAACCACTCGGGCGCGCGCCAGGGATCGGGCCGGTAACGGGTCCGGTTGATCCGCCGGCCACCGGCCGCCATGCCCGCGGCGGTGAGGACCGCGCCGACGACCAGGAACGGGGCCCCGCCGGCCGGCAGTGAGCCGGCGTCGAGGACGCCATAGACCCCGATGACGATGAGCAGGAGTCCCCCGGCCGTGCCCCCGGTCGCGAGACGTCGGGTGCGGCGCGCGACCGCCACCCGCCGGCCGTACCCGCGGGCATCCATCGACGAGGCCAGCTGGAGCGACCGATCGAGTGCGCTCTCGAGGACGGGGACAGCCATGCCGCGGAGGCCGGCCACACCCCGGATCGGGCGGCCGCGGAGGCGTCGCGCGTCGCGCACCCCAGCGATGGCCACGACCAGTTCTGGCGCGAAGGCCAGCGAGACGGTGATGGCCACTCCTGCCTCGTAGAGCACCGCAGGCAGACAGCGGAGGAGCCGGTACGGGCTGGCAAGCGAGTTGGCCGCGCCGAAGCAGACCAGGACCACGGCCAGCCGCAGTCCCTGGACGGCGGCCCCGAGGACGGACTCGGCGGTGACCGGACCTCCCACGCTGACCCCTTCCGCCCATGACGGGAGCGGAACGTGGGGCAGGGTGAAGAGCACGTGCCCTGGAAGGCGGTTGCCGAAGATGATCTCGAGGGCCACCCGGATCACGATGACCACCAACCCCAGTCGCATGAAGACGACGATCGAACGCGACCAGGGCGCCGTGGTGCGGCGGGCGGAGACCACGAAGGCTGCCACCGCGGCGATGAGCAGGAGGAGGATCGGGTTGGTCGTCCGGGACGCGGCACCCGCAAGGCACGCGGCCCAGAGCCACCAGGCAGCGGGATGCAGGCCGCGACGACCGGAGGTGGCGCGCGACGTCCACCGCAGCGTGGGCCCGTTCATGGCATGCGGGGTCGCTTCCGCCAACGGAGCACAGACGCCATCACAAGAACAGCCACCAGGACCCCGCCGACGATGAGCGGGATCGAACCGGACCCACCGGATGGGTGGGCCGAAGCGGGTGTCGACCCGACCGCTTCGGCATGACCACCGGTGCCGGACCGCGGCGGCGAGGTGGTGCTCGTGGTGTCCCCGGTTGCCGTATGAGCCGTCCCGATGGCCCGCGGCCCGCCCGGATCGGCCCGTGTGGTCGGAGCAGTCGTGGTGACCACCGATCCTGACGGCGGGGTCGTCGTCGCCTGGGATCCGTTCGGCGTCCCGTGGCCGGACGGCGCGACAGGGGTTGTCGGTCCACCGGCGGGGGACGTCGGTGCGGTGGAGGTCGGTGATGTCGTCGGCGGTGACGTCGTCGTCGTCACGGTCGACAGGCAGATGGCCGCGTAATCCGCCGGTGTCCTCGGCGGCGGATCGTTGGGGAGGCCGGTTCCGGGGTCCTGGAACCGCCAGCCCTCGAGGTCACAGCCGATGAGTGCCCCCCCGGACGCAGCTGTGCACGCACCGACCGTGGCGAACGCGCCCGTACTCGAATACGTCCATGGGCCGGGTCCGTCGGTGGCCGTCGGACCGGTGAAGTAGGACCAGTAGATGTAGCGGTTCCCGACTTGCTCTCCGCACCCGCTGACCGGAATGCCGCCGATCGAGCAGAGCAGTCCGGTGTCGTTGTACGTGGGTGCCGCCAAGTGCTCCTGCTGGGTGAATGCAGCCAATGCGTCGTAGCGGTTGTCCGACGCCGGCACGTGGACGCAGCCGACCACCTGACCCCGGTCGCCGCCGAAGTCCAGCACGAAGGCCACGCCGACCTCGGTGGCCGCCCCGGCGGCATCCGCAAACGGCTTGAGGGCGAACGGGCCGGCAAGCGCCAGGGCCGCCGAGGCCGCCGCGATGCAGAGCGAGCCCGTCGCCAGTCGCCGCCATCGGCGCCGGGCGGGTCCCCTGGTGCGGCAGGTCGGCATGGGAGCCACTCGCTTCCGGGCGACGACCCGGCAGCATCGGCAGGGCGGCGCTCCCCGATGACCGAGCCCTCGCCGCTGTTCTCGACGGTCGGGACTCAACCGAGCGGCGGGCCGGTACCCCGACTCGTGGACACCCGCGCGTCTGCGGGCACTCCACCTACGGTTGCGGACCAGCGCCGGACTTCGACCGGCTTCCCCGACCTACAGCTCCATGTTGTCGGGCCGACCCTAGCAGGACACCCCCGGCACCGCCGGGCCCGGCTGGACGCCCCGGCCAGGTGGGCCGAGCCAGTCACCGGTTGCCTCCGTGATGCAGTCGAAGGTGTCCGCGGTCGCGCGGGCACGACCGAACCGCTCGGTGAGGGACACCACGTCAGCTCCGGCCGCGACGGCCGTGGCGGTCACCCCCGCGGCAACCCGGCCGGCCACGATGAGGGTCGCCGTCCCGCCGACCCGTGCGTCGGTCACCACCCCACCGACCACCTTGCCCCGGAACGACGGCCCGTCGAGTCCTCCCTCCCCGGTGATCACCCGATCGGCCGAGGCCAGGGCCGACCGCAGCCCGACGATCCCCGCCACCAGGTCGTAGCCGGAACGGAGCTCCCCGCCGAGCACGATCACGGCACCACCGAGCCCGCCGGCTGCGCCGGCCCCGGAGACGCCCCGGACGTCGACTCCGTAGCGGTCAACGTACTCGCCGGCGAGTCTCTCGAGACGCCCGGTGAGCACGCTGACCTCGTCGGGCGAGGCTCCCTTCTGGGGGCCGAAGAGCGGGGCCGCATCCACGAACGCCACATCGACATCACAGGCGCCGACGAGCGTGACCCCGCCGAGCCCCCCTGCCCCTTCGACCGCCGCCAGAGCGCCGGAGCCTCCGTCGGTCATCGCCGAACCCCCAAGACCGAGCACCACGGTGCCACCGGGCCCGACCAGGCGGCCCGCTGCGACGAGGAGCTCTCCGGTCCCCCGCGAGCTGGCGGCCAGCGCGTCGTTGCCCTCGCGGCCTCCACCGAGCGTGAGTCCCGATGCTCGGGCCGACTCCACCACGGCCAGCCCTGGGCCGCTGCGCCACTCCGCCTCCACCGGGCGACCGTCCGGGCCGCTCACCGTCGTGGTGTGCACCTCCGGGCACCCCGGCGCGCACGCCTCCAACAGCCCCTCACCGCCGTCGGAGAGCGGAAAGGACCGCGTCTCCCACCCGAGGGTGGTGGCCGCGAGGGCCATGGCCCGGGCCGCCTCGGCAGCGGTGGCCGTGCCACGGAACTTGTCCGGGGCGACGACGACGAGTGGCATCAGGGCCCCGACCCTACTGACGGAGCAGGGCCCACCTGCAGAGCCGCACCGTTTGCTTATAATGTAACTATGTAATAAAGTAATCGAGACGACGGGCGTGGTCGCCCGTCGCACGAGCTGAAGGAGCAGGAGATGGTGCACCTGGCACGAGGTGGGGGCAGGCGGGCGGGATCCGGCGAGAGCGCGCCGGTCTCGATCGAGGAACTGACCGGTTGGCTGGCGGGACGGCTGCCCGACACCTGGTTCACCGGCGCGCCCGAGGTGACCGTCGACCGTGACGAGATCCTGATCGTCGGCAGGGTCGCGGCGCCCGAGGGCTCCGAAGGGGACGAGGCCGGAACCGCGGCGGCCGAGTCCGGCAGGGCGAGCCGGTTCCGGGAGGAGACCCGCGAAGAGCGGATGGCCGTCGCCCGCGAGGCCGAGCACCGCTTCGGTCGGAACATCGCGTGGGGCGTCGAGGTCGGGACGACCCGCCAGGTGTTCACCAACGTCTCGGTGCCTGTCATGACCCGTCTACGGCAACCCGAGCGCCTGGTGCTCGACACCCTGGTCGACAGCGGAGTCGCCCGGAGCCGGGCCGACGCGCTGGCTTGGTGCGTGAAGCTCGTCGGCACCCACACCGAGGAGTGGCTCAACGATCTGCGGGCGGCGATGGAGTCGGTCGAGACCGTCCGAAGGCAGGGACCGGGCACCTCGTCGTGACCTGCCCGCGGCAGGGGCCGGACGGTAGGGTCCGTCCCGTGGGGGCCGCCAACTGAGAGGCTTGGCGCGTGGCGACGTCCCAGATCGTGGGCCTCGGCGAAGTCCAGCACAGACATCTCATCGCCGCAGTCCTCCAGGCCACCGTCACCACCTCGGTCATCCTCGCCGTCTACTACCTGTTCCCCCTCGAGCACCGCGCCCACCAGTCGGTCGTCCTCCGCCTCGGGGTCGGCATGGCGCTGTTCGTGGCGGCGCTGATCTACGAGATCCGGTCGATCACCAAGAGCAGCTACCCAATGCTCCGCGCGGGCGTGGCCATGGCCACCATCATCCCGCTCTTCCTTGTCCTCTTTGCCTGGATCTATCTGACCATGTCCCGGTTCAGCCCCTCCACGTTCGGGCACCCGCTCGACCGGACCTCGGCGCTCTACTTCACCGTGTCCGTGTTCTCGACCGTGGGGTTCGGCGACATCACGCCCCACACCGACGGGGCCCGACTGGTCACGACCGTGCAGATGCTCGCCGACCTGGCGGTGGTCGCCGTGGTCGTCCGCCTGATCCTGGATGCGGCGAGAGTAGGGCTCCGGGGACGCCCGAACACAGACCGCGGGTCAGAAGAGCAGGCCTAAGTCGAACGCAGGCCAGGGTCACCCGCCGTGATCGGCTGCGCCACCCGCTCGCCCCTCCGGACCGCGTCCGGCCGATGGTGACCGGACTGTCCATCAGGTGTACCTGCCGAGCTCGCGCCGGGCGAGTTGACGCCGGTGGACCTCGTCTGGTCCGTCGGCGAACCGGAGGGTGCGCAGGCCCGCGTACATGCGGGCGAGCGGGAAGTCGTCGGACACCCCACCACCCCCGTGCGCCTGGATCGCCCGATCGACCACTCGCAACGCCATGTTGGGGGCGACCACCTTGATGGCCGAGATCTCGGTGGCGGCGCCCTGGTGACCGACGGTGTCCATGAGCCAGGCGGCCTTGAGGGTGAGCAGGCGAGCCTGCTCGATCTCGATCCGAGAGTCGGCGATCCATTCGCGGATCACCCCCTGGTCGGAGAGCGGTCGGCCGAATGCGATCCGGCCGATGACCCGGCGGCACATGAGCTCGAGGGCCCGCTCGGCCATGCCGATGCAGCGCATGCAGTGGTGGATGCGCCCGGGACCGAGGCGGGCCTGGGCGATGGCGAACCCCGCCCCCTCCTCGCCGATCAGGTTGGTGGCCGGTACCCGCACGTCCTCGAAGTTCAGCTCGCAGTGCCCCTCCCGGTCGGTGTAGCCGAACACCGGGAGGTTCCGCACGATGGTCAGACCGGGTGTGCCCCGTGGCACGAGGATCATCGACTGCTGTCGGTGCCGGTCGGCATCGGGGTCGGTCTTGCCCATCACGATGAACACCCGGCACCGTTCCGAAGCCGCACCGGAGATCCACCATTTCCGGCCGTTGAGGACGTAGCCGTCCCCGTCTCTGCGGATGGACAGCCGGATGTTGGTGGCGTCCGAGGAGGCGACGTCGGGCTCGGTCATCGCGAAGGCGGAACGGATCTCTCCTTCGAGCAGCGGCACCAGCCACTCCTCGCGCTGCTGGTCCGACCCGAACAGGGCGAGCACCTCCATGTTGCCGGTGTCCGGCGCGGAGCAGTTCATCGCCTCGGGCGCAAGGGGGCTCCGTCCGGACAGTTCGGCGAGGTGCGCGTAGTCGAGGGTGGTGACAGGATCGGGCGTCCAGGGGGTCACGTGCGGCATGAACAGGTTCCAGAGCCCGCGCCCGCGTGCCGCTGACTTGAGCTCTTCGATGATCGCGGGGTGGTGGTGGGGATCACCGGATGCCCGCATCTGCTGCTCGTAGACGACCTCGGCCGGGACGACCGAGGTCTCCAGGAACTCGGACAGGCGCTGACGGAGGTCGGCACCCCGCGGGCTCGGCTCAAAGCTCATTCGGTCTCCTCCATCGGGTGGACCGGCCATCCGCCGGCCCGGATGTGCACAGACTCCGAGGGTAGCCTTCCGAGGACGACGGACGAAGGGGTCCCGGGATGTTCCGACTGTTGAACGTGGAAGGCCGGGCCGCGCTCGAGCACGACGGACGGTGGCATGACCTCGCGGCAATCGCCGGCGACGAGAGCCTGGCAGATCCGATGGCCGCGATCGCCCGGTGGCCGGAGTTGCATGACCTCAGCGGGCGGTGCTCAGCCGCATCGGCCGGCGGCCCCGTGACCGACGCCCGCCTCGGTCCACCGGTGCCCGCGCCCCGGCAGGTGTTCGGGATCGGGCTCAACTACCGCGACCATGCGGGCGAGACCGGGATGGATCTGCCGCCGGCCCCGCTCACCTTCACCAAGTTCCCGAGTTGCATCACCGGTCCGACCGGTGAGGTGCCGCTCTCCGGTGCCAGTGTGGACTGGGAGGTCGAGATCGTGGCCGTCATCGGGGCCGAGTGCACCTCGGTCGCGCCAACCGACGCCTGGGGCTCGGTCGCCGGTCTGACCCTGGGCCAGGACATCTCCGACCGGCAGGTCCAGATGACCGGGTCGCCGGCCCAGTTCTCCCTCGGCAAGAGCTTCAGCGGGTACGGTCCGATCGGTCCGGCGCTGGTCTCTCTGGACACCTTCGCCGATCCGGACGACGTCGCGCTCTGGTGCGACGTGGCCGGCGAGCGGATGCAGGAGGCACGGAGCAGCCTCCTCATCTTCCCGATCCGGAGACTGGTCGCCTATCTGTCCTCGATCTGCAGGCTCTACCCCGGGGATCTGATCTTCACCGGGACACCGTCCGGCGTCGGCATGGCGCGGGGCCGGTTCCTCCGGAGCGGCGAAGTCATCCTGTCCGGCGCCGAGGGGATCGGCCAGCTGCGCAACGTCTGCGTCGAGGGACGCGGCCCCCTCGCCGTCCGCCCGGAGACGGAAGACGGCGCGGCCGGCAGTCTCAGCTGACCTTGCCGAGCTCCCGCAGCCACGCGGTGGTGATCACGAAGCCTTCGTCGAGACTGATCGGGTCGTAGCCCAGCCGCTTGTAGGTCTTCGACTCCCGCAGATCGCGACGATTGGTCTGGGTGCTGGCGGCCTTTGCGGCGATCGCCACCAGGGTCGGCCCGAACACCCGGACCAGCTCCGGGTCGTCCGACGAGGGCACGTCGACGACCCGATGGTCGAGCCCGGCGAGCTCGCAGATCCGGTTGCACGCCTCGGCGACGCTCACTGTCTCCTCCGGACGTCCATCGAGCATGTACCGCTCACCGGAGACCCCGCGGTCCAGCGCGAGCAGACAGCCCCGGGCGACGTCCTCCGCGTAGACCCAGCTCACCGGAAACCGGATGTACTGGGTGATGCGGCCGCGCAACGCCGAGAGGAGCACCCGGTTGAAGCTGGTGATGCCGAGCGCGTTGCTCGCGACCGGAGAGGGACCGAAGATCGCGCCCGGGTGAGCGGTGACCACGTCCTGGCCAGCCGCGGAACGGGCCATCGCGTCCTCGAAGGCGGCCATCTTGGTGATCGTGTAGGGATCCGAGCTGGGCTCCTTCGAGACGGGGGCGTCCTCACGCTCGAGGCCCCCCGAGGTGTCGAAGAAGGTCCCGGTGCTCACCGCGACCACCCTGCGCAGACCGAGGGCTTCGGCTGCGTCGAGGACGTTCCTGGTGCCGTCGACGTTCACCGCTACGAAGTCGGGTAGGTGCTGGCTGGCCCCACCCAGGAGCGCGGCGCAGTGGATGGCGGCATCGCTCCCCTCTGCACCGCTGCGGACCGCGTGGGCGTCGGTGATGTCGCCGACGACGACCTCAGCTCCGAGGGCGGCCAACGGGGAGGAATCTGCGGCGGCCCGGGCCAGCGCGCGCACGTGGTCCCCGCGCTCGAGGAGCAGCCTGCAGACGTTGGCGCCCGCGAGTCCGGTGGCGCCGGTGACGAAGACGGTCTCGCTCATGCCGGAGCGACGTCGGCCACCGCGGTGTCGACCTGACCGGGGTCGAAGGCGATGACCGGCGCACTGTCCCCGAAGACATCGAGCGTGTGGATGAACCGGTGCAGGCCCATCGAGTTGGCGCAGGTGAAGCCGAGCTCGATGATCTGGGCAGCGGTGAAGACCTTGCCGAGCTCGCGGTAGACCTCGTCGTCGATCGCGTGGTGGTCGGCGGAGAGCAGATCGAGGAACTCCACGGCCAGGCGCTCCTGCTCGGTCAGCCCCGAACTCCCAGGACTCACCAGGCAGGCGACGTCCGCATCGGTGATCGAGTCGTGCTTTCGGGACTGCATGCACGGCTGGCACTCGCCGAGTTGCGCGCTCCGGATCCGGATGAGCTCGAGGATCCGGCCGCCGAGGAGGCTCTGGGTCCCCCAGGTTCGTCTGGCCCCGTCGGTCATGAGGATCTGAGACGTGCGGTAGGCGAAGATCTGCAGCGGAATGGGTGTGGCATAGGTGCCGTCCGCCACACCCTCCTCGATGATCCGCCGCGGTTCCGCCGCAAGCTCGTCCAGTGGGATCGGCTCAATCCTCGGCATCGATCTGCATCCCCTCGTCGGCTCTCGGACAATTCACCTTCTGGTCTGCGAACTTATTAGAGTGATGACCTCGTGTCCATCGACCCCTCCCAGATCCTGCTCACCGACCAGGTTGCCGTGGTGACCGGAGGCGGTTCGGGTATCGGCAGGGGTATCGCGCGTGGCCTGGCCGCCTTCGGTGCCTCGGTTGCGATCTGGGAGCGCGATCCCGAGACCGCTGCGGCTGCCGCGGAGGAGATCGGGGGGCTCGGCATCGCCACCGACGTCCGGGAGCCGGATCAGGTGGACGCCGCACTCAGCCGAACCCTGAGCGAGCTCGGAAGCGTGGGCATCCTCGTCAACAATGCCGGCGGGGTCTTCTCCTCTCCATTACTCGAGACGTCCGAGAACGGCTGGGATGCGCTCTACCGGGCAAACCTCAAACACGTCATCCTCTGCACCCAGCGGGTGGCCCGGGTCATGGTTGCTGAAGGGTCGGGCGGCAGCATCATGAACGTGACCTCGATCGAAGGGGTCCGCGCCGCCCCCGGGTACGCCGCCTACGCGGCCGCCAAAGCCGGGGTCATCAATTTCACGAAGACCGCGGCGCTCGAGCTGGCGCCCCACGGGATCCGGGTCAACGCCCTCGCCCCGGACATCACGATGACCGAAGGCCTCATCGCGGTCGCACCCCCGGGTTCCGAGCGGTCCTTCAGCTCGACGGTTCCCATGGGCCGTCCGGGCGACGTCGACGAGATGGCCGGGGCTGCGGTCTTCCTCGCCGGATCGCTCTCCAGCTACGTGACCGGACAGACGCTCCACGTGGACGGGGGCACCCAGGCTGCGGGCGGCTGGTACCACCGCCCGGACACCGGGGACTACGTGCTCGGGCCGGCCTGATCCACCGGTGACCGTGCCGGCTGCAGCACCGACGGCACGGTTCAACTGTCTCCCGGTGCGGGCGAGCCCACGTGGGCCGACATGCCACCGTCGATGACGATCATCTGTCCGGTGATGTAGCGCGACTCCTCGGAAGCCAGAAAGACGACCAGGTTGGCGATGTCGTCGGGCTGGCCGAGCTGCGGCGTGAGCGTCTTCTTGCCGAGGCGGTCCACGATCTCGTCGGTGAGGTGGGCCCGCACGGCGTCGGTGATGATGAGGCCGGGAACGATCGTGTTGACCCGGACCCCCTGCTTCCCGTGCCCGGCGGCGACGTACATGGTCAACGTGTTCACCCCCGCCTTGGAGACCCCGTAGGCGGTGCGGGTCCGGTCGCCGCTGAGCGACGCCCCCGAGGACATGTTGATGATGGAGCCACCCCCGTGACGGACCATCTCGGGGATCGCGTGCTTGCAGGTCAGCATCTGACTGCGCAGGTTGACCGCCAGGGTCCGCTCCCATACCTCGACCGACAACTCGGTCACCACGGTGTCGTGGTCGAGGAAGGCGGACTCGGTCAGCGCTGCGTTGTTGTGGAGGACGTCCATCCGGCCGAACTGGGCGACCGTGGCGCCTACGGCAGCGACCACCTGGTCCTCGTCTGACAGATCGGCACGCACCCCGATGGCCGATCCACCCGACGCCAGGATCGCCTCGGCACCCCGTTCCGCGCCGTCGCCGTCGATGTCGACCACTGCGACCGAGGCACCCTCTCTGGACAGGGCCCGAACGGTGGCGGCACCGATCCCCCCGGCACCGCCGGTCACCATCGCCACCTTGCCGTCAAGTCGTCCCACGATGACCCACCCCACTCCCGTTCCGTGCCGTCGCGCTCGGCCTCGACCCAGCGAACCATCCGGCATCCACCCTGTAGGGTGCGACACTACCGATTACGATGCAGCGTCCCGGGCTGAGAGCCGAGACTCGGAGAGGACACGAACGATGAGCGATCTGCTCTTGGCCGACGAGCGCGAAGCCGTCGCCGAAGCCAGCCGCCACCTGGCCCGGACCGGTCTGGTGATCGGCACCGCCGGGAACATCTCCGCCCGGAACGGGGACCTGGTCGCGGTCACCCCCACCGGCGCCGACCTGGGGACGGTGACCGCGGAGATGGTCACGGTCATCGAGCTCGACGGGACCGTGGTGGACGGGGACCTCGCCCCGACCTCGGAGGTCCCGTTGCACACCGGCATCTACGCCGCGACCAACGCCCTCGCTGTCACCCATGCCCACGCGATGGCCTCGACGGCGCTCGGCTGCTGCCATGACGAGCTCCCGCCGCTGCACTACAGCTGCCTCGGCCTCGGGGGCGCGCCCCGCACCGCGGCCTACGCGACCTTCGGCTCCGAGGAGCTCGCGCAGAACGTCATCGAGGCCCTCAAGGGCCGCAACGCGGCCATGATGCAGAACCACGGTTCGGTCGCCTACGGCAGCACGATGAAGGAGGCGATCGAGCGGATCGAGCTCCTCGAATGGCTGGCAGAGCTCTACTGGCGGTCCTCGTCCCTCGGCACCCCACGGATCCTGACCGACAAGGACTTCGAGAACATCATCGTCGCGGCCATGTCCGGCGGCTACGGCACCATCCGGAAGCTCGAGAAGGACTAGCGATCGGCCGGCGGGCGGCTCCATGGCCGTCCTGGGTCTCGGACTCGCCGCGCTGGGCCGTCCTGGGTACCTGACCGTCGGCCACGGCGCATCACTCGGGCCCGACCGCTCGGTCGACGCCCTCGAGCAGCGTTGTCGCGAGGTCTGCGACGCCGCCTGGGCGGGCGGGATCCGGTGGTTCGACGCCGCACGGTCGTACGGACGCGCCGAGCAGTTCCTGGCGGGATGGCTCACCACTCGTGATGTCCGGCCCGAACAGGTGACCGCGTCGTCCAAGTGGGGGTACACCTACACGGCCGATTGGACGGTGGACGCAGCGGTCCCGGAGGTCAAGGACCATTCCGCTGCCGCACTCGCGCGCCAGTGGCCCGAGAGCGTCGCCCTCCTCGGGCCCTGGCTGCGGCTCTACCAGGTCCACTCGGCCACCCTCGAGTCCGGCATCCTCGACTCGGTCCCGGTGCAGTCGGCGCTCGCCCGGCTGGGCGTCCCCGTCGGGCTCAGCCTCAGCGGCCCAGCGCAGGCGGAGACCCTCCGGCGCGCCCTCTCGATCGAGGTCGACGGCGCGCCGCTCTTCTCGGCGGTCCAGGCAACCTGGAACCTGCTCGAGGTCTCCGCCGGCCCGGCCCTCGCAGAGGCCAAGGGGGCGGGCTGGACGGTGATCGTGAAGGAGGCGCTGGCAAACGGCCGCCTGGCCACCCCGGGACCGATCTCGGACGCGCTCGGGCCCAGCCCCGACGTCGTCGCCCTGGCCTCTGCCTTGGCCCAGCCCTGGGCGGACGTCGTCCTCTCCGGAGCCGCGACCGTGCGGCAGTTGCGCTCGAACCTGGAGGCGCTGGGTGCGGTGGCACCGCTCGACGGTGATCGGGCAACGGCCCTTGTCTGCGACCCGGGTACCTACTGGAGCGAGCGTGCCGCCATGCCGTGGACCTGATTTTCCGAGCTCGGCCGGTCTGTTCGCAGCTCGGGGCCCGGACGGTAGAATGGAAGGAGCCGCGGGGTCCGTCGTAGCTGAGGTTTCCGCCAACCGATGTTCCGGACCCGGCGGCCCTTTTTCCGGAAGCGGGCGGCGGGGCCGGCCTCCGGGTCAGCCGGTGTGTCGAGCGCCCCGTCGGCAACCCGGGGTTGCGCCGAGTGACCGCCCGGCCACTCGGAGAGCATGCCCGAGCCAGCTCGACGGCGGCGGAACCGGAGCCGGCCCGGGGCACAAGGGAGTTGTCGGCATCCGCCGTTCGCAACTGAAGCCGGACGCCCCCGTGGAATTCATCGTCCGTTCATCATCCGGAACGCATCCGAGCGTTGCACCTCAGGGCGAATCGTTAGAGACTGAATCGGTGGCGCGGTGCGCCTGAACAGTGCAGTCGGCGCGGCGAGTCGGTCTGATGCCAGGAAGCACTCGTGAAGAGGAGACGCGATGCAGGAACGAAACGCGGGTGAGGTGGTCCGCTTTGCCGCTGACGAAGGGATCGAGATCGTCGACCTGAGGTTCTGCGATCTCCCCGGTCTGATGCAGCACTTTTCGATGCCGGTGCACGAGCTCACCGAGGACGCCTTCACCGACGGCTACGGGTTCGACGGCTCGTCGATCCGCGGGTTCCAGGCGATCCAGGAATCGGACATGATCCTGCTCCCGGATCCGTCGACCGCCGTCATCGACGAGTTCCGGCAGCACAAGACGCTCAACATGAACTGCTTCGTCCATGATCCGGTCACCGGTGAGAGCTACAGCAGGGATCCCCGCTATGTCGCGCTCGAAGGCCGAACGCCACCTGAAGGCCACCGGGCTCGCCGACACCGCCTACTTCGGACCCGAGGCGGAATTCTTCATCTTCGACGACGTCCGCTTCTCGCAGGACCAGCACTCCGCGTTCTATCAGGTGGACTCCGTCGAAGGCATCTGGAACTCGGACCGTGACGAAGGCCCGAACCTCGGCCACAAGCCGCGCTACAAGGAGGGGTACTTCCCGGTCCCACCGATGGATCACTTCCAGGACCTGCGGTCAGAGATGTGCCTGGCCATGGAACGACACGGGATCGAAATCGAGATTCAGCACCACGAGGTCGGCACGGCCGGCCAGGCCGAGATCGACATGCGGTTCGACACCCTGCTCACGATGGCGGACAAGCTGATGCTCTACAAGTACGTGGTCAAGAGCGTGGCGAACAACGCAGGCTGCACCGCGACCTTCATGCCGAAGCCGCTGTTCCAGGACAACGGCTCCGGTATGCACGTGCACCAGTCGCTCTGGAACGGTGGGGAGCCGCTCTTCTACGCGGACACCGGCTATGGCGGGCTGTCGGACATGGGTCGCTGGTATGTCGGTGGTCTGCTCGCCCACGCCCGGGCCGTGCTCGCCTTCGCCGCACCGACCACCAATTCCTACCGTCGGCTGGTCCCCGGCTACGAGGCCCCGGTCAACCTGGTCTACTCGCAACGGAACCGCTCGGCTGCGTGTCGGATCCCCCTCTACTCGAAGAGCCCGAAGGCCAAGCGCATCGAATTCCGCTGCCCGGATCCATCGTGCAACCCGTACCTCGCCTTCTCCGCGATGCTCATGGCCGGGCTCGACGGGGTACGCAAGCAGACGGAGCCTCCGGCACCGGTGGAGGAAGACCTCTTCGAACTGCCTCCGGAGGAGTTGGCGAAGATCGGGCAGGTCCCCTCTTCCCTCGAGGAGGCACTCGGGGCGCTCGAGGACGACCACGAGTTCCTCACCGAGGGGGGGGTCTTCACAGACGACCTCATCGAGACGTGGATCGGGTACAAGCGCGCGAGCGAGATCGACCCGGTGCGCCTCCGCCCGCACCCGTGGGAGTTCATGCTCTACTACGACATCTAGGGCGTACTGCCGGCTCTAGAGTGGATGCCGATGGGCGTCCCACCTCCGAGCCCCGGACTGGCCAATCTCGCGCCTCCCGACGCGGCCGAGGTGGAGGTCTTCAGCCGGGGCATCGAGTCGGCGGCCTCGCCTCAGGGCGGATTGACCGGCATGCAGCAAGTGCTCCTCAGCGCCATCTGTCTGGCCATGACCGGCCATCCCGCCGAACCGGACGCACCCAGGATCGAACCCGATGCGTTCGCTGCCGCCCTCGCGGGCCGGACGATCGAGTTCCGCTCGCGGATCGTGCAACTCATGGTGCTGCTCGCCATCGTCCTTCGGCCCCTTCCGGCCGAGGTGGCGGCGCGCGTCGGACTGTTCGCAGCCGAACTCGGCGTCGAGGACGGCATGCTCGAGGTGACGATGGAATTTGCCCAGGGAAGCCTCGGGCTTGCCGCCGTCGAGTTCGAGCGCATCGGCTACACCTCCACCTGGAGCGACGACGATGCCGCTGCGTTGCACACCAAGTCGGCGCTCGCCTCGGCGTGGGACAGCGCAGTCGCCGACCCGGTGCTCGCCGAGCGCTGGGAGGAGCTCGAGGTGCTCCCACCCGGCACGCTGGGACGGCGGGTGACCGAGTTCTATCGAGCTCGCGGGTTCGTCTATCCCGGGCGGCCGGGCTCCGCCCCACCCCTGCTCGCCCAGCACGACTGGGTCCACCTGCTCGCCGACTTCGGGACGACGGTCGAATCCGAGCTCGAGGTCTTCGCCTTCATCGCCCGGGCCAACGACGACCCGAGAGCCTTCTCACTGTTCGCCGGGGTCGTCTCACTGTTCGAGACCGGCTACCTGCGCACCGGCGCCGGACTGTTCGAGTCTTCACCCGGGCACCTCTCGGAGCCCGGCATGGCGACCCGGGTGGCCGACGCCATGCGTCGCGGTGCGCTCTGCCCGGGAAGCAACGACTTCATGCGACAGGACTGGTTCGAGCTCGCCCACCTCGGCATCCCCGACGCCAGCGAGCACTTCGGCATCCCCCCGAAGGCACCCGACGCGATCGCTGCGGGATCAGTGGGACCGTGGGAGCCGGGGGGCATCAGCCCGTTCCAGGTCCGCTCAGGAATGGATCTCGCCCAACGACACGGCAAACGCTACGCCTCGTATGGTGCACAGATTCGCTAGACACATCCGGTCACTGAACAGAAGGATCCGATCATGAGCGCCTTCCCTCCCATCGCCGAGTACGCCTTCCTGTCCGACTGCGAGAACAGCTGTCTGGTGGCTCCGAACGGGTCCGTCGAATGGCTGTGCCTGCCCCGGCCCGACTCGCCCAGCGTGTTCGGAGCCCTCCTGGACCGTTCGGCCGGTTCGTTCCGCTTCGGACCGTCGAACACCATGGTCCCGCACCACCGGCAGTATCTACCCGGCACGATGGTGGTCGAGACGACGTGGCACACGCCGACCGGCTGGCTCGTCGTACAGGACCTCATGGTCGTCCGCGAGATCGATGATGGGGCCAGACGACCTGGCTATCGCCGGGCTCCGACCGATGCTGCCGCAGCAGGCGTCCTGCTGCGCACCGCGACCTGTATCGCTGGACGGGTGGAGGTTCAGCTCGACTGCCTGCCGCTGTTCGACTACGGCACAGCACCGGGTCATTGGTCCTACGACGGTGACGGGTACTGCTCCGTCGCCGTCAGTGTGCCGGACAGTGAGCTCACGCTGTCGTTGACAAGCAGTCTTCGGCTCGGCGTGATCGGAGCCCGCTGCTATGGGCGCACCACCCTCGCCCACGGTGAGTCGGCGTTCGTCACGCTCTCGTGGAACGGCTCGTCGCCGACCACCCAGGACCGCGCAGACGAGGACGTCGCCTCCACGGTGGCGTTCTGGCGCGACTGGTTGGCGACAGGGACGTTTCCGGATCACCCCTGGCGGTCGTACATCGAACGCAGCGCCCTCACTCTCAAGGGACTGAGCTACGCCCCGACCGGGGCGATCATGGCAGCGTCGACCACCTCACTGCCCGAGACCCCCGGAGGTGCCCGCAACTGGGACTACCGGTTCACCTGGATCAGGGACACCGGGTTCATGCTGCGGTCGCTCTATCGCCTCGGATTCGAGTGGGAAGCGGTCGAGTACTTCGCCTTCGTGCTCGAATCGGTCACCCAGGGGAATCCCGATCAACCGTTCGACCTTCAGATCATGTACGGCATCGGGGGCGAGCGTGACCTCACCGAGCGGACGCTCGACCATCTCTCCGGGTACGACGGAGCGAGTCCGGTCCGGGTGGGGAACGGCGCGTGGGACCAGCATCAAAACGATGTCTGGGGGATGCTCCTCGATGCCGTGGCGACCCATTTCAGTCAAGGGGAGGCACAGATCGTCCACGCGGTCTGGGAAGGCCTGTCAACGCTGGTGGAGGATGCCTTACGGCACAGCGGTGATGCCGACCAGGGAATCTGGGAGATCCGCGGCGACCCGCAGCACTTCACCGCCTCCGCGGTCCTCTGCTGGGTGGCGGCCGATCGCGGCGCGGACCTCGCTATGCGGCGGGGTGCACAAGACAGGGCGGACCGCTGGCGGAAGGCGGCTGACGCGCTGAAGGAGGACATCATCGCCAAGGGTGTCGATGCCCGGGGCAGATTCCGTCAGGCGTACGAGAACGACGAGCTCGATGCCTCCCTCCTGCTGATCCCCATCATGGGATTCCTCCCGCCGGACGACGAACGGGTGAGAGCGACTGTCCTGGCCATCGCTGACGAGCTCACCGAGGACGGCTTGGTGCTGCGCTACAAGGTCGACAGCACCGATACCGGGTTCGAGGGGAAAGAGGGCACCTTCACCATCTGCTCATGGTGGCTGGTCTCCGCGCTCGCCATGATCGGGGAGTTCGATCGGGCGAGAGCACTCTGCAAGAGGCTCCTTTCGTTTGCCGGGCCGTTGAACCTCTATGCCGAGGAGATCGATGCGAAGACCGGTGAGCACCTCGGCAATTTCCCCCAGGCCTTCACGCATCTCGCCCTGATCGATGCCGTGTCGCAGCTGGTCGACGCGGAGCTGTCTGGGAACTGATCCTGATCGACGTCGTGGCGCTCGAGGGCCATGCGCCGGTCTACGCGAGTCGTTCCTTCAGGTGCTCCCCCACCCGGATGGCGTTGGCCATGGCGGTGAGGGCTGGGTTGACCGCCCCGATGCTCGGGAAGAAGCTGGTGTCGACGACGTAGAGGTTGTCCAGCTCGTGGGCCTTACAGTCGGCATCGAGCACCGACGTCGCAGGATCCTGGCCGAAGCGGCAGGTCCCTGCCTGATGGGCGCAGCCGGCGACCGGGACGTCCATGCTCATGTAGAAGTTCTTGCGCAGCACGTGATGGTCGGCCATGCCGACGTGGTTCAGGATCGTGCGCAGCTCCCCGTAGAGCCCGTCTGCCTCCTTGTCGTTGGTGGCCTGGTAGGTCAGGTGGACGCTTCCCTGTCCGTCGACGGTCACCCGGTTGTCCGGTCGCGGCAGGTCCTCGGTGGTGAGCCACCAGTCGACCGCGTGCTTGGCGACGTCGTCCAGAGTCCAGCGCGGTGCCAGCTTGGTGAGCTTCGGCTCCTCCCCCTTCATCGCGCCGGCATTGGACTTCCCGACCATCTGGATGTTCCCGAGTGGCCACTCGCGGTCCCCCTCGGCGAAGTAGAAGTCGTTGATGCCGAGTGTCTTCTGGAAGACCGTGTCGTTGGGCTCGGTGCCGAGCGAGACGACCGCCTTGCAGTTGTGGAACATGTAGTTGCGACCGACCTGGTCGGAGCCGTTGGCGAGCCCGGTGGGATGTGCGTCGTTGGCCGAGTTCAAGAGGAGCTTGGCGCTGTTGGCAGCCCCAGCCGCCAGTACCACGATGTCCGCGTCGTACACCTCGTGTCCCCCGCCGCGCTCCACGACCACACCGTTCACGGAGCGGCCGGAGGGGTCGGTCTCCAACCTGATCGCGGTGGCGCCGGTCAGCAGGGTGACGTCCGGTGACTGGAGACTGGGCCGGACCGCCATGACCTCGGCGTCCGCTTTGGCGTGCACCATGCAGGGATAGCCGTCGCACCACGCGCAGCGGATACACAGGCTCCGCGTCCGGTCCGCCTCGTCGAGCTGGATACCGCACGGTGCGGAGAACGGGTGGTACCCCTTGGCCTCGAGGGCGTCGGAGATCTCCTGGAGACGCGGCTCGTGGCTCACCGGCGGCCACGGATAGGGCTTCGAGTACGGCCCCTCGGTGGGGTCCTCACCATGCGTGCCATGGACCTGGTAGAGCTCCTCTGCCTTCGTATACCAGGGCTCGAACTCGTCGTAGGAGACCGGCCAGGCAGGCGAGACCCCGTCCACGTGCCGGATCTCACCGAAGTCCCCGGGCCGCAGGCGGTAGAGGGCGGCACCGTAGAGCTTGGTCGCGCCGCCCACGAAGTAGTGCGCCTGGGGCTGGAACGCGGTCCCCTCGCCGTCGTACCAGGTGTCCGGCGAGATGTACCGGCCGTCGATGAAGACGTCGTCCGGCGACCAGTTGGCCAGCTCCCGCGGGAGGAATTCGCCGCGTTCAAGCAGGAGGATCTGCTTGCCCGATGAGCACAAGGTGTGTGCGAGGGTGCCCCCACCGGCTCCGGTGCCGATGATGATGACGTCGAAGTGCTCGGTCATGAAGCTCCTTTGGTCGACCAGGCGACGCTCACCTGGCGTGTAGCGAGGATGGAATCGTGGGGCGCTGTGCGCGCTGACGGCGGGCGATGGGAACGGCGAGCATGCCCATCACGACGGCGAGAGCGGCCGCGACCCGGAAGAGCGAAGCCAGCGAGACCACACTCTGGAGCGCGCCGCTCCCGAAGGCTGCCAACCCGTAGCCGACCTGATAGGCGGCGATGAGCCACCCGGCCGCCAACTCCACGAAGGTCGGGAAGGTCGCCTCGCCGTAACCGACGGTCATCGGGAAGAACCCGGAACAGGCGAATCCGCCGAATGCGAACACCAGCACACCTGCGGTGGCGCTCTGGGCCGTGGGCAGCACCAGCAGAGCGGCCGCCATCGCCCAGGGCAACACCAGATAGATCGTGGTCGACCGGATCCACCTGGAGCTCAGCGCGATGAGCAACCTCCCGATGGTGACCGACGCCCAGAACGCCGCCAGGGCGTCGTTGGCCGAGGTCGCCGTCACTCCCTTGCTGACCAGGAGCGAGGTGCCCCAGTTCCCGAACATGGTCTCGCCGATGCCGTAGAGCACGAGAGCGGCGGCGAACAACCAGAAGAGGCCCGGAATGCGACCCGACGACTTCGCCTGGTGGGCGTCGGGTAGCGCCATGGGTTGCAAGAAGGCGATCACCGTGAGCGCAAGCAGGCCCGCAGCGGCGAGCAGCGGGAGATACCACCACGCTCCGAGGTTGGTGAAGACAGCGATGAGCAGCGGAGAGAGCGCCGTCCCGAGGCCGAGCAGGACATTGAGCGCGGTGAGGGCGACATCGCGCCGATCGGGCATGAAGGCGCCTGCGTAGGTGCTGATCGAGCTCAGGGTGAGACCGAACCCGAGGCCGAGGGAGGCGGTGGCCACCAGCAGCATCGCGTAGGCGACGGGATCGGTACGGACGGGGTCGCTCGCCACCAGGAGGCCCATGGCCACGGTGTCGGAGATGATCCCGGCGAGCAGCACCGTCTTGAGCCCGAACCGGCCTGCCAGCCGCGGCAGGGCCAGTGATCCGGTGATGGCCATGATCACCTGGGGGAGGAAGAGGAGTCCGTAGCGGCTCTTCGAGAGGTCGTACCCGGTCGAGGCGGTCAGGATGGTGGCGGCGGCGGGAAAGGCCACCAGGCTCAGGCCCTGGAACAGCCCGATCGCGTAGATGGTGATGACCTCGAACCGGCGCGCCCTGCCCACCCCGACCGACGGACCGCCGGTGCCCGGCGCGCCCTCGTCCGCCGGGACGCCCTGGTCGCTCACCGTCGCCCGTCACCGGATGAGGACTCCTCGCTGTCTCGCGGTGCATCGCGGCCCGGTCCACCCGTTGACCCGGCCCCCTCGATCACCGGGAAGAGCGTGGGCTGGACGGCCTTCCGGGCTGCTTCGGGCAGGCTCAGGTCCCCGCCGGTGTGGGCCGTGCTGAACTCGCGTTCCGCACGGCCGCGCCCGATCATCGATCGGAGCCACCGCAGCATCGTGCTGAGCCGATTGCCGAATCCGGTGAGGAACGCGAGGTGGACGAACATCCAGACCAGCCAGCCGGGGAACCCGCTCAGCTTCACGCCCTTCACGCTCACGATGGCGCGGAACCGGCCGATGGTGGCGACGCTCCCGAGGTCCCGGTAGTGGAACGGATTGGTGGGTTTGCCCTTCTGTCGGCGGAGAATGGAATTGGCGGCATGGAGCCCGCCCTGCATCGCCACCTCGGCGACGCCGGGCAGCTCGTCGAGGGTGGCCATGTCCCCGACGGCGAAGACCTCGGGGTGCCCCGGCAGGGTCAGATCGGGGAGCACCGCGATCCTGCCCGCGCGGTCCACGCTCGCACCGGCGGCCTCGGCCAGCAGACCGGCGAGCGGAGAGGCCTGGACCCCGGCAGCCCAGATGGTGGTCCGGGCGTCGATGCGTGCCACGCCCCCCTCCCCCTTGACGTCGACGCCGTCTGCATCGACCCCGACCACCTGGGAGTGCATCCGCAGCTCGACACCGAGTCGCTCGAGTGCCTTGGTCGCCTTGCCGGAGAGCGCGCCCCCGAAGGTGGCCAGGGGTTCTGCTCCCCCATCGACGAGGATGACCCGGACCGACGAGGCCTCGAAGGTGCGGAACTCACCGCGCAGACTGCGGGTGGCCAGCTCACGGACCTGACCGGCGAGCTCGACGCCGGTCGGGCCGGCCCCGACCACAACCATGGTCAGCCAGTGCTCCCGCTCGACGGGGTCGGGCGTGAGCTCGGCGACCTCGAATGCACCGAGAATGCGCCGTCTCAGCTCGAGCGCGTCATCGAGGGTCTTCATCCCGGGAGCGTAGAAGGCGAACTCCTCGTGCCCGAAGTACGACTGGGTCACGCCGGCAGCCACGATCAGGCTGTCGTAGGGATACTCGAGCGCCACCCTGCCACCGACCGTGGTGTGGACCACCCGGCGCTCGAGGTCGAAGCCGGTCACCTCGGCGAGCTGCACCCGCACGTTCTTGGCCCGGCGGACGACGTGCCGGAGGGCGGGGGCGATCTGACCCGGGGCGAGCATCCCGGTCGCCGTCTGGTAGAGGAGGGGCTGGAACAGATGGTGGTTGCGCCGGTCGATGAGCGTCACGTCGACCGGCGCCTTTCCGAGCAGCCGAGTGGCGGGAAGGCCGCCGAACCCACCTCCGACGATGACCACCCGGTGGCGCCAGGCGCCCCCATCGGCCCGGTCGGCGCCGTCGGCACCCGCCGACGGGACACCGGGCCGGTCGCTCACCGGGTCTGGGCCTTTGCACGCCTCGTCGGTGGTGGCGGGACCCGCCCCCGGCCGAAGGCGTCGATGCGACCCCAGCGCCCCGGGATGTCGAGCAGCTGCAGCTGACCGAGACTGGTTGGAATGGCCGGATCCACGATCAGGTGGTCGTCCAAGGGTTCGAGCCCGAGCATCGTACGCAGCAGCAGCAGTGGGGCGCCCGTCGACCAGGCCTGTGGACTGCAGGCGGTCGGGTACTGGACGGGGTACATGGTCATCGACCGGGGATAGCCGCCGAAGGCCTCGGGCAGGCGCCCGTCGAAGAACCTGGCCGCGTCCAGGATGCCCTCGGCGATATGCGCCGCTTCGTCCTTGAATCCGTACCGTCGCAGTCCCCAGGCGATGAACGAGTTGTCGAATGGCCAGATGGTCCCGACGTGGTAGCCGATGGGATTGAACCGTCCGTCGCCTTCCGCCATCGTGCGCACCCCCCAGCCCGAGAAGAGTCGCTCTCCCATGAGGTTGTCCACCACACGGCGGGCCTTCGACTTGTCGACGATGCCGCTCCAGAGGAGGTGCCCGTTGTTCGAGGTGAGTGCATCGACCTGGCGGCCATCGGTGTCGAGTGCGATGGCGAAGTAGCCGCCGTCGGCGACCCAGAAGTCGCGGTTGAACCGGCGCTTCAAGTCTGCCGCTTCATCCTCGAGTCGGTCTGCGAAGGCCTGGTCGTGCCAGACGTGTCGGGCGAGGCGGGCCCCTCGCACCTTGGCGTCGTAGGCGTACCCCTGGAGTTCGCAGGTGGCCCGCGGAAAGCCGGGGAGGGTTCCGTCACGGTACGAGATCGAGTCCCAGGAGTCCTTCCAGCACTGGTTCTCGAGCCCGGTCTTCTCGTTCCGTCTCTGGTAGGAGATGTAGCCGTTGCCCTGGAGGTCGGCGTACTCGTCGATCCACCGTAGTGCCGCCCGCGCTTCGTATTCGAGGTCACGGACCAGCCTGGTGTCACCCGTCCACCGCTCGTACTCGTCGAGCAACACGACGTAGAGCGGGGTCGCATCGGCACACCCGTAGTAGGGAGAGTGTGGCCGCTCCTCGAAGGCGGTCAGCTCGCCGAAGCGCATCTCGTGGAGGATGCGGCCGGGGTCCTCGTCGCGGAAGTCATCGACGCGGGTGCCCTGCCGTTCCCCAGGATGCGCAAGGTCGTGGCGGCCAGCTCCGGGGTGAAGGCGATGGACTGCAGGCTGGTGAAGATGCTGTCCCGACCGAAGATCGTCATGAACCACGGCAGACCCGCCGCGGGCAACGCATGGTTGGTCATGGTCCTCGGCGCGAAGCGCAGCGCAGCCAGGTCGACCAGGCTGCGGTGGTAGGTGGCCCGCAGCGCGTCGTCGTCGCATTCGAGCTGGGGCGCCTTGGCCAACCACTTGTCGAGCCCGCGTGCCATCTTGCTCGACGGCGTCGACGCACGACCCTTGCCGGCGGGCATCCCGGTGAGGTTGAATCCCGGGGCCGTCACGGCCACGGTCAGCTCGGTCTCCCAGGTGCCGTGCGGCTCGACGGTCACGTCGAAGGTGAGGCCGTGGTCGTCGACTGCGGCCGGAACCGAAGAGGAGATCCAGGTCGCGCGCTCATAGGTCTCGCGTCGGTAGATCAGCATGAGCGTCCCCTTGTCGACCTGGGACTCGTAGGTGCCCTTCTTCTTCAGCGCGTCCTTGACCTCGAAGAGATCGGCGAAATCGCTCGCCGCATCGATCCGCAGCGAGAGGGTGATGGCCTCCCGTTTGTGGTTGAGGATCTGGATCGACTCGACGAACCCGCCGGCGACGCTCCTCCGGCGGATGACCGAGAGGTCGGCGTCGACGTAGACCGTCCCCGTCCCGGGCACCAGGAAGAAGCGGCTCTCGAAGTACTGGAGGTCGTCGGTCGAGAGCGCGTTGAGGCGCTCCCCGTCGAGGGTCAAGACCCACTTGGAGAGGAATCGGGTGTCGAATGAGAACAAGCCGGTGGGATCGGTCAGTGACGCCTCGATGTCTCCGCTGCGATCGCTCACCACGAACGTGTTGCCCTCGAGAATCTGGACCAGTGGCGCGCTCATCGGTGTTCCTTGTTCATCTCGGCAGCCGGTATGGGGCGCGGCACCGACTGCCGGGGGGGACCGGGGAAGAGGCGCTGGAACGTCATCAGGAGGTGCAGATCACCATCGACTGTGATCGCCCCCCGGAGCTGTGCCGCCATGGCGTTCTCGGTGCCTTCGGCGATCCGATCGAGCAACGCCCGATCAGCCTTGACGATCGTGTCTGCACGCCCTCCGCGGTGTCCGGCCGTGATGTTGCCGTCGGCGAGGGTGAGGTACCAGCGCTCGACATCCGTTCCCCACGTCAGGTCGAAGCGCAGCACCCCGGACTCGCCCTTCAGGATCGGCTCGTCCCCTTGGGCGTGCAGCGTCTCGAAGAACGCAGCGGCCGCACCATCGGCGGGTGCCGATTGCATCCTGCGGGAAGTGGATTTGGGCTTTGGCTTGGACGTGGACCGGGTCGCCATGGTCAGCCCTCAGCCACGCGCCCGCCACCGTGATCGACCGGCCGGTCGGGTGGTCACAGCCCCGGGCTGCTCTGCATGATGCCGCCATCGGCGAAGATCGTGGTGGCGGTCAGATAGGTGGCTCCAGGTCCGGCCAGGAACGCCACCACACTGGCGATCTCCCCCGGTTCGGCCATCCGGCCCAGCGGGATGGCCTTGTCCAGCGTGGCCAGTGCCGTGGGGTCGGCGACGGTCGACTGGTTGATCGGGGTGTCCACCGCTCCTGGTCCGACCCCGACCACCAGGATGTTGTGCGGCGCGAGCTCGACGCCTGCGGTGCGGGTGAGCATCCGCATGCCCCCCTTGGAGAGGCAGTAGGCGGTGTTGCCGGGCATCGGCCAGTCCTCGTGTACCGAGGTCATGTTGATGATGCGCCCCCCGTCACCCTGGGCGATCATCTGCTTGGCCGCCAGCTGGGTCCCGAAGAAGGCGCTCTTCAGGTTGATGTCCAGGACCCGCTCGTACTGCGCCTCGGTGGTGTCGAGCACGGAGGTGCGGGTCTCGACGCCGGCATTGTTGACCATGATGTCCAGGCGGCCGAAGGTGTCGACGGCGGTGCCGATGAGGGTCTCGAGGTCACCGATCTTGCTCACGTCCGCCTTGACTGCGGTCACCTCGTCTCCGAGGTCCCGGACCTGCTGTTCGAGCGCCTCGGTCGCGTCGGGGTCGGCCACGTAGTCGATGACGATCGATGCGCCCTCCGCGGCGAGCGCGAGCACGACCGCCTTGCCGATCCCGGTGTTGCCCCCCGTCACGATGGCAACCTTGCCGTGCAGTGTCACGTGGTTCCCTCTCTGCTCCGGAGCGCGTCCATCGGGCGTGGATTCGGTCTCATCCTATGCATAGTCCTCAGCCCGCCGCATGGCGGATTCGGCCAGCGGACCGGGCCGCGAGGGACCTGACCAGTGCGCGCCCGGTCGCGCTCCGGTCAGCTCGGCGGGTTCACATCGGGACCCGCCGGGCTGCCGGCCGGCCCCGACGCGAGATCGCTCGGGAGACCACGAGACAGGCGGTCGCAAGACCCGGGAGTTCGGCCGTGACGTGGTGCGGCCACCCGGATACCGTGAGAGGACGATGAGCGTCGGTGTCGGGAGCCCTGATGCCAGTTGCAGACGATGACCTGGGTCGTACCGTGGAACAGGTGCTCGGGAACGCGTGGCCACGTGAGCGCCGGCGTGCCTCGAGGCGTTTGGTCCGCTCGACGTTGCTCCGAGCGGCCGGAGGCGTCCCTGGGGCCTTGCCGGGGCGCTCCGGGTCATGGGCATGACCATCTCGTGGGTCTTCTATCCGGGTATTGCGGCACTGACCGTGGCCGCGGCACTGCTCGAGGCCCGGGACCTCGATCACTTGCGTGACCACCCACGGAGGCCCGGGAACAGGTAGGCCGCCCGGGCGCGGCCATGAGGAGTACCGTCGCTGACGGATCGTTGCCATGGGTCATTCCGAGCTCCCGCCAGAACAAGACCCCGACCCTCGAAGCGACGTCACGACGGCGAGCCGACCAACGGGGCTCGCCCTGGTGGTCCGGAAGGTGGACCGATTCCAGCAGCACCATGGTGTGATCGGGTTCCCATTCGCCGTCGTGCAGAAGTTCGGCAACGACCAGGCGGGCGCGAAAGCGGCGCTCATCGCCTACTACGGGCTGTTCGCAATCTTCCCCCTCCTGCTCCTGTTCACGACCATCCTCGGCTATGTCCTGCACGACAACGAGAAGCTGCGCAACGACCTCGTCGACAGCGCCCTCGGGTCCTTCCCGATCATCGGTCCTCAACTGCATTCTCACACCCACGGCCTGACCGGAAGTGCCGTTGCGATCACCATCGGCAGCATCCTGCTCCTCTACGGTGCGGTCGGCCTCGGGCTCGCAACCCAGAGCGCCATGAACCATGTGTGGAACATCCCCTACGTTCGGTGGCCGCCCTTCTTCCTGAGGTACCTGCGGGCGGTGGCCATCCTGGTCCTGCTCGCGCTTTCCACGATCGGATCCACGGTGCTCACCGGGTTCACCACCCTGGTCTCCCACGGATGGGCGACGCACGTCCTGCTGCTGGTCGGATCACTCGCAATCAACTTCGTCCTTATCGTCGTCGCCCTCAAGGTGATGACCGCAGAGCCGCTGACCGTGCACGATGTGGCCCTGGGCGCTGCGTTGGCCACCCTGTTCTGGCAGGTCCTCCAGCTCATCGGGAGCTGGTACATCGGGCGCGAGCTGCACCACAGCAGCGATACCTACGGTTTCTTCGCCATCGTGATCGTACTGCTCGCCTGGATCTACCTGGGTGCGCAACTGTTCCTCCTCGCAGCGGAGATCAACGTCGTCCAGCGCTATCGACTGTGGCCGCGGTCGGTCACCCAGCCGCCGCTCACCCCTGCGGACGAGGCGGTCTTCGAGCGACTCGCCCGTATGGAGATCCGCCGCCCGGAGGTCTGGGTCGACGTCGGCTTCACGCCCGAGGCGAACGTCGACCCGTTGGCGCCGGACTCAGATCCAACGGACAGCGGTGCGAACGGATCCTCGGCCGGGGGCTAAAGACGCACCCCGAGCGGCGTTTTGCCGCCTCTCGGCGCACCACTACGATTTGACGCCATGCCCGAGGACGCGAGCGCCTGGGTGGACCGCGACCGGGCACACGTGTGGCACGGGTTCACCCAGATGGCGACCTTTGCGAGCAACGGTCCGGTCATGGTCACCCGGGCCGAAGGCAGGGAGCTCATCGACGTCGACGGAAGGCGCTACCTCGACGCCATCTCGAGCCTGTGGGTGACCACCCTCGGCCATCGGGTCCCCGAACTGGACGCCGCTCTGCGCGACCAGCTCGACCGGGTCGCCCATTCGACGATGCTCGGCAACGGCAACACCGCGGTGGTCGAGCTGGCCGAGGCTCTTGCCATGGTCGTACCGGTCGACGACCCCCGGTTCCTCTTTGCCTCGGACGGCGCTGCCGCGGTCGAACAGGCCCTCAAGATCGCCTTCCAGTTCTGGCGGAACCGGGGAGAGTCCGGTCGGCGCAACTACCTGGTCCTGGGCGACGCCTATCACGGTGACACGATCGGTGCGCTCTCGGTGGGTGCCGGAGGCTTCGGCACGGACCTCTTCGATCCGCTTCGCTTCCCCGGCGTGATCCGCACACCCGGCTACCGGTCAGCCGATTGGCGTGCAGTGGCACAGCAGGTGCTGGCCACCAACGCCAGGGAACTCGCCGCTGTCGTGCTGGAGCCATTGGTCCAGGGCGCGGCCGGAATGTACGTGGCCGAAAGGGAAGACGTGCGGGACTTCGGACGGGCCTGCCAGGAGGCGGGTGTTCTCCTGATCTGCGACGAGGTCGCCACCGGCTTCGGCCGGACCGGCACGTTGTTCGCGTCCGAACAATGCCAGCTGCGGCCCGACCTCCTGTGTCTGGGCAAGGGTCTCAGCGCCGGGTATCTGCCGATGAGCGCAACCGCCGCTTCGGGTCGGGTGGCGGAGGCGTTCCTCGGCGAGGATCTGGGAGAGAAGACCCTCTACCACGGCCACAGCTTCGGCGGCAATGCCTTGGCAGCGGCAGTCGCGCGTCGCCACCTCGAGCTGTTGGCCGATTGGTGCGTGCTCGAGAACGTGAGAGCCCGGTCCGGTCAACTGCGGGAACGGCTGACGGTCACCTCTCGCCACCCAGCAGTCGCCGACGTCCGGATGTGCGGGCTCATGGCCGGCATAGAACTGGCATCCCCGGGGACGGACCGACGATGGGGACGCAAGGTGTGTGCCGCAGCGGTTGATGCCGGCGTGTTGTTGCGACCGCTCGGGGATGTCGTCGTCGTGATGCCGATGCTCACCACGACGGCAGATGAAATAGATCGCATCGCTGATGTACTCGACGCAGCACTGGACATCGGCTGCCGGTGACGTGGGATCAGTGGGTTGCCGAGCAGGAGGCGGAGATCCGCGGGGCGGGACGGTGGCGCGAACTGCGATCCCTCGACGGTGGTGGACCGGAGCACGTCCTCACGGACGGTCGCCGCGTGGTGTCCTTTGCATCCAATGACTACCTCGGCCTGTCCCAACACGCGGCTGTCGTTGCGGCAGCTACGGGGGCCCTGGAACGCTGGGGCAGCGGAGCCGGGGCGTCGCGCCTCATCGTAGGCAGCAGGCCCGTTCACGCCGATTTGGAAGAGGCCCTCGCTCGCTGGCGGGGAACGGAGGCGGCGCTGGTCGTTCCGACCGGCTACCAGGCCAACATCGCCGCCCTCACCACCTTCGGAGCTGGTGCCCGGATCGTGTCCGATGAGCTGAATCATGCATCGATCATCGATGCCGCCCGGCTCGCCCGCGCAGAGACCACGGTCTATCGCCATGGCGATGCCGACCATGCGGGCCAGTTGGTTCGCTCTGCACCCGGCAGAGCGGTGGTCGTCTCCGACTCCGTCTTCTCCATGGACGGCGATATCGCTCCGATACGATCACTCTCCGAGATCTGCGGCCGCTACGGGGCGTTGCTCGTCCTGGACGACGCTCATCTGGTCTTCGATGTGGAGGCTGTACCTGATCCCGGCGTCGACTGCCTTCGCGTCGGGACGCTCTCCAAGGCGCTCGGCTCACAAGGCGGATATCTGGCAGGGCCGCGATCGTGGATGGATCTCCTGATCAATCGGGCCAGATCGTTCATCTTCACGACAGCTCTCGCGCCCGCCTCAGCGGCCGCCGCCCTCGCCGCCGTGGGCGTGTGTCGATCGCACGAAGGCGACGAGCTGCGAGCCAGGTTGCTCCGGAACATCTGCGCCATTCGACCCGGGCACCCCTCGCCGATCGTCCCCGTCGTCCTGGGGGACGAGTCGCATGCGATCGAGGCAGCCGAGCGCCTACTGGAATCGGGCCTGCTGGTCCCTGCCATACGACCGCCGACCGTTCCACCCGGCACCTCACGGTTGCGGGTCACCCTGTCGGCCGCGCACGCGGAATCCGATGTTCGCCGACTGGCAGACGTCCTCGCCCAGCTCGGATAGGAGAGCCGGCGCCGGGTTCGGTCTGCGCCCGGGATGGCTGCCGAACAGGTGGGATCGAAGGGCGTCCGGAGGCCGGGAATACCTGGTCCTGGGCGGCACGTATGATGGGGTCAAGATTGCCAGCAAGGAGCCAATGGACATGCCTTCACGTAAGCTCGACTTCCCGGTCTTCGACGCCGACAACCACATGTACGAGAGGCCAGAGGCGTTCACCAAGTACCTGCCCGCCGAGTACAGCGGCCTCATCAAGTACGTGCAGGTCGATGGCCGCACCAAGATCGCCGTCAACAACGTGATCAGCGACTACATCCCCAATCCGACGTTCGAGCGGGTGGCTGCTCCTGGTGCCCAGGAGGAGTACTTCAGGAGCGGGAACCCCGAGGGGAAGTCCCGGCGGGAGATCCTCGGGAGAGCGATCGACGCCCTGCCAGGCTTCGCCGATCCCGAACCCCGCCTCGAGCTCATGGACGAGTTGGGTCTGGACCGGGCCCTCATGTGGCCGACCCTCGCAAGCTTGCTCGAGGAGCGCATCCGGCACAATCCCCCTGCCGTCCACGCGGTGGTCCATGCCCTCAACGAATGGATGCTCGAGCACTGGACCTTCAACTACGAGAACCGCATGTTCCCCACCCCGGTCATCCACCTGGGCATCGTCGACCGGGCGATCGAGGAGTTGGATTGGGTCGTGGAACGAGGGGCGCGCATCGTCCTCATCCGCCCCGCCCCGGCATGGGGATTCATGGGCCCACGATCACCGGCGCTGCCTGAGTTCGACCCGTTCTGGAAGCGGGTGGCCGAGGACGACATCCTGGTCGGGATGCACGCCTCGGACAGTGGTTACCAGCGGTACACCAACGAGTGGGAAGGC
The DNA here is from genome assembly GCA_963701325.1 of uncultured Acidimicrobiaceae bacterium. Lineage (GTDB taxonomy): Bacteria > Actinomycetota > Acidimicrobiia > Acidimicrobiales > RAAP-2 > Bog-756. The sequence continues at coordinate 691,742 of OY969604.1, forward strand.
GTCACCGACGGGGAGATGACGCCGTTCAAGGGCGGATCGGGCTTCCAGGCCATCACCGGCCACCAGGGCCGGCCGATCATCGACACCGTGGCCTCGCTGGTGGGACACGGGCTCTGCACCCGCTTCCCGACCCTCAAGTTCACTCCGGTGGAGAACGGGAGCAATTGGGTCCGTCCCCTGCTCGCCGACATGGAGCACGCCTGGATCCACTCTCCCAGCAGCTTCGACGAGAATCCGGTGGACGTGTTCAAGAGGAACATCTACGTCCATCCGTTCCACGAGGAGGACCCGAAGGGCCTGATCGACCTCCTGGGAGCCGACCGGGTTCTCTTCGGTTCCGACTACCCGCACCCCGAGGGCATGTCCGATCCGATCACGTTCGTCGACGATCTCGAGGGACTGCCCAAAGAGGACATCGAGAAGGTCATGGGAGGCAACCTCAACCGCCTCATGGGATTCGACGCTGCCGCCTGACGGGCACCGAGTACCATCGCACCGCGGCGAGCGCGCTCTGCGCCGGTGGCTCTGGTGTGCGGTGAGGTGCACTCCAAAGACGACGTCCTCCCGGGACGCGTGATCCGGACCGGGGGAACGGCTGTGGGAACCAGGAGTCGGGTCGGAGTCACCATCGGCGTGATCGTTGTGCTGATCGCGGCCGCCTGCGTGGGGATCATCCTGTCCACGACCGGAACGGCCGGTGGCTCCAAACGTCCAGACCTGCGAGGCAATGGCTCGGTGGACGAGGCCTGGCTGACTGCGGCCGGTCCGGGTGACCACATCACGCTCCTCGAGCACGGTACGGCGGTACCGGAGGCCGGCAGCGCGTCTGTGGCCGATTCGCTCGGATCGCTGATCGTCCGCAATCTCACTCCTGGCACGGACTATCAGTGGGACGACGAGACGACGGACCAGACCACTCCCGCGTTCCACGTGCTGGCGCCCGGCGATGACCCGACCGTCGACTCCCCTCTCTACACGGATCAGCCAATGCACCAGGGGTTGAACTACATCGCCATGAGGGACGGCATCAAGCTGGCCGCCACGGTTCGGTACCCCTTCGGCGAGACCTGTTCGGCCTCGAGCCCCTGTCCGACCGTCATCGAGTACTCCGGCTACAACGTCGCCGGGCCGACCGACCCCATCCCGACGTTCCTCTCCGAGGCCCTCGGCACCAAGTGCACGGACTGTGGTGACGCGCATCTCCTGCCTGACACCGCGACGGCAGTGGGATCCGTCCTGGCCCGGGTGTCCGGATTCGCCACCGTGAGCCTCCAGATGCGGGGGACCGGTTGTTCGGGCGGGGCATTCGATCTCTTCGGGTATCCCTCGGACTACGACGCCTACGACGCCATCGAGATCGTGGCCCACCAGGCGTGGGTGGCCGACCATACGGTCGGCATGGTCGGCATCAGCTACTCCGGGCTCTCCCAGCTGCCCGCCGCTGGCACCGACCCTCCCGGTCTGGCCGCCATCGCCCCGATGAGCCCGACCGACGACCTGTTCTCGACCGGGTATCCCGGAGGGATCTACAACGACGGCTTCGCCGCGAGCTGGGTCGGTGCCCGTATCGACGACGCCAAGGCCGCCGCCTCGTATCATGACGGCCACCTGGTCAGGAGTGCGGCCACCCCGGTGGCCGACGTCGGCCAGCCCTGGACGTACTACGAGATCGACGCGGAACTGGCGGCCAGCGGGGACGGCACCTCCACCTGCCTGGCCAACCAGGCCCTGCACGACCAGGCGGAGGGCCTCGTCCACCTGGTCGGGCCCAACATGGTCGCCCAAGGCATCGGGCCGGGACGCTCGGCCTCCCTCTTCGATCGCCGGTCGATGATCGTGTGGGCCAGCCACGTCACCGTGCCGGTCTTTCTCTCCGGTGCACTCCAGGACGAGCAGACCGGTCCGCAGTGGCCCGCGCTCGTCGATGCCTTCCCGAAGAGCACACCGCTGTTCGCCAACATGGTCAACGGCAACCACATCGATTCGACCGACCCCCAGACCATGAGCCGCTGGCTCGAGTTCCTCGATCTCTACGTGGCCCACAAGGTCCCGACTGAACCGGGCTTCCTGGCCGCAGAGTTCCTCGACAAGTTCGCCGGATTCGCCTCCGGCATCTCGACCCAGGCGCCACTTCCGGCGATCCGGTTCACGCAGGCGCCGAACGTCGCCACTGCCGAAGCGGAGTTCGCAAGCCAGACTCCCCTGGTACGAGCGCTCTTCGACAACGGCGCCGGGGTAGCCGGGCCGGGAGCCATCCAGTCCACCTACTCGTCGGACTTCTCCAGCTGGCCACCCGCAGGGACCACCGAGACGCTCCACTTCGGACCACACGGTTCGCTCGGTGCCACCACCCCGATCGGGACGAGCACGACGTTCACCCTGGATCCGGCGGCGCGACCGTCGACCAGCCTGCCGGCGAGTGGCAACGCGTGGGCTGCTGATCCCGACTGGGACTGGACGCCCGTGCCGGCGGCCGACGGGATCGCCTTCCAGACCGCACCGTTCGGTAGCGCCACCACCATCGCGGGCCCGGCCACCCTCGACCTGTGGGTCAAGGCATCCACCCCGGTCGAGGATTTCCAGGCCACGATCACCGAGGTCCGGCCCTCACCGGACCAGGAGGAGTACGTCACCTCCGGATTCCTGCGAAGTGCGGACCAGGTCGACCTGCCCAACTCGACGCCGTTGTACACCGATCCCACCTATACGGCAGCCGACACCAAGAGGCTGTCGTCCAGCGCCTACTCCTTGGTGAGGGTCCCGATCGATCCGATCGTCCACACCTTCCGGCCCGGCACCGAGCTGCGAGTGGTCATCTCCGCTCCGGGGGGTGACCGGCCCATCTGGGAGTTCGACACGCTGGACCACGGCCAGCGCAGCACGGTCGGTATCGGTGGCCGGGCCGATTCAGCGCTGGTGGTCGACGTGGTGAGCGGGGTGCAGGCCACCTCGACCCTACCGGCGTGCAATTCTCTACGTGGGGAACCCTGCCGTGCCTATCAGGCCGAGGGCAACCAGTAAGGTCCGATCGGTCGACGGTCGTTGGACGAAGGAGGAATAGCGCAATGAGCGAGACAACAGCGAAGGCGATCCTCGCGGGAGGATGCTTCTGGGGGATGCAGGACCTCATCCGGAAGCGTCCGGGCGTCATCTCGACGCGGGTCGGGTACACCGGCGGTGATGTCGCCAATGCAACATACGGAAACCATGCCGGCCATGCCGAGGCGATCGAGATCACCTTCGATCCACAGCAGACCTCATACCGTGAGCTGCTCGAGTTCTTCTTCCAGATCCATGACCCGACGACGCTCAACCGCCAGGGGAACGACACCGGCACGAGCTACCGATCGGCCATCTTCACCCTCGACGAGGATCAGCGAACGGTCGCTGTCGACACCATCGCCGACGTCGAAGCGTCTGGCCTCTGGCCCGGCAAGGTCGTGACCGAAGTGACGCCGGCCGGACCGTTCTGGGAGGCTGAACCCGAGCACCAGGACTATCTGGAGCACTACCCGAACGGCTACACGTGTCACTTCCCCCGAGCTGGCTGGGTGCTGCCGCACCGGAGCGGCGTCGTCACCTGATGAGGACCGCGGTTCCCTGATGATCGGGTGTTCGGGGCGCGCCGTGGGGATCGGGCTCCAACAGCATGCGTCCGGATCACAGAAGATGAGAGGTACAGATGCAGACCGAGCAGGCCAAGGAGCTCCTCCGTACCGAGCGCACTCGCGTGCAACAGCTGATTGCGCGGGTGGCTGCAGGTGGCCGGGATGACCGGACGGCGGCAAACCAGCCGGGCGACATGTTCGATTCGGCCCAACCACTCACTGAGGAAGGTACCGATGAGGCGGTCCTCGCTGAACTGCAGAAACGCCTGGTGGCCATTGATCGAGCAGAGGAGCGCCTCGCTGCCGGTACCTACGGCTACTCGGTCCGTAGCGGTCTGGCGATCTCCGACGAGCGACTCGAAGCTGATCCCACTGCAGAACTGACCGTCGAAGAAGCTCGAGAGGCGGGTTGAACGACCGGACGCGCCTTCGGAGCAGCGGTATTCCCGGATGGGCCAGCGGCCTCAGCCGACGGCCTCAGCCACCACCCTCTGTGCCGACCCCCGAGCGTGCCACCTCTTTCGCCCACGGGTAGTCGGGCTTGCCCGACGGGGACCGGGGAACCAGGTCCACGACAACCACCTGGCGGGGCACCTTGTGGCCGGCGAGATGGAGCCGGCAATGTGCTTGGATCTCGTCGAGGTCCGGCGCAGGTGTCCCAGGGTCGGCCTGCAGCACCGCCGCCACCCGCTCACCGAATCGAGGATCGGGAACCCCCACCACGACGGCATCGGCAACCGTGGGGTGGGACTTCAGGACGGCTTCGACCTCTTCGGGATAGACCTTCTCACCGCCGGTGTTGATGCACATGGCGCCGCGCCCGAGGAGCCGGATGGTGCCGTCCGCTTCGATGGTGGCCATGTCACCGGGGAGCGCCCACCGGACACCGTCCACCGTGACGAAGGTGCGAGCCGACTGTTCCGTGTCGTGGTAGTACCCGACGGGAACCCGTCCCTTGGTTGCCAGACGTCCGACCGCGCCCGATCCGGGCAGCACCGATCGCAGGCTGTCGTCGAAGACCGTCGTCCGCTCGTCGGCGGTGAAGCGGAGGGCGGGCGCCGCACCCTTCCCCCGGACGGTGATCGAGAGTGCCTGGGCGGGTGACTCGGACGAACCGATGGCCTCGGTCAACACCATGGCCGAGGGGAACCCGGCGAACAGCCGATCCTTCACGTCGACGGACATGATGCTCCCCCCTGAACCGAGCATGAGGACGGAGCCGGTGTCGTGGCGCCCGGGTTCCGCTTCGATCGCCTCAACGATCGGGCGGCCCATGGAGTCACCGACGATGGTCAGCATGGTGACCTGCTCACGATCCACCACCTCGAGCACGGTATGGGCGTCCATCTTGCGACTCGGGTGGAGAATCGCCCGACCACCGCTGAGCATCGCTCCCCACGCCGACCAGTGCCCGCTCACGTGCATGAGCGGGCCGAGTGCATAGGAGACGAAGATGTCCGGCACGGCAACACCCATGTCCGCAATGGCCGACAACCGCGGGTGGACGGCAGCGACCGCGTTGTCGGCGACAGCCTCGGGCCGCACCACGACCACTCCCGGTGTCATGGTGGCGAAGAAGATGTCCTCGTGTCGCCAGACGACACCTTTGGGATTTCCCGTCGTCCCCCCGGTGTACGCGATATAGACGTCATCGGAGGATCGGGGTCCGAAGCCGGCCACCGGGGAGTTGGCAGCGAGGAATGCCTCGTAGTCGCGGGCGTCGTGTAGCGCCCCCTCCTCATGCGAGCCATCGTCGACCACGATGAGGTGGTCCAGACGGGGTAGTCGGTCCAGAATCGAGGCCACGACCGGGGCGAAGCTCGCCTCGACCACCAGCGCCCGCAGCTCGGCGTTGTCGAAGAGATAGGCCAGCTCCTCGGCCACGTAGCGGTAGTTGACGTTGATGGGCACGGCTCGGATCTTGTACGTCGCAAGCATCGTCTCGAGATACTCGGGGCGGCTGTAGGTGAGCACACCGACATGGTCCCCGGCGCCCAGGCCCAGGCCCTCGAGTCCGTGGGCGAGACGGTTGGCCCGTCGGTCGAGCTGGCGAAAGGTCAGCCTGGTGTCGCGCCAGACCACGACCTCGCGATCGGGGACCCGGGTGGCGACGCACTCGTACAGATCCGCCAGATTGAACTCCATCCCCACCCCCTCCCCACCCAGATCGGCGTCAGCGAATCAGATCCCGGAAGGGCACATCCTTGTCGACTCGGACGTCATGGGGAAGCCCCAGCACCCGCTCGCCGATGATATTGCGCTGCACCTCGTCGCTCCCGGCAGCGATCCGGAGCGACGGCGCACTCAGGAACTGTCGTTGCCAGTAGCCCTCCTCCGGCGCGTCGGGACCGAGCAGCATCCCCCGAGGACCCTGGACCATCACGGTCACCTCGGCGAACTCCGTCTGCATCTGCGAGTAGAAGAGCTTGGTGACCGAGGATTCGGGTGTCGACATCCCCTTGCGCAGGGCGGTCTGGATCCGGAACCCGAGATACCTGAGGATCTCGCCCTTGGCGTAGCAGTCGGCCAGCCGTTGCCGGACGATCGGGTCACCGGTTGCGCCGCACTCCCTGGCCAGCTTCAAGACCTGGGGGAAGCTCGAGGTGCCACCGCTCAGGCTCCGCTCATTGGCCAGGGTCGTCATGGTGGTCCGCCAGCCACCGTTCACGTCGCCGACCACGTTGGCGGCGGGCACCCGGACGTCGGAGAGGAACACCTCGTTGAAGGTCGCCCCACCGGTCATCTGGCGCAACGGGCGCACGTCGACACCCGCTGTGCGCATGTCGAGGATGAAGAAGGTGATGCCGCTGTGCTTGGGGAGGTCGGGGTCCGTGCGAGCCAGCAGGATCCCCATGTCGGCACGGTGGGCACCCGAGCTCCACACCTTTTGACCGTTGACCACCCACTCGTCACCGTCACGCTCGGCCCGGGTCGCCAGGCTGGCGAGGTCCGAGCCGGCCCCCGGCTCGCTGAACAGCTGGCACCAGACCTCCTCCCCCCGAAGCATCGCGGGCAGGTAGCGGGCCCGCTGCTCGGCGCTGCCGTGGCCGATCAACGTCGGGCCGGCCATCCCGATGGCGACGGCGAACAGGCCTGAGGTGACGTCGAACTGGGCCTCCTCCTGGCGGAAGATCATCGACTGGACGACATCGCCTCCCCGACCGCCGAACTCGGCCGGCCAGGTGATCCCGGCCCACCCACCCTCGAACAGGCGGCGCTGCCAGGCCTTGCCTTCGGTGACGAAGACGTCGTCGAAGTCGTAGAACGAGTGGGACGACGAGAGCTGTCCAACGTCCATCTTCTTCGCATGCTGGGCCAACCAGCTCCGAACTTCCTGGCGGAACGCAGCCTCCTCCGGTGTGTCGTCGAAGTCCATCGATCCGCTCCCCGGTCAGCCGGCGACGGGTCGCCAGAAGGGAAGGCCGACGTCCTCGGCCGCCTTCAGGAGCACGACTTCGAGCGCCATGCCCACCTGGAGGGTCTCGACAGCACAGTCCACGATGTTCGACATCATCCGGACGCCCTCGTCGAGTTCGACGATCCCCACCGCGTAGGGCGAAAGTGGGGCGAATGCCTTCGAGCGGTTCTGTCGGATGATGGTGAAGGTGTGCAGGGTGCCCCGGCCAGAGGCGTCCACCCACTCGGTCTCGCCGGCACAGGACGCGCACAGCGATCGGGGGTAGAACTGGAATTGGCCGCAGCTCGTGCACCGCTGGATGACCAGGCGTCCCTCGGCTGCACTCTGCCAGTAGTGGCGCGATGCGTGGTCCGGCCGGGGCAGAGCGCGGAGGCTCAGTGTGGCGGCAAGCTCTTCGATGGTCATGACCGGCCCTCGGTCCCGAGGACGACGGTGGCGATACAGGAGAGCCAGCCGCCTGAACCACAGGCCACCGCCACTTCGGCCCCGGGGACCTGCGCCTCGCCGGCTTCGCCACGGAGCTGGCGAACGGCTTCGTTGATGAGGAAGATCCCCCGCATGCCCGGGTGACAGGCCGACAGACCGCCGCCGTCGGTGTTGAGCGGGTGGCGTCCCCCCCGACGGAGGACGCCGCTCTCGACGAAGTGACCCCCCTCCCCCTTCTTGCAGAAGCCCATGTCCTCGAGCAGCATCAAGACGGTGATGGTGAAGCTGTCGTAGCACTGGATGGTGTCGACGTCCTCGGGAGCGACCCCCGCACGGCCGAAGGCCTCGGGACCGCACTGAGCAGCGGCCGTCGTCGTGAAATCAGGCATCTGACTGATCGTCCAGTGGGTCTGCGCTCCCGCTGCGCCGAGCACGTAGACGGGCGGCTTCGCAAGGTCTCGGGCCCGCTCCCGGGTCGTCATGATGAATGCACCGCCGCCGTCCGAGATGACGCAGCACTCGAGCTTGTGCAACGGGTCGGCGATCATGCGCGACGACAGGACGTCGGCGACGGTGATCGGATCCTTGTACTGGGCGAGCGGGTTCAGCCCGGCGTACTCACGGACGCCCACCGCGATCTCTGCCAGCTGCTCAGGCGTCGTCCCGAACTCGTACATGTGGCGGCGGGCAGCCATGGCATAGGCCCCGGCCAACACGTTTCCCCACGAGCATTCGAATTGGGCTGGGCCACCCACCCGGGACGAGCCACCGGCGAACGTGCTCGTGCCGAGCATCCGACCCATCCGCGACAGCATGTCCGACCCGTAGGTCACGAGGACGACGTCACACATTCCCGCCTCGATGGCGGCCGCAGCATGCTGGACATAGAACTCGAAGGTCGAGCCACCGACCGACGTCCCGTCGAGCCAGCGGTGGTTGATCTGGAGATACTCGGCCATGTTCGGAGCATCGTCGGTGTTGTTGGCGAATCCGGTACCGGCGCACATGTACCCGTCGATCTCGGATTTGGGAAGGCCCGAGTCCGCCAGTGCGCGACGCAGGGCCATGGCGTGGTGCTCCATGGCGTCGAGCTCAGGGGCGACCGGATAGTCGCTCCAGCCGATGCCGACGATCACCGGATCACGCGATCCCATGGGCGCTCCTCTTCGCTCGGCGCCCGTTGCCCCGGGACGAGCAGCGTCGACCACCGACGGCGAGGGTGGCTACCGTAGGATCGAATAGCCGCAACGACCGGGGGTACGCACGGACATGGTGCAGACGTCGCGCACGACGACGGGCGGACCGCTGGCCGGTATTCGGATCGTCGAGATCGCCGGCCTGGGTGCCGGACCGTTCTGCGCCATGATGCTGGCCGACATGGGCGCGGACGTCGTTCGCGTTGACCGCCCGACCGGATCCGGTGATGGGGGTGTCCTCGGGCGCAATCGACGCTCGATCGCCCTCGACCTGAAGGCGGACTCGGGCCGATCGCTGCTCTTCGAGCTCATCCGCAGGGCTGACGGGCTGGTCGAGGCCTTCCGTCCCGGGGTCGCCGAGCGGCTCGGATTCGGACCCGAGTCCTGCCATGCCGAGAACCCACGCTTGGTCTTCGGGCGCGCCACCGGATGGGGGCAGGAGGGCCCCTGGCGCATGATGGCCGGCCATGACATCAACTACATCGCACTCTCCGGTGTGCTCAGCATGATCGGCCCGAACGGGGGCGCACCGGTGCCTCCCCTCAACCTGGTGGGCGACTTCGGCGGTGGCGGGCTGCTGCTCGCCTTCGGCATGGTCTGTGCACTGCTCGAGGCCAGGACCTCGGGCGTCGGTCAGGTGGTGGACGGAGCGATGATCGACGGTAGCGCCCTGCTCGCCACCATGTTCTTCGAGATGAGCGCCCGCGACAGGTGGTCCGAAGAGCGGGGCACCAACGTGCTGGACGGAGGAGCCCCCTACTACGACACCTACGAGACGTCCGATGGGAAATGGGTGGCGGTCGGTGCCGTCGAGTCCCGCTTCTGGGAATCCCTCGTCGAATTGCTGGGCATCAACGCTACCGGGCTCCCCGACAGGGCCGACGTGACCAACTGGCCCGTCCTCCGCCGGCGGATCGCGGCGGCCATCGCCACGCGGACCCGGGACGAATGGGGCGAGCTGGCTACCGGAACCGATACCTGTCTGACCCCGGTCCTCACGCCTCGTGAAGTCCGCGACCACCCCCACCATCGCCACCGCGAGACCTTGGTCATGGTCGCAGACACCCTGCAGCCCGCCCCCGCCCCTCGATTCTCCCGAACCGTCCCTCCGGTTCCGACTCCTGCGCCCACAGGCGCCTCCGACGCCCGAGCCGTGTTGGCCGGCTGGGGTCGGACAGAGACCGAAGCGCCTGCAGACGGAGCGCTCAGGGCCTTCGACGACGGACCATGAACGATTCGCACGCACGAGTGGCCGGTTTCCGATCTGGTTACGACCGGCAGAGGTACTGGTCGACGACTTCGTGTGTGTGGATGACATTCTGCTCTTGACGGGGGTTCAAGCGGAGACCGGTACACCCTCTCGACTTCATTCCCGCTTGCACATGGGCCATGTTGGCGTAGTCCTGGTTGGTCACCAGGCCCCAGTCCTTGGCCGTCCAGTCCGGGTAGAACTTTCGTTCGCACATCTCCCGCTGATCACCCGGCGACACCCACTCGAGCGTCCAGAGATCCTTGATCGTGCTGTCCGGATCGAGCCCGTTCGGGCGAACCCGGAACAGCGTGGTGCTCCCGGGATAGATGGGGCCGACCACGTTCGGGAAGAAGTGGACGTCGTCGGAGCTGAGCAGCTGCTCGTCGGTGAGGTGTTCGACGTCGCCCTTTCCACGCAGCATCTTCACGCGTAGGGCGTTGTAGACGTCCATCGCGGTCATTCCCTCGGGGATCGGCTTGTGCTTCAGCTCCTCGACCTGGCGGCGCTCCTCTTTCATGAACAGACCGCTCAGCTCGTCGATCATGACCGAAAGAAGCTCGCGCTCGTCGTAGTCGCCGGGCTGCAGACCGAGCCGCGGACTCGGCCGTATCTCGTGCTTGACCTCGCCCAATCCGCCCATGTGGTTGTGTTTTCCCAAGCGGCCATAGCGAATGGCTGTGTCGTCGGACCATCGGAGGAGTTGGGGATGGGTTCCCTGGACGTGATAGCTCTCGTTGAATGCATCGAGCACCGACTTCCAGTTGGCCGGCAGGATCACCGAGCGGTAGGAGCGGAAGCGCATCTGCTCGAAGCGATACGGCTCGAGGAGCTCGGGGAGCGGTCCGAGGAACGACTCGAGTGACTCACAGTGGGGATCCATGTTGATGAAGACGAACCCTCCCCAGCGGCCAACCTGGATCTGGTTCAGACAGACCTCCGCGTCGGTCATCGTGGGAGGGAAGTCGGCGCGGTCGACCACCTCCCTGTTGGTGCCGTCCAGGTCGAACCGCCAGGCGTGGTAGCGGCAACGGATCTCGCCGGTGGCGAAATTCCCGACTCCGGAGGCCAAGCGGGTACCCCGATGCGGACAGGTGTTGTAGAACGCACGTATCTCATCCGCTGCGCTGCGAGTGACCAGGATGGACTGATCGCCGATGATGTATTCGAGGAAGTCGCCGGTTCGGGGCACCTCCTCCTCGCGGCATGCCATCTGCCAGACCCGGGGCCACAGCCGTTCCATCTCCAGGTCGAAGAAGTCCTGAGAAACGTAGCGCTCCTTCGGGATGATGTTCCCCTGCGCCGACTCGATCAACGCTCCGTCGCGAGTGATCGTCATGACCATCGGCGTCGGCTCCCCCGTCCCAGCTCCATGCGGCACTCCTCGCTGCGGTCCTGAAGCAACAGAGTACTGTTCCCCTACAGAGTCCGCGCCGCAGTGGATGCGAGGATCCTCGGACCGATGAGGACGCACCGGACGACGGAAACGGAGGGTCGGGGTGGTCCTGGCAAGGCTCGACGATCGAGTGGCGTTTGTCGCCGGCGCCAGTCGCGGTATCGGCAGGGACATCTCCTTGGCCCTCGCCCGCGCCGGCGCCGCGGTCGCGGTTGCGGCACGGACCGATGAGCCCGGCAAGCTCCCGGGCACGATCCATTCGGTGGCGAACACGATCATCGGCGACGGTGGCAGAGCCCTACCGGTCGTCTGCGATGTGTCGGACGAGTCCTCGGTGGCCGATGCCGTTGCCCGCACCACGGACACACTCGGGCCGATCGACATCCTGGTGGCGAATGCAGGCACGCTGTGGATGGGCAAGACCCTCGACACCCCCCTCAAACGGTGGGACCTGTGTCTTCGGGTCAACCTCACCGGGACGTTCCTCGTGACCAGGGCGGTGCTGCCGTCGGTCATGGAGCGCCGCTGCGGCTCGCTCATCGCCGTCACCACAACCGGTGTCGTTCAGACCGAGCTGGGCTCCAACGCCTACTGGGTGTCGAAGGCCGGTATCGAGCGGTACTACGCCGGTCTGGCCACCGAGCTCGCCCCCTACGGCGTGGCGGTCAACTGTCTGGCGCCGAAGAAGGTGGTGATGACCGAGGGCGCGCGAGCCGGGGGGATCAGCGTGCCCCCGGACATGATCGAAGACCCGAGGGCGATGGGGAGGGCGGCGGTGTACCTCGCCGGCCAGTCCGCGGCCACACTCACCGGGACGGTCCAGTACTCCCTCGACCTGCTCGCACACATCGGAGAGCCGATCGGCCCAGGGCTGCTCGGTACCCCCGAGATCCCGTGAGCGGAGGCCCGCTTCCCGGCCTCGGTGGGCTCCGGGTCCTCGATCTGTCCGAGGACGTCTCCGGCGCTTACTGCGCCAAGCTGCTGGCCGACGCCGGGGCGACTGTGACCAGGGCCGAACCGCCGGAGGGGCATCGCCTCCGCACCTGGTCGGTGTCGGGTTCGGCCGGACGTGACTGCGACCCGGACGGGGCGCTCTTCCGGTACCTGGCCTCATCGCAACACAGTGTCGTGATCGACCCGGCGGATCCGTCGACCGACGATCTCCGGGACCGGCTGTCGGCACGCTCCGACGTGGTCATCGTCTCGACGTTCGGAGACCGGGCCGGTGGGTGCCCGCCGGGAACCGACCCACGGGGACTCTGCGCGCGGCACCCCGAGCTGGTGGTGGTGAGCCTCTCGGCCTTCGGTCTGAGCGGCCCGCGTGGCGGCGAGGAGTCCTCGGACTTCCTCCTCCAGGCCCTGGCCGGCTCCCTGCACAGTCACGGGAGCGACGACCGCGTACCCCTCGCCGTGGGCGGTGGCCTGGCCGAGTGGACGGTCGGGACCTTCGGTGCGCTCGGCGCCGTCAGCGCTCTGACTGCCCGGCGGCGCTCCGGGCGTGGCGACCTGGTCGACGTGTCCGCCCTCGAGTGCCTTGCGATCACCTTCATCTGCTACCCCTCGGTCGCCGCCGCCATGCCGGGTGGCCAACGCATCCGCCCCACCTATGTGATGGTCCCGGGTATCGAGGCCTGCGTCGACGGGTACGTCGGGATCTGCACCATCACCACCGCGCAGTGGCACACCTTCCTCGACATGATCGAACGTCCGGATCTGGCAACTGACACCTCGCTCTACATCCAGCGCAACCGCGACCGCCCGGACGTGCTCGAGGCCATCGGACACTGGACACGTCGGCACACCGTCGAGGACGTCGTGGAGATCGGGTCCCTGTACCGGATCCCCACCGTGCCCATCGGGAACGGAGCGAACTTCCCCCGCATCGACCACGTGGCTACGCGCCAGATCTACGACCCGAACCCACGGGGGGACTTTCCTCATCCCCGGAGCCCGTTCCGTTCGAACGTCACCCGGCACCGACCGCCCGGGCCTGCCCCGACACTCGCCGAGCGGGCACGCGACATCGACGTGGGTGTCGAGCGCGACCGGAGGAACCCGAGCGGGACCCGCCCGTTCCCCCCCGGCAACCGCCTGCCGGGTGGTGACACCAGTGACCTGCCCCTGGCCGGCATCCACATCCTCGATTTGACCGCCTTCCTGGCGGGGCCGATGTGCACGCAGTACCTGGCCTCACTCGGTGCCGACGTGGTGAAGCTCGAGTCGACCCAACGACCCGACCCGATGCGCTTCAGCGTCCGCGTCGACTCCTCGGTCGATCACTGGTACGAACAGGGTGCGATCTTCCAATCCGCCAACCTCAACAAGCGAAGCGTGACCCTCGACCTCTCGACTGCGACAGGTCGAGATCTCGCGTTGCGGCTTGCCGCCCGGTCCGACGTGGTCGTGGAGAACTTCACGCCCCGGGTGATGGAGCAGTTCGACCTCTCCTACGAGTCTCTCCGGGAAGTGAACCCTCGGATCATCATGGTGCGCATGCCCGGGTTCGGGTTGGAGGGCCCCTGGCGGGATCGTCCCGGCTTCGCGGCGTCGATGGAGCAGGTGTCCGGCCTCGCCTGGATCACCGGGTACACGGACGGTCTCCCGTCCATCCCCGGCATCTGTGATCCGCTGGCCGGTATGCACGCTGCGTTCGCCGTCCTCACCGCCCTCGAGCACCGGAACCGGACCGGCGAGGGACAGCTGATCGAGCTGGCGATGATCGACCTGGCCTCCAACCTGGTCGTCGAGCAAGTACTCGAGTACTCGGTCTACGGGAATCTCATGGACCGGCAAGGGAATCACCAACCCGGAGGTGGCCACCAAGGTGTCTACGCCTGCCTCGAGCCCGATCAGTGGGTTGCGGTACGGATCGCCTCCGACGAGGCCTGGCGGGGACTGCAAGGGGCGCTCGGATCACCGGCCTGGGCGCTCGATACGCGGCTCGACACCGTCACCGGGCGGTCCGAATCTGCCGACCTCCTCGACGCAGGGCTGACCTCGTGGGCGGCCGGCCAGAGCCAGAAGGAGACCCTCTCGACCCTCCAGGCGGCCGGGGTGGGCGCGGAGGCTGTCGTCCATGCGTACGACGTCGATCTCGACGAACAGATGAATGCCCGCGGCTACTGGGAGGAGGTCACCCATCCCATCGTGGGTCCGAAGCGCTTTCCCGGGTGGCCGATGCGCTACACCGCACGGACGTCCCCGTGGTTCCGACGACCCGCACCGCTGCTCGGCCAGCACAACGACGAGGTGCTCGCGAACCTGGGCGTCACCGAGGAAGAGCTCACCGTGCTTGCCGCCGACGGCATCATCGGCACCCGACCGGCCGGCACCTGAGACACGGTGACTGAACCCGGCACCATCGACTGGGTGCTCACCACGACCCGCGCCGTCCGCCGGCGTCTCGATCTCGACCGCGCCGTCGAACCCGACCTCGTGCTCGACTGCCTCGATCTCGCCCTCCAGGCACCCACCGGCGGTGACTTCCAGGGTTGGCGATGGATCGTCATCACCGAGCCGGACACGAAGGTCCGGGTCCGGGACATCTACCTCGACGCGCTGACCGCGGCCTCAGGCGGCAGGCACCGGTCGCCCGCGGACGGATCCGATGATCGAATGCTGGAGGGGGCCTGGCACCTGGCAACGAACCTCGATCGGGTGCCTGTCCTCGTGCTGGCCTGCATCCGGGGGCGGGTGACGCCGGCCACCACTCCGGCACAGGCCGCCGCTCTCTTCGGATCGATCTACCCTGCAGTCTGGAGTCTGCAGCTGGCCCTGCGGAGTCGCGGACTTGCCTCGACGATGACCACCGTCCACCTCGAACGGCACCAGGAGATGGCCGACCTCCTTGGCATTCCCGACAACGTCACCCAGGCGGCACTGGTTCCGGTTGCCCACCTGGTGGGAGAGGATCTCCGCCGGGCCCACCGGCGGCCGGTGCGCGACGTCGCGTTCCGCGAGCGTTGGGGGAATCCGTGGGACGGGCCGTCGGGCTCCGGGCCCCTCCACGGCGGTTGACCTCAGCCATCGTCCGGCGGCGGGGCGCTCTCGACCCATCAACCCAGGTCGGGCAGGGTTCCGGTGATGTCTGTGGTCGGACCGGCCTCGGCCAGCAGGCCGGGGATGACATCGGTGAGCTCGGCGGGGTCCCAGCGGCCCCTCTTGTCCACACTCGGACCGGCGCGCCACCCCTCGGCGACGCTGATGTAGCCCCCGTGGACATTGAAGATCCGCCCGGTCACCTCCGCGCTGGCCCCGCTGCCGAGCCACACCACCAACGGCGAGATGTTCTCGGGGTCCAACGGAGAGAATCGGCCGGCGAAGCGGCTGGCCACGTCCCGGCCGAACGGGAGATCGGCGTTCATCCGGGTGAGGGCCATCGGGGCGATGGCATTCACCGTCACGCCGTAGCGGCCGAGTTCGAGCGCGGCGATCACGGTGAAGGCGGCGATTCCGGCCTTGGCCGACCCGTAGTTGATCTGTCCGGCGTTTCCGTAGAGGCCGGTCGCCGAGCTCGTATTGACCACCCGGGCGTCGTTCGACTCACCGGATTTGGCCCGCTCCCGCCAGTGGACGGCCGCCCAGTGGGTCGGCGCGAACGTTCCCCCCAGATGAACGCGCACCACGTCGGTCCAGTCGCTCTCGGTCATGTTGACCAGCATCCGGTCACGGAGGATCCCGGCGTTGTTCACGAGGGTGTCGATTCCACCGAACGTGTCCACCGCGTGGCCGACAAGCCGTCGGGACCCCTCCCAGTCCGATGCGTCGTCACCATTGGCCACCGCCTCTCCTCCCATGGCCCGGATCTCGTCGATGACGTCGTGGGCCGGGCCGCTCGAGGTGCCGGCGCCGTCGGGCGCCGTCCCGAGGTCGTTCACCACCACCCGGGCCCCCTGGCGGGCGAACTCGAGGGCGTGGCTCCTCCCGATGCCCCTTCCTGCCCCGGTGATCACCACGACCCTGCCCTCGCAGATCCCGCTCATCGACCCTCCCGCGTGCGAACGGAGCGGCCTCCACGATCTGGCTCAGCCGAGCTCGTGTCGAGCCACGTCACGAGCGGCCCGATCTGGTCACCTACTTGAATCCCCCACCGTCGACGACAAGTCGCTGGCCGGTGATGTTCGAGCCCCCCGGGCCGACGAGGAACCGCACCGCTGCTGCGACATCCTCCGGCTCGCACACCCGGCCGAGCGGGAAGCGGGCGTCGAGCTCGTGAATGTCGTCGATCTTCATCGCCGCCTTGACCAACCGTCGGCCCATGTCAGTGTTCGAGAGCCCCGGCACGACGACGTTGACCCGAATGCCTGAGCGAGCCTCTTCTCTGGCCAGCGTGAACGCCAGTGATTCCTGGGCGGCCTTGGCCATGTTGTACGGCCCTCCATAGGGGTCGGACGTGATGGCCGACTGACTCGAGATCATCACGATGTCACCCCTGGCCTGCTCACGCATGTTGGCCAGGACGAGCTGGCTCATGTGGTGAGAGCCGAACGCCATGGTGCCGACCACCCGTTCGAGCTCTTCGACCGGCGTCGTCGCCACCGGTGTACCCCGGTTGGTGATCCCGGCGTTGTTCACCAGGATGTCGACGTGACCGAACGCAGCCAGCACCTGGTCGACCATGGCACTGGCCTCGTCATAGGAGGCAACCGATGCCTGGTATGCCGCCGCCCTTCCCCCTTCAGCCTCGATGGCGGCCACGGTTTGCCTGGCCGACTCCTCGTCCTTCCTGAAGTTCACGGCGACCTCGGCCCCGTCGGCCGCCAGGCCGAGGGCGATGGCGCGGCCGATGCCGCGCCCCCCGCCGGTCACGATCGCAGCTCGGCCTGCGAGACTCATCGGTACGGTTCCTTTCGTCGGGGACGAGGTGGTGAGCTTAGGCGAGGTCATATGGGCCCGCCCGAGGGACGAAGTCGGGGATTATCGTCGAACGCACGATGATGGATGACCTCGACGGCCGACGGGCGCATGCAGAAAGGCGGGGGTGATGCGATGACCAACGAGCGCCACCTGGGTGTTCAAGCCCACGAGCATCCCGATCGGCCCGCCGTCGTCATGGCCGGATCGGGACTCGTCACCACTTACCGGGATCTCAACGAACGATCCAACCAGATCGCCCATCTATTGCGCGACGCCGGTCTGCGAACCGGCGACCACGTTGCGCTGATGATGGAGAACAGCTCGGCGTTCCTCGAAGTCGCCTGGGCGGCTCAGCGATCCGGTCTGTACTACACCGCGCTCAACAGCCACCTCCGTCGGAGCGAGGCGCAGCACATCCTCGACGACTGCGGGGCCACCGCCTTGTTCCTCTCGGCTGGGTTGGCCGATATCGCTGCCGAGCTCGATCGCAAACGGATCGGACTGTGCATCGTGGCGGGGGGTGAGGCAACCGGCTTCCTCCCCTACGACGACGCACTGGCACGGTGGCCGGTGACGCCGATCGTGGACGAAGCCGAAGGCCGAGAGATGCTCTATTCGTCGGGAACCACTGGATCGCCTAAGGGCGTGCGCAAGGTCCTGTCGGCCGCACCGATGGGAGATCCGACCGCAACCCCGGTGATGCTGGCAGCAAACTTCTCCCGGGTGGGAATCGACGGACACTCGGTCTACCTGTCCCCTGCTCCGCTGTACCATTCGGCACCCCTCGTCTACTCGATGGCGATGCACCGGCTCGGCGCCACCTCTGTGGTCATGGAGTCCTTCGACCCAGCGAACTGCCTCGACACCATCGAGCGGTACCGGGTCACGCACGCCCAATTCGTTCCCACCATGTTCACCCGCATGCTGCGACTGGAGGACGAAGTCAAGGACTCGTACGATCTCTCGAGCCTGCAGTGGGTTGTCCACGCCGCGGCTCCTTGTCCGGTGCCTGTCAAGCAACAGATGCTCGACTGGTGGGGGATGATCATCCACGAGTACTACGCCGGCACAGAGGACATCGGATCGACCGCAATCACACCCGAGGAGTGGGTGGCCCACCCTGGTTCTGTCGGGCGGCCCCTCAACGAGGTCCACATCGTCGGCGACGATGCCGAAGTCGATCTCCCGGTGGGCGAGACCGGCACCGTGTACTTCGCCGGCGGTCGCGAATTCGAGTACCACAACGATCCAGAGAAGACCGGTCACATGACGAACCAGCAGGGATGGAGGACACTGGGCGACGTCGGCTACCTGGACGCCGACGGCTATCTCTATCTCACCGACCGCGCCTCCGACATGGTCATCTCCGGCGGTGTGAACATCTATCCACCGCGAGGCCGAACAGGTTCTCGCCACCCACCCCCAGGTGGTCGACGTAGCCGTGTTCGGGATCCCCGACGAGGAGATGGGAGAGTCGTTGCTGGCGGTGGTCCAGAAGCCGCTCGGCAATGACTCCCTCACGGCAGCAGAGCTCATGGCGTGGTGCCGAGACCGTCTTGCCGGCTACAAGTCTCCCCGAGCGATCGAGTTCATCACGGAGATGCCCCGCGACCCGAGTGGGAAACTCTTCAAGCGACTCCTCCGTGAGCCCTACTGGAAGGATCGATCCTCTCGCATCGTGTGACTAGCTGAGCTGGCGGAAGACCGTACTGCAGCCGATCGTCGTTGCTGAACGCAGGAGGAATGCAGTGCTCACCCGCCGAGGTAGGAGGTGATGGCCTGCGCCATAGCCGCTGCCGCCGACAGCTGGAATGCCGGGCTGACCAGAATGGCCGCATCGGTTGCGTTTTGCATGTTGCCGCACTCGATGAGCACTTTGGGAACAGTGGTGAGATTGAGTCCAGCCAGGTTGTCTCGGGGTTGCAGCCCGTCGACCCCATCGTAGGAGCTCAGCGGCATACCCGTCTCCGCCAGGAACGTGTTGCGCATGATGGCAGCAAAGGCTGTCGAGGACGAGATCACTTGGTTGTTGGGACCATCGGCCACCGGCTCGAGGACGGCGAAGCCTCGCCCGCCGACTGGCCCGCCGTCAGCGTGGATATCCACGGCCACATCGGCATGGGCGCTGTTGATGATGGCCGCACGCGTGGTCACGCACGGGCCGATTCCAGAATTGCTCACGCGAGTCATGACCACTTCGGCACCTTCGGCCTCCAGGTCGGCCTGCAGAAGAGAGGCGACGTTGAAGTTGAACTGTGCTTCCGTGTAACCGCTCGCCGTTTCAGTTCCGGTGGTGTCACAGGGTTCGTCCTCTTGGCCGTTCCAGACTGGCTGGTTGATGATCTGAGGAGCGGTGAAGTTCAACCCGTTGTGCCCAGGGTCGATCCCGACGATCTTTCCTGCCAGCGGCAGCGATGATCCAAACACGAGCCAGTAGCCGTTGCCGTCAGGCGTGGCGGCCATGCCGACGGCCGGCGCAGCGAGCACGACTCCACCCTCTGAGCCATGGAACTGGGCGTCGCCGAAGCTGAAGATGCCCCCGTCAGAGGCAACCATCCAGTAGCCATCACCGCTTGGGGTGGCGGCCATGCCGACAACCGGCCTGTTGAGGCTCAGCGAGCCGGTCGAGCCGCGGAACTGGGCATCGCCGAACGAGAAGACGCCACCATCCGCGGCTACCAGCCAGTACCCCTTGCCATCCGGGGTGGCGGCCATGCCGACAACCGGCCTGTTGAGGCTCAGCGAGCCGGTCGAGCCGCGGAACTGGGCATCGCCGAACGAGAAGACGCCACCATCCGCGGCTACCAGCCAGTACCCCTTGCCATCCGGGGTGGCGGCCATGCCGACGACCGGCTTGTTGAGGGTCAGCGAGCCGGTCGAGCCGTGGAACTGGGCGTCGCCGAAGCTGAAGATGCCCCCATCCGCGGCTACCAGCCAGTACCCCTTGCCATCCGGGGTGGCGGCCATGCCGACGACCGGCTTGTTGAGGGTCAGCGAGCCGGTCGAGCCGTGGAACTGGGCGTCGCCGAAGCTGAAGATGCCACCGTCAGAAGCAACCATCCAGTAGCCATCACCGCTCGGGGTGGCTGCCATGCCGACAACCGGTGCCCTCGGATTGCTCAATGCATTCATCCCGAGCGAGGCTCCACCAAACGAAACGACCGAGTTCGGGGCCGGAGAGGGAGCTTCGACGCGAGGAGCCGTCGACGCTGCACCTGCACCGACCCGTCCCGGGGCCCACGCGATCGCCAGCGCCATCAGGAGAAGTAGCGAGGCCGACACAGACAATCCCGCAAGTCGCCATACCCCGGATTGCCGACACGGTCCCATCGTCGATCACCCTATCCAGGGACAGTTGTCCTCGTCCGGTCGGCCTCGCCCACGCGCCGATCGCGATACCCGTCTCGTAACCAGGGATGCTCGACGATCTGGGCTGCTCAGGACTTCTCATCCATCGGGACAGCGGATGACGGGACCGAACCCTCGACCTTCACCTTGGCAGCAGAACCAGCCACAGAATCCACCCACCAATCGTTTCCCAGCTGCCCGGGGTCCCCGATCGAGTAGCGGGTCGAGGGTCGATCCTCATCCGTCGGAGATGGCACAATACGACGCGATTCCCACGACGAGGCGCACTCGGCGATTTGGACCCTTCAACCTGAGGTCGCGGACAGTGACTCAACCCATCGAGGACTACGCGATGATCGGCGATACCGAGACTGCCGCGCTTGTCGGACGAGATGGTTCCATCGACTGGCTTTGCCTTCCTCGCTTCGACTCAGGGAGTTGTTTCGCCAAATTGCTCGGAGAGAACAAGCACGGCCACTGGCAGATAATCGCTGACCAACCGGTTACCTCCCACGCGCGTCGCTATCGGAGTAACTCGATGGTGCTCGAGACCGAGATCACCACCGGCACCGGTGTCGTCCAGGTCGTCGACTTCATGCCTCCCCGACATCACCATCCGAGAGTTGTCCGGATCGTACGGGGCATTGAGGGCGAGGTGCAGATGCGGACCGAGTTGGTCATGCGCTTCGGATATGGGTACGACGTTCCATGGGTCCGACGGACTGACCGCGGTCTTAGTGCCATCGCCGGTCCAAATGCGCTCGTTCTCGACTCCCCCATCGAGCTCCAGGGCATCAAGATGCGCCACGAGGGGAAGTTTGCGATCCATGCCGGGGACGAGGCGACATTTGTCCTCGCCTGGTATCGGTCTCACGAGGATCCCCCGATCGTCCTCGATACCGCACGGGCGCTCGATGAGACGATCACGTTTTGGGAAGATTGGTGTGGCGGGGTTCTGCCGGTGTACGGAGAATGGCACGAGCTGGCATTACGGTCGCTCATCACATTGAAAGGATTGACCTACGGTCCGACGGGTGGCATCGTCGCCGCCGCGACGACATCGCTCCCCGAGTCCATTGGGGGCGTGCGCAATTGGGACTACCGCTTCTGCTGGATCCGTGACGCCACCCTCACGCTCGAGGCTCTGATCGAATCGGGTTTGCGCGAAGAAGCAGAGAGCTGGCTTGCCTGGCTGGGACGCGTCGCCGCAGGCGATCCCGATCAACTGCAGATCATGTACGGACCAGCCGGGGAACGTCGCTTGACCGAAATGGAGGTCGATTGGCTCCCCGGTTACGAGGGATCATCGCCGGTGCGGATCGGCAATGCCGCCTCCGGGCAGTTCCAACTCGACGTCTACGGCGAGCTCATGGACGCCATCGATCGGGCTCGCTCCTATGGCATTCCCGTGCACGAGATCATCTGGCGGATTCAGGGGGCGATCATGAGGTTCCTCGTCGACCACTGGTCGGATCCTGACGACGGAATCTGGGAGGTCCGAGGTCCTCGTCGACAATTCACCCATTCGAAGGTCATGGCCTGGGTCGCTTTCGACCGAGCCGTTCGCGGTGTCGAAGTCCACGGTCTGGAGGGCCCTGCCGACAAGTGGAGCGCCATCCGGGATGCGATCCATGCCGATGTGTGCGCGAAGGGGTGGAACGCCGACGTCGGGGCATTCACTCAGTCCTACGGAGCAGTCGAACTCGATGCCAGCGTGTTGATGATGCCGCTCGTTGGATTCCTCTCCGGAGACGACGAACGAGTGGTCCGGACCGTCGAAACCATCCAACAGCACCTCACAAAGGACGGGTTCGTCCTCCGGTACGAGAACGAATCGGGGGTGGACGGGTTGCCGGGCCGCGAGGGAATGTTCCTCCCGTGCACCCTCTGGTTAGTCGGCTGCTTACGGCACATGGGCCGGCTCGACGAGGCAACGGCCCTCTTCCGACGGGTTGCCGCCCTGGTCAACGACGTCGGACTGATCTCCGAGGAATATGACCCGGCTAGCCAGCGCTTTCTCGGGAACTTTCCGCAAGCGTTCACCCACGTGGGAATCGTGAACGCTGCACGAGGCCTGAGTGCTTCCCGCGCAGCGCATCACATCGGAGATCCTGGTGGCCCCAGTTAGCAGAGGCCCGGCCTGCTTGTTTGTCTCGGTTCGCCTGGGCCGAAGGACAAGGGAGTCATCTAGGATCAGTCAGTGATGAGTACGCCAGAGCCTCAGCGCCTGATCAACGCAAGGCGGTTCTTTCTCGGCTATTCGAGAGAGACCGTCGACGACGCGGTAGAGCTACTGTCGCCCCACGTCGTCTATTCGGTATCAGGACACAGTCGGCTTTCCGGGGTGTTCCACGGGCCCGATGAGGTGCGGCAACACATTGTCAACCTGATCGACTTCTCCCGAGGCACATTCGAAGTGCTGAAGTGGATGGACTGGATGGTTGGTGAGACACACATCACAGTGCTTCAATATGCTCAGGCCCAGACTGATGGCCGCATCTACCGCGGACACCACATGTATCTTCTCGAGTTCGACCCGGACGATCTTCTGACCGCCATCACGGTCTTCTTCGAGGATCAAGCGGCCGCTGACCGGTTCTTCGTGTAAGACAGCTGATCCGTTCTCCTCATGCGCAGTTGCCGCCACGTGACCCCTCCCGCCGCCTCGAGGTGCAAGGAGATCCAAGCGTCTTCCTGTGTGGCTCTGCTTCCCTCAGGGATCTGTTGGTGACGAAGCCTGGACCTGGCCAGACCGAGGGGTGAGCCAGTGGGTGACCGTCGTGGCGCGGGGTCGGTCAGGGCGCGGATCGCGTCCAGCCGACGCTGGTCGCGGACGGTCACTCGCTCATGCTGGCGGAGGTGCTCTGACCAGGAGGCCACAACGAACTGCTCGACGATCCGAAGTGGGTCGCCGGCATCCTGCCAGATCCGCCAGCCGCTCGCTCCCGTGCGACGCCGGCTGAACCGGGCTTCCTCGAGTGCGACAAAGAGATCATCTGCGTGCCCCTCCCGAGACCAGTACTCGACCGTGACCATCACCGGACCTCCGGGCGGCTCTTCTCCTACATCCGAGCAAGCCCACTGCCAGAAGGAGGGACCTCGCAGGGTCCCGGCTGACGAGACCCTCAGGTGGCTCTCGGATTCTCCAGTACGAGGGCGACGCCCTGGCCCGACCCGACGCACACCCCCAGGATTCCGAACCTGGCCGCACGCATCCGGAGCTCGGTGGTCAGCGTCAGGACGTAGCGGGTACCTGACGAACCGAACGGATGACCGATGGCGACAGCCCCTCCATTCGGGTTGAGCCGCTCGTCGGGAACGACGAAGCCGTCCAGTTGTCGGGGCAACTCACGAAGTACGCCGAGGGCTTGGGCAGCAAAGGCCTCGTGGACTTCCCAGATGGCGATGTCGTCGGGGGCAAGGCGGGCCCTCTTCAGCGCCTCAGCCATGGCGAATGCCGGAGCGATTCCCATGTACTGCGGGTCGAGGGCATAGGTGGCCGATGCCACCACTCTGGCGATGGGCTCCACGCCCAGACCCTCTGCGGCCGCCTCACTGGCCAAGACAACGGCGCTGGCACCGTCGCTGAGAGGCGAAGAGTTCCCAGCGGTCATCTGGGTCGTGTTGGGCTGGGGTGGCAGTGCAGCCAATTGCGCTTCGGTGGTATCCCCCCTGATGGTCTCGTCGTGCTCGAAGATGCGA
Source organism: uncultured Acidimicrobiaceae bacterium (assembly GCA_963701325.1). Classification (GTDB taxonomy): domain Bacteria; phylum Actinomycetota; class Acidimicrobiia; order Acidimicrobiales; family RAAP-2; genus Bog-756. The sequence goes on from OY969604.1 coordinate 715,941, forward strand.
GCCGGTTGCTTACGATCGGCGGCGATCTCGACGGGATGGATCTCTTCGGCCAGGCGGCCGGAATCACGAGCCGCTGCAGCGTGGAGATGCGAGCGTAGAGCAAATGCGTCGATCTCCTCGCGACTCAGCTCGTAGCGGTCGGCAACGTTCTGGGCGGTCTTGATCATCTCGACGTAGGCATTGCGGGAAAGCAACGTCGGGTTCGGCGGACCACCTGCCCCGGCCCACATCGTGTCCAGCAAGAGCACAGGGCCGCGTGGGCTGAACGGGGCGGCTCCCTTCATGAACGCCCACCCAGACCTGGACATCGACTCGACCCCGCCAGCCAGGCCAACGCCGAGCTCGTCGCTCCGGATCGCGTGCGCGACCGAGATGGCGCAGGTGAGTGAGGACGCACAGAACCGATTCAGGGTCACTGCGGGTACGGAGTCGGGGAACCCGGCGCCGAGCGCGGCCCAGCGAGCGATGTCGCCCATACCCTCGTGGGCCGGGTTTACGCAGCCGGCAGCAATGTCCTCGATCCGCTCGAGAGGCACCCCGACCTTCTCGCAGGCGGCAACCATCGTCTGGCCGAGCAGGTCGTCGGTACGAATGTGGGAGAGCGAGCCTCCATAGCGTCCGACCGGTGTTCGCACACCACCGAGGATGAATGCGTCAGTCGGCATGGCTGTCCGTCATCTCTCTGAAGCTCGAATCTCGATGCCACATTATCTCGACGGCTCCGATCCGGCACTGCCGATTCGTCGTCATGTGATCACAGATCATCTGCGCGAATCAGAACGATCGAAGGCTGGCACGCCTCGTTCGTGGGACATCAGGCGCCTGTACGCACTGGGTTTCCGGTAGGCGTCTCCCATCGTCTCACGCCTTCGATACTCCCTGAGTGCCTCCAGATCGAGAGGGGCAAGGTAGACGCCCTCGCCATCGCCCGCCTCAAAAATGAGCTGGTCACGAGGTTGACCATTCGGTTGACCAGTCTGTTCGTAGACCATTCCGTCAAAGACGCTGGAATGGCCATCTTGATCGGGAGCCGAATAGTTCACCGTTGCGATCGCGGTCATATTTTCGAAGGCTCGGGACCGAAGCTGACAGGTCCGCTCGCCGGCCATGGGACAGGCGTTCGGAACCAGAATGAGCTCAGCACCACCGAGCATCAGTTCGCGCGCCGACTCGGGGAACTCTCGGTCAGCGCAGATCATGACGCCGACGTCGACGAACCCGCCCTCAATGTCGAGCCGAGCGACCTCAAACGATTCTCCAGGTGTGAGGGCTTTCTCCATTCCCCAGTCACACGTATGAACCTTGGCATAGCAAAGAATTTCTTGGCCGTTCCGGTCGATGAGGAGGGCGGTGTTCCGAGGGGATCCAGGCCACCGCTCCAAGAATGTGACCAGAATCGCCATGTTGAGGTCGGACGCGGCTGTTCTGAATGCGTTCACCCATGGATCGTCACGGGCAATGGCCATCTCCCGCCATCTGGCGCGTCCACTCTCGTCATCGGGGCAAGGGGCGTAACCGATCTGCCACATCTCTGGCAGGATTGCGATGTCCGCCCCCTCGTGAGCGGCCCGAGAACAGACCGCCAATCCCTTTTCGAGGTTGGCCTGTGGATCGCCACCGGAGGCGGATTGACAGAGAGCCAGCCGTAGGTTGGTCACCGCTCCATTATGCAGCGGAAGACCGGCACTGGATTCTCTTCGGCTGCCCGAGTGCTCCGGTTCTCAGTGTCCGAAGTGGCAACAGGACACACGCGAGCCAGAAGCGCCGAATGATCATCGAACTGAGAGAATGGGGCATGCCAAGTTGGAATGACTTCCAATCCCAGGCACCCGATCTGGCGACGTTTGGAGCGGAGCGCCTGACTGCTGCCACGGCCTACTTGGCGACACTTCGGGACGGTGGCGCGCCTCGGGTTCACCCGATCTCGCCGATCATCGGCGGGGGGCGACTCCTTGTGTTCATGGAGCCGACGTCGCCCAAGGGTCGCGACCTCCGAGAGCGAGGATGGTATGCCCTCCACAACGGCGTGCCCGACACACTCGGAAGCGGCGGCGAGTTCTTCGTCAGGGGCCGAGCGACTCTTTTGGATGACCCCGAACTGCGCTCGGTTGCTGCTGAGGCAGCGAGGTATCAACCGGAAGACCGTTACCTGCTGTTCGAGTTCGGGGTCGACGAAGCTCGCTGCAACGGGTACGGAGATGTGCCTCTTCCGGACCCAAGGGGTTGGTCGTCATCGCAATCGTGAATGCCGCTTCGTCCGGTACGACGATGACACCAAACGCCGGCAGACGCCGTCGCCTAGCCTTCGCCTCATGCACGTTCCTCGAATACCTCTCTTGCTGCTGCCGGCTGAGTTCGTCGATGTAGCTGCTTCCTAGCGAGGCGGGAGGAAGTGGCAACCGACCGGTTGATTGTCGCTGGACACTCGCACACTTTGGCCCTGATCGAGGGGGCCGAACGAGATGGTGCCAGTGGCTCGTTTGCCTCGCTGAACGCAGGCCTCGAAGTGTCCTTCCTGGCCAAGTGGCGAGAGGCGATGGTCGGTGCTCGGTGGTCAGGATCGGATTTCGAGCGGCTGGCGGAAACCAAGTCTCTGGTCGATTTCGTTGTTGGGTCGGAAGCGACCCACGTCGCTCTCATGTGGTTGGGCAACCAAATGAGTGTCAGGGCGCTCCTGCTGAACGGACCGCCCTTCGACGTCATCCTTCCCGGCGAGGAGCGGCACGACGTCGATCCATCGCTGCAGCTCATCCCCTACAGCGTGATCAGGGCCTCTGTCGCTGGACGTTTGGAGACGGACCGTGCCCTGTTGTCCATCCTCGACACGCTCCGCGACCGTGAGGTCCGGGTCTGCCTGCTTGGACCGCCACCTCCCTTGCCGGAACCAGCTGCCAGGGAGCGTTTGGCCCAGTCCCCTCACTTCGTGGCCGTCATGGAAGAGTTGAAGCTGAATCCGGCCGACGCCCGAATCGTCGCCGATCCGGTGAGGAATAGACTTCGATCGGTGTTACTGGAGACGTATGCATCGTTCGCGGCGTCCCATGGTGCCGAGTTTGTGCCGCCGCCCGGGGAGGCGGCCGATCAGGCAGGCATGTTGGTCGAGCCCTATTGGACCGGTGATGCTACCCACGGTAACAGCGCATACGGGGCCCTTTACATGCATAGCGTCCTGAATTGGCTCGGGAGTCGGTCTGATGACTGAGCATCCCTACCGAGCAGCACCGAACCGGTCGTTCTGGTCAAGATCGGTCGCGCATGACTTCTCCGCTGAATCGGTTCCCGATCGACCGGGGTTCGAGCTGACCCTCCAAGACCGGTTCATGTCAGCCGGTTCGTGCTTCGCCGCCAATATTGCGCGGTATCTCAGGGGCTGGGGGTATCACTACGTCGCCACCGAGCACACGCACCCCCAATGGCCCGAAGGCGCGGAATCGGGCTTCTACGACGCCTACAGCGCCCGTTACGGGAACATCTACACAGTTCGGCAGATGGTCCAACTGCTGGAAAGGGTTAGCGGCAACTTTCATCCCGACGAGGAGTATTGGACGACCCCTGAGGGCCAACTCATCGACCCGTTCCGACCTGGGCTCACCCACCGAGCATCATCGATACTGGAGTACCGCGCCCTCACAGCAGAGCACCTTCGTGCAGTTCGATCTGCCATCGAAGACTCGACCGTTCTCATATTCACTTTGGGATTGACCGAAGCATGGATCTCTCGCAGCGACGGAGCCGTCTTTCCAGCATGCCCAGGGACCGTCTCAGGTGACTTCGACCCAGATCGACACGGGTTCGTCAACTTCACGGTCCAGGATGTCGTCTTGGACCTACGCCAGATGATCGAACTGGCCCGAAGTATTCAACCTCATCTGAAGATCGTCCTTACCGTGTCACCGGTCCCGCTGGTCGCAACAGCGACGGCACATCACGTCCTTGCCGCCACCATCTACAGCAAGTCCGTTCTCAGGGTCGCCGCCGAACAAACTGCCGATACTCATCAGAACATCTCCTACTTTCCAGCCTACGAACTCGTCACCGGACCCCACCACCACGACTCGCCGTTCGAACCAGATCTGCGCACAGTCCGAGAACCAATCATTGCGGCCGTCATGAACAGCTTTCAGTCCACCTTCTTCCAAGGCAGAGCAGAATCCGAACCCGTTTCTGCCACCGCCTCCGAGCCCGACTTCATCAGCATCATCTCCGAGGCAATCTCTGCCGAGTGCGAGGAAATGCTCGCCGATGAACAGCTCCGTACCAGCCGCGATCCGTAAGAGGCGTCGAACGAGTAGGTCCCCCAGAAGATGACCTGCCACACAGCATCCGCAGGAGACGACCGCGTCAGCCGGGGAGCCCCTTCGCCAGGTCGTCGAAGAACGATCGCCACCCTTCCTCAGCCTGGGCGTAGTTTTCTGGCGGCATGTTGCCGCCGGACTGGGTGAACGTCATCTCCGTTCCACCCTCGACCTTCTTGAGATCAACAGTCACCCGTTCGAACTGGTCACCCGGACGGTCGCTGAGGCTCAAGACGAGTCGATGTGGGGCTTCCACTTCGAGATAGGAACCGTGCCAACCGATCTCGGTGCCGTTCCCGAGGATCATTCGGGCACTCCAACCGCCACCGACCCGCAGATCCATGCTGACATCCTCGACAGCGGTGGACTCTGTGCCGAACCAGCGGCCGAACTGAGCTGGACTCGTCCACGCCTCGAAGACATCGTCCGGCGCGGCGTCGAACGTTCGAGTGATGGAGATGTAGGGATTTCGGTCAGTCATTGTGGTGATCCTTCCTGGCTTGTGAGGTGTTCATCGAGGCGGTCGAACGAGGTCTCCCAGAGTTGGCGGTAGTCGCCCAGCCAGCCGCTGGCGTATGACAGCGCCTCCGGTCGCAAGCGGCAGGGTCGTTGCTGCGCCCTCTTACTCCTGTTGACCAACCCGGCCTGTTCCAGCACCTGCAAATGCTTGGAAACAGCTTGAAAACTCACGGTGAATGGCTGTGCCAGTTCGCTGACGGTCGCTTCTCCAGAGGCCAACCGGCGCACGATGGCACGCCGAGTTGGATCGGACAGGGCTGAGAAGACGGCGTTCAGCTTGCGATCGTCGACCTCGACACTGGATTTCCGCTCCTCAACCATTAGGTTGAATAATAGACCGGCCGATCGATGTATGCAACCTATCAGTTGAATAATGCGACTCGTCCAGGTGAGAGGCCCGATCAGGGTGCACCGGCTCGGGAAGTCGATCTCTCAGCGCTCGGTCGGTACCAGACGGACCAGCCGACGATCCGCAATCGAGCGGGCAACATCCTCGGCCGAACGCCCTGTCCGTTCGGCCGCAGCTCTCATGAAGATCAACAGTGCGAACAACGAATACATCCAGAGATCATCGGTCTGCCACCAAGCAACGTCATCCAACAGGTCGGGGTAGACGCCACCGTGGATCATGGCGGCGGCGGAGATGGCGTACTTGCTCTTGTAGTGCTGGTTCTTTCCAGAGAACCGCATTTCGGGGAGGAACCGCTTCCGAATCCCTTCGAAATCGATCGGATCAGCCGTGGTGGCCCCAGACTCATCGATAGCGTCGGAGGCGAGCTCGAGCAGCTCCTCGGCCGGAAAGGTGTTGTGGTGAATGTGCAGTGTCCCGAGCTGCTCGAGGACAGGATCAGAATCGCGACCTGTCGCCAGGCCCGACAGAGCGATACGGATGGCTTCGCTCCGATCCTCTGGCGTGGGGTGCTTCCTCGGCGCCACCACCTCAAGGATAGATCGAAAGGGTTCACCTTTGGAGATATCGCCGCAAGACGGCGATGTGGGCCGGTCCCTCCCAGCCGAAGCTCATGATCCTCGCTTCAGGATCGGTCCATTGGCGGCACCCGGACGTGCTCGAGTGGTTGCGACAATCGTCCAGTTGGGCGTTGCGATGATGAGTACGTATATGCGAGCCAGAAAACCCCGGTAGCCATCATCTATGGTTGCTTCTCGTGCCCACCTCAGTTCCGATCGGACGACCCATACGAGTAGCGATGGTGGGCATCGGCAGGATCTTCGAGCTGACCTCCCGGGCCTACATGAGTAGCCCGGATGCCGAAGTAGTTGCCCTGTGTGATCGCGGCGATGACCGACTCGACGAAATAGCTGGAAGCTTCCCCGACGCAGAGCGATTCTCCAGCCTTGACCAGCTCTTGAAGGCGGACTTGGAATTGGACATGGTCGAGATCGGCGTCCCAAGCCCCCTGCACTGCGAGGTCGCGTGCCAGGTGCTCGACGCCGGTCACCACGTGAACCTGCAAAAGCCCATGGCCAGCTCCCTCGCGGAGGCCGATCGGATGATCGCAGCAGCGCGGGGCTCAGGCGCTGTGCTGAGGGTCATGGAGCCCTATCTGTTCTTCGAGCCGCTCGAAGCCCTCAAGGAGATCGTTGAGTCCGGCGAGATCGGCGAAGTGGCCGGATTCTCCATGAAGATGGTGGGGACCGGCAAGGGTGGCTGGCCCGTGCCCTGGTCGACGATGCAGTGGCAGCTCCGCCAGATGGAGGAACAAGGGCTCGGGATTTTGGTCTTCGACGACGGGTGGCACAAGTTCTCGGTAGCTCGATGGCTGTTCGGTCCGGTCGCCGAAGTTATGGCGTGGGTGGGTCATAACGAATTGGGACCGGGCGTCATCATCGATGCTCCCTCGACGATCATGTGGAACCACGCAAACGGGATCAGGGGCGTCTTCGATCTCACGCTCGCCCCGGACACCTACATGCGCTCGGACTACTACTCCAGCGATGAGCGTTTCGAAGTGACTGGCACAAAGGGATCCGTGCGAGTCAACCACTGCACCTCCTATGGGCTCCAGCAACCGGTCCTCGAGGTTTACAAGGACGGCGTCGTACGCGCATATCACGACCTCGATGACGATTGGGCCTCTGGGTTCGTTCGCCAAACAGAGCACTATCTGCGGTGGCTGCGAACCGGCGAGGGTCCTCTCTATCTCGATGCCGAGTGGTCTCGGGAGATCCTCGCCTTTGTTCTCGGCGCCATCGAGTCGTCGCGACAGAACGCACCGGTACAGCTCATCGCGCGGTGACAATGCCTCGATGAGGGAAGCGCTGCCTCTCGCCATGAGGGCAGGCACAACGGGCGCTAGCCACACGTTGCGGACGGGGTGGTATTCGCCTGATCCGGAACGTTTTCGTCGTGGAACATCGGGGCGATCAAGTGATGCCTTGCTGGGATACGGAACCCGGCGTACGCTCGCACTTGCGAGACGAGGAGGTGTCCGTGGAACTCGTTCACGAATTTGACCTTTCCGCCAGCCTAAAACCGGCCGTGACGTTCGGCAGTCGAATGTTCTTGGAGATAGCCGAAGGGAAGGTGAGCGGGGAGCGACTGAACGGCACTCTTCTGTCGGGTGGCGGCGACTGGATCACCTTGGGCTCCGACGGGTGGGGACAGATTGACGTGCGGGGCCAGATGGTTACCGACGATGGCGCTTACATCTACGCCCATTACACGGGATTGCTCGAGCTGAACGACAAAGTCCTGAACGCGACTGCAAGTGGAACCGCGACCGACTGGGATGACCAATACTTCCGTACGACGCCACGATTTGAAACTGGAGATGAGCACTACAGCTGGATGACCACGAGTCTCTTTCTTGCCGAGGGCCGTCGATCGGCGGCAGGCGTCGAGTACCGCGTATTTAGCCTCGATCCACCGAAATCCCAGCCCTGATCAGGTCATCTGAGGTCTGACCATACGCGGAAAATGCCCCCTGTCTTGGGAAGATGTGACTTGCGACAGTACGCATCATCCCCAAACAGAAAGGCATCTTTCCGGTGCACACAGAATCCCACAATCCGGCGCGCCTTGCCGTGACCTTCGACGACGACCGGGCGGTGGCCGGAGCTGGCCTGACGCTCGCTGCCGTGTTGTCCGAACGGCTGGACCTCGCGGCTTGGGCCGACGAGTTGATCGACCTCGGTGACCGTCCCGGGCACGCTCGTCCCGGTCGCAAAGTGGCCACCCTCGTGCATGCCATGGTCGCCGGGGCCGAGTGCATCGACGACTGCGATGTCCTGCGTTCAGGATCGACGCATCGCATCCTCGGACACGAGGTGATGGCCCCGTCCACCCTCGGCACGTTCCTCCGGTCCTTCACGTTCGGCCACGTCCGCCAGCTCGATTCCTTTGCGGAGCAGATGCTGGCCAACGCATGGGACTTCGGTGCCGGGCCGGGCGATGCCCCGATGACCATCGACATCGACTCCACCATCCAGCAGGTCTATGGGAAGCAGAAACAAGGTGCCGCCTATGGCTACACCGGTGTGCTCGGCGAGCATCCCCTAGTCGCCACACGGGCGGACACCGGGGAGGTGCTCCACATCCGCCAACGGAAGGGCTCGGCCGGCAGCGGCCGGGGAGCACAACGGTTCGTGCGGGAGACCATCGGGCGGTCTCGTCGTGCCGGTGCCAGCGGCCAACTCACTCTGCGGGCCGACTCGGGATTCCACTCCAAGCATGTGGTGAGAGCCTGCCGGGATCACGACGTCCGCTACTCCATCACCGTCAACCAGAACAAAGCCGTGGTCAGAGCCATCGAGGCCATTCCCGATGAGCGCTGGTGCGACATCGACTACACGATCGGCGGCAAGGCCCAGGTCGCCGAGTGTGCCTATGGCGACGGGCACCGGCTGATCATCCGGCGCACGAGACTGATCGGCAAGCAGGCTCAGCTCTTTCCTTCGTGGCGACACCACGCCTTCATCACCGACCGGGAGGGCACTGCCGTCTTCCTCGATGCCGACCATCGCCACCATGCCGTCGTGGAGTTGGCCATCCGGGACCTGAAGGAGGGAGCGGGGATGGCCCACTGCCCGTCGGGGACCTTCACGGCCAACGCGGCATGGTCCGTGCTCGCCACCCTGGCCCACAACCTGATTCGCTGGGTGGCCGCCCTCGGGCTCGAACACACTGGCGCCGTCGTGGCCAAGACCATCAGACGGAAGTACATCGCCATGCCAGGCCGGCTGACGCACCGGTCGCGACGGACCCAGCTCCACCTGCCGACGCGGTGGCCGTGGGCCTCGGAATGGACCGAGTGCTTCGACCGCTTGTCGGCACTTTCGCTTCGCACCTGACCGATCAACAACGGGGTGGCCCACCACGGTCCAGCCGCTCCCAGCTCGATCACCGCCACTCAACCTCTGGTCGGCCACGTCCTGATTGCCGGAGAGGCCACCCAGCGCCACCGCCGGCATCAGCTACCGGGCCAAAATCAAGAACTCGCCGATCCAGCCATGCGATTCGGTGGATCGAGGTTTAGAGTCAGCTGACCAGACAGGGCCGCCACGTCCTCGCCCAGCAGAGCACACCTGGCGGACATGCATCGCCAGGACCTGTAATCGAGAGGGTCCCCGGCCCGGTGTTTGTTGACGGGGGCCCGCAGACGCATACTGGCACCATGACGAAATACCGGAACTACTGGATATACAGCGTCGGCTGCTTCGTGGTCTGGGGCATCGTTTTGGGTGTTGTGGCAGCGCAGGGAAAGACTGACAAAACTCATACAGTTCTCCTGGTATTTGCTGGATGGGTCATCGCCTGGATTTCGGGGACCATCGCCCGGTTCGTCTACCCACCTCCTGGCCGATGGCTCCAATCCAGCGGTTCCGCACGAGGAACATAGGTGCTGGGCTCCGGGTCACCCAGCTCAGGCCTTGACAACCGTCACCTGGTAGGGCCCGACAGCCGACCAATAGAGCTATGGGGCCTCTGGCCCGGTGCGAGTCGGTAGTTGGTCGCCACGGCGGCCAAGCAGACGGAGGCACAATTTTCGGCGCCTTGTTGCTGTTCTTCTTACGCCCATCGGTGTAAGACAGAGCGATGAACCACGATCGTGAACGACCCGATGTTGTTGTGGCAACCAGGGGTGGCTCGCTGGGAATGGATGACGAGAGTGGAGCGACCATCCGATTGTGGCGAGCCCCGAATCGAATTTGGTCCGCGTTTCCGGCCCTGGTTGTGGCCCGGGCCGCATCCCGGCTCGGGGGCCGGGCCCAACGCCCAAGCCCCGCCATCGGTGAGGGTGGCGTTGTCAGCGTCTTCCTCGACGGTTCGAAGGTGGGCGCCATCTCTCCCAAGCAGATCAGGGTGTACAAGGTCTCACCTGGGGAACATTCGTTGAGCCTGCACTTCCTCGGGGGCTTGCGGCGATCGAGGAACCTGACTGTTCCTCTGGCCGATGGGGAGGAGAACACGTTTGTCTGTTTGCTGAACGCGTTCGGGTGGCCCTCCATCCGGCCCGCTACTCCCAACGATGTCGATGCAACGAAGCGACTGCACTCCGCATCTGTTGACGACTCGGAGCCTGCCTGAGGCGATTCCGAGGTACCGCTCATGCATGCGCATCTCGCTCGGCACAGGAGCTCTGGCTGACTGTCTCTCCGATGCCGATCATTGGCAATTGGCAGCCCACGAGCGCGGATCACATCTGTCGGCGGATAACGGGACCCTGAGCCGGTGATCTGGGCAGGGGCTCCTCGAAGACTTGTCCGCCAGTAGCGGCCGCGTAGGCTCGTTCCGATGAGCCAGTTCGAGTTGGTGATCTTCGACTGCGACGGGGTGCTCGTAGACAGCGAGCGGCTCGCTGTACGGACGGAAGCGGAGATCCTGTCGGGGCTCGGGTGGCCTCTGACGGAAGCCGACATAGTTGAGCGGTTCGTCGGGCGCTCGGCCGCCTACATGCACCAGGAGATCGAACGGCACCTTGGCCGCAGTGTCGATTGGGACGCTGAGTTCGAACCTCGCTATCGCGAAGTGTTCGAGCGGGAGCTTGTCGCCGTCCCAGGAGTCATGGAGGCACTCGATGAGATCGCGACGCCAGTGTGTGTGGCATCGAGCGGAAGTCACGACAAGATGCGGTTCACCTTGGGCAAGACCGGACTGTTCGATCGTTTCGATGGCCGCATCTTCAGCGTCGATGAGGTGGAGCACGGCAAGCCAGCACCCGACATCTTCTTGTTCGCTGCGAAACACATGGGGGCAGCACCCGGTCGATGTGCTGTCGTCGAGGACAGCGCATCAGGCGTAACGGCTGGATTGGCGGCGGGAATGGCGGTCTTCGCATTCGCCGGTGGCGTGACCACCGCTGATCAGCTCTCGATCGACGGTGCAGTGGTCTTCCAGGACATGCTGGATCTTCCAGCCAAGCTGCAAGCTAAGGAACGATCTGGACGGCGAGGTGTCCCACCGACCCGGCGGTAGTGGCTACCGGCAGCTCATCGAGCTGCTGAAGGTTTGGGGATAGAAAAGGGGAGCAGGTAACGAATCCGGAAGAGGACGCGTCGATGCCGAAAGCGATCAGGTGCTGGGCGAAAGCCGCCAGAGCCCTCGACGAGCCACTCCGACATCGATGATTGGTGCCGGCACCTCATGCCGGATCTGCAGCCCATCGTCAAGCGGTTGGATGAGGTGATCCGAGCGACAGTTCCCGACGACTACGCCGTCAATCGGAAAAGGGCGTATTACGGGATACCAGAACTCGGATGGATCATTGAAATAGCCGCCTACGACGTTTCCGTGAATGTCCTCTTCCTCGGCGGAGCCGACTTCGAGTCCCCGCCCCCGCTCGGACGACCGACCGGACCCGGTATATCAAGGTGACCAGCCTGGAGGAGGCGCAGCGACCGGAGCTGCAGAAGTGGATCGAGCAAGCGGGACGCACGCCGGGTTGGTCGTGACGGGCACCGCGCCCGAACGGCCGCTCGGAGTTCGTCAACCGTCTCGCAGAACCTCACGAGCGAGTGTCCCAGAACGCGCGGCGAAGGCGATCCGATGCCCGTCCCGGAAGTGTTGTGACACGGGTGATCCGAAGAATGCCGCACAGTCGAAGGTCAGGGCCTACCGCCCGAGGGCATACGCCGCGCGCCGGGGGTCGGCGCCGGCGCGTAGCGTGCTTCGTCTTCCTGCCTCGGGCGCAGAGCGTTGGCGGATCATGCCCACAGATCCCGCCTCGAATTCGAATGGGGGCCATTCCCGGACGTCATGTCCGAGAGACGTCAAGCCCTCGAGCGTGGCCTCGGGCACCCGGTTCTCGACCGCCACCATACCTTCGTGGTGGCCATGGGGATGGAACGAGTTGGGGAAGGCCATGGAGATCGCGCGAGGAGCTTCTACAGCCTGTTGCTCGGTCATGCCGAAGACGGCAACGTTCAGCAGAGCCTGAAGCGTCGCCTGGACGATCATGTCACCGCCCGGGCAGGTGATAGGCCACACCATTCCGTCATCGTCGACGACGATGACGGGCGATGGGGTGACACGGGGGCGCCGGCCCGGACCCAGACAGGCAGGATGATCGCGATCGGTGCGGCTCTGTACCCCCCGGCCTGACACCAGCACACCCAGGTCGGGGACGATCGGGCTCATGGCGAGTGGATCGCTCGGTGCCGATGCAAAGGCATTGCCCAGGCTGTCGACGACCGTTACCTGAGTGGTCGAGTTTGCCCGATCGGCTTCGTGACGGAGCGTGAACAGGTCGGGAAGCGATCGATCGGGTCGTATGAAGGCAGCCAGCTCGGCCGCGTGCTCGTCCGACAGCAGATGGGTCACGTTTACGCTACCGGCGTCCCCGTAGTAACGCTCACGGTCTGAGAACGCCAACTTCACTGCCTCGATGAGGTGGTGAAGGTATGCCGTTGAGTTGTGTCCGAACGAATCCAGATCGAATTGCTGGAGGATCGCAAGCGCTTGTAGGAGCGCAGGGCCCTGTGACCACTGCGGTGGGGTCGTGTGTACCGTGAGGTGACCGAGGCCCGGAAAGGACCGACCGGGTGCTGGCGCCACCTCAGCTCGGAACTCAGCCAGGTCCTGGACCGTGAGGAATCCCCCACCCTCGGTTACGAACTCCACCATCGTCTTGGCCACTTTGCCCTCGTAGAACGCTCTGCGCACTCCGTCGAGCCGAGCTCGACGGCGGTCGCTGGATGGCAAACCGTCCACATTCGGCTGCGAGGTCGCCTCGGCCTCGGCCAGGTGGACGAGGAGGCGGCCGAGATCCGGTTGTACGAGGCGATCCCCCGGTCGGGCCCGACGACCGTCGACGCAGTAGACAGCCGCCGACGAGGGCCATTGTTCGTAGACCCAGGCGAACAGGTCGAGTCCCGTGGCCACAGTCGCGTCGAGCACGAATCCTTCGGTTGCCAGCTCGATCGCCGGGGCCGCCACGTCGGCGAACGACCACGTGCCAAAGGCCTCCAGCGCCGACAGCCAGCCGGCCAGGGCTCCCGGTACGATGCTCGCTGCACAGCCGGGCGGCATCTCAGACCCATGTCGTCCGACATACGCGTCCGCAGTAGCGGTCGACGACCACCGTCCGATCCCGGCCACGCTCACAACGTCCTGCGCGCCAGCTGGCCGGATGAGTATCGGTGCGATCCCGCCGAGATTGCACATGTCGACCTGGACGACGTTCGTGGCCAGGGCAGCGGCGACGCCGGCATCGATGGCGTTTCCCCCCGATTCGAGAACCCGGCCGGCAACCTGAACGGTTAATGGATGTCCGGTAACCGCCATCCAACGATCTCCGACCAGCGTGGGCCGGGAGCTCTCAGAAGGGGGCAGGCCCCGAGGGCCGGGCTGCATTGGCGTCAACCCTAGTACGACGTTCGCCTCTCACTGCTATCGAGCTGGGTCGAAAGCGGTTGCCGATACCCGACGTTCGGGGACTGTCGATCCACAAATGTGACTCATCCCATCGCACTCGCTGGAGCCTGCTAGAGACTCCGATATCGGATCGCGAGCGCCCGGCGGGGATGCATCGAACGGTTGGGTCCAGATCCGTGGATCAGGTTGGGGTGATGCACCAAACCGTGTCCCGGTTCGAGTGGTAGCTCGATAGCATTGCGTTCGTCTACCGAGGCTGGGTCCATTTCCACCCCGAACATGCTGGCAGTGCGCGAATTTGGGCGAAGAGACTGAGCACCGCAGCGATGGGAACCTGGAATCAGCCGTAGGCAACCGTTGCTCGTATCAGCCTCATCGAGCGCGATCCAAATCGTCAGAGCAGGGGATCCGCGAAGTCTCTCCGCCCACGGTGCACCGTCTTGGTGCCACAAGGCCGGCAATCCCGTTTTCGCAGGTTTGCAGAGATACGTGAGGCCAAACACGGCCGGCGGCGCGTCGAGTAGCTGTGCCGCAATGGACACGACTCGTTGCTCCAAGGCGAAGCGACTGGCAACGGTGCCTGAGGACGGCGCTGGGACGATTCCGGCATCTGCAGACAGCCCTTGCTCAATCCGGCACACGTCAAGGTACTCAAGCAACAGGGCTGTCGCCGAGTCATCAAGTACCTCGCCGAGCGCGACAAAACCGTCTCGCTCATAGAGGCAGCTCAACTCTGAGCCAGTCATGCTCCCAGTTTCGACCATCCGGTGGTCCTGTCGTGCCTCGTTCTCGGTAGCGATGCCGGCGGACCTGCACCCATCTGAGCTGGAGTCACTCGATGCCCGCAGGCAGGTCCCCGAGTACGCAGATTTCTTGCTCAACTATCTTCGTCGGTGGGGCGCAGCAATCTCGCTCCACATGTGTCTTTGGTTCTCCCTCTCAGCGAGGACGAACTCGTCACGAATCGGTAACCCCTTCCTGGCCAGCAACGGTGATAGAGATCTCTCCACCCCATGCGCAGCTGCAGCTGCACGAGTCATCGAGAGCCGCGTTTTCGTCATACGTGACCAACGGAGTCCCAGGTGTCCAGGGGGACGCGGTATTGGGAACGCAGGGCATGGGCGTGAGGACACCGAGCGCCGCTGCTGTGGCGGCCGCAACCTCTGGATTGCCGAGGCTTGAGCACATGCCAAATGACGCGATGTTGTCGATCGGCGCGAAGTCCATGATGCTGGCTGCGGGCTCCCCCTCCACGGAGACAAGAGGACTAGAGGTCGGGGTGAGCGTCGACGGTGCCGCGCCGAACGTACATTGCATCTGGGCACCGTTGCACACGATGTCAGGCATAGGAATCTCCTCGTTTGGCAAGGTCGCAGACTGGGAGACCTCGATTTCCGGTTACTCCCACCTGACGGTACTTGACGGAGGGGAGTCATGCTCTCGAACAGAACCACCTGCGACAAGCGACGCTGGTGCTGATTACTCCACTTCCGATTGACAGCCTCCGAGTTCGGCGCGAGTGTCATCGTGCGATCATTGTCCGATGACGAATCAGGGCGGATCCCAAACGAGAGGCGGGCTGGCGATGAGCAAGGAAACCACCGAGAGCAAAGGCGTTGACGCGGGAGGTCCCGGAGAGCCTGCAGAAGGTTCGAGCGGGCCGGAAAGAACGCTCGGCCGACGGGCAGTGATTCTCGGGGCCGCAGCGGGAGTGGGAGCGACCGCCGCGCTGGTAGCTGGGGCAAGGCCCGCCTTCGCCGCAACCGGGGAGAAGGCGAGCACTCAGTCGAATCCTGACGCTGACGCCACACCCGCTTCCCTCACGATGGGTCCCGACTCCCCTGAACCGAACCCGTTTCCCGGTGCGGCTTCGTTGACGGCCACCGGCTCCGGAGATGGCAGCGTCGGCGTGCAGGGTATCGATAGCGGCACAAGCGCCGGGGGCATCGGGGTACTCGGTACGTCTGCCGACAGTTTCGGGCTCATCGGAGTGAACGGTCCCAACGAGACCTATCTCCCTTCCTATGTCGCAGGCGTCGCAGGATTGAGCGATACCAACACCGGGGTCTTCGGTCAGTCGACGACTGGCACCTCGATTTACGGAGTGAGCGCCCAGACGAGTGGTCTCGAGGTTGGTTCGGTTGCCGCTGTATGGGGTGACAGCGAGGCCAACACTGGCGTCCAGGGCACTTCGGCCACCGACGTCGGCGTCCTGGGCGTCTCGAGCACTGGTACTGGGGTCAAGGCTGAATCCGGGTCCGGCAATGCACTCGAAGTTCTCGGTGTCGCAACCTTCACCCGAAGCGGTGTGATCACGATCGCCGCGGGTGCGTCATCGGCAACACGCGCCGGCGTGACGCTCTCCTCGACGAGCTTGGTGTTGGCCAACCTCCAGAACAGTCTCCCAGGGGTCTACGTCGAGGCCGTCGTGCCCAGTGTCTCCGTCCACTCGTTCGAGATAGTCCTTTCGGCCAGAGTACCCGCAGGCAAGACCGCCAGGGTCGCCTGGTTTATCGTGAACTGACGTCCTGTCCCGCGGATCGTCGTAAGGAAGGTCTCCCACACGCTCCGCGCGTCCACCTGGCTCCCGTCGCGTAACGCTCGCTCATTTCGTCTGAGCGGGTGGACAACATTGCCCAGACCACGGCCTCTGGATCCGCGCTCTATCCTGCCATTCCCGCGATGGGCTGATTCAAGGGCTTGCCTCCCATCGACCCGAGGTAGGGCGCCCCGAAGCTGAAGATGCCGCCGTCGGCCGCGACGAGGTAATAGCCACCACCTGGGGCTGACGCCATCCCCACCACGGGCGCGTCCAGGGGCTTGCCTCCCATCGACCCGAGGTAGGGCGCCCCGAAGCTGAAGATGCCGCCGTCGGCCGCGACGAGGTAATAGCCACCACCTGGGGCTGACGCCATCCCCACCACGGGCGCGTCCAGGGGCTTGCCTCCCATCGACCCGAGGTAGGGCGCCCCGAAGCTGAAGATGCCCCCGTCGGCGGCAACGAGGTAATAGCCCCGCCCGTTCGACGTGGATGCCATGCCCACAATGGGGTCA
Source organism: uncultured Acidimicrobiaceae bacterium (assembly GCA_963701325.1). Lineage (GTDB taxonomy): Bacteria > Actinomycetota > Acidimicrobiia > Acidimicrobiales > RAAP-2 > Bog-756. Next base: position 732,642 of record OY969604.1, read on the forward strand.
CGCAATGCCCGGCCGCTCATCGAGCCGTAGTTGACGGCGTTGCCGTAGGTGAACACCGCCCCGTTTGCTGCGACCAGCCAGTACCCGGACCCGTCAGGGGTGACCGCCATCCCCACGATCTTGGAGCTCAGCGGCTGGTTTCCGGCCGATCCGTGAAAGGCAGCATCGCCGAAGCTGAAGACCCCGCCGTCTGATGCCACCAGCCAATAGCCCCTGTGATCCTGGGTCATGACCATGCCCACCACGGGTGCACTGAGGTGCTTGCCCGCCATCGACCCGAGGAAGGGCGCCCCGAAGCCGAAGATGCCTCCGTCGGCGGCTGCCTCGTAGTAAGCACCGATGGTCACGACTTGGCTCTGGGTCGCTGACCGACCCCCGTTGTTGGACACGGTCTGACCAGTGAAGACCTGGTTGGTCGAGGTGCCGGCCGAATCGGTGACTGTCAGGGTCACCGTGTACGAACCCCCGTTGGCGTACGTGTGGGCGACGGTCGGAATCGAGGTGGTCGCCGAAGTGCCGTCACCGAAGTTCCACGCGTAGGAGATGATCGTTCCGACGGGGGCGGTGGTGGACGAAGCGTCGAAGGAGGTCGGAGATCCGGGCCGGGCCGGCGTGAACCGGAACGAGGCGGTCGGTGCCTGGTCAGGGGTGATGGCGATCGCTTGGGGACTCGTGCCGACGGCAATGGTCGTCCCGACGGTATTGGTGCCGGTATTGATGGGGGTCACTGTTCCGTCGCCCGCGTTGGCGACATAGGCGGTGCGGCCGTCGGGGGTCACGGCCACACTGCTCGGGCCGGATCCGACGGCGATCGCCGTCTCGGGCGTGTCGGTGGCGAGGTCGATGGGCGTGACCGTGTTGGAGCTGTTGTTGGCCACATAGGCGGTCGTGCCATCGGGAGTGATGGCGATACCGAGCGGATTGATGCCGACGGGGATGTCTGTCTCCACCACATTCGTCGCCACATTGATGGGCGTGATGGCGTTGACAAGTGTGCTGACCACATAGAGCGTCTGACCGTTCGGGGTGATGGCGAGACTCGTCGGGAGGGCACCGACGGTGATCGGCGACTCGGCCGTCTCGGTGGACAGATCGACGGGGGTGACGGTACCCGAATCGTTGTTGGTCACATAGGCAGTTTTCCCGTCGGGCGTGATGGCGATCTCGACCGGTTGCGACCCGGTCGCAATGGGTGTCTCTGCCGTGTTCGTGGCGACGTCGATGGGCGTGAGGGTGCCCGATAGATAATTGGCCACGTACACCGTTTTGCCATTGGGCGCGATGGCGATGCCAGTGGGGTCGGAGCCGACGGTGATCGCTGTCCCGGGTGTGCCGGTGGTGGTATTGATGGGGGTCACGGTGTTGTCGGTCGTGTTCACGACGTAGGCGGTCTGGCCGTTGGGGGTGATTGCGATACCCTCGGGCCCAGATCCCGTCGAAATTGGTGTCCCGGCCGTGTCTGTCGCCACGTTGATGGGAGTGACGGTGTTCGAGCCGTAATTGGCTACATAGACGGTGGCGCTCGGGGTCGCTACGGCGCCTGCGGAGGACGACTCGTACGATGCGACGGTCACCATGCTCGACAGGGCGAGGATGACGGCCGCAGTCCCTCTCACTCGTCGGCTGGTGCGTGTCGTCACTGTTCCCCCTCGATGTTGTCAAACTGACGCGATCAATATAGGGGTGCCGCGATGGCGTTTTCGGGATAGGTCGGCGCGAAGCACGTAACAGCAGCCCCGGGACCCTGCGCTCGAAGGTACGCCGCGGGGCTCTCTGCCAACACGCTGCATCGGTCAAGCCTACGTTTCGGTCGGGAAGGCTCGCGGGCATCGTGTTGGTCTACATCCCGCCGGCGGACCCGTTCTGCGTGGCCGAATTTACGCCCACCATGCTGACGTGACCTGCATTTCCCTGTGACCTGTACCCCAAAAAGTGGACCACTTATATGACAATTTGGCCTGATCCTCCAAGAGCCAACATGCCAAAGGCATCATCCCGCCGAGCTTGATCGCTTTGCCGAGCTCGGAATCGCGGAGATCACCTAGGTCTCAAACTGACGGTCCTCAGTCCGGCCCCTCGGCCACCGCACCGGTTTCGACGTGTGAGGGGTCTGGACCTTGCGCTCTGCGGACCTCTCTTGGGACGAGGCTCACCCCGCCGTGAGCCGGGATCAGATTTTGATCAGACCGAACGGACCCGAAACCGATGGGTAACTGGGATCCTTCCGGCTGAAAATCGGGACCACAGATTTAGAGGGGTTCGAACGATTTCGCGATGGTCCCAACTCCCTTGCGAGATCAGAATATTTCCCTGTTCACGAGGCTGAATCTCATTGACCACCAGGCGAGTGGGCCAGAGCGTGATGGTTATATCTGGGGCTCCCGCCGGCATCGCTCGCTCTGACAGCGGCAAAGCGATAGACCTATGAGGTGCCTGGGGTGGATACAACAAGCGGACAGCAGTCGGTTCGTCCTGTTCACGACCTAACACGATCTCCAGCGCGCATCGACACCACCCTGGCGGCCAACCTCCCCGAGAGCCTCCAGTATCGCGTCAAGCGCATCCTGCTCGGGCCGCCTTTGGTCAGCGACGATCTCCACGGCCAGCGGCTCGGTAAGCCAACCGCACTGGCGGTCCTTTCTTCAGACGTCATGTCGTCTTCCGCCTATGCCACCGAGGAAATGCTGCGGATCCTGATCCCCATCGCGGGACTGGCCGCTTTCTCGATCGTCACGCCGATGACCGCCGCCATTCTGGCCGTCCTTGCAGTCGTCACTATCTGCTATCGGGACGTCGTCCGTTCCTATCCTAAGGCCGGCGGTTCCTACGTCGTGAGTCGGGACAATTTCGGACCGAACGTGGCTCAAGTAGCGGGTGCGGCCCTGCTCATCAGCTATACGATTACCGTCGCGGTGTCGGTAGCCGCGGGGGCGGATGCCATCATCTCGGCGGCCCCGGTGCTCGACCACTACGCGGTCGAGCTGTCGATCGCTTTTGTCGTGCTCCTGGCCTTCGGTAACCTCCGTGGCATCCGCGAGGCGGGTCGCGTGTTCGCTGTTCCCACGTATTTTTTCATCGCCAACATGGCCATACTCATCCTGTTCGGTCTCGGGCGCGAGGCCGTCGGAGACCTCCCCAAGGCGGTCCCGAGCCACGGTTCACTGCACTTGGGACATGCCAGTGGGGGGCTCATCCTCGGCGTCTCCGCGTTCTTCCTGCTGCGGGCCTTCGCCAACGGGAGCTCGGCCATGACCGGCACCGAGGCCATCTCCAACGGGGTGAGCGTCTTCCGAGAGCCTCAGGCTCGCAATGCCCGCACCACCCTCGTGCTCATGAGCACCATCCTCGGGACCATGTTCCTCGGGGTCTCGGTGCTCGCCGCCCTCAGCCATGCCGTGCCGTTCGTCTCCGGAACCCCGACGTTGGTCTCGGAGATCGGCAAACTCGTCTACGGTCCCAGTCCCGCCGGCCGCATCCTCTTCTATTCCCTGCAGGCCGCGACCGCCCTGATCCTCATTCTGGCGGCCAACACGAGCTTCACGGGGTTTCCCTTCCTCGTGAGTTTCGTAGCCGAAGATTCCTTCCTGCCCAGGAAGCTCACCGTACGGGGACATCGCTTGGTCTTCTCCAATGGGGTCTTGTTGCTGGCCGCCGCATCAATTGTCCTCTTGTTGGCTACAGACGCCAAGGTTGCCGCTCTCATCCCCATGTACGCCATCGGCGTTTTCACCGGCTTCACCATGGCAGGGGCCGGTATGACCGTCCACCACTGGCGAAACCGCGAGCAGCATTGGCGGAAGGGGGTGGGGGTTAACGCTCTTGCAGCGGTGGTGTGTGCTGTCGTCGTCGTGGTCTTCGCCGTGGCCGAGTTCACCCAAGGGGCCTGGGCAGTCGTCGTCATCATGCCACTCGTCATCTTCGGCTTGGTTCGAGTGAATCGCGAATACAGGGTCGAAGACGCCATCTTGGAAGAAGGGGTGGCGGCGGAAGCCTGCGAAGCAGAGGTACTGAGCCGGTATGTCGTCGTCGTTCTCGTCGATCGCATCGATCTGGCCACTGCTCGGGCGATCCAGTTTGCCCGGACGCTCACACCCGATGACCTCCATGCCGTGCACTTCAACATCGACCAGAAGCGAGCAGAGCTCCTCATCGCGCGTTGGCAACAGCTTGGCCTGGCCCGTCTACCCCTGGATGTCGTCGACTGTCCGGATCGTCGCCTCGGTCGGGCAGCACTGGAGCTGGCGGCCGAGCTCACCGACGGCGAGACCGAGGTGAGCGTGCTCCTGCCCCGACGCTCCTATGGCAGGGCTTGGCGGCGGATCCTCCACGACCAGACTGCGGATCAAATTGTGGAGATCGTGAGTCAGCTGCCGCACGTCAACGCCACCATCATCCCATTCCACTTAGCGGCCGAACTCAAAGACGCACCGTTGAACATCGAGAGCGTGTTCTCGGTGACGGCCGCCGTCCGTGCCCCAGGCTCGAAGCGAGGCGCGGCGCAAATGGTCCCGATTCCGCCTGGTGCGGAACCGATCTCCCAACTCCAGTGGCGGACTCGTGCGAAGGTTGCCGGCAGGGTGAAATCGATCCGGGTGCGGTCCTTGGCCGACGTCCCGACCCTCGAATGTGTGCTCAGAGACGGCAGTGGGGAGGCGATCATGCTGGTCTTTCTCGGAAGGCGATCTATCGCTGGTCTGCACCCCGGGACGCAGCTGACTGCTGAGGGCATGGTCGGAAAGCACCAGGGCAAGCTGGCCATGATCAACCCGATCTATGAGCTGCTGTCCGTGTCCGAATCCTCCGTTGGGAAGGCGTAAGCATGGCGTCCCGGTCCGCACGCGGGAAGATGATCTCCCGATCGATTCGGTCCGCTGACATTCGGGTCTGGATCGCCGCGGTTCTCCTTCCGATCTCGGTCGCCCTTCTGTTGGTGCCGAGTCGTGGTCGTTTCAACGCGGCCGACGACGCGTTGGTGCTCGTTGTCGTGACGGTAGCGGTCGCATCGTGGGGCCACCGTGCGGCTGCAGCAGCAGCAGCCCTTGTGGCCGCAGCATCGTTCGACTTCCTCCTCACTCGCCCCTACGGCTCCTTTCGAATCAGTCGTCAGGCTGATCTCATCACCGAGGTGCTCTTTGTCATCGTGGGCCTCCTGGTCGGGGAACTGGCGGCGCGTGGACGCCGATACCAACAGGCGGCCGCCCGCGGCCGCCTCGAGCTCTCCCGCATCCATGACCTTGGAGAGCGGATCGCCGACGGAGAGGCCCCAGACTTCGTGCTCATCGCCGTGGCCAGCGAGCTTCGGGAGCTCCTCAGCTTGCAGGACTGTCGCTTCGTCCGCGATCAGCCATCTGGAAAAGGCGCGTGGATCGCCAACGACGGAACGGTTCGGTTGAACCCTCTACGGTGGCCCACCGCGACTGCCGGTCTGCCCACCAAACAGGTCGAACTGCCCGTCCGAGGTGGCGGCAGGGTGCTTGGCACGTTCATCCTCACCCCGACTCCAGCTGCGCCGATCAGCCAGGAGCAATGCGTGGTGGCGGTCGCCCTGGTAGATCAGCTCGGCTCCGCCCTGAGCGCGCACGAGTGCGATTGAGACGCTGGTTCTGGCATTCGAGTTGATGGGATTGGCAGAAGTGGCTTGCCGCAGATGGCATCGGAAACGAACCTGCCATCAAAGTGCGACCGGCGGACGGATCTCGGCTGGGACAGGCTGCGGCGGGCCGCCTTGCTTGCCGGGTTGGGCCAGATCCACTCCCACCGCACCGCCTGTGCGAGACCTCGGTGCAAGACCATGCGCACATTTCAGGTTGTGCCGCCGAGAGCCGCCGACGTCTCGTCCTCCGTTCACCCTCAATTTGGGCGCAGAACCAGTCGATGTCCGCGGTCGTGAGGTTCGTCACCTCGATCGCTCCCAGGTGCGGTTTCAGCTGGTATTCGTCGACGCTCGCTGTTTGGCGCCGCGTGCTCGGCGACAACTCAAACGACGACGTCTCGGTCGATCTAGGAGTTCGCCAACTGATCCGGGCGCTCAGCCGTCAGGAGGTGACCTCGGCGCGTAGCAATCCAAGTTCGCGTCGAGCGGTGCGAGGAGTGCCGCGAACAGTTCTCGTAGCTATCGCTTGGATTCGTTCCTGGACAAAACGGTTGGCCGCGATCGCTCTCGCCCTAAGCTCCGGGGCTGGCAGAACCACCTGAATCATTGTTGCGTGTGAGGGATCGTGCTGCATCGCTTGTCGCGGCGACGTCCCGGTGAAATGTCGCGGTGAATTATCACGGCGAATGTCATGGACGAGCCATGGACAAGCAACTTGTACGGTGTTGGCCGGAACAAGCCGTGACCTGCATTTTCCCGAGAGCGGACGACGGGATTCGAACCCGCGACCCTCACCTTGGCAAGGTGATGCTCTACCAACTGAGCCACGTCCGCGTGAGGCCGTCACTGTAGCAGCAGGGCGGTCAATGACGGAACGCTCAGCGGTCCTGGACGATCCCGAGACGACCGGTTGGGGGGCATCACGCAGGCAGTTCCTCGTGCCACCATGGCACGGGACGGTCCCTGCGTCTGGCCTCGTCGAGCAACTCGGCGAGGGCTTCTTCCATCCCTCGCGCCAGGACCTCGATCTCGGGCACGAGATCCCGGCACCCCTGCACGCCGACGTGGACGGTGTCGCAGTAGGAGAAGACCGTCACGTTGAGCCCCACGCCTTCCAGGATCGGGCCGATCGGGTGGAGCGACAGGAGTCGAGCGCCGGCCAGATACAGCGGGATGCCCGGTCCCGGCACGTTGGAGACGATGAGGTTGCACAGCGGCGCCATCCGGTCGAAGAGCCGGAAGTTGGTGACCAACCGGGAGACCCGGGTCGCCACTGCGGGGAACGCGGCCTCCGCCCACGAGGAGAACACCTCCGGATCGATGTCCTGGTTCTGCTCCTTGGCGATCCCCATCCCGGCCCGGATCCGGCCGAGCCGCGCGACCGGGTCGGACACGCCGGTCGCCAGAGAGACGAGCATGCCGGAGACCCGGTTGCCGAGTGCACCCCGCTCTTCCTCCGTCCGCACCGACACCGGCACCAGGGCGACCAGCGAGCTGTCGGGAGATTCCCCCCGATCGGCGAGGAGCGCGCGCAGGGCTCCCGCGGTGACGGTCAGCACGACATCGTTGGTCGTCCCTCCGAGCACCTCGCCGATCCGGCGGATGTCGCCCAGAGGGAGATCGGCGAAGGCCACCCGGCGCTGCGGCGAGATGGACCGGTTGAGCGACGTCCGGGGGGCCTCGAACGGCGACGGCGGGAGGACCCCGGTCCGCTCGCGGTTGCGGTCGGCCAGCACCCGGGCCGTCCGGACGGTTCGGCTGACCGTCCGCGCCACAGCCTCGAGTTGGCTCGGCAGCTCGCCGAGTGCGCGGCGGACCCGGTCGAGCTCGCCCGGGAGCGGTGGCGGTGCCCACTCCTCCTCGGAGCGGTCGCGTGCGGACGTCGCGGCGGACTCCCGCTTCGGCCGAGACCTCGCTGCCCGGCCGGCCGGAATACCCACCGAAGAGGGACCTCGGGGTGGGGTCGGGTGCGACGTCGAAGAACGCAGCCAGCACCTCGGCACCGGAGACCCCGTCGATGATGGCGTGGTGCACCTTGGACACGAGGCCGATACGGCCGTGCTCCAAGCCCTCGACGACGTGGAACTCCCACAACGGGCGTCGCCGGTCGAGCGGCTGTGAGGCGATGTCCGCGACCAGGGCCGCGAACTCCTCCCGCCCGCCAGGGGCCGGGAGGCCGGCACGCCGCAAGTGGAAATCGAGGTCGAACGCGGGATCCTCGACGAAGGCCGGGTGACGGAAGCCGAAGGGGACCTCGACCATCCGCATGCGGAACGGCGGCACCAAGGGGACCCGGTCGCCCACCCAGGTCCGGATCTGACGGAAGCCGAGCCCGCCGGGTACCGCGGAGGGATCGAACACCATGGCCCCGAGGATGTGCAGGTGGGTGGTCGGAGACTCGAGTGCGAGGAAGGCTCCGTCGAGCCCGGTGAGTCGTTCCACGCCGCGGACTACCGGCCGGTCGATCCGAAGCCGCCGAGGCCCCGTTCGCTCTCGGGCAGCTGGTCGACCCGCATGAATCTGGCCGTCTCCACCCGCTGGATGACCAGTTGGGCGATCCGGTCGCCGCGGTGGACCTCGTAGGCGGCCTCGGGATCGGTGTTGACGAGGAGGACCGCGATCTCGTCCCGGTAGCCGGAGTCGATCAGGCCGGGCGCGTTGAGGCAGGTCACCCCGTATCGCAGGGCAAGCCCGCTCCGGGGCTGCACGAAGCCCGCGTACCCCTCGGGGAGGGCCAGGGCGACGCCGGTGGGCACCATCGCCCGACCCCCGTTCGGCTCCAGGGTCACCTCGATGCGGGCCACCAGGTCGGCTCCGGCATCGCCTGGTCGGGCGTAGTCAGGGAGTGGCAGGTCAGGGTCGGACAGGATCGTGGGGACGGCCAGACGGCCCCCGGGTGTGGCCGTCGGGACCTCCACGACCGTGCTCCGATCGCCGCCGCCGTGGTCTGCTCCCGGGCTCACCGGACTCCTCCGCTCATCCTGCCCGGACGCTACCGCCCCGGACCGCTGGGTGCAGGTGCCGGCGGCACGCAGTCGGGCCCGGGACGATCCAGCACCCCACCGCGGGTCATCTTGGAGGTCCGGCGCCCACCCGGTAGCGTGACCGCGTGCTGGTGTGGATGGACCTCGAGATGACCGGGCTCGACGTCACGCGCCATGTGATCGTCGAGGTTGCCACCCTCGTCACCGACGATTCGCTCGAGCTGGTCGCCGAGGGCCCGGACCTGGTGGTGCAGGCATCCCCCGCCGAGCTCGACGCCATGGACGACTTCGTCCGCGAGATGCACACGGGCAGCGGGCTGCTCGAAGCGATCCGTTCCTCGCCGGTCACCCTGGAGGAGGCAGGCGAGACCACGCTCGCCTTCATCCGATCCCACGTTCCCAAGGCCCGAACCGTGCCGCTCGCCGGAAACTCGATCGGCACCGACCGGCGGTTCCTGGCCGCGTTCCTCCCCGAGATCGAGGAGTACCTCCACTACCGGTCGGTCGATGTCTCCACGATCAAGGAGCTCGCCAGCCGCTGGTACCCCGACGTGATGGCGGGTGCCCCGGTTAAAGCTGCTGGCCACCGGGCGATGGACGACATCCGGGAGAGCCTCGCCGAACTCGCGTACTACCGTGCCACCGTCTTCCGCGACCGGGACACGACGGAGTAGACGGGAAGGGACCCGAGGACAGTGCCACGACGACGCTACGAGAGGAGGATGCATGGCCGACCCGGATGAACCAGCAGGGAGCGCAGACGGGACACAGGCCACCCCGAGCCGGGCTGAGGTGACGGCCATGCTGACCGGTCCGGGGCAGCCGTTCGAGATCGGAGCGGCAGACATCCGGGGGATCTCCACCCGGATCTGGACGACAGCACCGCCCACCCTGCGGGCCGTCCTCGAGCTCTCCGCGGCGCACGGCGATTCGGACTTCCTGGTCTACGAGGACGAACGGGTCACGTTCGCCGAGCACTTCCGTACGGTCGCGACGCTCGCGCATGCCCTGGCCGAGCGGTTCGGGATCGAGCCCGGCGACCGGGTGGCCATCGCCATGCGCAACCTCCCCGAATGGGTCATGGCCTTCTGGGCCGCCATCTCGCTCGGGGCCATCGTGGTCCCGCTCAATGCCTGGTGGGTGGGCGAGGAACTGGCCTACGGTCTCCGTGACTCGGGCTCGAAGGTGGTCTTCGTGGACGAGGAGCGCCGGGACCGGATCGCCCAGCACCTCGCCGAGGTCCCTGATCTCGAGGCGATGATTGTCACCTGCGAGGAACCCGACCCGGAGGGAGGACGGCGACGGGCGACGGGCGCGTACCTCGACGGGGCTGGGCGCGACCCGCTTCCGGTGGTCCCCTTCTCCGACGTCCTCGACGCCGCCCCACCTCGCACCACGCTGCCCGCCGTGGATGTCCATCCTGACGACGATGCCACGATCTTCTACACCTCCGGCACGACCGGCCAACCGAAGGGCGCTGTCGGAAGCCACCGCAACAGCGTCTCCAACCTGATGAACCTCTTCTTCGTGGCAACGGTCGGCAGCAAACGACGCAGCGGTGCCGTCGCCAATGTCTCCTCCGGCGGGCAGAACGCCAACCTCTTGTCGGTCCCGCTCTTCCACGCCACCGGATGCCATGCCGTTCTGGTCTCGAACACCGCCGCCGGCGGCAAGCTGGTGATGATGCACCACTTCGACCCGGAACACGCGCTCGAGCTCATCGAGCGGGAGCGGATCACCATCTTCGGGGGCGTACCGACCATGGTGATGCAGGTCCTCGATTCTCCCGAGTTCTCCAAGCGGGACACCTCGTCGGTCCAGTCGATCTCCTACGGGGGCGCGCCCGCGCCTCCTGATCTGGTCCGCCGCATCAAGGAGCACTTCCCCACCGGCGCTCCCGGCAACGGGTACGGACTGACCGAGACCTCGGCCATGACCACCATGAACGCCGGAGACGACTACGTCCGCAAGCCCGACAGCGTCGGACCGCCGGCTCCGGTCTGCGACGTGGCCGTGGTCCCCGAGGACTACGAGGGCGAGGAGCCCCCAGCGGAGCAGGCAGTCGACCCGACCCGCACCGGGGAGCTCTGGATCAAAGGTCCGAACGTCGTGCGCGGGTACTGGAACCGCCCGAAGGAGACGGCGTTGTCCTTTTCGAAGGGCTGGCTGCACACGGGGGACGTGGCCCGCATCGACGAAGAGGGGTTCGTGCACATCGTCGACCGGGCAAAGGACATGATCATCCGCGGTGGCGAGAACGTCTACTCCGTGGAGATCGAGTCCGTCCTCTACGAGCACCCGGCGGTGGCCGACTCCGCGGTCATCGGCGTGCCCGATCCGGTCCTCGGCGAGGAGGTGGGCGCGGTGATCGTGCTGCGCCCCGGCCGCGAGGTCGCCGCCGACGAGCTCGGCCGCTACGTCGGCGAGCGGCTGGCCGCCTTCAACGTGCCGACCCGGTTCTGGTTCCGCTCCGACCCGCTGCCGCGCAACCCGGCGGGCAAGGTGCTCAAGCGCGAGCTCCGCGCGGAACTCCTCGGGGGTGCTTCGACCGTCTGAGATGGCCCGGTACCCTCTGTCGAGTGTCCCCCGACGGATCCCGCGCACGCCGCCGCATCCCCACCACCGACCTACCGGCCGGTGAGAAGGCCGTGCTGGCGGGGAGCTTCGGTGCTGTGGCGAGCGACTACGAGCGGTACCGGCCCGGTCCCGCAGCGGCCGCCGTCGACTGGTATCTGCCCGACCCTGTCGAGCGGGTGGTCGACCTCGGGGCGGGGACCGGCGCCCTCACCCGACTCCTGACCGGCCGTGCCGCGGAGGTGGTGGCCGTCGAGCCCGACGATCGGATGCGGGCCGTCCTCGCCTCCGAGGTCCCGGCAGCGAGGGCGGTCCGGGGCACCGGCGAGTCGATCCCCCTGGACGACAGGTGGGCCGACGCCGTGCTGGCCTCGACCTCGTGGCACTGGATGGATCCTGTCCCCACATTGCACGAGGTGGGTCGGGTCCTCGCGCCCGGCGGCATCTTCGGTGCCCTCTGGACCGGTCCGGACCCGGAGGGTCCCTTCGTGACCGAGGCGCGTGCGCTCATGTCGGACCGGCTCGGATCGGCCACCGGTTCGACCGGCACGCTGGCCGGGATCGTGGGCTGGGACCAACAGACCACGATGGTGCTCGGCATTCCGCCCGGGGTCCCCTTCGACCAACCCGAGCACGAGCACTTCACCTGGGAGATCGCGCTCGACGCCGACGATCTCCTCGGCCTGCTGGGCACGCTCAGCCGGGTCATCACCATGGAGGTACAGGCACACGATGCGGTCTTCGCCGAAGCTCGCAGGCTCCTTGGTGCACTGGGCATCGAAGGTCCGGTCACCGTTGACGTGGCCTTCCGGACCGACGCATGGCGGGCTCGGCGCCACGACTAGCGCAGACCCCCGTTCGCCCGGTCTCGGCGGCTGTGGGTCTCTCCGCTGGGTTCGAGGTGCGCGGGGCGCGCGTCCGGTCAGCCGCCCGCGGCCAGCAGCTCGCGGGTGACCTCGACGTCGCGGCCCATCTGGGCGACGAGCGCCTCCACCGAGTCGAACGCGAGCTCGTCACGCAGACGACTGGCGAACGAGAGGCGGGCCGGCTCGCCATAGAGGTCCCCGGCGAAGTCGAGCAGGTGGGCTTCGACCATGAGCTCACCTTCGGTCCCGTAGAACGTCGGTCTGCGGCCGATCGAGATCGCCGCCTTCCATCTGCTCCCCTCGGGTCGTTCGTACCACCCGGCGTAGATCCCCGCACAGGGCAGGCAGATCGCCTCGGGGATCGCCAGGTTGGCCGTCGGAAAGCCGAGCTCCGCTCCGCCCCTCCGGTCGCCGGTCACCACCGGGCCCCGGACCTGATGCGGTCGCCCCAACAGGACGGCGGCCTCCTCCACCCGGCCTGCGGAAACCAACGTGCGGATCCGGGTCGAGGAGATCGGCTCGGTCGGCTCGGGGCCGTCCCGGCCCTCGGAGGTCAGCGCCACGCCGTCGACCGCGAAGCCGGCAACCGATCCGATCTCGTTGAGGAGGGCCACGTTCCCCTTGCGTCCGTGCCCGAAGTGGAAGTCCTCCCCCACCACGACCAGCCGGGCGTCCAGACCCTCGACCAGCTCACCGGCGACGAACTGCTCGGCCGTCTCGTTCGCCCGCTCCTCGTCGAACCGAACCACGACCGTCCGATCGACCCCTGCCGAGGCCAGCAGCTCGAGCTTCTGGTCGAGGTCGCAGAGCAGCTTGGGGGCGGACTCGGGCCGCACCACCGAAGCGGGGTGCCGGTCGAAGGTGACCACGACCGTCGCCAACCCGTTCGACTCGGCCCTCTCGCGCAACTCGGCCAGGAGGGCGCGATGTCCCAGGTGGACGCCGTCATAGGCCCCGATCGTCACCGCAGATCCCCCAGGGGGAGCCGTCCTCGGGTCGACCTCTGCCACGATCTCCATCGCCAGGAAGGTTACTGCCGCGTCAGCAGCTCACCGACGACACCTCTGTGTCCTCGGTCGATGCGGGCCTGCTCAGCCGGCTGCCCGGACGACCACGGCCGGACGGATCCGGTCGGTCTCGGTGGCTTCGTAGACGGCCAGCAGGTGGTGCCCGTCGTCGACCAGTCCCCAGGGGCCGTCTCCCGAGACGCCGAGCGGCACACGGTCGAGGGGCAGCCCCCGGGCGACCAGCTTCTGGGCATCGAGCGGCACGACCACCTGGTCGAGATCACGCATGGCCTGGGCCGGGGAGAGCACCACCGCCGCGGTCAGTTCATCGAGCGGCCGGGCGTCCTCGGCGGAGAAGGACCCGATCCGGGTCCGGCGGAGGTTGCGTAGGTGCGCTCCCCCACCGAGGGCCTCCCCGAGATCGGCAGCCAGCACCCGGACGTAGGTGCCCGACGAACACTCGACCTCGATCCGGAAGACGCCAGGGGTCGTCGCCCGCACGACCTCGAACCGGTACACCGTCACCGGACGCGGCTGCCGCTCGACCTCGATGCCCTCCCGGGCGAGGGCGTGCAGTCGCCGTCCACCGACTTTCACCGCGGAGACCATCGGCGGCACCTGCTCGATGGCGCCGGTCAGGCCCCGCGCCGCGTCGCGCACCGCAGCCAACGGGACGCCATCCATGTCCCAGGTGCCGGTGACCTCACCGGAGGCGTCCAGTGTGGAGGTGGTCGTGCCCAGGACCACCTCGGCCTCGTAGGTCTTGGACAGCGCGGTGAGGAAGCGCAGCAACCTGGTGGACCGACCGAGCCCGACCAGCAGGACACCGGTCGCGTCGGGATCGAGGGTGCCGGCGTGGCCGACCCGTTTCTGCCCGAAGATCCGCCGGCACCGGGCGACCACGTCATGGGAGGTCCACCCGACCTCCTTGTCGACCACCACGAGGCCGTTCACCTGATCCGACGGAGCGGCGCTCACTCCTCTGACACCGCTCCCTCTCCGGGCGGTGACTCCCCGAGCTCGGATTCGCGGATCCGCCGCAGCACGGCGTCCACCCGGCCGCCCGCGACGATGGCCGGGTCCTGGACGAACGCGAGCTGTGGGGTCCGCTTCATCTGCACCTGGCGCCCGACGGCGCGCTGCACCTGGATCCGCCGGTCGTCGAGCGCTGCCGCAGCCTCCTCGGAGAGCGAGCTCAGGAATACGGTGGCGTGCCGCAGATCCGGAGCGGTGTCCACCGAGGTGACCGTGACCAGACGCAGTCGTTCGTCGGCATCGGCAAGACGCTCGAGCTCCTCGGCCACCACCTGGCGCAGGACCTGGTTGACCCGCAGCGAGCGCGGATAGGGGGCGGCTCCCCGGTTGCCCTGACGACGTGCCACAGCTCCTCCGGTCCATCCACGACCACCGGGACGTGCCCGCCCCGCGATGGGGCGCCGGCCACGACTAGGTGCGGGGGATCTCCCGCTCCTCGTAGGTCTCGATGATGTCGCCTTCCTTGAGATCCTGGTAGTCGGAGAGGCCGATCCCGCACTCGAATCCGGACTGCACCTCGCGGGCGTCCTCCTTGAACCGCCGGAGGGAGGTGACCGACCCCTTCCAGATGACCGCTCCATCGCGCAGGAAGCGGACCTTGGAGCCCCGGGTGATCACGCCGTCCCGGACGTAGCAGCCGGCGATGGCTCCGACCCGCGGGATCCGGAACACCTGGCGGACCTCGGCCTCACCGGTCACGATCTCCTCGAACACCGGTGAGAGCATGCCGAGCATGGCCGCCTCGAGGTCCTCGAGCAGCTTGTAGATGATCTCGTAGGTGCGGACCTCGACGTCCACCTTGGCCGCCATCTCACGCGCGCGGCGGTCGGGGCGAACGTTGAACCCGATGATGGTGGCGTTCGAGGCCTGGGCGAGCTCCACGTCCGACTCGGTGATCCCGCCCACCCCGCGGTGGACGAAGCTCAGCTTCACGTCGTCGCGCTCGAGCTTGCGAAGGCTCTCGGTGACCGCTTCCAGTGAGCCCCGGACGTCGGCCTTGAGGATCAGGTTGAGGGTTGCTGTCTCGCCGCGTTGGATCTGCTCGAAGAGGTCCTCGAGCTTCGCTCCCCCGAGCGCAGAGGTGGCCGCGGGCACGTGCCCCGCCACCCGGTACCGGTGGGCACGGGCCTCACCGATGGTCCGGGCCTGGGCGAGCTCGGGAGCGACCCGGAACTCGTCGCCGGCCTCGGGTGGCTCGGAGAAGCCGAGGACCTGCACCGGCGTGGACGGTGGGGCCTCCTTGATCTGATCACCGTGATCGTCGACCAGGGCCTTGACCTTGCCCCAGGCGGCACCGGCCACGATCGGGTCGCCGACACGGAGGGTGCCCCGCTCGACGATGACCGATGCCACCGGGCCGCGGCCGATCTCGAGCTCGGCCTCGAGGACGACGCCCCGCGCCCGCCCCTCGGGGGTGGCCATGAGCTCCTCGACTTCGGCGACCAGGACGATCTGCTCCAGGAGATCCTCGACCCCCAGGTTCTCGAGGGCCGAGACCTCGACGCTGATGGTGTCGCCACCCCACGCCTCCGGCACCAGTCCGTGCTCGGACAGCTGCTGGAGGACCCGGTTCGGATCGGCTTCCTCGCGGTCGATCTTGTTGACCGCCACGATGATCGGGACCTCGGCGGCCCGGGCGTGGTCGATGGCCTCGACGGTCTGGGGCATGACCCCGTCGTCGGCCGCCACCACCAGGACCACGATGTCGGTCACATCGGCGCCGCGGGCACGCATCGCGGTAAAGGCCTCGTGGCCCGGGGTGTCGATGAAGGTGATCGGATGGCCTTGCCACTCGACCTGGTAGGCACCGATGTGCTGGGTGATCCCCCCCGCCTCGGCAGCCACCACGTTGGTCGAGCGGATCCGGTCGAGCAGCAGTGTCTTGCCGTGGTCGACGTGACCCATGACGGTGACGACGGGCGGCCGGGGTCGCAGCTCGGCCTCGTCCTCCTCCTCCTCGTCCTCGAAGGTCTTGGCCAGCAGCTCTGCCTCGCGCTCCTCTCCGGGGTCGACGAGACGGACCTCGGCGCCGAGCTCGGCGGCGAACAACTCGATCATGTCGTCGGTCAGCGACTGGGTGGCGGTGACCATCTCCCCCTGGAGCAACAGGAAGCGGACCACGTCGCCGGCCGACCGGTTGAGCTTGGGCCCGAGGTCGCGCGCCGTCGAGCCGCGCTCGATGATGACCTCGGAGTCCGGGACCGGGGCGGTCGACGGCGCATAGGCGGTGAGCTGGGTCGGCTCGAGCTCCTCGAGGTTCCGACGGCGCCGGCGCGGACGACGCTGGTTGGGGCGTCCCCGGCCGACACCCGGGCCCCCGCGTCCTCCGGGACCACCCGCGCCGGGACCTCCACCGGGACGGCCGGCATAGCCGCCGGTCGACCCGCCTCCGGCACGACCGCCGTACCCGCCGCCCGAGGTACCGGGAGGGCCACCGGTGCGAGGTCCACCTGGACGGCCCGCACCCGCTCCTCCCGGACGACCGGCATACCCGCTGGGCGCACCCGGTCGGGGTGCACCCGGCCCGGGACGCCGACCGCCTGACCCGGGGGGCGGCGGGATGGGCTTGCCGGTGATCGAACGGGGAGGCCCACCCGGGGGTGGGGGGATGGGCCGGCCGGAGGCACTCGTGGGTGGCCGGACCGGAGCCGACGAGGGCGGCGCAGCGATCGGAGGGGCGGCGGCGGCTGCCGCCGGAGGTGCGGCTGCAGGAGGCGCGTCGGGGGTAGCCGGAGCCGGTGTGGCAGCGGGCGCGGCTGGAGTCTGCGCGGGGGCGGGCGCCGGGCGCGCCGGTGCCGGACGCGGGACCGCTGGCGCCGGCGGGGCCACCGGGGACGGCACGGTCGGTGCCGCGGCAGGCGGAGCCGGACGGGGAGCTGCGATGACGGAGGGCTGTTCGGAGGCCGGCCGGCTGGTGATCAGGCGGGTACCGGCGCGCTTCTGGGGGGTCGGGGTGGCAGCCGGAGCGGGTGGCTCGACGGAACGGCCGTCACCTGTCGGGGAGTCGAGTGCGGGCTCCCCCGCTGGCACGACCGGCGTCGCCTTCTTGGCCGGTGCCTGCTTGGCCGGTGCCTGCTTGGCAGGGGCCGGCTCCTCGGGCTGCACCTCGCGTCGGAGGCCCTCCCGATCGGCCTTCCGCCGGGCGCGGTCGGCTTGTGCGTCCTCGATGGACGACGAATGGCTCTTGACGCCCATCCCGAGGGACAGGCAGAGATCAAGGGCTTCCTTGTTGGTCAGGCCGAGCTCATGAGCGAGCTCGTAGACCCGGATCTTCTTCGGCAACGGCTGTGACTGCCCTTCCTTCGACGTCGCAGGTGCCTCTAGGCACATACGAACCCATATCCTCGCACATCACGGCGCCGGGCCCTCCGAGCCCGGTACCACCTTCTCCCCCACCAGTCGATTCATCTCCTTGTGCAGCGCCGCCACGGACGCCGCGGACACCGGACCCCGCAGGGCACGGTCGAAGGCCCGCCGCTTCTCTGCCAGGTCGACGCAGGCGCTTCCGTCGCTGCACAGCCACGCCCCCCGTCCGGGGAGCATCCGACCGATGGCCAACGACCCCTGCTCGGTGCGGACGACCCGGACCATGCCGTCCACCGTGCCGGTGCGGTGACACCCGATGCAGGTCCGCTCAGGGACTATGCCGGAGCCTCCCCGGCAGGGTTCCCCGCGGCGCCCTCTCCGCTCGGGACTGATGCGACCTCCTCGTCCGGGGCACCGGCGCTCGGCGCGACTACGGCCTCCCCGTCAGCCGCTCCGGTGGTCGGCGCGACTGCGGCCTCCCCGTCAGCCGCCGCTCCGGCGGGATCGGGGGACTCGGCGCCGTCGGCACCCTGGGACCATTCCGTCGCCGAGACGGCCGTCCCGCCCTCGGCGGGTTGCCAGACCATCTCGCCGGCCTCGTTCTGGACCCATTCGCCCTCGGCCCACTCCTCGCCCGCGTACCCCGACTCCTCGTCGGCCAGCTGGGTCTCGCTCTTGATGTCGATCCGCCACCCGGTGAGCCTGGCGGCCAGCCGGGCGTTCTGACCCTCCTTGCCGATGGCCAAGGAGAGCTGGTAGTCGCTCACGATGACCGTGGCGGTCCCCGACTCGTCGTCGAGGCGCACCTCGCGCACCCGGGCCGGCGCGAGCGCCGACTGGATCAGCTCGACCGGATCGTCCGAATAGGGGACGACGTCGACCCGCTCGCCCCGCAGCTCGTTGGTCACCATGCGGACACGCGAGCCGCGGGCGCCCACGCAGGCTCCGACCGGGTCGACGTTGGGGTCGTTCGACCACACCGCGATCTTGGTCCGGTGCCCGGGTTCGCGGGCGGCCGCCTTGATCTCGACCGCGCCGGACGAGATCTCGGGTACCTCGAGCTCGAAGAGCCGCTTGATGAGGCCGGGGTGGCTACGACTCACCACGATCTGGGGCCCCTTGGTCGTCTTGCGGACCTCCACGATGTAGGCCTTGAGCCGCGCACCGTGCTCGTAGCGCTCGTAGGAGACCTGTTCGGCCTGGGGGAGCAGCGCTTCGACCTTCCCCAGATCGAGCAGCGTGTACCGGTTGTCGGTCTGCTGGACGATCCCGGTCACGATGTCGCCCTCCCGCCCGGCGTACTCCTCGTACTTGAGATCGCGTTCGACTTCGCGGATCCGCTGCAGGATGACCTGCTTGGCGGTCTGGGCGGCGATGCGCCCGAAGTCGTCGGGCGTGTCGTCCCACTCGCGGACCACGTTGCCGTCGTCGTCGAGCTCTTGTCCGTAGACGCGGATCTCGCCCGAGTCCGGATCGATGGTGACGACAGCCTCCTCGGCCGCGTCGGGACGGCGCTTGTAAGCCGCGACCAGGGCATTGGCCAGGGCGTCGAGGAGCGTCTCGACCGAGATGCCCTTGTCACGTGCGATCTGGCCGAGCGCGTCGAGGAACTCGAAGTTCGTCTTGCTCATGGGGTCACGACCTGCTTCCTCTTCTCCTCCGCCTTCGTCTGCGTCTTCGTCTTCTTTCCGGAAGGCCTTCCCGTGCCGGGGTCGCTCGCGCCCCACACGAAGACCGTCCGTGCCCGGTCGATGTCGCGGTAGCCCACCCGCAACGGTGCGTCGTCGGAACCGTCGACGTCGAGCAGGAAGCCGTCCTCGTCCGCCTCCAGCAGGGTGCCGCGTCTGCGTCGGTCGCCGGGTACCTGGGGGCGGGTCTTGATGCTCACCGTGGCACCCACTGCCTTGATGAAGTGTGCGGGCGTACGGAGTGTCCGTTCGATGCCCGGGCTCGACACCTCCAGCGAGTACCGACCGGGAACCGGGTCCAGGTCGTCGAGCACGGCCGAGACGGCTCGGCTCGCGTCGGTCAGGGCTTCGAGATCGATCCCACCTTCTCGGTCGACCGTGACCTGGAGCACGCCCGATGCGAGCACGACATCGACGAGCTCGAGATCGCAGGCGGTCACCGACGGTTGGAGCGCGGTGAAGAGATCCTCGACCATCTGCACTGTCTCCTCTCCGATGTCCGTGTCCGCGGTCAGCCTGTGCCCGTCGTCTGTCTTCCTGTGCTGCCGGGGGAGGCGGCGACCGAGCGCAACCGACCCTCGCTGCCCTCGGGAGGAGGTGTTCCGAACAAAACAAAAGCGTGGGCTGTCCGCCCACGCTTGTCCAGCATCACTTCACCCCAACCGAACGGCAGACCTGCAAGTATAGCAGCGACGGGCCGGCCCGCGTCCGTTCTGACGTGCGAATTCACGCCGCTGCGAGCGACGAAACACCCCTCGGGCCCCGCGAGCAGCCGAATCGCTATCCCGAGGAGGCTGGCCGCCGCGGCCTGCCTCCGGCCGACCTCGCGCCGGGCCCTCAGTCGGTGGTCTCCTCCTCGCCGAAGCGCTTGCGGATGAGAGCGACCTTGGTCTCGGAGGCGTTGGCGTCCGCCCCCCTGGCGTCGAGCAGGGCGCGTCGGTCGGCCTCCGCCTCTGCCTCCGCGGACCCGTCGGCCGCGGCCAATCGGGCCTCGACCCCCTCGGCGACCAGCCGTTCGGCCTCGGCGACCAGCGCCGAGACCATCTCGTCTTCGGGGACCACCCGGACGATCTTCCCCTTGATGAACAGATGGCCACGCTTGCGGCCGGCCGCAATACCGAGGTCCGCCTCGCGGGCCTCACCGGGGCCGTTCACGACGCAGCCCATGACCGCGACCTGGATGGGCAGGTTCCGGTCCTCGAGGGCGGCCTGGGCCGCCTCGGCCACCGCGATCACGTCGATCTCGGCCCGGCCGCAGCTCGGGCAGGCGATGAGGTCGAGACCGGAGCGCTCGCGCAGGCCGAGCGCCTCGAGGAGCTGACGGCCGGCGCGGGCCTCCTCGACCGGATCGGCGGTCAGCGAGTAGCGGATGGTGTCGCCGATGCCCTCCGCCAGGAGGGTGGCGATGCCGGCGGTGCCCTTCAACAGTCCCGCGGGCGGAGGACCGGCCTCGGTCACCCCGAGGTGCAGTGGGTGATCGAAGGTCTCCGAGGCGAGGCGGTACGACTCGATCATCAAGGGCACCGACGACGCCTTGACCGAGATCTTGACGTCGTCGAAGTCGACCTCGGCGAAGTAGGCGAGCTCCATCCGGGCCGACTCGACCAGGGCCTCGGGGGTGGCACCGCCGAACCGCTTGTAGAGGTCGGGATGGAGGGAGCCTGCATTGACCCCGATCCGGATGGGCACACCCCGGTCCTTTGCTTCGGCGGCCACCTGCTTGATCTCGTGCGCCTTGCGCAGGTTGCCCGGATTGAGCCGCAGGCCCTGCACCCCCGCCTCGAGGGCGGCCAGGGCCATCTCGTGGTGAAAATGGATGTCCGCGATGATCGGGACCGGCGAACGGGGGATGATCCGGGCCAGCCCTTCGGCTGCCGCCTCCTCGTTGCAGGTGCACCGCACCAGGTCGGCTCCTGCCGCGGCCAACGCGTAGATCTGCGTGAGGGTCGCCTCGGCGTCGGCCGTCTTGGTGGTGGTCATCGACTGGACCGTCACCGGTGCGCCGCCCCCGACGGCGACACCGCCCACGTGGATCTGACGGGTCGGCCGCCGCTCGCTCAGGGTCCGGGCCGTCGATGCCATCTCCCCATGCTAGTGAGCGCCGCTCTCGGAGCGGCAGCCCCGTCAGCCGAACGGGTTGCCGATGGGATGGATGATGTCGTTGAGCAGGGCGGTCGAGAACAGGACGAACAGGAAGAGCACGAACGCCCAGGTGACCGGCATCAACCGCGCGACGTCGGCCCGGTAGCGCACCGTGCGCCGCCCGGTGCGGATCTTCTCGTAGATGGCGATGGCCACGTGGCCGCCGTCGAGCGGCAGCATCGGGAAGAGATTGAAGATCCCGAAGAACAGGTTGATGACGATGAGGATGGTGAGCAGGCTGCCGATGCCGGCCTGCGCTGCATCCCGTGCGGTCTGGACGACACCCACGATCGACTGGACCCGGGTGCCGTTGGCCGTCGCCTGGCTCGCGGCCTTGGCGCTGCTCACCTGGTCGAACCGCTGGGCGACCCCGGCCGGACTGAACAGATGGACGACGCCGACCACCGACGCCCAGGCGATGTGGACGAACTCGGCCCCCGAGGAGGCGACAGCCCGCACCGGCCCGACCCGCTGTACTGGAGAGCCGAAGCTGACCCCGATCAGACCGAACGCGGCGGTCCCGGGCGGCGCGGCGACCCCGTCCTCGTGGGCGGTCCTGCCGTTGGCCGGCGTCACCACCAGTGTGTGGTCGGTGCCGTCCCGGTCGACCACCAGGGTGACCGGCCGGCCAGGGTGGTCATGGATCGCCGAGATCAGGGCATCGCTGTTCCCCCCGACCGGCCGCCCGTCGAGGGACAACACGATGTCGCCGGGCCGGACGCCGGCCACCTGGGCCGGGCCGGGCCCGTTCCCGACCTGGGACAGTCCCTGGATCTCGACCTGGTTGGCATTGGGCAGACCGACGAAGGTCAGCAGGGCCCAGAGCAGCACGAACGCCATCAGGAAGTGCATGGCCGAACCCGCTACCGCCACCAGCAGGCGGGCGTGGAACGGCTGCTCCCGGTAGGTGCGCGCTTCGTCAGCCGGATCAACCTCCTCGAGGTTGGTCATCCCCGGGATCTTCACGTAGCCGCCCAGAGGGAGGGCCTTGATGCCGTACTCGGTCTCCCCCCGACGGAAGGACCACAGCCTGGGGCCGAACCCGAGGAAGTACTCGGTGACCTTCATCCGGCCGTGCTTGGCCGCCAGGAAGTGCCCGAGCTCGTGGAGCATCACGATCACGATGAGGCAGGCGACCACCACGAGCAGATCGCCCTGCCCGGATACCACGGCGAGCGACACCAGCACGGCGACGGCCACCAGCAGCTCGATTGCGGAACGTTGGGCGGACTTCGGAGCACCTCCGGTCGCGCTGGGCAGTCCCGCAGGAGCGTCGGCCGGATCGCGCTCGATGGTGCCGGGAGCGCTGCTCACGCCGCCTCCCCTGCGCGGACGGCCTGGTCGGCGAAGCGGCGAGCGGCGGCGTCGGCGTCGAGCACGTCGTCGACCGAGCGAGCGGATCCGCCGGCGCCGGCCTCGGACTCGTAGCGGTCGAGCGTGGCCTCCACGACTCGGGCGATGGACGGCCAGGTGATGCGCCCGGCGAGGAAGGCGGCCACCGCGACCTCGTTCGCCGCGTTGAGCCACGCCGGGGCCAGGTCGCCGGTCCGTCCGGCCCGGAAGGCCAGGTCGAGACAGGGGAAGGCGCCCCGATCGGGTGGTTCGAATTCGAGGACGGAGAGCCGGGTCCAGTCGATGGCTCCAAAGGCTTGCGGCAGGCGAGCCGGGTAGGCCAGGGCATACCCGATGGGGAGTCGCATGTCTGGGAGGGACAGCTGGGCCACCACGGCTCCATCGGCAAATTCGACCATCGAATGGACCACGGACTGGGGATGGACCACCACGTCGATGGCGTCGTAGGGGACACCGAAGAGCTCGTGGGCCTCGATGACCTCGAGGCCCTTGTTCATCAGAGTCGACGAGTCGACCGTGATCTTCGGACCCATGGCCCACGTCGGATGGGACAGCGCCTCGGCCACCCCGACCGAGCGCAGTGCTTCGGCGCTCCGGCCACGGAAGGGTCCCCCCGAGGCGGTCAGCAGCAGGCGGGCCACGTCGTCCGCGCGCCCGGCGCGCAGGCACTGGTGGAGGGCGCAGTGCTCGGAGTCGACAGGGATGATCTCGGCCCCGGGTGTCAGTCGGGCCCGCGCCACCACCTGGGCGCCGGCGATGATCGACTCCTTGTTGGCCAGGGCCAGACGCCGGCCGGCCTCGAGGGCGGCGAGCGTGACGCTGAGGCCGGCGAACCCGACCACGCCGTTGACCGCCACGTCGGCCACCGTGGCGATGGATGCCAGCCCGTCGGTGCCGGCCAGCACCTCGATGCCCGCGGGCAGCCGCCCGGCCAACTCCGCCGCGAGCGACGGGTCGCCGATGGCCACCACCTCCGGGCGGAACGTCTGGGCCTGGACCACGAGCGCATCGACCGAGCGCTGCGCGCCGAGCGCCACCACGTCGAACCGGTCCGGCGATGACGCTACGACGTCGAGTGTCTGGGTCCCGATCGACCCGGTGGACCCGACCACGCTGACCGACACCGGGCCGGTGGCGTCGTCCCCCGGACGAGGAGCGGCAGTCGGGTCACCGTTCGGGGGGCGCATCCCTCCAGCCTGCCCGAAAGTCAACCGATGTTGAGGGCGCGCACCAGGTAGTAGGTGGCGGGGAGCACGAAGATGAGGGCGTCGACCCGGTCGAGGACACCCCCGTGCCCCGGCAACAGCTTGCCCATGTCCTTGAGGCGGAGATCTCGCTTGAGCAGGGATTCGCTCAGGTCACCGAGGGGTGCGACCACGGCCACCACCACCCCCAGCAGCGCTGCCCTCGAGGCTGTCCACGGGTGGATGGCTCCCACCGCGACGGTGGAGACCACGACCGTGATCACGGCTCCTCCGATCAGTCCCTCCCAGGTCTTGTTCGGACTGATCGTCGGTGCGAGCGGCCGACTACCGATCCAGCGACCCACGACGAGGGCCCCCACGTCGTTGGCCACGGTGGCGATGATGGCGCCGAGGAGGAAGGCGATGCCGTGCCGGTCCGGGAAGGTCGAGGGTGAGAGCAGGAGCCCGGCGTAGGCGCCGAGCAGGGAGACCCATGCGACCGTGAGGAGGGTTGCCGCAGTACCGGCCACCGGCGATCCGCGTTCGACCCCGAGCAGGTACCAGAGCAGCGTGAAGACGGTGACGAGGACCATCACGAGGGGAAGGGCGGCAACCCCCTTGGTGTAGGCACCGACCATGAGCGAGATGGTGCCGGCGAGCCCGAGGAGGGTGGCCGGGTGGTAGCCGACCTTGCGCAGGACGGCGAAGCACTCGCCTGCGGCGAAGGTGACGACGACCAGACTCAGGATCAACGAGGTCACCGTCCCGACCTTGAATGCGGCGAGGGCCACGATCGCAACGGCGATGCCGGTCCCCACGCGGATGCCGATGCCGGTCCCCCCCGCCCCGGTATCGCGTCCAGCCGGTTCGGGCCGGTGCCTCGCGGGAGGTGCCGGGGGTCCACCTCCGGTGGCCTCGGGCGTGTACGGGCCGTTGCTGCTACGCAGCGGGCGCGATGTGTCGGACGGAGACCGGCGCATCGACCGTCGCCACCGGGAGCCCGCCGGGACCGCCGTGCTCGCGGCGGCGGCTTCCTGACCGGAGAACCCCGCATCCGCGGGTCGGTCGGCGGCGACTTCGGTCTCCTGGTCGCTCGCGCGCCCGGCCGTCCGGTCGGCCGCGGCCAGCGCGGCCACGCCGCCCCTCGGGCGACCGGCACCGGGCACATCGGTGACCGAGGCACCCGCCGGCTCGCCGGTCGGGAGGGCGGCTTCCTGGTCGGGGCGTTTTGCGCGCATGCGGGTCGGCCGGAGGCCGCTCCGCTGGGCTCGCTCGACTGGCTCGGTGCCGGTCGGACGGTCACGCTCGGACGGATCCGGATCGGCCGGGGCTCCCTCCGGGGCCCGCGCCGCTGCGTCGCCCTGGTGGGCCGACTCGGATGGCGTGCCCTCCCCGGTGACGGTGTCCGCGGTGATCGGCAGCCAGGTGGTCGCCTCCCCGATTCCGGTCGCGGTCGGACACCGCACGCTCCTCGGGGCCGGCGCCGGACTCGGCCCTCGTCGTCTCGACCGGGGCGGTGATGGGATCGGCGGCTGCGCCGGGGGGATGCGCCGCGCCCGGGCTCGGGGCGCCCGCCTTCACCGAGCCGAGGTCGAACTCCCAGGGCCGCCGCTCGGCGTCGGTACCGTGGGTCTCGTCGAGAGAGCCGAGGGTACTGTGCTCGCCGCTGAACATCGACGGCTCGAAGGCCTCCTCGTGGGCAGTCCAGTCGGCGTCCTCCTCCCGCCAGGTAGGCGGAAGGATCCCACTGCCGGACCCCTCTTCCGGCTCCCTGGAGAGCACGGCCGGCACCTGGCCGGTGGGAGGCTCGGTCCAGTGGGGGAGCTCGGTCGCGGCCGCGGCCCCGGCGGGCACGGCGGTCTGGCCGGGTGCCACCGGCTCGACGCCGGTATCGGCACCGGGGCTCTCGTCGAGGATCCGCACCGATGAGGATCCCGGCTCCTCCGGTTCGCTCCCCTCGGGGGGGACGACCGGGAGCTCGGAGGTGATCTCCGCGGCGGTCTCGGCTCCCACGATTCGCACCCGGTCGGTGGCCGGACCAGTCGGCTCAGGTCGCACCACAGGGGTGTCGGTCCTGGTCAGATCGTCCTCTTCCCGGTCCGGGCCGTTGTCCACGTCGCTTGTTTCCTCCCCAGGAACGGGCCGGCCGTCCTGGCCATCTCGTTGCTCGTCGCTCTCGCTCGTTGCCGGTCCGTCTGCTGATCAGTGTCGTAGCCGGACGGGTCCGGCTGAGGTCAGATCTCGAGGAGCTCCTGCTCCTTGTGGGTGAGCTGCCGGTCGATAGCCGCCACGTGGTCCTGGGTGAGCCGCTCCAGATCCTTCTCCACCCGCTCGAGCTCGTCGCTCGAGAGGTCGCCGTCCTTGTGCATCGCCTCGAGCTCGTGCCGGGCGGCACGGCGCGCGGTTGCGCACCCCGACCTTGCCATCCTCCGCCTTCTGCTTCACGACCTTGACCAGCTCCCGGCGGCGCTGCTCGGTGGGCACCGGGAAGGAGAGCCGGATCACCGTTCCGTCGTTGGACGGGGTGATGCCCAGGTCGGAGCCCTGGAGCGCCTTCTCGATGGCGCCAAGGGATCCCTTGTCGTAGGGGGAGACCACCAGCAGTCGGGCCTCGGGCACGCTGAAGCCCGCCATCTGACGCAGCTCGGTCTCGGCGCCGTAGTAATCGACCTTCAGGTGCTCGACGAGGGCAGGCGTTGCCCTTCCGGTGCGGATGGCGCTGAACTCTCCCTGGGTGTGCTCGACCGCCTTGGACATGTGCTCGGTGGCATCGGAAACCACGAGTGAGATGAGGTCGTCGTCCATCAGCCGCCCAGCGTAGTCAGCAGGGTTCGGGTGCACCCAGAACGGAGATCCACCTGCCAATTCATCGGATCGGGGTGCTCATCGGATGAGGGTGCCGATCGGCTCGCCGCCGAGTGCCTTGCGGATGTTTCCGGGTCCCATGAGATCGAAGACCCTGATCGGTAGCCCGTTGTCCTTGCAGAAGGTGATCGCGGTGAGGTCCATCACACGGAGATCCTTGGCCACCACCTCCATGAACGAGATCTCGTCGTACCGGGTGGCGGTGGGGTCCAGCCGGGGGTCGGCGCTGTAGACGCCGTCGACGCCCCCGTGGGTGCCCTTGCACAACAGGCTCGCCTCGATCTCCGCCGCCCGCAGGGCCGCCGATGTGTCGGTAGTGAAGTACGGGTTGCCCATTCCGGCGGCGAAGACAACGACGCGGCCCTTCTCCAGGTGCCTGATCGCACGTCGCCGGATGTACGGTTCGGCCACCTCGGCCATCTGGACGGCGGACAGCACCCGCGTGGGCTGACCGTGGTGCTCGAGCGCGTCCTGGAGGGCGAGCGCGTTGATCACCGTTCCCAGCATCCCCATGGTGTCCGAGGTGGCCCGGTCCATGCCGGCGCCGGCCCCTGTGGTGCCTCGCCAGATGTTCCCGCCGCCGACCATGACGGCCAGTTCGAGGTCGACCTCGTCACGCGAGCTCGCGATCTCCACCGCGAGCTGCTCGACGACCGCCGAGTCGATCGTCTCGTCGGATGCCGACGAGGCGAGAGCCTCGCCGGAGAGCTTCAGGATGATCCGCTGTCGTTGGCCCACGTCGCTTCAGTCGCCGACGATGACCTGCGCGAATTCGGTCACGGTGGCGTCGCCGAGCAGCTTCCCGATGGTCTGCTTCTCGTCCTTCACGAATGGTTGATCGACGAGGACGCGCTCCTTGTACCACCCGCCAAGGCGGCCCTCGACGATCTTGGGAAGCGCCGCGTCGGGTTTTCCCTCGTTGCGGGCGATCCGCTCGACGGTCTCGCGCTCAGCGGCCGCCTCGGCTTCGGGCACGTCGTCCCGGGTGATGTAGGTCGGACGGGCGAAGGCGATGTGCGCAGCGATGTCGTGAGCGAGCTCGGCGCTGCCACCGGCGAGGGCCACCACCACGGCGTTCACACCGCGACCGGCCTGCAGGTGGAGGTAGGAGTCGACCACCCCGCCATCGGGGGCCTCGATGCGGACGACCTGGCCGATCGAGATGTTCTCCTTGAGGGTGATCTTGAGCCGGTCCAGCTCCTCGGAGTGCTCCTCGACGGCGGTCGTGCCCTTTGCCACGACGAGGTCGGCCAGTTCGGTCGCCAGGGCCACGAACTCGGGGGACTTGGCCACGAAGTCCGTCTCCGACCGGAGCTGCACGATGGAGGCCACACCCTCGGCGACACCGACGGCGACGGCACCCTCGGACGCGTCGCGATCGGCGCGCTTGGACTGGTTGGCCAGGCCCTGCTCTCGCAGCCACACGATGGCCTTGTCCATGTCGCCGTCGTTCTCCTCCAGGGCGCGCTTCGCGTCGAGCATGCCCACGCCGGTGAGCTGGCGGAGCCTCTGGACGTCCTTGGCGGAGAATGCTGGCACGGCTAGACCTCCTGAGTCGTGCTCGTCGGGGCGGCGTCGGCAGCTGGGGCCTCGGCCGCGGGGGTGGCAGGGACAGCGGGGGTGGCGTCGGCCGCGGGGCTAGCCGGTGCACCAGCCGGGACCGCGGCGGGTGCCTCTGGTGCAGGCGTCACGACGTCCTCGACCACCTGGGCTGCGGGAGCTGCGGCCGGCGGGGGTGGGGCCGCGGGTGTCGCAGGGGCGGCGGCGGGCGTCGCAGGCGCAGCGGCTGGGGCCGGTGCCGCCGATGCCTCGGGTGCAGGCGAAGGGTCGGCAGATGCGGGTGCGGATTCTGCGGCAGGAGCGGCGACCGCAGAGGTGGTGTCGGCAGCCGCGGGCGCAGCGGCAGGCGCTGCGGGGGAGGGTGCGGGTGGGGGTGCCGGAACGGCGGCCGGACGCTGCTGGGCGATGAACCGGCCCTCGGAGACCGCGTCGGCCACAACCCTGCAGAGCAGTGCGCCCGAGCGGATGGCGTCGTCGTTTCCGGGGATCACATGGGTGATCACGTCGGGGTCACAGTTGGTGTCGACCACGGCCACGACCGGCAGGCCCAGCTTGTTGGCCTCGGTGACCGCGATGTGCTCCTTCTTGGTGTCGATCACGAAGATGGCATCGGGCAGCTTGTCCAGTCCGCGGATGCCCCCGAGGTTGCGCTGGAGCTTCTCGAGCTCGCGGGTGTGGCGAAGGGCTTCCTTCTTGGGCATCGCGTCGAAGTCCCCGGCCTTCTGCATCGCCTCGAACTCCTTCATGCGCTTGACCCGGGTCGAGACCGTCTGGAAGTTGGTCAGCATCCCGCCCAACCAGCGCTTGTTCACATATGGCATTCCGCAGGCCTCCGCGTAGACGGCGACCGGTCCCTGGGTCTGCTTCTTGGTCCCGACGAAGAGGATGGTGCCGCCTGCGGCGACGAGGTCCCGGATGTAGCCGTAGGACTCCTCGATCCCCTTCATGGTCTGGCGGAGGTCGATCAGGTAGATCCCGTTGCGCTCCCCGAGGATGAACCTGCGCATCTTGGGATTCCACCGGCGGGTCTGGTGCCCGAAGTGGACGCCCGCGCCCAGCAATTGTTTCATGGTGACGACGGCCATCTGGCTGCTCCTTGGACGGTTGTTCCTCCCCGGCTGCTGCACCCCAGAAGGGGCGACCGTGGACGCGGCCGGGTGCTGTGATCGGTCCTGCTCGAGTGTCCGCCGGTCGACGGACCCGACCATGCTAGTGCCCCGGGTGGGGGACCTCCACTCGACGCCCTGCCTGACCGGGCGCGGGCGTCGCCATCGGCTCAGCCGACGGCGCGGGTGACCGTCTTGGTCCCCGGGGTCCCCTTTGCAGCCTTGGCACCCGCCGGACGGCCGGTCCCCTCAGGCCGGTCGGCGAGCTTGGCCCGGAGTTGTAGGACGGCCTTGGTGTGGATCTGGCAGACCCGGCTCTCGGTGACCCCGAGGATGTCGCCGATCTCCGCCAGGGTCAGACCTTCGTAGTAGTAGAGGGTGAGCACGGTCTTCTCCCGCTCGGCCATCTGGCCGACGGCGCGGATCAGGGCCTCCTTGGTCTCCTTGACCTCGAAGGTGTCCAGCGGTCCGGCCAGCGAGTCCGGGAGGGTCTCGCCCAGCGTCGACCGGTCGGAGCGGTCGCCACCCCGGAAGACCTCGTCGAGGGCGACGACGCCGACGAAGGAGATCTTGCGAAGCGCAGTTTGGAACTCCTCGTCGGTCATCTCCAGGTCCGCGGCGACCTCGGCGTCGGTCGGGGTGCGGTGGAGGGTCGCCTCGAGCTTGGAGTACGACTGCTCGACGGCCCGGGCCTTTGCCCGCACCGAGCGCGGCACCCAGTCGATCGAGCGGAGCTCGTCGATGATGGCTCCCTTGATCCGGGGGATGGCGTAGGTCTCGAACTTGATGTTGCGGGCCGGCTCGAACCGTTCGATGGCGTCGATCAGGCCGATGATCCCGTAGCTCGCCAGGTCCGCCTCGTCGACGTGGCGGGGCAGCCCGACCGACACCCTGCCGGCCACGTACTTGACCACCGGCGCGTAGTGCAGGATCAGCTGATCGCGTAGCGCCCGGGCACCCGATTTCTTGTACTCGGTCCACAGGGCGTCGATCCCGTGGCCCACCGTGTCGAGTTTGGTCGCCAATTGTCCCCTTAAGCCCGTGGATGCGTCCCCGAATAGACCGCAAGCAGGCGTTCCTTGCTCACATGAGTGTAGACCTGCGTGGTCTGCAAGCTGGCATGCCCGAGTAATTCCTGCACGACCCGCAGGTCGGCCCCCCCGTCGAGGAGGTGGGTGGCGAAGCTGTGCCGAAGGGCGTGTGGATGGGTCGGCACCGGCGACCGGCGGTCGAGGATGCGGCGCACGTCCCGGGGCCCGAGCCGGTTCCCCCGCCCGTTGTAGAACAGCGCCCCGGGGGGACTGGTCGGGGTCATCAGTGCGGCCCGCGGGCCGTCCAGCCAGGCCTCGACGGCGGCCGCGCACTGCTGGTGGACCAGCACCTGGCGCTGGGTGGCGCCCTTTCCGGTCACGGTGACCACTCCCCGGGACAGGTCGAGGTGGCCCACGTCGAGCCCGCACAGCTCGGCCACCCGCATCCCGCTTGCGTAGAGCAGCTCGAGCACGGCGTCGTCACGGCGGTCCCGTGGGCTCGGCCCACTCGGCGAGGTCCCCCCGCCCTGGTCCACCCCCGCCCTGTCCGCGGGCCCTCCGGGGGTCGGGTCGCCCGTGGACGGGGTCAGTAGCCGGTCCAGATCGGCGTGGCTCAGCACCCGCGGCAATCGGGAGTCCGGCGCCGGGGCCGACAGCTGCGCAGAGGGGTCGGACCCGATCAGACCGCGCCGCGCGCACCACTGGAAGTAGGACCGCAGCGATGCCGCCGTGCGGGAGATGGTGGCCTTCGCATAGCGCCTGGTGGCCAGGTAGGCGAGATAGCGGCGGAGGGTGATCCGGTCGACCTCGGACGGTCCGCCGGCGCCACCGCGTCCGGCCCAGACGGTGAACCGTTCGACATCGGCGCAGTAGGCACGCATCGTGGCCGGCGAGAGTCCGGAAACCGAGCGGCGATAGGCGGCGATCTCCCAGGCCACGCGTGAACAGTACCGGGCCGGACGCCGCGGGCTGTGCATCCCGACGGACCCTCGCGCGTCCGACGACCGTCCCTCGCGTCCGTGGGCGTCTTTTTCACACACCGACCTGGGAGGAGGGCTATCGTCGAGGCCGGACGGCAGGACGGGGGGGCCGGCGCCAGCCGCTGGAGGTGTACTCGCATCCAAGAAGCCGAGGGCCACGTGACCCGGGCACTGTCATAAGGGGAAACATGTCTGATCGCATCGACCGCCGTTCGTTCCTGGCACGGGGGGCCGCAACCGGAGCGGGCCTCGCCGTCATCGGCACGTCCGGCGGCCTCCTCGCCGCATGTGGCTCCGCCTCGGGCTCGAGTTCCACGACCGGGTCGACCGGTACCCACTACGACGGTGTCTCGACGGCCACGCCTACGCGGGGCGGACAGGTCATCTTCGGAGTCGACACCGAGGAGAAGGGCTTTTCGCCGACCCAGGGGACGTTCGACGAGGTCGGCATCCTCTATGCCCGCACGGTGTTCGATCCGCTCCTGATCCTGGACGCGAGTGGCACGCCCCAGCCCTACCTGGCCTCGTCGGTGACCGCCAACAGCGACTACACGGTGTGGACGATCACCCTGCGCCCCAACGTGCTCTTCCACAACGGCATGCCGTTGGACGCGGCCGCGGTGGTCGCCAACTTCGAGGCTCACAAGGCGTCCGCCCTCACCGGCCCGGCCATCACCACCATCAGCAACGTCAGCGCCACCGGCCCACTCGTGGTCACGGTGACCATGAGTTCGCCCTGGGTGCCGTTCGACTTCTATCTGACCGGTGGGATCGGGAGTCAGTTCGCCTTCATCGCCGAGCCCAACTGGCTCGCCTCGAACAGTCAGACCAACCCGATCGGCACCGGGCCGTTCGTGTTCCATGAGTGGGTGCCGAACGATCACTTCACCGCGACCAAGAACCCCCACTACTGGCGGCCGGGGCTCCCCTACCTGGACAGCATCACCTACAAGCCGATCCCCGATCCGAGTTCGCTCCTGAGCAGCCTCGAGTCGGGTTCGGTGGACATCATGCACACCGACACCGCTAACGAGATCAGCGCGCTGCGCGACAACGCCTCCTACGGGTACACCGACGACTCGAAGAACGTGGCGGGTGAGCCCGACATGGGCTGCCTGCTCCTCAACCTCTCCAAGGCGCCCTTCAACAACCTGAAGCTGCGTCAGGCGATGGCGTATGCCGTCAGCTCGTCCCAGTACGTCGCGGTCATCGACGCGGGGGTCAACCCCACCTCCAACGGCCCGTTCACTAGCACCTCGCCCTATTACCTCGCGGACAACGGCTACCCGGTGTACAACGTGGCCAAGGCCAAGCAGCTGGTCCAAGAGGTCCAGCAGGAAACCGGACAGCCGGTGTCGCTCAGCCTCAACCACGTCCCGGACGCAAGCACGACCCGGATCGCCCAGTACTACCAGCAGCAGCTCCAGACGGTCGGCATGACCGTGTCGCTCAGCCCGATCCAGCAGGAGTCGATCATCAACACCGCCCTGCTCGGATCCTTCGAGGCCCAGGTCTGGCGGCAGTTCGGTGCGGTCAACCCCGACCTCAACTACATCTTCTGGAGCCCGACCAACGCCGACACCCCGGGCTTCTCGATCAACATGGCGCGCAACACGGACCCGGCAATGCAGACCGCGCTGCTCAAGGGTCGTCAGTCGAGCAACCCGGCGGATCAGGTCGCCGCCTACCAGGAGGTCAGCAAGCTGATGGGGGCCGACATCCCCTACGTCTGGGCCGACCGGACCGTCTGGGCCATCGGAGCGCTTCCCGGGGTGGAGAACTTCGCAAACCCGACCACCCCGGCCGGTGGCAAGGCATTCGCCCTCATCGGTGGGGCGATCTGGCCCACCCAGATCTGGAAGAGCTGACGCCGGCGGGCGCCCGACCGCACGTCGGCCCCGTCGTCTGCGGTCGGGGCGGCCGTGCCATGATCGCGCGATGAGCCGCATCCTGATCGTCGAGGACGACGAACGGATCCGCTCCTCGATGCGCCTGGCGCTGGAGGACGAGGGCTACTCGGTGGAGGACGCCGGGAGCGGCGAAGAGGCGGTCGGCCGGTTCACCGCGGAGCCCTTCGAGCTGGTCCTGATCGACCTCATGCTGCCCGGCATCGACGGCTTCGAGGCCTGCAGGACCCTACGGCACCAGTCGACGGTGCCGATCATCATGGTGACCGCGAGATCGGACACCCACGACGTGGTGGCCGGGCTCGAAGCCGGTGCCGACGACTACGTCACCAAGCCGTTCGTGGCCAAGGAATTGGCCGCCCGGATCCGGGCCCTGCTCCGCCGATCGCGCGGCGCCGAGGACTCTGCCGTCCTCAGCTTCGGTGACGTCGAGATCGAGCCCGACGCGGGTGTGGTCCGCAGGGGCGGCCAGGAGATCCACTGCACCCGGACCGAGTTCCGCCTGCTCTGCGAGCTGGCCGATCATCCGGGCAAGGTGCTCAGCCGCGAGCACCTGCTCGAGCAGGTCTGGGGGTACGACTATTTCGGCGACGGGCGCCTGGTCGACGTCCACGTACGCCGCCTGCGCACCAAGATCGAGCCGGACCCGGCGACGCCGCGGTTCATCCTCACCGTCCGGGGCATGGGCTACAAGCTGGCGGTCTGAGACGTGGCCCGGTCGGACCAACAGGCCGGACCCGGTGGACAGGGCGGGTCGCCGCCGCCGAGCCCCAGGACATGGCCGTGGGTCGGACTCGGACTCCGGGCCCGGGTCACCCTCGCCTTCGCCATCGGCGCCTTCGCACTCTCCACCCTGATGGCCGGGATCACCTACTTCACCGCCCGCCAGACCTTCCTCAGTGAGCGCCAGTCGGCCGATCAGCGCCAGGCCTTCGCCAACGCCTCGCTCATCCAGAGCGCGCTCCACTCACCGACCACCGACGTGACCCAGCTCATCGAATCGGTCGACACCCTGCCCGGGTCACGATCCGTCCTGCGCACCGGTGACCAGTGGTATGCCACCGCGATCTCGGTCGGGCAGAGCGCGATCCCCGTCGAGGAGCGAAAGCTGGTCCTCTCCGGGACACCGGGCTCCCAGCTCTTCTCCCTGGCGGGGACCCCGCAGCTGGTGATCGGGGTGCCGCTGCCGGCCGTCCACTCGACCTACTTCGAGGTCTTCTCCCTCGAGGAGCTGGCCGGCACCTTGCGGGCCCTGGCCTTCGCTCTTGGCGCCGCGGCCCTCGTGACCACGCTCGCCGGCGCCGCCGTGGGTCGCTGGGCCAGCTCCCGGGCCCTGCGGCCCCTCGGTGACGTGACCGATGCGGCGGTGGCGATCGCGGGGGGCCAGCTCGACACCCGGGTCGAGGTCGGCGACGATGCGGACCTCCAGGAGCTGGCCTCCGCCTTCAACCAGATGACGGCCAACCTCCAGGACAGGATCGAGCGCGAAGCGCGCTTCACATCGGACGTGAGCCACGAGCTCCGATCACCGCTGACCACGCTCACCGCGACGGTTGCGGTACTCGAGGCACATCGCGACGAGCTCTCCCCTCGGGCCCGGCGCGCCCTCGACCTGCTCGACGGAGATCTCCAGCGGTTCACCCGGATGGTCGACGACCTGCTCGAGATCTCGCGGTTCGACGCGGGCTCGGCCGAGCTCTCACTCGACGAGGTCGACCCCGAAGAGCTCGTGCGCCGGGCCGTCGCGGCGTCGGTGCCGGTCCCTCCCGACGGCCACCGCCCTCCCACCGGCTACCCGGTCGAGATCGGTCCCGGCCTGGACGGGCTCCGGTTGCAGGTGGACAAGCGCCGGTTCGAGCGGGTCATGGCCAACCTGGTCGAGAACGCGTCGCTCTACGCGGGCGGCGTCACCCGGGTCCTGGTCGAGCGCGAGCCCGGCCCGGGTCGACCCGGGCCGGACGGCAAGGAGCTCCCCGCCACCGCCATCAGGGTGCTCGTCGAGGACAACGGTCCCGGGGTGCCGGAGGATCAGCGTCAACACCTCTTCGAGCGCTTCTATCGGGGTGGGCGAGCCGGACAGCGGGACTCGAGCCAGGGGACCGGGCTCGGACTCTCGCTGGTTGCCGAGCACGTGCGGTTGCACGGCGGTCACGTCTGGAGCGAGAACGCGGTCGGACGAGGCACTCGGTTCGTGGTCGAGCTCCCGTTGCACCCGGCAGACGCGGATGGCTCTGACGGCGCGGACGGGTCTGAGAGCGCGCACGGCTCGGCTAACGGCGGAGGCGTCCCGTGAACGGGATGCGGTCGCGGCGCCGCTCCGCGGTCGCCCTCCTCGCCCTCGGCCTGACCGCCACCGCATGCGGTATCCCGACTGCCGGAGGACCCACAGCCATCGCCAGGTCGGACGTCCCCTTCCACCTGCTCGACCCGACGACCACCACGACCGCTCCGGGATCGCCACCCGCGGTCGGCGTCCCCGAACCGATCTTCCTGGTCTCCCCTACCGGTCACCTGACCTCAGTCACCAGGGAGATCCAGGTCCCGGCCTCCCTCGGTGAGATCGTGGGTGCGCTCTTCGACGGGCCGACCGCGGCCGAGTCGACGGCCGGACTCCAGACGTTCCTCACCGGAACGAGCACCGGCATCACCGCCACGGTGGTCAACGGCGTGGCCACCGTCGACTTCCACACCGATCCGATCCAGGTGGTCGGTCCCGATCAGACCCTCGCGATCGCGCAGGTGGTCTACACGGCAACCCAACAACCGGGGGTCACCGCCGTGAGCTTCGAGATCGCCGGGCAGGGCATCCAGGTGCCGACCGCCAGCGGCGTCCAGGTCTCCCGACCGGTCAGCCGCGCCGACTACGCCCTTCAGGCGCCCCTTCCCTGAACCGACCCGGAGCTCAAGGGGTCGTCGGCGCCCAGCCGATGCGCGGTGCGTCGCTCCAGAGGTGCTCGAGGTCGTAGAAGGCCCGGGCCTCGTCGAGGAATACGTGGACGAGGAAGTCGCCGTAGTCCATGAGCACCCAGAAGGCGTCGGAGAGGCCCTCGACCCGGTCGGGTGACCGCCCGCTCTGCGTCTTCACCTGACGCTCGACCTCGTCGACGATGGTCCGTACCTGGCGCGAGTTGCGGCCGCTGGTCACCACGAACGCATCGGTGACCCCCAGCAGCTCCCCCATCGCGAGAATGACCGTGTCCGCGCCCGATTTGGCGTCGGCGGCCCGAGCGGCCACCAGCCACTCACCGGACACCTCCGGCGGCACGGGTGCGATGGTCGGGGCGGGGCTCACAGTTGTCAACGGTTGTCTCCTTCTGACGCCATGGCGGCATCGGGTCGAGTCTGGGATGGAACGTGGACGGTCGGCGTGTGTGCGATCGGCGAGGGAACGGATGTGAGCGAGAGGGCGGCCGCGGGCGGTGCCGCCCGGTCCCGGGCCAGGCCCACGATGAGGAGCGTGAGAGCCAGGCACACGAAGAGGACCACCGCGCACAGCAGGGCGGTCCGCCGCCGCTGGCTCCTGGCTTGGCGAAGGGCTCGGCGCCCGTCGGTGGGTAGGTCCAACGTCGCAGGAACCGGATTGGTGCCGGCGGCCCCGGTGGCGTCGGTTCTGGCTATCACAGGATCCGGCGCGCCGGGCACCGGGACCAGCGCCGGATCTGTCACCGTTTCGTCAGATGACTCTGTCTGGATGGCGACTCGTGCGGGGGTGCTGCCGGACTCGGTGGGAATCAACCGCACAGTCATCTCCCAGTAGCGTACAGATCGCGCTGGGATATGCAACGGATCACGCTCGCGGGGACGGTGCCCGAGACGGATTCTCCCTGCTCCAGGCGGGTGCGCAGGCCGGTGCTCGAGACGTCGAGCGGCTCCACCGGAACCAGGACCGTGCACCACCCCGGGGGGGTGGCAACGGGCGCTGCACCCGGTCGGTCCACCACGGCGAGGGTCACCAGGTCGCGCAGGGCCGACTCCTCGTGCCACGAGTCGAGCCCCCCGACCACGTCCGCGCCAACCACCACGAAGAGCTCGGCATCCGGTTGCCCGACGAGGAGCTCGCGCACGGTGTCCACCGTGTAGGACGGCCCGCCCCGGTCGAGCTCGATGCGGCACGCTTCGAGCCCAGGGTGGTCGGCCAGCGCGGCCACCACCATGGCGTACCGGTCCCCCGCCGGGGTGACCGGGCGATCCTGCTTCTGCCAGGGCTCGTTGGCCACGACCACGAGGAGGCGGTCGAGCCGCAGCGCGCGCTTGACCTCCTCGGCCACCTGGAGATGGCCGTTGTGGATCGGATCGAAGGTGCCACCGAAGATGCCGATGCGTGGTGCGACACTCGCCACGTCAGGTGCCGGTGAGCGCGGCGACCACCGGTGCAAAGGCCTCCATCTCGGCCTCGTGCACCACCACATAGGAGAAGCCGAATCGCTCGCGCCGTTCGCGGAGCCGCTCGATGATCTGTTCGACCGTGCCGATGAGGGCGATCGGCGACCCGTCGACCTGTTCGGCGCTCACCCCCATCAGGCCGGCGAGACGCTCGAGGGCGCCGTCGCGGTCGGGCAC
This sequence comes from uncultured Acidimicrobiaceae bacterium, assembly GCA_963701325.1. Classification (GTDB taxonomy): domain Bacteria; phylum Actinomycetota; class Acidimicrobiia; order Acidimicrobiales; family RAAP-2; genus Bog-756. The sequence goes on from OY969604.1 coordinate 770,383, forward strand.
GATCTGGACGATGAAGGTCAGCACCTGCAGCTCGAGCCCGTCGAAGCGCTCGCCGGCAGCGTCCTTGATCCATCCGACCCGCTGGTCGTAGTACTCGGCGGCCGCAGTGGCGAGGACTTCGGGACCCACGTGCCCGGCTGCCAGGCTCGGGTTGACCCCGACGATGTCGGCCTCCCGGGCAGCGATGCCGAGCACCCGGCGCCCTCCGCCGCCGATGATGATCGGCGGGTGCGGACGGGAGTGCGGCAGGGGGGCGCCCATCGCCCCGTCGATGCGGTAGTGCTCACCCGCGAAGGTGGCGGTGCCGGACGTCCAGAGGGACTTGAGGATCTCGAGGCTCTCGGCCATGCGCGCAATCCGCACCCCGGGCGCGTCGTGGGCGATGCCCGACTGCTCGTAGTCGGTGGTCATCCACCCGGCGCCCAGGCCGAACTCGACCCGTCCCTCGGAGAAGAGATCGAGCGTCGCGATCTCCTTGGCCAGGACGATCGGGTGGCGGTAGTCGTTGCCGAAGACCAACGATCCGACCTTCAGGGTGTCGGTGGCCTCGGCCGCGACGGTGAGGGCGACCAACGGCCCGAACTGGTCCTCGAAATGATCGGGGATGAACAGGGTCGAGTAGCCGAGGCCTTCGATGCGCCGGGCCAGATCTCGCCATGCGGGTCCGCTGGGGGCGTTCGACAGCTGTACGGCGAAGCGGAACGCGGGCATCGGTCGAAGCCTAGGCGGAGAGGTCGTACGCTGTTGAGGTGGTGATTCCCGCTCCGACCACGCATCCAGCCGGCGACTGGGCTCCCGACAGCTGGCGAACCAGACCGGCGGCACAACAGCCGGTCTGGCCCGACGAGCGCGCGCTCAAGCTGGTCCACACGCGCTTGAGTGGCCTTCCGCCCCTGGTCTTCGCCGGAGAGGCACGCCACCTGACCGCCTCGTTGGGTGAGGCCGCCCGCGGGCGCGCATTCGTGCTCCAGGCCGGTGATTGCGCCGAGTCCTTCACCGAGTTCACGGCAGACGGTATCCGCGACAAGCTCAAGATCATCCTCCAGATGGCGGTCGTCCTGACCTACGGCGCCGGCGTGCCGGTGGTCAAGGTGGGCCGGATCGCCGGGCAGTTCGCCAAGCCGCGCAGCTCGACCACCGAGCGGATCGGTGACCAGGTCCTCGACTCGTTCCGCGGGCACATGGTCAACGACGACCTGCCCGTCGCCGAGGGTCGCATCCCCGACCCGACCCGTCTGGTCACCGCCTACCAGCAGTCCGTGGCGACGCTCAACCTGCTCCGGGCGTTCACCAAGGGTGGGTTCGCCGATCTCAGCCAGATCCACGCCTGGAACCAGGAGTTCGTGGCATCCTCGAGCCAGGGCCGCCGCTTCGAGGACATCGCCGACGGGATCGACCGCGCCCTGCGCTTCATGGATGCCTGCGGCATCAACTTGACCGACGAGGACACGCTCCACCAGGTCGACTTCTGGACCAGCCACGAGGCGCTCATCCTCGACTACGAGGAGGCGCTGACCCGCCGTGATTCGCTCACCGGAGACTTCTACGACTGCTCGGCCCACATGCTCTGGGTCGGCGAGCGGACCCGCCAGTTGGACGGCGCCCACTGCGAGTTCCTCTCCGGCATCCACAATCCGGTCGGCTCCAAGATCGGGCCCGATGCCTCACCGGAGGACGCCGTGGCCCTCTGCGAGCGGCTCAATCCCGATCGGGTACCCGGGCGTCTGACCCTGATCACCCGCTTGGGCATCGACGCCATCGAGGACCGGCTGCCCCCGCTGCTCCGCGTCTGTCGAGGGGGAGGGATTCCCGGTGGTCTGGGTGTGTGACCCGATGCACGGCAACACCTTCACAGCCGAAGGGGGCCAGAAGACCCGCCGGTTCGACGACATCCTCGGGGAGCTGCAGAGCTTCTTCCGGATCCACCGGTCCGTCGGCACCTGGCCGGGCGGGGTGCACGTGGAGCTGACCGGGGACGACGTCACCGAGTGCCTCGGGGGCGTCGAGGACATCGCCGAGGACCAGCTGCACCAGCGCTACACGACCACCTGCGACCCCCGCCTCAACGGGCGCCAGTCGCTGGACCTGGCCTTCCGCATCGCCGAGCTGCTGGCCGGCTGACGCGGCCGCCCGCGCCGGCAAGTGGGCGGAGAGGTGCGCAGACGTGCCCTCCATTGACCTGCCCGCGCCGACCGGCGAGACTGGGCTCGCCCGCCGGTCTGCTCGCGTCCTGTCCACGGCCTGCCAGCGTGGTTGCGACGTCCCGGCTGCCGACCACCCGACACCTGGAGACCACCCGATCATGCCCGTTCCGCGTTCGCGCACCCGTCCTGCCGTGCAGTGTCCTCCATCCCACCTGGAGCAGCCGTCGTCCGGGCGTGCGCGACGTGCGCGTGCCTTCGCCGCCGTCCTCCTCGTCGCCCTGTTCCTGTGCGGCTTGCTGACCATTCCGGCCGGGTCCCCCGCCTCGGCAGCCGCTGGTGCGCCAACCGGTCGCGCCACCGCTCACACCACCGGACACGTGTCCGCCTACTGGCTGGTCGCAGCAGACGGTGGGATCTTCTCGTTCGGCGGCGCCGGCTTCTACGGCTCGACCGGGGGGATGCGCCTCAACCAGCCGGTGGTCGGGATGGCCGGGACGGCGGACAGCCTCGGCTACTGGCTGGTGGCCTCCGACGGAGGCATCTTCGCCTTCGGCGACGCAGCCTTCCACGGCTCGATGGGCGCCACCCACCTCAACAGACCGGTCGTCGGGATGGCCGCGACGCCCGACGGCCGCGGCTACTGGCTGGTGGCCTCCGACGGAGGCATCTTCGCATTCGGCGATGCCGGCTTCTACGGCTCGATGGGCGGCCATCCGCTCAACCAGCCGGTGGTCGGGATGGCCGCGACGCCCGACGGCAAGGGGTACTGGCTGGTCGCAGCCGACGGTGGCATCTTCGCCTTCGGGGATGCACAGTTCCACGGGTCGACCGGCAACATCACGCTCAACCAGCCCATCGTGGGGATGACCGCGGACCCGAACGGGCACGGCTACTGGTTCACCGCAGCAGACGGTGGGGTGTTCGCCTTCGACGCCCCGTTCCTCGGGTCGCTCGGGAACGTGCCCCAGAGCCACCCGATCGTGTCCATCACCGCCGACGCCGACGGGCAGGGCTACTGGTTCACCAACGACAACGGCGCAGTCTCCGCCTTCGGGGATGCCAGCTACTGGGGCTCCTCGCCCCAGGTGCTCAACGAGCCGGTGGTCGGTATGGCGGAGGCCACGGGCAACGGCAACTTCACCGGTTCCTCGTACGCGTCGGGGAGCTTCGGCTACGACATCTCGAAGTACCAGTGCCCGTCTCAGGGCGGCACCCTTCCCCCGGCTCCCCACACCATCGGGATCGTCCAGGTGGAGGAGCCGGGATTCCTCAATCCGTGCCTGGCGCAGGAGGCGAACTGGGCCGGTGCGGGGCTCAACCTCTACGTCTACTTGAACTACGGCATTGCCGCATCAAGCGGCAACCCGGCCTGCAACACCGCTGACGATCCGAGCACCTGCAACTACGGGTTCACCGTCGCCCAGAAGGCTTTCGCCGACGCGCAGGCAGCCGGTGTCAACACCTCGGTCGCCTGGTGGCTGGACGTGGAGACGGCCACCAGTCCGGGGTGGTCCCAGAGCACGGTTTCCAACGCCTCACTCATCCAGGGAGCCATCCAGGGCCTGCAGTCCGAAGGGCTCAACAGCGTCGGCATCTACGCGAGCCCCGGGGTCTGGCCGAGCATCGCTGGCGGGTACCAGCCGAAGGTCCCCTATTGGGCGGCCGACTGGGCCGTGGATCCGGGGACGACGTGTGCCACCGTGACCTCGCAGTATCCCGACCTCCCCACAGGGCCGGTGCAGATCGTGCAGTACAGCTCGCCCAGCGCTGTGTTCCCGCTCGGGGGGATGAGCACACTCTTCGACGACGACTACGCCTGCTGACTCCCGACGATCCTCCACGCGTCGGCCGCGCCGGTCGTGGGGACCTCCCCGTGCTCGCCGCGTCCGGTCGCCAGATGGTGGGCGCCGTCGTTGTACCCGAGCAGGCGCCAGCCGCCGGCATCGACCTCCCACGAGGTGAGCGAGGCGTGCTGGGTGCGCAGCTGCATGCGGGCGCCCTCGAGGCCGCCGGCGACCGGCAGTTTGGCCAGCAGCGAGGACTCGATCACCCCGGCGTGGCAGGCCACGACCACCAGCTCGCCGGCGTGGCGGGACGCCAGAGCGTCGAGGGCACCGGACACCCGGTTCACGAACCCGGTCCAGCTCTCTCCCCCCGGAGCGAGGGGACGCCCAGGGTCGGTGTCCCAGTCGGGGACGCCGAAGCGGGCCGTGTACGCCGACCAGTCGAGGCCGTCGGCCTCCCCCGGGTGCAGCTCGCAGAGCGCGCACTCCTGGATCGGGACCGGGGGCGCCGACCGCCCGGCACCGTGGGCGGAGTCCGCCACCAGCGCCGGGGCGAGGAGGACCGCTGTCTCGACGGCACGGGGCAGGATGCTCGCGTAGAGCGCGTCTGCCCCGGCCAGCTCGCCGGTCGCCGCGAGGCGGTCGCGCAGGACCGCGACCTGGGCGCGACCCAGATCGGTCAGGCCCGCGCACCCGATCGGCCCACCGCAGACCCCGGACACGTTGCACACCGCCTCACCGTGGCGGACGAGCACGATCCGGGTGGCCGAGCGGTCCGCCGGGGGGATGGTCCGGACCCCCGCCGGAGGCGGTTGGGGCGCGGGGCCTTCGGGGGCGCCGCTCCCGGCCCCGGCGAGGGCGTCGAACCCGTCGCCACTCATGCGAGCTCCCCGACGAACTGCTCGAGCTGACGCAGGGTCCGGCACTCGACCACCTCGTCGCAGTAGGTCGCGTACTCCCCCACGATCGAGTCGCCCGAGTTCCAGTACGCCCGGGGCTCGGGGTTGAGCCAGTAGACGTGGCGGGCCCTCGCGCGCAGCTCCTTGACCACCCACGACCCCGTGGCGTGGTAGTTGTTTCGGGCGTCCCCGAGCAGCAGCACGCTGGTGCGCGGGGTGATCTCCTCGCCCCACCGCTCCCAGAAGACGGTCAGCGCGTGCCCGTAGTCGGAGTGCCCGTCGACCCACACCACGTCGGCTTCGGTGTTGATCCGGTGGACCGCCTCGGTCGGGTCGTCGACCCCCTCGAAGAAGCTGGTCACCTCGTCGATGCCGTCGATGAACACGAAGCTGCGCACCTTGGAGAACTGCGCGCTGATGGCGTGCACCAGGTGGAGCGTGAACCGTGCGAAGGAGGCCACCGATCCCGAGATGTCGGCGATGACCACGATCTCGGGCTTGGAGGGACGCGGGTAGCGGAACTTCGGGTCGACCGGCACTCCCCCGGTGGACAGCGAGTGGCGGACCGTGGAGCGGAAGTCGAGCGGACCCTTCCGGCCGTGCCGCCGTTTGCGTGCGAGGCGGACCGCAAGTTTGCGCGACAGGGGCTGGAGGGACTTGCGCAGTGCCACCAGCTCTTCGCGGGTGGCGTGCATCACGTCGATGTCCTCGGGCAGCGGCTTGCGGATCGACTTGGCCAGGGCCTCGCTGCCACGGTCGGCCACCAGCCGCCGCCGGATCTCGTTCTCGATCTCCTTGCGGAGCTGGTCGATCCGGGACTGGTACTCGTCGCGCAGTAACCGTTCCTCGAGCGGGGTGAGGGTCACGTCGGGCCCGCCCGGGTCGTGGGCGCCGTCCTGGTTCAGTGCGGCCGTACTCTGCCGCGCCTGCTCGATGAGCCGGTCCAGGACCTGGTCGAGGTCCAGGTTCCGCAAGGTCCGGTAGAGGTAATAGGTTCCCCCGACCGGCCGCCCGGCCTCCATCCCCGCGTAGCGGGACACCGCCTGGCGGGCGACGGCCGAGACCATCGAGCTGTTGGCACTGAGCAACGCCCGGTAGAGGAGGTCGGCGAGCTCGCCAGGGGTCATCCCCTCACCGCCGCCCCCACCGCTCCCCTGCCCCGCGCCGTCGCCCTGGCCGGGCAGCCCGGCGTCGTCGCCGTCCGCCGCGAGGTCCCCCGCCCCGCCCCTGTCCTCGGTGTCGATGCTGTAATCCGGGCCGCGGAGGGAGAAATAGATCTCGAAGGCGGTCTCGTAGGCCGGCCAGTGGGTCGAGGACTTCACCAGGCTCGCCCCGAGGGTGTACTTGATCGCCTCGCGGTCCTCCAAGGGAACATGGCGCAGGGCCTCCGCCGCATCGAGATGCTCGGTTAGGGAGACCGGGATGCCGGCGGCCCGCAGCTCGGCCACGAAGCCGGTGAGGAGGTCCAGCACGATCGTGGCGAGGCCTCAGCCGACGGGGTCGACCGCAGCCAGCTCCTTGGCCGCCCGGTCGATGTCGGAGCGGTACTTGAGCAGGATGTGCAGGGTGTCCCGGGCCTGTTCGGCATCGATGGACTCGACCCCGAGCACGACCAGGGTGCGCGCCCAGTCGAGGGTCTCCGAGACCGAGGGTGCCTTCTTCAAGTCGAGGGTCCGGATCGAACGGACGATCCGCGCCACCTGGTCGGCGAGCGCCTCGTTGATGCCCGGCACACGGGTCTCGATGATCTTCCGCTCGCGCTCGAGGTCCGGGTAGTCGATGTGCAGGTAGAGGCAGCGCCGTTTGAGCGCCTCGGAGAGCTCGCGGGTGTTGTTGGAGGTGAGGAAGACCAGCGGGATCTGGCTGGCCCTCACCGTGCCGAGCTCGGGGATGGAGACCTGGTACTCGGAGAGGATCTCGAGGAGCAGGGCCTCGGTCTCGAGCTCCACCCGGTCCACCTCGTCGATGAGCAAGACCACCGGCTCGGTCGACTTGATGGCCTCGAGCAGGGGCCGGGTGAGCAGGAACTCTTCGGAGAAGATGTCCTCCTCGAGCTCCTGCCAGGCCGTCCCGGCGTCGGCCTGGATCCGGAGGAGCTGCTTCTTGTAGTTCCACTCGTAGAGCGCCTTGGACTCGTCGAGTCCCTCGTAGCACTGGAGCCGGATCAGGCGGCTCCCGGTGAGCAGTGCCACCGACTTGGCCAGCTCGGTCTTGCCGGTCCCCGCCGGTCCTTCGACCAGGACCGGCTTGGCCAGGCGGTCGGCCAGGAAGACCACGCCGGAGATCCCGTCGTCAGCGAGGTAGCCGACATCGGCCAGCCCGGTCCGGACCGCATCGATGGTGTCGAAGCGCGGCGGGCCGGGCTCCGGGAATCCCGAGACGATCTTGCCGGTCGGCCGCAGGCCGCCGGCGGTCCCGTCGTGGGTCATGACCGCACCTGCCCGGAACCCGACACCACGTACTTGACCGAGGTGAGCTCGCGCAGGCCCATCGGTCCGCGTGCGTGGAGCTTCTGGGTGGAGATGCCGATCTCGGCACCGAGCCCGAGCTCCTCTCCGTCGACGAAGCGGGTCGAGGCGTTGACGACCACCGCCGCGGCATCGACCTCGGCGGTGAACCGGGTCGCCGCGGCGAGAGCACCGGTCACGATCGCCTCGGTGTGGCCCGAGCCGAACCGCGCGATGTGCTCGATGGCGGCATCCAGGTCATCGACGACCGCCACGGTCAGCGTCAGACCCAGGAACTCGGTTGCGAAGTCCTCCTCGGTGGCCACCCCGGTCCCGGGCAGCACGCTCCGGGTGACCTCGTCCCCGAGGAGGGTCACCCCGGCCAGTGCCCGGGCCACCCGTGGGAGGAAGTCGGCCGCGACCGATCGGTGGACGAGGAGGGTCTCCGCCGCGTTGCACACCCCGGGACGGTGGGTCTTGGCATTGACCACGATCGCTTCGGCCATCGAGAGGTCGGCCGCCGCGTCCACGTAGACGTGACAGACACCGGCCCCGTCGAGCACGTAGGGGACGGTGGCGTTGGCACGGATCGAGTCGATGAGCGAGGGTCCGCCGCGGGGGATGAGACAGTCGATGATCCCGTCGAGCTGCATGAACCCGACAGCCGAGTCACGACTGGTGTCTTCGACCAGGAGCACCGCGTCGGCAGGCAGCCCGGCCTTGGCGAGCCCCTCCCGCACCAGCCCGGCCACGACGCTGTTGGAGGCGAGCGCAGAGGACGAGCCGCGCAGCAGGACGGCGTTCGCCGATTTGAGGCAGAGCCCGGCGGCGTCGCTCGTCACGTTGGGGCGGTTCTCGTAGATCACGCCGATCACGCCCAGGGGAACCCGGACCCGCTCGACCCGTAGCCCGTTGGGTCGCACCGAACCCTCGACCACTTCGCCCACCGGGTCGGGCAGGGCTGCGACCTTGCGCAGGCCGCCGGCCATGCCGGACACCCTGCCGGCGTCGAGCCGCAGTCGGTCGAGCGACGTGGCGTCCGCTCCCGTCCGTTCGGCGCGGGTGAGGTCGTCGACGTTGGCCCGGAGGATGTCGGCCGTGCGTTCCTCGAGGAGGTCCGCGGAGCGCAGCAGGGCTTCGTCGCGGGCACCGGACGGCGCCACGGCGACACGCCGAGCGGCCGCTTTGGCCCGAAGACCCAGGTCGGCGAGATGGGGAAGGGTGCTTGTCGGCACCGTGTCAGCGTAGTTGCCCCACCGCGCGCCCCGGGAGCCCGGTCGGGCCGTCAGCCCAGAACGACCAGGTCGTCGCGGTGGACGACCTCGGTGGGCACATCCTCGGGCAGCTCCGCAGAGTGTCGCCCCGCCCAGCCCGCGAGCGCGCCGGCCGCGTGGCGGACGAGGCCCTTCGCGAACACCACCCCGTCGGGGCCGGCGATCTCGACCGCGTCGTCGGCTCCGAAGTCCCCACGGACCGAGAGCACCCCGGCCGGCAGCAGCGATCGCCCGCGCTCCACGAGGGCCCGGCGCGCCCCGTCGTCGACCACGATCGTGCCAGAGGACCCGATGGCGAAGGCGATCCAGAGCTTGCGCGCCGGGAGTACCACCTCGCGTGCTCGGAAGCGGGTTCCGACCCCGGGCGTCGTCGAGGCCACCGCCGTGAGCACTCCCGGCCGGGCTGCGTCGGCGATCACCGCCTCGATCCCGGACCAGGTCGCGATCTTGGCCGCTGCAAGCTTCGACGCCATCCCCCCGCTCCCGACCTCGCTGCCCGGTCCCCCGGCGATCCGCTCGAGCTCCTGGTCGATCTCGACCACCTCCTCGATGAGCGAGGCCTCGGCCGTGTGGCGGGGGTCGGCGGTGAGCAGACCGGCCGTGTCGGTCAGCAGGAGCAGGAGTCCGGCGCCCACCAGATGGGCCACCAACGCGGCCAGCCGGTCGTTGTCGCCGAACCGGATCTCCTCGTCGGCCACCGCGTCGTTCTCGTTGACCACCGGGACCACCCCGAGTTCGAGGAGGCGGGTCAGGGTCTGGCGAGCGAGGAGGTACTGGCTGCGGTGCACGAAGTCGAGCGGGGCGAGCAGCACCTGTCCGGCGCTCAGCCCGTGGCGTCCGAGGGCGTCGCTCCAGACCCGCATCAGGAGGTGCTGTCCGACTGCGGCCACCGCCTGGAGGGTCGCGAGGTCGGACGGGCGGGGCCGGCTGCCCGAGAGGCTGGTCCACCCGGCTGCGATCGCCCCCGAGGTCACCACCACCACGCGGTGGCCCGCGGTGCGCGACTCGGCCACGTCGGCGGCCAGCTTCTCGATCGCCGCGTTGTCGACCTGACCGCCTTCCGTGGTGACCGAGGAGGAACCGATCTTGACCACGACGGTGGGCAGGCCCGTCGTCGGTGCCGGCATCAGCGCCGACTACGCCGGCCGGCCGGCCGGCCGGTGAACTCCGGCTGGTCCCGGTACCAGGTGAACGAGAGCCCGCCGATGTGGACGGTGTCGCCGTCGCGTGCCCCGGCACGGGTCAGGGCACGGTCGACGCCGAGCCGGCGGAGCCGGCCCTGGACGTAGTCGGCGGCCTCGTCTGTGGTCACGTCGTTGAGCGCGACCGCCCGCTCGGCCACCCTCCCGGTCACCGCGAACTCGTTCTCGCCGACCCGTTCGACCCCGAATCCCTCGGGAACCGGGCGATGGATGACGATGCTCCCCTCCGGTTCCGGCTCGGCGGTCCTCGCCTCCTCAACCAGCAGGGCCAACCTCCCGACGAGGGCCGGGATCCCCTGGCCGGTGACAGCCGAGATGACCAGGTCGGGTGCGAAGCCGCCGGCGGGCCCGGTGCCGGACTCTGCCGTCGCCTGCTCGCCGAAGACGAGGTCGGCCTTGGACCCCACCACCAGGCGCGGCCGGTCGAGCAGGACGGTCCGGTAGCGGCCGAGCTCGTCGAGCACCACCCGGAGTTGCTCAGCCGGGGTGACCCCGGTCACCGGGTCCAGCTCGATCAGGATCACCAGGACCCGAGCCCGGGTGATGTGGCGGAGGAACCGGTGGCCGAGCCCCTTCCCCTCGGCTGCCCCCTCGATCAGACCGGGGATGTCGGCCACGGTGAAGTCCAGGCCGTCATCCACCCGGACCACTCCCAAATGGGGTTCGAGGGTGGTGAAGGGATAGTCGGCGATCTTGGGCTTTGCGGCCGAGAGGCGCGAGATGAGGGTGGACTTGCCCACGTTCGGATAACCGACCAGTGCCACATCGGCCACCAGCGCGAGCTCGAGGTCGTACCACTCCTCGTGGCCCTTCTCGCCCTGCTCTGCGAAGGTGGGTGCACGCCGGTTGTTGGCGAGGAAGCTGGCGTTGCCACGACCGCCCCGGCCGCCTTCGCCGGCCAGCCACCGGTCGCCGGGGTGGACCAGGTCGACAAGGAGGGTGCCGTCGGCGCGGTGCGCGCGGGTACCCACCGGCACCGGTACGTCGAGGTCGGCACCGTTGGCCCCGTGCTTCTTCTTTCCCCCTCCGTGGCCGCCGTCGCCGGCCCTGCGGTGCGGGTGGTCGCGGAAGGCCAGCAGGGAGGACTGGTTGGTGGTCGCCACCAACCAGACGTCACCGCCGCTCCCCCCGTCACCGCCGTCCGGTCCGCCCTTGTCCACGTGGGCCTCCCGCCGCATCGCGACCGCGCCCGCTCCGCCATCGCCGGCCTTCACGTGGAATTGTGCCTCGTCGACGAAGCCGGACATGGATGGATCCTACCGAGCGGGCCTCGTGGCCCTGCGACGACGACTCGCCGCTGCGGCGATCAGGCGTCGACGAGAAGGGCGGAGCGCAGTCGGTCCATCGCCTCGACCACCCCGAGCGAGGCGGCGAGCTCGTCGTAGGACCCGTAGTCGGCGCGCAACTGGCTGAGGAACTCCACCATCGTCTCGGGCGCCGCGTGGAGGATGGCCGGAGCGAACCGACCCACCTCGTCGACCGCCTCCGGGTACTCGGCCTTGAGCCGCTCGAGCAGTCGTTCCATCGCAGCGGCAGAGAGCGCGTAGTCGGCGACGATCGTCTCGTCGGGCACCCCGAGGAAGGCGAGCACAAGGGCGGACAGCACCCCGGTGCGGTCCTTTCCCGCGCTGCAGTGCATGACGGCGGGGAGTGAGCCGACCGTTGCCAGGGCCTCGATGGCAGCGGTCAGGACCGGTCCGCCCTCGGCCACCATGGCCCCATAGCGCGAGGCCACATAGGAGATCTCCCCCCAGTCGGACAGCTCCTCGGCGCCCGGCAGCACGTCGGTGAGAGGGAGGTCCACGTAGCGGACCGGCACCTGGTCCACCGGGAACCGGCCGCGTTGTTCGGCCTCGTCCACGGTGCGCAGGTCGATGACGGTGGTCAGACCCAGGTCGACCAGCTGGCTGCGATCGGCGGCAGTCAGCTTGTTGAGGCCGTCTGCGCGGAACAGCCGGCGCCAGGCCACCGTCCGGCCGTCACCGGTCGCGTACCCACCGAGGTCACGGAAGTTGACGCAGCCCTCGAACGCGAGGGTCCGTGCGGGCATGAGGGAGGGGGAGGTGACTCAGGAACCGGGGACGACGTCGACCAGCTTGCGACCCTTGCGGTCGGCGAACTGGACGGTGCCGTCGGCGAGCGCGAACAGCGTGTCGTCACTCCCGAGGCCCACGTTGTGGCCGGGGTGGAAGCGGGTACCCCGCTGGCGCACCAGGATGGCCCCGGCCCGCACCGCTGTGCCGCCGAAGGTCTTCACGCCGAGGCGCTGGGCGTTGGAGTCCCGACCGTTCCGGGTCGAGCCGCCACCTTTGGTCTTGGACATTGACGAATGCTCCTTGTCGGGTGCCAGCTGGTCAGCTGGTGCTGATCCCGGTGATCTCGATGGTCGAGTACCGCTGCCGGTGACCCCACCGTGTGGACTGGTTCGACTTGCTCTTGTAGGTGTAGCCCCGGATCTTCGGGCCGAGCTCCTCGCCCACCACCGTCGCGGTGACCGAGCTGCCGGCGAGCTGGGCGGGGGTGGCCAGGACGGTGGGCCCGTCCACGACCAGCACGGGCGAAAAGGTCACCTGGGAGCCGGGGGCCTGGCCGAGCAACTCCACCCGGACCTCCTGGCCCTCGGCCACGCGCTCCTGCTTGCCTCCGGTATCGATCACGGCGTACATAAGGGACGGAGTCTACAGCTCCGGATCGTCGAAGACGATCCCGCGGCCGCCACAGACCTCGCAGGTGGTCGACATCGATTCGATGAGGCCCTCCGAGACCCGCTTGCGGGTCATCTCCACCAGCCCCAACTCGGAGATGTCGGAGACCTGGGTACGGGTCTTGTCCCTGGCCAGGGCGGACCGCAGGGCACTGCCCACCTTGTCCCGGTTCTCCCGGATCTCCATGTCGATGAAGTCGATCACGATGATGCCGCCGATGTCCCGCAACCGGAGCTGGCGGGCCACCTCCTCGGCGGCCTCCAGGTTGTTCCGGTAGACGGTCTCCTCGAGGTTGGTCGTCCCCACGTTCTTCCCGGTGTTGACGTCGATCACGGTGAGCGCCTCGGTCCGGTCGATGACCAGCGAGCCCCCCGACGGCAGGAAGACCTTGCGGTCGAGGGCCTTGTGGAGCTGCTCGTGGACGTGGTACCGCTCGAAGACGGGGAGCGACTCGACCTCGGGGTCGAAGAACTCCACCCGGTCGGCGAGCTCGGGATTGACCGCGCCCACGTAGTCGCGCACCTGCTCGTAGAGCGTCTCGTCATCGATGACCACCGCCCTGTACTCGCGGTTGAGCTCCTCGCGGATCACCCGGACCGCGATGGCCGGTTCGCGGTAGAGGAGGGCCGGCCCCTGTCCCTTGAGGGCCGCGGCGGCGATCGTGTCCCACTGGTCCACCAGCCGGGCGATGTCCGCCTCGAGCTCTTCGGCGCTGGCTCCGGCTGCCGCGGTCCGCACGATCAACCCGTGGCCCTGTGGCCGCACGGCGTCGACGATCCGCCGCAGTCGCTTCCGCTCCCCGTCGTCGAGTCGTTTGGAGATGCCGTAGGCCGTCGAATTCGGCACGAGGACCACGAATCGCCCGGGAAGCGACACCTCCTGGGTCAACCGGGCCCCCTTGGCCCCGATCGGGTTCTTCGTCACCTGGCAGAGGATGGTCTGACCGGGCTTGAGCAGATGCTCGATCCGGGGGTGCCCCGAGCCCTTGGGCGTCTCCACGTCCTCGGTGTCGAACCGGACGTCCCCGTGGTAGAGGACGGCGTTCTTCGGGGTGCCGATATCGATGAAGGCGGCCTCCATCCCGGGCAGGACGTTCTGGACCCGACCGCGGTAGATGTTGCCGTCGATCTGGGTGGCGTCGTCGGCGGCCCGCGAGATGTAGTGCTCCACCAGAGTGCGACCCTCGAGGAGGGCGATCTGGGTCATCTCCGGGCGCACGTGGACGCAGATCATGTAGCGACCGACCGCTTTGCCCCGGCGCTCGCGTCCGCCCTTGCGCCCGTCGCCACCGGGAGTGGCCCCGCCCTTGGCCTGGACCGTGGCTCCCCGGCCCGCGCCCGTCGGGCGGGGCGCCGAGGCACCTTGGGTGGCGGTCCCGGCGGTCCCGGCGGCCCCGCCACCGCCCGATCCTCCGCCCCGTCTGCGGGAGCGGCTGCCACCGTTCGGGACGTGCTCTGGCGCGGCCGGTCCGGCAGGTCGGACCGGGGCGGTGACCGGCGGGCGGGCCGGACGGCTGTCGCCGATCTTCGGGCGTTCGACCGGCGCCGCGTCGGGGACCGGCATCGGCATCCTGGTGCCCGCGCCCTCCCCCGAGGCGATCACGTCCACGGGACCCCCGACGGGGGCCGGTGCGCCAGACGGCACGACCCCGGGGACCGGTGCGCGCTCGTCCCCCGGTCCGGCCACCTCCTGCCCCGACGTCGTCTCGGGCCTCGGGCCTGGTGCCGTGCTCCCGCCTGCACCGCCGCGGCCCCTCCGTCCCCTCGAGCCGCGCCGACGGCGATTGCCCGTGCCGACCTGCCCGGTGGTGCCCTCCGCGAGGGTGTGGTCGGCGACTGCTTGGTCCGGGGAACCCGCCCCGGAAACGGCGCTGCTAGCGGCGACGGCGCCCGCTGTGCGGGTGGCCTGCTCCGAGGGGCCCTCGCCCGAGGACGGGGTCAGCGACCCCGCGTCCGTCGGGGGCCCGACCGGTCGCCCGGTGGTCGCATCTGACATCGACATCCCTTCTCACACTGCTCATGACGCACGCTCGAGAGCGTGCGGGGCGCGTGGTGCCGTGGCCGTGACGGCCCGGCGCCTGAGGGGCTCCACACGGAATCCCTCGCGCTCGATCCATTGATGGGTCCTGCACGCCCGGTCCAGGACCGGGATACGGGCGGGCGCGGGTCGCGCACCCGGTCCCGACCGCGACTGGACGGGCGATCCGTCCGCCACCGCGATGAGTCCCCGCGTCAGTTCCACCGGGCGCACCCCGCGGGGTTGGGTGGCCAGCTCGGACCGAAGCCCGACCGTGCGTCCGGAGGGATCCTCGATCAGGTCCCCGTCCGCGTCGGCCACCACCAGGCTCCGCACCGACGGTCGGAGATCGTCGCGTTCCTCGCGCCCCTTGCGCTCGCGCACGATGGGGACCTCGGACGAGGAGAGGAGCGCAGCGACCCGGTCCTCGAGCTCGTCACGCGGGATCCCGGAGAAGCGCATCATCCACGAGCACGAGGTGACCGCCTGCTGCAGCGAGTCGCCTCCCGGGCGGACCAGTTCGGTCTCCTCCACCTCGATCCCTGCCGGCAGCAGGGGCGAGAGCACGCCGGAGAGCGCGGCCACCTCGATGGGGGCCGCGCCAGGGCGGCCCTCGTCGACGGCGACGTCCACGTACTCGGCCAGCGATTCGCACCCGGTGGGGAGGGCCAGACCGAAGCTGAGCTGGGGACGCGGTGAGAACCCCGCCGTGTAGGCCAGGGGGAGGCCGGCCCTGCGGAGGGCCCGCTCCCACATCCGGGCGACGTCGCGTTGGCTGGTGAAGCGGACCTTGCCGAGTTTGGTGAAGCGGAAGCGGACACGCACCTCAGCTCCTCCCTTCCCCGACCAGAACGGCGCCCTCGCCCGACCCGGGGGTCGGACCGGCGCCGGTCGGCGCCGTGGACAGGAATCGTACCGGTACCTGGCCGCCGGTTGAGAGATCCTGCCCGGTCCCCTGGCTCCCACCGGCCGGTGGGGCGGCGGAGGCCACCACGTGCTCGATCCCGAACCCGGTGCAGGCGCCACAGTCGTAACAGGGGGTCCACCGGCAGTCCGGAAGACCGTGCTCGGCCAGGGCATCCCTCCAGTCCTGCCAGAGGAAGTCCCGGTGGAGCCCCGCCGAGACATGATCCCAGGGCAGCGCCTCGTCCTCGGGCCGGTGGCGGTAGACGGTGTCCTCGAGGGTCAGGCCCTCTGCGGCCAGTGCGTCGGTCCACAGGTCCAGGTCGAACCGCTCCGACCACTCCTGGAAGGTGCCACCCTGGCGCCAGACCCGCTCGATCACCGCCCCGATCCGCCGGTCGCCCCTGCTCAGGATGCCCTCTGCGGCAGTGGCCTTCGGATCGTGCCACCGGATGGTCAGGCCCCGAACCGGTCGGGCCGCGTCCCGCAGGAGACGGACCTTGCGGGTCAGCTCCTCGATGGTGTTCTGCCCGAACCACTGGAACGGGGTCTGGACCTTGGGCACGAAGCCACCGACCGAGGCGGTCACTGTGACCCCCTTGTGGTAGCGCCGTCCGATCGCCACGCACTGCGAGGCCAGCTTCACGATCCCGAGGGTGTCCTCGTCGGTCTCGGTGGGCAGACCGATGAGGAAGTAGAGCTTGACCCGCCTCCACCCCTGACTGAAGGCGGCGTCGACGGCCGCGTAGAGGTCTTCTTCCCGGATGAGTTTGTTGATGACCTGACGCATCCGCCAGGTGCCCCCCTCGGGGGCGAAGGTGAGCCCGGTACGCCGGACCCGTTGGATCTGGGCTGCGGTACCGACGGTGAAGGCATCCACCCGCAGGCTGGGCAGGCTCACCGAGACCTGCCCCGAGCAGGCCGGGTCGTCGATGATGGCCGTGACCGTGTCCTCGATGCCCGAGTAGTCGGCACTGGACAGTGACGTCAGCGCCACCTCGTCGTACCCGGTGCGGGCCAGCCCCGACGCGACCATGGTGCGCACCTGTTCGGCCGGGCGCTCACGCACCGGACGGGTGATCATGCCGGCCTGGCAGAACCGGCAGCCCCGCGTGCAGCCACGGAAGAGCTCGACGTTGAGGCGGTCGTGGACGACCTCGGTGAGGGGGACCAGCTGCTGCTTCGGGTACGGCGAGGAGCCGAGGTCGGCGATGGTCCGCTTCTCGATCCGCTCGGGGGTGCCGGCGAACCGCGGCGCGACCGCGGTTGGGCGACCGGTCTCTTCGTCGGGGCGTGCCTCGTAACACCACGGGACGTAGACCCCGGGCACCCTGGAGAGGGCCCGGAGGAGGTCCTCGCGCTGGTCCGGACCATCCGCCCCATCGGGGCGCGTGCCCGGCGGGACGAGGAAGGCGGCCAGGGTCTCGTTGATCTCCCCCACCACTTCCTCGCCGTCCCCGATGACGAAGGCGTCCACGAAGTCGGCCAGGGGCTCGGGGTTGAAGGCGCAGTGACCGCCCGCCAGCACGATCGGGTGCTCCACGGTGCGCTCGGCCGACCGCACCGGTACCCCGGCCAGATCGATGAGATTGAGCACATTGGTGTAGACGAGCTCGGCCGAGAGGTTGAACGCGAGGACGTCGAAGTCACCGGCGGCCAGGTGGTTCTCCACCGAGAAGAGCGGGACCCCTGCCGCGCGCATCGCAGCCTCCATGTCCACCCACGGGGCATACGAACGTTCGGCCGACGCGTCCGGACGCTCGTTGAGGATCTCGTAGAGGATCTGCAGCCCCTGGTTGGGCAAGCCGATCTCGTAGGTGTCGGGGTAGACCAGCAACCAGGACACCACGTCGGGACCGTGCTCGGGGACGAGTGCGCCCAGTTCGCCGCCGATGTAGCGGGCCGGCTTGGTGACCTGGGCCAACAGCAGCTCGACCTGTGGCCAGAGGGTTTCCATCTCCCTGGTCATGCTATGCGCTGGCCGGTGCGGTCCCCGCCCCGCCCGGGTGGCGTGAGGCTCAGCCCCCCGGAACGGTGGAGGTCTGCCCCGGGGGCGTCGTCGTGGGCAGCGGGATGGGTTGGGTGGCCCGGACCTGGCTCTGAGGTGGGGGAACGGCTGCCGGTCCGACCGGGTGGTCGGCAAGGTAGCCGAAGATGTCCCGCACCACCGGGGCCGCTGCGGTCGCCCCGTAGCCGGCCTGGTCGATCACGCACACCACCACGTACTGCGGGTCGGCGGTCGGCCCGAATCCGACGAACCATGCGGTCGGCTCCTTGCCGGCCACCGTGTCGGCGGTGCCCGTCTTCCCGGCGATCCCGCCCGGGAAGTTGAGCCCCCGGAAGGTCTCGTAGGCCGTGCCCGATGCGTCCTGGACCACGCCGGTGAAGCCGGCCATCAGGGCCTGGGAGGTGGAGGCGGGCAGGTTCACGTGCCCGGTCACCTTGGGGGCCAGGCGCTGGACCACCTTGCCGCTCGGTGAGACCACGGCGGCGGCGACCTCGGGGGCGTAGCGGGTCCCCCCGTTGGCGAAGGTCGAGTACGCGACGGCCTGCTCGATCGGGGTGATGTAGGTGCCGCCCTGGCCGAACGCCATCTGGACGTTGTCCCCGGTGTACCACGTCGTGTTCGGGAAGGCGGTCGGGTCCAGACTGTGCAGCTTGGCCCGCACGGCCTGGCTGTCCACCCTCCCCTGCGCCTCGCCGGGAAGGTCGATGCCGGTGAGCTCGCCGAGACCGTACTGGGCGGCTTGGTCCTGGATCGGGGTCTGGCCGTAGGTCCCCCGATCGTCGTAGAACTGGGCGCCGAGGTTGTAGAAGAAGTCGTCGCTCGACACGGTCAGCGCGGTCGAGATGTCGATGTCGCCGAAGCCGCCGTCCCCTTCGCTGTTGTGGAGCTTGCAGGTCGGGCTGTTGTACTGACAGCCCGGGACCGTGAAGGTCCCGGTGTCGTCGTAGTACTCGCCGGGGGACCAGAGCCCGGAGTCGAGCGCCGCCGTGGCCGTGTTGAGCTTGAAGGTCGAGCCCGGGGTGTAGAGCCCGTCGATAGCCCGGTTGAGGAGTGGCTCGTTGTTGGCGGGGTCGGACAGCGCGGCGTACTCGTCGCTGCTGATCCCGCCGACCCAGATCGACGGGTTGTAGCTCGGGTAGGACGACATCGCGTACACCGCACCGGTCTGGGGGCTCATCACGACGACCGCGCCACCGGTGGCGGCCGGATAGCACCCGGTGTTGTTGTTGCACTGGGGGTCGAAGGTCCCGCGGAGGGCGTGCACCTGCGCAGCCAGGGCGTTGTCGGCCACCTGTTGGAGGTTGGTGTCCAGGTTGGTCACGATGTCGTCCCCGGGCTTCGAGGGAGTCGTCTTGAGCACCCCGGCCACCTGGCCCTGCGAGTCGACCTCGAGCTGCTGTTGGCCGGGTGTCCCCCGGAGATCGGACTCGTACTGGTACTCGAGGCCGGACTGCCCGAATGGATCACCTTCCTGATAGCCCTGCGATACGCGGGAGGCGAGCTCGGCGGTGTTGATGGTGCCCACGTACCCGAGTACCTGCGAGGCCGGATAGCCCTGCTGGGCCGGGCCGGGCTCCTCGAGCTGGGAATAGCTGCGCTCGGAGGTCTGGACCGAGGAGACCCCGGGGAAGTCGTCCTGGTGCTCGCGGATGTAGAGGATGTCCGAGAGCGGAGCGTTGGAGAGGACCGGAACCGGTTTGTAGAGGCTGTAACGCGTGTCGGAAATGGACGCCTGGATCTGTGCTGTCGTCTCCCCGATGAGGGCGGCCAGCCGACCGACGACGCTCGGGTCCTGTTGGGCCGACATCCGTGAGAGGGTGATCTGTTCGGTCACTACGTTGTCGACCAGCGGATTGCCGGAGCGGTCGAGGATGAGGCCACGTGTCGGCTCGACCGCGACCACACGGATCTGGTTTGCCGTGACCGCCTGGGCGGCAGCCGGAGCTTGGAGCACCTGGAGGGCCCAGAGGCGGAGCCCGAGCAGTGCGAACAGGGCGACGACCACGATGCCGGTGATCCGGAGCCGCAGGCCGGGGCGCGAGTCGGTGGTCTCCGGGGCCTCGAGGATCGATCCGACGGTGATCTTCCTGCTCGGGCGGATCCGCGGTTGTCGTGGCTGCTTGCGGCTCGGCTTGGCGGTGTCCGCGGTCACGAAGACGCGTTTGCGTCCGAACGGGTGTCGAAGGGAGCGGTTCACGACACCCCACTATCCCAAGCCCGGGACCCGAATGGCACGCGGCGGGACCCGAGCGGCTGGCACGACATCGGCCCCGTGGCGACCCGCCCGCTCACCGGAGACCGCCGGTGGTCACCGTGGAGGTCGGCATCCCCTCGGTCGAGGCAGCGGGCAGACCCCAGGACACCATGCGCATCGCCGGCAGGGCGAGGATGCCGTTGGTGACCGAGACGACGACCACCACCCGGAGGAGGTCGACATGGAGCATCTGGGGCTGGCCGAGCACAGCGCCGAGCGAGGCGTAGATGAGCTCGTAGGCCGCACTGCCGCCGATCGCGGCCAACGGGGCCAACCACCACGCGGTGCGGTCGAGGGCCAAGGTGGCCACCCCGACCCCGAACCCGACGAGGCATCCCACCAGAGCCGAGAGCCCGAACGGCGTGGGCAGGAACAGATCCGCCACGAGGCCGGCGCCGAAGCCCATGGAGGCGCCGCGGGACGGTCCGCCGACGACGCCGGCCAGGATCGGCAGGAGGACCATCACGTCCGGATGGACGGTGCCGAACCTCAGGTCGAGGATGAGGGTCTGCTGGACGACCACGAAGGCGAGCACGACCAGGGTCACCCGGACCACGTCCCGGGCAGTCACGAGGCCGGACCCCAGAGCAGGACCGACACGTAGCGGAGATGGGCCAGGTCGGCCTCCGGCTGCAGGCTCACCGACTCCTCCGCCGCGCTGCTGCCGGTGCTCGAGGACGCCACCCGTGCCACGGGAATCCCGGCGGGGTAGGCGGCGCCCTGTAGCCCGCTCGTCGTGAACACCTCGCCGACGGCGAGGTGGGTGTTGGACGGGACCAGAGAAGCGGACAGGGGCTTGCCCGACCCCTGTCCGGTGAGCACGGCAAGCGCGCCCGGTGCGGGCCCGTAGCGGGTGCCCACCGCCGACTGACCATCGGTGATGAGCCGCACGGTGGCGGTGTGATGGCTGGTCGCCACCACCTGGCCGACCAACCCGCCCGCCCCGACCACCGGCATGTCGAGCTGGACCCCGTCGCTCCGTCCCACCCCGATCCCGATCGTGGCGGCAAAGTCGCTGGTCCCGTAGTTGGTCACCTCGGCCGGGACCGTCTGGAGGTTCTGCAGGTAGGGCAGGTCGAGGAGGGCCGAAAGCTGCTTGAGGGCCTGCTCGGCATCGGACTCGCCGGCCTGGTCCTCCTTCATCTGGTCGATCTCCTGCTGCAGCTTCGCATTCTGCTCTCGCACGGCGCCGTAGTGGACGGAACCGGCCAGGAAGCTGCCGATGGGCTCCACGATCGCGTCCACCCCCGAGCGCACCGGTGCGAAGGCGTCGGCCGCGACCGACCGCACGCCCGAGGTGACCACGTGGAAGCCCCCCCGGGCGTCGACGGTGATGATGGTCAGCGACGCCAGGACCAGGAGGACAAGGGTCGTGCGAGGGCGGCGGGATCGCCGCGGCATCGCCACAGGAGCACTGGCTCCCGGGGTTCAGCGGGCCGAGGAGGTGATCAGGACCTGCTTGAGGGCCTCGAACTCCTCGAGGCACTGCCCACTGCCCACTGCGACGCAGTTCAGCGGGTCGCGTGCGACCACGATGGGCATCCCGGTCTCCTGGGTGAGCCGGCTGTCCAGCCCGTGCAGGAGCGCCCCGCCACCGGTCAGGACGATGCCCTGCTCCATGATGTCGGCAGCCAGTTCCGGCGGGGTGCGATCCAGGGTGACCTTGATCGCGTCGACGATCGCGGAGACGGGCTCGTCGATGGCCTGGCGGATCTCCTGGGTCGAGATGACCACGGTCTTCGGCAACCCGGTGACCAGGTCGCGACCGCGGATCTCTGCGTGGAGCTCCTCCTCGAGCTCGTACGCCGAGCCGAGGGCGATCTTGATCTCCTCCGCGGTGCGCTCGCCGAGCGCGAGGCTGTACTCCTTCTTCACGAAGGTCACGATCGCCTCGTCGAGCTCGTCGCCACCGATACGGATCGACTGACTGGTCACGATGCCGCCGAGGGAGATGACGGCCACTTCGGTGGTGCCGCCGCCGATGTCGACCACCATGTTGCCGGTCGGTTCGTGGACCGGGAGACCCGCACCGATCGCTGCGGCCATCGGCTCCTCGATGATGTAGGCCTTGCGCGCACCGGCGTACTCGGCGGCCTCCATGACGGCGCGCTGTTCGACCCCGGTGATGCCGGAGGGGACACAGATGACCATGCGCGGCTTGGCGAAGCGCCGCTGGTGCACGCGGTGGATGAAGTAGCGGAGCATCTTCTCGCAGATCTCGAAGTCGGCGATGACCCCGTCCTTCAACGGGCGGATGGCCTGGATGTGGCTCGGGGTGCGTCCGATCATCCGCTTCGCCTCGGCCCCGACTGCCAACGGCCGCCCGTCCTTCACGTTGACCGCCACCACCGACGGCTCGTTGAGGACGATCCCGCGGCCACGCACGTACACCAGGGTGTTGGCGGTCCCGAGGTCCACGGCCATATCGCGTCCGAGCAGGGAAAAACTGTTGTCGCGCATCAGAGATGCACTCCTCCGTTGTCGATCGGGTGCACCCGCGCCCTAGCGCAAGACCACGCAGCGCTTCGGCTTCGCAGGCTCTTGGGGGCAGGCCGCATGTGGCCTTCAGGCTACGGGAATCCGCAGGTGGGCACAAGGTCCCCCGCAGGGAGTCGTCGCCGGCCCCTCCCCGAACCCCTAGAGCCCGGGGAAGAAGAGTTCGATCTCCCGGGCGGCCGAGTCGGCGGAGTCCGAGCCGTGGACCAGGTTCTCCCCCATTTCCAGGGCGAGATCTCCCCGGATGGTGCCCGGTGCGGCGTCGATCGGGTTGGTGGCGCCCATCAGGGTCCGGACGACCTTGTAGGTGTCCTCCGGTCCCTCGAGCACCATCACCAACGCGGGAGAGCGGGTGATGAAGGCGACCAATTCGGAAAAGAAGGGCTTGCCGTGATGCTCGGCATAGTGCCGCTCCGCGACCTCGGTCGAGATCGTCCGGAGCTCAGCCGCGATCACCCGCAACCCCTTGCGCTCGAGCCGGGCGAGGATCTCCCCCGACAGGCCACGCTCCACAGCGTCGGGTTTGGCGATGACCAGGCTTCGTCCCACGAGCGGTGCAGGCTAGCCGAGGTCACCGACTGCCGGGGAACGGGGATCAGACCGCGTCGCGGAGCAGCGCGCGCCGGGCGTCCGCAACCACGTAGAGCGAGCCACAGACCACCACCCGGTCGTCCGGGTCCGAGTGTCCGACCGCGTAGGCCACGGCATCCGCCGGTGAGGGGACCACTGTCGCCGCCATGCCGAGGTGGGTGGCCGCGTCGGCCACCGCCTCTGGTGGGAGTGCCCGGTTCGAGCGCGGGGCGCAGGCCACGACCGAACGCACCCCGGCCGAGTGGAGGGCATCCAGCATGGCCGATGGGTCGCGCCCGCCGAGCATGCCGACGACCGCCGTCGTCTCGCCGTCGGCGGGAAATTCCTCGACCAGCGATCGACTGAGGACCAACATCCCCGCCACATTGTGCGCGCCGTCCACGATGACGAGCGGGCGACGTCCGATCACCTCCATCCGGCCGGGTACCCGGACCCCGGCGAACGCCTCCTCCACCACCTGCGCATCGAGGGGCGCACCGAAGAAACTCTCGACGGCTGCCAGCGCACAGGATGCGTTCTCACCTTGGTGGCTGCCGTGCAGTGGGACCAGCAGTTCGCCATAGGCGGCGCCCGGCGTGCGAACGTCGATGAGCCGTCCGCCGACGGCAGGCCGGTTGGCGGTCACCGCGAATTCGACCCCACGCACCCAGCACGTCTCGGCACCGACCGCGGCCGAAGCGGCCCGGAAGAGTGCCACCAGGGTGGGGTCGGTCTCTCCGATCACGACCCGGGCGCCCGGTTTGATGATGCCGGCCTTGTCGGTGGCGATGTCCTCGAGGGTGGGACCGAGCACCTCGGTGTGGTCGTAGCTGATGTTGGTGATCACCGCCACCTCACCGTCGACCACGTTGGTGCAGTCCCAGGTCCCGCCGAGGCCGACCTCGACGACGGCGACATCCACCGCCTCGTCGGCGAACCAGGTCAGCGCAGCCGCGGTCAACAGCTCGAACCGGGTGGGCCTGACCTCGAGCATCCCCTCCAGCCGTGCCATCGAGTCGAGTACCTCGGTGAAGGCCTCGTCGTCGATGGCCTCGCCGTTGCGGGCGATCCGCTCGTTGACCCGGGCGAGGTTAGGGCTGGTGTAGGTGCCCACGCTGAGGCCCCGGGCATCGAGCAGCGCGGTGATCATCGCCGCAGTCGAACCCTTGCCGTTGGTCCCGGTGATGTGGAGGGCCGGGTAGGCCTGCTGCGGCTCGCCGAGCAGGGAGGTCAGGGCCCGCATCTGCTCCAGGGTCGGCGCGGTGCGGCGGGTCGGCGCCGTCGACTCGAAGTCGATGTGCCCGTCCAGCCAGTCGAGGGCATCTGGCAGATCTGCAAAGGTCACGGACGGATGGACGGGGGGTGGGGACGAGGTCGCGAGTGCGAACGGCCCGTCGGCGAACGGCCGCCAGGACGCCTAGGAGGCGGCCCGGCGGCTCCGGGACTTGGCCGGGGGACTGTTGAGCGGGACCAGGCTCGGATGGACCTTGTCGAGCACCACGGCCCGGTCGACCACGCACTTGGAGATGTCGGTGCGGCTCGGCAGGTCGTACATCACCTCGAGGAGGACCTCCTCCAGAATGGCCCGCAGGCCACGGGCTCCCGTTCCCCTGAGCAGCGCCTGCTCGGCCACGGCCTCGAGGGCGTCGTCGGTGAACTCGAGCTCGACATGATCGAGCTCGAAGGTGCGCTTGTACTGGCGGGTGAGCGCGTTCTTGGGCTCGACGAGGATGCGGATGAGCGCCTCTTTGTAGAGATGGGAGACCGCGCTCACCACCGGGAGGCGCCCGATGAACTCGGGGATGAGTCCGAACTTCATCAAGTCCTCGGGGAGCACGTGGCGCAGCAGTTCGGAGTCGTCCCGTTCGGATGCCTTGCGCACCTCGGCCCGGAACCCCATACCCTTCCGGCCGATGCGGTTCTCGATGATGGTGTCGATACCGGCGAAGGCGCCGCCGCAGATGAAGAGGATGTTGGTCGTGTCGATCTGGATGAATTCCTGGTGCGGGTGCTTCCGGCCGCCCTGTGGGGGTACCGAGGCAGTGGTGCCCTCGAGGATCTTGAGCAGCGCCTGCTGGACGCCCTCGCCGGACACGTCCCGGGTGATCGACGGGTTTTCCGACTTACGGGCGATCTTGTCGATCTCGTCGATGTAGATGATGCCGGTTTCGGCTCGTTTGACGTCGTAGTCGGCCGCCTGGATGAGCTTGAGGAGGATGTTCTCGACGTCCTCGCCGACGTAGCCGGCCTCGGTCAGCGCCGTGGCGTCGGCGATGGCGAAGGGCACGTTCAGCATGCGGGCCAGGGTCTGGGCCAGGAGCGTCTTTCCGCACCCGGTCGGACCGAGGAGCAGGATGTTCGACTTCGCCAACTCCACTTCGTTGTCGTGCGGTCCGTTGTTGCCCGCCTGCACTCGCTTGTAGTGGTTGTAGACGGCAACCGACAGGATCTTCTTGGCGTACTCCTGGCCGATGACGTAGTCGTTCAGGAATTCGTAGATCTCTTTCGGCTTGGGTAGCTCCTCGAAGCTCAGCTCGGTGGTGTCGGCCAGTTCCTCGGCGATGATGTCGTTGCAGAGCTCGATGCACTCGTCGCAGATGTACACACCCGGCCCGGCGATCAGCTTCTTGACCTGCTTCTGCGACTTGCCGCAGAAGCTGCATTTGACCAGATCACCACCATCTCCGAATTTCGCCACGTCGGTTCCTCGTGTTCTGTCAGCGGTCCGTGTTGCTCATTCGTGTGCCATCCGTGCACCAGGCCGGGAGCCATGCTGCGTCCTGCGGAGCCACGGCCAGGTGATCCAACCCTAGCCGCCCGACCACCCTGGAGCGGCCCTTGTGATCCCGTCTACGCCGCGCCGACCGCCTCGATCGGCTGGCTGTCGCGTGCCGAGATCACTTCGTCGACCAGCCCGTAGGCCACCGCCTCGTCCGCCGTCATGATGAAATCGCGGTCGGTGTCCTTCGAGACCCGTTCGGCGCTCTGGCCGGTGTCGTTGGCCAGCATTCCGTTGAGGAGGTCCCGCATCCGCAGGATTTCCTTTGCCTGGAGCTCGATGTCGCTGGCCTGGCCCTCGACCCCACCGAACGGCTGGTGGAGGAGGATCCGGGCGTGGGGCAGTGCAAACCGCTTTCCCTTGGTACCCGCCCCGAGGAGGACCGCCGCGGCTGACGCCGCCTGGCCGAAGCAGAAGGTCGACATGTCCGGCTTGATGTACTTCATCGTGTCGTAGATGGCGAAGAGTGCGGTGATGTCACCACCGGGCGAGTTGATGTAGAGATGGATGTCCTTGTCCGCTTCCTCCGACTCGAGGAAGAGCAGCTGCGCGCAGACCAGGTTGGCCACCGTGTCGTTGATCGGCGTACCGAGGAAGATGATGCGTTCGCGTAGCAGGCGCGAGTAGAGGTCGTAGTTGCGCTCCCCGCGGCTGGTGGACTCGACGACCCACGGCACGCTGTAGGCCCGTGGGCCGGTCGACCCGTTCTCCTCTGTCAATCTCACTTCGGGTCCTCCTCCTCGCCCTGGTTCACCGTGAGGTCGTCCCGTGACACGGGCGACCCGTTCTCATCGACCAACTCGACCGAATCCATGAGCCATCGCATCGCTTTGGCCTTGCGTCGGTCCGAGCGTACTGCCGCGAGCCGTCCGGCCTGTTCCAACTGGCTCCGGACCTGGTCGACGTCCATCTCGAGGCGGGAGCCCATCGCAGCCAGCTCCTCGTCGAGCTCGTCGTCGGTGATCTCGATGGCCTCGGCCTCCACCAGGGCACGCAGGGCCAGGTCGGCCTTCACGCTCTGGAGCGCTCCGGCGCGGAGCTCGTCCAGGAATTCCTGCTCGCTCTTGCCGGTGACCCCGAGGAACTGCGCGAGGCTCAGCCCCTGCCCCTCGAGGCGGTGGTTGAGGTCGTGGATCCGCTCGCGGAGCTCCTCGAGCACGAGCTGCTCGGGAATCTCCTCGGTGACCAGCTCGACCAGCGCCTCGATGGTGCGGCGTTGGAGGGCCAGCTGCGCCTCGACGATCCGCCGTTGCCTCAGCCGCTCGGCGATGTCGGCGGTGAGCTCCTCCACGGTGGCGAACTCGGAGGCCTCGGCTGCCCACTCGTCGGTGAGCTCGGGCAGGACGGTCTGGCGCACGTCTTTGACCAGCAGGCGGAACGAGGCACGCTGGTCGTCGGAGCCCAGCGTCGACTCGAACTGGAGGATGTCGCCGGTCTTCGATCCGAGGAGCTGGCCGTCGAGCTCTGGGACCACGCCGCCGCTCCCGACCTCGTAGAGGTAGTCCTCGGCCGACAGGTCGTCGTCGTCCCCCTGGGCGCCCGGGCCCGAACGGGTCCCATGGATGTCGATGGTGACCTGGTCTCCTGTCTGGACCGGCCGGGTCACCTCGACCAGCTCGCCCGACGTCGCCCGGAGGCGGTCCAGCTGGGCGGTGAGCTCCTCGTCGGGAACCTCGAGCGAGGGGACGGTCACCACCAGACCGCCGTAGCCGGGGATGCTCACCGTGGGTCGGACCAGGACCACTGCGTCGAAGGAGACGGCGCCGGCGTCGTCCCCTGACGTGATGTCGATCTGGGGCTGGTCGATCGGGTCGACCTCGGTGTCCGTCACCGCCCGTGCGTAGAACTCGGGAAGCGCCTCGCGGATCGCCTCGCTGCGCAGGGCGGCGGGGCCGCCCATCCGTGCCTCGATCACCTTTCGGGGCACCTTGCCGGGCCGGAATCCAGGGACCCGGACCTCGCGCGAGAGTCGCTTCAGCACGTCGGCGAGCGCTTCGTCCATCTCCCCCTCGTCGATCTCGATGGACAGACGGACCTTGTTACCCTCTTCGGGCGCTGCTATCGCTCGCATACGAATAGGTGAGTGTACTGGCACCAGGGTGCCCGACTTCCGCCGGTTCCCGCACCCCTCGGCGGGATCAGACGATGGACCCCATCGTCGGCCGCGACCCTCCGACCGGCGCGGACGAGCACGGGGACCGGACGAGGAGGGGACGGCTCGCCCCGGATCGTGCGCTCGAGCCCGCTCAGGCGGGAGTGGCGGGCACGGACGTTCTCGGGGGACCGAGCCGGAGCCGGTGCCCGGTCCGGTCAGCCCGGCAGCACGGCCTCGATGGCGTCCACGATCTCGGGCGCCTCCGGGTCCACCATCGGGCGGAAGCGGCGGACGATCTCACCGGAGGGCGAGATGAGGAACTTCTCGAAGTTCCACTGGATGTCACCGGCCTCGCCGTCGGCGTCGGCCACAACGGTCAACTGCTCGTAGACCGGATGGCGTCCGTCGCCGTTGACTTCGACCTTTTCGAACATCGGGAAGGTCACGCCATAGGTGGCGGAGCAGAACGTGGCGATCTCCTCCGAGGTGCCCGGCTCCTGCCCGCCGAACTGGTTGCAGGGGAAGCCGAGGACGCTGAACCCCCGGTCGGCATAGGTCGTCTGGAGACGCTCGAGGCCCTCGTACTGGGGGGTGAGGCCACACTTCGAGGCCACGTTGACCACGAGCAGTGCCTTGCCGCGGTAGTCGCCGATGGACGCCGACTCGCCCGCCAGCGAGTGCAGGGACGGTTCGTAGATGGTCATGCGGGCAGTGTAGAGCGGGCGGGGTCCGCCACGCACCGGCGTCGGCCGGTCCGGCGGGCCCGCCACCGGTGACCGGACTGCCCGAGCCGGAGGGCCAGACCGAGGCCGAGCGGGTGTAAAGAAACCGGGTGGGCGGGTCGATGATGGATGGGGAAGGCGACGCGGACCCGCAGGGGGGTCCGTCGAGGGGTCGGATGACGAATCATGACAGTTGAGGCCGGGCACGTGGAGCGGGCGGGCGCCGCGCGTCACGGCGTCTCGGGCGCGGTCATCCAGGTGCTGCTCTCGCACGTGCGCTCCGAGGCCGGCGAGTCGGGGGTCGCCCAGGCACTGGCCCTGGCCGGCGAGCATCGTTCCTTTCCCACCCTGGGGGATGTCAGCACCTGGACGCCCGCACCGGCCGCGCTCGCTCTGTTCAACGCCGCGGTTCTGGTCACCGGCGACAGCGCCGTTGCCCTGCACGTGGGAGAGGAGGTCCTCTGGACCAGGGACGCAACGGACTTCGTCGGGCGCGTGCTCTCCCTCGGCTCTCCCGAGGTCGTGCTCCACCACGTCGGCGCGCTCGTCGGGCAGTTCGACGCGACCTCCGAGGCGGTGGCCCTCGACGTGGCCGACGACCACGCGCTGATCCAGGTCTCGCCCGTCGACGGCGAGGGACGGAACGCCCACCTCTGCGAGCTGACCCGAGGCCTCCTCGCCGAGCTCCCGACCCTCTTCGGGCTGGACTCCGCGATGATCAGCGAGCGCGAGTGTGCCGCACGTGGTGCCCGATCCTGTCGGTACGCCGTCACCTGGCAGCCGAGGAGCCGGGTCGTCGTAGAACCGGCAACAGCCGGGCGCGGTGCAGACCATCAGGAGCAGCCCGGTCTTCCGTCCGACGTGGACGCCGCTCCCCCGCTGGGCTCGTCGAACGGGAGCGGCCCGGTCGGTGAGGGCCCGGCAAACGCGACCGACCGGCTCCAGGACGCGTTGGACGCCCTCGCCGAGGCCCAGGCGACAGCCGCCAGCTGGGAGGCCAGGGCCGCCGAGACCCGTCGCGAGAGCGAGCAGGCGGAAGCCCGGATCCGGGAGGAGGCCGACGCAGAGGCGGCGCTGTTGCGCGAGCGGGCCGCCACGGCCGAGGGCCGACTGAGCGAACTGGCCGATGTGACCGATCGCCTCGAGGGCCTGCTCGTCGGGGGATCGGCCAGCGCACTCCACGTCTTCGACGACGCGACCACTCCGGTCGCCATCCTCGCGGAGTGCGCGGACCGGGTCGTCACTGCGGACCGGTACCTGCTCATGCTCCGGGTCGCGCCCGGCACACCCATCGAGCTGCACCACCGGGGACTCGACGACGTGCAGGCCGAGCGGCTGGCCGCAGACCTGTGGCAGGAGCACCCCGAGGAGGCCGGTGGCTCGCGGCTCATCGTCGACATCGCCTCGCCGAGGCGGCGCTACGGCCGCCTGGCCGCCTTCACGTCCGCGGACGCTCCGGCACGCGGAGCCGAAGAGCGGATCCTCGGCAATTTCGCCCGCTACGCGGCCAACTTCCTCGACGAGTGCGCGGCGCTGGGCGACGCCAGGCGCAGCGACGCCACCGCGCGGACGCTGCTCTCCTTCTCCCAGGAGCTCTCGGGTCTGACCACCCTCACCGACGCGGTACAGCGCCTGGCCGATGCCGTCCCGGTGATGACGGGGTGCGACCAGGCCACCGTCTACCTCTGGGACCGTGACTCGGGCGTCCTGACCCCCACCTCCCGTACCGGGGGCCTCGAGACCTCCGACGCCTACACCGGTCCCATCGTCTCCTACCGGCCGGAGCACCGGCCCTCCCAGCCGGGGCGGGACCCACGGCCGGATCTGAGCGCGGCCGAGGCCGACGGTCTGGTCACCGTGCGCTCGGACACCCCGGTGGTCGCCCGGATGGTCCGGGAGCGGGAGGTGATGGTGCTCGACGCCACGGTCGAGGACCCGCAACTGCGCGCGCTCCTGGGCCGTACCGGGACCGCGGCCTCGGTGGTTGCCCCGCTGTTCGCGGCCGGGGCGTTCATCGGGGTCATCGCGGCCAACTTCGGAACCCAGAGCTCGGACGCCACCATCCACGACGCCGACGTGCACGAGCGGCTCCTCGGACTCGCCGACCAGGCGGCCACCGCGATCCAGAACCTCGAGCTCCTGGAGAAGGTCTCCCATATGGCCTGGCACGACTCGCTCACCGGGCTGCCAAACCGCCGGCTCTTCGAGGACCGGGTCGAGCAGGAGCTGGTGCGCTCGCGCCGGGTGGGCGAACCGGTGTGCATGTTCTTCGTCGACCTCGACAACTTCAAGACCGTCAACGACACCTTCGGGCATGCGACGGGCGACGACCTCATCCAGCAGGTCGCCCTACGGCTCGTGGAGACCGTCCGCAGCCAGGACACGGTCGCCCGGGTGGGCGGCGACGAGTTCGCCATCCTCCTCCCGGGACTTGCCGACCAGCTCTCGATCAACCTGTTGGCCGAGCGGATGCTCGAGGGGATCCACACCCCGTTCCTCGTGTTCGGCGAGGAGGTGACCACCTCTGCATCCATCGGGATCGCCATCGCACCGGAGCACGGTGACAGCTACGACGACCTCCTCAACCGCGCGGACGAGGCGATGTACCGGGCGAAGGACCTTGGCCGGAACGCGTTCGAGATGTACCACTTCTCGCCCGACCCGGCCAACCCCGGCAGGCGCGCCCTCGACGACCGCGAGCTCTACGTCGATCTGATCAAGGCACTCGACGGGAACGAGTTCTTCCTCCTCTACCAGCCCTACATCGACCTTCGCACCGCCCAGGTGGTGGGCGTCGAGGCCCTCGTCCGATGGGACCATCCGTCGCTCGGCATCCTCGAGCCCTCCTACTTCATCGCGCTCGCCGAGAAGAGCGACCTCATCGTGGCCCTCGACAGCTGGGTCCTCTGGCAGGCCTGCCGCCAGCTGCGTGCCTGGATCGATCTGGGGCTCGACCCGCTGCGCCTCTCGGTCAACCTGGCATCGCGCGACCTGGCCCACCCCGACCTCTTCCAGGGGATCCACCGGACGCTGCAGGAGACCGGCGTCGACCCAACCCTGCTCGAGCTCGAGATCACCCGGCGGGTGGTCCTCGACACGACCGGACCCGCGCGAGAACATCGACCGCCTCCGCCGCCTGGGCGTGCGCTTCACCATCGACGACTTCGGTTCTGGGAACTCCTCGCTCAACCGCATCGGGACCTTCCCGGTCAGCACCCTCAAGATCGACCAGTCCTTCGTCCAGGTGCTCGGGCCCGACGCCGCCGACAACAGCCTGGTCTCGGCCATCATCTCCATGGCAGACCGGCTGGGCCTGGCCACCGTGGCAGAGGGCGTCGAGACGTCGCTGCAGAGCAGGGTCCTGCTCCAGCGAGGCTGCACCACCGCCCAGGGCTACTACTTCAGCCCGCCCCTGGTGCCCGAGGACGTCGAGCGCATGTTGACGGCCATCACCCCCGCTGAGCTGCCCGACTCGTTCGGCGAACCCACCGACTGATCGCCCACCAGGCCCGTCCTGGCGAGATCAGCTCCACCGCCAAGTGCTTGCTGGAGTTAGCACTTTGGCCTGCCATCCCCCTCTTGCAGGAACCGCCCCGATACCTTCGGTTGGTCGGCGCTCGGATGAGCGTCACGGGGAGCATGAGGAGGAGCCATGGCGTCGTACGAGGGCTACTGCGTGAAGTGCCGCGAAAAACGAGAGTTCGACGGCGAAGAGGTCGAGATGGCCAACGGCCGTCGCTCGGCCAAGGGCAAGTGCCCGGTGTGCGGCACCGGGATGAACAGGATCCTCGGCAAGAAGGCCTGACGGGGCGCACGGCGGGGCGACGCCCGCGGCCGGCGGGGATCCCGGCTACTCCGGGTCCGCCGGTAGCGAGAGGCTGTCGATCACCGCTCCCTCGCGCAGTCCCCACTCGCTGACCACCAGTCCACGGAGGTCCAGCTGGCGAACCAGGGTCGAGAGCACCACCGCACCGATCGGGAGCAGTGGGGCGCGTCTCGCCTGGATGCCGGGCAGGGCCATCCGGGCGTCGAGGTCCAAGGTGGCCAGGCGCTCGGCGAGCTCATGGATCTGTCCGGCCGGCAACTCGACCTGATTCACGCTCGGCGCCGCCGACGATCCGCTCCAGGTGTCCGGGCGGTGGAGGCACATCGCGAGTCGGGCGAGCGCGCGGACCGTCCCCCCGCTCGCGATGACCCGGCCGCGGGCCTCGGGCCGCTGCGCCAGCATCTTGCTGATCGGACCGGTCCGGGACGTCGCCACCTCTCGGATGGCCCGTCGATCGGCATGGCTGAGCAGATCGCCGGTACCCAGTTCCCCGCGGATGCGGGCGGTCCCGAGGGCAACGCTCGCCACCGCATCCACGCGGTGGATGGTGCCGACACCCGCTTCGAGGCTCCCCCCGCCGAGGTCCAAGCCGAGCACGGATTCGTGGCCGACCCAGACTCCCGCCCGTTGGCCGAGGAAGCAGAGGCGGGCCTCCTCCTCGCCGGTCAACAGGGTGATCGAGCTGCCGAGAATGCGCTCCATCCGTGCCAACAGCCGGGTGCCGTTGGCCGCCTCCCGGAGCGCGGCGGTGGCGAGGGCGACCACCACATCGGCACCTGAGCCTTCCGCCGCGGCGTGCAGACGGCGCACCGTGCGGACGGCCAACGCGGAACGGTCTGCCGGCACACTGCCGGTCCGGGCCACCTCGGTCCCGAGATGCAGGAACGAACGGCGGCGGAGCACCGGCGTCAGACGTCCGTCCCTGGAGGCGTCCACCACCATGAGATGGAACGAGCTGCTGCCCAGGTCGAAGACGGCTACGCGCACGGTGGGCATCGCCGTGACGCTATCCCGCGCCCGGCGTGTCGGGGACGGTGTGTCGCGGTGACCTACGCTGGCCGGTGCAGTGCCCGAAGGACATCTCGCCGGGACGTAGCGCGGCTTGGCAGCGCGCCGGCTTCGGAAACTGGACTGCGTGAGCCTACGCCCCGGCCGGCACCAAGCGCATTCCCTCGGGCATCGACGCAGGGTGCGGACGGGCACGGTGCACGGAGACCACCTGAGTAGGTGTCCGCGATGTCATGGGACATGCCGTCCACGTCTCAGTGCTCTACATCGGGGTCGCGTTCGAAGTCGGTGTCGGTCCAGGGCGCGATCGGGAACGCTGCGAGAGTCCTTCGCAGGACCGTCAGCTGACGATCGTCCAGCCGTCGTCGCCACGCCCCTGGGAGCTCGGACGCGACCCGTTTCACCTCGTACCCGGTCCCAGTTGTGTTTTGTGATCTCAGATAGGCGTCGGCCCGGTCGGTCCAGGTCAAGCCCAGCTCCTCATAGAGCCGTCGGAACTCGCGATCGGGGTCGGAGCACAGGACCTCGTGTGTCCGGCGGTGCCATTCGGGATGGTGGGCTGCCGCCTCCTCCAGTGCCGCCTGTAGCAGTCCGATGCGCCAGGACATGCGCTCGATACGGGTGCGCCCCGGTGGAGGCACGCCCCAGGGAATCGCATCGCGGCTACCCACCTCTTCCCGATGCTCGAACGGTACCTTGGCGGCTCCTTCACCCTCCTTGAGATCAACCTCGATCCAGCTGGCCAGCACGTCGGCGGGGTGCCGGGAGACGATGAGGACATCGACGTCGAACACGGACGCGAGCCAGTCGATGGCGAGCTCCACGTGGACCGACTTGACGAGGACACGTCCCGGGGGCTGCCCGGCCGGTAGCGGATCGGTCGCGAGGGACCAGCCGAGCCAGGGGACCGGGTCGAAGGAACCGCTGTAGAGGTGCGTGTAGGCCCGCTGTCCAAGGATCCGGTGCGCGACACGATCGCGTCTCGACGGTCGTGCACCGCCGAGAACCCACTCCCAAAAAAGGCGATAACGCTCGTTGTTCTCACCGGGTGAGAGGACCGGGAACCGACCCAACCCGTTCTTCGCATGCCTACCTGCCCGATAGAGGTTCTCATTGTCCGGTTCGGAAATGCTGACGACGCCTGCACCACGTGCGAGGACCTCATTCGCCCAGGTGGTTCCCGATCGGGGAACACCGACGACGAGAATCGGCCGAGTGTTGTCCAAGGATCTCAATCGAGCCTGATGAGGTTTGGGGACGTGCCGTAGGGCTACTACGACGACGACTGGTCGTCAATCGTCCTCGTCGTCACAAACCGATCCCCTGGGCTTCGATGGGCCCGATGGGCATCTCGAGCACGTTCGTCGGTGGCCGGTGCCCCGCAACGAGACTTCGCTTGGAACAGGGGTGTGGGCATGGACAGATCGCCTACGCTCATACTGGTGACTCGGCTCATTATCGGATCGTCTGGTGGGCCGGGAAGTCCGTGCGGTGAGGGCGTTGGCTCGCTCGTCATCACGATGGTTGTCCGCGCTCGGCGGGTCGTCCAAGCGACCTCTCACTGTGGATAGCCAGAAAGAACCAGCTCAGAAATAGTTTTTGCCGGGACGTAGCGCAGCTTGGCAGCGCGCCTGCTTTGGGAGCAGGAGGTCGCGGGTTCAAATCCCGCCGTCCCGACCGACCGACCGAACACCCAACCAACCAGACCAGTTGGGCGTTACCCCATTCAGTGGATCACTTGCCGTTCGACCGGGCTGACGGCGCGGCTCGGGTCACGCAGCCCCGGTCGGGTGCCCGCGCGGCGCCAGCCGCTGGACGTAGCGCCTGATCCGTCGGCGAGCCCTCCGCCGGAACCGCTTCCGCAGACGGGCCCGTTGGCGCCTGCGGAAGAACTGCTCCCGCTCCCGCTGCTGCCGTTGCTGCCGCCGTTGCCGCCGCTGGCGCCGCCGTTGCTGCCGCCGTCGTTGCTGCCGCTGACGCCGCTCGCGTACGCGCTCGGGCTCGTCATAGGCCCGCCGCACAGCCGGCACGACGGCGGCGGCCGTCCGCTGGACCTTGAGGAGCTCGACATTTCCCGATCGATAGGACCGGTCGGGAAGGAGCGCAGCGACCGAGGCCCAATCCCCTCGGACCGTATGCAGCTGTTCGTGCATCGTGCCGTTGTCGAGGAGCTCATAGGGCATGGCCAGGTAGCGTTCGACCAGCTCGTCGTAGCGGTCGGCCAGCACGGTCGAGCCCGGGTCGAGCCCACGGACCACGCCGACTCCCGTTGGTGGCCAGTCCACCACGGAGACCTCGAGGTCGGGTCGCTGCTCGCGCAGTAGGACGATCAGGCGCCAGACGTCCCCGCTCCACGGATAGGACGAGCGCTCGCGGCCGGCAGAGACCACGTTCACCGGAAGACAGTCGTGGATGAGGATGGTGCCGTCTGCATGGGCATTCCGCTCGAGGTTCATGAAGTCCCTGAGCGCGAACTCGAACAGATGCATGCCGTCGATGAATGCCAGGTCGAGAGGGACTCCTCCGAAGAGAACCGCCAGGTCGTGGGAGGCGAAGAACTCGTCGCTGGTCTCGGCGAAGATCCAGCTGCCCGGTGGGGCCGGATACTGGAGGTGGGGATCCGGATCCACGCCGACGCAGGAGGTGCCCGGGAGGGCCAGGGTCAGGGAACGGCCTGTATTGACCCCGATCTCGATATAGGTGCGCGGCAGCAGGTGTTGGTGCACACGGTCGAGCATCTCGAAGTACAGATCGTCGTGCCCGGTCAGACGCCCGTAGGCCCGGTCGATGAGTTCCACAGCGGCTCGACTCTAGACCCCGTCGGTCCCGCTCCGACCTCCCCGTCCGCGTGCGGTCTGCACCGGAGGGTGCTGGTCACCGTGATCGGGGGAGCCACCTTCCTTGGCCCGTGCAGCGTGGTTGGCCAGTTCCTCGCGCTCCCAGCGGTCGACGGACACCTTCTCGAGTGTCATCCAGATCCCCACCGCCGTCGCGACGACGAGCAACACGATCGTCCAGCCCTTGTGACGCTGCCCGACATCCCGCATCGAAGACCTGCCGCTCGTCCGCACCGCTGTCGCCCCCCGGATGGTTCTGCTGTTCGCATGGATCGCAGGCATCCATGCTGCCATACGCGGCTACGCGCTCCGCAGCAGCCCGAACCCGGCCCCGAGCTCCTCTGCCGGCAGTGGCCGCGAGAACAGGTATCCCTGGGCGAAATCGCAGCGCAGCGCACGCAGCACGATGAGCTGCTCGACAGTCTCGACACCCTCGGCGACCACTTTGAGGCCCAGCGCGTGGGCCAACGAGATGACAGCGGAGACGATCTCCTCCCCCTCCGGTCCGCCTCCCAGGACCTCGATGAACATCCGGTCGACCTTGATGATGTCGAGGGGGAAGCGCTGGAGGTAACTGAGGGACGAGTACCCGGTGCCGAAGTCGTCGATGGCCAGCAGGACCCCGATCTCCTTGAGGGCGCGGAGCACGACCAGCGCTGCGGCCGCATCCTTCATCAGCGCGCTCTCGGTGATCTCGAGGGTGAGGTGCTCGGGAGGCAGGCCGGTGCGATCGAGGATCTGCTCCACCGTGGGGACGATCCCGGGATCGTCGATCTGGCGGGCCGAGAGGTTGACTTCGACCGACCCGGGCGGACCTGACGCCTCGAGGCGGTGCCAGTGCCGTAGCTGGGTGCATGCCTGCTCGAGGACCCAGGCCCCGATCGGGATGATCAGCCCGCTCTCCTCGGCAACCGGAATGAACCGTTGGGGGCCGACGAGTCCGCGATCGGGGTGCTCCCAGCGCACGAGCGCTTCCACCCCGACGGTGGTCGCTCCCTCGAGCTCGACCACCGGTTGGTAGTGGAGCAGCAGCTCGCTCCGTTCGAGTGCGCGGTGGAGCGAGCGCTCGGTGGTCACCCGGTCGAGGACTTCGATGCGGAGGGATTCCTCGAACGTCTCGACCGCGAAGCCACCCCGCCCCTTGGCCTGGTACATGGCCGCCTCGGCATGAGCGAGCAATTCTTCCGGGTCGTCCACACCGAAGGTGTTGAGGGCAATCCCCACCGACCCGCCGAGAAAGACCTCGCTCCCCTCGAGGACGAACGGCCGCGACAAGACCGAACGGACCCGTTCGACGAACGCGGAAGCCAGCCGGTCGGCCCGGCCACCGGGGTCGCAGACCAGCGCCAGGAACTCGTCGCCACCGGACCGGGCCAGGCAATCGACCTGGGCGGCCACTCCCTCGAGCCGTCGGGCCACGGCACTCAGGACGGCGTCGCCGGCTGCGTGGCCCAAGCTGTTGTTGACCGACTTGAACCGGTCGAGGTCGAGCAGTAAAACGGCCACACTGCCCGGCACGCCGGTTCCGGCAGCCGCTGCTTGCGCCAGACGGGATCCGAACTCGGACCGGTCCGGCAGTCCGGTCACCGGGTCGCGACGCAACTCCCGGCCGGCGCGATCACGGTCGGTCACGTCGCGCAGAAATGCCGCAACCGTTCGGTCGGTCCCCTCCCCGGCGGCGAAGAGCCGTCCTTCGGCGCGGAGCCGGTGGCCGGCGCGGTGACGGAGCACGAGTGAGAGTCCGCCGGAGGGACCCTCTGAGTCGGTGGTCGCCACCGCTCCGGTGTCCTGGCTGCCGGCAAGGAGCACGCCGAAGGCGGAGCGGGCGAATCCGCCGGGTAGGACGGTGTCAGCCACGAAGCGGCCCACCACCTCGTCCCGAGTCCAGCCCAGCAGCTCCTCGGCGCCCGTGTTCCACTCGACCACGGTTCCCCAGCGGTCGATCTCGACATAGGCGTCCGGACAGCTCGCTATGAGCCACGCCGCGCGTCGGGCATCCGGGGTGCCCGCTCGTGTCGTAGCCGGAGCCGCTTCAGTCGGGAAGGCGGTCACTGCTCGGGCACCACTTGGTGCCGCACCCGCCCGAGATCATCGACCATGCGTGTCCGTCCCACCCGGCGTCCGGTGCACGTCCCCAGGAGGGGGCATGCGGCTTGCGGGTCATGGTAGGCACCGCCCCCTCCCACTTCAAGGATTTCCGGTCCCGCCATGCCTTTCCTCCGCTCCGGCCTCCGCGGAGTGCGCATCGAAATCGTCGGGACCGATGGACTGCCGACGCCGCTTGCGGCGGCGACGGATCTCGACGGCGACCACGCCTGCGACGATGACTCCCACGCCCACGAGCGACCAGAGGCCGACCGTCGTCAGGATGTGGGCGAACGACAATCCGACGACGTACCCGAGCATGGTGTACCCGACGCCCCACAACAGGCCCCCGAGGGCGTTCCAGAACAGGAACACCCGGTACCGGAGCCCACTCATACCGGCGAGGCCCGGGATGATCGCCCGGGCGAAGGCGACGAAACGGCCGAGGAAGACGGCGGGGCCTCCGTAGCGTTCGAGCATGCCCAAGGTGCGCCCGACCGCGGGATTGCCCCTGAGCGGCCGACGCTGCAGCAACCAGGGGCCCGCCGACTTGCCCACCTCGAACCCGACCGAGTCCCCCGCGACGGCGCACACCACCACGACCACGATCATCACCTCGAGGTCGACGCGCCCGAGTCCGGCCAGGACACCGCCGATGACCACGGCCGTCTCACCGGGAATGAAGAATCCCACCATGAGCGCCGCTTCCGCGAATGCCAGGAACCCGATGAGGGCGTAGGCGGTTGGTCCGTGGAAGTGGAGCAGCCACCCGCTGATCCCTCCCGGATTCGACGGGGCCGAGGTGGCGACCAGCAGAGTGGCGCCGCTCACCTGGTCAGGGTGACGCTCGTCCAGCTCCGCCGACGGCAGGCCGGACAGGTCATCCATCGGTCGAACGGACGCCCGGGCAGCCACCCGGCCACCGGGAAGTGGAGCCACGCGAACTCGAGCAGCCCGACCCGGCTGATCGATCCGCAACGCGAGCAGACGATCGTCAGGACACCACGCGGTGGCAGTGGCTCACCCGCCGTCGCCGTCGCTGTGTCGCGGTCCTTCTCATCGGCCGGTGTCGCGGCCGAGAAGAGCGCGTGCCTGCCGGCCGGGCGGGCATGCGCCGACCGGGGGGACTGTTCCCCGCCAGGATCACCGCCGTCCCCGACCGCCTCGGGGTCAACAGGCATCCAGAAGAGCGCTCGCTTTCCGAGCGGATCCGGTCCGGATCCCACTAGCCGGGAGCGCCGGCCACCGCGCTCCTCTCGAGCAGGGTCGCGGCAAGGACGCGGTACGCGACCGCGCCGGGCGAATTCGGGGCGTGTTGGAGGATCGACTTCCCGCGGGCGGGGGCCTCGGCGAACCGGATCGACTTGCGCACCGGGGGTTGGAGGACCGGGATCCCGTAGCGGGACTCGACCTCCTCGAGGATGTGCCGGGCATGCTTGGTCCGGTCGTCGTACATCGTTGCGATGATCCCGCGGACGGCCAGATCACCGTTGGCGAAGGCCCGCACGTCCTCGATGGTCTCGAGCAGCTGGCCCACTCCGCGGTGGGACAACGCTTCGCACTGCAGCGGGATGAGGACCGAGTCGGCCGCGGTGAGCCCGTTGATGGTGAGCACGCCGAGCGACGGCGGGCAGTCGATGAGGACGAGGTCGTAGAGGTGCAGCACCGGATCGAGCGCCCGGGCGAGCACGTGCTCGCGGCCGGTGCGGGTGAGCAGGTGCACCTCGGAGCCGGCCAGGTCGATAGTGGCCGGCAGGAGGTCGAGACCGGGTACTCCGGGGACCGGGCACAAGACGTCGGCCACTGCGACCCGGCGCACGAACACGTCGTGCAGTGAGCGTTCCAACCCGTCCGGGTCGAATCCCAGGGAGAAGGTCAGACACGCCTGCGGATCGAGGTCGATGACCAGGGTCCGCCGCCCGAACTCCGCCGACGCCACCCCGATCGAGTGGACGGTGGTCGTCTTGGCCACACCGCCCTTCTGGTTGGCCACGGCGAACACGTCGGTCACGGGCGGAGTCTACGCCTGCCGACCCGGACCACAACCTGACGCCGGCAGGTCAGAAGCCGGCCATCCCGACGACCGGCCTCTGCAGCCGGATGCCTCCGGCCGAGCCGAAGAAGGGGGCCGAGAAGCTGAACAGCCCGCCGTCTGCCGCGGCCAGCCGGTAGCCGAAGGCATCATCAGAAGCCGCCAGCCCGATCACCGGCGCAGCCAGTGGCATCCCGCCGGTCGAGCCATAGAACGGGGCCTGGCCGAAGGCGAAGATCCCGCCGTCGGCGGCGACCTCCCAGTAGCCCCCGGTCGAGGT
This sequence comes from uncultured Acidimicrobiaceae bacterium, assembly GCA_963701325.1. GTDB lineage: Bacteria > Actinomycetota > Acidimicrobiia > Acidimicrobiales > RAAP-2 > Bog-756. Next base: position 810,749 of record OY969604.1, read on the forward strand.
ATCGGTGGCCGTCCCCACCATCGGCTCGTTGAGACGACTGCCGCCCATCGAGCCGAGGAACGGGGCGTCGCCGAAGGCGAAGATCCCGCCGTCGGAGGCGACCAGCCGGTACCCCCGGCCGTCGGCGGAGGGCGAGATGCCCACGATCGGCGCGTTGAGGTGGCTGCCGCCCATCGAGCCGAGGAACCGGGCGTCGCCGAAGGCGAAGATCCCGCCGTCGGCGGCGACCAGCCAATAGCCGCCCCCGTCAGGGGTGGCGGCGATGCCCACGATCGCCGCGTTGAGGTGGCTGCCGCCCATCGAGCCATGGAACCCTGCCTGGCCGAAGGCGAAGACCCCGCCGTCTGCGGCGACCTCCCAGTAGCCGCCGGTCGAGGGCGACATGGCCATGCCCACGATCGCCGCGTTGAGGTGGCTGCCGCCCATCGAGCCGCAGAACGGCCTGCCGGGGCTCGGATAGGCGAAGATCCCGCCGTCGGAGGCGACCAGGTCATACCCCTCGAGGGCAGCCGCCGGAATGGAACAGCCGGGGACCGAGCCCGGTGCAGGCGTTCCCCCGACGTCCCCGGTCAACTGCGGATCGTGGTGGAACATCGGCCACGCGCCGGTACCGACGGCTTGGTCCGCGTTGATCCCGGAGATCTCGTAGTGGTAGACGACGCCCTGTCCACCGCTCACCACTCCGCTGTAGCCGGCCAGTGTGATCCCGACCGTGCCGTTGGGGTCGGCGGTGATGAGCGGAGAGTTCTGCAGGCCGACGTCCGCCCCCAGGTAGGCGATCTGCTGGCCGGTCTGCCCGTCGAGGACGTACGCGCCGTTCTCGGTCGGCGCCACGACGTCGTCGTGGCCACTGCCGGTGAGGTCGGCGGTCACGACGGACCCGACGACCGGGGAGGGCAGCGAGACGTGCCAGTCGGTTGCCCCGGTCGCGGCGTTGAGGACCCACACCGAACCGGCGCTGCCGGTGTCGGTGCCCTCGACGACTTGCAGGCTGCCATTGCCGAGCACGTCGGAGAGTGCTGGCGACGAGAAGGTGCCGCCGTCGAGTCGGGCCGACCAGACCGACCGGCAGTGGGTATCGAACGCCATGACGGTATCGGTGTCCGAGGCGTTCGGGAAGAAGGTGCCGGTGCCCACCACGATCCCGGTCGCCCCCCCTGCCAGGAATCCGCCCACGGCCGGCGACGAGTCGATGACCTGGTTGGTGTCGGCCCGGCAGATCAGGTTGCCGGTACCGGAGAGGATGCGGACGTGACCGCCGTTCTGGTAGGTCTGGCCCCTGCCGGTACCGGCCGACTGGTCCGCTCCCTGGATGATCTCGTCGGCCCCGGTGCCGTAGAGATCGGCGAGCGCCGCGGTGGCGTGCACGCTGTCCGAGTCGAAGAACGGCCACCCGCGGAGTGGTGCGCCGGTCGAGGCTGCGAGCGCGTAGCCGACCTGACCGAGCGAACCCGCATAGGCGCTGGGTCCGGTTCCCGAGGACGGCTGCACGTTGCCGATTGCGATCCCAGCTTCGACCCCGGTTGCCGGTTGAGCGTCAGAGGCCGGATCGACGACAGGAGTGAACCACTGGCGGTGGCCGGCCGGCCCGTAGGCCTGGTATCCACCGGTGTCCGGGTCGGCGTCGTTGCCACTGCCGACCAGCACCGAGTCGTTCGTGCCGGGACGGGGGAGAACCGAGGGGGTCGAGTCGATCGGGCCGCTCTCGTCGGTCACCGGGTTGCCCGAGATCGACCATCCGTCCGGGATGGTCGGAGCAGTGGGCGAGGTCCCCGGCGACGGGTTGCCGAGGTGGAGGGCGTAGAGGTTTCCCGTGCGATCGCCGACGACGGCCGAGGGCTGTCCGTCGAGATCTGCCACGATCGGTGAGGAGAATCCGATCGGCGCACCCTGGTCTGGCAGAGCGGTCGTCCAGGTGCAGTTCCACGTGGACGGGAGCTGGTCGGCACCACCGCAGGTCGTGCCCGACGGCGTGGCGGCGGCCCGCAACGGGGTGGCAATCATCACTGCGGCGCCGACCGAGGCTGCGAGCAGCGCACCGACCAGAATCCGGACACCCATTGGGTCACGATGGGTCCGCAAGCGGACGGCTCGTGGCGCTCGCGTCGACGCTCCGAGCTCGGAGAGGGGGGGCAGGACCGCGCGAATCGGGACAGCCTACGGAATCCGAACGCCGCGTGGAGGTCGCCCCCGCGCCAGCGCATGGTGACGACGACTACAGCGCCCCCGGCAGGAGCCGTACCCGCTGCACTTCAGGGCGTTTTTCCTGGTCGTGGTGCAAACGAGCTGTCGGCAAGATGTCGGATCCGGCCACCTTGGTGCATGGTGTCTCGGGATTGGGTCCCGACCACCTCGACCCACCGGCGTTCCCTGCGGAGTCAGCGTGACTGACCGATGCAGACGGGACCCCGAAACGGTCGAGTGATCCGACTGGCAGGCGGTATGCAACTCGCGAGTGTTTGTGCTCAGTGCCCTGCCGCACCGGGAGGATGAGACGACCTCTCGGTCCTATTCGACGGTTGGGCCTACCGCGCTCCCTCTGGCCTCGGCGACAAAGCGTGCACCGAGTTGGCGGGAGATCCCCAATGCGCGACTCATTTCAGAGATTGTCATGCCTTCTTCGAGGCCGAGCGCAATGATGGCGAGCCGGACCCGGTGCCGGGCATCGTCGAAATCACGCAGCGCACTGGTCACCGATCGGCGATTGTCGCTTGCGGGAAATGCTGCGAGGACTTCTGCCATCTCCGTCCCCTTCTCCACAAGTTCCTTGCCTCTGGCGCTGGTGATCTGGCTGGCCTGCAACATCGCCACGACCTGCTCGATCACTGTCATCAGCCGATCGAGCTCGCCTGCAAGGTCTGTCCTGGCTGAGTGAGTCTTGGAGCGCACATCCACAGCTTCTGCCACGGCTCTCACCCTATCCGTCGATCAAATGTGACTCAGGGATTGCGTACCGACCAAGAGAACATCTCAGATCGTCGACGCGTTGACGGTCCGAGACGGGTCTGGTCCTCTAGGAACCGCGCCGGATGCGGTGGCTGGCCATGGGATGCGACGGGGAAAGGGCGCCCCCCAATCCTCCTCGAGGTGCGAGCGAATTCAGTGCGAACTGAGTCGACGACATGCAGCGTCGTACTGCGACACTGCGGCCGTGCTTCCAGCGTGTTGCGTCGAACCGGGACCGTTACCGGCATAGACAGTTCCAGCATGGCCTGGCGTCGTCTCGTTGAAGGGTGATCCCGGGGAGTTTGCCCCATGGCCAGGTTCGACCGGGGCCGTACTCGTGCCGCAGTTGAATCCGGCACTGGTACCCGGTTGACCGGTGGTCGGGGTCTGCATTGCGCTGGCAATGCCCACTGGCGCGGCAAGCGCCAGCATGATCGTGAAGGCCCCACCAAGCAGGGCGCCTCGGGCGTGGGTCATGGCAATACCTCCTTCTCCTCCCCTCGGTTACCCACGAAGAGCCCACACTGTTCATCCGCCGATGGGTACTCTGACGAGAGCGGCGCCTGCCTCTGTCATCTCGACGCCCCGACCAACGTCTTTGCCTCTGGCAGCGGGTAATGGGCGGGGTCCGCCTATACGTGCTGGTCGGACACACCCTCCCCGCACCTGTGCGGTCAAGTAGAGCGACGAACGCCGGCGAGCCGCCTCAGGCGAGGCTGCGTATGGGAGACGCAGCCCTACGCCACCGCCTGGATGTTTGACTGGCGAGGTATGCGGGAATAGCTCCCACGCATCACCCCTCTGGCCACCTTCCCTGCCCCTCGTAGGTGGCTACCGGAAGAGCCGGACCCGCGAGCAGCCCCGCCCGACGCTATCTGCTCACGAGGTCCGGCTTCCTTCGTCTACCCGGCGTTGACGGCTCGAAACCTGCTTCCCCAAAATGCCGACGGCACCTTCCGCCTATAGCTGACGGTGCCTGGGCCATGTCGATTGGCGCCGGCTGATTGAACCATGTGACATCGGCGGCGAGCCTTTCACATTGGATGACGACTACATGTGTTCCAAAGTGCAACGTCTCCCTGGTGTAGGACTCGGGTACAGCCGGTTGAATCACTCAACGGGGCGAGAATGGGCGGGATTTCTCCTCCCGGGAGGTGTGACTGGAAAAGAGCGGTCGAGCGTGACCTCAACGTCGTTGACAGCAGCCGTTGGCGCTGCCCAGACCGACCAGTTGTTGGAGGGTTGCGCTTGCCTCGACGAGGAAGAGCTACCAGCTAGCGCCCCCGGCAGGAGTCGAACCCGCAACCTGATGGGTAGAAACCACCTGCTCTATCCAGTTGAGCTACAGGGGCGAGGTGCGACGGTCGGTCGGGAGATCCGTGCCTGCGTCGGCCTGTGCCACACTAGAGGCTCCTTGGTGGCCGTAGCTCAGTTGGCAGAGCGCCGGGATGTGGCCCCGGAGGTCGCGGGTTCGAGCCCCGTCGGTCACCCTCACGCCCCAGGGAACCCGGGTCTCATCGGTCGCGGTGACGGGGCTAGCTTTCAGGGCACGCGCCTCTAGCTCAACGGCAGAGCAACGGACTCTTAATCCGCAGGTTCTGGGTTCGAATCCCAGGGGGCGCACTCGATAGCGGCAGGTCAAGGGCACTTCACTTCGATCCGGTGAGCAAGCATCGCCACCCGTGTCAGCGAAATGTCAGCGACGGTCCGGATCGAGAGCGCCGGACGGACGCTGACGTCAGCCGAGCAGGGCTTCCGAGAGTGCCGCTCCTGCCTCCTCAGCCATGCCAGGCATGACGTGCGCGTAGGTCGAAAGGGTGATCGTCACCGAAGCGTGTCCGAGGATTTCGGAGACGACCTTCACCGGCACGCCCGCTGCCAGCATGAGGCTTGCCGCGGTGTGCCGGCAGTCGTGCAACCTGATGCGTGGCAGCTTCGCCGCTGCTGCCTTCGTCTCGAACCATCCCGAGATGCTGTCCGGGTGGTAGGGATTTCCGAGCTCGTCAGCGACCAGGTAACCGCCGTCCTCGTAAGCGGGGCCGGCCGCCAGCTTCTCTTCCGCCTGGCGACGCCTGTGGGACCTCAGGAGGGTCACGAGGTGAGGGTCGATGCTGATCGACCGGAGTCCGGCGTCGGTCTTTGGGCGTGAAGCCACCGGCTTGCCCTCGACCGTGATCCACGTCTCCTCGATTCGGAGCGTCCCGGCGTCCAGGTCCACCGCTGACCACCGGAGCCCGCAAAGCTCGCCTCGTCTGAGGCCCCTCGCCAGCAGGAGCGCCCATGCGAACGCAAGCCGGTCCCGACTGGTCGCCTCGAGGAACTTCCGTGCCTCCTCATTCGTCCAAATGCGCATTGGCTTTGCATCCGAGCGCGGCCTGCGAACCCCCTGGATCGGGTTGCGGGAAATGATCTCGTTCGCCACGGCCCAGGCACAGGCAGACTTGAGGACCCCGGCCGCCAGTTGCACGCTCCTCGCCGAAAGGCCCTCGCGACCCTTTGCGGTTCTCTCTGAGCGCAGCGCGGCCATGAAGTCGACGACGGCCCCGGGCGTCAGCGAGGCAACCTTCACCGCCCCTAGCCGGGGAACGATCCAATTGTCGATGACGCCCTCGTACTGGGCAAGCGTGGCAGCCCGCAGCTCCCGGGCCCGCTGCGCTGGCAGCCAGTGATCGGTAAGGAGCTCCTTGACGGTAATGGGCTGATCCGGCCGCCACTCCCCCTCGGTCACCTTGCCCACCACGATATTGAGGTGCTTTCGGGCAAGGGCTTGTGTCTTGAACGCCTTCGAGTGCTGCTTTCGCTTCCCGCTTGGGGATCGAACCTCCCAGTAGCAGGTCCACGATCCGCCCTCGCGACGTTGCCGAATGAAGCCTTTCATCTCTCAGTCCTCCTCCGTATCCAATAGACCCTGCCGCCTGGCTCGGGCGATCTGATTCGCCGCGGCGCTGCGGCTGATGGTGAACCTCTCGGCAACTGCCGCCTGTGCCGATCCCTTCCGCCGGCGCGTCTCACGAACGATCGCCGCGACCTGCTCGAGGTGGCCAGGTGGGTACCGGCGTCCGGTGGCCTTACCGAGACGCCTGGCAATCGCTTCCCGTTCAGCCGTCAAGTAGGCCTCCCTGTCGCTCAGGGCGTCCTCTGAGAGAGGGATGAGCTCGACTGAGGGTCCATCCGGTCCGTACTGGGTGTGCACCATCTCGGTAGGCGGGGTGGCGATCGCATCGTCGAATACCCGCAGATGAAGATTCAGGATGTCCTGGACCGCTTCGCGCACAAGCGTCGCGACGGGAAGATCGCGCAAGATGGCCGAGCTGACGGACGTGCCCGGGCGAAGCGACGTGATCGTGAAACTCACACACTCGAACTCGTCGGGGTGCTCTTGGAACCGAAGCGTCACCAGGTAGCGGGGGCGAGCCTTCGGCCACGGGACTGGTACCGAGATGGCTGCCGCCTCAATGCGGCCGGACTCGGCTTCTCTGAGCTCCTCCAGCTCCTGAAAGACCTTGTGTTTGGCAAACTCCTCGGCGATATCGGGTTCCTGGGCCGGCGGCTTCGATGGTCGCTTTTTCGTCGCCATGCTCCCAATCGTGCCTGAAGCATCACATTCTGTCAAACGCCTCAGTATGTATTCGCGTGCTGACAGAGCACACAGGGTGTATAACCGGCTCCATGGAAACAAGGGATCCAGCATGAGGGGCCAGCTATTGGTGCGCATCGTGAACGCCGCGTTCTGGTCGCTCGCAGCCGGATCCCTGGCAATCCTCCTCGCCTGGTCTGAGCTTCCAAACGGCTCCGTGACCGAGGCAGCCAGGATCTCCCTCGTCCGGAGGTTGTGTGTCTCAGGGGAGGCAAAGCGCATCCGAGAGGCTTGCCAGCTATCACTCGCTGAGGTTGGTGCCGCCGTCGGTAGCTCCGGAACGCAGATCGCCAAATGGGAGCGTGGCGTCGTCCCGCGGAAGAGGGAAACGATCCTCGCCTATGGGGAGCTCTTGGCTGAGTTGCTGGAGCAACAGTGACGGCCGCCGCCACGTACACGACGGCCGAACTGGCCGAGCAGCTTGCCGTCAGTGAATGGAGCATCTACCAGGCGGTGAAACGAGGCGACTGCCCGGTGCCTCCGATCAAGGTGGGTCGGCGCATCGTCTTCGCCAAGGTCGCCGTCGACCGCCTTCTCGGCCTCGACCGCCCAGATCCGGAGCCAGCGGCATGACGACCACGGCCGCTTCCCCCGAGGCCAGCACTTACCAGGCGATGCCGGCGCTCGACGACGGCACCAGGGCCGCCCTGCGCGCCTCCATCGAACGACACGGCGTTCTCGTGCCTGTGGTGGTGGACGACTGCGGGACCATCATCGACGGACACCATCGGGTGGAAATCGCTCGAGAGCTCAAGGTCCGCTTCCGTGTGGTGGTCCTCATCCCGGCCGTGGGCGTCGTCAACCCTCGCTTCGACCCTTCCGACCTTCGGAGCAAGATTGCCCGTCGCTTCCCGGAAGTCGTGGTCCCTCGTCCGGTGGACCCGCTCCGCCCGAACGCGGATCAGGACTGGGATCACCGCGACGGGGCCGTGACCTACCTGCGCCTACCCGAAGGTGCTGACCCTGTCGAGGTGGCTCGGACCCTGAACGTCGATCGACGCCACCTGTCGGTCGACCAGAGGCGAAGCATGGTCGCCGACCTCCGCCAGCAAGGTCACAGTCTTCGTGGAATCGCTGGTGTGGTAGGTGTCAGTGAGGGTCAGGTGCGCAAGGACATCGCCGCAGAGGAACTGCGTACCGGTACGCAGTTGACCCCGGACAACGTTGTGGGTATCGACGGCAAGAGTCGGTCGGCGAAGGCGGGCAGGGTCTACCGGACAGACGCAGACCACATCATCAGGTTCGCCAACGACCTTGTCCCGGTTATGAACAACCATGCTCGGCTCGACTGGTCCACGGTGCCCGACGATGTTCGCGCCAAGGTCGCCGGCCGGCTCCGAGAGGTCTTCGACGCTGCTTCTAACCTGCTCGAGGCCGTCGAAGCTGCGCCGGATCAGTCGGAGTCTCGATGACCCCTGACCTCGGAAACGCTGCCCTCGACTGTGCCCGGCGAGGCTGGGCAGTCCTTCCGCTCGAGCCAGGGGGAAAGAAACCGCTCGGCCGCCTGGTGCGGAACGGGCTCCACGATGCCACCGAGGACCTCGAGCAGATCCCCCGATGGTGGGACAAGGAGCCCCGGGCGAACATCGGCATCCGCACCGGGACTCGGTTCGATGTCCTCGACGTAGACAAGGGTGGGTGGGGTCCGCTGGCTCACCTGGTGGCGGAGCATGGCTGCCTCACAGTGGGGGCCGTCACCCTGACGCCTGGCGGGGGAGCCCACTACCTCTACCGGCCCACCGGAGGCGGCAACCGAGCCGGATTCGTGGCAGGGGTCGACTGGCGCGGACGGGGTGGTTACATCGTTGTGCCGCCCTCCGTCCATCCGAACGGCGGCACCTACGAATGGGCAATCCCACCCGACGAGGCTCAGATGGTGGACCCTCCGGCCTGGCTCGTCGACCTTCTGTCGCATCGACCCGAGGCGACCCCAACGTTGGGCCGGCCCGCGAATGCCTACGCTCGGACGGCGCTCGAGGCCGAATGCGGCCGGGTCGCCCTGGCCCCGGTTGGCGAGCGAAACGACGTGCTCAACCGTGCGGCGTTCTCTCTTGGCCAACTCATCGCGGGCGGCGCACTCGATCCGGACGAGGCTGCGACCGCACTCCTCGTCGCAGCGGCCCGTTCCGGCCTGGAGGAGACCGAAGCACGGAGGACCGTCGCCTCCGGCTTCCGGGCCGGACTCGCTCAGCCCCGCCGGGTGGCGTCGTGATCGGCGACGAGCTCGACCAGGCCGTTGCCGAATTGCGCTCGGTGGCTCCACTGCCGAATGGCACCTATGGGCCCGGTGACGTCGACGAGGCAGAGGTCCGCTATCACCACCTTCGCAGCCGACTGCTCACGCCCGACCAACTCGACACGCTTCCGCCGCCAGAGCCGCTGATCGAGGGCTATTGCGCGCTCAACAGCTTCACGACCACCTTCGGCCGGCCAGGCACCGCGAAGACGCTCATCGAAATGGCGAAGGCATTCTCAGTGGTGACAGGGCAGCCGTGGTTCGGCCATCGCGTCCGCAAGGGCCCGGTCCTCTACATCGTCGGCGAGGGCACCGCAGGACTCGCCCAGCGGCAACGAGCCTGGCGGGAGGTTTGCGGCTGGCCGGCTCTCGACGGGCTGCATTGGCTCCCCAAGGCTCTGAACCTGCTCGACGCCTCCCGGGAGGTCTCAGCCCTCGTCATGCTCGTCGAGGAGCTCGCTCCGGTGCTCGTCATCGTCGACACGCTGGCACGGTCAATGCCTGGCGGGGACGAGAACTCCTCAACCGACATGAGCGCCATTGTTGCGGCGTCGGACCGGATCCGGGAGGCAGCCGGCTGCACGGTCGACTTGGTGCACCACACGCCACGGGAAGGCTCGACTCCTCGGGGCCACTCGGCTCTCGAGGGAGCGGTCGATACGGCACTCCTGCTCGAGCGGACCGGCAACCTGATCACCCTGTCGGCGCACAAACAGAAGGATCTCCCCACACTGCCGCCGATGGTCTTCGAGCTGACACCGGTCGGCTCCAGCGTCGTCCTAACACTGCCAAATTCACTGCCAAACGGCCGTGGCAGTGAACAGGACCTCGTGGGCGCAGAGCGAGCCCTGAGCGATCTCGTTTGGCAGTCCGCTGGCAGCGACGGACTGCCGTCGGGCGAGCTCCAGCGGATGAGCGAATTGCCGGAGCGAAGCTACTATCGGGCGCTGAAAGTCCTGCGTGAGCGCGGAATCGTGCGCAACATCGGTACCGACCGGAAACCTCGATTCGTGCCCTCGGATGAAGCAGAGTCCGAGATGCTGCCAACACTGCCAAACGCTGCCATGGCAGCTACCAAAACACTGACTGCCAACAACCCCCCCTATAGGGGGTTGGCAGCATTGGTCAGCAGTGACAGTGAAGCGACTCTGGACCTCGACGACGGCGAGCCTCCGATCGACGCAGGAGGTGTGCGAGATGCTCACTGAGACACAGAGGTACGTGAAGGAGTGCGAGTCGAAGAAGGTGTTCAAGTCGCAAGCCAAGGCGCTCCGATTCCAGCGCGAGGCCCGGTCGCGGTCGCTGTTCAGTGGTCAGAGACTGGTGGCCTACGAGTGCACCTGGTGCCGGCAGTGGCACCTCGGACACCCGAACCCGAACGGACCCAAGTGGACGACCGGAGCGGTGGCGTCGTGAGAGGGGTGCTCGCAGGACCGCACGCAGCCCCGTGCATCTCCCTCGCCTCGGTGAGCTCGGGGCCGGTGGCGATGACAACCGCCATGACACGAGGCCTTGACCAGGGCCATCGGGTGCCTCTGAGCAGGCACTTCTTTCGGCCGACCTGGGGGAAGCAACGGACTATCCCTCCGGTGACGTGCTTCTCGTGCCGGCGCTGGAGCCTGCGCAACCGGCCTCGGAACAGGTGCGCTATGGGGTCTGACCAGGCGTTTCGTGCCCTCGAGGCCAGGTATACGAATCCTCCCCCAATTCGGATCTCAAAACCACTCGCTAGGTGTTCTTCGGAATCGCCCTCTCCGGACACCTCGGCCAACTTCTCCGGCAGCCTTGGGCCGGCGACGCTCGGGGTGGGGAGGGGCTCCATCTCCCCTCCCTGCCCCTTGGAGCGACTTCCCATCATCCGACCGACAGGAGCCACATGACCGACCTTGATCTGCTTCGCCCTGACGTGCTCACCGCACAGATTCGGGCTGGCATTGACCGCTACGTCGCTTCCCTGGCTCGCCATGCCGACGCCCGTGCACGTCTCGACGAGGCCCGGGCCGCTCTCCTCGCGGCTGCCCACGACAACGACCCGGAAGAGGTCACAGAGGTCGCCTCGGCGGTCCGTGAGGCCGAGATCGTGCTCGAGTCCTGCCCATTGCCGGAGCTCGACTCCGAAACGGCTGCCCGGATCCGTGACGTCGTGCAACGGGTCGACCGCAAGTTCCTCGACGACGTGTGCACACCGCACCGACGGACGTTCATCGAAGAGCGGTCCAGAATGGCACCGGCTCGCCTGGCCCTCCGGCTCGCCTTCGACAAGTGGTCGCCCACCGGCAGCCCGGCCGAGGCCGGCATCACCCTTCTTCACATGGCGAGCGAGTTCGCCGACGCCATCGACACGTACCTGGTCACCGCAGAGCCCGAGATCCTCCCTGAGGACGCCCTTGTCCGCCAGGCACCTCGCCGCGTGCTCGAGTTCATCGACCTCTCACTCCGCTGACGAAAGGAAACACCATGACATTCCTCGAACCACGATCCGACGACGCCGCCGTCATCGCCAACGCCGCTCGACTGAGCAAGGCCGGCGTGCGGCCCCCTCACCCCGACAGCCCGGACGGACAGCGTCTCGCCGGTGCCCTGGAGCGGGACAGTTCCGCATACCGAAACGACCAGGTCCTCAAGGCCCAGTTCGCCCGCGGCATGACGGGTTCCTCTTCGGAGCTGCACGAGCGCACCGCCCTCGAGGCTGCGGCGAGGGGAGACCGAGCCTGGACCGGCGTCGACCGCCTGACGGGCTCACCCGGCCTCACCGGCGGAACGGTCAGGACCGACGAGAAGCCGCCCGAGTACGACCCCCGACACCCGGACGCGTACTACGAGGCCGAAGCCGTCGACCAGATGGTCCGAGCACAGATCGGTTCGGAGATGGCCAAGGCCGGCAACGACCGGATGCTGGCACACCTTCGCCTCACCGAGACCGCCCGCCGGGACCCGATGATCGCCGCAGCCGTGGACAGGGCCGAGCGCAAGGCGGCCAAGAAGGGACGCAAGCCAACGGAGAGGGACTTCCGAAAGGCGTACCGGAAGCTCACCGCGGGACGCGCCCCGGCGGCCAAGGGTGCCCTCGGCGGCCTCGTTCCGAACGTGGTCGACCTCACGGTCCCGAAGGTGAGGCTGTAATGCTCATCAACCGAAGTGACGAAGCACAGGTGGCGGAGCTCGCCAGCCAATTCGAGGAATTGCGGAAGTCGGGCTTGGCCCCACACCCGCAATCGCCAGCCGGTCGGGCGCAACTCCTTGTCATCAAGCAGCACCTCGCCAACCTGGAGAACCGTGAGACCGCCGCTGCAGTCCTCGGAGCCAGCGTTGCCGTCGCGGCCGGCCGTTCCGAAGCAAAGAAGCACGCCAAGAAGGCGGCGAAGCTCCGGAAGGCAGGAAGGGCGGATTCACCCGCCGGGCCCGCCCTCGAGGACCGCGCCATGCGCCGAGGCCTCAAGCGGACGAGGTCTGCGCTCGATAGTGGCATGTCTGCGGCTGACGCCTTGCTCGCCGGCTTCGATGCCTACCAGGAGGAGGGGGGGCGCCTCACGTCCGCCGGATTCCGGCGAAAGATCGCCGGGCGGATGCACTGATGCCCCGGAAATGCACCGTGTGTACCTCGCCTCGGAAGGAGAAGATTGACGCGGAGATAGCAGGCGACGAACCCTTGGCGCAGATCGCCAAACGCCACCGAGTGAGCCGCGACGCAGTGGGGCGCCACAAGAAGAAGCACCTCACACCGGCGCTTGTGGCCGTTGCGCTCGAGCGCATGCGGGACGAATCAGCCCGGTCTGCCTACGACGCCACGGTGGACCGCCTCGAGACCCTCATCGACCGGCTCGAGGATCTCCTCTCGGTGGCCGAGGAGCGCAAGTCGCTCGTAGGCGGGGCCAACATCGCACGGGAGATCCGCTCGGCGCTCGAGCTCGTCGCTCGGCTCCGGGGCGAGCTCCAGGACAAACCCCAGTCCGTTGTCGTGAACGTCCTCTCTACGGGTGAGTTCGCCTCGATCACTGCACGCCTCATCGAGGCCCTCGCTCCGTGGCCAGAGGCCCGGATCGCCGCGGCTGACGTCCTGGACGTGGAGGAGGTCGCGTCGTGAGTCTCCGAAGCCATCTCGCCGGCGCGCTCGACCCTGTGCGGCTGGCCAAGACGCTGGGGATGAAGTGTGACCCTTGGCAGGCAAAGGCCCTCCGATCGACCTCCTCACGCCTCTTGCTCAACATTCACCGCCAGGGTGGGAAGACGACCACGACAGCCGTCCTCACGACGCACCAGGTCGTCTACCGGCCCGGGTCGCTGGTCCTCATCGTCTCGCCCACACAGCGCCAGTCCACCGAGCTCTTCCGGAAGGTGCTCGCGTTCTATCGAACGCTTGGCAGACCGGTGGAGGCTGAAGCCGAGAACATGCTCTCCCTCGTCCTGGAGAACGGGTCGCGGGTGATCTCGGTCCCCGGATCCGAAGCCGGAATCCGCGGGTACTCGGCCGATCTGGTCATTGTCGACGAGGCAGCCCGAGTGCCAGACGAGGTCTACGAGGCCGTCTCGCCCATGCTCGCGGTCACCGGAGGCCGTCTGATCGCCATGTCGACCCCGGCAGGGCGACGGGGATGGTTCTACGAGGCCAGCCTTTCCACACGCTGGGAGCGGCTCACGATCCCCGCCACCGAATGTCCTCGGATCACCGCAGAGTTCCTCGAGGAGGAGCGGGCGACTCTCGGGGAGCAGGCGTTCCGACAGGAGTACCTCTGCGAGTTCGTGGACGCAGCAGGAGCGGCCTTCACGGGAGAGGACGTCGACGCCATGTTCGGAGGGACCGCGCCAAGACGCGAACCGGAGCCGGCCAAGACAGACGCCCCGCGACGGATGACCGACCCCGAGCTAGCGGACCTCGAGCAGCGGCGCTACCTGGAGGGCGTCAACCGGCGCCGAGACAGCCACAGGATCGACAGGAAGCGCCGTCAGAGGGCTTGCGAGCACCGTTGGCGCACGATGCCCGACGGGCCCACCTACTGCGTCTGGTGCGAACTACGCAAGGAGGAAGCATGTTGACCATCGGAGTCGACCTCGCCCAGTCCCGAGACCGCACCGCGCTTGTCGCGCTGGAAACCTTCAAGCCGGAGCTCGAGGTCAGCGTCGAGCAGTTCAATCAGATGAACACGGTGAACCGCGCTCTCCGGGGCCGGGTCCGTATGCCTCGGAGCCAGCTCCACCACCAGATCAGCCACATTCAGCGGTTTCCGCCTGGCATCAGCTACCCGGAGCAAGTCACCGCCCTACTGCGGGCCGCCGATGCGCTCTCCACCGAGGAGCAGGCGCGGCTCGTCATCGACGCCACGGGAGTCGGCCGGCCGGTCGTGGACATGGTCCGCCAGGCGTGCGACTACCCGGTCACCGCGGTGACGATCACGGGCGGCTCTGAGGTCGTGAAATCCGGTCGAAACGCCGCGGTCCCGAAGACGGATCTCGTGGGGTGCGTGGAGGTTGTCCTCTCCACGCGGCGGCTCCACTGTGAGCCCGGTCTCCCTCACAGCGCGGACCTGGACCACGAGCTCCGGAGCTTCGGGTACGAGATGAGCCCCACGGGCAGACCGAAGTACGCGGGGAAGGGGGCGCACGACGACCTCGTGACCGCCCTTTCCCTTGCCCTCTGGGGTTCGGAGCGTGGGGTCGGGACTGGGGCGGCCTTCAAGGAGTTCATGCGAAGGGACTCGGCCCGCCGGCGGGGGTATCCCGACCAGGTTTACGGGTGAGGTGCGCCCATAGCCGGTGATCGGGGATACCCCGAGTATCGACACATTCCGGTCGGTTCGACCTGCCACAATGAACCCGTGCCCGACAGCCGGTTCACCATCCGCCCGGCTCGCACCGAGGACGCCCCCCGTCTCCAACACATCGACTTAGCCACCCACGGCCAGTTCGCCGCCATCGGTTATGACCAGGTTGCTGCCAGCCCCCCGGACTCCATCGAGTTGCTGGTCGAGTATGCGCAGTCAGAACTCTCCTGGGTAGCTGTGGTTGAAGACGAGGTAGTGGGCTACTTACTCGTAGGTGTCCTTGACAACGCCGCCCACATCTTCCACGTCTGTGTCCATCCAAGCAACCAGGGACACGGGGTCGGGAAAGCACTTATCGAGCAGGTCAAGATCTGGGCACGTTCGACGGGACGACCGGCAATAACCCTGGCGACCTTCTATGAGGTGCCATGGAACGGTCCGCTCTACGAGCACCTCGGGTTCCGAGTACTGGATGAATCGGAACTGGGACCCGAGATGCTGCTGGCGAGACGGGACCACGCCGTGGTCGGAGGACTATCACCTAAGGGGCAAGTGGCCATGCGGCTGGACCTCAACACCTGACCCCAGGTCGGTCGGGCTTCTGGTCTGGTCTGTACGAACTCTCGACGTAGCCGACCGTCCGCAACTGCCCGTTACCGAGCGGGGACACCCCTTCCCCGCCTGGCCCACATGTGCCCGATGGTGGCAGTTAGCCCTCAGCAAGCGGACGGCGCTTGATACCGCCCCGCTCCCGGTGGTAGGGGGCACTCTATGGAAAGCTCAGTGGCGTGAGGCCGTCGGCATCCGGACTATGGGTCGCAGTCATCTCAGTTCTCTTGCTCGCTACTGCATGCAGTCATGGATCATCAGAGCCTGCGGCGATCCGGCCCACGACATCGACGACCACCAAGACAGTAGTTCTGACGACAGAAAAGGTAACAGTCTCTCCTCGGATAGGTCTTCAAGATGGTCAGCAAGTGACCATTCACATCCAGGGCGTCAGACCGGGAGTGCCGGGCATCAAGTTCTTCCTGTCGGAATGCCAGTCACCTTTGCAAGTCAATCCTCTGGGGTGCGGAAAGCAGTTGGCTGCCCAGCCCTTTGGTCTCACAGACAGCAACGGAGATGGATCTGGGTCAGCATCCTTCATTGTTCAATCAAGTGCTGCAACAGGGCCTCTCAGTTCGGTGTTGGTCCCTTGCGCTGGAACATGCGTGATCGTGGCGACCACGGGAGCCAACGGAACCTACGCCTTTGTTCCCATCGCTTTCGCCCGATAGCTTCTGCCCCACCCATCCGGTGATCGGGGGCAGTCACTGGGATCCCGGTGACTGCAGTTCACCCAACCCTCTGCGCTGCTTCCATTCCTTGAATCTGTCGTCTCGGAAGGTGGGCCCCGTGATGACTCCAACTCTGATTCCGTAGTGCCTGCTCATGGCTTTTGCGGCCAGTTCCAACATCACCGTGCCAGCGGCGATCAAAATGATGTCGAGACCGAGGAAGACCCACCCAACGGTCCGGTAGGCAACATCGGTGCTGTTCATTGCGGTCCCAAATACGAAGACAAAGGGAAACACGAGGAGGCCAGCAAGACCCACGCAACGCATCCCTCGCCCTTGCAACTGAGCAGCCCGCTGACCGATCTCTGGCGTCCAGTAAGGCACGAACCTCCGGCTGAGAGGCGACGGGCTGGCCATAGCTACTTCATCGGCCGCCCGAGCTGACCTCTGAAGGGTGTCACCGAGGTGCCGTTCCGGGACACCGCCAACCAGCGGTCGAGCTCAAGGCGATCTCCGATTGTGACGATCCGTTAGAGCGTGACTGCTGACTCACAACAGCGGAGCCCCGGCAAGCAAGCTCTCGGGGTAGTCGGAGGCATCCTCTTCGCAATCGGCGTCCTGGGCGCTGGTCTTGGGGGAGGTCCGATGCCGCTCGGGGCGTATGCAATCTGGATCGTGGGGGGCATTTGCCTGGCGGTGGCATACCCGACGCGGGATTGGACAGCACACCAGCGCGCAAGGGAGCGCGCAAGGGAGTTTCGTCGGACGGACGAATACAAGAGCCAGCGAGACGCGTACAAGAACCGGCGAGCGCAGCAGCGCGCCAAGGAGCGAGCGGACACCCGAGCTCGGATCGAGGAGAACACGCGAAAGCGGCTTGAGCGCCAGAGGGCGGTCAAGGCGAGGTGTGCCTCGGGCGAGCATCGGCCCTACTACTCGACAGTGTGGAGTCGCAGAGTCGTCAAGTGCTTGGACTGCGAGTCGGGGTTGTCTGACGAGTTGCTGAAAGATGACCCCTTCCCAAGGAAGCGGCGCTAGCTCCCGTCCTGGTTCTGCCTCCGTCCGATCACTGCCGCACGGGGTAGATCCGCTCCCAGTCGTCCTCGAGCTCATCGCCATGCTCCATGCAGGAGGTCACCATGTGGCGCTTCCCCGCGTTGTCGACGAAGGTCCCCCGGAGGGCGACGGGCAGGGCGCACTGGTGCGGGGCTCCCTGGGCACCTGGGAGGGCGCTCGAGACGAACCGGAAGCACCTGCCAGGGTTGGTGCTGAACGCCTCGGCGTAGTACGGGAATGGTCGCCTGCGCGGGCAGCGGTCCATCTCCTGAAGATAGCGCCTGGGTGTCCTCTCAGCCGCTGTCGTGACAAGACCTGAACTTCAGGCCGCTCCCGCACCAGCACGGTTCGTGGCGAGCGGGAACCCGTGGCGGTGGCGTAGGAAGCGTGGTCATCTCGGCATCGGCCGCTGCCATCATGTTCTCGATCACCTGGCACAGTTCGCGCTGGTTCTCGTCGAGCCGACGGAACTCCTGAGCCGTCGCCGCCTGGCTGTGGTGGATATCGCCCCCGATCGCTCTCGTGTCCTCGCCTGACTGCACGATGCCATAGGCCGCGATGAGCAAGCCCAGAATGGCTAGCAGGACACCGATCCGGAACCTCTTGTCTTCCCTCTTCAAGGCGTCCCTGACGAGCGGTCGGGCCGCGACCGGCGTCTGAGCCTCCACCTCCGCTACGCCGGCTTCGCCCACCTCGTGGCGCTGAAGTGTTTCCGCCAATTCTCTGGCCTGGTCCGGCGTCAGCTCGCGGAACAGCCGTACCGCCTGCCTCACATAGTCGTAGACGCCTTCCGGCACGCGACCCATCGAATGGCAGTACGGACAGGACACCTGTACTCCGCGCATCTCGACCACGCCGGGGTCGTCCCCAATCTCGAGGTGGTCGATATAGACGTTCTGGCCGGCGAGTCCGAGAGCCATCGTGCCAGCCTGAGCGCGGCCGGCCGCGAACGGCCTTCGGCATTCCCGGCACTCAGCGATGATGTCCATCCGGGTTACACCTGGTCCGGGCGCTCGCCCATCACTCCGGCGTCAGGTTGTTAACGCAGGTGTCGAGGTCGTTGTTGCTGTTCGTTCCATCGGGACAGATCGTGTTGTTCCAAGTGACTCCGCCAAGCGCGCCTGCTGTCAGGCCCGTCGCGTAACCCAGGTCCGTCCCGCTTAGGTTCGCGCCCGTCAGAATTACCTGAGTCAGGTTGACTCCTGTCAGGTCGTCGCCCGTAAGGTTGGCCCCTCCCATCTCGGCAGAGGGACCAATGAGGAAACCGTACTTCAGTACCCAGTTCACTGGAAGTGTGGCAGGGACACCCTTGATTCCTCCCGAAAACACCTCGCCGAAATTGGCCCCTGCTAGGAGTGCTCCGCTTAGGTTGTCACCACTCAGGTTGACATCGTAAAGGAATGCTTTGGTCAGGTTGGCCCCGGCGAGGTTCGCGTTTTTCATGGCCGTCCCTCCCAAGCTGGCGTTCGATAGATTGGCGGTCGAGAGATTGGCGTCGTTAAGGAATTGGCCGTTCAGGTTGGCGGCCCTCAGGTCGCATCCCTGCCAGTCGACTGCCAGGTGGGGGTAGCCAGTACACACTGCTTCGGGTGTCACGCTCCCCGTTGCTCCGGCAACCTCCACCGCACTGAAAGCCGCCCCGCCGAGTAGAAACGCCGCCGCCAACGCGACGACCATTCCGATCCGGCCACGTCTAGTCCCGTCTGCTCCCATGTCCCTGCCTCCCGAGGTCGTCCCTCTTGTCATCGCGATGTCATCACAACTCTGCGCGACTGACCCTAACTTGCCTCGCCAGACCTCACGAGGACGATGCGAGTACCGCTGTTGACCTGGACACACTCGTCAGACCTCACGGGGCCTCACGGCCGTGACGCGACTCTTAATCCGCAGGTTCTGGGTTCGAATCCCAGGGGGCGCACTCGGTGAGCTTGACCCCGTTTGACGGTCCGCGTGGGCTCGACCTCGACCCCTTAGGCCGAGCCGGCGTCGTGAGTGGTCGACCGGAGGAGAGTGGCGATGAGCATCTCTTCAAGCCAGTCTTCGTGCTGCTCCGGCGTCCACGCTCGAACCCCGACAGTCAACCGATAGAACTCCGGATCGATCAATACGGCGAGCCGGTCCGCAGCTTCGTGAGCGGTCAGACCGGTTCGGAGGTGGCCGCCCTCGAAGAGGTGCGTGGCGAACTGTTGCATGCCCGCTTGTCTCTCGTTGGAGCCGCGGCTCCAGAGCTCCGCTGCTCTAACGGAAAGGTGGAGCCCATGTATGCGTACTTCCTCGAGATGCCAGGCGTGACCGAGGAAACGGCGACCCGGGTCGACAGGGAGGTGGGCACTGCCCCGATCGTCGGTCTCGTCGCGCATGTGTCAGGCCCTACTGCAGTGGGCTGGAGGATCATCGACGTGTGGGAATCGGAAGAGGACTACCACCGCTTCGAGGTGGACCGGCTCAACCCTGCACGTCAGGTTGCGACTCGTGGACTCGCACCACCGGACCGGCCCTTTGAATCGAACACCGTGACAAGCGTCAACAGCCTGGCTCGGCGCACCTAGTCACCGTTCGAAGTACTGCGTACGCGACAAGGCGTCATGTCATCCCTGGATCGCACTTCGCAGGTCAGCGCGAGGTGATCCCCCACGACCCCGTCCACCGAGCGCCCGGCTGCAGACGGGCGAGGTCGGTCCCCGACCGGAGGGCATCGGGCGGACAGGTCATCGGCTCGACCGCCAGCGAGGTGCGACGGTGATCCGGGTCGAGGGTGTCGCCGGTGTAGATCATGAAGTACCGGAAGCGCTCGTCCGCCCACACCGTGATGCGCCTCTCGCCGTCGGGATGGTCGATCTCGACGCGGGCCCGGCCATCTGTGTCACGGGTGAGGTCGGTGAACGCTGTGTCGAGGCAGGTGACCCCGATCATCCGGGCAGTCGTGTAGTCGAATTCGGTACCGGCCACCCCCGTCAGCCCCTGGGGCAGCCCGCGTTCGTCGGTGAGCAGCCGACGCGAGGCCGGCACCCGCAGGCGAACCTGGTCCACGGTCGGGGTGCCGACAGTGAGGTAGGGATGGAAGCCGAGACCGAAGGGAAGGTCGGTGGGCCCGATGTTCTCGGCGTCCGCGGTCACCGTGAGGCCGTCCCTCCCCAACCGGTACTCGAGGCCGAGACGAAGGGCAAACGGATAGGCGGGTGACGGCCGGAGCTCACATTCGAGGTCGACCCTGTTCTGTGCGCGCCCGACCATCCGCCACGGCATCCACCGGACCAGACCGTGGATGGCGGTGCCTCGTTCCGGCTCGTTGAGCGGTGCCTGAGCGGCCACTTCCTCGAACGTATAGGCGCCGTCCCCGAGCCGGTTCGGCCACGGTGCGAGGACCTGCCCACGACCCCCGTGACTCCACTCCTCGGGCCCGAACCCGTCGAGCACCGGGCGGTTCCCCACGGTCAACAAACGGAGCGTGGCTCCCACCTCGGTGACCACCGCCCGCTGGCTGCCGTGCCCGATCACCCACTGGTCGCCGGTCGCGGCTGTGGTCTCGGCGGGGCGCTGGTCGGGGGCGGGTGGGCGTCGTGTCATGGATTGGGGTCGTCGAGTCGTGCGAACAGTGACGCCGGCACACCGGCCGGAGCCGCTTGGTCGCCGGCTGATGTCGCCCGGTATGGTAGGCGAAGCGACTGCGCCGGCCCGCTGGGCCGGCCCCACGATGGACCGACGCCCAGCCTGCCGTCGGCTGCCCCGCTGCCCGATGAAACGGAAACGTCCTCCATGCGCATCCTGATCACCAACGACGACGGCATCTTCGCACCCGGGATCGCCGCCCTGGCCCGGGGTCTCCTGGCTGCGTTCGGCGACCGGCACGAGCTGATGGTGGTGGCCCCGCTCACCGACCACAGTGGCGCCGGAGCGGCGGTGGGAGCGGTGTACGAGCGGGAGTCGATCCCCTACGAGTCGGTCGAGATCCCCGGGCTCGACGCCGTGCCCACCTATGGGATCGACGGGTCGCCTGCCCTGGGTGTCATCCTCGCCTGTATCGAGGGATTCGGACCTCGTCCCGATCTCGTGGTGTCTGGCATCAACCACGGCATCAACGCCGGACGCTCGGCGCTGCACTCGGGCACGGTCGGCGCTGCACTCACCGGGGCCCAGTTCGGCGTCCGGGGCCTGGCCGTCAGCATCGCCTGGAGCGCCGACCCGGTCCCGTGGGAGACCGCCGTCGGGCTCGCCACCGGGATGGTCCTCGGACTGGCCGAGGCCGAACCGGGTACCGTGCTCAACCTCAACGTGCCGGCGGTGACCCCCGACAAGCTCAAAGGACTCCGCCACGGGACGCTCGGCAAGATCGGCCTCATCCGCTCGGTCCGGACCGCGTCGCCGGTCGACGGCATGCCGGTCGACCGGACCGGCGGAGCCGTCACCCTCACCCTGCGCGGCAGCGGTGTCTCGACGGAGCGCCTCAAGGAGCGGGCGGAGCTCGAACCCGGGTCCGACGCCGCCCTCGTCGACGAGGGGTGGGCGTCTGTCACCCCCTTGATCGGCGTCCGCGAGGACGTGACCGAGCGCGGAGGCCAGCGCGCTCCTCTCCGCGTTGGCCTCCCACGGAGCGGGCTAGGAGCACCCGGGCTGCCGTCCCAGCCACCCGTCGTCAGGACCGCCTGGTCCCTCCACCCAGGGGCATACTGACCCAAGAGAGCGCCCACCCGGTCCTCGGAGATCTGGCCGAAGTCGTCGTACCACAGTCCGACGGCCACGAATCGCTCGGGAGTGGCCAAGCTGATCACGTCATCTGCCACGCTCCCGAGGTCCCGGACCACCTCCGGTGGGGCGACGGGTACGGCCAGGACCACCCGCTGCGCCCCGAGGGTCCGGGCAACCCCGACGGCGGCACGGGCGGTTGCTCCTGTGGCGAGACCGTCGTCGACGATGAGCGCCGTCCGACCGCTGATCGAGAGCGGACGCCGACCGCCGCGATAGCGCCGCACCCGCTGGTCCAGCTCTCTGCGCTCCCGCTCCTCGACCGCGGCAACCGCCTGCTCGCTGAGCCCGGCCCTGCGGACGAGGTCTGTGTCGACCAGTCGCACGCCACACTCCCCGACCGCGCCGAACCCGGTCTCCGGACGGAAGGGGAGCCCGAGCTTGCGGACGATGATCACATCGAGCGGGGCGCCGAGCTGCGGGGCGACCTCGACCGCCACCGGCACCCCGCCGCGCGGGAGCGCGAGCACGATCGGGGACTCGTCCTGGCGCTGGGACAGCAACTCGCCGAGCAGCCGGCCGGCCTCGCTCCGGTCCCGAAAGACCCACCCGCCGGGAACCCCGCTCGCGCGGACCATCTCAGCCGGTCCCGCGGGCCAGGTCAGAAGTCCGTCGTTCGGCGGCGCCCACCCTGACCATGCCTCCTCACAGCATCCATCGTCACCACTCCAGGTTGTGCCCACCCCCCCGGTGGCGCAAGGGTCCGCAGCCGGCCCCCAACACCGCATTTCGACCTCGGACTGCTCGAAAGGGCAAGAGTTGACATCAATATCACTGTAAGTAGTACTATAGCTACCCTTGGTGTTCGCCTCCGGGCTCCGACGACGGTAAGGAGGCGCACGCCTTGCGTTCGCTCCGGTCACACATGGTCTCCGCAGCGATCGCCTGCTCGACGGTGGTCGCCCTCGCCGCGTTGCAGCCGTCCGGCGGTGCAGCTGCGGCCGTGGGCCCCTCGCGCCACCACCGGTTCCACCGGGTCCCGATCGCCGCGACCGCCGGTCGCACCGCTGCCGAAGTCAGTACGCGCCTTGCCCTCGACGGCATCGCCGCCGGGAGTGCCGGTACCGGGCAGTCCCCGACGGCGCCATCGCCTCCCGGCCTCACCATCGCCCTGGCCTCGCTCCACCTTCCGGTTCCAGTCATCCCGGCAGCCGTACCCGCCGCGCTTGTCCCGCTGGTGACCCTTGCACCCCCCGCGGTCCCCCCGTCCGGGGGCGTGTGGGCGGCCCTCCGCCAGTGCGAGTCGGGCGGCGACTATGCCATCGACACCGGCAACGGGTATTACGGGGCGTACCAGTTCTCCCTCCAGACCTGGCACGGTCTCGGCTATCCCGGCCTCCCGAGCGATGCCCCACCGGCCGTGCAGGACCAGGCCGCCAGCCGCCTGCAGGCCCGCAGCGGCTGGGGTCAGTGGCCGGCCTGTTCGCGCCGACTCGGGCTCTGACCGGGCACGAGCACCAGACACGCTCGGGACGCGCTCAGTCCGGGGTGTCGGGTCCCGGCAGCTGCCCGTCCAGCCAGTCGAAGATGACCTGCGCCGAGAGCCGGATGTTGTCGGACTGGCAGTGGGTCGACGTGCCATCGGCCGGACGGAACACGACCGGCGTGACCGGGCCGGACACTCCTGTCACGAAGGACTCGAACTCCGCGATCGGCTCGGCCCCCTCGCGCTCGCCGACCAATGCGAGGACGGGACACCGGATGTCGGCGAGGCGGTCACCCAGACGGTAGGCGGCCATCGCGTCGCGCCATGCGTGGAAAGAGGGGACACCGAAGCGGGTGCAGATGGCCTCGATCCCCCACTGCATCTGCCGGGGCATGAGGTCCTCGGGGACGCCGGCGACGTCCTCGGGCCGGATGTCCCGCACCATCCGGTACACGTCCGTCCCGACCCACGCCTCCATGTACCGGCTCATGTCCACCACCGGCGGGTTGGCGACCAGGGCCCCGACCCGCGGGTCGGAGGACGCGGCCCGGGCCGCGAAATAGGACCCGAAGCTCTCGCCGGTGAGTGCCAGTCGGTCGGCGGCGACATCGGGCCTGCTCTCGAGCTCGTCGAGGACCGCAGCCAGCGGCACCTCGTAGTCCGGCCGGAAGGTCATCGCGGGGTTGGCACGCATGCAGCCCAGCTGCCCGGGTCCGTCGAACACGAAGACGTTCCATCCCCGCT
Source organism: uncultured Acidimicrobiaceae bacterium (assembly GCA_963701325.1). GTDB lineage: Bacteria > Actinomycetota > Acidimicrobiia > Acidimicrobiales > RAAP-2 > Bog-756. Next base: position 834,576 of record OY969604.1, read on the forward strand.
CGGCGCCGGGGGCCCCGAGGTGGAAGTAGAGCTCCTCGGCGCTCGAATCGAACCCTCCCACCCCCACGAGGGTCGGACGCCCTCCGCTGTCCGCGCCGTCGGCCGCCGGGCGGACCAGGTATCCGGGCAGCGACCCACCCTCGAAGGGGATCTCGATCCGCTCCACGGGTGGATCGAGCAGCGCGGAGGCGTCAGAGAAACAGGCCAGGCTGCGCTCACCTGCGCGCAGGGCCCCGACGGAGGTCCCTGCTGCGTAGTACTCGGCCGTCCGGTAGTAGGTCGAGGCCCGGAGCAGATGGTCCCGAGCGCTGACCCGCCGCCCGGCGGACAGGCAGGACCTCCCCCGCTCCTCGACGCGCTCGGCAAGGCCCTCGAAGGCGGTGGCCCAGCTCTCGGGACTGCCGTCGGCGATCTCCGCGACGATCGCCAGGCACTCGCCCACCGTCGAGCCGCCGTAGTCGGCCACCCCGAGGGTCCGGATCAACTGGTAGTTGAACTCGTCGTCGCGGAAGCCCTCCACCCGAACGGCGCTTCGGACCACCTCGGAGTCTTCGAAGGACACGGCACTCGTTTCTCGCGGCCGGAGCAGGAACCGCGGGGTGGGCCCCGGCGGTCATTGTGCCCGATCCCCGGCCTACCCTGTGACGTGCGCGTCGCAGCCATTCAGACCACTGCGCACACCGACCGCGACCACAACCTGCGGGCAGCCGACGCCCTGGTGGAGACCGCGGCCCTGGCGGGGGCGGCCCTCGTGGTCCTCCCCGAGTACTTCTCGGTGGCCGGTACACCCGAGGCCTTGCGGGCCGGTGCGGAGACGATCGGGGGACCGACGGTCTCATGGGCCTCCGGAGCGGCGAGCCGCTGGGGCATCCACCTGGTCGCCGGCAGTTTCCCGGAGCGCCTTGGCAATGGGGAGGACCGGCTCGCCAACACCTGCTGCGTGCTCGGACCGGACGGTGCGGTGGTGTCGGTCTACCGCAAGATCCACCTCTTCGACGTGGCCCTGGCGGGCGCTGCCTTCCGCGAGTCGGACACCATCGCGCCCGGCGAGGAGGCGGTGACCATCGCGCTCGACGGCGAGGCTGCGGTCCTCGGGCTCTCCCTCTGCTACGACGTGCGCTTCCCCGAGCTCTACCGGATGCTGGCTCTCGCGGGCGCCACGGTGGTTGCGGTACCAGCTGCGTTCACCGCCACCACCGGACCCGCCCACTGGGAGCTCCTCCTCCGTGCCCGTGCGGTCGAGGAGCAGGTCTTCGTGATCGGTGCCGGCCAGGTCGGCCGGCTCCCGGCGGGGATGCCCCGCTGTCACGGGCACTCGATGATCGTGGATCCCTGGGGGACGGTCCTGGCCGTGCGGGAGGAGCCCACGCCCGGCGTGGTGCTCGCCGACCTGGACTTCGACACCCTCACCAGAGTGCGGGCCGAGCTGCCGGTGCTGGCGAACCGGCGACCCGCGGCGTACCGTGGTCTGCATGACGACAGGGGGGGCTGACGCAGCAAAGACGTCTCAGGGGGCGCCCAGAGCACGGCCGGCCGGCGGCTCGGGGCAGCAGGCCGTTCCCTACGAGGTCGGGATGTTCGAGTCCGAGGGGCTCGAGCTCTATTACGAGGTGCACGGACAGGGCCCGCGGGTCCTCGTCTTCCTGCACGGGATCCTGCTCGACGCCAACCTCAACCGCCGCCTGGCCGTCGACCTCGCAGCGAGGGGAAACCGGGTCATCCTGCTCGACCTGCCCGGCCACGGATTGTCCGAGCGTCCGATGCGGGCATCGTTCCACCGGATGGACACCTACGCGCACCACGTGGTGAACCTGCTCGACCACCTGGACATCGACCAGGCCGTCGTGGGCGGGGTCTCCCTCGGAGGGAACGTGAGCCTCCTCGTCGCCGCCCAAGCGCCCGAGCGGGTCCGGGGCCTGGTCATCGAGATGCCAGTCCTCGAGTGGGCACTACCGGCGGCCGCGGCCACCTTCATCCCGATGCTGTTTGCGGTCCACTACGCACGGCCACTCGTGAACCTGGTGGCCAGCGTCTTCCGCCGGCTGCCCCGCACCGGCAACGGCCCGGTCGACAGCGTGATGAACACGCTCTCCAACGACCCTCTGGAGACCGCGGCCGTTCTCCACGGGATCCTGGCCGGGCCGATCGCCCCGACCGTCGCCGAGCGGGCCGCCATGCAGATCCCCGCAGTGGTCATCGGCCATCGGAGCGACCGTGTGCACCCGTTTCACGACGCCGAACAATTGGCCAGGCGGCTCCCCCAGGGCCAGCTGCTCCAGGCCAACTCGGTCCTCGAACTGCGGGTCCACCCCGAGCGCCTGACGACCGAGATCGACCACCTGCTCGACACGGCGTGGGCGAGCCCCACCCAGGACGTGAGCAAGGCCGGCTGACCGACCGGGACCCACCGGCTCACTCGTCGGGGTCGGATTGCCGAGATCGCTTGCGCTCCGATCGCCGGCGCTTGGCATCCAGTCTGCGCTCCTTGGACGCACGGGTCGGGCGCGTCGGGCGGCGTGGCGTGTCGACGCGCAGTGCCGCAGCGAGACGCTCGCGGAAACGCTCGGTGGCGAGCTGCCGGTTGCGGAACTGCGAACGCTCGTCGTCGGCCACCACCCGGAGCTCCGGGCCGATCCGTTCGATGACCCGGGCCCGCTGGCGCGGGCCGAGGGCGGTGGAACCGGCCACGTCGAAGCGGAGCTCGACCCGGGTGTTGACCTTGTTGGCGTGCTGACCACCGGGACCGCCGCTCGGACCGAACCGGAACTGCAGCTCGGAGACGGGGACCTGCACCGACCCGGTCACCCGGACCACCTCCGGACCCGAGGTGGTCTCGTTTCCGGACATCACCGTCCGCCCGGTCGGCACTGCCTCGCTCGGCGCACAAGGCAGAACCTACCGGGAACGCCGGTCCTACACTCGTTTCATGTCCACCGCCGATACCGCCGCGACCCCGCTCACCGGCCAGGTGGCCCTCATCACCGGCTCGTCGTCGGGCATCGGCGCGGCAACCGCCCGCCGGTTCGCCTCCCTCGGCGCCACCGTGGTGCTCAACTCGGTGCGCTCGGTGGAGGCCGGCACCGCGCTCGCAGCAGAGCTTCCGAACGCGGACTACCTGCGCGCCGACGTGGCCGACCACGCGCAGGCGACCGGGCTGGTCGATCAGGTGGTCGCCCGCCACGGACGCCTCGACATCCTGGTCAACAACGCCGGCACCACGGCGGTGATCCCCCACTCCGACCTCGAGGCAGCGTCTCCCGAGGTCTGGCGGCGGATCTTCGACGTCAACGTGATCGGGACCTGGCAGGTCACCGTGGCCGCCGTCCCCCACCTCCGGGCCTCCGGCCGAGGCCAGGTGCTCAACGTCTCGTCGGTGGCCGGCGACCGTCCGGTCGGCAGCTCGATCCCCTACGCCTGCTCGAAGGCGGCCCTCAGCCACATGACCCGGCTCCTCGCATACACCCTCGGCCCCAACGTCCGGGTCAACGCGGTCGCACCGGGCCTGGTCGACACACCGTGGACCGAGGGATGGACGGCAGTGCGCGAGTTCGTCACCGCGGAGGCGCCCCTTCGCCGGTCGGCCACACCCGACGACGTTGCCGAGGTGCTGGTCGCTCTGTCCCGTGCCACCTACGTGACCGGAGAGGTCGTCCTCGTCGACGGTGGCATCCACCTGCGCTGAGACGTGCGCCGATCGAACCCGGCGTTCGGTCGTCAGGTCAGGACGGTCTCGACGGCGGTGCCGGCCCGGATGGTCCGGGTGACCGGAGTGCGATCGGCGATCTCGGTGAGTCGGGCGCGCTGGTCATCGTCGAGAGGGGCTGCGCACTCGATGGTCCGAGCGATCCGCTCCGTCCGCCCCGACCGGTCGTCGCTCCGGAACAGCTGCGCCCGCACACGCACCTCTCCGAGCTCCCATCCCTTGCGGTCGGCGTACATCCGGAGGGTCGCCGCCGTGCACTGGGCCAGTGCGGCGAGCAGCAGCTGATACGGATTCAGCCCGCGGTCGCCGCCTCCGGCCGAGGTGCCCTCGTCGACCACCAGACGGTGCCGTCCGGCGCGGATCTCGCCGAGGTACCCCTCGGCGCTGACCAGGGAGACCAGGGAGAGCGGCCGCTCCCCATCGAGATCGGTTGGCGGTTCGCCCATCGCTCCTTCGTAGCACCGAACCCGCAGCGTGGTGCATCTTCCCCCGACGGGTCGAACCTGCCAGAGTGGAGAGGTGGGTAGCATCACGCAGCTCGCGAGCCCGGGACACCGTCACCGCTCAGAACGGCGGCCGTTCCCCTGGCTGAGCGCGGATGCATGGATCATGGTCGCCGCGCTGGTGGCACCCATCGCTGCCGCCGTGGCCCTCATCCCCTGGCGGAGCCGTTCGGACACCGCGGACAACGCCATGATCCTCGTCGTGATCGTCGTCGCCGTCGCCAGCACGGGACGGAGAGCTGCAGCGGCGGTCTCGGCACTGGTCGCCGCGCTCTCCTTCGACTTCTTCCTCACCCGGCCCTATCAGTCGTTCCGGATCAGCCGGAACTCTGATCTGGTCACCGAGATCCTCCTGTTGATCGTGGGACTCTCCGTCGGTGAGCTGGCAGCCCGGGGGAGGCGTTACCGTGACGCCGCCTCGAACAGCCGACATCAGGTCGCGCAGCTCCACCGGATCACCGAACTCGCGGCTAGCGGCCGTGAGCCCGCCTCGGTCGCCGACACGGCTGCTGCGGAGTTGCGCACGCTGCTGTCGCTGCGCGGATGCCGCTTCACCCGGCACCCACCCGACGGCCTGACCGCCCGGGTGACGCCCGACGGCGGGGTCGTGGTCGGCACCGAGCGCTGGCCCACCGGCACGCTCGGACTACCCACCCGGACGGTCGACCTTCCGGTCCGGGGGGGTGGCTGGGTGTTCGGCCACTTCCTGCTCGACCCGACACCCGGGACGCCGGTCCCACTCGTCGACCTCACCGTGGCGGTGGCCATCGCAGACCAGGTGGGCGCGGCCATGGCCGCCGAGGAGTCCACCGCCGATCGTTCGCAACCGGTCTGAACCGCATGGGCGGGCCGGTCCGCCCGGTGCGGATAGGCTCAACGGGATTGTCAGGTGTGCCGGGAAGACTGGTCGGCTCCGGGTACTGCGCGTGGAGGCCGCTTGACCGATCCTGAGCTCACCCCAGTGGTCCCAGTCCAGGTGACCCCCGCGTCGCGTCGCCGTCGCAAGCTCCCCGGTTGGCGTGAAGAGGCGCTCCGCACCACCTTCTGGCTGGTGCCCTGCATCCTCGTGGTCGTCGCGCTGGTGCTCTTCGCAGCCACGTTCGCGGTTGACATCGCCGCCTACCACCACAAGCTCTCGCTCCCGTTCTGGTTCCGGACGGGAAGCGCCGACGCCGGCCGCCAGGTGCTCATCGCCATTGCCGCCGCGGTCATCACCGTGATTGGGGTCGTCTTCTCGATCACCATCCTGGCCTTGACCCTCGCGTCCCAGCAGTTCGGTCCGCGCATGATGCGTCATTTCATGCGCGATCTCGGCAATCAGATGACGCTGGGCATCTTCGTCGGCACCTTCGTGTACGCCGTCGTGACACTCGGATGCATCACCACCACGTCGACCGGGGAGTTCGTCCCCCACCTCTCGATCACCGTGTCCGAGGCGCTCCTCCTGGTCGACCTCGGCGTCCTCATCTACTTCATCCACCACATCGCCAAATCGATCCAGCTGCCGGAGGTCATCGCCCAGATCGCCGACGACCTCCAAGCTGCCATCGACACCGAGTACCCGCGAACCATCGGGGACCGACCAGAGGACCAGAACGACGAGAACGGCCGGAGCGTCACAGAGCTCGTCGCGCTGCTCGACGAGCGCGGAGCGACAGTACCGGCGGCCACGAGCGGCTACCTGCAGTTCGTCGCGTACGGCGAGCTCGTGCGGATCGCGACCCGCCTCGACGCGGTCATCCGGCTCTCGTATCGTCCGGGGCACTTCGTGCTGGCCGGTCGCCCACTCGCCACCGTCTGGCCCGGCGGTGCCGCCGCCCAGGTGCACAAGGCGCTCGCCAAGGCCCACCTCAGTGGACCGCACCGGACGTTGAACCAGGACCCGGTGTTCGCCATCGACCAGCTCGTCGAGATCGGCATTCGCGCGCTGTCACCGGCCGTCAACGACACGTTCACGGCACTCACCTGCATCGACTGGCTGTCCGCCGGACTCGCCCAGATCTCCGGTCGGGTGTTCGGTGAAGGCGTCTACCGGGACGAATTCGGTCGGATCCGGTTGATCGAGCTCGATCCGAGCTATCCGCGGATGGTCAACCGCGCCTTCGACAAGGTCCGACAGGCAGGCCGTGGGATGCCGGCGGTGGTCATCCGCCTGCTCGACTCGCTCACCCACATCGTCGAGTACACGAGGGACGCGGCACAACGGGAGGTCCTGCTCCGCCAGGGGGACATGATCCTCAGGGGTGCGGAGCGGGATGTGGACGAGCCCGAGGACCTGGCCGACATCCGCCGACGCCACCAGGTACTGGTCACCTCGGCGCAGCGGATGCAGCAGGACCGACGCGCGGAGGTGGAGCAGGCCGGTCCAGCGCGGCAATCGGGAGGGTGAAGACGAACCGGGCGCCGCCTCCGGGGGCCTCTTCGACCCAGATGCGCTCGCCGTGTGCTTCGACGAACGCCTTGGCGATGGTGAGCCCGAGGCCGGCGCGCCCCCGGTGTCGAACCGGACGAACCGGTCGAACACCGCGTCCCGCTCGGCGGGTGGCACCCCGGGGCCCCGGTCACTGACCGACACGGCCACCCGATCGTCGTGGGTGGCGCCGGCAATCGTGATCGGCATCCCCCGCGGGGCGTGTCGATTGGCGTTGTCGAGCAGGTTGGCGAGCACCTGACCGATGAGCACCGGGTCGACCTCCACCTCGGGCAGTGAGTCAGGGATCTCGACCCGGACGGGATACTCCCGCAGTGTCGGTCCGCGGCCGGCGACCGCCTCAGCGGCGAGATCGGTGACGGACACCGCCTGCTGGTGAAGCTCGAGAGCGCCGGCGTCGAACCGCGTCATGTCGAGCAGGCTGTCGACGAGACGGGTCAACCGGTCGATCTCGAGATCGATCAGCCCGTGGAGCTCCTGCTGATCGGCCGCCGACAGGGACAGCGCAGGGTCCGAGAGCGTGGACGACGCGACCTTGAGACTGGCCAGTGGGGTCCGCAGATCGTGCGAGACGGCCCCCAACAGGGCGTGCCGGAGCCGGTCGACCTCGTCGAGTAGCTCCGAGCGCAGCGCCTGCTCCCGCAGCTGCGCCCGCTCGAGGGCCAGGGCGGCGTGGTTTGCGAACGTGCGGATGACCGAATGGTCCTCGTCGGCCGGTGCTCCTTTCACGACGAGCATGCCGACCGGACGACCGGCGGCAGAGAGGGCCACGGTGCGCATGGCTCCCGGATCCCCTGGTGCGGTGCCCAGGCTGATCGGGACCCCCGACTGCGGGTCGAGCTGGCGGAGGTCCTCCTCGGTGAGCGCCTCCCCCGACGATGCGGCAATGGCGAGCTCTCCGTCGTGCGGCACGAGCACGGTCACCCCGAGGACACCGAGCACCGTCGCCACGGCCCGGACGGTCGTCCGCAAGAGCGCCTCGACCGACTGGTCTCCCACCAGCAAGTCGGAGAGGTCGGAGAGGCGCTGGGCCTCGTTGGTCCGTCGGTCCGCGCGGGCACGGGCGGACTCGAGACTGGCGACGACCCGCGAGATGAGCACCATGATGACTGCGTAGACCACCAGTGCCACCCAATCCTGGGTGGTCCCGACGGTCACCCGGTCGTAGGGAGGGATGAACCCGACGTCGTACACGAGGAACCCCGCGACGACGCTCACCACGCCCGCTACGAACCCGCCTGTGATCACGCCGGCCACCACGGGGACGACGAGCACCAGGCCGGCGGTGGCGATGCTCAGATCGGACCGGAACGGCACCATCGCGAACCCCAACCCGAGGGCGGTCACCGCCCCGACTGCCGAGCCCAGCAGCGTCCTGTTCATGGCTTCATCGTCCCCGGTCGTGTCCCCGGTCCGCGACGCGGAGGAATTGCGAGGAGACCGCGCTCAAAACCTAGCAAGAGGACGCGTTGCACTGTCCTGCCGAGACGGGGTGGTGAGGGTCCCGGCTATCCTTTCACTCCATGTCCGTTGCCTCGGCCCCGCGAACGACCTGATCCGGTGCTGGCCCGGACCGGGGAGTAGCCGCCGTGTCGAAGGTGCTGGTCATCGATGACGACCCGTCGCTGTTGCGGGCCCTCCGGCTGGGACTGCAGGCGAGCGGCCACGATGTCGTGACGGCCACCAACGGCGAGCTCGGGATCTCCCAGACAGCGCGGACGTCCCCGGACATCGTGGTCCTCGACCTCGGGCTGCCCGACATCGACGGGCAGGCGGTCTGCCGTCGTATCCGCCAGTGGAGCGAGGTCCCGATCATCATCCTCTCGGCGAACGGAGCCGAGGACCGCAAGGTGGCCGCCCTCAACGGGGGCGCCAACGACTATGTGACCAAGCCGTTCGGCATGGCCGAGCTCGAGGCGCGGATCCGCGCCGGCGTCCGGCATCGACCACCCGAGTTGTCCGCCCCGCCTCCCCCGGTCCTCACCGTCGGTTCCCTGGAGTTCGACCTGATCCACCACGAGGTCCGGCTCGACGGGACGCCAGTCGACCTCACCGCCAAGGAGTTCGAGGTCCTGTCGTATCTCGCCCGCCATGCCGGACGGACCTGCACCCACCAGATGATCCTGGCCGCCGTCTGGGGTGCTGGCTTCGGGCGCGAGGCCCAGTACCTGCACGCCTATGTGCACCGGCTGCGTCAGAAGCTCCAGGACCGGTCGGGAACCCTGATCCGGACGACGCCGGGCGTGGGCTACAGCCTCCGTGCCGAAGGCGAGGATCCGGAGCGGGTCGACCGTCGGCCGGGCGTACCATGAGCGTCGGTGGTCGACGGACACCGGGAGCGTCGCCCGGACGCGCGCAACGGATCCACCGGGTGTCCAGACCGTAGCGACCGGGGAGGCTCGAGCTCGTGGCACGGGGAACACTGCGGTTGTACCTCGGCGCCGCGCCCGGGGTCGGCAAGACCTACGCCATGCTCAACGAAGGATGGCGCCGCAAGGAGCGCGGGACCGATGTGGTCATCGGGTGGGTCCAGGAGCACGGCCGACCCCAGACCGACGCGCAGATCCGCGATCTGGAGGTCTTCCCGCGTACCGCGTCCGAGTACCGCGGCCAGACCTTCGAGGAGATGGACGTGGACGGCCTGCTGCGACGCATGCCCGAACTGGTGCTCGTCGACGAGCTCGCCCACTCCAACGTCCCGGGGAGCGAGCACGCCAAGCGGTGGCAGGACGTCGAGGACCTCCTCGACGCCGGCATCAACGTCATCTCGACGATCAACCTGCAGCACCTCGAGTCGTTGAACGACGTCGTCGAGCGGATCACCGGGGTGACCCAGCACGAGACGGTTCCGGACCCGGTGGTGCGGGCCGCCGACCAGCTGGAGCTCGTCGACATGGCCCCGGAGGCCCTCCGCCGCAGACTGGCCCACGGCAACATCTATCCCGCCGAACGCATCGATGCGGCACTGAGCAACTACTTCCGACCCGGAAACCTCACCGCCCTCCGCGAGCTCGCGCTCCTCTGGGTTGCGGATCGTGTCGACGAGGAGCTCAACGACTACCGCGAGCGCCACCGCATCGCCGGGCCGTGGGAGACCAAGGAGCGCGTGGTGGTGTCGATGACCGGCTCCCGCGGCAGCGCAGTCCTCATCCGGCGCGCGGCCCGCATGGCGATGCGGATCAAAGCCGAGCTCGTCGGCGTGCACGTGCGCACCGACGAAAGCCTGACCGGCACCAGCGGCCAGGACCTGGTCCAGAACCGGGTCCTGCTCGAGGACCTCGGCGGGAGGTACGTCGAGGTGGTCGGCGGCGACGTGGCCCCGGCACTCGTGCAGGTCGCGCAGGCCGAGAACGCGACCCAGCTGGTCATGGGGGCGACCCACCGCGGCCGGGTACACGACTTCGTCCGTGGATCGGTCATCAACTCGGTCATCCGTGCAGCCGGGGGATCCCTCGACGTCCATGTCATCGCCACGGCCGCCGAGCTGCAGGAAGATCCCGACCGCGCCGACCAGGCCCAGCCGGCGCGGCGCAGGACGGAGCGGCGTTCCGGCCCTCGACACCGCAACCGCCTGCTCTCACCCCTCCCGCTTCGCCGTCGCCTCGCGGCGGTGGTCATCGGCGTGATCGGCTTCCCACTCCTCACGATCGTGCTGACCAGCCAACAAACGACCGACAGTCTGGCCACGGCGCTCAGCTGCTACCTGGTGCTCGTGGTGCTCGTCGCGGTGACCGGGGGGGTGTGGCCCGCTGTGCTTGCGGCAGCCGCCGGCTTCCTGCTCTCGAACTACTACTTCGCGCCGCCCATCCATACCTTCACCATCGCCGACACCCGGGACGTGCTCGCGCTGGCGATGTTCCTGATCACCGCTGGCGCGGTCAGCGTCCTCGTCGATCTCGCGACCCGACGGACCGCGGCGGCCATCCAGTCCCGGGCGGATGCCACCATGCTCGCCCGGGTGGCGGGGCGGATGGTGGCTCCCGGGGGCACTCCCCTCGGGAGCCTGCTCGACGAGCTGATGGTGGCCTTCCGGCTGGACGCAGCCAGTGTGCTGCGGAAAGCGGCCGTGAGGCCGACCGACCCGGGCACCCCGGAGAGAGCAGAGGCGGGCAGCGGGTCGTGGGCACAGGTGGCGACCGCCGGGACCCCGCCGGTGCTCATACCCGAGGAGGCGACGCTGGTGCTCCCGCTCACCGAACGCGAGGTGCTCGCCCTCAAGGGCCCGGGACTGACACCGGAGGATCGGGACATCCTGTCCGCCTTCGCTGCCCAGCTGTCGACCGCCCTCGAGCGTGACCAGCTCCGATCCGAGGCGGCAGCGGCGCAGTCGCTGGCCAAGACCAACGAGTTTCGCTCCGCCCTCTTGGCCGCGGTCAGCGACGATCTGCGCACCCCACTCGCGTCGATCCAGGCGGCGGCGCAGACCCTGCTCTCCGACGAGGAGCCCGCCGGCCCCGATGAGTCCCGGAGCCTCCTGCACTCCATCGAGGAGGAGTCCGAGCGGTTGAACACCCGCGTCGAGCACCTGCTCGACATGAGCCGGCTGCAGACCGGTTCCGCCGAGATCCTCCGCCAGACCACCGATGTCCACACGGTGGTCGACGCCGTGGTCGACGGGCTCGGCTCGCGGCGCGACCGGGTCGGCTTCGACGTCCCGGACGACGTTCCCACGATCAGCACGGACCCAGCGCTCCTCGAGCGGGCGGTCACCAATCTGGTCGACAATGCGCTCGTCCACGGCGGAGGAACCCCGGTGCGGATCGAGGTCGGGTCCGTGGCCGGACAGGTCTACATCCGGGTCGTCGACCGCGGTCCGGGCATCCCCCGGGGCGACCGGGAGCGCGTGCTCCATCCGATCCAGCACGTCGGCGATCCGGACCAGCAGGTCGGAGTCGGGGTCGGGCTCGGCCTGGCCCGTGGGTTCGTCGAGGCGGTCGGCGGGGAGCTCGACATGGAGGACACGCCCGGGGGCGGATGCACCGCGGTGATCCGCCTCCCGTCGGAGGAGGCCGGGGGTCAGGGCGCCACGACCCTGAGTGATCCGGGTACCGGCGCGTCCGGGGAGGACCGTGCAGGCGCGGCCACAGACGATGGGGTCGCCGTCCCACCGTCCTCGGCCTCGGTGCCGCTGTCGTGAGCCGGTCCGGCGCGGCGGCGGGCCCGCTCGACGGGGTCGAGCCCTTCGCGGATCTCGCCGCCACCGCGCTCCCGATCGCGCTCTGGCGGCTACAGCGCTCCCGCCCCGTCGGGGCCTCCGTCGATCTGGAGATCAGCGGATGGCGGCCGGACGCACTCGTCGACGTGGTGACCGGAGCCGGTTTCACCGTGCTCCCGGACTCGCTCGTCACGAGGGGTGACACGGTGCGCCTTCGGGCGGTGCGGGAGCGAACCCTGGCCGACACCGTGGGCGAGGGCATGCGCCTCCTCGTCTGCGGGGTCAACCCCTCGCTGTTCTCGGCTGACGCCGGCGTGGGGTACGCGCGACCCGGCAACCGCTTCTGGCCGGCGGCCCTGGCCGCCGGCATCGTCCAGGCCGACCGCGACCCGCTCGCCGCGTTCAACGGTGGCATGGGGATGACCGACTTCGTCAAACGCGCCACCCGGACCGCGGCCGAGGTGACCCGGGCGGAGTACACGACCGGCTTTGCCCGGGTCACCCGCCTGGTCGAGTGGCTGCGGCCCGGTGCCGTGTGCTTCGTTGGGCTGTCGGGCTGGAGGGAGGTAGTGGACCACCGGGCGGTGGCCGGGCCCCAGGGCGAGGCTGTCGGTGGACGGCCGGCCTACGTGATGCCCTCGACCAGCGGTCTCAACGCCCGCACCCCGCCGGCCGAGCTGGCCTCCCACCTCGAAGCGGCCTGGGCTCTCCCCGGACCACCTGGCTGAAGCAGATCGCCCGCGGTCAGGACCTGCGCAGAGCGTCGACCGGCACGAAGTGCTCCATGACCGGCGGCGACGCGAAGTACGGACCGATGAGGGCGCGCCAGGCGGTGAAGGCATCGGACTCGCGGAAGCCGACCACGTGGTCCTCGAGGGTCTCCCATTCGACGAGCAGCAGGAACTGCTCGGGCGACTCGATGCCGCGGTGGAGCTCGAGCGACCGGAACCCCGGCGAGGCCGAGATGATCTGACGGGCCTCGAGCAACGCCCCCTCGAAGGCTTCCTGGGACCCCGGCCGGACCGAGAAGAGCGCATGTTCGAGCACCACGTGGCGTGACACTAGGACGGGCAGTGCCCGCGGTGCGACTCGGGCAGACCCCGGTGGCGCGGGCGCGGGCGGGACGGTACTGTGCGAGCAGGTCGTGGCGGCTCGGACAGGCGAGCGGCCGTTGGTCAGAGGTGGAGGATGGACGGGTTCCGCGGCGGTCAGGAGTGCCCGAACTGCGGGTCGACGGACGTTCCCCGCCTCATCGTGCGCGGCTCGGGCGCGGTCACCGACGGGGTCAGCCTGCAGTGTCGCTGCTGCCACCACGAATGGTCGGACGAGCGCACGCGCGGCCGACAGGCATCCTGACCAGGGGATCCACCTCAGATCCGCACGAAGCTGCCCGAGGCCAGTTGGACCGCGGCCCCGATGAACTCCTCTGTGCACCCCTGGGCGGCCACCGCCGGGTCATCGCTGATCGCCACCGACCGCCTCCGGTCGGCCGTGTCGCAGACGGCCACCGTACGCACGGGGTCGAGTCCTTCGTAGACCACGGTATAGGTGGCCACGGTTCCCGGTCCCTCGTATCCGTCGAGGGTCTCCACGACATCCACCGTTCGGGTCGCCGCCGCCGCCCCGTCGCAGAGGTCGGCCACCAGCGGAGGCCGGCCGTCCGGCCGGGTCGACCAGACCCCGATGCCCGGCTTGGTGAGCAGGCCGCTGACGGTGGTGACCAGGCCGAGCGCACCCGGATCCTCCCGCAGGAGGGGGATCACCGCGGCCAGGCTCTGGTACACGGCATTGTTGAAGGGCCCTCCGGCGAAGGCCATCCCCCCGGTCACCGTCGGTGTGCCCCCGGGATCGAGTCCGAGTGTCCGCTGCTGCACCCGCACCGCTGACGGGAAGCAGCTGTAGAGCTCGACCACCTCGGCCTCGGCGACCGGGCGCCCGATCCGCTCCGCGGCAGCCGTGGCCAGGACGGAGAGTGCCGGCCAGCGGGCCGGCTCCTGGCGGCAGAGGAGCGAGACCGCGTGGCTCGACTCGAGCCCGACCAGGGGAAAGACCCATCGGTCCTCGGGGACCCCGAGGCGACGTGCTGCATCCACCGAGCACAGCACCATGGCGGCTGCCTGGTTGACCGTCCACTGCGAGGCGTGCCACTTGTTGTAGGGAAACGAGAGGGGGCGGTTCTCGGAGGAGGGGGTGCCGAGGAATTCGGCGTCGCGGGGCTCGTTGAACGCGGCGCGCGGGTTGCGCGTGGCCACCCGGTTGTAGCGGGCCCACAGGGCCGCTATCTCGGACCGGTGCTCGTCGAGGGTGCGCCCCTCGGACACCCGCAGGGCGTTTTCGATCATCGCGTACTGCTGGACCGGCTCCCAGAGACGGTGGGCGACCTCGACCGGTTCGAGGAGGGGACCGCTCCTGGCGTGGAGCACGTCGGGGCCGGCGCCGGTCTGGCGTGTCCCGGCAGCATCGAGGCCTGCCCGCTCGCGGTCGCGTGCCCAGCGCACGGACTCGCCGCCCACCACCACGGCGACCTCGGAGGCTCCGGAGAGCAGGGCGGTCATCGCATCGTTGATCAGGCTCTGTTGCGGGATGCCCAGCTCCACGAGGTGGGTACGCGCCCCGCGGCGCCCACCCGGTGCGCGACCAGGCGGGCGGGGTCGGGGTAGGTCCAGGTCCCCTGCGGGACGGCGATCCGGTCGATGGCACCCGCCACGTCGGTCGACCCGCAGTCGGTCAGCGCAGCCTCCACGGCACTCACCATGAGCTCGACCGCCTCGGCGTCGGCATCGGCGACCCCGACGCCGACGAGGACCGGCGTCCTCGGCCCGGGGATCCGGTCGCTCACCCGCGCCCGCCGTTCCGGTCCGCCCCACCGGCCGGGTCTGCCGCGCGGCGGGCACGGAGCATGCGCCCGAGCTCACGCCAGGACACCGGCACCGCGCCGAGCGCGAGTGCGTCGGCCCGCGCCCGCTCGGGCAGGTCGTAGTGGGCGTGGTGAGGGCGGCCCCGCCGATCCTGGAACGCCGCCCGGCGGATGCCCATCGCCGCCGCAAAGGCATGGAGCTCCTGCTCGGTGTCGGCAACCAGGTGCGACCACCGGTCGTCGATCGGCCCGAGCCGGGCGGGCTGGCGCCAGTCGTCGAGGTACACCGTCACCGAGGCACCCCGCCGATCCCCAGTCTCAGAGAACCCGTCCCGCCGCGCCGCCCTCGGCGACGACCGGCAGGCCCCGCGCCTCCCAGGCCTGCATGCCGCCGGCCACGTTGCGCACGTCGAAGCCTGCAGCGGCCAGGTGGAGGGCGACCGACCCCGAGCGTCCGCCGACCCGGCAGAGGCACAGGATGGTGCGATCGGTGGGGAGCTCGGCCAACCGGTCCGGGACGAGGCCCATGGCCAGGTGGGTTGCGGTCGGGGCGTGCCCGGCCGTCCACTCGTCGTCCTCGCGGACGTCGAGCAGGAGGGCACCGGCCCGGGTGAGGCGGTCGGCTTCCTCGGGATCGACCTCGACCACATCCGCCGGCGAATGGCTCACGGTCTCACGGTACAAGAGGATCGGACGGGCTCGGCAACGGTTCGGGGGCGGCGCCGAGGTCCATGAGCTCGATGCGCACCCCGTCGGGGTCGGTGCAGTAGAGGAAGTCCAACCGGGTGCCGCCGAGGTCGAGGGTGGTGCGGGTGGAGGCCACCACGCTGCCCCCGAAGGCACCGATGGTCGCGGCCACGGCCTCGAGGTCGTCCACCCGGAGGGAGAGATGGGTGAAACCCAGCTGGTTCATGGGCCGCCGACCGGGATCGCCGGTCGTGCCCGGCGCGTCGAAGCCCAGCAGCTCGAGGGTGACCCCGTCCCGACGGACCATCCGCGAGCGCAGCCGTACCCCGTCGACCTCCATGAGTGCGGCGAACTCTTCCCCCACCTCGTGGGCGGCCACCTCCTCGAAACCGAGACCGTCCCGGTAGAACCGGAGGGAGCGCTCGGGGTCGGACACGCAGATCCCGATGTGGGAGACCGAGAGGCTCACCGGTCGGCGCCCGGCGGGTCCGCCAGCAGTCCGCGCACGAACTCGCCGACCTCGCGGTAGGCCCGGCGGCTCCCCTCGGCCCAGGGCATCAGGATCGGGAAGACGTGGAACATCCCCGGCTCCTCGAGCGCCACCGTCCGGACCCCGGCGGCGTCGAGATGCCCGACGAACTCGCGGATCGCGTCCCGCAGCATCTCGTCGCCCCCGAAGGAGACGAACGTGGGCGGCCAACCGGTCAGGTCCTGGTCGACCGCGGACACAGCGGGAGACGCCGGGTCGACCCCGTGGAGGTACGACGAGGTCGGGATGTTCCAGGGGAGGATGTCCAGATCGGCATTGGCGGCGACCGAGGGCTGGTCGAGCCGCAGGGTCACCTCCGGCGAGAAGAGCACCACCCCTGCCACCGGCCGGTGCCCGGTGTGAACCATCGAGTAGACGAGGGACGTGGCAAGGCCACCGCCGCTCGAGTCGCCGGCCACCACCACCCGGCCCGGGTCGACCCCGCCTGTGACGAGCGCCTCGAGGACGAGCACGGCATCCTCCAGGCTGGCCGGGAACGGGAACTCCGGCGCGAGCCGGAGGTCGGCGACGAACACGTCGCACCCGGTCCGTCGGGCCAACCATGCGGCAAAGACGCTGTACATCTTCGGCGAGGTCCCGATGTAGCCGCCACCGTGGAGATAGAGCATGGTGCCACCGCTTCCGCCCGACCTCGGCCGGAACCAGGTGCCGGGTACGCCGGCGACGATGCTGGCCTCCTGGGTGACCTCGAGGGTGCGCACGACCGGGGGGAGCACCACCCCGCAGAGCTCGTCGAGGACCATCTCGACCGAGCGGAACTCCTCGATGTGCAGGGACGACGAGTAGCCCATGAAGGTGCGCAGCGTCTCCCGGGTCAGCGCCACGGTGAGGTTGTGGGGAAGGTCCCCGTCCCCGTCCCACGGCTTGCGGAACGGTACCCGGAACATGGCCACCGCCATCTGCCCGGCGAGGCCGACGAGATCCGCCGCCGTGATCGGCCAGGAGGCGTGCGCCACGCCCGGCCGGCGGCCCATGACCACGCGGAGCGCCCTTCGCTGCCGTCGAGGGTTCTCAGACCGGCTCTGCGGCCAGGGTGGCCCCGAGCCGGAGCAGTTGGTCGGTGGCGCCGCCGAGTGTGAGCTCGATGTGCTTGGTCATCAGGAAGTACCGGTGGAGCGGATAGTCACGGTCGACCCCGACACCGCCGTGGAGGTGGACGGCAGCATGCACGACCCGTTGGCCGCCGTCGGCTGCCCAGAACTTGGCCACGGCCACTTCCTTCTCGGCGGGCAGGCCTTCCGAGATCCGCCAGGCGGCCTGCCAGGCGGTCAGACGGATCGCCTCGGCGTCGACGTAGGCGTCGGCCGCCCGCTGGCCCACCGCCTGGAAGGTGGCGATCGGCTTGCCGAACTGCTCGCGGGTCTTCGTGTACTCGGAGACCAGGGCGATCGACGCGGCGGCGGCGCCGGCTTCGACCAGGGCGAGTGCGGTGGTGCTGCGCAGCACCAGCCAGCCGACGACGGCGCGGCCGTCCTCGAGCGAGCCGAGCAACGACTCGGCACCCACCCGCGCCCCGGTGAAGGTGATCAACCCCTCGGGCTGGCCGGTGTTGGCCACCTGGCGCTCGATGCCCACCCCGGCGGTCCCGACCGGGACCAGGAAGACCCCGAGGCCGTCCGGCTCCACACGGGCGGGCACCAGTACCGCGTCGGCCACCGTTCCCGAGGGAACGCAGGACTTGGTCCCGGTGAGCACCCAGCCGTCGCCGTCCCGCTCGGCAACGGTCGAGGGCGCAAGGGGGCTTCCCCCCAGCTCGACCAGGGCGGTGGTCACGACGGTGTCACCCGCGACCACGCCGGGGAGCCACCGCCGGCGTTGGTCCGCGGTCCCGAACCGGGCGATGGCCGGAGCCGCGGCGGCCAGGGTCTCCACGACCGGCACGTAGGCGGCGGTACGGCCGACGCCCTCGGCGATGAGCCCGGTCTCGACGAAGCCGAGCCCCGCGCCGCCGACGTCCTCGGGGAGTGAGATGCCGAGGAGTCCGGCCGATGCCAGCTCGGACCAGAGCTTGCGGTCGAACCGGTCACCCTCGGGCTCTGCCTCGAGTTCGCGCAGGCGCTCGTGGGTCGACAGATCGGTCAGGATCCGGTCGGCCAGGGAGCGGACCGTCTCCTGCTCTTCGCTGAATGAGAAATCCATCGTGTGCTCTCTTCTCGTGGTGCGCGGGACTACCGAAGCGACCGGGGCATCCCCAGGCCGAAGATGGCGATGAGGTCCCGCTGGATCTCGTTGGTACCACCGCCGAAGGTGAGGATGACCATGCTCCGCGCGTACATCTCGAGTCGCCCGGCCAATACGGCGTCGGGGGTGCCCTTGGTCAGGTACCCGGCCTGACCGACGACTTCCATGAGCAAGCGGAAGGCCTCCATGTAGAACTCGGTACCGAAGACCTTGATGGAGGACGCGTCGGCCACGTCGAGCTGGCCCTGGGTGGCGCTCCAGGCCACCTTCCAGTTGATCAGCCGGAGGAACTCGAGCTTGGCGTGGATACGGGCCAGGTGGACCTGGACCCACTCCTGGTCGACGACCCTGCGGCCGTCGGCCAGCTTTGTCGCCTGGGCCCACGCCCGGACGTCGGCGAGGGCTCGCTCGATGATGCCCGGAGAGCAGAGGGTCACCCGCTCGTGGTTGAGCTGATTGGTGATGAGCGACCATCCCTGGTTCTCGGAACCGACCAGGTTCGACGCCGGGACCCGGACGTCCTCGTAGAAGGTGTAGTTGATGTTGTGGTCACCGAGCAGGTGCATCGGGACGACCTTGATCCCCGGGGTGTCCATCGGCACGATGAAGATCGAGATGCCCTTGTGCTTGGCCACCTCCGGATCGGTGCGGGTTGCCAGCCAGATGTAGTCGGCGTCCCCGGCCAGCGACGTGTAGATCTTCTGGCCGTTGATCACGTACTCGTCACCGTCGCGCACCGCGCGGGTCTGCAGTGAGGCCAGGTCGGTGCCCGACTCGGGCTCCGTGTAGCCGATGCAGAAGTGGATGTCGCCGGCCAGGATCTTGGGAAGGAAGAATTCCTTCTGCTGCTGTGTCCCGAACTGCATGATGGTCGGGCCGACGGTGTTGATGGTGAGCATCGGCACCGGCGCACCGGCGCGCATCGACTCGTCGAAGAAGATGAACTGCTCGATCGGACCGCGTCCCTGCCCGCCCCACTCCTTCGGCCAGCCGATCCCGAGCCATCCGTCGGTGGCCATCTGCTTGACCACGCGGCGCATGTCCGGCCCGATGCCGTGGCTCGAGGACAGAGTCGCCTCGACGTCGGGAGTCAACAGCGTGGCGTAGTACGCGCGCAGACGGTTACGGAGATCCTCGTGCTCTTCGGTGTAGCCGATCTCCATGCGGTCCCTCCCGATCGTCACTGCCTGCCGTGATGGCGCGGGTGGGTGTGGTTGCTCCCACCCGCGGGTCCGTCGCTCCGGCGCGCCGCGCTGGACGGTCGGGGGCGACTAGAACACGTTACATTCGACCCGCGGTCGGCGCCACCTGGTGACCCTCACCATGACGCTCGGGCTCACCGGATCGTGGGCCCACCCGGTAACCTGCCGACAGCCGGACGCCGGACACCGATCCGCTAGGGTTACCGTCCGGTAAGTTGCTGCGGCCCGGCCCGCCGCCCGTCCCGAGGAGCTCCACATGCCCGAAGCCGTCATCGTCGCCACCGGTCGGACCCCGATCGGGCGGGCGAACAAGGGATCACTCGTCGAGTGCCGACCCGACGACCTCTCCGCCCTGGTCATCGGCGAGGTCCTGGCGAGGGTCCCAGCCCTCGACCCGCAGCTCGTCGAGGATGTCATCCTCGGGTGCGGGCAGCCGGCAGGCGAGGCCGGGTACAACGTGGCGCGAGTCGCCGCGCTCCTGGCCGGGCTGCCCGAGGTGCCCGGGGTCACGGTCAACCGCTACTGCTCGTCGTCGCTGCAGACCATCCGGATGGCGGCACACGCGATCAGGGCCGGCGAGGGGGACGTGTTCGTGGCCGCCGGCGTCGAGACGGTGAGCCGGTACAACAAGGGCGCGGCGGACGTCGGGCCGCACAACACCTCCTTCGCCGAGGCGGAGGCCCGCACGACCGCCCGCACCCCGGCGGCCGGCGATCCCTGGACCCCTCTGGCGGGCGCGCTGCCCGACATCTACATCGCCATGGGCCAGACCGCCGAGAACGTGGCCGAGTACAAGAAGGTCAGCCGCCAGGAGCAGGACGAGTTCGCGCTCCAGTCCCAGACCCGGGCCGTGGCCGCCCAGGAATCCGGGTTCTTCGAGCGGGAGATCATCCCGGTGACCCTCGCCGACGGCACCGTGGTGACCAAGGACGACGGTCCCCGGCCCGGCACGACCCTCGAGGGTCTCTCCCAACTCCGGCCCGTCTTCCGGGAAGGTGGCACGGTCACCGCCGGCAACGCCTGCCCGCTCAACGACGGTGCGGCCGCGGTCGTGGTCATGAGTGACACCAGGGCCCGGGAGCTCGGGATCGCCCCGCTCGCCCGCATCGTCGCCAGCGGCGTCTCCGCGCTCGACCCCGAGATCATGGGACTCGGGCCGGTGGGCGCCATCCGTCAGACCCTGGCCCGGGCCGGCATGACGATCGACGACATCGACCTGGTCGAGATCAACGAGGCCTTCGCGGCCCAGGTCGTCCCCTCCGCCCACGAGCTGGGCATCGGGTGGGACAAGCTCAACGTGCGCGGTGGGGCCATCGCCCTCGGGCACCCCTTCGGCCAGACAGGGGCGCGCATCATGACCACGCTGCTCAACGCGCTCGAGGACACCGGCAAGACCATCGGTCTCGAGTCGATGTGCGTCGGGGGCGGCCAGGGGATGGCCATGATCGTCGAGCGGCTCTCGTAATCGGGTCGAGGGCCGCTGGTCACTCGCGTTCGAGCAGCGGGTCGGTCGGGAGCCGCACGCGACGTCCGGCCTGCTTCGCCCGCCGCCAGGCGATCCCGGAGAGCACCTCGAGCACGATGCGGTTGGCGAGGTACGCGGTCACCTCGGCGTGGTCGTGGGGCGGCGAGAGCTCGACGATGTCGACCCCGCCGACGGGGAGCAGCATGGCGGTACGGCGGACGGCGTCCAACAGCTCCCGCGCGCTCAGCCCACCGGGCTCGGGTGTGCCGGTGGCCGGTGCCGACCCCGGGTCGACCACGTCGACGTCGACCGAGAGGAAGACCGCGTCGCAGTCGTCGGTCGCGGTGACGAACGCCTCGTCCAGGCAGGTGTCGAGACCCCGATCGGTCACCTCGCTCATCTCGTAGCTGCGGATGCCCTGTCCGGCCATCCAGTCGAGGGTCTCGGGGCCCGGCCAGTAGCCGCGCAATCCGATCTGGAGGAAGCGGTCACCCCGCACCGCCCCCGACTCGATGAGCCGCCGCATCGGGGTGCCGTGCCCGACCAACGACCCGAACTGGGTGTCGGCGGTGTCGGCGTGGGCGTCGAAGTGGATCATCGAGACCCGACCCCAGCCGACGTGACGGGCCACCCCGGTGGCGTCGGGCCAGGCGATGGTGTGGTCACCACCCAGCACGACCGGGACCGCGCCGCTCGCGGCGAGGGTGGCGACGGCCGCCTCGAGTCGGGCCACCGAGGTGTCGGTGTCGCCCGAGGGCATCTCGACGTCCCCGGCGTCGACGACGCCGAGCTCGATGAGCGGGTCCACTCCGAGGGCCAGGTGCGGTCGGGAGCCGTCGTGGGGCAGGTAGTCGGTGAACCGGATCGCCTGTGGACCGAAACGGCACCCCGGCCGGTGGCTGGTGCCCCCGTCGAAGGGTGCTCCGAGGATCACCGCGGCGGCATCCGCGTAGCTGGCAGGGTCGTCGAGGTCCGCCTTCGGCACCCCGGCGAAGGTGGCGTCCGGTCCGTACATGTTCCTCAGGCGCATCGGTCCTCCTCGATCGACGGCCGCGGCCGACTCAGTCGGGGATCTCCTCGATGGCATACTCGGGGCAGTTGGCGATGGCCAGGCGCGCCTTGTCCTCGAGCTCCGTCGGGACGGTCCCGTCACCGATCACCGACGAGAGGCCGTAGTCGTCGACCGAGAACAACTCCGGGGCGAGGCCGTAGCAGCGGGCGTGGCCCGTGCACTTGTCCGCGTCCACCCGGATCCTCACGGGAACACCACCGGCACACGGCGCGGTCCGCGGACCTGGCCGCCGGCCCAGGTCACTTCCGGCCCGTCGGCCAGCCTGAACTCCGGGATCCGTCTGAGCCACTCCTCGAGCGCCACCCGCAGCTCCATCCGGGCGAGGTTCGATCCCGCGCAACGGTGGATGCCGGACCCGAACGCCACGTGCCGGTTGTGGGAACGGTCCAGGATGACCCGAGCCGGCTCCTCGAAGACCGCCGGGTCGCGGTTGGCCGAGGGGAAGTTCATCAGCACCTTGTCCCCTTCTGCCATCGGACACCCACGGAAGTCGACGTTCCCGGTCACCACACGGGCCATGGTCACCGGCGAGTAGGCCCGCAGGAGCTCCTCGATGGCCAGTGGCATCGCCTCCGGATCGGTCACCAGAGTCTTGGCGTCGTCGGGATGGGTGGCGAGATGCCAGAGGGAGGAGCCGATCGCGCTCCAGGTGGTGTCCACCCCGGCGACGAGGACGAGGGCGGCCGCGCCGAGCACGACCGCGTCCTCGAGCGGCTCACCGTTCATCTCGGTGTGGATCAGCTCGCTGAACAGGTCGTCCCCCGGCTGCTCCCGCCGGCGGCCCAGCTCCTCGACGAAGTAGGTGATGAGTGCCTGTGTCCCGTGCTCACGCCGCTCCGGGTCGTCGGCGAACTCGAGCACCTCCCGGACCCAGCCGGTGAAGGTGTCGGCCAGCGCGGCGGGGACGCCGAGGATCGAGGCGATGACCCGGACGGGGATCTGCTGCGCGTAGTCAGCCGCCGCGTCGGCATGCCCGTCGTTGATGAACCCGTCGACCAGCCGTGCGCACAGCTCGCGGGTCATCGGTTCGTAGCTCTCGACCTTGCGGTGGGAGAACCAGGGGAGCAGGAGGCGGCGGGTCCAGGTGTGCAGCGGCGGGTCCGCCGAGATGGGCGGCACGCCGTAGGGCAGCATCGGGTCCTCGGGCTCGTCCCCCACGAACGGGATCACCACGATGTCCAACGAGCTGAAGTGCTCGATGTCATGGGCCAGATCGACCACGTCCTGGTACCGGGTCGGGAGCCAGGTGCTCCCCCGCCGCTCGGTATGGGCCACCGGGCAGGTTGCACGCAGCTCGTCCCAGATGCGGAACGGGTCGGCCACGTACGCCGGGTCCATGACGTCGAAGTCGGTCTCCCACTGCTCGACCGGTCGGGTCTCAGCCATGGCTCACCTCAGCTGCATGGGAAAAGAGCGGGCGACAACTTGCCCCCCGCTGTTCCATTGTTGCATGTGCCCGTTCCCCTGCGCCGAGCCGCTCCGGATCACATTCGGTGCCCGGCGCGAGCGTCTCGGGGCTCAGATGGTCAAGCCGCCGTCCACCGAGAGCACCGCCCCGGTGGTGTAGGACGACTCGTCCGAGGCGAGGAAGGCGATCGACGCGGCGATCTCGGCCGGGGTCGAGAAGCCCATCGGCGTCATGATCTTGGTCAGCTGCTTCGGGTTGGCCCCGTCGGGGAGGGTGAACTCCCCCATCAGTGGGGTGTCCGTTCCGCCCGGCGCCACCACGTTGACCCGGACGCCTCTGCCCAGGAACTCGGCGGCCAGAGCCTTGGAGAACATGAGCAGACCGGCCTTCGAGGCACAGTACGCGGCCGAGTAGGCCTGTCCCATCAGTGCCGTGTTCGAGGCCACGTTCACGATCGACCCGCCGTGCTCGAGGAGGGAGGGCAGACAAGCGCGGCAGACCAGGAAGGGGCCGGTGAGATTGACCGCCAGGATCCGCTGCCACCAGTCGAACGGCATCTCGGCGGTGTTGAAGAACCGCCCGATCCCGGCCACGTTGCAGACCACGGTCGGCGGGCCGAACTCGCCGGTAACAGACGCCACCGTCTCCTGAACGGAGGACTCCGACGTGACGTCACAGGTGTGGGCGACCGCCCGCCACCCCTCCGCCTCGATGTCGGCAACCGTGAGGGCCACCGCGTCGGCGTCGACGTCGAGTGCAGCCACCGACGCTCCTTCCCGAGCCAGCCGTTGCGCCACTGCGCGGCCGATCCCCGAGCCGGCGCCGGTGACGATGGCCACCTTGCCGTCGAACCGGTGACCGACGAACTCGCGGATGGCGGCGTCGGCCGCGTCGTGCTCGTCGCCCCCTCTGCCGAAGGTGACTCCCTGGATCGGGCTCATGGATCGCTCCTCTTGGTCGATGTGGCGGAGGCCGGCGCGAATCGCTCGCGCAGGGTGTGCTTGAGGATCTTGCCCGCGGGGTTGCGGGGCACCGTCTCGACCAGCTCGAGCTGCTCCGGGACGGCCTGGACCCGCAGCCCCTCCTCACGGAGGTACTCGGCCATGGTGGCCAGGTCGAAGGTGGCCCCCTCCGCGAGGGCCACCACCGCGCAGGCCCGCTCGCCCGTGTTCGGGTCGGGCAGCCCGATGACCGCCACGTCGGCCACCGACGGGTGGGTGTAGAGGAGGTCTTCGACCTCTTTGGCCGAGATGTTCTCGCCGTGGCGGATGATCACGTCCTTGAGCCGGCCGGTGATGGTCACGTACCCCTCGGTGTCGACGACCCCGAGGTCGCCGCTCCGGAAGTACCCGTCACCGTCGAACGCGTCTGCGTCGAGGGAGGGGTCGAGATAGCCCTCGATGATCTGGGGCCCCTTGAGCCGGATCTCCCCCTCCTCGCCCGGCCCGGCCCGGCGGCCGTCGAGGGTCACCACGATGAGCTCGACCCCCGGGGTCGGGCGTCCCTCGGTGTCGGCCAGCTTCTGGTCGGCGTCGGTGGTGCCGGCCATGACCACGATCGGCGCCTCGGTCAGGCCGTAGCCCGAGACGATGCCCGCTCCCCCGATCTCGGCCTTCACGTCGTAGTGGAGCTGGGGCGGCTTGGGAGCTCCGCCTCCCGGGAAGGAGCGGACCGCGGGGAACAGCGACTCCCCGGACCCGGCCCGCTGCGCGGCGAGATAGGCGAGGTGGAACGGGGTGCCGGATCCGGCGAGGGTCACCTGGTTGGCGGCAAGGAAGGCGGGGGTCCGTACCGGATCGAAGGCCTCGGTCGTGAGCAGGGTGCACCCGGTCAGCAGTGACGCGATGAGCCACCCGATCCCCCCGATGTGGGTGAAGGGAAAGACCAGGGCCGAGACGTCGTCGGCCCGGATGTCGAGACACTCGGCCATCGCGAGCGCGGAGGCGGTGACCGTGAGGTCGGTGTGGGGGGCGCCCTTCGGGTCGGCGGTGGTGCCGGACGTGTAGAACAGCCAGCGCACCGGCGCGTCCGTGGCCCGGTCCGGGTCGGGATCGGCCGGGGGCAGCGATGCCGGGTCACCGTCGGGGAGCACCCGGTCGACCACCAGCACCCCGAGTGCGGGGCGCCGTTCGGCGATCTCGTGTGCCATGGCTTCGAAGTCGAACCCGCGGTAGACGGTCGGCACCACGAGCAGCGAGGCACCGCTCTGCTCGGTGATGAAGCCGACCTCGCGCTCGCGGTAGATCGGGATGAGCGGGTTCTGGCGGGCACCGAGCCGTGCCAGCGCCCCGACCAGCACGAGGGACTCGTTCCAGGTCGGCAGCTCCCAGCTCACCGCGGTGTCCCGGGACACCGCCCACTGCTCGTGCAGCCCGGCAGCCGTACGCAGGCAGGCGTTGCGGTAGCCGGCGAACGTGAGCACGTTCCCCGTGTCCTCCCGGGCCAGCACAGCGTCGGGGGTGGCCGCGGCGCGGCGCTCGACGAGGTGCCAGAGGGTGGGCGCCCACGCCCAGCCGCGGTCGGCGGCCCGCGCGGCCATCCGTCCGATCATGTCGTCGCTCACGCCGACGTCACCCAGAGCTGGTCGGTGTAGGTGTCGGTTCCCGGCACAGTGCCGACGAACGGGGAGGCCCAGACCACCCTGCCGAGTCCGGACGATGCGAGTGCCGCGTCCTGGGGAGCGATGACGTCCGGCCAGGCGGCGGTCGGGTCCACGTCGGTGAAGCAGAGCAGGAGCACCTGCTCGTCGGGCGTCTCGCCACGCGGCACGTCCCCTGGCGCGTCGGCGAGCAGCGGCAGCGGGCTGAACCCGAGCACGGTCGCAACCGCAGAGCCGGGCAGCACCGAGGGCAGGAACTCGTCGCGGTACCAGCTCCCGATCCGTTGGCCGGTCACCCCCTCGGCCGGTTCGACGAACACCGAGACCATCCCGGCGAAGCGGTGGTCGAGCGTGAGCTCCGCCGGGACACCGTCGGCGTCGCGTCGCTGCTCCCACTCGAACCGGTAGAGCCCGGTGTGGATGTGGTCGCGGTGCTCGAACATGCGACCGGCGGCGTGGAGCGTGTTGACCTGGTCCACCGCCCACCGGTTCCATTCGTCGTGGTGACCGTCGAGCACGTAGTAGAGCCCGAGGTAGCTGCCGGTCTGGGGGTCTGCCACCAGCGGGGCCGGCCCCTCGGCGCCGACACGCGGGGCACGCAGCTCCTTCATCGGGGCAGTGGCGACGAACCGGGCGCCGGCGAAGTTGTACGCCCCGATCTGGCAGCCGGCATAGAAGTGGTCCCGCTCGTACCAGCGGTTGTAGGCGACCTCGTGACCGCGGTGCGGCTCCACCAACGTGAAGAGCATGGTGCCGATCCGGATGGGGTCGTCGGTGACCCCGCCGGTGGCGGGTGTCGATCCAGCGGTCATGGTGCACTCGCTCCGTTCGTCTCGAGGGCGGCTCGCACGGCCAGGGCCCTCTTGTCTACCTTCATCATCGAGGTCAGGGGGAGAGCGTCGACGACCGCCAGCCGATCGGGTGCCTTGTAGTCGGCGAGCGTCGCCCGTGCCGTCTCCCGGAGCACGGCCAGCAGCTCGTGCGGATCCGGGGCGGAACCTGGCGACGGCACCGCGAAGACCACCCCGATCTCGCCGAGCACCGGATCGGGTGCACCGACCACGGCCAGCTGCTCGATGCCGGACACGCCGCCGAGCACCTGCTCGACCTCGGCAGGGTAGACGTTGTACCCGCCCCGGATGTAGAGCTCGTTGGCCCGCCCGACGAGGTGGAGTCGGCCGTCGGGATCGATGCATCCGAAGTCGCCCGTGGTCAGCCACCCGTCGGGTGCGAGGACCGCTCGGGTGCTCGCGTCGTCGTAGACGACGCCGCCGGCCCCGGGGCCGGTCGGCGGTCCTCCCCAGTAGCCGCGCATGACCGCCGCGGAGCGGAGCCGCACCCGTCCCACCTCGCCGTCTGCAACCGGCACCCCGTGTTCGTCGACGAGGGAGAGGGCGACCCCGGTCACCGGGCGGCCGACCGAGGTGGCCACCGCCTCGTCGGGGTCGCCGGGCACCGTGCCGGTCCCGAGCGACGCCTCGGTGGAGGTGTAGCGCACGACCACCGGCACCCCGAGGGCGGCTCGCATGGCGGTCACCAGCTCGGCGGGCACCCGCGAGGCCCCGGTGCCCGCGACGCGCAGCGACGAGAGGTCGGCGGACGCCAGCAGCGGGTGCGCGAGCACGAGCGCCCATTGGGTCGGGACCCCCTGGGCCACGGTGATCCGTTCGGTGGCCATCACCGAGACCGCGTCGGCCGCCCGCCAGGGGGTCGGGGTGATGACGGTGGTGATGCCGTGGGCCGCCTCGTCCCAGATCCGGGTCATGGACCCCACGTGGGCGAACGGCAGTGGCGAGAGGCGCCGGTCTCCTGGCACCGAGAGCACGTCGGCCGCCTCCGAGACGGCACGCAGGTTCCGGTGGTCGAACACCGCGCCCTTGGGCAGCCCGGTCGTGCCGCTGGTCCAGACCACGGCCACCGGGTCGGTGGCCGTCACCCTGTGGAGCGAGCTCGGCGGTGGCCCGGACGCGGCAGCCAGCACCATCGAGCGTTCGAGCACGATCCCGATCGGACCATCCGGGTGGGCGGCGTCGTCGTCGACCACCAGCACCACCGGTCGGGTCCGCTCCACGATCGAGGCGCGCTCTGCCGGGCCCAGTCGGGGATTGATGCCCGAGGTCACCGCGCCGAGTCGGGCGGCTGCGGCGTAGCAGACCATGTAGTCGATCGAGCTCGGGAGTAGGAGACAGACCACCGAGCCGTGGCCGACCCCGTTGGCGGCGAGCAGGCCGGCCACCCCGTCGGCCGCCCGGTCCCACGCCGCAAAGGTCACCGCCCGGCGCGGGGAGGTGGGCGTGGCCGGCTCGACGTACGCCTCCAGATCGCCCTGCGTGCTGGCCGCCGCGCGTATGACCTCGGGGAGTGTCTCGCACTCCGCGACGGCGTGATGCTGCGTCATTGCCCGTTCCGATCCGTGCGAGGTCAGAAGGTGAGGACGCCGCGGGCGAGCTTGCCCGCCTCCATGTCCTCGACGATCTCCCGGAACCCTTCGAGGGGTCGCTGCTCGGTGACCAGTTCGTCGAGCATGAGCCTGCCCGAGAGGTAGAGCTCGACCATGAGCGGGATGTCCTGGTGGGGCCGCGCCGACCCGTACCGGCACCCGAGCAGGCCGCGGTCCACATAGGCGAGGGCGTTGACATCCACGGAGACCTCGGTGCCCTGGGGCGGGATGCCGATGGCGAGGGCGGTACCGCCCCAGTCGAGGACGTCGAGCGCGTTGCGGAGCACCGCCGGGTGACCGACGCAGTCGAAGGACCAGGTGACCCCGCCGGTCCACCCGAGTGCGCCGGAGACCCGGTCCGGCGCGGGCGGGACCAGCTCGCGAATGGCCGCAACCGGGTCGGTGGCCGAGGCGTCGACGAAGTGGGTCGCCCCGAACTGACGGGCCAGACCCTCCTTCGAGGACAGGGTGTCCACCGCGATGATCCGGCTCGCCGCGGTCAGGCGGAGGCCCTGGATCACGTTGAGCCCGACGCCCCCGACGCCGAACACAGCCGCGGTCTCCCCCGCCCGGACCTTCGCACGGTTGAGGACCGAGCCGACCCCGGTGAGCACCCCGCACCCGATGAGGCACGCCGAGGTGAGCGGCACCTCCTTCGAGATCTTGACGGCCTGGACCTCCTTTACGATGGTCGACTCGGCGAAGACCGAGGTGGCCGCGAAGTTGGAGGCGGGCTCTCCCTTGTAGGTGAAGGGCTGCGACACGTTGCCCAGGGTCTTCACACACCAGGTCGGATGCCCGGTGGCGCAGGCCCGGCAGGTCCCGCAGCTGGCCAGGGTCGCGATGACCACATGGTCGCCTACCTGCACCGAGCGGACCTCGGAGCCCACCGCCTCGACCACCCCGGCCCCTTCGTGACCGAGGACGGAGGGCGCCTTCCACGGGATCGTCCCGTTGATGACCGAGAGGTCGCTGTGACACACCCCGGCCGCGCCCATGGCCACGCGCACCTCGGTCGGTCCCGGGTCGCCGATGCTCAGCTGGTCGGTGACCTCCACGTCGTCACCGGTGTAGACGATGCCTCGCACGGCATGCTCCTTTCGTTGCGGATGAAGAACGGACCGCCGGGGTGGCGTCGCTCACGTCGCGTACGCGGCGCGCAGCTCGCGCTTGAGTACCTTGCCACTCGCGTTGACCGGGAGGGCGTCGACCACCTGCACCCGGCCGGGGACCTTGAAATTGGCCAGCTGCCCGCTCGCCCACTCGGGTAGGGCATCGGCGAGGGCGCCGGCGTCCGATCCTGCGGTGGGCACGACCACGGCCAGACCGACCTCGCCCATCCGGCGGTCGGGTACGCCGACCACGGCCACCTGGTCCACGGCCGGATGCCGTCGCAGGACCGCCTCGACCTCGGCGGGATAGACGTTGAAGCCCCCGCTCACGTACATGTCCTTGAGCCGGTCGGTGATGGTCACGTTGCCCGCGCCGTCCATCACCCCGATGTCGCCGGTGTGGAGCCAGCCGTCACGATCGATCGCCTCTTCGGTGGCGTCCGGATCGTTGAAGTACCCGCGCATCACGTTGTAGCCGCGCACCAGGACCTCGCCGCTGGCGCCGACCGGGACCTCTGCCCCGTCTCCCCCGACGACGCGGACCTCCACATCCGGAATGGCCCGGCCCGACGTGCCGGCGATCACCTCGGCACTGTCGCCACAACGGCACATGGTCACCGTCCCTGTGGCCTCGGTGAGCCCGTAGGCGGTGAGGACGGTTTCGACGCCGAGGTCGGACCAGAGTCCCTCGACCAGCTCCACCGGGACCACCGCCGCCCCGGTGACCACGAGCCGGAGGGAGGAGAGGTCGACGGTGGACCGGTCCGGGTGGTCGAGGACGGACCGGAAGATCGTTGGGGGGCCCGGCAGCACCGAGATGCGCTCCTCGGCAACCCTGGCCAGGACCGCGTCCACGTCGAAGACCGGTTCGGGCACCATGGTCGCTCCGGTCATGAGGCAGGCGAGGATGCCCGCCTTGTACCCGAAGGTGTGGAAGAACGGGTTCACGATGAGGTACCGGTCGCCCTCGCGCAGGCCGACCACCTTGGCCCAGGTGGCGAAGGTGCGCAGGGACTGGCCGTGGGTGGTCATCGACCCCTTGGGATGGCCGGTGGTCCCCGAGGTGAAGACCAGGTCGGAGAGGTCACCGCTGGTGATCGAGGCGGTCCGCCCCGCAGCCACGTCCGCCGAACAAGCACCTCCCTCGCCGAGGAACACCTCCCACCCGACGACCTGGTCGCCGCGGGCGCCCGGACGGGGGGACGAGGCGTCGTCGCCCCGCAGCACGATGATGCGCTCGAGCTCGGGGACCTTTTCGCCCGCGGACACCGCCTCGTCGAGGAGGGCCGGGTAGTCGATGCCGAGGAACCCCTGCACGGTGAAGAGGAGCCTGGCCCCGGAGGCTCGCAGGATGTAGGCGGCCTCCGCACCCTTGTACCGGGTGTTGAGCGGCACGAGCAGGGCCCCCGCGCCGACCGCCCCGAGCGCGGCGACGACCCACTCAGCGCAATTGGGGGCCCAGATGGCCACCCGGTCTCCCCGTTCGATGCCGTTGGCCACGATGGCCCGGGTCGCAGCGGCCACCTCCTCGGCCAGCCGGTCGAAGGACCACCTGGTCGTCGTGTTGCACGGGCCGTGGTGGTCGACGATGGCCTCGGCGTCCCCGAAGCGGGCGGCGGCATCTTCGACCAGGCCGGGGATGGTCCCCCACTGGAGATCCCCCCGGGGATCCGTCACATCTGACACGCCGTCAGGGTAGTGCATCGACCCGTCGGTACGACCGGGCGGCAGAGGCCACACGACGGGCCGCTCAGGGGTGCTGGCTGCTCACCGACACGACCTCGCCGGTCATGTAAGTGGCGTATTCGCTGGCCAGGAATGCGATAACGCTGGCGACCTCCCACACCTCGGCGCCGCGACCGAAGACCTCACGTCTGGCCAGCTCGGCGAGCTCCTCGTCAGCCATCACCCGATTGAGGAACGGGTGGACGGCGAGGCTGGGCGAGACCGCGTTGACCCGCACCCCGTAGGGGGCGGCCTCGACCGCCGAGCAGCGGGTGAGGGCCATGACCCCCGCCTTGGCCGCCGCGTAGTGCGCCTGGCCGGCCTGGGCCCGCCACCCAAGCACCGATGCGTTGTTGACGATGACCCCTCCGGCGCCGCCGGCGATGAAGTGCCGGAGCGCGGCCCGGGTGCAGCGGAAGGTTCCGGTCAGGGTGATGTCGAGCACCAGCGACCACTGCTCGTCGGTCATGTCGACGATGTCGACCTGGCCGCCGAGCCCCGCGTTGTTGACCGCGACGTCGATGCGACCGTGCTCGGCCACCGCGGCGTCGTAGAGACCTTGGACCTGCTCCTCGACGGTCACGTCGCAGGGGACCGCCAACGGAACGGCGCCGGCCAGCTCGGCGAGCGCATCGGCCGCCTCGCCCAGGCGTCGCGCGTGGGCGTCGGAGACGACGACGGTGGCCCCCTCCTCGACACACCGCTTGGCGGTGGCGAACCCGATGCCGGTCCCGGCTGCAGCAGTCACCACGACCACCTTGCCCTCGAGCAGCCCGTGGCCTGCCGGCGGCTCGGGGATCCGCACTCCGGCGCCGTCGGTCATCGCAGGTCTCCCTTGGGTTCGGGCGGCAGGCCGAGTACCCGCTCGCCGATGATGTTGCGCTGGATCTGGTCGGAGCCTCCGTAGATGGTCTCGGACCGGCTGAAGAGGAAGGTCCGCTGGAACTCGTCGAGCTCGTAAGGAGCCGACTCGAGCACCAGGCCGCCCTCTCCCCTGACGTCCATGGCCAACTCGCCGAGGCGCTGGTGCCAGCCGGACCAGTAGAGCTTGATGATCGAGGCCTCGGGGGGTGCGACCGGGCCGTCGTAGCCGGAGAGGCTCCGCAGCGTGTCGTAGCGGAGGATCTCGAGCTCGACGTAGGAGCGGGCCAACCGCTGGCGGAGGACCGGGTCGCTCGAGCGTCCCGACCGCTGGGCCACCGCCACCAGACGGTCGAGCTCGCGCCGGAAGCTGAGCTGGTGTCCGAGGAGGCCGACCCCGCGCTCGTAGGCGAGGGTGGCCAGCGCGACCCGCCATCCGTCGCCGGGCTCGCCGACCACGAGGTCTGCGGCAGTACGCGCCCCGTCGAAGAAGACCTCGTTGAACTCCGAGGTCCGGGTCAGCTGGGTGATCGGGCGGATCTCGACGCCCGGTTGGTCCATGGGGACCAGGAGGTACGAGAGGCCGTGGTGACGGGAGGAGCCCGGCTCGGTCCGGCACACCACGAAGCACCAGTCAGCCTGATGGGCGAGCGAGGTCCAGACCTTCTGCCCGGTCACCACCCACTGGTCGCCGTCGAGGACGGCCCGGGTCTGCACGTTGGCGAGATCGCTCCCCGCATTCGGCTCCGAGTAGCCCTGGCACCAGAGCTCGGCCCCGGCCACGATCGGCGGGAGGAACCGGGCACGCTGGGCGGGTGACCCGTACTGGATGAGGGTGGGGCCGAGCAGGCCCTCCCCGAGGATGCCGACCCGCCCCGGGGCGCTCGCCTTCACGTACTCCTCGTTGAAGATGACCTGGCGGGCGATCGAGGCCCCCCGCCCTCCGTACTCCTCGGGCCAGCCCAGACAGGTCCAGCCGGCCGCGGCGAGCTCCTTCTCCCAGGCGAGCCTGGCCTCGAAGCCGTAGGTCTCGTCGCCCGACCCGCCCCTCCCGCCGAGTGCGGCGAACTCGCCGACCACGTGCTCGGCCAACCACGCCCTGACCTCGCGGCGGAATGCCTCGTCCTCGGGTCGGTCTCGAAGGTCCATGGTGGCGGGGGCGACGTTAGCAAACGGCCCTTCCGGGCCGGTCGGGCTGAGCGTGGGCGTGATCGCGAACGCCCGGGAACACGCCCGGAGCCGACGGGGTTCCCTCTTGTGATCGTCGGTGCGCGTCCGGGTTCCCCCGGTGCGGCCGGCGCGGAAGAGAGGATGCCCGATGAGTGCCACGAGAGACCATGCCGGTGCCGCCGGGAAGGTGGAGCTGACCGAGGAGGAGTGGCGGGCACGGCTGTCGCCGGAGCGCTATGCCGTGCTCCGCGGGAAGGGGACCGAGCCGGCCTGGTCGGGAGCGCTGCTCCATGTCGACGGCAGCGGCATGTTCACCTGCGCCGGCTGCGGCGCGGCGCTGTTCCCGACCGACGCCAAGTTCGAGTCCGGCTCGGGCTGGCCGAGCTTCACGCGGGCGCTGGCGGAGGGAACCGTCGAGGAGCACCAGGACGGTTCCTTCGGCATGCGCCGCACAGAGATCACCTGCGCACGGTGCGGCGGCCACCTCGGGCACGTGTTCGCTGACGGGCCGGCCCCGACCGGCCTGCGCTACTGCGTGAACTCGCTCTCGCTCGAGTTCGAGCCCAGCGAGGACTGAACCCGCCGCCCCGCGGCTGCGCCCACGCAGTCCGCCGGGGACGGGTCGGGCTGCGGTGCCGAGAGCCGCTCCTCGAGGAGGACGAAGAGTCCGGCCAGGGCATCGGCTTCGACACCCCTCCCCGAGCGCACGAGGTGGCCTCCTGCGTCTGCGAGCGCCTGGCAGGCCCCGAATGCCTCCTCCTTGGAGAGGACCACCGACGATCCGAACCGGAGGCGCCCGACCGTCGGGTCAGCCACCGGCGGTCCCGTTCGCCTCGGCGGCGGCCGGCTCGACGCGATCGGCGTCCGCACCGGCCCGCTGCACCCGGTGCACGTCGACGGTGGCGAAGCGCAGCCCGGGACCGACCTCGTCGGCGACGACCTCGACCTTGAACCGGCGCTCTCCGTCCTCCGTCTCCCAGCTGCGCTGCTCGAGCCGGCCGGTCACCACGACCCGCATCCCCTTGGTGAGGCTCAGGGCCACGTTCTCGGCCAGATCCCTCCAGGTGACCACGTCGAAGAACGAGGTGGACTCCTCCCACTCGTTGGTCTCGCGGTTCTGCCACCGGCGGTTGGCAGCGACCCCGAGGGTGGTGGTGGCCTGGCCGTCGCGGGTGTAGCGAATCTCCGGGTCCCTGGTCAGATTGCCGACGATGGTCGTGGTGGTGGCGCTGCTCATGTCAATCCCCTTCCCGTGCACCGAGGTGCCTCCCCGCCGGTCCCGTCCGGGTCCGATCCGGCCGCCCGACACGGGCGACCGGACCAGCCTTCCGCGTCCACCTTGCCGGCAACCCGTCCGGGACCTCGACGCGCACCTTGCCCGTGCGGAGCCGCGTCCGGGCCCGGACCTCGACGGGACCGACCACATAGACTCCCGGCGATGGCCGACACGGACGCGGGGGTCTACGGCGACGACATCTACACCGAACCGGACGCCGATCCCGACACGCTCTCCAACCTCGGGCCGCTCCGGCCGATTGCCGGCATCTGGCGGGGCACCGGGGGCGCCGACCAGCACCCGGTCGCCGAGGGCATCGGGCGCGACGCCTTCGACGAGCGCTACGAGCTGCAGCCGATCGATCCCCAGACGAACGGACCGCAGCTCTTCTACGGCCTGCGGTACCACACCCACATCGTCAAGCCCGGGGAGATCGAGACCTTCCACGACCAGGTCGGGTACTGGCTGTGGGACTCGGCCGCCGAAACGGTGACCCTCACCCTCGGCATCCCCCGCGGGCAGGTGTTGCTGGCCGGCGGCACCGCCGCTCCCGACGCAACCGAGTTCGAGGTCCGGGCCGCGGTCGGCTCGGAGGTCTACGGCATCCTGTCGAACCCCTTCCTCGACCGGAGCTTCCGGACCCTGAGCTACCGGATGCACGTGGTCGTCCATCCCGACGACTCCTGGTCCTACGAGGAGGAGGGTGTCCTCGCCATCCCCGGCCAGGAAGAACCGTTCTCGCACATCGACCGCAATACGCTGACCCGGGTCGGGCCGCCGGACCGCAACCCGTTGGCCCGAGGCCAACGCACCGACCTCGGGATCGGGTCCCTGCGCCGAGACCGGACACCGTACGAGAGGACATCGCCATGAACCATCTCCGCCGCGAGCTCGCCCCGGTCACCGGGATCGCCTGGTCGCAGATCGACGACGAGGCCGCCCGCTCGCTCAAGCACTTCCTCGCCGCCCGGCGCCTGGTGGACTTCGTCGGGCCGCTCGGATGGGAGCACTCGGCGGTGGACCTGGGCCGGGTCGACACCGTTCCCGATGGCACGGGACCGGTGCGGATGGGCCGGCGGCGCGTCCTTCCGCTGGTCGAGCTGCGCACCCCGTTCGCGGTCTCTCAGGCCGAGCTGGCCGCTGCCGATCGGGGTGCCACCGACCTCGATCTGCGCCCGGTCATCGACGCGGGTCGTGCTGCGGCGCTGTCCGAGGACCACCTCGTGTTCCACGGGAACGAGGAGGTCGGGATCACCGGCATCATCCCGGCGTCACCCCACGAACCGGTGGCGATCGGCGACGACTACGACCTCTATCCGGAGCACGTGGCAAAGGCGGTGGCGACCCTTCGGAGCAGCGACGTGGGTGGGCCCTACGCCATCGCCCTGGGCTCCCGGACCTACACGGGGGTCACCGAGACGACCGAGCACGGCGGGTATCCGGTCTTCGAGCACCTCCGTCAGATCCTCGGAGGTCCGGTGGCCTGGGCGCCGGCCGTGGACGGCGCCGTCGTCCTCTCCCAGCGCGGGGGCGACACCGAGCTCAGCGTCGGCCAGGACTTCTCGGTCGGCTTCACCACTGCCGATCAGACGGCCGTGCACCTCTACCTCGAGGAGAGCGTGGCCTTCCGGGTGCTGACCCCCGAGGCGGCGGTCCATCTGACCCACCGGTGATCCGGGGGGGGTGAGCGGTCGCCCCCCGGCACCTCTCAGCCGTCGAGCAGGTCGCTGAGCAACTCGGCCCGGGTCGCATCGGAGAGCACCACCCCGGGGCGGCCGTCTGGATAGGCCGGATGATCGATGACCAGCGAGACCGGGCCGGCGGCGAAGGCACGGATCTGGTCAGGCGCGAAGCGGAAGCGCACGTAGTGGACGGCAGCGGTGACCTCGGCCCTGGTGAGCTGGGCCCCGTGCTGCTCCTCGGGCACCGAGGGCACGAGGACGCGGGTCGGTCCGTCGCCGAGCACCAGCCCGCACGCACGCTCGATACCGACCAGACGCGGGAGCCACGTCCGGAGCTCCTCCTCGGTCACCAGCTCCAGGAAGAGCGTGGCGGAGAGCTCGCCGGGAGCGGGCAGCAGGCGGTTGTAGACGTCGAGCTCGTGCTGGATCTGCGGGTCGGTGGTCATCCGCTCTGCGCGGGCCATCTCCTGGACCTGGAACCGTACGGTCGTCCTGCTCTCGAAGGTGAGCGTCACCACCGGGCCCACCGAGACACGCCGCAGCTTCTTGACCGCGATCACCTGCTCCAGGAACGTCTCGCGCTCGCGTTCGTAGGCCCGCAGGTCGGCGATGTCATCGAGCACGAGTGGCCCGGTCAGGACGGCTCCTCGGCGATGCCGTATGCCCGCGCCATCAACTGGATGGGGTGCAGCGGGTGGGAGCCGGTCTCCTGCTCGATTGCACCGTTGGCCAGGAGGCAGTCGCCGCACACGACCGGGTTCGCCGCCGCTTCGATTTCGCGGACGAGGGGTCCGGCCACCGCACGCGAGCGCTCGTAGTTCTCGGCCCGGTACCCCCAGGTGCCGTCGATGCCGGAGCACCGCTGGACGAGGGTGGCCTTGATCCCGGCCAGCTTGAGCAGGTCCCGTCCTTTGAGGCCGGTCTGCTGGGCCTGCAGGTGGCAGGCCACGTGGTAGGTGACCTCGTCGGGCACGAGCCCGGACTCCCGCCCTGCGAAGCGCCTGTCGAGGGTGGTCCCCTCCGCCCGATCCAGGGCGACGAGGTATTCGGCCGGATCGGCGGTGTGTGCGCCCACCAGTTCGGCGTCGGCGGCGGACGCCGTGCCGGCGAGGTAGATCGGGTAGTCCTTGCGCACCACGTAGGCGCAGGTGGGTTGCGCCACCACCACCTCGCGCCCGGCACGGACCTCGGCCGCCAGGACAGCCACGTTGTGGGTGGCGGCACGGGTGAATTCGCGGATGTTCCCCTGATGGAGCCACGGGGCCCCGCAGCACCGTGTCCCCGCGGGAAGGGAGCACGACACCCCGTTGCGCTCGTAGACCTTGACCAGGTCCTGGCCGATCGCCGGGTTCATGTACTCGACGAAGCAGGTCGGGAAGACCGAGACCGTGCCCTGGGCCGCGCCCGGAGGGAGGGCCGTCGCTCCGCGCCGGCGGAACCAGGTCGAGAACCGTGTGCGGGCGTAGGGGGGAAGGAGGCGCTCGGAGGCGATCCCGGCGGTCCGTTCGAGCAGGCGGCGGACCCGCGAGCCGGGCCGGCCGGTGAGCGTGTTGACCACCGGGGCCGCAGCAGTCGAGACCGTCCCCATCAGGTCGGTGCGGGCGAGGGCCTGGTCGGCGACCCGTCGGCCGAAGGGCACCGCGCCCGCATGACGGACGGCGTTGGCCCGCAGCATCAGGCGCGGGAAGTCGAGATCCCAGTCGTGCGGCGCCACGTAGGGGCACTTGAGTGCGCAGAGCTTGCACTGGTAGCACTCGTCGACCACCCGGTCCTGCTCCGTCGCTGACATGTCGGCCACGCGGCCCTCATGCGCGTCGACGAAGTCGAAGAGCGTGGGAAACGAGGGGCAGAGGTTGAAGCAGAGCCTGCACCCCTGGCAGAGGTCGTAGACCCGCTCGAGTTCGCCTCTGAGGTCTTCCTCCTCGAGGTAACGAGGATGGTCGGGGTCGTAGGTGGTGGTCATCGACGGAAGGCACCGCAACGCGGGATCGCCGCCCGGGGATCCCCCGGCCCGGCGTCCCGGTGCGGCAGCGTGTTAGGAGACGGAGGCGAGTCCTTCGGTGAAGCGGCCGGCGTGGCTCTTCTCGGCCCTGGCCAGCGTCTCGAACCACGCGGCGATCTCTTCGAACCCCTCGTCGCGGGCGGTCCTGGCGAACCCCGGGTACATCTCGGAGTACTCGTAGGTCTCGCCCTCGATGGCGGACTTGAGGTTCTCGTCGGTGGGCCCGACCGCTGCCCCGGTCACCGGGTCACCGACCTCGCGCAGGAAGTCGAAGTGTCCGAAGGCGTGACCGGTCTCCCCCTCCGCCACCGAGCGGAACAGGGCCGCGACGTCTGGGTATCCCTCCACGTCGGCCTTCTGGGCGAAGTAGAGGTAGCGGCGGTTGGCTTGGCTCTCGCCGGCGAAGGCCTCCTTCAGATTGGCCTCCGTCTTGGTGTCCTTGAGTGCTGGCACGGTGCTCCTTTTTTTCTTTCGGTGAGGTACCCCCTCGGGGGCGCGGGATCAGCGGGTTGCGGTCACGGAACGGGTGCGCCGGGCGCGTGGGACCCGTGCGCGGCAGTCCCCACACATGCCGCGGAAGACGACCTCTACGGCGCCGACCTCGAAGCCGAGCGCCGCGCCCTCGGGGATGTCGAGGCCGGGGAAGTCGACCACCAGGTCCCGGACACCGCCGCAGCTCCGGCAGACCAGGTGATGATGGGGATGGTCGACATTCGGATCGAAGCGGGTGCGGCCGGTGCCGACGTCGAGGGCGGTGATCTCGCCCATCTCGGCCAGGTCGTGCAGGGTCTGGTAGACGGTCTTGAGGGAGATCGTCGCCATTTCCTGAACCGCGAGGGCGTACACCGCTTCGGCGGAGGGATGCCTCTCGTCGCCCTCCAGGATCCGGAAGATGCACTGGCGCTGCGCGGTCACCTTACGACCGGACCTGCGGAACAGATCGGTGAGTTCCTCAGGCGTGCGCACGCCAGGGACCATATCACCAATGATTGTTGATCAACAGTCATTGGTGATATGTGGCGGTGACCGGTCCCCTGCCGGGGCGACGGGTGCGCCGCCCTGGCAGGGTCCGGTGGACCGGATCAGCCCAGCGTCATCCCCACGATGGGCTGGTTGAGGGCGATCGCCCCGGTCGAACCCTGGAACACCGCGCCCTTCCCGAGGGCGAAGATCCCGCCGTCGGAGGCGACCAGGTAGTAGCCGTCACCGGTCGGAGCAGCTGCGCCACCGACCACCGGCTTGTTGAGCGGGGTGCCCCCCATCGAGCCGGAGAACGGTGCGTCGAAGGCGAACACCCCACCGTCCCGGGCGATCAGCCAGTAGCCGCCGGTGGACGGGTCGACCGCGATGCCCACGATCGGCTGGTTGAGGTGCTGCCCACCCATGGAACCGTGGAAGGTGGCTCCGGACCCGTAGGCGAAGACGCCCCCATCGGATGCCACCAGGTAGTAGCCGTTACCCGCCGGGGCCGGGGCGATGCCGACGATCGGCTGATTGAGGACCAGATCGCCGGCCGATCCGTAGAAGTGCGCGTTGGACCCCGTGGCGAAGACGCCACCGTCCGATGCGACCAGCCAGCACCCGTCTCCGCCCGGGGCCTGGGCGATGCCCACCACCGGCTGGTTGAGCGGTCCGGGGACCCCGGTGCAGGAGCTCGCTTGGGTGCCGTGGCCGTAGGCGGGCCCCGACGCGCTGGCGAGGTTGTAGCCGCTCCCGCCGGGCACCGCGGCAATCCCCGCGACCGGGAGGCTGAGGGTCTGTCCGGTTCCCGCGCCGGCGCCGAGGAACGGCACCCCGAAGCTGAAGACCCCGCCGTCCTTGGCGCCGAGCCAGTAGCCGCGTGGCGTGGTGGCAGGCACCGCGATCGCCATCTCCGGGCCGGCCGGCGTGGGCGGGTGGGTCGTCGGGTCGGCAGGCGGGCTGGGCTGGGTGACCCCGAACGCGCACTCACCGGTCCCGTATCCCGCCACGACGTTCGGCGACGCACCCGAATCGCCGTAGTGGACGACCGGATCGTTGCCCGAGCAGATGAGGTTGCCGGCGATGGTGTTGGTGAGGGTCTCCATCGCGTCCGGGTCGGCGAAGGTGTTGTCGCTGAAGGTCGCGCTGCCGCCGACGGTGACACGCAGGGCGCCGAACCAGCAGGTGTTGAGTCCGGTCACCCGCAGGTTCCCACCGATGGTGCTGTCCTCGTAGTTGCTGTAGACCGGCGACCCGAAGGTGGCGAACACGCCGCTCGGTGCACAGCTCAGACCGCCGCCGCCGCCCGACTGGACGGCGTCCCCGCCGATGGACGAGTCGTGGACGATCACGCCGAGCGGATCGGTGGCCGTGACGCTGCCGTCGACGGTGTCCGACGAGCTGAGCGTCGGACTGCTCGGATCGGGGTCGTCGAAGCACGTGAACTCGGGCTCACAGCCGAGGGTGAGGCTGCCACCTGTGTCGACGGTGATGTTGCCGTCCACGGTGAGGCCCGAGGTGGTCCCCGTGTTCCCCTGGTCGAGCGCGTACGACGAGAGCAAGGAGGCGCCCACGCCCACGGTCACGTCCCCGGTGACCGTGACCTGCCCCGAATCCACGTTGCAGACGCCGGTGACGGTGACCGAGCTGTAGGTCCCGCCCGCCAGCGACGCCCCTCCGGCGCTCCCGCAGGCCGTCGCGGCCGGTGTGGCCGCCGACGCGGCTCCTGTCCCGGCCAGCAGCCCGAGCGGTACGGCCACCGCCAAGGCCGCCGAGAGGGACAGGGAGAGACGCAGCAGCGTCCGTCCCCTGATAGCCGCGCGCTTCGGGCCCCCGCACTCTGACCTCTCGCCATTCGCCGTCGTTCTGCTCGAACCCATCCGGATCTCCTGTCTCGTCGCTGGACCTTCATCGAACCCGCACCGGCACCCGCGCCGTCACAACTCGCGCCAGGGTGCTCGACGCCCGTAGCCGAGTGTCTCGACCGACGCCGCGCGAAGCTTGCCGGATCCGAATCTGCGGGTCAAGTGTCATTCCGGCTGCACTCCGGCCGGCGTTCCGCGGGGAGGGCGGGTCGGGGCCGTGACCCAGCGACGCCGGCGTTCCGTGCGTGGTAGGAAGCGG
The DNA here is from genome assembly GCA_963701325.1 of uncultured Acidimicrobiaceae bacterium. Taxonomy (GTDB): domain Bacteria; phylum Actinomycetota; class Acidimicrobiia; order Acidimicrobiales; family RAAP-2; genus Bog-756. The sequence goes on from OY969604.1 coordinate 875,741, forward strand.
CCATGGGAACCCAGACCGAGGCGGTGTTTTCCGAGCTGCTCGCAGAGTTGGGAACGCAACACAGACGACTGGTCGACGAACTCTCCGGCCCGGGGGACGAGCAGACCCTGCTCGAGGCGCACAAGTGGCTGCTCACGATCCTGCAAGTGGCCGCCGACACCCAGGTCTGGGCGGATCCTGATCGCCCCCGATTCGTCGAGATCGTGGGCCCCTACAAGAAGTGGGGCGGGGACAATGCCGACGCCTTCTACTGCTACGCCCCGGTCGATCCGGCCCGCACCTACCGGGTGCAGGTTCGGCCCGGGGACGCGGTGTACCTCTCGCTCACCGTCTACGGGGGGCCTGACGACGGGCGCACCTCGGATCGCATCGTCGGCAGCCTCAACGCCCGGCAGGTCGCGGCAGGGCCGGACGGAGTGATCACCATGGTCCTCTCGTCCGACGATCCGGGCGACGGGTCGCCATGGATCAAGCTGGAGCCGGACGCGGTTGCCATGATCACCCGCGACTACCTGGCCGACCCGTCCCACGGCACCCGTGCAGCCTGGGAGATCGTCGCCGACGCGCCGCCGCCGACGTTCCGGGAGGACGACGCCGTGCTGGCCCATCGCCTCCGTGCCGCGCTCACCTGGCTGCGGGACCAGGCCGCCATCGTCCCGCTGCCTGCGGGTGAGCCCAACACCATCGATCCCCCCTACCCGGTGCCCACGACCACCGTCGGGTGGGCAGCCGGCGACGCCGCCTACGCAATGGGCCGGTACCTCCTCGAGGACGGGCAAGCCCTCGTCCTGCGGGGCCGGTCCCCCGAATGCGCCTTCTGGAACCTCTGTCTGTGGAACCCGTTCCTCCACACCTACAACTACGACTACGAGCGGGTCACCATCAACGGCACCCAGGTGCGCTGCGAGGAGGACGGCTCCTGGGAGATCGTCATCTCCCCCACGGATCCCGGGCATCCCAACTGGATCTCGACGGCTGGCCACCACCGCGGGTGGATCTGGTTCCGGTGGTTCCTGCCCGCCGAGACACCGGCACGACCGGAGGCCGTCGTCGTCCCGGTGACGACAGGGGGATGACCCCGGCGGCACGCCCACCGCCGATCACCATCGACGATCTGGCCGAACCCCGGTACAGCGACGAGGCACGAGCCGTCCTCGAATTCATGGCCGAGGCGGGAAAGACCGTCTCGCTGGAACCGGATGCGCTGATGGCCGCGGCCCGCGCCGACACCGGCCTCGACGACTTCGGGCCCGACGACTTCCGCGACCGGTCCGAGATCCTCTGCCGCTCGCTCCGCGAGGAGGCCCGGCTCGATGACGCCGGGTCCTTCGCCCAGTCGCAGTTCCTCACCCAACTCCTCCGCAACCGCCTCCTGGTCGAGGATCTGCTCATCCGTCACCCCGAGATCCTCGACGAGGCGATCGTGGCGCCCATCGTGATCTGTGGGCTACCCCGCACCGGCACCACCCACCTGCACAACCTCATCGCCTCCGACCCGGCACTCCGGTCGCTCCCCTACTGGGAGAGCCTCGAGCCGGTGCTCGCCGACCGAGAACAGCCGGAGCCCGGCGACCCCGACCCGCGTCGCGCCCGCACCGAGCTCTCGCTCTCCGTCGTGGAGACGGCCCTGCCCGAGTTCCGGCGGATGCACGAGATGACCACCGACCACGTCCACGAGGAGATCCAGCTCCTGGCCATCGACACCTCGACGATGCTCTTCGAGACCATCGCCCCGATCCCGACCTGGCGCGACAGCTACCTGGCCCGGGACCAGGAGCCCAGCTACTCCTATCTCCGAACGATCCTCCAGGCCCTGCAGTGGCTGCGCGGCGGGACGCGGTGGGTGCTCAAGTCCCCCCAACACCTCGAGCAGTTCCCGGCGCTCCTCGCCACCTTCCCCGATGCGACCTTCGTCGTCACCCACCGGGACCCGGTCTCGGTCACCGCGTCGATGGTCACCATGCTCGGCTACTCCTCCCGGCTCGGGCACGACCGGGTGGACCTCCCCTGGATCGGGGGCTACTGGGCCGACCGTCTCGAGCGGATGCTCCGCTCGTGCGTCGACCAGCGGCAGATCCTCCCGCCCGCGCGGACCATCGACGTCCACTTCGACGAGTTCATGGAGGACGACCTGGCAATGGTCAGGCGGGTCTACGAGGTCGCCGGCCAACCATTCACGGTGACAACCGAGTCGGCCATGGTCGCCTTCTTGGACGAGCACCCGAGGGGCCGGTACGGCGGAGTCGTCTACGACCTCGGCCAGTTCGGCATCGACCGCGAGCGCCTGGGGCGCTCCCTGGCCTTCTACGTCGAGCGGTTCGGGGTCACCGAAGAGCGCTGACCGGCGAGGTGGCCGCCGACCTGTGGCAGGCTTTGCCCATGTCAGAATCGGGGCGCTCCCCGGTGGCCGGCTCCGACCGGTTCACCCGTGCACGGGCGCTCGACCTCCTGGCGTCCGAGCCCTTCGACCTCCTGGTCATCGGGGGCGGGATCACCGGAGCGGGTGTGGCCCTCGACGCAGCCAGCCGAGGCCTGCGGACCGCCCTGGTCGAGCGCGACGACTTCGCCTCGGGCACCTCGTCCAAGTCCTCCAAGCTCGTCCACGGTGGGCTCCGCTACCTCCAGCAGCACGAGTACAAACTGGTCTACGAGAACCTCGCCGAGCGCCAGCGCCTGCTCGACAACGCGCCCCACCTGGTCACCCCGCTCCCCTTCCTCATCCCGCTCTTCGGGCGCGCCGGGGTGGTCAATCGCAGTGTGGCGCGCGTCTACCGGACCGCCCTGTGGCTCTACGACGTGACCGGCGGGATCCGGATCGGCCGACGGCACGAGAAGGTCTCCCGGGAGCAGGCCCTTGCCCACATGCCGACCCTGCGGGCCGACCGTCTCGCGGCCGGCTTCCTCTACTGGGACGCACGGACCGACGACGCGCGGCTGACCCTCGCCGTCCTGCGCACCGCGGTGCTCGACCACGGCGCCGTGGCCGCCAACCACGTAGCGGCGACCGGCCTGGTGACCGACGACGACGGAAGGGTCCGCGGCGCGACGGTCGCCCCGGTGGGGTCCACTCCCTTCGAGATACGGGCCTCGGTGGTGGTCAACGCCGGGGGTGTCTGGGCCGACGAGGTCCGGGCCCTCGACGAGCTGCGCAACCCGCACTCGATCCGACCGGCAAAGGGAATCCACATCACGGTGCCGGAGTCCGCGCTTCCCTGCGACATCGCCGCGGTGATCCCGGTTCGGGAAGACCACAGGTCCATCTTCGTCGTCTCCTGGGGCGATCAGGTCTATCTGGGCACCACCGACACCGAGTGGGACGGCCCCCTCGACGATCCCGGCTGCACGCCCGAGGACGTCGACTACATCCTGAACGCCGCCAACGCGGTGACCACCCGCCCGCTCAGCCGGGCCGACATCACCGGGATCTGGTCCGGGCTCCGCCCGCTGCTGGCCCCGGGGGGCCGCGCGGCGATCAGCGAGCGCACCGCCGACCTCTCCCGCAGGCACACCGTGCAGACGTCGACCAGCGGCATGGTCACCGTCACCGGAGGCAAGCTCACCACGTACCGCAAGATGGCCCAGGACACGGTCGACGCCGCGGTGGTCGCCCTCGGCCGGCGACCCATCCCCTGCGTGACGCGGGACCTCCGCCTGCACGGCGCGACCCCCGGGCGACACACGGCGGGGGCGAACGGGACGCGCGGCGGCGCGGGCCCGGCCACCGGCGACCGCGCCGGAGCGCTGGCCGCCCACCTGGCCGGCCGGTACGGAACGGAGACCCCGGCGGTGCTGGCACTGGCCGACGGACGGCCCGAGTTACTCGAGCCCCTGGTCGAGGGGCTTCCCTATCTGTGTGCCGAAGCGGTCTTCGCGGTCCGAGCGGAGATGGCCCGCTCGGTGTCCGACGTCCTCGACCGGCGGACCCGGGCCTCGCTGCGCGATGCCCGGGCCGCGGCACGGGCAGCCGTTCGGGTGGCGGGGATCATCGGGCCCGAGCTCGGCTGGGACGCCGGGCGCGTCGCCAGTGAGGCCGACCGGTACGCCACCACCCTGCTCGCAGAGCTCACCCGGGCCGGACTCGACGCCGCGGACGAGCCCGATCCAGGACCGGCTCCCGTCGGCGCCCCCGGTGTGACGGGCGAGTGACCGGCCCGACGCCGGTCACGGCGATCGACGCAGCGGCCGACCGGGTCACCGACCGGCTGGGTGGCACCCGGGTCGAGGTTGACGACGACCTGGCCCGTCGGCTCGCAGATGCGTGCGCGGAGGTCTCGGTGCTGGACGAGGACCGGGCCGAGGCCGGGCGCGACTGGTGGCCACTCGCCATCGGGTGGGCGACAGAGGGCGCTGTGCCCTGCCGGCCGGCGCTGGTGGCCCGTCCGACCGAGACCACGCAGGTCTCCGACGTGCTGGCCCTCTGCGACGCGTCCGGGGTGCCGGTGACGCCGGCAGCCGGACGCAGCGGGGTGTGCGGCGGCTCGGTGCCCGTCTTCGGCGGGGTCGCGCTCGACCTCTGCGGGCTGGCCGGCATCGGTGCGGTGGACACCGACTCACTCGTCGCGGACCTGCGGGCGGGGACCTTCGGTCCCGACGTCGAATCGGGGTTGCGCGGGGAGCACGGGGTGACCCTCGGGCACTGGCCCCAGTCAATGGAGCTCTCGACGGTCGGCGGCTGGCTGGCCTGCCGGGGTGCAGGGCAGTACTCGACCCGCTACGGGAAGATCGAGGACATGGTGCTCGGCCTCGAAGTCGTCCTCGCCGACGGTCGGGTCGTCCGCACCGGGGGCGCGGTCCGCGCGCGGCGACCGGACCCGATCTCACCCAGCTGTTCGTGGGGAGCGAGGGCACCCTCGGGGTCATCACCGGCGGCCGCTTCCGGGTCCACCCGGTGCCAGCGGACGAGGGACGCCTGGCGGTCGGCTTCGCCACCTTCGCCGACGGTCTCGACGCCTGCCGCCGCATCCTGCGCCGCGGTGCCACCCCGGCCGTGCTCCGGCTCTACGACGCCACCGAGTCGGGACGATCCTTCGACCTGCCCGACACCAACGTCCTCATCGTGCTCGACGAGGGCGATCCGACCCTGGTGGCCGCCACGATGGCTGTCGTCGACGACGAGTGCCGCGGCGCCGAGGTGCTCGGGTCCGACCTGGTCGACCGCTGGCTGGGCCACCGCAACGACGTGTCGGCCCTCGCCCCCCTCTGGCGCTCGGGCGTGGTGGTCGACACCGTCGAGGTCTCGGCCCGGTGGTCGGCGCTTCCGGCCCTCTACCGGACCGTCGTCGACGCCCTCGGCGCGATCGATGGGACCCTCGCAGCCTCCTCGCACCAGAGCCACGCCTACCCGGACGGCGCCTGTCTCTACTTCACCTTCGCCGGACGGCCCGCGGACGGCACCGACGACCCGGCGGCCCGGGACGCGTGGGTCGCCCGCTACTACCTCGAGGCCTGGGACCGGGTGACCCGGGCCACCCTCGACGCCGGCGGCGCCATCAGTCATCACCACGGCATCGGGCTCAACCGCGGGCGGTTCCTCGAAGAAGGACTCGGGAGCTCGTTCGCCGTGCTCACCTCGGTCAAACGCGCGCTCGACCCCAACGGCATCCTGAACCCGGGCAAGCTCGGACTCGACAGCCCGTTCGGCCCGGCGCCCTGGCCATGAGCATCCTGGTCGTCGATGTGGGTACCTCGGGAGTACGGGGCGCGGTGGTCCGTCCGGACGCGACCGTCGAGCACATCCATCACGTCCCGGTGCTGCCGGAGACGCCGTTCCCCGGTCTGGTGGAGTTCGACGCAACCGCCATCGCGACCGCGGTGGGAGAGGTCGCCGCGCGCAGTCTGCACGCCGGCGGGCCGGTCGACGCCGTGGGCATCGCCAACCAGCGCGCGTCGACAGTGGTCTGGGACCGGGCGAGCGGGGTCCCGGTGGCTCCCGGCCTCGGGTGGCAGGACCTGCGCACGGTGGGCACCTGCATCGAGCTCCAGTCCCAGGGCTTCCGGGTGCCGCCCAACGCGTCGGCCACCAAGCTCGCGGCCATCCTCGACCAGGTCGACCCAGATCGTGCGCGCGCGATACGCGGCGAGCTCGCCTTCGGCACCGTCGACACCTGGGTGGCCTGGACCCTCTCCGGCGGCGATCTGCACGTCACCGACGCCTCCAACGCCGGGGTGACCGGGCTCCTCCGCGGCGACGGATCCGGATGGAGCGACGAACTGCTCACCGCACTGCGCATTCCCGACGCGGTGCTGCCGACCATCGTCGACTCCTCCGGCACGGTGGGGGCTGCCCGCACGCTCACCGGTGGACCGCCCATCGCCGGCATCGCCGGCGACCAGCAGGCCTCGCTCATCGGCCAGGGTTGCACCCGGCCAGGGCAGGCCAAGGCCACCTTCGGCACGGGCGGGATGCTCGACCAGTGCCTCGGCCCCGACCGTCCGCCCGGTGCGGTCCGCGGTCCCGCCGGGACCATCCCGATCATCGGCTGGCGACGGGCCGGGGTGATCACCTGGGGGATCGAGGCCATCATGCTCTCCGCCGGCACCTGCGTGGAGTGGCTGCGCGACGATCTCGGCCTCATCGACGACGCTGCCGCGTCCGCCACGGTGGCGGCCGGATGCGACGAGACCGGGGACGTCTGGTTCGTCCCGGCGCTCCTGGGTCTCGGGACGCCGGTGTGGGACTTCGGGGCCCGGGGGACGTTCCTCGGCATCACCCGCGGGACCGGCCGCGCGGAGCTGGTCCGGGCCGTGCTCGAAGGCGTGGCCCACCGGGGAGCGGATCTGCTCGAGGCTGCCGAGTCCGACTCGGGTCTCGCGGTCGACACCCTCCGGATCGACGGGGGCATGTCCTCGAACGAGGTGTTCACCCGGGCGCTGGCCGAGGCGTGCGGGCGGCCGGTCGAGGTCGCCCCGGTGGTCGAGGCCACCACGCTCGGCGCCGCCTTCCTCGCCGGCATGGCGGTCGGGACCTGGGACGGCGAGGACGACGTGGCCGAGACCTGGTCTCCACGGACCGTGATCACCCCCGAGGGGAGCCCCTCGACACGTGCCGCGGCCCGCAGCCGGTGGCTCGAGGCTCGGGGCCGGTCCGAGGGGACCATCCCCGAACTCTCCGTCCTCGATTTCTGACCATGGATCGCACCGACACCAGGAGGAGCGCCGTCCACGACGCGTTGAACCGCTCCGGAAGGACCGCATAGGGTGGGTGAGGTACCACGCACGGCGCTGTCGCCGACCCCACCGGCCGAGGCCGGGAGACCAGGAGATCCCATGACCGCGGGCATCGAGACACGGGGTGCCGGTGGCGCGCCCCTGGCCGCGCCCAGAGCGGTCCCCGAGCACGTGCTGGCCGACGACGAGCCGCCCGCAGGTGCTCCGGCTGTCGACACCGGCCCGATCGACGAGGCGGTGGTGACCGGGCGCGCCCTGCACGCCGCGCTGTCCGGTGTCCTCCTCGGGACGCCGGTCGCGGTGACCACCGCAGTGGTCGCTGCGCTCTCCGGCAGCCACCTGCTCATCGAGGACGTGCCGGGTGTGGGCAAGACCGTCCTCGCCAAGGCCCTGGCCACCGCGCTCGGCGTCGAGCTCTCACGGGTCCAGGGCCACCCCGACCTGCTTCCGTCCGATGTCACCGGGGTCACCGTCTTCTCCCCGGACAACGGGACCTGGGAGTTCCGCCCCGGCCCGGTCTTCGGGCACGTGGTCCTGCTCGACGAGATGAACCGCACGCCGCCGCGCACCCAGTCGGCACTGCTCGAGGCGATGGAGGAGCAGCAGGTCTCGGTGGACGGCGAGTCGTGGCCCCTCCCGCGTCCCCACCTGGTCATCGGAACCCAGAACCCGATCGGCCAGCTCGGCACCTACCCGTTGGTCGAGAGCCAGCTCGACCGGTTCGGGCTCTCGACCTCCATCGGCTACCCGGCTGCCGACGTGGAGACCCGGCTGGTGCTCCACAACGGCGGACGCTACGCACTGGACCGGCTGGTCCCGGTGTCCGACGCCGACGGGTGGAGGCGGGCCATCGCCGCGACCACCTCGGTGCACGTGGCCACCCCGGTCGCCGAGTACGCGGTCTCGCTGGTGCGGGCCACCAGGACCGCGGGTACGGTCCGGCTCGGAGCGAGCCCGCGGGCGGCCATCTCCCTCCTGCGCAGCGCCCAGGCCTATGCCGTACTGTCCGCCCGCGCCTACACGACCCCCCAGGACGTCCAGGCGGTGGCCGTGGCCTGCCTCGCCCACCGGCTCATCGCCGAGAGCGGCAGCGACGGTGGGCCGGCGCTCGTCGGCCGCATCGTCGCGGACCTCCCCGTTCCCCCCACGTGAGCCTGCCCCGCGGGCTGCGCATGCGCCGGAGGGTCCACCCCACAGCTTGGTTCGGCCCGGTCTTCGGCAGCGTGGTGGCCCTCGTGGCCTGGGCCGGGGTCGCCCACTCGAGCGGGTCCGGCTGGGTGCAGGCGGTCGGCGCCCTACTCGGTGCCATCCTCCTGGTCGGGTTGGTGGCCCCGGTCGTCCCGGCCCGGTGGGCCACCCTGGTCTGCACCGCGTCTCCGGCCGACGCCCAGGCCGGCCGGCCCGTGCAGCTGACGCTCCAGGCGAGCCGGCCGGTGCGCGTGCGCCCGCGCTGGCCGGCGGGGCCACTCCAGTACGCCGGGGGCCCGGTGCGGGGCACCCGCACGATCGAGGTCGAGTGCACGCCCGACCGCCGGGGCGTCCAAGAGGCGGTTGCGATCGAGATCGCGTCGTGTGCACCGTTCGGTCTGCTCTGGTGGGCCCGAGACCTCGAGGTGGTCCTCCCGAGGCCACTGCACGTGGCCCCGCGGACCGGCTCGCCCGGAGAGACGGAGGTCACCGTCGACGATCACCCCGGCGAGGCCACGCTCCGGGTGCCGGCGGGCCTGGCCGAGCCGCGGGGGATCCGCCCCTACACCTCCGGGGACCCGCGGCGGGCCGTCCACTGGCCGGTCACCTCGCACGTCGGCAGCCTCATGGTGCGCGAGACCGAGCGCCCGACCGACGAGCCGGTGGTGGTCGAGGTCGACCTGCCGGCCGACCCGGATGCAGCCGAGGCGGAGGCCGAGCGGGTGATGGCCGAGGTCGGCGACCGTCTGGATCGTCGCCAGGCCGTGGTCATGGTCACCCGTGAGCATGCCGGCCGGGTGGTCCGCCCGGTGCGCGACCGGGTCGACCTCGGCCGGCGACTGGCGCGGGCCGTGCCCGCGCCACCCACGGAGGTGGTTCTCCCTCCGCCCCGCCGGGGACGGCCGGCGTGACCATCTGGGAGCGCGTCGTCCAGGCCAACCGGCCGGGCCCACCCGAGCACTCGATCTCCTTCCGCGCCGCCTCGGTCGGGGCGGTGGTGGTCGGCGCGGGGGCCTGTTGGAGCCAGGGCGAGCTCAGCGTTCCGGTCACGCTCTTCACGATCGCGGCCACGGTGGTCGGGAACGTCCTCTCCTACCGCCGGCGCAGTGACCCGTGGCCGGCGGTCAAGCCGATCCTGGCGGTGTGCGCGGTGGGAGGGTTCGTCTGGTTCATCGCGACGGTGACCCATTCGGCCACCCCCGGGGACATCTCGACGGTCGAGAGCCCGCTGGCGGTCCTCTTCGCCTGGGTGCTGAGCACCCACGCATTCGACGTCCCGGCCCGGCGTGACGTCGCCTACTCGCTGGCCGGGTCGACCGCTCTGATCGCCGTCGCCGCGGCGCAGTCGGTGGACCTCACCCTCGGGGTGTTCGTCCTGGCCTGGCTCGGCTGCGGGCTCTGGGGGCTGCTGGCCATGTGGCAGTCGATGACGGGGACCAAGGGCGTGCCCTGGGGGACCCTCACGCTGTCCGGGGTGATCGTCGCCCTGGTCGCGACGCTCTTGATCGGGGTGCTCCCCGCCCCCCGGGTCTCGACCTCCCTCGTCTTCCCGTCCTCGTCGGCCGGCTCGCCACCAGTGGACAGCCCCAACGACCTGACCGACGGGTCGGCCGCGCTGCCGGCGCATGCGGCCAGCGCCGACGGGCGGACCCGGGTGGGAGGTTTCCTCGGCTTCGCCACGTCCCTCGACACCGGGATCCGCGCCTCGCTCGGCGACGAAGTGGTCATGCGGGTCCGGGCCAGCCGTCCCAACTTCTGGATCGGCCAGACCTACGACCAGTGGACCGGTCAGGACTGGCTGCAGTCGGCCGACCCGGTCGACGGCAACCACGTGGTCCGGCTCGAGTCCGGCTCTCCCTTCGCGATCCCCCTGGCCCAGGATCAGGTCGCGGAAAAGGCCAGTGGCGCGGCGGACATCCAGACGTTCTACCTGGCCGAATCGGGGCCGAACCTCGTCTTCCACGCCGACAACGCCGAGCGGGTCTACGTCGAGGCCAAGTCGCTCTACCTGACCGGCGACGGCACCATCGTGTCCTCCACGTCGATGGGACAGGGAACCATCTACACGGTGGTCTCGGCCGACAACTCGGCCACGACCGCCCAGCTCGAGGCGGCCACCGTGCCGGTGTCTGCGTCGGGATCGGCCGCTGACACGCTCCCGTCCGCACAGGAGAGCCGCTACCTCCAGCTGCCCCACCCCTATCCGCGTGTGGCGGCGCTCGCCGCTTCGATCACCGGGGGTGTGGCCGCGCCTGGCAGCGCCGACCCACACACCTACGACAAGGTCGAGGCCATCGAACAGTGGATGTCCTCCCACATCCAGTACACGACCGACATCCCACCCCTTGCCCCGGGTGCCGACGCGGTGGACAGCTTCCTGTTCGGCTCCCGTCTCGGCTTCTGCGAGCAGATCTCGACGGCGACGGTGGTCATGCTGCGCACCCTCGGCATCCCCGCCCGGGAGGCCGTCGGCTACGTCCCGGGCGCCTACGACCCGATCACCGATCTCTACGACGTCCAGGCCAAGGACGCCCACGCCTGGGTACAGGTCTGGTTCCCGGGGTACGGCTGGCAGAACTTCGACCCCACCGCGGACGTGCCGCTCGCCAATCCGTCGCCCGGGTCGGTCCTGGCCCGCAGCACCGGGCGGTTCCTCGCCGGGCTGCCCTGGATCCCGCTCGGTCTGGTGGCGGTCCCGGCCGCGGCAGCAGTGCTCGTCGTCCGCCGCCGGCGGCGGCGCCCGCCTACCTGGGCGCACCAGGTGGCTGCCGACCTCGGTCGCGGCGGAGCGCGCCTCGGACTGCCACGGCTCGGACACGAGACGCTGACCACCTACGGGTCGCGACTGGCGGCTGCCGATCTCGTGTACACGGACGGGATCCTCTCGGTCACCGCCCTCGTGGAGCGGGCCACCTACGCGGGCATCGAACCATCGGCCGACCAGATCGCCAGAGCACTCGCCTTCACCCGCCGGTTCCGGAGCACCCAACGGCGCCGGCCGCGCGTCGGCGCTCAGGACCGCGCGTGGGCCAACGCCTCGTCGAAGGAAGCGCCGGCGGCCAGCAGGGGGCGGTAAGGCATGAGCTGGCGCGGTTGGCTGAATGCCAGCGCGGCAGCGAGCCGATCCCCTTCCCGGTAGAGGGCGATCAGCTTCCCCTCCTCCGGCGAACCGCTCACCACGACGGGATCGTGGTCCGGGTTGGGAAGGCCGAGCATCTGGATCTTGGTCGTGTACTGGTCCGACCAGAAGAAGGGCACCGGGTCGTAGGTCTCGGCGGCGGCCGATCCCGCGAGCAGGTTGCGGGCGGCGACGGCTCCTCCTTCGGCTGCGTTGGTCCAGTGCTCGACACGGACGAGGCCCCCGCTCGACGGCCGCTGCCAGCGGGCGATGTCGCCGGCAGCCACCACCTGGTCGGCGGCGAACAGTGAGCTGTCGCAGATGATGCCATTGTCGATCGCGAGCCCGGAGTCGGTCAGCCAGCCCACCGCCGGGACCACCCCGATCCCGACGACCACCACGTCGGCCGCGAGGCGGGTGCCGTCCGCCAGGTACACGGCGACCGGGTCGGCACCGCCCGGATCGGCGACCAGACGGTCCACTCCCACGCCGGTGCGCACCGTGACCCCCTGGGCGCGGTGGAGATCGGCGCAGACCTCGCCCATCCGTTCGCCGAGGACCCGACCCATCGGCGTGGGGAGGGATTCCACCAGCGTCACCGTGGCCCCCGACGTGCGGCAGGTGGCGGCCACCTCGGCTCCGATGAACCCCGCTCCGACCACCACCAGGCGCGGCTCGGGGCCGGCCGCCTCGAGGCCTGCCTTGATGCCGAGGCAGTCGTCGAGCGTGCGCAGGGTGAAGACGCCGGGCATCCCCTCCGTGCCGGGCAGCCGGCGGGCCGACGCACCGGTGGCAACGATGAGCCCGTCGTAGTGCAGGTCGGTCCCGTCGCCGAACGAGACGGTGCGGGCGTCCGTGTCGAGCCTGGTGGCGCGGCGACCCAGCCGGAACTCGAGTCCGAGGGTGTCGAGGACGTCGGGCGCGTGGTGGTGGATCCGTGCGACATCCCACTTGCCGGCGAGCAGTTGCTTGGACAGGGGTGGCCGGTCGTAGGGAGCATGCAGCTCATCACCCGCGATGATCACCGGTCCGGTGTGGTGCTCGTGGCGGATCTCCTCGGCTGCCCGAAGCCCGGCGAGCGAGGCTCCCACCACGACGACGGTCGACTCCGGTGACAGGGGATCGCTCATGGCCGGCATCGTAGGGTGGCCGCGGGTCGTCTCACCCGCCGAACATGGTCATCCACTGCTCGGGGGTGCGCAGCTGGAACACGTAGTTGTGGGCCCGGGTGTACCCCATGGTGGCGGACGGCTCGGGCGAATAGAGGTGCCCGGGGTAGAGGATCGTGTCGTCGGGGACCTTGGCCAGCCGGGTCGTGAGCGACTCGTACATCGCAGCGGGATCGGCGCCCGGCAGGTCGGTACGGCCGCACCCCTCGAGGAAGAGGGTGTCCCCGGCGATGAGCCGGTCCCCGACCAGGAAGCACTGGCTACCCGGGGTGTGCCCGGGAGTGTGGACCAGGGTCACCGGGACCCCGCCGACCTCGAGGACGTCGCCACCCTCGTGGGTGACCAGTTCCCCCGCGCCGACGCCGGTCGACCGGACCACCCACGGAGCCTCTGCGGCCTGGACGTGGACCGGGACCGGGGACACCTCGAGCAGCCGGGTGATGCCCTCGACACCCCACCCCATGAGGTCACCGCCGACGTGGTCGGCGTGGTAGTGGGTGGCCAGCGCGCCGACACAGGTCATCCCGTCGGCCGCGAGCATCCCGAGGAGGTCGTCCACGCCGTATGCCGGGTCGACGATGACCGCTTCGCCCGTCTCCCGGTCGCCCACCAGGTAGACGAAGTTGACCATCTGACGGGCCACCGGATCGGCGGTCGCGAAGTCCCGACCCGCCAGGAGCTGACGGAAGTACAGCCGCTCGGGCGCAACGCTGCGATCGGTCACTCCCACACCTTACGGGTCCTCCGGGGCCCGGACCGCGGCGCAGGATACGATCCCGAAAGCCGCGACCGGAGGGGTGGCCATGCGATGACCGACCAGCGCAGTCCGACCAGAGGTCCCGACATCGGGTCGGCTGCCGCCATGCTCCGGCACTGGGGGACCGTCCGGCCCGACGCGCCGATGCTCACCCAGGACGGGCGGAGCGTGACCTGGGGATGGATGTACCGGGACGCAACGCGGGTGGCGAGCGCCCTGGCCGCCGCCGGGGTCGTGCCCGGGGACCGGGTGGCCTTCCTCGACCGCAACGGCATCGAGTACTTCGAGGTGCTGTTCGGCTGTGCCCTGATGGGAGCGGTCAGCGTGGCCGTCAACTGGCGCCTCGCCCCGGCCGAGATGGCAGCGGTCCTCGAGGACGCCGGGGCCACGGTGCTCTTCCACGGCGGCGACTACTCCGCAGCGGTCAAGGAGATCGCTCCGGTCGTGACGACCGTCCGCCACTGGGTACCGCTCGACGAGTTCGGCGACTGGCTGGACAGGACGGCGCAACCGCACCCGACCGATCCCGGGTTCGACCCCGGGCCGGAGGACGTGGTGACCCAGCTCTACACGTCAGGGACCACCGGGTTGCCCAAGGGCGTGATGATCTCGGGCGACAACCTGGCGACCATCCTGGCCAAGGCCAGCGAGGTCTTCCACATCGGCGAGGACACCGTGTCGATGGTGGCCATGCCGGTGTTCCACATCGGGGGCACCGGCTGGGCGCTCTCGGGGATGTCGCGTGGGGGGCACTCGATCATCGTGCGGGACGTGGACCCCGCCGCCATCCTGTCTGTCATCGAGGAGCACCGGATCACCGAGACCTTCGTCGTGCCTGCCGTCCTCATGCTGCTGTTGGCGACCAAGGAGCTGGCAACCACCGACGTCAGCTCGCTGCGCACCGTGTTCTACGGCGCCTCGCCGATCAGCGAGGACGTCCTCGTGCGCTCGATGGGGGCGCTCGACTGCCAGTTCATCCAGCTCTACGGCCTGACCGAGACCACCGGGGCGATCACCGCGCTCGAGTCCGGAGACCACGACCCCGACGGCCTGAGAGCACACCTCCTCCGCTCGGCGGGCAGGCCCTTCGATCACGTCGAACTGAGGATCGTGGATCCGGCGACCGGGGAGGAGCTGCCGCAGGGGACGGTCGGCGAGGTGGTGACCCGCTCCTCCCAGAACATGCTCGGCTACTGGAACAAACCCGACGAGACCGGCGCGGTCCTCTCCGGCGACGGGTGGTTCCGCACCGGCGATGCCGGATGGCTCGACGGGGAGGGGTACCTCTTCCTGCACGACCGGATCAAGGACATGATCGTGTCCGGGGGAGAGAACGTGTACCCCGCCGAGGTCGAGAACGCGCTGCTCGCCCATCCGGCGGTGGCGGATGCCGCGGTCATCGGTGTGCCGGACGACCGTTGGGGCGAGACGGTGAAGGCGATCGTGGTCAAGGCCCCTCAGTCATCCGTGGACGACGAGGCGCTCAGCGCCGACATCCTGGCCGCCACCCGCGACCGTCTGGCCCACTTCAAGTGCCCGACCTCGATCGACTTTCGCGACGTGCTGCCGCGCACGCCGTCTGGCAAAGTGCTCAAGCGCGAACTCCGAGCCCCCTACTGGGCCGGCCGGGAACGCAACATCGGCTGAGGACCGTCCCCTCAGAACAGGCCGGGCGGACCGCCGTCGTCGTCGCCGGCGTCAGAGGTGGCGTCTGCCACGCCCTCTTCGTCGTCGATCTCTTCGCCGCCGACCTCGCCGCGTCCGACGGCCTCCAGGCGGGGAACCAGCTCCTCGACCCGCATACGGGTTCGTCGGAGGCGACGGTCGAGCTCGTCGACGATGTCAGTGGCCCGCTCCAACTGCTCGACCAGGCGATCGACGTCGACCACCCCGGTCTCGAACTCCTTGATGATCGCGTCGAGCTCCGCGCCGGCGTCCGAATAGCTGAGGCCGGTGACCGCCGGCCCTCCGGATCCACGCTCACCAGGTGCGCCTGTCGCCATTACTCCATCCCTCCATCCGGGTCGTTGCGATCGTCGTCCCCCCGCGCCTCGACGGCGGTGACCGTGGAGGACACCTGGCCGTCGGAGACGAGTGTGCGCAGCGCGGTGCCCGGAGTCAGACCGGTGACCGTCCGCAGCACCGCGCCGGAGGTGTCGCGGGTCACCGAGTAGCCGCGCTCGAGCTGGCGCTGGTAGTCGTAGGCCCCGAGCAACCGCCGCCACTGCTCGACGCGGAGGTCCTCGGCGCGCAAGCCACGCGCCGCCGCCCGGGTCACCGTGGCGCAGCAGGTGGTCAGACGCTGTGCATGGGCGTCGAGCTGACCGCGGCCCGCGCCGCGCAGGATGCCGGCCCGATGACCGAGGCGCTCTGCGTGGCGGTCGAGCTGGGAGCGCGCCCCGGTCGCCATCCCGTGGCGGCCCCGGTCGAGGCCGCGCTGGGCGCGGGCCATCTCGTCCCCGGCCATCCGGGCGGCGACGACGCCCGCCTCCATACTGGATCGCCAGAATTCGAGCGCCAGTCGAGCGAGCTCCTGACCGCACTCGGTCGGGGTGATGAAGGAACGGTTGGCTACCTCGTCGGCCACCGACTGATCACCGGTGTGGCCGATGCCGGTCCACACCGGCGTGGTGGACATGGCGATCGCCCGGGCCACCCGCTCGGCGTCGAAGGTGGCCAGGTCGGCTTTCGACCCGCCACCGCGGACGACGACGATGATGTCGCGGTCCGGGCCCTGGAGCCTGGTGATCCCCGCCGAAACCGTGGCGGCGGCCTGACGACCCTGCACCCGGGACTTGGCGACTGCCACCTCGAAGGCCATGCCGGATTCCTCGAGTTGACCCAGGAAGTCGCGATAGCCCTCGGTGCCGGGGCTGGCCACCAGCCCGAGGCGGAGCGGAAGGCGGGGAACGGGGAGGCGACGGTTGCGCTCGAAGAGGCCTTCGTCGACCAGCGCCTTGATCAGCCGGGCCCGTTCGGCGGCCACCTTGCCGAGCAGCGCATCGGTATCGAGCTCGGAGAGGATGAAGCTGATGTCGCCGCGGGGCTTGTAGAGCTGCGCCTCGCCCCGGACCCTGACGACAAGGCCGGTGTCGAGGGTGATGCCCAGCTGGTCGAGGGTCGAGCGCACCGCTCGCCAGCGGCTCGACCAGCAGACGACCTTGAGGACGGGCGAACCGGTGTCGTGGGCGTGCTTCGGGTCGACCAGGTCCATGTAGCAGTGCCCACGCGAGCTGACGTTGAACGAGCGAACTTCGCCCGACACCCACACCTGTCCGGGGAGGGCGTCCCTGAGGGCGCGGTCGATGCGGGCGTAGAGGTCGGCGATGGTGAGCGCGTCGCTGCCGGTGTGGTCGGTGATGAGGCGGCGGGCCCGGGACTCGAGGGACACGGCGCCAGGTTAGAACCCCGGTGGGACGGGACGGCCGACGGTGGTCGGTGGCTGCCCGGGTGACAGACCGACGGCGCCCGGGACCGGGATGCGCTGGGCCGTCGTGTCCTGTGGGACGATGGTGAGGACGGTGAGCCGGCCGGGTGGTCGCGGCCGGTGTCGGCCGGGGGAAACCCCGGACGGGAACAGGCCGAGGAAGGTCGGGACTCCACAGGGCAGGGTGCTGGCTAACGGCCAGTCGGGGTGACCTGCAGGACAGTGCCACAGAGAACAGACCGCCGATGGCGTGGCCCTCGAGGCGACGCACAGGTAAGGGTGAAACGGTGCGGTAAGAGCGCACCAGCGGCCGGGGCGACCCGGTCGGCTCGGTAAACCCCACCCGGAGCAAGGTCGAACAGGGGGACGGGCGGCCCGTCCGGAGCGCCCTCGGGAGCTCCACCCCCGGGTAGACCGCTCAGATGGATGGCCACCCAACCCCCGTCAGGGGGTGGACAGAATCCCGCCTACAGGCCGGCTCACCGTCACTGTGCCTCTGGTCTGAGGATCTGCACAGACTTGTTCGCGGTCGGACGCAGACCTGACACCACAGACTCCGCTCAACGGGTCGGCAGCGAACTGGGCCTCTCCGATCCGACAAGGCCGTCCGGCCGCCTCATGAGAAGTGGCGTTTGATCTCGTTTGCATAGCGGAGACCCAGCGTGTCTCCACGACTGAGCACCCATTCGGAAATGCCGATCGTGCCTGTTGACGGACCGTCCGAATCTGCCAGTCCGTCCGCCATCGCCAAGTACTCCTCCTGAGTGAGCAGTACATCGTGAAGTGCCAACCCCAGGAGCCGTGAGAGCACCGGGACTGCCGCACCGGGGACGTGGACGATGGCACACCGGCTAGCGACAGACTCGCGGATCAGCGTCACCAGTTCGGTGAACGTCGGCCGCTCGGGACCGACGGCGTCGGTGACACTGTCGTGACGTTCGCTCCCCTTCTCGACGCAGAGTTGGGCGAGATCGTCGACGTGGATCCCCCTGATTCGATATGCCCCCCGGCCTCCAACGGCGAAGACGGGCAGACGTCGCAACAACCATGCGATGTTGTTGACGAGCACGCCGCTGCCGCCGAACAGGATGGCAGGACGAACGACCGCAAAGGACACGTCGGATTCAGCCAGAGCACGCTCCACAAGAGCCTTTCCCCGGAAGTAGGGATAGGGAGACTCGATGCTGGGGTTGGTGATGCTGACATGGACGATCCGCTGTATGCCGGCACGCTTGGCCGCTTGAAACAGAGTGCGCGAGTTGGTGACCGCACGGTCGTGGTCGATCTGCTTGTGGGCAAAACGGACCCAGTAGGTGTTGTACAGGGTCGTCGCCCCTCGTAGCGATTCGACCAATCCCAGTTGGTCATCGAAGTCGAGAGGCCGCACCTCAATAGATCCGTCGCCCGCCGAGCGGCTCGGGTGGCCGGTGATCGTTCGCACTTGGCGACCACCGTCTCTCAAGGAGGTCGCGATGGCTCTTCCCGAGTAACTGAAGGCTCCGGTCACGACATCGAGACCTGTGTCTCCGGCAGTGCCAGTCCTCTCAGAGGTCGAAAGTGTCGTCGTCATGCAGGCTCCTTCGTCGTGGGATCGGTCATGGCTTCCAACAGGTCGGCGAACCGTCGTGCCTGAGCGAACAGATCCAGCGCCGGCGTTCGGTCACCATCGAGATGACTGAGCATTTCGAGGCCGAGGTACAGAGCGACGATGCCGTAGGCCAGATCCTGTGATGGCACAACGTTGCTCAGCGGTGAGTCGACGAGAGCGTGCTCAATGGCGGTTTGCGCAAAGATCCTCCACGGTTCGATCCGAGCCGAAACTTCGGCATTCAGACCAGGAGTGGATGATGCGCCGGCGATCATCTCGGCCAAGACAGTGATGTAGCCAGCGTCGAGATCGTTACGGAAGATGACCGAAGCGGCATCCACGAGTTGGCTTGGTGTGCTCGCTTCTGAGATCACCTGGCCGTACTGATCCAACCTCTCAGCACTGACAGCGTCGAGTGCGGCCAACAGGAGATTGGCAACAGAACCGAAGTGGTAGAAGATCAGCGCCTGATTCGATCCGGCACTCCGTGCAATGGCACGTGCGCTTGCTCCTGCAAAACCTTCCGCTTTCAAGGTCTGGATGGCTGCATCGATGAACAGTTGACGCGTTCCTGCTGATCGACTCTCGCCCTGTTCCGCCACATTGCTCGGACTACCCGGTTTGGCCACGATTTCACTTTCTTGAGCGATTGCTCAAATCATATGCTCAATAGCAGGTGGCGTCAATCCCGTAGTCCGACGGTCGGATCCGCCAGAGCAAACTCTGTGCACTTCGCAGAGGAGACTCCTGCACGGCGATCGGCGCTCCCCTGGGCACCATGAACGCTGCCTGCCGATCCTTCGGTGGGAGCGGCGGGCACTGGACGCAAAGAAGCCCCCGGAGTGGTACCGGGGGCTTCTTTGGACCTCCCCCAAAAAGGGGGCGCCCAAGCGGGACTCAGAGCTTCTGTGGCCCCAGGCTCTTGACGAGATAAGTGGTACTGGTGCCCTTCTTGTAGATGCACACCTTGCCGGAGACCGCGCCACCCTTCAATCCGGTGGCAGTCCCTCCTGTGACCGAGCCAGTCTCTTGGACTTCGAGGAACTTCGTGTACCCGGTGACTGCCGGGCAGACGTTCGGCGTCACGTTCTTGTAGGTGAAGGATTCGATCGACGTCTTCCCGGTTGCCCACGTAATCGTCGCCGACTTGTCGGTGGACGCCACCTTGGCCGTGCCTGACGTTCCCGTCTCAGTCTTGCCTGTTCCCGAACAACCAGAGATCTTCTGCGTTGACTGGTTGCCGGACAGAGATGTACAACTCAGGGTGAGCGGAGTCGCTGAAGCAAAGCTTCCTGGAATCGCAGCCGCAGCAAAGGATGCTGAACCGGCTACTGCCGCAGCACAAACCAACATCCGAGCTGGAAGCTTGAGTGTCCGTTGCAATTGAGATTCCCCCTTGTCGGAGTTGAATGAAGCCGCCGTTCGACTTCGAGATGGGATGTTCCCAGTTCACGAGATGCCAAACCTCGGTTTGAGAACTTTCTATTGCCACCAGTAGTGGCAATAGTTCTCATTGCACCTGTTGGAGACACGAGCGAGCGTCCAGCCAGCTGTCAGCGTGGCGAGCGACAACTTCTACCTGATCGGCAGCTGCTTGATTGGCTTCCGGTCCGAGGATGACAGCACCCGTGACCCGGTACGGCATTGGAGGCTGCCCCACCGAGTAGGAACGCCACCGCCTGCGCGACGGCTTCGGCGAGGCTTGGTGGTTCACATGGCGGTGCCTGCCGTTGTCCGCGTCGCTAGGCATCACGTCCTACCGGTGTCGTACGACAGGTCCAGCCGCGGAGAGTGAATCGTCAGCACCGAGCGTGGACCTACGCACCTCGAACGGCGCTTCCCAACGCAAGCCCCCGCCTTCCGGTCTAGCCTTCCCTCGGATCGGGTGATTGCATGCGGAAGCTCATCCGGCAGCGTGCGAGAGGCAGGGACTCGATGTCACGAACGAATGGCAGACACCTCGGAAGCAGGATCCTCGGAGCGGTAGCGGTCATCACATCGGCGTTGGCGATCACGATGATCGTCGGGGCAGCCGGCCGCCTCGGCAGTGCGGGTGCAACTTCCGGTACGTCAATCGAGGTCTGTAACGCAGGTCATGTGAGCGGCAGCTTCCCGTTCACCGTAGACAGCGGCCCGTCCTTCTCGATTCAGGTGGGTCACTGTGTGATCAAGGCAGTTTCTGCGGGCGAGAACCTGGTGAAGGAACTGGTCGACTCGACCGGAACCGGCCTTCAGTCGATCAGCGTCGCGCCCGGATCTGCCAGTTTGGCGCACCAAGTCCAGAACTCGACATCGCAGGCGGGATATGCGAAGGTCAACATCGAATCGGGTGCCAGGGTGACCGTGACCTTCACCAACGCGTCGTCCTACGGTCAGTTGAAGGTATGCAAGGTGGCTCCAGCCGGGTCGGGTCTGGTCGGTACGGCCTTCAACTTCACCGAACGGACCGCCAATGAACTCGTCGGTCCGTTCGCCGTGGATGCTGCGACGAAACCCGACACGAGTTGCAGCGGGCTGACGAGGTATCGGGTCGGCACCAAGGTGAACGTCTCGGAAGCGCCGACGACCGGGACCGAGGTGACCGGCATCGACGTGACAGGCGGCACCCTCGCCTCTGCGAACTACGCAGCGGGGGCCGCAACGGCAATCGTCGGTCCGTCGACCGTCACGACCGTGGTCAACTACACCAACGGGATTGGCTTCATTGGCAGCGGAGAAATCGAAGTGTGCGTCGTGCGGGGAGACTCCAACGTGCAAGGGTCGTTCAATTTCGACCTGAGTTCGGGTGAGTGGAGCGCCAGCGTCTCGGTCACCACCAGCCAGTGCACCGAAATCGAAGTTCCCCTTGGTCAGATCACGGTCACCGAGGAGGTCAAGCCGCCCTACGACGTGAGTTCAGTTACGGCCATCCCGCAGGGTGACCTGGTGAGCGAGAACCTGGCCAAGCAGACAGGAACATTCAGTACTTCCTTCAATGCCGCGACCACGGCGGTTTTCACTGATTCAACAGCGATCGCCCAGCTCGCACCGTTCTCGGGCAGCGTTCTACCAGGCGAGTCCTTCGCCGACCAGCTACAGACCAACGGCGTCAGTCCGGTCACCTTCTCCGTGACGTCCCCTTCCCCGGCCTTCACTGTCTCGTCGAGTGGTGCCGTCTCCGCGCCGGACACGCTCGCGATTAACACCTACGTCGTCTCAGGCACGGACTCGGACAGCGTCGGTAATAGGGGAACTTGGTCGTACACCCTGACCGTCGGAGGCCCCGGACCCGTCCAGACTGCACCGACGGGGGGCACGGTCGTCGCAGGCAATCCCTTCACGTCCCAGCTGCATACGACTGGTGTGAGTCCGGTCACCTTCACCGTGACCTCGTCCCAGCCGGCATTTACCGTCTCATCGAGCGGCGCTGTCTCCGCTCCTGACGCCCTCACCCAAGGCACCTACACCGTCTCGGGCACGGACAGCGACGCCAGGGGCAACATCGGGACCTGGAGCTTCACGCTCACGGTGACCGTGGCCTGAGTAGGTTCCAACTGGCCAGGTGGCGTACCAGGCTGGCCGACCACCAACCTTCCGTCATCAGGGTGGGTTCCGTAAAGTTCGTCTTCATCTCGGATCCTGGCGACAATGTTCCGGAGATGTCTCTGAGGCGAGAGTTGCTCACTGACCAAGTCCGCATGGCGTTGGAGTAGTGGTCCACGGAGCCACGGTCGGGCGCGGTGGTGACGGTGCTGAGGCCCGATGGCGATGCCTCAGACCGACAGCGGGTCCTCAACCAGCCCTCAATGTGTCCAACACTCCTGGATGACGTCCGACAGTCATGGTGCGGGCGCAGTCAAGGCCCTTGCTCGATGCGTCGATGAAAGAAGGTGATCATCCAGCACAAGTCGCCTCGAGATGCCGGAGCTCTCTACCGGGAGCTTGCGCCAGCCGTTTTAGGCTACCTGCGGGCACAGCGTGTGCCGGATCCCGAAGATCTCTTGGGTGAGGTGTTCCTCCAGGTCGCCCGAGACGTGCGGCGCGTGCGGGGCGACGAAGTAGCCGTGCGGAAGTGGGTCTTTACCCTCGCCCGCAATCGGGTCATCGACGATGCCCGACGGCGTTCTCGGCGACCGATGACCACCGGCGGATCCCTCCCGGACCGCCCTGGCGCGGATCGGGAGGAGCCACTCGAGCCGGCGTTGCTGTCTGCAATCGACCGGCTCACGCCCGAGCAGCGGGAGGTAGTTCTGCTTCGTTTCGTGGCCGACCTACCCATCGAGGCGGTTGCCCGCATCACCCGGCGCACGACCGGTGCCGTGAAGTCGCTCCAACATCGAGCCTTGGCCCAGCTGGCAAGGACCGTATCCTCCGAAGCCCGCCAGACGCTGTAGGAAGTATGGAAGAACACCAGTCCGTCATCGAGTCCCTGAGGACACTGGGGAAAGCACCGGTCGACCCGGTGGCAGCGAACCGCCACTTGAGCCGCATGGTCGACGTGCGTGCCCGAACCCCGTTGACCACCAAGGTCAAGGTCGGTGCGGCGTTCGGAATCGGTTTCCTCGCGGGGAGCGCCGGTCTGGCCAGCGCTGGTGCCCTGCCCGGCCCGGCCCAGAGCGTCGCCCACACGGTGCTTTCGAGTGTCGGGGTCCACGTTCCGGGGGGACCCCAACGGTACAACGGCCCCGAGTGCGGTGGCACCTACAAGAACCATGGCCAGTACGTGCGGGCGCACACCCAGGATCCCAATGCGGGTCAGTCCCGCTGTGGAAAGCCGATTCAAGCTGGGACTGGTTCCGACTCAACGAACGCCCCGGCCACGCCGGGCAACCCTTCAACCACTGCCCCTGGAAACTCTGCAGCCACGGGCCACGGCAACCCTTCAACCACAGCGCCGGGCAACCCCTCGACCACAGCGCCGGGCCACTCTGGAACGAGGGGGCACGGCAACCCCTCGACCACAGGGCCGGGCAACTCTGGAAGCACGGGGAACGGCAACCCCTCAACCACAGCACCCGGAAACCCCTCAACCACAGCGCCGAGCAACGGCCACGGCAATACGAAGAGTCACGGTCATGCGGGCAACGGAGGCAACAACCAGTCGGGAGCTTCGGGGAATCCGGTTCCGACGACTCCAACCTCGACACCCACAGGGTTGACACCGACCACGTCGGATTCGAGCGGTCACTCGTCTGGGCACTCACAGCCGGCTGGTCGGGTGGCACGGTCGTGATCGCACCGCATGAGGCACTGGGCGTACCAGAGGATGCATCACCTGCGGAGGTACAGAGGGCGTACCACGCTCCGGCACAGATCCTCCACTCGGATCGGTTCGCGGACGCCAGTAATGCCGTCAACGTCGAGGCGGGACGCCGAATGCAGGAGTTGGCGCGGGCCTATCAGGAGGTCAGAGACACCGGAGATCTCTGGTTTTGGGAGACTCCGTTCTGGACAAACGAGATGCGCGGAGAAGCGACGGCTGCACTTCTTGATGCTGGGATACCACACCGATGGGAGCTCGGAACACTGACCGTCCTCCTCTCCCACAGAGAGCAAGTGGACAAGCTGTTGGACGAGTTGTTCAGCGGTTGAGAAATGGGCGGGACCCAGCGATCTCGATAGCAAGTACGTGGCGCCAACTCGTGGTGCGCTGATCCTGTGCTCAGGAGCACCTCGCTCGAGCGGCGGAACGTGCAATGAATAGCCTCTTCAGGGGGGAATTCCGGCCAAGAACAACAGCTGTCACTTGTCCGGAGGCACTACCACCGATAGAAGCGGTGACTGCCCGCCGATTCACCCCGACCGATTGCGAATCCGACGAGCCACAGGACGAGAAACACCGCCGCCGCTATCCACAACAGATGCACGGCAAATCCGGCACCGAACAACACCAAAACCAGCAGTAGCGCAAGAATCAATATCACAGAAGAATCTCCCTATTCAGCACAGCTCCCGTTCGGAAGCCCGCACGTCTCCTAGTACGTCGAATCGACCCGACGAACAACGTTTCCCTGGCCGTCGTCCACGACGGTCCGTCTCCGACGGGTGTTCGCCGCCACGATCACGAAGATCGAGACCACGGCGCCGACGAGGCCGACGATCATCAAGATCCAGCCGACTTTGTTGACGTTGAATCCGTGTTGGTAAGGCTCCGTGAAGGCCCAGTCGAGAATGGCCCCCACTGCAAACGCGATGATGCTGGCAACAAGACCTCCAGCTCCAACCATTGGAAGCAACTCCTTTCGTTTTTGCTGCAACGACATATGTACCCATTGCAAGGCGAGCGAAACCAATAGCTAGGAGCGTTGTGAGTGTGAACTGGGCGTTTTCTCACATCTGAAACGTCGACGAGCGAAATGACTAATTGCATTCGCTATCAAGGGTCCATGTTTTATCCTGCAGATGCTCGGACAACTGGGGGACACACGGCGCTACTGCGCCATGGACGTGTGCGCTATCGCCGATTGGTTCGTCCCTTCCACCCTGCACTCGCTGCTCGCTCCGAGCGCCACCGCCAGTGCCCCCAGATCCTTCTCCGTCGCCGTTGATCTGAACCCCCTCAGGCAAGCGAAACGTGGTGAGCACAGTTGAGTTGTGCGACACGAGAGCGGGTCAGCTCCAGGTCACACTGAGGTCACCCGTGTGACCCGGTGTGGCCTCCTCCCTGCCCGGTGCATCTCCCACCGGTGGGCGCCGGACCGGAGCTGCAGCCTCACCCCCTCGTTTCGCAGTAGAACCTTCCCGTGAGCTTGCGGCCGGTCGGCGTGGTCTTTGTCCTCTTTGGTCTGTTCTGGGGCGCCTGGGCTGTGGCCGCCATCGACATCGAACGATCGCTCGGATTGTCAGTGGGAGAATTCGGGCTCCTCCTCTCGGTCAGCCTGACCGGCAGCGCGGCAGCAAATGTCGTCGGGGGCGGGCTCTGTGAGCGGTTCGGGACAGCGCGGATCATCAGCCTCGCGCTCGGGACCTGGTCCGCCTTTTTGGTCTTCGGCGCGGTCAGCCGACCTCCGGGCCTGCTCGGGCTCGCAATCGTGCTGGTAGTGGTCAGCGCCGGTCTCATCGATGTGACCATCAACGTGGCCTCGATGACGGCGCTGGCCGATCGCCCGGGCCGATTGGTCGCGTTCCACGCCCGGTTCAATGTGGGTGCTGCAGCAGGTGCCGCCATCTGCGGTGGTCTGTTGGCGCTGCACATCTCGTGGCGGTGGATCTGGGTCGCGGTAGCCGCAGGAGCCGTCGTTCTCGCTGTCATCTGTAGCCGCTCTCCCCTACCGGGTGCCCAGCGAGGCGAACAGGTCCCCTGGCACAGGCCTCTCGCCCTGCTGCGCCACGAGCGGCTGTTCGTGCTTGCTGGAATCTTCGCCCTGTCCGCGATGGTCGAGGGCGGCATCGACTTGTGGGGAGTGCTCTTCCTTCGGTCGAACCTCGATGCCGGCCTGTTGCTCGGGGCAGGTGGTGCAGTCTTGGGTTACTCCGTGGCGGCCGTGGCTCGCACGACGCTCGGGCCTGCCATCGGCCGGCGCGGACCGCCACGGGGAGTGGCAATGGGTGCCGGCGTCGCATCCGTCGGAACGGTGCTCCTGGCCACCGCGCAGGTGCCTGCCATGGGGGCTGCCGGACTCGTGCTGGCGGCAGGCGGCATCTCGATGTGCTGGCCCTTGCTCGTGGCCGCCGCTGGCAAGGACCGCCCCCATGGTGCCGCCGCTGTCGGTGCGGTCACCGCTGGCGGGTATGTGGGGCTGGTGGCAGGACCGGCACTCGTCGGGTGTGTGGCCAGCGCTGTCGGACTTCGCGGTGCTCTCGGCCTCCTGGCCGCTGCAGCCGCCATCGTCGCCATCGTTCCCGCGGTCCGACCGAAGCTACTGATGGGCCGAGCAGCTGCTGCGTCGAACCGGGTGGGCTAGACCTTCCGGACCGAGAGTCGAGGTGACAGATGGGCTCTGCGGTTGATGGTTGTCATGCTGCCTGGTTCTTCTTGTGGTTGTCGAGGATCTGATGAGGGGTGCGGCCGGCCATGTAGTCGCCGTGGTTGCGCCGGCGGTGGTGGTAGGTCACCAGCCAGGCGTCGGCTTCGGCTTGGAGCTGGCGGATCGAGGTGAAGTGACGGCGATGGAAGGCGGGCCGCCAGCACTCTTGGAGGATGGTCTGGTGGAAGCGCTCGCACACGGCGTTGTGGTTGGGCGAGCGGGCCGGGATGCGCTCGTGACGCAGTCCCTTGGCCACGAGGTGGGCCCGGAAGTTGGCAGCCACATATTCAGGACCGTTGTCGCTCAAAATTGCTCGGACCCGAACCCCGTGGCGCCGATAGGCGCGGAGCACCTGGTCGATGAAGCGCATGGTCTGGGTGTGCTGGACCGGGCCGAGCACGATGGCGACGTACGCCCAGCGGGTGAAGACGTCGATGGCGGTGAGCTGGTACACCTTGCCCACGCCCTTGAGCTTGCCGACGTAGAAGCTGTCAACGCAGACGAGCTCGCCCGGGCCGCCCGTGGCCAGGCAGAACCCGAAGAGCTCGTCCGTTCTCGCCGCCTCGGTCAAAAGGCCCGTCGTTGCAGCGGCGATGGCCGCGGCCCGGGCCAGACGCTTCGAGCGCTTCCCCAGGTTGTGGGCGACGAGGTGTTTTTGCACCGTCGACTTGGCGATGGAGAAGCCCTGGTCGCCGAGCCGGTCGGCGTATTGGCGACAGCCGATAGTGGGCACGGTGACCGCCAGGGTCAACAGCGCCTCGATGACGTGGGTCGGGGTGGCCTCTGGCATCTGGGGCGTCCGGCGGTCCTTCGGCATAAGAGCGTCCAAGCCGTAGCGATCGGCCAGGCCTTTCCACTCGTAGTAGCGGGTCCGGGAGATGCCGAAGACCCGGCAGGCCTCGGCGACATTGCCCACTCGGGCGGCATGGTCCAACACGGCAATGCGCCGCTGGTAGATGATCTCTGCTCGGGTCACGGTGATGGGCTCCTTGGCTCTTTGGAAGGAACCACAGAGTCCATCGCCGGACCCCTCAAGGGGGTGGATGTGCAACCTCATCCCGTGGACCGGAAGGGCTAGACCGGGCGCTGCGCGCGTGGGAGACGACTCAATCGGTGCATAGAGCAACCGGTCGCTCCGAATTGACGACAGCGCTGTCCGACTGGCTGACTCAGACTCGAGGGCGACGCGTGCTGCCAGGTCGGTGGGTCAGTTCTCGACTGCAGCCGCCTCGGTGTACCGACAGGTGACCTACTGCCGTTTCCGGTATTCGGTTTGATCCAACCACTGCTCGACCGAGAACCCACCTCGTGCGCTCGAACCCTCGGATCCCGGGTGCGCCTGCCCATGATGCCTTCCGTGGATCGGCTCGTGGGAAGGGAAGCGGACGTGCAGCCATCGCTGCAACTCTGCATCGACGATCATGGCGGTCGTCCCGTGCCGCCGAGGGTGGAGATGGTTCTCCCGGACCTCGTTGCGGATCGTCGATTCGTCGATGCCGGTGACGTCGGCCACCTCCGAGATGGTGAACCAGAGCGGAGAGGAGACCGCCACGCCCTGGTTCCTCGGCACACCACTCATGACCTCTCATCGGTCCGTGATCCGACGATCTGAAGGAATCAGAAGAGAATCACGAACGAGACCGATCAGGAGGCACGAGAGTGCATGGCATGTGCCGGAAGATCAGATCACGTCGGCTGGGTCGGTGAGCACCTCGGCGACGCAATAGCCGTCGTCCCGAGGATGCGCCCGGGCCCATTCCTCGGCTCGGTCGAGGGAGGTGAAGGAGCCGACGATCAGGTCGGGGGCTGTGTTCGCCGGACCTCGGAGGACCACCGCAGGCATGTGCCGATGCTACAGAGGTCTACCTGGGGCTGGCGTCCGGGGGAACGGGCGCGGAGCCGTTGGGTCGCCGCACGCCGTGCCGTCTACCAGGGAGGTCACGCCCGACTCCAGGTGGATTCCCGCCGGATCGGGAACCAGCCGGCTCTCACAGGACGGCGAGCGACCTCATCGTTCCGACGCAGGCCCTGGCGGCCTCCCTGCCCTTCAGCTCGAAGTGCGAGGCGAAGAAGGCCAGGTGCTGCTCGTGTTCATGGAAATGATGAGGTGTGAGGACAGCGGAGATGACCGGGACGCCCACGTCGAGTTGCACGCTCATCAGGCCATTGATCACCGCCTCGGCAACGAACTCGTGGCGATAGATGCCCCCGTCGACCACAAGTCCAGCGGCAACGACGGCTGCGTACCGCTCGGTGAGCGCGAGGTGTTTGGCGTGGAGCGGAAGTTCGAACGACCCTGGAACCTTGTAGAAGTCGACATGGTCACGGGGCACTCCGAGTTCGGCGATCTCGTCCGCGAACGAGTGCCTGCACCGATCGACGATCGTCTCGTGCCAGGTGGACTGGACGAAGGCGATCCGTTGACCTGTTGGAGTACACATTTCTGGCTGCCCTCCGATCGTCACTACCCCTATATTAGAACCTGTTCTAGTTTTTCTCAACCGCTCCGATCGGATCCGACGGGGATCACCGACCCCGGACAGTCTCCCCGGGGCGGTCCAGTTCGCCGGGCGGCCGAGCTGGGAGCGGATTCGAGCAATGATCCCTGCATGGCGGAACAGGCGAGAGACGCCGTTGATCGAGAGGCGCGGACGCCTGGGGGTCGAGTCCCTCGTTCAGGCCCTGCCCGAAGGTGCAGTCGTGGACAGTTCACACGGATGCCACACGGATCCGTTCTTCCTGTCGCAGGAGCCGCCTTCGCTGGCGTTCCTGGCGCGGCACCTCGCGTCATCGTGTCAGGTGCCGAGCACCGGCAGTGCTCACACCGCCCGCCGCTGAGTGCCGTGATGACCTTGTGGACTGCTCCTGCGTCCGGTGGGCCGCCTCCCGGGGTCAGGGAACCACGACGACCGGGAACGCGACCTGGATGAAGGTGTTGGTCGTGGCGCCGGTGGCGGACGTCGCCGGCATCATCCAGATGCCATAGGTGTCGTTTGCGATGGTGTTGTTCTGGATGGTGATGCTGAGGGGGGCGACCGTGCCCACGAAGACTCCCGTGGTGGCCGAGTCGATGGCCGGCGAGAAGTCGAAATCCCCGTCCAGGTTGTTCGTCCCGATGTAGTTTCCGGTGATCACGTTGCCGTTGAGGTCCTGCCCGGGCGCGTGGCTGTGCACGGTGACCCCGGCGAGCCCGTTCCCGGAGATGAGGTTGTTCTGGACCATGTTGTTGTAGACCGCACCGCCCGGGAACGGCGTGGCGAGGATCACGCCCCCACCTTGGCCGGCTTGCCCGTTCTGCAGGATCCAGTTCGACATGATCTGGTTGTCGAACACCCCGCCGGCCGTCGGCTGGGGAACACCGTTGGCGAACGAACCGGGGTTGTGGCTGACGACCGTGATCCCACAGTCGAAGATGTTGTTGGACACGTTGTTGAAGGCGACCTGGTTGCCGTCCGTGGGTCCGAACTCATCCGACAGCAGGATTCCCCCGCTGTTCCCACTCACTTCGTTGTGGAGGACCTTCGAGTTGTCCGCGACCATGAGATGGATTCCCTCGCCGCAGTCTCCGGGCTCTTCCCCCGAGCCGTTGCACTCGGGATAGCTCGAGCCACTGACCACGCCACCGGTCGGGTTGCCCTGATCGTTGTGGACGACCGTGTTCCAGTTGACGGTCACGTTCTGGACGGGCGCACCCGGTGCCCCCATGACGAGGATCCCCTCGCCGATCGCGTTGGTCACGGTCAGGCCGGTGACCGTGCTGCCCGAAGCGAGCACCTGTACCCCATTGTCGAGTCCTGCTGCGTTGATCGTGGGATGTCCGATCCCGTCGAGGGTGAGCGGCTTGCCAGGGGGAATCACGACGTCCTCGTCGTAAGTGCCGGGGCAGATCTGGATGGTGTCACCAGCTCTTGCCGCGCTCACCGCAGCGCCGATGGTCGAGAACCCTTGGTACGGGCTCGGGAAACAGTGCACGACCAGTGTGGTCGGAGGGAGCAGTAGCTGGGGCTGTGCTGCGGCTTCACCTCCGGCGACCGCCCCGACGATGCCCATGATCAGCACCGCAGCTCCGAGTAGCGCGACAAGCCAACGAGTCGCTCGAGATCTCATGGTCCACCTCCGGTCGATCCGCCCGCTCCACGCCAGAGCGTTCACTGCACAATCTAAGCACCGACCGGGTGCCACGCAACCGGGTGAAGCCCCCCGAGGCGAGGGCCGCGTTGTCCGAGGTCACCGCCCCGGAAGAGTCGGAGGAGGAGCTATGCCACGTTCCGTTCACCTTGGTGGTACGAGGCCCGTCGCCCGGGAGCCGCCAAGGGTGCTGCATCATCCAACCAGTCGATCTCGGCCACGCAGTCGGCAACACAGGACCTGCACATCCACCGGCGCTCGGGTCCGCTCCCGAGGATGATCGTCCAGACCGACGTCGATTTCGCGAGGGGAAGGGTCCGTCCACATCGCTGACAGGGACCGACTCGATGCCCGGTTGAGCGCTGGCGCCGTGACAACTTCACTGGCCTGATCCTTTCCACGGTGGGTGACTGACGACCACTGCTTCCAGGATGATCGGCAGAAGTTAGGGCCAGATGAAGCCTTCGTAATGATCCCCTAAGACATCAGTGACCGCTCCGGAGAACGGGTTCCTTCCGGTCACCCCCACCCGAGCTCCTCGAGGCGGGGGTCGCTGATCCCGAAATGGTGGGCGACCTCGTGGAGGACCGTCTTGTGCACCAGTGCGCGAACCTCCGCCTCAGATCGGCAGTGGCGGCAGATCGTCCTCCGGTAGATGACGATGTGGTCCGGATTGGCATACCAGGGTCCGCTGGGTCTCTTGGTGAGGGGAACCCCCGTATAGAGGCCGAAGAGCGGGGAGCCCTCGGCCTCCTCCTCCACCCTGATCGTCACGTTGGTCATCGCCCTGCCGAATTGCTCGGGCAGCGAGTCGAGTGCGTCGGCGACGAACTGCTCGAACACGTCCTCTGGGACGTCGACGCCGAGCTGGCCGTCTCCTCCCCCCCGATCCGGCAGAGCGGGTGGACCGGTCACCCGACCACCGTAGCCACCGCACCGATGGCCGGTGCCGGTCGCCCCTGAGCGACAGCTCCTGGATCTGGTGACCGCCGAGCTCGGCTTCGCGCTCTTTGTCATCGTCGGCCGTCTCGGCGGAGCGCGATCGGTCCGAACGGCGGAGGAACAGCGGGAACGGGCGGTGGCAGACTGGTTGGATGCGGGTGACCGTCCACTCCCAGAGTCGACCGGGTACCGGGCTCGGGTGCCTGGGCTCGATCCTCAGCATCGTCGTGGTCGTTGCCGTCGTGACCGCCATCATCCTCGGCGCCTTCGTCATCCTCGTGATCACCGCAGCGGTGATGGCGATCGGACTTCTCGCCTTCGCCGTCAACCGGCTGGTGATGGCGCTCAATCCCCGGTACCGAGCGCGCCGGGCGCACCTCGAGCCCTCGGGGCAGATCATCGATGCCACCGCGAGCATCGAGCCACCGGAGCCGGACGGCCGGCGCAGGGAACCCTGAGGAGCCGCTGCGCTCCGATCCGGTGAGCCCTGGAAGAGGCGCGCAGCGGGCAGCACCTCCTCGGGATCACCCAGGACAGTGCAACACAGCTTTGGAACTACCAGCAGCCCTGGGGTCCGTTCACCACCCCGTCAACCCCCGGGCTGACCGCACCGGTGTGCCGGGGGCCGACGCAGCTACTCGCTGGTCTCGACGATGAGGAGATCGCAGGAGACTTTGCGCGAGACCTTGTTGGCGATCGGGCCCAGCAGGAAGCGGGCCGTCGACTGCATCCCCTTCGACCCGACCACCAGGAGGTCGGCATTCTCCTCCTCGGTGACCCGGATGAGCGCTTCGGACGGGTCACCGGCGACCGCCTGGTAGGCGGCCTTCTCGACGCCTGCCGCACGGGCCTTCTCGCCCGCCTCCTTGGCGGTCGTCTCCGCCGCGGTATGGGCGGCGGCGACCCACCCCGAGTCGATGGCGATGCCGGCCGCGGCGACCCCTGCGGGGGCGCGGCTGCTGTATGCCGACACGATGATCAGCTCCGCACCGAGCGCCCGGGCCAGGGCGGTCGCCTTTGCCACGGCCCGCTCGGCCGTCGGAGAGCCGTCCGTCCCGACCACGATCTTGGTGGGGACACCGCCTCCCGCCTCTGCTTTCTCAGCCATCGCCCGGCCCTCCATCGATCTCGTCGCCTGCCCGGATCGGCAGCCGCCCGCCAGTATGGCCCTGGCACAGGGCGAAAGCGAACAGTGGGGTCAGGTCGTCGCCAGGATGAGCACCGAGCACGGTGCCCGGTGGGCAACCGAGTTGGGCACGCTTCCCAACACCCGGCGGGCGCCATGCATCCCCTTGTTCCCCACCACGATGAGATCGGCGCTCTCCCGCTCGGCGACCCCGATGAGGGCATCCACCGGATCGCCGGTCGCCGCATGGGTCTCGTACCGCACACCCTGCTCCGCCGCCACGCCGCCGAGATTCCGCAGCAGGACGTCCGCTTCGATCGTCGAGGGCACCGTGTAACGAAATTCGTCGGGCAGGTCGCCGCCATCGACCGGCTTCGGCTTGTAGGCGGTCACGATGTGCAGGGTGCCTCCGGAGAGTTTTGCGAGGGCGACCGCCCGGGCGACCGCCTCTGCAGCCGACGGCGAGTCGTCGGCTCCTACCACCACGGTGTCGTACATGGACGCTCCTTCAGGGGACCGGATTGTGGAACGGGAGTGGCAATGGGCCGGTGGCCCGACTCACCGCGTCAGACGGTCTTGACGATGAGCACAGAGCACGGTGCCTGATGGGCCACTGTGTTTGGGATGCTGGCAAGCACCTTGCGCTGCATGCCCTTGTTGCCCACCACGATGAGATCGGCCTTCTCCCGCTCGGCGACCGTCACCAGCGCCTGGGCCGGGTCGCCCTTGAGGGCGTGGGTCTTCACGCTGACCGATCCGGCTCGGGCCCGTGCGGCCAGGTCGTCCAGCAACCCCTGAGCGTGCTCGTTCGCGAGGACGACGTTCTGGAACTGGCCGGGCAGACCGCTCGCGCCGGTCGAGCTCGGCTTGTATGCGGTCACCACGTGGAGGTCGCCTCCGGCGAGCTTCGCCAGGTCGATGGCCGCGTCGACCGCCTTGGCCGCCGTGGCCGAATCGTCTGCCCCCACCACCACCGAGTCGAACATGCAGGCACTCTAAACCGGGGCGCCTCGGATTGTCGACGCTGCGCGAACCCGTGACCGCGCGCGGTCACCCCGCCCGTGCCTCACGTACGGTCGAGGGGAAGCGTTTCCGGAAGGTCCGAACGGTCAGGGCGGAGAGACAGGTCGGCTCGAGAGCGCGGGCCGATGCGCTGCGGGGCAGATTGAGGATCGGGCCGATCTCGCCGAAGTAGTTGCCCGCGGTGAGCTGGGTCAGGAGCTCCTCGCTTCCGTCAGCCCGCTCGCGAAAGATCTCCACGCTGCCCTGCTCGATGACATAGACCAGATCTCCGCGGTCACCCTGCTCGAACAGCGTCTCACCGGCGGCCAGTGCGATCTCGACCGGTTCGTGCTCCGCGGTCGACGCGTGTGGCACGAGCTCGATCACCCGGTCCGAGATATGGGTGATCCGGTCGTCGTGGGTCGAGACGACCACCATCCGACCGGGAGCGGCCAGCTCCCGCAACAGGAGCAGGATCCCCTCGACCTGGATGTGGTCGAGATGGGCGGTCGGCTCGTCGGCCAGCACCAGGGGCGGATGGTGCACGAGCGCCCGGGCGATCGCAACCCGCTGCTGTTGGCCGCCGGAGAGCTGTCGTGGCAGGTGGTGCAGGCGATCGGAGAGCCCGACCCGCTCGAGCAGCTCGTCGGCACGCCGGCCTGCCTCCCGGTGCCCGATCCCGGCCAAGGTCATCGGGACCATCACGTTCCTGCGGGCCGAGAGGCTCGCCAGCAGGTTGAACGCCTGGAACACCACCCCGACGGTGCGCTGACGGTGCTCTCCGACTGCGGCGCCGGTCAGGCCTCCGATGTCCACACCCTGGAACCGGATCGTGCCGGAGGTCGGGGTGAGCAGTCCCGCGAGGCACGAGAGGAGCGTCGTCTTCCCGCACCCGCTCGGACCCAACAGGGCGACCAGTTCGCCGTCCTCGGCCTCGAGGTTGAGCTTGTCAAGCGGCCTGACCACGTACCCGCCCGAGTCGAACTCCTTGGTCAGGTCGCGTATTTCGAGCTCGGCCACCGCTCCTCCTCAGCCCGCGAAGGCCTTCGCCGGATCGGCCGCAACGGCTCTCCGCAGCGCGATGAGGCTGGCGAGCAGCCCGATTCCGATCGCCACCAGTGGGAGCACCAGGTAGGCGCTTCCGGGGATCGCAACCGGTTGCTGGAAGACGCCGGTCATGAACTGGGCCAGCACCGCGGCCACGAGGGCGGCGATCAGCGCGACGATGGTCGACTGCAGGGCCAGCCCGAAGAACAGCGTCGACGACGACGCTCCGAGAGCCTTCAGGACCGCGAAGTCGCGGTTCCGCTCGAGCGCGGTCACATAGACCAACGAGGCCACGATGACCGCGGCGATCGCGGCCATAAACACCTTCGAGTTGTCGATCGACGAGATGCCGGCGGCCATCTGCTGGAGGCTCCCCTGCTCGATGGCCTGGTTGGAGCGCAGCGAGAGCCCCGGCGGGAGCGCGCGAGGGGTGCCGGTCACGAGCACCGCGCTCGAGCAGGTCGGCCCCCCGGAACGCGGTGGTCCTGGCGTCGCCGAGGGTCACGTACGCGTTCGGCAATCCGCCGAGCAGGGTCCGCCCGCTGGTCACCCCCACCACCGTGAAGGTCCGCGGACCGATCGAGAACGTCCGACCGAGGCCCAGACCCATCCGCGCATCGACCACCGCCTGGCCCGGGCCAGTCACGTTCCGACCCTGGGTGGCCTGCTGCGAGCCCATGCCACCCACCGGGATCCCGATCGTGTTGATGCTGACCGGGGATCCGGCGACGTACGCGGTCTGAGGCACGATGATGACCGGGGTTGCCCGGGTCACCCCGGGCTCGGTGGCCACCCTGCCGGCCGCGCTGGCCGCGACCGGATTCAGCGCGGCCACGCGGGACGACGACCCGTTCGCCACCACCCACCAGTCGGCCCCGAACGCCCGCACGGTCGCATTGACCTCGACGGAGAACCCGGCGGCCAGGCCCGTCAGCAACAGCGTCATCGCGAACACGAGGGCCGCCCCGGCGATGGCGATGAGGAACTGCCGCTTCCGGAACAACAGGTCACTGACCGTGATGCCGAACACGTCCGCCTCTCCGACGACCCGATCGGCGCTGGGCCGTCAGTGCCGCTGGGGCAGTCTATGCACACTCCGGCGGTCGGGGCCGTCCGATGGGTCTGCGATCCTGTCCGGCTGCAACCCGTCAAGATGCATCCGGCGCGCGACACCGGGGTCCGCATCACGAGGCGCACGCGGAGGCCCTACTACCGTGGAACCCCGATGGCGGTCGCCGACGGGAACGCCCCGAGCTCGGTCGATGCGCCGGCATCCACGCCTCGGGGTAGGGCCACCCCGTCTCGCACGCGGCCCCCCGGCGGTGGGCGGACGGCCACCGCGGTGGTGGCCAGCTACCTCGCCCTCTCGGTGGCGATCTACTGGCAGCCCTGGTCGACCGGGATCACCTCGCGTCTCCAACCTGGGGGCGACCAGTACGCCGGCGTCTGGTACCTGCGCTGGACGGCGTTCGCCATCGTCCACGGGCACGACCCGTTCTTCACCACCTGGGCCAACCACCCGGCCGGGGTCAACCTGCTCACCAATACCAGCGTGCCCCTGCTCGGGCTCATCGGGACTCCGATCACCGTCCTCTTCGGACCCATCGCCACCTTCAACGTCCTGAGCACGGTGGCCCTGGCCGCGTCGGCGACGGCTGCCTACGTCTTCGCCCGCCGATGGACCACCTGGCGCCCCGCAGCCTGGGTGTGCGGGCTCGTCTACGGGTTCTCGCCCTACGAGATCGCCCAGGCCAACGGACACCTCAACCTCACGTTCGTGGCCCTGCCACCGCTCATCCTCCTCGCCGTGCACGAGGTGGCCGTGCGCCAGCAGTGGTCGTCCCGCCGTGCCGGGGCGACGCTCGGGCTCCTCCTGACCGCCCAATTCTTCATCTCGAGCGAGCTGCTCGCCTCGAGTGTGCTGCTCTCGCTCGTCTGCCTGGCCGCAGCAGCCGTGGTCGGCCGCAGGCGGGTGCGGGATCACGCCCGGCGGGCGCTCGTCGGCGCTGCCTGGGCGGCGGGGGTGGCCGGGGTCCTCCTCAGCTACCCGGTCTGGTTCGCGCTGCGGGGACCTGGCCACATCTCGGGCCCGATCCAGCTGGTGCCCGAGGCCTACCGCGCCGATCTCCTGGGGATCCTCGTCCCCGGGCCCTACATCTGGCTCGCCCCCGCGTGGGCGCTGCACACCTCCTCGGTGTTCGCCAACAGCAGGGTCGAGAACGGCTCGTACCTCGGGATCAGCCTGGTCGTCACCGTCGTGGTCGCCGTCATCCTGCTCTGGCGGCGGGAACCGGTGATCCGGGTGGCAGCCGTGGCCCTCGGGACCGCCTTCGTCGTCTCCCTCGGGGGTGCGCTCGCCCTCGACACCCGTCCGGGAGCGGCACTGACCGGGCTCCCGCTGCCGGAGCGGGCCTTCGCCCACCTCCCGCTCCTCTCCAACACGGTCCCCGTGCGTTACACCGTCTACGTCTCCCTCTTCGCCGGCCTGATCCTGGCCGTCGCGGTGGATCGGCTCCATCGCGCGCTCGCGGGGCGGGGTCCTCGCCGGGGCCGGCGATCGCGGCGCGGATCCGCTGCCGTCGCTGCCATCCCCGCCCTGCTGGCCGCGCTCTGCCTGATCCCACTCATCCCGGTGATCCCGCTCCAGGGATTCGGCGACCCACGGGTCCCCGCCTACTTCACCGCCGCCGAGCTCGACCGGATCGACCCGGGGAGCGTCGCCCTCCTCTACCCCTTCCCCTCCACGCCCACACCGGACGGTCAGCTCTGGCAGGCGGTCGCCGGGATGCGCTTCCAGATGCCCGGCGGCTACTTCCTCGTACCCCATGGACCGGATCACAAGATCGCCTTCGATCCGGCCACCGGATACGTGACCGACTCGGTCACCACCCGCGCCCTGCTCTCACTGGCCGCGGGGTTCCCGCCGTCGGAGACGCCGGCGCTGCGCGCCGCGATGCTCGCCCAGCTCCGTGTGTGGGGGGTGACCACACTCCTTGCCGCGCCGGTCGCCGACGTCCGCCGTCCCGCCCGCTCGGTGCAGTTCCTGACCTGGTTGGTCGGGGTGCCGCCGGAACCCGGCGCGGGCGTCCTCGCCTGGTACCACCTGCCGGTCTGACCGGTCGCAGGTGGGCGGCGCCCCCGATGGTAGGTTCCACCGCGGTGCGAGGCGTTCGGATCACCGCCGACGGCATCCGGGTCGTCCCGACCGAGCCCGAGACCACCGACACGGTCCGGGTCACGGTGACCAGCTCGGGCATCTGCGGCTCCGATCTCAAGCTGGCCACCTTCGGGCCCTCCGCGGTCACCCTCGGCCACGAGTTCTGCGGCCGGCTCGACGACGGCTCCGCCGTCGCCGTGCTGCCGGTCGCCCGCTGCGGCATCTGCGATCGCTGCCTGGCGGGCGAAGAGCAGCAGTGCGCCGCGTCCCTCGGGTCCATGTACGGAGTCAGCCGGGACGGGGGCCTGGCCGACGAGGTGTGGGTCGAGGCCGCCTGCGCGAGACTCCTCCCGGCCGGTGTCGGGCTGGAAGTGGGACATCTGGTCGAGCCCCTCGCGGTCGCCCTCCATGGCCTCCATCGGGCCGGAGTGGTCGCCGGCATGCGGGTCCTCGTCATCGGAGCGGGCCCGATCGGCCTGTGCACCATCGCCGGAGCCCGCCACCTCGGGGCCGAGGTCGACCTGGTGGCCCGCCGCGAACGGCGGGTGGAGGCCGGGGCCCGTCTCGGTGCGCACATCAGGGCGGGGACCGGGTACGACGTGGTCCTCGACGCCGCAGGCACCCAGAGCTCCCTCGATACCGCCACCGAGGTGGTGCGTCCCGGCGGGACCGTCTCCATCCTCGGGACCTACTGGACGCCGGTCACCATCGGTCTGTCCATCCAGATGAAGGAGATCACGCTCCTCCCCGCCTTCACCTACGGCCACCACCACGGCGTCGACGAGTTCGGGGAGGCGGCCCGGGTCCTCGCGGACGCGCCGGACCTGCATGCTGCGATGGTCACCCACGACTTCTCCCTCGACGACGCGGCCGAAGCCTTCCGGGTGGCGGATGACCGGACACAGGATGCCATCAAAGTGGTCGTACGGCCCTGAGCCGTCCCGGAGGGCGCCTCGTTCGGCGGACATCCGCGTCGGGAGCGTCGTAACCTGGTGAGGTGGGGGATGGAGGGGCAGGGTGGCACGCGCGCGCGTTCGCGCGCGGCGCCGGTCGCGCGAGTGGGCCGTGGACGTGTCGCGCCGAAACAGGCGTCGGACCGCCGGCTGGCGCGGGGGGAGCACACCCGGCTCGCGTTCCTCGAAGCCATGATCGAGCTCATGGACGGCCGCGCGGACCCACCCACTGCCAAGAAGGTCGCCCGACGGGCCGGGATCTCGCGGCGGATGATCTTCAACCACTTCGAGGGCGGCATGAACGGCCTCCTGGTGGGCGCGGTCGAGCTCGCCCTCTCCCGCCAACGCGGCCTGGTACGCGGGGTGCCGCCGCGCGGTCCGAGTCCGCCCCGGGTGCGCGCCCTGTGCCGCCAGCGGCGGCAACTCTTCGAGGAGCTCGGTCCCGTCTACCGGACCGCCTACGCCCGGGCCTCGACGTCCGCCGGTCTGGTGCCGGTCCTGGTCGCCCATCGATCCGTCCTCCGCGAGCAGCTCGCCCACACCCTGGCACCCGAGCTCGAGGCCAGGGGCCCAGACGCCGACCTCCTGCTCGACGCGCTCGAGCAGGCCACCGGGTGGGAGGCCTGGTGCGGGCTGAGGGATCTGGCCCTCCGGTCTGCGCCCGCGGCCGAGCGGGCGATGGCGTTCGCCGCAGACCAGCTCCTCCGCTGAGCGAGGAGACTCACCGGTCCCCGGCGGAATCAACCGGCGGCGGACCAGGGGGTGTGGTTGAAGCCGGAGAGGAGGGGGCCGGCCTGGCCCCACGTGATCCGGGTGACCGAGGCGGTGGCCAGGTAGAGGCGCCAGGCGACCTCGTCGCCCAACCCGAGCGCCCAACAGACCGCCGCCTTGATCGGCGAGACGTGGCTGACCACCACCACCGGCCCGGCACCACCGACGCCCGCGCCGTCGGGACCGAAGAGCTCCTCGCATGCGGACCGGACGCGGGTGCCCGCCTCGAGCAGGCTCT
Organism: uncultured Acidimicrobiaceae bacterium; assembly: GCA_963701325.1. Lineage (GTDB taxonomy): Bacteria > Actinomycetota > Acidimicrobiia > Acidimicrobiales > RAAP-2 > Bog-756. The sequence goes on from OY969604.1 coordinate 915,465, forward strand.
CGCCGCCCGCAGGGCGGAATGCGGGATCGATCCGCCAGCGGGTCCAGATCTCGGCGGGCACCGAGCCGAGGGGACTGCCCTCGTACTCGCCGTAGTCGATCTCGATCCACCGCTCGTCGATTTCGATCGCCAGACCGGTGCCCAGGGCCTCGGCGGTGGCTCGGGCTCGGGCCAGCGGGCTCGAGATCATCCGGGTTGCGCCGGACACCGCGGCGGTCAGGGAGCGGGCCTGGTCGAGGCCGCGCTCGGTCAGGGGAGCATCGGTCCGCCCGAGGAGCAGCCCGTCGGCGTTGCCGGTCGACTCACCGTGGCGTACCAGGATCAGCACCGCGTGGGCCTGCCGGCTGACCCGGCCACGGGTACGCCGTCACTCACGCGTGCACCAGGATCCGGTCACACTGGGGGCACGAGACGACGGCATCGGGGGGTTGGCTGCGGATGCGCTCGACCTCGACCGACGGCAGGGTGAGGTGGCAGCCGTCGCACCGGTCACCCACCAGCCTGGCCGCCCCGACCCCCCCGAGATGGGACCGCAGTCGTTCGTACCGCTCGGCCAGGTCGGGCGGGAGCCCGGCCGCGCAGGCCGCGCGCAGCCGCTCCTCTTCGGCGACTGCGGCTCGGATGGTCACTCCCGCTTCGGCGACGGCCGCCTCGAGCCGCCCCACCTCGGCCGCCACCTCGGCCTCGGTCCTCCGGTGGCCGGCCAGGGCCTCGTCGAGCGGCTCCTCTTCCTCGAGCAGGGTGATCTCCTCCTCCTCGAGATGCCGCTGGCGATCTTCGAGCTGGTGGACCTCGTGGTCCATTGCCTGCAGGTCGCGGGCGGCGAAGACCGCGCCGGTGCGCATCCGCTCCTCGAGCTCGTGGCGGCGCCGTGCCCCCGACGCGATGCGCTCCTCGAGGGCCCGCTGGCGGGCGACCAGGTCGTCGACGCCAGCCTGCACCTCGGCCAGCTCGCCGGCCAGCGTTCGCCCGCGCGCCACCTCGGCAGCCAGGGCCGCCCGCTCCGGGAGGGTCTCCCATCGGTGGTGCAGCTGGTCGAGCGTGGTGTCGTGCGCCTGGACCTGCAACAGGGTGTCGAAGGGCTCAGCCATCGTCCTCCTCGGAACCTCCCCGGTGGTCCCCGGGCGCGGCCCCGATCAGCCTACGGGCAGCTCGCAGGGCCCCGGCCAGCGCCGGGTCGGCGACCCCGGTGGCGTCGTCCCAGCCGAACCAGGCCACCTGCTGGCTCTCGCCAACAGGAGGGTCGGGAGGGAGGTCGGGGCCCTCGAGCAGGTAGCAGAGGTCGAGGTGCACGTGCCCGTCGGCAGCATCGTGGACGTCGACACGCACCAGCGACGGGCCCGTCGCCCTGTGGGTCACCGCGAGGCCGGTCTCCTCTCGGCACTCGCGCACCGCCGCGTCCTCCGGGGACTCACCCGGATCGATGTGGCCGCCGGGCTGGAGCCACCGGTCGAGCCGGCGGTGCCTCAGGAGGACGACCCCCCGTCGACCCACCACGATGCCCGAGGCCGTGAGGTGGGTCGGGTCGGCAGTGCGGTCGAAGGGGGAGCGAAGGCGGTCCAACGCGTCGAGGACGACCTGCAGCGAGCGCTCCTCGCGCTGATCGCCGGCGGTGTGCGCCAGGAGGGTCGCCCGTACCCGCGCCGCCGCTGCGGAGGTGTCGCACGATCCGGCGGTCACGATGCGAGGCGTGGCCGCGCCGGTGTCGTGGCCACGCCCGGTGGGATCAGGCGGACTTGCGACGCTGCCGGTGGATCCGGCGGCGCTCCCTCTCGGTGGTGCCGCCCCAGATCCCCTCGCGCTCCCGGTTGGCCAGTGCGTGCTCGAGGCATGCCTCACGGACGGCACACTGATCGCAGATTGCCTTGGCCTCGGCGGCCTCCTCGTCGGAAACCGGGTAGAAGACGTCAGGATCGATGCCCCGGCAGGCTGCGTGCTTGCGCCAGGTCGCACTCATGGAACGGTCACTTCCTAGAAATTGGGGTTGCGGTTGCTGGTCGGCCCGCCAGAGCGATGCATCGGTGACCTGGGAGAATGTGGCCTCCCGACGAAAACTGGCGGAACAGACAGTATGGCTCAGGGGACCGGGCGGTGTCCACAGCGCCAGTAGGATCGCCCGGCGTCCGTCCCGACCGTCCGCCCTGCACGCCCTCGTGCCCGTGGCGGACCGGGCCAGCACAGAGGAGTGCCCATGCCGCCGCCACCGCTCACCGGCAAGACCATCGTGATCACCGGTGTCACCGGGCAGGTGGCCGAACCGGTGGCCCACGCCCTCGCGGCCGACAACCAGGTGGTCGGCGGGGCCCGATTCCGCGACGCCGACGCCCGCCAACGGCTCGAGGCCGCCGGGATCCGCTGCGTTCCGATCGATCTGGCGTCGGGGGACGTCGGTGGACTCCCCCGCGACGCCGACGTCGTGGTCAACTTCGCGGTCGCCAAGTCGAACGACTGGGACACCGACCTCGAGTCCAACAGTGGGGGGCTCGCCTGGCTCATGGAGCACCACCAGGGGGCGGAGGCCTTCCTGCACTGCTCCACGACCGGCGTCTACAAGCCAATGGGCCACCACGTCTTCGCCGAGGGTGACGAGCTCGGCGACAACCACGGGGTCTGGCCGTTCCTCCGTACCTACTCGATCAGCAAGATCGCAGCCGAGGCGACCGCCAGGTGGGCGGCACGACGCTTCGAGCTCCCCACCACCATCGCCCGGCTCTCGGTGCCCTACGGCCCACGCGGCGGGTGGCCGGCCATCCACCTCGAGATGATGCTCCACGGGAACGAGATCCCGGTCCATGTGGACGCGCCGAGCGTCTACCACCCCATCCACGAGGACGACATCGTGGCGATGGTCCCCGGCCTGCTCGCAGCGGCCTCCACCCCGGCGACCGTCGTCAACTGGGGCGGCAGCCAGGCGGCCAGCATCGAGGAGTGGTGCGGCCACCTCGGTGAGCTGACCGGGTGCACACCCAGCTTCGCCCCCACCCGGGACACCATCGACAGCGTGCAGATCGACGTCACCCGCATGCACGAGCTGGTGGGCCCCACGAGCGTCGGCTGGCGCGAGGGCATGCAGCGGATGGTCGCGGCCCGCCATCCGGAACTGCTCCGCTCCTGAGCAACCGGCGTTCGGCCTCCCGGTCGACGGATCAGGCCTGTCGAACCGGCGGCCAGGACATCGCCCCGACCGACCAGGCCGGTGCCATCACCTCGGGAACGACGGTGAGGCGGGACCCGTTCTCGAAGACCAGGGTGAGCATGCCCTCGGGTGAGGCCCAGAGCCATCGGGCGGTGCCCGGGTAGAGAGCGAGCAGGGGGCCGAGCTCCCCGGTCCGACGCGGGTCGAGCCGGTGGCCGATCCCGTCGATCTCGACCGAGAACTGACTCCCGACCGCCACGTCGGTCAGCCCGAAGCGGAGCGTGCAGGCCGCATCGACCTGGATGTGGGCGAGGACGGGGTCCTCCAGCACGAACTCGCGGCCGCCGTCCGGCAGCTCCCTGATGACGCAGCCGTCGGGCACCCGACAATGTTCGCACCTGTCCCCCGCAACCGCACGTCTCGAGCGGCTGTCAGTCCGGACGCAGCAGGCGGACCAGGTCTCCGACGAGCAACTCCAGCTCCGACGCGGTCGCCCGGTAGCCGGCCGCCGGCCCCCCGTACGGGTCGACGACATCATCCGACAGCTCGCGGTGGAGGAGGGAGGCCCGATCGCGGGTCCCGTGCACGTCGGAGATCCAGTCCTCGGCGGACTGGCCGTCGGGTCGGGGCCCCACCCCGGTCGCGCGGCGCACGAATTCCTTCAGGCGAAAGGTATGCGGCAGTGACCCCGGGTCGAGCAGGACGACCTCGTGCACGTGCCGGCGGGCCATCCCGAGGACCAGGTCCGCGGTCGCCAACGCCGCCGGCGACAGGGTGGTGCTCAGATGACCCGAGAGGTCGATTCCCCGGGAGGACATCGCGTCCAGCACCTCGTCCGGCGCCGGACGGCCCGCCTCGAGCAGGCCGGTCGAGGCGACGTCCACGACACCGGGACGAGCATCCGGCTGCGCCGCGAGGAGCGCGGCCGCCATGGGCGACCGGCAGATGTTGGCGGTACAGACGAAGAGGACGTGAACGCCGGCATTGTACCGGCCGCCACGCACAGGCCAGAGTGGTGGGTGGTGTCCGTCATCTCCGGCACCAGCCCCTACGCTCAGGGACCGGGGAGCGATGTCCGCACCCGCGACGACAGGAGGAAGCCGTGACGGCGAATGCCGACATCGTCCGCTCCGTGACCGAGGCGCTCAGCCGCGGCGACCTGCTCGCCGTCATGGGCTTGGTCGACCGGAACGTCCGGTGGGCGGTCAATGCCGCAGACCGGGACGCCGCACCCTGGTTCGGCGTCTACCAGGGAAAGCGGAGCCTGCCCGACTTCTTCGCCCAGCTCGCCGAGCTCGACTTCAGCGAGTTCGAGCTCAAGGCCCTCCTGTCCGACGGTGACCTGGTGATGACCTGGCTGCACGTGGCCTTCACCAGCCCGAAGGGCCGGCAGGTCGACATGGAGGAGGTCCAGATCTGGCGATTGGCCGACGGAAAGATCGTCTCGGTCGACACCCTGCTGGACACCGCCGCCGTGGGCGCCGCCTTCGCGTGAGCGGAGCCCGCCCGCTGGCACTGGTCCACGATTACCTCACCCAGCAGGGCGGCGCGGAGCGGGTGGTCCTCGCGCTGGCCACCGCCTACCCCGACGCCCCGCTCTACACCTCGCTCTACGATCCACGCGGGACCTTCCCCGACTTCGCCGACCACCGGATCCACACACTGCCGCTCGACCGGGTCGCAATCCTGCGCGAGCACCACCGTCTGGCCCTCCCCCTCCTCGCGCCCGCCTTCTCCCGACTCCATGTCGAGGCCGAGGTGGTGCTCTGCTCGTCGAGCGGGTGGGCCCACGGGGCCCGGGTGAGCGGACGCAAGGTCGTCTACTGCCACACACCGGCGCGATGGCTCTACCAGTCGGACCGGTACCTGGCCGGGTCGTCGCGGTCGTCGGCGGCCGTGCTCGCCGCGCTCGCGCCGGCCCTCCGGCGATGGGACCGCCGAGCGGCTGCGTCGGCAAACCGGTACCTGGTCAACTCCAACGCGGTGCGGGCACGGGTGGCCGACCTCTACGGCATCGACGCCGATGTGGTCCCCCCACCGGTCGACATCGAGACGGACGGGCCCCGCGAAGCGCCGGCCGACGTCGAGCCGGGGTTCCTGTTGTGCGTCTCCCGGCTCTTGGCCTACAAGAACGTCGATGCGGTCACCGAGGCGTTCAGCCGGATGCCGGACCGACGCCTCGTGGTGGTGGGCACCGGTCCCGAGGCGGAGCGGATCGCTGCTGGCGCGCCGGCAAACGTGACGCTCTTGGGCCGGGTGGACGACGCGGGCCTGCGCTGGCTCTACGGGTCGTGCATCGGACTGGTGGCAGCCTCCTATGAGGACTTCGGGTTGACGCCGGTGGAGGCGGCCGCATTCGGCCGCCCGACTGCCGCGCTGCGCTGGGGTGGGTTCCTCGACACCATCGAGGAGGGGACGACCGGGGTCTTCTTCGACCGGGCGACCCCGACCGCGATCGCCGCCGCAGTGGGGCGCCTTGCCGCTCGGACCTGGGAGACCGGTGCGATCACCGCGCACGCCCGGCGCTTCTCGTCAACCAGGTTCCTGGCCAGGATCCAGGAAGTCCTCGCAGAGGAACGGCGGCGACGGAACTGAACGCCGGGACGCACGCCGCGGCGGCTAGGAGGCGCCGCGGCCCCTGAAGACGGTCGCCGGGGTCTGCCAGAGGATCTGCATGTCCCACCAGAACGACCACGACGCGACATAGAGGTAGTCGAGCCGGCACAACTCCAGATGGGAGAGCTCGTTGCGCCCGGAGACCTGCCAGAGGCCGGTCATCCCGGGGCGGGCCTCGAAGCGCTTGCGGGCCCAACCCTCGATCCTGGCAGCCTCGTGCACCACGAAGGGGCGCGGACCGACCAACGACATGTCGCCCTTCCAGACATTGATCAGCTGCGGGAACTCGTCGAGGCTGGTCCGTCGGAGGAACCGTCCGACCCGGGTGACCCGCGGGTCGTGGGTGATCTTGAAGAGCGGTCCGTCCATCTCGTTGAGGTGCTCGATCTCGGCACGGTGCTCCTCGGCGCCGTCGATCATGGTGCGGAACTTCATCATCGAGAAGGTTCGCTCGTTGCGTCCGGTCCGCTCCTGTCGGAAGAAGATCGGACCGGGACTGGTGCACTTGATCACCGCCGCGACGACAAGGAGGAACGGAGAGGCCAGCACGAGGACCGCTGTCGAGGACACGATGTCGACCGTGCGCTTGAGGAACCGCGCCCCGCGCTCAGCGAGGCCGGCGCGATGTCGACCATCGGCAGTCCTGACAGGTCCTCCACGTGGGACCGGCTGGTGATGAGCTCGTAGTAGCGCGGCACGATCGAGACCCCCACCGTGCCGGTGAGGCCCTTCAGCATCTCGGTCGTCCGTTCGGGGTGGGTCTGGGAGAAACAGACCACCACCCGCGCCACGTCGAATCGCCGGCAGAGATCCGGCAGATCCTCGAGCTCGCCGAGCACGTCGTTGCGCCCGAGGGGGTTGTCGTCGACGAAGCCGACGAAGTCGACGCTCGAGTGGGCGCGCAGATGGCTCGCAACCGTCTGGGCAAGCTTGCCCGTCCCGACCACGATGATGGGAACCGACCCCACCGAGTCGCGCCCGCCGAGGCCGAAGGCGATCACCCTGGCGATCGGCACCATGACAACCGCGATGAGGCACATCGATGCGATCTTGGCCACCGAGAGCTCGTCGATGTTCCAGGCCCGCTTTGCGGCGTAGCCCACGATCGCGTAGAGGAAGCCGCTGATCATGAGGGCGTGGACGATGTTGCGGAGATCGGGGAACACGCTGATCCGGATGCGTCGGGTGACACCGCGGTAGAGGCCGTAGAGCGCGAACACCCCGATGAACAGCGGGATGACCGCGAGGTCGAAGAGTGAGGCCGTCCCGTTGCGGCCCGCCGTCGACTCGGGATTGTTCGAGACCGCCGACACCAGCAGCGGCCCGAGGATGGCTGCCGCGGTCAGGCCGAGGATATCTGCGACGAGCAGCCTGCGCAGCGCGTGGCGACGTACCTTGGCCGCGGCGCCGATATGCCTACCCGGCTCGGCCGCAACCTTTGGCCGCACCACGACCGGCGCCGCGCGCTCACGCGTGGCCCGGTCCATCTGTGGATCCAGAATTGCCATGCCAGCCGGCCTGCCCTCTCCTTCGCCGGTCGACGGTGGACCATCCGCCGACAGGCCGGCTGCATCAACCATGTGAACCGACAGGTGCACCGAACGTGACCTGCAGTTCCATGGTAGATGAGCGGCAACCGTTCACACAACCGCGAATCCGCGACGCGGTGCAGCCCGGTGCTAGGTCGAGACCCGCACTTCGGTCTGGGCGTTCAGCGCGCGCACCCTGCCCCGCGGCTCCGGGCCCGCTCCTGCTTCGGGCACCAGCGAGACGACCCGGGTCCCGCCCGGTCCGAGGTGGAACCAGGAGTCGTCTGGACGGAACCCCGGAACGTCCACGTGGACGTAGAGGGAGAACCTGCGGGCGGCGATGGACAGGGACCACTCCCCTCCATCGGCCGGTTCGAGCCCCACCTGAAGCCCGACGTCGACCTCCACCGGGCGGGCGGGGCCGCCTGGGAGGAACCCGGCGGAGGCGAGCACCCCGCCGGCATCGTCGACCAGGTCGGCCGTGACCAGCTCGTAGGGCCGGGGCCCGAAGCGGTAGGCGTAGGCAAGGTCGCGGAAGCCGTCGAAGAGGGAGTCGGCGGGGACCTCGATCCCCCCACGGGCGGGGATCGACACCCGGCGCGAGCCCTCCTCCACCAGGTGGGCTGCGGTGTGCAGCCCGACCACGAGCGTGGCCTCGACCGGCGCCCCGGTGTCGTTGACCAGGTGGAGGGCGACCCCGTTGAGGCCCTCGTCGGTTGCCAGGACGGCCACCGGCCGGAACGCCCGGGCCAGGCCGAACCAGGAGGCCTTGGGCCGACCGAGGGCATCGAGCTGGCCCCAGCCGGCGCCGGCACGGAGATCGCGGAGCGCGAGCCCGAGGAACCCGTCGCAGGGCGACCCTGGACGGCGCCACTCGGCGGCGGCCTGTGCCATCACCTCGCAGACCGCGGCCCGACCGAGGTCGAGGGCTCGCTCGGGCTCGGTGCGCCGGAGGACCGCTGGATCCACGCCGAACAGGACCTGCACATAGTGGTCGCGCACGTCCTCGAGGTCCCAGGATCCCCCGGTGTCGTGGTGGATGGCCCGCTTCCAGCCCGGGTCGTGCCCGGCCCGGGCGGCACCACCGCAGACCTCGTCCACCGTGGCCCGTTCGGGTGGGATGGCGAACGCCAGCCCTTCGCTCACGAACCGGGGCGCCGAGCGGCGCAGGTCGCCGAGCGGCTGGAGGAACACCCCCACCCCGACGTAGTGCGAGACACCGGTGTCGACCCGGAAGGGGGGCTGGCCTCCCGTCGGCGACGACGGGAGGGTCACCAACCCCGGGGAGAGCTGCTCCACCACCGCGGGGAGGAGGTCGTCGACCAGCGGTGTCGCCCATCGTTGCGGCGGGAGGCCCTGCATCGCCCCCTGTTCCTCGAGCTCCTGGCCGCCGCAGAAGACCGCGAGCGACGGATGGGCGACGGCCCGGGAGAGCTGCTCCTCGACCTCGGCGACCAGGGCGGCGGTGAATGCCTCGTCGTCCGGGGGATCGAGGAACCCGAGCATCGCGTCCTGCCAGACCAGGATGCCGGCACGGTCGCACGCCTCGAAGAAGCGCTCGTCCTCCCACACGGTCCCTCCGGGCACCCGGAGCATGTTCATCCCGCCGGCACGGGCCAGCGCGACCGTGCGGCACACCTCGTCGTCGGCCACGGCGAAGCCGACCGGGTCGATCGGGTACCAGCACGACCCGCGACAGAAGACCCGGACCCCGTTGACGCTGAGCCGGAACCCCCCGTCGGAGCGGTCTGCCTCGATGGTCCGGAACCCGACTGAGCCGAGATCGAGGGTCTCGCTGCCGACGTCGACCCGGACCGGGTAGAGCGGCTGGGACCCGTGGGTGTGGGGCCACCACAGGTCGACCTCGTCGAGGGTGAGCTCGCCCCGGAGCGCGACCAGACCGTCGGCCTCGGTGACCTCGAGCGGTGCCGCTTCGGCACCCACGGTCAGGGTGGCCCCGATCGGGACCGCGTTGGTGCCCGGCTCGGTCTGCACGTCCAGCCGGAGGTCCACGCGCACCGTGCCGGCGACCCGGCCCTCGCGCTCCGCCGTGCAGGAGGCTGCGACTCGCCGCCGCACCACCGTGACGGGCGGTCTCGGGATCAGCGTGACCGGGCGCCACGGGCCGACCGGAGCCGGGGTCACCGTCCAGCCCGGTTGGCGACCGAGGAGCGTGGTACGGATCCACCGGAGGTTCTGGCTGGTGGCGGCCGCTGTCTTCCAGCGGGGGCGGGGACGCCGCCGATCCAGCTCGGGTGCGAGCGCGGCGAACCGGATGCAGAGCTCGTGCGCTCCCCCGAGGCGCTCGACGGGCACGGTGGCGGGGGTGAACATCGACTCGGAGCGCAGCAGGTGGCGGCCGTCGAGCCAGACGTCCGCGAGGGTGGCCAGACCCTCAAGGCTCAGGGACCACCCACCGTCGGGACCTCCCGGCCGGCCGGCCCCCGCCGGGGCGGCGAACCGACAGCGGAACCACCAGTCCTCGGCGTCCAGCTGCGCAGAGCCGGGTTCCTCGGCTCCGGCAGCCCGCAGCGCACCGGCAACCGTGCCCGGCACACCGGCGCGGATCCAGCGGAGGGCCAGACCGGCGAGCTCCTCGGGTGACCCGGCCAGCCCTGCGGGCGTACCCGCGCAGGTCCACTCGGCGGCGGCCAGCAGGTCGTCGTCAGCGTCCATAGCGGTCGACGAGGATGCCCATCGCCACCTCCCACCGGTCGGCCATCGGGCCGAGCACGGCGTCGAGGTCGACGGTCCGCCCGCGGACCACCCGCGCAAGGGCGAACTGGAGCGCCTTCGCCCCGTCCGCCATGGCGCGGAAGGCGACCGCGGCCTGCTCGGTACCCGGACCGTCGTGCAGGTTGAGCCAGTCGACGAACGAGGCGGCCAGCTCGGCGCTCGCCCCGCACTGCCGGCAGACGCCGAAGGCGTAGAGGTGGAAGGTCTCGAGGTCCTGCTCGGAGAGCCAGGGCAGGTCCCGGGCCAGCCCCGCGGCCATCCGCGGGAACGGGTTGTCGGCGGGCCGGCGGCCCAGGTGCTCCGCGGTGACCCCCACCGCCCGCGTCACCAGGTCAGGGGTGTCGCGGTCGACGTGCTCGAGACGGATCTGCTCGACGTAGGGCGCCAGGGCCGCCGGGTCGGCGTGTGCGCCGAGGCGGAAGACCCCGTCGAAGTCCTCCCCGTCGAGCTCGAAGTAGCCGGCGTTGTGGAAGTAGCCGAGCCGGCGAGCGGCTGCGTCCACCAGGTTCGGCACGATGGTGCTCTTCACGTGAGCGCTGTGGTACGAGACGCCGCGGGTGTCGGGGAGGAACCAGGAGTCGGCCTCGACCGTGGTCAGGCGGCCGTACCCCAGCTGCTCGACCACGTGGTCGATCACCGGTCGCCAGATGTTGTATTCGGAGACCTCGAGGCCGTAGAGCGCGCGCAGGTCCTCCGGCGGGTACTTGAAGAACGTCCACTGTTCGCCGTCGTAGTCGCAGCTCAGCGCGAACGCGCCCGCCGCCAGCGGGTCCAGGCCGAGCGCGTGGAGCACCTCGATCCAGACGTCCACATAGCAGTTGGTCTCGGTCCAGCTGCGCTCCCCGGCGTGCAGAGGGTGCGGGCGGAACCCGTCCGGGGTGACCGCCAGGAGCGGCGTGCCCACCGCAGTCCCTCCGGGTCCGCGGGCTATGGCCACAGGACCGACCGGACCGCGGCCGGCCAGCTCGCGGGGTCGGTGCCGTGCCGATCGACGAGCGCCAGGGTGATCCGGTCGACGCCGAAACCGAAGCACGCCGAGTGGGCGACCTCGCCGTCCGCGGTCTCGATGCCGAAGGGTCGACCAAAGTGGTCGAGGTGACAGTTGGACGACGAGATGGCGGTCGGCCTGCCCGCAGCGAACACCGGGGCCACCAGCTCGATCTTGAGCTCCTCGGTGCGTTGGTTGGCCGCCAGCATCCGCCCCGGACGCCCGAAGAACGGGTCGTTGGCCACGACCGCCTCGACCGCCAGTCCGAGCCCGGAGAGGACCTCGGTGCCGCGTTCGACCCACTGGTCGCGGTGGGCGCGCGCACCCTCTGGCGTGCCCAGGTAGACGTAGTCGTGCTGACGGAAGGCCTGCATCCGGAAGGGATCCGAGCTCGGCTCGTGACGGAAGCAGTACCCGTAGACCTCGACCCTCCGGCCGCCCTCGGGCAGGACGCCTGACTGGGTCGGGTAGAGGGGATGGCAGACCGCCGGGCACAGCACCATGTCGGTCGTCTCGAGCAGGGGTGCCCGGTCCTCGTGGGCCTCGGCCCGCCGCACGAGCTCGGCGTGGCGTTCCTCGTCGCCTCGGAAGGTGTGCACGGACCCCATCTGGTCGGGGAAGGACTCGAGGTAGCCGTTGCGCTCGAAGGTGGCCCAGGGCATGACCGGGGGGAACCGGATACTCAGCGCGTCCTGGTCGACCCCGACCCGGAGCACCAGCCGGTCCACCGCGTCGGCCACTGCTTCGTAGGTCTCCGACCGTCCGTAGATGCCGTCGACCCCGGTGGCGAGCAGCAGCCCGGCGGCCAGGAGCTGGCGGCGGAACTCCGCCCACGGCTGCGCTTCGTCGGGCCGGTCCTGCTGTGCCACGGCCATCGCCCTCACTCCCCGCGGTGGACCAGGAGCATCTGCGCGTTGTTCCCCATGATCCGGTCGTTGTTGACCATCAGCGACGCGCCCATCGCGTCACGCAGGTGGCGGCTGAGGCTGTAGGGGGAGTCGAGGCGGTACGAGGCCAGGCCGCAGATGACCATGCAGGCCCGGACGACATCGACCACCAACGTGGATGCAGACACCTTGAGCGAGTTCATGGCGATGCCGAACACGATCGACGAGAGACGATCGGGGTCGTCGCGGGCGGCTTCGTAGCGGGCCACCGAGGCGCGCAGGAGGTCCACGAATTGCTGATGCAGCGCGGTCACGTCGGCCAGGCGCAGTGCAGCGGCCGGTGTCATCCCCGGACGCCGGCGCGCCTCGGCCTGCACGAACTTGCGGGCGAGGGCGACCGCGTCGGATGCGATGCCGAGCCAGAGGGAGCTCCACAAGAGGTGGGCCGCTGGGAGCATGGTCCGGGTCGAGATGTCGGCGTACGGGTCGCCGAGGATGGCGGACACGTCTCCACTGGCGCGGAGGACGAATCCCGTGCTGCACGTACCCCGGAAGCCCAGTGCGTTCCATTCGCCCACCTGATCGAGCTCGAGGTCGGGCGGACGGCACAGGACGAGCACCTGGTCGCTCGCCGGGCTCTCCGGCGTACGACGGGCGGTCACCAGGACCGCGTCGGCGTGGGTCGCGTACGAGATCACCGGCGCCTGCTTCTCCAACCGGAACGTGCTGCCGCTCACGTCGACCGCGCAGACGCTGCTGCGGACGTCACCGCCGGTGCCGACCTCGGTCGTCGCCGAAGCGAGCAGGTACTGGTGGTCCACCAACTCGCGCAGATAGGACCTGAGGTACTCGTTGCGTCCGTGCGCGACCAGGCAGGCAACCTGGATGTGGTGCATCGCGACCACCATGGCGCTCGATGCGCAGCGGCGGCCGAGGGCGATGAGGCCGTCGGACACCTCGGTGATGGTGGCCCCCCGTCCGCCGAGTTCGACCGGGACGAGCGCCGAGAGCAGGCCTTCTGCCCGCAGCGCGTCGATCGTCTCGGACGGGAACCGCGACCGCTCGTCGACGTCACCCGCGGCCGGCCCTGCGACCTTGTCGGCAATCGAGGCCATCTGGGCGGTGACGTCGGTCATCCCGCCGTCCACCAGGTCAAACGTGTCGGTGGTCATCAGCTGGTCACCCTTCTCTCATCTCGAGGACCGCGGCCCGAATGGAGGCGATCGACTCGAAGGTGGACTTCTTGAGCATCTGCTCGGAGAACTCGAAGTCGAACGCGTCCTCGATGGCCAGCATCACATTGACGCTCGCGTGCGAGGTCATCCCCGCGCCGAACAGGTCGGCGTCGTCGGCCAGCGACTCGACCGGGACGGCGAGACGACCGTGCTCTGCCAGTACCCCGCGTATCGTGTCGTCCACCATCACTCCTCCCTCTGCCCGGTGACGCACCGGCCGACGACCACGGCCGCGGCGACCGGCGCCTCGTGGGTGAGACTCACGGCGAACTCGTCGATTCCGGCGGCAGCCGCCATCGCAGCGGCCAGACCCGAGAGCCGGATCTCGCACCACCCACCTGCCACCCGGTGTACTTCGATACTACGCCACTCGGGGCGCACCTCTCGGGGACGCAGGACTTTGAGCACCGCCTCCTTGGCCGCGAACCTCGCCGCCAACGACTCCGCCGAATAGGTGGGGTCGCCCCCCCCGGTGACGCGCGCTGTCCGGCACGAGGCGATCTCATGGGGCGTGTAGATCCGCTCAACGTAGCGGTCGCCGAACAGCTCGACGGACTCGGCCACGTCGGCCACCGCGATCACGTCGACGCCGACGCGGAGGGTTTCGGTGGGCGCCGCGCTCACCGCTCCACCCCGTTCGGTCGGACCGGATCGGCATCAGCGGACGCGCCCGCCGGCGCAGGGGTGCGGCTCCGGTGCGGCAGGACCGAGTCGTAGACGGCGCGGTAGCGGCCCGCGACCACCGGCCAGTCGAACGCGTCGACCTGGCGTCGTCCGGCCGCGGCCAGGGCTCGGCGCTCGTCCGGATCGGAGAGCAGTCGCTCGAGTGCGCGTGCCATCGCCACCGCGTCGAACGGGTCCACCAACAGTCCGTTCACCCCGTGGTCGACGAACTCGGGGGCGCCACCCCGGTCGCTGGCCACGACCGCCACGCCGGCCCGCCAGGCCTCGAGCACGACGATCCCGAACGGCTCGAGTCGACTGGGCATGACGAACACCGTCGCCCCCGCCATGGTCGATGCGACCTGCTCGCGGGTGAGCCGTCCGGTGAAGTGGACCCGTCCGGCGATGCCGGAGTCCTCGGCCCGCGCTTCGAGGGCCTCGAGCGCCGGTCCGCTGCCGCCGATGACCAGGTCCGCGGAACGCAACCCAGGATCCATTGCCGCATAGCCGTCCAACAGCAGGTCGAACCCCTTCTTCTCGACCACGCGCCCGAGGGCCAGGACGTAGGGCCGGCCCTGGAGGACGGCGACCGGCGCCGGGAGGTCGCCGGACGCATCAGGAGTTTCGGCCAGGGTCACCCCGTTGGGCACGACGGTGCCCCGTCCGGGCGCAAGGCCAAACCGCTGCTCGGCGTCGGCCAGGGCGAATGCAGAACAGGCGGTCACGGCTGCCGCGGCCCTGATCCCGGAGCGGAGCGATGCCCGCAGGGTCCGTGACACGGAGAAGATGTCGCCGTCGTCCATCAGCGTCTCTCCCTGCAGCGTCAGCACCATGGGAATGCCGCTGCGCCGCGAGAGCGCGGTGCCGTAGGAGCCGTTTGGCCCGAAGCACTGCACGTGGAGGACGTCGGGCCGGAACGCGGCGACCGCCCGCCGCAGCGATCGGAGTGTCCGGCTGCCGATGGTCACCGACCGGGAGACCGCTGCCAGGTTGGCGGCCGGCAACGGCATCGGCAGTCGCCGCACGACCAGCCCGTCGCGCACCTCGGCAGACTCGGGAGCCTGGTCGTCGCCGGTCCCGGTCCACACCTCGACCTCGTCACCGGTGCCCACGAGCGTCAGTGCGAGGTTGCGGGTCAACTCCTCTACCCCGCCGAGCGACGGCGGATAGGAGCTCGGGAGGAGCGCGACGCGGGTCATGGGCTGCGGTCGATCGTGCGAGCGAGCGTAACCCGGGCGTCACCCGGCACGCGCCGATGGTCACGGAACGGGATCGGAGCGATCGCAGAGCAGGAGGGCATCGGCCAGGTCCTAGGAGATGCTCGGATTCAACCAGGGCTGGATCGCGGCCAGGACGGCGCCGGTCGGCTCCGGGGCGATGGTCGCCCAGTTGCCGACCCCCGGAGACCAGGCATTTGAGAAGGCCGCCGCATACCACCCGGAGAGGTACCCCTGCTCCGCGCAGTCGCACTCCGGAGCCCAGCTGGCCGGATGGATGTTGAGGATGTTTTCGATCTGGGTGTGGCCGCCCTGGGGATCCACCCCCGCTGCGTCGACCTCGTGGCCGATCTCGAACGCGGTGATCCCGGCCAATTGGTCGATCGTCTCACCGGGGTAGACGTAGAGGGTGGACGCACCACCGGGCTGGCCCCAGGTGAAGTTGGTGTTGCCGTAGAACCCCGGGGAGGGCGCGTCGGCGATGGGGAGGAACTGGATCGAGTACCCGGGGATGCTCTGCCACGGGTACCGGACGAGGGCGAGGGCGGCCGCTCCCATCGCGCTCGGAGTCGCCGGAGGAGTCGATGCGGGCTGGACCGGAACCGTCGCGGCCGGCGCCGGCGCGGTGGTGGGCGGAGCTGCGGGAGGGGGCGCAACCTGGGGAAGCGACGCAGGGTCCGTCGCGGCCGGTGACGGGACCGTGGTGCCGTTGGCCGCACTCGGGGCGGTCGTCGTGGGGGCAGGAGCAGACGATCCGGCTCGCGGTGGCACGGGGGACGGGTGGGTCGCGACCCGGTGAGTCGCGGACGGGTGCGCCGTCGTCGGAGGCGACAGGGCAGCTGTCGCGGCCGCGTTCGTCGTGTTCCTCCTGGCAGCCAGGGGGAACAGCACGAGGGCGGCGACGATGGCGACGGCGCCCATGACGATCAGGAACTCGAGACGGAGGAGCGACCGCCGTTGGCTGAAGGTGGCCCGGGCCAGCGTGGCCGCCAACCCCGGTCGCCGGCGGTCGACGCCGATGTATCCCCCGGAGAGGACCCGTCCCGGATCGTCGAGAACGTCCAGGTCGGCGAACCCGAGGTCCGCACGGTCGCCCAGGTCGGGACCGGACCCGATGGTCCCCTCCCACGCCTGCTCGAGGATCGGGTCCTCCGTCCCGATCGCCGAATTGCGCGTCACGATCACCCCTCAGTGCAGCATCCATGCCTCACGATCGGCACGTCCGGGAGTCATCTGAAGCGCTCCGGTCGAGATGCGTCCGCCGATGTGGATGCGTCTCGGCCCAGCTCCGTTTCGCTACCGGGCCGGGGTGGAGGGGTGCCGGAGGGCGGCCCGGCGTGTCAGGCGTTCGCTGCGCCGCGCCCGCCGCAGCGCACGGAGATGGGCCAACGCACGGCGACGGGCGACCTCACGGCGACGGACGCAGGACCCGCCCTTCGCTGCTCCGACGGCCGGCGCACAGGCGATCCGTGCCGATGCCGAGGCGCTCGCCCGGGGTCGCGTCTGGGCGGCGACCCGTCCGGTCGCCCCGGTCGGCTGGGTCGGCCCAGCCGTTCGGAGGCTGTTCGTCCCGGAGGCCCGGTTCGGGGGCACCCGGCTCCCGTGCACCGTCGCGGCGGTGGCGGACGGGGCCGGGTGGATGGCCATCAGGGTCAGCAACACCGCGGCCGCGGCCGTGACCAGGACGGTCAGGAGCGTACGCACGATCCCGGACGACCGATCGAGGGGCGGGCCCGTCTCGCGTGGCGCACGAGGAGCCCGGCGGCGGTCCGGCCCGATGTAGCCGGGATCGATGATCAGGTCCGGGTCGTAGAGGTCGTCCAGGAGCCCCGGCGGGATGATGTGGAGCTCGACCGGCCCGACCCCGCCCAGCGGTGTGTCGGCTGATCCAGGCCACACGGGCTCCGCGAGCAACGGTCGACCGTGCCCCTGGTCCTGCCCGCGCCCGGTCATGAGCCCGGTATCGGCGCGCCGGCCGGCGACCTGAAGTCCCAGGTCGGCCGGCAGACCGGTGGGTCAGACGGCCACGCCGAGCGACCGGTAGACCCCGGCCGTGGCGAGGGCGGTCCGGCGCCAGCTCAACGACCGGACCAGGTCGGCCCCGCGGAGGGCCAGCTCGGCGCGGCGGTCGTCGTCGGCCAGGAGATCCCGGAGCGTCCTGGTCAACCCCTCGGCATCACCGGGGCGGAAGGTCGCCGCGCCCGGCCCCACCACCTCGTCGACCGACGGGACGGGGGTCGACACGACTGCGGCACCACAGGCCATGGCCTCGACAGGGGGGAGGCCGAAGCCCTCGTAGCGCGAGGCGTACCCCACCAGGGTGGCCGCGCCGTAGAGGGCGGGCAGGTCCGCATCCGGTACGTGGCCGATGGCCAGGACCCCTTGGGGGGCGCGGGTGCCCCACAGGCCGTGGCCGGTCACGACGAGCGGTACCGCGACCCTCACGCACGCCTCCGCGAGGGTGGCCAGGTCCTTGCGGGCCTCGATGTTGCCCACATGGAGCACGAACCGCTCGGGCAGCCGGTAGCGCTCGCGGACGTCGGAGACTGCGTCGGTGGGCGCCGGCACCATGTCGTGACCCGGGGCCTCGTGCACGACGACCGCGTCGCGCCCGGTCAGCGACCGGACCCGTTCTGCGGTGAACGCGGACACCGCCACCACGGCGTCGGCCCGCCGCAACGCTGCCCGGACGAGGACGCGCTCCCCAGCCGCCCGGTGCCGCGGGAACGTCCCGGGCACATCGAAGACGGCCATGTCGTGGACGGTCGACACGGTCGGTCCCGGCCGGCGGATGGGAAGGTCGACGTCCAGACCGTGGGTCAGGTCGGCCGGGCCGAACCCGAGTGCTCCGGCCAGGGCCCGGCGAACCCCTCGGGATTCGCGTGAGACGAGCGGGGTCACCCCGTCCGGGAGCGCGGCCAGCCCGGAGGGCCGGACGGCGGCGACGACGTCGGCATCGACCACCTCGATCAGACCCCGGAGGAGCTCCCTGATGTAGGTGCTCACCCCTCCCCCGCCCGGTTCGAGCGGGAGGGCGTTGAGCACCAGACGCAGTCGGCCCGCGGTCACCGGGGGCTCACCCCGAGGACAGCCAGGGTGCCCGGTCGAGAGCTGCCGGGGCGGCCCGGCGGGCATCCCGACCGCCGTGAACCGACGCCGGCGGCTTCCGGTCGTTGCGGTGTGCGTCGGCCATGCCGAGCGAGATGCCGACGATCACGAACGGGGTGATGCAAAGGGCCCCGATCCAGAACGTGTCGAAGAGCCCGTGCACGTAGTGGGCGGCGAGGATGGCGACACCCAGCGTGCCGTAGGTGCGCGGGAGCCGGAGCAGGACCCGGATCGTGAAGACGACCAGGCCGACGAAGGCCAGCGATCCGAGCAGCCCGTCGGAGGCGAGGTTGTCGACGAACACGTTCGGCGGCGCGGTCACCGTGACGAACTGCGGCAGGTTGTAGAACCGCAGCCCCTCACCGAGGATCGGGCTCAGGTGCCAGACGTGGACCGCCGCCCCGATCTGGCCGAAACGGATCGCGACCGAGTTGAACTTGGGATTGTTGCGGGCGGCGAGCTCGAGGCTGTAGTACACGAGGCCGAGGATGGGAACTGTTGCGACCACGATGAGCTTCGAGCGCCGTCGCACCTCCGGATTGAGCACCACGGCCGTCGCCACCGCGACGACCAGGAGGATGGCCGACTGACGCGACTGGCAGGCCAGGAGCCCACCCAGACAGAGGTACTTCGCGATCCTGGCCTGGGTCCGGTCCAACGCCATCCACGGGGGGTTGATCTGAGCGACGGCGATCGCGATCCACAAGACCGAGCCGATCGCGTTCTTCTGGTAGACACCCCACTGGGCCGGATGGAAGTGGAGGGTGAACGCGTGCTCGATGGTGATGACCGCGAGCACCGAGGAGGCGAGGAGAAAGAGCTGCACCGCCTGCCTGGCCCGACCGTTGGTCGCGATGACCCACCCGACCAGCACGCTGCCGGCGAGATAGGAGAGCCGGTGGAACCACTCGATCACGTCTCCGCGGAAGGGATGGTCGACGACCACGAGGATGAGCACCGCCTCGTACCAGACGATTCCCGCGAGGAACCGGCGCAGGTAGGGGGCCTCACTCCACCGGACCTGGAACAGGCAGACGATCCCACCCACGAGGACGAGGAGGTCGGCCACACTCAGGTTGGTGTCGGCGCCGCCCACCCTCTGGATGAACACTGAGCCCGGGAGCACGATGACCACCAACAGGACCGGGTCGGCGACGAGCACACCGACCACCAGGACCAGACCGGCGAGGGCCAACCCGGCGATCGGGCTCACCGCGAGCGTGACCCCCACCCCCACCGCGATCGCGACCACCGCCGCCCAGCCCGTCGAACTGCCGACCAGTCGCTCGATCCGCGCTGCTCGCGTCGCCGTGTCCCCGGGCGCGGAGGGTGAGGAGTTGCGGGTCATGGTGGCGGCTGCGTTCGGGTCATCGGGCCTCTGGCGCTCGGGTGGAACGCGGGGACGGCACAGCAAGCGTAGCGTTCCGGGGGTGCGCAACCGTGCTCTGCACGTGACGGAGTGGTCACGGTGAGCGCGCGCGCCGACCCGTCCCCCGGCCCCTCCCTGGTGGTCTGCTCCCTCGAGCCGTGGGGGACGGTCCGGCGGAGGATCCGGATCATCGTCGACGAGCTCGTGGCACTCGAACCCCGGCTGTCGGTGCTCTACGTCTCTCCCGCGTTCGACGTCCCCTACGAGATCCGCCGCGGCGTGTTGCGGCCGCGGCCAGGTCCCCGGCTCGAGCAGGTCCATCCACAGGTGCACGTGCTGCGTCCCCGCAAGTGGCTGCCCCGATCCCTCGGAGCGGCGTCCGACAGGCTCCTCGGCCGCCAGGTGGCACGGGCTGTCGACCGGGTCGGACTGCACAAGCCGCTGCTGTGGGTCAACGATGCCGCATATGCGCGCTTCAGCGTGGCCTCGGGTTGGCCGATCATCTACGACGTGACCGACGATTGGCTGCTTGCCACCCTCGCTCCGCGCCAGCGCGACCAGCTGCGGGCAGACGACGCCCTCCTGGTGGCGCGGAGCGACGCAGTGGTGGTCTGCTCGCCCGACCTTGCCCGATCACGGGGGAGCACCCGCACCGTCGATCTGATCCCGAACGGGGTCGACGTCGAACGCTTCCGACGCACCTATCCGAGACCGGCCGACCTGCCCGAGGGACCGGTCGCCCTCTACGTGGGCACGCTCCACGAGGAGCGGGTCGATCTCGACCTCCTCGGCGACCTGGCCCGGGTCCGGCCCGACCTCCAGATCGCGCTGGTCGGACCGGACAACCTGCCCGCGCCCGAGAGCGCCCGACTGGCCGCGATCCCCTCTGTCCATCTCCTGGGTGCCCGGCCCTACGACCAGGTGCCGGCCTACCTCCGGCACGCCGACGTGGTCATCGTCCCCCACCAAGTCAACCCCTTCACCGAGAGCCTCGACCCGATCAAGGCCTACGAATGCCTGGCCGCAGGGCGCCCCACGGTGGCCACCCCTGTGGCCGGTTTCCGGGGGCTCGGGTCCCCCGTCGTGATCGCGCCACGGGAATCCTTCGTCGAGGCGACCGGCGCGGCGCTGACCCAGGGACCTCCCCCGCCTGGGACGGCCGGGGAGGAAACCCCGGTCCCGACCTGGCGGGAGCGGGCCGAGGCGATGGACGCGGTCATGACACGGGTCCGGGAGCAAGCGTGCGCCCGCTGACGGGGTCCGCGGCCAACGGCCCGCCCGGTGATGGCATGCTGCGCACACCTCCGGACAGGCCGTATCCTCGAATCGTCATTCCCGCACCGAAAGCGAGCATCCACTGACCGTCCACCAGTTCCTCTCGACGCTTTGGCGCCGGAAGCTGACCATCGTGGTCAGTCTCGTCGTCGCGGTCGTGGCTGCGTTCGCCTATGCCAAGCTCCACACCCCGACCTACGAGTCGAGTGCCCTGGTGCAGATCAACACGCCGGCGCAGGGGGGCACCTCTACCACCTCGCTCACCCTGCCCGATCCGGTCCAGGAGCTCGGGAGCTCGGCGGTCCAGCTCGAGGCGGCCAAGCTCCTCGGCAACCCAGACGTCGCCGCAGCCACCGCCGGGGTGACCGGCACCGTCGACCCGACCACCGGGGCGCTCACGATCACCGCGTCAGCCCCCACCGCCGAGCAGGCACAGGCCATCGCTCGGGCCTACTCGACCGCCTTCGTGGACCAGATCGGGGTGTTCGTGCAGGGCCAGATCAACAAGATCGGGGGCGCCCTTGCCGAGATCAGCGCCAAGATCGCCTCGCTCCAGTCCCAACCGGGCTCGTCGAGCAATCAGCTGATCGCCGCTCAGGTGGCGGCCTACACCCAGACCTACGGATCGCTGCAGGCCGAGCAGTCCAACATCCAGCTCGGCGACCCCTACGCCTCGATCCAGGTGGCGGCCGACCTGCCGGGAGTGCCCACCGGCCTCGGCAAGAGCAAGCTGCTCGCCATCGGGGTGCTCGCCGGGCTCCTGGTCGGCTGCGGGATCGCTCTCGTGCGCGAGCAGTTCGACGATCGCCTGCGCAACAGCCCGGAGATCGAGTCGGTCATCGACGCCCCCGTGCTCGCGGAGCTGCCCCAGGACGACGACGTGCGCAGCGGAAAGGTGGCGATCGCCATCGTGCAGGCACCCCAGTCGCCGATGGCCGAGTCCATCCGCGAGCTGCGGACGAGCCTCCGGGTCCTGCTGGACCAGCACCCGTGCCCGGTGCTGGTCGTGACCAGCCCCGAGCCGGGCGACGGGAAGACATTCGTGACCGCCAACCTCGCCGCGGCCTGGGCTCGCAGCGGCAGCAAGGTCATCGCGGTCTCGGCGGACTTCCGCCGTCCGCGGCTCGAGGAGATCTTCGGGATCGAGGCGGCCGGCCGGCCCGGCCTCGCCGACGTGATCAAGGCCAATTGGAAGTCTGCCGAGCCCGACGGACCCGGCGGTCTGCCGACCCTCCGCGGCGCCCCGCGGCTCGACCGGGGCAACGGCCGATCGCCCCGGCGGGACAGCGACGTCGGCCCACCGCGCGAGGCGCTCGAACCGGACCTCGGCGAGACCTCGGTCGCCGCCCATCTGGTCGAAACCGGGATCCAGGGCCTCCAGCTGCTGTCGGTCGGCACCTTCCTCGACAGTCCGAGCGAGCTGTTCGGCAGCCCGGGCATGCAGCCGGTCATCGACCAGCTGCCCCTGTTGGCCGATGTGGTCCTCCTGGACACACCGCCGGTGCTGTCCGCCCCGGACACCGCCATCCTCGGGAGCATGGCGCACGGCGCGGTCCTCGTGGCCACCGAGGGACGCACCGACCGCACCGACCTCGAACGCACGGTCCACCGGCTCGAGACGACCAACTGCCACGTCCTCGGCCTCGTCCTCAACCACGTGCGGCGGATCAACTCGGACGGGTACCGGGCCTACGCCTACCGACAGTGAGGCGGCGGTGACCGGCGGGGACCGCCGGCCGGTCACCGTGGTCGTGGTCGCGTACGGCGCGCCGGCCCTGCTCGACGCAGCCTTGCGCACGCTCGGAGGCGCCTACCCGGTCACCGTCGTGGACAACTCCTCCGCTCCCGAGGTGCGGGCGGTGGTCGAGCGCTTCGGCGCGGAGTACGTCGACCCCGGACGGAACCTCGGGTTCGCCGGCGGGGTCAACCTCGGGACGTCGGGTCGGATCGCACCGGGCTCCGACGTGCTCCTCCTCAACCCGGACGCCGCCATCGCCCCGGTGGGGGTGGCCCTCCTCCAGCGTGCGCTGGCGGCCGACGACCGGCTGGCCGCGGTGGCGCCGCCCCAGCACGATCCCGTCACGGGCACGCCGGCCCGCGTCGGGTGGCCCTTCCCCTCCCCGCTCGGCGCCTGGGTCGAGGCGTTGGGGCTCGGCGGGATCCAGAGGCGCACCGACTACCTCATCGGGTCGGTGCTGTTGCTCCGGGGTGAGGCACTTGCAGATGTGGGCCCGTTCGACGACCGGTTCTTCCTCTACGCAGAAGAGGCCGACTGGCAGCGCCGAGCCACCGATCGCGGCTGGGCGGTCGCGCTCTGCCCGGGGGTCTCGGCAACCCACGTCGGGTCCGGGACCGGCGGTGCGGAGGCCACGCGCGAGGCCCACTTCCACGCGTCCCACGAGCGCTACCTCCGCAAGCACCACGGCAGCGGTGGCTGGTGGGCCTACCGGAGCGCCGCCCTCGTCGGCGCCGCGGTCCGGGCCGTGGTCCTCCGCGGCGAGCGCGGCCGCCAGGCGGCGGCCAGGTTCACCCTCTACCGACGCGGACCGCTGCGGGTGGAGGCGGCCGACGACCGAGCCGTTGCAGGGACCCTCTCGATCGTGCACGTGGTCCTGACCGGCGCGTTCGCCGGCGTCGAGCGCTACGTCTGCCAGGTGGCCAACGGTCTGGCCGGCCGGGGCCACCGCGTGGAGGTCGTCGGGGGCGATCCCCCGCGCATGCGCGACGAGCTGGTCCCCTCGGTCCACCATCGGCCGGCGATCTCGGTGCGACGGGGAGCGACGATCCTCGCCCGCCGTCGGGACGCGGATCTGATCCACACCCATATGACCAAAGCAGAGATCGCGGCCTGGCTGGCCCGCCCACTCGACCGGCACCCGACCGTCGCCACCCGCCACTTCGCCAGCGGGCGCGGCTCGAACCCGGCCGCACGCGCGCTGGCCTCGGTGGCCGCCCGGTCCATCGTCAGCGACGTCGCCATCAGCGAGTACGTGGCCACCACCATCTCTGGACCGTCGGTCCTCATCCCGAACGGGGTGCCCGAGCAGCCGCAGGCCGCACTCGACGCGCCGACGGTGGTGATGCTGCAGCGGCTCGACCGCGAGAAGGCTCCCGACGTCGGCATCCGCGCATGGGCATCCAGTGGGCTCCCCGCCGCTGGATGGACGCTGGTGGTCGCCGGGTCCGGTGTGCTCCGTCCAGACCTCGAGACGCTCGTCCGCACCCTCGGGTGCGCGGGGAGCGTGACCTTCGCGGGGCAGGTGGCCGACACCGACGGGCTCCTCGACCGGTCGTCGATCCTGCTCGCTCCGGCCCCCGGGGAACCGTTCGGCCTCTCGGTGGTCGAGGCCATGGCGCACGGCGTGCCGGTGGTGGCAGCCGAGGGCGGGGCGCATGTCGAGACGGTCGGTGGGGCAGGGATCCTCTTCCCGGCGGGGGACACCGTTGCCGCCGCCCGCGCCCTCGACGAGCTCGCCGGCGATCGGGCGCTCAGACGGCGGGTTGGGGCCACCCTCCGGGCGCGCCAACAGGAGCGGTTTTCGCTCACCCGGCACCTCGACCGGCTCGAGGAGCTCTACCGGTCGGTTGCCGCCGCGCCGCTGCCGGGTTGCCGCTCCGGTCCCGGCCGCGGAGAGCGCACGCTCGTAGAGCGCCTGCTGGTCGGCGGCCACCCGCTCCCAGGAGTAGCGCCCGGCGCCGCGGGCACCCGCTTCGGCCAGCCCGGACCAGAGCCCGGGCTCGTCCAGGAGGCGGACGAGCGCGTCGCCCAACGCCGCCGGGTCACTCGGCGGGACGAGGAGGCCGCGGTCGCCGACGACGTCGGGGAGGGCCCCACTCGCGCTCGCCACCACGGGGACTCCGGAGGCCTGGGCCTCGACGACCACCCGGCCGAACTGCTCGACCCAGCCGGCCATCGGGATCGAGGGCACCGCCACGACGTCGAGGACCGGGTAGAGCTCGGGCATCCTGCCCTCGTCGACGTGGCCGTGGAACACGACCCGGTCGGCAACCGCGAGCTCCCGGGCCAGTTCGGCGAGGCTGCCCGCGTCGGGCCCGGCCCCGTAGATCTCGGCGCGCAGACGGGGGTCGCGGGCAATCGCCTGCAGGAGGACGGCCACCCCCTTGTGGGGGATGAGCCGTCCCACGTATCCCACCCGCAGCTCGCCGGTGGGCGGGTCCCGGTCGACCGGGTGGAACCGGTCGACATCGACGCCGAGGGGGAGCAGCTCGAGTTCCCCGGCGAGGCCTCTGCGCCGCAGGATCCGCCCGGCCTCGAGATTGCAGGTGTACGCACCTGCCGCCCGCCGGAGCGACCACCGCTCGAACCACCGGAAGGGCGGCGGGTAGCGCTTCTCGAGGTTCTGGGCGGAGCAGACCAGGAAGGGTGTGCCGCGCGCCCGCAGCCAGCGGAGGACGAGCACCTCGGCCACGGCGAGCCCGAAGGGCTCCTCGTGTATGTCGATGAGATCCCACCGCCTCCCGCCGAGCAGGCGCCAGAGCGGCCGGGGATCGAAGAGGAACAGATTGGGGTGGCGCCCGAGCGTGCGAACCGGGACGACGAAGTCGTCCCCCTCGGCGCGGGAACTCGACCATCGAGCCCCCCTCTTCCCAGCGGGCCGCCACGACCAGGGTCAGGTCCACGCCGCGCCCGTGGAGCAGGCGCTCCCGCTCGCGCCAGGCCGTCACCACGCCGCTGTGCGAGAGGCGCAACACGCGTCGCCCGGGCCGCGGAGCCGTCGCCGCCGGGTCCGTCGGGGGAGCGCCCACCAGCCGCATCGTACCCCGGTGACCAGCCGATCCGACCGATCGTGACACCTCTGACCAGTCCGTCTCGCGGTGAGAAGCCGGCGACTGCACGTCCTCCGTGGCACCGGTCGGGGAGGTTGGTACCCCTCACACCCCGCCGGCGGCCCCCGGGTCGCGCATGCGGACCACGCGGGCCGGCACGCCGACCGCCACGCAGTTCGCCGGCAGGTCGTGGGTGACCACGGCATGGGCGCCAACCACGGTGTTGGAGCCGACGCTGACTCCCCGGGTGACCGTCGCCTTGGCCCCGATCCAGACGTTGTCGCCGATCCTGATCGGGGCGGTCGAGCGACCCTGATCGATGATCGCCGTGGACGCGTCGGCGAACGCGTGGTCGTGATCGCGGATCGAGACCAGCTCGGCGAGCAGGCAGTCGCGACCGATTTCGATGCTGCGGTCCGCAGCGACCGTGCAGTGGTGACCGAAGACGGTGCCCTCCCCGACCTCCAGCCGGCCCCGGCACTCGAGGGTGAAGCCGCGGTCGATCACGCACCGGGCGCCGAACCGGACCACGGCACCGCGCGCGACGAGGAAGAGTCCGCCCGACCGCACATCGCATCGCGGTCCGAGGTCGATGCGCGGGTGGATCAACCGGAAGAAGGTGAGGCCCAGCCTGCGCCGCAGGAAGCCCCGCACCCGGCGCCCGAATCCGAAGTCCTCCGCCGACGACCCCTGCAGTGGCGGGTCCCCCGCTCCGTGGGCCGCACGCATTGCCGTACCCTACCGGCGCCCGCGCGGCGCGCGAGGGAGATGGACGAGCGTGCGCTACTGCGGGACGACCGCCTCCACGTAGACGGTCTCGGGCACCCGCACCGGGCTGTCCGGGGCCGGTGCGATCGCGGAGGTGCCCCCAGGCATGACCGCGGGCAATTCGTAGCCGGTCTCGCCGATCACCAGCGCCAGGGTCTCACCGTCCCAGGCCGAGACGTGGCCGTGTTCCTGGAAGACCTCGCCGAGCGCCAGCATGCGGGTGGGCCTGCCCGGTCGGAGCTCGTCGAGCACCGCGTCGCCGGCGGCGTAGCTCCTCGCATAGAGGCCCGCGTCGGGGACGCCCACCCGGAGGATGCCACCCGGAGCCAGCACCCTGCGGATGCCGCGCAACACCTGCATCCCCTCTGCGACCGTCATGTGCTCGAGCACGTGCTCGAGGAAGACCGCCTCGGCCGTGTCGTCGGCGAAGGGGAGCGGGTGTCGCAGGTCCCACGCCACGTCGGCATGGGCCCCGACCAGGTCCACGTTGACCCATCCCGGAAGGTTGTTGCCACCCGAGCCGAGGTGGAGCCGGAGGGGAGCGCCCGACCCGAGAGAGCCGGCCTTGCGCCGCTCGAGCGGTGTGGCGATGGCGGTGGCCACCTGCTTGGCCCGCAGCCGAACCCCCGGAGCCATGAAGGGACGGAGGGCGTCGGAGAACGGGATGCTCGAATGGCCGCCCTCAGCGGCACGGGTGTCGAGATAGCCACGCAGGCTCATCCGCCCCGACGCCTGCCGCTCGTTGCCCGGTGCCGCGCGCCGGGTGGATCCTCGGGGTCGCTCACCCGACCAATTGGAGCACAACCCGAGACCCCGGGCCACTTCCGACGGCGGGGAGTCGCTCCCGGAGCCCGGGGGCCCAATTGCGACGTGTGCGACACTACGAGCCATGTCTGCGCTCGTGGAGGACCTGCGGCACATGACGGCGGCATGGGACAGCACCCCCATGCAGGTCGTGGCGGGATCGGTGCTCCGCCTCCCCCTCTACCCGCGCCTCGGCGCGGTGATGACCTACCGCGCCGCGTCGTGGTGCTGGCACCATCGCCTTCGGCCGCTCGCCCTCTGGCTGGAGGCCTCGGCCATCCGCTCCTCGGGCGCCGAGATCCACCCCGCGGCCCGGCTCGGGCCGGGATTCGCACTGCTCCACACCGTCGGGGTGGTCATCGGTCACGAGGTGGTGGCCGGCTCGGGCCTCGCCGTCTACCAGGGGGTCACCCTCGGCCACACCGGCAAGGGCGAGGGCCAGCCGCGCATCGGCGACGGTGTCCGCGTCGGAGCAGGGGCAAAGGTGCTCGGTCCGGTGAGCATCGGCGACGGCGCCTGGATCGGGGCCAACGCGGTCGTGCTGGCCGACGTCGCGCCGGGCGCAGTGGTCACCGGCGTGTGGTCCGCCTGACGATCGCAGCAGCGCTCCGGTTCACCACGCGATGACCTCGGGGCGGGCGTCGCTGAAGGTGCGGCCCCCGTCCGTCCACTGCTCGGCCGGGATCCGGGCCGACGGCACCACGGTCATCGACCCGTGGGTGGTCGGGAGGTGGAAGCGGACGACCACCGTCCGGGTCGCACTCTGGGTGACGGTGAAGGGGGCGGCGATCAGCCAGGTCGGTCCCTCGCCCCCCTTCGCGCTCAGCGGACCGGCTCCGGTGAGGGTGATCTCCGAGGCGGCGGCAGGCAGGTTCTCGGCGATGATCCCGGTGTACTCGCCGTAGGAGACCGGGAGCCCCGGGTACGGTCCGGCGATGACCTGGGACTGCCCGTCCGGTGTCCGGTTCTCGAGTGTCGTGGTGACGGTGACCTCGGTGCCGGTGCCCGACGGCCGTGTGCCGACCCCGACGGACACCGGCAGGTACTGGTCGAGCTTGTTGCCGCCGCGGTTGATCACGGTCACCGCCAGGGAGTCCGGGGCGATGGTGCCGCTCACCCCGCTCGCCACCCAGGCGGCCTGGGCCACCGGCGAGGACGACCACACCATGAGATGTCGCCCCGCCACCGCCCCGGTGACCGCCGAGGCCAACGAGCGGAGGTCGGTCGACTCGCCCTGGAGCTGGCGCAGGACGGCGGAGGACAGGGCGCCGAGCTCGTCCTGACGGTCGACGATCCCGAGCGTGTTGTCGGTGAGGCCGGCGTACTGGTCGTGGAGGAGGTACTGCTCGACGTTGGCAGCACCGATGCTCTGGCCGGCCACCTCGACCGGGCCGGTCGCCGAGAGGATCTGCTGGAGCCCCGCCACGTCGATGGCGAGGACCCCGTCGACGTGCTGCCCGGTCGCCGCCTGCCACATCCGGGCGGCCAGGGGGGCGGTCACGTCGAACTGCGGGGTGACCCCGAGGTTGCGGAAGTCCACACCCGGCAGGAGCCAGCCCCAGTTGCGTTCGAGGTCCCCGGTCGCGGTCACCTCGCCGACCGGCAGGGTGAGTGCCCCCGAGGGGCCGAGCGCCCCGAGCTGGACGGCACCGTCGGCGGTGGTGGCCACGCCGATGTCGAGGAAGCCGCCCGAGCCGGCCCGCATCTCGGCGTTGTTGGCTGCGAGCACCAGGTAGGTCTGGGGGCCCTGGAGGATGGTGGCCGTGACCGCCGACACAGCCGCCGCGTCGGCCAGTCTGGTGCGGGCGGTGTCCAGTTGGGAGACGAACTCCTGGTGCTTGCTCGCGAGCGGCGAGACCAGCGCCTCTCCGGGTCCGGTGTCGATCCCGGACAGCTGCCTGGCGGACGAGAGCGAGAGCGCCGACAGGCGCTCGAGCGAGGCCACCCGTTCGGGTCCCGCCGAGTGCGGCAGGTCGAGCACCTGATGGACGTCGCCGAGGAAGCCGGCGCCGATGGCGGAGACCTGGCCGGCTGCGGTGCTCAGCGCCCGGACGGAGCTGAACTGCCGCCCGATGACCGGCACGATGGTCACCGGGGCGAACAGCGGCGAGGACAGGTCGGCCCGGGCAGCGTCGAATTCGGCCTCCGCCGTCTCGAGCGAGCGCTGGGTGGACGCTGCGGTGACCTGGCCGGGATCGAGGTTGGCCCTGACCGCGTCGAGCTGGGCCAGGCCCTGCTGGTCGTGACGGTAGGCCGACCAGGTCTTGGCGGCCAGCACACCCGACCATGCCAGCAGCACGAGCAGGATCCCAACCGCCAGGATCCACCTGCGCCGCCGTCGTCCCCCTGGATTGCTCACGGCGTCACTCGATCCTGCTGGTACCGACCCGATGGGCAGGACCCGCCGGACCTCTTTGCTGCGGGCGTGCGGCGGCAATCGTACCCTCCGAGCTGGCCCTGCCGGCAGTGGGCCGCCCAGGGGTGACAGGGTGCTGCCGGTAGCATTGCAGCGTGTCGTTCACGACCATACGTATGGCCGTTGGGCGCGTCCTGCTGGTCGCCGGCATCCTGGTCCTCCTCTTCATCCCCTACCTGTTGTGGGGAACGGGTCTGTACACCGCCCGCGCCCAGGCCCAGCTCCGCAACGAGTTCGCCGCGGCCGAACACCGGGCGGGGGTGACCGCGCCCCGGCTTCCGGCCAACGTCCCCCCCGCTGCTCCGACGATCGCACCGCCCGTCGCCGACCCCCCGGTCGGCGATCCGGTCGGCGTCATCTCGATCCCGACGATCTCGCTCTCGATGGTCATCGTGGAGGGGACCGGGGAGGCCCAGCTCCAGGACGGACCCGGCCACTATCCCGCCACACCCATGCCCGGCGAGACCGGAAATGTGGCCATCGCCGGGCACCGCACGACCTATCTGCACCCCTTCTACAACCTCAACGAGCTCGTCCCGGGTGACGCCATCGAGATCGCCACGGTGCAGGGGCTGTTCGTCTACAGCGTCACGAGCAGCCAGGCGGTCCTGCCGACCGACGTCGCCGTGGTCGACCCGACCCCGACGCCGACCCTGACTCTCACCACGTGCAACCCGCGCTACAGCGCCGCGCAGCGGCTGGTGGTCCATGCCGCGTTGACAGCGGACGTGCTCACCCACGCCAAGACGGCGGTCGCGACGACCCCGTCCGCGACGCCGACCGCAATTCACCGGGTGACACCGCTCGCACAGCCGCGGAACCTGGCGGCCGCGGTCCTCTGGGGGATCGCCGTCGCCATCCTCATCTCAGGGATCTGGGTTCTCGCCCGCAGGACGCGAGGGGGCCGGCGAGCAGCGGTCCTGGCCGCGGGCCTGCTCGCCTGGTTGGGCGTGGTGTTCCTCTTCTTCCAGGCCCTCGCCCCGCTACTCCCCGCGCAGTTCTGATCGCGCGGCTGTCGCCGGGACCCGGCGAGCGGGAGGAAGGGGTGGTTCAGGCGGCGGAGCGGCGACGCCGCACGAGCAGCAGCCGACCGGCTGCCACCGCACCGACACCGATCACGGCGAGTTCGGCGATGTCCGCACCGGTGAAGGGCAGGCTCGAGGAACCCAGCTCGGATCCGGATCCGGTCCCGGTACTGGTACCGGTTGCACCGGTCGCCGAGGGCTCACCGGAGAACGGGAGAGATTGCGAGCCCGAACTGACCGCCGGTGGCGTCGAGACGTAGGTATCCACAGCACCGGCCACAGGGGCAGCCACCAGGAACGATGCAGCCACAAGCCCACTTCCGACCACCAACCGTCTGACCCAGATCATCGCTGCCTTCTCCCCACGAGGTCGTTGCCCCGTGTCTGCCCGAACCTACCGGAATTCCGGCCTGGTTGCTCTCGCTGACCCATCTTGCACGCCCTGGTGCACCCGCTGCAATAACCACCCTGCGGATCTGTCGAAATACCACTCATCGCGGTCTTATCGCCATGGATAGTGGTATTCCAGTGCAGTTCGTGCCGGTGCAGGACAGCGGTCCCACGTCAGACCGGGACAACCTGGCCGAAGGTGCTGCAGAGGCCGAAGGCCTCGATGGTCAGGAATGCCGCAACGATGACCAGGACCACCGGCAGTCGCCACCGCGGGCTGTACCTCGACATCGGCGACGGCATGTACCACGCCGGCAACAGGCCCGGCCCCTGACCGAGGAAGACCGAGAGCGGCACCGCGTCGTCGGCCACGGCTCCGCACGGATCGGCGAGCGCCAACTCGGTGAGCTCGGCCTCGGTGAGCGGGGCCTCGACGGTTGTTGGAGACCACCCGGTGGCATCGCAGTCGTCGCCCATCGTCCCACCTCCGTTCGCCGGTGCCCGGCGCCTTCCACCCTACCGGCCCGGTCAGAGGAGGTGGGTGACGGCCTCCAACAGCACGATGAGCGCCCCGACGGCCACCAGTCCCACCACGTAGGCGATGCGACGGATCAGGGGTCGGTCGCTCCCCCCCACCGTCCCGATGCCCACCACGGCGAGGGAGAGCACGCCGACTGCCTCGGCGATGGCGAACCCCGCCCGTATCGACCAGAGGTGCGCGCCGGCCAGCACGAAGACCAGGGTGGCAGGGACTGCCGCCGCCACGATCGACCACGAGCTCAGCAGCTCGTGTGAGACCTCGGCCCGGCGTAGCTCGAGGTGCTGCCACGACCGCTTGACCACGAGGCGGGAGAGGGTGTGGGCGAACCAGATCGCCACGGCGCTCACGATGACCACGGCGGCGGTGGTCAGCTCTCCCGGGTGCGACTCGAAGGTGAGTCCGGCCACCGCCACCAAGGTCGCGATGGTCCCGTAGACGTAGTCCGCCAGCCAGTGGACGGTGCCAGGATGCTCGGGGGCCTCCGGGTCCTCTGCGGGCGCGTCAACCATGGTGCGGGTGGGCTCGCGTCACCCCGCCGAGGATAGACAGCCGCGCCGCCGTCGGGACCCACCGGGGACGAGCGCCGGCACAGAGAACCTCGGTCTCCAGCGCGCGCGGGTTGCCGCGCGAGCGGTCGGTCCGCGGCCTACGGTGCTGGGGACGTGCGGTCGGGCGCTAGCCGTCAGGTCCGCGACCGCGAGAAGAAGGAGAGGCGAGCATGGACATCCGACGGGTCGTCACGGGCCACGACGAACACGGAAAGGCCGTGTTCGTGAGCGACGAGATCGTGCCCCCGATCACCCTCCCGCTCGTGCCCGGTTTCGAGTTCCACCGTCTCTGGGGCGCCGACCAGCCCCCGTCGTTCCCCGACGACGGCACCCAACCGGAAGCGGTGCGCTACTTCCCGCCCGTCGACGGGTTCCGCTTCGGGTTCTTCTCCATCCCGCCGGACGTCGCGACCGAGCTCCCGCCCGACCTCGACCTGGAGGAGGCACTCGCCGAGCTCCACGAGAAGCTTCCCGGACTCGTCGAGTACACCGATCCGAAGGACCCCGGGATGCACACCACCGCCACCGTCGATTACGGCGTCGTCCTCAGCGGCCAGGCCACCCTCGAGCTCGACGACGGGGCGATGCTCACCCTCGGTCCCGGTGACTCGTACATCCAGAACGGGACCCGGCACCGCTGGAGCAACCCCGGCGATGTCCCGGTGGTCATCGCGATCGCGCTGGTCGGCGCCCACCACAAACACGTCGACTGACTCGGAACCCCACGCTACGAGCAGCCGCTGGTCGTCCCGCAGCTCGCACAGACGTAGCAGGAGCCGGCCCGCTGCATGGCGTTGCCGCACTGGTAGCAGTAGGGCGCGTCACGCTGCTCGTACCAGGCGGGTCGGTCGGTTGCAGTCCGAGCGTCGGTCGGAGCACTCTGAGCCGGAGCGCTGCCGTCGACCACGGTTGCGATCACCGGGTCGACCGCCTCGGACTCGACGATGCCGGGCGACGGGGTGGCGGTCTCCTCCACCCCCGGCAGGGTGGGCTGGAGCCGTTCCGACGTGGACAGCACGCCGAGCTCAGCCCGCTCCTCCATCGGCAGGCAGTCGACCGCCAGCCGGCGGAAGATGTAGTCGACCAGGCTGGTCGCGATGCGAAGGTCCGGATCGTCTGTGATGCCGGCCGGCTCGAACCGCATGTTGGTGTACTTGCGCACATAGGTGGCGAGCGGCACTCCGTGCTGGAGGCCGAGACTGACCGAGATGGAGAAGGCATCCATGATGCCCGCGAGGGTCGAGCCCTGCTTGGACACCTTCATGAACACCTCTCCGGGCCGGCCGTCCTCGTACTCGCCGACGGTGACATAGCCCTCGCAGTCGGCCACCCGGAAGGCGAAGGTCGACGAAGTGCGACGGCGGGGCAGGCGCTCCCGCACCGCACCGACCACCACCGTGCTCGATGCCCGTGCCTGTTCGTGGGTGAGTGCGGCCTCGAGCTCGGCGATCCGCCCACTCAGCTCTCGGGCGTGCGCCTCCGCCTCGGATGCCGCAGGAACATCGGCTGCCGATCCGGGGTCCTCCTTCGTCGTGGTCGAGAGGGGCTGGGCGACCTTGCAGTTGTCGCGGTAGACGGCGATCGCCTTGATGCCCATCTGCCAGGCGTCGATGTGGAGCTGCTCGACGTCCTCGACCGTCACGTCCTCGGGCAGGTTGACCGTCTTCGAGATGGCCCCCGAGATGAACGGCTGGACCGCACCCATCATGCGGACGTGGCCGAGATAGTGGATCGTGTTGTCCCCCATCGAGCAGGCGAAGACCGCCAGGTGCCCGGGCCGGAGGTGCGGTGCCCCGACGATGGTCTTGTGCTCGTCGACATAGGAGATGATCGCGTCGACCTCGTCGGGTCGGTAGCCCAGCCGGGTGAGGGCGCGGGGCACGGTCTGGTTCACGATCGACATGGTTCCGCCGCCGACCAGCTTCTTGGTCTTGACCAGGCCCAGGTCGGGCTCCACCCCGGTGGTGTCACAGTCCATGAGCAGTCCGATGGTGCCGGTCGGAGCCAGCACACTCGCCTGTGCGTTGCGCACCCCGTGCTGCTCCCCGAGCTCGACTGCGAGGTCCCAGGCCTCCTGCGCTGCCGACAGCACCTCCATCGGCACCTGCTCCTCGTCGATCGTTGCGACCGCGTCCCGGTGCATGCGCAGCACGTCGATCATCGGATCGACGTTCTCGTGGAACCCGGCAAACGGCCCCATCCGGGCGGCAGTCCTCGCCGAGGTGGCATAGGCGTGGCCGGTCAACAGGGCGGTGATGGCGCCGGCCCATGCCCGACCCTGGTCGGAGTCGTAGGGCAGACCCTGGGCCATGAGCAGGGCGCCGAGGTTGGCGTACCCGATTCCCAGTTGACGGAACCGGCGCGAGTTCTCGGCGATCTTCTCTGTCGGATAGTCGGCGTTGCCGACGATGATCTCCTGTGCGGTGAAGACGACCTCGGTCGCTGCCCGGAACCCGGCCACATCGAACGACGAGTCCGGCAGGAGGAACCGCATCAGATTGAGGCTGGCCAGGTTGCAGGCCGAGTTGTCGATGTGCATGTACTCGGAGCACGGGTTGGATCCGTTGATCCGGCCGGTGTTCGAGGCCGTGTGCCACCGGTTGATGGTGGTGTCGAACTGCATCCCCGGGTCGGCGCACTCCCAGGCGGCCTTCGCGAACTGACGGAAGAGGTCGCGGGCCGGCACCGACCTGATGACCGCACCGTCGCCACGAGCAGTCAGCTCCCAGTCGCGCCCGTCGACGACTGCCCGCATGAACTCGTCGGTGACCCGCACCGAGTTGTTGGCATTCTGGTACTGGAGGCTGATCGAGTCCTTGCCGTCGAGGTCCATGTCGAACCCCGCGTCGCGCAGGACGCGGGCCTTGCGCTCCTCGATGGCCTTGCACCAGATGAAGTCCTCGATGTCCGGATGATCGACGTCGAGGATGACCATCTTGGCCGCGCGGCGGGTCTTGCCGCCGGATTTGATGGTCCCTGCCGACGCATCCGCACCGCGCATGAAGCTGACCGGTCCCGAGGCGGTCCCCCCGCCTTTCAGCAGCTCGTGCGAGGAACGGATCCGCGAGAGGTTGACCCCGGCACCCGAGCCGCCCTTGAAGATCACACCCTCCTCCGAGTACCAGTTGAGGATCGAGTCCATGGTGTCGTCGACCGAGAGGATGAAGCAGGCGGAGCCCTGCTGGGGCACGCCGGCCACCCCGATGTTGAACCACACCGGCGAGTTGAAGGCCGCCATCTGGTGGACGACGAGGTACTTGAGCTCGGCCCGGAAGGTCTCTGCCTCCTCCTCGTCGGCGAAGTACCCGTCCTTCGTTCCCCAGGCGGTCACCGTGTCGACCACCCGGTCGGCCACCTGGCGCAAGGACCACTCGCGCTCGGATGTCCCGGGCGTCCCGCGGAAGTACTTCTGGGCCAGGATGTTGGTGGCGTTGAGGCTCCACGATTCGGGCACCTCGACCCCCAGCTGTTCGAAGGCCACCGTGCCGTCGCGGAAGTGGGTGATCCTCGCGTCCCGGCGCTCCCAGACGACCGAGTCGTAGGGGTCCGTCCCGGGCGTGGTGAAGTGGCGGCGGATGCCGATGTCGACTCGCTGGGGTGCGATGGCCATGGGACCTCTTTCTCTCTACGGCCTCGGTGTCCGCCGATTCCGTCCGACTCCGGTGCGTCGTCTGCTGCTGTTCTGTCTACTGCGGGTGCTGTGCCCCATCGGGGTGCCGTCCAGGGACTCCAGGATCGACCTCGTACTCACGGACCAAACACAATATATTGTGGTCGACCCTTCCCCGAGGCACGAGATAGTGGGTTCATTACAGCAGCGTAGTTACACCCCTGTCAACAGTGTACGACCGGATCCGCGCTCCCCGACTGCCGAGAACTCCCAGCTCAACAGGCGTTCGCGAAGGTTTGCAAATCATTGCGGAGCGCGAGCACTTCGAGACGGCGGCCGGGTCCCCGACCGCCGTCCTCGGTACAGTCCCCCTGTGGTCGCCCGCAGTCCCGTCACCGTCGCCATCGACGCCGGCACCACCGGCGTGCGGGCCCTCGTGATCGACGACCGGGCCCAGGTCCTCGACGTCGCGTACCGCGAGCTGACCCAGTACTTCCCGCGGCCCGGCTGGGTCGAGCACGACCCTGGTGAGATCTGGTCGACGGTCCGAACGACCCTCGCCGAAGTGGCCGGACGGATCGACGACACGGGGCGGACGGTACAGGCCATCGGCATCACCAACCAGCGCGAGACGGTCGTGGCCTGGGACCGGTCCACCGGGCTCCCCCGCCATCGGGCGCTGGTCTGGCAGGACCGCAGGACGGCCGCAGCATGCCGCGCTCTCGCAGAGGCCGGGCATCTCGCGCTCGTCCGCCGGCGGACCGGACTGGTGCTCGACCCATACTTCTCGGGGTCCAAGATGCAGTGGCTGCTCGGACCGGGCGGGGTCCCGACCGGCCCCGACCTGGCCATGGGCACGGTCGACGCATGGCTGCTCTGGAACCTGACCGGGGGGCCCGCCAACGGGGTGTTCGCAACCGACACGACCAACGCCTCGCGCACCATGCTCTTCGACATCGTGGACCGGCGGTGGTCGGACGAGCTCTGCGACCTCTTCGCGATCCCGATGGCAGTCCTGGCGGAGGTGCGCCCGTCGTGTGGACGGTTCGGCCTGGTGGACGGCTCCGTGCTCGGCGGCTCCTCCCCGATCGCCGGGGTGCCGGTGAGCGCGATGGCCGGTGACCAGCACGCCGCCCTCTTCGGGCAGGCCTGCTTCGACCCCGGGATGGTCAAGGCCACCGTCGGCACCGGGAGCTTCATCCTCATGAACGCCGGGCAGGACTGTCCCGAGCCCGTCGACGGGCTGCTGACCACGATCGCATGGGACCTCGGTGGCGACAGGCGGACGGCGGGACGCAACCCCCTCGCCTACACGGTGGAGGGTTCGGTCTTCATCGCCGGGGCCGGCGTCCAGTGGCTCCGCGATGGGCTCGGGATCATCGCCGAGTCGGCCGAGCTCGAGCCGTTGGCCCGCACGGTGGCCTCGAGCGAGGGGGTGGTCATCGTCCCCGCCTTCACTGGGCTCGGCAGCCCGCAGTGGGACCCCTCCGCACGCGGGACCATCGTCGGCCTCAGCCGTGGCTCCGGCCGTGCCCAGCTGGCCCGAGCCATGATCGAGGCCATGGGCTTCCAGGCCCGCGACGTGCTCGATGCGATGTGCACTACCGGGACGCGGCCTTCGGTGGTGCGGGTCGACGGTGGTGCGGCGGTGATGGACCTGCTCCTCGAGCATCTCGCCGACCAGGCTCGGCTGGACGTCCTCCGCCCCCGATCGGTCGAGAGCACAGCCGTCGGTGCCGCCACCATGGCCGGCCTGGCAGAAGGGGTCTGGGGCTCGCTCGACGACCTGGCCGGGCTCTGGACAGAGGAGGCTGCGTTCTCCCCGGTCTCTTCGGATGCGCAGGTCGGGATCGTCCACGAGGCATGGCGACGGGCAGTCGAACGCTCCCGGGGTTGGTCGGGCGACGCAGACTAGGCGAGGTCGCGCCATCCGTGGTCGGCCAGCTCGACCATGATCGCGATCCACTGACGCTCACGCGCCCGGAACACGGGGGACGCCCGGCCGACCACGAGCACCACCCCGGCCCGCGCCATTACGGCTGCGGCCACGGCGGGGCTCTGGTCGAACGGCTCGACTACCGATCTGTCCGCCTGCATCGGTGGCGAGAGCGGCGAGACCGCCGACAGTGCCAACTTCCGCACCTCGTCGTCACCGGGTGGCTCACCCGCCGACGTGACCACCCGGGTGGCGTCGGCATCCACGACAACCGCGAAGTCCGCGGCGAGGCTGCGGCACACCCGTTCCGCCAGGCGGTCGAGCAGCGCTGCCGTCGAGGACTGGACGAACAGATCGGTCGCGATGTCCATGAGCTCCGAGTGCCGGTCGGGAAGCGGACCGTCGACAGGGCGCAGCGCCTCGATCGTCACGCCGTCGACCTCGAGGATCTCGTCCCGCATGAGCCCGAGCAGGTGGTCGCCCGCGAGGCCGACGCCGAGCTCGTCGACGACCACCCCGTTGTCCCGCTGGAGGATGTCGATCGAGATCACGTCACCGCCGACCGAGCCGATCCGACTGGCCACCGACCCAAGGGCTCCCGGTCTGTCGGGGAGCTGGACCCGGATCAGGTAGTTCCGCACAGGGCCAGGGTAGACGGCCAGTGTGTCCGCTCGGTTTCCGGCCGGTTACGAACTGCTGCCCGGTGACGTGCCCCGGTTGGTCCCGTCAACCGGCAGCCCGCTCGGCGGCCTCGTCCGCCGACCCGGGGCCGACTCCGGGCGCCGCCCGGTCACGATGTCTCCTGCTCGCGTACTCGTCGACGTACTCCTGGCCGGAGAGCGCGGCGATCTCGGCCATCGAGCGCGTCGGTCAGCTCGCGGAACTCCTCCTGATCGGCGGCCTCGCGCCCCTCCTGACCCGGGGTGGCGCGGGGCTCTCCGTACCGACCGGTGGTGATCCGGGTGCCCCGGTGCACGTAGGCGACCGGGGGTCCGAACCGCACGGTGACCGTGTGGAACGGCCGCATGAACATGCTGCCAGGGGGCTGGACGGCACGGGTACCCACGATGCCCACCGGGATGACCGGGACGTCACAGCCGAGGCTGAGCCGGGCCACGCCGGTCTTCCCCCGGTGCAGGCGGACGTCGGGGGCACGGGTGCCCTCCGGGTAGATGGCCAGGACCCTGCCCGATCCGAGCACCCGGGTTGCCGTGTCGAGTGCCCGCTGCGAGGCGTCTCCGCCGCTCCGGTTCATCGGGATCTGACCGGCGGCCCGGAAGAACCAGGCGGTCTTCCAGCTGTCGAAGTACTCCGCCTTGGCCACGAAGGTCACCCGGCGACGGACCACGAGAGGGAGGAAGAACGAGTCGCAGAAGGACTGGTGGTTGGCGGCGAGGACGACGGGGCCCACCGCCGGGACGTGCTCGCGGCCCTCGACCTTGACCCGCCACAGGAGGTACAGGAAGGGGCTGATCACCGCCTTCATGATCCAGTAGGCCACAAGGCAACGGTATCCCCACCTGTGCTGAACTGCACTCCATGTCCGTCCGCGCTCCAGCTCACGACCCGGGTCGCCCCGACGACGCCGCTCAGTCCGACGGTCCCCGCTCCTGGACCGTGCTCGGGCGAACGATCGAGCTGCCGGTCGAGGTGCGACGCGCTGCACAATGGGGCGTCCAGTACCTCGTACCGGCTGCGGCCGCCCAGCGGATCGTCGATCCGACCGGACTCGAGGTGACCGGACCGGTGCCCGGACGGGCTCTGGTCGCGTTGGCCGTCTGCCGCTACGACGACACCGACCTCGACCCGTACCACGAGCTGGCCGTCGGCTTCGTCGTCCGCGCGCACGACGCGCTGGGTCACCTGACCGCAGCGCGTCGGGCGAGGGAGTTCGCCGAAGGGGAGTTCGGGGTCTACATCCACCGGCTCCCGGTCGACCAGGAGTTCACCTGCGCGGCCGGTCGGGACATCTGGGGCTTCCCCAAGTGGGTGACCTCGATCACGATCGACGAACCGAATCCGAACGCTGGACGCGCCGGTACCGGCACCACCGTGCGCCTCGTCGACGACGGGGTACACGTGCTCACGCTGACCCTGGCGGCCGGCGGCCGGGTCCACCTGCCGGCGCAGGCACCCCCGAGCTACTCCTTCCGTGAGGGCGTCCTCCGACGCACCACGTGGACGACCTCGTTCGAGGAGACCACCGGACGGCCGGGCGGCGCCACCCTGGTGCTCGGGCGGCATCCGATGGCAGACGAGCTGCGGTCGCTCGGACTGCCTCGACGGGCGCTCTTCTCGTCATCGGCGGCGCGGATGCGTGCGTCCTTCGGCGGAGCCGTGGTCGTGAGCGTCGGTGGCCGACATGACGGCTGACCCCGCGCGCGGCCGAACCCCTCTGTCGTCGTCTGGCTACCGGAGCCGGGTGAGGGCGCGCCGGAGGCTGCGGACCCCCTGGCCGATGCGCTGCTCGTTCTCGATGAGCGCGAACCGCACGTGGCCGTCCCCCCCTGGTCCGAACCCGACCCCCGGGGACGTGGCCACGTCGCCCTCACGGACGAGGTACTTGGAGAACTCGAGCGAGCCCATCTCGCGGTAGGGCTCGGGGATGGGGGCCCAGACGAACATGGTTCCCCGGGGCGGGGTGATCTCCCATCCGATCCGGTTGAGCCCCTCGCAGAGCGCGTCGCGGCGGGCCTGGTAGGTCTCGTTGACCACCTTGGGATAGTCGGGCGCCTCGTTCATGGCCACGATGGCGGCGATCTGGATCGGCTGGAAGGTGCCGTAGTCGAGGTAGCTCTTGAGCTTGGTCAGGGCCTGAACGATCTCGGCGTTGCCCAGGAGGAAGCCGACCCGCCAGCCGGCCATCGAGAACGACTTGGTCATCGTGTAGAGCTCGACAGCCACCTCTTTCCCTCCGGGCACCTGGAGGATGGAGGGCGGGGTGTAGCCGTCGAAGGCGATGTCGGCATAGGCGAAGTCGTGGACCAGCACGATGTCGTGCTCGCGGGCGAAGTCCACGATCCGCGCCATCCACGCGAGGTCCACACACTCGGTCGTCGGATTGTGCGGGAACGAGAGCACGACCACCCGGGGTTTGGGCCACGCGGACTCCCAGGCCTCGATCAGGTTGCCGAAGAAGGCCGCGCCGGGCGTCTCGCCGCTTCCTGCGCCGGGCGCGTCGAGCCGCACGTGGCGCACGTCGGCCCCGGCGAAGAGCGGGGCATAGATGTGGATCGGGTAGGACGGCGACGGCACGAGTGCCGTGTCCCCGGGGCCGATCAGTACCCACATCAGATGGGAGAGTCCCTCCTTTGCCCCGATGGTGGTCACGACCTCGGTGTCGGGGTCGAGCTCGACCTCGAACTTGCGGAGGTAGAGATCGGCGATGGCCTGGCGGATCTTCGGGATGCCCCGGCTCGCGGAGTATCGGTGGTTGCGTGGATTGCGTGCCGCCTCGCCCAGCTTCTCGACGGCCACGTCGGGCGAGGGGATGTCCGGATTGCCGAACCCGAGGTCGATCACGTCCCGACCGTCGTGCCGGGCAGCTGCCTTCAGGTCGTTGATGGTGGCGAAGACGTACGGCGGGAGTCCGTTGATCCGGCGGAATTCCATGCTTCAGGTTACCGCCGCCCCACCGGGCCGACGCGCCCATTGCGGCCCGGTCTGGCGAGCGGCTTCGACGGTGCGCGGCGCGCGACCTGCCGCGACCTCAGGACAGCTGCCCTGGTGCGCACCGGACTGCGTCGGCCGCCTCGGCGACCACCTCGAGCGAATCCTCCCAGGCACAGACCGCCCAAGTGGCGCCCGCCGCCGACAGCCCGCCCAGGCGATCGGTCACCTCCGCCACGGTACGACCGACCGGCCCGCCCCAGGTCACCTCCGGGGCAACCGCAGAGAGCTCGGCAACCCGGTGGGTCTCAGCACCCCACACGTTGACCGCCGCACCCACGGTCCGGGCGAGAGCCACCATCGGTGGGCGTCCCCCACCGACCCAGACCGGCACGCCGCGAGCCAACACCTCGGTCGCGATCCCTGCCAGGCGCTCGCGTCTGACGCCGGCCGGTTCGAACGGGACGCCGTACGCCTCGTTTTCGCGGCGGCTGAGGTGGTCGCCGGTGCCGATCCCGGCGATGAAGCGACCCCCGCTGATGGTGTCGAGGCTGGTGAGCGCCTCGACCAGGACCTCGTCCGGGAGGAGCCCGACCCGGGCGACCAGCGTGCCGAGCACGATGGTCGAGGTCGCGGCGGCGAGCGCTCCGAGCAGGGGGATGGGCGAGAGGGCCGGGCGGCCGGGTTGGCCCATCGGCCAGAGGTGGTCGAAACAGAAGACCCCGTCGATGCCTGCGGCCTCGGCCCGCCGGGCGGCGCCCAGCGCGGCGTCCGCATCGTCCCGGAACTGGGGAAGGGTGATCCCGACCCGGAGGGGCGCCCCTCGTGGTGCGCGGGCCGCCTGCGGGGTCACGCCGCTGACTCGGCCCTGGCCTTCAGGTCGCGGAGGGCGATCGACATGATCCGGCTCTGGGCCCGCATCTTGATGAAGGCCGGGACCGGCACCTTCATCTCGACCTCGAGGTGGTAGGTCACCTCGGTTCCCCCGTCAGGCGTCGGGGCGAAGATGTAGCGCCCGTCGAGCTTGTTGGTGATGTCGCCCTCGGTCTGGATCCAGGCCAGGACCTCGGGCGCCTCCGAGTAGTCGTAGGCGAGCGTGTAGCTGGTGCTCCGTCCGAACGCAGCGGCCCGAAAGGTCACGAGGCTCGGCCGGTCCTGGTCATCGCGTTCGTCGATGGTCACCTCTTTGATGTCGGCGGCCCACGAGGGATAGCTCGCGATGTCAGCACTCACCGCGAAGCAGCGCGCGGGGGTGGCCGAGACGACCATTCGCTCAGTGGCATGCTCCGCCACGATCGACCCTCCTCCTCGACTCATCTGTCGCGACCCACACAGGATCAGCCTCCCACGCCCGTGAGCGACGCGGCCAGCCTAGGGGCGAGTCGGTCGTAGTCGAAGGATGCCACGACCCGACGGCGGGCCGCCTCTCCCATCCGGGTACGGAGCCCGTCGTTCTCGAGCAGTCGGGCGATGGCGCGGGTCGCCTCGCCGACCTCGGCGGGTCGATGGACCAGGATGCCCGTCTCCCCGTCGGCCACCGCCTCGTCGGCTCCGCCCGACGCGCCGGCAACCTGGGGCACGCCTGCCGCGGCGGCCTCCAGGAAGACGATGCCGAATCCCTCGCGTTCGAGGCCGAGCCATCGGTTGCGACAGATCATGGCGAAGACGTCGGCGGCGCCGACGAGGCGGGGCAGATCTGCGTCGGACACCCCGCCGAGCAACCGCACCGGCGCGCCCAGCTCGGCGACCCGGCCGGCCAGGCGCTCGGCGTCGCGGCCGCGCCCCGCAATGGCGACGGTGAGGCCGGGGAAGACGGGGGCGAGCCGGCCGGCGGCGTCGATGAGCACGTCCATGCCCTTGCGCGGGACCAACCGGCCGACGCTGACCACGAGCGGACCCTCGAGTGGGAGGCCGAGGTCCGCCCGGACCCGGGCCCGTTCGTCGGGGCCGAGCGGGGAGAACCGGTCGATGTCCACTCCGGGCGGGATCTCCACCACCGGGGGCATCGCCTGCCCGCGCAGCGCACGCCGCGCTTCGGCGACCGGGTACCCGCCGGCCGAGACGACCAACGCACTCCCGCGGATCACGTGGGAGAGGATCGCCCGGCTCACCGGCAGGCGGCCGGGGACGGCCACCTCGGCGCCGTGGAGCAGAACGGCGTAGGGGATGCCCAGTCTGGGACCGACCAGACCCAGTGGGAACGCCGGGTCGAGGACCACGAGATCCGCGCCGACCCGCGCGGCGGTCGCCCGGATCCGGCGGACGAGCGACGGGGAGGGAACCAGCACCTTGGCCTGCACCCGCTCGATGCGGACACCGCGATCGGCCTGCTCCCGATCGAAGGCGTCGGCGTCCGGGTCGGAGGAGGCCGTCAGCACCGCGAACGAGCCGGGATCGAGCCGGCGCCAGAGCTCCCACAGATAGACCTGGATCCCTCCCACCTTGGGCGGGAAGTCGTTGGTGACGAGCAGGTGGGTCACCGGGCGGGTGCGTCCACCGGGGCGAGGAGGTCGCGCCGGCCCAGGCGGTCAGCCGCCCAGCGCGCATGCTCCGCGAGGAGCGGGTCGTCCACCCGGACGTAGCGTGCCAGGGTCGACACCGTGGCCGGGTCCGCTGCGTCACCCACGTTGCCCAAGGCGACCAACGCATTGCGCCGCAGATAGCGGGGGTCGCGCCCGGCGATGTACCACCGACCGTGGGCGGAGAGCAGCTCCTCGTCGCTTGCCGCGAGCAGGTCGAGCAGTTCGACCGAGGGTTCCGACCCGGGCTCGGGCTCGACGGGAGGGCGCCGCCGGTCGGCGAGCTTGTTGATGGGACAGACCTCCTGGCACTCGTCGCACCCGTAGAGACGGCCACCGAGCGCTTCGCGGAACTCGACCGGGAACGTCCCGGGGGCCTGCACCAACCAGGCCAGACAGCGACGGGCGTCGAGCACGCCGGGAGCGACCAGGGCACCGGTCGGGCAGGCGGTGAGGCACCTGGTGCATCCGCCGCACCCCTCGGCCGGGCTGCTCGGTCCGGCGGCGCCGGTGGGCTCGAGGGGTGCATCGGTGACCACCGAGCCGAGGACGAACCACGAACCGAGCCCGGGGAGCAGGAGCATGCTGTTGCGGCCGTAGAAGCCGAGGCCGGCACGCTGGGCCGCCGCGCGGTCGACCAGGGCGTTGTCGTCGCAGACCACGACGGCCCGCCACCCGCACCCTGCCAGCAGGTCGGCGAGCGCTCCGAGCGCCCCGCGCAACGAGGCGTAGTGATCGCGGTGCGCGTACCGGGCGACGGCGCCGGACGGATGGGGTCCGGGGCTCTTGTCCTGGCAATCAGGATCCTGACGGCGGTACCCCCAGGCCCCGACCACCAGCGACCGGGCCCCGTCGAGGATCCGACCGGGGTCGGTCGACCGGTCCGGATTGCGGTAGGTGAACTGCATCCCTCCGTGCAGTCCGTCCCGGCGGCGAGCGTGGAGGGCGGTGCGCGCCTCGCCGAACACGCCGACTCCGGCGACCCCGACGGCTGCAAGACCCCGGTCGAGCCCGACGCGCAAGAGCTCGTCGCGCAGGTCGCCTCCGGCTGGGCTGCTCTCCGGGTGCGGCGATGGCGAGACGGGAGAGCGGCGCACGCTCCATGCTGGCACGGGCCGGTGGTCCACCCGGTCCGCTGCCGGGCTGCCACGGCCCGGTCAGCGCACGGCACGCTCGGAGGGCGGCTCCGTCAGAGGCCAGCTGCCCGCGGCTCGTGACGCACGCCGGGAACCAGCCCCGC
Organism: uncultured Acidimicrobiaceae bacterium; assembly: GCA_963701325.1. GTDB lineage: Bacteria > Actinomycetota > Acidimicrobiia > Acidimicrobiales > RAAP-2 > Bog-756. Next base: position 960,418 of record OY969604.1, read on the forward strand.
ACGTGTGAGCAGTCGGACGGCACGCGCCTCCGCTGCGTCGACGACCAGTGCGTCCTCCGGGTCGCGGCTCACGATGAAGGAGACCACGCAGTCCTCGCAGACCGGGGTGTCGCGGTGGGCGCACCCCGCGCAGTCGATGGTGTAGGCGCCGCCGTCGGTCTCCGCTCCGTGCATGGTCCTGTCTCCTCGGGTCGGTGATCCTGGGGGTTCTTCCCTTGACGCCCGTATCCTTCCGGGCGGGTGTGACGCCGCCGCCACGGTGGTCATGGCGCGACACGACGGCCGTCGGCCAGGGGCCGGGCGGAACTCAGTACCCGGTGGCCGGGTCGACCAGGCCGGCCAGGGTGTCGCCCGCGGCGAACCGCTCGACGTTGACCCGGATCCGTTCGGCGAGCAGCGGGATCACCATCTCGATGGTGTCGGCCGTGTGCGGGGTGATGACGCAGTTGTGCAGGTCCCAGAGCGGATGACCGTCGGGTAACGGCTCCGGATCGGTCACGTCGAGGGCCGCTCCGCCGATCGCCTCCCGCTGCAGAGCGTCGACCAGGGCCGCTGTGTCGACGTGGCCCCCCCGTGCCACGTTGACCAGCCAGGCCGTCTGGTCCATGAGCTCGAGCTCGCGCTTGCCGATGATGCCGGTCGTCTCCGGAGTGAGGGCCAGTCCCAGCACCACCACCAAAGCCCCGGGCAGAGCGTCGTGGAGCTTCGTCACCGGCAGGGTGTGTGCCGCACCGGCCACCGGGTCGGGGCGGCGGCGGACGACGGTCGCCTCGACCCGGAACGGGGAGAGCAGCTCGAGGAGCGAGGTGGCGATCCCACCCCCTCCGAGGATGGTCACCTTCTGGTCGTAGAGGGAGGTGCCCGCCGGGATCCCCCAGGATCGGGCCTCCACCCGGGCCGGCAGGTGTCGGAGCCCGGCCAGGGTGAGGGCGAGGGCGTGCTCGGCGACCGGCTCGGCATAGGAACCCTTTGCACACGTCCAGATGCGGCTCGGATCCAACAGGCCGGCCTCGGCGACCCGTTCGACGCCGGCAAACGGAAGCTGGACCCACCGCGCGCCGGGAGCCTGGACCAGCCAGTCCGAGAGCCCGGCCACGTCACCGGGGTCGAGCCAGACCAGGGCGTCGGGCTCCTCTCCGAGGTCCACCGTCTTGCCTCCACCGGCGGCCACCGCGTCGGTCGCGAACTCGGACGGGAAGGGACCGACGGCGACGCGGGGAGTGCTCATGCCGGCAGATTAGCCAGCCGACTCGCTCCCGACCGGCTGGGTCGGCCCGGGTGCTCCCCCTCAGCCGAGGACGATGCCGAGCGGCGTGTAGGGGATTCGATGGGCCTCGGCGACCGGTCGGTAGACCACCGTGCCCTCCACGACGTTGACCCCCTCGGCAAGGACGGCGTCGGCGCGGACCGCGTCGCGCCAGCCGTGGTTGGCGATCTCGAGCACGTAGGGCATGGTGGCGTTGACCAACGCGTGGGTGGACGAGTGGGGCACCGCCCCGGGCATGTTCGCCACACAGTAGAAGAGCGAGCCGCGGACCTCGAAAGTCGGGTCGGAGTGCGTGGTCGGTCTGGTCGACTCGAAGCAGCCCCCCTGATCGACCGAGATGTCCACGAGCACCGAGCCCTCTCGCATCCTGCCCACGAGCTCGTCGGTCACGAGGACGGGGGCCCTCGCACCGACCACGAGCACCGCACCGATCACGAGGTCGGCATCGAGACAGGACTCCTCGATGGCATGCGTGGAGGAGGCCAGCGTCTCGAGCGCACCGCGGAAATGATGGTCGACCTGGCGCAGGCGCTCGAGATTGCGGTCGAGCACGTAGACCTCGGCGTGCAGACCGACGGCAAGGGTCGCGGCCGCCATGCCGGCCACCCCGGCGCCGAGGATGACGATCTTGGCGCAGCGCACGCCGGGCACACCGCAGACCAGGGTGCCCCGGCCACCGCCGGGACGCATCAGGTGGTGGGAGCCCACGAGGGGCGCCATCCGGCCGGCCACCTCGCTCATCGGGGTCAGCAGCGGCAACGAGCCGTCGCTCTGTCGGACGGTCTCGTAGGCGATCGCGGTATTGCCGGCAGCCACCAGCGCGTCCGTGCAGGCGCGGGACGCGGCCAGGTGAAGGTAGGTGAAGAGGACCTGATCCTTGCGCAGGCCGAGCCGCGGATACTCTTCGGCGATCGGCTCCTTGACCCCGAGGACGAGGTCGCACGCGGCCCAGATCTCGTGCGGATCGTCAACGATGGTGGCACCGGTGGAGACGAAGTCGGCGTCGGGAATGGACGACCCGACCCCGGCGTCTCGCTCCACTTGGACGGTGTGCCCGGCCGCGGTCAACTCGCGCACGCCCGCCGGGGTGAGGGCCACCCGGTACTCGTCCTCCTTGAGCTCCCTGGGGACCCCGACGATCACGCCGGCGCCTCAGTTGCCGATCTCGGTCGGGTCGCTGCCGCCGAGGGCAAGACGGTCGTCGAGCAGCCGTTGCCTCCACGACGGCAAGCGGTGTGATGAGGGGCGAGTGTCGCGCGCATTTCGGCACGAATGCTAGTTCGCGAGCGGTCCGTCAGACGGGTGGGTGGCCGGGAAGATGACGGCGCTGACCAGCACAGACAAATCCTTGACGCGAGAACGTCACATAAGCATGATTGACCTACGTTGCCGGGCACCGGCTCGGGGCGATCGTCTACACGGCTCGAATTATCGAGAGATGGGAGTCTGTGGTGGCCATCGATGCGCCCAGCCCGCCGACAACCGGTCCAGCCGAGAAGGGCCTCAAGTCGGGGGCCCTGAACCTGCTGTCGAGCACCGTCATCGGCGTTGCCTCGACCGCCCCTGCGTACAGCCTGGCCGCGACCCTCGGCTTCGTCGTCGCCGCCATCGGGTTGCAGTCGCCCGTCGTCACCCTGATCGCCTTCATCCCCATGCTGTGCATCGCCTACGGGTACAAGGAACTCAACAACGCCGATCCCGACTGCGGCACCACCTTCACCTGGGCCACACGGGCATTCGGACCCAAGACGGGATGGGCGGGTGGTTGGGGGATCATCGCCGCCGACGTCCTGGTCATGGCCAGCCTGGCCCAGATCGCCGGGCAGTACGTGTTCCTCCTCTTCAACGCCAACAGCATCGGGATGGATCCGAGCAGTGGATGGGTTCTGCTCGTCGGCATTCTGTGGATCGTCGCCATGACGGCCATCTGCTACGTCGGGATCGAGGTGTCGGCCAACTTTCAGAAGGCGCTCCTCGGCATCGAGCTCACCATGCTGGTGATCCTGTCGGTGGTGGCCCTGGTCAAGGTCGGCAATGGCACCGCGCCGATCGGGCACCTGACCCCGTCCTTGAGCTGGTTCAACCCGTTCAAGGTGCCGTCGCCATCGCACTTCATCAACGGGGTCCTGTTGATGCTGTTCATCTACTGGGGCTGGGACACGACGGTGTCCGTCAACGAGGAAACGGCCGACCCGAAGACGGTGCCCGGCCAGGCAGCCGTCCTCTCCACCGTCGTCCTCCTGGTCACCTACGTCCTCGTCGTCTTGGCGGCCCAGAGCTATGCCGGCGTCGGGACGACGGGGATCGGACTCGGGAACCCCTCCAACCAGGGTGACGTGCTGTCGGTCCTCGGGCACTCGGTCTTCGGCACATCCGGGTTTGGCAACGTGCTCTCCCATCTCCTGTTGTTGATGGTGCTGAGCTCGGCGGCCGCCTCGACCCAGACCACGATTCTCCCGACGGCGCGCACCACACTGGCCATGAGCGTCTACAAGGCGATCCCCTCGGCGTTCTCGCGTATCCACAAGCGGTTCCTCACGCCCACCGTCTCCACCGTCCTGATGGGCCTGATCTCGGCCATCCTCTACGTGATCTTGAACTACATCTCGGCGGGTTCGGTCATTGCCGACGCGGTCTCCGCGCTCGGCGTGATGATCGCCTTCTACTACGGCCTGACCGGCTTCTCCTGTGCCTGGTACTACCGGTCGACACTGGGCGACTCGCCACGCAACCTGTGGCTGCGCGGCATCCTGCCCGTGCTCGGCGGAATCATGCTCTTCGCCGCCCTCGGCTACAACCTCTACTTCTACTGGGGGACCGGAAATAGCTTCACGAGCTGGCAGATGCAGTTCTGGCCACACTGGGACATCGGCGGTGTGTTCCTCATCGACTTCATCACGCTCGTCATCGGGGTCGTCCTGATGGTTGCTTATGCCTCCGTGCGGCCGGCGTTCTTCAGGGGAGAGGTGCTCACCCGCGACACCGCGACCCTGGTCCCCGAGGACCTCGGTGCGGAGGTCGGACTGTTCGGCATCGACCCTTCGGCCCACGACCCGAAGACTCCCGCCTGAGTGGGCCTTCCGACCGACCCGTCAGGTGTCCGGCTCGAAGGCAGTGGGGTGGATGGCGAAGAACGGTGAGCGCAGGACGAACGCGCTCACGCACATGAGGACCAGACCGAGGGCACCGACACCGGCCAGGGTCCACTTGGCGGTGTCCCCGAGCGGTGGGATCGACTTGGCCAGGACCCACACGAGCATCGCCGCGCCGCACAGCGGGACGATCCCGATCAGCAACAGGTCTACCAGGCTCCTGCGCAGCACGGCGCGGTAGTACCAGATCGTGGCCACTGCGGTGCCGATGTAGAAGAGGATGAAGGCGACGGACTCGGCGTTCACCACGGTGTTGAAGGCGGTGGCCAACGACGACGACAGGACATACAGATCGGCGATGATCACGGTCATTGCACCCCAGAAGAGCGTTGCGAAGAAGGGCGTATGGAGGCGGGGGTGCACCCGCGAGAACAGGCTCGGCAGCAGGCGGTCGCTCCCCATTGCGTAGGTGACCCGGCTGATCGACACGATGGTGGCGAGGGTCGTGCCCAGTACCGAGAGCACGACGGCCAGAATCATGAACTTGGCCCACCCGGCGCCCACCAGCGACTGAGCGATGAAGGGAAGGGCGTCGGCGGCGTGAGCCTGGAGTTGGCCGGCCGGGACGACTCCCTGCAGGCTCACGAACAGCCAGGCGAACACCGGACCGAGGATGACGACCGAGGTGATCGCCGCCCTGCCCGGGTTGGTCCGCGGCCGTGTGGTCTCCTCGTTGATGTAGATCGTCGCGTCCCAGCCGGTGAACAGGAAGATGGCGACCAACATGGCCCCGGCCAGACTTCCCTTCCCTCCCACACCGCTGAGGTGCAGCCATCCGAGGCTCGGGTGGACGGTGCCGGCTCGATGCTCGACGAAGACCGCCCAGAATCCGAGGACGCTGAAGACGAGCAGGATCGTGTACTCGATCGAGGCGATGGCCACCTGGAACCGGGCCGTCGCCCGGATCCCGATGGCCGCCACTCCTGTCAGCACGAGCCCGAAGACGCTGGCCGTCACCAGATTGCCGACCGTCCCGGAGGCGTCCAACCCGGTGAAGGAGAGCAGAGAGGGGCCGAGCGGGAGGATGTTGCTCACCGATCCCAGAACGAATCCGACCAGCATGGACCACCCCACCATGTAGCCGACGTACGGGCTGATCGAGTTGGCCACCCACACATAGGGTCCACCGCAGTTCTGATCCCACATGTTGAGCCGCTGGTAGCAGACGGCGATGGCCAGCATGGGCAGCATGCTGATGAGGATGGCCGGCCCGGTGGCGTAGGCAGCCACCGCGACCATGCTCGCCAAGGCGACCGCGGTCGACTGCCCCGGGGCTGACGTCGCCACCCCGATGACGACGCTCTCGGGGAGGGTGACCGCGTCGGGCTCGAGCTCGTGGCCCGGGGCGCCAGACGGTGAGACGACCCTTGAAGGCGGGGGCTCGATCGTCTGCGCGGGTGGTCGTCTTGGCGTCATGGGGCGGAAAGGGGCCGTCGGGCACCTGCAGGGAGGGGACCCGCCGGGCGGCACAGTCAATCATCGCCGCCGGCGAGGAGTCGAGGGGAGAAGCCTCAGGTGCCGATGAAGCTCATGACGTGCTTGATGCGGGTGTAGTCCTCGAAGCCGTACGACGAGAGGTCCTTGCCGTAGCCGGAGTGCTTGAAGCCGCCGTGGGGCATTTCGGCGACGATCGGGATGTGGGTGTTGATCCAGACGCACCCGAAGTCGAGCGCCTTGGCCATGCGCATGGCCCGGCTGTGGTTCTGGGTCCACACGCTCGAGGCGAGGCCGAACCGGACGCCGTTGGCCCAGGCGATGGCCTGCTCCTCGTCCTGGAAGCGCTGGACGGTGATGGCCGGTCCGAAGAGCTCCTCCTGGACGGCCTCGTCGTCCTGGTGGAGGCCCGTGAGCACCGAGGGGGCGAAGCAGTACCCGCGGTCCCCGACAGAGGCTCCCCCGGTCACCACCTCCGCATGGGCGGGTAGGCGGTCGAAGAACCCGCGCAGCCGGGCGAGCTGGGCGGCATTGTTGAGAGGGCCGTAGTCGGCGTCCTCGACGTCGGTCCCGCCGACGGTCTGGGCCCGGGCCTGTTCGGCCAGCGCCGCCACGAACTCGTCGTGGATGCCCGGGCCGGCAAGCACCCTGGTTGCGGCGGTGCAGTCCTGTCCGGCGTTGAAGTACCCCGCAACGGCGATGCCCTCGGCCGCAGCCGCCAGGTCGGCATCGTCGAAGACGACCACCGGCGCCTTGCCCCCGAGCTCGAGATGGACCCGCTTCACGTCGTGCGACGCGGACTCTGCGACCTCCATGCCGGCCCGCTCGCTCCCGGTGATCGACACCATCGCCGGGGCCGGGTGCGCGACCAGCAGACGGCCGGTCTCGCGGTCGCCGCAGACCACGTTGAAGACACCGTCGGGCAGGAATTCGGACATGATCTCGGCCATCAGGACGGTCGATGCCGGAGTGGTGTCCGACGGCTTGAGCACCATCGCATTGCCGGCGGCGATGGCGGGAGCCCACTTCCACACCGCCATCATCATCGGGTAGTTCCACGGGGTGACCGCCGCGCAGACCCCGATCGGCTCGCGTCGGATCATCGACGTGTGGTCGGCCAGATACTCGCCCGACGACTTGCCCTCGAGGTGGCGGGCCGCGCCGGCGAAGAACCGGATCTGGTCGACCATCGGCGGGATCTCCTCGACCAAGGTCACCGCTCGGGGTTTGCCGGTGTTGGCGCTCTCGACCGCGACCAGCTCCTCTGCCCGCGCCTCGATCGCGTCGGCAATCCGGAACAGCGCCAGACTGCGCTCGGACGGAGTCGCGTCCCGCCAGCCCGGGAAGGCGGTGGCTGCGGCGGTCATCGCCGCCTCGACGTCCTCGGCGCGCGAGACCGGCGCCTCGAGGTACTCGTCGCCGGTGCTCGGGTCGACCAGCGCGGTGACCGAGTCCGATCGGCCCGCCACCTGTCTGCCACCGATGAAGTTGGAGAGGGTCGCCGGTCTGGTCGTCTGGTTGCTCACTCGCGCTCCCCAGGGCGCCCGGCCACCCGACCGGACTGCCGTCGAACGGAGGACCCTCACGGTCCCTGCCGTCTGCACCGTCATAGTGACCGAAGAACCGGAGTCAGACAAGCGTTTTTGGAAGTTCCTCTCAGATGGACCACGGATTCCATCGAACTCTCCCCTTGAATCCGCGTTAACTGGTATAAAGAATTCTGCATGGACACTGCGAGCGCTCGTCGCCGGATCCCGGCGTCCCCCGTGCGTCACGCGGTCAGGACCGTCCGGTCGTGACCGCTCCCGGACCCGTCACGTCGGCCAGCGGGCTCCTCGACGACGCGAACAGGGCAATCGTCGAGGAGCTCCAACAGGACGGCCGGCGGACCTACGGCTCCATCGCTGACGCGGTGGGGCTGTCAGAGGCCGCCGTGCGCCAGCGGGTGCAGAAGATGCGCGATGCCGGGATCATGCAGATCGTGGCGGTCACCGATCCGCTGCAGGTCGGGTTCCGGAGCCAGGCCATGGTCGGCATCCGGACAGACGGGGACGCGCGCAACGTTGCCGATCTGCTCGCAGCCGTCGACGACATCGACTACGTCGTGATGTGCGCCGGATCCTTCGACATCCTGGTCGAGCTGGTGTGCGAGGACGAGGAGCGCATCCTCGAGATCCTCAACGGGGTCATCCGGAAGGTCCCCGGCGTCCGCGACACCGAGACGTTCATGTACCTCAAGCTCAAGAAACAGACCTACACCTGGGGGACCCGATGACCGAACTGTCCAGCGAGAAGCTGCAGGAGGACGCACGACGCCACCTGTGGATGCACTTCACCAGGATGTCGGCGAGCGACGAGCACGAGATCCCGGTCATCGTCCGCGGTGAGGGCGCGTGGGTCTACGACCAGCACGGGAAGCGCTACCTCGACGGGCTCTCCGGTCTGTTCACCAGCCAGATCGGCCACGGTCGCACCGAGCTGGCCGAGGCCGCGGCCCGCCAGGCGTCCACGCTCGCCTACTTCCCGATATGGAGCTACGCCCACCCGACCGCGATCGAGCTGGCCGACAAGATCTCCGAGTTGACCCCTGGCAACCTCAACCGCGTCTTCTTCACCGGCGGGGGATCCGAGGCGGTCGAGTCGGCGTGGAAGCTCGCCCGCCAGTACTTCCGGCTGACCGGCCAGCCCGACAGACTGAAGGTCATCAGCCGAAACATCGCCTATCACGGGGCGACCATGGGGGCCCTCTCGATCACCGGCCTGCCGGAGATCAAGACCCCGTTCGAGCCGCTCGTGCCGGGTGCGATCAAGGTGCCCAACACCAACTTCTACCGGGCCCCCTACTTCGCCGACGACCTCGAGGCCTTCGGGCTGTGGGCGGCCGACGCAATCGAGGAGGCGATTCTCATCGAGGGGCCGGACACGGTGGCGGCCGTCTTCCTCGAACCGGTCCAGAACGCCGGCGGGTGCTTTCCGCCGCCTCCCGGGTACTTCCAACGGGTCCGCGAGATCTGCGACCGCTACGGCGTGCTGCTCGTCTCCGACGAGGTCATCTGCGCGTGGGGCCGGCTCGGGTACTACTTCGGGTCCGAGCGCTACGAGTACGTGCCCGACATGATCACCATGGCCAAGGGACTGACCAGCGGCTACTCGCCGCTGGGTGCGCTCGCTGTCGACGACCGGCTGGTCGAGCCCTTTCTCCACGGTGCCACCTTCCTCCACGGGATCACCTTCGCCGGGCACCCGGTCAGCGCGGCGGTGGCCCTGGCCAACATCGACGTCTTCGAGAAGGAGGGCATCCTCGAGCACGTGCGATCCCACGAGGCGGAGTTCAAGGCGTCCCTCGACACGTTGCGGGACCTCCCCATCGTGGGCGACGTGCGGGGTGCGGGGTACTTCTACGGCATCGAGCTGGTCAAGAACCGCGAGACCCGTGAGTCCTTCGACGACGACGAGGCCGAGCGGCTCCTGCGCGGGTTCCTGTCGGGGGCCCTCTACGACGCCGGTCTCATCTGCCGAGCCGACGACCGGGGGGACCCCGTCGTCCAACTGGCCCCTCCGCTCATCTGTGGGCCCGAGGAGTTCGCGTACATGACCTCGATCCTGCGCACAGTCCTCACCGAGGCGTGGACGCACCTCTGAGCCCGCCCTCGGGCGAGGGCTACCGCCGACTCTCCCTCTGGTGGGACGGTCTCCCGGGCCGCATCGTCCTCCGTGATCCGGTCCCAGGCGACATCGAAGTCGACGTCGCCGTGGTCGGTGGAGGGTTGACCGGGCTGTGGGCCGCCTACTACCTGATCGAGGCCGACCCCGATCTCCGGATCGCGGTGATCGAGCGAGAGGTGATGGGCTTCGGGGCATCTGGGCGGAACGGCGGGTGGTGCTCCGCGCTCTTCCCGGTGTCCGCCGAGCGGCTCGACCGGGTCGTCGGGCCGGGGGCCGGAGTCGCGATGGGCCGGGCCATGCAGGACACGGTGCGCGAGGTCGGACGGGTGGTCGAGGCGGAAGGCATCGACTGCGGCTATGCACGTGGAGGCACCGTCGTCCTCGCCCGCAGCGCGGCCCAGCTCGCGCGCGCCCGGGCCGAGGTCGGTGCCGCCCGCTCGAGGGGGGTCGGCGAGGAGGACCTCCATCTCCTGTCCGCCGACGAGGCGGCGGCACGGGTCGGAGCCAGCCACGTGCTGGGCGCCACCTTCACCCCACACTGCGCCGCGATCGATCCGGCCCGTCTGGTACGGGGACTGGCGACGCGGGTCGAAGGCCGCGGTGTGCGTCTCTACGAACAGACCCGGGTCCGCTCCGTCGACCCGGGGATCCTCACCACCACCCGCGGCACCGTCCGGGCCGGTACCGTGATCCGGGCCACCGAGGGATACACCGGCAGTCTGGCGGGCCACGCACGCACCCTGGTGCCGGTCTACTCCCTCATGATCGCGACCGAACCGCTTGCCGACGCCTTCTGGGCCGAAGCGGGACTGGCCGCGCGCGAGACCTTCTCCGACCACCGCCACACGATCATCTACGGCCAGCGCACCCAGGACGGACGCCTCGCGTTCGGTGGGCGGGGCGCGCCCTATCACTTCGGTTCGGCCGTCCGGCCCGAGTTCGACCGCGACGCCGGCGTGCACGGAGCACTGCACCGGACGCTGACCGAGCTCTTCCCGGCCCTTGCAGGCGCCGAGATCACCCACCGGTGGGGCGGTCCGCTGGGCATCGCCCGCGACTGGTTCTCCTCCGTGGGCATCGACGGGACCACCCGCATCGCCTGGGCGGGTGGATACGTCGGCGACGGCCTCTCGACCACCAACCTGGCCGGCCGAACGCTACGCGACCTCGTCCTCGGTCGTTCGTCCGAGCTGACCTCCCTGCCCTGGGTCAACCACCATTCGAGGCGGTGGGAGCCGGAGCCCGTGCGCTACCTCGGGATCAACGCCGGTCTGCGCCTGGCCGGTGGCGCGGACCGCGCCGAGGAGCGACTCGGGAGGACCACCTGGCATGCCCGCGCGCTCGACCGCCTGGTGGGCGGGTGATCCGCGAACCAGCGGGCTCGGATCAGCCTGCCCCCTGGAACGGGGCGTCGAACGCGAAGATCCCACCGTCGAGGCCGACGAGCCAGTAGCCGCCGCTCGTGTTGTCGACGGCCATTCCCGACACCGGTGTGTTGAGCGGCACCGCTCCGGTCGATCCGTGGAACGGGGCGGCCCCGTAGGCATAGACACCGCCGGAGCGGGTCACCTCCCAGTATCCCTTTCCGCCGGGCGAGGCCGTGATCCCCACGACGGTGTCCACGGGGAAGGTCCCGGTCTCAGGGCCCAGGTTCGGAGCCCCGAAGCCGGTCACGGTCCCTCCAGCGGTCACGAGCCAGTAGCCGTCGCTCGCCGGATCTGCCGCGATGCCGACCACCTGAGAGGTGGCGGGCGTCGGAGTCGGTGCGGCTCCGGGCGTTCCGGCCGCCGAGCCGGTCGGGAGGCCGAGCAGACCGGTCAGCGGTGCGGACCCCGACGAGGCCGGTGCTCCGGCCAGCGATCCGAGGAATGCGGCATCACCGAGGGCGAACACGCCACCGTCGGCGGCCACCAGCCAGTAGCCCTTGCCGTCCACACTCGCAGCCATGCCCACGATCGGGGCGTTGATCTCGAGGCCCGCCGCCGATCCCTCGTAGGCGGCGTCACCGTAGGCGAAGACACCGCCGTCGGCGGCCACCAGCCAGTAGCCCTCGCCGTCGGGGGTGGACACGATCTGCACGATCGGTGCGGCCAGGTCGAGCGAGGACGCCGAACCGTAGTCCTGCGCCGAGCCGTGGGCGGAGACCGCCCCCGAGCTCGTCACCATCCAATACCCGTTGCCATCCCCGGTCGCCGCCATGCTCACGACCGGTCCGGGCGCCATCCCGAGCGGAACGTAGGCGTTCACCGGCGTTGCCGACACCTCGTTGGAGACCGGCGAACGCCCGCCCGGGCCCACAGCCTGCACCGTGAAGTAATAGGTCTGGCCGGTGGTGAGCCCGGTGACCAGATACGAGGTGCCTGTGACCAGCGTGGTCCCATTGACCGGCGTCGGCCACTCCTGATCCGGGGCGGCGCCGACGAAGACGTCGTACCCGGTGACCCGGACACGGTCTCGCTCCTTCCAGCTGATTAGGGAGTTCCCGGCTCCGGTGGAGGCGTTGGTCGCCAACGGCGCCAGCGGCGCCGCCCGTTTGGCGCCGGGTGCCGGGGACGCCAGCCCGGCCACGGTCCCGCCCGGGACCGGGGAGCCGCCCGCGGCCGCGGCTGCGGTCCCGTCGGTAGCCGACGGACCGACGACGGGCGAAGAGAAGGCGAGGCGACTCGACCCGGACCCAGCCGCAGAGGGCGCGGCGGCTGCGGTTGCCGGGTGGGTGGTGGTCGTCGTGGCCCCCGTCGACCGCTTCGGTCTGGTCCCGGTCCCCGCTCGGCGCGCGCGCGCCCGTGCGCGCCGGGCGGCGCGGGCGCGGGCTGCCGCAGACTTCGGTGCGGTCGTGACGGAAGTCCCCCCAGCCAAGGTGGTCGTCGTGGGGTGGGCCAGCGTGGGCAGCGTCAAGGAGTGCTTCGCCTTGTGGGCCTTGTGGTGTTTGGCCGGGGTGGATCCGGGCATCAGGGCGAGGCCGCCTGCGATGAGGACCACCAGCACCGCCAGCGTCCCGGCCAGCATCGCGCGGGTGCCCTTTCCAGGAAGCGGTTCGTCGCCGAGCAGCCAAAGGCTCCACTTCCGCATGACCTGCGCCCACTGCTTCATCGACCAGCCCCTTCGCACCCGGTCGCCCGCATCCGTCTGACCCCGTCGACGGCACCCCAGTCCGATGACGGACACTCTGCGTTGCGCTGGCAGGAGTATACCGACGAGCACCGTCCTGCAATAGAGCGCGGCGCAGAGTCGGCTCGTGACCAGGAACGATGTGTCGGACGCTCCCGCTCCCCGGCAGGCTGGTACCCAGCGGGGCCGGCTAGGTGCGGAGCCGCGCGTACGCGGCCACCCGCTCGAGGACGGCCTCGCCGGCTGCGGTCACCGAGCCGCAGTGGACCGGCGGACTGGGGTCGTACTCGATCATGAGCTGGCAGGCCTCGGCGGCAGTGCGATCGACCAGCAACTCGACGAGGCGGAGCGCCATGTCGATGCCGCTGGAGACGCCGGCCGCGGTCACGATCCGGTGTTCGAGATGCTCGACCACCCGCTCGGCGGTCGGGACCGCTCCGAGCGCGCCGAGCTCGGCCATGCAGGCCCAGTGGGTCGTCGCGGTGAGCCCGTCGAGCAGGCCGGCCGCGGCGAGGACCAGCGAGCCGGTGCAGACCGAGGTGGTGAACCGGGAGGCGAGGTGGGCCCCGCGCACCCACTCGAGCACCGCGTCGTCGGTCGTCAGGGGGCGGGTGCCGAACCCTCCCGGGAACACGACCACGTCGGGCCTCGGCAGGTCGGCGAACGCGGCGTCGATGGTGACGCCGAGCATGCCGTTGTCGCTGCGGACCTCCCCACGTCGGTGGCCGACGAAGGTGACGTCGATCGACGGGACGCGCTGGAGGACCTCGTAGGGACCGATCGCGTCGAGCGCGGTGAAGTGGGGGAACAGCGGGATGGCAACCTGGATGGCAGTGGCGCTCATGCCGGGGTCCGCTCCCGTGGGCTCCGTCCCCGCGTCGGCGGCTCGGATGGAGCGTCCTCGGACCGGCTGCCGGCGATCACGCGGAACCGCCTTCGGTAGGCGTCCGGAGCGACCAGCAGACGGCGTCGGAAGACGCGGCGCAAGGTCTCGGCAGTACCGAAGCCGCACCGGGCGGCGACCACCTCGAGGGTGTCGGTCGTCGTCTCGAGCTCATGACGGGCCGCCTCGAGCCGTACCCCCTCGACGAACCGCCCGGGTGTCTCACCGATCTCGTCGACGAACACCCGGGAGAAGTGGCGCACGCTCATGCCGGCCCCGGCTGCCAGCACGGGAAGGCGATGGTCACCGGCTGGTGAGGACTCGACCAGGGTCTGGACCGCGCGGACGGTCGAGCGCTCTGCGCGGGGTACCCACACCGGGGAGGCGAACTGGGTCTGGCCACCAGGTCGGTGGACCAGCATGACCAACCACCGCGCCACGGTCTGGGCCACGTCGACGCCCAGGTCGTCCTCGACCAGCGCGAGGGCGAGATCGATCCCGGCGGTGACCCCGGCGCTCGTCCAGATCCGCCCGTCGCGCACATAGAGGGGGTCCGGGTCTACCTGCACCGACGGATACTCGTCGGCGAGCCGCGCCGCACGGGCCCAGTGGGTGGTGGCGCGCCGCCCGTCGAGCAGGCCGGCTTCGGCGGCCAGGAATGCGCCCGTGCACACGCCCGCGATGCGTCGACAGCGCGGGGCGATGGCGCGGATCCACGAGATCAGCGCCTCGTCACGGCGGGCGTGGCGGGCGCCGTCACCGCCCGGGAGGACCAGGGTGTCGAGGCGGGTGGTTGCCGCAGGAAGCGGCGCCGTCGTCAGGGTGAGCCCGCTGCTGGTCGTCACGGTCGGCCCGGTGTTCGAGACCAGTATGACGTCGTAGCCCCTGGGCCGGCCCAGCTCGGTGGCCACCCGGTCGGCGCCGTGGAACACCTCGAGCGGGCCCACCACGTCGAGCGACTGGATGCCGGGGAAAGCAACGATCACCACACGTCGTCGGCGCCCGATCGTGGTCATCGTCCGATCTCCATGGGCCCAGCGTGCAGCACCACGGCTGTGGCGTCAATGTCGTGTTCCCCACGAATTCGGCCATATGCCGGGAAGACCGGCGGTCCCGGAGAGGGTCAGGCCGGTGGCCCGAGCTGCTCCATGAATTCGAGGCGGATCCCACCTGGAGCCGAGACGAACGCGATGCGACGCCGGCCGAACGACCCCTCGACGATCGCTGGACCCCAGAGGACCTCGTGGCCCTCGAGCTCCGCGTCGAGGTCGTCGGTGAACAGTGCGGGGTGGAGGAACCCCTCCGGGGGCAGTGCGACCGCGTCCTCGTAGATGGCGCGGGTGAACAACGTGATCATCAGCGGCCCGAGGTAGACGTCGGCACGCTCCCCGTTCGCCCAGTGCATCCGGTCTCGCACCTCGAATCCGGCCCCCTCGTAGAACGCGCACGCGGCGTCGAGGTCGGCCACCTTCACCGCCAGATTGGCCAGGCCGGTCACTCCCACGTGCGTCTCCCGTCGTCGACCACGGATGGAGCGAGCCTACTTGTCCGATCGGGCCTCGGACCCGGGCCCGGTTGACGACGGCCGTCGTCGGTACCGGTAGCGCCAGCGGTCGAAGACCCGGGTCCGCATCCAGTAGCGACTGCCCTTCATCGGCAATTGGGTCACCAGCTTTCCGCTCGGCGCCCGGAAGTAGTTCGTACATCCGGCTGTCCAGACCGTTCCCTCGAGCGCGGCCTGGACCCGCCGGTTGTACCGGGCGGACACCGATTCGCGGACTTCGACCGAGCCGCCCCGTCGCCTGGTGATGGAGCGGAGTGCACCCATGATGTAGTGGACCTGGGCTTCGTGGATGAACATGACCGACGTCGTGCCGTTGGTGTTCGGGCCGTAGAGCAGGAACAGGTTGGGGAAGCCGGGCACCGTGACACCGAGATAGGCCTCGGCGCCGTCACGCCACCGGTCGTGCAGGCGCTGACCCCCCCGTCCGTGGATCTCGACCGAGCGGAGGTACTCGTTCGCCCGGAACCCGGTCCCGAAGATGATGGTGTCGACGAGATGTTCCTCTCCGTCGACGGTCCGGATGCCCCGCTCGGTGACCTCGAGAATCGGCTCGGTCACCAGTCTCACGTCGGGCCTGATCAGGGTGGGGTACCACTCGCGCGACATGAGCGGACGTTTGCAGCCGACCGGGTAGTCCGGCGTCAGGGCGGCCCGGAGTTCGGGATCCTCGATCTTGCGCTCGAGGTAGGACTGGGCCAACGCGGTCTGGAGCCTGATGCCCTCGGATGCCGCCCCGAATTCCGCGCGCTCGTAGGTCCACCAGATCTTGGCACGTTGCCAGCGCAGGGCGAACGGCACCCGGGCGAACCGGCGATGCTGCTCGGCCGTATAGGGCCCCTCGATCCGCGGCGAGATCCAGATCGGGGTGCGCTGGAACACGGTGAGATGGGCGGTCTCAGGGGCGATCGCGGGCACGTACTGGACCGCGCTCGCTCCGGTCCCGATCGACGCCACCCGCTCGCCGGTCAGCGACGTCGAGTAGTCCCAGCGGGACGAGTGGAACGCCCTCCCCCGGAACCGTTCGGCACCGGGGAGATCGGGCACCGACGGGATGTTGAGCATTCCCAGCCCGCTCACCAGCACGTCGGCACGAACGGTCACGCCCGAGTCCGCGGTGAGCAACCACTGCTGTTCGTGCTCGCACCAGCGTGCCTCGCGAATGGCCGTCCCGGTCCGCACGTGGGACCGGACGCCGAACTGGTCGGCGCACCGCTCGAGGTACGAGAGGATCTCCGGCTGGGTCGCGTAGGTCCGGCTCCACCACGGGTTGGGGGCGAACGAGAAGGAGTAGAAGTGCGACGGGACGTCGCAGGCCGCACCCGGATAGGTGTTGTCGCGCCAGGTACCGCCCACGCCGTCGGACTGCTCGTAGATCGTGTAGTCGTACCCGGCACGGGTGAGCGCGGCTCCCATGGCGATCCCCCCCGCCCCGGCACCGAGGACGGCCACCGTCGGACGCCACCGAGTGGGTCCGGCCTCTTGGGTGCGACCGGACCGGTCCGACCGGTCGATCGGTGTCGACGCAGTGGTCACGGACCATCACCCGTGCCGGTCGCCCTCCCGGGCGTGGACACGTCGTCGCCGAACGAGTCGATGGGGCTGTGCAGGGAGAGTCCACCGTCGCAGGTCAGGATCTCGCCGGTGACCCAGGACATGGCGTGCAGCGCATCGATCGCCTCGGCGATGTCCGCTGGCATGCCGAGACGACCGAGAGCGGTCCGCCGGCCCACCGAGGCGAGCCAGCCTGCGTCGACCGGTGCCTTCCCGAGCATCGGCGTCCGGGTCACCCCGGGGCTCACCGCATTCACGCGGATCCCGTGTGGCGCCCACTCCACCGCGGCCACCCGGACGACCATGTCCAGCGCCGCCTTCGATGCGCAGTAGGCGCCCATGCCGCGATCGACCACCCGTCCGCTGATGCTCGAGGTCACGACGATGGACCCACCCTTGGACCGGGCGACCATGGCGTCGACGAGCGCACGCATGACCAGCAGCGGGCCCTTCGTGTTGACCGAGAGCACCCGGTCCCATTCGTCGGTGGTGATCGTCCTGAGGTAGCCGGCGTGCCCGATCCCGGCGGTCACCGTCACGTGACACGGCAGGCCGAATCGAGCAAGGGTCTCCTCCACCGCTTCGATCACCAGGTCGGCGTCGGAGATGTCGCAGACGACGTCCGGGTCGTCCTTGATGTCCCAGGTCACCACCGGCACACCCTGGTCCCGGTACCGGGCGGCGAGTGCGGCACCGATTCCCGAGGTCCCGCCCACCACGAGTGCGGGACGCTCCCGTTCCAGGGGGCTCAGCACGTTCGCCACGTTCGCCACGTTCGCCACGACGGAGTGCGTCCCTGCGCACGCCGACCGGGCGAGAGCCGTGGGAACTCCGCCTGCGGGTGGGCCACACTCTCGGTTGTCGCAGCCTCGTCCTGATGCATCGCTCCTCGACCCAGGCGTTGAGTGGTGGGTCAACCGTAGCCCCGGTGACCCGGGGCCGACCGGGACGGCTCTGGCAGCGGCGCCGTACCGCCGTCTCCTGTGTGTCGACCGTCTCGTCCACGGCGATGGGGACGCTTCGCCCCGAGCGGACCCCACTCCGGCCCTCATCAGTTTCGTCCGGCTGAGGGCCGTCCCTCGATCCGCTTGTACCCTCTCCCCATGGTGCGGGCAGACCGAGAACCGAGCGTCCACCGCTACACGGTCGGCTGCCGCTGGTCCGGTTCGACCGGCAACGGCTACCTGACGTACGACCGTGGGCACGAAGCCGTCGTGTCGCCCCACGCGTCGGTCCTTCGCCTCTCTGCAGACCCCGCCTTTCAGGGCGACGCACGGCTGCTCAATCCGGAGCAGTTGCTCGTGACCGCGGTCGTCTCGTGCCAGCTCTTGAGTTTTCTCGCGGTCGCCGCCCGTGCCCGGGTGGAGGTCTGTGCATACGAGGACAGCGGCGAGGGGGAGATGCCCGAGGACCAGCCACCGGTTCGATTGACCGTGATCACCCTCCACCCGAGGATCCGGGTGGCTCCAGGCACGAGCGAGGCGCGGGTCCTGCACCTCGTCGAGGTCGCCCACCGGGAGTGCTTCGTCGCCAACTCCCTGAATACGGAGATCCGGATCGAGCCCACCGTGCTGGTCGACCCGAGATGACCCGGTTCATCGGGCCGACACCGCTCCCCCACCATCCAGGCATTCGTCCGCGATTGCCGTGATGCGGCGACGGCTAGCCTCGACCGGATGGCCATCTCGCCCCACATCAGGCGACTGCGCGAGTTGGTGGGCCACGAGCTGCTGGTGCTCCCGTCCGTGGCGGCCGTACCGCGGGACGAGACCGGGCGCATCCTCCTGGTGCGGATCGCCGATACCGGTCAATGGGCGACAATCGGCGGAGCGGTCGAACCGGACGAGTCGCCCGAGGAGGCAGCACGCAGGGAGGCCGAGGAGGAGGCGGGTGTGACGCTGAGCCTCGGTCAGATCCTTGCAGTGGTCGGGGGTCCCGAGTACCGGCTCACCTACCCGAACGGTGATCAGACCTCCTATGTCGCAACCGTCTTCGATGCGACGGTGGTCGGGGGCACGCCGCATCCGGACGGCGACGAGACGAGTGAGGTCGGATGGTGGCACCCGGATCGACTTCCCCGTGACGAGATGAACACGCTCACCCGGGCCCTCCTCCGGGATGCGGGTGTCTCCCCGGGCGGGAGATCCTGATGAAGGCCGACGAATGAGCATGTCACCGGAGAAGGAGCGAGGCCGCCGATGAAGGACATCCGGGACCTCAAGGGGGACAGAGAGGCCTACGCTGCCGAGCTGGAGCGCCGCTGGACAGGCTTGTTGAGCTATCGGTACATCGGACGGCGCCACGGATCGCTGGATGCAGGCGTCGAAGGCGACAGCACCGTCACCGTGCGCCATGACTTCCGGAACTCGACCGGCGGGCTGATGGTTGCGCCGATCGCCATCAGCTCACCGGAGGGCGGCGGACGCTCAGACCTGGAGGCAGTGCCCAACCCGGTAATCCACAGCGCGTGCATCCTCGATCCAGGCTACGACGTGACGTGCATCGAGGTCCGGTCGGAGACGCTGAAGGTCGGACGCCGGATGGGCTTCACCCGGTCGCGCATCGTCGATGCCGACAGACCCGACCGGGTGATCGCCTTCACCGAGGGTCAGGGCATCAGCATCGGCGAGGTGCCCGATGGGTTGGAGAAGATGCCCGCGAACCCCATCGAGGTCGTCGATTCGCCGGACCTGCCACCCCTCTGGAAGGTATTCGGGGCGATCCGGCGACCGGACGGTCACTGGATGCTTCCCGAACTCTCTGTCGAGTTCGCGTCCCCAGACGCTGCGCTGCACATCGGGCCGCAGCACGTCGTGCTCGAGGCAGCAGCCATGGACCTCGCGGCCGACCTCGTCGGCACGGATCGGCTCCAGCTACGAACCTGGCACGTCATGTTCCTCGCCCGGGGCAAGACCGGGCCCTTCCGCGTCGAGGGCGAAGCCGTCCGTGGAGCCGGTGGCGAGGTCGGCGTACAGCTGCTGATGGTCGATGAAGGCGCGAACAGGACCGTGACATCGGGGATGGCGGTCTTCAGCGTCGTCGAGTGAGATATCTCGTAGTATTGCGGAGGTGACAGTGGCCGAGGAGCCCGGACCGAACGCGCCGATCACCGGACTCTCGCATGTGCAACTCCTGGTCTCGGATCTCGCGACGAGCGCGCGGTGGTACAGCGCAGTTCTCGGTCTTGCTCCGTTTGCCGAGAACGCTGACATCGGGTACGTCGCGCTGAGACAACCCGATGCACAGTTCGTGATCGTGCTCACAAAAGGGCGGGTCCCCAGCGGTCGGTCATCACGCTCGGACGACACCGGCCTGGACCATCTCGCATTCGCCGTAGCGGACGGTGGCTCTCTGGACGGCTGGGCCGAGCACCTCGCCGAGATCGGCGTCGACCACGCAGGGGTGGTCCTGGAGAACGGTCATCCCTCGCTGCAGTTGCGCGATCCCGACGGTGTCGCCGTCGAACTCGTGGCACCCTGAGCTGCTGGGGGCATGGAGCTCGAGCCGGACATCGCTGCCCACTACTCGCAGGGCGTCGAGCGGGACCGCGTGACCACCTGGGGCCGTCTGGAGGCCGAGCGGACCCGAGCACTCCTCGCCCGCTTCCTGCCGCCACCCCCCGCTGTCGTTCTCGATGTCGGCGGTGCCGAGGGTGCCTATGCGCTGCCTCTCGCCGGCCAGGGATACACGGTCCATCTCATCGACCCACTCCCGGCACACGTCGAGGCAGCCCGAGCAGCATCTGCTGCGCAACCGTCATCTCCGCTGGCTTCTGCGGAAGCCGGCGATGCACGTGCGATTCCGGCAGTGGACGCGTCCGCCGACGCCGTCCTGATGCTCGGACCCCTCTACCACCTCGTCGATGCGGCTGACCGTGTCAAGGCTCTCGCCGAAGCCCACCGGGTGCTCCGTCCGGGAGGCGCCCTTCTCGCTGCTGGGATCTCGCGATTTGCTTCCACGTGGGAGGGATTGCGCACCGGCTTCATCACGCAGCCGGTCTTCGAGGCAATCGTTCTGGGAGATCTTCGTGACGGCATGCACCGGAACCCCGACGTCGAGGGGCGTCCCGAGTGGTTCACGCTCGCCTTCTTCCACACGCCCGACGGGCTACGCGACGAAGTTCGTTCAGCGGGCTTTCCGGACGCCGATGTGTACGCGGTGGAGGGACTCGGGGCCGGGGCCGATCTGGATGCCGCACTCGATGATCCGGCCACGCGCGGCGTCGTGGTCGCTGCAATCGCTCGACTCGAGCGCGAGCCGAGCCTGCTCGGAGCCAGCCCTCACCTCATGGCGATCGCGACCAAGCCGTAACCGATACGGGCAAGAGACCGATCGGGTTGACCGGGCATCCGCAAGTTCGGGTTGCATTCCCAGTTGGAGCTGATCCAGAAGCTCCGGCCACTACCGGAGCCGTCCAGGGGGACGGCCTGAGTCGTCAGGGCCGGCGGCATGCCTGAAGGAGCGGGGCCGTGTCGACACGCCGGGGTACTTGACTATATGTAGTTACTCTGTTAAATAACTAACCTGTGAAGTATCTGCAGGAGCGAGCGCAACGATGACCGTGACGGCCCCCGATCGGTTCGACGTCGTCTTCGCCGCCTTGTCGGACCCGACGCGGCGCTCGATCGTGCGGCGGTTGGCCGACGGTGAGGCAACCGTGCTCGAGCTGGCGGAACCGTTCTCGATCAGTCTCCCGGCCATCTCCCGTCATCTGAAGGTCCTCGAGCGGGCGGGTCTGATCAGCCGCAGCCGAGATGGACAACGGCGGCCATGCCAGCTGCGGCCGGAGCCTATGGTCGAGGTCGCCGCATGGGCCGAGCACACACGAGCTGCGTGGGAGCACCGTCTCGACCGGCTCGATGCGCACCTCCGGCGCACGTCTGACCGAAAAGCATCCCTAACGACATTGGAGAAGCCATGAGCGGTAGCCCCACCTGGGCTCTCGATCGTGAGATCGTCCTCGTTCGAGTTCTTGACGCCACACGCGAAGCGGTGTTCGCCGCGTGGACCGATCCGGATGCCTTCTGCCAATGGTTTGGCCCTGATGGGTTCACCTGCACTGTCCGCGAGATGGACGTGCGTCCGGGAGGTCGAGCATCCTTCGACATGGTTTCCGGAGACGGAACCCTGTTCACGAATCGCTTCGACTACCTCGAAGTCGTTCCAGTCGAGCGGTTGGTGCTGGATCACGGGTCCGACGCCGACGATGACCCGGCACGCTTCCGAGTGACCATTGTCCTCGATGAACAAGCAGATGGGAAGACGGTGTTGACGCTGCGACAGCTCCACCCAACCGCCGAGCAGCGAGACGCAACCATCGGCTTCGGCGCTGTGGAGCTCGGTCTGCAGACGATGCAGAAGCTCGCTCGCCATCTCGGAGTTGCCTGAGTCTCGCGGCCGATGACATCTCGCCGCGGGACGGTCAACCAGTCTGACCGACCACCACCACCCAAAGGAGCCGCCATGTCGAGCGTCCGCATCCACAATTTCTCGATCTCGCTCGACGGGTTCGGCACCGGTGAGGGGCAGGCCCTCGACACGCCGTTCGGCCACGCCGGGCATCGGCTCCACGAGTGGCTGTTCGCCACCCGGTTCGGCCGCCGCGAACTGCTCGGCGAGTCGGGCGGCACCGAGGGTGTCGATCACGTGATGGCCGGCCAGCACGGACCCGGGATCGGAGCGGAGATCATGGGCGCCGGCAAGTTCGGCCCTCCGGGCTGGCAGGACGACCCGGGGTGGCGCGGGTGGTGGGGCGACAACCCGCCCTTCCACACGCCGACCTACGTCCTGACCCACCGTCCCCGCCCGTCTCTGGAGATGGAGGGTGGTACGACGTTCCACTTCCTCGACGCCGCGCCAGCCGATGCACTCGAGGTGGCGCGGGACGCAGCCCGCGGTCAGGACGTCCGCATCGGCGGCGGCCCGACCATGATGCGCGCGTTCATCGCCGCCGGTCTCGTCGACCACATGCACGTCGTGCAGGTGCCGATCCTGCTCGGCCGCGGTGTTCGGCTGTGGGACGGCCTCGAGGCGTTGGAGCAACAGTACGACGTGGAGGCGGTCTCGACGCCCAGCGGCATCACCCACCTCACGTTCACCCGATGACGACGTCACGCCGCACGTCGGGGTAGTTCCTCATGGGCTTCCTTCGTGTGCTGTCTGGGTGCCGTGGACTGGTGGGCGCTGTCGGACTCGAACCGACGACCTGCTGGTTGTAAGCCAGCTGCTCTGACCAACTGAGCTAAACGCCCGACCCGTCAGACGCTACTGCGCGCTTGCGTCGACCAATGCTTCGAGCAGAGCCGGCGTCGCGGCAGCCACCGGCGCACGGCGTTCGTCGTGGGACAGGGTGACCAGGTCCCGGCCGAGTGGTTCCGCCACGACCGCTCCCGCCTCGGTGCAGACCAGCATCCCGCCGAGGTAGTCCCAGCTGCCGAGCTTCGAACCGCCGACCACCGCATACCCGTCGAGCACACCTTCGGCCACTGCGCAGAGGTCGAGCGCTGCCGCGCCGAGTGACCGGTACTGCAGCCAGCCGAGGTACCGCGGCGGATACCCGGAGAACCCCACGATCGCCTTGTCCAACCGCGCACAGCCCGAGGGCCGGATCGCACGACCGTCCCGTCGGGCGCCGCCGCCCCGGACGGCCTCGAAGCGCACGCCCAACGCCTGGTTGACCACGACCGCGGCCCGGGGACCCGATTCGTCCACTGCACACAGGCTGGTCGCGTACCACGGAATCCCCCGGGAGGCGTTCGTGGACCCGTCCACCGGGTCGACGACCACGATCAGCTCCCGGTCACCGTGGTGGAGCCCCGACTCCTCGGACAGCACCCCGACTCCGGCCGGCTCGAGCACGGCGAGGACGGCATCGTCTGCCGCCAGGTCGGATCGGTACTGCCCCTCGCGGGTCCCCGCGAGACCCCAATCGTCCAACGCGCCGAGGGCCTCACCCACCGCCGTGGCGGTGGCGTGGAGGACCTCGAGCAGCACGTCGTCCTCCACCCGTCCGACGATACCGGAACCGATCCTGGCCCGGTAGGCTCTGCCTCCTGTGGCAGTCATCGATGTGGCCGGATACGTGGCCGATCTCAAGGACCACTCGGTCGACCACGGTTTCCACGTGCACGACGAGCGCCACTTCGTCGAGACCTACTCACTCCGGCAGGTCTGGGAGGTGGAGCTCCACCCCGAGGACGGCTGCGGCGGTCCACTCGACCTACACCTCGCCCTGGAGGTCGACCCGCGGACCCTGCTCTCCTTCGAGGACGCCGTCTTCGGCCTTCCGGAGGAGGAAGACCCCCCTGACGATTTCCACTTCGCCCTGACCTTCACCTGGTCCCTTCCCCCGCTCCCCAACGGCCCCGATCTGCTCCGCCTGGCGATCGATCTGGCCGGGGTGGGCGGGATCGAGCTACCCCTCGAGGTGTCCGCCATCGACTCGTACGCATCGGCGACGGAGGCAGCCGAGCGCCGGCTGAGCATCGTGGCCCGATCGCCTGTCTCCCTCGCCCGCGTGCTGGCCGGCGAGGAGATGATGTGCGAGGTGTTCGACCGCTGTCTTGCGGTCAGTCGGTACCTGCTCGACTCGGCAGGCAGTTGGCTCGGGTGACTCGTCCCGGCGGGGGGGGCCGATTGGCCCGCCTCGCCATCGGCGTGATCGCCATCCTCATCGCCGGGTCCGCCCTCGCTGCCTGCAGCGCGAATGGCGATGGGCTCGCCAAGCAGGCGTGCACCTACGTCGACCGGTCGATCAGCCTCATGCAGCGGGCCTCGGAATCGGGTTCGGCCTCAGACGCCGGGGCGCTCCGCCAGCGCGCCTACATCGAGCTGCTGTCGGCGATCCCCATCGCGGCGCAGGCTGCCTATCGCGACAGCCAGTACCAGGCGCTGATGACCACCCTCTCCGAGACCAATCGAGTCTCCGAGCAGACGCTCATCCCGTCGTTGCAGGCCCAGTGCCGCGCCGCGCAAGGCTCGGTCTTCGACCAGCAGCCATCACCCGGCACGATCCCCGCGCCTGCGTCAGGGAACTGAGGACGTCGGTCAGGGACCGTGCCCGCCGCCGCCCGCCGAGGTCGTGCCGGAGGCGGACACCGTGACCGGCGGCGAGGGGACCGTCGATCCCGTCGGTGGGGTGAGCAGCGTGTGGCCGGCCATCTGCAACCGGCCCACCTGGACCACCTCCGGCAGCAGGTGCGAAGCCAACCACAGGCCGGCGGCAGGCGTCGGGACGATGTGGACCCCGTCTCCATCCCGGAGCTGGACGCCGTCGATCGAGGTGGAGAACACCCCTCCCGGGCAAAGCAGGGCCCCGAAGTCCTCCAGGCGGACCGTGGCCGGGTGCTCCGCCGCCACCTGGCGCACCATCTGGTTGTAGAGGGAGAGCCGTGCGGCCGAGTCCTCGGGCCACGGCTGCCCGTTCGGTTGCTCTCCCGAATCGAAACACGGCGCGGTCATGAGCACGACGAGCGCTCCATCGGAGGAGGCGACCTGAACGGCATCCTCGAGCGACTGGTGGAGCACCGAGTCGAAGGCCGGCTCGCCGATGTGGAGCCAGTGGCCGTCGATGAGTCGGTTCATGACCTCCCACCGGCCGGCCAGGATCATGACCACGTTGGGATGGAATTGGTCGAGGTCGTCCTTCCACTGCGCCGGCCACTGCGCAGAAGGTGGTGAGGACGAATTGCACGGCGGGACCATGGCGTTCGTGACACCCCCGGCCTCGTACTCGGTGCTCCGGAGCACGCCGCAGGCCACGATGGCCCCGTTGTCGATACTCACGTCGTAGCGCTCCTGGGGTTGGTCGGCCAGCAGGGCGAACCCGAGTCGCCAGGCCACCGAGTCGCCGAACACAGCCACCTTGACGGGTTCTCCGGTGTAGCCGGTGCCCACCACGCGGAGCGGTTCGACGGGGCCAGCCGCCGCGGGCACGGTGGCAGCCACCGTGACGGCGACGACTCCGAGGAAGGCTGCCGAGGTCGCCAGCCAGGCCCGCCATTCGGTGAGGGTGGCCATCCGGCCCCGGCGGATCGGCAGCTCGACGAGGTAGTAGGAAGCGGTGGCGACAACCAGGGTCACCGTCATCCGCACAGCCAACAACGGCAGTCCATAGAGGTGCATCCGGGCAGCGTCCAACACAGCGAACAGCGGGTAGTGCCAGAGATAGATGCCGTAGGAGATCTTGCCCACGTAGCGGAAGACCGGATTGCCCAGGGAGCGAGAGAGTGATGCCGTCTGTGCGGTCACCATGCAGAAGATGACCGCGGCCACCCCGATGGCGAAGAGGAGTTCTCCGCCCTCGAAGAGGAAGGCGGTGGGGCGGTCGACCCGGGCCCAGATCACCAGCCCGATGATCAGCGCCGACCAGCCGAGGGCTTGGGTGGCCGGGCGCACCAGCGGGCCGGTGATCTCCCACGCGTTGATCGGTCGGATGCTCGGGCCCCGCCGGCGGTGCAGGTCACGCCTGTGGGGTCGTGGGACAGCGGTCCCGGTGGTCCCGGCCGAGGGGTGGGCGCGGCCGAACCGCCCGGCGGTGAGTTCGGGAATTGCCGAAGGGATCACCGTGCGGTGCTCGGCCCAGATGGCCATGGCGATGGCCAGCGCGGCTCCGACCAGGATGTCCTGACTGCGGGTGTCGGTTCCTTCGTAGAGCCGGGTGAGGGATGCCCCGTGGAGGAACGAGATCCGCATGTCGAGCGCCGAGGCCAGGGCACCGACCACCGCCGCGGTGAGCACCGGCCACAGCCGGCGCGACGGCCGGAGCCGCTGACCGAGGCGGAGCAGCACCAGCACGACCGGGGGCCACACGATGTAGAACTGCTCCTCGATGGCGAGTGACCACATGTGCCCGAGCGGCGATGGCTGGGCGGTCGCCATGAAGTAGTTGGCGCCGCCGATGATGAAGTGCCAGTTGGCCACGTAGAACAGCGTCGACAGCGCGTCGAGCCGGAGCGAGGCGAACTCGCCGGAGGCGGCGAACACTTTGGCCAGGATCGCCACCCCGAGGAGCATGAGCAGGAGCGCTGGCAGCAGGCGGCGGGCCCGCCTCGCCCAGAACTCGCCGAGCCGGATGCTCAGGCGGGTGGCCCACTCGCCGAGCAACAGGGTCGTGATCAGGAAGCCAGAGAGCACGAAGAAGACGTTGACCCCGAGGAAGCCGCCGGTCACGAGCGGGGCTCCACCGTGGTAGAGGAGCACCCCGAGCACCGCGATGGCACGCAGCCCGTCGAGCGCCGGGACGAAACCGAAGACGACGGTCCGTCCTCGCGCCCTCGAATGGGCGCCTCCCCGGGTGCCGGCGTCGGTCTCAGCGGTCATGGACGGGGCCTCCGGACCCACGCGTGCGGTCCCGACCGTACAACGGTCGCCACAGCTCACCCACCATGTTTGCAGTTCTCCGCCCCCCGCTGGGGCATTCGGCCTCGGCCCGGAGCGGGCTCACCCCGCCGTTCGAGCCGCTCCGGCCCGGCCGGGTCACACCGTCGGGCTGTACCCGGCAGGAAGGTTGATGGTCTTCTTCTCGAGGAACAGCTCGAGGCCGTCCTCGCCGAACTCGCGCCCCATGCCCGACTCCTTGTAGCCGCCGAACGGCGAGGAGAAGTCGATCGGGATGGCCGAATTCACCATGTAGGTCCCCGTGCGGACCTGTCGGGCGACCCCGAGGCCACGGTCGTTGTCTGCGCTGAACACCGCGCCGCACAGGCCGTAGTCGGAGTCGTTGGCGATCCGCACCGCGTCCGCCTCGTCCTCGTAGGGGATGACCGACAGCACCGGGCCGAAGATCTCCTCCTGGGCGATACGCATCGAGTTGTCCACGTCCACGAGAACGGTGGGCTCCACGAACCACCCGGTCGGCAGGTCCTTGGGGCGGCCGCCGCCGATGGCCACCTTCGCCCCTTCCTCCTGGCCGATCCGGAGGTAGTTCTCCACACGGTCGCGCTGGCGCTCGGCGACCAACGGTCCGACGTCGGTGGCCGGGTCCAGAGCGTCGCCGACCCTCAAGGCCCGGACCTGCTCGACGAGGGCGTCGGCGACCTCGGTGTAGCGATCGCGGGGGGCCAGGATGCGGGTGAGCGAGATGCAGGCCTCACCGTTGTTCATGATGGCGTTGGGCATCATGAGCGGAAGCGCCTCGTCGAGCTTGACGTCGTCGAGCAGGATGGCGGCCGACTTCCCGCCGAGTTCGAGACTGAACCGCTTGAGGGTCGCCCCACAGGCGGCCCCGATCTTCTTTCCGGCGGCGGTCGAGCCGGTGAAGGAGACCTTGTCGACCCCCGGGTGGCTGACCAAGTGTTCGCCGACCTCTCGGCCGGCAGGCACCACGCTGAGCACACCCTTCGGCAGTCCCGCGTCGGACAGGATCTCGGCGAAGACGTTGGCGTCGATGGGGGTCTCCGGGGCCGGCTTGAAGACCACAGTGCTGCCCGAGAGCAGAGCCGGGCCGAGTTTGGCGGCGGCCAGGAAGAGGGGCACGTTCCAGGGGGTGATGGCCGCCACCACCCCGATCGGCTCCTTGGTCACCAGGACCGGGCCGAGGAGGCCGTCCTTGACCGTGTCGAATGCGAACGTCGACCCGAGGCCGGCGTAGTAGTCGAGGATCATGCTCGGTGCCAGCACCTGGGCCATCAGGCCCCACGAGACCGGCGAGCCCATCTCGGAGGAGATGAGCTCGGCGATGCCCTGCATGTCGTTGCGGATCGCCTCGGCGGCCTTGGACAGGATCGCGCCGCGCTCGACGGGGGTCATGTGCGGCCAGGGTCCGTGGTCGACCGCCTCGCGGGCGGCGGCCACCGCCCGGTCGATGTCGGCGTCCTTGGCCTCGGGGGTCTGGCCCACCAGCTCACCCGTCGTGGGCGAGTGGACCTCGAACACTGAGGAGGAGGACGGCTCGACCCATTCCCCTCCGATGAACAGACGGTCGTACGAGTTCACGGGGTCCTCCCTTGACGCGAGCGATGTGTGCCGGGCGACCATCCCACCACGGGCGATCTACCTGCCCTGATCGTAGCCGCGGTCCACCGGCTCCATCCGCGGGCGGTTACGCTCCAACCGTCCCGCCCCCGGCGGCATCAGGTGCCGGCCCCTGCCGGAGACAGGAGTGATCCCGTGCTGTCCCCCCTCGACGACTACCCGGTCCACCAGATCTCCGAGCCGATGCGGCATGTCGGCACATCCGACCGGAACTTCTATGACCGCTACTACTTCAACATCCACGGCGGTACGAGCGAGGTGTACGGCACGGATCAGGAGCTCTTCTGTGTGATCGGCGTCGGCCAGTACCCCAACCTCGGCGTTGCCGACGCCTTCGTGTCGGTGCTCTGGGGCGGTGACCACCGGGTCGTCCGCTCGTCGAGGGTCCTCGGCGCCGACCGGATGGACACCTCGGTCGGTCCGATCCGGGTCGAGGTGCTGCGGGGCCTCGAGAAGGTGCGGGTCGTCGTCGAGCCCAACGAGTGGGGCCTCGAACTCGACGCTGTCTACGACGGCTTCTCCGAGGCGCACCTCGAGGCGCGGCACTTCGACCGCCAGTTCTCGAGGGTGACCTTCGACTCGACCCGGTTCGCCCAGGTCGGCGGCTGGACGGGCACCCTCGCTCTCGGCGACCGTCAGATGCAACTGACCCCGGAGCGGTGGTGGGGCTGCCGGGACCGGTCCTGGGGGGTGCGCCCCGTCGGGGAGGCCGAGCCCCCCGGCATCAGGGTGACCGACGCGGCGGGTGGCTTCTTCTGGATCTACGCACCGGTGCGCTTCGACGATCACGCCCTGGTCACCATCATCCAGGAGCGACCGTCCGGAGAGCGGGTCATGCAGGACGCCCACCGCGTCTTCCCCTTGGGCTCGGGACGCGAGGCCGAGTGGCTCGGGCGCCCCGAGCACGAGTTGCGCTTCGCCGCCGGCAGCCGGGCGGTGACCGGCGCCACCCTCAGCTACTTCGGCGCCCACGGGGAGAAGACGGCAGAGATGGAGGTCGAGACCCTGATGGCCTTCCCGCTGCTGCTCGGGAGCGGCTACGGGTTGGAGCCGGACTGGAAGCACGGAATGTACCAGGGCGACCTGGTGGTCCAGGGACAGGAGATCCCCCCGGCCGACCCGACCTACCCGAACTGGGCCCTGACCGAGTATGCCGCCCGGTTCACCTCCGACGGCAAGGTCGGCTACGGCATGTTCGAGTGTGCCGTCATGGGGCCACACCGGCAGTACGGCTTCGACGGCTGGGAATGACGGCGGGGATCATCTGACCGTCCGGCGGTCCGCTCAGGAGACCGAGCGGATCCGCTCCGGCTCCCAGTAGGCGCGGATGGCCGCGAGCTTGCCGTCGGGGGTACGCCGGTAGGTGTAGACGCCGTCCACCTCGATGGCCGACCCACCGGGGAAGGTGATCCGGATCACTCCGATGTTCGCGATCTCGTCGCCGCAGTGGATGGACCGCTGGATGTCGAACCGGATCGACTCGTTCGGGGCGATGACCTCGTCGTAGAAGGCGGCGATGGCCACAGCTCCACGGTGGCCGGTGCCGTCCGGATCGAATGCCGAGGGGCCGATCGGATCCTCGACCACCGCGTCGTCGTCGAAGAGCGCCAACCAGGCCGTCCGGTCCCCGGCCTCCACAGCGGCCATCGAGGCCCTCGAGAGGTCGACGACACTCGGCGCACCCTCCCGCGCCTCGCTCACCGTCCGGCTTTCTCGATCACCGTCTCGGCGAAGCGACGGAGGTTGTCGAACTTCGCCTGGAGGGGCTCGGTGTCCGGGCCCACCTCGTAGGGCCAGCGGAACCCGACGATGACATCGGTCACCCCCTGTTCCTCGAGCCGGCGGACCCCGTCAACCGAGAAGGCGTCGAGCGAGATCACGTGGACCTCGAAGGGCCGGTCCGCCGTCCCCGCCTCCTCGCGCAGTTGCGACAGCTTCTCGAGCAGACCGGGCAGGTCGGCCGGGTCGCCACCGCCATGGAGCCAGCCGTCGCAGCGGGCAGCCCGGCGCAGGGCGGGTGCGGCATGGCCGCCGATCAGGATGGGGAGGGGTTCGGTCGGGACGGGGCTCATCTTGACCGGCGGGAGGTCGTAACACTTGCCGTGGTACTCGAAGTAGCCGCCGGCAGCGAGGCCCTTCACGATGTCGACCGCCTCGTCCATGCGGCGACCCCGGTCCTCCCAGGGCACACCGACCAATTGGTAGTCCTCCGGCCAGGGGCTGGTGCCGACCCCGAGCGCGAGCCGGTTGCCGGTCAGGACGGCGGCCGACGTGGCCTGCTTGGCAACGACCAGTGGGTGGCGGGTCGGCAACTTGAGCACGAAGGTGACGAAGCGGAGGCGCTCGGTCACCGCCCCCATCGCCGGGATCAGCGAGAAGGGTTCGAGGAATGGCTTGTCCTCGAGGAACTCACGGGTGTGGTCGGGCGAGAAGGGGTAGGTGGAGTCCGACTCCTCCGGATAGCAGAGGCTGTCGGGCACCACCATTCCGTCGTACCCCGCATCCTCGGCCGCCCCGGCCAGTGGCAGGTAGTAGGACGGGTCGACCATCGACTCCGCATACGAGAAGCGCATCAGGACAACGCCCGGACCCCGGCGGCCGTCAGGTGATCGGCGACCCATTGGATGCCGTCAGGGCCGTTCATCGCGTCGGCCCACCCGTCGAGGATCTGTTCCACCGCGGCCCGGCTGGTGATGGTCCCGAGGACGGTGACCGTGAGGCCGTCGACGGCCAGCTGGCCGACCTCGATGTCGCCGAACGGAGTCCACGAGTCGGCTTCCGGGACCAACTCGAGCATGGCGTAGAGCTCTCCGGTGTCCTCGACCCAGCTGAGCTCGTAGCGGCTTCCCTTGGCATCGAACCAGTTGTTCCCGAACTCGACCTCGCCCGACCGTCTGCGCCGCTCGTCCGCGCTGTAGAACTGCTCGATGTCCATGGGCTCCTACGGTAGCCGAACCCTCCGTGAGCAGCCGAAACAGCGCACGGGCCGTCGAGGGTGCCCTGGCATGGTCACGTCCGGCCGCGGTCGCAGTGCTGCCGTCGCTGACTACGATCGTCGGCAACCGAAAGGACCGCCGGTGACCCTCTCGCCAACCCGCATCGTGCTCGTGCTGCTCTTCGTCTTCGTGGGCTTCTTCGGCGCGGCCTTCGCGGTGAGCGGGGTCCTGGTGCCCCTGCCCGCGCCGGCTGCCGGGGGAACCTGCGGTCCGAGCACGGCGTCCGAATCCGCGATGGCCGCGCTCAGCAACCCGGCCTCGATCGGGGCCGGACCCGAACCCTCTGCCTCCAATACCGCCGCGCACACGCAGTGGCAGGCCTTCGTCAACGAGTGCCAGTCATCGGCAGATCGGCGCGCCCTGGTGAGCGGGGCGATCCTGGTGCTTTCCGTTGCAGTCGCCGTGGTCGGTCCGCTGTTGGTGCTCCGGCGGAAGCGGTCGCCTGGGCCCGGCTCGGAGGGGTCCCGAGCACACGGCGTCCCCGGTGGGCCGATCAGCGGCTGGGATCCGGGCGGACCGACCTGGAGCGCGAGCGACCTGGTCGGACAGCCGGGGATGGGACCGGCCCCCGGGAGCCCCTGACCTGGAGGTCGGCGGGCTCAGGACGACCGCACCCCGGGTGACGCGTTTGTGACGCGCCAGTGACGCCTTGGTGACAGGAGCGCTACGAGGCCCGCAGTGCGCGGTAGTCGGCGTCCGACCAGTCGAGGTTGCACACCCGGCAACGCCAGCATGGCTCTGTGCCGAAGGTCCGTGCCGACCGCACGATGAGCTTGGGGACATCCTCCGACCCACAGTGGGGACAGATACGAAACGCCTCGACTTCGCTCATGTGCCTACCTCCGACCAGGTGGCGTTGTGGTTCGTTCACTGTATCAGTGGCGTCAAGCGCAGCGTCAACACCCCAGCTGCGTCCGTCGCCGAATGTTCACCCACCCGCGGGCGTCGACTTCGTTGGGTGAGCGCACGAGCACCGAGGGCGGCACCAAGAACCCGCAGCCGTCACGGGACGCGCTGCGGCGCGATCAGTGCCAGCCGGCCACGAGCTCCATGAACGACCCGTCGACCCTCGCCCAGAAAGGCGGACGAGCGCTCGGCGCCCGCAGGTGCTCGACACGTCGCGGGGTGGGTCCCGTCCTGTGGGGCAGGCTGGGATCGAACCAGCGACCGAGGGATTATGAGTCCCCTGCTCTGACCACTGAGCTACTGCCCCGGGGCTGGTCTTGCTTCCGAAGAGCGATGGCAGCAAGGGCCCAGGAGGCGAAGGGTACCGGTTTCCGGCGGATCCAGGTTGATCGAGGCATCACCCAGATCGGCCCACACAACTGGGACGTCCAGAGTCGTATCGGTCGCGACCCGCTGACACAGGACCTTCGGCCGAAGTCCCGGTGGCTACCAGCATTTGGGACCGGTGCCTCTGTCGAAGATCACGGCAACATGCTGGGTGACTTCTATGGCCAGCTACGCAATTGCGGTACTACGTAACTCTCCGCCGGTGCCGAGGACGACTCTGACTGGCGTCAACGCTTGCGGGAGCGGCGAAGCTACCACCGCTCCGTGAGCTGGTCGCAGCCGCCGACGCGGCAACTC
This sequence comes from uncultured Acidimicrobiaceae bacterium, assembly GCA_963701325.1. Lineage (GTDB taxonomy): Bacteria > Actinomycetota > Acidimicrobiia > Acidimicrobiales > RAAP-2 > Bog-756. The sequence goes on from OY969604.1 coordinate 993,602, forward strand.
ACCCCCGGACGGGATCGCAGGACCCGGGTCCAGAGGTGAGTTGCCGCTGTCGTCAGGTGTTCTGTCAGCCGTTCAGCGTCAGCGACGAATCGGCGATCGGAAGTCCGAGAGCGTCTTCGTCGGGGAGCCAACCGTAGTCAGGCCCACCCACTGCGGTCGCTGCATGTCCGGAATCCACGTTGTTGATCGGGAAGCCGGCGACCGGGGTGCCCGATCGATTCGTGATCGAGTAGTTCACGTCGACCTCGGAACCCACGGTGTGGAAGTCCGTCGTGAACGTATACCAGCCGCCCACTGTGATCTCTGCGGGACCGGCGCTGCATCCACCGGCACCGTTGCTGGTGCTCACGTACCAGCCTCCGCCACCGGCCGTCGTCGAACACAGGTTGAAGGCGTAGTCCTCGAGGTAGGCGTCCGTATTGCTGTTGAGCGCCACGTCCCAGTCGACCACCTGGCCCGGGTTCGCGTTTGCCCACGGCTTGCTGAGTTCGATCTTGATCGACGTCGTGAACCCGTTTGTGGGGAAGACGGTGGCTGCATGATCATTTCCGAACAGGGTGTAGGGCCCGCTGCAGTTCTCGTTGCCTGGTGCGGAGACATTCCCCGGTTGGGTGAGACACCCGATAGAGGAGTCGCCGGCACCCGTCACACGAGCGTACGAGGTCGTCGGCCGACCGGTCCTTTGACCTTCGGCGCGTACCCGCCGTAGTTGGAGAACGTCGAGGGCACGATGTCGATTGTGCCGTAGGTCGTGGGGCTCTGGACCCCGTTACAAGTGGAAAACCCGCACCACCCGTTCGTGTTGACCGCAAGGGTGTTGGACCAGTTGGCGACATTTGGGAGGGCGCTGCTGACGCTGGCAGCTGCCCGAGGCCGCGGCGCGGCCGAGCTGACGGCCATTCCGAACCCGACTGAAGTGACCAATGCCAATACCCCAATGGCCGAGCCGCGCCGGCCCCATTTCTTCAACTGCTTGTTCATGCGGTTTTCTCCTCCGATGGTTTGTGGTGGTCCGTCGGTGGCCAACTCCCTGCCGATACCGCGCGCGGGTATGACCCACAATCCCCAGTGCGGCTGAAGTCGCAAAACCGCCGACGCCCCTAGTCCCCTGAGTTGTTGATTCGTAAGAAATATCGGTCGACCCGGAATTTTCGTCTCGACCGGCGCGTTCCCGTCGTTGTCAGCAACGATGGGAGACGACCATGTCGCCAAGGGGACGACCGAAGACAGAGCTGCTGCTGAGCGACGAGGAGCGCGAGTTCCTCGAACGCCTGACCAGGCGGCGCAAGAGCGCCCAGGCGCTGGCTCTGCGAGCCCGGATCATCCTGGCCTGTGCGACAGGTGACACCAACCAGGCGGTGGCCGCCGACCTGCGGATCAACAGTGCCACTGTGGGCAAGTGGCGTCGGCGGTTCGTGGAGAAGCGCCTCGAGGGTCTGTTCGACGAGCCTCGGCCCGGGGCGGCGCGCACGGTCACCGACGACAAAGTCGAGGCCGTGATCGTGAAGACCCTGGAAGAGAAGCCGGCCGACGCCACCCACTGGTCCACTCGGTCGATGGCCGACGCCCTCGGGATGAGCCAGACGTCGATCAGCTTGATCTGGCGGGCCTTCGGACTGCAGCCCCATCGGGCCGAGAGCTTCAAGCTGTCCACCGACCCGCTGTTCGTGGACAAGGTCAAAGACATCGTGGGGCTCTATCTCGATCCTCCCGAACGGGCTGTGGTGCTGTGCGTGGACGAGAAGTCCCAGATCCAGGCGCTGGCCCGCTTCCAACCGATCCTGCCCATGATGCCCGGCACCCCCGAACGACGAAGCCACGACTACATCCGCCACGGCACCACGTCGCTGTTCGCGGCGCTCGACATGGCCACCGGCAAGGTCATCGGATCAATGCACCGACGCCGCCGGGCCGTCGAGTTCAAGAAGTTCCTGGTGCGAATCGACGAACAGGTTCCCGAGAACCTCGAGGTGCATCTCATCCTCGACAACTACGCCACCCACAAGACTCCCGACATCCAACGGTGGCTGTTGCGCCACCGCCGGTTCCATCTCCACTTCACACCGACGTCGGGATCGTGGTTGAACATGGTGGAGCGTTGGTTCGGTGAATTGACCACCAAGAAGATCAAGCGCGGCGCCCATACCAACGTGCAGAACCTCGAGCGCGACATCCGCGACTGGATCGTCCTGTGGAACGACAACCCCCGGCCCTACGTTTGGGTCAAAACGGCAGATCAGATCCTGGCTTCACTCGCACGATATTGCGAGCGAATCAGCAACTCGGGACACTAGCCCTTACGGACATTTGTCCGTGGCTGTGACGATACACCTGTGCATTCGGATGCACCATCGCCAAATATGGGGAGAACCATTGTCAATTGCCCATCTCCACGCCCTCGATGGCTCAATCGAAGGGCCGCTCTGACGCCCCGGGATCATCGGCTCATCCTGGCAATTCTGTGGAGGCTTCCTCGGGATGAGTGCTCTGTGTGTTCACACCGGCACGCCACGCGCTCGTCGGTCGTTTCCAGTGCCCGAGTGGGGCCCAAGCGTTCCGCAGTAGACCAACGTGAAACGAGGTCCGTTCAGTCGGTGACCGCTGCTGCTCGCTGTTCCTGTGACGGCATCCGTTGGACGGCCGGCAACGGGTACGGAGGTTGATCGCTGCCGACTTCGACGAGGTCCAACTGTGTGCAGCCCTTGGCGGCAATGTAGCTGGGGTCGTCCCTGGTGGGCGGGAGCTCCGGCATCTTGACGTCGCTCCTGTCCGTCTGCAGGGTGGACACCAGGTCCCCGACGGTGGCGCGGCGCCAGGGCGAGATGTTCGGTGCCCGGACACCGAACCGCTCCTCGAGGAAGCGCAGCTGGGAGGTGTGGTCGAACGTCTCCGACGCGATGTGCCCTCCGCGACTGAACGGGGAGATCACCATCATCGGCACACGGAACCCCAGGCCTACCGGACCGGCGATGCCTGAAGCGTTCTGCGGGAGGGGTTGCACGGTGAGGTACTCGCCTGCCGTGCCGGGCGGGGCCACCGGGGGGGCGACGTGATCGAAGAACCCGTCGTTCTCGTCGTACATGTGGAACAGGACGGTCTTCGACCAGACCGCCGGGTTCGCCACCAGCGCACCCAGGACCTGGCTGGTGAACCATTCCCCGAGGAACGACGGCGCGGGGGGGTGCTCGTCGTAGCCGATGGGCGTGCTGATCCAGCTCACCTGGGGCAACGTGCCGGCGCGGACGTCAGCCACGAAGTCGGCCGGGAAGGTCGGGAGAAAGGCCTTCTGGTACAGCGGCGAGCCCGGATTCTCGTACTGCGAGAAATAGGGCAGCACGCTGTCGGTGGTCATTCCGACCGAACGCATCGACTCGATGCTGTACAGGGGTCCGGGGGGGTTGTAGTACTTCCAGCTGATCCCTGCATCCTCGAGGACCTCGGGCATGGTGTCCCAGTGCGCGCTGAAGAGGGCCGAGGGCGACTGGTTGGTCTCGAGCACGGGTCCCCCGGCCACACCCGCCGGGTCGAGGGTGCCCGACATCTGCATGAGCCGGTTCGGATGGGTCGGACCCATGACCGAGCAGTGGTACCCGTCGCACAGGGTGAACGCGTCGGCGAGCGCGTAGTAGTAGGGAAGGTCGGCCCGGGCGTAATAGCCCATGGTGAGGGTCCCCTGAGACGGTCCTTCGTTCGCCGGATCGGTGTGCACACGGGCGAACGAGTCCATCCGCCCGCCGTTCCGGCATTGGTGCTGCGGTCCCCAGTTGTGCGTCAGGTCGAACGTGCAGTCGCCGATGTCGTCGTGCACCGTGTCGAGGTGGAACGGCAACAGTCGTCCGACCGGGGATGCGGAGGTGTTGGCGGGACAGGCCTGCGAGAACGGCCCGAGGGCGTCGGCGGGATGGTCATCGAAGCCCCGGACGCCCGGGTAGGTCCCGTAGTAGTGATCGAACGATCGGTTCTCCATCATGAGGAAGATCACGTGCTCCACCGCTCCGAGATCAGACCCTGCCGGCGGTGTCCTCGCAAGGGTGGTCGCCGCCGGCGACGCTGTGCTCCCTCCGCATGCGGACGCCAGGAGCCCCACGCCGCCCGCAAGCCCCGCCGCGAGGAGCTCGCGGCGGGTCAGTCCGCGGCTCCCCAAACCGTCAGCGCCGTCGCGGCGTGGTGTCAATCGGACGCGGGAAGCGGTTTGGGGGCGTTGACGGTGAGCACGACCCCGCCGAACGCCAGCGGTCCGTCACCGGCCTGGGAGCAGAGGACCTCGATGCCCGAGGACTCCTCCGAGTACCGCTTCCCGATGATGGTGGCCTCGCCTTCGGCGGCGTCCGCCGAGGGCGAGACAGCAGCTCCGTCCTCACGGGGCACCATGGGCACCCCGGCGCAGGTGAGGACCCCCTCACCCTGCGGTGGTTTGATGACGACGACCTCCGTCGCGCCGACGGCGCTCCTCAGTCTGGCTCCAGGTGTGATCTCCATCATCAGCCTTTCTCGGCGAGTGCTCGGGGCCTGACCGTAGGCCCTCGGGCAGTGACGGTGCGGACGGAGGCCAAGAACGCAATTCCAGCAGCGGATCCTACTGCTACCGGGAACCGCACTCACCGCCTCCGGAGGCGGGCTACCGGTCCACGGTGAAGAGGACGCAGCCACCGGGGACCCCACCACCGGTCGCGACCACCGCCACCTCTGCCCCGGGGACCTGACGATCGGCTCCGTCGCCGCGCAGCTGGACGATCGCCTCGTGGATGAGCCCGAACCCGTGGAGCCTCCCGGCCGAGAGCTGGCCGCCGGCGGTGTTGAGCGGGAGCTCCCCGTCGAGGGCGATCCTGCTGCCACCCTCGACGAAGGGACCGCCCTCCCCGACGGCGCAGAAACCCAGGGCCTCCAGCCAGGTGAGACAGTTGAAGCTGAACCCGTCGTAGAGCTGGGCGACATCGACATCGCCGGGTGACACGCTCGCCCGGCGCCAGAGGTGGTGCGCAGGGCCGAACACCTGGGGCTCGTGGGTGAGCGTCCCCTGGTCCCACGACAGCCGGTCCTCGATCTTGGTCCCGACGGCATCGACGAGCACAGGAGGTCGAGGGCGGTCGGCGCTCGCGTCCCGGGCGGAGACGATGATGGCCACCGAGCCGTCGCAGGGCACATCGCAGTCGAACAGTCCGAACGGGGTCGAGACGAGGCGGGCCGAGAGGTAGTCGTCCATGGACATGGGATCGCGGTAGATGGCGACCGGATTGCGTGCGGCATTGGCCCTGGCATTGAGGGCGATTGCGCCGAGCTGCTCGCGGGTCGTGCCGTAGCGAGCGAAGTGCTGGGACGCGGTCATGGCAATCCAGTTGGCCGCGGAGAGTGCGCCGAACGGCGCCCGACCCTCCCCCATCCCGCTTGCGCGTCCGCCTCGTGCCGGCTGGAGCGTTCCGGATCGCAACAGCTCGGCGTGGGTTGCCTCCCAGAGCGTCCGGAAGCACAGGACGTGCCGGCAGAGCCCTGACGCCACCGCCAGCATCGCCGCCACCAACGCGCCGATCTGGCCCGGCATCTCCCCTCCACCGTTGTGCCAGACCGGTGTGAGGCGGAGGGCCTCGACGAGGGCGTTCACGCCGCCCTCGGAGAAGCCGCCGAGCGTCCCTCCGCCCGGGTAGGTCGAGAGCCCGTCGATGTCGGCATAGGTGAGCCCGGCGTCGTCCAGCGCCGCCTGGCACGCTTCGATGGTCAGGGCCAGGGGGGGACGCATCAACCGACGCCCGACCGCCGACATGCCGATGCCGGTGATCGCACAGGCGTGCTCGAACCGGGGACCGGAAACGGTGGCCGGTGCCGTGGGGGCCGGCGGCGGGCCCGGCACCGACCAGGCGCCGTCCGGCTCACCGTTCGGTTCGAAGAGCGGGATCCAGACGTCGTCTTGGTGTTCGAAGACGACCCGGACCCGCATCCCGAGGTGCACCGGCTCGGCTCCGGCTCCGACGATGTTGGTCGTCAGCCGGATCGCGGGGTCCTCGTCGATGGCCACCACCGCCACCACATAGGGGGGCGGCATCGCCGGGGTCCACTGCTGATGGTTGACCGTCCACGCGACCACGGTGGCGGTGCCCCCGACGTCGGCGATGGATGTCTCGGTCGACAGGCAGTACGGGCAGATCGGCGCGACCGGGAAGCGCAGGCGCGAGCAGTTGTCACAGCGCTGGAAGCGCAGTGCTCCGTCGGCCCCGGCCCGCCAGAAGAACGCGTTCTCGCTGGTGACCAGGGGAAGCGGCCTCGATGGTGTGCTGCTTGGCACGGACTCTCCCCTCGGGTGTCGGCTCGCCAGAACGGTACCGTCCTGGACGCCTAGCGCGGTCGGCGTGCCTCGACGAACGCCCGGACCGTGGCGTCCGCATCCGCCTGGTCGAACCGCTCGGCGAGGGCCGAGTACATCGCCGAGGTGATGGCGTTCCGCTTCCCGGCGCGATCGAGTGTGATCCGGGCGACACCGTCGGACACCCCGTGGTGGATCGCTCCGTCCATGCGATATGGTAACCATACTTTGCCAGACGGAGTATCCGATTCTCATCACCAAGGGACGTCAGCAATGGATCGCTTCGTACTCGAGAATCGCCGTTGCGTCGCCGTCGGCGACACGCCCGGCGCCCTAGCCTCGTAGCGATGTCCGAACAGTCCGGAACACCGACTGGCACCACCGATGACCGGGGTCCGGTGATCCGAGACGAGACCGAGGTCTACTACGACCCGTACGACTTCGAGATCGATGCGGATCCGTACCCGGTGTTCAAGCGCCTCCGCGACGAGGCCCCCCTCTACCGGAACGAGGCACTCGACTTCTACGCGGTCAGTAGATTCGCAGACGTCGAGGCGTGCTCGATCAACTGGCAGACCTTCAGCTCCGCACGCGGGTCCGTCCTCGAGTTGATCCGCTCGGAGTGGGACATCCCCAGGGGAATGTTCATCTTCGCGGACCCTCCTCTCCACAACCTGTACCGGCGGCTGCTCGGCCGGGTGTTCACGGCAAATCGGGTGGCACTGCTCGAGGAGGAGATGCGGGACTACTGCGCCGCCGTGCTCGACCCGGTGCGCGACGGCGCCGGGTTCGACTTCGTGCGCGACCTCGGCGCCGATCTGCCGATGCGGGTGATCAGCAAGATGCTCGGCATCCCGGACGAGGACCGCGAGGCGGTCCGTGACCGCTTCGACAGTGCGCTGCAGATCGACGAGGGCCGCGCCCCGGACTCCGGCTCCGCGGTCGCCGGTGTCTCGGACATCTCGATGTTCGCCGACTACATCACCTACCGGCGCGAGCATCCCTCGGATGATCTGATGACCGACCTGCTCGAGACCACCTTCACCGACGAAAGCGGCGTCGAACGCCATCTCGAGGAACAGGAGATCCTCAACTACGCCCTCCTCCTGGCAGGTGCGGGCAACGAGACCACCACCAAGCTCATCGGCTGGACCGGGTATCTGCTCGGGATGCACCCCGACCAGCGCCGCCTCCTCGTCGACGACCGCTCACTGATTCCAGGGGCGATCGAGGAGATCCTGCGCTACGAGGCGCCCTCCCCGGTGCAGGCCCGCTACGTGCAGCAGGACGTGGAGCTCCACGGGACCATCGTTCCCGAGGGCTCGGCGCTCCTCCTGCTCAACGCCTCGGCCAACCGGGACGATCGCCAGTTCGAGGACGCCGAGCGCTTCGACGTCCTCCGCCAGATCGATCACCACGTGACGTTCGGCTACGGCCTCCATTTCTGCATGGGTTCCGCGCTCGCCCGGCTCGAGGGTCGGGTCGCGCTCGAGGAGGTGCTCGCCCGATTCCCGGAATGGCACGTCGACCTGGACCACGCGGAACGGGTCCACACCTCGACGGTGCGAGGCTGGCACAAGCTTCCGGTGCTCTTCTGAAGGGCGTGGGACGGTGATCGTCAGGATGCCTCCCGGTTGCCGCGGCGCTCCGAGGAGGGCGCGGGCCTGATGTCCGTCGTGGTCACCGGAACCGGCGGCATGGGCCTCGCCTGTGCTCGCCGCCTCGGGAGCGGGCGGCCGCTCGTCCTCGCCGAGTCCGATCGGGACACGTTGGACGCGGTCGTGTCCACCCTGCGGGACGAGGGCTTCGACGCGCACGGACTCCAGGTCGACGTCAGCGACCGCGAGTCGGTGGCCGCGCTGGTCCGGTTCACAGCTGAGCTCGGCCCGCTCGAGGTCCTGGTGCACACCGCGGGCCTGTCCCCCACCATGGGCAGCGGATCACGCATCCTGACCGTCAACCTTCTCGGAACCGCGCTGGTGATCGACCTCTTCGAGCAGGTGGCGGTGCCGGGGACAGTGGGCGTGTGCATCGCGAGCATGGCCGGGCATCTCTGGCCGATGGCCCCGGAGACCGAAGCGGCGATTGCGACAGCCTTCACCGAGGATGTCCGCGCCGCCACCGGACTCGACGAGCACGTCGACCCGGCCACCGCCTACGCGGTCTCGAAACGGGGAGCGCAACTGCGTGTCGTCGCGGCCGCCCCGGCGTGGGGATCGCGTGGTGCCCGCATCCTCTCGGTCAGCCCGGGGATGATCGCCACCCCGATGGGCCACCGCGAGAACGCCGCCCAGCCGTTCATGGGCGAGATGCTCGACCGCAGTCCGATCCCCCGTCTCGGCACGCCGACTGACATTGCGGACGCCGTGGCGTGGCTGGCAGGCCCGGAGGCGAGCTTCCTCACCGGCACCGACCTCCTCGTCGACGGCGGTGTGGTGGCGGTGCTCCGCGGCTGGTCCTGAGTTACCCGGCGTCGCCGGCGGGGAAGTGCAGGGCCACGGACCCGGGACCGGCGCCGGGGGACGGGTCGGGCCAGCGGGTGGTGACCGACTTGAGCCGGGTGTTGAAGCGGACGCCCTCCATGCCGTGGATGTGGGCGTCACCGAAGAGCGACTGCTTCCATCCCCCGAAGGAGTAGTACGCCATCGGGACCGGGATGGCGACGTTGATGCCGACCATGCCGACGGAGACGTCCCGGCGGAAGCGGCGGGCCGCCGCGCCGTCCCGGGTGAAGATGGCGGTGCCGTTGCCGAAGGGGTTGGCGTTGACCATGGCGATGGCTTCGTCGAGGGTGTCGACGCGCGAACACCGAGAGCACCGGTCCGAAGATCTCGTCCCGGTAGACCTGCATCACCGGAGTCACCCCGTCCACCAGGCTGGGGCCGAGGTAGAAGCCCTCGTCTCCCCCGGGGACCTTGAGATCGCGACCGTCGAGCACCACCCTGGCCCCTTCGGCTTCCGCCGACGCCAGGTACCCGGCCACCCGGTCGCGGTGGACCCGGGTGATGAGCGGCCCCATGTCCGAGGCCGGGTCGGTGCCGGGACCGGTGGTCAGGGCGCCGGCCCGCTCGGCCACGGCCGCGACCAGCGGGTCGGCGTCGCCCACCACGACCACAGCCGAAACGGCCATGCAGCGCTCGCCGGCCGAGCCGTAGCCCGCCGCGACCAACGCGTCCGCCGTCGAAGCGAGGTCGGCGTCGGGGAGCACCACCGCGTGGTTCTTGGCCCCACCGAGCGCCTGGACCCGCGTGCCGGAGGCATGGGCACGGTCGAAGACCCGCGCCGCGACCGGGGTCGAGCCCACAAAGGAGACGGCAGCGACGCCGGGATGCTCGACCAGCGCGTCGACTGCCTCGGCGTCACCGTGGACCACCGAGAAGACGCCATCGGGCAGCCCGGCCTCGGCCCAGAGCTCCGCGACGAGCTCCGATGGCGACGGATCGCGTTCGGAGGGCTTGAGCACGAACGTGTTCCCGCTGGCGATGGCCACCGGGTACATCCACATGGGCACCATCACCGGGAAGTTGAACGGGGTGATCCCGCACACCACCCCGAGCGGCTGGCGGATCGAAGAGGCGTCGACCCCGGTCGAGACGTCTTCGGACCATTCCCCCTTGAGAAGATGGGGGATGCCGCAGGCGAACTCGACCACCTCGATCCCGCGAGCCACCTCGCCGCGGGCGTCCTCGAAGACCTTGCCGTGCTCGGCGGTGATCAACCGGGCGAGGTCGTCGCGGTGGCGTGTGACGAGCTCGCGGAAGGCGAAGAGGATCCGCGTGCGGGTCGAGAGGGAGGCGTCGCGCCAAGACGCGAAGGCGCTCGCGGCGATCCCGACTGCCCGATCGACATCTCCCGTCGTGGCGAGGACCACCTCGGCGGTCTGCTCCCCGGTTGCCGGGTCGAACACCGGGGAGGTGCGGGCCGGACCTCCCCCGGCCCTGCTCTCCCTCGATGATCCGATCTGCTTCACAGGACGACGCTCCTCGGGGAGCCGGGGCTCCCCCTGGTGGTGCTGGCCGGTCAGCCCGGCGGGGCCGTCGACCAGCGTACGCGGTGCGCGTGCGCGCAGGGTCCGGAACTGGGCCCGATCAGGAAGAGTGGTCGGTCAGCCCGGTTCGTTCCGCTCAGCCCCGGAGCCGAGGTCCGTCGCGTTCCGCATCCGCTCCCCCGGCTTGCCCTTCGAGACGATCGAAACGTCCCGTTCCGCCACCTTCGCACGGAGCGCACCGACCGTGGCCTGGTCCTTCGGGATCAGGGAGAAGGGATCGTAGTGAAACTCTCGCATGGCGTTGAGGTGGGTGATCCTGTCGATCTCGTCGTCGGTGCAGACCGAGAGGTACTTCATCAGGGACTCCGGCGCGGTGGGCCAGGTCGAGTCCGAGTGGGGATAGTCGCACTCCCAGGTCACGTGGTCGAGGTTGAGTCGCCCGCGGCTCTCGATCCCGAAGACGTCGTCGATGAAGCAGGTGATCACACGATCGTTGAACACCTGGCTCGGGAGCTGATCCCCGAACTCCTGGCCCGTCCAGGCGTGGTGGCGCTGGTAGGTGTAGTCGATGCGCTCGAGGAAGTAGGGGATCCAGCCGATGCCCCCCTCGGAGAGTGCGAAGCGCAGCGACGGGAACTTGCGGAGCACCGGGGAAAAGACGAGGTCGGCGGCGGCCTGCACGATGTTGATGGGCGTGAGGGCCATGGTCACGTCGATCGGTGCGTCCGGCGCGGTGATGACCAGCTGGCTCGACGAGCCGATGTGCAGGCACACGATGATCCCGAGGTCCGAGCACGCAGACCAGAAGGGGGTCCCAGTGGTCCGAGTGGAAGCTCGGGTAGCCGAGCTTGGAGGGGTTCTCGGAGAAGGTCACCGCATGGACGCCCTTCTTGGAGACCCGGTGCATCTCCTCCGCCATCCACTCCGGATTCCAGATCGGCGCGGTGGCGAGCGGGATGAACCGGCCAGGATGGGTGCCGCACCACTCCTCGATGTGCCAGTCGTTGTAGGCCTGGAGCAGGGCGCGCCCGAGGTTTTTGTCATCGGGGCGGGAGAACAGCTGCCCGGTGAAGCCGGTGATCGAGCCGAAGCACATGGATCCGAGCACGCCATTGGCATCCATGTCCTTGACCCGCTCGTCCACGTCGAAGCACCCGGGCCGCATCTGCGCCCTCGACGTCGGCTCGAGCCCGTACTCGTCAGGCGGTCGGCCGGCCACCGCGTTGAGGCCGACGTTCACCATCTCTGCGCCGAGGAACTCCCAGACCTCGGTGCCATCAGGCTTGACCACGTAGCGCGGGGCCTGATCCCGGACCTTCGCCGGGGCCCACCGTTCGAACAGATGCGCTGGCTCCACCACATGGTCGTCCACGCTCACCAGGACCAGGTCGTCGATCTGCATGCCGCACTCCTTCCCGGCCACGCCAGCGAGTACCGACCAACGCTCGGCGGGCGATTGGTTGGCGAGGGCCAACAATATAACTTTGCAATGGAGAGAATGACACTCTACCCTGCCACCGTCGAGGATCCGGGCCGAGACGACGAGGCACGGTGAAACCCGAGCAGACTGAGCACGAACCCGAAGAACGGCGAACGGTCCACTGCCGGACAGGCACTCGGGGTCGGGACGCCCCGTCGACGAGAGGATGCTCACCCATGTACCAGCCGCCACTGGACCCCGAGCTCGCCCACCTGGCCGAGTTCGACGTCGGGTTCGGCGACGACGGGATCGATCTCGCCACGATCCGCGCGATCGATCGAGGGATTGCTCGACCCCCCACCGGTCCGCGATGGGGTCATCGCCGACCGGTACGAGGTCGGTGACGACCCGCCGCTCGAATTGCACGCGTTCGCTCCGACGACCGACCGCCCCCACCCGTGCCTGCTCTGGCTGCACGGTGGCGGCTACGTCATGGGATCCCCACTGATCGATGCCGCCCGGATGCAGCGATGGGCGGTCGAGCTGAATTGCGTGACCGTTTCGGTCGACTACCGACTCGCCCCGGAGCACCCGTTCCCATCGGCCCACGACGATGCGCGAGCCGCCCTCGCGTGGGTGCTCGACACGGCGAACGTGTTGGGCATCGACCCGACCAGGGTGGTTGTCGGGGGTGCCAGCGCCGGTGGCGGCCTTGCCGCCGCCCTCGCCCTCGCCGCGCGGGATCTCGGTCAGCGGCTCGCCGGGCAGCTGCTCTTGTACCCGATGCTCGACGACCGGCAGTGCACCGTGTCGAGCCAGTGGGACACCGCGGTCTGGTCTCCCGGCAACAACGCCTTCGGTTGGCGCTCCTATCTCGGAACGCTGTCGGGGGGTGCGGTCCCTCCCTACGCGGCGCCGGCCCGAGCGGAGGACCTGTCAGGATCGGCGCGCGCGCTGGTCATCGTCGGCGGTGCGGACGGGTTCGTCGACGAGGACGTGGCCTACGCCACCGCCCTCACCGATGCCGGGGTGCCCACCGATTTGCGGGTGGTGGCTGGGGCTCCGCACGGGTTCGACCTCATGGCACCGGATGCCGAGGCGTCCCGGGGAGTCCTCGAGTTGGCGGCGTCGTGGCTCGCGTCGACATTCCTGGCGGGAGCTCCGCAGCGTCCCTGACTCCTGTCGACACCACGCCCTCTGCCACGAGATGCCAGGTGAGCCAGGATGCAGGCCCGATAAGCTCGCTCACGCAACAGCGCGAGGGACGCTGCCCATGACCTGCCTGTCCTGTTGTCCCCGTGCAGCCCCAGGAGGGTTCGAACCATGGCTCCAGATACGGCCGCTGCACCGGACGACGATCACCACGACCCGGATGCCCTCCCCGCCTGGAAGCAGCAGAGCGTCGAGCGGTCGCTGAGGACCGCGAGAGCCAGGGCGCAGGACCGGTCTGATCGGTTCGTGAATGCCGGGATCGAGTTGATCAAAACGACGGGGGACACCGGCTTCACGGTCCAGGAGGTCGTGGACCAGTCGGGCATGTCCATCCGAACGTTCTACCTGTTCTTTGCGAGCAAGGACGACCTGCTGCTCGCCATCCACGAGACGATCCTGGCATCGGAAGTCGAGCCCAGGTTGCGGCACCGCTGCGACGAGGTCTCCGACCCCGTCGCCAAGATCAAGACCTTCATCGACGCCCTCTTCGAGCTGAGCGGGAACACGGAACCGTCCACCCGCGCGTTCATGATCCAGCAACACCGGCTGGCGGAGAGCAGACCCGATGACCTGGACCGGGCGATGGAACCGCAGGTGAACCTGCTTGCCGAGCTCCTGACCAACGCCGCCGCCGCGGGTCGGCTGCGCCCCGGACTCGATGCTGCGCGTACCGCCCTGCTGATCCACCACCTGCTGCAGAGCATCATCGGGGCCCGGGTGGTCGGTTCGACGGCCTCGGTCGCCCTCTCGCCTGAGCAGGTGTGGGACTTCTGTGCCTCCGCTCTCGGCACCGGCATCGACGACCACCTGGTCAGTCGGGCCTGAGGACCTCGCTGTCCCAGGTGCCGACGGTTGGCTGCTATCCGTTGGCGAGCTCGGCCCGAAGCTCCCGACGGAGGACCTTTCCGGTCTCGGTGTAGGGAAGCTCGGGTCGGAAGACCACGGCGTCGGGTGTCCGCGACCCGCGGAGTCGCCCCCGGACCCACTCCCTGATCTCGTCCTCGTCGAGTGTGTTGTCGGGTCGGACGACGACCACGGCGACCGTTCGTTGGCCCCAGTCGTCGTCGTCGACTCCCACCACCGCGCACTCGGCCACCCCCGGATGGAGCAGGATCGCCTCCTCGATCTCGGCGGGCGCGATGTTCTCGCCACCTCGGATGATCGTGTCGTCGGCGCGGCCGGCGATGAAGAGGTAGCCCTGGTCGTCGAGGTACCCGTTGTCCCGGGTCGCGAACCAGCCGTCCGGGGCTGGGGGGCGATCCGCGCCCAGGTACTCGCCGGAGACCTGTGGGCCGCGCACATGGATCTCCCCCACCACGGACGGCCCGACCACCGTCCCTGCGGCATCGCGGATCTCGATCTCCACCCCGGGGACGGCTCTGCCCGCCGATCGCAACCTCGCCCGAACCGACGGGTCCGCGTCGTCGATGCCCGACCGGTGGTCCTCGGGGCCGAGCAGTGCGATCGTCGACGCGGTCTCGGTGAGGCCGTACGCGTTGACGAACCCGGTCTCTGGGAACGCGTGGAGAGCCCGCTCGAGGACGGCGACCGGCATCGCCGCGCCGCCGTAGACGATGGACTCCAACGACGCGGGTGCAGCCGTTCCGGATGCCTCCAGTGCGTCCACGATCCGGGCGAGCATCGTCGGGACGACCATGGCGTGGGTGATCCCCTCCCGCTCGACGAGGGCAAGCCACTCGTCGGGGTCGAACGCATCGAGATAGACCACTCGCCTCCCCCCGTAGAGGTTGGTCAGCACATGGGCGACGCCGGCGATGTGGTACGGGGGAACCGCGACCAGTGCTGCGTCCGCGGGTGTCGCCGAGCAGAACTCCACCGTCCCGAGGACATAGCTGGTGAGGTGCCGATGCCGCAGCACGACCGCCTTCGGCTCGGAGGTCGTCCCGCTCGTGTACAGCAGCACGGCGACCGCGTCGGGGTCGGGATCGACCGGCTCACCAGGGTCCGAGGAGCCGAGGTCCAGGAACTCGGATGCGCTGACCGCGTGGTACCCGTCCCCGACGAGGCCCGGGAGCTGGTCCTCGGTCGCCACGACCAGGGCCGCGGGATGCCGGGTCAGGATCTCCTTCCTCCGGGTCTCCGCGAGCCGGAAGTTGACGGGGATCAACGGGATGCCCGCTGCAGCGGCTGCGAACACCGCGACCGGGAAGGCGAGGCTGTTGGTGGCACCGAATGCAAGGGAGGAGACGCCGCTCCGGGAGAGCGCGGACCCGATCCGTAGGGCGCGATCCCGCAGTTCACCGCTCGTCAGATCGTCGTCCCCCATGCGGAACGCGACCCGGTCGGGATCGGCCGAGCTCGCCATGTCGAGCAGCAGGAGGAGGTTCATCCCGCCGACCACCCAGGATCACCGCTGAGCGTCCCGACCACGGTCATTTCGGAGCAAACCGTTGGCCGGCATCGAGCCGGATCGTCCCTCCGTTGAGCATCGGGTTCTCAACGATGGCAGCCACCAGCTTGGCGTACTCCTCCGGACGCCCCATCCGCTTCGGGAAGGCGGCGTCGGCGGTCAGCCGATCGGCGAAGTCGTCGGGTATCCCCGAGGTGATGCCGGTGAGGAAGAGGCTCGGCGCGATGGTGTCGACCCGGATCCCGTATGACCCCAGCTCGCGCGCCATGGTGAGAGTCATCCCGGCGATGCCGGCCTTTGCGGCGGCGTAGGCGACCTGGCCGATCTGGCCCTCGAATGCCGCGATCGACGCGGTGTTGATGATGACGCCACGCTCCCCGTCCTCGGGCTCGTTGTGCTCCATGTGCGCGGCCTGGAGGCGGTTGAGGTTGAACGTCGCGATGAGATTGAGCTCGATCACCCCCCGGAAGTCGTCCAGCGGGTGGGGTCCGGACTTGCTCAGTGTCTTCTTCGCGATGCCGCCGCCGGCCGTGTTCACGGCGATGTGCAGACCGCCGAGCAGATCGACCGCCGCGGCAAGCGCTTGTTCCGTGCCCTCCGCATCGGTCACATCGCAGGGATAGAAGGTGGTCCCGCCGCCGATCTCTGACGCAGCCGCGTCCCCCGCCGACGTCGGCAGGTCCAGGATCGCCACCGAGGCGCCGCGCGCGACCAGCAGGTCGGCGCTCGCTCTCGCCATGCCGGACGCCCCACCGACGACGACAGCCTTCTTGCCGGCACATTCCATGTGTCCCTCTCCTCTGCAGCGCTGCTCGTCTCTACGCCTGTCGGTGCACGGATCCGGCTTCGGGCCTCGTCCGAGGAGGCAGTATCGCAGGATCCGGTGGGTGCCCCGGCCCGGCGGCGCCCACCGCCGGCACCGCTGTCCGAGAGGACCGACTCCGAAGAATGGCATTCTCGGTGCCAGCGTACGCTAGTCGTCCACTATTCGGGCCGCCAAAACCTCGACATGGGCCGGCTACGACTTCCCTTTGAATCCGAGGAGCCTCAGGACGAACATGCCGAACCGGTTCGGCGGCTTCGCTTCCTCGGCCGCCTTGGCCTCGGCTTCGTGCCCGCCCGTGACGTGGTAGGAGAAGCCCGTGTAGCCCTTACCGAACCCGGTGTACTTGGGCATCGGGCTACTCGTCCCGAACCACGGTCGGTACCATTGGCGAAGGGTGGTTCGGCTGGTACAGACCCACCTCACCCCCTCCGGGGAGCGCGATCTTGGTGACCGATCCCCAGCGTGCCACCGCCACCTCGGAACACTGGACGCCTCTGCGCTCGAGTACCTGCATCTCTGCGTCCAGGTCGTCCACCATGAGGTAGAGCTCGGCCCGGTTGTCGTCGGCGGGATGCACAGCCAACTCTGAGGGCGGCAGTGCGAAGATCAGCCAGTCGTGGCCGGCGTCCATCCACGGGAACCCGAGGACGTCCCGGAAGAAGGAGCGATCCGCAGCCGCATCGGTGCTGTGCACGATCACGTGGGCACCAAAGATCATGGGTTGCTCCGGGGGTGAGACTCGAACTCACAACCTAGCGGTTAACAGCCGCTTGCTCTGCCGATTGAGCTACCCCGGATTGAGGCCCACGTCGGCGAGATCCATCCTCGGATCCGGCCCGGTGTGCGTGAGGAGATTAGCCCGTCGTCACCCGTCCGACGGTGGGAGATGCACGGCGCCGCGAACCGGGGCACAATGACCCGATGAAGACACCGGTCGCCGCCGCCGCGGCCTTCTGTGTGGGCTACGCCCTTGGCGCGAGGCGTTCCGCCGGCCGACGGCTCCAGGTCGTCGGGCCGGCCGGGCGTGGCACCCCGGTGGCGGGCACCGCGACCCTGGTGGGGGCGAAGGCCAAGGCCGTCGTGCTACTTGGGGCCGAGCGGGCCCGGGACACCATCGGGGTTCGCCTCGGGTGGCGCGACGGAGACGAGGCAGCCGACGCCCTGGTGGTCGAGATGGCCGGCGACCTGGCCTCGGCGCTCAAGGGGCGACGGATCTCCGCCTGACCGCTCGCGACGCGACAGCCGGCGTGCCGGTCAGTCCTCTTCGAGGTAGTCGCGGAGCAGCTGGGCCGACTCCGGGCGACGCAGCTTGGCAAGGGTCTTCGCCTCGATCTGGCGGATCCGCTCGCGGGTCACGCCGAAGGCCTGCCCGACCTCCTCGAGGGTCCGGATCTTGCCGTCCTCGAGCCCGAACCGGAGCCGGACGACGTCCTGCTCGCGCGGTGAGAGATGACCGAGCGCCTCACGCAGCGCGTCGTCGAGCATCATCCGGGCCGCGGCGTCGTCGGGAACCACCGCTTCGCGGTCCTCGATGAGGTCGGAGAGGCTGAAGTCGTCCTCGTCACCCATGGGCTGCTCGAGCGAGACCGTGTCCTGGTTGATCCGCTGGATCTCCCGTACCTTGTCGATGGTGAAGTCGACCCGGCCGGCGACCTCCTCGGCACTCGGCTCCCGACCGAGCTCCTGGAGCAGCTGGCGCTGGGCCCACACCACCTTGTTGATGGTCTCGACCATGTGCACCGGAATACGGATGGTCCTGGCCTGATCGGCGATCGCCCGGGTGATCGCCTGGCGGATCCACCAGGTCGCGTACGTCGAGAACTTGAACCCCTTGGTGTGGTCGAACTTCTCGACGGCCCGCATGAGCCCGAGGTTCCCTTCCTGGATGAGATCGAGGAAGGCGAGGCCCCGGTTGCGGTAGCGCTTGGCGATCGACACCACCAGCCGCAGGTTCGCCTCGATGAGGGCCTCCTTGGCCTGCTGGCCGCGCCGCACGGTCAGCCGGTCGGTGGACCGCTCGGTCCGGGTGACCGCCCCCTCCGCCATCTCGTCGGCGGCCAGCCGTGCCGCAGCCTCGTTCCCGGCAAGGATGCGCTCGGCCAGCTCCACCTCGAGCGAGGCGTCGAGGAGCTTCACCTTGCCGATCTCCTTCAAGTACATGTGAACCGGATCGGCGGTCGAGCCCCGGAAGCTGTCGCCCTCGCCGAACCCGTCGCTCGCTGCGCTCCGTGGCGCGCGCGGCTTCCTCGGCCCCCGAGAGGGTGGTGCAACCAGGGCCTCCGTCGCGGCGGCGGGAGTGTTCCCGTTGGGGCGGGGGCTCACCGCGCCCTGCTCGGGCACCACGAGGACGTCGAGGGTGGCCGCCACCTCGCCCTCTCCCGTGGGATAGCACTCGCGCAGGTGTCCGGAGACCTCGTCGGCGACCGCGACCGACATCGGGACGATGGTCGTCTCGCCGGTGTCGTAGGTGAACTCGATCCCGGCCGCACGGATCCGCTCGACCACCCCGGTGATGAGGTCGGCGCTCAGATCGACCGACCGGAGCACCGTCATCACCTCGTCCTGGGTCAGACCGCCCTGGAGACGCCCTCGCTGGATCAGTGCTTCGAACTGATCGACCGGGAGCACGTCGAGCGGCGACAACCCACCATCCACGCTGCCCGAGAGCTGACGTGGCGGGACCGCGTGCCTGGCCGTCATCCGCCGTGCCCCGTCCCAATCATCTGCGACCTCACCACGAGCCAGGCTACCAACCTGTCCGACGCCACGACCGAGGTGCGGGGATCGTCCAGCTCCTGGAGCCAGGCGGCCACCGAGGCAGCCTCCTCCATGGCCGGTGTCGAGCTCCGGGCTTCGACGGTGAGGACCGGGAGCTCACGGCGCACGACGTCTCGGACCAGCTGAGCCACCACCTCGTCGGGATCGGATCGGGGCTCCTCCACGGTCAACCGCACCAGCAGGGACTGGACGTCCGGCGCAGCCTCGTCGATGGCTCGATGGAGATCGTCGGCCTCGACCAGGGCCTCGAAGGCGGCACGCTGCACCGGGTCGCTGAACAGCGCGGCCTCCAGCCGGTCGCCGACCTCCTCTGGTCGGTGGATGGCCAGGCGCAGAGCCTCGAGCCCGGGCCGGAACTCGCGCACTGCGGCGCCGGTCTCCCGACGTGCGGTTCGCACATCGTGACCGTCCGGGACGTCGACCTGCCTCGGGGACCCCCGGCCCCCGTGTGGCTCCGACGTGGCCGACGGGGATTGGGGACCCTGCCGGCGAATGCGCTCGAGGCGGTCCCGGAGGGAGGCCGGCTCGAGGTGGCACCGCTCCGCGACCCGCATCACGTACTGGTCGCGGACCAGATCGTCGGGGTGCTCGGCAACTGCGACGAGCGCGTGGTCCGCCCCTCGGGCGCGGCCCTCGGCTGTCGAGAGGTCGGCGGCGTCGAGGATGCGGCCGAGTCGGAACTCGAGGAAGGGCTTGGCCCCCTCGACGGCAGCCCGTAGGGCCCCGGGATCATTCCGGGCCAAGTCGGCCGGGTCGGACCCCGGGGCGAGCGCCGCGACGGCCACGTCGACCTCGAGGCGACGCTCCCATTCATAGAAGCGGCCGGCGGCCGACTGTCCCGCCCCGTCGGCGTCAAAGGCCAGCACGATCCGCGTGGCGAAGTTCTTGAGCAGGCGCACGTGTTCCTCGGCGAGGGCCGTGCCGCAGGTGGCGACGGCCCGGGGCACACCGGCCTCGAAGCAACCGATCACGTCGGTGTAGCCCTCGCAGACCACCACCTCGCCCGTCGCGATGACGTCCTGTTTCGCCCAGTTGAGGGCGTAAAGGGTGCGGCGCTTGGAGTAGATCGGTGTCTCGGAGGAGTTCTTGTACTTGGCAGGGTCGGGGCTGCCCGGCAGCACCCGGCCCCCGAAGGCCACGGGATGGCCGGAGGGATCGCAGATCGGGAACAGCACACGAGACCGGAAGGCGTCCTGGACCCGGCCTTTGCGGTTGACGAACCCGAGCCCGGACCCGACTGCGACCTCCTCGCTCAGGTGCAACGCGACACACAGCGTGTCCCACCCGTCAGGTGCCCATCCGAGACGGAACCGGCGCACGACCTCCCCCGCGTACCCGCGGCTGCGCAGGTAGTCGCGGGCCTGGCCGGCATCGGCTCCGGTCAGCAGCCGCTGGTGGTACCACTCCGTGGCCTCCTCCATTGCGTCGAGGAAGACCTTGCGGCGTTGGCTGTTGCGTCCCGCGCCACCCTCCTCCCGGATGGTGATGCCGGCTCTGTCGGCGAGGCGGCGGACCGCGTCGACGAAGTCGAGGTGCTCGGTGGCACGGACGAAGCTGATCGCGTCCCCCCGCTCCTGGCACCCGAAGCAGTAGTAGAGCCCCGCCTCGGCGTTGACGCTGAAGGAGGGCGTCTTCTCGCCGTGGAACGGGCAGAGCCCCACCCAACGCTGCCCCTGCCGCTTGAGGGCTGCGTGCTCCCCGACCAGAGCCACGATGTCGGTGGCAGCCCGGACCTGCGCAACGTCCTCGTCGGGAATGCCCATGGCAGGACGGTACTCTCGCTACCTCGGCGTCCGGGTGCGAGCCCTGGCTGCTCCCGCGACGGCTCTGCCCGCCGATCGGGCGGACGAGGCCGTCTTGGCCGGCGCCTGGACCTTCTTGGCCGGTGCCTTCTTGGCCGGTGCCTTCTTGGTCTGGGCCTTCTGTGCCAGGGCCTTCCCTGGCAGGGTCTTCTTCGCTGAGGCCCTCCGTGTCGGGGCCCTCCCAGACGAACCAGTGGCCCGGGCAGCAGGCGCCGTCTTGGTCTTCGCACCGATGGCGGCGTCGCCGGACAGTACTGCCTGGGCGGCGGCCAGCCGCGCGATCGGCACGCGGAACGGCGAGCAGCTCACGTAGTCGAGGCCGGCGGCCGCGAACGTCGCGATGGACTCGGGATCGCCACCATGCTCGCCGCAGACCCCGACCTTGAGGGTCGGTCTGGTGGCCCGTCCGCGCTCGACCCCGAGGCGGACCAGCTCGCCGACGCCGTCCGGGTCGACCACCTCGAACGGATTCCGCTTGAGGAGACCCTCCTCGAGGTAGGCCGACATCATCCGTCCTTCGACGTCGTCGCGGCTGAACCCGAAGGTCATCTGGGTCAGGTCGTTGGTCCCGAAGGAGAAGAAGTCGGCCACTTCGGCGATCTCGCCGGCCCTGAGGGCGGCCCGCGGTGTCTCGATCATCGTCCCGATGAGCACCTCGAGCGAGCCCGTCGTCGCAGCCGCGCCCCTGGAGCGGGCGGCTGTGACCGCGGGAGCCAGCGCTGCCGCGGTCTCGGCCTCGGCGACGGCGACCTCCACCCACGAACGGGCCAGGGCCATCTCCTCGCGGGTCACGGTCAAGGGGATCATGATCTCCACGATCGGGTGCCCTCCGGCCGTCACCCGGCCGAGGGCGGCCTCCATCAGGGCCCGCACCTGCATGGCGTACAACCCCGGCTTGATCACCCCGAGACGCACCCCGCGGGTCCCGAGCATCGGGTTGACCTCGTGCCAGCTCTTGGCCGCCTCGTAGAGCTTGGCTTCCTCGTCGGTCAGCCCGACCGTCGCCTCCCTGACGGCGAGCTCCTGGGTGTCGGGCAGGAACTCGTGCAGCGGCGGGTCGAGCAGCCGGATGGTGACCGGCAGCCCGTCCATCGCTTCGAGGATCGACTCGAAGTCGGCCCGTTGTGCGAGGCGAAGGGCCTCGAGCGCGGCCTCCTCTTCCACCTCGGTCGCCGCCAGGATCATCCGCCGCACCACGGGGAGCCGATCCTCGGCGAGGAACATGTGCTCGGTCCGGCACAGTCCGATGCCCTCTGCCCCGTGGGCGCGGGCGTTGGCCGCGTCCGCCCCGTTGTCGGCGTTGGCCCGCACGCCGAGGTGTCCGGACCGCACGTCGTCGGCCCAGCCCAGGATCGTCTCGAACTCCGGTGGGGTCTCGCCCTGGATGACCGGGACCTGTCCGAGCACCACGGTGCCGTTCGTGCCATCAACCGAGATCCACTCGCCCTCGGCCACCACGACGTCGCCGACCGAGAAGGACCCGGTGCCGATGCGCAGGGACTCGGCGCCGACCACCGCCGGCTTCCCCCAGCCGCGGGCCACCACCGCCGCGTGGCTGACCAGCCCGCCGCGGGCGGTGAGGATGCCCTTGGCTGCCAGCATCCCGTGCACGTCCTCTGGAGAGGTCTCGCTGCGCACGAGCACCACCGGCTCGCCCCGCGCGGCTGCGGCCTGCGCGTCGTCCGCGCTCAGGTACACCCGACCGACGGCGGCACCGGGTGACGCGGCCAGGCCCCTGACCAGCACCGCGTGCCCGGTCGAGGCGAACTGCGGGTGCAGGACCTGCTCGAGGTGCTCGCCGGTGATCCGGCCGAGGGCTTCCTCACGGGTCAGCGCTATCGATCGCTCCCCCACCATGTCGACGGCCATCCGGAGCGCGGCCCGGCCGGTCCGCTTGCCGACACGGGTCTGGAGCATCCACAACTTGCCCTGCTCGATGGTGAACTCGGTGTCGCACATGTCGCGGTAGTGGCGCTCGAGCCGGACGAAGATTGCGAGCAGCTCCTTGTGGATGGCCGGGAAACGGTCGCGGAGCCCCGACAAGGGCTCGGTGTTCCGGATCCCCGCCACCACGTCCTCGCCCTGCGCGTTGACGAGGAAATCGCCGTACTCGCCGACCGCACCGGTCGCCGGGTCTCGGGTGAAGCCGACTCCGGTTCCGGAGTTGTCGTCGCGATTGCCGAACACCATCGCCTGGACGTTGACCGCGGTCCCGAGGTCATGGGCGATCCGCTCCTGTACCCGGTACGCCACCGCCCGCGGACCGTTCCACGAGGCGAAGACGGCCTCGATAGCACCCCGCAGCTGCTCGTCCGGATCCTGCGGGAAGGGCGAACCGGTATGGCGTTCGACGATCTGCTGGTAGGCGTCCACGAGGTAGTGCAACAGCTCGATGGGAATCCCGGCGTCCGACGCCGTCCCGGCCAGCTCCTTGGCCGCGTCGAGCAGGGTGTCGAATTCCTCCCCGGGGACGTCCAGCACGATCCTGCCGTACATCGCAACGAAGCGCCGGTACGAGTCGTAAGCGAAGCGCTCGTCGTCGGTCTGCTTGGCCAGTCCGACCACCGAGGCATCGTTGAGGCCGAGGTTGAGGACCGTGTCCATCATCCCCGGCATCGAGAACTTGGCGCCCGACCGGACCGACACCAGCAGCGGGTCTCCCGAGTCGCCGATTCGCTTCCCCATCTTCTGCTCCAGGCGGGCACGTGCCTTGACGATCTCGGCGGTCAGCCCCTCGGGCCACCCGTCCTCCATGTAGGTCCGGCAGGCGGTGGTAGCGATGGTGAACCCCGGAGGCACCGGCAGCGCCAGCACCGAGGTCATCTCGGCGAGGTTGGCTCCCTTGCCCCCGAGGAGGTCCTTCATCTCCATCGGCGGCTTGCGGTGCGAGTGGTCGAAGTCGAAGACGTACGGCATCGGGCGGGGTCTCCTCTGGTGGCAAGTCCGCGGTGGCACGGAAGGGGAACGATCGGCACGCTGCCGTGGTCGCCGACGCAAAGCCTACCCGGAGGGAATCGGGCCACCGGTCCCCGGACGGCCCGGGTCAGGTGACGTCGAGGCGACGACGAATGGTGGCCACCAGGTCGTCGACCGACACGCGCACCTGCTCGGTGGTGTCGCGATCGCGGACGGTCACCGCCCGGTCCTCGAGCGAGTCGAAGTCGACGGTCACGCACCAGGGCGTGCCCACCTCGTCTTGTCGGCGGTAGCGCTTGCCGATGGACTGGGTCGTGTCGTAGTCGCACATGAAGTGGGCCTGCAGGGTCGTGAGCACCTCGCGTGAAAGGGGTTCCAGGGTCTCCTTCTTGGAGAGCGGGAGCACCGCGACCTGATAGGGGGCGAGCCGCGGGTCGAGCTTCAGCACCACCCTGGACTCGCCGCCGACCTCGTCCTCGGCGTAGGAGGAGAGCAGGAAGGCCATCATCGCCCTGGTGGCCCCGGCGGCCGGCTCGATCACGTAGGGGACGTAGCGCTCGTTGGTGGCCGGGTCGAAGTACTCGAGGCGCTCCCCGGACGCGGCGGCGTGGGCCTTCAGGTCGAAATCGGTCCGGTTGGCGATCCCCTCGAGCTCGTCCCAACCCCACGGAAAGCGATACTCCACGTCGGCCGTCGCCGTCGAGTAGTGGGAGAGCTCCTCGGACCCGTGATGACGCAGACGCAGATCGGAGGCGGGGATACCGAGATCGCGGTACCAGGCGTAGCGCTCGTCGACCCAGTACTCGAACCACCGGTCCGCCTCTGGCGGGGGGACGAAGAACTCCATCTCCATCTGCTCGAACTCGCGGGTCCGGAACACGAAGTTCTGGGGGGTGATCTCGTTGCGGAATGACTTTCCGACTTGTGCGATCCCGAACGGGGGGCGCTTGCGGGTGGTCATGAGCACGTTGGCGAAATTGATGAACATGCCCTGGGCGGTCTCGGGACGCAGGTAGGCGACGGCGCCCTCGTGCTCGAGCGGTCCGGCATGGGTCTTGAACATGAGGTTGAAGGCCCGGGCCTCGGTGAACTCGGTCGACCCGCAGGACGGGCAGACTCCGTCGATCTTGTCCTCCCGCCACCGCTGGTGGCAGTGGCGGCAGTCGACGAGCGGATCGGTGAAGTTGGAGAGATGGCCCGACGCCTCCCACACGGCAGGCGGCGAGAGGATTGCCGCATCGAGACCGACCACGTCGTCGCGCCGCTGGACCATGGCCTTCCACCAGGCGTTCTTGACGTTCCGCAGCAGGTTCACCC
Organism: uncultured Acidimicrobiaceae bacterium; assembly: GCA_963701325.1. Classification (GTDB taxonomy): domain Bacteria; phylum Actinomycetota; class Acidimicrobiia; order Acidimicrobiales; family RAAP-2; genus Bog-756. Next base: position 1,018,527 of record OY969604.1, read on the forward strand.
CGAGCGGCCCGTAGTCGTAGGTCGAACGGAACCCACCGTAGATCTCGGCGGACTGGAAGATGAAGCCACGCCGTTTGCAGAGACCGACCACCTTCTCCATCAGGTCGGCGCGCCCCTCGCCCGCGTCGACGGGGTCGTCGGGCTCAGGCATAGGGGGGCATCGTACCGGGTGTGCCGGTAGCCCCGACCGGTGCGATCACGCCCTCCGGGTCGCGTAGGCGAGCGGTCACCGCGTTGGCCAGCAGACGGCCCCGGAGGTTGAGCACGGCCCGACCGTCGACGCGGTCGACCAGCCCGTCGAGCTCCGGGTCGTCGGGCAGGGCGCGACTCGGGACGCCCGCCGGTGTGCGCAGGGAGAGGGCGAGTGCCTCGACACGACGCCGGGCGTCGTCGAGCACTTCCTTGCCGGCGGTCGTCGGCCGGTCGGCCCCCATCAGGGACACGTACCGTTCCGGCGTGCGGACGTTCCACCATCGCCGCCCGCCACGGTGGGAATGGGCGGCCGACCCGATCCCGCGGTACTCGCCCTGGGCCCAGTAGAGGCGGTTGTGGTGGCAGCCGTGGCCGTCGCGGGCCCAGCTGGAGATCTCCTCCCACCGGTAGCCCGCCTCGGTCAGCACCCGGTCCGCCGTCTCGTAGCGGTCGGCCTGGACATCGTCGACCGGATGCCGTTCGGGCGACCCGGCGAGCGGAGTGCCGGGCTCCACGCTGAGCAGGTACGCGCTCAGGTGGGGCGGGGGCTCGTGCAAGCTGAGCACCTCGCCGAGACTGCGTGTCCAGTCCTCGTCCCGCTCGCCGGCGCCGCCGATGATGAGGTCGAGGTTCCACGACGAGAATCCCGCCGAGGCCACCGCGGCGGCCGCCCGGGCGATCTCCCCGGTTCCGTGCCGGCGACCGAGGCCCTCGAGCACGTGGGGCACCGTCGACTGGACGCCGAGCGAGACCCGGGTGACCCCGGCGGCCCGGTAGACCTCGAGGCGACGCGGCTCGACGTCCTCGGGATTGCACTCGACGGTGACCTCGGCGCCGGGTCGGCGGGGCACCGCGTCGAGGATCGAGACCAGGAGGTCGGCCGGCAGTCTCGACGGCGTACCCCCGCCGAAGAAGACCGAGGTGGCCGGCGGCATCCCCTCCCGCTCGACGGCGCGGACCAACTCGGTCACGCAGGACGACGCGTAGGCCTCCATCAGGTGGTCCCGGTCGGTGTAGGTCGCGAACGCGCAGTAGTCGCAGCGGTGCCGGCAGAACGGCACGTGCACGTAGACGCCGAAGGCCGGCGGCTCCCCCGGCTCCGCGCCGTTCACCTCAGGTCACCTGGCCGGTGTGGATCGAGCGCAGCCGGCGATCGAGATGGACCTCGATCGCTTCGGTGGCGAGGGCGCCGATCTCGTCGGTGACGGCCGAGCGGGGCTCGGCGAGCACCCCGGACAACCCGCCCCCGAGCGTGCGCCGCAGCAGCAGGAGCCCTTCGGGGGTGAGCGGACGTCCGCGCCGGCAGGTGCGGCAGAGCACGCCGCCCTCCAGCAGGTCGAAGGCCACCAGGAGCTCGTCTGCGTCCTGGCCGCACGAGACGCAGGCGTCGAGCACCGGTGCCGATCCCTCGAGGGCGAGCACCTTGAGGAAGAACGCCGGGGTCACCATCGGCGAGTGGTGATCGGCGAGCGCCCCGATTGCTCCGACCGCCATCTCGTAGAGCCGGGGGTTGGCGTGCCGCTCCTGGCCGACCTGGTCGACCACCTCGAGCATCGAGAGCGCGGCCGACATCCGGTCGAGGTCCTCGCGCACCGCACGGAAGGTGTCGATGGTCTCCACCTGGGTGATGGTGTCGAGGTCCCCGCGGCCCTGCCACCCGAGCAGGGCCACATGGGTCAGCGGCTCGAGCCGCGAGCCGAACTTGGAGGTCGTGCGACGCACTCCTTTGGCCACGGCCCGTACCTTGCCGTGCCGCTCCGTCATCAGCGTCACGATCCGGTCCGCCTCGCCGAGCCGGATGGTGCGCACGACCACCCCCCGATCGCGGAAGTGGGTCATGGCGGCGTGCCGGGCTCCTCCGGGGCACTGCCGGCAACGGACCCGTCGGGGCCACTCGCCGGAGTGCTGCGGTGCCTGCGGCCGCCGAGCAGGTTGCCGGCGGCGTTGAGCCCGAGCAGGACCGGAGGGACCACGACCAGCGGGAGCACCGCCGAGAACCCGGCCATCGCCATCAGGACCACTCCGGCGTAGACGAGGAGGCCGACCACCCATCCGGTCACGATCCACACGCCCCCGACGTCATCGGTCTGCCGGGGGCCCGGGAGACGACCGCCGCCCATCAGGTGACCCTTCCGTACCGTCGCTGACGACGCTGGAAGGCCAGCACCGCCGCGAAGAGGTTGGCGCGGCGGAAGTCCGGCCAGAGCACGTCGTCGAAGACGAGCTCGCTGTAGGCGAGCTGCCAGAGGAGGAAGTTCGAGATCCGGTGCTCGCCCGAGGTGCGGATGACCAGATCCGGGTCGGGCTGGTCGGGGAAGTACAGACGCGAGCGGATGGCCTTCTCGGTCACCTTGTCCGGACGGACGCCGTCGGCGACCAGGTCACGCACCGCGTCGACGATCTCGGCCCGGCCGCCGTAGTTGAAGGCCATGGTCAAGGTGCACCGTCGGTTGTGCCTGGTCAACTCCGTGGACTCGTCCATCCGCCGGAGCACCCGCTTGGGGACCCGCCAGTCGCGGCGACCCGCGAATCGGATCCGGACCCCCTTGTCATGCAGCTCGTCGCGCCGGCGGACCAGGAGGCTCTCGTTGAAGCCCATCAGGTAGCGCACCTCGTCAGGTGGCCGCCGCCAGTTCTCGGTGGAGAAGGCGTACATGGTGATCCAGGGGATGCCGAGCTCGAGGGCGCCTTCGACCGCATCGAGCAACGCTGCCTCGCCGGCCGCGTGACCCTCGGTGCGCGGCAGGCCGCGACGGGCCGCCCAGCGCCCGTTGCCGTCCATGACGCACGCCACGTGGGTCGGGATCGGACCTCCCGAGAGGTCGGCGGGAGCGACCGCGGCTGCGGCGCCCCCTTCGCCGCCTCCGGCACCCGTCCGGTCGTCGTCCACCCTGCGAACCTATCCCCTCGGCCGACGGAGCCGTCCCAACCGGTCGGGTCCGGACCCCCGGTGGTTGAGTCGGGGTCCCCCGGGGGCTAGACCCTCCCCATGACCCCCGAGGCCGCGTTGGCTATCTTCGCGGCCGGACTGGCGGCCGGCACCGTCAACGTGATCGTCGGATCGGGCTCGCTGATCACCTTTCCGACACTGCTCGCGCTCGGCTATCCACCGGTTCTGGCCAACGTGTCCAACACGGTCGGCCTGGTGCCGGGCAGCGTGAGCGCGGTCGTCTCCTACCGACACGAGCTGGTCGGTCAGCGGACCCGACTGCTCCGGCTCGGCTCCGCTTCGCTGACCGGAGGTGCGGCCGGCGCCGTCCTGTTGCTGACGCTGCCCCATAGCGTCTTCAAGGCGGCGGTTCCCGTGCTCATCGCCCTGGCGACCCTCCTCATGGCCGTCCAACCCAGGATCGGCCGCTGGCTCGACGCCCGCGGCGACCGCCCGCGGCACGGTGGCCCGGTCCTGCTCGCCGGCGTCTTCCTGTCCGGCATCTACGGCGGGTACTTCGGGGCCGCACAGGGAGTGATCCTCATCGCGCTGCTGGCCGTCTTCATCGACGACGACCTCCAGCGCCTCAACGGCACCAAGAACGCCCTGGCCCTCACCGTCAACGCGGTGGCCGCCGTGCTGTTCGTCCTCACCACCGCCGTCTCCTGGTCGGTCATCGCGCTCATCGCCACCGGGTCGGCGATCGGTGGACAGCTCGGCGGACACCTCGGCCGCCGGCTGCCCGCGGCCGTGCTGCGCTGGTGCATCGTGACGGTCGGGACCGGGGTGGCCCTCGGGCTCGCGGTCGAGTGGCACTGAGCGCGCGCCCCTGTGCGCGCATCCGGCGGGGTGGACGGCGCCCGGCCGGCGCAGGACCGTCGGAGTTGCCCGGTAGTGTCGGCCAATGCCCGACGAGGTGACCGCCACCCTGGCCGAGGTCGCCGCTCGGCTGCCCGGGGGCGGTGAGGCCCGCTCGGGTCAGGCGGAGATGGCGCGTGCCGTCGCCGCCGGGGTGGCCGAGCGTCGCCACCTCGTGGTCCAGGCCGGCACGGGGACCGGCAAGTCGCTCGCCTACCTGGTGCCCGCCGCCCTCTCCGGCGAACGGGTGGTGGTGGCCACCGCGACCAAAGCCCTCCAGGACCAGCTCGCATCGAAGGATCTGCCCCTCGTCGCCGACTCCATCGCGAGTGGCCTCTCCTTCGCCGTGCTCAAGGGACGGAGCAACTATCTCTGCGTGCAGCGGGTCTCCGAGATCGGGGGGCGCGGCGAGCAGCTGACCCTCTCCGCGGCGTCGGCCGACCCGCCTGACGCTGACGACCCGCTCCGGGCGCGGGCCGCGGAGGACCCCGCTGATCCGGGCGGCCTCGCGGACCAGGTACGGCACCTGGTCCGTTGGGCGGACGACACCACCACCGGAGACCGGGCCGAGCTCCCCTTCGAGCCCCACTTCCGTGCCTGGGCGATGGTCTCGACGACCGCCCGCGAGTGCCCGGGCGCCTTCCGCTGCCCGTCCGGACGGGACTGCTTCGCCGAGGAGGCTCGGAATCGGGCCGCCGAGGCGGACGTGGTGGTGGTCAACACCCATCTCTACGGCGCGCACCTGGCCAGCGGGGGCGCGGTGCTCCCGGCCCACACGGTGGTCGTCTTCGACGAGGCGCACGAGGTCGAGGACGTGATGACCGACTCGCTCGGTCTCGAGGTCGGGCCCGGTCGCTTCCGTGCCCTGGCCGGTGCGGCCCGCCCGATGCTGTCCGACACGGACACGGCCGCGGCTCGCGCGCTCGACGACGTGTCCGACCTCGCCGACGCACTCGCCCGGGCGCTCCGGCCCTGGGCGGGACGTCGCATCCCACCGGGCGCCCGTCCCGTACCCGCTCCGCCTGCCGGGGGCGTCGTGGACGGCCCGGCGACCGGCGACCCCGACGTCGGCAGCGTCCTGGCCCTGGCCTCGGGCCGGGTCGGGCGTCTCGTCGACAGCCTCCGCCAGGCCGATCGCGAGGCCGGCGAGCAGGAGCCGACCGACAGGCGCGCCCGACGCGACCGGGTGCTCCTCGCCGCCGGCCACCTGGCCTCGGACCTCGCGCGTCTGGCCTCGCCGACCGACGACGAGGTGGTCTGGGTGGAGGACGACCAGCGGGGCGCCTCACTGCGGCTCTCCCCGGTCGACGTCGGTCCTGTGCTCGCCGAGCAGCTCTGGGGAACGGTCACCGGGGTGCTCACCTCGGCCACGATTCCGCTCGGGCTCGTCGAGCGCCTCGGGATGCCGGAGGCGACCGACGTCCTCGACGTCGGGAGCCCGTTCGCCTACCGCGAGCACGCCCTGCTCTACGTGGCCCGGACCCTGCCCGACCGGCGACGGCCCGAGTCGGAGCCCGCCCTCCACGACGAGCTCGAGATCCTCGTCACCGCTGCCGGCGGACGCACCCTGGCCCTGTTCACCAGTTGGCGGGCCATGCGTGCCGCCGCCGAGGTCTTGGCTGCGCGGGTGCCCTTTCCGATCCTGACCCAGTCGGACCTGCCCAAGCCGGCCCTGCTCGAGGCGTTCCGGTCCGACGAGGCGGCCTGCCTCTTCGCGACGCTCGGGTTCTGGCAGGGGGTCGACGTGGTCGGGCGCACCCTCAGCCTGGTCACGATCGACCGGATCCCCTTCCCCCGCCCCGACGACCCCGTGCTCGAGGCGCGCCGAGAGCGTGCCGGGCCCGGCGCCTTCTCCATCGTGGACCTCCCCCGCGCAGGGACCCTCCTGGCCCAGGGTGCCGGACGGCTCATCCGCACGGCCACCGACCGCGGGGTGGTCGCCGTGCTCGACAGCCGCCTGGCCACCGCCCGCTATCGCGGCGCGCTCCTGACCCGGGTGCCCCCGATGCGCCGCAGCGTCGACCGGGGCGAGGTCGTCGCGTTCCTGCGGACCGTGACCGCCGAGACATGACCGGCGCCCGGCGCTGGTCCCGGACCGGAGTCGCCAATAGGCTCGGTCGGCTATGGACCACCCTCCGCTGGTCAGCGTGGTGCTGGCGACCAACCGGTCGGGTCCCTTCCTCGGTATCGCCCTCGACGCACTGGCCGCCCAGACCTGGACCGAGTGGGAGTTGGTCATCGTCGACGACGGCGCACCGGAGCCCGGAGCCCTCGATCTGGCGGCGGCCGGGCTTCCCCGCACGCGGGTCGTCCACCAGGACAACGCCGGGGTCAGCGTGGCCCGCAACGTCGGCATCGCGCACAGCAACGGCACGTACCTGACCTTCCTCGACGACGACGACGTGTGGGAGCCCGAACGGCTGCGGCGCGGGGTCGGCGCGTTCGACGGGAGGCCGGACGCCGTCGCCTCCTACACCCAGTGGGACGTCATCGACGGTCAGGGTCGCGCCGTCGCGCCCGGGAGCTGTGCGCCGGGGACCTGCGGGCGTTCCTGCGCCTCGACGCCCGGGCACCGCTCCCAACCCTGATGGTCACCCGGGAGGCGCTCGCCCGGGCGGGTCCCTTCCATCCCATGCTGACCCTGGGCGAGGACCTCGACCTCGTCTACCGCCTGGCGCGGATCGGGGCCTTCGTGTTGGTCCCCGACGTTCTCGTGCACTACCGCCGCCACGACGACAACGTCACGAACGACCACCGGACGTCAGCGCTGGCCTCGGTGCGGGCGCTGCGCATCCAGCAGTGGTGGTCGGCCGACCGGGGCGAGATCGCCCTGCTCGACGACACCGCCCTCGGCATACGCCGGACGCGTGGATACTGGACCCAGGTGCTCGTGCAGGGGTCGGCCCACGCGCTGCGCCGCGGCCGCCTGCGGGAAGCCGGTCGGTCCGCTGCTTTCGTGGCCCGGCACGATCCCTGGCGCGGGCTCCGCTCGCTGGCAACTCTGGCCCGCAGACCGGGCCGCTGACCGGATGCCGGGCTGCGGTCAGAGGCCGAGCCGGTCGAGGGCATCCTCGCGGTGCTGCCAGCGCTTCTCGACCCGGACGAAGAGCTCGAGGTAGGCCCCCTCCGGCATCTGGCGGCGCACCGCGGTGCCGACCTCCTTCAGGGTGGTGCCGCCCTTGCCGATGACGATGCCCTTCTGCGAGTCGCGCTCGACCAGGATCTCGCAGCGCACCCGCGGCCACTCCCACTCGGTGACCCGGCAGGCGATGCTGTGCGGGAGCTCGTCGACCACCCGACGGAGCAGCTCCTCGCGGACCAGGTCGGCCACCCAGAATGCCTCTGCCACGTCGGTGACCATGCCCTCGGGGTAGTACCGCGGCCCTTCGGGCATCCGGGCGACCACGCTCTCGACGAGCGCCTCGACGCCTTCGCCGCTCGCGGCGGAGAGCGGGAAGTACTCGACCGGGACGGGCGGCCCGCCCTCCTCCGCGTCGAGTCCATCGATGACCTCGGCGACCTCGGTCAGGTGAGTGAGCACCTCGTTCCCGCCGACCCGGTCGATCTTGTTGACCACCACCAGGAGGGCCGGCCCGGCGCCCCTCGCCCCGTCGGTGGGCGCCGCACGCGCCATCGACCGCACCCGCTTCGCCGAGCGGGCGAGCACCATCCGGTCACCGGGGCCGACCGCGCCCGTGGCCTCGACCAGCGCCACCACCGCGTCCACGTCGTCGAGCGAGGCGGTCGCCGACTCGTTCATCCGCTCACCGAGCGCGGTGCGCGGCTTGTGGATCCCCGGGGTGTCGACGAAGACGATCTGGGCATCACCGCGGGTGAGGACCCCCCGGACCTGGGAGCGGGTCGTGTTGGGCCGGGGCGAGGTGATGGTCACCTTCTGGCCGACCACTGCGTTGACCAGGGTCGACTTTCCCACGTTGGGGCGGCCGACCACGGCCACGAACCCGGAGCGGAACGGGGTCACCCGCCCTCCGCAGCGGACCCCGCCACCGGCACGATGCGCACCCGCTCGATCCGCCGTCCGTTGACCCGGTCGACGACCAGGCGGAGGCCGTCCGCGGTGACCGACTCGCCCGCCACCGGCACGTGGCCGAGCAGGTCGAAGACCAGACCGCCGACGGTGTCCCACGCCCCGGTTGGCAGGCTGGCGTCGATGAGATCGTTGACCTCGTCGACGGCCAACCGGGCGCTGACCCGCAGCTCGCCGGAGGCCAGGTGCTCGACCGGAGCCTCCTCGACGTCGAACTCGTCGACGATCTCCCCCACCAGTTCCTCGATGAGGTCCTCGAGGGTCACCAGCCCTGCGGTCCCGCCGTACTCGTTCACCACGATGGCCAGGTGGAACTTTTCGGCCTGCATCTCGCGGATGAGCGAGGAGACCCGTTTGGTCTCGGGTACGAAGTGGGCGGCCCGCAGGTGGTCGCCGACCGGCTCGCCCTCCTGTCCGGCCCGCACCGCGCGGATCATGTCCCGTGTGTAGGCGACCCCGGCCACGTCGTCGATCTGCTGCTCGACGACAGGCATCCGGCTGAAGCCGGCCTCGAGGGCGCGCTCGAGCGCCGCCTCGACCGTCTCGTCGGTCGCGATGGCCACCATGTCGGTACGGGGCACCATCACCTCGCGCACCACGGTGTCGCCGAACTCGATGATCGAATGGATGAGCGCGCGCTCCTCGGTCTCGATGACGTCCCCCTCGACGGCCACGTCGGCCATGGCGAGCAGTTCGGACTCGGTGACACCGGAGCCGAGATACCCGGTCTGGTCGCCGATGAACACGTTGGCCAGACCGATCAGGCCGGTCGAGATCATCCGGATGGGCCAGAAGTGGATGACCGACGAGACAACAGGTGCGCTCAACAACGCGGCCCGCTCTGGGTGGTGGACCGCCCAGTTCTTCGGAACGGCCTCGGCGAAGACGAAGATGACCACGATCTCGAACACGGTGGCCGCCACCACCCCCCACGCCCCGAACCACCGCACCGCCAGGATGCCGACCAGTGTGGCCACCACGAGTTGGCAGATGAGCACGAGCAGGAGCACCGGGTTGAGGAATCCCTGGGGATCCTCGGTGAGACGGACCAGGACCTTGGCCCCCCGCCGCCCGTCGTCGGCCAGGCTCAACGCCTTGGCACGGGTGGTGCGCACGAGGCTGGTCTCGGCGAGCGCCAACAGGGCCGAGGCGAACAACAGGACCAGGACCACGATGACGAGGACCAGGTCCTCCGGGGTGAACGTGGCGGTCACCGGGACGGGTCGAGCAGCGGGGGGACGCGGTGGAAGCGGTCGAGGAGCTGTTGCTCGCGCCGCTCCATGCGCTCGGCCTCCTCGTCGACGACGTGGTCCATCCCGAGCAGGTGGAGGATCCCATGGACGACGAGCAGGGCGATCTCGTCGTCGAAGGTGACCCCGTGGTCGACAGCGTTGGCGGCGGCCACCGCCGGGCAGATCACCACGTCGCCGAGAAGGAGCCTGCGGCCGCTGTCCGCCTCGATCGAGGCGGGACCGGTCCCGCCCTCGTCGGGTGAACGCCCGCTCCGGTCGACCTCGTCCTCGATGGGGAACGAGAGCACGTCGGTGGGCCCCTCCTTGCCCAGGAACCGCTCGTTGAGGGCGGCGACCGCGTCGGGGTCCACGAAGAGAAGCGAGACCTCGGTGTCCGAGGTGATCCCTTCGGCCATCAGCACCGAGCGCGCAAGGGCCGCCCAGCGCTCCACGTTGACCGGGTGCTCGACCTGCTCGTCCGCCGCGAAGATGTCAAGCGTCATCGTGCCCCCGGCCGTCCGACTGGCGTTCGTAGGCGGAGACGATGTCCGCCACGATCCGGTGACGGACGACATCACGGGCTCCCAGGTGGACGAATGCGAGGTCGGGCACGCCGCCCAGCACCTGCTCGAGGCCGACCAGGCCGGAGCGGCCCCCGGGGACGTCGATCTGGGTGATGTCACCGGTGACCACCGCCTTCGAGCCGAACCCGATCCGGGTGAGGAACATCTTCATCTGCTCCGGGCTCGTGTTCTGGGCCTCGTCCAGGATGAGGAACGAGTCGTTGAGGGTGCGGCCGCGCATGAATGCCAGCGGGGCCACCTCGACCGTCCCCTTGTCGATGAGCCGCTGGGCCCCTTCGGCGTCGAGCAGGTCGTGGAGGGCGTCATAGAGCGGACGGAGGTATGGGTCGACCTTCGCCATCATGTCCCCGGGCAGGAAGCCCAGCCGCTCTCCCGCCTCGACGGCCGGCCGGGTCAGGATGATCCTGCTGACCTGGCGCGCCTGGAGTGCCTGGACGGCCAGGGCGACGGCCAGGTAGGACTTCCCGGTCCCCGCCGGCCCGATCCCGAAGGTCACGATGTTGCGGGCGATGGCGTCCGCATAGCGCTTCTGCCCGCTCGTCTTCGGGCGCACCGCCCGCCCGCGCGACGAGCGCAGCAGCTCCGAGGTGAGAACCTCCGAGGGTCGGACGTCGTCGTGGAGCATGTCGATGGTCCGGGAGACCTGCACGGCGTCGAGACCCTGGCCCGACTCGAGGAGGATGATCAACTCCTCGAACAGAGCGGCGACCCGGTCCGCGCTCGCGCCCTCGATCGAGATCTCGTTGCCCCGAACCGCGATCCGGACATCGTCGAACGTCCCCTCGATGAGGCGGAGCAACTCGTCCCGTTGACCGAGGAGTCCGGCCATGAGGTGGTTGCCGGGAACGAGGATCTTGACCGGGGTGCCTGCCACGTGCGTTCTCCCGATGACCCTACCAGCGGCCCGGGTCGCCGATGCCGGAGCGGCGCCGCTCCGGGGCGCTCCTACAGATCAGCCGGGGGGCCAGTCGAAGGACCGACCCCCGAGGAGGTGGACGTGGAGGTGCGCGACCGAGTTGAGCGCGTCCGGACCGACGTTGAACACCAACCGGTAGCCGCGGTCCTCACCGCCGATCCCCTCGGCGTCGGCCACGGCCTTGGCTGCGACCAGCAGGGCGGTCACGTCCTCGGCGTCGCCAGCGGCGACCGTCCCGGCGTTGACGATGTGGCGGGTGGGCACCACCAGGACGTGGACCGGTGCCTGCGGATTGATGTCCCGGAACGCGACCGCCCGTTCGTCGCGCCAGACGATGTCGGCCGGCACGTCACCGGCCACGATCCCGCAGAACAGGCAGTCGGCCGCCTCGGCCGTCACTCGACGCGGACCGACGCGCCGTCGGCATCCCGCAGTGCGCGGACCGCTCCTTTGACCTCTGGGTAGAGATGCTCGAGGCTGCCCGGGGCGATCCTGCTGGCCTCGATGAACCCCTCCACGTCGCGCTCCTGGAGCCGGATCACCCGACCGAACCGGTAGGCGGCGAGAGCGCCCTCGTCGATGAACCGGTAGAGGCTTCGGAGCGTCACCCCGAGGCGCTTGGCCGCCTCCTTGGTACTCAGCCAGACGATCGGCTCACTCAACGGGGCACCCCCCGACGGGCGGGCGGACCTCCGGCCATCAGACGTGTACGAGCAGCCCGAGCTCGTCGAGGCGGGCTCCCATGCTGTCCGGAGTGACCCCGAACAGGCAGGCGATGGCTCTCACGTCCTCGGACCGGATGGTGATCATCCTGCCGTTGAAGTCCTGGCGGTGCACCTGGATCATGCTCAGGAACCGCCGCAGCAGATCGCGCTCCGGGCCGCTCACGGTGTGGAGCTTGGTGAGGTCGATGGCCACCTTGTCGGCGCCGGCCCCGGCCTGGATGGCCCGGCGGGCGGTCAGCGGTGCGGCCTCCTCGCCGCCGACGCTGGTGCCCCACCTGTTGGTGCCCTCGTCGGGGGGGAGCAGCTGGTCGACCGGCACGTCGTAGAGCTTGGCCAGACGCTGGAGCCGGGGCACCGAGATGGCCCGCTCGCCCCGCTCGTAGGCGCCGAGCACCGATGCCTTGAACTCCTGCTCGGACATGGCCTCGACGGCCTGGAGGGAGAGGCGCATCTGCTTGCGCATGGCCCGCAGCCGCGAACCGACCGCACGGGCGTAGGCGATCCGCGCCGCCTCCTCCTGCTCGTCCTCTTCCAGCACATCGACTGCCTTGTCAATGACCGACATGTCCACGTCCTCCGCTCCCCACCGGTGACCCCCGGCCCGGGGCCGTCGTGCGCTCTCCGGGCACACAGCCGACCTGCGTCATGGGCGGGGATGGACCGACACGGCCGGCCCACTGGTGACCCTGCCCCTCTGAGTAAATCCCCTGGCCCTCTGAGTAGTTTTCCTCACGGAGTGTGGTTACGCAAGAGTCTGAACTGCGCCACTCGTCCTCCCAGTCTTGCTCACGGAGCGTGGTCACGCAACTGTGTCGACCAGCCCGCTCCGGAGACCGCAGAGGATGGCGCCTGCCACGACCGCCGCTGTTTCCGCCCGGAGGACGGTCGGGCCGAGGCCGACGGTCGTCTCGGAGGCCGGCCGCTCGGTGTCGTCCCACCCCCCCTCCGGGCCCACCGCCAGGACCGGGTGGGCCAGCGTGGGCGGGCCCCCGCCGGGGACGGCCAGCACAGGGGGAGCCCCACAGAGGGCCGCCAGATCGGAGAGCCGGGAGACCGGGGCCACCTCGGGCAGGCGCACCCGCCGGCACTGGGCGGCCGCCTCCTCCGCGACCCGCCGCAGGCGCTCCACCGCCCGCCGGCCCCGCTCCCCGTCCCAGCGCACCACCGAGCGGACCGTCTGGAGCGGGACGATCCGGTCGACCCCGAGCTCGGTGAGCTTCTGGACCACCCACTCCGGACGGGAGCCCTTGGTCGGGGTGAAGGCGACGGTGACCGCCGGATGTGCACGTGGGACATCCACCACCGGGCCGTCCGGAACCAGGAGCGCCGTAGCTGGCGCGCCGTCGCTCCCGGATACTCGGCAGGGGACCCAGCGCCCGTTCCCGTCGGCCGCGATGACCAGCTCGCCGGGCACGAGGCGCAGGACGTCTACCAGGTGGTGGCGGTCGGCCTCCCCGAGCTCGGGAGTGGAGGGGTCCGAGACGAAGACCAGCGCGGACGCGGCCACCAGCACCGGGTCCGGAGCCTGCGGGGATCCCACGCCGGATGCGGCCCCGGGCTCCTCCCCCGGCGGCACGGTCAGCCCAGCGCCGAGCGGATCTTGGAGAACAACCCCTCGCCGTGCGGCAGCTCCCCGAGGTCCTCCCCCCGGGCTTCGGCGAGACCGCGGAGGAGGTCGCGCTGGTGCTCGTCGGTGCCGGTCGGGGTGTCGACGCGGACGTGCACGTAGAGGTCACCGCGTCCACGGGCGCGGAGCTTGGGCACCCCGAGCCCTTTCAGGGTGATGACCGCGCCGCCCTGGGTGCCGGTGGCGATCGCCAGGTCCCGGCGGTCGTCGAGGGTGTCGAAGGGGATCGATCCGCCGAGGGCGGCCAGCGTGACCGGGACGTGCACCGTCGCGTGCAGGTCTTCGTCGGACCGCTGGAAGGCGGGGTCGGCCTCGACGGAAAGGTGCACGAAGAGCGTCCCGTTCGGACCCCCGCGGAAGCCCGCCGGACCGTGACCGGCCAGGCGGAGGGTCGACCCTTCGTCCACACCGGCCGGGATGTCGACGGTCAGGGTGCGCCGCTCGGTGCGGCGACCCTCGCCGCGGCAGTCGGTGCACGGGTTCTCGACGGACTGCCCGGTTCCCTGGCACCGGGCGCACGCCACCGCGGTGATCACCTGGCCGAGGATGGACTGGCGGACCCGGCGCAGCTCCCCGGCACCCTGACATTCGGGGCAGCGGACCGCCGAGGTTCCCGGACGGGCGCCCGACCCCTCACAGGTGTCGCAGTGCACGGGGGTGTCGACCTCGACCTGGCGCTGGACACCGAAGACCGCCTCCCGGAAGGCGAGGCGGACCACGATCTCCGCGTCCGGACCCGGAATCGGCCCTGACCGGCGCCGGCCTCCGCCGGCGGAGCCGCCCATGCCGTTGAAGAAGGCGTCGAACAGATCGCCGAGCCCCCCACCGAACGGGTCGCCTGCGCCCCCGGGGCCGTTGCCGAAGACCCCGGCGTGACCGAACCGGTCGTAGCGCGCGCGGCGTTCGGGGTCCTTCAAGACCTCGTAGGCGAGGCTGATCTCCTTGAAGCGCTCGCCCGACTCGGAGCCCTCCTGGTTGGTGTCCGGGTGGTGCGCACGGGCCTTGGACCGGTAGGCGCGCTTGAGCTCTTCGTCGGTCGCGTCACGGGGGACCCCGAGGAGCTCGTAGAGATCGGTGTCGCTCATCGTCCGGCCTCGCCGAGGCGCTCCCCGAGCCGGTTGCCCACCACACGGGCCGCGGCCAGGGCGAGCGGGTAGTTCATCCGTGTCGGGCCGAGGAGGCCGATCGTGCCGGCCTCCTCCCCGTCGACCGAGAACGGCATGACCACGATGGCGCACGACGCCAAGGGCTCGACCCCGTGCTCGGTGCCGATGGCCACGGTGAGGCCGGTGTCGAGGATGTCCCGGAGCAGCGTGACCACGACCAGCTGCTGCTCGAGGATGGTCAGGACCGAGCGCACCGTCTCCACTGCGTCGAAGGCGGCGGCCATCCGCGACGAGCCGCCCACGAAGAGCTGCTCGGCCCCCTCGACCGCTCCGAGGCCCCGCACCGCTGCCACCGCGGCGTGCACCACCGTGTCGACGGCGCCGTCGCCACTCGGGGACGGTTCGGCGGACACCTGGGTCACCGGGAGCCCGAGCGCGTGGGCAGCCAGACGGCCGGCGGCGTCGGCGAGGAGGACGTCGTCGACCTCATAGGGGAGGTCGACCGACTGCTTGAGCACGGCACCATCGGCCAGCACCACCACCAGGAGGGCAAGCCGCGGGCCGAGGCCGACCAGCTGCACCGACCGGATGGCCGCCGACTCGTGGGACGGACCCACGACCATGGCCGCGCAGTCGGTGAGGTCGGCGAGGAGCCCCGACGTTCGCTCGAGCATCTGCTCGATCTCCCCGTGGGCGTGGTCGAAGAACCTGCGGACCTGCTGGCGACCGCCCGGGTCGAGCGAGCCGGTGCCCACGTGGTCGACGAAGAAGCGGTACCCCTTGTCGGTCGGGATCCGGCCGGCACTGGTGTGGGGCTGGGTCAGGTACCCCTCGCGCTCCAGGGTTGCCATGTCGGAGCGCACCGTGGCGGACGAGACGCTCACGCCCGGGGCGTTGACCACGTGCTGGGAGCCGACCGGCTGAGCCGAGCCGATGTACTCGGTGACCACTGCGTTGAGGATGGCCGCCTTACGGGCGTCCATGTCAGCGGCGGCCTTGCCGCCGTCGGTCTCCCCCGCCCCGGCTGGGGCCTTCTCACCTCTTCGATCGTCGACGGTCGGCATCGTCACTCATTCGTGGCCTGGTCGGCGGGCGGCTTCCACCTGCCGGCTCGGGCGTCGTTGGCACTCCACTCTAGTGAGTGCTGGCCCCGATAGGACTGCCACCCGCCCCGAAGCGACCGGTCAGGCCGAGGCGATGAACATGCGTGCGGTCATCGCCGGCCCGAGCGCGATGGTCGCATCTCCGGTCACCAGGGTGAGCGTCCCGTCCGGTGCACGTGCGCTGACGAGGGCCGTGGTGCCCGGGGTCAGCCCGTGATCGCCCAGGTAGGAGAGGGAGGCGGCCTCGTGCTCGACGCTCTCGGTGACCCGTTCGAGGCGCACCCGCTCTCCGGGCTGGGCCTCGGCGAGGCGGCGCTGCTCGGGGGCGGTCGGCTCCACGCCGGGGATGGGGTTGCCGTGCGGGCAGGTCGTGGGGTTGCCGAGCAGCACCACGAGCCGGGCCTCCACGTCGTCGGAGATCACGTGCTCCCACCTGCCCGCTTCGATGTGGGCCTTGTCCCAGTCGAGGCCGATGATGTCGACGAGGAGCCGTTCCGCGAGCCGGTGCTTGCGGACCACGCCCTCGGCCAGATCCCGACCGGTGGGGGTCATGGTGATCTGGCGCGAGCTGCGGGTGATCAGGTCGTCGGCCTCGAGCCGGTCGAGCATCTCCGACACCGACGGAGCCGCCTTGCCCAGTCGTTCGGCGAGCCGTGCCTGGATGATCGGGATCCCCTCCTCCTCGAGGGCGAAGATGGTCTCCAGGTACTCTTCGGCCGGCGGGTGGAAGCGATCGAGCACGTGGGCGATCCTACGGCACACCCCGCCTGCGTCGACCAGTACCGTGGGGTGGGTGCAGATCGGCCAGGACCCGCCCTCGGACGACGGGCAGGCGGTTCCCGCTCCCTCGGACGACGGGCAGGAGCTCCCGCCTCCGGGAGTCGACGCGACCGGCGAGTCCACGGACGAGCCGGAGGGTGCAGCCGATCCGCTCCGGTTCAGCAACTGGATGAAGCGCTCGACGACAGGTGCCGTCCTGAGCGGTATCACCCTCGGTCTGCAGCACGCCCTCGAGCGCGAGCGCGTCCAACCGGCCTATGTGATCGAGGCCCCCGGCGAGCCCGACGAGCCCGAGGGGCCGATCGCGCTCCACTTCGACCCCGACGATCCGGGCAAGACCGTGGCCGTCATCCGCACCCGGTCGGAGGACCGGGAGACCGGACCCACCGATCCCGACTGATCCCGCGGTCCAGCAGGGGGCCACGGCACCGAGCGCTCAGGCGCCAGAGGGTGTGATCGGCCCGGGGTCGTCTCGCCCCACACCACCCGAACGGCCGGCCCATCGGCGGGCGGCCAACGAAGCCGATGCGTCCACCACGAGCACGACCCCGACTCCCCAGGCCAGTCCGGCCACCGCGTCGGTCGGGAAGTGCCAGCGGAGTGCCACGACGGCGACGGTCATTGCGAGCGCGTAGAGCGCGACCACCACGACGGCGACAGCCCGGAGCCGCTCGGGCGTGGCCAGCACCACCGCGACGCCCAGCGCGGCGGCACCCGCCGTCGACCCCGAGGGGTAGCTGAGGCCCACCCCGAGGGTGCGACCGACCGCCGGCTTGACCACCAGTTCGCAGAGTACGAGGGCGAGTGGCGGCCCGACCAGGCAGGCCACCGCCCGCGGCCAGTCCCGTCGGACGGTCACCGCAGCTGCAACGATGGACCCGATGACGATGCACAACGGGTACCGCAGCGCGGTCACAGCGGTCACCGCCCGGCTCGTCGTACCCGGGATGACCTGCTGCAGCCAGACGTCGAACGCACCCGGGGCGGGGCGCACGGCCAGGTACACGCCGCCGCCCACGACCGCTGCCAGCAAGAGGACTCCGACCAGCAGCTCGCGGCGGCTTCCGAGAGACCGGTCAGCCGGTCCCATGCGCTCGGGGGCGGTGGCGCCGCCGCCGAGCACCTGCGAGCGGTTCACCCGGACGACGCTACCGCCGGGCGCGGCGTCGTGATCGGCACCGGCGCGTGGTGACCCGTCGGCTGGGCCTGGTCTCCCTTTCGGTCGCCCAGCCCATGGGCCAACAGCGCTACGAACAGGAACTGGCACGGCGCGCCCCGGCCGAGCTCGGGTCGGGGTGGGACGTCCGCCCGATCGCCGTGCGGACGGTGCGATCGCCCCTCGCGGGCACCGCCCGGGTCCCGTCCCGGCTCCTCATCGGGGCCTCGGCACCAGTCCGCCGCGCGGCCGGGAGGATCCTCTACCGGGGCTGCGACGTCGTGCACCGAATGGACCTCCGGCTCCCCCCGGCGCGCTCCCCGGAGGTGCTCACCATCCACGACCTCGTCCCGTGGCGGTTCGTCGACGAGGGTCCGCCCCCACCGGATGCGGCGGTCACGGCTCGGCGTGCCGAGGTGGTTATCTGTCCGTCGCAATTCTCGGCCGACGAGGTCGCGTCCGAGTTCGGGGTGGCCGATCCGGTGGCAATTCACAACGGCGTCGACCGGGCATTCTTCGACGCGGTTCCGATGGCGGAGGTCGAGCTCGCGGTGTTCGGGATCCGACCGCCGTTCGTGCTGCACGCAGGAGGGTGCAGCGATCGCAAGAACCTGTCCGGTCTGGCCGAGGCCTGGGCACGGATCCGGGACGATCGGTCCGATCTCACCCTGGTGCTCCTCGGCCCACCCGATCCGCGGCGCGACCTGCTCTTCGGTCCACTCCCTGGGACCGTCCTGCCTGGGCGGGTGCCCGACGAGACGCTCCGGGGAGTGATGGCCGCGGCGGCGGTCGTCGTGGTGCCCTCCCTCTACGAGGGCTTCGGCCTGCCCGCACTCGAGGGGATGGCCGCCGGCGTCCCGGTGGTCGCCGCCCGACGGAGCTCACTCCCGGAAGTGTGCGGGGACGCGGCGCTCCTGGTCGAGCCCGACGGATCGAGCCTCGCCGAGGGCATCCTCGCCGCCCTCGAGGAAGGACCTGCCACCCGTGACCTCATCGAGCGGGGACGCCTCCGGGCGGCCGGGTTCACCTGGGAAGCCAGTATCGCGGCCCACGCTCGGCTCTGGACGTCCTACGCAGCCTGATCGGCGCGGATGCGCATCAGCCTTCCCGGCGATCCTCTCTCGGAAGTGCCACGGTACCGTCGCGCTCGGCATCGTCGGCTGCTCGGGGCCCGCATGGTCGCGCCGTCCGATCATCTCATCGTGCTCTTTGTAGCGATGTTCCCACTCCTGTGCGCCAACAGGTACCCTCGGCCCCCGACCGAAATCCCCGCACGATGCCGACCGAAGCCACCGGGAGGCCCAGCGAGCCCATTGCCTGAGAACCCATTGCACCACTGCGCGAACGATCAGATTTCCCGGTCCGGGAACAGTGTGTACGGGGCCGCGCTGCCGAGGTCGGACGCCCCGTGCGCGACGCGGTCGTCCGCAGCCCGTCGATCGGTCTCGGCGACGGGGCACGCGAGCGCGCTGGAGTCCGTTCCGTCACGCACAGGCATCCCGGCGAGTGGCGCGAAGGGGTTCCGCCGGTGCGCGTAGTGACCAACGTCCATGCGATCTCGCCGACGGGCGGCGTCGAGCTGCACACCTTTCAGATGTCCCGGGGGCTCTCCCGCCGTGGCCACATGGTCCACCTCCTCCACGCAGAGGATGGGTCGCTCGAAGAGGAGTACCGGCAGTTCTGCGCCTCGGTCACAAAGGTGCCGACCGTGGACTATTGGTTCCCGGTCGGCCACCGCGCCCGGGCCCTCCGGAAGGCGCAGATGGCGCCGGCAGTATGGGCGGCCGTACGGCGACGACCCGACGTCCTCTACGGCAACAGGATCTACTCGATGGGCTGGGCCGTCCCAGCCGGCAGGCTGCTCCACACTCCGGTGGTGTGCCATCTCCACGGCCATTCGGACCAACGGCCTTCGGACATCGCCTTCCTCAACCGGCACGTCGATCGGTTCGTACCGGTCTCGCAGTTCGTCGCCGACCAATGGCAGATGTCTGGCCTCGACGCCGCCAAGATCACTGTCGTGCACAACGCGATCGACCTGGGGGAGTATCCGGCAGGCGGCCTGGCCGAACGGGACAGGGCCCGTCGGCTCCTCGGAGTGCCCGACGACACCTTCATCGCCTGCTACCTCGGCCGGCTCGACACCGAGAAGGGTGTGGACGTGCTGCTGCGGGCGTGGCACCGGCTGGGGCTCCCGCCCGATCGGGGCCTGCTGCTTCTTGTGGGCTCCTCGGTCGCCGACCGCGACGGTGGCTCCCATCTTGGCGAGCTCCACCGACTGGCCGGCCCCGGCGTGATGTTCCTCGGCAACCGGCGTGACGTGGTCACTCCTCTCCACGCCGCCGACGTGCTCGTCGTTCCCTCGTTGTTCGACGAGCCGTTCGGCCGCGTGGTCATCGAGGGCTTGGCCACGGGACGACCGGTCATCGCCTCCCGGGTCGGTGGGATCCCAGAGATCCTGGCCGGCTCGTTGGACCGATTCTTGGTTGCTCGCGGTGACGACGAGGACCTCGCGAACAAGCTGCGTTCGCTCCTGCGGTGGCGGGAGGAGGAGCCCGGGCTGGCACAGGCGTGCACGGCCAGGATCGAACAGTCGTTCCGGCTCGACGGGGCGCTCGATCGCGTCGAGGCCATCTTCCGCGCATCCGCCAGGTGAGCGGCCCGCGGGTGGCGGGCGGCGAAAAGGGAGGCCCCGTGGTGCGACCGATCAGAGCAAGCGTGGCTCTCGGGACGCCGATCCCTGCCTGTGGGACGGCGACGGCACGCCGGGCTTCCGCATCTGGAGGATGATGGCTCGATGGGCGCTGAGCGAGAGGCGATGATGACGGACGTCGGTGTCGGCAGGGCTGTCACCTCCACGCCCACCTGGTTCGGGCGACCCGCGAGCCCACAGTTCGGCTTTGTGCACACGCCTACCTCCGGCGCGGTCCGGGGAATGGCGGTGCTCTGCCCGCCCCTGGGTCGGGAGGCGGCCAATGCCCTGCCCGCCTTTCAAGTCGTGGGCGACCGGTTGGCTGCCGACGGCATCGCCGCCCTTCGGTTCGACTACAACGGCACCGGCGACTCGGCCGGCGCGTGGGGGGACCCAGACCGGTTGGACGAGTGGGTGACCGGTATCGAGGAGGCCGTGGACTTCGCCAGGCGGGCGACGGAGGCGCCGGTGGTCCTCATCGGCATGCGGATGGGTGCCCTCTTGGCCGCCGAAGCGGTGGCCCGAGGCACCACGGTGACCGGTATGGTCCTCTGGGACCCCTGCCCGTCCGGACGGGACTTCCTGCGGAGGGAGGTGGCCCTCTTGGCCACCACCTACAGTGCCCCACAGGCAGGCGACGGATCCGTCAATGGCCCCGCCTTCACCTACTCGAAGGAGACAGCCGCCGAGCTGGAGGGACTCATCCTGGGTCCCGGCCCGGAGGCGCACCGAACCCGGACCGTCGTCCTGGCCCGGACCGGGCTTTCGAGCATGCGGTCCGCCCGTGCACGGTTCGCGGCAACGGCCGCGGAGTGGCAGGAAGTGGAAGGCCAGCCCGGACTCATGGAAGCGTACCCGGACACTCTGGTGCTACCCGAGCAAGCCATGACGGCCGTGTGCCGGTGGACCGGCTCGCTCCTCGACCAACGGTCGTTCCCGATCCTGGTCCACCCGGTGCCCTCGGCCAGGGTGCTCACATCGGCCGACGGCCGGTCCATCTCGGAGCGGGCCGTACGGCTCGGACCCAACCAGCTCTTCGGTGTCCGTACCGAGCCCGACGACGCCGAAGAAGACCGGCTCCCGACCGCCGTCTTCCTCTCGGCTGGTGCCCTCGACCACACCGGCCCCGGGCGGCAGTGGGTGGCGTTGGCCCGGAGGTTTGCCGGCGAAGGGATTCCCGCCATCCGGGTCGACCTGGACGGCATCGGCGAGTCCTTCGGCAGACCCGGCCGTCCGCGCAACATCCCGAAGCCGGCCGAGGCGATCGACGACCTGGCCGACCTGGCGGCGGCCCTGGACGACCCCGACGGTCGCCGCCTCGTCTTCGTCGGTCTGTCGTCCGGCGCCTACCACGCACTCGAGGCCGGCCTCCGGCTCCGACCGTTGGGTGTCTGTGCGATCAACCCAGGGCTGAGGACCGGGTTCGCCGAGGCGGGCACCGGACGGATCGACCCCCGGCGCCGTGTCGTGAGCCGCATGCCCCGTTCGCTGCGAGCGCTCGCCACGAAGCACTCCCGGATCGCGACCTGGCTCTGGCGGGCGCTCCTCCAGGTCCGGGTCCGGGAGTCGCCCCATGCGTCGGTGGCCGGGGTGTGCCGTCGCGGTGCTCGCCTCCTGCTCGTACTCGCAGAACCCGAACGCGCTCGAGTACGAGCGGTCCCTCTACTGGTCGGTTGTCGAACGCCGCCTCCGCCGACGCGGCCTGCTCGACATACGGGTGATCCGCGGTACCGACCACTCGCTGTACACGGTCGACGGGCAGAACCAGGCGTATCCGGTCCTGACCTCGTGGATGACAGCGCGCTTTGCCCGCTCGGCGGCAGGCACCGCGCCCCGGGGGCCGGAGCGTCCTGGCGCGGGTGGACTGTCCGTCGGCACCGATGCGACGGGGTGACCGCCCGAGGAGATGCCCGAACGTGCGATCACTGCGGCGTGTTGGCGCCGCCGGCCGCGATCAGCGTGCAGTCGTAATTCTCCCGCAGGCGCGGCAGTACGACCTCGGGTGAGTAGGTGGAGGCGTACCTGGCTCTGGCTGCAGCCCTGGCCACGGCATTGACCTCGGGGTCGAGCAGTTCGATCACGGCCTCGGCCAGCGCATCGGGGTCGTCTTGGGGTACCACCCGACCTGCTTGGCCGTCGCCCAGCACCTCGGGGAGTGCGAAGTAGTCGGACACCACGACGGGGACGCCGGACCCGAGAGCCTCGAGCAGGGTGAGCGGCAGGCCGTCGAACCGTGACGGATAGGCGAAGACCTCGCAGCTCGGGAGGAACTCGGCGAGCAACGTCTCACGCGACAGATAGCCCACACAGGTCACCGCCTCGAGGGCCTCCCCCGGGAGGGTGGGCGACGGCGCTCCACCGGCGATCCACAGGTGGGCCTCGGGCCGCTTCTGCCGGATCCCCCGAAGCGAGCGGAGCACGGTGTCGCCGCCCTTGGCCCGGAAGTCTCCGGCTACGAAGCCGATCCGCCCGGGAACCGCCTGGGCCACTGCTCCGGTCGGCATCCCCGACGGGAAGCACGGCACCACGCCGATCCGTTCGGCCGGTACGCCGTGGTCGACGTACCACTGGCCGAGGGCGTGGGTGAAGGCCATCACCCGGTCGGCACCGGCGAGGCCGTGTTCGATGTGGGCGACACCGAGCAGCTGAGCCAGGACGCCGTCCACCCGATCCGTCACCCGGACCCGCCGCGCTCCCCAACCACGTGCCCGGGAATAGAGCTCAGCGAGGGGGATTGCGTTGCTGACCACCACCGGGGTCCGTCTCCCGAGCCAGTGGACGCTGTACGTGTGGCAGTGGACGAGGTCGAAGGCGCCGCGGATCTCGAGGGTGCGGAAGGGCTCGCGGTAGAGCAACCCGGCCCGGCGGAGGTCGTTGAGCCCGTGATCGCGGAGCACCCGTCCAAGGGCGACGACACGTTCGCGGCGTCCCTGCGCGGTCCGCAGAGCGGAGCGACGCCCGTGCTCTACCAGCTCACCCGAGGCGAGCGCCTCGTCGTAGGGCACGTAGGTCACACCCGGCGGTGGCTGCTCGAGGAGCGCTTGGGAGTAGACGACGTCACCCATGAAGGGATCGATCCCGGGCAGCGGGCTCATCAGCAGCACGCGGAGCCGCTGTGCAGTCACGGCGGAAGGCTACTCGACGTCCCCGGCGATCCAAGGGGAGGAAGCGAAGCGCAGCCACTACCGAGCGATTCACCTCCTTTGCTACGGTCGATTCATGTCCCCGTCGGTGAGCGTCGTCATCCCTACCCACACCGGGGGATCCCTCGTGCGAGAGGCGGTGGCCTCGGTACGGGCGCAGACCTTCGAGGACTGGGAGATCAAAGTCGTGTGCGACGGCTGTGACGATCCGATGGACGACCTTGCCGATGACAGCCGCATCGAGGTCATCCATCAACGGCAGAGCGGTGTGGCTCTCGCTCGCAACGCCGGCTTCCACGCGGCAAGCGGGCGGTGGATCACCTTCCTCGACCACGACGACATCATGTTCCCGGGCAAGCTCGAAGCACAGGTGGCCCAGTTCGAGGAAGATCCCTCCGTCGGTCTGTGTCACACGCAGTTCGAGCAGGTCGACCCGGAGCGGCGGTTCCTCTGCGTCGGGCACGGTGCCGACGTCCAGTACGAGGACATCCTCCAGTGTCGCTTCTCTCTCCTCATCTCCACCGCCCTCGTCTCACGCGAGGCGGTCGAGTGTGCAGGGCTGTTCGACCCCAAGACCAAGGCCGAGGACATCGATTTCGTACTCCGGGTGTCCCGCGCCTTCCGGCTGGCATTCGTCCCCGACGTCCTCCTCCAGTACCGCCGCCACAGCCTGAGCGTTTCGGGGGACCCCTGGATCCAGTTCCGGGAGGTCGACTACGTGCTGCGCGGCTACCGACGACACCTCGAGAACATCGGGGAGATCGAGTCGCTTCCCCTCATCGCCCGGGGCCGGAGGACCAACCGGCGGACGAACGCCGAGATCGCGGTGTTGCGGGCGCGCAGTGCAGACCGGCGAACGGGAGGAGGGCTGGTCAGCGTGATGAAGAACCTTGCCCTGGCCCTCTGCCTCAGCCCCGGGGCGATCACGTCCAACGCACAGGCCTACCTCGCGGTCCGTCGACGCTGACCGAAGGCCGCGCCCGCTGGATCGCCTCAGACACCGACCACCGCCTGCAGGCGGTGCTCGATCTCATCGACCATGGCCGTCAACGTGAAGTGGCGCTCCACGTGGGTCCGACACGCCAGCCCGAGGTCGGGCTCAGCCGTCCGCCAACCGAACAGCGACGAGAGCATCCCGGCCAGCGCTTCGGTGTCCCCCCGGGGGAAGAGGAATCGGGCGAACGGGCCGGTCAGCACCTCGGGCAGCCCGCCGACATCGGCCGCCACGACCGGGCGCCCGGTCGCCATGGCTTCAACCACCACCCGACCGAAGGGTTCGTCCCATACCGACGGGACGGCGACGACATCGGCTGCGTGCAATGGGGTGACCACATCGGTCCGGTTGGGTAGCCAGGTGGCGCCGGCATCGCGGAGCCGAGGCCGGAGGTGCTTGAGGTACTCCACCGTGGCCGGTGAGCCGACGACCATGAGGTGCACTCCCGGCGGTCTCCGCATCCGCTCGAGCGCTTCCAGCAGGACCTCGACACCCTTGGTCGGGTCGAGCCGGCCGTAGAACAGGACCACGAAGGCCTCAGGGTCGATGCCGAACTCCTCCCGGGCACGGGTGCGGTCCTCCAGATCTCCGAGCGGATACGCATCGGCATCGATCCCGTTGTGGACCACCTCGAGCCGCTTCGCCGGAAAACCACCGGACACGAGCTGTCCGCGGAGAAACGCCGATACTGCCAGGACCTTGCGCACGCGACGACCGAGCAGGCCGTTCACCACTCGGTGGGTACAGCCGGTCAACCCGTGGAGGTGTGCGACCACAGGGCGGCGCGACCCGGTGCCGGTGGCCACCGCCCACGGCAACACCTGCATCCGGTGGGCGTAGACCACGTCTGGACGGGTGGCCATCCCGGCCCGCACCGCCGCGGCCAACGGGCGGGAGGCGGCCCGGGACCCGCGGACATGCAGGTCGAGCAGGGGTACCTGGGCCACCGCCGCTCCAGCCGCCTCGTACTCATGCCGGAACGGACCGTCGTCGACGTAGGCGACAGTGACCCCGTGACCGCGCCGGCAGAGTGCCACGGTCGTCTGGAGGGTCTGGACCGTGATCCCGTTCGTGGGCCCGAGGTCCTGGACGTTCGTCAGTATTCGCACGCTCAGATCACGTCGGCGAACCCGCGCTCCATCTGCTCGAAGACGAGCGCGCCTCCGAGGAACACCAAGACGGGGATCACGAAGGAGAGGACGAACTCCCAGTTTGCCGGAGCGACCTGGCGTGCAAGGGACCACTGGAACTCCTGGAGCAGCCAGGTCAACGGGTTGAGATCGTAGACCCAGCGGTAGTTCTTCACCGCAGTGACCGAATAGGCGATCGGGCTCGCGTAGAGGAGGAACTGCAGCATGTACGGGACGAAGTAGTTCACGTCGCGGTAGCGCACGGTGAGCGCGGCGGAAAGCAGCCCTACGCCGCTCGCCAGGAGCATCACCTGAACCGCCCACACCGGGAGCAGGAAGGCCTGTGGACCCGGGTTGATCCCGTTGACGATCCAGAGCGCGGCCAGGAATGCAGTAGAGACCAGGAAGTCGACCAGATTCGAATAGATGGTGGCCAGGGGCACCAGCATGCGGGGGAAGAAGACCTTGGACACCAGGTCGCGGTTGGAGACCAGCGATCCCTGGGCGCGCGTCACGATTCCGCTGAACAGGTTCCAAGCCAGGAGCCCGACGAAGACGAAGACCAGGTAGGGGACGTGCGGAACGGTCAGCTTGGCGACCTTGCTGAACACGAGGGTGAAGACGAGGGAGACGAGGAGCGGCTGCAGGACGACCCAGACCACGCCCAGCACCGTTTGGCGGTAGCGGAGGGTCACATCGCGGGCGCCAAACCGGTAGAGAACCTCACGCGCCTCCCACAGCTCTCCGACCTTGGGGAGCGAGAACCTCCCCGGGGGGGTGATGACGATGTTGGCCACGGATGCTCAGCTCTGGGTGTAGTCGAAGTCGGGGTAGACCACGCCGTGGTCGGTGCCGTCCGGGGTGGTCGGAAACGAATACGGCGTCACCGGGAGCACCTGGAAGTGACAGGCCTGCTCCCAGATATCCGTCGCACGTCCGCCGGCATGGATGAAGACATCGACGGTGTAGGCCCCTGGCTTGAGCCACGGCGTGCGGACCCTGAGCCGGCCCTGGGCATCGGTCGCGGGATCGAGCCAGAAGTCGACCACCCGGGAGTCGCACTGGGCGATCACCATGCCGTCCTCGTTGTTGATGAAGCACGAGAGGTGGTAGCGGCTGCCGAAGTCGGGATGCGCTCCGACCGAGAACTCGACCACCAGGTCATCTCCCGGCTTGGTGATGTCGTCGGCCACCGCGACCTTGGAGAACCGGATCTCGCCGGTGCCGGGTCGGTGCGTGGCCACCTCGAGCTGCGGGGCCTCCCGTGCAAAGCTGCGCTTGTACTCCTCCATGGCCTCCTCCACGGTGCCGTGCAGCACCAGGCGGCCCGCGTTGAGATAGAGCGCCGAAGTGCAGAGGTCCGACACGGTCTGGAGCTGATGGCTGACCACGAGCACCGTCCGGCCGTCCCGAGCCACCTCACGCATCTTGCGCAGACACTTCGCCTGGAAATCCGAGTCTCCGACCGCCAACACCTCGTCGACCGCCAGGATCTCGGAGTCGAGGTGGGCAGCCACTGCGAAGGCGAGGCGGATGTACATGCCGGTCGAGTAGCGCTTGACCTGGGTGTCGAGGAACCGTCCGGTCCCGGCGAATTCGACGATCGCGTCGAAACGCTGGCTGATCTCCTTGCGACGCATGCCGAGCAGGGTGCCGTTGAGGAAGACGTTCTCGCGGCCGGTCAGCTCCGGGTGGAACCCGGTGCCCACCTCGAGCAGGCTGCCCACCCGCCCACCGAGCTCGAGGCGCCCGGTCGTCGGCGCGGTGATCCGGTTGATGATCTTGAGCAGCGTGCTCTTTCCTGCCCCGTTACGACCGATGATGCCGACCACCTCGCCCCAGCCGACCTCGAAGGACACGCCGTGGAGGGCATCGAACTGCTCGGGCTTCTGCTTCCGGCCCCGCATCCTCTTGAGGAGTGCCTCGGCCGCGTAGTTGGTCCGCTCTTCCCGTCGGAACACACGGTACGTCTTGGAGACGTCCGAGACGACGATGGCGGAACCGTCAGGCACCATGGCTACGTTAGACGCCATGGCGTGGCGGGTCCTGGGTTCATCCGGGACCCGATCGGCTCAGTCGTCGAGGCGGAGGGCGGAGACGAACGCCTCCTGGGGGACCTCGACCCGCCCGATGCTCTTCATCTTCTTCTTGCCCTCTTTCTGCTTCTCGAGGAGCTTCCGCTTGCGCGTGATGTCGCCGCCGTAGCACTTGGCGAGGACGTCCTTGCGCCGTGCCTTGACCGTCTCCCTGGCCAGGACCCGGCCGCCGATGGCGGCCTGGATGGGCACGTCGAACAGCTGCCTCGGAATCAGCTCGCGCAGCTTCTCGGTCATCCTCCGCCCATAGCTGTCCGCCTCGGACTTGTGCACGATCGTCGAGAAGGCGTCTACCGGAGTGTGGTTGATGAGCAGGTCGACCTTCACCAGATCGGCGGTGGCGTACCCTTCCGGCTCGTAGTCGAGGCTGGCGTACCCCTTGGTCCGGCTCTTCAACTGGTCGAAGAAGTTGACCACCACCTCGGCCAGTGGGATCGCGTAGACGAACTCGACCCGCTCCGGGGAGAGGTACTCCATCTTCAGCATTTCCGCCCGACGTCCCTGGCAGAGCTCCATCACAGTGCCCGTGTACTCGGCCGGGGTGAGGATGGTGGCGCGCAGCATGGGCTCGTCCACATGGTCGAGCCGGGACGGCTCGGGCAGCTCGCTCGGATTGTCCACGTCCACCTCGGACCCGTCGGCGAGAAAGGCGCGGTAGGCGACCGACGGGGCGGTCGCGATGAGGGAGAGGTCGAACTCGCGCTCGAGCCGCTCGCGGACGATCTCCATGTGCAGCAGGCCGAGGAACCCGCAGCGGAAGCCGAACCCCAGGGCGCGGGACGACTCGGGTTCGTAGGTGAAGCTGGCGTCGTTGAGGCGCAGCTTCTCGAGGGCGTCCCGCAGATCGGGGAGCTCGTCCCCATCGACCGGGAAGAGTCCGCAGAAGACCATCGGCTTCGGGTCGCGGTACCCGTCGAGCGCGGTCGCCGCCGGATGGACGGCGGTGGTCACCGTCTCACCCGAGCGGGCACCGCCGACGTCCTTGATCCCGGCGATGAGATAGCCGACCTCGCCCGGGCCGAGCTCGTCGACCGGTACGGTGTCCGGGGTCCGGATGCCGATCTCCTCGATCTCGTGGTTGATCCCGGCCTGCATGAAACGGAGTCGGTCGGACTGGGTCAGGGTCCCCTCCATGACCCGGATCGAGCTCACCACCCCGCGGTACTGGTCGTAGGCCGAGTCGAAGATGAGGGCCCGGAGCGGGGCGTGGGCGTCACCTGTGGGGGCCGGGATGCGGGCCACGATGGTGTCGAGTAGCTCGGGCACCCCCTCCCCGGTCTTGGCCGAGAGGCGGAGGATACCGGCGGCCTCGATCCCGAGCACCTGCTCGATCTCGGCGGCGCACCGCTCGGGGTCGGCGGCCGGCAGGTCGATCTTGTTGAGCACGGCCACGATCTCGAGGTCGTGTTCGAGCGCCTGGTAACAGTTGGCGAGGGTCTGGGCCTGGATCCCCTGTGAGGCGTCGACCAGGAGGACCGCTCCTTCGCAGGCGGCCAGCGAGCGGCTCACCTCGTACCCGAAATCGACGTGTCCCGGGGTATCGATGAGGTGGAGGGTGTGATCGCTCCAGGGCACCCGCACGTTCTGGGCCTTGATGGTGATCCCCCGCTCGCGCTCGATGTCCATCGAGTCGAGGTACTGCTCGCGCATCTGGCGGGGGTCGACCGCCCCGGTCAGTTCCAGGATGCGGTCGGACAGCGTCGACTTGCCGTGGTCGACGTGGCTGATGATCGAGAAGTTGCGGATTCGGGAAGCGGGGAGCACGGGCTCTCCAGCGTACCCACGCCGCCTTGCCACACCGGTCGACCGCCCCGTGCCCGGGTCGGCCCGACCGGCCGGAGGCGAGCTGCTATCCTTCGTTGTCCCCAAGTGGATACCCACGACGGGATCCCGGGGGGCACCGTACGGGTAGCAGGTGGCGGCTGTCGCCGCCCCGGCCGAGCACACGAGGACGACGAGGACCAGTAGTGGCGAACATACGCAGCCAGATCAAGCGCAACCGGCAGACGATCAAGCGTCAGGCGCGCAACAAGGCAGTCCGCTCGGAACTGCGGACGCGGACCAAGCGGGCCCAGTCGGCCATCGTCGCGGGCACGGACAACGCCGAGGAGGAGCTCCGGCTGGCGGTCAAGCGGATCGACAAGGCCGCGTCAAAGGGCGTCATCCACAAGAACCAGGCTGCCAACCGCAAGAGCCGCCTGATGCGGCGCGCTGCGCAGGCCGCCTCCGCCGACGCCTGAGCGCGGCACCCCGGCCGCCCCGCGGCCCCCACCGCTGTTGACTTGCCTCCTCCACCTCGCCAGGTTCGTCCTCCGCGGGCGCCCTCTGCTGGCGGGTCGTCCCTCGTGGTCCTCCTTCGGGGGGTAGGAGGAGAACGGCAACGCCAACACGCAGGTTCGTCGCTGAAACGTAGTCTGACCTGGAGCTCCAGTGTTCAACCGTGTCCGACCGTTCTCATCGTTATGCATCTTCTCGGCGGACTATTCGCGGACTGACGTGCTGCACAGCGGATGCCGGGTGGAGACGACGACGGCGACGACTGGCCCGAACCACCCGCAGTGGAGCCTGCGGCAAGGGATCGCAAGCGGTGTCGGCGGTCTCGGTCGGCATGGTGAGGACCGGTTGGCCGCGGGCTGAGGCTACCGGCTCGGGGGCCGGAGGTGGAACGGCTGCCATCGGTAGGATGGAGCGGTGACCGGGCGCCGCGACCACACGGACCCGGGGCCGACGACCACGTCGGGCGCGGCGGTCGCGGTGGTGACCTACGAGCGCCCGGACTTCGTGGCCCGCTGCCTCGAGCACCTCGCTCGCCAGACGGTGGCCCCCGGTGAGATCATCGTCGTCGACTCCTCGGACGGGGGGGACACCGCACGGCTGCTCCGGGAGCGCTTCCCCGACGTGCGCTACGAGGTCTGCCCGGCCGGCCGGGGCGCCACGGCTACGGCGCGCGACATCGCCTACCGCAGCACCGGTGGACGGGTGCTGGCCTTCGTCGACGACGACGCCTTCGCCGAACCGGAATGGCTCGAGCACCTGCTCCCCCTCTTCGACGACCCCGAAGTCGGCGCGGTCGGGGGCCGGCAGATCCGGGGCCAGCCTGGAGAGCTCACCGACGGGATCGACGCGATCGGCCGGCTCCGCGACGACGGCACCCTGACCGGCAATTTCGCCGCCGATCCAGGGGCGCCGGTCGGGGTCGACCACCTGCTCGGGGCCAACATGTCCTTTCGCCGTTCGGTCCTCGACGAGATCGGCGGCATCCGCGACGGCTACACCGGAACCTGCATGCGCGAAGAGACCGATCTGTGCCTGCGGGTGAGGCAGGCCGGCTACCGCCTCGTCTACACCCCCGACGCGGTGGTCGAACACGTCGCCGCTCCATACGCCAAGGGCAAGCGGTTCGACCTGCGCTACGTCTACTGGGCCCAGAAGAACCACCTGATCCTGCTCATCCGCAACTTCGGATCCGGCGCGCCGATCGTGCGGCGCTACCTCGCCGCGTCGACCAAGGGTGTCCTCCGGGACGGCTCGAAACGGGCCCGCCGGGCCGGGAACCGCGCCCGCGATCGGGACTTCCCCGGTGCGGCCCGCGCCGCGTCAGGCGCGCTCGCCCACCCAGCGGTGCTCCTCACCGCGACCGTCAGCGGGCTCTCGGCCGGCGTGCGCATGGAACGGCACGATCGCCGCGGACGATGAGCGCTCTCGGCCGCACGCCGGGCCGAGCTTGTCCAGCTAGGGGCCGAACGGCAGCGTGTCGCCGAGGACCTCTTCGGCGACGGTGGTGGGCTGGATCATCTGTACCTCCCTGCTCGTCGCAGCTTGCCAGCTCACGGGTGATCAGGCCGGCGACGGTTGCTGCTCACGGTCGGAGGTGGCGTGCTCGCCACCAGCCGCGTCGAGCGCGGCGGACGCTCCGGGGAAGCCAGCGACGACGGATCGGGTGCCGAATCCGGTAGAAGCTCACGAGGTCACCCGTCGTCGATATGGTCGTCCCACTGCCGGGCGGCGAACGATCGCACCAGGGCCGCGATCGACTCCACTCTCGACTTCCTGCGGACCGATCGCGGACTGGACGGGACTGATGCCGCTGAACTCCCTGGACAGGTCAGGTGACCTGACCGTCCCTCCTACTTCGGGGGGTAGTAGTAGTACGGCGCGTCGCACCGGTAGCCGTGGGTGGAACCGGTCACCGGCGGATCGTCGAGGCGCTGGAACTGACCGTTGACGATGTGGCCGATGATGTAGCAGGAGGCCGGCACCTTTCCACCCGGGTTGGACGTGGCGAGGAGGTTGGCGGCGTTGAACGTGGTGACCTTTTTCAGCTGCTCGAGCACCGAGCCCCGGGTCGGGTTGGCGCCTGCCGCCTGCAGGGCCTGGGTGAACAGCTCTGCCGAGGTCCAGCCGTACAGCGTGTAGAGGTCGGCCTTGAACCCCGGGGAGACCTTCTGGATCCAGTTCAGGAACGTGTTGACCGCCGGAATCGCGGACGCGTCCTCCCCGAGGTAGAGCGAAGCGGCCTGATCGAAGTAGTTGCCGTCGATGGCCGCCGCACCGCCCGAGTTCGGCACGAGTGCCTCGCTGTAGGTCGAAGCGCCGAACACGACCGTCGGGTGGTAGTCCTGCTGGTTGAGGGCCTTGACGACCGCTGCTGCATAGTTCTCCGGCATCTGCTCGACGAAGAGGATCTTGACTCCGGCGTTGCGCATGGAGACGACGTACTGGGTGAAGTCGGTCTGGGTGATGCCGAACTGGGGGTCGTAGACGACCTTGTAGCCCAGCGAGTTCATCGCCGCTTCTTCCGCCACCCACTTGGAGATGGCCGACGGCACGTCTGCGATGAGCGCGCCCACATGGGTGATGTCGGCCGGAAACTTCTGCTTGAAGTAGGTAAGCGGGCCGAGCTGCCACCCACCCGAGGCGGGTTGGGGGCTGAAGCTGTTGGGTAGGTTCCCGGTGGCCGTGTCGAGGCTGACGGTCACGTTGGGCACACCCGGATTCGCTGCGAGCACGGTCCCGCCGAAGCTGTCGAACGTGGAGAACCCGCCGACGAGGGCGAAGTCCTTCTGAGCAGCTTCCTGGGTGTACTGCTTGTTGGGTGCACCGGCGTAGCCGTCGTCGTAGGAGTCGACGAGGATCTTGCGACCGTGGACGCCGCCCTGAGAGTTCATGTAGGCGGCGTAGGCCTCCGTCCCGACGTAGGCGCCTTTGAACAGGCCTTCGAAGAGCGTCGACACGTTGCCGATGGAGACCGTGTTCGACGTCAGCCCGGTGGTGTCGCTGAACGCGGATGCCGGGATACCGGACGTCGAGCCCGAGCTGCCGGTGGTCGTCGGCGGCTGACTGGTGGTCGAGGAGCAGGCGGTCAGGGTGACCGCGAGCACAAGGCCGGTGAGGATCACCGCGGCCGGAGCACCCCTCCTGCACGCGCCGGGACGGTTCCGAATGGCATACCTCACAGGCAGTCTCCCCCTTGGTCGTCGGCGGTCCAGGCAGGCCATCGATCCCCTCCCCGGGGACGCCGTGACCAGACTCTAGAGAATGTGGACGGCGCGCGCGTGGCGCTCCCGCTCACCCCTCCCCGGCCGTGGCTGGGCGCCCCTCCGCGCGGTGCATCTCCGCGATGCGGGTGCGCTCCATGTGCACGAACTCCCCGACCGCCTCGACGGTGACGACGCCGTCCTGGAGCAGCCGGCCCTGGCTGAAGACACGGCGATCGGTCCGCCGGGTGACCCACGACTCGAACACCGACGCCACGCCGACCCGGGTCGGCTTCCGGTAGTTGATCGAGAGCTCGACGGTGGGACCCGCCGCGTCGGCGAGCACGTTGGCCGCGGTGAGCATGATGTCGAAGCACCCTGCGAGGGCCGCGCCGTGTACGCACCCCGGCGCGCCCTCGTAGGTCGGCGAGAACACCACCCGGCCGATGGCCAGGGGCGGCCTGAACTCGACCTCGACCGGAGGGGAGAGTGGATTGCAACTGCCGATGACCATGTCGAAGGGCATGGCGGAGGCGAGGGCGGCGCCAACCTCGTCGGGTCCGACCGGATGCTCGGCGAACCGACCGATCGGTACCGGTCCCTCCGCCGGGACCGAGACCTCCATTCGGTCCGCGACCGCTGTGATCTGTCGTGCCGCGTCGGCGAGCACTGCCGGCGGCGGGGACGAGGTGACCGTGAGCTCCATCAGACGGCGCACGGCCTCGGCCAGCTGCTCGCGTCCCCCGCCGCTCCAGGGTCTGCCGGGTGGTCCCTCCCGGCGGGGCAGTTCCTCAGCCACCCGCGTCACCGAACCGCGCGAGGTAGCCGGCATGCTCGTCGAGGACCGGGAGCATCACCGACGGACCACCGGAGGGAACCCGGAGCACCACCTCGTCGATACCCAGGTCCTGCAAGTGGGCGAGCTTCGCGTCCGAGGGGATGGTGCCGAACGGGACCACCCGCACCGATCCGGGATCCCGACCGCGCTCCTCGACCACACGCCGCAATTCCGGCACCGCCTCGCCCAGCCCCGCACCGCCGACCGGGAGCCATCCGTCGGCGTACTCGGCGATGGCTGCGAAGGTCGCAGGGCCGGCGCGGCCGCCGACGAGGATGGGGACCCCCGGACGCTGGACCGGCTTCGGCGAGCTCCAGCACGGGTCGAGCTCGATGTGCTCTCCGTGGTATTCGGCGGGGTCGGCACCCCAGAGCGCCTGCATGCAGAGGACGTGGTCGCGGGCCACCTCCCGGCGGCGGGAGAAGTCGACACCGTGGTCGGCCGCCTCGGCCCGGTTCCAGCCGAACCCGATGCCGAGCACGACCCGGCCGCCGCTCAAGTGGTCGAGCGTGGCGACCTGCTTGGCCAGCACGATCGGGTCGTGCTGCGCGACCAGGACCACCCCGGTCCCGAGACGGAGGGTGGTGGTCACCGAGGCCATGGTGGCCAAGGACACGAACGGGTCGAGGCTGCGGCGGTAGTCCTCGAGATGCACACCGTCGACCAGAGCGGGCGGCGTGTCGGCTCGGACCGGGAGGTGGGTGTGCTCTGGGAGATAGAGCGACGCGAACCCGCGCTCCTCCGCGGCTGTGGCCAGCTCGGCGGGCGCCATAGCCCGGTCGGTGAGGAAGGCGGTGATCCCGAGCCGCACGGCCGCTCACTCCCCGAGCCCGGCGAGCAGCTGGGAGCCCGGATTGCGGGCGGGGTCCGCGAAGAGGGCGGCGAACGCGTCCTCCTCGCGCCGGCGGGCCTCGGCCACGTCGGCGCCGCGACCGGCCAGCATCAGGCGCTTGATCTCACGGGTGGCGTGCGCCGGGAACGAGGCGATGGTGCGTCCCAGGGCGAGGGTCTCCCCGAGCACGGTGCCGGCCGGACAGACCCGCAGCGCGAGACCCGACTCCACCGCCTGGGCAGCGTCGATCCACTCCGAGGCGAGCAGCGCGGCCGCCGCGCGTTGCCACCCCATCCGTGCCGGGAGCAGGACGCTGCTGGCAGCCTCCGGCGGCACCCCCATCTCGGCGAAGGGGACCCGCAGCCTGGCGTCCTCGTCGATGAGCACGAGGTCGACGTGGCCGAGCAGCGAGCAGCCGAGCCCAACGCCCACGCCGTGCACCGCGGCGAGCAACGGCTTGTCGAACCCGACCACCACGTCGAGCAGGTCCTGGAAGCCCGACCCGGCGTCCGGGCCGGGTGCCCCGGTCGCGATGGCGGCCATCTCCTTCAAGTCCTGACCGGACGAGAACGCCGTGCCCCGGCCGGAGAGCACCACGGCCCGCACCCCGTCGTCGGTCAGCGCGTCCCTCAGTGCGCCGGTCACCGCACGGTACATGGCCCGGTCGAACGCGTTGCGTGCCTCGGGGCGGTCGAAGACCACGCTCATGACGCCGCCCTCGAGCCCGACGGCGATCCGGTGGTCGGTCATCGATCGCGGCCGGGGATGCGCGCCGGTCGGGTCCCACCCTCCGTCACGGGCGCACCACCTGGCCGCCGTCCACGTTGAACACGTGTCCGGTGATCCAGGACGCCTGGTCGGAGAGGAGGAACAGGCACAGGCCGGTCAGATCCGACGGCAGCCCCTGGCGCTTGATGGCGAGCCCCGCCAGGATCGGCTGCATGAACGCGTCGGGCACGACCGTGCGCGACGCCTCGGTGTCGATCGGCCCGGGCGCAATCGCATTGGTACGGATGTGGTCGGGTCCGAGCTCGTGGGCGAGCTGCTGGGTGATCGAATTGACCCCGGCCTTGGCGAGCCCGTAGAAGCCGGCGTAGAGGTAGGCGGCGGTCGAGGACTGGTTCACGATCGCCCCCCCGCCCCTGACGCGCATCGCCGGATAGCAGGCCCGGACACAGTTGAGCGCTCCGAGCATGTTGACCGAGAGGAAGCGGTTGAGGTACTCCCAGTCGACCGTGAGCAGGAGATCGAGCTTCATCGTCCCGAAGATCGCCGCGTTGTTGACGAGGAAGTCGATGCCGCCGAAGCGCTCGGTTGCGCTCTCGGCCATCGCCGCGGCGGACCCCGGGTCTGCAACGTCCACTCCCACTGCGGCGGCCGTGCCCCCGCGCTCCTTGATTCCGGCTGCGACCGCACCGGCCCCGGCCGTGTCGATGTCAGCCACGACGACCGACGCCCCAGCCGATGCGAGCGCCTCCGCGTAGGCCTGGCCGATGCCACCGGCGGAGCCGGTCACGATGGCCACCTTGCCCGTGAAGTCGAAGCGGACGGTCGACGCACCGTCGGTGGCACCCGCCGCGCTCACGTCCCCGCTCCCCTGGTGCCGGGCGGTGGGGCGACGGCCTCCGCCTTGCGGCGCTGGGCGATGACCTTCTCGGCGACCGCGTTGACCTCGGTCGAGAGCGGCCACCCGATGTAGTGGGTCAGGTGGAGCACGAGCTCACGCACTTGTTCCTCGGTGAGCTCGCCGCGCTCGAGCGCCGAGCGGAACTGGATCTCGATGAGCGGGGACTGGCCCAACGCGGCGAGCACGCCGATGGTGATCAAGCGCCGGTCCCGGGTCCCGAGCGCCTCCCTGGTCCAGACCGTCCCGAAGAGGTGGTCGACGGTGAACGCGGCATAGGGACCTTCGAGCTGGTCCGGGTCGACCGAGAAACCGTAGACCTCCTCCATCTTGGCAATGCCCCTGGAACGGGGCGTCCCATCCGCGCTCGGCTCACTCATCGTTGCCTTCTCCCTTCGGTCGGGTCGATCACGCGGGTTCGGCGAACGACGTGTGCTCGCGATGCTCGCCGAAGGCAGAGCTCACCGCTCCCCTGCCGCTCCGCCGACCCCGAAGATGTCGTCGCACTGCTGGTCGGTGAGGGAGGCCAGTGGCAACGCGACGTCGAGGGTGTCGGCGAGCTCCAACGCCGCGCCGAGGTCCTTGTGGGCGAGGCCTGCAGCAGCTCGCATGGCCGCGACCAGTCCCTCGTCGTCGGCCTCGGTGAACGGCGCGACGGTCGTGCGGAACATGAGTCTCGAGACACCGCCGATCTCTGCGTCACTCTTGCGGATGACCTCCGCAAGCTTGGCGAGCTCGATGCCGGCCGCCTCTGCGAGCAGCTGACCCTCGTACGCGGCCAACCACGACCCGTACGTGACCAGATTGCGGGCCAGCTTGGCCGCGAGTCCCGTTCCGAAGGGCCCCATGGCGACGGTCAGCGACCCGATGGCGTCGAGGAGCGGCGTGAGCCGCTCGATGTCGGCGGCATCGCCGCCCACCATGCAGACGAGATCGCCGGAGGCCGCCGCAGCAGGGCCGCCGGTGACCCCGCAGTCGACCATCGCCATCCCGAGGGCCGTCGCCTCGGCGCCGATGGCCTGGACGCAGGCCGCGGAGATCGTGCTCACGATGAGGAAGGCGGTCCCCGGGCGGGCCGCGGCGAGGCCACCGTCCGGTCCGGAGAGGACGGCGTGCACCTGGTCGTCGTCGACCACGGCCACCACCACGATGTCGGCGCTGCGGGCGAGGTCGCAGGCGGAGGCCGCCACGTCGGCACGCCCCGAATAGCGGTCGGTCGCCTCCGAGCGCACGTCGCACACCACCAGGGGGAACCCTGCGGCAAGGGCGTTGGTGGCGATCCCATCGCCGATGAGGCCGAGTCCGATCACCCCGACCGATGGCTGCGGACCCACCTCGGCTCCGTCGGTCGATTGCTCCTTCGACACAGTTCGCGTCCCTCCCCGGTCGTACGGCGCCACCCGGTCGGCAGGCCCCGTCATCGGACGTCTCGTGCGGACATGTTGCCCGACCCGCTCCTCTCGGGCTGCCGGGGCGGGGCGCGGGCGCCGCGCCGGGTCGTCCGGAGAAGTTGGACAGGTGTCTGGACTATAGTATGCGTCGATGAGCGACACCAGGCCGGCAGCGGTCCGGACCGAGCGGTGAGCACGTCCGCACTCCCCGGCGGGGACGGTGCGCCGTTGGGCCTCCACGTCGAGGCGACGAGGCGCCGTCTGAGCGTGCGACAGGCCGAGGTGGTCGCACACCTGGTCCAGGCCGCGGAGGACGGGGTCGAGGAGGTCGGGTACGCCGGGATCACGGTGCGCAATGTGGCCAGCCGGGCCGGCGTGGCCCCAGCCACCGCGTACACCTACTTCAGCTCGAAGGACCACCTGCTCGCCGAAGTGCTCTGGCGACGCATGGAGGCACTGCCCCCTGTCGTCACCGACGACGGACTCCCCGTGGCGGAGCGCATCGAGGAGGCCGTGCGGGCGATGATCCTCTTCGCCGCTCAGAGTCCGGCCCTTGTCGACGCCTGCACGGTCGCGCTGCTCAGTCCCAACCCGGACGTGCGGCACCTGCGCGACCGTATCGGGAGCACCATCCACCGCAGGCTCGCAGCCGCAGCCGGTCCGGGCACCGACCCGCGGGTGATCCGGGTCCTCGAGACCTGCTACTCGGGGGCCCTCCTCACGGCCGGCATCGGTCACATGTCGTTCGTCGACATCCCGTCGTTCGTCGCCGGTGCGGCCACGCTCATGATCGGTGCCCCGGACCCGGGGACCGATGGCGCCGAAGGCGGTGCGGACCAGTGACCACCTCTGGTCTCCGTCGGCCCCTCGACTACAACCCGTACGCGTACGACATGCACGAGAATCCCTATCCCACGTACGCGCGGCTGCGCGCGGAGGCGCCGGTCTACCGCAACGACGAGTTCGGCTTCTGGGCGCTGTCGCGCCACGACGACGTACTCGGCGCGTTCCGCAACGTCGATGTCTATTCGAACGCTTACGGGGTGTCCCTCGATCCGAGCGCCTTCAGCCCCGACGCCCACCGGACGATGTCCTTCCTCGCGCTCGACCCCCCGAAGCACACCAGGATGCGCTCGCTGGTCGGCAAGGGCTTCACCCCGACCAAGGTCGGCGCGATGGAGGACCGGATCCGCGAGATCACCCTCGAACACCTCGAGCCGGCGCTCGAACGCGGCACCTTCGACTTCATCGCCGACTTCGCCGGCAGGGTGCCGATGGACGTGATCTCAGAACTGGTCGGCGTCCCCCGGACGGACCGTCCCGAACTCCGCCGCCTCGCCGACCTCGTCCTCCATCGCGAGGATGGTGTCTTCGACGTACCGCACGCCGGGATGGAGGCGGCACTGACCCTGGCCGGCTACTACCAGGAGATGGTCGACGAGCGACGGAGGGCGCCCCGGGACGACCTGACCTCGGCGCTGCTGGTCGCCGAGGTCGAGGGCGACCGCCTCACCGACGAGGAGATCGTGGGCTTCCTCTTCCTCATGGTGGTCGCCGGCAACGAGACCACGACCAAGCTGCTCGGGAACGCGTGGTACTGGGGGTGGCGCAACCCGGAACAGCTCGCCAAGCCGTTTGCGGACCCGGCCAGGGTGCCCGACTGGGTCGAGGAGACCCTTCGCTACGACACCTCGAGCCAGATGCTGCTGCGGGTCACCCGCGCACCGGTCCACCTGCACGGCACGAGCATCCCCGAGGGGGACCGGGTGCTCCTGCTGGTCGGCTCGGCCAACCGCGACGACGCGGTCTTCCCCGACCCCGACCGCTACGACCTCGACCGCGACACCGGCCGCCTGGTCAGCTTCGGCAGCGGCAGGCACTTCTGCATGGGCGCTCCCCTGGCCCGCATGGAGGCCCGGATCGGGCTCTCCGAGCTCGTCGCCCGGGTCGGCAGCTACGACGTCGAGCCGGCGGGCATCGAACGGGTCCACTCGATCAACGTCCGCGGCCTCGCCGCCCTCCCCACCTCGGTCGTGCTCCGCTGATGGCCGGCTTCGCTCCGCACCCGGACCGCCGGCCCGCGGTCGTGACGGGCGCATCGTCCGGCATCGGCCGGGCCACGGCGGCAGCGCTCGCCGCCTGCGGACACCCGGTCGTCCTCGGCGCCCGTCGGGTCGACGCCTGCGAGGAGGAGGCTGCGGCCATCCGGGCCGGCGGGGGTGAAGCGGCCGCCGTCCACCTCGACCTGGCCGAGAGCGATTCGATCGAGCGGTTCGCCAAGACCGCAGTCGACATCCTCGGTGCAGTCGAGATCGTCGTCTCCAATGCCGCCCAGAACATGCCCGGCTCGGTCCTCGGCACCGACGCCGACTCGTTCGACGCGGTGCTCTCGGTCAACGTGAGCGGCACCCACCGGCTGGTCCGCTCCCTGCTCCCCGATCTGGTAGCCCGCCGGCGCGGGGACGTCGTCTTCGTGACCTCCGACGTCGTCGAGCGGCCCCGGCCCTCGATGGCCGCCTACGTGACGTCGAAGTGGGGCCTCGAGGGATACGTGCGCTCGTTGCAGATGGAGCTCGAGGGAACCGGCGTGCGGGCGACCATCGTGCGACCCGGCCCGACCCTCACCGGCATGGGGCTGGACTGGGACCCGGTGGTCACCGGCGAGGTCATCGAGCAGTGGGCCTCGTGGGGGTTCGCACGACACGACAACTTCATGCGACCGGCCGGCGTGGCCCAGGCCGTGGTGGCGGCCGTCTCGCTCCCCCGCGGCACCCACGCGACCGTCATCGAGTTGCAGCCGGAGGCGCCGGTTCGTCCGGAGCCGCCACCAGAGGAGGAAACATGACCATCGACGTCGAACGACAGGAACCGCCGCGGGTCTCGGGGGGTGGAGGCGAGACCGGGCACCTCGAGGAGCTCCGGGTCGACCCGATCGCGCTGCTCGAGCGGGTGCGGTCCGAATGCGGCGACGTCGGCGTCTTCCGCCTTGCCGGGCGCGACGTGGTCCTGCTCAGCGGGGCCGAGGCCAACGAGCTCTTCTTCCGATCGCCTGAGGAGGTGCTCGACCAGGCCGAGGCGTACCCCTTCATGACGCCGATCTTCGGAGAGGGGGTGGTGTTCGACGCGCCGCCCGAGCGCAGACGCGAGATGCTGCACAACCAGGCGCTGCGCGACAAGTTCATGCGCGGTCACGCCGCCACCATCGCCGACGAGGTCGAGGCCATGGTGCACAGCTGGGACGACGAGGGCGAGATCGACCTGCTCGACTGGTTCGCCGAACTGACCATCTACACCTCGTCGGCGTGCCTCATCGGCAAGCGGTTCCGGGCCGAGCTCGACAAACGGTTCGCCGAGCTCTACCACGACCTCGAACGGGGGACCGACGCCATCGCCTACGTCGACCCCTACGCTCCGATCGAGAGCTTCGAGCGGCGCGACGCGGCCCGGGCCAGCCTGGTCGAGCTGGTCGAAGGGATCATGCTGCGCCGCGCGTCGGCGCCGCCGGTCCCCGACGACGAATCGGACCTCCTCGACGTGCTGATGTCGATCACCGAGTCCGACGGCTCGCCGCGGTTTCCCGCCGACGTGGTGACCGGGATGTTCATCTCGATGATGTTCGCCGGCCACCACACCACCTCGGGCACCGCGGCCTGGACCCTCATCGAACTGCTCCGGCATCCCGAGGAGATGGCACTCGTCGACGACGAGCTGGACCAACTCTATGCCGGGGGCGCCGAGGTCAGCTATCAGGCCCTGCGCGAGATGCCGCGGGTCGAGGCTGCACTCAAGGAGGCCCTCCGGCTCCACCCGCCGCTCATCCTGCTGTTGCGGGTGGCCAAGGAGGACCTCGAGTGCGAGGGCTTCCTCATCCGGTCCGGCCAGATGGTTGGCGCGAGCCCCGCGGTGTCCAACCGCATCAGCGAGGACTTCGTCGATGCGGATGCCTTCGTCCCGGAGCGGTACGTCGCGCCGCGGGCGGAGGACCAGGCAAATCCGTGGACGTGGATCCCCTTCGGTGCAGGGCGCCACCGGTGCGTCGGGGCGGCGTTCGCCATGATGCAGCTCAAAGCCATCTTCTCGGTCCTCTTGCTCGACTGGGAGTTCGAGCTCGCCCAGCCCCCGGACTCCTACCGAAACGACCACTCGAAGATGGTCGTCCAGCTCAGCCAGCCCTGCGTGGTCCGCTACCGGCGCCGGCGGGGAGCGCGGAACCGAACCCTGGCGGGATCGGCCGACTGATGCGGATCGTCCTCGACACCGACCTCTGTCAGGGCCACGGGGTCTGCGAGTCCGAGGCGCCGGACGTCTTCGCGCTCGGAAAGGATCCCCCGGTGGTCATTCTGGCGGAGTTCCCGGACACAGCGAAGAGGCCCGCTGTCGAAGCCGCCGTCCGGTACTGCCCGACCCACGCACTGTCCATCGTCGAAGAGGAGTAGCCCGTGCCGTCGTTCCCCCGCAGTGAGCTCGAAGAGATGATGCAGCGCTGGTTGGCGCTCAACCGGCGCTGCGAGGCGGAGCTGGACTGGCGACCCCTCGCCGACATGTACACCGAGGACGCGACCTACGGGTGGAACGTGGGGCCCAACGACGAGTTCATGGCCGTCGGGCGCGACCAGATCCGCGACTACGCGGTCGGCCTCGAGATGGAGGGCCTCGGTGGCTGGACCTACCCGTACATGCGCATCCTCATCGACGACGTCCAGGGGGAGATCCTCGGCCTGTGGCGGCAGGTGGCCGACGCCACCCGCACCGACGGGAGCCACTACGAGATCGCCGGGCTCGGCGGCAGCTGGTTCCGGTACGCCGGCGGATTCCGCTGGAGCTGGCAGCGTGACTTCTTCGACGTGGGGAACGCCACGGCCACCTACTTCGAGATGATCAGCGCGGGCGCCCTCAGTCCGGGTATGCAGCAGCGCATCGAGCGGGCCGCGTCAGGTGGCCGGCAGCCCGGTCATTTTCCGGTGGGGAACGCCCCGGTCGGGCTCTGGGACGGCATCAGCCAGACGGGACAGCCCCCGACGGGTTGACCGGCTGCCAGGCCTAGCGCGCTACGCGGCGCCCCTTGGGGGCGCCGCGTAGCAACGGCTTTGCTGTGTTGCGCCGGGCTCCCGCGAGGCGCCGGATGGGACCAACGGTCCGGCTAGGTGGCCCGGTGGGTGTCTGGCTGGGATTCGCCAGGTGGTACAGCGAGCCGCCTCAGCGGCCAGCCACCTCCAGGGTCCCAAATCGTTTATCGCTCAGTTGGACCACCTCCTCTCTCTGGTGCGCCCATGGTAGCGCCGGTGACGCGCCGCGCGGCTCATTCGGACCCCGGACGACGACCCCGCGGGGGCGCCACGGGTGCGGTCCCCGGCGCGACCGCACCGAGTCAGGGGCGCAGCAGCACTTTGATGCACTCGGCGCTCCGGGCGGACACCGCGGCATAGGCCTCCGGGGCCTCGGAGAGGGGGAAGACGTGGGTGAAGATGCCGTCGGTACGGAGACGCCCGCCGGTGACCAGCGGCACCAGCTCGCTCCAGGTCTGGTGGACCGGCGCGGTGGTCAGACGCAGGGTCACGCTGCGCAGGAGGGCCGCGAGGAGCGGCATCGGATAGGGGGCCAGATCGTGGACCCCGATGACCGAGACGGTGCCCCCCGGGCGGACCGCCGACAAGGCGTCGTCGAGGGTCGCGTCGTGGGCGACGGTGTCGATAACCGCGTCGGCTCCCAGACCGTCAGTCGCCTCGAGCACTGCGTCGGCGGTCGGGCCCTCGAGTGGCTCGGCGCCCGAGTCCGCGGCACGGTCCCTCCGACCGGCCACCGGGTCGACCGCCAGCACCCGCCCGGCGCCGAGGGCGAGCATCGAACGGACTGCGCAGAGGCCGACCGCGCCGAGTCCGAGCACGGCCACCGTCCCGCCCGGAGGGGCGTCGGTGCGCTGCGCGCCGGCCCATCCGGTGCACAGGTTGTCGGTCAGGAGGAGGGCCGCCTCGTCGTCCATCCCGTCGGGGATGGACAGGAGCTGGAAGTCGGCAGCCGGCACCGCGACCGCGGTGGCCTGGCCTGCGCCGAGCTGCCCTGACCCGAAGATCTTCGGCCCGTCGCGACAGAGAACGGGGTCCCCGGTGGCGCAGCCCGCGCACCTCCCGCATCCGGTCACCGAAGCGGTCAGCACCCGGTCGCCGATCCGGAACCGATTGACGTCGGCACCCGCCTCGACCACCGTGCCGAGGAACTCGTGGCCGACCGGGAGCCCCCCGCCGGCCGGGAGGTCGCCGTCGTAGAAGTGCATGTCCGAGCCGCAGATGGCGGTCGCGTCGACGGACACCACGGCACCGTCGGGTCCGGACAGCACCGGGTCGGGAGCCTCGGCCACGACGACCCGTCCCGCCCCCTCGATCACCACCTGGCGCACGGCTCTCCCTGGTTGCCCGACGTCGACGCTCCGTACTCTCGCACACCGGTAGCCGGGGGCCCACGCCACCATCCCGGCCGTGCGGCGTAGTGTCCGGCCGTGCGCAATCCCCACGCAGGCGAGCCGTTCGACACGTCCGACGCCGAGATCGCCGAAGCCCTCCTCGACGTCTCGATCCCGACGCTGCTGCTCTCGCTCGTGCACATGTCCGGCGACCCGGAGATCCTCCGCGGCCGGCTGCGTCCGGCCGGCCTCTTCCTCAACGAGGTGCAGGGGTACATGAGCGAGGAGGACAAGGCCGACGCCCGGGCCCTCGCCGTGGAGGTCATCGGCGACTACCGCGCACGCGGCTGCCCCGAACCCGCGCCGCTCCCCGCCGAGCTGCTCCACGAGATGATGAGCTGGCTGGTCTGCGAGGACGTCCCCGAGGAGTACGTCCCGCTGCTGATGGAGGAGATGGAGCTCGACGGCCGCGACGCGCGCCGGGTCGAGATGGCCGGCAGTTCCCCCGACCGGGCGGCATTCCCGGTGGTGGTGGTCGGCTGCGGCCAGTCGGGCCTGTTGGCCGGCATCCGGCTCCTCGAGGCCGGCATCCCCTTCACGATCCTCGAGAAGAACGCCGGCGTCGGCGGCACCTGGTGGGAGAACTCCTATCCGGGTGCCAGAGTCGACGTGGGCAATCACTTCTACTGCTACAGCTTCGAGCCGAGCGACCACTGGACCGAGTACTTCGCCCGCCAGCCCGAGCTCCAGCGCTACTTCGCCTCGGTCATGGACAAGTACGAC
Organism: uncultured Acidimicrobiaceae bacterium; assembly: GCA_963701325.1. Taxonomy (GTDB): domain Bacteria; phylum Actinomycetota; class Acidimicrobiia; order Acidimicrobiales; family RAAP-2; genus Bog-756. The sequence goes on from OY969604.1 coordinate 1,063,180, forward strand.
ATCGGGCGGCACGTCCGGTGGGAGACCGAAGCGCTCGGGGCGGCGTGGGACGACGAGACCGCCACCTGGTCGGTGCGGGTGCGCGCCGCCGACGGCACTGTGGACGTGCTCGAAGCCCGCGCGATCATCTCGGCCGTCGGCCAACTCAACCGTCCCCATCTTCCCGAGATCCCGGGCCAGGAGTCCTTTGCCGGCCCCGCCTTCCATTCGGCCCGCTGGGACCACGATGTCGTCCTCGACGGTCGGCGGGTGGCCTTGATCGGGGCCGGGGCAAGCGGTTTCCAGATCGCCCCGACCATCGCCCCGGCGGTCGGGCGCCTGACCGTCTTCCAGCGGACCGCCCAGTGGATGTTCCCCAACCCCAACTATCACGCGACCGTCGGCCCGGGGGTGCGCTGGGCGCTCCGACACCTGCCCTTCTACGGTCGCTGGTACCGGTTCCTGCTCTTCTGGCCCGGCTGCGACAAGGGCCTCGAGGCGGCCCGGGTCGACCCCGACTACCCCGACCAGCAGCGGGCGGTCAGCGAGACCAACGAGCTCACCCGGCAGATGTTCACCGAGTGGATCGCCGGTCAGATCGGCGACGACCCCGACCTGCTGGCAAAGGTCGTTCCCGACTACCCGGCCACCGGCAAGCGCACCCTGCAGGACAACGGTGCGTGGCTGTCCGCGCTCACCCGCGACAACGTGGACCTGGTCCGCACCGCCATCGACCACATCGAGCCGGACGCGGTGGTCACCGTCGACGGCGAACGGTACCCGGCCGACCTGATCGTCTACGCGACCGGGTTCGAGGCGACGCGGATGCTCGCGCCGATGGAGATCACCGGACGGGACGGAGCCGACCTGCGCACGACGTGGGGGGAGCGGCCGGCGGCCTACCTCGGCATCACCGTGCCGGGATTCCCCAACTTCTTCTGCATGTACGGCCCGGGCACCAACCTGGCCCACGGCGGCAGTCTCATCTTCCACTCCGAGTGCCAGATGCGCTACATCACCCGATGCGTCGAGGCACTCGTGGTCGGCGACCACCGGTCGATGGAGCCCCGCCGGGAGCGCTACGACGACTGGCACGAGCGGAGCCAGCGCGAGATCAAGAAGCTGGTGTGGTCCCAGCCCTCGATCAAGCACTCCTTCTTCAAGAACTCCCACGGTGAGATCCACGTGCTGAGCCCCTGGCGCCTGGTCGACTACTGGGCGTGGACGAAGGAGCCGGACCTCTCGGACTTCGTCATCCGCTGAACGCCGGCAGCGTGGGCGTGCCCGGCGCACGCTGACCCGGCGGGCGGAACGGACTGGGCAGAGCGTCCTGCCGCTCGCTACTATCGAACATATGTTCGTAGCACCTCCCCGACCACGGGACGCGGATCCCCCGGGGGAGGAGATGGCCCCGTGCCCCCGGGGGACCCTGGACCGGGGGCTCGACACGACCGCCCTCGCCGCCCTGGCTCTGATCGGCGAGCGTGCCCGCCCGGTCGCCGCCGGCCGGACCCGCCTCCTCCCGGTGGCGGCACCCTTGGCCGGGCTGCTGCCGGACGGGGTCCTGCGCCGGGGTACCACCCTGGTGGTGCACGGTCCCGCCGACGGTGGCGCCCTCAGCGTGGCGCTGGCCCTGGTGTCCGCGGCCTCGGGCGCCGGCTCGTGGTGCGCGCTGGTCGGCCATCCCGCCCTCGGCGCGGTCGCCGCGCACGACCTCGGCATCGACCTCGGGCGCCTGGCCGTGGTGCCCCGGCCGGGGGCGGCGTGGGCCGGGGTCACCGCCGCGCTGCTCGAGGGGGTCGACCTGGTGCTGCTGTGCCCCCCCTTCCCGCCCCGGCCGGCCGTGGCCCGACGGCTGGTGGCACGGGCGCGGGGGCGCGGGGCCGTGCTGGTGGTGGCGCCGGGACGGACCGACTGGCCCGAGCCGCCCGACCTTCAGTTCCGGGTCGACGAAGCGGCGTGGGAGGGGGTCGGGGCCGGCGAGGGGTACCTCCGTCGGCGACGGATGACGGTGACCGCGACCGGGCGCCGGTCCGCAGGCCGGCCGGCCAGCCGGCACCTGTGGCTGCCCGCACCCGACGGGACGGTCGGCGGACCCGGGGACCCCGGGGCCTGACATGGACCGCCTGCTCGTCGTGCGCTGCCCCGAGCTCCTAGAGGAGGACGAGGGCGGGGCCGCCCTGCGCGCCTTTGCCGCGGTGGTCGCCAGGATCGAGACCCTCTGCCCCTGGGTGACCACTGTGCGCCCCGGTCTCTGCTCGCTGCCGGCACGCGGGCCCGCCCGCTACTTCGGTGGCGAGACCGCCCTGGCCGACCTCGTCGGTGCCACGGCCTCGGCCGTCACCCCGGCCGAGGTGGGGGTGGCCGACGGGTTGTTCGCCGCCGTGCTCGCCGCCGGGCAGGGACTGGTCGTCCCGGCCGGGGGGACACCGGAGTTCCTCGCTCCGCTGCCGGTCCTCAGCCTCGGCCAGCCCGACCTCGCCGAGCTGCTCGGCCGGCTGGGCATCCACACCCTCGGGGAGTTCGCCGCACTGCCCGAGGCCCACGTGCTCGGGCGGTTCGGGGCAGAGGGCGCCCTCGGTCACCGGGTCGCCGGGGGCCGGACCGGCGAGGCGGCCGGTCTGCGCATGGCCGGTGGCGGCCGGCGCCGGACCACCGGGGGGGACCCGGCGGCGCCAGTGGTGACCGAGCCCGGCTTCTGGGGCGGGGTCAGCGACACCGACACCCGGGCGGCCAGGTGCCTGGAGGCTGTCCAGGCACTCCTCGGCCCCGACGGTGTGGTCACCGCCCACCTCCAGGGCGGGCGCGGGCCGGTGGAGCGCGCCCGCTTCGTCACCTGGAACGCCCGGGCCGAGCAGCGGGTCGAGCAGAAGAGCCGGGACGGTGGCGCCCCATGGCCCGGGCGGCTGCCGCCGCCGGCCCCGGCCGTCGTCCACCCGGCACCCCTCCGCGCCGATCTGGCCGATGCCCGCGGGGGCCCGGTGCGGGTCTCGGGACGTGGCCTGCTCACCTCCCCACCCGACCGCCTCTCGGTGGAGGAGGGACCCTGGACCGCGCTCTCCGGGTGGGCGGGCCCCTGGCCGTCGGACGAGCGGTGGTGGTCGCGGTCCCGGCGGCGGGGTGCCCGGCTGCAGGCGGTCACCGCTGGGTCCGCGCACCTGCTCCTGCTCGAACGGGGTCGCTGGTGGGTCGAAGCCACCTACGGCTAGCAGGAACGGGACGATGGCCTACGCCGAGCTCCATGCGCACTCCAACTTCTCCTTCCTCGACGGGGCCAGCCACCCCGAGGAGCTCGCCGCAGAGGCGGCCCGGCTCGGCCTCACCGCCCTGGCCCTCACCGACCACGACGGCCTCTACGGCGTGGTCCGCTTCGCCGGGGCGGCCCGGGCCGCCGGCCTGCCCACCGTGTTCGGGGCCGAGCTCACCCTGTCGGGGACGGGCGCCGCCCACCCGCGTACCGGGGTGCCCGACCCGGACGGCACCCACCTGGTGGTGCTGGCCCGCGACCCCGAGGGGTACGCACGCCTCGGGCGGGTCATCGCCGAGGCCCACCTGGCGGGTGGGGAGAAGGGCAAGCCGCTCCTCACCCTCGACGCCCTGGCCGACCACCACGGCGGGCACTGGCAGGTCCTCACCGGCTGCCGCAAGGGGGCGCTGGCCGCGGCGCTGACCGGGGAGGGCCCGCGCGCCGCGGGTCGCGCCCTCGACCGTCTCGTCGACCGCTTCGGGCGCGACCACGTGGCCGTCGAGCTCTGGGACCACGGCACACCGCTCGACACCACCCGCAACGACGCCCTGGCCGTACTGGCCGCAGGACGGGGGGTGGACCCGGTCGCCACCAACAACGTGCACTACGCCACCCCCGCCCGCTTCCCGCTGGCCACCGCCCTGGCCGCCGTGCGGTCCCGACGGGCACTCGAGGACCTCGAGGGGTGGCTCCCCTCATCCCCCACCGCGTGCCTGCGGGGCGAAGCCGAGCAGCGGCGCCGGTTCGCCCGGTGGCCCGGAGCGGTCGAACGGGCGGGCGAGATCGGTGCGGCCTGCGCGTTCGACCTGCGCCTGGTCGCGCCGCGGCTCCCCGACTTCCCGGTGCCGGTGGGCCACACCGAGCAGACCTGGCTGGTCGAGCTGGTCCGCCGGGGTGCCGCCGACCGCTACGGGCCGCGGGGAGCCGAGCGGGTCGCGGGCGCATATGCCCGGCTCGACCACGAGCTCGAGGTCATCGGCGCGCTCGGCTTCGCCGGGTACTTCCTCACCGTCTGGGACATCGTCCGGTTCTGCCGGGAGGAGGACATCCTCTGCCAGGGTCGGGGATCGGCCGCCACCTCGGCGGTCTGCTACGCCCTCGGCATCACCAACGTGGACGCGGTCTCCCTCGGGCTGCTCTTCGAGCGCTTCCTCTCCCCCGCCCGCGACGGCCCCCCCGACATCGACGTCGACATCGAGTCCTCGCGAACGCGAGGAGGTCATCCAGTACGTCTACGCGCGCTACGGGCGGCTGCACGCCGCCCAGGTGGCCAACGTCATCACCTACCGGCCCCGTTCCGCCCTGCGCGACGTGGGCAAGGCGCTCGGGCACACCGCCGACGAAGTGGACGTCTGGGCCAAGTCGGTCGAACGGGGTGAGCCCCTCGGTGAACGGGAGGACCTCCCTCCCCTGGTCCAGGAGCTCGCCGGCGAGCTGCTGGACTTCCCCCGCCACCTCGGCATCCATTCCGGCGGCATGGTCATCTGCGACCGTCCGGTGATCGAGGTCTGCCCGGTCGAGTGGGGCCGGATGCCGGGACGCAGCGTGCTCCAGTGGGACAAAGACGACTGCGCGGCGGCCGGGCTGGTCAAGTTCGACCTGCTCGGCCTCGGCATGCTCACCGCGCTCCACCACATGGTCGACCTGGTGCGCGCCTTCCATCACGTGGAGATCGACCTGGCACGGCTCGAGCAGGAGCCCGAGGTCTACGACCTGCTGTGCCGGGCCGACACGGTGGGCGTGTTCCAGGTGGAGTCCCGGGCCCAGATGAACACCCTCCCCCGGGTCCGGCCGCGCTGCTTCTACGACCTGGCCATCGAGGTGGCCCTCATCCGTCCCGGGCCCATCCAGGGCAACGCCGTGCACCCCTATATCCGGCGTCGCAACGGGACCGAGCCGGTCACCTACCTCCACCCGCTGCTCCGACCCTCGCTGGAGCGGACGCTCGGGGTACCCCTCTTCCAGGAGCAGCTGATGCAGATCGCCATCGACGTGGCCGGGTTCACCCCGACCGAGGCGGACGAGCTGCGCCAGGCGATGAGCGCCAAGCGCTCCGGCGAGCGCATGGCCCGCCTGCGCGACCGCCTGTTCGACGGGATGGCCGCCCGCGGCGTGGACGGGGAGGTGGCCGAGCAGGTGTACGTCGCGCTCGCCGCCTTCGCCAGCTTCGGGTTCCCCGAGAGCCACTCGGTGGCCTTCGCCCACCTCGTCTACTCGACCGCCTGGTGCAAGGTGCACTACCCGGCCGCCTTCACCGCCGGGTTGCTCAACGCCCAACCCATGGGGTTCTGGTCCCCCCAGAGCCTGGTTGCCGATGCCAAGCGCCACGGGGTGGTCGTCCGGCGGCCCGACGTCAACGCGGGACGGGCCGACGCATCCCTCGAGCCCGAGGAGCCCACGGAGCCGGAGAGGTGCGGGGCCACCACGCGGTGCGCGGTGCGCCTCGGCCTCTCGTCGGTGCGCGGCGTGGGGGCGGAGAGCGCGGCCCGGATCGAGGCGGGCGCCCCCTGGGCGCACATGGAGGACCTGGTGCGCCGCGCCGGGGTGAGCCGCGCCCAGCTCGAGGCGCTCGCCACTGCCGGCGCCCTCGACGGTCTGGCCGGAGCCGGGGTCGGGGGTGACGACCGGTGGTCGGGGCGGGGAACCCGACGCCGCTCCCTCGTCTGGGGGGCGGGCGCGGCGTCCCAGGCCACCGCGGACCGGCTGCCGGGGGTGGTCACCGGGGTAGAGCCGCCACCCCTCCCCACCCCCACCCGGTGGGAGGGGGCCGCCGACGACCTCTGGTCACTCGGCATGACCCCGGACACCACGGCGATGGAACTGGCCCGGGGTGGGCTGGACCGGCGCGGGGTGCTGGCGGCCGGCGCCCTGGCCGGTCGACCGGCCGGAGAGCGGGTCACCGTCGGGGGGGTGGTGACCCACCGCCAGCAACCCGAGAGCGCCCGCGGGGCGGTGTTCCTGAACCTCGAGGACGAGACCGGGATGGTCAACATCGTGTGCTCCCGGGGTGCCTGGATCCGGTGGAGGTCGGTGGCCCGGTCGTGCCCGGCGCTCCTGGTACGGGGTCGGATCGAGCGGTCAGAGGGGTCGATGACCCTCGTCGCCGAGAGATTCGAGCCGCTGCCACTCGGCCCGGTCCCGGCCTCACGAGACTTCCGCTGACCGCCGTCACGGAAATACCTTCCCGGGTGCTTGACTACTGTGCGTCACATGGTGAACACTAAGAGTGATGATGCAGTGCCTCAGCAACACCGATGATTCACATACAGCACGCAGTCATTGACCGACCAGGCGTTCCCGGACGCAGCAGCACCCGTCGCAGCCAGGCGGTACGGGGTTCGAAACCCCCGGGAGATCCCCGGAGGCACAGCCGGACCGAGGCCCCACACCGTGCGCTCTCAGTGACCCTATCCACCCCGTGACATCGGCGATACCAGGAGGCAGTGCTCTATGACCGCAACGATCGTAGGTCTCAACGCATTCTCCATCGAGCTCGTGATCGCCCTGGTGGCCGTCTCGATGGTCGCCGGCGTGGTCGACCTCGTCCGGAAGCCGGGGTGGGCCTGGCGAGCGGCCCAGGAGAGCAGGATCGCCTACCTCGTCCTGATCCTCCTGCTTCCGCTGATCGGGCTCGGCATGTACCTCTACGGGGCCCGGCCCAAGGTCGTGGCCGTCGCGTCGGCCGGGCGGGCGGCGAGCCTCCCCTTCGAGCGCTTCGGCGAGGACTCGGTGCAGAAGCAGCGCGAGGACGGCCGGCCGCTGGGCACCATCGCCGCACCGGTGGCACTCGGCAGCTTCGGCGAGATCCGCGGCGAAGGGGCGTACCCCTTCGGCGGGGACGCCGCGTCGGTTCCGGTCGGTGGCAGTGCCAGCCAACAGCCCACCGGGGCCACAGCCACCTTGCGGTCGCCGGTCGGACTGGCCCGCGCCTACCGCCCGCGCCAACGCGACGCGGTCCCGGGCGTCGAGCGGGTGGCACGGTCCGCCCAGACCGCCACCGGGAGCACGACCATGACCGTCCCGTCCGGGTGGAAGGCCGACCCGACCGGCCGCCACGAGTTCCGGTACTGGGACGGAGAGCACTGGACCGAGAACGTCGCCGACGCCGGGCTCCAGGACCGCGACGCCGTGTCCGTCTGATCGCCGGCTCCGCCCGCTCCGGCACCCTCTCCCCTCTGTCGGCTGGTCCGTCTGTCCCCCCCGTCAGCGTCCCTGGCGGACCAGCCGGCTGAGGCGGGCCACGAGCACCTCGAGGACGGCATCCCCCGGCAGCGCTGTCGCCCCGCGTAGGTCGAGGTCTGCGTCGGCCAGAAGGCGGATGGCCCGGGCGATCCGCCCGGACCCGAGCCTGTGAGCCTGAGCGAGGGCCTTCTTGGCCGGGAAGACGCTCCTCATCCCGAGTACCTCGGCGGCCTGCTCCGGCGTGGTCACGTCCGACCCGTCCAACCGGAGCATCTGGCGGTAGTGCCGGTGGAGCAGGGACAGGACCACGAGCGGGTGGGAGTCACCGGCGGTCAGGATCCGGCGGAGCACGGACAGGGCACGTGCGGTCTCTCCAGAGTCGATGGCGTCGGTGAGGTCCCACGGGGCGAGCGAGCCTGCCTCGCCGAGGAACGGCTCGAGGTCGTCGAGGGTGACGGTCGCCCCCGCGCCGTACGCGGCGGCCAGCGTGTCGAGCAGCCCGACCAGCCGGCCCATGTCCGAGCCCAGGTGGTCGGCGAGCCGGGCCGCCGCCCCGCCGTCGAGCCGGACCGGGCCACCCTTGAGGTGCTCGGTGAGCCACTGGGACCGAGCCCTGCCCGTTCCCACCGAGGTGTCGAGGACCTCCCCAGCAGCCCCGACCGCCTTCGACAGGGCCGGCGGGACGGTGCCGCCGCCGGCCACGAGTACCAGAACGGTCGTGGGCAGGGGATCGGCCACATAGGCCGCGAGACGCTTGGCGTCGGCCGTGGTGATCTGGCCGGCCTCACGGACGACCACCACTCGCCGGTCCACCAGGAACGCGGGCGTCGTGCAGGCGTCGATGACCGCTCCGATGTCGACCGGGTCGACCCCCGGACCACCGAACTCCTCGACGGTCATCGACGGGTCGCCGTCGCCGACCAGCCGCCCGACCAGCGCGTGGGCGGCCTGGGCCACCAGCGCCGGATCGTCCCCCCGCACCAGGTAGGCGACGCGCTCGAGGGGCGCGGCACCCGCGGGTGCGGCGACCGGTGCCCGCGCGCTCACGACGCGACCGATCCGATCGCGGCCAGGACGTCGCAGACCTGGCGGTGCGCTCCGACCTCGTGGACCCGCATGATCCGACAGCCGAGGGCCGCCCCGAGAGCGGTCGCGGCCAGAGAGGCGTCGCGGCGCTCCCCGATCTCGAGTCCGAGGAGGACACCGAGGAACGGCTTGTTGGACGCGGAGAGCAGCAGGGGATACCCGAGATCGGCGAGCCGGTCCGAGGCCCGCAGCAGGCTCAGCGACTGCTCGGCCGTCTTGCCGAGGTCGAGGCCCGCGTCGAGGACGACACGGTCCGGGGGCAGGCCGGCGGCCAGGGCCGAGGACGCCCGCTCCCCGAGGAACCGGCAGACCGTCTCGACGACGTCGGCATAGACGGGAGCGGGATCGGGGATCCTCGGTGCGAGACGGATGTGGGTCGCGACGACCGTCGCGCCCGCCGCGACCGCCGCCGGCAGGTAGTCGGGATCGGAGAACCCGCTGATGTCGTTCCCCACCACCGCGCCGGCGGTGTAGGCCTCGCGTGCCACCGAGGCACGCCAGGTGTCGACCGAGAGCGCGACGTCGAACCGGGCGGCGAGGGCCTCGATGGCCGGGACCACCCGGTCGAGCTCCTCGGCCTCCCCCACCTCGGGGCCCGGTCCGGCCTTGACCCCACCCACGTCGAGCAGGTCGGCCCCCTCCTCGAGCATGCCGGCGGCGCGCTGGACAAGGTCGTCGAGGGCAAAGGTCGCGCCCTTGTCGTAGAAGGAGTCGGGGGTCCGGTTGAGGATGCCCATGACCAGGGCCCGCCGGCCGATCGGGACGACCCGCTGGCCGAGACGGAGGGTGGTCGCGCGCGACCGGGCCGACGCTACCGGCCTCCGCCACGCGGGTGGGGCGGTCAGAAGAGCCGGGAGGCCAGGGCCCTGCGGTAGCTCGCGGTGCGCGGATCATCGGGCCCGAGCGTCTCGAGCAGGTCCAGGAACTCCTGATGCGCGTCGGGTTCGTCCCGCGCCCGGTCCAGCAGCCCGGTCAGCCGGGCGTCCACATCGGCCCCTCCGAGATCGGTGTGGTTGGCGGCGAGCCGGGCTTCGGCGAGCAGGCGCCTCGTCTCGGGCGTCTCGGGGATCCGCTGGAGCAGTGTCATCGCCTCGTCGGTGGCTCCCCTGCCGATGAGCAGCCCGGCCAGCGCGGCGATCGCCTCGGGGTGATCGGGTTGCAACTCGAGCGCGCGCCCGAGCAGGTCCTCGTCCCCGGCGGCACTGCCCTCGGATGCCAGCCGGTCGGCCTCGGACGGGACGGGCACGAGCCGCTCGACGAACGACCGAACCGCCTCCTCGGGGAGGGCGCCGATGAACTGGTCGACGACCGCACCGTCCCGCAGGGCGAACACGGCAGGGATCGACTGGACCCGGAACCCGGCCGAGATCTCTGGGTTCTCGTCGACGTTGACCTTGGCGAGGGTCACCGCGCCCTCGGTGGCAGCCACCACCTGCTCGAGCATCGGGCCGAGAGTCGTGCAGGGCCCGCACCACGGCGCCCACAGATCCACCACCACGGGGACCTCGGAGGAACGGTGGAGAACCTCCTCCTCGAACGTGGCATCGGTGACGTCGACCATGCCTCCGACGATATCGGGCGGGCCGCTTCCCTCGGGCCGTGGTGAGGAAGGTGGGGGTGGCGCGGGTAGCGTCGGGGCATGGATGTGGTCACGCACACCGCAGGGGCCGAGGTGGAGGGGATCGCACGAGGGCCGGTGAGCGACTGGCTCGCCGCGGTCGTGCCCGGAGCGCTGCCGCCCTTCTCCTTCGAGCTCATCGCCGGCGGGAGGTCCAACCTCACCTACAAGGTCACCGACGCCGCTGGCACCGCCATCGCGCTGCGCAGACCACCGATGAGCCACGTCCTGCCGACCGCCCACGACATGGCGCGTGAGCACACGGTCATCACGGCTCTCGGCGGGACCGGCGTCCCGGTCCCCCACACCCTCGGGCTCTGCACCGATCCGGAGGTCAACGGGGCCCCCTTCTACGTGATGTCGTTCGTCGACGGCCACATCGTGCGCGACGAAGCCGCCGCGGCCGAGCTCGACGAGGGCGCCAGAGCGCATGCCAGTGACTCGCTCGTCGACACGTTGGCCGGGCTCCACCGGGTCGACGTGGACGCGGTCGGGCTCGGGGACTTCGCCCGCCGCGACGGGTACATCGCGCGCCAGCTCAAGCGGTGGCACGGCCAGTTCGGCCAGTCGACGGTCGACGGCACGCGCGGGCCGGCGGTCGTCGACGCGGTGCATGCGCTGCTCGCCGCGCAGATCCCCGAACAGCAGACGGTCTCCATCGTGCACGGGGACTACCGACTGGACAACACCGTCCTCGACGACCGGGGCTCGGTGCGGGCCATCCTCGACTGGGAGATCTGCTCCCTCGGTGACCCGCTCGCGGACCTCGGCCTCCTCCTCGTCTACTGGGCCGAGGACGGCGACCCGATCCAGGCGCTGCTCGGCGTCGCCCCGACCACCCTGCCCGGGTTCGCCAGCCGCGCCGAGCTGCGCGACCGCTATGCCGCTGCGTCCGGGCTCGACGTCTCCTCGATCCCCTACTACCGCGCCTTCGGGTTCTGGAAGCTGGCCTGCATCCTGCAGGGGGTCCACGCCCGCTACGCCGGGGGTGCGGCCGCAGGTGACCGGAGCGGGGTCGACCGGTTCGCCGACCACGTCGGGAGACTCGGCGAGCTGGCCCTCGCGGAGGTCGAGTCCCTGTGAGCGACACCGGCCCCGCTCCCCTCTACGAGATCGACCCGGGTTGGGGGCGGCCTCCCGGCGCGCGGGTCGAGCACCCTGTCCTGGTCGTCGCGCTCGAGGGGTGGGTCGACGCCGGGATGGGCGCCACCGCGGCGATCACCCACCTCCTCACCACCTCCCCCACGGCGGTCGTGGCCACCTTCGACACCGAGCCGCTCATCGATCAGCGGGCCCGACGCCCGATCGCCCGCCTCGAGGACGGGGTGACCACCGAGCTCACCTGGCCGACCATCCGGCTGGTGGCCGGCAAGGACCGGGCTGGCGCGGATCTGCTCTATCTGACCGGTCCGGAACCCGACTTCCGCTGGCGCAGCTTCATACGCGCGGTGGTCGAGCTGGCGGAGATCCTCGACGTGCGCCGTGTGGTCGGCCTCGGCGCGTTCCCGGCGCCGACCCCCCACACCCGGCCGGTGCGACTGGCCTCCACCGTCCCCCCGAGCTCGGCCGATCTGGCCGGGCGGGTCGGCACCGTGCACGGCACCCTGGAGGTCCCCGCCGGCGTGCAGGCCGCCCTCGAGGTGGCCTTCGGCGAAGCCGGGATCCCGGTCATCGGCCTCTGGGCCCGGGTCCCACACTACGTCTCGGCGATGCCCTACCCCGAGGCCAGCGCCGCTCTGATCGAAGGCCTCTGCGCGGTGAGCGGGACGGTTCTCGACTCCTCAGCGCTGCGTACGGCCGGGGAGGCCTCGAGAGCCCAGGTGGACGAGCTCATCGGTGCCAACCCCGACCACCTCGAGATGGTCCGCCGGCTCGAGGCGGCGCTCGACTCCGAAGAGGGCACGTCGCTCGGCACCGACAGCGAGCTGCCCAGCGGGGACGAGATCGCCGCCGAGCTCGAGCAGTTCCTCAGAGGCGAAGGGCACTGAGGAGGGCCGCGCCCGACCGGGGACGCCAGACCGGCAGCCCAACGGATCGGACGTGGGTCAGGTGGGCTGCGAACAGGGCCAGCACGATGATCGAGACGACGAGCACGGCGACCATCGCGGCCAACACGAGCCATCGACCACGCCCCTCCAAGGTCCGGTTGCCCGGAGCGCCGGCCCAGGGTGCGTCGGGCGTGGCGCGTGGGAGGGCAGAGCCGGGCGGCGCGGACGCCCGCGGCCGGCGCCGGGAGGCCGCATTGGTCTTGGCCGGAGGAGCGGAGAAGACCGGGAGCTCGGTCACGATGCGGTGCATCTGCTCCATGGTGGTCGCCTCGGCGAGCTCGCCGAGGCGGACCTGGTAGTCGGCGAGCGAGAGCAGGCCGCGGTCGGCGGCGCGGTCGAGAAGGGCCCCGTAGCGGTTGCGGTCCTCGTCGGTGACGCCGCCCTCGGCGGGTGCGTCGGGCGACAACGCCGAGCCGGCCCCGGCGACCGGTGCGGCGCGCTCGGAAAGCGGCGCGCTCGGCACCGGCCGGGGGGTGAGCGGATGCCGGGGGGCTGGCACCGCTTCCAGGGGACCGACCATGAGCAGCTCTCGAGACTCCGGGGGCGCTGCCACGACCCAATTGTGCCGTCACGATGAGTGGTCGCGCAACTACTAATTCAGACTTTTTCGACATTCCCGGGCGCCAGGCAGCCTCGAGGACCCGCTTGCTAGCGTGCCGCATGCGCATCGACGGGACCATCGGCCTCGATCCGGCTGCGGTCGTGGACCGGGCGAGGGAGGCCGAGGCGGCCGGCTATGACGGGATCTGGTCGGCGGAGACCAGCCACGATCCCTTCCTCCCCCTGGTCCTGGCGGCAGCGCAGACCGAGCGCATCCAGGTCGGCACCGGGATCGCCGTGGCCTTCGCCCGTAACCCGATGACTCTGGCCACCACGGCAAACGACCTCCAGACCATTGCCGGGGGCCGGTTCATGCTCGGCCTCGGGTCCCAGATCAAGCCCCACATCGAGAAGCGGTTCTCGATGCCCTGGTCGCACCCCGCGCCCCGGATGCGGGAGTTCATCCTCGCCATCCGGGCCATCTGGGCGAGTTGGGCCGACGGCAGCCGCCTCGCCTTCCGAGGCGAGTTCTACCGCCACACCCTGATGACGCCGATGTTCGACCCGGGTCCCAACCCCTTCGGCAATCCGCCGATCTTCCTCGCAGCGGTCGGCACCCGGATGGCGGAGGTAGCCGGCGAGGTGGCCGACGGGCTGCTGGCCCACGCCTTCACCACCGAGCGCTATCTCCGCGAGGTGACCCTTCCCGCCCTCGAACGCGGGATCGCCCTCAGCGGCCGATCGAGGTCGGACGTCGAGGTCTCGCTCCCGGGCATGGTGGTGACCGGGATGGACGACGCCGGGTTGGAGGCGGTCATGAGCGCAACGAGGAAGCAGCTCGCCTTCTACGGATCGACCCCCGCCTACCGGCCGGTCCTCGAGCTGCACGGGTGGGGGGCGCTGCAGGACGATCTCAACACCCTGTCGAAACGCGGCGCCTGGGACGAGATGGCCGGCCTCATCGACGACGAGGTGCTCGAGGCCTTCGCGGTGGTGGGCGACCTCGATGCCCTCCCGGGCATGGTGCGAGCGCGTTTCGACGGCCTGGTCGACCGCTTCAACGTCTACGCCCCTTCGGGAATTCCCGCCGAGCGGTGGGCCGAGGTGTTGGCCGGCTTCTCGTAGAGCCTGTCCCCCCGGGCGGGGCGGGGAATCAGACGACGATGTTGACCAGCCTCGGCGGCTTGGCGATGACCCGTTTCGGGCGCGCTCCGTCGAGGGCTGCGAGGACGGGAGGCGAGGAGAGCGCCAGGTGCTCGGCTTCGGTCTCGTCGATCCCCGGCGCCACCTCGATGCGGTCCCGGACCTTGCCGTTGACCTGGACGACCATGGTCACCGTCTCCTCGGCCACGAGATCGGGGTCGGCGACCGGCCAGGGCAGCAGATGGATGTGATCGCCGTGGCGGCGCTCCCAGGCCTCGGCGGCAAGGTGGGGGGTCATCGGGGCCAGCAGCAACAGCAGCGTGTCCACCGCCTCGTCGACGACGTCGGGACGACCGCCGTCCCGGGCGTAGGGATGGAGGAGGTTCACGAACTCCATACAGGCCGCCACGGCGGTGTTGTAGGACCACCGCTCGTAGTCCCGGGACATCCGGTCGATGAGCCGGTGGGTTGCCCGCCGGACGGCGAGGGCCCCCGGAGCGGGATCGTCCCCTCCGACCGGGTCGGGCTCGGGCTCGACCGGGACGGCGAACCGCCAGACACGGTCGAGGAAGCGCGCGCAGCCATCGATGACGCTGTCGGTCTGGTCGGTCCAGTCCACGTCGTCTGCGGGTGGACCGACGAACAGGTGGAAGAGCCGAAGCGCGTCGGCCCCGACCGAGTCCAGGTAGCTCGACGGTGCCACCAGGTTGCCCTTGGACTTGGACATCTTGGTGCCGCCCATCCGGATCATGCCCTGGGTGAACAGCCGGGCGAACGGCTCACGGAGACCCTCGGGGGCGATGCCCACGTCGGCGAGCGCCTTGGTGAAGAACCGGGCGTACAGCAGATGCAGGATGGCGTGCTCGATGCCCCCGATGTACTGGTCGACCGGCATCCAGTGCCGTGCGATGTCCGGGTCGAAGGGGACTCCCGGCGTCCAGGGGTCGGTGAACCGGAGGAAGTACCACGACGAGTCGACGAAAGTGTCCATGGTGTCGGTCTCCCGAGTGGCCGGGCCACCGCAGGTCGGGCACGTCGTATGCAGGAACGCCTCGTTGGTGGCGAGGGGTGAGACGCCGGTCGGGAGGAATTCGACGTCGTCGGGTGCGAGCACGGGAAGGTCGGCGACCGGCACCGGGACGATGCCGTGGTCGGGGCAGTACACGACCGGGATCGGGCAGCCCCAGAACCGCTGGCGCGAGATGAGCCAGTCGCGCAGTCGGTAGTTGACCGTGCGTGTGCCGATGCCACGCTCCTCGAGCCAGTCGATGGCGCGGGCCTTCGCGGTCGGAATGTCCAGGCCGTCGAGCCACTGGCTGTTGATTTTCTTTCCGGGGCCGGTGTACGCGCCGCCAGGTCCTCCGTCCGGACCGCCGTGCTCGTCCCACCCATCGGGAGGCCGCACGGTGCGGACCACGGGCAGACCGTAGGCCTGGGCGAAGTCCCAGTCGCGGGCGTCCTCTGCGGGAACGGCCATGATGGCGCCGGTCCCGTAGCCCATGAGCACGTAGTCCGCCACGTAGACCGGGACCGCGGTCCCGGTGAAGGGGTTGATCACAGAGGAGCCGGTGAACGCGCCGCGCTTGGCGAGCGCGGCACCGGACTCGGAGATCCTCTCGAGCTCGGAGCTTGCAGCCGCGCGGGCTCGGAGCGCCTCGATCTCAGGTCGGTGGTCAGGGGTGGTCAGCTGGTCGACGAGCGGGTGCTCGGGAGCCACGACTGCATAGGTCATGCCGAAGGAGGTGTCGGGACGGGTGGTGAAGACGCGGAGCACGAGCGGCTCCTGTCCGTCCGACCCGTCACGCCCCTCGACCACGAGGTCGTACTCGGCGCCTTCGGACCGGCCGATCCAGTTGCGCTGCATCGTCTTGACCCGCTCGGGCCATTCGAGGTCATCGAGGCTGGAGAGGAGCTCGTCGGCATAGGCGGTGATCCGGAAGAACCACTGCTCGAGATCGCGGGTGACCACGAGGTCGCCCGAGCGCTCGCAGGTGCCGTCGGGCAGGACCTGCTCGTTCGCGAGCACGGTCTGACAGCCGGGGCACCAGTTGACCGGGGCGTTGGCACGGTAGGCGAGCCCTGCGGCCAGCAGGTTCTCGAAGATGACCTGTGTCCACTTGATGTACTCGGGATCGTGGCTGCGGATCTCGCGGCGCCAGTCGTAGACGGCGCCCAGCGAGAGGATGGACTCCTTGAGCTCCGCGATCCGTGCATCGGTGAAGATCCTGGGGTGGGTGCCGGTTGTGATCGCCGCGTTCTCGGCGGGCAGCCCGAATGAGTCGAAGCCGAAGGGCGAGAGCACGGCATACCCGAGCATGGTCCGGTGGCGGACGAGGAGGTCTCCGAAGGTGTAGTTGCGGACGTGGCCCATGTGGGCCGGGCCGGACGGGTAGGGGTACATGGTGAGGACGTACCAAGGAGGCCGGGGGTCGTCGGCGTCCACCTCATAGGTGCCCTCGTCGTTCCAGCGGCGCTGCCACTTCTTCTCTACCGCTATGACGTCGTAGGCCCGTGCCATGGGGGACGATGGTACCGGTCAACCAGGCGACCGCCGCCGGTCGGCGCCCGAGCACGGGGTTCAACTTCGGGCTGCGAGCCAGGAGCTCCTGCGGCTGAAGCGGTCGAGCCCGAAACGGTCCAGCCCGAAGCGGGAGATGCCGGGGCCGCTAGGAGAGGATCGACCGAGTCCCGGCGGCACGATCTGGGCGATGCACGGCGGGATGCCCGCCATCCAATCCACCATCGAACAGCCTCCTCGTGACCCGAGAGGGTGCTGATACTCTGAGGCCACCTTCGGGGGTATAGCTCAGTTGGTAGAGCGCTTGACTGGCAGTCAAGAGGTCAGGGGTTCGAATCCCCTTACCTCCACCGAGAAAGTTCAGGTGAGAGAGGTGCGCACTCGGTAGCAGCGCCCCCTGATCGGTAGCAGTGCTACCGAAATGCCCCCGAACCATCTACGGCCCTCTACAGGGCTCAGCCCGGGGGGGTCTAGCCTTGAGGGCATGCTCACGACTGAGCGGCCGCCACACTGCTTCACTTGCGGTGATGAACCCCAGTACGACGATGCCTACCTCAGCCAAGGTGCCGACGGGGTGCTGAAGGCGCTCCCCGTTTGCGAGCCCTGCCGCCTTCGCCACGGCTCAGTCGATCACGTGGACTCTGGATACCTGATCGGTGATCGGCTGGCCCACGGGCTTCCGGCGACTGGCGGGGCCATTCCGGCTTAGCAGCGGAATCGCGCACGCCCCGTGCCCCCGACCGAAAACCGCGGGTGGGCCTAGGCGTCTTCCAGAAGACCCAGCTCGATGATCTTCTTCTCGTTGAACTCAGGAGAGAACATCCGCAAGCAGTCGAACGTCCGGTCAAACCGAACCTGGCCCGAGACAGCCGGTTGGCCCGAGAAGGCGTAGGTGAGCCGTGACCCAAGCACCGGAAATGCGACCCTGGTCACGACCCCGTGGCCACCCATACCAATGACAATCAGCCCCAACTCTGCGTGCTGAACGAGGAACGCGGCCAAGGTTTGAACGTCATCGCGGCCAGCTGTCATCGTCGAGATCTTCACGAGATCAGCGCCATGTTCCTTGGCACTCATCGCCATATCGGTCAGTTCCGAGAGACTGGGCGTACCAGAGAAATCGTGATGGGAGATGATGACCAGGCGGTCCTTCTCCCGAGCTTCCGCCACGACGTCCGACAGAATCGCCTCAGACGCCAGCTCGATATCGACCCCATGAACCTCGGGGATGGCGGCCCGGAATAGCTGCAGCCGCTCCTCGTCGCTGCCAGCCCAGCGGCCGCCTTCATCTTGGGTTCTGATGGTGGCGATTGTCGGGAACTCCGAGAACCGGCGGAGCTGCTCGGTGACATACGTCGTGTCGGTCGAAGAGAACTGGTCGATCCGGAGCTCAACGACATCGACGCCCAGCTCCCGCGAATCGGCGACGCGCTCGTCAATGTCGTTGTCGGCGAAGCTCATCGCAATCAGGGGCACGTCGGCCCGGATGAGGTCGCTCAGGAGCGGCTGGTGTGTGGTGATGAGAGCCATGTTGGTCGGTCTACCAGTCAGGCGACGGGCCGGGATCTGCCTGCCCGCTTGTATCTATCGACTGCCACGGGGGTGCACTTTACGTGCCTTCGGTGGTGCCCCCGCAACTCCAGCCGAAGAGCTGAACGTACACGACAAGAGACAACCACCGGTGGTCGCACCGGCCATCCGCCGACTGCCGTTGCCCCAAGAGCGGAAGTCCACAGGGCACAGCCTAAACCACCGGCCAGGCTGTGTCACTGTGCAAATCGCACAAAACTCCGCGTGACGAGACCGAAACAGCCCAGTTCAGAGGCACATTCGTTGATCTTCTGGGTGGCGGGCCGCTCGCCCCGAAACGCGTCCCCGTCGTGGTCAGGATGGGCCCAGAAGCCAGCCTCAATCGACAGCTGGCGGCGACGACGGCCTGCTCCTCTGTGTCGTGGGCGTACCGCGTAGGGTGAGTGCCGAGTCGCGTCCCCGAGCCGGTCCGCAGCCTTCCGACCGTGATGACCGGCCCGAAAGGACTCCCGTCGGCGTGTAGTGCCGGAGGTCGGGGAGGCCACAGTCCGACCCCTTCTCCGCCACTTATGGCTGTCGAGGCGCCATGGTCATCGGATCCCTCGTGGTCCAGATCGGTGGATCATCCGTACACCTGGTCGGAATAGCCGCGCCGGCGGGCCGAGTCTCTCCGCATGAACTCCCTGAAGGATGCCCCGGTGCCGACGCCGCGCTCCGAACCCCAGAGGGCAAGTGAGAGGGCGGTCACGAGGTCGTCATGGGCTCCCTTCCCCTCGTACTTGGGTCGGCCCGTGGCGCTCATCTCATACCCGAAGCTGCGGAGCTCGTGGTCGAGGTCCTTGCTGTGAGGGAGGCCAGGTTCGCAATGGAGCCGCCGGGTCGAGAGGACGACCTCCACGCATCCCACGAGATCCGTCTTCGGGACCGCGGCATTGCGGCCTGACTTCACGACCTCTGAGCCGCCCGTGATCGTCACCGCTGTGACCGGGTAGTCGCACGCCTGGCGGACCATGTCCACGACCGGCCGGCCCACTCCGGTCGCGT
This sequence comes from uncultured Acidimicrobiaceae bacterium, assembly GCA_963701325.1. GTDB lineage: Bacteria > Actinomycetota > Acidimicrobiia > Acidimicrobiales > RAAP-2 > Bog-756. The sequence continues at coordinate 1,082,115 of OY969604.1, forward strand.
CGATGACGAGACGCGCCTGCTCCTCGGTGGACAGGGCGTCGGCCGCCCGGAGTAGGGCTGTGACTTGCTCCGGGTAGCTGATCCCAGGGGCAAACCGCTGAATGTGGCTGATCTGGTGGTGCAGCTGACTCCGAGGCATACGGACCCGGCCCCGGAGAGCGCGGTTCACCGTGTTCATCCGGTTGAACTGCTCGACACTGACCTCGAGCTCCGGCTTGAAGGACTCCAGCGCGACAAGTGCGGTGCGGTCTCGAGACTGGGCGAGATCGACTCCGATGGTCAACATGCTTCCTCCTTGCGCTGTTCGCACCAGACGCAATAGGTGGGCCCGTCAGGCAACGTGCGCCAACGGTGCTCGCACACCCTCTGACGGCGCTTCCTGTCGATCTGGTGGCTGTCTCTGCGCCGGTTGACGGTCTCCAGGTAGCGCCGCTGCTCGAGGTCCGCCAGTTCGGGGTCGGTCAACCGCCGCGGTGTCTCTTTCTTGGCCGGCTCCGCCTGCCGTCTTGGCGCGGTACCTTCGAACATGGCCTCGATGTCCTCTCCTGTGAAGGCGGCTCCTGCCGCGTCCACGAACTCGCAGAGGTACTCCTGCCGGAAGGCGTGTTCACCTAGGGTCGCCCGCTCCTCCTCGAGAAACTCTGCGGTGATCCGAGGGCACTCCGTCGCGGGGATCGTGAGCCGCTCCCAACGTGCGGAGAGGCTGGCCTCGTAGAACCATCCCCTTCGCCCTGCCGGGGTGCTCATGGCGATCAGACGGCCTCCTGTGACCGCGAGCATCGGCGAGACAGCCTCGTAGACCTCATCGGACACGCGAGCCGCCTCGTCGACGATGACCAGATCGGCCGAGTAGCCGCGGATGCCAGCTTCGGACCCGGGGACCGAGATCACCCGCGACCCATTCTCCAGGACGAGGGAGAGCATGTTCTCGGCTTCGGCCTCCACGGGTCTGCCAAGCGTCCGATAGAACGCAAGCACCTTCCGGAAGAGCTCGGTCGACTGACGCTGCGTGGGCGAGACGATAAGGACCAGCGAGCCGGGCCGGTAGACCACCTGGTGCGTCGTGAGGACCGCTGTGGTGGTCGTCTTGCCTCCCTGCCGGTGGATGTTGAGCAGGACACGCGTGGCGGTCGATCGGAGGGCCCTGGCCTGCCAGGGGTCGCACTTCATCCCGAGCTGTTTGGCCAGCCGCACTGGATCAAGTGCACCGGCGAGATGGCTCCGAAGGCTCACGACGCGACCTCCTCCACGTCCAGGACGTCGGCCGCGGCGATCCGAGCCTCTGGCCACGGAGCGAGAGCCTCGATGAGGCGTGCGGTGATGGAGGCGAACTCACCGGTAGAGAGGACGTTCACGGTGACGTTCTGGGGACGGTCGTTCAGCTCGCCCCGGAGCCGAGCCACGAGCTCGAGCGATGACCGGATCTCCCGTGCGATGTTGGCCCCGCCGACGAGAGACTTTCGGTCCTCGGCCACCGCGAGAAGGTCCTCGAGGCGGTCGATCAGTGTCTCGAGTCGGTTCACCGTGGCGTCGTAGGCAGACCGGGCTGACTCCTCCCGGACGTGCTCGAGCGAGACGGCAACGAGGGCCGGGCTGAGATGGTTGGTCCGGTGGCGCTTGATCGCGTCGACACTCACCCGGTGGCGCTTGGCAACCTGCGCCAATGGTTCCCCGCCAGCCACCTCGACGTCGATCTTCTCGTGCCGAGGTGAGGCGCAGACAGTGCAGGGACGGCCCATCAGTGCATACGCCCGGCGATCTTGCGCTTGAACCCATCGCGGGCGAGGCGGCCACCCTCCTCCTGGTACGCATCGAAGCCGGCGAGCACGGCATCGGCCGCGGTCATGCCCGAGTCGAGCGCGCTCCTCATCCGCTTCGCCCCGCGACGCATGGCGCGGTCCTCCAGGGCCGGGCCGGCGAGGGCAGCCGCCATCCGTGCTTTCCGGAGCTTCTTCACCGCCTTCTTGGCCTGCTTCGCTTGGATCCGCTTCGTTTCAGCGCGGCTGGCCTTGACTGCGATGGTGGCCCCGAGGACTGCCGCGGCGGTCCCCTCGTTCTCCACGTTGGCCCGGTGCTGCTTGTAGGCCCGGAGGAGCGCCGCGCCGACTGGTGACTGCGGGTGGGGTGCCATGCCCGACTTCTGCAGATCCTCGTACTGGCCCGCGAGCAGGGCGGTTTGGGTGTCGTCGGTTCGGTTGACGAGCATTACAGCCTCACCTTCGGGAGCGTGAGGTCGACCACGTTCGGAACGAGGCCACCGAGGGCACCCTTCGCAGCCGGGGTGCGTCCTGTGGTGAGCTTCCGGTACTCCTTCCGAACGCCCTTCGCCGTCGGTTTGCGTCCCTTCTTGGCCGCCTTGCGCTCGGCCTTGGCTACGGCTTCAGCGATCATCGGATCCCGGCGGACGGTCTCGGTGAGCCGAAGGTGCGCGAGCAACTTCTCGTTTCCAGCCTTCGCCATTTCCGAACCCATCTGTGCTCGGACCATCTGGTCGACGGCCTCGGCCTCGTAGTACGCGTCGGGGTGTCTCGGGTCGTACTCGGGGGGCTTGCCGTCGGTCGGGATCTTCCCGCCCATGAGGCCCGGTGAGCCCGTCAGACGGTCGACGCCGGTCCAGGCGCGGTCTCCCCTGGCCGCTGCCTCGAGGGCGGTGCGCTCGTGCAGTTCCGAAGAGGAACCCGTCATGCCGCGGGCGAACTGGGCCTTGAGGACCTGATCGTTGCGGTAGGCAGATCGGTCACGCTCACGGGCACCGGCAAGACGCCGGCCGGCCGGGCTGTCGGGGTCCGGAGGCCGCACGCCGGCCTTCTGGAGTCGATCGGCGTTGGCGAGGATCGCGGCGTCGTCTGATCCTGGTTCGAGGAATGTTGTCATGGTGTTTCCTTTCGTCAGCGGAGTGAGAGGTCGATGAACTCGAGAGCGCGGCGAGGAGCTTGGTGGACGAGGGCGTCCTCCGGGAGGATCTCCGGCTCCGCGGTGGCCAAGTACGTGTCGATGGCGTCGGCGAACGCGCTCGCCATGCAGAGAAGGGTGATACCGGCTTCGGCCGGCGTGCCGGTGGGTGACCACTTGTCGAAGGCGGTCCGCAGGGCCAGACGAGCCGGCGCCATGCGCGCCCTCTCTTCGATGAACGTCCGTCGGTATGGCGTGCAGACCTCGTCGAGGAACTTGCGGTCGATCCGTTGCACCACGTCGCGGATCAGGGCCGCGGTTTCGGAGTCGAGCTCCGGTGACGGGCAGGACTCGAGCACGATCTCGGCCTCACGGACCGCATGAGCGACCTCTTTGACCTCCTCGGGGTCGTTGTCGTGCGCAGCCGTCACCAGGGCAGCCCGGGCGGCGTCGAGGCGCTCACGGGAGTCGGCATGTCGGCGCAGGCAAGCCACGTAGCGGTTGAGCCCAGCACGAATGGCCGGGGTCACGACGTCACTGCGGAGGTGGTCAAGGTCGGTCACGGTGTGACTCCAATCGGTCGGGATGGTTGGGATCGCTCGAAGAGCAGGGGAAGGGGAGATCAAGGGCCCCCTCCCCCGCCCTGAGCGTCGCCGGCCCAAGGCTGCCGGAGAACTTGGAGGTGTCCGGGAAAAGGCGATTCGTGAAGACACCTAGCGAGTGGTTTTGGGAGGTGAAAAGGGGGAAATCGCGCATACCTGGCCTCGAGGGCACGAAACGCCTGGTCAGGGCCGATAGCGCGCCGGATCCGCGCCGCGTGCTGGTGGTCGTAGCGCAGGCGCGTTCGACGGGGGGCACTTCGGCCGCAGAGCGCCCAAACAGTACGGCTGACCTGCACTTCTCCGGAGCACTCTTGATACCTCGTCAGACGCGACCGTGAGAACGCGGCCTGGGCCGATGAGATGCGCCGAGCTGCGTGCGGTCCTGCGGGCCCGCCACTCACGACGCCACCTGCCTGTCTCCCCACTTCCGAGTGTTCCCGTGACCCAAGTGCCAGCCCTCGCACCAACTGCACGGATAGGCGCGCAACCGATCACCGGTGAAGAGCGCCTTGGACCTAGCCTCCCGCTGGAATCGAAGCGCCTTGGCCTGCGACCGGAACGCCTTCTTTCCCTCGCACTCTCTCGAGTACCTCTGCGTCTCAGTGAGCACTGAGGGCACCTCCCTCGATGCACGAGAGCTGGCTTTCGTCGTCGAGGAAGAGGTTGTCGTCGGGCGGTGGGCCACCGTCGAGACCCACAAGTCCAGACCCCCTTTGGTCCTCTGGACCCTCTGGACCTCTGGGCTCTATATATGTCCTGTTCAGAGCCAGAGGGTCCACAGGGTCAATAAGGAGCTGACCAGGTGGCGCGACTGTGGCCTGACCCACTGGTCCCGGGAGGGTCAAGGCCCAGCCGAGCATCCTGCCGGTGATGGGGTCCTTCCGCGGGGTGGACCTGACGCCCAGGTCACTCCGAGCTCGCTTGACGGTGCTCTCCGAGATGCCGGCGGACCGCGCCGCCTTGAGGACGTCGGCAGTGTCGACCGGGCCGCCCTCGAGCATCGCGGCGAGGAGATCCCGGGCCTCCTCACGTTCCGTCCGCTCCCCATCCGTCTGCGTCGCGGCCATGATCTGCTCGGCAGTGACCTCCGACATCGACAACCCCGTGACGAACCCGCACTCGTACCGCTCGTCGTTCCCTATGGTGAATGAGATCCCGTTGGCCGGAGCGCGGTAGTTGGTCTTGGCCACCCGACAGACCCGACGCTGGCCGGACTCGTCAGAAGGATCCGCGCCGAGTACCCAGACCACGCGTGCAAGCGCAGTCCAGGCCGTAGACCCGATGGCTGACGTCACCGGGTCGCTCCCGCCCTTGGGAGGGTGCGTGAGGCCTAACACCGCGCTCCCGGTCCGTTGGGCGACCCCGGCCAAAGCCGACAGAGCCGACCCGACCACGGCGTAGTTGTGGTTGTCCCCGTTGATCGAGTACCCGATGCCGTCGATGATGAGCAGCCGGATGTCTTGGTCGGCGAGGAACGATTCGAGCGTCGGACAGTCCTTCGGTAAGCGCCAGGGACGCCGCAACGTTCGGCCCTCGTCGTCGGTGTCCTCCACCTCGCCAAGGACGTCGACCCGAGCGAGGTCCGCGCCGGCGGCATGGAGTCGAGCTACGAGCCGGTCGTCGGACTCCTCGAGCGAAAGCGTCGCCACGTTGATGGCGTCGCGCCTGTCCGTCTCGCCGGGGAGGGCCCGGGCCGTGGTTAGCTGACCCGTGACCCAGGCGGCCGCTGTGCTCTTCCCATCGCCCTGTCGCCCGACGAGAAGGTGGAGACCTGACCTCACCAGCCAGCCCTCCCACAGCCAGTCGGGAAGGGACGGGGTGATTTGGTCGGCCTTAGTGGAGACCATCCGGGGGCCCGTGAGCTCCCAGGGATCCGCCCCAGTCAAGGGGTGGAGCGCGGCGGCTTCGGCGAGGAGACGTTCGGGTCGGCTAAGCGACACGGCGTACCACTTCACGCAGGGAGCGAAGCGCGTCGACGACGATCTGATCGGCAACAGACTCGGGAATGCCAGCCTCGTCCGCAATCCGGAGGACGCATTCGGTCATGCCAAGCCAATCGTCCACGAAGCTCGCCATTTCAAGGATGAGGCCACGCAGTCGCTCGGGGTCGCCCGCGACCCACTCTGCGGGCTCCGGAGCCTCCGAGAGGAAAGAGCAAGGGACCGCTTTTCGGAATGAGCCCGGAGTCGTCCGCTTGGGCTGGGGGAGAAGCCGAGGCCAGTGCCCGGCGAGCACGGCCTCCGGGTGGACGCTCTCGAGTCCCGCTCGCACCTCATCGGCTTCGGCGGCCGTCATCCTGCCCTCAGAAACCGCCTCGTCAACCCGACGACGGATGGCCGCACTCAGTTCGGGGTCGGCGTCGCGAACCTCGAGACGGCGCTGCCGCTCGCGCCAGGCCCGTTCAAGGCCGGCCGGCTCGTCCAGGTCGACCATCCGGGGGCTCATGCCACCGGATCCGGGTTCTCAGGATCGACGGTGTCAATGAGAGCGGACAGAGCCGTGAAGACCTCTCGGAGGCGGCCGGCGACCTTTGCGCGAACATCGTCGGGCACCGTGGACCAGTCGAGGCGGGCATGGGGGTTCACGACCCGGACCCAGTCGTTGGCGAACCTGATTATGTGGTCTGCGTCTGCCCGGTAGACCCTGCCCCTCGCTGGCCGACTCTTGCCGTCGATACCCACAACCTTGTCCGGGGTCAACTGCGTACCGGTACGCAGTTCCTCTGCGGCGATGTCCTTGCGCACCTGACCTTCGCTGACCCCTACCACGCCACCGATTGCACGAAGACTGTGACCTTGCTGGCGGAGGTCGGCAACCAGGCTTCGCCTCTGGTCGACTGACAGGTGGCGTCGATCGACATTCAGGGTCCGCGCCAAATCGGCGGGGTCTGCACCTTCGGGTAGTCGCAGATAGGTCATGGCCCCGTCGCGTGCATCCCAGTATTCGTCTGCATACGGGCGGAGGGAGTCCGCTGGGCGAGGTACCACGACTTCCGGGTAACGACGGGTAATCCTGCTCCGCAGCTCGGAAGGGTTGAAGCGACCTCCGGCCATGATGTCGGCCGGGATGAGGACCACCACACGGAAGCGGACCTCGAGTTCTCGGGCGATTGCTACCCGATGGTGTCCGTCGATGATGTTGCCGCAGTCGTCCACTACCACCGGCAAGAGGACACCGTGTCGTTCGATGGAGGCGCGCAGGGCGGCCCTGGTGTCGTCGTCGAGCGCCGGCATGACCTGATAGGTGCTGGCCTCGGGAGAAGCGGCCGTGGTCGTCATGCCGCAGGCTCCGGCTGGTCAGCAAGGGCCGCGAGGGGTGCCGGAGCGGCGGTCTCCGGTTCCTCGAGATCGGCCCCCAGTAGGGCAGCCAGCCGCCGAACCGGGATCACGTACCTCGAGCCGACCCGGATCGCGGGTAGCTCACCCGTGCGGCAGGCCTGATAGGCGCTTCCCCGTGAGAGTCCCAGGACTGCGCCGGCCTCCTCCACAGTGCACACATCGCGTCCGGCCAGGTCAGCGATAGTGAGGGTCGGCACGGGCATCACGCACCGACCAGATCCAGGAGGAACCTCCCGAGGGCGACAGCGTGCTCCCAGCGTGGCATTGAGCCCCTCGACCAGCGAAAAGTGGTCGACCGGGGCACGCCGATGGCTCGGCCAAGATCTCCGAAACTCAGGTGGTAGTCGTGAAGCAGGGCCGCCAATGTCCCGTCGCTCACGACCTGGCGGGCTGCGGCAACGGCTTCGGCTTCGCTGAACGGAATTGGCTCGGAGATTGGCTCGGTGACCATTGAAAACAGTATGACGGCCCTGTTTGCTGTGTGAGACGTCTGCAGCGATTTTCCGCCTATTGAAGGGTAATCGGATGGAATCGGACCAGCACAGCGTTGCGGAGCCGTGCGCACAGGCGTAACCTCCTAGTCATGGACGCCACCGGACCCGGTGAACACCCCGAGCGGGCGTACATCAACGGCCAGTGGGTCGAGGTTCCTACGAGTGGCGATCTGACCGACGAGATGCGGGAGGCGGTCCAGGCGCGGCCGTCGCCCTTTGGAACACCTACGGAGCCTCAACTCGGGCTCGTGCGACTCTGGCCCGACTCCGAGCTCGGGCCTTTCCGGTTGCGCGTCTGGTTCGACCATGTCAACGGCCGCCCGGCTGTCGTCGGCGTCGAGATGTGGGGCGTAGGCCCGGTCAGTTCGCCTTGGGAGCTGCCACTGCCCGAGACGCCCGCGACAGTGATCGGGGCCGAAGATATTCGGCTCCCCCTTGGCAGGCTGCTCGACGCGTGGGTGGAGCTTCACCTGAGTACGGCGCGAGCGGCTCGCAAGCTCTACGAGGACGTGCCCGACCAGGAGGCAAAGGTTCGAGCCGTCGAAGCGCGCTTCGCTTCGCCCCGCCCTTCAGGACGCAAGCGGCTCACCGACGAATTTCTTCAGCGGGTCACCGAGGTCTACAACGCCGCGATAAGTGAGGGCGACCGGGCACCCGGTCTGCGCGTCGTCGAGGTGCTCGGGCCAGCGGCACCCGACACGGCGCGGGGATGGGTTCGACAGGCACGTGAGCGTGGATTCGATGTTGTACCGCCGCCCAATGTGAAAAAGCGAAGGAGGAGCGATGGCAGGTCGTAAACGAGGGTCCGTTCGGGTCAGGGGCAACTCGATCAGTGTCGTGGTCGACATTGGTGAGCAACCGTGGAGGAAGTGCCCGACGCCGCGGTGTGGTGGTTCCGTCTTCACCGATTCCACTTCCGAGATGCGCTGTGAGCGGTGCGAATCGCTGCTCGAGCTGCCGGTGCCCCAGCGCCGCCGCTCGTGGTATTCGGGGTTTAAGAACAAGACCGCAGCCAACAAGGCTCTGACCGAGCTCCTCGGCCAGGTGGACGCCGGGACCTTCACCGAGCCGTCCGTCCTGACCGTGCGCGAGTACGTCGAGACGGACTGGCTCCCGAGTCTTGAGACGAGCAACCTTCGGGAGTCCACCGTCGAGATGTACCGCCGCTCCGTGAAGGCCCGACTCCTTCCCCCCCTAGGGTCGCTCAGGCTGCGAGATGTGACCCCGGCACGCTTGGCGTCCTGGCTCGAGGGGCTGAAGGCCGCCGGCGTCGGTGACCGCACCGTCGAGGTCGCGGGGATCACCGCCCACAAGCTCTTCAAGTCTGCCCTCGATCGGGAGTTGATCTCCCGAAACCCGGCGGACAACTCCGCCGTCCGCTCGGCCCGACCGAAGCCGAAGGCAAAGACCCCGACCATCTGGACGAAGGAGCAGACCCGCGCCTTTCTCGAGGCCCAGCGAAACGACCGCCTCCTTGCCCTGTGGCGGGTCGCGACGATGACTGGCTTGAGGCGTGGCGAGCTTGCCGGCCTGCGCTGGTGCGACGTCGACCTGGACGCGGGCACTCTCCGAGTAGCTCATACCCGCGTCGTCGTCGGGTACAAGGTGGTCGACAGCACGCCGAAGACGGAGAGCGGGTCCCGGGTCATCGGCCTGGACAAGGCAACCGTCGCGGCACTCAAGTCCCACTGGGCGAAGCAGTCGGCTGAGCGACTGGCGGCCGGCGAGCTCTGGAAGGGAGGCGAGTACCTATTCTGCGATGAGATGGGGCTCCCCTACCATCCTCAACGGTTCACGCAGATGCTCAAGTCCAGGGCGAAGGCGGCCAAGCTGCCACCGGTGAAAGTGCATGCTCTTCGCCACGGTCACGCCACGGCCGGCCTCGAGTCCGGGATCGACATGAAGGTCATGAGCGAGCGTCTCGGTCACGCTTCAATCCAGATCACCGCCGACACCTACCAACACGTGTCCGCAGCGGTCGACCAGGCGGCCGCGGATGCGGTTGCGGCGGCGATCGACGGCGGCTGACTGGCTAGGCGGTAACCTCCATCACATGGACGCCACCACTCTGACCTCGTGCGCCGGGAGTGTTGCCGCCGTCCTGTCACTTGGCCTGCAAGCACTTCAAAAAAACATCTGACGGCGACGTCGGGGATATCCCCTGGTCAGTTGCCTGTTGGGAAGTCAACGGTCACCGGGTCCTGGTCGTTGATGGTGACAGTGCCGCCGCTCCGCTTGCTGTCCTTGAACCAAAGAAAGATCTCATCGGTGATCCCGGCAATAGGAGGCGGGCGCGTCACCGTCCAGCCTTGGCTCTTGAGAGTGCTTTGGATGGCATTGGCCATGTCTGCGACTGACTCGCCAGAAGGGCACGTGTACCAGAGCTGGTGGGACTTGTCGGCGTAAGTGTCGACCTTCGCGAGCACGTACCCCGCGGGAAGGGTCAGCGATGCCGGCCACCCAGCTGGTACGGCGGGCGGATTCGGAGGGACGCTCCCGCCTTTGCAGTACGCCTGGGAACCTATTTGGGAACTTCCGGTGGTCGTGGTCGGGCTCGAGCCAGTGCCCGTAAGAATGATCTGTGACGGCCCGCTTACGACGATCTCGGGGTGTCCCTCGTAGGACTGGATTAGACCCGAGACCTCAATCGTGGCTCCGGCGTAGGTCTCGATGGGGTCACTCGAGAACGTCCCCAGAGAGTCTCGATAGATGACCGCTGTAAACCCACTCAAGTAGCTGCGGTCTTGATTCAGGAACTCGTCGCCCTGACTGTCCGTCGTGGCGTAGCCAACCTGGTATTGAACAGTGGCTGAATCGCCGATGTGATTCCATGCTTGGTCGGCCGTAAGCATGGCCGATCCGGAATGAGGAGACAACGACGTAACGGGCGTCGCTTTGTGCTGGTGGTGCTCGCCCCAAAGATAGATCAGGCCTATCCCGGCAACGATCACTGCTATCCAGATGAACGCCTTCCGGACGCCAGCGGCCATGTCGGAAAGCTACTCGGGGGAAGGCCGCTGGCTGTCGCTGTACCTCCGTGCCGGCATATCATGGGTCCCGTGCGGTATCGGGGCGATAAGGCGACTCAGTGAGACTCCCGCTAGCTCTCGTGTTCATCCTGACGTCGGTCGTCCTAACGGTTCAAGGTCAGTGGGGGGCCGGTGGCGTCTCCCTCCTCATCGGGGCGATCATTCTGCCCAACTACGCCAAGCGTCGGAGGATTGCAGCCAAATCCACCGACCGGCCGTTCGCCGACAGGCCACGTCGGCGGGAGCCCGGTGAATGTCAATGAGCGACACTTCACAAGGTCCGGGCTGGTGGGAGGCTTCGGATGGCAAGTGGTACCCACCCGAGCAACACCCAAATCGCAGACCCCCGCCTCCTCCTCCACAGAGCACAGCACCACTTCAGGCGCCACCGGCTGCGACTGAATCTCCTGTAACCCGGATTGAACCGGAGCAGTGGAACCCAAGATCGGTGGTCCTGAAGTCGGATGGCTCCCCAAGCGCCTTCTTGGATGCGATCGCCTCGGCCATTGAATCTGTCGAGTACCCGATCACCGAGCGGAGCTACGCAGATCTCAGACTTACATTCGAGTCCCGCGGACGCTCATGGAAATCATCGTCGGGCGACGTGACGACCGTCCTTGTTTCTCCAATTGTCCGCGGATCGCGAGCAACGTTCACCTCCAAGGGGAAACCTAGCGGGCTGACCCGCGTTCAGAGGAAGGTCGACGTAACAACCTGGACAGGACGCATCCTTCCGGGCTTTGGAACCCTGTGGAGAGATCCCGGTCACTTGCCAACACCCTGGATTCGAACACCAAAGTAGCGGGACCACCGCACTCAGGCCTTACTCGCCGACCAGGTTGAAGTGGCTCCCACATTGGGTCCCTGCTACCGAGTCTGCCCCCGAACCAATCGCAAACATCCGTCAGTGGATGGCATTTCCGCGTCGGGCACAGTAGTTAGCACCGCATCTGACCTGCTGAGATGTCACCAAACATCATCCACTGTGAGGCCCGTGAATGGACTGGCAGTCAAGAGGTCAGGGGTTCGAATCCCCTTACCTCCACCGGGTTGTCGGATCGCAACGTTGTCCCTGGTCAGAGCCAGTATTTCGTTGGCATTTGCCGACCAAGGCATGTTTCGATGTTCGAATCCCGTGACATCCAGTCTGCACAATGGGCAGGTTCAATCGCTCAGCAGTGAACCAGTGGTCCGGGCGGCCGTCCCTCGCCCGGCAGGCGTGAGCGGGCAGGGAGGTGGGACGCGACCATGGCGGTGCTGTTGGCATTCCTGGCCTCACTCCTCTTCGCGTTCGGCCTCGTGCTGCAGCAGCGGGGGACGCTGAAGGCGCCCGAGTCCAGCAAGGGGCTCAAGTTCATTGTTCAACTCTTTCGCCATCCGGTGTGGCTGCTCGGCGGCCTGCTCTCCGGAGCTGGGTTCGCATTGCAGATCATCGCTCTGTCGATCGGGTCGCTCGTCGTTGTCCAGGCCATCGTGATCTCGAGCTTCGTCTTCGCCCTGCCGATCGGAGTGTGGCTCACCGCCCAGCGGTACGGACGCTGGGATGTGGTCGGGGCCTCGATGACGCTGGTCGGGCTGATCCTCTTTTTGCTCGGCGGCGATCCGACCGGGGGTACGAACACCGTCGCTCCGGAGTCGTGGGCCATCTGCCTGGTAATCGCTGGGACCCTGCTCGCGATGCTCGATCTGGCTGCCCGACGAACGAGACGACCGGTCACCGCGGCGCTCCTGGGCGCAGCCGGCGGCTTCTCGGTCGCAGTCCAGTCTGGGATGGCGAAGGCCCTCACCCATGCCCACGGCAGCCACGCCGGTGTGTTCGGCACGTGGCAGCTGTACGCGCTGATCGGTGCAGTTGCCGCCACCTTCGTGTACCAACAGCGTTCGCTGCGAGTGGGTGTGCTGGCGCCCGCACTGGCGGCGGGAAACGCAGCCAACCTGGTCGGCAGTGTGATCCTCGGGATCTGCCTCTTCGCCGAACGGCTCGGTCAGGGACCGGTGGGCACGACGTTCGCCGTCCTAGGCCTCGTACTCGTCCTGGCTGGCATCATGACCCTGGTGACCCGTGGCCATCCCCCGGCGCTGGCGGTCGGCGTGACCCCGTCCGTCGAAGGGGCGCTCGAGCCCACGATCGAGGAGGCAACCGGCCATCTGGCGTCCCAGGAGGGGTCCCCTGAATGAGCGTTCAACGAATCGCTCCGCTTCCTGTCGCGAGGCCATCCGAATGCCCAGAGCTCGGCCATAACCGTGCGGAGGGTGCGCGCCGTCGACGAACAGTCACTGAGCTCACGACTTCGGGAAGTACACCCCACCCGCGCAGATGTATCCACCAGTACTGCCGGAGATCGGAGGGTCGTCGAGCCGCTGGAACCTGCCATTCTCGACCCGTGCGAGCAAGAAGCAGTTGCTTCCGGACTTGGACGATGGATGCGAGGTCACGATAATCCCGTCGGCGTTGAACGAGGTGATCCCGTGTAGCGCCCGGAGTAGGGACCCGCGGGTGGGGTTCGGGCCAGCCGACGCGAGCGCCTGGGCGAACAGTTCCGCGGAGGTCCATCCGTAGAGTGTGAAGAGATCCGGGGTGAACCCCGGGGCTGCCTTGTGCACCCACGAAAGGAAGGTGGACACGGCTGGCAGCCCGGCGGCATCCTCACCCAAGAAGAGAGCCGAGTTCAAGGTCATGTAGGACCCATCGACTGCAGCCGCGCCTCCCGAATTCGGGATCAACGCCTCGCTGTAGGCCGACGTTCCGAGGATCACGATCGGATGGAAGTTCTGTAGATCCAGTGCCCGGAACACGGACGCCGCATAATTCTCCGGCATCTGGTCGATGAACAGCATCTTCACCCCAGCGTTTCGCATGGCGATCACGTTGGCGTTGAAGTCCGACTGCGTGATGGCGTACTGCTGGTCATAGACAACGTGGAGGCCGACATGCTCCATCGCCCCTTTCTCGATCCGCCAGCTGGCGAGCGCCGAGGGTTGGTTGGCGATGAGATCCCCGACCGCGTCAGCCTCGACCGGGTACTTCTGCTTGAAGTATTCCAGCCCGCCTGTGCCCCACCCGCCATTCGAGACCTGAGGACCGACGGTGTTCGGCAGGAACGCCGTAGCATGGCCCAACGGGTTGGTCACGTTGGGAACATCCGGATTGGCGGCCAGCACGGTGCCGCCGAAGCTGTCCTCGAGGGAGAACCCTCCGACCAGCGCGAAGTCGCGCTGCACGGCCTCAGAAGTGGACTGTTTGTTGAGTGCGCCGGTGAATCCGTCGTCGTATGAGTCGACCTTGATCTTGCGTCCATCGATCCCGCCCCGGGAGTTCACGTACGCGGCGTAAGCCTCCGTGCCGACCAACGCCCCTTTGAACAGACCGAGCGAGAGCGTGGATACGTTCCCGATCGACACCGCGGTCGCCGAGACTCCAGTGGTGTCGTTGAACGCCGATGCAGGAATCGACGGCATGGTCGATGCGGACGCCGCTCCTCCGGTGGTGGTGAACGCGGACTGGCTTGCCGTCGACGAGCAGGCGGTCAGTGTGACGGCCGCGAGCACTCCGACGAGTGCACCCGCTCGGCGATGCAGGGGGGATCCAGTGATCCGCCCTCCCGAAGAAGTAGCCGCCATCGTGGTCGTCCTTTCGTCGGTCATGACCCTGCCCCGCTCGCGGCGACTTCCATGACTTGGGTCGAATGGTACCGACGCCCGTGGACGGTGACTTGCGTTGACCTGGTTCGACGTTCTTCCGAGGGGGTTCGAACCTGTTCCCCTCACTTCGATTGCCAAACTTGCGGCAGGTCACCGGCGCCGAATTCGGCCCCAGCTCATGCTTTCGCGCCACGTTTCCCCAGGTCAGCAGGCCAGGAGGGGTTCGAATCCCCTTACCTCCACGTCGTTGTCGGAATCACAACATTTTCCCTGGTCAGACGCGGTATTTCATTGGCACTTGCCAACCAAGGCAAAGAGCGATGTTCGAACCCCGCGTCTCCGCTGAAGCCGTTCGCGCTAGTGATCCGTCGCTGATATAGCTCTGATAACTAGAGTGGCAGCATGACCACTGTGACTGCACCGCCGCTGGCGATGACCAAGAAGCAGCGACGCGAGCTGGAAGTAATCGCCCGCTCGACCTCGATGGGACACCGCAAGGTGGTTCAAGCCAAAGCGCTGCTGCTCGCGGCCGACGGAGTCGGCACCAATGAAGTGGCCCGGCGGTGCCACACCACCAACGACTCGGTGCGCGCCTGGCGTCGACGGTTCGAGGAGGAAGGTGTGGACGGCGTCGGGCGGATCGCGCCGGGGAGGGGTCGGACGTCGTGGCTGCCCGACGGCACGGTCGCCGCGGTTGTCCATGACACGCTTCACGAGCTGCCCGACGACGGCTCGACGCACTGGACAACGCGCCACATGGCCAGGCGATTCGGCATCGGCAAGGACACCGTGGCCCGCATCTGGCGTGATCACAATCTCAAACCCTGGAAGGTCGAGACCTTCAAGCTGTCTGCCGACCCGTACTTCGAGGAGAAGCTCGTCGATGTCGTCGGGCTCTATCTCAACCCGCCGGAGCGGGCGGTCGTGTTCAGCTTCGACGAGAAGACCCAGGTCCAGGCCCTCGATCGCACCCAGCCCTCACTGCCGATGAAGCCGGGGCGGAATGGGACGATGACCCACGACTACAAGCGCCACGGCACGACCGATCTGTTCGCCGCCATGAACGTGGCCACCGGAGAGGTCCTCTACGACAGCCGGCGCTCGCATGCGGCCTCCGATGTGCTCCGGTTCTTCAAGCTGATCGACCTCCACGTTCCGAAGCACCTCGAAGTCCACGTCGTGCTCGACAACCTCTCCGCCCACAAGGCCCCGCCGGTTGCCGAGTGGCTGGCTGACCCCAAGCGCGACCGCTGGCACCTCCACTTCACGCCCACCTCGTCGTCGTGGCTGAACCTCGTCGAGCGCTGGTTCGGAGAGCTGACCGAACGACGCCTGCGCCGTGGTGTGTTCACCTCGGTTCCCGACCTCGTCAAGGCCATCGAGATCTGGACCGAGCACTGGAACGACGACCCTCAGCCCTTCATCTGGCACAAGACGGCGCAGGAGATCATCAAGAAGGTGCGCCGAGGCCGGGCTTCACTTACCCGAGTCAAATCCGCGACGCGCCACTAGCAAGCAGTTGTCGGCAACCCTCGCCTGAAAGTGCCCCACCCAACCGTTCGGGGGCAGTGTGAGTGTCAGAAGAGTACGGAAAGCCTAGGGAAAACCCCGTTATGGCCTGGCTATCAGCCAACGCCCAGCCGTTAGAACGGGACCTGTTTGGCGAAGGCGAGCACTTGAGCCTTGTCGGCCGGAAGGATGTAGCCCGCCTTGATGTCCTCGTCCGTCGCCGTCGTGTATGCCTTCAGGTAGGACGACTTGGTCCCATACAGGGATTTGAGCTGCGCTTCGCTGAAGGGACGAGTCGACCCGAACAGGACGCAGAACCCGGCCGATCCGGTGGGTGTGGTGTTCGAATAGGCCGCAATCGGCACCCGCTCCCAAGGACCCTGGATGCCACCGATCGCCGTTGCGCTGGCGTTGGTCTGCACCGTAGGCGTGCCGTCAACAACCTGGACATCCATACGAGGTGCCGACGGCGGCGGCGAACCGGTGACCATCCAGGTATTGATGCCGGAGAGGGCGGCTTCAAAGATGAAATGACTTGGTGCCTCGTCGACCGACGTGCAGCCAAGAGATTCGAGCGACTGAGGCGTGACAATGTAGGAGTCTGCGTGAGAGGAGCCTGCGACGTCCCAGAGCCTGATGAAGCGCGTGTCGGGCTGACGGGCCTGGTAGTACCCGCCGAAAGTCTCATCTGTTTCGGTGATCATCATGAGCACCGGGACGCCGATGTCGGTGCGGATGTGGACGCCGCCACCGAAGCTGCCGCTCGGTGATGCACCTGGGATCCCCACTGCTCCCCCGGCCCTACTGTGCACTAAGAAGCCGTCGAACACATGGTAGAGGGGCTGAATGGCGTCGATGTAGGTGGTCAGGTAGAGCGCCGACTGGGACTCACCCACCGCCAACAGCCGCTTAGGGTGCAGTGGGGCCAGGGGGTTCGCGTGGCCACCGACGAGCAGGGCTCGGGCGGCTTGGGTGTAGATGTCGTAGGAGTACTGGTCCCCGGGATCCATCAGTGAGCCATAGCGCGCCGGATCCTTTTGGCGCAGATTGTCGATTCCCACCTGCTGAGCGGAGACGCCCACCCAGGCAAAGCCCGCTCGTTCCAACTCTGGTGACAAGTACACCGAGTCGACAGCGCCATCCCCGCCTCCACTGACGTTTAGCCACTCCACGACCACTGTCCCGTTGAAACGCGATGGATTTGTCGGCATGCGCACTACGATTCGAGTGCGATAACGCGCGCTGGTAGCGCGAGCGACCTTCCACGTTCCCGCGTTGTGCTCGGGTCCGGCCGCCTGGTAGGAGTACGCCGTCCCCGACGCGAAATACTCGCGCTGCTCATAACCGGCGGCCTTGAGGGAGGGTCCCCAGGCTCCGGCGATTAGGTACGCGGCGTCAGCGGGCTCGATGGGGCCGCTGAGCTGAGCTGGTTGTCCGCCATTGGGTGCGTCGCCTTGGGTCGAGGTCTCCCCAGAGGCTGGCGCCGACACGATCGCATTCTGACCGGCGCATCCTGCACCCGTTACTCCAAGTGTCATCACCAACGCAGTCAGGGCGGCTCGGCCTGCCCCGCGTAAAGAGTGTGTCATTCAATACCCCCCCCGCCAATATTCCGTAGCCAGCGGCACGTCTTCAGGCCGCGTCAACCGTACCTCGGTATGGAGCGAAGAGTTCCACCTTTGCAGTCAAGGCGAGACCGGGCCGAACTCGAAGGCCACGCGGCCGAAAAGAGTCTTCTCTCTGCGATGCTCTCCGGTTCGTCGGAACTGTCTCACCCACCCGGCGTTCCGGGATACCCAGGAACCGGCCCGGTATCGGTACTTCCGATCAGGGGTAAGCGGCAATAAATGTGGTGGTCGGCAGGCGATCCGTCATGACTCCGAAGTCGAACGGTCCACTGATCCGATCGGTCAGTGCGCGGTGTTTGATGACCTCGAAGACCTCAGGGGTCTGGCGGGCGATCAGCTGAGCGAAGACCGGATACAGACCCCGCATGATGGCCCGACCCCTATCGGAGCAGCGCGCAGCGCAGTAGCCGACATGACCGATCTCGTCGGTGAGGATCTCGTTGTAGAGCAACGTGATCCGCTCGGCGACCTCAGGTTCATCGGCAAACAGTCGGCTACCTGCCTGACCTACGAGGTCGAAGAGGACGCATCCAGCCATTTCGGCGGCACCAACGAACGGAAAGCTTGGACCTTCGGGAAGGAAGACGTTGATCTTCACGAACTGCCGCATGACGTACGAAGGGGGGACGACTCGGAAGGGAAGGCCGAAGATGTCCAGGACGTACGCCAATAAGCGGGTGTGGTAGTGCTCTTCGAGTTCGAGATACGCCCGTTCCGGTGGCAGGTCCGCACTGCTGTTGAGACCGTAGGTTTCCCCGAGACCCACGCCGAAGCGTTCGGCCTGGTTGAGCTTGGCCGTCGCCAGGAGGAAGGCCAACTCCGGAGAGAGGTCCTTTGCCGGTCGCTTCGACCGTACGCCACGCTCGAAAGCCTCGGCGTCAACCGTCCGCTCTGACCGGATCGGATGGGCTTCGATTTCGGTGAAGAACTCCTCACGCCGGTCAAGCCGACGATTAAGCAAGTCGGCCTCTCCATTGCGCTCCGCCAAGTAGGTGCGATATCCGTCGATGTTCACTGTTGTCATATCGACCTCGCTTGTCACGGTGTCCGTTCAGCCTACAGAGAGCGGCCTGGCCTAGCCCGGAAGTGCCGGGTGCATGCAACTTCCGCGAGCACTCGCAAGGTTGAGCCCTCCGACCTCGCTGAATTCCGGTGTATTGGCACCCACTCCAGCCTCGGATCGCCGCCATGAGTGCTCGACGCCGGAGGCGATTCGGCAGGGGTTCGAACATAGTCCCATCACTTCATTTGCGGTCCTTATGGCGAACCCGCAGAACCCAAACCCCGCCCTCGCTCAGACTTTCTTGCCGCATTTTCCCAGGTCAGCGGGCCAGGAGGGGTTCGAACATAGTCCCATAACCTCCACCGAGAAGCCCATGTCACAGGCCCAATTCTGATCGTGGGATGTTGCTCGCCCAGGCGAAGAAGCATCAACGCCCAGACAAAAATGGGGACAGAGAGCACCTGGCGTGCCGGGACGCAGTGGTTCAGACCGGAGGAATCTCCGCGACTGTCGTACTGGTACGCGACCCCGGCAATCGTCACGTCCGTCTTGGTCACACCGTTGAGACCATGATGGAAGTCAGGGCGATCGACATGCTCGGGTAATGGCCTGGCATATTCCGCTCGTCCGACCTGGATATCGCCCGCACGAAATGGAAGCGTAACTGCTGTTGGAATCTGGCAGGTCCGGGATGGGAGCCGACCCACGAGGCTCAGGCCCTGCAGTGCCGACTCGGGCGGCTATGAGCTGACGGTGATTGCCGTCGGCGACGAAGCGATTCCGTTGGCGACCACGACGAGCGTGCTGGCACCGGTCTCCGTATCGGCTGGAAGTGAGAAGCTTGCAGTGGAAGACGTGCCAGGAGCCACGGACATCGACGACATCCCCGACGTGCGAGCGAAGGTCACATCCCCGGTTGCCACATTGGTGATCCTCACCAGTGGAAAGTTCGTGGCGCTCTGGTAATCATCGCCGTACGCTGCATCCTGGGTCAGACCTCCCAGCTGGTTGCCTGAGACCGTGTAGCTGTCGCCGGCAGTTACGGCTGTAGGAACACTGGTCACGACTGGTCGCCAACCCGTCTCTGGTGAACCACCAGCCGTGTAGACGTAGAACTTGCCGATCCCGTCATTGAACAACACCTGACCACTTGGCAACATAACCATCGAACCGTAATACGACGAGCTGATGCTGGCATTCGGTGCATCGGCCACCTGCGAGAGCGTTGTTCCGTTGAACACGAAGAAGTGTGCGGGCTTCTGGGAGACACCTGGACTGGCGTCTACCAGCACGTTGCCGTCTGGCAGAACGGCACCGGGTCCGTCGGCCACGTCATATTGCTTTCCCCCGATGACCGGGAACTTGGGAGCGCTGGACCACTTGCCGGTGGCGGTGTTGTAGACGGCGTTATAGCCCGTAGCCCCAGTGGCGAACACGGTTCCGTTGGGACGGAGCATCTGTGGCCCCATCTCGTGCACAGTGTCGTCAAGGGGCTTCGGCGTCAATCCGGCGCTCGTCCATCGTCCGGTGGACGGGTTGTAGATCTCCGTGTTGCGATTCGAAACCGTGTTGGTGAGGTCCGTGTCGACGGTCAGGACATCGCCGCTCGGCAGCAATGACCAGCCCTCCTCTCCGTTGCCATCAGCCTTCCCGGCCCCAGTAGCAGTCCAAGTGAGCGTCGCCTCGTTGAGGATGGCCTGAACTGTGGTCGTCGTGTATCCGGACGCCCCCATCATGAATTTCCCGTTGGCGAGCACGGTACTCGGCGCATCGCCGATGCGTGACCACTGACTACTTCCGGTCGGGGGTGCGACCGACCTCCACGTGTTGGTCAGTGGGTTGTAGATGGCCCCTTTGTTAGTCCACACCTCGTGGCCGGAGTTGTACTCGCCGCCCTCGACGATGAACCGTCCGTCGGGAAGCACGGCCGAGGCGTAGTCCGCCGGTGCATATCCCGATGGCATGGAGGCGAGCTGGGACCAGGTGCCATCGACGTAACTTCCCTTGCTGTTGGGAGTGAGACGCCACCACTCGCCGGTGCCAACGTTACTCGGGCCGTTGTCCTGAACCAACACCGTCCCATCCGTGAGGACGAACATGGAGCCGGGGACGAACGGTGGTGTCGGTAGCGCCTGCCACGGAGATCCTGGAACTAACGGGCTAGGGAGCGAGCCTCGGCTCGGGGGTGGCCGAAGTGGGTCCGCTGAGCGAAGTCCGGGTAGGGACGGTGTTGCGGAAGCCACGCTGACCTGCCCGGCCCCAAGTGCCACGAGGGCAGTAACCAGACCAAGGGCTACGAGCTTGGAACGTCTCGGGTGGCGACCATCGACGTGAAGGACTCTTCTGGGTGCCAACAAGGAAATGCTCCTCCGCTCAGGATGAGCCGATCGACACTTTCCGCCGCCGCCAACAATTAGCACGTTCCGCAGCAGTGCTTCGGCTCCCGCAACCGTAACAACACGAGAACCGTGACACGTCGACCCGCGGCATGTCAAGCGTGCCCTAGGCCCCGCTCGACGTCATCGTGGACCGAGTCAGACCGTCGGCGAAGCACGCCTACCCAATTGTGATGATGCTGGGATCCTCCGCTCCGTGCTGACTGGTTTTCAACCCCGCTTCTGTAACCGAGTCGACATTGACGAGTCCCTCTGGCTGGATCCCGATTCACCTGCCCGGGTCCCGCTCCGATGTCCAAGCACATTCGCAAGTGGCGTTTGGCGGCGGTCAATCGTGCGCCCACAGCCGGAGTGATCGGACAGCGGCAACGCCGTTTGCAACGATGCAGCGACTGTTCCAGAGCTACACCGTGAGACCGACCGACTAGAAGTCATCTCCAGTCCGCCACGGCATGTCTTGGAGGACAAAGGAGTTGCCATCGGGATCGGTGAACGCAGCGTACCTAACGTCCCCTCCGACCTCTTCGACGGGCGAGACATCTACACCTCTGTCAAGCAGTTCAGCCCGAGCCGTTTCGATGTCGGCGACAACGAGATGCAGACTCTTGACAGAACCCGGGGGAGCATCCTCGTAGGCAGGAAGGCCCGTGCCGATGCTGATCGAGCACGCCGAACCAGGAGGAGTCATCTGCACAACACGCACCCCTCCGACGGGCCGCACGTCCACGTCTACGGAGAAGCCCACCTTCTCGACATAGAACGCTTTCGCCCGATCGACATCACCCACCGGGATCGGTATCAACTCAAGCTTCATCTCCATTGGGACCATCCTCCTAATCGACCAGAGAGCGTACTTCCCTCGGCGTTGTACCCGGTCGTGACTGGCACCGACAGGTTCTGCCTCACCTGCCGGTGACCAGGCAAACCGTCGAAACGGAGTTGCCGCTCGTCGGCTGGTCAGACGGCGCGGGAGAGGTCGGTACCGAAGGAAGAGTCGCTGTGTCTAAAGGGTTCATCCCGACTTGCCGAACAACACTACGTGGCCCGTCCGGAGAATCCGAAAGTGAAGGAAGCGATAGTCGCGGCGCTGACTGCGGCCTGCTCCCATTGTGATGTGATGCCTCCTGAAGATGGAGCGAGCCTCTCTGAGGCTTGGGACAACGCCCTGTTCACCGCATTCGATGCTGCTCGGCCCCCTGGCAGATTCGAGTCCTGGACCAGAAGGTCATTCCCAACGCTTGCGACTGGTTTCCATGTGGCGAAACTAGAGATGACCAGTCCAGATCGGTGTGATGCGATCCGCCTTTCGGCTGTAGCCATCTTCGAGTCACGTCGGCGGGAGCTTCGAGTCCAGGAAGGATGAACGGAACTCGACGCTGGACTGCGCGAGATGGGATATCGGTCGAAGACCGCTCTGTCCTTCGAGGAGGGATGTCATCCAGCTGTTCGGCCTGCATCGATGCTGAACACCGCACCCGTCACATGACGTGCATCATCGGACAGGAGATGCATGGCCAGGGCCGCGACCTCCTCGGCGGGCACTAAGTCCCCCAGGGGAACGCTCGCCAATCCGCTCTCGATGTGGCCGGGAATACTCCTGACCATCGGTGTGTCGGTGAGTCCCGGAGCGATCACGTTCACTCTGATCCGCCGTGGCGCAAGTTCCAATGAAAGCGCTCGCGCTGCCGCGTGAAGCCCCGCTTTCGCAGCGACGTAGGCGAGACGTTGCTCTCGTGGCCTAATGGCCATCGACGATCCACTGACAAGGAGGGACCCACCATCGACGACATGATCCAACGCTGCCACAAGCGTGAAGATCGCGCCTGTGAGGTTGACGTTCAGAACCCGGTCCCACTCAACGCGCTCCATCATCCCGACTGGTACCGGCGGAGGGAGGATGGCCGCGTTTGCGATCACACCGTTTAGCGGACCTACGTCGGCAACGAGCGCGTCGATCGATGTAGCAAGCGCCGTCGTATCGGTCACATCGGTGACAATGCCTTCGATTCGGCCGCCGTTTCGCCGCGCGGCATCAATCGTCACGTTGAGCCCTACCTCATCGATGTCGATTCCCGCCACCGTGACACCCAGCGAGGCCGCACGGAGTGCTATTGCTCGACCGATACCGCTCGCGGCCCCGGTGATCAGGATGATGCGACCCTTAAGATGAGCAACCATGCTCCAACGCTACAGTCGTGCCTGATCAATCCTCTGAACCGCTTCATCGCGCGTTGCCCGCAGAACCATGCAGCCGTCGGCAAAGGAGCAAACGCGGAAGTGCTTGACGAATCGGAGATCTGCACTTTGATAGACGCCCCAATCGGCGAGTGCTATTGCGCGCCGACGGGTGCAGCAGCTACGCGTCGACCACCCGTTAGTAGCCGGTTGCTGCGACGATCAACCCGTTGAGTCGAATGACAGACAGGCCGCCGTCATAAGGAGCGTCGCCGTAGGCGTACACCGATCCATTGGCAGTCGTCACCCAGTAGCCGCCGCCGTCCGAGGTGGCAATGATCGCTGAGGCGGGGTCCGAGAACTCGAGACGGCCAAACGGGCTACCCAGATAGTTGGCACCGCCATAGGAATAGATCTCACCGTCGGAGAAGAGAATCCAGTACCCATTTCCATTCGGCGTACGCACTGCGGAACTGACCACCGTGTTATACGGCAGGTAGGACACGGGTCCTCCGTAGTTGGTGGCATCGCCGAAAGCATGAACGTCACCGGTGTAGCTAACGACCCAGTAACCATTGCCCGTGCCGTCGGTCATCACATCAGCAATACCGCTACTGAAGCACCCTCCGATTCCTGGGCACGAGCCCTCGAACTTGGCATCCCCGAACGCGAAGACTCCCCCGTCGTTCGCAACCAGGAAGTAGCCACGTCCATCGTACGAAGGAACGATGCCGACAATGGGAGCGTTCAGCCTGGGCAGAGTCGGTGAGTCGACGGGCGAAAGCCCCTGACTTGGAATCGATCCGTAGAATCCGGCGTCCCCAAACGCGAATACCCCACCGTCCGAAGCAACGAGCCAGTAGCCACCCCGGCCAGCGGTGGGGGCCAGCCCGATGACAGGCGACTGAAGCGGAAGGGCGGCCACTGAGCCGTAAAACTGGGCCGATCCAAAGGAGAAGACTCCTCCATCGGACCCAACCAACCAATAGCCGTGCTGTTCCGAAGTTGGCGCCGTGTCTCCAACGTGAGGCCTTGTGCCGGCCCCACTGGATGACACCGACGGCTCCTGTGCCGAGGCTGGACTCGAGCCTGTAGCAACCAGCAACGCTGCGACTACTGCTGCGGCGCCTACGACCCGGACCAACAGTCGCTGTCTCGACAACTCCGGCATTGCCCGTCCTTTCGACAGGTCTAGCGTCACTCTACTCCTGCCGTACTCGTCGGGACTGCTCGAATTCAGAACCACTCCAGAGCTTTGGCCGTGAAGCTCTTGACTTCCTCGCATGTGGCATCTCGCCCTTGCCCCGAGCGCCAGGCGCCCTCATCTCGAACGCAGACAGTCAGCTCAGGTGCCTCCGCCCATCGGCACCGAATCGCCGTCACGGTCCCAGGGAGTTGCCAGCTGCCGTGCAGCTCGTGGGCGAGCTGGTGATACTGGTTTCCCTCAGAAAAGGTTGTCGCCGTCGACGACAACTTCACCGTATCCGACCGCCGCTCGCCGTCGGCGCCCGGACAGTAGCGGAACCGGACGTACTCGTCGCCCGCGACGTCTTCTTCGTATCGAGTGTTGGTCACCTCACCGGCGATGACCGTCGAGGTGAAGTCATACGGGTGGTCGTGGATGGGCGGCTCCCCGATGCAGACGCTCGGGTCCCAGACGTGAAGTCGGAACTCCCGCCGATCATCGAGGCGCAAGCCCATGAGCCCGATGTCCTGCATCCTCCAAGGGAACTCTTCGGCGTGTTCGAGCATCGTGAGAACTAGGGCCTTGCTCAGCATCTCGCTCATGCATCCTCCCCGTACGCCACTGGACGACTTGCCCAGCCAGCAAATCACATCATTGTCATTCGCCTAGGTCAAGGCGTCAGCTAGCGCAGCCACAAGCGAGGCTTTTGCGGCTTGTCCGCACGCCACGTCGTGCCGGGGTCGGACCTCCGCTCCTTCATCGCATGGGTTCGGGCACACAGGTTCCGGAGCACTGCCTCGCAATTGCACAGAGGTAAAGCTGGACCTTGTCGGGATCGGCGTGTCCGGGTCGGTGTTTGGCGAGCCATCCTTGGGTTCGCTCGAACGTGTGCCCACCGGCCGGTCGATCGGGTGGAGGACGCACTGATCCGAACCGGTCGTGGGCGGTTGGCTATGAGCAAACGGAGCTGCCGCCACGAAGAAGATCCAGCCCGTAGTCAGTGACTGGGCGATCGAGACGCAAGCGTGAGGCGCCCTGCCGTCAGGATGTCACTGAACCGCCGTTGATCCCAACCGTCTGACCGGTGACCCAGCTGGCGCCGTCCGAGGCCAGCCACACGCATGCGGCAGCCACATCCTCTGGCATCCCGATCCTGCCGACCGGGATCGACTTCGCGAGGGTCTCGGTGACCGAAGGGTCGGGAACCGCCATCAGGCCGATCGCCAGCGAGTTTGCCGTTACTCCCCGGCGCGCCACTTCGAGGGCCAATGTCCGGGTGAAGGAGATCCCGGCGCCCTTCCCTGCGCTGTAGGCAGAGACTCCGATTGCGACCCCCGCGGTCCCGGCACCCGAGGAGATGGTGATCACACGCCCCCAGCCCCGGTCGCACATCCCGGGCACGACGGCGTGGCAGCAGTGCAACACTCCGTAGAGATTCACCCTGATCGGGCCCTCCCAGGCGGAAGGGAGCATGGTCACGAACGGCTGGAGGACCATCGACTCATTGCCGCCGTTGCCCGCGTTGTTGACCAGGATGTCCACGGGACCTACATGCTCGAGTGCTGCCGTGACCGATTCCAGATCGGTGACGTCGAACACCACGGCGTTGGCCAGTCCACCGGCCGCTGAGATCTCTTCGACGACACGCTCCGCCCGGTCCGATCGCACATCGTTCACCAGCACGGAGGCGCCCTGTGCTGCAAAGGCATGAGCGATGCCCCTGCCTACGTTCTGACCCGATCCCGTGACGAGGGCGGTCCGACCCGTGAGGTCGAACTGTGTCATCGTCCGCCCCGACCCTGTCCGCTGCCGTCCATCGGCTGCCCGTCGAGATCATGGACGTCGATTCCGAGTTCGGCGATCAGGTCGAGGCTCACGTGTGACATTCCCGTCCGAGCAGCTGGGCACGCACACAGGACCGTCAGCGCTTCCACCATCTCCTCCATGGACTCGATCTGGTCAGCGGTGAGCGTGGTTCCCACCAGGAACTCTGCCCCCTCACTCAGTACCGCCGAACGCGGTTCGACCGTGTTGATGCGCACGCCGGTGCCCGCGCATTCGGCACCAAGAGCGTTGGTCACGCGGTTGAGTGCAGCCTTGGATGCCCCGTAGATGCCGGTCGAGGAACCCAGCGAGCCCGGCGTGAACGGCAGGGCCGACGGACGGGCGGTTGCGCTCGAAACGTTGACGATCCAGCCCTCACGCCGTCCGATCATCCCGGGCAGCACCGCCTGGATCAAGTCCATGGGCGCGTGCACATTGACCTCGAAGATCAGCATCCTGCGCTTGAGCGGAAAGTCGATCAGAGGCTGGTAGATGGCGGCGGCCGCGTTGTTGACCAGGATGTCCACCGGGCGTCCGAGTAGCTCCATCGCCCGCGACACGATCGTCGACCGGTCGTCGGCGTCGCTCAGATCGGCGCTGACCACGTGGACCTGACCGTCAAACTGCCGCAGGCCGTCAGCCGTCTCCCGTAGCGAGCCCGGAAGTGTCGGGTGTTTGTCGAGAGTCCTCGCCGTGATCACGATATCGGCACCTTCTGCGGCCAGACGTCGTGCGGTCGCCGCCCCGATCCCGCGGCTCGCCCCGGTCACGATCGCGCTGCGCCCTTCGAATCGGCGGATCGTCGAACGCATCACGGCTCCCGTCGCGGGCCGACGATCAGGCGGCACACCCACGGGACAGCGATCACGCCCGGGTGAACGCCGGTGATCGGTTCCCCTCGGGAATGCCCTCGTAGGGGACTGCTAGTTCGCCGATCGTCGGGCCGACTCTGTCGGCGATCGGCCGGAGGCGATCAATGTCGAATCCGTAGAGTGCAGCGGCGTTCTCACTGAGGACCCGACGCAGGTCATCAGCCGCGGCCCCTGCGAAGGCACGACGCAGTCCTTCGCGTGTTTCGGGATACGTCGACTCGTCGTGGGGATAGTCGCTACCCCACATGAACCGGTCCGCCTCCATGTCGAAGCGCGCTGCGGCCTCCATCGGGGAGGGAAAGCTGACACCGACCCAGCAGTTCCGTCGGAAGTATTCGCTCGGGGCCAGTGGCAGCACCTCGTCCGCGTCGTACTTGAGCTCACCGATGCGACCGACCCGCGCCATCTGACGGTGGTACGAATCGAGATTGGCCAGCATGGGGGCGATCCAGGACGCGCCCTGCTCGGTCAGGACGAACCGCAGTTCGGGGAACCGCTCGAACGCCCCTCCCACGATCATCTGCATCACCTGGCGCCGTGAGAAGAACGGGTTCTCGGCGATCCACAGGAGCTTTG
This sequence comes from uncultured Acidimicrobiaceae bacterium, assembly GCA_963701325.1. GTDB lineage: Bacteria > Actinomycetota > Acidimicrobiia > Acidimicrobiales > RAAP-2 > Bog-756. Next base: position 1,109,281 of record OY969604.1, read on the forward strand.
CCGCCGGGTACGGGCCGTAGTCGGGCATCCCGCCACCCCCGGAGTGAGAGTTCACCACGACCCCGAGCTCCTGGCACACCGCCCAGAGTGGGTCGTAGTCAGGGGCATAGAGGGGCTTCAGGTGCTTCATGTCGTCCGGGATGGGATGGACGAGAATGCCTCCGCGGAGTCCGTGCTCGTGACACCACCTGACATCCGCGATCGTGTCGTCGAGGTCGTTCAGGAAGATCTGCCCGATACCGGCCCGGCGATCCGCGTACTCACTGCACCAGTCCGCGAGCCACCGGTTGTGAGCCCGGACGCCGGCGAGCCGTAATTCGTAGTCGTCCGGTGTCGGAGGACGGGCGATGACAGCCCCGGTGGGGAAGAACGGGGGGATCGTGTTGGGGAAGATGACTTCGGCCACGACGCCGTCGCTCTCGAGCTCGGAGAGCCGCCGCTCCTGGTTCCAGTTGCGGTCCTTGTTGCCAGTCGTCAGGTCCTTGAACGGATTCGAGTACTTCGCCCGCCATGCATCGAACCGGTCCAGGTACTCGGACTCCAGGTAGGTGCGGTACTGGTCGTGGTTCCCGCCGGCGTGAGCGTCGGCCGAGATGAGTACCAGATGTTCGCCGTTCTCTTGTTCGCTCATTGCAGGAACGCTTTCGCTGTCGTCCAGATGTAGTCCACGTCGTCGTCATCGAGGCCCTGGTTCGAGGGGAGCACGAGGCCCTGGCGCATCACACGATCGGCATTGGGGAGCCCTCCCTCTGGGAGCCTCCACTCGACTGCTGCGAATGCCGGCTGGCGGGTGACGTTGCCGGTCCACACCATTCGGGTGTCGACACCGTTGCGCTCCATGTGCTCCTGGAACTCGGAGCGTCGGACCCCGGAATCGGACTGGATGATCACCGGGAACATGTGCCATGCGGTGTCGACTTCCTCTGTCGTCCGGGGGAGATCGAACACATCCGGGCGCTGCGAGAACCGCTCGACGAGCCGATCGAAGTTTCGCTTTCGCCTGGCCAGGTTCCCGGGGAGCTTCTCCAACTGCACCATGCCGAACGCGGCAGACAGTTCCGAGGGCTCGAAGTTCCAGCCCACCTCGTCGAAGATGAAGAGGTTGTCGTACTCGAGATCGCCGTCGATCTCAGAGAAGAACCGTGAGCCGCTTCCCTTCTGGGAACCGAAGAACTGGACCTCCGAGCGTCGACCCCAACGACGGAGAAGCAGACACCGATCGGCCAGATCTGGGTCGTCGACGCAAACCATGCCTCCGGTGCCGGCGGCAGTAATGATGTGGCTGAGCGCGAACGACGTGACCGAGATGTCCGAGCGGAGTCCGGTGGGCGTCCCACGCAGCGTCGTTCCCAGGGCATCGCACGAATCCTCGATCACCCGAAGGTCGTGCCGGTCGGCGATTCCGCGGATCACGTCCCAGTCAGGGGCGTTTCCGATGAGGTCGGGGACGAGGATGGCGCGAGTTCGGGGCCCGATCATCGGCTCGATGGCACCCACGTCGACGTTGAACGTGTCGGGTTCCACGTCGACGAGGACCGGGACGATGCCGGAACGGACCAGGGGGGCGATGTCGGTCGAGAAGGTCAGCGCCGAGGTGACCACTTCGTCACCCGGCTCGAGGCCGAGCAGTTCCACGGCGAGGAAGAGCGCCGACGATCCCGAGTTGCACATGATGCCCCGGCGTTTGCCGAACAATTCGGCGATCCCTTGTTCGAAGGCACGCACGTTCTTGCCGATCCGGAGTGACTGCGAGCCCCCGCGCAGGACATCGACCACGGCCTCGATCTCCCGGTCGTCGTGAACGCTCCCGGCGTACGGGATGCGGCGCGGGTCCGTCATGACTTCACCTCCATGCCGAAGACGCGCTCGGCGTTCTCCCGCAGGAATGGGCGCCACACGTGGTCACGAAACGGGACGCCTGGCATCTCGGTGAAGATCCGGTCGAGGCTGAGACCCATCGGAAAGTAGCCGGCGTACATGATCTTGTCTGCGCCGCGAGAGTTGGCGTAGTCGATGATCGCCTTGGGGTAGTACTTCGGGGCGAACGCAGACGTCATGTAGTACAGGCCCGGCCATTTGAGCATGAGCTTGACGGCGAGGTCCTCCCACGGCTCGGCTCCGTGCCGCATCACGATCCGTAGCTCCGGGAAGTCGTAACACACCTGGTCGAAGTGCATCACGTGCTGGCAGTCGGACGGGACACGCGGCCCCGCGATGCCGGCGTTGGCCACGACCGGGATGTCGAGATCGATGCAGGTCTGATAGGTGGGGTAGTACCGCCGATCGCTCACGGGGACCTGCGGGTTGCAGCCGGCGGGGAACGTCGTCACCGCCTTGATGCCATGCTTGGCGTGCGCATCGCGGATGCGCTGCACCGCCTTGCCGATTTCGTTCGGGTCCACCTCGAGACTGGTGACGAAGCGCGTCGGATGGCGCTCCAGCGCCGAGCGAGTGGACTGGTTACCGAGGCCGACCATCCCCACCGCCACAGCGTTCCGATCCATGGCCTCGACCGTCTCCTCGACCGGATCATGCCCTTCGTCGAGGTGGTTCGGTACGTCCTTGAACATGTACTCGGCAGGAAACGCCATCGTCTGGCTCTCGTCGTCCTTGGCCATTGCCCTGAGGTTGTCGTAGTGGCGCTCGGCATTCCGGCTCGGGAAGCCGATCATCAGGTCGATCGCTCCGACGTCCGTCGGGTACATCAGGAGGCCAGCTCGTCGAGCGAGGAGCGGAACGGAACGCTGCGAAGTCCCTCGACGAACCTCGGCAGAAGGAGGGCCAGCTGTTCTCGATCCTCGATCGGCCATTCGGACAGGACGTCGGACATGTGATTCTCGCCGACGGCGCTGAGTCTCTGTCGGACGGCCGCTCCTCGGGTAGTGACCGTCACGACGACGACGCGCCCGTCATCCTCGTCCTTGGTCCGGGTGACCAGTCCGTCCTCCTCCAGCTGGCGCACTTGGCGACCAGCTGCAGCCGGGTCCATCTGGGTGATCCTGGCGAGTTCACCCATCGGAAGGTCACCATCCTCTTGGAGCCGGCGTAAGAGGAGATATCCCTGCTGGGTGATCATCACGCCGGCTGCTGCGCACCGGCGGGCGTGCACTTTGCGGCTCGCGTAGAGACGGAGAAGCTGCTCGAGGGCGCGTTCGATCGCTGCGAGCTCGCCGCCCGCGGGTTCGTGCGTGTTGGTCGCCATGAGAGCAGCGTAAAATAGTTGTAGGACTCAGTCAACCAGTCTCTCCCCGGGACTCGCAGTCCGGATAGCCGGCCCGACCGTCGAGCGTCCGGCGCACGTCCGGCTCGATCAGCACTGGAGAAGGTCAGCGTTCGGCCCGACGAAATGGCTGGTTGCGAGCGGGATCGGGTTCCCGGGGCAGTCCGAGGACGCGCTCACCGATGATGTTCCTCTGCACCTGATCGGTTCCGCCACCGATCCGGACCGCCCACTGGGAGAGGAACTGCTGCTGCCAGTACCCACCATCTGGCGCTCCTTCGATCCCGAGCATCCCCGATGCGCCCTCGAGTGAGAGGGCGAGATCGGAGAGCGCGGCGGTGTGTTGGGAGTAACTGAGCTTCATGACCGAGCTCTCGGATCCGGGTGGGAGACCTCGGCTGAGGGATGTCTGGACCCGGAGACCAAGGAAGCGCAGCAGTTCGAACCGGATGTAGGCCGCGGCCAGGTCCTGGCGGTGGACCGGATCGGTCGACTGCCCGGTGGAGCGTGCCAGGGCCTGCAGGTCTTCGAACCGGACGCCTTGGCCACCGCCGATCAGGGCGCGCTCGCTCTGGAGTGTGGTGTGGGTTACTCGCCATCCCCCGTCGACCGGGCCGACGACCTGTGAGGACGGGATCCGGACGTCGGTCAGGAACACCTCGTTGAAGTGCGCCACTCCGTCGATCTGCCGGAGCGGTCGGATGTCGATACCGGAGCTGGACATGTCGACGAGGAAGAACGTGATGCCCTTGTGCTTCGCGACGTCGGGATCGGTCCGGGCCAACAGGATCGCCCAATCGCTGTGGTGCGCGAGCGAGGTCCAGACCTTCTGCCCATTGACGACCCAAGTGCCATCAACGAGCTCCGCGCGTGTCCGGAGACCTGCGAGATCCGAGCCCGCCCCTGGCTCGCTGAACAGCTGGCACCAGACCTCGTCACCACTCAGGATCGCCTGAAGGTGGCTGGACTTCTGCTCGTCGGTACCCCACTCCACCAGGGTGGGACCAACCATCCCGACCCCAACGGACAGCGCACCTGTACCGACCTCGAAACGGGCCATCTCCTGGTTGAAGATCGCCTGTTCGATCGCGGTCCCGCCCCGGCCGCCGTACTGGGTCGGCCAGGTGATGCCTGCCCAGCCACCGTCAAAGAGTTTGTGCTGCCACTCCTTGCAGGCGCGCACGTGTTCGAGCTGCGCCTGCGGCGATGCGTCACGCCACTTGCGCCTGGTCGCCAGCGTTCCGGCATCACGTGGAGGAGCGTTCTGCTCGAGCCACGTGCGCGCCGCTTTGCGTACCGATGCTTCCTTGGGAGTGTCGTCGAAGTCCACCTAGTTTCCTCGCAACCGAGCAGCGACGGGGAGGTGCTTGATGCCTCCGACGAAGTTGGCCTGGGCGAATTCGGGCTCCCCGTCGAGAGCGATCTCGTCGACGGCAGCGAGAAGCTTGGGGAGGATGGTGCGGATTTCACGCCGGGCAAAGGTCGAGCCCAAGCAGAAGTGCTCGCCGCCGCCGAAGGCGATGGTCCGGTTTGCGTTGGGCCGGGTGATGTCGAACGCCATGGAGTCGGCGAACATCCGCTCGTCGCGGTTGGCCGACGGGTACGAGAGCAGCAAGCGATCGCCAGCGGGGATCTGCACGCCCGACAGGACGGTCGGCTCGGTCAGGTAGCGCAGGAAGTGCCGTACCGGCGACGTCCACCGGATCATTTCGTCGGTGGCGTTAGCCACCAGTGCCGGATCGCGCTGAAGCGCAGCCACCTGCCCGGGGTGACGTAACAGTGCCTCGAGACCGCCCGAGAGCGCGAACGACGTGGTGTCGTGGCCCGCGGTGGCCACGATGATGAAGTACCACATGGTGGCGTGGCGGTCCATGGGGCAGCCGGCCACAGTGCCATTAGCGATCACAGTGGCCAGGTCGTCGGCCGGTCGGGCGCGGCGCTCGTCGGCCAGAGAGGCGAAGTACTCCTCGAACTCCGCGATGGTTCCGGTGACCATGGCGAAGGGATCAGTGAGCTCGCCGAGGTACTCGGGGTCCGCCGCGCCGAACAGACCCTGGGTGAGGCGCAGCATCGTACTCTCGTCCTCCTCGGGAACCCCGAAGATGCTCATGATCACCCGCAAGGTGTACGGGACGGCGATGTCTTGCGCAAAGTCACAGTGGCCGTCCATGGCACGGAACACGGTCACGTAGTGGTCGGCGATGGCGTCGATGGCGGCCTGGCGCTGGGCGACAATTCGCGGCCGGAACCACTCGTTGGCAAGTGCCCGGTGCTCCCGATGCTCCTCGTCGTCCATGTGGATGAGCGTCTTGGGCTCCACCCCCATGGCTCCGAGCATCTCGAATTGGATGTCGGGGCCCAGCACCGAGTTGCGGGTGTTGCGAAACCGGTCGTTCTGGCGGGACACGGTGAAGACGTCGTCGTAGCGAGTGACGGCCCAGAACGGGGTGTAGCCCTCGGCTTCGACCCGCAAAACCGGGTCGTGGGTTCTCAGATCGGCCACCACTGCGTGCCACGACTCCTGGTCGGCGTAGGCGACCGGGTCGATGAACATCGTTCCCCGGGGATCGGATACTTGGGTGATGGTCCTTCACTCCTTCGCTCGTCTTCGCCGCGGGGTCACCGTTCGGATCGAGACCGGAACAGGGCGACCAATCTGTGGTTCGAACGTAGTCCCATCACTTCCTCTGTCCATCGCCACTTCGGATACGAGGCGAACGATCGGGCGCCGACACCGCGGTCCGGTGCCAGTTCTCCCAGGTCACCGCAGCCAGAGGGGGCCCGAACCGATTGGGGTGACGTCATTTCGAGGATTCGGGACCAGCGTCATGCGACATCGGGGCCCACCCATCTCACTCGAACGCAGTCATCCCATCGAACGCCGTGCCCGAGCCCGAATCTCACCCGACGAACCGCTCGGGGGACCACCGGGCAAGCTCGCCGGCCACAACGGGATCCCGGGTCGGTACAACGGCGAGCTGTCCCGCGTGCGACGGTCTGGCGCCCGACGCCTCGACCATCGAGTCCGCCACTACCGCCGCGCTCAACGGTCCGAGCAGCAGCCCTTCCGCCCCGTGACCGGTGGCCACGAAGGCGTTCGACCATCCGGGAACCGGGCCGACGAGCGGGATCCCGTCAGCACTGACCGGCCGGGACCCCACACGTACCTCGACCAACTCGGCGGCACCCAATCCGGGTGCGGTCCTCAGGCACTCCCGCAGGAGTTGGTGCACCCCGTCTACGGTCACCCGGTGGTCGAACCCGGCCTCGGCCTCCATGGTCCCGCCGCAGGCGACCCGGCCGCCCGGCCAGGGGACCAGGTAGAACCCGAGCACCGGTTGGACGATGGCCCACGTCGACGTGTCGGTGTCCGGAAGGCGGACATGAACGATCTGGCCTTTGAGCGGCCCGACCGGCAGGGCCACCTGGAGGTCTCCGGCCAGCTCCTCGGTCCACGCCCCGCCGCAGAGGGCCACCGCCCCGGCTGGGATGTCGCCGCTGTCGGTACGCACCGCTTGCACACGGTCTGCACCGGGAACACCGATGATCGCGGTGACCGTACTCTCTCGCCACGTCACCCCCCGGCGCTCGGCTGCGCCTTGCAGTGCGCCCCGTAGGACCCTGCCGTCCACCCGCCGCCCGTGCGGGTTGTAGAGCGCCCGCCGGACAGCGCCGAGGACCGGAACACGGCGGCGAGCCGCCTCAGGATCCAGCTCCTCGACACCCACGTCTCGGCCAAGGATCAGCTTCGAAGCTGCCTCCATGGTCGTGTCGTCACCCGGACGCTCGGCGACCAGCAGCGAGCCGGTCTGGGCATAGCCGGTGTCGACACACCCGTCGGCGTCCAGCTGGTCGACCAGGCTCTCGTAGTGACTCGCTGCGGCACGTCCGACGGCGAAGGCCCCAGGTGCGGGATCCAGGTTCGTCTCGGGTGAGAGGATGCCAGCCCCGGCGTCGCTGGCCCTACCCGGGTCGTGTCGGTCGACCACCACGACACTGGCACCACGCAGGGAGAGCTCGTAGGCGAGCGCCGTCCCCACCAGACCACCGCCCACCACCACACAGTCGGTGGACTGACCTGCCCCAGCTGACCGATCGCTTGCAGCGGCAGTCGTCGAAGACCGACTCACTCGACGACCACGACGTTACGACTGGGCCTGCGCCGGCACAGCGGGCGGCACAGCGGTGTCCGAGGTCGGTTTCGCCCCGGACTGGTCCATGCCGAAATCATTCCACGTGGATCAACCGCGATCCTCGTGGCGCTCGGCTGCCGGTCGAACCGGAGGGCTTTGGCCAGCTGCCCCTGCTCAGGGCGCCAGAGTGGAAACGTCACCCGGCCGACCACAGGTCGACGGAGCCGGCTGTCCAGCCAGGCGGGCGTTCATCCACGCCACGATGGTCGGAGCAGCTTCGAACACGACGGTGCCGTGGGTCGCTCCCGTCACGTGAAGGTACTGGACTGTGTCTCCGATCGGACAGGCCTTGGTGGTCACGAACGAGTCGGTCAGCGCGGGGGGCACGGTGCGGTCGGCGGTCCCCTGCACCACCAGCATCGGGAACAGTGTCCTCACCGTGCCGGGGTCGTTGGCTCGGGCGTGGGCGACGACGACCGGGTCATCCTCGGCACTCTGCAGGAAGACCTGTGCAGGTCGGAGGTGATGCACGGCAATGGCCGCAGCGACCTGGTCCGAGCATCCACGGGTGACTTCGGTCGAGGCGAAGTGCGCACCAGCCGCGGTGAAGACATCGGAGAGCGGCAGATCGTCGTAGGTCTGCGTCCACGAGTAGGCGGCCGGAATGCTGTAGGGCATGAATTGGGCGCCGAGAGGAGTTCCGATCACCGCGATCAGGGTGCTCAGTCCGGTGGCCGGCGCAGCGGCGACGACACCGATCACGTGCAGTTCGGGGGCATAGGTGGGTGCCATCTGCGCAGCGAACAGAGCCGCGTGACCTCCTTGGGAATGTCCGTAGATGATCACCGTTCCCGACGTGTGGAGCCCGGTCAGCTGGCGCGCAGCCCGTGTGGCGTCGAGCACGGCCGTACCCTCACTGGCGCCGAGCAGATACGGGTGAACGCCGTCAGCCACGCCGAGACCCTGATAGTCGGCTGCCGCGATGACGTACCCGGCCGTCAGGTACCCGTCCAGAGCCGGGATGAGGTAGGGGCCGGAGCCACCCCCGGCGTCGGTGAACAGTGAGGGAGCGCACTGGGCGGCGAATCCGGATGTGCCGTGCGCCCAGGCGATGATCGGGTAGCCATCGATGGGGGCATGCCTCGACGGGACGATGACGTATCCGGACTCCGCCTCGTCGGCGCCATAGATGGTCGTCGAATGGAAGAGGATCCGCCAGACTGTCGCGCCGGCGGGAACCCCGGGGATCCCGTTGACCCTGACCGAACGGATGAGGGTGCCCGGTGCCGCTGGGGGAAGCGGTCGGGGGGGTGTGTAGAAGGCGGGAACAGCGCTCGGGATCGCCGACCCGCCGGTGAGCGTCGTCGACGACGAGGCAGCAGAGGAGCCGCACCCGGCGAAGAGCACCGACGAAGCGACAGCCACCACGATGGTCCACGCCCTCCGGGCCGTCCACCGCCGAGGCGTCGTCTGTCCCATCGGTGCTCCCCCAATCTGATCCGGGTCGGACCCTATTGCTTCGTACCTTGGAAGGTCGGCGGGTACATCATCGAAGGATCGTTGACACAGGGGGCACGTCGTGCGAAGGTTCGCCTGCCGGCACTTCGGCCCAATGCGGAAGGTGGACCCAATGTTCGAGAAGCGCACCAACCGGACTGCCGGTGCACTTGTCGGGATGGCACTGATCGCCATCGTAGGGCTCGTCGGCACCTCGGGTGAGGTCGGTGCCACGACGATCGGGCAGGCTCAATCCCAGGTTCGTGCGGATCAAGCCGCGGCAGGCCTGGTGTCGAGTCGGTTGCCCCGTACCGGTAGCCATCAGGTCACGCCTATTAACTGCACATTCAATGGAGTAGCCAGCAATGGTGTCTTGGGTGGCACCTTGACGGGCGTCACTCCCGGGGAGGAGATCGAGGTCATCTGCTTCGATACCTTCGTGCCGAACGGCGCCGTGTGTGGCGCAGAAGAAAGTCCGCTGATCCTGACCTCGTCAAATCCTCCTGCTGAGTCGGATCAAGGGGGGTGCATCTTGGCCGACGGCACTGGCAGCCTCGATGCCATCTACAAGTTGCCCGATCCCTTCGTCGCCACCGATCCGAGCGCGATGTGTCCACCGCCACCGAGCCAAGCCGGTCTGGGCGATTGCATCCTCGCCATCACCGACGAAGCGGAGCATCTGGCCGCTGTGTACGTCCAGTACGGACAGTCCGCTACTTCTCCGACCTCTTCCGGGCCGCCGGTGACCGACGTCACCGGTATGGCCTCGACGCCGAACGGGGGCGGGTATTGGCTGACCGACACCTACGGAGACGTGTCGCCGCACGGGAATGCCGTCAGCTACGGATCGCTGTCCGGACAACATCTCAACGCCCCCATCAGCCACATCGTGAGTACGCCGGACGGCCTCGGGTACTGGCTGGTCGCAGCCGATGGCGGCACCTTTGCGTTCGGTGACGCCAAGTTCTATGGCTCGATGGGTGGACAGCATCTCAATGCCCCGGTCGTCGACCTGGCTCCGACGCCCGATGGGAAGGGCTATTGGCTGGTGGCAGCAGACGGGGGGATCTTTGCGTTCGGTGACGCGCACTTCCACGGCTCGATGGGCGGACAGCCCTTGAACAAGCCCATCGTGGGGGTATCGGCCGATAACGCCACCGGTGGCTACTGGCTGGTCGCCTCCGACGGTGGGATCTTTGCCTTCGGTGCACCCTTCTTGGGAAGCACCGGAGCGATCCATCTCAACAAGCCAGTCAACGGCATGACCGTGACCGCGAGCGACAGGGGCTACTGGTTCGTTGCGTCCGACGGGGGGATCTTTGCGTTCGGTGACGCCGGATTCTTCGGGTCAGCAGGTGGCGCACCGCTCAATGCCCCGATCGTCGGCATGGCAGCGGACCCTGTCACCGGTGGCTACTGGCTCGTCGCCTCCGATGGAGGCGTGTTCGCCTACCACGCTCCATTCTTCGGAGCGGGATGACCGCCCAGCCGTTCTCCAGGCCAGTCCCAGGCTGAGGTCCAACCTCTCCGAACCGCCCGGCACGGCAGACGTTTGCAACCAGGCCGGATCGTCCCCCATGGCACGATTGGCGACCTGACCTGGACGGATGCAATGAGCTGCTCCTTCAGGACTCGTGCCACGCCCGCGGATCACGGGCAACAAGAAACCCTCAGATACCACTAGGGACCTGCTGTTTCTACAGCGGATCCGTCAATCCGCCGATGAAGACGGGGTGGTACCTCGTCCAAGCCAGACCACCTCCCTCCCAGATCCAGCCCGTTCCCTCGATGGCCAGGACACGAAGGACGACCAGGCTCCGGCGGCTCGACGTCAACATGCCGGTGCCGGGGGGCTTCACCAGTCGTACGTACCGGACGTGGCTCCGCTTCCGGACCGTGATCGACCTCCGCGCTACGTCACGGTGCGGTCCAAGTTCCTGCTGTCCGGGCTCTTCGCCGCCCTCTGGGTGACGTTCTCGGTCTGGCTGGCCATTCCGTGGATCCTCGATACGTCGAGGGTTCTGGGCCTGATCCCCGCGGTCATCCTCGTGACCCTCCTGGCATTCATCCCAGGTGGACTGGTGGCCTTCCTCCTCGCCAGCATCCTCCTCGACCATCAACCCCCGCTCACCAGCGAGTACCCGACGGTACCCGTCACCGTGCTCATCGCGGCCCGCAACGAGGAAGGCTCGATCGGGGAGACAGTCCGATATCTGTCCGCCCAGGACTACGGCGGCCCACTGCACGTCATCGTGGTCGACAACGGATCGACCGATGCAACGGCAGCGAACGCGTCAGCCGCGGCCGTCGAACACCAAGTGAAGCTCAGCGTCCTGCACGAGTCGCGTCCCGGAAAGAGCCTGGCGCTCAACCGGGGGCTGGAGATCGTGGATACTTCCCTGGTCATCACCCTCGATGCGGACACCATTCTCCACCGTTCCGCCGTCCGTCTGCTCGTGGCCCGGCATACATCGGCGCCTGATGACGTGGTGGCCGTGGCCGGAAGTGTGCTGGTCCGTAACAGTCGAGTCGGATTCTGGACCAGAGTCCAGGAGTGGGACTACTTCCTCGGAATCGCCTCGGTGAAACGGATGCAGGGGCTCTTCCAAGGGACGTTGGTGGCCCAGGGAACCTTCAGCCTCTACGAGACGGATGCCGTGCGCGAGGTCGGATCGTGGCCCGACGCCATCGGAGAGGACATCGTCCTCACCTGGAAGCTGCTGGAGAAGGGGAACAGGGTCTTCTACGAACCGCTGGCCGTCGCCTTCACTTCGGCCCCGGAGAAGTTCCGGGAGTTCGCCCGCCAACGCTCCCGTTGGGCCCGAGGGATGATCGAGGGACTGCGCACCGTGCCACCGTGGCGACAGAAACGCCGGTTCACCCGCATCCTGACAGCCGTCGACCTGGTGATCCCCCTTCTGGATACGGCCTACGTCTTCGCCTGGATTCCCGGCCTGGTCCTGGCTTGCTTCGGGCACTTCTGGCTCGTTGGCCCCATGACCCTCGCTGTCCTGCCGATCACCGCCACGGTCTACGCAGTGCTGTTCAGGCGCCAGTGGCATGACGTGTTCAAGCCGCTCGGATTGGTGGTCCGGAAGAACTGGCTCGCATTTGCCGCGTTTCTGCTCGTCTACCAGATCGTCATGTCGACGGTTTCGGTCAAGGGCTACATCGAAGAGCTCGCGCACCGCCGTCGCCGGTGGAAGTGACGAGAGGCTCGGAAGGTGATCCAGGTTGAAGCGACAACAGTTCGCAATTCCCTCAATCATTGAGGATATTTGACCTCCAAGCGTCACCTCAGCCACAGGGAGCGTCCGAGGAAGGCGATCCGGTAGGCAAAGATGGGCGCATCACTCACGATCTCGTCATCCGCAACGGCACCGTCGTCGACGGCTCCGGCTTCGGCTCCTACCGCGCCGACGTGGCGATCGCCGGTGACCGAATCACCACAGTCGGCCGTATCGAGACGCGTGGACGCCGGGAGATCGACGCCGAGGGCCATGTCGTCGCCCCCGGATTCATCGACGGACACACCCATATGGATGCCCAGGTGTTCTGGGATGCCACAGGATCCAACTCGTGCTGGCATGGCGTCACCTCGGTGGTGATGGGCAACTGCGGGTTCACCCTCGCCCCAGTCCGCTCCGACCAGCGCGAGCTAGTGGTGCGCAACCTCGAGCGGGCCGAGGACATCGATCCGGCTGCCCTTGCCGCCGGCATCGACTGGAACTTCGAGACGTTCCCCGAGTACCTCGACGCCGTCGACCGGCTGGCCAAGGGTGTCAACTTCGCCGCCAACATCGGACACTCGGCCCTGCGCACGTGGGCCATGGGTGAGCGGGCGTTCGAGCAGGAGGCCACAGAGGACGACTTGAGCCTCATGTGCGGTCAGCTCGCCGACGCCCTGCGCGCCGGCGCCATCGGATTCTCGACATCGCGCACCAAGCACCACGAGACGTCCGACGGGCGCCCCGTGGCGTCGCGGGTGGCGTCATGGGACGAGGTTGCCGCGCTGGTCGGGGTGATGGGCGGACTAGGGATCGGCATCTTCGAAGGAGCCGATGCCGGCATGTCCGCACCCGACCCCGAGGTGCGGGCCGACGCGCTCGACCGCATGACCGAACTGGCTGCCGCCACCCACGTGCCGATGACCTTCGGGCTGATCGCCACACGCGGTGCAGGTTTCCTCATCGACTACCTCGACGACGCCGCTGCCAGAGGTGCCCGGATGATCGCCCAGACCCACTGCCGGGGCATCTCCGTACTGCTCTCCCTCAAGACCAGGCTCCCGTTCGACCTGGTCCCAGCTTGGTCCGATCTGCGCGCGCTGCCGATACCCGAGCAGTTGCGGGTACTCGGGGACGCAGACCTGCGGCTCCCCTACGTGGACGCGGCGATCCATGCCGACTACGCCACCTACGCCGGGGTGGGCGCCCAGGCCCGACCGCCTGATTTCGAGGGGATCCTGGTCTACGAGCACGGCCTCCCGCCGAACCCATCGGTCGCCGACGTCGCAAGGGTGCGCGGCCTGCACCCGGCCGAGGCAATGATCGACCTGTGTGTCGACTCCGGCGGTGACCAGCTGTTCATCCAGCCCAGCCTCTATCCCCAGGACGAGAACGTCTTGTTGCGGGCGATGCGACACCCCCGCGCCGTCATGACCTTCTCGGACTCGGGCGCACATCTGAGCCAGATCGCCGACTCGTCGATCCACACTCACCTGCTCGGTCATTGGGTCCGAGACCGCCAGGAGTTCACCCTGGAGGAGGCCGTCCGCATGGTCACCTTGGCCCCAGCCCTTGCCTGGGGATTCTCCGACCGGGGACTGCTCCGGCCTGGCATGGCGGCCGACGTCACCATCTTCGACCCGGAGACCGTTGCCCCGGCAGTGCCGCTTCTGGTGGACGACCTGCCCGCAGGCGGCCGACGACTCGAGCAGCGGTCAGTCGGGTTCCTGGCCACGGTGGTGGGTGGCCAGGTCACGATCGAGCGGGGCGAACCCACGGGCGCCAGACCTGGACGGCTCATCCGCAGTGGGTCCGCCTGACCGTCGGCCCATCCAGGACCCGACAGTCGACAGTCGACGCCTACCGCATCCAGATGGTGCGAGCCGTCCGCCTGCGGATGACCCATCGACCCGACAGCCGCTCCACATCGTCCAGGTAGCGGATGCCCAGGGTGAGATCTGCGCTCCCGGAGCCGGGATCACTCAGCTGATAGACGACCGCATAGACATCGAGGAACCCGTCGTCGGCGCCCGGTGCCAGCTCGATCAACGGTTCGCCAAGCATGTGCATGCTGGTGGGAAACGTGCGCGGCGCCCGCATCGTGTCGAGCCAGTCGCCGATCCCCTGGGTACCCCGTGCACCGGTCACCTCGGCGTCCGGATGGAAGAGAGCGGCAAGCACTCCGACGTCCCGCTCGTCGGCCGCCCGTGCGTACCGCTGAACGAGGGCCCGCAGCTCTTCGTGGTCGCCCCCTCCCACATCAGGCACCGTCGGAGCGCTCACAGGACGGCCACCGGATTGACCGGACTCCCCGTGCCTTTTGGAATCCGGAGCGGTGCCATCGTGAACAGGAACTCCCACCGGCTGAGCTCGGCGCACCGCCCTGCCAGCCGCGCCAACCGGACATTGTCGATCAGGGGAAGGCCCATCGCCACGATCCCGATCTGGTGGATCGGGAACGGCCAGCCGGCAATGCCGAGGAATGGCATCGGATCGGAGATCCCGTCGCTGCCGAGCACGGCCACCTTGCGCTCGGCCAACCACGAGAGGCACTCGGGGTGCAGCCCAGAGAACCCGTCGAAGCCGCGTCTCGATCGGCGTCGTGATTCACGCCCCCATGCCACCAACACGACGTCGCCCGATTCGACCCGCACACCCTGATGAGCCTCGGTCGTCTCGAGGTCGGCCACCGTGATCACCTCGCCGTTGTCGAGGAACTCGACCCCGAGGGAGCGGGGGATGTCGAGGAGCACCCCCCGGCCGATCACCCCGTCGGCCATGGACAGCACGGTGTTGGACCGGGCGCCGTCGCTGCGCACTTCGCTCGCTGGACGGCCTCCGTACATGCGCCCCTGGACGAACATATGGGAGAGCGCGTCGACGTGGGTCGTCCACAGCCCGTGGACATCGAGCGACAAATGATCCCGCGCTGCCTCATAGCCTTCGATCCCGCTGGCATCGCGGGCATCCCCCGACGCCAACATGTGATGCTGCACCGGGTGGGGATGGTCGGGCATGGGGTCAGTGGCCAGGTCGTGGGCGAGGCTGATCGATTCGCCCAACGACACCAGGCCGGCCGCTGCCACCCGGCGGTCGTCAGTCAAGAAATGAAGGGTCCCCAACTCGTCGTCGGCGTCCCAGCGTGTCCAGTTGGACAGCTGATCGAACAGGTCGTCGAGATCCTCGGTGGTCGGGACTGGAAATTCGCTGGCCATCGGGTCATCCTTCCAGGATCGTGCGCTCGGCGCGACCCGAGTCCCTTCTTCCGACCGCTCAGTCCGTGGGTGCGTCGAGCACCGTGGTGCGCTGGACCATCTCCTCGTATCCGGCCCGACCGCCCTCGCGTCCGAAGCCGCTCTGCCCGACACCGCCGAACGGCGTGGCCGGCGACAGGTCCCCCAGTCCGTTGGTCATGATCACCCCAACGTGCAGGCCCTCGACGAACCGAGCCAGGCGGTCGGGGTCGCCCGTGTGCACGTACGCAGCGAGCCCGTAGGGACTGTCGTTGGCCATGGCCAGGACCTCGGCGTCCGAGGAGAACCGGAGGATGGCCTGGACCGGGCCGAAGACCTCGTTGCGGGCCAGGTCGCTGTCCTGGGCTACGTCACCGAAGACGGTGGGTGCGACGAACCACCCCTGAGCCAGGTCACCTCCCAACCGCCCGCCGCCGGCAAGCAACGTGGCCCCGTCGTTCACGGCACGGTCGATGACTCCCAGGATCCGCTCCATGGCGGCCTCGGTGACCACTGGCCCCACGAACGTTGCCGGGTCGAGGGGGTCACCCACCGGGAGCGACGCCAACACGGAAAGGACCCGGTCCACCAGCTCGTCGTAGGCGTCCTCGTGCACGTAGGTACGAGTCGGGAGCGCACATCCCTGGCCCGACAGGAGTGCCGTGCCCGCCAAGGCGACAACCGTGGCCGCTTTGTCGAGGTCGGCATCGGCGCAGACGATGTTGGGGGACTTGCCGCCGAGTTCGAGGGCGAGCGGCGTCAGGTTAGGCGCGGCGGCGGCCATCACCGCACGCGCCGTGGCGGCACCTCCGGTGAAGGTGAGCTTGTCGATGCCGGGGTGGCCGGCCAGCGCCGACCCGGCCGTGGCCCCGCCGACGACGATGTTGAGGACGCCCGGGGGAACTCCGGCCTCGAGGGCGAGCTCGCCGAAGCGGAGCATCCCGAACGGCGCCAGCTCGGGCGGCTTCACCACCACCGCATTGCCCGCCGCGAGAGCAGGACCACACTTCTGCCCCATGCCCATCATCGAGCCGTTCCACGGGGGGACCACACCGACGACGCCGTAGGGCACGAGGCGCACGGCTGCCGTTCCGCGGGATGCGGTCAGCTCCTCTCCGGAGATGGTGGGGGCCAGCTCGGCGTAGTAGCGGACCCACGCCGCCGTGTACCGACCGGGTCGCAGGATCGACACCGGGGTGCCGTTGTCGAGTGCGGCCAGCTCCGACGCCTCGTCCCGATGCGCGTCGAGGAGGTCGGCCAGGGCCGAGAGGATCGCGGACCGGCCCCCGGGCCCGAGTGCGGCCCAGGCCGGCTGTGCGGCACGGGCGGCGGCCACCGCATCGTCGACGTCCGCCGCGCCGGCCAGACCCACTTCTGCCTGCACCTGCCCAGTGGCCGCATACCGGTGTCGATGGAGGCCGCCAGCCGTGCTCCGCCGCCAATCGTCAGCAACCAGATGGCCTTGGTCGGCCAGGCGTCGCACCGTGGCCGACGCCGGGGTCGTCCTCATGGGCCGACGGATCGCCCGTCGTCGAGGACCGCCGGGTCGATCGGCCCACTGACGGCGTGTGAGTCCTCAAGTGCTCCCATGGCGGGCAACAGTACCGATGTCGACAGGAGCGGGTACCTTTCCGGCATGGGTCGGTTCACGGGACGCGTTGCACTGGTATCCGGCGCGGCGGGCGGGATCGGCTCGGCCGTCGCCGACCGCCTGTCAGAGGATGATGCCGCCGTGGTACGCGCCGACACGGCCGGCAAGGACGGAGATATCCACTGCGACGTGACGAGCGAAGACTCCTGCGCTGCCGCCGTCGCCCACGCCATCGACGCCTTCGGTCGGCTCGACATCCTGGCCAACGTGGCCGGCATCGGGTCGGCGGCGACCATCACCGACGTCGATCCCGACGAGTGGCGCCGAGTCATCGAGGTCAACCTCACCGGCACCTTCCTGTTGTCCCAGGCGGCGGTGCCCGCCTTGATCGAGTCGACCGGGTGCATTGTCAATATGGGGTCCGTCGCCGGACTGCGGGCCACCCCGTACAACGCCGCCTACTGCGCCTCGAAAGGCGGCGTGGTGATGCTCACCAAATCGATGGCCATCGAGCTCGCCAGATCGGGGGTCCGGGTCAACGCCGTCTGCCCGGCGTCGGTCGACACGCCGATGCTCCGGAACTTCCGGGTCCCCGATGGCGCCGACATGTCGCTGCTCGGCCGGGCTGCCTCGCCGATGGGCCGGCTCATCGATCCGACCGAGGTGGCGGCCGCCGTTGCCTACCTCGCCTCTGACGACGCCCGGACGATCAGCGGGACCACCTTGGTCATCGACGGGGCGGCGACCGCCTGAAAGCTACTGCCTGACCTGAGCCAGCGACACCGTGGCGGTATCCCTGCCCGACCGCAGAACCCGGCCCGGACGTGCGGCGGTCGCAGTGCCGTCGACCACCACCTCGACGCCGGCCACCCACACGTGGTCCACCCCCACCGACCCGGCGACGAGGCGCTCGCCCCCGCCGGGCAGGTCCGCGACCAGCTCGGCCGGTGCGCTGGCCACCGTCGACGGGTCGAAGACGACGAGGTCGGCGTGCCAGCCCGGCTCGATCCGGCCCCGGTCACGCAGGCCGTAGTGGCGGGCGGGCCGATCGGTCATCATCTCAACAGCCTCCTCCAGCGTAAGCAGCTCTCGCTCACGGACGACCTCGCCGAGCACCCGGGTCGGGTAGTTGGCGTGGCACATCAGGTCCAGGTGGGCACCGGCGTCCGATCCGCCCAGCATCACCCGGGGGTCCTTCCACACCGCAACCCGGGCCGCCCATCCCTCGTCGGTACGGCCCAGACTCGGCACCAATGACGGCAGCACGACGTAGAGGGTCAGGTCGTCGGGAAGAATCACGTCGATCAGCACGTCGACCACGTCGGTGCCCCGGGCCCGTGCGATATCGCCCAGCGGCCGACCCACCCACTCGGAGTCGCCGTCGGCCACCTCCATCATCGAGAAGTCGGCGAGCACTCCGATGGCCCGGCCCGCCACGCCCTCCGCTCCGGCCCGCAGCGCTGACCGGGTGTCCGGGTCGGCGGCCGCAGCGCGGCGACCGGCTGCGTCCAGTGCCATCACCGCCCTCCATCCGGGGAGACCGGGCAAAAGGGTGTTCGACCGCATTCGCATCATGTCGGGAAGAGCCAGTGCGACCACGTGGGCTCCCTTGACCGCGGCAACGTCGGATGCCCGCAGCTGTTGCTCCCAGATCTCTTCGCTCGCCAGGCTGCCGAGCAGGTTCCAGTTGAGCGGCCGGTCTGCGGCCAGCGACATGTCGGCCATCAGCTCCATCCGGTCATCTGGGATCGGGCCAATGCTCGGGATGAACTCGAGCGTCGTGCCCTCGTGGTCGCGCAGGGCGCCGGCAAGCGCCACGAACTCGGGGAACGAGGCGGTGCTCGAGGGGACAGGGCGGTGGTCCCCGTCCAGATGGCCCTCACCGAGAGACGACGAGAACCCGAGGGCACCGCCGCCGAGCGAGGCCTCCACCAGGGCGACCATGGCGTCGAGCTCGGCGGGGGTGGCTTCATCCGAGGTGGAGCGATCGCCCATCACCACCCGGCGCACGGTCGAATGGCCGACCAGGAACCCGGCATTGACCGACAGGCCGACGTCGACACACTCGAGGAACTCGGCGAACGACCCCCACGACCACGCGCCACCACCGACGAGGGCTTCGCGGGGGATCCCCTCCACCACCGCCATCATCGCCTGGACATACTCCTCGTCGCCGGGCCCGAGAGGGGCGATGGAGAACCCGCAGTTCCCCCCGATGACCGTGGTCACCCCATGCTGGACCGAGGGACTGGCCGTGGTGTCCCACAGGAGCTGTGCGTCGTAGTGGGTGTGGATGTCGACGAATCCCGGACAGACCACCTTTCCGGTGGCGTCGATCTCCCGCCGGCCGGCCTCGGACACAGCACCGACGACCGCGATCCGCCCATCGTCGACGGCTACGTCGACCAGGGTCGCCGGTTGTCCGGTGCCGTCGACCACTCGTCCACCACGGATCACAAGGTCATGCACGTCACCCTCCCGCTAGCAGCTCGTCGACCGCCGACTCGACGACGGTTCCCCGGAAGAATCCGGGGTTGGTGCCCGTGTAGAACCGGGCCGGATTGGTGAACACGAAATTGCGGAATGCCGCCCGGTCGATCCATCCGTTATCGACCATCTCGTGGGCCTCCTCCAGCATTTCGGTCACATCGGGCAGGTCCCAGTGGGCGATGTCGGACCCCAGCATCACCTGCAGTTCGGAGCCGAAGGGGTTGACGGCCGTGTTGAAGGCGAGCGACGTCATCGGATCGTCGGCCTCGCAGCCGAACCAGAAGCGCTCGGCGAAGAGGTCCTTGATGTCTTCGGCCCGCGCGATCCCGCAGGCCGCCCACTCGTCGAGCATGTCCTCTGGCTCGACCGGCCGACGGGTCAGCACGGTGGGGAGTCTCCGGGAATCCGGGGCGAATCGCCCCAACATCTCGAAGATGAGACCCCGGTCGATCAGGGCCGGGTCCAGATGGGCCCGCAGTGCGGTCAGGTTGCGCTTCTCCCAGTGGCCGACGATGTCGCTGTAGAGGGCGGCGGCCCAGGCAACACCGCCCTCGAGGAAGGCGAAGTTCATCCCGGGGAACCGCCGCGTGACCCCACCGAGGAAGAGAGACTTGGCAAGCGCCTGCTGGCCTTCGGCCAGCATGGACAGATGGTTGGCCATGTAACTGGTCGGAGACCGGTAAGGGGTCATGCCGATGAAGCCGGAGTGGAAGGCGATCGACACCCCGAGTTCCTGTGCCCGGGCCCACACCGGGTCGTAGTCGTAGGCCGAGTCGAGGCCGAACTGGTCGAGCCAGAACGCGTACCGGGAGACCTCGGGGTCGGCCGCGGAAAGCGCCTCGAACGGGCGCTGGACGTAGCCGGCACACACAACCGCCTTCAACCCGAGATGGCCGACCACGTACTCCAGCTCCGCCACCGCCTCGTCGGGCGTGTGCATCGGAATGGCCGCTACCGGGGTGAGCCGGTCGGCGAGCGGTGCGAAGGTCTCGGCGTTCCAGCGGTTGAGCGCACGGCACGCCCCCTGCCGGAACCGGTCGTCCGGGGCGTGGAGGAACACGAGACCGAGGCTCGGGTACACCACGCCGAAGTCGATCCCGATCTCATCGAGACGCTCGTGGAGGAGCGGCGGGAAAAGGGCGGTTGCCAGGTCGATGGTCTGCCCGGACGGGGCGCCCCACCACGGCCCCCGCGGCGTCCGGGTGGCCGAACGCTGCTCAGCCGTCAGCTCGTGCCAGGGGACGTCGGTGCCTCCATAGGGTGGAAGCAATCGCCGTAGAGCCGGATCTTCGAGCGACAGACCCTCCTGCTCGAGGTAGGGGGCGAGCGTCGGGAGGTGCTCGACCATGTGCCCGTCGCTGTCGATGACGGGGTGGTCGAGCGTCGCGTGGACTTCCGCGGAGGTGGCCATGGCGCCAAGGTAGTCCCGCGGGCACCCAACCTCGATGGGCCCTCGAACGGAATCCGCCGAACGCAGCCCAGGCCAACGTCTCGGCGATACCCAGTCCGATTCACTCGGCGGGTGGGTTGCTCCAGTCTCCGTCGACAGCAGGGAGGCCGTGGTAGGGCGCACCGACGGCCCGCCAGTCCTCGTACAGGTCGAGGAACTCCTGGCCGAAGGGGTCTTCGCCGAGCAGCGGCATCGCGGCCCGGTGCACGGAGAAATCCATCGGGGCGAGCGCACCAGCCCGGCGAAGGTGCACGACGGCAGCTTCGGGGTTGCCCTGCTGGCGGGCCTGGACCCCGACCCGGAAGTGCAGGCGGGCATCGATCTCGTCGTCGCTGAGATCGGCCACGGCCCCGGCGGCCTCGATGGCGCTCATCGGGAGTTCGCCATTGCGAACCCAGCGTCGTACTGCGTCGAGATGGGGGGCGGACGTCACACCGGTGAAGTCTGCGAAAGTATCGGTCCCGAAGGCCAGACCGTTGGGTCGCACGATGGTGCCGGACTCGTCGATCCAGATCACGGTGGGGACGTTCGAGACGGCATAGAGCTCCGAAAGCAGGTGCTGCCGGTCGAGGAGCACCGGCAGCGAGATGGCGTTCGTGAACGGTCGGACCACTTCAGGATCATCGTCGAGCGCCACGGGAACGACGACCAGGCCGTCGTCGCCCAGTTCCTCGGCCAGCGCGTGCCAGCCGGGCAAGTCATACCGGCACCCACACCACGAAGCGAAGGCGACCACCAGCCGCTTCGAACCGGCGCTCTCGGAGAGCCTGTGGACGTTTCCATCGAGGTCCGGCAAGACGAAGTCCGGTGCTCGCAAGCCCTCGAGTGCGCCCAGGCGATCGGTTGCGTCGAGCGCCACCGCAGCGACCGCAACCTCGGGAGCCACGACGCAGCGACGGCCCAGCATTCCGGCGAAGACAGCGAGGTCCAGCGCCGTGCCGGCCTCCAGGGCCGCTGCGTTGGTCACCGGTACGCAGACGTCCCCCCTGCACAATCCCTGCGGCTTGCGTACCCAACCCGTCGCTTCCTCCAGGTGCGATTCATCCACGAGTACCCGGGTTCCCTCGACCCGGCCGGGGACGGTAACGGCCTGGTCGGTGATGACCGTGATCGTGCTCATCGCTCCCTCCCGGTTGTTCTCGCTGGCAGCCAAGATAGCGGCATCCACGTTGCGCGCCTTCTGGTCCCGGTCTGAGGCAGCCGACTGACGGAGTGCAGCGAGACCGTTGCGGGGCTCGAGCACCATGCTGATCATCCGATGCCGTAGAGCGCACCCGCCTGCTCGCGGAGATCCGACTTGAGGATCTTTCCGCTCGGATTGGTCGGTAAGGTCTCTCGTACCTCAACATAGCGAGGCACCTTGTAGTTGGCCATGTTGTCGCGGCACCATGAGATGAGTTCGTCAGGGTCAAGGGTCGATTCCGAGCTGCCGACCACGAAGGCTGCGCCTACTTCGCCCAGCCGGTCATCCGATACCCCGACGACAGCGACTTGGGCGACATCATCCCGCCGCAGGATGATCGACTCGACCTCTGCCGGCGAGACGTTGAATCCACCCACGATGACGATGTCCTTCTTCCGATCGACGATGCGCAGATAGCCGTCGGCAGTGAGGATTCCGACGTCGCCGGTACGGAGCCAGCCATCCTCGTCGACCGCTGCCGCGGTGGCCTCCGGTGCGTTGAAGTATTCGGTCATGAGATTGAATCCCCGAATCAGTACTTCTCCCTGGTCGCCAACGGGCACGTCGCTCCCCTCCTCCCCGATCACGCGGACCCGAAGTCCCACCAGCGGGTGGCCGACCGTCGTAGCGATCGTCTCGATGGAGTCCGATTGCTCACAGATTGTTGCCGTTCCGTGGGTCTCGGTCAGCCCGTAGGCGGTGATCACGCTTTCGAGACCGAGTTGATCGCGCATCCGTGTGATCAGCTCGACCGGCACGACGGCCGCACCGGTCACGGACAGTCGGAGGGACTCGAGGCTGAACGTTTCGAAGTCCGGATGGTTCAAGAGCGACTGAAAGATGGACGGCGGACCGGGAAGAACCGAGATGTGCTCTTCCGCCACGCGCCGCACGACCGACTCGACATCGAAGACGGGGTGCGGGATGACCGTCACTCCGCGAAGAAAGCCGGCCAGGACCCCGGACTTCAGGCCAGCCGTATGGAAGAACGGATAGACGACGAGCATCCTGTCCCCTCGACGAAGGCCCACGCCCGAGGACCACTGGCGATAGGTCTCGACGCTTGCCCCGTGCCGCAGTACAGCACCCTTGGGCCGACCTGTGGTACCAGACGTGAAGATGATGTCGCTCGTATCACCCTCGCCGACCGCAGCCTCTCGTCCTCGTGCGACCTCACGCCCGACAGCACCACCCCTGGCTTCGAAGTCGGACCATGACGTGGCGCCTTCAGGAACCGCTCCGCTCATGACAACGACTTCGCGGAGACCTGCCAGGCCTTCGACACCCTCCAGCAGCTTCAGGTAATTCGTACCGAGGAAGTCGGTCACGGTGAACAGCACACCGACCTCAGCTGCCCGCAGTACTTCTGCGGCCTCCTCACCCTTGAACCGGGTATTGATGGGGATGAGGATGGCGCCGATCCCATAGACGGCGAACGAGATCAGGATCCAATCCAGACTGTTCGGAGCCCATACCGCAACTCGATCACCGACGTCGATTCCGCTACCGATGAGTGCCCGCTCGAGATATTCGACAGATTCGGCAATCTCGGAGAAGGTCCGGCGTCGAGATCCTTCCACGACAGCCTCGATATCTGGGAAGCGTTCCGCTGCAGAGCGCACCGCCGCAGGAATCGTCCTCGACAGCGCCTCGCGTTCAGGCCGTGACACCGGGGGCAGCCCACACGGGATCCCGCCTCTCGGCGAACGATCGTGGACCCTCTTCTTGGTCGGGATGTCCCCACATCGAGACGAGCTCTTTGGCGCCGGCCTTGCAGGCGTCGGTGAGGCCGACCTCGAGCGCGCCCCACAGCGCGCGCTTGGTCGCAGCCATGGCGGCCGGCGAATTACGGGCAATCTTCTCTGCCAGTTCCTGCGCGGCATCGCGCAGGTCCTCGGGAGGATCGACCACCTGGCTGATCATGCCCAGGTGGTAAGCGCGCTGGGCGTTGATCCGCTCGTAACGGCCGACCAGCGCCATCCGCATCACTGCCTCCACCGGCATCTTGCGAATCAACCCAATGGCCTCGATCGCGACCACCTGGCCAATCGAGACGTGCGGATCGAAGAAGGATGCGTCTGATGCTGCGATAACGATGTCCGCGTCGGCGACCCAGTGGAAACCCCCGCCGGCACAAATACCGTTCACCGCGGTGATGACAGGCTTCCAGACCTGTTGATGCCAAGCCGTGAAGTGGATGTCCATGTCTTCGAGCCCCTCGCGGTAGCGAGTCATGCCCAGTTCGTCCTCGGTCAACTCCGAGACGTCAACCCCCGTCTGGAATGCTCGCCCCTCCCCGGTGTGCACGATGACCCGCACCTCGGGATCTTGATCGAGCTCGATCCAGGCTGCGGCAAATTCCTCGCGCATCTTGGCGTTCATCGCGTTGAGCTGCTTGGGGCGATTGTTGATCAACCAGCCCACCGGCCCGCGCCGCTCCAGCTTGAGGCACTCGAACTCTGAATACGGCACGGTTCCTCCTTCAGTCGGATGGGATCGTCGACGAGCGTTCCGCGCTCACCCGCCAGCCCCGATCCGATGGACATAGTAGATACTAGGTTCTGAACGGATCCTGACCAACTACTCCTTCCAATCCGTCTGATCAGAACGGGCTGGTTGCCGATGGGTACGGAACGGACAGAGGGGAGCATCGACCAAGAGGATCTGTGAGAAGGAGTCAGCCTCTTCGACGATTCGATGCCGCCACTTTTGGATCGGAGCGTGGGTACGACGGGATTGCTCGAACTCGGCCCACTGCTCCCAGCTGGGAATAGCCCAGAGGAGGAAGCATTCGCGGTCGTTGCTCATCAGTGTCTCCCACGCCCCGCAGAGTTGCCAGCCGAACTCCGCATACGCCGAGATCGCCTCGTCTCTGACGATCTCCAGGAATTGCGAGGACTGCCCCGGTCGGACCGTAATCTGCTCGTGCGCGTAGGCCTCACCGGTGACGCGCTCCCGACAGAGCTCCTCGATGGTCATCGTCCAAGGGGCGGGTGCGAGCAAGCGGTCCGTGCCTCCAGAACGGAATTGGGCCGCCTTCTTCCACCAGGTGGCCAATTCCGGGTCTTGCAGTGTGGGGTGGTTGAGCTCATGGCGAAAGGAGGACGCAAGACCGTCGAGCCCATCCTCTTCCCACATGTTCACCACCTGGGGCCAACGGCCGGTCGACCCCACGACCCCCCACACCCCGTAGCAGCGTTGGTTTCGCACGTCTTGCGCCATCGGGCTGAAGTTGGCGGTCATGTGCTGCATGTAGTTCGCACGGTTCTGCCCGATGATGTCGATGAATTCGTGAATGTAGACCTTGTCGTTCATCCGGCGTCTCCTACCGTCCACCGATGGATTGCCGTAGCTCGCGGACACGATCCTTGAAGTCGGGCTGATCCATCGACCATTCCTGTGCCTCCAGTTCGAGTTCGAACGCCGAGCTCGGATCGAGAATGACGTCGCTCGACCGCATACTGGCCACGGTCCGCCGCACCAGTGCGCGCGGCCTGGTTACCACCCGCCGCGCAAGGTCGATTGCCACCGATTCGAGCTCCGGCTCATCCACGCACTTCCATGCCAGTCCGGCCCGCACTGCCTCATCGCCGTGGAGCGTCTCGCCGAAGAGGACGAGCGCGGCGACCCCTTGGCTCCCGACTCTTCGGCCCAACCGCCAGAGGTGGCCGCCGCCGGGGTGGATGCCTATATCGAGGAACCCACAATCGAACTGAGCTCGAGGGGCCGTCACGATGACGTCACAGGCGAGCGCCAGGTTGACTCCCGCCCCGATCGCAGCACCGGCGACGGCGGCGACGCTCGGGACGGGAGCGTTCGCCAAGGCGAGGAACCCGCGATACCGATCCCGGAGTGGCGGCTGCCCGTCGAGCAGCCCGTCGAGTGATCCGCCGGCACAGAACACAGGCGGTTCGGCCGTCAGTACGATCGCCCCGACGTCCCATACGAGCACCTGTTCCACCGCATCGGCCAGATCATCGCTCAGCGCGACTGACAGCGCGTTGCGGCGTTCCGGATCGGACAATCGAACGAGACCGATGCCATCTCGTTCAGTCGCAGTCACCCTCGTTGGCAAGGAATCCCCCGTCCTCGTCCGAGCTTCGCTATCCCGTGGCAGATTCGGCCAACGCGCCGAGGTCGGCTCCCGACCCATCCTTCTTGATCCGTCCATGGTCGAACGAGCGGATCGCTGTCGAATGCCCAGCGTCCTCGCTCCTCAAGGCAGCAACGGTCGACTGTTCGGGCGACCGCACGCCGAAGGGGTCGAAGGAGAACCAACGGCAGGCGTTGCGGTGGGTGATCCTGGCCATCTCGTCGTCGGGAACGTCTCGAGAGACACCGGCAAGCTCCTCCGGCGCAGTCGGCCACGATGAGTCCGAATGCGGATAGTCGCATTCCCAAGCGATGTTGTCGACACCGATGGCATGGCGGAGCTGCAAACCGACCGGATCCGAGATGAAACACGTGAGGAAGTGCTCGCGAAACACCTCACTCGGCATCCTCCCGTCGAACTCCTGCCCGGTCCAGAGATGGTGCATCTCATAGGTACGGTCGAGTCGGTCGAGGAAGTACGGGACCCATCCGGTTCCCCCCTCTGAAAGGGCAATCCGAATCTGGGGGAACCTCTTGAGAACTCGAGACCACAGCAAATCCGCTGCGGCCGCGCAGATATTCATCGGCTGGAGCGTGATCATGACATCCACGGGGGCATCCGCGGACGTGACCGCCAGCTTGCCAGATGAGCCGAGATGGATCGAGAGCACGACTCCCTCGTCACAAAGGGCCTCCCAGAGGGGATCCCAGGACGCGTCGTGAAAGCTCGGGTAGCCGAGCGTGGCGGGATTCTCCGTGAAGGTCAGCGAGTGCACACCCTTCTTCGCAAGGCGCCGAACCTCATTGGCGCTCTCGACCGGGTCCCAGAGCATCGGCAGGGCCATGGGGATGAAACGCCCGGGGTACGCACCGCACCACTCTTCGACGTGCCAGTCGTTGTACGCCTGTATGACCGCCTTGGCCAATGCATGGTCCTCTGCGGCGGCGAACACTCTTCCGCTGAACCCGGGGAACGACGGGAAGCACATTGAGCCCAAGATGCCCCCCGCATTCATGTCCTTTATGCGTTCGTCAACGTCGTAACAACCGGGACGCATCTCGTCATAGGCGGTGGGTTCGACGCCGTACTCTTCGCGAGGCCGACCCGCCACCGCGTTGAGGCCGATGTTCGGTATGACTTCGCCGTTGAAGGTCCAGACGTCGGCGCCACTCTCATCGGTCACCACCCGAGGGGCACGGGAACGGTACCGATCCGGCATGTGGCTGTCGAAGACGGTCGGGGGTTCCACCAGGTGATCGTCGACACTGACCAGGATCATGTCGTCAGCAGACATTGCGGCCTCCTCGGGATGCTCTCTCAAACTGTATACATAATACGCTGTGGAGCGGCCGACCATGCGGCCGTGGCCCGGGGTCGGGGACGCAGCCATCAGGGGAGGGGGGTCCGGCCGGCCGGCCCCGACGCCGAGGGCGCCACCCATCGAGGCTCTCGCTTCTCGGCGAATGCCCTCGGACCCTCCTCTTGGTCTGGGTGTCCCCACATCGACACCAACTCCCTCGCCCCGGCCTTGCAAGCTTCGGTGAGGCCGTACTCCAACGCGCCCCACAGTGCGCGTTTGGTTGCGGCGAGGGCGGCGGGCGAGTTCCGTGCGATCTCCGCGCCCAGGGCCTGGGCTCGTTCACGAAGGTCGGCAGATGGCTCGACGATCTCACTGATCAACCCGAGTTCAAGAGCACGAACGGCGTCGATCCGCTCATGGCGCCCGAGAAGCGCCATCCGCATGATGGCTTCAGCTGGGATCTTGCGGAGAAGGGCGACCGCCTCGTACGCCGTGACCTGGCCGATCGAGACGTGCGGGTCGAAAAAGACGGCATCAGGAGCAGCAATGACAATGTCGGCATCAGCGACAAAATGCAGACCGCCCCCGGCACACACGCCGTTGACCGCCGCGATCACCGGTTTCCACACCGCATTTTGCCATGCCGTGAGCCGCAGCTCGGCTCGCTTGGTTCGGCGCGACTGCTCGCGAAGCGCCTCGGGCTCACGAGCGAGCTGGGCAACGTCCAATCCGGTCTGAAACGCACGGCCCTGTCCGGTCGTGACGATGACCCTCACCTCGGGATCGTCATCCAGTGTCTTCCATGCCGCCTCCAACTGATCGAGCATCACTGCGTTCATCGCATTGCCGACATCGGGGCGGTTGAAAATGATCCACCCAACGGCGCCACGACGCTCTACGAGAATTGGATCTTCTTCGCGACCCGTCCCCCGATCGGGCGGGATACGCTTGTCAGAAGACGAGCTCGCCACGTCAGTCACCTCTCAGTTCCGAGGGATGTCATTCCAACCTGCGTTCTGCCACAGATCAGGTTCACGTGGCAGCCCCAAGACACGCTCGGCGATGATGTTCTTGTTGATCTCCGTTGTCCCGCCCTCGATCGTGTTGGCGCGACTTCTCAGCATGCCCTTGACCTCGTATGGCATCTCGCGGGAGTAGAGATCGCCTTCGCCGCGATCGACGCCGTCAGCACCACCGACCGACGGCCAGGCGGTCGCGCCGAGCCCCAGCAGATTGGCGGCGATGACCTGGATCCTCTGGTTCAAGTCTCCCTGGTGAACCTTGCCGACCGAGCTTTCCGGTCCGGGTGTCCGTCCGGCCCGGATTCCGGCCCTCACCCGCTGATTGGTCCAGTTTCGGATCCACTCCTCGCTCAACACCCGCATCAGCTCTTGGCGAACGACGGGGTTGTCCCAGCTGTAGGGGCGGTCTTCCAAGGTCGCCAGCCGGGCAAGCTCGACGAGGCGCTCCGGACGTCCGCCACCGATCCGGTCGACACCACCCGAACCCGAGCCCGAGACCATCTGACGCTCACCGCTCAGGGTCGCATTCGCTACCTTCCAACCCTCGTTGACAGGACCGATCCTTTGGGAGTCCGGCACCCTGGCCGAATCGAGGAACACGGCATTGAAGTCCACGTCGCCGGTGATGTGCCTCAATGGCCGAACCTCCACCCCGGGCTGGTGAATTGCGATGAGGAAGTAGGTGATTCCCTTCCGCTTGGGCACTCCGGCGTCCGTCCTGGCGAGCAGCACGCCGAAGTCAGCCAGATGGGCCCACGTACTCCAGACCTTCTGGCCGGTGATGACCCATTGGTCGCCATCCCGCTGCGCCTTGGTGGCAAGCGAGGCGAGATCCGAACCGGCTCCCGGTTCACTGAACAGCTGGCACCACACCTCTTCGTTCTTGACGATGGGAGGGAGGAACCGCAAGCGCTGCTCTTCCGTGCCGTGCGCATAGAGGGCCGGAGCAGCGAGGCTCAGTCCCAGGGGATTGAGACGTCCGAGGTTGAAGGGGGCAAGCACCGCTTCGACCAGGCGAGCCTCTGAAGGGGTCAGTCCAGCCCCGCCGTGCTCGATCGGCCAGGTGGGTACGACCAGACCCGATGAAGCGAAGATGGGATACCACGCTTCGTACTCGCTCCGCGAGCGGATCCTCCGGATCGCCGCGGAGCCGCCATCCCGAGCAGCGTCTCGCCACGGGGCCGGCACCGTCCTCTCGGCCCAGAGCCGAACGCGGGCGGTGAGTTCGTCAGGCGAAAGGCCCGTGACGATAGGGTCGATCCCAGGCGCGATCATCACCTTCCCTTGAAATTCGGCGGGCGGCGCTCGGAGAATGCCTGGAGACCTTCACGGAAGTCCTCACTGCGCGCAGAGATCTCCATGGCAAAGCCTTCGTTTGCGAGCTGGTCCTCGAGAGAACGGGACGCCCCGGCCGAAAGCAGCCACTTCGTCAGCCCGACGGACACAGTCGGGCCGGAAGCCAACTGTTCCGCGAGCTCGCCGGCAACCCGGTCCAGGTCTTCTGTTCGAGCGGTGCGATAGATGAGCCCCCAGGTGACAGCCTCAGCGCCCGTCAGTTCTCGACCGAGCATCAGGAGCTCTCGAGCTCGAACCACACCTACCAGCCTTGGCAGCAGCCAGGTAGCACCGCTGTCCGGCGTGAACCCCCGAGAGCTGAATGGCGCCCAGAACCGAGCGTCCGCCGTGGCCACGGTGAAATCCGCCGCGGCGGCGATCTGTAGCCCGATACCGGCAGCCCAGCCCCGCACTGCGCACACAATCGGCACCTGCACTGAGCACAGCAGGGGAAGGAGCCGGTGAGCCTGTTCGGGTAGCCGGCGCTGGATCGAGCCCACCCTGGGCTTCTGCTCGCCACTCGCATTCCGAGCGACGATGTCCGCTCCCCCGCAGAAATTCTCTCCGATTGCACCGATCTGTATGGCTCTGATGTCTCCGTCCTGCCCAGCCAGACCGACGGCCTCGATCAGGGCGGCCATCATGCCGTCGTTGATTGCATTGCGGTGGTCTGGGCGGTCGAGTTGCACGTGCAGAACGGCGTCCCTCGGCTCGACCAGCAGTCCTTCGACCGACCGGTAGTTGTGAGTCGTCATCGCAGCGGTGCCGCCGTTCCGGCGGCGAACTCGTCGGCGATGGCCTGGAGCGCACCGGACAGATCGCTCGCGTTGCCTGGTGGCCGGGGTAACGAGACCGGCCCGTGCTCGGAGCTCGGGAGCAAGATGGTGGCGTGGCCCGGCGTCGTCACCTCGCCCCGCTGGTTCTCCGCGCGGAGCTCGAGATCTACGGCCGCCTGTCCCTCCGGAGTCAGATACTTCTGGACAACAGTTCCGCTCAGCCACTGCGTGTCGCCGACAAAGTTGAACTTTCGGAACTCGCAATCCATCTTCCACAGCCATGCCTCGTCCCCCATCCAATCTGTGCAGAGATGGATGAGCCAGGTCTCACGCATTCGCCCGTAGTCGAATGTCGTCGGATTCCCGGCACGGCGAGCAAATTCGGGATCCCAATGGACTCGTTGCATGACATCGGGAATGTTGAGCTCATCCCGATGGAAGAACCGAGGAATTCGACGGCGGTTCTTGTACCCGAGCCGGAGGGGCTTCACGCCGTAGAGACCCATTCCCATGCCGACATGCCAACAGATCATGTCGGTCACGGTGAGGGGTCCCTTGACCATCGGACCGATCGGGTCGCCGACGTGGACCTCCTCCCAGAGGCGGGCGACAGGCCCACGCAGTTCCTCCGAGGAGAGCTGGTCCTCGATCGTGCTGATCTCGTCATCTGTGTAGGGTCGGATCTCCAGCGCCTCGTTCTTCTTGTTCTCCCGGGCTTTGGATCGCTCGGTCCTGATCATCAGTCGGTACTGTCCCGAGAGGAGGGTGCCCTGGTCATCGCGAAACGCTTGCCCCGTCCACTCGTGTACCGCGCGGCCGGCGAACTCGCTCGACTTGTCCAGAACTCCGACCAGAGCATTTCGCCGTTGCACTCGGCGATCCGGGCGCAGAGGTGCCCACCACTCGCGGGCACTAGCCGAATAGAACGCATGGACGCCGCTGAGGGGATCGCCTCGCATGTACTGGTGGACGTCGGGTGACAACTCCGTGAGCTCGTCCTCCCCGACAAGTGAGTCGCCGCCGACGAGTGGAGGTGGAGCGATCACACCATTCCATCTCGTCCGTTGGGCGTAGTCGGGATCGCACCAGAGCGGGTTGTCGTCGCCGTATGCCTCGGCTACGTGACGAAAGGCGTCGATTCCAGGGCAGCGGTAGAACGGGCGCACAGGGTGAGGTTGCGGGACACCAATCCGTCTCTGGAGTTCCCGGATCGCCTCGTCGGTGATCCTGCCCGCTTCAGCCACAGTTCCAGCTCCTCTGGGACACCCGATGGCCACCAGCAGATCTCACAGGGTCATCCACGTGTGAACCAACTCATCCGTCGTGACGATCGTTGCGATCAATGACAGCGTGTGCTCGATGACTTGATCCGTGTATTCCGTGGGAACACCAGCGATCGCATCGGACACGACGACGACTTGATAAGAGCGATTGACAGCATCGAACACGAGATTCTGTATGGCAACATTGACCGAGACGCCGATCACAACGACCGTCGTGATGTCGTTGTTGCGCAACAACGAATCGAGGGCTGAACCCGTCATCGGGCTCAATCCGTGATATCGAGGGAGAACGATGTCACCCGGTTCGGGGCCGAGGGCCGCCACCGGCTTGACCGAGTCGCTACCGGGCAGGTTCTCCATGCCGACGTTTCGTGCGCCCGCAAACAGGCGGGCATTGTGGTTGACGCCGAAGCCGGCCGGCAGGCTCTCGGCCGTACAGTGCACAACGACGACACCGGCTTGACGAGCGGCGCCTACGAGGGCGCTCGCGTGCTCGATGAGCTTGGCCTGCTCGGCCGCATCGGCTAGCGCCGGCAAGCACGAATGCCCTCCGACGACACCACGCTGGACCTCTTGAACGAGGAGCGAGCAATGATCCGGCGAGACCAGCTCGGCTAGCCGGTGCCTCCCTGATTGCCGTCTGGCTGCGTTACTCATCATGATCTCAGTGGCTCACGGATGCCCGGACCTCTGTTGTCAGAGCCAATTCTGGATAGTACCATAGTGGCCACTATGTTGCCCACGGTTCCGACCATCTGCGAGCCGCGACGCATATTGGCAATCGCGGCTTCGCCGCACGCACAGTGGAGCGAGGCCGTCGAATGCCGGCTGCGGTGGGAGCCCAGGGAATGGACATGACTGCCAGCCAGGTGGACGAGTCCGCTCCCGTCGAGAACCTGGCATCCCTTCTCATGAGTCACCCCTTCGACAGCAACGAGCCGCTGTTACATTCTGTCGATCAGACCGTGACTGCGGGGGAGGCTCGCAGGCGCGCGCTCACCGTCGCACGAGACCTGAGGGCTGCCGGGGTCCGACGAGGACACGCGGTCGCCGTTCAGCTGCCCAATGGCCCGGATGTCGTCATTTCCATGATGGGAATCTGGTTGGCGCAAGCCGTCTTCGTTCCCGTCAATCCGCTTCTGCCCGAATCGGAGATCCAGCAGCTACTGGACCCCACAGCCCCATTCGCCATCATCGGACCGGACGGAATCCGCCTCACCGGTCACTCCCGAACCTACGAGGATGGGGCAGCGTTTATTCTGTGGACCTCGGGAACGACAGGTCGCCCGAAGCCCATACTGCACACGCACCTGGCGTACATCGAGTTGATCGATCGCGTTCTCGCACCCCTCCGGTCTGGGGGCCAGCGGTACTCCAAGACGCCCTCTCCCAACTTGATCCCGGTGTCTCTGGCACTCAACGCCGGTATCTACAATGCCCTGTTCGGCCTCCGGGCAGGAGCTCCTCTGGTCATCATGAGCCGCTTCGAGTCGAAGACATTCGCCGAACTGGTCCGACGATTCGAAGTTCGCTCGACCGTCCTCCCTCCTGCGGCCATCGGCATGCTCAATGATGATCCGGATATCACGGACCTCTGGCCCCTCAAGTACGTCCGCAGCATCACGGCACCGCTTTCGCCACGACAGGCGAAGCGCTTCACCGAGCTGTTCAAGGCCTTCGTTCTCAATAGCTACGGTCAGGCCGAGATCGGTGAGGTGATCGGATGGACGGCTGCGGATGCAAAGCTGCATCCGGAGAAAATCGGCGCCGCAGGAAAAGCCCATGCCGGGGTGGCTCTCAAGATCGTCGGCGCGGATGGACAGACCCTCCCAGAGGAGCTGGTCGGTGAGCTTCGTGTTCGCCCGCCGATGATGGCTGCGGGCTACGTCTCGGACGACGAGCTCGCCGATCGCATCGACAGCGACGGATTCATCTCGACCGGCGACCTCGCCCGAATAGACAACGATGGCTTCGTCTGGATCGAAGGGCGGCTCGGGGACGTCATCAACCGGGGTGGCAACAAGATCTTTCCCGATGAAGTCGAGGAGGTTCTGCGCCTTTCCCCAGCGGTTCAAGATGTTGCTGTCGTCGGGGTGACGGACGAGCGCCTGGGCGAGGTTCCGGTTGCGTTCATCGTGTCATCCGCAGCCTTGGACGTCGATGGCCTCACACTCCTCTGCCGCGAGCACCTGGTTCCCTACAAGGTCCCCGTCGATTACCGGTCGATCTCCTCGCTTCCCCGCAACGAAGTCGGCAAGGTGCTCAGACGGCAGCTGCCCACCACCGATGAGCAGTGAGGTTCACGACTCGTCGGAGGGCGGACTCGGCTGGACTCCCCCAGCTCTCGCGCTTCGGGATCATCCGCGGTCTGCACGCGGTGGTGGGGTCGCGTCGCGGATCGGAGGATCGGGTGGAGCGTTCATCGGCCCCGTCGGCGTCCACCCGCTCTCAGCGATGACTTCCAGGATCTGCTGCATGTTGAATACGTCGTACTCGTAGTCGAACTTACCGTCACCTGCGTAGCGCAAGATGGAGATGCCAGCCACGCGGTATGGCGATCCGTCTGGCCGCCTCGAGGACAGGAGGTTCCACCACATGCTGACGACCCGGTCACCCTCCGCCATGGTCCATTCTTCGGGAAACCGCCAGTCTCCCAGCCCCTCCATGCTGTCGACCATGAACTGCTCGATGGCCGGCAGACCCTCGAACCGCCCCCATGCCGAATCGATGTACACCGCGTTCTCGGTGAAGTACGCAGCAAGGGCCGACCACGGAAGTTCGCCCTGCTCGATCCGATCACGAACTGCAACCATCTGGCGGTACGTGGCGAGCGCTTCGTCGGTCCTGTCGGTCACGACATGAGGCTACCTTCCTTGCGGCTGCATCCCCGATCCGCCCTCCTGGGACAGCACGATTGCGTACATGAGCACCCGCCCTGGTCCAGGGTGGTCGGGCCACCGAACGGCACCTGCATGGCCGGTCCGGGACCGATAGGTTTTCCCTGTGAGACGTGACCGCCGACCCACCAAGCGCTACGACCGCCAGATCGCCGTCGTGACGGGTGCTTCGTCGGGCATCGGGCTCGCCCTGGCTCTGACCCTCGCCGACCGGGGTGCGGTGGTCATCGGCCTGGCCCGGCGTCGTTCCCTGCTCGCCGAGATCGCGGCGGACCTCTCCCGACGCTCACCCGGCAGTGCCACCGAGGTCTGCGACGTCAGCGACGCCCGAGAGGTCCGGGACACGCTCGGCCGCCTGGAGGAGAAGCGAGGGTCGATCGACATCTTGATCAACAACGCAGGACTGGATCTCATGCTGCCAGTATCTGGAGGAGACGACGCCACGGTGCGGCAGGTGTTCGACGTGAACTTCTTTGGCACGGTCGCCGGAACCTTGGCAGTGCTACCCGGCATGATTGACAGGGGGTCCGGCATCGTCGTGAACGTCTCATCGGACTCGGCTCGCGCGCCCGAGCCCAAACAAGGGGCCTACTCCGCATCGAAGGCTGCGGTCTCGGCGTTCACCGAATCGGTCGCACACGAGGTCGCAGCATGCGGCGTGTCGGTCCACATCCTGTACCCGGGCTGGGTTCCGACGGCCATGGGTCTGTCTGGGCACGAAGACGGTGGTTCGCTCCCTCCGCGAATGGTGCGACGGACGGCAGACGGGGTCGCTGCTCTGGTGGCCGACCGCATGGGCGGGCAGAGGACCGACATCAATGCGGCCCGGTTGCCGTTGCTCGCGCCCATGGCGCGGACACTGGCTCCTGTCGCGTATCAAAAGGCAATGCGTCGTCTCGCCACCACCGGTTAGCCCGACCCGCCAGTGGTCTGGAGGCAACCGCCGAGATAGCTTGCGCTCCAACAAGGATCGGCGGCGGCGACAAGGGCCAGGGTCATCCGGACCTGAGGGTCCGTGCACCAAGGATCCGCTGGACGAGGCCCAGGGAACGAATCTGTCGAGGAGCTGCAACGTGTACGCAATCGTCGCAAACGTCCGGGTGGAGGATCCTGATCGAGCCCGCCGCCTTCTCCCTGAGGTGAGGGAGGCAATTGTGTCTCGTGCCCCAGGCATCGTGAGCTGCTACTGGCTGGAGCCGGTGGATGGTATCGGAACGTCGGTCCTCGTCTTCGAGACGAAGGAATACGCAGATCAAGCCGCCAAGTATCCACTACCACCGATGCCGGGCGTTACTCTGCTCGATCTGACGATCCGTGAGGTGTTTGCTCACGTCTGAGGTGTCAGATCGGTGGCCAAGAGAGTGATTGGGGACTCAGTCCATGGGGGAACAGCGTCTCCTTAGGGACGCTGGAGGATGACCCCTGTCCGGCTGGCCGAGACCAGCGCGAAGGTGGGATCAGCCACTTGGTTGGCCGACGAGCCCCGCAGCTGTCGAACGGCCTCGAGGGTGAGGTTGAGCCCGTGAATGTAACCCTCGCCGATCAGTCCGCCGTTGGTATTGGTTGGCAGGCTCCCATTCAGTTGGAGGTTTCCCTCGGCAATGAAGTCCTTGGCCTCGCCGAAGTCGCAGAAACCCAGACCCTCCAACTGCATGAGGAGGATCGGGGAAAACGCGTCATAGATCATGGCAACGTCAAGGTCCTCCCTGCTGATTCCAAAGCCGTCGAAGAGCCGCTTGGCCAGAGCCACCGATCCCTCCATCACTGACAGATCGGGACGATAGTGATTGCTGGCGATCTCCTCCTCGAAGATCGCCGCGCCCGCCGCAGCTGCGATGATCACAGGTGCCGCGGTATCAGCCGCCCTGTCGCTCCTGGTCACGATCAATGCAACAGATCCGTCGGTCTCTTGGCAGCAGTCGAACAGTCGAATTGAGGGTTCCGCAATCCAGCGGGAGGTCTGGTGCTGTTCCAGGGTGATCGGTCGATCGTAGAAGTGGGCGTTCAGGTTCGTTGCTGCATAGGCCCGCAGTTGGACAACGGCCCTTCCGAAATCTTCGCTGGTCACTCCGTAGACATGCATGTATCGGGAGGCGTTCAGGGAGATCCACGATGCCGGTGTGAGAACGCCATACGGCGAGCACCACTGCATCGCGGTCGATCCGGAGTGAGAGGAGGTCGGCCGGCCACCCGTTGTCCCCCGACCAAAGCGCTGACCCGACCGGGCTTTCACGGCTCGGTACGCAACCACAACATCAGCAGCGCCGGACGTAACTGCAGCTGCCGCGTGCTGGAGAACGCCCTGGGATCCTCCGCCGCCATATGGCACTCGACTCGAGAAAGAGATCTCCTGGATGCCCAGGGCTCTCACGAGCTCTGTCTCTTCGACGGGGTCGATGGTGTAGCTCACGATCCCGTCGACGTCGCTGGCGGTCAGCCCAGCGTCGGACAACGCAGAGACGATCGCTTCGGTTGCCAGCTGTGTCTCACTGCGCCCGGCGGCCTTGGAGAACTCGGTCTGGCCGACACCGACGATCGCAGCTCTTCCGGCCAGTTCGGGAGTCACTGTCCTCCATCTCGCGGAGCAAAGACAGGAACCGCGCCCCCGTCCTTCGTCGGCTCGCACCCCCGCATCGACACGGACAGTCCGACCCGCACCTCTCCCGGCTCGATGTCAACGAGGTTGGACAGCACGCGAACGCCTTCGTCGAGATCGATCAGCACAGCGATGACCGGATAGGTGAAGCCAGAGAATTGCGGATAGTGAAGAATCGAATAGCTGTAGACAACCCCGGTCCCGGCAAGATCGGTCAGTGCGTGCTCAAGGGAGTGACACACAGGGCACATCGGCCGCGGGGGATGTCGCAGTCGACCGCACTCCGAGCATCGCTGTGCAACCAGTCGCCTCGTCTTGGCCGCGTCCCAGTACTCGTGGTTGTCCTGGGTCAGAACTGGAGCAGGTCGTTGGGTGTCGCTGACCCCGCTCATCGGATCTCAACCGGTGCGTCGAGGATGGCCCTCTCCTCGATCAGCAGGTCTATCTCCCCATCAGTGAATCCGTTCTCCAGGAGGAGCTCGCGGCTGTGCTCACCACACCTGCAGGGTCCCCGTTGGATGACCCCCGCTGCAGGAGACAAATTGACCAACAGGCCCGGATCCTCGAATCGTCCAACCGCCGCGGCCCATGTCTCTGAGACAATTTGCATCTCCTGAGCCTCAGGATCGTCGAAGATCCTCCTGCAAAATCCCTCGTCGACCACTTCGATCGGTACGCCCGAGCTGTCCAGCAGTGCGAACCATTCGGCACTAGTGCGGGTGCGGAATGCAGATGCCAGCAGAGCAGACCGCTCATCGTCGCTGGCCTCCTGAGAAGCGGCACTGGCCGTCGCGTCAAGGAGCGCCTGCCGTTCTCCCGGTGAAACAGCGGCAACACAGACCCACCCGTCGTCGGCACACTGGTACAGCCGATAGAACCAACTCAGGCCGAGTTGATCTTTGTCGATGTGTGTCCAGTCCCCGGGAGACCCATCGGCATGAATCCACGCGTAGGACGTGTGGAGAAGGCCAGCGTTGACGATCGACGTGCTTACCGCTTGCCCCTCGCCTGTCCGGTCCCGGTGGTAGAGCGCAGCACTGATGGCGATGGCAGCCAGCAGTGCGTTTCCTGTATCACCCATGTTGGACCGGCTCCACATCGGCGGGTTTCCCGCGTCACAGGCGCCATCTTCCCATTCACCCCCGGTCAGCGCAGCGATTGTCTGATCGGTTCCAGGGAGATCTGAGCGAGGGCCCTTTTCGTATCCACGGGTGTTGCAGTAGACCAAGCGGGGAAAGCGCTGCCGAAGCGATTCGTAATCGATTCCGAGCCGCGCTGCCGCACCCGGACGCCAGTTGGTCGTGAGAACGTCAGCCGTCTCGATCAGTGCCTCGAGCACCCGCTTCCCACCGTCAGACTTGAGATTGAGTGCGATGCTCCGCTTCCCGCGATTCGTGCCAAGACCCATGTGGGTCCCGTTCCAATAGGAGTCATGAAGTGCGTTCACCTTGATGACATCAGCTCCCAGATCGGCCAGTACGCGGCCTGTGAAGGGACCTGCCACTCCCAAACCGAGATCGAGAACCCGTACTCCCTCCATCGGATGAGACAGTTCATGGTTCTGTCCGCGTTCGAGTGGAACCGAACGTGCCAGCTCACGAGCCTCCGAGATGACGGCGACGGTGTCCGCGCCCGATCGCGGCACCGGACCCGACACCGTTCCGGGAGTTTCCGAGAAGTCGAGGAGAATGCCGGCGTGCCGAATGGTGCCCACTTCAGGATCCTCGATCTCGACGACGCAGCCGTCGGCAAGAAATGACTTGTCTGCAAGCGACTCGGCAGGAGAACGTACGGTCGTGACTCCCATTCCGGCCGACTCTGCAGCCCTCTCCCAGTCTCCAGAGGGAAATTTCTTGAACGCGTCTGTCAGCAATGGATGCAAGAACATGCCAGAGAGAAGTCCGTCCGCCTCCATCGAGATCCGATCCGGGTCGTCCCGGTAGGAATCATCCAGGGTCACCGGTTCGAGCTGATCGCCGCCAGAGGACTCGAGGACCCAGCGGGGTCGAACCGTCCAATGGTGCACCCATCTTCCATCGGCGCACTCGTAGAGGCCTTCGATCGATCTCGAGTCGACCGGCCACATCCAGTACAGAGGTGCGTCCGGATTCTCGACTCTCTGCCAATTCAGGCATGCTGCCGCCAGTGCCCCCTGCAGGAGTGAGGTGGTGACACGCTGTCCGATGCCGCTCACCTCACGGGCTCGCAGCGCCGCGGCGATGCCCAGGGTGGCAAAGTAGGTCGCTCCGATGCTCGGCCAGGTCGACCGCGGAAACACAGGACCGGTTCGATCCGCTCCCCGAACCAAACCGGCGGGGGTGTCGAAGTCCGGCTCGGGTCCTGGCCGTCCACAGATGTACTCCATCGCCGTGCCCCGGCGACCCTTCTGGTCGTAGAACAAGCCTGTTCGTGCTGCGACCAGAGCGTCGTATCCCGGTCGATCCTTGTGCTGGCCACGCTCCCCGTATCCGGTGATGGAACAGGTGATGATCCGAGGGTTCTGACTCGAGAGCCGTTCGTGGTCGATCCCGAGCCGTGTCGTCGTCCCTGGTGAAAAGCTGTCTACGACGATATCGGCGCCCCGTACGAGCGAGAGTACTGTCTCCCGACCTTCTGCGGTTTGAAGGTCGAGCTGCGCACTTCTCTTTCCACGATGCCATACCCGGTACCCCGATTGTCCGCCGAACGGGTCTCCTCCCGGCGGTTCGATCCGGGTGACTCGTGCGCCGTTGTCGGCCAGCAACATCGTTGTCATCGGTCCGGCAATACCCCGGGACAGGTCGATGGCGTGCAGTCCGTCGAACACACCTGCCATTCGTCGCTGCCTTTCACTCTGCTCCGACCCCGATACCATAGCACGTACTATATCTGGAGGGCGCTGGACGAGCGGGTCGCTCCCGACAACACGACCGGGCGAATCAGCGCAGCTCGGCGGTGGTCAGACGATCACACCTGAGGGAGGTCTCGCCCCGAGCAGGACCGCTGACTAGAGGTTCCATACCCGAGACGCGTTTCCGCTCAGTACCAACTCCCGTTCTGTCTCATCAACACCGTCGAACATCGCATCGACGATGGCATGGGAGTTGGGCCAGCTGGATACCGGGTGAGGATAGTCAGACGACCACATGATGTTCTCGATTCCAAGTCTCTCGTGCGCATGCCTGATCGCGTCCGGCTCATCGATGAATGTCAAGAACACATTTTGGTGGAGATAATGACTTGGGAGCCGGCTGATCGCCGGGAAGTCATATCCCTGGCGGACATTGAGATCGTCGACGATATATGACCACCATGAGACCCAACCGAGTCCCGGCTCAACAAAGACGACCTTGAGCTGCGAGAATCTCTCGAACACTCCGCCCATGATCCACATCCCGAGGGCTTCTGCGGCAGAGAGCGGGACACATGGCACAAAGATCCCTTTCTGCGGCGTCGGGTCCCGCTTGGCCACACCATCGAGGGCAGTGTTCATGCCGATGTGGCAGCAGATCGGTATGTCCGTGTCCTGGATCGCCGACCAGAGGGCATCGTAACGATCGTCCCAGTAGTCAGGTAGTCCCAGCTCTGCTGGGAACACGGGCAGCTGGAACGATTTACAACCGTTTGACGCTGCCCGCTTGACCTCGTCCACTGCGGCCTCGATGTCGTGGATGGGTATCTGATACGAGACGATCAACCGCTTGGGATCGACTGATGCAAACTCTGCGAGTGCGTCGTTGAATGCCCGCGTGGCTTCCTTCCAACCGTTCTTGACCATGTACAGATACCGAAAGGCACTCACCTCGCAGTACGTAGCCGACGCTTCCACGCCATCGGTGTC
Organism: uncultured Acidimicrobiaceae bacterium; assembly: GCA_963701325.1. Lineage (GTDB taxonomy): Bacteria > Actinomycetota > Acidimicrobiia > Acidimicrobiales > RAAP-2 > Bog-756. Next base: position 1,150,427 of record OY969604.1, read on the forward strand.
CATGTCCTTGAGCCGCTCGTGCGGGTCCGTATGACCCAGCCGTCCCGTAGCTGCGTGCTTTCGGGCACCGCCGATCGTGGCCGTGGGATCGGGAGCGACCCCCTGCTGCTTGCTCCAACGCTGATTCGCCTCAGAGGACACAAGGCTCATCACAGACCGGCCGAACGTGGCCACTGCTTCGTCGTAGTCAGCGTGAAATCTCGGTTCGAGATGGTTCTTCACACTGTGATGGCTCAAATCCACGTGATCATCCGATGAGATCAAACGCTGAGTAGACACGACGCTTCTCCTCACTGCCGGTACGACATAGTATCTACTATACGTCCTCTGGGAGTAACCACGACACCCATCGAGCGCTCCAGCTCGAACGCACTCCCCCAACTGGCCTGGCCGAAGCTCGAGTTCCGTCTCGCGCTCCGTGACTGGTGGTCCCGCCCAGGCCAGCTCATCGGGCTCATCGCTCCGCTGCCAGGAGTCGAACCGGCATCGATCGGTACCTGCTCCCTTCGGGCAGCGGAATCTCGCGGCCAGTTTCCGCAGCGAACACTCAGGTGACCAACACGAGACCCCTGGGAATAGGATGCACATCGTCAGCCAAAACCTGGATGTCGAAGGGACGCAATGCCGGACAAAGTCACGTTCGAGGTGAAGGACCAGATTGCCGTCATCTCGAACAACAACCCTGCAAAGAGGAATGCGTTCGACGACGATATGGATGTTCTCCTCTTTCAGATCTTCGCCGAGCTCAAGGACCGCAACGACGTCCGGGCAGTGATCTGGCGAGGCGTGGGCGAGGTCTGGTCCGCTGGACGGGATACGGGTGTCATCGGCCACAACGCAACCAAGCTCAGTCATCACGAGCTCATGACGCGAGGCCATCGGGGGATCCTGCAGGTCTTTGATCTGGACATTCCTATCGTTGTCCCGATCCAGGGATGGGCGATAGGCGGATCGTTTCAGCGCGCGCTCCTCTGCGATATGCGAATCGCAGCCGAAGGAACGAAGTTCAAACTTCCCGAAGTGGGGTACGGCGTGATTCCCGACACCGGTGGGATGGGAAGGCTCTACGAGATTTGCGGAGCGGGCGTCGCCAGCGACCTGATCTTCACGGGCCGAGTGATGGGTGTTGAGGAGGCCTACGCCCACGGCATCATCTCGCGTGTCGTGCCCCCCGAGACGCTCGATGACACCGCCTGGGAGATGGCCGAGAGAATCGCATCAGCACCAATGGTGACGGTCAAGATGGCTCGGCGTGTCTTACAGCATCTGAGTGAACCGGGAATTCGATCGTCCATGGAAGACGAACGTATTTACCAGACCTTCATCAACAAGTCAGCAGACTTTGCCGAATTCAAGGCAGCGAAGGCCGAGGGTCGGAAACCCGATTACTCCGGCAGCTGAGAGCGCCTCTCGCGCCCGCCGAGACGCTGCTTCGGTCCGCCGTCAGGTGATCCCTCGGACGTGCCACAGGGACACGACACCACTGTGGCCCCTGGTCGAGACCAGCGGCCACAGTGGTGCTTCAGATACAGAGGACTCGGCTCAGCTAGATCCTGAACTTCTGCCCCGGCGCCAAGGCCACCGTCTTGGTCGTGGTGTTCGCACAGACGTAGAACGACGATGCTTGACCAACCTTGATGGACTTGATCGCTGCACCCGTACCCCCTGTGACGGTGGCGGTAATCAGGATCTCGATATCAGTCTTCGGGGTGCACTTTGTATCGATCTTCTCGACCGTGTCCTTCGCGGAGATGGTCGAGGTACCGGTCTTGTTCCAGGTGATCGTTCCCTTACCACTGACCGTCTTGACGGTACCCTTGCCCCCTGTATTGGCCAGGTCGGTGCAGCCCGTCACGGTACCGGTGCCCGCGAGGTTTGTATTGAACGTGTTACAAGTCGCCACTGGCGTACTCGCAGAAGCGACGCCGGATGCGACTGCCAGGGAGCCGACTGAAGTGATCGTCACCATCGCAGCGATTGTCGCGACGCGTGTGCAGAAACGAAGCATGTAATCCCCCAAAGGTCGAGTGGTAGATGTATTTAGTATACAATTTTACCGGACCCGTTGTCCAGCACCCTGCAGGGTTCGGAGCGAGGTAGCGGATCCCTTGCTCCGAACCTCGCAGATGCAACGGAGACTGCGCGAACCTGTCGGGTCCGGGCAAGTTCCCCATCGTTACGTGTTGACCATCCCTTTGCCGTTCTTGCCAGTGTGTCCTTCGGCGTGGGTGGAGGTTGTCGACAGATCACTCGCGGAGCTCCGTCTCGAATCCGCACCCGCAGGGGTCTTCGATCCCAAATACGCCGACTGCAGGACGGATTGCACCACCTCGGAGGAGCCGAATTCCACAATGCGTCCACCGGCCATCACCACGCCGACGGTTGCAACAGAGAGCGCTGTCCGGGCGAATTGCTCGACGACGACTACGGTGACCCCCGACTCCGCGAGCGTTGACACGTGCTCATAGAGCTCCTGCACCACGAGCGGAGCCAGACCCATCGATAGTTCATCGAGCAACAAGAGCCTTGGACGGGTTGCGACCGCCCGGGCCATCGCCAACATCTGCTGTTCGCCACCCGACAGCATACCGGCCGGTTGATCCTGCTTCGGAGCAAGCACCGGGAATTGCTCAAAGCACCGGGCTTCAACCTGGCGATGACTCACACCGCTATGGGTCATCACCAAGAGGTTCTCCCGAACCGTCAGATTCGGGAATACACCCCGACCCTCGGGCACCAGGCAGAGCCCTTTGCGCGCCAGGGACGCGGCAGTGCCTCCCGTCACTCGTTCTCCGTCGAACACGACCTCGCCCGCAGTCGGCGCGAGTAGTCCGGCGATTACCGCAAGGAGCGTCGACTTTCCAGCACCATTGGCACCCAGGACAGCGGTCACCGTACCCACGTGCACCGTGAGATCGACCTGGTGAAGGGCCTCGATCCCTTCGTATGCCGCGCTGACGCCGCGAACCTCGAGCAGGGCCTCGTCAGCCACTGGCCGTCTCACTCATAGCACCGAGATATGCCTCCTGCACCGCCGGATCGTCTTGGACGAACGATGGCTCCCCCGCGCTGATCACCAGCCCGTGGTCGAGCACGACCACCTGATCGCAGACGCCCATCACAAGATCCATGTCGTGTTCGACGAGGAGCACGGCAAGGCCGTCTCCTGCCAGCGACCGGAGAATTTCCGCGAATCGGAGGGTCTCTTCCGCGTTCTGGCCCGATGCGGGCTCATCGAGGAGTAGCACCCGCGGTCGTACAGCAAGGGCGCGTCCTAGTTCGACCAGTCGTCCTGTCCCGGTCGGAAGTGAATCCGCCCTCATATCGGCTACGGGAACCAGGCCCAATTTCTCAAGCAGAATATCAGCCGCCTCGTCCGTTGTCCCGTACCGATCCGTACCGACCGATCGGCGATGTGACATGGATGCGGCCACAGCAATGTTCTCGCGGGCTGTGAGTGTCCCAAAGAGCTCGAGCCGTTGGAAGGTCCGACCGAGTCCCAAGCGCGAGCGGCGATGCGGCGGGAGGCGGCCGAGATCCCGCCCATCCAGCCGAACAGTACCCTCAGCTCTCCGCTGCATCCCTGTCACAACGTTGAACAACGTCGTCTTGCCCGCCCCGTTCGGTCCGATAAGGCCCGTAATCAATCCAGCTTCGGCATCCAATGAGACGTTCGAGAGCGCAGCAACACCTCCGAAGTGGACGGAAACGTCCTTGACCTCAAGCCCCATGACCGTGACTCCCGGCGGGAAGGAACTCGGGACGGGATTCCACGGTGCCCAATGAGGCTTGTCCATCCGTCGCATCGACAGGGGTCGACGGCAGCCGATTGTCGGGCAATCCAAACGCCGGCGGTGCCCTATGACCTCGATAGTCCACCGCGTACACAGCGAAAGGAAGGAGTCCGCCAACGACACAGACAATGCCGACCAACGTCCAATTGTCGATTGCCCCCCCGAGCCGCAGTGTCCACGCGCTAATGATGATCACGATCATCGAGATCAGCAACCATCGCCTGCTCACGACCGATGTCCACACGGGTCGGACTCCCGACGGGATCGCCCCATTCGGAGTCGTACCGACCATGATGCCTGCGCCGCCGACCAGGACGGGACTGAGCTGACTCAACGACGGAAAGATGTTGGCCAAGGTCGGCCCCCCCAGGTAGAACCCAACAGCCGCACCTGCGCCAAGCGAACTGATACCCATCACCACCATCACGAGCAATATGGACAAGCCCGTGAAGAACTGGAAGACATCGGGTGCAGCACTTCCGAGTGCACTCGCGTAGATTCCACCTCCAACACCCGCTATGGCTGCGGAGAGCGCGAACACCGCCAACGTCGACACCCTGGCATTCATCCCGAGAGTCGCACACGCTGCCGGACTGTCCTTGAACGCCAGAAGCCGCTGGCCGAACCCCGAGCGCCTGACCAGTACGACCACCAGGCACATGAGCGCGAAGACGGCCGATCCAGCAATGAATTCCGATCGGGTACTCGACAGGGCAACTCCTCCGATCCGAAAGGGAGCGAAGATCAGCGACCCAGACCCGAAGGGAGCAACATGGTCACCGAAGATGTCGACAGCAGGAAGCGGGAAGACCCACGCGTCCACCGCCACCGCGAACGCCGCCGTAAAGAGTGCGAAATAGATCCCCGAGAGGCGCAACGCCGGCAGCGCAACGAGAACCCCCACGACCGCGCATGCCCCGGCCGCTGCGGGCAACGAAACAGGATTGCCATGGGCGCCCAGATGGCCGACCACTGCGGCGCCGATCCCGGCGTAGGTCATCTGACAAAGTGACAGTCGGCCCGCAAATCCGACGACCGGGATGAGTGACAGTCCAATGATCGCCAAACCCCACACCCGGTTCAGACTGAAGAGATCCGAGCTAGACACGACAGTTGCCATCATCACCGTGCCGACGATCACGCACGCACAAAAGATCGCGGAACCACCCCACGTAGGACTGAGCGCCAGCTCCCGGCTCCTCAGTAGTCGGTGGCCCCTCAGCCGCGATTGGGGCGACACGAGCAAGGCAATGAGGAGTACCACCGCCGGCACCGCCCCCTCGAATCCCTGGATGTACGTGTTCTCGGGAAGGTAGGCAACGGAATAGCTCACCGCGAGGCCGAGGATGATGGCGCCGACGAAGGTCATGGGAATGCTACGGAGCCTCCCGATGACCGATGCCGCGTAGGCGCTCACGATCAAGAGCGTCAGGGCCGTCGCGGACAGCGTGAGAGTCGGAGCCACCAGGATCCCGGCAAGGGCGGCCAACATGCACCCGATGATCCACGCAGCCCTGGCATTGGCAACGCTGCTCGAGCCGTTCAGTTCAGTCAGAGTCCGGTCGTCCACCGTTGCCCTCATCGTCACGCCCAGGCGCGTTCGGTACAGCAACACGCGGAGGCCGAGCGCGACAACGACCGCGACGGCTAGGACGGTGACATCGTTGTACGAGACGCGTATCGGTCCGAGCACCAACGTGTCCCCATTGAACAGAGGCGGTAAGGCCCGATAGGTCGTCGGATTCCAGACCCACTGGGCAATACCGACGAACGAGAGCGCGAGTGCCAGCGTAACGACGAGCTTTGACGCTTCCGATGTCCCCTCGAGCCGGCGCATGACGCCGGCTTCGATCGCCACCCCCAAGGCAGGAGCGAGCACCACCAGGCACACCAGAATCGAGATCAGGGCGGGCCATCCCCAGCCGACCCGCATCTGCCAATATGCGAACGCGGCGATCATGCCGATCGCTCCGTGCGACCAGTTGAAGATCCCTGTCGTCGCGTATGTGAGTGTTAGGCCGCTCGCGGTGATGGCGTAGATTCCCGCCGTTGCAAGCCCCGCAATTGTGAAGACGATGAACTCATGCATCGACAGGCGCTCTACGCAGGGATCATTTCTGGTCAGCCATTCGCGGATACGTGTATGAGAGTCGACGGATCGCAGTGCCAGATCTGGTTGTTCGGAGCTGTATCGGCCCTGTCGTAGACGAACTTGCTTGGCTGCACCGTCATCAGAAGGAAGCAATCGCTCGGAGTGGGCTTCTGATCGGCCATCGCGAGATGAGCCACCGGGGCCGCAAGTCCTCCACCTGTCCAGTTCTGCTGAGCGGCCGCGTGATCCAGTACGCATGAGACCGTGAGCGTTGCCCCACAACCACTAGCGGCCTTGGCAAACAAGATCCACGAGTCGAATGCGAGCTCGTCGTCCCAGTCGATCTGAGCTGAGCTCGCGTATTTGTGCATGATCGCGGTGAGTTGCTGAAGGCCAGGGCTCTCGGAAGCGAGCTCGAACGGCCAGTACTGAATGGCCAGATACGTCGGTGGCAAATGGGCCGATGCGGCCGCCTGTGCCGTCGAAGAGTTGTAGTACTGGGTCGTCAGGAGCATGAACGCCGGGTTGTACCCTGCGGTGTTCATGGCCTGCACGTATGGGGTCACAGTCGAGTCTGTGGGGGGTTGGAGCGCTTGAACCCCCTTGGACTGTGCCTCCTCCACATACGGCGCCCAGTCGGTCACGCTCAACGGAACAAGCTGGAAGTCCACGAGCTTGTACCCCTGGGCGATTGCCGCATCCCGCCATTTGTTCGTTGGCTCGATGATGCTCGGGTTGTTGGCCGCACCGGTCCCGTAGTGCTTGATTGCGCCGGGATATTTCTTGGCGAGGGCGGCATACCATCCCGCCTCGATCTCGGTGTTGTTGATGGCCTGGGGATTCACCTGAAGGGGCGCGTCGACGGCTTGGTTGGAGACGGTGAATCCGCTGATCTGTCCGAGCCCGCAACCCACTCGGACGGGCACGGACGGCTGGTCGAGCGCCATGCCCCCTCCGACTGCCATGAAATCCTGCTGGCACGCTTGGTTGGTGACTTGAGCAGCGTTGAAGAGGGCGGCATCCCTGTCGTCGACGACGATCTTGCGACCCCCGATTCCCCCTGATGCATTGCACCAATCACTGAAGGCTTGCGCAGCTTGGAAGAACTCCTCGTTCAGCCCTGGCTCCACAGTGTTGCCGGGGTCGGCGAAGGTTGCGATGTTGATGGAGTGCGAGCTCACCCCGCGTGCCGTTGCCGCTCCACCGCTCCCGCTGCCGCTGCCGCAGATTGCTCCAACACCCGGCCAGGAGCCATTCGTCGAGAGAGTCGCCGCGCTCGATGTGGTAGCCGTCGTGCCCGACGTATTACCCGTTGTCGATCCAGTTGAGCACGCCGCAAGGGAGATGCCGATCACCACCAAGGCAACGGACACAACCACGGTCCGTCGGGTCGCGGTTCTCGATTCCATTCCACCCTCCCCTGTCCGTTGATGCCTGCGCCCTGCCGCGCCGTCGATCACGGGCGGGCCCAGAAGCCACCGAATCGATCCGAGATCCGTTCTGAAGGTCCCGATGGCAGAGGGTGACTATACACCGCTCACCGCATCGTGCATATTCTATACACTCGTCTCCTCGGGGCCACTGGGCACCGGGCGCCCTGGCCGGCGTTCCCGGGCACTCGGCTGCCCGGCGGTCCTCTTTGCCCAGCCCATGCGGCTTGCACACGCCACTCGAGACCCCCGCTCTCCAGCAATGAGCCACGGCCCTGCAGTCGGTCAACCGGGCGTCATGTCGGAGCCCCGTCTCTTTCGCCCGAGCACCGGACCACCTGGTCGCGTTCGGAGTCGTCGTCCCTACTCCTGCTGCCATGTGCCCCGTGCCGAGCTGGGACCGCAGATGCAGACGGCGTGCGTACCTTGATACCGCGCAGCGACGGCCGGCTGAGCGTGGCGTCCTCTGACACAGACCGGCCAGCTCGCGACTCGACGTTGTCCGATCAACGAGTAGGTTGCATATTCTATGTACGTGAGGGAACACGACATCCCGCGGGCACTCGACTCGTTGGCAGCGGACACCGAGGAAAGGGCTCAGGCTCCGCTCGCCGGTATCCGCGTTCTCGCCATCGAGCAGATGCAAGCCCTGCCCTTCGCGACGCAGCTCCTGGCACGACTCGGTGCAGACGTTGTCAAGATAGAGCCGCTCGAAGGTGAATCAGGACGGGGAGCACTCCCTGCCATGAGTGATCCCAAGGGTCGACGCGTAGGAGCGACATTTCTTCGCGGAAACCTGAACAAGAGAAGTGTTTGCATCGATCTCAAGAAGCCAGGGGGTAGGGATCTCGTGCTTCAGCTCGCCCCCCACTTCGATGTCGTGGCAGAGAATTCAAAGCCGGGAGTCATGGAACGGCTGGGAGTTGCCTACGCCGATATTTCATCTGTGCATCCCCGGTGCATCTATGCATCGGTGTCTGGTTTCGGCAAGACCCTTGACTCCCCATATAAATCCTGGCCGGCGTACGCACCGATTGTGGAGGCGATGTCAGGTATCTATGAAATGAAGCGAACAGGAGATGAGCCCCCGAATGCATCTCCGGTTGGCGCTCTCGGAGACATCTCGGCCGCGCTGTTCACGACGATCGGGATACTCGCCGCTCTTCGCCACCGCGACAGAACAGGCGAAGGACAACAAGTGGACGTCGCCATGTACGACGCGGTCATTGCTATGACCGACATTGTGGCGAATTTCTGGTCGATGGGCCTCACCAACGGTGCAACGGGACCCGTGATCAACCATGGCTTTCGGGCCAGCGATGGGTGGTTCGTTCTTCAGGTTGGACGAGAGGGTCACTTCGCCAAACTGGCTCGCCTCGTCGGACGCGAGGAGTGGCTCAACGACCCGCGACTCGCAACCCGTCAAGGATGGATGGATGAGCTCGATTCGGAAATTCGCCCGGCCATCGAGAGCTGGGCGTCCCAGATGACACGTCAGGAGGTCTGTCGGACGCTCGCCGAGGCAGATCTCGCCGCCGGTCCTTGTCTACGAGACGATGAGCTCGCAGATGATCCCCATGTCCACTCCCACAGGATGTTGATTTCCATCGATCGCCCAGACGGGGTCGAGGATCCGGTGCTCGTGGTGGGAAATCCCGTGAAGTTCTCGAGAACGCCCGAGTGGGACGACGTCCGCCCACCGTGGGTCGGCGAACAGACAGACGAGGTTCTTGCCGATGAGCTGGGGCTCGACCACGCGCAGTTAGCCGCCCTTCACGCTCAACACGTGATCGCCTGAGCCCGGTCCGACGGGTGGCCGGCGCAGACTTCTACAGACCGCGGCATCCCGAACCAGACCACGCAATGATCGATCCGGCTGCTTCGACCATCCGGTCGAGCTGACTCGGATCCGTGCGGATGCGCTGAACCTCTTGCTCGGGGGAGAATGCGAGCCGACGCAGTCGCTCCCGATGCTCGTCCGCGGAGAGCCCGGGTCCCTCTGGATCCCAGACCTCGACTCCGAGCCCAATACCGAGGCGTGCCGCCGTCTCGAGTAGAGCCTCCGTTTGCCCGCCTTCCGTGGATCCGTCCAGTGCGGCGAGGGCGGGGCGCCACGGACACTGGCGGCGAGCAACGATGACGGAGGCGATAGCGAGACCGGCCCGCTCCCGCGCCGGTACGAAGGTTGCTCCGAGCTGGGTGGTGGAGAACGTACGGGCAACCCAGTAGCCCGCCAACCCGGCGTCAGCTGCGACCAGGCCGCCGTTCCCCAGCACTTGACTGTACTGAAGGGTGAGGAGGCTGGGAGCGAGTGGAGCGCTTCGTCGTGACCACCCATCTTGGGTCACTGCGGCGAGTTTGGCCCTCAGTGCTGTCTGGTGGAGCGCTCGATACGGCCGGTGGACCCCCTCGGCCAGCGGGCCGAGCGACGCTGGGTCGACAACCACGGCCGGTGCGATCCGCCACCGCTCCTCGGGTGCCTCGTCGACGTCGATCCCGGTGGCCACGATCAGATCCGTGTCCGCCAGACCTCCGAGCTCGAAATCCCTCTCCTGGAGCCCGACGGTTGCCACGTGATGACGGCTCTGCCAGTTGAACACACCTTTTGCCCCCCAGGTGTTAAGCACGCCTGCGCTTGCTCCGACAGCGAGGGCAGTCAAGGAGGCCTGAGCGCCATTCGCGATCACACCCGGACCAGCAAGAACGACGGGACGCACGGACCCCTGAATCCTCGCCAGAACGTTCTGGTCCGGATCCATCCATCGATTCGGTGGTTCCTCAGGTGACGGTACGAGATCAGGAACCGTTGCCATCGGATCCAGCGTCAGCTTCAGTGCTCGACCGTCGTCTCGACTGATCTCCTCCGACATCGAAATGATGTCGGAGGCCGATTCGAGCACTATGGCATCACCCCCGTAGCGGCCGTCCGGAGGGAGCAGTACCCCGTCACCGAGATGGACGAGGGCGCGACGATGGAAGAGCCCGGTATGTGCCGTCGCAAGGAGATCGGCCACCCCCGACTCCTGCACTTCGGTGACGCGGACACCCGGCAGCAACGCTCCATACACGGCATCAATTCCTGAGGCCCGGAGCGCGCGTTCGAGCAATGCTCCGCAGATCATCGACGCGTGCCCGATCCCGAGCGCTGACATCGAGACCCGTGGGTTACGCCCCGTTCACCAAGTGCCTCGAGTGTCAATGCGCCGTCCTTGCAGTCGACCGTCGGTACACAGTTCCAGGTGAACCCAGGAGGGCCCCAACCTTCCTCAAACGCAAGATAACCCTCCGTGGCCTCCTGACCGCGACGGCTCGCCAGCAGCCGACCTCTCCGAGGGAACGCATCTGTATATAATACGCACACCGTTTCTCAGAGTAGGACTTCGTGACGACCTGGATCAGCGGTGAACAACACACGATTCCCGAACTCCTCGAGGCTCGCCTGGTTTCGGACCCCGACAGCGAGTACCTGGATGTCTGCGGAACGCGGTTTTCAGCGGCGGAGGTCAACACGATCGCCTGTCGCATCGCCAATGGACTTTCCGCTCACCAACTGCGTCCGGGTGATCGAGTCGCAACGCTCGTCGAGAATTCGCCCGAAGCCATGCTGTCCTGGTGGGGGACGATTCGAGGCGGTTACATCGCGGTACCCGTGAACACTGCCTACAAGGGCCCGTACCTTCGCCATCAGCTGAACGACGCCGGCGCAACTGCGTTGATCATCCAAAGAAGCTTGTGCGACCGCCTGGCATCGGTCGCCGGGGATCTGCCCGACCTCCGCCACGTCGTCGTCATCGAGGACCAGAATGCCGACTCGATCGATCCAGTGTCGCTTCAGGACACGGCGACCAATGTTGTTGCGTGGGAGGACCTTCTCACGGCTGACGCGACGGTTCCTCGGGTTGAGATTCAGCCATCCGATATCGGCACCTTTGTCTACACCGGCGGTACCACTGGGGCGTCCAAGGGCTGCATGTTGAGCCACAACTATCACGAGGCGGCGGCTCGCCAGATCGGAATCTGTTGGGACCGCCAACCCGAGGACGTGCTCTGGACTCCCCTACCCCTCTACCACTACAACGCACTCGTCACGGCAGTCCTGGGTGCTCTGCTCTTCGGCGGCCGCTCCGCTGTCTACCGCAAGTTTTCCGTCAGCAATTTCTGGCCGGAGATGAACCGATCCGGAGCCACGATCACCTCTACTCTCGGAAGCATGGCCTACCTCCTCGCCCATGACGTAGACAGGCCGGAAATGCCCCGCTCGGGACGTCCAGAAGCAAACGCCACTCTTCGCCTGCTCGGGGCGGCACCGATGCCGACCGAGGTCGACGCCGTTATCAGGAAGCGGTTCGGCATCGAGACATTCAGCGGAGCATTCGGATTGACCGAAGCGAGCCTCATCTCATGGTCTCCGCCGGGTGTTGCCAGCAGACCAAATGCTGCCGGGGTACTCAACACCGACTATTTCGATGTCCGAATCTTCGACGATCATGATGGCGAGCTTCCACGAAATACGGACGGCGAGATCGTCATCCGGCCGAAACGCCCGCATGTCATGTTCGAAGGGTACTGGGGACGTCCGGATGCGACGGTCGCAACCAGCCGGAACTGGTGGTACCACACAGGCGACATCGGGAAGATCGACGAGGACGAGTATCTCTTCTTCGTTGACAGGAAAGCGGACTACCTTCGTCGACGTGGGGAAAACATATCCAGTTTCGAGGTAGAGAGCATCTTCATGTCACACGGAGCGATCGCCGACGTTGCCGTGCACGCCGTACCCAGTGAGTTGACCGAAGACGATCTAAAGGTCACTGCCACGCTCAGGGCCGGTGATTCTCCCACCGAGGAGGAGTTGTTCACGTGGTCCATCGGACAACTTCCGTACTTCGCGCTCCCCCGCTATATCGAGTTTCGAAACACGTTGCCCCGTAGCGCTTTGGGACGAGTGCTCAAGCGACAGCTGCGGGACGAGGGAGTAACCGGCACGACATGGGACGCAGAGACCTCGGGGATCGTGGTCGAGAAGAAGTGAGACACTGTGCTTGCGAGGGCCCGGCAGCCGGGATCTGTTCGTGTCGATCAAGTGGGCAACGGAGTAGCCAGATGGGGGTCACATTCGATGTCAGATTCATCGGCCGCAGCCCAACCGCCGGCCGGGAGGCCTATCGGCGATCGACTGTCGGACGACACCGTCGGCCTGCTCGAGGGAATCTGCAGTACTCGAGCCATACGCCGGTACCGTGATGAACTAGTCCCTGAGCACGTTCTTCGTGACATCACATTCGCCGCGTCGCGTGCGCCGAGTGCTTCGAATCGCCAGCCATTCGCCTTCGTCGTACTCACTGATGGCCCGAAGGCCCAGGAAGCGAAACGAGTCGTCGCCAGAGGTGCGCGAGAAGCATGGGGGGTCAAGCGGACTCTGGACCGGTACGACCAGGGTTCAGGACGGAACGCAGACTCGCCCAAAGCCGCGATGGCCCGGACGATGGAAGAGTACGTCGCCACGATCGAGCGTGTGCCAGTCCTGATTCTGGCCTGCCTGAGCCGTCACCGAGAACCCCACCTGACGGATGGCGGCTCGATCTATCCCGCTTGTCAGAATCTGCTTCTCGCGGCGAGAGCGCTCGGCTACGGCGGCGTGATGACGAGCTGGCACCTGATGGTCGAGGAAGAGCTCCGGGAGCTTGTCAAGATTCCGAGGGAGGTGGCAATCGCTGCGTCCATCACGTTGGGTCGCCCTGAGGGTCACCACGGTCCTGTGCGGCGCCGTCCGCTCGAGGAGTTCGTGTACCTGGACGAGTGGCATTCACCCGCGCCGTTTGCAATTGACCCTCCCGGGACCCGTCACACTGCAGCTGGGCCTCCGCGGGCCTAGCAGGGCGTCTCCAGACTTCGGTCCTGTTCCACAGGCCACAGGCGGCTGGCGTCACGGACCGGCCGCTGAGCGGATCTCTCGATCATCACGATCAGCCCTGTTGCGATTTCTCCATCTGGGCCATCCGACTTGCCAACTCTCCGAGCATCGGGTGCTCCTCGAATTTGATGGTCCGTGGCAGCCATTCGGCGATGGCTTCCGGTGTCCATTCGCCCCCGTCAGCAGCGAACATCGACCTCAATTCTCTGGGCTGATTCCAAACGGAGATGCGCGGACCGACGACTGTGTAGATCTGGCCGGTGATCTGCTTCGACACGTCCGAGAGCAAGTAGGCCGCCATCGGCGCCACCGCTGACGGCTCGCCCATCTCGATCTCGAACGGGACGTTGTCGGACATCCGAGTCCTGGCGACAGGAGCGATGCAATTGGCCCGAACGCCATATCGAAAGAGCGAGAGTGCGGCCGAGCGAGTCAACGAGATGATTCCCCCTTTTGCCGCTGAATAGTTGGCCTGGGCAGTCGAGCCGACGAAGGCCGCGGAGGTGAATCCGACGAGAGACCCGCCGCTCGGTTGTTTTCTCATCACCGCCGAGGCGTGCCGGTAGAGGTTGAAATGCCCCTTGAGATGCACCCCGATGACAGCGTCGAACTCGTCTTCACTCATATTGAAGATCATTCGCTCGCGCAGATTGCCCGCCACGCACACCACGCCATCGATAGATCCCCAGGTGTCGATTGCAGTAGACACAATATCCGCGCCCGTCTGAAACTTGGAGACGTCACCGGCCAATCCCACTGCGGTGCCACCGGATTCCTCGATCTCGTCAACCACTGCCTCCGCGACCTCGCTGGTTGGGTTCGACCCATCCATCGCCACCCCGTAGTCGGCAACGACCACCCGAGCCCCCTCTTTCGCACACAGGAGTGCAACGGCTCGGCCGATGCCGTTCCCGGCGCCGGTGACAGCGATGACCTTCCCTTCGAGTGAGCTCCCCACGAAGTTCCTCCTCCTTCACTGGTGATGGTTGTGATTCAGCGGACCGATCTGGCACGTCCTGATGATGGCCACCGTCGATCAACCGCGCCGCGGGGCAGACCGCTGATCTGGCTCCACCGGTCTGCCTTCGGCGAGAAGCGGCGAAGCTTCGATCCGATCAGAGGCCGGCCGACTCGTCGAGACCCAGAAGGCGAACCGCGTTGCCTCGCGCAATCTTGTCAATTGTGCGCTGGTCGAGATGACCGAATTGCTGTGCGGCGGCCTCCCGTGAGTGAGGCCATGTGCTGTCCGAATGCGGATAGTCCGTCTCAAAGACGATGTTGTCGGGTCCCACCTCATCGATCAGTGAGATGCCAACGGAGTCCTTGAAGAAGCAGCTGTAGACCTGGCCCCGGCGATAGTAAGTGGACGGCGGCTCAGGACAGTCCCGTTGCGAATTGCTCCACCCTCGATGGGTCTCCCAGACATCGTCGGCTCTTTCGAGGACGTACGGAACCCAACCGATCTGCGCTTCTGCGTACATGAGGTTCAGCTGGGGAAAGCGGTGCAGGACACCTGAGAAGAGGAAATCCGTCAGGCTCGCGACGCTGTTCCCGAAGAGGATCGTGGCGGCCACTGCGTCCGGACCATCTGGCGATGCCTGTGGTGTCTTCGTACCGGACCCAATATGCATGCAGACGACGGTGCCCGTCTCCTGGCAGGCTGTGAAGAACGGATCCCAGTAGCGACTGTAGATACTCGGGAGTCCCAGGTACGGAGGCATCTCAGAGAATGCCACCGCCCGGACACCACGAGATGCGTTACGGCGGACCTCTTCGACCGCGAGGGATATGTCCCAGAGCGGGATGAGACACAGCGGAATGAGTCGGCCGTCACTCTCTCCGCACCACTCGTCCACCATCCAATCGTTGTAGGCCCGAACACAGAGGAGGGAGAGGTCCTTGTCCTTTCCGGACATGAACTGCTGCCCACAGAAACGCGGGTAGTTCGGAAAGCACAGCTGGGCTGCCACATGGTTCAGATCCATGTCAGCGATCCGATCAGGGACGCGCCAGCAGCCCGGGCGCATCTCGTCATACGTGACCCCCCGAAGTTCGATCTCGTCTCGTCCAAATCCGACTGCGGCGATCGTTCGCTTGAGTGACGCGCGGTGATCCTCGTAGCACCACCAGGCCACTTCGGGACCCTCCGTACCGGGCTCTTCGACATAGGTCGAGCCTGCAAGCTTCGGGACACCTGCCGGCAAGTATTCGATATGAGGCCCGATTTCACGGTACTTGGCAGGCAGTCGATCCCTCCAGACGCCCGGAGGCTCGACGACGTGTGCGTCGAGATCGACGATGGGCGGAATTTTGGCAACCAGCGCAGGGGCGACGCCGGCCTCTGTTACCGTCGTAGCCGTGTCAACCACGTCGCCCTCCTTCACGTGTAGGTGCGCTCCTCCCGGGACTGCTACAAATATACAGTATGCGCCTTATGCCTCGTTCCGGTGGTGTCCGACGGACATCGCCAGCGTCACCGTGTGAGGTCTAGTGGCTGCTGAAACCTCCCTGTCCCAGCCTGACCTCGGACGACCGATCGCTCTGCGCGGCAGCGGCGAGCAGGCTGCAATCCACATACGACAGCTTATCTTCAACGGTGAACTCCGGCCTGGTACCCGTTTGCCCCAGGGCGAAATCGCAAGCGCCCTCGGCATCAGCCGCATTCCGGTGCGAGAGGCAATCGTGGCCCTCGAGCGGGAAGGTTGGCTCACCACCAAATTCCACCACGGCGCGTTCGTCAACGCGTTCGACGAGGACACGATTCGGGACCACTACGATCTGTTCGGTCTGGTCTATGGCCTGGCCACCCGTCGGGCAATGCGACGTCAGGATCCCGAGCTCGTTCCCGGGTTGGCCAAGATCGCACGACTTGTTGCCGACACCGATGATCCGACAGAAGTGGAACGATTGGCCATCAGCTTTCACAGCTCCATCGTGGATGCTGCCCAATCGCCTCGCATCCGTCTCGTGCTCAGGGCCATGTCTGCGCTCGTCCCTGGACCCTTCTTCGTGCTGGTCCCCGAGGCCATTGCTCCGGAGCAGAAGGGCCTGGCGGCCATCGTCCGAGCGATGAAGAAAGGCGACGAGGAGCGGGCGGCAAAGGAGTACGCCCGGACCCTGAGCCAACAAGGTGAGTTCGTCGTCGAGCTGTTCCGCCAACGGCATCTGCTGGGGTCCCACGGCTGACGAACAACCAGGTCACCGGAAGCGATTGCCGGGTCGCCGATCTAGAGGTGAGGGTGATTGGCTACGGGGATGGCCGCTCAAGACCGTTTGGCATCTGCCTGCTCCACGTAGGGCGCCACGATGCTGGCAAGCAGGTGGCGTTGCCGAGCGACGCGGTCCCGCTTCGGTGCCAGTGAGTCGTACGCCATGGTGTCGAGCAGTTGCTGGCTGAAGCAAAAGCCACGGATTGCGAGAAAGATCGTCGTCGTGAGGTCCGGGACGCGTGCTGCCGGACCGAGCGCCTCTCGCAAGAGTCTGAGGACATGACGCTGAGACCGTTCCGCCACGTCAACCATGGTCTTTCGGATCTCGGTGCTCGTACGCGGATCGCGGTCCATGTTGAGCGAGATCTGGAGATAGGCAAGATACGCAGGGCTGCCGTAATGCAAGGAGAAGATATCCAGAAGCTGATCCATCCGCTCGGCCGTCGTCTCGCCGGTGATCTGCACATCCTCCACGATTGCGACGAACTTGCTTGCACCATCCTGAAGCACCGCAAGCATGAGCTTCTCTCGGGTACCGAAGTAGTGCTGGATCACACCCCAGGTGACCCCTGCCGTTCGAGCGATCTCGTTGGTGCTCGCGCGGTAGTACCCGCGTTCGAGGATGCAGCAGATCGCTGCCTCGATGACGCGGTCTCGAGTGGCGCTGTCACCGTTGAGCGAGCCGGCGCGGGTAGACGCGGAACCCAGTGCATTGGCGCCTGCGCTCGCTTTGCTCATCATGCTGACTCTATCCCGCTCTCATCCCACGGTAGCCACGGACGCATCCACACCGGCATCACGAGGACGAGGGACCGCTGCCATTGTCACCAGAGTCGGCGGCGTCGAAGGACCGAAGCCCGGCGACAACTGCGGACGTGACCCTCTGCGATCGTTCTGTCACGCCGTAAAGGGAACCTTCGAGAGCCCTCTGACGTTTGTGGAGTGGAACCGTTCGATGCCCGAGCGATCAACTTCGAAGTTCGGGAACCGGTTGAGAAGTTCCTCCAACGCAATGCGGGTCTCGAGTCGCGCCAGAGAGGCCCCGAGGCAGAAGTGGATCCCGTGTCCGAACGCCAGTTGCCGCTCGATCGGTCGGTCAGCGACGAATCGGTCCGGTTCATCGAAGGCTCGAGGATCGCGATTCGCAGCGCCATTGATGAGAACCACTATCGATCCCTCCGGAATTCCCTCGCCGTAGTAGGTGAGAGGACGAGTCGCAACCCGTCCCTGGTAGTGCGACGGAGGATCGAAGCGAAGAATTTCCTCTACGGCACTTGGCCAGAGGCCGGGGTCGGCAACCAGACGGGCGCGCTCCTCTGGAAAGAGATCCAAGACGGTGGTCCCCGTCGCAATCATCTTCGCCGTCGTTTCATTCCCGGCCACGCCGAGAAGCAGGCAGAAGAGGATGATCTCCCCATCGGTGAGCCGTTCTGTCGCACCATCCGTACCGACGACCTCGGTTTGGAGCAGGGCGGAGATGAGGCCGTCGTCGGGCACGATGCGACGAGCGGCAGTGAGCTCGCCGAAGAAGCCCGCGAGCTCAGCCCCGGCAGCAATCCCATCGTCCGGCATCGTCAGCGACCCGTCCTCGCGATGGAGGAGCCGGTCGGAGAGGGATTTCAACCGGGCATGATCGTCGACGGGAACGCCAAGAAGTGTGGAGATGACCGCGCTTGGCAGCTTACCGGCGAGATCTGCAACGACCTCTCCCCCGCCCGCCTCTACAAGCGGGTCAAGCCACGTCGCACACATCGCCCGGATCTGCTTCTCCAGTTCGGACACTCGCCGGGGGGTGAATGAACGGCCGATCAGTCTACGAAGTTGCTCGTGGCGCGGAGGATCGTTGAAGATCATCATGTCCGGCGGTGGGTTACCGCTTTTGATCTGCTCGATCAATGTTCCCTTGGCGGAGCTCAGACCCTCCCAATCGGCGAGGCCGGCAAGCACATCGTCGAACCGGGAGAGGGCCCAGAATCCGATCTCCGGATTGTGGTACAGCGGTACGTCCTCCTGCATTCGGTGGTAGAGAGGAAATGGATCCTCATGGAGCTCGTAGGAAGACGGATTGAACTCCAGTTCAGTCGTCACGTTCAGGCTTGCCTTTCTTTCGCCGCGAATCCGCGGAGCAACCGTGCGAACTCGGCGTTGAGGAGTTCGTCTGCCTTCAAGGGACGGCGTCGTACATAGTAGTTACTATACATGAGGCCCCATCAGTGGGACGAGGTCGGGTGCGCTCGAAGAATGATGCCGACCGCCGGACCGCCACCTAGAGAATGGCTTCGAGCGACCCTCCCCATCCGAGGAGCCTGCGCCAGAGCAGCAGCCGAGATTCGGCGTGGTTGTGGTTGTGCCCTGTGTCCTCCAGTGTGAGAAGGGTCAGATCTCGGCACGCCGGAAGTTGAGCGGGCAACCCTCCGACATCCCCCGCAATGTCTCGGTCTCCGACGGCGCAAAAGATGGGGACATCGATGCGATCGAGCTCTGGCTTCATGGAGCCCGGGATCAGTGCCATCATTCCGACGAGCGCCAAGAGTCTCGATTCGGCCATCGATGCGGCATCCTTCACCGGTTCCGGAAGCTCGCTCATTCCGAGACCGCCGAGCTCGGGATACGGTTGGCCGAATCGTGCCTCCACCAACTGAGCCAGCACCTCGAGGAGGTCGTCTGGTCGGTCTGAATAGGTGAGTTCCATCTCGGTGAGGACTGTAGGGAGCCCCGCGTCCGAGAAACCCAGGAGTGCCAACGCGCCGTAGGTCCGATGGTGAGCTTGCTGGCACACGATGAGAAGTGAACCGGCGGAATGACCAATGCCAACCCTCACATGGAAGGCGAGAGCCGGAATTCCGTCGATAGCCCCACTGTGAACCCGATGGGTGACATCCTCCACCACCACGTCGATGACGTCGGCCACTCGACGAGGTGTCAGGCAGAACCCGTCGTCCGGCACGTCACTCTCGCCGACACCTGGAGGATCGATGGTGAGGACAGTGACGCCGTGATCCGCTGCGAACCTGGCCATGCTGTACTCCCCAGCCTGCCGTGGTACGTCGAGGTCGAAGTAGGCGCGGTTGGCACCACCTCCGGGAACGCAGCACCAGAGCATCGGCTGAGGGGGTGGCTCTCTCGGCACGAAGAGATCCGCGGCGATGCGTCGACATCCCGTCGGAGCCCGCCCGTCGACGTCCACGTCCAATCGGACTTTACGGGCTCCTCCCACGATTACCTCTCTCCGCTCACCGTTGGCGAGTTGATCAACTGGGCACCATAGTAAGCTCTATGGTGGTGCAGCGGGCCAGTTGGTTGGGGCAGGAACTCGACTGATTGCAAGGAATAGCAAGGCGTTTGCTGCGGGACGATCCGTTGATCGCTCAGGTGAGCGCAATCCACTGGCCTGCTCTAACCGACTCCGTCTGCGAGGAACGAACCATGGATTTCGGGCTCGATGACGCCATTGCAGTGGTCGCAGGAGGATCAAAGGGTATGGGTCGGGCAGCGGCCGAGACTCTGGCTGCAGAGGGCGCTCGGGTTGCGGTGCTGGGTCGAAGCCGATCGGCCCTCGATGACACTGTCGAATCGCTCTTCCGTCTGGGGGCGCCCGATGCAATCGGTTGTCCGACTGATCTCACGAGGCCAGAAGACGTCGACGAAGCGTTTCTTGGCATCGCTGAGAAATGGGGAGGGCTCAATATCCTCGTCAACGCGGCCGGCCCTGTGGACGTCGGTATCGGGCGCTTCGAAGACCTCGACGATGGTGAGTGGAGCGCGACTCTCGACATCGGCCTGATCGCTGCCGTCCGTTGCGTACGGCTTGCCCTTCCGCTCATGCGCTCCGTTGATTGGGCACGAATTGTCACTATCTCGGCGCACTCGACCAAGCGTCAATCAGCTGGACTGGTCGCCTACACTGCCGCCAAGGCGGCGCTGACCAGCATGACCAAGAACCTGTCCGCCTCATTGGCACCTGACGGAATCCTGGTCAACACGGTGTCTCCTGGATCCTTTCTGTCGGACGGGATGAAGCAGTATCTCCGGTCTCTGCCGTCCGAACGCGCCGTTGATCCCGACAACCTGATCGACGCCATGCGCGTCATCCGTGAAGACTTCGGTCATCCGGCCCATTTGGGCCGCGCTGCCGATCCGAGAGAGATCGGACCCGTCATCGCGTTTCTCTGCTCCCAGAGGAACAGCTACATCACGGGCGCCAACTTGAACATCGACGGCGGGTCCGACTTCGCGTGAGAGCACCTGATCCTGTCTACTCAACGTGGTAGGCGAATCCCCGAGTCTTGACGGTTGCTCACACGACGATCTGCCAGGGACTTCGTCTCCGTCCGGAGTTCGCAGAGACCATGCCCGGAGCCCCACACGGCCCATTGGGGGGCGACCGAGCCGGAGACTGAGCTCACTGAGCGACATGAGATACTTCCTGCCGTGTGGAACTTCCAGCTCACCGCGGCGCAGCCGGGGATTGGGCTCCGTTCTGGCGACGGCCCACCAGGGCGGCCAGGCCGCCAAAGGTGACATTCTCGGACTGCCGAGTGGATGGGACCAGACCCGCCTGATCCCCGTCGGGTTCACGATCGGGGATGGCTACTCGCGCCCGCAGCGCAAGCCGGTAGAGGAGATCGTCACCTGGAACGGGCTCCTACCGTGATGACCGACTCACGAGGGCTTGTCATCCATGTGGCGTACGAGCCGCTGCGCTCGGTCGTCGACCAAGCGCGTATCCGCGAGATCGTCCCGGGCGCAGAGATCGTCTTCGCGCCGTACGACCTTGGACACGAGCAGCGGACCCGTCGATCGGAGTCACCGACTGCGAGCGACCTCGCCAGTGGCGAACCGGCCATCGACTCCGCCCTCCGTGACACACTCGCTCGAGCTCAAGTGATGCTGACGCTCGATGCCCCGGTCGACCTTCCTGCTCTCGCGCCGCATCTACGGTGGATTCAAACTGCCGGCTCAGGCGTCGGACAGTTCGTCCCATCGGGACTGGAGAACGGCTCGATCCTCCTGACGAACGCGGCTGGGATAGGCGCTGTCCCGATTGCCGAATGGGTCCTGGCACGGGTGCTTGCCGTGTACAAACGGCTTGATGAGCACGCCGAGCAACAACGCGACCATGTTTGGGATCAGAAACTTGGGGCATTGGTGGCCGGCCGCCGAGCGCTTGTCGTCGGATTGGGCGCAATCGGCAGAGAGGTCGGGCGACGGTTGAAGGCCTTCGACGTCCGTGTCGTAGGTGTGCGGCGTTCGTGGACACCTGATATGTCTTCGCCGTACGCCGACGAGGTGATCGGGCCTGACCAACTCATGCATGCGCTCGGATCCGCGCACATTGTCGTCGTATCGGCACCCGGGACTGCCGCGAACGCAAATCTCTTCGATGCGACGGCTTTCGCGGCGATGCGTCGCGGGTCGATCTTCATAAACGTGGCGCGTGGGCTACTGGTGGACGAGGCGGCGTTGATCGAGGCCCTACGCTCCGGGCACCTGCGCGCGGCGGCGTTGGATGTCGCCAAACAGGAACCCCTCCCCCCGGACAGCCCGCTGTGGGACACTCCCAATCTCTCGATCTCCCCACACAGCTCAGCATCCGCCGACCGATACATGGAGCGGGTCGCTGAGCTCTTCTACGACAATCTCGCCCGGTACGTTGCTGGTCAGGACCTCGTGAACGTGGTCGACCTGGGCCGAGAATACTGAGAGGCCACCCATCGCTCGCCTTCGCGGTTCTGGATGATGGCCAGAGTCACCATGCCACTTTGAGCAGTTCCATGGCCTTCAGAATCTCCCGCTCGGTCTCAGAGAGATCGACGAATTCGAGCCCCGCTCGGACGCCTCCGAGTCGACCTGGACTCAGGTTCTTCAGCTGGCCCACCAGACGCAGACTCACGGATTCTCCCGCAGGCGCGCCGACGTGAACCACGAGTCGATTTCCGACCATGTCCTCGGTCACAGTGCCAAAGAGCTCCAGTCCGAGCCCCAGGATCGAGATATCGATGACCATGCACTCCTCCCAGCTTGATCCCGGTTCATTTTCGACCACGTAGCGGCCGAACCATGAAGTCGTGCTGACCCGAGGGGCCCGTCTACGCTTTTCCATCTGCTCTCTCGCCTCGTATGGTCGCGGATACGCATCACTGCTCGTGCGGATACCGGGATGACAAGTCCCTGGCAGAGAATGGCCGAACGAAGACACTGGCTAGGAGGCTGTTGAATAATTCTCCCGTCGGTGCTCGCGATTTGAGCGTGGATGGTCGAGAATTAGTGGGTGCAAGGACACAGCGAATCCAACCGTGAGCTGCTTGACGCCGCGGCCCTCTGTCGACAGCTCGTCCCCGAGGGAAGCGTCGAGGCGTTCCTGGCCGATCACCGCCACGACCTCTTCCCCGATCAGATGTTCGAGGACCTGTTCCCCTCGGGCCGTGGCCGACCCTCGATCCCGGCCGATGTAGTGGCATCGGTGATGGTCCTCCAAGCCCTCGAGGGACTCTCCGACCGGGATGCCGCCCGGGCGCTTCGGGATCGGATCAGCTGGAAGGTGGCCTGCGGCCTGGCCCTCGACGACGAGGGGTTCGACTTCTCGGGTGCTCACCTACTGGCGCACCCGGCTGCGCAAGTCCGAGCACCCCGAGCGGATCTTTAACGCCGTGCGTTCGGTGATCGACGCCACCGGGGTGCTGAAGGGAAAGACGAGAAGAGCCCTCGACTCGACGCTGCTCGACGATGCCGTCGCCACCCAGGACACCGTGACCCAGCTGATCGCCGCCATCCGCCGGGTGCGCAAGGTCGTCCCCGGCGCCATGGACGTGCCTCTTTCGGCCACGACTACGAATCCCAGGGCAAGCCACTGATTGCCTGGGACGACCCGGTGGCGAAGGCCGCCCTGGTCGACGGGCTGGTCAACGATGCCCTGGCTTTGTTGGCCGCCTTTGAGGATGACGTCGAAGAGGCGGAGGCCACCTCGGCCCTCGGACTGCTAGCCCTGGTGGCTGGCCAAGATGTCGAGCAACAAGACGACGGCACCTGGCAGATCGTCCGGAAAGTGGCCCCTGACCGGGTTATTTCCACCGTCGACCCCGAGGCCCGTCACATGCACAAATCCCGTTCGGAGTATCGGGACGGTTACAAGGCCCACATCGCCGTCGAACCCGAGACCGGCCTGGTGACCGCCACCGTGCTCACCCCGGCCAATGCTCCCGACGGTCGAACCGGCCTCACGCTCCTGGCCGGCGAGCAGCCGGGACTCCAGATCCTCGGCGATGGTGCCTATGGCTCAGGCGAGACGCTCAGCGCATTGAGCAAGGCCAAGCACCGCCGGGCCATCAAGCCCTGGCCCATGTCCTCGACCATCCCCAACGGATTCACGAGAGATGACTTCATCGTGGACGAAGGAGCAGGGACCGCCACGTGTCCTGCGGGCCACACGGTCTCGATCACCGGAGGGCGCG
The DNA here is from genome assembly GCA_963701325.1 of uncultured Acidimicrobiaceae bacterium. Taxonomy (GTDB): domain Bacteria; phylum Actinomycetota; class Acidimicrobiia; order Acidimicrobiales; family RAAP-2; genus Bog-756. The sequence goes on from OY969604.1 coordinate 1,174,317, forward strand.
CCGCCGTCTTCGGAGTTCGGTGCCAAGGATGCCCACTTCGGGAACGGTGCACCACCGCCAAAGACGGGCGCACTCTCCGTCTCCATCGTCACGACAAACAACTGGTCGAATCCCGTCAGGCGTGGAAAGAAGGCGACTTCGCCGAGGATTACCGACGATGGCGACCGATGGTGGAACGATCGATCGCCTGGTTGGTGGCCGACAACCATCGGCGGGTCAGGTTCCGAGGTGTGGAGAGGAACCAGCTGGGTCTCTCATTGCGGATCGCCGCCATCAACCTCAGACGGTTGGTCAACCTCGGACTCGAGCACGACGGCGAATGGATCCTCAGGGTGTAGAGACCCGAGGGGCGTGTTGCCTCGGTTGGAGGGGCCTTCAGAGGCCCGGAACATGCCCCTCGACTCGATCGAGCTCAGTGCCTGCAAACGTCCCACGCTGTGAACTCGGAGAATGCTGTTTATTCAACAGTCTCCTAGTGGGCGTTCAGGCCACCGGAACGAGGGTATCCGGGTCGTTTCCCGCATGGTCTAGGCAGCCGTCACGATTGCCTAGGCGAATGTCACCGTTTAGTCTCTCTGTGTGCGGACGGTGAGGATCGGTCACGCTGGCGGCAGTTACTGACATTCCCCGGCACTCCCTCGGAACGTTCAGTGTGTGGCTGCACATGATCTGAGGGCGTGCGCCATCTGAATCGACGCGGTGGGGTCGACATGCCAGCTGAGGAATTGGACGAGATCGTAACCTCACTCGAAGGGCTGCCGGTTCCGGCCATCTTGACCGACCTTCGGACTCACGAGTTGATCGCAGTCAATGCGTTGGCGGCGGACATGTTCGGCTCGCCGGTATCCGAACTCATCGGTCGCGACGTCTTGTCCCTCATCGACTCCGCCGATCGTGACCATGCCGAGGTCGCGTATGCGGCGATGGCTGACAAGGTGATCGACGGCTACCAGGTGCGACGGCGAATCGTGAAACCGGACGGAACGCCACTGACCGTCAGTGTCTCCGGCCGTCGGATCGATGGTCCGGACAGCAAGCCCTATGGATTATGGATCTTGCTCTCTGGGCTCGAGCCCACCAACTCGGTCGAAATGACGATCAGGATGTCCGACATCGTCTTGGCGATCACCGATCACGCTTGGCAGATCGAGTACATGAGCACCGATGCTCGCCTCCTTGGCGTTCAGGGATCCGAGCTCCGGGGCTTTCCCCTATTGGGCCTCGTCCACCCTTCGGCCGTGATCGACTTCTTGGCCGCGGTCACGAGAACATCGGTCGATCATCTCGCCATCACAGTGCTCACTCGGATGCGGGTGGGACACGACCGTTGGGCCGAGCGCTACTGCTCGATCAACCGGATGTGCGAACACGACCCACCGAGACTCGGCGTTGTGATCAGCGAGGTGTCCCCTTCAGATGTGCACTCCGGATCGGAGATTGTGGAGCAGGCCCGTCAGTGCATGATGGAGGCACGGGCGAGCAACACCCTCGACGCCCTTCCAGTCCTGAAGGCCCTCTCCCTCGAACACGACCTCTCGGTGCGTCAAACCGAGATCGTCACCCGACTCATTGCCGGGGAGCGGGTCCCTGAAATCGCACGGTCGATGTACGTGAGTCCGAGCCCTGTTCGAAATCATCTCGTCGCGATCTATCGGAAATTTGGGGTTCATTCCCAGACCGAGCTGCTTGCCGTCCTCCTTCGGGCTTCTTCTGCCCGAGGCGGTCAGTAGCCTCGACCACTCCCCCGATCCCAGGTTGACGGCGTGACCGTCGGCGGATCGGAGGGTTTGGACGACATCGAGGATCGGACCCGGATCGGACTGCTGGGTCGACGGGATCCGGCCTCCACTCCCGCCCCGGGCGGGCGCTCATGGCGGCGGCGCTCAGCAAGGCAGCTGCAAGGAGGAGGTAGGCGACACCCAGGGCGTGAGGCGGTAGGCCGCCCCCGAGTGTCACGAGTGTGATCGCTGCCCCGGTGACGGTTGCGCCTGCCCAGGTGACGGCCGCCCCGCACTGCCGGCGTCGCCGGGGCTTCCGTTGGTGGGTCAGCGCATGACCGGCCAGGGCGAGAGCGAGGGCGAGCGGCACGACGACCGCATGGCTCGAGGAAAGGGAGGAGATCCCGGCATGACCGGTCGGGATAACTCCCAACCATCGGTATCCCTCGACGATGGCGGCGGTGGCGACCGCGACGAGTGCTGGTGTCCGGAGGGAGCGGTCACCGACCAGCTCTACCGACTCATCGGTCTCGGGGGCGGCGATCCCCGGGTCAGTCGGAACGGGAATCGGCGTCGTGGGAGCGCGATCCCTCCCCTCCTGGCGAGGCCGATCGAGAACACCTGTGGAGCTGGACGTGGGGCTGTGACTCACGGATCTTCCGACCTATCTCTAGTTACATGGTCGACTTACTAGAGATTAGCACGGCTGCTGCCCCCGTCAACCCTGGGTCGGGTGGAGGTCCGCGGGCCTGGACGTGGCCCAGTCAGGACGGCCGAGCGGGCTCCAGCAGACGTCCATCACCACGAGAGCCTCCTGGTGGATGGTGCTTCCACCGCTGCTCCCCGACCAGGTCGGACAGGAGCTGGTGCGGTTCGAGGAATCGGCTCATTCGGCGTCAGCGATGTTGGCCACCATCGACAACATCGTGTACTGACCGACGACGAAGATGACTTCGACGAGCTGAGCCGGGTTGTAGTGCGCAGCGAGTTCTGACCACGTGGGGAGACTGATCGTCGCGTCGCGGTGCAATTCGTCGGCGGCCATGATCAGCACCTGCTCGGCGCGATTCCAACCGCGGTCGGGTCCGGCAACGATCCGATCGATCTCTTCGTCGGTGAGGCCGGCGGCGCGGGCGATGCGGGCGTGTTCGACCCACTCGAACTCGGAATGACAGTTGTGTGCGGTCCGAAGGGCGAGAATCTCGTGTTCGCGCTTGGCCAACTCACCGTCGAGTGCCAAGGCCGCTGCCCAGCCGAGGAAGGGAGCCAGCAGCCGTTCAGAATGCGCGAGGGCCACGATGGTGATCGGAGCCGACCCTCCCACGGGCACCGTCAACGAGACGAGTTCCGGGAGCGGATCGGGCGGATCGAGCCGGCCCATCAATCGGCTTCTGACACGCTATCGAGGCTCCGTGGTGGTCCGCTCGACTTCTTCCTTCAGCGAATCGCATTCCGTTTGCAGTCCACGCAGGAGCTGTGGCGCCATGGTCCGTCTGATGACACCGGCGAGTGGTCCGTGCATCGTCTCCACCTCACGGAACACCGTGGTCCCGTCGGATTGGGCTTCCAGGTGGCGACAGCGCACGCCATAGACAAGAAACCTGTACCAGCTCAACGATCGCCAACAGAGACGGCGGTCTGCGACGATCTCGGTGACCAGATTGTCCACCGGTCCGCGCTTTTCACCTGGACGCGGCACGTTGATCTTGACGTGGCCGCCGACTTTCAGTTCGCCGACCGCCGAGGTGGCATACCGATTCCACGCTGGGTAGCGGTCGATATCGACGAGCACTCTCCACACATCCGGTGGTGGCGCATCGACCGTGACCAGAGCCTCATGGCTCCACAACTGGGGACTTCCGGTGAGAGCTGTGTGTGCTGAACAAGAACGTGAGCATCCTGATCAGAAGCTACTTGCAGGTGGGAATGGCGTCCACGGACAGTCCGGGGACACTCGGAACCCCGCTCGTCCGCCGGAACGGTGGGGCAGCCGGTCGGAAACCGGCACGGAACGGCGTGGAGACCCTTGGCAGCGTGCCTCAGGCGAGAGTGCGGAGCTGCGACCCCAATGCGCCGGGTTCCCGGCCGGTACCGGCCCGGGCGGTGACATCACGGGGCCCGACCGGCTCGCCGCAGTCGGGGCACACCAACACCAGCGGCTCCGATGACCCGCACGCCTTGTGGGTGACCTCCACGGGCGGTCCGGCCGGTGCAGCATGGGCGTCGCCCCACTGGCGCATTGCCGCGAGCACCGGCCACAGGTCGCGGCCCCTGTCGGTCAGGCGGTAGTCGACCCTGGGCGGGTGCTCCGAATACGGGACCCGGGTGAGGACGCCGGAGTCGACGAGTCTGGTGAGGCGCTGCTGGAGGATGTTGCGCGAGATCCCGAGCCGACGCTGGAAATCCTCGAACCGGGTCACGCCGAGGAACGCGTCACGAATGATGAGCATGGTCCACCATTCGCCCACCACCTCGAGACACTGGGCCACCGAGCAATCCATGTCGGCAAAGCTCTTCCGTTCCATGCAGCCAGTGTAGAGGGTTGCATCATAAAATGCTATCCGATAGTGTCCATTGCATGACCGAACTGACTGCCTCGGCACCGATGGCCGACAGGGAAGCGCGACGGCGCCTGCGGGAGATCTTCGTGGTGACGGCGCTCGGGGCCTTCATGGCCTCTCTGGACCTGTCCATCGTGAACGTGGCCTTTCCGGCGCTCGAGCGGTCGTTCCGGGGCGACACTGCCGCCTCGATGGCCTGGGTCATCACCGGGTACTCCATCGTCTTCGGCGCCCTCCTCGTGGTAGCCGGCCGCACCGCCGACCGGCTCGGGAGCCGCCGGGTGTTCTTCGCCGGACTCGCCGTCTTCTGCCTGGGGTCCGGTCTGGCAGGTCTGGCCCCCACCGTCCCGCTGCTCGTCGCCGGCCGAGTGATCCAGGGGGTGGGGCGGCAGCCCTCCTCCCGTCGTCGCTCGGTCTGCTGCTCACCGCGTTCCCCTCGGACAGACGCTCCCAGGTGGTGGCGATGTGGGGTGGCATCGGCGCGCTGGCGGTCGCCACGGGCCCCTCGTTGGGTGCCCTCCTGATCACCGGTTTCGGATGGCGGGCCGCCTTCTTCGTGAACCTGCCCATCGGGCTCGCCGCCTGGCTGGTGGGCCGCGCCGTGCTCCCGTCAGTGCGCGGCGACACCTCGGCCTCTTCTCCCGACTACCTCGGGGTCGCCCTCCTGGCCGTGAGTCTCGCCGCCCTGGTGCTCGCCATCTCCGAGGGACCCACCTGGGGCTGGTCGAGCGCACGGGTCGTGGGCGCAGTGCTCCTCTTCCTCGTGCTCGGTGCCGCCTTCCTGCGGCGCTCGTCCCGTCACTCCGAGCCCGTGCTGGACCTCACCCTCTTCCGGTCCCGTTCGTTCAGCGTGGCGAACACCGCCGTCCTCCTCTACTCGATGGGGTTCTTTGCCATGCTGCTCGGGAACATCCTGTTCTTGACGTCGGTGTGGCACTACTCGATCCTGCGGGCCGGACTGGCGGTGACACCGGGCCCGCTGGTGGTGGCTGTAGTGGCGGGCCCCGCCGGCAAGCTGGCCGGCCGCTACGGCTTCCGGCGGGTGCTGCTCACGGGCTTCGTGGTGTTCACCGCCGGCCTGGCCTGGTACGCCACCCACGTCGGGCTTCAGGCCCGCTACCTCGAGATCTGGTTGCCAGGCACGTTGGTGGTGGGGCTCGGGATCGGGCTCACATTCCCCGTGCTGAGTGCCGCGGCCGTCTCGAGCCTCCACCCGGACCGGTTCGCCGTGGGCAGCGCTGTGAACCAGACGGCCCGCCAGGTGGGTGGAGCGCTTGGTGTGGCGGTGCTCGTGGTGGTCCTGGGGACGCCGAGCGGCGCGGTGGACGCGCTCTCCCACTTCCATCACCTGTGGTGGTTCGCGGCCACCATGGCCGGATCGTCTGGCCTGGTGTGCTGTCTGCTCGGTCCGCCGGGATCGGTACAGGTGGCGACGGACGGACCAGCGGTTGTCGCCGGTGCCGATGTCGAGGCCCCCGTGATCGTCCTCGAGGAGTCGGCATGACGACGTCCACCGGTGCCGGCAGCGAGATCGAGGGCGTGGCCACAGCATGGGGAACTCCGAGATCGCGAACCGTCACCTGGTACGACCCGTTGCCGACCGCAACGTCGGCAGCGGCCATGAGCGGGATCGACTTCCTGTCGGGGCTACGGGACGGGTCGGGCCCGCCGCCGCCCATCGCATCGCTGCTGGGGATGCGGATCCGTGACGTGGGGCCCGGTCGGGTGGTGTTCGAGTACGAGCCTGACGACTCGGTGTACAACCCGATCGGGATGGTCCACGGCGGCGTCATGTGCACGCTGGCCGACACGGTCATCGGCTGCGCGGTGCACTCGACCCTCGAGGCCGGAGTGGGCTACACCTCGATCGACCTCCAGGTGACCTACCTCCGCCCGCTGACCTCGACGAGCGGCCTCGTCGTGGCGACCGGCACCGTGGTCAAGCCCGGGCAGCGGGTGGCCTTCGCCCGAGCCGAGATTGTCGACGGCACCGGCAAACTCGTCGCCCAGGGCACAGGATCATGCCTTGTAAAGGAACGGGGACCCCTGCCCGCCTGACCGGGAGCCCCCAAGGGATGACCCGTCGAGCCGGGAGATGGCCCCGACAGCCTCGATGGTCAGCACCCTGTATTTTGCCCAGAGACCCAACTGGGGGGAATCGGAGAGGGCCATCACCATGTCGCTCGCATTCTACGGAGCCCTCGGCATCATCACGACGGCGATTGCCTTCTATTGCAACCGTCGTCTGTTTGTCGCAGACGGCGCCGGACGAGCCTCCGTGCTCGAGAGTCTCTACTACTTCCTCGGTCTCGTCTCGCTGTGCCTCGGCTGGTATTTCAATGTCCGCTACACCCATCAATACGGCTCCCACGCGAGCTACGTCGACTACACCAAGGCGCTCTTCTCGAACTGGGCGTCGGATTCGGCAGCGCAGGACTACATCATGGTCAACCTCGTCCTCTTGCCGCTCTGGACCATCGTCGACGGTCGAAGGCGTGGGATGAGAGCCCCTTGGATCTTCTTTGTGATGAGCCTGTTCACCAGCCTCGCCTTCTCCATGGCGATGTACCTGGCATTCGTCGAGCGACAGATTCGTTTCAGCCGAAAGGAACCGATCACTGCGAGTGCCTCGTCCGTGCAGCCGTGACAAAGGGGACTGCCGTCCGGCGACCGACCATCGTGCCGATGCCCTCGGTGGCGGAAGCGTGCGCACTGCCGTGGGATGCCCCACTGACAGATCCGGTTCGTGCCCTGGCCGAAGCCCGGGACGTTCTCGGGGACACATTCGTCGTAGACAGTGGCGAGGACCGATATCTCTTCACGTTTGCTCCAGTGGGCGTGGCCTCCTTCTACGCCCTCACCGAGGACACGGCGAGCAAGGGAGTCGCCGACTGGAGGATGCTCCGGCGCAAGCTTCCCGACGAGGTCTTCGTGGGGAGGCGAACCCTGCCACATCAGCTGTTCGGTCGCGAAGACGTCAGCCGGTTCCTGGCCAACGTCGAGCAAGCCTTGGACGACACGATCGATGAGCTCGGCGACCGGGGAACAACCGACGTCTTCGCGTTGACCCGACGACTGGGTCATCGGGTCGGCCTTGCCTCCTGGGGTGGTCCGGGCGCGGCCACCGGCACGCGGTTCGAGGCACTGGTCGTTGCGTTCGACACGTTGGACGGGTCCGAATCCTTCGTCCATCCCGATGCAATGGCTGCGGTAGCCGCATCAGGCAAGGCGGCGGAGATCGAGGCCCTCTCCGCAATCGCAGAACAGCTTGGTCCGTCGCTCGAGGAGCTACCGGGAAACGAGGCCGACCATCCCCTGTTCGCCCGCGTGGTTGCCGCGTGGGCCGACCAACCGCCTTCGGAGGCGGCCAGTGGTGTCGCCGGTGACGTCGCGCTCATCCACATCGCCTCCATGTCGAACCTCTTCGCCGCCCTGGGATGGGCCCTGGTGGACCTGCTTGCCCACCCCCTCGAGGCATCCCGCGTGGAGGCAGGTGACCGGGGTCGGGCCGAGGTGTGCGCCCTCGAGTCGATCCGTTTGGCCCAGCGTTCGATCATGGCCCGCTACGTGCTGTCTCCGATCAGCTTCGACGTCGGCGATGCCGTCCTCGAGGTTTCGCCGGGGACGACCGTGGCCACGCTGCTGCCGCTCACCAATGCAGCGTCGGCACCGGGTCTGGCGACGTGGGACCCGAGCCGCTGGAAGGGTCGCCGACTCGCCGATCCCTCCGCCCTGGCCGCCGTCGAGCTGGTGACGGCATTCGGTCACGGACGTCATACGTGTCCGGCTCAACCCTTCTCGCTCGCCGCCATGGCCACGACGCTGATCCGGCTCCTGTCCGACTACCAGTGGACTCCGGGGTGGACGGATCGGCCGCAACCGGTCCGAGCCCAGATCGGCGGGGTCGCTCGTGCCGGCAGCCCGTGTCCACTGACCTATCGTCGAGCCGGCGGATCAGCTGCGGAGCCCGGGGTGACTACGGGCGAGTAACGGGACGAGCACCCGATTGGGGATCAGCCTGCCGACGGCCGTCGCAGCACGGTTCCCCGTTCCGGGGATGACCACCGCCCGACCGGACGCAAGGCCGTCGATGCCGGCCCGGGCGACTGACGGCGCCGTCTCCCACAGGAATGCCGGCAGAGCTGCCGTGGCATCCTCCCTGGTGAACCCGGCCCGCTCGCCGAATCCGGTGTCGACAGGACCGGGGCAGAGTGTGGTGGCAGTCACACCCGTACCGCGGAGCTCGGCACCGAGGCCCTGGGTGTACGAGAGCACGAATGCCTTGGCGGCCCCGTAGCCGGCCTGACCGGGCAGGGGCTGAAAGGCACCGGTCGAGGCCACGTTGAGCACTGCACCTCGCCCGCGCTCGACCATTCCGGGCAGGAACCTGCTGCAGAGATCGACGACGGCCATGACGTCGATCTCGATCATCTCCATCTCGGCATCGGGATCCGACGACGCGACCGGGCCCAACGTCGACACACCGGCATTGTTGACGAGGATGTCGGGCTCGAGGCCCAGCTCTGTGATCCGTGCCAACAGGCGGGACCGGACACCTCGGTCGGAGAGGTCCGCCTCGAGCACATGGGCAGTGCCTCCGCGGGTCCCGATCTCGTCGGCCAGGGTCTGGAGCTTGTCGATGCTCCGGGCCACCAGCGTGACGCCGTGGCCACGTCGGACGAGCTCACGGGCGAGCGCCTCCCCGATTCCCGATGACGCCCCCGTGACCACGGCCGTGGAGCGATCGGAGGGACGAGGGAGGGTCATCCCCCCACAGTAGGAGGGGGAGGTCGGTCCGTCTCGGCGAACGCCGCTGTCCTGCTCGGGCGAGTCCAGGTGACAGGGCAATTCCCCCTGTTCAGAAGGTCCAGGAGGGCACAGCGTGGAGTCATGGGCCAGACTCATCGACGAACCATGAGCGACGACCTCGGCACACCCAATCTGCGCCTCGAGCGGGAGGGGTCGATCGCGTGGTGCTTCATCGACCGGCCATCGGCCAGGAACGCCTTCACCCCGGCCATGTACTACGGACTCAAACGCGCCGTTCAGCTGGTCAACGTCGATCCCGACCTCGCCGCCCTGATCATCACCGGCGTGGGCGACGTCTTCGCACCCGGCGGGGACCTCGGTGGTCGACGCGAGGAGGGGGAGTCGTCACCGGATGCGATGGGCGCCGACATGCTCCCCTTCCTCGCCATCCGGGACAGCCAGGCACCGGTCATCGCCGCGGTCAACGGCATCTGCCAGGCCGGCGGTCTGCTGGTCGCGATGATGGCTGACATCGCCGTCGCCAGCGAACGAGCCACGTTCCGGGTACCCGAGCTCCTACGGGGCATCCCGGATGCGACCTATGCCGCGGCCCTGCCGGCCCACGTCGGCCTGGCGATGGCCAGGGACCTGCTGCTGTCGGCCCGCTCGTTCGATGCGCACGAGGCGCTCCGGATCGGCCTGTTGTCGCGCGTTGTCCGGCACGATGACCTGCACGAGGCCGCGACGGAGGCGGCCCGACAGGTGCTGCAGACCGCGCCGGCTGCCCGGGCGCAGGTGAAGCGCATGCTGAACGAGCGCTACGGGCTCATCGACTACCAGACGATGTTCTGGGCGCTCGATCACTCGGACGAGCCGCGTGAAGGGATGCGAGCGTTCATGGAGAAGCGCCCGCCGGCATGGATCCCACCCGACCACTGAGTGCAACCGGTAGCCGGGCGATCGGACGCACATCACCTGTGCCCAGTTCCGGATCACCCCTCACAGACGGGTCACCGAGAACCCGCCGAGACTGCTCGCGCAGTTCAGGCGGTCACCGGCTCCCTCACCAGGAAGGCGGCGTTACCACCGAAGAACTGCGATGAACTCTCGTCCAGCGTGAGTCCACTGGCGGCGTAATCCTCGATCGCCGTCGACGTCCCCTCGGTATGGGGATAGTCACTGCACGCCATGAAGATGTCTCCGGCCCGTGCCACCAACCGATGGGGCTGCTCATACGAAAACGCAGCCACGCGGACCTGACGTCGGAAATACTCGCTCGGCATCAGCGACAGGTCAACGGACTCGCCGTTGAAGCGGGACGTGTGACGGTAGCCGCCATCCATCATCTGCAGGTGCATCGGCACCCACCGTGCCGACAATTCCATGATGCCCATCCGCAGATCCGGATGCCGGTCGAGGACGCCGTTGAGGATGAGGTCGGTCATCGCCAGGGCCGCTCCGGTCCAGATGAAGACTGTGCTCATCGGCGTGATTCCCCCCTCCATGTCAGGCCCGTACCAAGCCTCGTCAAACGGGCGGGCCTGGTTGGCCACGTGGAACACCGGGGAGATGCCGTGGTCGACGAACGCAGCCCATGCCGCGATCCAGGTCGGGATGCGAAAGGGGGCGTCCGTCCACCAGCGCCGGTGGGATCAGGCCCAAACGGATGCCACCGCTGGCAAGCGTCTCCAATTGGGCTTCGAGCCACCCGAGATCCCGGAGGCTCAGGTGGGCTACTGGGTAGAGCCGTCCATTGCCCTGGGCAGCGATCTCCACGATCCAGCGGTTCCAGGCGGTCATGTTGGCCAGAGTGGCACGCAGATCGTCCTGAAGCGGTCGCTCCCAACTGATGCCGTAGTTCGGAAACATGATCGACGCATCGAACCCGGCCCGATCGAGTTGGAGCAGTCGAGCACTCGGATCGGAATAGCTCGTATTGAACTGCTCGAGGTCGAACTCGACGGGCAGACCCTCCAACAGACGCTGGCGAAATGCGCCGATGCCGTCGACATCGCCCGGGCGATGCGGGCCTCCCAAGCTCAAGCGACGGTCCCCGAACATGAGCCACGTGTAACCGAGCTCATCGACGGTCATATACAGCGCAACATCGCGGTCCGCCGGGTCGACGTACTCCTGCCACATTCCAGCGGGCTCGAAGAGGTGGGTATCGGAGTCGATGACAGCGTTCACTGCACTCCTCCCTCCAAGAAGTCCTGACCGAACTGGGAGCATTCGGCACGATCCTACAGCTGGAGGGGACACGGCGCCCAGGCGTCCCCGCATCCATCCGCTCCGCCGGATGCGATGGCTGACTGAGGCTAAGTTCGGGCCTTCGAGCGCAGCACAGGAGGGACAGCGGGTGGCGGAAGAGGCGTCAGTGCTCGCAGACCTCGCTCTCTTCGAAGGCTGCTCACCGGAGGACCTTGAGCATCTCGCCTCGGCCGTCGCCGCGGTCCATCCGGTTCCGGAGGGATCGGTCGTCTGCCGGGAGGGGGAGATCGCCGACCGATGGTGGATCGTGGTCGACGGGCTGGCAGAGGTCACCGTCGATGGCTTGTACGTGGCCACGATCGGTCCGGGCGAATCCATCGGTGAGCTCGCCCTCCTCGATGCGCAGCCTCGGAGTGCGACCGTCACGGCAAGTACGGACATGGTGGTGCACGAGGTCGACGGGGCCCTGTTCCTCGAGTTGCTCGCCAATCACCCGAGAATCACGCTGGCACTGCTTCGCCAGGTGGCGGTGCGACTTCGGATCACGAGCGTGCAATCGGCGCGTCCGGCATGGAGCGAGCCCGCACCACGTCTGGCTCCCTCGAGAACCCGACCGGCCGTCACCGACGTCACCTTCAACCCATTCGCCCCCGGCTTCTTCTCCAATCCGTACGAACAGTACGGACTGTTGCGCGAATTCGATCCCGTCCACCGTGACCGCTTGACCGGTGCCTTCGTGGTCACCCGATTCGCGGACGTCCGCCGCCTCGCCCGTGATCGGTCGATGAGCGTCGCCACTGACGGCGCGACGCCGAGCCCGGCCATCCAGGCAGAGATCGCCCGCGACAGCGCGGGCGGTGGCTCGATCCCCAGGATGATGCTGCGCCGAGACGGTGCGGACCACTCGCGCCTCCGTCACCTGGTTGCGAAGGCGTTCACGCCGAAGGCCATCGCCGCCTGGAGGCAACGAGCCGAGGCTGTCGTGGATCAACTCCTCTCGGTGCTCGGCGATCGAACCGTCATCGATGTCATCGAGGACTTCGCCGCTGTCTTCCCCGCCCAGATCATCTCGGACATGCTCGGGATGCCTGCAACCGACCTCCCTCGGGTGCGCTCGTGGTCGCAGGCCTTGACCAAGGCGTTCGATCCCCTCAACTCGCCACACGAGGAAGCCGCATCCATCGAGGCGAACCACTGCCTGGCGGAGTACCTCGAGCGCATCGTCACGGCCAAGCGGAACCACCCGGGCGAAGACATCCTCTCCTCGCTCATCGCCGCCGAGCAGCATGGCGATCAGTTGAGCCACGACGAGCTGGTCGCCCAGGTGATGCTGCTCTACGTCGCCGGGTATGAGACGCGCTCAACATCGTCGGAAACGGCCTGGTCCATCTGTTCGGGTTCCCAGCTCAACTCGATCAACTGCGCAACGATCCGTCGCTCGATGCAAACGCCATCGAGGAGATCATCCGATTCGACTCCCCCATCCAGTTCGCGTGGCGGGTCACCGTGGACGTGCTCGAGATTCACGGGGTCATCATTCCAAGTGGTTCGGTTCTCCTCTTGGGGCTGGGAGCGGCAAATCGCGATCCCGACAAGTGGGGCGTCTCCGCCGATCTGCTCGAACTGGCCCGACCGCGGGCTCACGAGCATGCCTCGTTCGGCGGCGGGCCCCATCACTGCCTCGGCTCGTCCCTGGCCCGCCTGGAGGCCCAGGTAGCGCTGCCTCGGCTCGTCCGGCGGTTTCCGCAGATGAGTCCGGTCGACGACCACCCGGTCTGGAGCGCCCGGATGGTCGTACGCGGCGTCGAGCGCCTTCCGGTGCGCTTGGGAGGAGGGTGAACCTCGGCACCGGATGTCCCGATCCGAGGCGATGGCGACAGACAACACGTTGTAAAAGCCAGTTTGTCGGAGGTACACTCGGCAATTGATCGGGGCAGGGGGGGCAGGGATGCGGGTCGCAATCAGTGGTGTCGTCCGGCGTGCCGGTTGCGCGGTCCTCGCGCTCGCCGCCATCACGTGGGTACCGCCGTCGTCGGCGGCGACGGCCGTGCACGCACCCCTGATGGTGACCTCACCGGATGCCTTTTCCGCCACAGATGCAACGAGCTTGAATTGGGCGGGCTATGCGTCGACGGCGGGTCCGTTCAGGAGTGTGTCGGCCACATGGGTTCAACCCCAGGCCACCTGCACGACTGCTCTCACCTACAGTGCATTCTGGGTCGGGTTGGACGGCGATGGCAGCAACAGCGTCGAGCAGACCGGCTCAGAGGTCGACTGCGTTTCCGGGATCGCCCACTACTACAGCTGGTACGAGATGTATCCGAAGTACCCGGTGAATTTCGCCAACGCGGTTCACCCGGGCGATGTGTTGCACGGGTCTGTCGTGGCAGGAGCCGGTGGGGCGTTCACCTTGGTACTCAGTGATCGCACGGTTGGTTGGACGCGCACGGTACATGCGACCTATGCGCTTGCCAAGCTGCGCTCGGCGGAGATCATTGCGGAAGCACCGTCGAGCTCTCTGCAGGTTCTCAAGTTGACGGACTTTCATACGGCACTCTTCAGTTCGGCGAAAGCCAACGGCGAGGCCATCGGATTGGACTCACCGATTCCGATCAACATGGCATCGGAGTCCACCATCAAGGCTGCGACCAGCCCGCTCTCAGGAGGCCAGAACTTCGAGGTGATCTGGAAACACGCCTGAGGTCGCTGGAGCAGGTACCTGATCCGAAATCCTCAACGGATGAGCCCGAGCCCCTCCTGGCAGTGGGGACCGCCCCAGTGCTCGACGATCCGGCCGTCCCTGAGGCGCAGGATGGCCGTGCCGTCGATGGTGACGGGACCGCCCGAAGGCGGAACGTCGTAGAACGGCAAACCGGTGTGGGTGCCCTGAACCGTCCAATTCGAGACGACAAGGTCGTCCGACTCGATCACCAGATTGACCGTGAAGGTCATGTCCGGGAACGCGGCGCGGGCCTGCTGCCACCACTTCTGTTCCTCGCCACGGATGTCTTCCCCGACCCGCTCGGGTGTGACCCTTCCGGTCACGTGGCTCTGGAACTCCGGTGCCCAGAACTCGTAGACGGCTGCCGTGTCCCCCGACTCCATGGCCTCGCTGTACTTGGCCAGGATGCGCAAATTCTCCGACACGGCGACCTCCGTAGGACACGCTCTAGCCCACCCTATCCAACTGGTCCCGCCTGGGTCCGACCGGTGGCGATCAGCCTACTGTGTGCAGCATGGGGAACCTCGGCCGGCGTGGGTCCGTCGCTCGGACGAGAGTCCTGCCGTGAGAGAGGTGCGCATCGCAGACCTACGGGAGCCCGTGCGTGACGACGCCGAGCGGGCGCTGTACGAGATGGCACTGACCATGGAGGTCGACCTCGACCCTGATGGGATCATCGCCGAGGCCCGCCTGGCGACCGGCCTGTCGGATCTCGGGGACGCCGCCCTGCCGGGCCGCCTCGCTGCCATGTCCGCTGCGCTCGATGCCGACACGGGCCTGTCCGGGATCGGTCGGCACATTGCCCGCAGCCGCATGCTCGGGCTCCTGACCGCGCGTCTTCGCTTCGAAGACTTCGTCCGACGTCACCCGGAGGCACTCGAGGTCGCCTTGGAGCCGCCTGTGATCGTGGTCGGACTGCCACGCTCGGGCACGACGCACCTCGTGAACCTGCTGGCTGCGGACTCACGGTTCCGATCCATGCCCTGGTGGGAGGTCATCGAGCCGACGCCGGTACCGGGTGACGGGCCAGGACGTGACGGCATCGATCCGCGCTACCTGCGGTGCCTCCGGGCTCATGAGACGACCCAGCAGATTGCACCGCTGGCGGCCCTCATGCACGACCGGCCGCCCTGGAGCATCGAGGAGGACTGCGAGCTGGTGGATCTCGACATCTGCTCGTACGCCACCGAATGGCACGCCCGGGTACCGGCCTGGCGCGACGTCTACCTGGGCCTCGACCAGCGCCGGCACTACGCATTCCTCCGCCGCGAGCTGCAGGTCCTCAGCTACCTGCGCGGGCCGAACCGCTGGGTGCTCAAGTGCCCCCAGCACCTGGAGCAGCTCGGTCCGCTACTCGAGACCTTCCCCAAGGCCACGATCGCCTTCACGCTGCGCGATCCTGTCGCCGTGGTCCAGTCCGCCATCACCATGCTGGCCTACGGGGACCGGCTGCGACGGGTGCAGGTCGCGGCTGACGAGCTCGCCGCCTACTGGGTGGACCGGATCGAGCGCCTCCTGCGCTCCGCGGTCCGCGACGCCCACCTCATCCCGGTTGCGCAACGGATCGACGTCGAGTTCAACGAGTTCCTGGCCGACGATCGTGGCATGGCCGAGCGGATCCTCGGGGTCGCCGGTCTCGACGTCACCGATCGGGCACGAACCGAACTGACCGCCTATCTGGCGGGCAACCCGCGCGGCAAGGACGGGCGGATCGTCTACGACCTCCGGGAGGACTTCGGCATCGATCCCGCCCATCTGCACGAGCGGTTTGCCTTCTACTACGAGGCATTCCCCCAGATCCGGACGGAGGTCCGCTGACGTGCCGGGCATCCACCGCGAGCGACCCGGCGCCGACGCCATCGCGGCCTCACGCGGCGAGCCCGCGATCGATGTCGGAGACGGCATCTGGCTCTCCCCCGGGCTGTCGAACTCGTACTTGCTCACCACCGACGCGGGCCGCATCGTCGTCAACACCGGTATGGGCTTCGAGGGCCCCCTCCACCGCCGGGTGTTCGACAGCGTCGACACTGCTCCCCTCAGGACGGTGATCCTGACTCAGGGCCACTTCGACCACGTCGGCGGCATCGGCTGCTTCCTCGAGGAGGAGACCGACGTCATCGCCCAGGCCAACTTCACCTCCTGGCGTGCGGACAACGAACGGCTCGAAGCCTTCCGCTCGCGGAACGCCGCCTTCGCCTGGATCGATGCCATCCTGGCCGCCATGGCGTATGCCGAGTCGCTCGGAGACGGCCCCACGTCCCAGGCGCGCCCCGAGCCCACGACCACCTTCACCGACCGACTCGATCTCACGATCGGCGGGCGCCGGCTCGTGCTGTTCTCCGTACCGGGGGGCGAGACCACCGACGCGCTCGTCATCTGGCTTCCCGAATCGCGCACGGCGCTCACCGGGAACCTGTTCGGCCCGCTGTTCGGGCACGTTCCCAATCTGGTCACCATGCGGGGCGATCGCTACCGCGATGCCCTCGCCTACGTCGACTCACTCGATCTGGTACTCGGCCTGGGTGCCCAACAGCTGCTCACCGGCCACTTCGCCCCGGTCGAAGGAGCAGACCGCATCGCTGAGGAGATCACGGCGATGCGCGATGCGACACAGTGGGTCCACGACCGGACGGTGGAGGGGATGAACGCCGGCACCGACGTCCACACGCTGATGCGCGACGTGCGCGTCCCCGACCACCTCGACGTGGGTGAGGGCTACGGCAGGACGTCGTGGAACGTGCGAGCGATCTGGGAGACGTACGCAGGGTGGTTCCACCACCGGTCGACCACCGAACTCTACGACGTGCCTCCCTCGGCCATCGCCCCGGACCTGGTGTCGCTCGCCGGGCCCGACGCCCTGGCCAGTGCCGCACGGGACCGGCTCGGTGCCGGCGAAGCGGTGGCGGCACTGCACCTCACCGACATCGTCCTGGCCGTGGAGCCCGACCACGCAGCTGCTCGAGCCGTTGCCGCGGCAGCCACCGGCATCCTGCTCGACGCGTCGACCAACTTCTGGGAACGAGCGTGGCTCACCCGGTCGCTCCAACGGTTGGGGGACCGATGACCAACAGGATCACCTTCGACTTCACGGGTACCTCGGTACTGGTGACCGGTGGGACCAGCGGCATCGGCCACGCGCTGGCGACCGCCTTCGCGGACGCCGGAGCCTCGGTCACGGTGACCGGCACGCGGGCCTCTCCGAGCGACTACGAGACCGACCTCGAGCGCTTCACCTACTGCCGGTGTGAGATGACCGACCCGACGACCATCGATGCCGTCGTCGAGGCGCTCGGTCGGCTCGACGTCCTGGTCAACAACGCCGGGGCCAACTTCCCCGGAGGGCGCGACGAATGGGAGCCGGAGGTGTTCGCCGCCGCGCTCATCCTCAACCTCGTCGGTCCGATGCGGCTCACCACAGCGTGTCGCGGCCTGCTCGCCGCCAGCACCCTCGACGGGGGTGCGAGCGTGGTCAACATGGCGTCGCTCGCCGCCTTCCGGGCGATTCCGATCGTCCCCGGCTACGGATCGGCCAAGGCGGGACTGGTGGCTCTCACCAGGAACCTTGCCCGCCAGTGGGCCGGCGACGGCATCCGGGTCAACGCCGTGGCCCCCGGCGTCATCGACACCCCGATGACCGCACCGATGGCCCAGTTCCCGCACCTCATCGATGCCGAGCTGGCCCACACCCCCATGGGCCGACTCGGAACCCCCACCGACGTCGTGGGCGCCGTGCAGTTCCTGGCCAGCTCGGCTGCCGGCTACGTCACCGGCCACACGCTGGTCGTCGATGGCGGATACTTGCTCCCATGACCGCCGGCCCGCTGTCCCCGCTCTACCACGTCGGCATCGTGGTCCCCGACCTGTCCGTAGCGCAGGCCACACTCACCGACCAGCTCGACGTCACGTGGGGACCGGTCATCCACCTCGACGCCGTCGAGCACCGCGACGGAGACGACCACGATCTCGTCCTGCCGACCACGATCTGCTATTCGGTGGAACCACCCCATCTGGAGCTCATCGAGGAGGTCCCCGGCACGGTGTGGTCCTGCAACGAGCACTCCAACCTCCACCACATCGGGTTCTGGAGCGACGACCTCGCCGGGTCCAGCGCCGCCCTGTCAACCGCAGGCTGCCCGCTGCAGCTGTGCGGTCGGGCGGGCACGGTTGCGCCTGCTGCGTTTGCCTATCACCGTAACGAGCTCGGGGTCAGAGTCGAGATCGTCGACGCGGGAATCCGCGATGCCATGGCCTTCCTGTTCGAGCCGGCTCCCTGAGGCAACCGGCACATGCGTCAGGTCCGAGTGCACGGCCCGGGGGACGTGCGGCTCGACGAGGTCGAACCGCCAGATCCCGGTCCACGCGACGCGCTGGTGGCGGTGGCCGCCTGCGGGATCTGCGGCAGTGACCTCTCCTACATCCGGCTGGGAGGTGTAGCCGGGCCGACCGGTACCCCCCTGTGCCTCGGCCACGAGATCTCCGGCACCGTCGAGTGGGTCGGTGCCGACGTCGCCTCCGTCAGGGTCGGTGACCGAGTGGTCGTCCATCCGGGCGACGACGAGCGGGGCCGCATCGGCAATGGAGCGGAGCAGGGAGGCTTCACACCCCAGCTGCTGGTCACCGACGTGGACCGGGGACGGCTGTTCCTCGTGCCCGAGGACCTCCCCATCGACATCGCCGCCTTCAGCGAACCGCTGGCCGTCGGGATGCGCGCCGCAGACCAGGCCGAGGTGCAGGACGGTGAGGGTGTCGCCGTATTCGGCTGTGGGCCCATCGGGCTCGCTGCCATCGCAACCCTGGTCGACCGCGGGCACCGCAAGGTCGTCGCCATCGACCCCAGTCCCGTCCGCCTCGAGCTGGCTCTCGGCCTCGGTGCCCAAGCGGCCATCGATCCCGTGGCCACCGACGTCTGGGCCGAGCTCGCCCGCCTGCACGGGACCTCGCCGTTCCTGTTCGGGCCCACACCGGCCACGGCGGCCTTCATCGAGGCCTCCGGGGCGCCTCGCGTGGTCACCGATGTGCTCGAGCACGGACCGGTCGGTGGGCGCCTCTCCGTGGTGGCTCTGCACTACGAGCAGATCCCCACCAGCTATCTCATGTTGTTGATGAAGCAGTTCACCATCCGGGGTTCGATGGAGTACCCACCCCGCTTCGAGGATGCCATCGACCTGCTCGCTCGCCGCGACGTCTCGGCGCTGGTGACCCACCGGGTTCCGCTCGAGCGGTTCGGCGACGCGATGAGCGTCCTCACCCGCTCGGGGGATTGCGGCAAGGTACTGATCACCGTCGATCCGTCCCAGTCGTGAGCCAGCCTCGCTGCGGAGGCCTGACGGGAGATACGAGGAGTGCAGGACGTTGGTACTGGAGTTGAAGACCGCTTTGGGCAGCGTCAAGATGGCTTCGACACGGAACCGGTTCATGCGGTTCGAGGCCAGCAGAGGAGGAACCGATGACGAGGACCCTGGAACGTGGCAGCGATGGATGACGGCGAGCTTGCGCAACGGATCAATGACCTGGTCGAAGAGGAGCACCGTCTGGAGCGGTCGAGGGGCGGCGAGGGGCTGACCGAGGAGGAGGATGTCCGGATCCAACGCATCGAAGTCGCCCTCGACCAGTGCTGGGACCTGCTGCGGCAGCGCCGTGCCCGCCGAGTCGCAGGATTGGACCCGAACGATGTGGCGGAACGACCGGCCGACGTGGTCGAGGGCTATCAGCAGTGAGCGTGCAGTCGGCGCTCAGCGCCGGCCCTGCAAACCGGAGACCTCTGATCCTTCGTCAGCGTTCTACGGGACCCTTCTCAGAAGATGAATGGAACCAACATCTTGGTCGAGCGCTTGTACAGCGGATATGCCTCCGGAAAGAGACGACCCATGATGCGTTCCTCGACCGCCGCGCTGTACACGAAGTACGCGCCGAGTAGGACCACGGCCACGATCCAGTAGAAGCTGACCGCAATCGCGGTTCCGATCGCTCCGAGGAGGATCCCTGAATAGATCGGGTGACGAATGAATCGGTACGGACCGGTTGTCACCAGTTCGGGATCGACCTTCTGGGACATCGGAGCTCCCCAGTTTCCGCCGAGATAGACCCTTGCCCACACGGCCAGGGCCAACCCGAGCAGGAACACCGCGAGGCCGATCGCCTCGAGCCATGGGTCGGCGACCGTGGCGGAGTGTCCGCCGAAGACCCGGGACCGGATCGAGAAGAGAACGATCAGGATGATCGCAACCCGGATCGGAACGGACGACATGGACCGGGTTTGTGTCGCTTTGGTCCGGGAGGCCGCCACGAGCCAGTAGATCCAGAACGCGATCCAGAGCGCTGTAATGATGGTGTCAACGATGTGCATCGGCGCTCTGGATGGGCAATGGTAGATCGGTGGGGTTCACCTGTCAGGACACGGGCTGTTGCAAGGCACTCCGGGCCCAACTCACCGACGAGGCACCGTGCTCGACGGTCGGAGATCGGGGGCAGACCTGGTCGACCCGGCGTCACCCGTCCGGCGGCAGGTCCCCGGCTGAGCGCAAATAGGCGACGAGGTCCCGGAAGGTCAGAAGCGTCGGCCGATAGGTGACGCCGAGCGCTTCGAGCGTCGCGGTGTCGTCGGTCGGCACGCCGCTCGTCATGACGATCGCCGCCTCCTCCGACAGCGGTCCCGGAGTGTCAACCCCCTCGGCACGCTTTCGGTCGAACTCTTTCCCCAGGTCGACCATCTCCGCTCGCGTGACGTCCTGACGCATCACGGGCCGGCCGGCAGCCTCCGCCAGGAGGTCTGTCCACTCCGACCAGGACACGAACCGCCCGCCGGCCATGAAGTGGCGGGGCCCCTGCCCCCGCTCGACGGAACGCTCGAGGAGGAGTGCCAGGTCCCGGACGTCGACGACCCCCATCCCACCTGGTGGCGCCAACATCATGAACTCCAACGCGCCCAGGACGGCGGAGAAGCTCCCGTCCCGGTGGGGGCTCCGAGGACCGTAGACCCCGCCGACGACGAAGCTGGTGACCGGCGCACCCTCCTGTTGTCTGGTCCGGACGAGCAGCTCCGCCGCGAGCTTGGACGCCCCGTACACCGACAACGGCGCCGCCAACGGGGAATCACGTGTCAGCACCTCCTCTACGGCCGGGAGGTAGGCCATGACCGTGGAGGTGTAGACGATCGGGTCCGCGCCGAGTGCGAGGCCGGCATCCAGAACGGTGCGCACCCCATCGACGTTCGCCGTCGCCGAGGTCGGTCCGGTCCCTGCGGAGACGCCGATCTCCCCGGCCAGATGCACGATCGAGTCGCACCCGGCGAGCGCGAGATCGACCGCCCGGCGGTCCGTGACGTCGCCAGTCGAGACCTCGACGTCGCCCCACGAAGACCCGAGCGCTCGCTCGGCACGGGTCGGGTTGCGAACCAGGATCGTGACCTCGTGGCCGGCCCGGAGCAGCGCCTCGACCGTGTGGGATCCGATGAACCCGCCCGCACCTGTCACCAACACACGCATCGGAGTCCCTTCGGTCGAGGCTCAGTGGCCGTGCGTGCTCCACGACGCTCGCTCAGCCCGTGCTGGAGCTGCGGTCGCAGCAGTCCGCTCCGGTGTTCACCGTACCTGCCGTCCGGTCGTCCGCGGATGGTTGCGGGGATATGTCGTTACCCTTCCCGGATCCGATCGACCTGACAGCGGCGGCCGAGCGCCCCGGATACGATCGGTCGTGTCGACGGTGGATCCAGCCGGGGAAGGCACAGCGATGGCGACGAACAGTCTGTTCATAAATGCACCTGCCCACCGGGGTGTGGCCTCCGGTGAGGTGATCTACCGGGAGGGCGACGAGGGATCCCATATGTACGGGATCGTGTCCGGGGCCGTCGAGCTGCGCAAGGGCGAGGCCGTGGTCGCCTCCCTCGGGCCGAACGACGTCTTCGGCGAGCGGGCGCTCATCGATCACCTCCCCCGTAACGTGACGTCGGTAGCGGTCGCCGAGACGGTCTTGGCCGACATCGATCGGAAGACCTTTCTCTTCCTGGTCCACGAGTCGCCCACGTTCGCCCTGGGGATCATGGGTGCACTCGCCAGCCGGTTGCGCGACTACGACGAGTGGTTCGGGATGGCCAAGAGAGGCGCATCGTAGGGATCTCAATGCCTCCTCCGTTCGGGGATGCGCTCGTTGGCGAGCACGCCTTCAGGCCGAGCGAGGCGCTACGTGGTGACCAGCGGCTTGTCCGAGGCGACCACGAAGCGGTCGCGGCAACGGTCGGAGCAGAAGTGGACGGTCCTGCCCTGGTGCTCCACTGCCGCCGCGGCATGGGCGATCTCCACCTGCATCCCGCAGACCGGGTCGATCGCGTAGCCACGACCACCCCCGAGACGCTCACGGTTGCGATAGGCCCAGTACAAGAGGGCGAACAGACCCAGGAAGACGACATTGAGATAGGTGGTGTCGTTCCACTCGAAGTGGCTGGCGACGATCTGCGCCGGCCGGGTCGTCGGGACCAACCCGGCTGCCCGGAAGATGCCCTCGGTCATGAGGCCGGCGAGAGACATGACCAGCCAGAACACCCCGAGCATGCGCCACATGAGCCGGGTGCCGTAGAAGCGCCGGTAGATGAGCAGCAGGGGGAGGGCGATCAAGTCGGCGAAGATGAAGGAGATCACCCCACCAAAGGAGATCCCGCCGTGCCAGAGGGCTGCCGCCATCGGCACGTTGCCGACCGAGCAGACGAAGCTGATGATGGCGATGAGCGGCCCGACGACGGCGTTCTCGACGCTCGTCCAGAATCCGTGCCCGTGCAGGAACAGGACGTTCCAGACGTCGAGCGGCACCAGCGTGGCGAGGAACCCCGCCACCACGTACCCGATCACCAGTTCCGTTCGGACCATCGTGAGGTCGGCCATGGTGTAGGTGGCCGAGTCCGCCCAGCCGGCCTTTGAGCGCAGGCGCACGGGCCACGGTTGGTGCTGGAGTTCGGTGTTCTCGGGCGGACCGTGACGATGGCCACCCGTCTCCGAGGCCAGGCGGATTCTGGCCTGAGTGACCAGACGCCCCCTCAGGTACAGGCTGGCGAGCACCGTGAACAGGGCGATCATGACGATGCCGCCGATGAATTCGCTTGCGGCGAACTGCCACCCCATGAGGACGACGAGCACGATGCCGAGCTCGACCACCAGGTTGGTGGAAGCGATCATGAAGACGTTGACCGACACGAAATCGGCGCCCTTGACGAAGAGGGACTTCGACATGGCCGAGGCCGCATAGGAACACGACGACGACACCATGCCGTAGCCAGACGCCCGAACCACCGCTGCCGGTCGGTGATCGCCGAGACTGGCCTGGATGGCGTCGCGACTGATGAATGCCTGCACCGCCCCCGACAGCCCAAACCCCAGAATCAACGGCCACAGGGTCTCCCAGAACATGAAGAACCCCTCGCGCAGGCTCCGGCCGATGTCGATGAGCCAGGAAACGTTCGAGGTCACGACGAGCGGACCAATCTGGCGATGGCCGCGGAAGCCTCCCCGATCTTGAAGTCGGCCTCCTCGCCACCGCTCTTGATCGCGTCAGCCACGCAATGCGAGAGATGGTCGTCGAGGAGTTCGATGGCCACCGACTGAAGGGCCCTGGTCACGGCCGAGACCTGCTCCAAGACGTTGATGCAGTACCGGTCCTCCTCCACCATGCGCTGGATGCCCCGAACCTGGCCCTCTATCCGGCGAAGGCGCTTCTGGATGGCATCTTTGTCCGAGGCGTATGCGGGGCGGTTTGCGGGTGTCGAGGTCATGAGGGCAGTATACCCCCATAGGGTATCCTCCGCTCCGCTCTCTGACCGCTGCCACTGCGCTGCGTCGATGCTTGCGGGGCGTGGGCGACAGACCTGCGCTCCTGCCCGTGACCCGCTGACGCGGTGCGGTCGAGAACAGGGACGATGCCGGGGATCTCCGCCCGAACGCCCGTACGATGGCCGTGTGCCGAAGCTCTCGATCCCGCGCGTCTCCTGAACCACGGCAATGAGATCGCAGGATTCCAAGGCTTCGCCCACCGGATCCGCCGGAGCATCGCCGAGCCCTGGGGTCACGGACCCACCCGGGCACGGAACAACCGAGAGGAAATCGGAGCTGCGCCGAGCCTGGCCGGTCCTGAGGTACCTCGTCGGCATCGGCGCCGTGGTCATCGCGATCTGGGTCCTCAGTTCGCATACCGATGAGCTGTCCGGCATCACCGCGGTGTTCGACCATGTGAACTGGTGGTGGATTCTCGGGGCGATAGGAGCAGAGGCACTCTCGTTCGTGAGTTTCACGGCCATGGAGTACCAGCTCCTGAGCGCCAGAGGCGGGTTCACACCGCCGACCGCTCCGCTCTTCAGGATGACGCTTGCCGCACAAGCCCTGACCAACTCACTCCCCGCCGGCAATGTTGTTTCCACCGTCTACGGATTTCGGTGGTTCCGGCGGTTCGGCGCCGACGAGACGCTCGCCGTGTGGGCGATGGTGGGGACGGTCATCGCATCGATGGTGTCCCTCTCTCTGGTGGCGACGATCGGACTCGCACTGGCAACGGAGGAGGGGGCCTCCCTGGACCTGGTTCCGGTCCTCTTCGGGGTCCTCGTGGTGACCATCGCAGTAGGGGTGCTCTTCGTCTACGAGCGCCCGCTACTGATCGTGCTCCCCTGGGTCTTGCGTGCATCTCAATCGATCCTGAGACGACCCAGGGGCGACATCGCCGAACTGGCCGACCGGATCGTCCGACAGCTCACGTCGGTCAAGCTTGGATGGCGGCGAATCGTTACCATCGTCGGGTGCGGTATGGCGAACTGGCTCTTCGACTGCGCCTGCTTTGCCTTGATGTTCCTGGCGATCGGTGCGTCGATCCCCTCGAAGGGCCTCCTCCTCGCCTACGGGGCAGGGCAGCTGGCTGCAGCACTGCCGATTACGCCGGGTGGACTGGGTGTGGTCGAAGGAAGCATCACCATCGCCCTGGTGGCCTTCGGTGGAGCCCATGTGGCCACGGTCGACGCGGTCCTGCTCTACCGGCTCATCAGCTTCTGGTTGGTCCTGGTCGTGGGGTGGCTCCTGGTCGGCGAGCTGGCACTCGAAGTGAGAAGGGGCCGCTGGAGCCGACGCGCATTTACCTCGCCGGTGCAGGCGGCGATCGAAGCCCGAACGGGCTCGGACCCGGTCCAGGCCGTGCCGGCGGACGGACCGTCACTGTCGTGATGGCCCCCTCCCCTCCGATACGTCGGTATCCGTCGCTCTCACGGGCGCGCGGTCTTGCGGCCTGTACAGTCGTCATCTTCCTTGCGGTTGGCTGCACATCCATACGCAGCAACCTCGGGACGAGCGACAGTTCCTGCTTCTTGGCCCTCCCCGCGGCAACGAAGGCCGTCGGTTCGCACAGCAGGTTGCTCGGAGCCCGGCTGTTCTCTCTCGCCGAACTCCGTCGTGAGGCTCCCAAGCTGGCGGCTCAGATCTCGCCGAAGGGCTCTCCCAAACAGAGCCTCTGCGTGCTCGCCTTCTCCGGGCACTTCAGTTCGACGGCGGTGTCCAAACCCCATGGCCGATCGAACGGAGATGTTGCGGTGACCGTACTGACGAGACCGTCGAACGAATTGCTCGGGACCGTGATTCTCAAGCGGTTGCCCATCCGCTTCAGTCATTCCCACATCGGCTGAACGATGGCGGCTGTCATCACGACTTTCCCCCCTCGTAGACCTCTGTGAAGAGGTCGCCCTGTGCGGCCCCCGAACCAGATTTGCCGCCGCCCGGGCCGCGCAGGACGAAGGCGATGATGACGGCGGATGCGGCTCCGGCAATGGGGCCGGCGATGTAGACCCAGTAGCCGGTGAAGGTCGTCCCGACCAGATCGGGACCGAAGGTGCGGGCCGGGTTCATCGAAGCACCCGAGATGGGGCTACCCCAGAGGCCAGCCAACGCGATGTACCCGCCGACCCCGAAGGCACCGAACAATCCGATGTTCTGCGCACCGGAGGCTGTGCCCAGGATCACGCTGACCAGGCCCAGGGTCAAGATCAACTCCATCCAGAACGCAGCCACGTCGGAGTAGCCGTGGGCGGGGTAGTTGGATCCGTACATGGCGGAGACGTGGACCACCGAACGCAGGAAGAGGGCGGCGAGGGTGGCCCCGATGAGTTGGACGACGATGTAGCCGGGCACCCGCTGCCATGGGAAGTCCCGGCGCAGGGCAAAGGCGATGCTGACTGCCGGATTCAGGTGGGCACCGGACACCTTGCCCATGAAGAGGATGATGGCCATGACTGTCAGCGCCGGTGCCACGACGGCAGCGGTTCGGCTGATCTCACCAGGGAAGGCGTGCCCCATCATCCCGCCACCGGCCGCCGCCAGGACCAAGAAGAACGTGCCGAGCAGCTCGGAGAAGAGGCGACGCCACTCCTGATGGGGGTCGTTGAAGTTGGCGATGCGGTCGAGGATGTTCTGTTCGTAACGGGCGATGGGGCCGAGGGTGGGGAGTGCCTGTGTCGCTGCCATCGTGGATCACACCTTCCGGAGTCAGAGGTTGTTCGGGCGTCCTGGTTGTTGGTCGGGTGACGGGTGTGACGGCCCGCCGAGCCCGCACGAGAAACGTACCAACAAGGTGGCGCTCCCTGTCCGACCGCCGCTCGCCCGACGAGGTGACGGAGTGCTTCGACGTACCTGGGAGATGAGCTGATCCATCAGCCGAGGGAGCCCGGCTCGGAGCGAGCCGGCTGAGCCTCCTAGGTCTTGAGTATCCCGACGTCGGTGAGCACCTGCCGTGCTTCCTCGATCCCACGCACTTGCTCAGCCACGAATCCGAACGACCGGGCGGCGTCCGAGTTCAGAGCAACATCGTCCAAGAAGAGGACCCGATCCCGACTGACGGGAAGTCGGTCGGCGACCGCCTGAAAGATGGCCGGATCGGGCTTTACGATCCCGAGCTCGAAGGAGAGGAACCGGACATCGAACGTACCGAGGATCGGCCACTGTGAAGCCTGGTACTCCCAATGTAATGAGTTGGTGTTACTGAGACAGCCGATCGGCACCGACCGGCGAACCTCCGACAACAATTCCTGCGAGCCCGAGAACGGGCCGACCGGCCAGTCTCTGAAGACTTCCAAGAATCGCTCGGGTGACAGTGCGAGCTCCCATTCCGAGACGACTCCGATCGAGAACTCGACCGCCGAGCATTCGCCCGTCTCGAACCTGCGCACCCAAGGACTCGCCAACCACCGCTGCCAGACTTCATCGTCGGTTGCGATCCCGGCCAGCTCTTGGAGACTTGCCACGCCACCCAGCTCGATGAGGACACCTCCCAGGTCGAACAGGACAACGTCGATTTCAGAGCCGGGCACCGCACGCAATGTAGTGGGAAAGCGGAACAGGCGCTCCTGTCGTGTCGGAATATCGGGGATCGCGGTCACCCGACCAATCGTCTGACCGAGTCAGTGCGACCAAATCCCCGAGTCGCCTCCGAATCCCGTCTCGAGCACTTCCAAACTCGAAGAGACGATATTCGCCAAATCCCCGCCGTTGAAGAACCAGTGGGCGTGTGCCGACTGGATGATCCCCCCCGCTGCGGCAGCAAGCATCGTCGGGACGAGCGCGTCGTTCGGCAATCCCATGCGGGCAGCGATGAACTCGGCCATGACGCGCTGGGTCTTGAGTTGGATGCCTCCGACCACAGCCCTCAACACGCTCGGCGTCGCCTGGATGACGGCGATCCATCGTCTGACGACGCCGCTGTCCTCTGCTGACAGCACCTCGGTGAGCGCGAGGCGGAGCGAGAGAAGGGGGGGTTCACCCTCAGGACGAGCGGAGAGCGCCACGCGAAGGGCTTCGCTCCGTCTGTCGATGTGGACCTGCAGCACGTCCTCCTTGGCAGGAAAGTACCGGTAGAAGGTTCGTGGCGAGATCTGGGCCTCCCAGGCGATCTCATCCACCGTCACGGTCCCGAACCCCCGCTGCTCGAACAACCGTAGGGCCACTCCCTCGAGCGCCTCCACCATCATCTGTGACCGTTTCGCCCTCAACTGGGTGGAAAGCGATTGCTCTTCCAAGTCCCGTCCCTTCGTGCCACTCATCGAGGTCCTGCAGCGCGATCCCGAATGCGCCGGAAGACCCCGGGCACGTCCCTCGAGCGGTTTGCTGAGCCGCCCGTCCTCAGCCCTCAGCTGCGATCCGGGCGAGATTGTCGACCGACTGTTCCAGCATCGCCACCGGGACGACCGGCCATGTCACGCCCGAACGCATCTCTTCAGAGGCATTCGTCCAGTCGCAATAGTTGGTGACCTCGGTCTCCTGCTGGCTCACGGGATCGAGCAACCATCCATAGACGTGACCGAACGGCGGATTGTCCCCAAATCCGATCGTCCACTCGATCAGATGGTCAGGGACGATCTGGGTGACCGTATTGCGAACCTGGTACTTCTTCAGATTCGGGATATCACCCAGCGGCTCGCGATCCATGTCCATGTCGAACGTCTCGCCGACCGTCGTCAGTAGCCTGTCGTCGGGGGCTGCATCGAGCATCCCGGATCCATCGATCGCAACCTGACCGGAAGGCCTGGACACGATTTCGAAGAGCTTGCTCGCAGGAGCAGCGATACGTCGAGTTGCGGACACGCGATCAGTGGACACGGATCCCTCTCCATCGATAGGGGTTTCTTTCGCAACGAGACCAGTTTCTAGCGCCTCGATTCAGCCGATGCCAGAGTCGACAGCTCGAAGGCTCCTCGTCGGCGTTCGGCCCTTACTTCTTGGTGGCCGCTCGCCACTTCTCGACCACGTCGTTCGAGATCCTGCCACGCGGCGCGATCTTGATCCGGTTGGCCTTGGCCCACTCCCGAACCTCGCTGCGATCGTAGCCTTCAGATCGGCGACGGGATTGGCCGGTAGCCCGCGTTGCCTTGCTCACTCGGCCGCTCGTCGATCGACGGGTCGCCCGAGCCCGGTCCACATATGGCCTCAGTGTCCTCCGTAACTCGCTGGCATTCGACCTCGAGAGGTCGATCTCGTAGTTCTTTCCGTCCAGGGAAAACTTTACGGTCTCTGCAGCCGCAGTTCCATCGAAATCATCGACAAGCGAAACCGTTACCTCTTCAATGCGTGCCATGCCACTCCTTGTGGGTTGCTCTCAATCGGACAACCTAGCAAGATGACTGCGCAGATAAACAACGCGCTCGGAATGCCGTCGGGCTGTCAAGCGATCAAAGTGGGTCGTTGAGAAGAGTTTGGCGAGGGCCGTTAACTGAGCTCCGCTCCCCCACCCTGAGGCTTCAGTTCCCCGGAATGTGCTCTCGGAGCCACGATGCCTGGCGCGCGGACCACAGCTTGGTTATCCCACAATCGAACACGATGAATGCGTGCGGCATCTCTGGTGCGACAAAGAGGTCGACCTCGACACCAGCAGCCGCGGCGCGGCTTGCCAACATCAGGGAGTCATCGAGTAGGTGGTCGGACGTACCGACGGACACGAAGCAGGGCGGAAATCCGTGCAGGTCGGCGAATGCAGGTGAGATCTCGGGAGCGCGGCGTTGGTCGTCGGTCAGACCCGGCAGGAAGCACTCCGACATGAGGGCCGTCGCCTCGGGGCTCAAGACATCGAACGCCTCCTGAGCGCGAATACCGCGCTGACTCGGCGACCTCCCCCAGTCGAACACACCGAAGAGGAGAGTCACCCCGTTCACCCTGTCGATCGCATCGAGCTCGTCACGGATGCGGAGGGCAACCGTTGCGGTCATATAGGCGCCCGCCGACTCGCCGCCGATGAGTATCGACGAACACCCGAACTCGGCTTCCGAGTGCTCAAGGAGCCAGCGTGCAACTGCCAGACCATCGTCAGGACCGGCAGGCCACGGGTGTTCGGGAGCTTTTCGATAGTCCGAGGACACGACAACGATGCCGAACTCCTTCGAGAGCATGCTGTTGGGAATGTCCATCAGCGCGGGCGAACCCGAGACCATTCCACCACCGTGGAAATGGAGGTAGACAGCGCGAGCCGGTCCGTCGGGCCGAAAGACACGACACTGGACACCGCTGATCTCGCGGACCTCCGCACCGCCCATGGGAACCGTCACCGCGTCCATCGACTGCCGCAACGCCCCGATCGTCTCCTCTCGAGTGGCACCCTCTGGGGCGGGTTCTCCCAGGGCGAGTGCGTCCCGGCTCGAATCGATCACGGCCCGAGCCTCCGGCCGCATCGCCTCGATCTCGTCGGACCACAGTTGGATTCTGGCCACGTCGGTTGCATCTCCCCTCATCGGCGGAAGCCACAAGATGATGCCATAGGAGCACGCAGCTACCCACCGGAGCGCGAATCCCCGCCAGACCGTGCTGTGTCCTCGCATCGACAATACGATGTGGCTGTGAGGACGCAGCCGGCAGGGGACTTCGATTACGAACGCTTCGGACAGCAGTACTCGACGGTCCGGCGCCCTGATCCGCGGATAGCCGCCCTGGTCCGTCAGGCGCTCGGCAACGCCACGTCGGTCATCAACGTTGGCGCGGGTGCCGGCTCCTATGAGCCAGTCGACATCGAGGTCACTCCGGTGGAGCCGTCGGCCGTGATGCGTTCACAACGGCCACGGCACCTGGCGCCCGCGATCGATGCAGTGGCCGAGAATCTTCCCTTCCCAGATGACACCTTTGACGCGGGGCTCGCCTCGGTGACAATCCACCAGTGGAAGGATCTCTGCGAGGGATTGCGCGAGATCCGCCGGGTCACCAGAGGGCCCGTCATCGTCTTGACCTTCGATCCGATCTCACTCCGGGAGTTCTGGCTCGCGGACTACGCACCGGAGCTCATGGCCCACGAGACAGGGCGCATGCCTCCCATCGAGTCAATCTTGGAGCTGCTCGGCGGACAGGCAACTGTCCAGCACGTCCCTCTGCCGGCGGACTGCGCTGACGGGTTCGCCGAAGCGCTCTTCGGCCGCCCCGAGGCCTTCCTCGATGAAGCGGTCCGACGGTCGCAATCCGCGTGGGGTTTCGTCGATCGCGAGGTTGAGGAACGATCGGTCGACGCCCTTCGCGGGGCTCTGGCCGACGGAACCTGGGAGGAGAGGTATGGGGCATTGCGGACGGCGGCGGACTACCCAGGCTCGCTCAAGCTGATATGCGCACATCGGGGGTGATCTTGGTCGCCCTCAGTCCGGCTCGACAGACGGTCCCAGTGAGAGGAGCATCGAAGCGATGAGTTACCGAGTGATCCAGTGGGCCACGGGAGGCGTCGGTCGCGCAGCCATCGAGGGGGTCCTTGCACATCCTGACCTCGAGTTGGCGGGAGCCTGGGTCCATAGCGCAAGCAAGGAAGGGGTCGACCTCGGCACACTGGTCGGCCTTGATCCGGTCGGAGTCACGGCCACGCGGGACGTGGGCGCCCTGCTCGACACCGAGGCCGACTGCGTGCTCTACAGCCCGTTCATTGCCGACCCGGCGACCGTGACTGCCATTCTCGAGTCGGGCAAGAACGTGGTCACTCCGCTTGGCTGGTTCTATCCGGCCCCGGAGGAGCGGGCTCGAGTCGATGCGGTGGCTGCCAGTGCCGGGGTCACCCTCCACGGCACCGGAATCCACCCGGGCGGGATCACCGAGCGGTTCCCGCTCATGGTCTCCGCCCTCTCGGGATCGATCAGGCACGTGCGGGCCGAGGAGTTCTCGGACATCCGGACGTATGGCGCACCCGACGTCGTGCGCGACTGGATGCTGTTCGGCGCGACCCCTGAAGCGGCGGCCACGAGCGTCATGACCGATGCACTGGGGGCAGGGTTCCGCCAGTCGGTGTTCATGGTCGCCGATGAGTTGGGATTCGACATCGATGCGGGGCTCCGGACCACCCACGAGACGGCGGTCGCCACGGCACCCATCGATTCGCCGATCGGCCCGATCCAGCCCGGCATGGTCGCCGCGCAACGGTTCCGGTGGGAGGCGACGATCGATGGAGTTCCGGTGATCACGGCAGCCGTCAATTGGCTCATGGGAGAGGAGCACCTTGACCCCGGATGGCGGTTCGGCCCGGAGGGTGAGCGATTCGAGGTGGAGATCACCGGTGATCCAAGCTGCCTGACGACGTTCAAGAAGCTGCACCCGACGTCCGTGGAAGCGGGCCTGGTACGGAATCCGGGCGTGGTGGCGACCGCACTGCACTGCGTGAATGCCATTCCCTATGTGTGTCGGTCTCGGCCCGGGCTCCTGACCTATCTGGACCTCCCCCTCGTGGCGGGGCGGGCGGCTCCAGATCTGAACCGGACGAGGCGCGCAGCCGCACATGGCACCGATGGTGGGTCAGGTGCCGGCGCCCGCCCATGATCCTCGACAGGTTCGCCGTCGACGGCCGGGTTGCCATTGTGACCGGAGCCGGGCTTGGGATCGGGCGCGGCATAGCGATCGGGCTGGCTGAGGCGGGGGCTGATGTCGTGCTGGCAGCACGCACGGGGTCCGACCTCGACGAAGTGGCAGGCCACATCGAGAGGCTCGGCCGTCGGGCGGTGGTCATACCGACCGATGTCACCGTGGCCTCCGCGTGCGAGCACCTGGTGTCCGAAGCGGTGGACCGCTTGGGCCGGCTGGACATCCTCGTCAACAATGCAGGGGGTGCCATGCCTCGGCCTGCAATGGACACCAGCGAGGGATTCATGGCCAGGACATTCGCCTTCAACGTCACCGCCCCGCTGACCCTGACCAAGTTGGCAGCGCGGCACATGGTCGACACGGTTGGCCGTGGCGCTGTCGTCAACATCTCGTCGCGATCGGCCAGCATGACCCAAACGATGTTCGTTGCCTACGGCGCAGCCAAAGCAGCCCTCGATCGGATGACCAGAAACATCGCTCCTGAGCTAGCCCCTCGCGTACGGGTGAACGCCATCGACGTGGGCGGCGTCGCGACCCGATCGCTCGATATCGTGCTGACCGACGACGAGCTGCGTCAGCGATTCATAGCCGGGACTCCGATGCATCGAGCTGGTGAGCCGGAGGACATCGCATGCGCGGTCCTCTATCTCGCGTCCGATGCCTCATCGTGGGTCACCGGGAAGGTGTTCGAGGTCGACGGCGGTACAGAAGCCCCGTCCATCCAGGTCCCGCCGCCACCACTCGAGCCGGAGCCCCGGGACGAACGGCGCCGAACCTGAACCCCGGTCTCGGGTGACGACGACGCGACGGCTCTCTTTCTGGCAGGATCTCAAGGTCGACTACCCACCGCACGAGGACCACCGCTGATGGCTGAGATCGTGGCTGATCGTGAACATCTCGAGATCGACCTGACCGATGCGGGGATCTACCGGCGCGGATTCCCCCACGAGATCTTCACGGTCCTGCGTCGGGATGCACCGGTCCGATGGCAGGCCTTTTCCGAGGACTTCCCCGGCCGTCACGATGCCGGTTTCTGGGTACTGTCCCGCCACGAGGACGTGCAGGCGGTCAGCCGAGAACCCGAGCTCTTCAGCTCTTACGACGGACCCAGTCTGAGCAACCAGCCCGAGATACGCGGGAACATGCTGGTGAGCATGGACGGGCGGGATCACGTCAGGCAGCGGCGCCTGATCAACGCGGGGTTCACCCCGCGCATGGTTCGTCAACTCGACGAGAACACCCGGAGATGGGCCGTGTCGATCATCGACAAGGCCCTCGAGCTCGGGACCTGCGACTTCGTGCGGGAGGTCGCCTACAAACTCCCGATGCACGTGATCGCGGACATCGTCGGGATCCCCCTCGAGGACCGCGAGTGGCTGTTCACGCTGACCACCAATTTCCTCCAGGCGGGGGACGCAGACCATCCCCTCACTCTGGACGAGCAGTGGCAGCTCCAGATCCAGATGTTCGAGTATGCCCAATCCCTCGGGCAGGCGAAGCGGTCGGATCCGAAGGACGACGTCTGGACCATTCTTTCGACGGTGGAGATCGAGGACGATGAGGGCAACCGCACAGCACTGAAGGAGATCGAGCTGGATCTGTTCTTCCTCCTTCTCACCGTCGCCGGCAGTGAGACAACCCGTAATGCTCTCTCCCTCGGCCTGCTCACCCTCCTCGACAATCCCGACCAGCTCGAGTCCCTGCGCCGTGAGCCAGAGGCGATCCCGGTCGCGGTTGAAGAGATCCTGCGCTGGGCCTCTCCGGTTTCGTACTTTGCTCGACGGACCACGAGGGCCACAGAGATCCGAGGCGTGCCGATCGCTGAGGGAGACCGCGTGACGATGTGGTATCCGTCGGCCAACCGGGACGAGGACGTCTTCGCGGAGCCATTCCGTTTCGACATCCGCCGGTCCCCGAACCCGCACGTTGCGTTCGGCGGCAGCGGAGCACACTTCTGCCTCGGCGCCAACCTCGCCAGGCGCGAGATGATCATTCTCCTCGAGGAGCTGGTCGCCCGGACTCGGGAGGTCGAGGTGCTCGGACCGCCTTCGTACAGCTGGCTCGGAATCTACAATCCCATTCTGCTTTCGATGCGGGAGCTGCCGGTCCGCCTGGCGTGACCACGACAATCATCCGCGATCGCACACGGGTTCCTCCGTGAGTCGAAATACCCGGGACTTAGGGCTCGGTCGGTCGGGTACCTCCTGGAGTGATGACAACGACTCCTGCTGGCTGGGAGACGTACGAGGACCCGAGACCCGTCACGAGCGCGTCGCCGACCGTGGCCACACCCGACCAGGTCGGGCCGGGAACGGCAACCGAGTCGATGAGCTGGCCGGTTGCGGCGTCACGGACCGCAATGGCCGTGCCATTGGCCGGCCCGTTGAACGTCATCCTGCCGGCGACCGTGGTGGCGGCAAAGGACGCTGACGCATCGGCCTGCCAGGCGACTGCCCCGGAGGCGGCGTCGAAGCTGTGGACGGTCGGTTCCTGTGTGGGAGTGTCACGTGGGTTGCCCGGGTCACACAGGACCTGAGTATCTTTTTCGAAGCGGCCAAAGTCACCTATAGCTGTCGTTCCGTAGACCCGCTGGCCGTCGAACGCGGTCGTCCCGATGAAGCCGCCTGAGAAGCCTCCGAACACGACGTTGGTCGCCCATCGAAGGTGGCCGGTCGCCGGGTCCAGCGAGTAATAGGTCCCGTCTTTGCTGCCCGCCCCGATGAATGTGGCCATCCACCCGGCTGTGATTCCGGCGTTGACGGAAGCTCCGAAGTCCCAGTCACAGGTGAGGTCGCTGATCCGCGGACGGAACATCCACGCCAGGTGCCCGTCGCTGATGTGGAGAGCAAGGATCCCTACCGACAGAGGATCGCTGTTGGTGAAATCGCAGTCTGCGGTATCGAACACGACGTATCCGAGTTGTGGCAGCACCGTGCCTGACGACCATGCACTTCCGCACCCATCGTTCATTACCTGACCGGCAGCGTCAACATCAGTCTGGAACTCCCACACGGGATCACCGGAGTCGATGCTGGCCCCCACGATGTAGCCCCGCGAATGCGACTGGCCATCCGTGTCCACTCCGAAGAGCACGAGGCCGTCGGCCACCACTGGTGAGGAGAAGATACGGGTGTTGTCGGTATTGGGATCGAGCGGTTGGTTGAATCGACCGGTGTAGACGTGCCACCAGTAGACGGCTCCTGTCGCGGCAACGAGTGCGTACAACGTATAACCGCCGCCGAAGATCACCAGGGCGGGGCGGCCGCTTTCGGCGGGCTCGTACCAGGCCGAGGAGGTCACGAGCCCCCCATCGGACGTGCTGTCCCGGGGGTTCTGTCCAGGGTACGGGGTCACGCCGTTCTGAGCGCTCAGGTGGTACTTCCAGCGCAACGCACCTGTTTGAAGGTCGAGGGCGTAGAAATAGTCGTCCCAGGACCCGACGTACACTGTTCCGTCCACGACTGTGGGAGTAGCGGTAACCGCATCGGTAGTGGGGAAGTACCACGCCACCTTAAGCGTCTTGACCGTCGCCTCGGTGAGCGTGGTTCGACCATGGAACGTGTGTTGGGGATCATGACCGTACGTCGGCCAGTCCCACGGACTCGGCGCAGGCGGACCGGTGCGCAACACGTTGGCGGTCGGGGAAGTCGACGCGCATCCTGCCGCAAGCACGGCAACGATCGCACCCACCGACAGCACCCGCCAGATGCGAAGATGCCGCTGCCGGGCCATCGGCACCGATCCTTTCCTCGTCCCGAAGTTCAGGGTCTATCCAAAACCAGCTTTGGCCGGAGCTTCGGACGTGGGCCCGGCATCAGGTGAGGGGTTCTCGGACGGTCCCGACAGAGGTGCTGTGGTTTTTCCTATGGGATACGGACACACATGGGTAGCAGGCACGCACACCGTCACGCTCGTCGGGAAGTCGAAGCCTGTCGCGACGGCCACAGGGGGTGCGGGTTGTCCGTTGGTGATCGTCACCCTCATCACCCGACCCCCGTAATTGGCCGGACCACAATTGGTGAGGAGCCCCGTACAGGTGATGTGGATGTCGATGAAGTACAGCGTGCCGTCCGGAGCAAACGCCATCCCGAACGGGTTGTACTGGCCGGGGCTCTTACCGAGATCCGCAATCGTCGTCCCAGGCACCGTGCCACGACCCGGGACGGCCTGGCCGCTTCTGGTGTACCAGGTGATGGCAGGATTGCCGATATAGCTGCTCACGGCGAAGCAGTCACAGGTCGGGTCCTTGGCGACACCAGCAGGAAAGGACACATTCTTGACGAAATCCGTCAGGTGTACCTTGCTGCGCGGGTAGACGCCCCCGGGGCACTCCGAGGCACTGGTTGGCATCGACGATTCGGCGAAGCGGAGCACGCTCGATGTACCCACGTTGGGGACCAGGAGATCGCCGTTGTCGGCGAGTGCCATCATCCCCGGCTGAGCCAACCCGCCCGATCCATCCGTGTGGTGCGTCCCTACCCCCCCAGTGGTCGGTCCATACACGATGCATGAGGTGGTGTAGCTGGGCGCAAACCACTCGACCAACCGTCCGCTGCTCGGTGGAGGGTACTGACCCTGCGCAGTGGCGATGTCGTTCGCGAACACATTGTCGGATTTGTCAATTGCACAGCCGGTATAGGTCTGGTTGTTGTTGAACACACCGTTGGCGGTGGGCGGGGAATCGCTGCCGATCGGCTGTCCCGGCATCTTGTACGGCCCTGGTACGTACAGCGTCTCACCGCTGAACGATCCGTTGGGCTCGTCGAGTTCCTCTCCGTCAGCTGGCTGCTTGTAGGGTTTGGCGCTGCCAAGATTGTCCTGGTTGGGGAGCGTGGGGTCGTAGCCTCCGACGAACCGGCCGTCAGGCAGGATGCAGACCTGGCCGTTGAGGTCCCAGGCGGGGAGCAGTTGGCCCTGGGTTCCCGAGGGCATGGACAGGAAGTCAACCTCCTCGTTCTGGTCCCAATAGACCAGATATGCCGCATTCCCTGGCGAACCTGCCGACACCAACGGAACACTGTTGCCGGTTGGTGTCGTTGCCGCCGGCGATCCCGACGAGCACGCAGCCATGAAGCTCCCGCAGCACACGGCAGCGACCACCCACACAAGACTCCCCCTGAGCCGCATCCGTCCCCCAGCTTTCTGTCCCGCTTCCCGCAGCTGACGCCGGCGTCATACTAGGTGGGATCGCGGGGCAGAACCTGGATTCGGATTCGAGTCGGCCACCACCCACTCGGACTCCCATCTCGCTCAGGGTCCCACCACTGCCAGGGCGAAGCCGTCGTACCCCTTGCTTCCCACCATTTGGATCGCGGTTGCCTCGAGCCGTGGGTGGTCGTGGAGCTGGTCGAAGAGCGCCCGCGTGCCGACGATGTCAGGGCTGTCGCTCCCCTCGTCCAGGATCCTGCCGTCACGCACGACGTTGTCGACGACGATGACCGACCCCGGCCTACTCAGCGCGACGGCGCGTTCGAGGTACGTCGGGTTCGAGGACTTGTCGGCGTCGATGAAGAAGAAGTCGAAGGGCTCGACCCCCTCGGCAATCATGCGGTCCAGCGAATCGATCGCCCGGCCCTCCCGCAAATCCACGCGACCCGAGAGCCCCGCACCGTCGAGGTTCTCCCTGGCCACGCTGGCGTGGTGTGGGTCGAGCTCGAGGGTGACAACGGTGCCGCCTTGTCCGACCCCACGGGCGAGCCGGATGGTCGAGTAGCCACCCAGCGTGCCGACCTCGAGCACCCTCCGGGCTCCCATCATCCTGACGAGCAGTTCCAGCAACTTGCCCTGGGGACCCGATACCTGGATCGGGGGCAGCCCCTCCGTGCCGGCCCGTTCGACCGCATTTGTGAGAGCGGCGTCATCTCCGACCACGCGCTCCATGAGATAGTCGTCGACCTGCTTCCATCGCTCTGTCATCAGTGCTCCGGTTCTCCGATCCCTCGCTCCGTCCTCACTCTAGGGAGCGCGGGACCCCGGAGGCCACGGACCGACCCCGGGCACGGCTGGATCGCCGTTCGGACAGCGGCCGCACACCGGGCACGGCTCGGCCCGTAGACGTAAGGTGGTGTTCGGGCGGATGGTGAGCCGTCGGGGAGATGGTGATGTGCTGTTCATCGAGTACGACGTAACCGGTGGCGGTGAGATCGACGTCGTCGCGCTCATCAACGCTGTCGAGGAGAACGACGAGGATCCCGACGGGGAGGCGTGGCTCACCTGGCGCCGCACCTATGACGACGAGGCATTCGGTTGTGCGCCGGTACCACCTGAGGCTCTCGCTCAGATGGAGGCGACCACCGACTCCGGTGAGCTTCGGTCGATCGTCGAGCGGGTGATCCTGACCGACCGCCGGACGAAAGAGGTGACCGACACATGAGCACGACTCGATCGCAGCTCTACCGCTTCGCCCGCGACCTCGGGAACGTCGAGGCCGTGGAGCACGGGTATCGGCGTGGGGGTCTTGGCGGTGGGGTCGAAGGAGCAGCGCAGCGACAGGCTCGGCGGGCGATCTACCGGGAAGGGAACCGTCAGATCAACAAGGTCGTGCGCGCCGTCGGACTCGGATTCACGCGGTGAAGGGGCGCATCGAAGTGGCGCTGGGTGCCCTGGCGGTCGCCCTGCTCCTCGCCGGCTGCGGATCGGGCAGCTCCAGCCCGACCACCAGCTCACCGTCCGCGTCCACCACAACACCGTCATCGACCACCACGTCAGCCCCGAGCACGCCGACCACAGTGGCCTCCACGACCGGCGCCGCCACCTGCCCGCCGTTGAGCCAAGCGGAGGCCGCCCTCGGCGGCTCCTTCAGCGGCCCGGTCCAGACCGCGACGCGGGGCGGCGGCATCGTGTGCGAATACATGGGTGGTGCTGGCGGGAACGCAGCAGTGGCGATCTTTGCGCACCAGTCGGCGGCGGTCTTCACTGGGCAGGTGGCCAACGCCCCGGGAGCGCCCGCGATGCCGGCGATCCCCGGGGTCGGCGACGGTGCGTTCGGCCAGACGACGGGCGGTCGATCGATCGTGAATGCCTATTCCAATGGGAGCCGCACCGTCGTCGCGGCGCAAGGTCCGGGCTCGCTCGCCTCTGTCGAAGCACTGGCACGCGTCGCTCTCGCCGACAACTGACCAAAAGGATACCGCCGAGGGTTCAGGTCGGCCTCAGCACCGAGGCCGCCTATCGGACCGGCGAATAAAAGGTCCGATCGTAGAGCGTCTCCCACGACCGCTCTCTCGAGAGTTGGTATCGACTGTCCATTTCCGAATGCACGATTCGGCAACCAATGTCTCGTGCATCCGAGAGGGCCAGGTGGCTGACGGCTCGACTCAACCTGTGACCCCGGTAGCGCGGATGAGTGGCGGCAAACCCGGTCCAGCCGATCGCATCGCTGACGGCCAGCGCGAGCACTGACACAAGACTGCCTCCGTCAAAGGCACCGTAGTGACGAAATGTCTGTGTCCCGACGGTGGAACCAAACCATGTTCTCAGTGAGTCTGAGGCCTCCCACGCTCCCCATGCCACGAGATTCAGCTCGGCGACCGCATCACGGTCCTTGCGGCCCAGCATGCGGACTTCGACGTCGGTTTCGGGCGGCGAAAGATCGTCCGTTGTACGCATCTTCTTGGTAATGCTGCGATCGAGAGGCCGGAGCCCGACCATCTCGAGCTCCTCCGCGAGTTGCGGCGGGCCGGCAACCGGTGACAGTTCTATCCGGAACGTGGAATGACGGTAGGACTCGAAAAAGCCAACGACCGTCGACACGGTCTCGCGGGAGGCTGGGGAGGAGACCCCGAGGCCCACAATTCGGTTGATCTCGTCAGAGTCGATCGCCTGCGCCAACACCAGCGGTGGCGTGACCGAGCGGTCAACGATAGCACCCAGCGGATTACCTGGCTCGGAGGCAGCAGCCTCGAAACAGGCTGCCAAGACGCCCGCTTCGTGCATCTCCACGGCTACCGCCAACTGACGCTTGTCGTTGTTCACATCCGGACCTGCCTCGCATGGGGCGCTCTCAGTTCAGCGCGGCCCCTGAGGTCTACGGTACCGGAGCCACCCGAGCCGACCGAGAGGGTCCGGCAACGGTTGTCGGGTCCGGGCGTCCGCCAAGCCGATGTTCCCGGTCCAGGTGGGTCGTCCCACACCCGGATGGATGTGGGACGACCCGACCAGCTAGCGCGAAGCTCGGCCTCGGCTACTTCAGGACGGTCTTGTTCGACGGCAGGCAGAGGTACTTCGATGCCGTGATGTTCACCGTGCCGTGACCGAACTGGTTGAGATCGAAGACCGGTGTCCGGATAGGCGTCTTGCTCACCACGAAGCAGAGCAGGTGCTTGACGGGGTTGATGATCGGGTAGTTCTTCGTCAGCGTCCCAATCGTGACGAGCTTCTGAGTGGGTAGACACAGGAGCTGCGGCGCCCCCACGGTGACGTTGACCGGTGCCGGAGCGAACTCATCCTGCAAGGACACGGGCCCCGGGACCTTGTACGGAGGCGTGCCCGGCACGTAGGTCACCGAGTAGCAGGTGAAGTGGTTGAGACGCGGCGGCTGGTTGGTCGGCTCTTTGGGGGGCCCTGTGAGGCTCTTCCATGTCGGCAGGCACAGGAGCTTGGGCTGGCCCACGTTGAGCGTCCCGGTGCCGAACTGGTTGGTCACCCTCACGACGTGGGTGGGCTGGGTAGGTGCCGTGATCGAAAAGCACGCAAGATGCGCATTGGGATTGGTGATGATGGTGGTCTTCTTGCCACCGGTGGCCAGCGTGACCGTCTTCTGAACGGGATTGCAGTTGAGGGTCAGTGGGCCGATCTTCGGCACGAAGCCGTTGGCGGCGAATTGGTCGATCACACGCACGCTTCCGGCCGGAGGAGGCTTGAACCCGGTTGCCGTCGCCGTGTAGCAGAGCTGGTGGTCGACAGGCGGATAGGTCGTCGCAGCGCCAGAGGTGCCTTGGAGCGCGAACACCGTGCCACCGATGCTCAATGCGACCAGGACCACGGCGAGGGCCATCCGGATGAACGGGAAACGAAGCACACGGGACATATACGAACCTCCTGGATTGAGCGGGGCGAACGCCAGATCGTTGCGAAGGCGCCACCCTGCCCCTCCAGACGAAGGGGCGCCACCTCCCCAACTACCCGCGGAATCCCTTGTATCACGCAGACGGAGAAATGTCGACGGAGTTCACGGCGATGACACAAGGAAATGACACACGTTCTCCTCGGGGGGGATCCGGCGAGCCCTCACCCGGCGCCTCGAC
The DNA here is from genome assembly GCA_963701325.1 of uncultured Acidimicrobiaceae bacterium. Classification (GTDB taxonomy): domain Bacteria; phylum Actinomycetota; class Acidimicrobiia; order Acidimicrobiales; family RAAP-2; genus Bog-756. Next base: position 1,215,840 of record OY969604.1, read on the forward strand.
GTCCACGATCTCTGGAACAGCGGACAGCCCTTTCCGGAGCTGAGCACTGCCGACCCTCAGTCGGCTGTCGGTCCGCTCAGCCGATCTCGGAGCTCGCGCTTGAGTACCTTGCCGGACGGATTGCGCGGCACCGCCTCGAGGAAGATGATCTCCTTCGGGACCTTGTAGCGCGCGAGCTGGACCCGGCAGTGCTCGAGGAGGGCCTCCTCGGTCACCGATGTCTCGCTGCGCGAGACGACGAACGCAACCGGGACCTCCCCCCATCGGTCGTCGTGGCGTCCGACGACGGCCGCTTCGAGCACCGAGCCGTGCTCGTAGAGCACACGCTCTATCTCCGAGCTCGCAATGTTCTCTCCTCCCGACACGATCATGTCCTTCAGACGATCGATGACGTAGAGGTAGCCGTCCTCGTCTCTGACGCCGATGTCCCCGGTGTGGAACCAGCCTCCTGCGAAGGCGGAAGCGGACGCTTCGGGGTCCCGCCAGTAGCCCTTGAAGACCTTCGGACCGCGCATGACGATCTCACCGGGTTCGCCCGCAGGAACCGGCCTCCCCCGCTCGTCCCAGATGTCGAGCTCGAGGTAGAGGCACGGACGGCCGACGCTGCCGAGTTTCCTCACGATGCTGCCCCGGTCGAGAAAGGTGTCTCCCGAAACCGTCTCGGTCAGGCCGTATGCATCGGCAAACCAGGCGGAGGGAAAGACGCGCTGGATCCGCTCGATGAGCGGGATCGGCATCTTTTCCCCACCGTTGATGATCAACCGAACCGACGACAGATCGCGCTGCTCGATGTCGGACAAGGCCATGATCGCATTGACCATGGCGGGAGCCAGCCACACGGTGGTGACCCGCGATCGTTCGAGCTCCTCGACGACGTCGGCTGCTTCGAACGAACGATGGATGATCGTCGTCGCACCCGCGGCGATGAGCGACGTGGTGGTGAGATCCAGCGCGCCGACGTGGTAGAGGGGACCGCAGGCGAGCCCGAGATCGGCGCCGGTGAAGCCGAACTCGACGAGGTGCGCCAGGTTCTTCCACGCCAGGTTGGCATGGGAGATCATCACCCCCTTCGGGCGCCCTGTCGTGCCCGATGTGTACATGAGGCGGTGGACGTCGTCAGCCGCCGTCGGGACTGGTTCCGCCCTGCTCGGGATCGCCGCCAGCTCGCCGAGTGTGGTCCATCCCTCACGAGCAGCAGGGCTCACGCACGCACGCACGAGCGTGCCTTCGATACCGTCGGTCGCTTCGTCGGCAAGATCGGCGAGCAACCCGTCGCACACCAACATGCCGGCGTTGGAGTGCTCGAGGATGTACCGCACCTCAGGTGCCGCCAGCCGCCAGTTGATCGGCATCACGATCGCGCCGAGGTAGTTGGCGGCGAACACCGTCTCCAGGAACTCGGGGCAGTTGTAGGCGAGGATCCCCACGACGTCGCCTCGACCGACGCCACGTTCCTTCAGGCCGCCGGCCAACGCAGCCGCCCGGCTGGCCATCTCCCCGTAGGTGGTCGCGTGCCCCTCGAACACCGTGATCGCCTTGTCGGGCGTGCGGTTGGCGTGGTGGGCGAGGACGCCGAACCAGTTCATGTCCGCCTGCGTCGCAGCTTGGGTCGTCACCGCCGGGGCCTCATGACCTCGCCGGACGGCGCGACCAGCGCCCCGGCTGGACCTCGTCGCTGCGAAAGACTCATGCGCTCCACCGAATGGAGGTTCGGTCGACCACCCGGCCTTCCCTCCGGAACCGTGAGAGACTTGTACCGACCAGTCATTCTACTAATCCCGATCTCAGCGCGCCGCCGCCCACAGGGAGCTGCAGATGTCCGAAACGATGACGACCGACGATTCCCGACGGAGCGCGAAGCGGCGCGCGCGCACCGAGGCGATCATCGACACGTCCGCCCGCGTCTTCGCCCAGCGCGGGTATCACGCCACCGGGATCACCGAGCTGTGTACCGCCAACGATCTCGGCAAAGGCGCGCTCTACCACTACATCGGTTCCAAGGAGGAGCTTCTCGCCGCGATCCACGATCGGGTGATGGACGAGGTGATGGTCGGCGCCGAGCGGGTGGCCGAGGCGGGCGGTTCGCCGTCCGAGCAGCTGGCCATGCTCGGTGATGAGCTGCTCGACGTGATCCACCGATATCCGGATCATGTCTGGGTCTTCCTCCACGAGTTCCCTGCCCTCACCGGTGAGCGGGCGGAGCGGTTCCGAGGACGCCGCAGGGAGTACGAGCGACGGGTCGAGGGGGTTGTCCAGGCCGGTGTGGACGCCGGCGAGTTCCGTGAGGTGCAGCCGAGGCTGACCGCCATGGCCTGGCTCGGGATGCACAACTACACCTATCTCTGGCTCAAGGCCGGCGGGGCGCTGTCTGCTCGCGACGTGGCGAAGCCGTTCGGAGACATCTTCATGCACGGGATTGCCAACACCACCGCTGGACGTACGTAACACCGCTCAGGGAGCCGAATAGCCGCCGTCGACGACGACCGCCGATCCGGTCGTCCAGCGCGAGGCTTCACTTGCGAGATAGGAGTACGCGCCCACCACGTCGCTGGCCGATCCGAGCCCGAGGGGATGCCGGGCGGCGATGGCGTCGAGCGCGTCAGGCGGAAGCTCGGTGTGGATCGCGGACCGGAACGTTCCCGGACACACGCAATTGACGCGGATCCCGTCACGGGCGTACTCGACCGCGGCAACCTTGGCGAGCTGGATCACCGCGGCCTTGGTCGCGCAGTACGGCGCTGCGTGGGACCACGCCGTGAGACCGGAAACCGACGCGGTGAGCACAATCGAGCCCGACCGCTGCGGGCGCATGACTGCCACCGCTGCCCGGATGCCGTTGACGGCACCGAGGAGATTGACCCGGAAGGCGCGCTCCCAGTCCTCGGTCGACAGATTGTGGATCCGCCCGTTGGGTGAGAGCACCCCAGCGTTGCTGATCAGCACGTCCAGGCGTCCGAAGCGCTCGACCGCCATCGTGACCACGGACTCGACCTGGGTGACGTCGCTCACGTCCGCGGTTGCCGTCTCGACGAGCCCGTCAGTTCGGGGGAGACCGGCAACAGTCGCCTCGAGCGAGGGCGCACTCACGTCGCTCAGGACGAGCGCTGTGCCGGACTCGCCTGCGAACTGTTGCGAGAGCGCCGCTCCCAGCGCGCCGCCAGCACCGGTGATCACGACGACCCGTGGAGATGCCGTCATCCGATACCCGGCGGCCCGTCGCCCGACGTTGGACCACTGCGTCCCCGAGCGACGATCTGCCGGGGGACCTCGTTCGGATCGGTCATCGCTCTCCGCCTCATTGTACCGACCAGTACACTACATCTCGTGGCTGGTAGTCGACCATCGGGCTCGGCGTTCTCGCCGGCCGACCTCACCGAGATGTACCGCCGGATGCTGCTCATCCGAGGGTTCGAGCAGCGGGTGGCTGCGCTCTACCGTGACGGCGAGGTCCCCGGGTTCGTGCACCTCTCGATCGGGCAGGAGGCTGCGGCGGTGGGCGCATGCTGGCCGTTGCTCAGGGGAGACGTCATCACCTCGACCCACCGCGGCCACGGCCACTGCCTGGCCAAGGGTCTCGACCCGGTCGGCATGTTCGCCGAGCTCACCGCCAAGGACCAGGGCACCAATCGTGGGCGCGGCGGCTCGATGCACATCGCTGACCCGACCCTCGGGATCTTCGGCGCCAACGGGATCGTGGCGGCGGGCCTGCCGATCGCGGTCGGAGCAGCGACGGCGGCGCAGCTCCGGGACGATGGCAGCGTCGCGGTGGCCTTCTTCGGTGACGGCGCACCCGCGCAGGGCGGGTTCCACGAAGCGTTGAACCTGGCCGCCGTCTGGCAGCTGCCGGTGGTCTTCTTCTGCGAGAACAACGGCTACGCCGAGTTCTCGCACGTCTCGAGCCAGCACGGGGCGCCGCTCGAGCGACGGGCCGCTGGCTATGGCATCGACTATTTGGCGGTGGACGGTAACGACGTCGCCGCGACGGCAACCATGATGGTTGACGTCGTCCAGGCCGTACGCGCCGGACGCGGTCCGGCGGTCGTCGAGGCGGAGACCTATCGGTGGCAGGGCCATTACGAAGGGGATCCGCAGCGCTACCGCTCACCCGAAGAGGTCCGCGAATGGGAAGTGCGCGACCCGCTGCTCGCGCACGAGCGCCTGCTCCGGGAATCCGGCATCGGTGACGAGGAGATGAAGGCGGTCCAGTCGTCAGTCGCAGATGAGCTCGACGGCGCGGTGGCGGCAGCCCGCCGGCTGGCCGCCCCGGATCCGGCAACGCTCACCCACTTCGTCGTACGGGAGAGACCGGAGCGGGCAGAGCCGCCTCCGCTCGGCGAGGATGCGCCGGTGTTCCGGACCATGGACGCGGTCCGGAACGCGCTCGAAGCCGAGCTCGCCGGTGACGACCGCGTGTTCGTGGCCGGCATCGACGTCGGTGCGGGCGGCAATGTCTTCGGGCTCACCAAGGGGCTGCGCGATCGGTTCGGGGACCGTGTGCGCGACGCTCCGATCTCCGAGACGGCCATCGTCGGGCTGGGGGTCGGGGCGGCGATGGCCGGGATGCGGCCCGTGGTCGAACTCATGTACCTCGACTTCATCGGGGTCTGCTTCGACCAGCTGCTCAACCAGGCCGCCAAACTGCCGTTCATGACCGGCGGAGCCGCCGAGATGGCGCTGACCGTGCGGACCCAGTTCGGGGCAGGCCGCTCGTCGGGGAGCCAGCACTCGCAGAGCCTCGAGGCGCTCCTCGCCCACATCCCCGGGCTGAGCGTCGTCATGCCGTCGACGCCAGCCGACACCTACGGCCTGCTCCGTGCTGCGATCCAGGACCCCAATCCCGTCGTCTTCATCGAAAACAGGCTGCTCTATGGCATGAAGGGCCCCGAGCCGCCACCTGAGTATCTGCTTCCGATCGGCAGATCCGCGATCGTCCGTCGCGGATCGGATGTCACCGTCGTGTCGATCTCACGGATGGTCCACGAAGCGGTGGCGGCGGCCGAGCTCGTGGCCGGGGACGGGATTTCCGTCGAGGTCATCGACCTGCGCACGGTGGCCCCGCTCGACATCGTGCCGGTCCTCGATTCGGTCCACAAAACCAGCCGGCTCCTCATTGCGCACGAAGCGGTGGTCCCCTTCGGCATCGGTGCCGAGATTGCCGCCACGGTGGCTCGCGAGGCGTTCTGGGACCTCGACGCGCCGATCGAACGGGTCGGGGCAGCAGCCACTCCCCCGCCCTACGCTCCTGACCTCGAACGGGCCTGGCTGCCCGACCGCGACGATATCGCCGCAGCCCTTCGTCACCTCGCGGCGATCTGAGTCAGCATCCCAGGGCGCGTGCGATGACCAGGTGTTGGATCTCGTTGGTTCCCTCGCCGATCTCGAGCACCTTGGAGTCGCAGTAGAAGCGGGCCACCGGCGTGTCGAGCATGTACCCGAGGCCACCGTGGATCTGCACGGCCTCCGATGCGGCCCAGGTCGCCACGCGGCTGGCCTTGAGCTTTGCCATTGCCGCCTCCGTCCGGAACGGCTGGTTGGTGTCGCGCAGGTAGGCGGCCCGATAGGTGAGCCAACGCGCTGCCTCGAGCTCGGTTGCGATGTCGGCAAGCTTGAACTGGACAGCCTGGAATGTCGAGATCGGCTGCCCGAATTGCACCCGCTGGCGCGCATAGTCCGTCGCCAGGTCGAGGACGGCCTGGGTCAGACTGAGGGACAGGGCGGCGACGGAGATGCGCCCGACCTCGAGCGTGCGTAGGAACTGGCCGAGCCCGAGATCCGGATCGCCGATGAGATGCTCGTCGGGAACCCAGACGTCGTCGAAATACAACTCACGGGTATCGAGGCCCCGCCACCCGATGCCGCGCATCTTCGGGCCCATGGTGAACCCGGCGGTGTCCTTCTCGATGACGAAACTGGCGAACCTCGGCTGCTTCCCCTCCGTGGACTCCGTGCGGGCCAACAGGGTCACCCCGAACGACATGTCGGTTCCCGCGTTGGAGATGAACGTCTTGCAGCCGTTGATGAGCCAGCCACCGTCGCGCTGCTCCGCGCTGGTGCGGATCCCGCGAGCATCGGAACCGGCATCGGGCTCGGTGAGCCCGAACGCACCGAGCGCGCGCCCTTCGGCCAACGGGCGCAGCCAGCGTTCGCGCTGGGAGTCGGTGCCGAACAGGTAGAGCGGCAGCGAGCCGATCGTGACGTGGGCCTGCCATGCCGCGGCGACCGACTGGTCCGCCACGCCGATCTGCTCCATGGCCGCCACGAATCCGATGGTCGACATGCCGATGCCGCCCCACTCCTCGGGAATCAGCATGCCGAGCAGGCCGAGGTCCCCCATCTCCCTGAGCAGATCGGTCGGGCACCTGGCCTCGTGCCAGGCCAGAGGGGCACGTGACGCGATCTCCTTCTGTGCGAAGTTGCGGCAGAGTGCGACCAACTCGCCTTCCGGCCCGCTGAGCGAGAAGTCCATCAGCCGATCCTATTGGACCGAGCGGTACAGGATCGGCCTCAGGAGTCCGGAACGGTGTCGTCCGGGCGCAAGTGGGCCATGAAGGTCTCGGACCAGGCCATCAGGTCGGCAGGGACGAAGTACCCGGCCTCGTCGTTGATCGCGGCCCAGTGCGCCGCTATGTCCTCGATCGTCGGTTTCGGGCCGGGGTGGACGTAGCCCCTGGTCGACGCCAGGAACAGGCGCGCGAATCGACCCGCGCCGGCCACGTAGATCTCGCCGCTGACCGGGCAGGACTCGTGGGCGAGGAAAGCGGCCATCGGCGCGACGAGCTCAGGCGACAGCTCCGGAGCACCGGAGACCTGGCCCGCCATGCGGGTCGTCGCCGCGGGTGCGATGAGGTTGACCTTGATCCCAGAGGAGGCCCCCGCTGCCGTGAGGCTGCGGGTGAGACCGATGACCCCGGCCTTTGCGGTGGCGTACGAGGTGTTGGCCCGCAGCCCGAACATCCCGGTCGACGTCGTCATCACGATGCGTCCATAGCGTTGCTCGACCATGTGGGTCCAGGCGGCGCGGGTGGTGTTGAACGACCCGGCGACGTGCACAGCCAGGTGACTCGCCAGGTTCTCCGCATCGGCATCCGGGAAGGCCGCCCATCTGATGATGCCGGCATTGTTGATCACGATGTCGAGGCGCCCGAACTCCGCGACCGCGGCATCCACGAGCGCCTCCGCGCCCGCAACGGTCGCCACGTCGCTGCCGTCGGCGAGCGCGACCCCACCCGCGTCGCCGATCTCGGCGGAGACGGTGGAAGCCGGGCCGGTGTCCGCTCCGACACCGTCCATCGAGCCACCCAGGTCGTTGACGACGACGCTCGCGCCCCGCTCGGCGAGCAGGTGCGCGTACCGCGCGGCCGATGCCACGCCCCGCGCCGGTGACGACCGCGACGCGCCCTTCGAATCCGAGCTCGCTCAGACTGCCACCAGAGCCTCGACGCCCCTCGGCGAGTAGCTCGACCTCGACGTCTGCGTCATCACGGTGACCCTCCTGCCACGACCGATCTCGCGGTGCGGAAGCGCTCGTCGGAGTGCGCAGCATAGAGTAGACCAACCGGTCGGTACAGGCAACGGAATCGCAAGGCGAACGTGACCGGGCACGGAGGTTCACATGATTCTCGTCGTGGTCAAACACCAGGTGCGGTCCAAATACGCGGATGACTGGCCGTCGTTGGTCGAGGAGTTCACGACGTCGACACGAGCAGAGCCGGGCAATATCTCCTTCGATTGGTACCGGAGCCACGATGACCCCAATCTGTGGGTGCTCGTCGAGGTGTTCCGTGACGCCGAAGCTGGAGAGGCCCATGTTCAGTCTGCTCACTTCACTGCGGCGACGGAACAGCTGCCCCACCTTCTCGCCGGCGTCCCCGAGATCATCCACGTCGACGCACCCGGAGACGGTTGGTCTCGGGTGAGCGAAGGCTCCTGACCACGGCGGAGGGTGCCGACGGCCTCCGGGCTCCGCGCCCTTGTCGAGTGCGGTCAGACGGCTACGGGAGCTTCGAAACCCAGAAGCCCACCCAACGTTCCGCCGAGGATGGCGGCCCGTTCCTCTGCTGGAACACCGGCGAACTGGGTTGCGATGAGCTCCCGGCTGCCGCGGAACGTCCCTTCGGCGTGCGGATAGTCGTTGCCCCACACGATGGTCGACACCCCTGTGATGTGCCGGCAGGCGAGGGCCACCGGATCGTCCTGGAACTGCACGTGGAACTGCCGCTTCACGTACTCGCTCGGCTTCAGCGGGTAGGGCCACTTCTCGTTCAGTCGGAAGAGCTGAGCCATGTTGGCCTGGTCGTTGGGCGGGCGAGCGTCGTCCCACGTTCCGATCCACCAGTCGGGATCCTGGCCGATGCCGGTGATCCAGCACTTGTCCATGGCGCCGACCAACGACGCCAGCCAGTGGGCGTTGAATTCGATCAGCGAGAAGTGGAGGTCCGGGTAGCGCTCAGGGACACCGCCACCGATGAGTTCGGAGATGAGCTTCCCGGGGACGAGCCCGGCATACACCGCCTGGGTGACCATACGCTTCGACGCCGAGGCTTCGGTCATCGGCTTGTTCACCTGCGCCGCCGACTCCATGACCACCTTGAGCGTCGTGGAAGCCGGGTCGTCGACCTTGACCCCACCGGTCTGCGTGTGGAAGAAGATCTGCATGCCGTTGGACTGAGCTGCTGCCCAGATCGGGTCGAAGTCCCGTGAGTAATAGTGCTTGGGCGGCGTCGCCGGCAAGAGGATGGCACGGAACCCGGCCGCGGCGACGCGCTCGATTTGGACCACCGCGTCGTCGATGTCGGTGATCGGGATCGGAGCCGTCGGAGCCAGACGCGAGAAGTACGGCGCGAACCGCTCGATCACGTAGTCGGTGTACACGTGGGCGTGGGCCATCGAGAGCTCGTGGTCGTCGGAGTACAGCCCGAACAGCGACAGGTTCGGGTGCAGCACCTGGGCGTCGACCCCGTCGAGGGCCATGTCCTCGAGGATCATGTCCGGATCACCCTCGGGCATCCGCCCACGGGTCTGGCGGTACCGGGAGATCGTCCAGCCCTCGAACCCGGGCGTGTGCAGTCGACGGAAGATCCTGGCGCCGCCCTCGACCAGCGGCTCGACCTCGAAGTCCTCTTCCCATACGGCCCGGTCGCGCAAGTGCTTGGGGAGGCGGGTACGGAAAAGATCGGTCGGCTCGAGGAGGTGCCCGTCGCCCGAGACGACGAAATCCTCTTGGATCATGGTGCACCCTCCTTCAACCCAGACGGATTGTACCGACCGGTTAGTATACGCTTCGGCGAAAGGACGCGCTCCGACTCGGAAGGAGGGTCGCTGTGGCGATCGTGGACCGGAAGCGGTCGGCACTGCCGGTGCCCTACGCCATGGATCCGGCGTTCCCGGATCGGGTTCCCAAAGAGCGGTACTTCGACCCCGACTTCTACCGGTTGGAGGTCGATCGGCTGTGGCCGAGGGTCTGGCAGATGGCGTGCCGGCTCGAGGAGATCCCGCGACCGCACGACTTTGTCGAGTACGAGATCCTCGACCAATCGGTCGTCGTGGTCAGGAGCGATGACATGGGGGTGCGGGCGTTCGAGAACGCCTGCCGCCACCGGGGCGTGAGGTTCGTCCAGGGTCGAGGGAGGTGCGAGAGCGGGTTCACCTGCCCGTTCCACGGATGGTGCTACGGCCTCGATGGCGCGAACACGGGCATCCCGCGGCGCAGGTCGTTCGCCCCGCACAATGTCGAGCAGAGCGACGTCGACCTCGTTCCGGTGCGGTGTGAGGTCTGGGGTGGGTGCGCGTGGATCAACTTTGACAACGACGCTCCGCCCGTACGGGAGTGCATGGAGCCTGCCGCCACCATCCTCGACGCGTGGAAGGTCGAATCGCTACGGGCCGAGAAGTGGTACGCAGCCCGACTCCCGGTGAATTGGAAGCTTGCCGTCGAGGCGTTCGTCGAGATGTACCACGTGGTGGTGACGCACCCCCAGCTCGACATCCCCGGCATGCGGTACTCGCTGCGCCCGGGCGCGCCGTTCGAGCCGCGTGCGTTCATCGATGCGGAGATCGAATACCTCCGCGCGATGAGCGACGGCATGGACGGGATGGTCCACGCGAACGACGTTCGGGTGGCGGAAGGCCTGCGCAGCATGGAGCTGCCCGCCGACCCGGAGCTCGCGATCTCGGTGTGGAACCGCGCCCTCAACGATGCTGTGATGCGCTGGCACCGAGAGCGGCACGCAGACATGCCCGACATCAATGAGCTCGACGAGCACGGGTTCAACGACACGTTCTATCAGTGCTTCCCGCACTACTTCGTGTTGCCGATGTACAGCAGCGCGTCCTCATACCGGTTCCGACCGTTGGGACCGGAGGAGACACTGATGGAGATCTGGTCGCTGGCTCGCTTCCCTGACGGAGAGGAGCCGACGACACCTGCGCCGCCCGAGATCTGGGACTGTGACGACCCACGATGGCCGCCGATCCCGGCGCAGGACTTCTCGAATATCCCGAGACAGCAGAAGGGCCTCCACGCGAAGGGCTTCACGTACATGCGGCTCAACGAGCGGCTCGAAGGACACATCTCCAACCTCGAGCGGACCATCGACGGCTTCCTCGCCGGCCTACCCTACGAGCGACTGCTCCCGGCCCTACAGGTGGTCAACGTGGCGCCGTTCGACAAGCCGGTCCTCGACCTCGGCTTCTGAGCGCGAAGACGCCGGCCGTGCAGGAGCAGAAGGTGTTGTTCGTCGGCGGGCAAGGGCCGGTGAGCGCGCCGGCGCTGCGGTTGCTGACGCCGCACAACGACGTGTTCGCCATGGCTCGCTTCTCGAAGCCCGGGGCGATGGAGAAGCTCGAGTCGAGCGGCGTCACCTGCATCCGACACGATCTGTTCGACTCCTTCGACGATCTGCCCGATGACTTCGACTACGTGTTCCACAGCGCATTGCCCTTGACCCGGAATACGGCGGGCCGAATCGACGTCCCGTCGAGGGATCGATGGCCGAACTCGTTCGACGCGTACGCGGACGCAACCGGACGGTTGATGGCGCGCTGCCGATCGGCAAAGGGCTTTCTCTTCGCCTCGACCATCTCGCTGTACGACCCGCCCGGGGGCGACACGCCGGTCCCCGAATCCCATCCGTTCGGGTTCCACACCACGAGTGCGTACTCGTTCACCAAGGCGGCCAACGAAGCGGTCATCAGCTATCTGTCGCGCAGCCTGGACATCCCGACGACCATCATCCGCGTCGGGGGCGCGTCAGGCGTGGACGGCGGCCCGATGCGGGACCGCCTCGACCGCATCGCCCGAGGGAAGCCGATCCGACTCCACCCTGACGCTCCCACCTATACGCGACCGATCTTCGAACCGGACTGCGCACGGCTGGGGGTGGCCGCGCTCGAGACGGGCCGCGTACCGCCTCTGGTGGTGAATTGGTGCGGGGACGATGTCGTCACCGCCGAGGAGTCCTGCACGTACATGGGCGACTTGATCGGCAAGGAGCCAAGCTTCGAGTACACGAACCGTGCATGGTGCTCACTGGTGCCCGACACCACCTTCAGGCACGAGGTGCTCGGACGCTGCGAGATCACCTGGCGCGAGGGGTGCCGCACGCTCGTCGAGCAGTGCTATCCCGAACTCGTCAAATAGCGACAGACAAAAGGAGCGTAAAGCCGTGACAAAGCTGTGGAAGCAACGCCCGCCGGGCTCGACTTGGGGTGATTGGGGCGACGACGACGAGCTCGGTCGGATCAATCTGCTCACCCCCGAGAAGGTCCTCCAGGGGGCGCGGGAGGTAGAAGCCGGCATCACCTTCTGTCTCAGCCTCCCGCTCGACTATCCGGGTGGCACGGCGCTGAACCAGCGGCGCTTCCCTCCGGTCATCGCGCCCACCGAGGACATGGAAGGCAACTCAGACACCTTCTACAACGTCCATCAGAGCCAGATGAAGGACTGGGGGAACCCCAAGTACGTCGACGTATGGAACGACGACATGGTGACACTCTTCCTCCAGTACTCGACACAGTGGGACTCTCTGGCCCACGCCGGCGCCGAGTTCGACGCCGATGGTGACGGGACCGAGGAGGCGGTCTACTACAACGGGTACCGTGCCGGGGTCGACTTGGTAGGACCGACGGTGGATGCGGCCGGGGACGGTGGCCGGCACCTCTGCTTCGCTCACCATCTCGGCTTGGAGCACATGGCCTTCCACGGCGTCCAGGGCCGCGGGGTCCTCATCGACTTGGCCCACCACCTCGGTCATGACTGGCGTGGCGTCGATCGGAAGACACTTGAGGAGGTCATGGCGGCCGACGACGTCGTCGTCGAGCCAGGCGACATGGTCCTGCTCCACACCGGCTTCGCCACCAAGATCCTCGAATGGGACCACAACCCTGATCCCAAGCAGCTCTTCAGGACGTGCACATACCTCGACGCCCGCGACGAGTCGTTGCTGCAGTGGATCACCGAGTCGCAGATCGCCGCGCTGGTCGCTGACAACTACGCGGTCGAAGGCCTGGTCGGGAGGGACCACGACGAAAGCCGGCACTCGCTCCTTCCGATCCACCACCTCTGCCTCTTCAAGCTCGGCGTGCCGCTCGGAGAGCTTTGGTACCTGCACGAGTTGGCGACGTGGTTGCGCGAGCACGAGCGCAGCCGGTTCCTCCTTACCGCTCCTCCGTTGCGGCTGCCCGGCGTGGTGGGCTCACCGGTGACCCCGATCGCGACAGTCTGAACGCCCTGTAGGCAGTGCCGCGGACCCTGGCGATCTCCTTGAAGAGCTTGGGCCGTCCGCCGGAGTTCAGGAGAAATCGGCGAGGCTTCCCGGGGATGTTGGTGCCGAAGTAGTAGCTCTTCTCCGTGAACGAGGAGAAGGCCACGTTGCGTTCGATCATCTCGCACCACCGCTCCTCGGCCTCCGGCGACACCTCGATCACGTCGTAGCCATGATCGCGGGCGTAGACAAGCGTGTCGGTGACACAGTCGACCTGATCGCCGTTGTACCGCGGGTTGTTGCCGGCTGCAGCGTGGGGCCCACCGGGAAAGAAGAAGTTCGGGAACTTGGTCGTCTGCAAGCCGAGGAACGTGGTCGGGCCATCAGCCCAGTGGTCGATGAGCGCGAGGCCGCGCCGGCCGCGGATCCCCATGCGCATGAGCGCGCCGGTGCCGAAGTCGAAGCCGGTGGCCCAGATGACGATGTCGAAGGGTCGCTCGCCTTCGGCTGTTTCGATCCCGCCCTCGGTGATGCGCATGATCGGCGTCTGCTCGAGATCGACGAGCGAGACGTTCGGGCGGTTGAATACCTCGTAGTACCCAGTCACGAATGGGGGCCGCTTCTCGCCGAAGCGGTGGTCCTTCGGGATGAGCATCTCCGCCGTCACAGGATCGTCGACGATACCCCGGATCTTCCGAGTGACGAACGCACACCACTCGGCGTTGGCGGCCTCGTTGAACAGCAGGTCGGTGTAATTGCTGATGAGCTTCATGAAACCGGGGCTTCTCCACATCGTCTCGAAGAACGCGAGGCGTTGTTCCTCGGAGTCGTCGAAGGTCGCACGATCGTTGGCAGGATGGAGGAATCCTGCCGGTGAGGTGTTGAGCACCTCACGCATCTCCTCGAAGCCGGCCCTGAGCTGCACCTGTTCCTCAGGAGTAATCGGGGCGTTGTTGAGCGGTGTGCACCAGTTGGCGCTTCGCTGGTACACGGTGAGCGAGGCGACCTCGGCAGCAATGGCGGGGATCACCTGCACTCCGCTCGACCCGGTGCCGATGACGGCAACGTGCTTGCCTGCGAAGTCGACCGGATCGGCTGGCCACAATCCTGTGTGCAACGAGACGCCCCGGAAGTCCTGGCGTCCGGGTAGGTCCGGGAAGTAGGGCACCGAGAGGACGCCGGTCGCGGCGATCAGGAACCGCGCCCTGAGCTCAGTGCCGTCCTCGGCACCCACGGTCCAGGTACCCGACCGCTCGTCATAGATGGCCGAGGTGACCCTGGTGTCGAAACGGATGTGGCGGCGGAGGTCGAACCGGTCGACCACATGGTTGAGATAGCGCTCGGTCTCCGGCTGCTCGGCGAATTGCTCCTTCCACTCCCACTCGTCGAAGAGATCCTTCGAGAACAGGTAGGCGTAGGTATAGCTCTCCGAGTCGAACCGGGCACCGGGATAGCGGTTCCAGTACCACGTCCCGCCCACTCCGCCCCCGGCTTCGAGCAGCCGTGCGGAAAACCCCGATTCACGGGCGCGGTACAGCTGCAGGATCCCGGTGATGCCCGCACCGACGACCAGCACGTCGACATCGGGCGCGGGCGGTGCGGGTTCGGAAAGGGTGGTCATTGGGCCACGAATTGTGAGGTCACCGAGTCATCCGCGGCATTCGATCGTCGGATGCGCCGACCTGGATTTTGTACCGACCGGTTAGTATACTGCGGGGTACCACGAAAGGGGGAGCGGACCACATGGCGATCGTGGATGAGATGTGGTCGGCGCTCCCGGTGCCACATGCGATGGCGGTCGCGAACGGGCTCCCCGAGGAACGCAGCCGCGTGAGTCTCGTCGGGGGTCGGGGTAGCTGACCGATGCCGGCGCCGGGTCCCCAGACGTCCTATGCCGACGTGGTCGAAGGCATCCGCGCCACCATGGCTGCGTATACCCAGGCACTGGACGACGGTCGGACCGATGATGTCGTGGCGACCTTCTGCCCCGATGCCCGCTGTGAGATCCCGGGGCTCGGCACCCTCGAGGGCCATGACGCCCTCCGCGAGGCCTACGCCAAATGGAAGCCGACCCGGCCCCAGCGCCACGTCGTCGTCAACACCCTCGTCAGCAATTGGTGCGACGACGAGGCCCATGCGACCAGCGACGTGATCTTCCTCCTGAAAGGCAAGACCGGGTGGGCGATCCAGCTCGTCGGCCGGTACCAGGACGTCCTCCACCAGGCCGAGGGTCGGTGGCGCTTCCACCGCCGGACGGCGGAGTTCCTGACATAGCATGCCGACGAAAGGAGAGCACCGATGCCAGTGATCACGACCGAGAGGCTGACGCCAACCGTTGGCGCCCTCGTGGAGGGGGTCGACCGCGAGCAACTCCTCAACGACGAGACCCTGCCCGACTGGACGCTCGAGGCACTCGAGACCAACGGCGCCCTCGTCTTCCGCGGCCTCTCCCTCGACGACGAGGCCCAGGTGGCCTTCAGCCGCAAGCTCGGCGCGGTGGAGAAGCTCGGGCAGGGCGAGCACCCCGAGATCTTCCTGGTCACGCTCGACCCGAAGCGGAACCGGGCGGCCGCGTACCTCAAGGGCACCTTCGACTGGCACATCGACGGCTGCACCGACGATGTGCCGATCATGGCCACGATGCTCAGCGCGCACGATGTAGCCGACTCCGGCGGCGAGACGGAGTTCGCGAGTTCCTACCAGGCCTACGAGGACCTCTCCGACCAGGAGAAAGAGCGGTTCGGGTCGGTTCGCGTGGTGCACACCATCGAGGCATCCCAGCGGTTGCACAACCCCGACCCGGCCCCGGAGGAGATCGAGCTGTGGCGCATGCGGCCGGCCAAGGAGCACCCCCTCGTGTGGACCCACCGATCGGGCCGTAGATCGCTCGTGCTCGGCGCCACCACCGACCACGTGGTCGGCATGTCCGACGCGGACGGCCGGGCTCTCCTCGACGACCTCCTCGCCCGGGCGACGGTTCCAGAGCGCGTCTACCGGCACGAATGGCAGGTTGGCGACGTGGTGATCTGGGACAACCGCGGCGTGTTGCACCGGGCGCTGCCCTACGACCCGACCTCGCCACGCGACATGCACCGCACGACCTTCACCGGCGACGAACCGATTCAGTAAGCCATCCTGCACCGCGGACCGGTGTCGCCGCGCCACTAAACGAACGGTCGGCGGTCTCCCTCGAGACCGCGGATGAAGCGCTCGACGAATGCCACCGTTTCCTCGTGCCCGGAGGACATGCCGAGCGTTTCCTGTTCGATGACCAGCACCCGCGAGATGCTCGACAGGAGGACCGTGCAGACGATTGCCGGATACTCGTCGGCGTCGACCCCGTAGCGATCGAGCAGGCCCTGGAACCCCTGCAGTTGTTCGAGGCGGAAGCGCTCGGCTGAGTGTGCGATCTCGGCCCGGATGGCCTTGCGGTGGTTCGCCACGGCGATGAACTCCATGGTCAGCGCCGTTCCCCTCGGGTCCCGGCTGTACTCCCAGAGTGCCCAGAGGGGCTGGTCCGACTCCAGCGCTCGAGCCTGCCGTTCGAGACCCTGCTCGGCCCGAGCACGGAAGAGCGCCAGGAACAGGTCGTCCATCGTGCGGAAGTAGTAGTGGACGAGCGCAGGCTTCACGTCGGCCATAGCGGCGACCCGCCTCGAGGTGACCGCGGCGTAGCCTTCCGCCACCATGAGCCGCTCGGCCGCGTCGACCAGCATCGCACGGGTCTTCGAGGTTTCGGTGCCGATCCGGCGCGTCGCGCTCATCCGATCACGCCCGGACCAAGAGCGCGCGGTGAGGAGTCGTCAGATGTACATTCCTCCGTTGACACCGATCAGCTGTCCGGTGATGTAGCCGGCCTCGTCGGAGCAGAGGAATGCACAGGTGGCGGCGATGTCGTCCGGGGTCCCGGCGCGCCCGACCGGGACCATCTTCCCCATGGTGTCGACGCTCGGGACGTCCCCGGCGCCCTCCGCCTTCCTCGCCATCGGCGTGTCGACGATCGTCGGGGGAATGGTGTTGACCGTGATACCGCCGCCGGAGAACTCGCGTGCGAACGCTTTGGTCAACCCGATCACCCCGCCCTTCGACGCGACGTAGTGCGCCATCCTGGGTGCTCCGGACTGGGCGCTGGACGAGGAGATCGTCACGATGCGACCCCAGCCGGCGGCGAGCATGTCGGCCACAGCCAGCTGCATGCAGACGAAGGTGCCGGTCAGGTTCACGGCCAGGATGCGATCCCATTTCTCCGGTGTGATGTCGAGTGCGGCGTCGAACGCTTCGATCCCCGCGCTGGTCACGAGGATGGTGACCGGCCCGAGCTCCTCGCGAAGAGAGGAGAACGCCCGTTCCAGTGCCCCGCGGTCGGCCACGTCGACCTCGTAGGCCGCGCAGGTCGACCCTCGCTCGGACAGGTCCGCCGCAGCGCTCCTGGCGCCGTCTCCGTCGCGATCGAGGAGAGCCACCGCGTGGCCGTCTGCAGCAAGACGGCGGGCTACGCCGAGGCCGATGCCCGAGGCGGCCCCGGTCACCACGGCGACCCGGCCGCTCACCGTGGCACCTCCATCGGAGTGAACTCGATGTGCAGGTCGTGGAGGCCACGGAGGACCCAGGTCGGCTCGTACGAGAAGTGCCGAGCTCCCGACGGTCCGTGGTGCTCCTCGGAGAGCCGGATGTCCCGCATCCGGTCGAGGATGCGCTCGATGCTGATCCGGCCCTCGGCCCGGGCCAAGGGGCCGCCGGGACAAGAATGGGCGCCGCGCCCGAAGGCGAGGTGCTCCTTCGAATTTGGTCGGTCGACCCGGAAATCGGCCGGGCAGTCGAACCGCCTGGGGTCCCGATTGGCCGCGCCGTTGAGCAACATGACCGGCGTCCCGGCCGCGATGTCCACGCCGCCGACTCGGGTCGCCCGTCGGGCGAGCCGGAAATCGGCCTTGACCGGGCTCTCGATCCGCAGCGCCTCCTCGATGAAATCGGGAATGCGTTCGCGGTGGGCACGCAACTCGTCCTGCAGCTCCGGGTACTCGGCGAGGTACTTGAGCCCGGTCGCGAGCAGGCGGGCGGTGGTCTCCTGGCCTGCGGCGAAGAGGAACGTGGCCGTCCGCACGACGGCGGCCACGTCGGGGGTCGACCCGTCGGGATACGTCGCGAGCGCGAGGTCGGTCAGCACGTCGCGGCGGGGCGCGCTTCGCCGGTCCTCGATGTAGCTCGCGAACCACCCGTCGAGCGAGTCGAGCATGTTGAGGGAGTGCGTGCTCTCGTGGTCGCTCCGGGTCTGGCCGGAGACCTTCCCCGGCGTGCCGCTCAGACCGAAGAATTTCGCGGAAGTTCGCGTGATCCGTCTCGGGAACCCCCAGGACGTCGGCCACCACGAGCATGGCGAAGGGCTGCGCGTACGCCCCGATGAACTCGCAGTGGCCGTCGCCGATGAACTCGTCGATCTGCCGATCGACCGCCCGCCACATGAAGGCCTCGTTCTCCTTGAGCCGCTTCGGGGTCAGCAACCGCATCAGCAGCGCCCGCTCACGGGTGTGCATCGGCGGGTCCATCGTGACCATGTGCTCGTTCATCGGGAGCTGGTCGCGATGGCGGTCGATGATCCCCCCGACGTCGTCCCCTTCGAGCGGCACGGGAAAGGTCGCGAACGGGCCGACCACCGAGATGCACGAGGAGAAGGTGTCGAGGTCCCGGTAGACCTCGGTTGCCTCGTCGTAGCCGGACACCGCCACCACGCCGTAGTGCGGCGTCGCCACCACCGGGCACTGCGAACGCAGGTGCTCGAAATAGGGATAGGGGTCCTCGACGAGGGACTCGTCGGTGAAGAAGTCGACCGATTCGTAGTTGGTCACCGCAGCTCCGGTTCTCGGCACGCCAATGCTGAGCAAGTGCTTAGCATTTCGAGTCCCTCCCGGGCAACCGGTCACGGGTTCCCAGTTCAGCCACGTGCTCTGGGCTCGTCGGCCCCCCGGTGCACCCCGCCCGTCGGGCAATCGCCTGCGGGTTGGCTGGGTAGTCTTGGAACCGAGATGAGCATCCTCAGCGACCTGGGACTGAGAGTCGGAGCCTTGAGCGAGGACTGGAGCGGCGACGCCCGGTACTTCGAGTACTCGACGGCGGCCGACCCCATCGGTGCCGGCTTGGTGCCCCAGATGCCGATCGAGACGTTCCCGGCGACGCTGCACACCGGCGGGCCGAGCCGGATCGCCCCCCTCGACCTGTCCGCGTCCCTCGGTATCGAGTCCGGCCCGGCCACCAGTCCGGCCCTGCTGGCCCACTTCGTGCACATCCTCCCTGGCGAGAAGCTCTCGACCGCGCCGAACGCCACCTCCGAGCTGTACTACGTCATCCGGGGCTCGGGGTGCTCGTTCGTCAACGGAGAGGCCGTGACCTGGCGGACCGGTGACTTCCTCACCCTGCCGGCACGGAGCCGGTCGGCTCACCATGCGGAGGAAGATGCGGCGCTCTACTGGGTGACCGACGAGCCGCTTCTCCGCTACCTGGGCGCCGAGGCCACAGAACCGCGCTTCGCACCCACCAAATTCGACGCCGGGACGGCCAGGGCCGAGCTCGAACAGGTCTCGGCAGAGCCCGACGCCGGGCGGCGCAGCCGGATCAGCGTCCTGCTGGCCAACGCCAACCAGACCCAGACCCGCACCGTCACCCACGTCCTCTGGGCCATGTTCGGTGTCGTGCCCGCCGGATCCGTGCAGCGGCCACACCGGCACCAGTCGGTCGCCCTGGATCTCTGTGTCGAGGGCGCACCGGGCTGCTACACGCTGCTCGGCACCCACCTCGACAGTCACGGTGAGATCGCCGACCCCGTCCGGGTGGACTGGGTACCCGGCGGCGCGTTCACGACCCCGCCCGGCATGTGGCACGCCCACTTCAACGAGTCGGGCCGGCCCGCATGGGTCATCCCGATCCAGGACGCCGGGTTGCAGACCTACCTCCGGGCCCTCGACATCCGGTTCGCTCCACAGACCAAGGCCAACTGACCCCCGGCCGGGCAGATTGGCCAACGGGATGATTGGAGGATTCGATGAACGAGACGTCCAAACCGGTGGTCGTCCTCTTCGACGTGGACGAGACCCTGGTTCACACCGGGGGCGCTGGAGCCCGCAGTTGGAAAGCTGCATTCGAGAAGCTCTATGGCATCCCCGCAGACATCGGGGAGCACAGTTCGGCAGGGGAAACGGATCCCCAGGTCGCGAGAGCCACCTTCCGGGCCGTCATCGGCCATGAGCCGAGCGACGACGAGCTGGATCAGATCTACGTCCAGTACCTCCTCCACCTGGCCGATGACATTTTGGTCTCTGTGGGCTACCGAATGCTGCCGGGAGCAGACCGGTGTCTCGCCGCCCTTGGAGAAGCCGGCGTTCTCTTGGGCCTGGTCTCCGGCGCCATGGAGGGTGCTGCACGCACCAAGCTCGTCCCAGCCAATCTCAATCGGTTCTTCATCTTCGGAGCCTACGGATCTGATTCGCCAGACCGGTCCGAGTTGACGGGTATCGCAATCGAGAAGGCCGCTCGCCTACACGCCCATCTGACACCGGCACAGGTGTTCGTGGTGGGCGACACCCCTCGCGACGTCGATGCGGCACGGGACGCCGGGGCTGTCTCCGTTGGCGTTGCAAGCGGTCGCTATTCAGTCGATGAGCTGACCGAGGCCGGTGCCGACCACGTCCTCGGGTCGCTCACCGAGCCGTTTCCCGGGTGGTGAAGGGACCGGGCGTCCCCGATCGTCGGAAGCGTGCCCCTCCATCAATCTCCGCCACTGCTCTCGCCGAACGCATCCCAGACAGCCCCCTCCTCGCGATCGGGATCGAATGGTGTGCTCTCGGCGTCGTCGGCTCGTCGCAAGTCAACCGCGTCCGCGGGGGCACTCTCCGGCAGCTCTTCGAGCCGTCCGACGTATGGAGTACCTGGCGGCGGATCCTGTGCCTCGACATCGCCGTCCCGAACAAGCGCCGTGGGCGTCCCGGCGGAGATCCAACAAGCTTCGTGGACCGCGTACGGATCCACATACCAGCCTTCTTCCTCCATCTCATCTCCTCTGAAGCGCTGACCGCCGACGTCGCTGACCCATCCCCGTTCGTTCGTCATCGTCAAGCAATTCTGAACCGCAGAAGCCCCACTGGCCATCAAGCATCGAAGACCGTCCGGAGCCAGGCCCCGATGCGCTCGAAGGCGAGTGCGGCGGCCGGAAAGCCGAAGTTCACGAATCCGTGGGGCTGGCCGGCATAGCAGACCTCGTCGACCGCGACACCGTCCTCGCGGAGCCGACCCGCATAGGCGCGGCCCTCGTCCCGGAGCATGTCGCAGCCGCCGAGCACCACCAGCGCCGGAGGCAGTCCCCGCAGCGACGACGCGTGCAGCGGGGCGGCATACGGGTCCTGGTCGAGGTCCCTGCCGGCGCTGTAGGCAGCCCAGTAGGCCTTGCTGGCGGTGCGGCTGATGACCAGCCCGTCGAACTCGACCGAGGAGGGATACTCCTGCGACCCTGACACCGCCGGGTAGATGAGGACCTGCCCGGGCGGTAGCGGTCCCCCTGCATCCCGCAGTCGGAGGCACACCGCGGCAGCCAGGTTCCCGCCCGCGCTCTCCCCCGCTACCGCAACCGATCCGGCCGGCAGTCCCCAGGTCGCACTCGTGGCCATCGCCCACCGTGTCACCGCTTCGCAGTCGTCCAGCCCGTCTGGGTAGGGATGCTCCGGCGCCAGCCGGTAACCGACCGAGACGACGACGGCACCGGCGGCGTGGGCGAGCTCGCGGGCGACCCCGTCCATGATGTCGATGCCACCGAGGACGAACCCGCCGCCGTGGAAGTACACCACCAGGCCGGTCGGCTCACCCCCGCCGCGGTAGATGCGGATCGGGACGTCACCGACCGCGTCGTCACGGACCTCGGCCAGCTCCCGGGTCGGTGGCGCACCCCAGGGGCCACGCGCGAGCTCGAGGATCCGCGGGGACAGGTCCTCCAACGGCGTGGCCCGTTCCGGATTGTCGGCCATCCATTCGGCGACCCACGGATCGAGAACGCCTTCGTCGCTACTCATCGCTGCCTACCCGGTCCATCTGCCCAGTCTCCCAGCAGCCGCCGGTCACCGCAGGCGGCCCCGGTCGGATCGGCCGTCCCATCTCACGGCTCCCCCGGACCGAGGTTGGCCACGACCTGGGGAAGATCGACCGTGGTCCTGATCCCCGGCGCGGCCCCGCAGACGACGGGCACCGCGTTGACCGCCCGGTTGGCCGTGTAACCCGGGGTGGCCTCGGCCATCCGCTCGGGCGGGACCGCCAGCCGGATGTCCAGCTCCAGCGGGCAGTCACCCTCGATCGTCACCCGCCAGCCTCCCTGCCGCAGGTCCCACGAGGCGTCGAGCTCGGTCGAGCAATACCAGGTGGCGCTGAAGGTCACCAGCTCGGCACCGTCGCGCCGTCCGACAACGGTCATCCGCTGGCCGGCCACCGTTCCAGCCGGGACGATCCCGGCAGCGATCGCGGTGTCACGGACGGCGCAGGCCACCTCACCACTGGAGTCGACAGAGTCCAGGGGCAGCCCGAGTGCGGCGGCGACCTGGCGCAGCGACGGTCCGAAGGCGACCGCGCCGTGTGCCCAGCGCTGCGGGTCGAAGGTCGAGGGATCGCGGCCGAAGCCCATGATCTCGAAGAGCAGGGCCGGCGAATCCCGGCTCGAGAGATCGGCGAACTCGTCGATCCGCAGCCTGTCCAGCCGGCGCTGGATCGAGGTCAGGACGATCGGCAGCGCTTCGGAGATGAACCCCGGACTGATTCCGGTGCTGTAGATCGAGGCACCGCCGCGTTCGCACGCGGCTTCGATCCGCCGCCGCTCGGCCGGGTCCATGCTGCCCGGATGGTGGAACCCGCCGCAGGTCGCCACGACGTTCGCCCCCGACTCGAGGAGCGAGCTCAGCACGTCGACGTCGTATCCCTGCTGCATGTAGAGGACGCAGTCGGGTCGCAGGGCGAGGATCGCACCGGTGTCCCGGGTGGCCAGCACGCCGGTCGGCCGGAGCCCGCACAGCTCCCCGGCGTCGCGCCCCTCCTTGTCCGGGTCGTGCACGTGGAGGCCCACCAGGGTGAGCTCCGGATGCTCGATGACCGCCCGGAGGGAGCGGGTCCCGATGTTGCCGGTCGCCCACTGGACGACCCGGTACGGGCTCACCGTCCCGACCGTTCCGACGCGACGAGCGCCGCCTTGTGGAGCACATTGGCAGCCAACCGCATGTGTGCTGCATCCACAAGCCTGCCGTCCCGTCCGATCGCGCCCACACCCTCGGCTTCGGCGGCGCGGTAGGTCGCGATCGACTCCTCGGCTGCACGGACCTCCGCCTCGGTGGGGGCGAAGACGGCGTTGGCGATCGGGACCTGGCAGGGATGGATGGCCCACTTGCCGTCGTATCCGAGGAGGCTGGCGTGCTCGGCCGACCGGCGGTAGCCCTCCACGTCCTGGAAGGCGGGGTACGGGGCGTCGATGGCGTCGATGCCAGCGGCGCGGGCGGCGGCGAGGATCTGGACCCGGGCGAAGTGCCAGAAGTCCCCAGGGTACGCACCCACCGGATCGAAGTTGCCGTCCACCCTGGCCCGCAACGAAGCCGAGAGGTCTCCCACGCCGAAGATGATGGCCTCCAACCGGTCACTCGCCCGGGCGATCTCCGCGGCGTTGGCCAGTCCCTCCGCCTCCTCGATGAGGACCTCGAGGGCGATGCGCTTGCACAGGCCCAGCTTGGTCTCGAGCTGGGTGAGCAGGACATCGAACCACCACACGTCACGGGCTGAGCGCGCCTTGGGCACGATGATCACATCCAGCGCGTCGCGGGCACCCGTGACCACCTCGACCACGTCGCCGTAGCACCACTGGGTTCGAAGGCCGTTGACCCGGACCGCCCGCACGACCCTGCCCCAGTCCTGATCGACCAGCGCGTGCACCGCGATCGCCCGCGCCTGCTCCTTCATCACCGGCGCGCAGGCATCTTCGAGGTCCAAGAACACCAGATCTGCTCCCGAGCCCGGCGCCTTCGCGCACATGCGCTCGCTGCTGGCCGGGGTGGCCAGCTCCGATCGTCGGGCCCGCGGTTCGTACACGATTGCCTCCGTCCAGGTTCCGATCAGATGACGCCGGCCGCCCGCAGGGCGATGATGCGCGCAGGGTCGATGCCGAGCAGCCCACCGTAGACGGCATCGTTCTCCGCGCCCAGTGCCTGGCCGAGATGGTCGATCCGCCCCGGGGTGTCCGAGAGCTGCGCGACCGGAGCCTGCACGGTGACCGGGCCGAGGTCGGGGTCGGTGATCCGGGAGAAGGTTCCCCGGGCCTGCAGGTGTTCGTCGGCGAGCAACTGCTGCGCGTCGTAGACCGGTGCGGCCGCAACCTCCGCGTCGAGGAAGACCGCCATGGCATCGTCCAGCGTCCGACCGGCGACCCACTCGGCGACCATCGTGTCGATCTCGATCCCCCGGTCCTGACGTCGAACGGGGTCCACGTAGTCAGGATCCTCCGCCAGGTCGGGTCGACCGATCGACCGGAAGACCCGCACCACGATGTTCGACGAGGCGCTCGAGATGGCGAGCCACCTGCCGTCGGCGGTCCGGTAGGCGTTGCGCGGCGCACTCGCCGGGAGGTGGTTGCCCACCCGGGTGGGGACGATCCCGAGCTGGTCGAAGGCCAGCGTCGACGATTCGACGAGGCGGGCCAGGGGCTCCACCAGGTTGACGTCGATCAGTTGACCCGCACCACCGCGCACGTCCCGGTGGTAGAGTGCCATCATCACCGCCCAGGTCCCCGACTGGGCTGCGACCCCGTCGGCCAACATGAACGGGGGGAGCGTGGGGGGACCGTCTGGTTGCCCGGTCACCTGTGCGAACCCGCTCATGGCTTCGGCCAGGGTGCCGAACCCCGGCCGATCACTCGCGGGACCGCCCCGTCCGTAACCACTCACGTGGAGCATCACCAGGCGAGGGTGTCGCTCGTGGACCGACTCGTAGTCGAGACCCCACCGGAGCAGGGCGCTGGGCCGGTTGCCGACGACCAGGACGTCACTCACCGCGAGCAACTCGTGGAACAGCTCCTGTCCTTCGTGCATACGGAGGTCGAGGGTCACGCAGCGCTTGTTGCGGCTCACGCTCTTCCACACGAGACCGATGCCGTCCTTCCGGTCGCCCCAGGTGCGCAACGGGTCGCCCGCGCCGGGCAACTCGACCTTGATGACCTCGGCCCCGAACTCCCCGAGCATCGTGGCCACCATCGGGCCAGCGACCAGTGTCGCCGCGTCGATGACCCGGAGCCCCTGCAGCGGGCCCCCCCGGTCAGGCACGCGGCGCCCACTCGGGCCTCGCCAGCCCGAGATTGTCGCGGAGGGTGGTGCCCGTGTAGCGGTCGCGGAACACCCCGCGTCGCTGGAGCTCCGGGACGACCAGGCGGACCACATCCTCGTACGCGCCGGGCGTGTGGGTGGCGGCGATGACGAACCCGTCGCAGGCGTCACCGTGGAACCACTCCTCCATCTGGTCGGCGACGTCGGTCCCCGTGCCGACGAAGCGCGGGCCCTGCAGCAGGGTGGCCCGGTGGCCCGCCAGGTCCGCGAGGGTGACCGTCGCTCCGCCGATGTGGGTCCGGAGGTTCTGGACCAGTCCACGGATGCCCGAGACCGACTCGATGAGCTCGTCGGTGATCGGCGCATCGAGGGCGATGCCGGAGAAGTCGTAGTTCATGAGCTCGGACAGCAGGGTGAGGGAGGCCATCGGATCGACGAAGTCGTTGAGGAACATCTGCTCACGCTCCTGCGCGTGGGCCGTCGACTCCCCCACCACGGTGTAGGCCATCGGGAGCATCTTGACCGAGTCGGGGTCACGCCCCACCTGTCCGATCCGCTCCTTCTGGTCCGCGTAGTGGGACCGGGCCACCTCGAGATCGGGATCGCCGGTGAAGATGACCTCGGCCCACCGCGACGCGAAGTCCCGTCCCCGCCCCGACGAGCCCGCCTGGAGCAACACCGGGCGGCCCTGGGGTGAGCGCGGCACCGTCAGCGGACCCCGTACCGAGAACCAGTCGCCGTCGTAGCCGAGCTCGTGGACCTTGTCGGGATCGGCGAACACCCCGCCCACCCGGTCGAGCACCAGCGCGTCGTCCTCCCAGCTGTCCCAGAGCCCGGTCGTCGCCTCGAGGAACTCGTCCGCACGGTCGTAGCGGGCGTCGTGGGCCAGGACCCCGTCGACACCGAAATTCTGCGCCTCGCTGTCGTTGACCGAAGTGACCACGTTCCAGGCGGCACGGCCGCCGGTGAGGTGGTCGAGGGTGGCGAAGGTGCGGGCGACGTGGAACGGGGCGTAGTAGGTGGTCGAGTAGGTGGCACCCAGGCCGATCGAACGGGTCGCCCCGGCCAGGATGCCGAGCACGATGCTCAGGTCCAGTTTCACCGGCCGGGCACCGTGGCGGACCGCCTCGCCCACCGAGCCTCCGTAGATCCCGGGCATGGCCAGGCGGTCGTCGAAGAACATCATGTCGAAGCAGCCCTCTTCGAGGGTGCGGCCGAGCTTCTCGTAGTAGCTCGCGGTGAGGAACCCGTGCTCGGTGGCGGGGTGGCGCCACGAACCGGCATAGACGGTGGCGTTCCCGGCCTGCATGAACGCCACCAGCGCCATCTGTTTCACCGGGCTCACCTTGGCTTTCGTTCGGCTGGGGACTCGTTGACTGCACCTGGATTGAAATATAGAATGTGATATGTCAGATTTCAAACCGATCGGAGGGACGGTCCGCTCGCGAGCCGCCCGCGAGCTGCGCGACCGCATCCTGACCGGGCGGCTGCGACCCGGGGACCGGGTCGACCTGGACGAGATCACCCGCGAGTTCGGCACCAGCCGGACCCCGGTACGGGAGGCGCTGCTCGAGCTCTCCTACGAGGGGCTGGTGGCGGTCACCCCGCGGAGCGGGATCACCGTGATCGGGATCACCCCCGAGGACGCCGTCGACAACTTCGCCGTCCTCGCAGCGCTCGCGGGCAAGGCCGCAGAATGGGCCACGCTTCGGATCACCGCGCCCCAACTGGCCGAGCTGAAGCGCCTGGCGGCAGCCGTCGACGAAGGTCCGGACGTCGTGACCGCAAACCGGCAGTTCCACCGCGCGGTCAACCTCGCCTCGGGCTCGCCCCGCCTGCTCACCTACCTGCGACAGGCGGTGCGGGTGGTGCCGGGCAGCTTCTTCGAGCTCTTCCCCGAGCAGCAGCGTCGGAGCAGCGCCGAGCATGCCGCACTCCTCCACGCCATCGGCGTGGGGGACGCCGCCGCGGCCCGCACGATCGCCGAGGCCCACGTCCTCGACGCCGGCGCCGCGTTGGGGAACTGGTTGCGCACCAACGCCGACCCGGTCGGTTCCGAGCCGGCGCGCTAGAGGCGCCGCTGCGGCTCCTTGCACCCTGGACCCGTCACTGCTGCGCCGCCACCGCCTGGCGAGCCCGCCTGCGGAACCCCTCGAGCTTCTCGTCCGGGGTCCGGACCCGGGTGCTCCGCGACATGGTCGAGACGTCGTGACCCTCGGCCCGCCGACGCAGCGCGCCGACCGTCGCCTCCTGTTTCGGGACGTGCACGAAGGGATCGAACGAGTACCAGCGCATCGCGTTCTCGTGGGTCATCTTGGCGATCTCGGGATCGGGGACGGCGTACTCGGTGAAGACCCGCCCGAGCTCCTCGGGGGCGGTCGGCCACATCGAGTCGCTGTGCGGGTAGTCCGCCTCCCAGGCGATGTTGTCGATGCCGATCCGGTCGCGCAGTTGCACGCCCACCGGATCACTGATGAAACAGGTGAGGAAGTGCTCCCGGAATACCTCCGACGGCAGGCGTCCCCCGAAGTCCTGCAACGTCCAGGCGCTGTGCATCTCGTAGGTCCGGTCGACCCGCTCGAGGAAGTACGGGATCCACCCGGTCCCCCCTTCGGAGAGGGCCACCCTGAGGGAGGGGAACTGCTTGAGCACCCGGGACCACAACAGGTCGGCCGCCGCCGACTGGATGTTCATCGGCTGCAGCGTGATCATCACGTCGGGAGGTGAGTCGACCGCCGGAATGGAGAGTCGCCCCGAGGACCCGAGATGGATCGAGAGCACCGTGCCGGTGTCGCAGCACGCCCGCCAGACCGGGTCCCAGTACTCGTCGTGGAAGCTCGGGTACCCGAGCGCGGCGGGATTCTCGGTGAAGCTCAGCGAGTGACAGCCTTTGGCGGCCGTGCGACGGATCTCGTCGGCGGTCTGCTGAACGTCCCAGATGACCGGGACCGCCATCGGGATGAACCGACCGGGGTGGGAGCCGCACCACTCGTCGATGTGCCAGTCGTTGTAGGCCCGTACGAGTGCCAGCGAGAGCTCGGGGTCCTCCGACGCGAACACCCGGGCGGTGAAGGTCGGAAAGGACGGGAAGTTCATCGAGGCGAGGACACCTCCGGCGTCCATGTCCTTGACCCGCTCGTCGACTTCGTAACAGCCGGGACGCACCTCGTCGAGGCTCTGGGGCTCGAGTCCGTACTCCTCCTTCGGGCGGCCGGCCACCGCGTTGAGGGCAGCGGTCTCCATGACGACCTTCCCGAACGTCCAGACGTCAGAGCCTTCGGCGTTCCGTACCAGTTTGGGCGCCCGCTCCAGATACCGGGGGGCGAGATGCTGCACGAAGAGGTCCGGTGGCTCGATGATGTGGTCGTCCACGCTGATCAGGATGAAGTCGTCGATGTCGACCATGGTCGGGCCTCCCGAGAATCCGATTATCTCTGGCGTAGAACCTAGTGCCCCCACGTCGCAGCGTCTCCGCCCTCCGACGGATCAGGTGGTGAGCCCGCCGTTGACGCCGATCACCTGCCCGGTGACGTAGCTCGCCCCGTCGGAGACCAGGTAGGAGCACGCGTGGGCGATGTCCTCCGGCGTCCCGGCACGCCGGACCGGTGCACGCTCGGCGGTCTCGTCCACCGTGCCACCGAGGAGACCCCGCTGCTCCGAGTTGCGCAGCATCGGCGTGTCCACGAAACCGGGCGGAATCGTGTTGACCGTGATCCCGAGCGGCCCGAGCTCGAGCGCGAGGGCCTTGGTGAAGCCGATGAGCCCGGCCTTCGAGGTCACGTAGTGGACCATGTAGGGCTGACCCGACTGCGCGCTCGACGACGAGATGTTGACGATCCGACCCCATCCCGCCTCGATCATGTCCGGGACCACGGCCTGGGCGAAGTAGAAGGGTCCCGAGAGGTTGACCGCCATGATCCGGTCCCACTTCTCGTCGCTGATCTTGAGGAACTCCTTGAACCCCGGGATACCTGCGTTGTTGACCAGCACGACCGGTGGGCCCACTTCGGCACGGACCCGATCGACAGCGGCGTCGACCTGCGCACGGTCCGACACGTCGACTCCCCCGGACGCCGCTGCCGGGAAGCCGCGGCCGGTGAGCTCACCGGCCACGGTCTCGGCGGCCTGGTTGTCCAGATCGAGCACCACGACGTGGAAGCCGTCCTCGGCCAGCCGGACCGCGATGGCTCGTCCGATGCCCGAACCGGCACCGGTCACGATGGCGACGCGCCCGGTGGTCATGCGCTCCGCCGTGAGCACACGTAAATCTGGGGGCGTGAGATGTTGCTGGGCATCCGACCTCCGTTCGCCTCGACCGCGCCCTTCCCGGGGGACGCTGGACGTCCCGCAGGACTCGGCCATCCTATGAAGACCATCTTCTCCGGTCAAGAGAACTGGATTTTCAGAACTGTTCGTACTCGACACGGAACGGCGACCCGGTGGGCAGCGCCTGGCAGGTGAGGATCCACCCCTCCTCGAGTTCCTCCGGCGTGAGCGCGTTGTTCTGCCGCATGGTGGCCGATCCTTCGGAGAGGAGCGCCATGCAGGTCGCACAGTTCCCGGCCTCACAGGAGTACGGGGCAGGGAGGTTCGCCCGCCTGGCGGTCTCGAGCACGGTGTCACCGCGGTGATAGGCGATCTCGTGCCGCTTCCCGCGCAGCTCGAGCACGATCGTCGTGGGGACCTCGGTGCTGGAGGACCCGTCGGGGGATGCCGGCCCGGGATCGGGAGGGGCGGTGAACCGCTCGATGAGGATGGCATCGGGTTCGACGCCGAGCCGCACGAGTGACTCCTCGACGAGTTCCATGAACGGACCGGGTCCGCACACATAGAAGTCCGCGGCGAGGTCGCCGCCGACGAAGTCCCGGATGACGCCGGCAGCCGGCAGCCCGCTGACCGAATCGAGGTGCCGGTCCACGGAGAGCCGTTCGGGGAACCGGGACTCGAGTGCCCCAAGCGCGCCGTCGAAAATGATCGAGTCGGGGTCTCGGTTGGCGTAGAGGAGCCGGACCGACCGCTCGGACGAGGTCAGCGCGCTCTTGACGATCGAGAGCACCGGCGTGATGCCGCTGCCGCCGCAGAACGCGAGGATCGGCCCCGTACCACCCCGCATGAGGAACGTGCCGGAGGGCCTGGTGACGTCCACCGCGTCACCGTCCGAGACCTCGTCGAGCAACCAGTTCGAGACCGCGCCACCCGGGACCCGCTTGACGGTGACCGCCAGATCCTCGTCGGTCTCCGGGGCGCTCGACATCGAGTAGCACCGGAAGTACTCGTCCGGGCCGATCCGCACCCGGAAGGTGCAGAACTGGCCCGGCTGGTACCGGAACGCCTCTGCCAGGTCGTCGGGCACGTCGAGCACGAGCGAGCAGGTGTCGGCGGTCTCCTCGACGATCCGCTTGACCCGAAGGCTGTGGTAGCCGTGGCGTTGGGCCACATCGTCGCGCTCGATCACGGCAACCCGGCCGGGACCCGTCGCCATGCCGGACCTCCCCTCACCGCTCCCAATCTACCAGCCCGGTGAGAATCCAATTCTCCCCCTGCTCGGGCTGGAGACCAGGGAGGACGGCGGCGACGGGCGTCGTCCACCACGGCCTGCGAGGGACTCTCCGGCTCGGGGCTCTTTGCTACGGTAACTCTGGTCGCGTCCGCCGGAAACCTATTTGGCACCTGGTGGACAACGGAGCTACCACCACCCGAGGAGCTGACATGGCACGTCCGACCACGCCCCGGCCCCCCGTCCACCTGCTCAGTGCCCGGATGCTCGACGGGACCGGGACCCGGCTGGTCGAGCCCGGCGGACTGCTCGTCGAGGGTGAGCGCATCACCGCGGTCTCCCCCTCGTCCGTCCCCTCGGACGCAACGACGCTCGACCTCGGGGACGTGACCATGCTCCCGGGGCTCATGGACATGGAGGTCAACCTCGTCATGGGGGGGCCCGACCATGCCAGCCCACTCGTCCCGGTCCAGGAGGACCCTGCCCTCAAGACCCTGCGCGGGGTGGTCAACGCCCGCCGGACCCTGCGGGCCGGCTTCACCACCGTGCGCAATCTCGGGCTCTTCGTGCAGACCGGCGGGCTGCTGCTCGACGTCGCGCTGATGAAGGCCATCGACCGCGGATGGTGCGAGGGTCCGCGCATCGTGCCGGCCGGCCACGCCATCAGCCCGACCGGGGGGCACCTCGACCCCACCGTGTTCCAGGCCCTCGCACCCCACGTGCTGCCCCTGACGGTCGAAGAGGGGATCGCCAACGGTGTGGCCGAGGTCCGCAAGGCCGTCCGGTACCAGATCAAGCACGGCGCCCAGATCGTCAAGGTCAGTGCGTCCGGGGGGGTCATGTCGCACACCGGTCCCGCAGGTGCCCGCCAGTACTCGACCGAGGAGCTCGACGCCATCGTCGACGAGGCGCACCGCGCCGGCCTGCGGGTCGCGGCCCACTGCCACGGGGACGAGGCCATCCGGGTTGCCATCGAGTGTGGCATCGACTGCATCGAACACGGATCGCTCATGAGCGACGAGACCCTGGACCTCATGATCGAGCGCGAGACGTTCCTCGTGGCCACCACCTATCTGGCCGACGGCATGGACGTGTCCCACGCCGCTCCCGAGCTGCAGGCCAAGGCTGCCGAGGTGTTCCCGCGTGCGAGGCAGACGATCAGCAAGGCCATCGAGCGTGGCGCACGGATCGCCTGTGGCAGCGATGCCCCCGCAATTCCGCACGGCCGCAATGCGAAGGAACTGGTCGCCCTCGTCGACCGGGGCATGACCCCGGCGCAGGCGATCGGCGCGGCCACCACCGTGGCCGCCGATCTCATCGGCGTCGACGACAGGGGCCGCCTCGAAGTGGGTCTGCTCGCGGACATCGTCGCCGTCCCGGGCGATCCGCTCAGCGACATCACGATGACCGAGTCGGTCTGTTTCGTGATGAAGGGCGGTCAGGTCTCGCGACACCAGGACGTCACCTCCTGACGGTCCGGCGGCGCCCGGATCGGTCAGATCGATCCGGGCAGGGACGCGACGTACTCCCGGGTCCGACGCGCCGAGGCGAGCTTCTCCTCGCGGGTCCCGCCGATCGGCACGATCCGCAGTGACACGTCGGTCGCGCCCGCGTCGCCGAATCCCTGCAGCCGCTTTCGGATCGTCGCCTCGCCGCCGGCGGCGAGGATGTCCCCGACCGTGCGGGCGTCCCCGTGATCGAGCAGTTTCTGGTAGTTGGGTGACACCTCGGACTCGGACAGCACCCGGTTGGCCCGGCTGACCGCCGCCTCGACCTCGTCGTCCCGGCAGAGGCAGACCGGCACGCCGGCGACGATGCGCGGTGCCGGACGGCCGGCGGACGCCGCGGCGGCGGTGATGATCGGGGCGATGTGGCTCTCGATGGCCCGCTCGTCGGCCAACCAGAGGATGGTGCCGTCCGCACGCTCTCCGGCGATCCGCAGCATCACCGGACCGAGAGCGGCGATCATCACCGGGGTCGGGGCCAGGTCGGTGATGTCGATCGGATTGTGGATCCGGAACAGCTCGTTCTCGACGTCGACCATCCCGGGCCCGGCGAGTGCCCGATCCAACACGTCCAGATAGGCGCGCATGGTCGCGGCGGGGTGCTCGTAGGGGAGCCCGAGCATCTCGTCGATCACCCAGTGGTGCGACACGCCGAGACCCAGGGTGAGCCGACCCCCACAGGCGGCCTGGGTCGAGAGGACCTGATGGGCGAGCGCGATCGGGTGCCGCGGTTGGATCGGGACCACCGCGGTCCCGATCTCGATCCTGGTGGTCCGGGTCCCGATGAGGGTTGCGGCCGTCAACGCATCGAAGTCGCCGGGGATCTGGGGAACCCAGAGCGACGCGAGGCCCGCGTCCTCGGCCCACTGGGCGTCGGCCAACATCCGCTCGACCTTCGTGGCGTAGCGGCCCCGCTCGGGGCCGACCATCACGCCGATCTGCACGCCAGACCCTTCAGACGGCCGGTTCGACGACGGCGTCCATGCTGGCTGCACCGCTGTCCGGCACCCGTGCCTGGCGCCACACCTCGACCGGGAAGGAGACGTTCACCAGTGAGTAGGCGAGCCGGAGCAGCCTCATCGCATCGTCGGGCAGCGAGTCGAGACTCGTCGAGTCGAGGTAGGCCAAGATCCCCTCGAGCCGCGGGAATGCGGCGTCGTAGAAGGCCTGCATCTCCTCCATCGAGCTCTC
Organism: uncultured Acidimicrobiaceae bacterium; assembly: GCA_963701325.1. GTDB lineage: Bacteria > Actinomycetota > Acidimicrobiia > Acidimicrobiales > RAAP-2 > Bog-756. Next base: position 1,249,060 of record OY969604.1, read on the forward strand.
CAATCGCTTGGCGTAGCGCTCGGCCTCGGTCGGGAGACACCAGGCCGAGAACGGTTCGAGGTCGGCGAACTCTAGCGGCAGTGCGGTGCTCATCGGTCTCCTCGCTCAGGACGGAACGGGAACGTCGGCGCCGGGCGCCGATTTGGTGTGGTCGGCGACGTACCCGCGTGCTGTCTTGTGCAGGTGGCGTAGCAGGATCTCCTGGTCGTTGAGGGGGAACTCGGTCACCGCCCGCGACTCGATCATCGTCTGGGTGGCTTCGAGGGTGTTGCCGTCCTGCAGTGCGTACTCCTTGAAGGTGACCGCCGCGAGCTCCTGGCGGAGACGCTCGGTGGCGTTCTTCGGGGGGACGAAGTAGAGGGCTCCCTCGAAGATGTGCGAGTGGTAGGAGGTCGGCCAGTAGTGGTAGGTCAGGTACCAACCCGGCGCCCAGAGCAGCAGCATGAAATTGGGGAAGAAGACGAACGAGTCGATGCCCCAGGCCGGGCTTCGTGCTGGGTTGAGCCCTGCAGGGAGCGGATCGAGGCCCTCGATGTCGGGACGGTCCCATGGTCCGAAGAGGCCGCTGCGGAGCACACGCTCGATCGGCTTGACCATCATCGGGTCCTTCGGAGGCGCCATGCCCCCCCACGACGACACCATGCCGTGCGGCCCGTCGATCCCATAGGAGAGAGCTTCGAACCCGAAGGCCTGCACCTTGGCCGACTCCTCGCCGATCGCCTGCTTCGCGTGCAGCACGGGTGCGTGGTAGAACTCGGCGAACGCATCGATGAACAGCTTCCAGTTGCTGCCGACCTCGGCGCGGTACTTGTACACCTGGGTCATCTTGTCGAACGGATAGCCTTCGATTCCGGCGGCGAGCCCGCCGAGATACTCCCGGACCGAAGTCGTGTTGCCGGGATCCAGGTTCACGAAAATGAACCCCTCCCAGACCTCGGTCTGGACAGGGACGAGCCCGAAGTCCGACTTGTCGAGATCGAAGAATTCCGACTCCTGCTGGACGAAGGACAACGAACCGTCGAGGTCGTACCGCCACCCGTGGTACTTACAGGTGAACTGGCGACAGGTGCCGCTCGTCTCCTCCCGCGGGAAGTCGTTCCAGACCAGCTTGTTCCCCCGGTGCCGGCAGATGTTGTGGAACCCGCGGACGCCGCCCTCCTTGTCGCGGACGATCACCACCGAGGTCCCAGCAGCCTGGAGCTCCTTCGTGAAGTAGCGGCCGGTACGCGGGATCTGCTCCACCCGGCCCACGTTGAGCCACGTCCTGGCGAAGATGGCCGCTCGTTCGAGCTCGTAGAACTCGGGCGAGATCGAGTCCTCGTAATTGACCGGACTCGTGCCCAGCTCCGGGTAGTGCTCGGTCCAGCTTCCTTCCGCTGGCTTCGGGAAGTGCGCCATGTGGAGGTCCTCCTCTCGCGGGCCCGTACGGCACGGTACCACCGATCTCTAAAAAAGAGAAGCCCGTTATCGTCGAAGGTCGTCGTCGAGCGGGACGCCGAACGTGCGGAACGCCATGGCCAGGGTGTCGTAGGCCCCGACCGTGAACACGAGGTCCATGAGCTGCTCGACCTCGAGCTCTGCGGCGAGGGTCTCCCATGTCCCGGCGGCCACCGTGGCGTCTCTGAGCAGCTCGTCGACCGCACTCACCATGGCCCGGTCCACAGGGGACCAGCCCGGCGCGCCCGGACCCTCGGCGATCCGGTCGACCTCCTCGGCAGAGATGCCCGCATCGGAGGCCAACACGACGTGCTGCCTCCATTCGTAGGCGGAATCCCGGACGGCGGCCACCCGCAGGACCAGGAGCTCGCGCTGGCGGGGCGAGAGGCTCGACGCGAAGAGGATGTGGCCGTTGAAGGTGTGGAAGGCCCGGGCGAGCTCCGGATGGTGGGCCAGGGTGCCGAGCGCGTTGAGACCCTTCGGACGCCCGGGTTCGCGTGAGGGGAAGGAGTGGCGGGGGTTCGGCGGTCTGAGCGCGGCGAGGGCCTCGTGCATCCCCTCCGGCCAATCCGAGGGCGCCAACGGGACGAGGCGCGGTCCGTCTCCCGGGTCGGTCATCCGATGGCCTCGTGACTCGCTGACGCTCGACGCTCGATGATCACAGTGCCCATCTGCTCGTTCCTCCCTCTCCCGCTCGGACCCGAACCGGCATCAGGCCCCCCGGACCGACATCGGACCCGGCGTTGTCTGGCTGGGCCACACCTCGGTTCGCATCGCTCGGGCAGGCTAGTTCTCGCAACAGCAGAACATCGATCCCTGGAGGATCAGACCGCTCCCCCGGGCCGGGAGGCGGACACCCGTGGAGCAGGACGGTGGTGGCCCCATTCCCCTGAGATGTGTCCTGGCCACAGTTCGATCGACTCGGCTGCCCCACCGACCCGGTGGCATGGGCCACCTTCCAGACTTCGTGTTCCGGGGTTCAGCCGGGTGGAGCGAAGAACTCGAGCGCGATGTTGTCGGGATCGCGGAACGACAACCCGGACCCATATGGAGCGTCGACGATGCCGCCGTTGGCGACCCCGAGTTCATTCAATCGTGTTTCCCACTCCGTCAGGTCCGATCGATTGGCGCAAGCGAACGCCAGATGATCCAAACCGATCCGCCGCTCGTTGAACGGCTCGTCGGTCGCAGGATCGGGGAACTGGTGGAGTCCCACCAGGGTTTGGCCCAGCAGCCAGACGGCATGCCGGAAGGGTCCGGTATCCTCATCGAGGACTGGGTCGCTGCCGAACAAGCTGCGATACCAGGGAAGACTTCGGTCAAGATCGCTGACTGTCAGCGCGACGTGCGTGATCGCGGGAAATTCGGCCACGTCATCTCCTCCTCGAAGTGCGGCAATTGCGAATAAGCGTACCAGCGAGATTCGAAGATTGCTCGGGTCCGACCACCCCACGCGAGCCGGTGTGTGCGGTCATTTGAGGAGCCCCGCGTTGAGTCACTGCACTGCTCAATGCCAAATGGGCTGACGGGCTGAGAATATCTCGAACTCCGGCCAAGATGCCGATAACGATGAACGGCTTCACTGGGAACACGGAGGTTCTCAAATGGCCGAAGACGGTGTGAGCGAGAGCGCACGAGCGGCCCCGATGGGGAGAGCGGACCGGTGGTGCCAGCCGAACCTGGTCCCCTCGAGGGCCTGGCCGAGGGGTCGATAACCGCCACTATCCAGTGACAGGGAGCAGGTCAGTCACAGACCTTGCTGGGAGTTCGGGCCTATCGTGGTCTGACGGTGAAGGCTCATCTCGAGGTGGTGGGTTGTATAAGGTATCGCCCGTCGATCCTGCCATTCTGATTCATGGGCTGGCTCACGGAAGCGAGGCGACATGATGACTGTCCGCGATTGGTTGATCACTGTTGCCGCACGCGCATGCGCAGTCACGGCGCTCGCAACGATTGCGCTGGCTGTCCTCGTCACCGGAGCGGGGTCGTCGAGCATCCCCGCGGCAGCGGCACCGGCCTCGGTCCCCTCGAATGGACATGAGTTCGCCGCACCGAGCGGCATCGCATACGCCGCCGAACACATTTGGGTGACGAACCGAGCAGGCAACTCGCTAACCGAAATCGATCCCGCCAATGGAGTCTGGCTCCACACCTTCCACGGTACGCAATACAGCTTCGACTTGCCCGACGCGATCATTGCGGATGGAAGTGACCTCTTTGTCGCCAATGCGGCTGGATCAATCACGGAGGTCGATGCGATGAACGGGAGTCCGATCGCGGTGCTGACCGGCAGCCAGTATCGGTTTTCCGATCCGGTGGCTCTCGCAAGATCGGGTGGAACAATCCTCGTGGTCAATGCCGGGAACACGACCACGGAGGGTTCGGTATCCGAGATCGATGCCGCGACGGGTGCCGTGGAGCGGGTGGCCAGCGGCTCGTCCTACGGATTCAACGGTCCCAACGCAATCGTCAGCAACGGTGGAGACGCGTTCGTCTCCGACAGAGGGGGCAACGGAGTGACCGAAATCAATGTGGCGACTGGTCAATTGGTGGCCCATGTCACGGGGTCCGGTCTCGACCGTCCCGACGGGATCGCGGTCAGCGACGGGTACGTGTGGGTCGCCGACTCGGCCAGCAATGCGGTGACCGAGCTGGAGGCATCTCCGCTCGCCGTCAAGCGTTCCTTTGATGACTCGGATGGCGCCTATGGCTTCGGGCAGCCGTCGGTCACTGTCGCATACGCCGGCTCTGTGTTTGTCATTACTCCGTCCGGCTCGAGTCCCATGGTGACGAAGCTCTCGGCGACGACCGGCGTGCCGAGCTGGTACATGTGCAACACCAACGGTCCGTACTACTTCTCGAACCTCAGCGCGATGACGGTGGCGGGCACCAACATGTGGGTGGTCAGTCACACCGGAGCCAACAACCCCAATGCTGCTGCAGCATCTGGGTCGCTCACCGAGCTGGAAACCGGAAGCGGCGCCCTCGTCTTGACCATCCCGACCTGACTCGGGTCGCCTACCCACCTGACGGAACCCTGATCACCGTGTTGCATCTGCTTGCCGGATGGAGACGGGCGCCCCTGTCCGCCGGTAACCGGTCCTCCGGGTCAGCTAGCAGCGACCGTCTTGGCGATCTGCAGGAACGACGGGCTGGAGGTGCACCCGTACGGGCCGAAGGTGGACCCCTGCAAGACCAGCGACATCTCGGCCGATCCGGTGGTCCATACTGAGACCTTCCCGGCTTTGGATGCCTTGAACGTGGTGGTCGAACCCTTCGCGGTCACCGTCAGCGACGCTGGAGCGGGCGACGGGATCCTGGTCGAATTGAGTGTGTAGGTAATGGCCTGGGTTGCGGGGAGAGCTCCCTTGGTCGCCAAGGCCGTCACCACCTTGCCGCCCACCGTCAATCCGGCCCCAAAATGGAGGAGCTCGCGGTTCGTGATGGTCAACCGCAGGTTGGAGTTGGTGAGTGTGAATGCCACCTTCACCTTCACCGAGGTCGGCAACTGTCCGGTGGTGATCGCCGAGGACGAGAGGGTACCGAGTGGCGTTCCTGCGCATGTGATCGTATGCGTGGGCGTGTTGGCCCATGCCGCTCCTGAGCCCGAGACAAGTACACCGCCGCAGACACCAGCCGTCACGATCGCGGCAGCCAAAGAAGCTGCACGAATCCTAAGACAACCTCGCACATCGACTCCCGATCGGTCGGATACAATATTCGGTCAATTCACGAAGACAACGTCAGCAACATGACCGACACGCTGCCTCTGAAGGAACAGTCGGCCTCCTCCAAAGTCGTCGCACGACGACCGGACGACGCGTTCGGGGGGCTCCTGTAGCCCCCCGATCCGCGGTTCAGCGCCAGATCTGACCTGCCGCTCGTCGGGCTTCCTGGCGACGCCGCTGAGTCAAGATGGAACACCGTGGAAAGACCCGAGGGGGGAAGGTCAGATGCGACTCCTCGTTTCCAGTGCAAAGGGCGATAGCGGCGCAGGATACGGAGCCATCCTCGCCTTCGATTTCGCAGGCAACGCGTTGGGATCGTTCTGTGACGACAGCCGCGTCGCTGACCCGCGAGGATTGTGCGTCGATCCAACCGGCGACCTGCTCTATGTCAACAACGGCAACGATCGCGTGCTCGCTCTTGACCAGCAGGGACAAGTCCTGAACGACACCGGCCCGATCAACGCACTCGACCCGGGCGGAGGAGTCTTCGGACCCGATGGGCGCTACTACGTGGGCTCCCGTCGTCTCTGCACCATCATGGCTATGCCGGCGCGCCTCGACGGACCCGCCATTCCGTACCTTCCTCTAGAGGTCGTCCCATTCCCGAGGGGATTTGCATTCGCACCTGACGGTCGCATCTTCTTGGCGTCGGGTATGAGCCCTTCAGGTATCGGCGAAAACACCATCAAGGTATTCGATGCTGATGGCCATCTCCTCGTGCCGCGCTTGGTCGAAGATTCGCAGCTGAGCCCCCTCGATCTCGCCATCGCGCCCAACGGCAACATTGTGGTGTCCTGCGAATGGCCCTTCGGTGGACGCGACGCCACTGCGAGCCTTCGGGAGTACGACAGCACTAGCGGCCAACTCGTCAGGATCTTCACACCCGACGGGTCGATCCTTTTCCGCAACCCCAGAGGCCTGCGGTTCAACCCAGACGGCGGTCTCTACTGTGTCGCACGAGATGAGGTCGTGTCATTCGATTTCGAGACAGGAGACTTCTCCGGAGTCACCATCAACTGTTCCGACCTCTTCGCGCAGGCACTCGAATTCTTCGGCTGATCGTCAGTCGCGGTCACCATCGACACAGCAACCCGACGCTCCACAGGTCATATGCGCACAGAGCCGGCGGTCAGAGGCACTAGTAGGTCTGGCTCAACTGCCGGTCTCGGCAATGAACAGCCCCGAGAAGGGGGCTTTTCACCTGCAGAAAACAGTCCGCACGGTTTGGACCGGTCGCCAGTGGGTAACGAGTGAAAATGATCGTTCTCGCCATTGTCGTCATCCCGCTTGTGCTGCTGGGCCTCGTCATCGCAATCCCTATGCTCCTCGGCTCCGTTCGCGGTGATCTGGCCATGTCGGTCCCGCACGAGGCCGGCGTCGTCTGTGATGACCCCACGTGCCCAATCTGCAACCCCGACACGCCCGATGACGACCGTCGTCAGGCTGTAGGGCAAGGCGTTCGCCGCCAGGGTGAGTGAGCCCCTGCCAGCCGGCTGTGGAGGACGCGGGGATGCACTGAGGATCACACGCGCAGTAAGTGATAAGGGGCGGGAGCTCGATACGCACCTCCGATCCGGTCGGCGGCATTCATTTCGGCCTTCAAGTGCGACCTCTTCCCCGGGGTAGCGTGAACCGGTGGATCTCGGGCGAGTGGGCGTCTGGTGGAGTGGTAGCTGGCGGGACACCAGCCACGATTCGGTCGATGTGCCCGCCGAGTTGGAAGAGCTTGGCTACACCGCATTGTGGTCTTCGGGCGGGTTCCAGTCCGGGCTCTCGCCACATTTCGAACGACTGCTCGCGGCAACCAACCGGGTGACGGTGATCAGCGGGATCGTCAGCATCTGGTCGACGACCCCCGCTGAGATCGCTCTAGCTGTCGCTGATCTTGACCTCCGCCATCCGGGCCGTTTCGTCCTCGGTGTCGGTGCCAGCCACGCACCAATCGTCGAGAACTACACCCGTCCATACGGCCACATGGTCGAGTACCTCGATGCCCTTGACGCTGCCAGACCTCCGGTAGCGAGAGAGCGAAGGGTACTTGCCGCCCTGGGACCTCGGATGCTGCGACTCTCCGCCGAGCAAGCCGCGGGTGCCCACCCCTACTTCGTACCCGTCGAACACACGATGCGAGCCCGCGAGACCCTGGGATCCGATCCACTGCTAGCTCCTGAGGTCACCGTCGTCCTGGAGAAGGATCCAAGCACAGCGCGACAAACAGCCAGGGCATTTACCGCTGGCTATCTCTCCCTTCCGAACTACGCCAACAACCTCCGCTCACTCGGATTCGGAGACGACGACCTTGCCGGAGGAGGAAGCAACCGACTCGTCGATTCGGTTGTGGCCTGGGGCGAACCGGACGGAATCGCAAATCGCATACGTGAGCACCTCGATGCTGGCGCAAGCCATGTCTGCGTCCAGGTCCTCGCCGATCACGGTTCGTTCCCGCTCACGGCCTACCGAGAGCTAGCTCCTGCGCTGATGGAACTCTGAGCATCCGTTAGCCGGTGTTGCGACCGCCCGTCCGGCGAGGCCGAGCGCCACGGTCTCCCCGGCTTCTCAGGCAACCGGTCGGCTCGCGCGCCGGTCGCGGTGCCGCCACTGTGATTGCCGATCTGGGAGAACTTCGTTATCGTCAGCGTGTGCCCCCACCGGTCGCCGACGTCATCGAACTCGAGCAGCTGCTCGCCCGCTACGCCGTCGGGATGACCATGGACGACATCGACACGGTCATGCAGGTGTTCACGGAGAACGGTACGTACAGCGCCTTCGGGGACATCTACCGGCTCACCGATTTCCCGGCGCTGGTCGCTGCGGCACCGAAGGGTCTCTTCCTCGTCGGGCCCCCCGTGCTCGACCTCGACGGTGACACCGGTTCGGGGAGGCAACCGCTGTGCTTCGTCGACCAGACGACCCACGAGATGCGCATCGGGTACTACACCGACTCGTACCGCCGGATCCGCGGCGAGTGGCGGCTGCAGACCCGCGCCATGACCTTCCTTCGCAAGAGCGGGGCCCGTGACTCGGGCCGCGCCCACGACCCCACCCGGCCGCAACCCTCCGCTTCGTGACCGGCGTCGCGGGCGCCGCCGGTGGCCTCGTCGAGTTCCGGGCGTCACTCGATGCCTGGCTCGACGACAACTCGCAGGCTCTGGCTGCCGGGTTGAGCGGAACCGGCACGCTGGACCAGCAGATGGCACAGCTCTCCAAGGTCAAACGCCTCACGTTCGATGCCGGATGGATGCGGGTCGGGTGGCCGGAACGGGTCGGCGGCCTCGGGGGGTCAACGCTGGCCCGCGCCTACCTGGGTGAGGCGCTGACCGCCAGGGACCTGGTCGAACCCGGCCTCTACTCGATGACCGAGGTGCTCGCGCCCACCATGATCGACTACGCAGAACCCGCGCTCGCCGCCGCCATGGTCCCGGCCCTGCTGCGCGGAGACGAGACCTGGTGCCAGGGATTCTCGGAGCCCGGCACCGGGAGCAACCTCGCCTCGCTCACCTGCCGGGCCACCCTCGTCGAGGGGGACTGGCAGGTCACCGGACAGAAGGTCTGGACGAGCCTGGCGCAGTACGCGCACCGCTGCGTCCTGCTCACCCGGACCGGAACGGTGGAGTCCGCCCACCGCGGGATCACCGCCCTCTTCGTGGACATGGACTCCCCCGGCATCACCGTGCGCGCGATCGGGACCATGCACGGCGGCGAAGAGTTCTGCGAGGTCTTCTTCGACGACGTGGCCGTCCCCCGGTCCCGCACCCTCGGAGACGTCGGGGCCGGCTGGTCGGTGGCGATGGACCTGCTGCCCTACGAGCGCAGCACCTCGCTCTGGCACCGTGCCGCCTTCCTGCACCGCCGGCTCCGGGAGCTGCTCGAGACCGCACCGGCTGCAGCGCTCGACCCGGCCAGGCTCGGGGAGGTCACTCAGTTGCTCTACGCATTCCGCGCACGGTCGCGCAGCACCCAGCACAGGCTGGCGAACGGTGAGCACCTGGGTCCGGAGACATCGATCGACAAGGTCCTGCTCGCCACGGCCGAGCAGGCGGTGTTCGACCTGGTCCTCGACGCCCTGGGTCCCGAGCTGACCGTCGGGGACGATCCGGCCAGCGGGCGCTGGCGCTCCGACTACCTCTACTCCCGGGCGGCCTCGATCTACGGCGGTAGCGCCGAGATCCAGCGGAACATCATCGCTCGCCGTCTCCTCGACCTCGGGAGCGACCGGTGATCCGAGGCGAGGACCTCGCGCTGTTCGATCGGAGCATCGCCAACGCGACCGGTCACGCCACCGGACGGGACCTCGACACCGCACTCGACGCGCTCGGGTGGGCCGAGGCGCTCTCGACCGACCCACGGGCAGCCATCTCGGTGTTGTTCGCCCATCAGGGTGCCGCCAACGCGCACGTCGTCGGCGCTCGGTCGGGTCGTCGCACACGCACTCGGACTAGGCGACGGGTCGGGATCCCGGATCGTGCTGCCGGTCGTCGGTCGCAGCGAGCCGCCCGGGACCGTGGACGGCGATCTCGTGCACGTTCGTGGCCTCGCGCCCGGCGCGCTCGGCGACGAGCAGGACGCGCTCGTCGTGACCTCGGACGGCGCGGGCCTGGGCGTGGCCACGGTACCGACGACCTCGCTCCGGATGCGGCCGGTCGCCGGCATCGATCCGTCCCTCTCGCTGCTCGAGGTCACCGCCGACGCCGTTAAGACCGGCGTTGCGAGGGAACTGGCCGACACCGGTTGGACCGACGCGATCGCGCTCGGCCGGCTGGCACTCGCCCACGAGTTGGTCGGAGCGTCCAGGGCGATGCTGGAGCTGGCCTGCGAGCACGCCCGCGGGCGCATCCAGTTCGACCGCCCGATCGCATCCTTCCAGGCGGTCCGCCACCGGCTCGCCGAAACGCTGGTCGCCGTCGAGATGGCCGAGGCGATGTTGGACGCGGCGTGGATCGATCGTGCCCCGGAGACAGCGGGCATGGCCAAGGCGGTGGCCGGGCATCAGGCGCGTACGGCCGCGCGCCACTGCCAACAGGTGCTCGCGGGCATCGGCTTCACGGTCGAGCACCCGCTCCACCGCTACGTTCGGCGCACCGTCGTCCTCGACCAGATCCTCGGATCGGCAGCCTCGCTCACGACCGGGCTCGGCAACGAGCTCATCGACCGCCGGCGGCTTCCCCCCCTGCTTCCTCTCTGACACCGGCGTCGGTGCCGGCGGGCGGTGACACGTCGATGACGACCTTCCCGATGGCCTTCCCCTCTGCCACCAGCCCGAGGGCGGCGGCGACCTCGTCGAGGGGGAACGTCGCCCCCACGTGCGGGACCACCTGTCCGGTCGCGAAGAGCTCCCAGAGCTCGTCGTCGTTGCGTACCAGCTCGTCGGGTGCGTGCTCGGCGAAGCCCAGGAACTCGAAGCCGAGCACCTCGCACCCCTTCAGCAGCACCAGGTTGAGCGGTATCTTCGGGATCACCCCCGAGGCGTAGCCCACGGTCACGAAGCGACCACCCCATCGGAGCGAGCGCAGCGCGGGCTCTGCGAGGTCACCGCCGACCGGGTCGACCACGACATCCGCCCCTGTGGGAAGCAGTTCCTTGAGCGCGCCCCGCAGCTCGACCGCGGGGTGCTCGACGAGGTTGACGGCACCCTGGGCGGCCGCCGCCTCGAGCTTTGCAGCGGACGAGGCCACAGCGGTCACCGTCGCACCGAAGTGGCAGCCGAGCCGGACCGCGGCCAGGCCCACCCCGCCGCCGGCCCCGAGGACCACCAGCTCCTCGCCCGGCCGCAGCCGGGCGACCGAGCGCAGGACGTGATAAGCGGTGCGCCACGCCACCCCGAAGGCGGCCGCGTGGCGGTCGTCGACACCGGGAGGAACGGACCGCAGCATCCCGGCGGCCACGGTCACCTCCTCGGCGAAGGCGCCCACCAATCCTGTGCCTGCCACGCGGTCGCCGACGACGACCCCGTGCACGCCCTCGGCCACTTCCTCCACCGTGCCCACGAATTCGCTGCCCGGCACGAACGGGGTCGGCACGGAGATCTGGTACCGGTCGGCCACCACGAGCACGTCGGGGAAGTTGACCGCTGCGCTCCGGATCCGGACCCGGACCTGTCCGGGTCCGAGCTCCGGTTCCGGGAGTTCATCGACCGTGACGACCGCCGGCGGCCCGTAGGTACGGCACACCGCGGCACGCACTTCAGCGGCCCCTCCAGACCGGGTCGCGCTTCTCGACGTAGGCCCGGGCTCCCTCCTGGGCATCCTCGCTGGAGAAGACCACCGACGACCACTCCTGGAGACGCGACGGCACGGCGGCCGGATCCGTCACGCCGAGGCGCACGAGCTCCTTGGTGGCAGCCAACCCGAGGGGACCGTTCGCGGCGATCCGCTCTGCCATCTCGACGGCCCGTGCCAGGACGTCCGCGGGCGGCACGACGGCGTTGACCAACCCGATGGCATAGGCGCGTGCGGCGTCGATAAGCTCTCCGCTCAACGTCATCTCGAGGGCGATCGCCAACGGGATCCTGGTACCGATCTGGGTTCCCCAACCCGCTGCGAAGAGCCCGCGCTTGACCTCCGGCAGACCGAAGCGCGCCTCGCTGGACGCGATGACCACGTCGCAACCGAGCAGCAGCTCGAGGCCACCGGCCACCGCGGACGCGTTGGCCGCCCCCACCACCGGCACGCTGACCTGTCCCCGGAGGAGGCGCATGTACGCGTCCGTCGTCTCGCCGGGAGTCGCGCCGGGCACGTCCCCCCCGGCGAAGGACCGCAGGTCCATGCCCGCGGAGAATGCGCGCTCACCGGTCCCGGTGAGGACGACCGCCCGGATGTCCGGGCTGGACTCGGCCTCGAGGATGGCAGCCCCGAGATCGGCGAGCAGCCCCGAGGTCAGGGCGTTGCGCGCCTCGGGGCGGTTGAGCCGGAGGATCTCGACGGCCCCCTGCCGCTCCCGTACGAGCTCGGCGCCCGGCTCGCTCACGAGCGGTAGTCGGAGGTCTCGGCCAGTTCGGCCGCACCCCGCATGAGATCCAGGATGATCGGCCCGTAGACCTCGAGCTTCGGGTCGTCGCCGGCCCGCTGGAACCCCTGCTCGAGCACGATGGCCAGCTTCCACTTGGCCAGCACGCAGTAGTAGTCGATGTCGTCGACCTGCCGCTGCGACACCTCGACGTAGCGGTCGAGGAGGGCCGAGCGCGGCGGCATGCCCGTCATGTCCACATAGCTGATCCCGCCACCGGGCGAATCAGGATCCTCCGGCCACCCGTTGACCACCCATGCCAGATCGAGCTTGGGGTCGCCGACCGTCCCCATCTCCCAGTCCACGATGGCCGCCATCCGGGCAGGTGCCCCGTGCCGGAACATCACGTTGGCGAACTGGTAGTCGCCGTGCATGAGGCCGGGGACGAAGTCGATCGGTCGGTGCGCGCGCAACCAGGCCGACGCGACGTCGAACCCGGGAAGCTCGCGTCCCTTGATGCGGTCGAGGAACGCCGTCCACCGGTCGACCTGGCGGTCGTGGAAACCGTCGGGACGCCCGAGGCCTTCGAGACCGTTGGCCCGCCAGTCGACCCTGGCCAGCTGCGCGATGCCGTCGACGAGCTCGAACGCGAGGCCCTGCCTGGCCTCGACGTCGGTGTCGAAGGGCGGTGGCCAGCCGTCGGTGTTCATCGGCGACCAGCCGTCGACGTAGCCCATCAGATAGAAGTTGCGCCCGAGGACGGACTTGTCCTTGCACATGGCGACCGCCGCTGTGTGGGGGACGTCGGTTCCGTCGAGCGCCTCGATGATCCGCCACTCGCGGTGGATCCCTTCGTCGCGGGTGTCCGGTGCCGTCGGCGGGGGGATGCGCAGGGCGCAGTGCAGCTCGCCCCTGCGGATCTCGTAGATCTCGTTCTGCGATCCCCCGGACACGAAGGCGTGCTCGACGGGTTCACCCGTCCTCCCGAGCCCTCGCTCGTCCATCCAGGCGGTCAGCGCTGCGACGTCGATCATCAGAGATTCCCCACTTCGAGCTCGAGGAGCGCGGCGAACTTCTCGCGTGCCGTGTCGCGGCGCGTCGGGAGATGCTGGGTCGGCCAGGGGCCGTCGGTCGCTTCGTGGTCACGGAGCACCTGTTTGGCGACGGTCACCTTGTGCACTTCGGTCGGACCGTCCGCGAGGCCCATCACGCTGGCGGCGACCAACATCGAGGGGAAGGACATCTCGTTGCTGACCCCGAGCGCGCCGTGGATCTGGATGGTCCGCCATGCGATGTCGTGCAGGACGCCCGGCATCAGGACCTTCACTGCGGCGATGTCCTTGCGGACCTTCCGGTAGTCGTTGTGCTTGTCGATGAGCCACGCTGTGTACAGCACGTACAGACGGAACTGCATGAGCTGGGCGTAGGAGTCCGCGATGTAGCCCTGGACGAATTGCTTGTCCGACAGCCGCCCGCCCTGCACGTCGCGGCTGAGCGCGCGCTCGCACATGGCGTCGAGCGCCCGCCGGGCCATGCCGATCGTCCGCATGGCGTGGTGGATGCGGCCGCCACCGAGTCGGGTCTGGGCGATCGCGAAGGCCTGACCCTCACCTCCGAGGAGTGCCTCGGGTGGGAGGCGCACGTCGTCGTAGTGGATGAGGGCGTGCGAGCCCTCACCCGCGGGCTCGCCAGCGAGGCCGATGTTGCGGACGATGTCGATGCCAGGGGTGTCCGACGGGACGAGGAACATCGACATGCCCTGGTACGCGCTGATCTCGGGGTTGGTCACGGCCATCACGATGAGGAACGCGGCGGTCCGGGCGTTCGAGGAGAAGAACTTCCACCCGTTGAGGATCCACTGGTCACCGTCCCGCACCGCACGGGTCTCGAACCGGGTCGGGTCCGAGCCTCCCTGGGGCTCGGTCATCGAGTAGCAGGAGAAGAGCGACCCCTCGAGAAGGGGATGCAGGTAGCGCTCCTTCTGCGCCTCGGTTCCGTAGTGGGCGATGATCTCGGCGTTGCCGGTGTCGGGGGCCTGGCAGCCGAAGATGACCGGCGCCCAGGAGGACCGGCCGAGGATCTCGTTGAGGAGCGAGAGCTTGAGCTGCCCGTGGCCCTGGCCGCCGAGCTCGGGGCCGAGGTGGGTCGCCCACAGGCCTTCGGCCCGCACCCGCTCCTTGAGCGGGTCCACGATCGCCCGCAGGTTCCCCTCCGGCGGCGTGAACTCGAGCCCACGCCAGAGCATGTCGATCGGCTCGACCTCGGTGCGCACGAACTCGTCGGCCCAGTCGAGCTTCTGCTGGTACTCAGGATCCGTCTCGAAGTCCCAGGTCATCGGGGTCTCCCCTCCTCGTCGACGTGCAGAATATCATTCTGTCAATGGAGAATTCTCCGTCGGCGGAGCAGAACGACGTAGCGTCCCGGATCGCCCGCGAGACGCTCGTGAAGCGCGGCCCGGACTACACGGGCGAGGTGCGGCGGCTGCTCGACGCCGGGCGCGCGGTCATGCGGCGGTGCGGGACCGGTGCGCGGCCCCGTGTGGCCGACATCGTCGGCGAGGCCGGGCTCTCCAACGACGCCTTCTACCGGCACTTCGCCTCGAAGGACGCGCTCGTCGCGGCCATCCTCGACGACGGCACCGAGCGACTGGTGAGCTACTTGGCCCACCAGATGACCAAGGCGGAGAACGCAGAGGGCAGGGTCCGCCGGTGGGTCGAGGGTGTCCTCGCACAGGCCTCGGACTCGGAGGGTGCGGACACCACGCTCGCAGTCCTCTGGAACGCCGGCAACCTCGGCTCGAGGTCTTCCCCCGACGCATCGACCGCCACCCGGCTCGCCACCCTGCTCCCCGAGCCGCTCGGCGAGCTCGGGTGCCCTGACCCGGAGGTCGACGCCGTCCTCGTCGCACACGCGGTGGTCGGGACGCTCACCGATCTCCTCTGGCAGCACCGCCGCCCGACCTCCCGGGACGTCGACCATCTGGTCGGGTTCATCGTCGCGGCCTGCTCCGCGAACGCCCCCCGGCAGAGCCCGGGGCGTGCCACTCCCGCTAGGGGCGATCCCCCGTCCCCACGCCGCGGACGATGAAGTCCCAGAGCTCCTCGGCCGGGTCGAGGTCGCCTGCACTCGCCGTGGTCCCGCTGATCGTGCTCGCGAAGGCGTTGAACATGACCGCCTCGAGCACCATCCCCGCGATCGGGCTCCGGCGCAGTCCGGGGCGCACCCGGCCGGCGGCGTCGGCCTCGTCGAGCAGCTCACCGAACATCGACACCAGCGGGGCGAACGCGTAGGGCTGCCTCGGCGGGATGGCTGGTGAGGAGCTGT
Organism: uncultured Acidimicrobiaceae bacterium; assembly: GCA_963701325.1. Classification (GTDB taxonomy): domain Bacteria; phylum Actinomycetota; class Acidimicrobiia; order Acidimicrobiales; family RAAP-2; genus Bog-756. The sequence continues at coordinate 1,264,491 of OY969604.1, forward strand.
TGGGCGAAGTCGGTCATGACCGGGACCGTGGACCCCCGTCCGGTCTCTGCCCGTCGGTGCGGGGGCCGGCACAGCCGGTAGTACTCGACCACGAACTGGTGGATGCGCTCCATCGGGTCCTCCGCCCCGGCGATGCGCTCCTCGAGATAGTCGGTCGTCCAGCGGACTGACTCCTCGAACAGGGCGAGCAGGAGCTCGTGCTTCCCACCGAAGTACTGGTAGAAGAGCCGGAGCGACTGGCCGGAGCGTTCGACGACCTCGTGCACCGTGAAGTCGCTCCCGGGACCCCCCTCGTTCATGAGCTCGAGCGCGGCATCGAGGAAGCGCTGCAGTCGGGTTTCGGCCCTGGCCCTGGCCGTGAACAGCGACCTGGCGACCGCCAGCTCGCGCCGGCTCACACCCGGTTCGCCCGCCGGTGGCTCGGTCTCAACGGGTTCGGCCCCGGCGGCCGCTTCGATGTCCGTCATCGGTCGTAGTGTAGTGGACGGCGGAAATGGCGGTGTCTCCGCTGGTGAAGTGCGTTCTCGGGTCCGCCGACCTCAGCGGTCCTCGCCACGGGGCGCGAGCAGCCGATCCAGGTTCGTCCGGAGCTCGGACGAGGTGAAGGATCGGTCCTCGGCTGCCAGCGCGAAGTCGAGCGTGGCGACCACTGCCCGGTCGAGGTGCAGATTGAGGATGCGCTTGGTGTCCTCGACCGCTTGGCGGGGTAGTGCGGCGATGCGGTGGGCACAGGCGAGCGCTTCCTCGAGGACCATGTCGTCGGCGCAGACGTGGTTGGCCAGTCCCATCTGCGCGGCGCGAGCAGCCGGGATGCGGTCGCCGGTGAGTGCGTACTCCTTGGCCAGTTGCAGGCTGCACAGGAGTGGCCAGGTGACCGGGCCCCCGTCTGCGGCAACCAGCCCGATCATCACGTGGGGATCGGCCAGGTGCGCGCTCTCGGCCATGAAGACGATGTCGGACAGGGCCACCAGGCTGCACCCGAGCCCGACCGCCGGTCCGTTGACCGCGGCGACGATCGGCACGCGACAGCGCACCATGCCGGTCACGATCTGCTTTCCGTGGACGAGCGTCTCGCGGCGAAGCGGGGCGTCCCGGGCCAGCTCGTCGAGGTAGGCGAAGTCGCCGCCGGCCGAGAATGCCCGCCCGTTTCCGGTCAGGACCACCGCCCGCACCTCGTCGTCCGCATCGATCTGGGGGAACAGCTCGGCGAGCCCGCGATGGAGCCCGCGGTTGGTCGCGTTGAGCTGTTCGGGCCGGTTCATCCGGATGATGCGGACAGGCCCGTCGTCGTCGACGACGAGCTCGTCGGTGAGGTCGTAGGTGCTCACTGGGCCGGGAGGTGGAGGATCCGCCCCGCCACCAGATTTCGCTGGATCTGGGAGGTGCCGCCCATGACGCTCTGTGCCCTGCTGTAGAGGTACACCTTCATCCAGGTGTCGTCGGTCCCGGCAGCACGGACCTCGCCCATCGAGAGCGCAGCGTGCCCGACCGACTGCTCGGTCCCGGTCATGAGCAACTTGTCCACCGATCCCTCCGGTCCGTGGGAGATGCCGTCGAGACGGTCGGACAGCCGCCGGCACACGTGGCGCCGCAGCATCTCCGATTCGACGATCGCCCACGCTAGATCACGGACCTGCTCCGCGCCGTACCGCTCGGGAGCGGCACGCACCTGCGCGACGAGGTCGTGCACCTGCTTAGCGTAGCGGCCGGCGAATCCGAGCTCGTGCGGCTCCCGTTCGTGGCTCACGATGGTCATGGCCAGCGCCCACCCCTCGCCTTGCCCGCCGATCATGTTTGCGGCCGGGACCCGTGCACCGTCGAAGAGCACCTCACCGAACTCCTTGGTGATCCCGTTGATCATCCGCAGTGGACGGCGCTGCACCCCTGGCTGCCCCATGGGAACCGCGAATGCCGAGATGCCCTTGTGCCTGGGGACGTCGTGATCGGTCCGGGCGAGCACGAGGGACCACTCGGCGTCGTCGGAGTAGCTGGTCCAGACCTTGTGGCCGGTGATCACATACTCGGTGCCGTCCCGGTCGGCCCGGGTCCGCAGCGACGCGAGGTCGGAGCCTGCATCGGGCTCGCTGAACCCCTGGCACCACCGGTCACGGCCGTTGACGATGCCCGGCAGGAAGCGGTCCCTGATGTCGTCGTTGCCGTGCTCGAGGATGCCCTCGACCAGGTAGCCGAGGCTCGGTCGGGCCGGCGCACCCGCAGCGGCCAGCTCCTCGTCCTCGATCACGTCGTAGACGCTCGCCAGGCTCTGCCCGCCGATCTCCCGCGGCCAGCTCGCACCGAAGAACCCGCCGTCGTAGAGCGAACGGTGCCACGCAGCCTGCCCGGCCCAGTACTCGTCGTCGGTGGACGACGCGGGCAGCCGTGGAGTGTGCTCCTCGAGCCACGAGCGGAGGCGGAGGCGGAAGTCGGCCTCCTCTGGCGAGTCACCAAAGTCCATCGCGCGCACCGATCCCGTGGCCGGCGAGGACACGCTCGAGATTGACCCCGACCCCGCCGAGCAGTTCGCTCGAGAGGATGGCACGGCGGAGGTGGACGTGGGCCATGCACTCCCACGTGTTCCCGATGCCGCCATGGACCTGGATGACGGTCTCGCAGACCGTGCGTGCGGCGCGGACGCAGTAGGCCTTGGCCACGGCACCGGCGGCCATCGCCTCGTCGGGTGTGAGCGCGTCGACCGCCCACCCGGCATGAAGTGCGGCGCTGCGTGAGCCCTCCATGAGCACGAAGGCATCCGCCAGCAGGTGTTGCACGGCCTGGAAGGACCCGACTGGGCGACCGAACTGCCGGCGGGACGACGCGTAATCGACCGCGAGGTCGATCGCACCGCGCATCGTCCCGACCAGGTCGGCGCACGCGACGGCCAGCCCGAGCGCGGTCCACGCCGAGAGGTCGTCCGCGGTCATCGGCCCCTCCCCGCCGGGGTCGACCCGGCGCACGACCGACACGGGATCGATGGCTGCTCCGGGCCGGGTCAGGTCGGTCCCGACCTCCACCGTCCCGACCGGGACCTCGACCAGGCCGTGGCCGGCCCCCGCTGGCACCAGTAGCAGCGCCGAGATCGCGCCGGCGGCATCCACCGCCACTGTGCCGTGCGGAACCCTCCCGCCGGCCACGACGGCCGGCCCGGACAGTGAGGCGGTGAAGGCGACCGTTTCAGGGCCGTCGGCAGTCGGTGCGCCGGCAAGCCGTCGCAGCTCGGCCGCCAACGTCGGGCCGAGGAACGAGACGTCGGCCAGACCGCGGCCGAGCTCCTCGGCGACGACCGCAACCTCGACCCCCGAGGCCAGCGGAGCCCGGTCGTCCACCGGGGCACGCAGCTCGCGCCACCCTGCGGCCGCGACCGCGGCGTCGAGCGTCTTCGACCGCCCGGCATCGGAGAGGTCGGCGACGGCGCGCGGACCGTGCCGGTCGACCAGGTGTGCGGCCGCGTCGCGGAGAGCCTGTTGCTCCGCAGAGAGCCGGACGTCCATCAGGACGTCCGGGACGAGGCGAGCAGGACGGGGGTCCACTCGTCGCGGAGCGTCCGCCGCAGTACCTTCCCCGAGGGGAGCCTCGGGACGGTGTCGACGAACACGACGTGGCGGAGGCGCTTGTAGGTCGCGAGCGACTCGGCCACCCGCTCCTGGAGCTCGTCCGCGGTCGCGGTCCGCTCCGGATCGAGCTGCACGGCAGCGACCGGCACCTCGCCCGCGCGCTCGTCGACGAGCCCGAACACCGCGCAGTCGAGCACGGCCGGATGTCCTCGGAGGACCTCCTCGAGCTCGGCTGGTGCAACCTGGAACCCGCTGACCTTGATCATCTCCTTGGCACGATCGGTGAGGTGGACCCATCCCTCGGGCTCGAGCCAACCGACGTCGCCGGTCCGGTACCAGTCGCCCGCAAACGCAGCGGCCGTCTCCTCCTCGGGCAGGTAGCCGGACATGACCGACGGGCTCCGGACCTGGATCTCCCCGACCTCCCCCGGCCTGAGGACGGCACCGTCGTCGAGGTCCACCACGCGCAGCTCGACGCCCTCGGGGGGCAGACCGGCGGAGTCGAGCCGCCAGGACCCTGGGTCGTCGACAAGGTTGCCGGCGATGACCGGCAGCTCGCTCGCCCCGTAGGCGGGCAGCCAGCGCACGCCCGACCGTTCGGTGACCAGCCTGGCAACCTGCTCGCTGACCGGCGTGGCTCCCCACATGATGTAGCGCAACGACGAGAGGTCGAAGTCCTCGAGCGTCGGGTGGTTGGCCATCGCCAGCGCGATGGGCGCGACCGCCATCTCGAGGGTCATCCGCTCGGACTCGATGCGGCGCAGGACCTCGTCGAGGTCGAACCGCGGGTGCAACCGCACGGTGGCGCCCGCCGAGACGGACGCCAGAAGGTTGAGCAGGCCGAGGATGTGCGAGGGCGGCGTGGCGACCTGGAACCGGTCGTCCGGACCGAGGCCGAGCGTCCGGCACCAGTGGGCGGTCGCGTGCCCGATCGACCGGTGGGTGTGGCGGACCGCCTTGGGCAGTCCCGTCGTGCCCGAACTGAACACGAGCACCGCCTCGTCGTCCTCCCCCACCCCTGGGTCGCCGGGTCCCGCGCTGCCGTGGTCCCCGTCGCGGAGCCCAGCAGCGTCATCCAGGTCGGTGACCCGGTCTTCGCCCAGGCATCGTGTGAGGAGTGTGGCGGCCGGCCCGTCCGCCACCGCGTGCACGGGCGTGGTGAGTCCGAGCGCGTGACGTGCCTCCGCCTCCTTCCACGCGGGACTCAGGAGCACCGCGGCTGCACCGATCTTGCTGATGCCGTGGATCGCGGCAACGAACTCCGGACGGTTGGCGGTCATCGTGGCGACGCGGTCACCGGGGCGCACGCCGAGCGCCGCGAGGCGGCGACCGAAGGCGGTGCTGGCGTCGTCGAGGGCACGGAACGACCAGCGTCGGTCACCCGCGAGCACCGCGTCGCGATCACCGAACCGGGCCGCGGCCTGTTCGAGCGGGTGATGCATGAGGGCCGCAGTCATCGGAAACATTCTTCTCGCTGATGAGATCGAGGTCAACATAGAGAGGATGTAGTGTTCTCGTCTATGGCAGAGGAGGCCGTCACTCCGACAACGGGCGCCCCCACCGATCCGGACGTGCGGGATGCGATCATCGAGACGGTCCGTCGATTCGTCGCCGACCAGGTGGTCCCTGTCGCATCCGCCCTCGAACGGGAGGACCGCTATCCCGCCGAGATCGTGACCCAGATGCGCGACCTCGGGCTCTTCGGGGTCACCATCCCCGAGCCCTACGGTGGGCTCGGGCTGGACCTGCTGACCTACATCGGCATCATCGAGGAGCTCTCCTACGGGTGGATGAGCCTGACCGGCATCGTCAACACCCACACGATGGCTGCCACCCTGCTCATGACGCACGGCTCCGAGCGACAGCGGCAGCGCTGGCTCCCCGACATGGCGACCGGTGCACGGCGCGGGGCGTTGTCCCTGTCCGAGCCCGACGCGGGAAGCGACACCCGCAACATCTCCTGTCGTGCCGTGCGCGACGGCGACGAGTACGTCATCAACGGCACCAAGGCCTGGGTCACCAACGGTGAGCGGGCCGCCATCGTGGCCCTGGCCGCGCGCACCGACGAAGGGATCTCCGCCTTCGTCGTGGAGAAGGAGCCGGGTCCCCGCTCCGGGGGGATCAGCGTGGCCAGGAACATCGGCAAGCTCGGCTACCGGGGCGTCGAGACGGTCGAGATGGCCTACACGGACCACCGTGTCCCCGCCGGCAACCTCGTCGGCGAGCCCGGTCGCGGTCTGCCACTCATCCTGGGCGTGCTCGAAGTCGGCCGGATCAACATCGCGGCGCGTGCCGTCGGCGTGGCGAGGGCCGCCTTCGACGCCGCATTCGAGTACGCCCAGCAACGGGTGACCTTCGGCAAGCCCATCGCCGAACACCAGGCCATCCAGCTCAAGCTCGCCGACATGGCCACCCGACTCGAGGCGGCTCGCCTGCTCACGAGGAACGCAGCGGTTCGCAAGGCCGCCGGGCTCCGCTGCGACGTCGAGGCGGGGATGGCCAAGCTGTTCGCCAGTGAGACGGCGCTCGAACTGGCCACCGAGGCCATGCGCATCCACGGCGGCGTGGGCTACACGACCGACCTGCCGGTCGAGCGCTACTACCGGGACGCCCCGTTGATGGTGATCGGGGAGGGGACGAACGAGATCCAGCGACTGGTCATCGCCCGGGGCCTGTTGGCCCGGGCCCGGGGTTGACGGGGTCGCGGGCCAGCTCCGCGAGCACCTCGTCCGTGTCCGCCCCGAGGTCGGGGACTGCGACGGCGCGCCGCCCGCCCACCCCCGAGAAGGTGACCGGACCGTTGACCGACCGCACCGCGCCGCCGTCGACCTCCACGAACCCGTCGTTGGCCAGCAGCTGGGGATCTTCGACCACCTCCGCCGGCGTCTGGGCGAGCGCCCACCAGACGCCTTCGCGGTCGAACCGTTCCGCCCACTCCGCCAGCGGTCGCCCGGCGATGATCCCGTCCAGGAGCGCGATGAACTCGCTCCGGTTCCTTCGGATCGCGGCGGCGTTGCAGAAGCGATCGTCCTCGAGCAGGTCGGGTCTGTCGAGTGCCCGTGAGACCGCGCCGATGTGCCGGTCCATCTCGAGACCCGTGAAGAAGAACCACCGCCCGTCGGAGGCGCGGTAGGGGTTCATCAGGGGGGACTGGTTGTGCTGGCGGGACTCGGCCGGCGCGACTTTGCCGAGCATCATCTGCAGACCCAGGTCCCACCCGAGCACGTAGGCGCCGGTGCGGAGGAGCGAGACCTCGACGACCCGCCCGGCACCGGTCAGACGCTGCTCGAGGACAGCGGCCAGGATGCCGGAGAGCGCGGCCAGCCCGGTGATGTGGTCGCCGATGCCGCCCCGGGCGTTCAAGGGGTTCCCGTCGCCGTCGGCCATCTGGCTCGAGAGCCCGGAACGGGCCCAGAACGCACCGATGTCGTAGGTCGGGCGGTTCCGATCCTCGCCGCGCAGCCCATAGCCGGTGACGCTGCAGTAGACCAGCCGGGGATGGCGGGCAACCGTCGCCGCCGGCTCGAGGTCGAGCGTGTCGAGGGCGTCCGGCCTGAGGTTGCTCACGAAGACGTGCGCGGTGGCCAGGAGGTCCTCGAGGTGCTGCCGGTCGACCGCATCCCGGAGGTCGAGGACGACGCTCCGCTTGCCGCGGTTGTCGAGGGCGAAGGCCGGATTGGGCAGGTCGCCACCGATCCCGATGGAGCCGAAGACGTTGCGCATCGGATCGCCGGTCGGGGCTTCGACCTTGATCACGTCGGCGCCCCAGTCGGCGAGCAGCGCGGCCGCCGACGGCGCGGCGACCCAGACGCCGAGCTCCACCACCCGGAGACCGGCGAGCGAGGACAGACCGTGGGCCTCGCCACTCATGCGGGTGGCCCCGAGGGCCCGGCGAGCAAGCCTGCGCGCAGGACGTCCTTGACGACCTTCCCGGTCGCGTTGAGGGGAAGGTCGTCGACGAGCTCGACCGCCCGCGGCACCTTGTAGTTGGCCATCTGCTCACGGCACCACCCGATGATCTCGGCGCCGCCGACCGTGGCTCCGGGCCGCAGCACGACGAAGGCCATGCCGACTTCGCCCAGCCGCTCGTCGGGGATGCCGATCACGGCCGCCTGCCGGATGTCCGGGTGGCGGAGCAGGCCGTTCTCGATCTCCGCGGGGTAGGCGTTGAACCCCCCGACGATGAACATGTCCTTGCTCCGTCCGACGATGCGCAGGCAGCCCTCCGGGTCCACGGTCCCGAGGTCACCAGTCCGCAGCCAGCCGTCGGCCGACAATGCCTCGGCGGTCGCCTCCGGATCGTCGAGGTAGCAGGACATGATGCTGGCCCCCCGGAGGAGGATCTCCCCAGGCGACCCCGTCGGGGCGTCGTGGCCCTCGTGGTCGACGATGCGCAGCTCGAAGCCCGGTCGCGGACGACCGACCGTGGTCGCGACGGTCTCGACGTCGTCACCGGGAGCGGTCGCGGCAGCGGTGCCACCTTCGGTCAGCCCGTAGCCGGTGATGATCGTGGAGAAGGGGAGCTCGGCGTCGAGGCGCCGGATGAGCTCGACCGGGATGTCGGCTGCGCCGGTCACCGCGACCCGGAGGCTGGACAGGTCGTGGTGGTCGCGATCGGGGTGGTCGAGCATGCCCTGGTAGAGCGTGGGGGGGCCGGGCAGCACCGTGACCGCGTGCTCGGCCACCGTCGAGAGCACCCGACCGACGTCGAAGACCGGCTCGGGGATCATGGCGGCCCCGGCGGACAGCGCGGCCAGGATGCCGGCCTTCAACCCGAACATGTGGAAGTAGGGGTTGACCATCAGGTAGCGGTCCTCGGCGGTCAGTCCGGTCATGGCCGCCCAGTCGGCGGCCACCCGCAGGGTGCTCGAGTGGGTCTGCACCACGCCCTTGGCCACGCCGGTGGTGCCCGAGGTGAACAGGATGTCGCAGGGGTCGTCGGTGGCGACGGCGGCGGAGCGTCGCCCGACCTCCGACTCCGATGCGTCGGTGGCCCGCTCGAGGAAGGCGTCCCACTGCTCGGTGCCCTCGACCGCCGGTCCGCGGACGACCACCACGGTCTCGAGCTCGGGGAGGCGCACCCCGGAGCCCCGCAGCATGCTCACGTAGTCGGTGTCGAGGAAGGCGGTGACCGTCACCAGGGCCGTTACCCGGCTCCGCAGGAGGATGTCGGCGGCCTCGGCCCCCTTGAACCGGGTGTTGACCGGGACGAGCACCGCGCCCGCCTGGAGGAGCCCGAGCGCGGCCACGATCCACTCGGCGCTGTTGGGCGCCCAGACCGCGATCCGGTCACCGGGCTCGGCGCCGGAGGCGACGAGCGCCGCGCCGAACCGCCGGGATCGCTCGACGAGATCACCGTAGGACAGCTGCCGCCCGTCCTCGACGACCGCGGTCCGGGCCCCGAAGCGCTCGGCGGCCGCCGTGGTCATCTCCGGGATCGTGGCCCACTCGCCGTTGCGAGCGGCGTGCATCACCGCACGGCGCCGTCGACGTTCATCAACCGGGCGAGGTTCCCGCCCATGATCTTGCGTACCGACTCCTCGGTGAGTCCCTCGAGCTCATCGACGTAGCTCACCGGATCGGCCAGCCCCTCGGGGTGCGGGAAGCCCGACCCGAACAGGACGTGGTCGTCCGCATCGAAGACCGGGACGTCGAGTGTGCGCAGCGCCATGGTGCCCTCTCTCTGCAGCGAGAACGACCTTACTCCGAAAAGAGAGTACCGTTGCTCGCCGGACGCCGCCAGCCGGTCGGGGTTGGTGCCGGACCGGCCATCCCGGCACTGGCGGCCGCAGCGAATGGTGTGAGAACCTACTTCTTGATGATATGGAACGTTCGTCTCGCCCAATGCGAGCGAGCGGCCCGAGACCAGGGGGCCAGGTGACACCAGCGGGTCAGGTGGCACGAGCTCGACGCCGTCTCGGCGGCCGCGGAGCCGTGAGCAACCGGTCCCGTGACCGTCTTCCGGGACACGACCGGACCGTGCGGTACCGTTCCGCACCGGACCCCGAGGGAGCACCATGACAGCGACCGACGCCGACCTCTACTACGACCCCTACGACTTCGAGATCGACACGGATCCGTACCCGATCTGGCGGCGTCTCCGTGAGGAACGCCCGCTCTACTACAACGAGCGGTACGACTTCTACGCGCTGAGCCGCTTCGACGACGTCGAACGCGGGCTCATCGAATGGAAGACCTACAGCTCGGCCAAGGGCACGCTTCTCGAGCTCATCAAGAGCGACATGGAGATGCCTCCGGGGTCGATCATCTTCGAGGATCCGCCGGACCACAACCTCCATCGCGGGCTGCTGTCGCGGGTGTTCACCCCCCGCAAGATGAACGCGATCGAGCCCAAGGTCCGGGAGTTCTGCGCACGGAGCCTCGATCCCCTGCGGGACAGCGGGGGGTTCGACTTCATCGCCGACCTGGGTGCCCAGATGCCGATGCGGACCATCGGGATGCTGCTCGGCATCCCCGAGCAGGACCAGGAGGCGCTCCGGGACTCCATCGACGCGGGCCTCCGCCTCGAGGAGGGCACCATGCCCGACACCTCGTACTTCGATGCGGACCGGCAGGCCAGCAACTTCGACGAGTACATCGACTGGCGGTCGGAGCACCCGTCGGACGACCTGATGACCGAACTGCTCCAGGCGGAGTTCGAGGACGAGACGGGCACGACCCGTCGGCTCACCCGGTCCGAGGTGGTCAACGTCGTCAACCTCATCGCGGCGGCCGGCAACGAGACGACGACCCGACTCATCGGGTGGACCGGCAAGGTGCTGGCCGACCACCCCGACCAGCGACGCAGGATCGTCGAGGACCGGAGCCTCGTGCCCAACGCCATCGAGGAGCTCCTGCGCTTCGAGCCACCGTCGCCGACCCAGGCCCGCTACGTGACCCAGGACGTCGGTCACCATGGGGAGGTGTTGCCCGAGGGGAGTGTGGTGCTGCTGCTCAACGGATCGGGCAACCGCGACGACCGAAGATTCCCGGAGGGCGACCGGTTCGACGTGACCCGACAGATCGACCACCACCTGGCGTTCGGCTACGGCCTGCACTTCTGCCTCGGTGCCGCGCTGGCCAGGCTCGAGGGACGGGTCGCGCTCGACGAGGTGCTGCAGCGCTTCCCCTCGTGGGAGGTCGACTGGGACAACGCCACGCAGGCACGGACGTCGACGGTGAGGGGCTGGGAACGTCTCCCGGTCATCGTGACCTGAGCCGCATGCCACGAGACCGGAGGAAGCAGGGGTGCCGTCCATGAGGGTCGTCGTCGTCGGTGCGTCGAGCGGCCTCGGTCGCTGTGTCGCGGTCGGGCTCGCCGAGCGCGGGGCGACGGTGGCACTCATGGCGCGCAGGCGCGACCGGCTCACAGCGGCGGCGAAGGAGGCGGGACCTCGTGCGCTCCCCATCACCTGTGACGTCACCGACGAGGCCGGCTGCCGGGCGGCGATCGCCGAGGCCGCCGATGGGTTGGGTGGCATCGACGGGCTCGTCTACGCCACCGGGATCGGGCCGCTCGGACGACTCGCCGAACTCGACGTCGGGAGCTGGCGAGGCGTCTTCGACACCAACGTCATCGGGGCGTCGCTGGTCACCGCAGCAGCGCTCCCCCATCTGTCGGCCTCGAGCGGGAACGCTGCGTACCTGTCGTCGATCAGCGCCTCGACCACACCGCCCTGGCCGGGTCTGGGTGCCTACGCAGTGAGCAAGGCGGCGCTGGACAAGTTGGTGGAGGCGTGGCGGGCGGAGCACCCACAGGTCGGGTTCACCCGGGTCACCGTCGGCGACTGCGCAGGCGGCGACGGCGACTCGATGACCGAGTTCACCTCCGGATGGGATCAGGAGCTGGCGGGTGAGATGGCATCGATCTGGATGGCGCGACAGCTCATCGCCGGGGCCCTGTTGGACGTCGACGAGCTGGTCCGGGTGCTCGACACCGTGTTGCGCTGCGGGCCGACCGCGAGCATTCCCACCGTCACCATCGTCCCCCGACCGCCGTCGTGACCGTATTGCGGCTCGGTCCGGGAACGGTATTCTTTTGAACCATAAACGTCATATCAGCGGCCGGCCGGTACCTAGCGCCAGCCCGGGGAGCGCCATGGACGGCAGCACGACACTGGATCCGGAACCCAACATGCTCATCGACGGCAAGCTCGTCGAAGCGTCGTCGGGGGAGCGGTTCGACAACATCAACCCGGCGACCGAAGAGGTCATCGGCCAGGTTGCCGACGGGTCCGTCGCCGACATGCGACGGGCCATCAGGGCCGCGCGGCGGGCCTTCGACGAGACCGACTGGTCGACCAACCGGGACTTCCGGAAGCGCTGCCTCGAACAGCTCCAGCAGGCCCTCGAGGCCGAGCGCGAGCAGCTCCGTGAGCAGCTCATCCTCGAGGTCGGCTGCCCGCGGATGCTCACCCTCGGACCGCAGCTCGACGCTCCTCTCGCCGACTCCTTGCGCTACCCGACCCGGCTCATCGACGAGTTCGAGTGGGAGACCCACCTGCCCGAGGCGACCGATTTCCGCGGAGGTACCAATACCCGCGTGATCGTGAAGGAGCCGGCCGGGGTGGTCGGGGCCATCACCCCATGGAACTTTCCGTTCGAGGTCACCTTGGCAAAGTTGGGCCAGGCACTGGCCACCGGCAACACGGTGGTGCTCAAGCCCGCCCCCGACACGCCGTGGAACGCGACCCTCATCGGCCGGCTCGTGGCCGAAGGGACCGACATCCCGGCCGGGGTCGTCAACGTCGTGACCTCCGCGGACCATCTGATCGGCGAAGAGCTCACCCTCTCGCCGGAAGTCGATCTCATCTCCTTCACCGGGTCGACCGCCGTCGGCAAGCGGATCATGGCCAAGGGCGCCGACACCATGAAGCGCCTCTTCCTCGAGCTGGGCGGCAAGTCCGCCACGATCGTGCTCGACGACGCCGATTTCGACTCGGCGCTGATGATCGGCCTCGCGGTGTGTGCGCACGCCGGCCAGGGATGCGCCATTCCGACACGGATGCTGCTTCCCCGGTCTCGCTACGACGAGGGGGTCGAACGGCTGAGCGGGTTCCTGGCCAATGTGCCCTACGGCGACCCCGAGCGCGACGACGTGATCATGGGACCGCTGATCAGCGCCAAGCAGCGCGATCGGGTCCTCGGGTACATCGCCCGCGGTGTCGAGGAGGGAGCGACGCTCGCCGTCGGCGGCGGGCGCCCCAAGGACCACCCCACGGGCTTCTTCGTCGAGCCCACGATGTTCACCGGTGTCGAGAGCGCGATGACCATCGCCCAGGAGGAGATCTTCGGTCCGGTCCTGGTGGTCATCCCGTTCGAGGACGACGACGATGCGGTGCGCATCGCAAACGACAGCACCTACGGGTTGAGCGGTGCCGTCTTCTCCGCTTCGCAGGAGCGCTCCCTTGCCGTGGCACGACGGGTCCGAACCGGCACCATGGGCGTCAACGGCGGCGTCTGGTACGGGGCCGACGTACCGTTCGGGGGATACAAGAGCAGTGGCATCGGGCGTCAGAACGGCATCGCCGGATTCGACCAGTACCTCGAGATCAAGTCCCTGGCGTGGCCGAGTGTCTGATCTCCGTGGTGCACCGTGCTGCTGACCCTGACATCGGACCAGGAGTTCTTCCGTGACACCACGTCGAGGTTCCTGACCGAGCACGCCCCTCCGGCGGAGATCCGTCGTCTCCGTGACGACCCGGTCGGATTCAGTGCCCGTTTCTGGCAGCGCGGCGCCGAGCTCGGGTGGACCTCTCTCCTGGTCGACGAGGAGTACGGCGGTGGGTCGATCAGCGGCGAGGGGCTCGTCGACCTCACGCTGGTGGCCCACGAGTTCGGACGACATGCCGCACCGGGCCCGCTGGTCCCGACCAATCTCGTCGCCGCCGTCCTCAACGACGATCCCGACGGTCGTCATGGCGGCCTCCGGGCGGGCCTCCTCGACGGAACGAAGATCGCATCCTGGGGCTATCCGCGAACCACGGCCGGGCGACGGTCTCGGTCAGATTGCACTCGACATCCGGCCGGACGGGTCCGACGTCGTCCTCAACGGTGTCAAGCGCCCGGTCGAATCCGGCGAACAGGCAAGCCACTTCCTGGTCACCGGACGCACCGGCAGCGGGCTCACCCAGGTCCTCGCACCGGCCGGCACCGAGGGCATCTCGGTCCGCCCGATGCAGACGATCGACCTGACCCGTCGTTTCTCCGAGGTCACCTTCCGCGACGTGCGACTGCCCGCCGACAGCGTGGTCGGAGGGATCGGGGAGGCCGGTGGTCCCGTCGAGCGACAGCTGCAGCTGGCACTGGTGATGGCCAACTCGGAGTCGGTCGGCGCCATGCAGCGCGCGTTGGACATGACCATCGAGTGGGCGTTCGACCGCTATTCGTTCGGTCGACCCCTCGCCTCCTACCAGGAGCTCAAACACCGGTTCGCCGACATGAAGACCTGGCTCGAGGCAGGGCACGCGATCAACGACGCGTCCGCCGCGGCCGTTGCCTCCGGATCAGCCGACGCCGGCGAGCTGGTCAGTGCTGCCAAGGCCTTCATCGGCGACTACGGCTCGGAGCTCGTGCAGGACTGCATTCAGATGCACGGAGGGATCGGCCTCACCTTCGATCACGACATCCACTTCTACCTCCGACGCGTGGTCGTCAACCGCGCGCTGTACGGCACGCCCGGCGAGCACCGGCATCGGATCGCGTCGATCGTCGAGCACCTGCCGGGTGCGGCATGAGCACGGACACCGTCGAGGACCTCGCGGCCTTCCGGGAGCGGGCCAGGTCGTGGATCCGTGCCAATCTCGAGCCGGCCACGGAGCGCGCTGCGGAAGGGGTGCTCCGCAACACCCGGACCGACGAGGAGGAGCTGGCCGAGGTCGCCCATGACCGGGAGTTGCAGGGACGGCTGTTCGACGCCGGCCTGGCAGGCATCTGCTTCCCGACGGCATACGGCGGTCAGGGACTGACCCCGGCACACCAGGCGGCGTTGAACGAGGAGCTCGTCGGGTTCGAATACCCCATGCGCTTCCAGGCGCCGACCATCTCACCCTGCGCAGCGGTCATCCTCGAATTCGGCACGGAGGAGCAGAAGCTCCGTCACCTCCCGGCGATCCTCCGGGGCGAGGAGCTCTGGATGCAGTTCCTCTCGGAGCCCGGCGGCGGGTCGGACGTGGCCGGCGCCCAGACCACCGCCGTACGCGACGGTGACGAGTGGATGCTCGACGGGTCGAAGATCTGGACGACCGGAGCCTGGTGGTCGGACTGGGGCCTCTGTCTCGCCCGCACCAACTGGGACGTGCCGAAGCACCGGGGACTTACGGTGTTCATGGTCCCGATCCACCAGTCCGGTGTCGAGGTCCACCGGATCGAGATGCTGAACGGGACGAAGGAGTTCTGTCAGGAGTTCATGACCGACGTACAGGTGCCGGACCACGACCGCGTCGGTCAGGTGGACGACGGCTGGACTGTCGGGATCCGCTGGATGTTTCACGAACGCATGCTTCACAACTCCCCCTACGTCACGGTCCCGGCCGGACAGGCCCACGGTGGAGTCGGCGGCTCGTCGGTGCTCCAGATCGCCCGGGGCACCGGTCGGGCCGATGACCCCCAGGTCCAGGACCTCGTCGGCGAAGCCCGGATGCTCCAGCTGACCGCCGAAGCACTGCAGCACCGCCTCGCCGACGGACTGCGGTCCGGCGCCCTCCCCGACCAGGCGGCTGCGATCGGCCGGTTGTTCTCCGGCGTGGTCTCGGCCCGGGTCCACACCATCGCCTTCGAGTTGGCGGGTGGGGAGGCCGGAGCCTGGACCGACGACGACGGGGTCATCGCCAACTGCGGGGCGGACTTCCTCATGCGCCAGGTGTCCACCATCGGCGGGGGGACGACCGAGATGGCGCGCAACGTGATCAGCGAGCGGGTCCTCGGCATGCCGAGAGAGCGCTCGCTCGACCGGGACGTCCCCTTCCGGGACGTGCCGCGCGGCCCCGGGTGAGGTGACCGTCCACTCATGAGCGCAGTGATGGAGGGGATACGCGTCCTCGAGGTGGCCGAGCACACCTTCGTCCCTGCCGCATCGGCGCTGTTGTCGGACTGGGGGGCCGAGGTCATCAAGATCGAGCACATCGAGCGGGGCGATGCCATGCGAGGCCTCGCATCGAGCGGCCTCGCCATCGTGCCCAAGGACGTGCACGTCCTCCTCGAACACTCCAACCGCGGCAAGAAGAGCCTGGCCCTCGACCTGACCACGCCGGACGGGCTCGAGATCCTCTACAAGTTGGTCGCGACCTCTGACGTCTTCCTCACCAACAAGCTCCCGAGTGTCCGTCGGAAGCTGCACGTGGACGTCGAGGACGTCCGGGTCCACAATCCGGACATCATCTACGTACGGGGTACCGGCCAGGGCGAGCGCGGTCCCGATGCGGACAAGGGGTCCTACGATTCGTTGGCGTTCTGGGCCCGGGCCGGGGTGGCAGCCGGCGCCAGGCGACCCGAGTACGAGCTCGTGCCCGTCCCGCCCGCCCCGGGGTTCGGTGACTCGATCGGGGCGATGACCATCGCGGGAGGCATCATGGGCGCGCTGTTCCACCGTGAACGGACCGGCGAGGCGACAACCGTCGACGTCTCACTGCTCGGGGTGGGCCTCTGGGCGATGGGTCAGGCGCTCGCGCTCTCGCTGCTCCTCGATCGTCCGTGGGCCCCGCCGCCGGCCGACTCCCTCGGCTCGAACCCGCTGTCCCGCACCTACCAGACCGCGGACGGGCGGACGCTCTGGTTCACCTGCCTGCAGGCAGGCAAGTACTGGCCGACCTTGTGCGCGGCCATCGGCCGGCCCGAGTTGGCAACCGACCCGAGGTTCGCCGACCATGCCTCGCTGCTCGCCAACAGCGCCGAGGCCACCCTCGAATTGGAAGCGGTGTTCGCCGGTGCAACCCTCGAACAATGGCGCCGGCGCCTGGAGGGCTTCGACGGCCAGTGGGCGGTGATGCAGGACACGATCGAGGTCGCCGACGACCCGCAGACCGTCGCCAACGGCTACGTCCAGGACTGCCGGACCGCCGAAGGCACACCCTTCAGGCTGGCGGCGGCCCCGGTACAGTTCGACGGGGAGCCCGCCGTCCCCGGGCGTGCCCCGAGCCTCAACGAGCACGGTGACAGCATCCTCGGAGAGCTCGGGTTCGACTGGGACGCCATCATCGACCTCAAGGTACGCGGCATTGTTGCCTGACCCCAGCCACATCGACCCCCCGGGAGGACATGACCATGACCCTGTTTGATGCGTTCCGCTACGACGGCAAGAGAGCGCTGGTGGTCGGAGGCGCGACCGGGATGGGCGCTGCGGCGGCCGAACTGCTGCAGTCCGCAGGCGCGGAGGTCGTGGTGATGGACTTTGCGAAGATCACGCTACCGGGGGCCACCGCCATCCAGATGAACCTCGCCGAGCGCGACTCGATCGACGAGGCACTCGCTCAGTTGGGAGGACCGATCGACGCGCTCCTCTCCTGCGCCGGTGTGGCCGACGGCACCCCGGGTATCGAGAAGATCAACTTCATCGGACACCGGCACCTCATCGACAGCCTCCTCGCCAAGGACCTGCTCCCCCGCGGCTCTGCCATCGGGTTCATCTCGTCTGCGGCCGGACTCGGGTGGGAGTCGAACCTCCCCCGGATCCGCGAGTACCTGGCCACCCCCGACTTCGACAGCGCTGTCGAATGGGTGGCGACCAACGGCGGCGCCGACTACCTCTCGACCAAGCAGGCGATCTGCGCCTATGTCGCCATTCAGGCATTCCCCATGGCGAAGCTCGGCATCCGGATCAATGCGATCTGCCCCGGGCCGACCGACACGCCGCTCGCCCAGGCCAACAAGGAGATGTGGCTCGGCTTCGGCGCCGACTTCCGCGCCGAGACCGGCGTCGAGACGTCGACCCCCCTCGAACAGGCCTACCCGCTGGTGTTCCTCTGCAGCCAGGCAGCCTCTGCGATCAGCGGGATCACCATGGTCACCGACTCGGGGTACTTCGCGGCCGGGGTCACCGAGGAGTTCCCGCCCGCCACGCCGGTCGCCCAATTCCTGCTCGGGCGGCTCGGGTGACCAGCCCGGGCGCGCGCTGACCGGGAGGACAGCCCCATCGGCCGGGCCAATTTAGTAGGACGTTGTAGTAATATGGCCGGATGACGCGCTCTGCGGCGCCCCGCCTCCAGCCCCATCCGGTCCCGGTGTGAGCGACCTCCACCGTCCGGTCCATCCGGTCAGGTTCGTGACCGCGGCAAGCCTGTTCGACGGGCACGACGCCGCCATCAGCATCATGCGGCGCCTCCTCCAAGCCCAGGGCGCCGAGGTCGTCCACCTCGGGCATAACCGCTCGGTTGAGGAGGTGGTCCGGGCTGCGGTCGAGGAGGACGTCCAGGGGGTCGCGGTGAGCTCCTACCAGGGCGGCCACGTCGAGTACTTCCGGTACCTGGTGGACCGGCTCCGGGCCGAGGGCCGCCCCGAGGTACTGATCTACGGGGGCGGGGGGGCGTCATCGTCCCCGAGGAGATCGAGGAGCTCGAGGCGTACGGTGTGCGGCGGATCTTCTCCCCCGCCGACGGCCAGCGCCTCGGTCTCGAACGGATGATCAATCTCCTCATCGAGGAATGCGACCGTGACCTGACCGCGGAGGGGCCGCCGTCGCTGCATGCGCTACGCAGTGGCGACCACCGGTCCCTGGCCCGGTGGATCAGCTGCCTCGAGGCCGGTTCCGTCGAGGGCGGTGCCATCGATTCGTTGGTGCGCGCCTCCACGGCCAGAGCTGCGCCCGTGCTCGGCGTCACCGGCACCGGCGGGTCGGGCAAGTCGTCACTCACCGACGAGCTCATCCGACGCTTCCGCCTCGACCACGAGGACAAGCTCTCGATCGCGGTCCTCGCCGTCGACCCGACCCGCCGGCGTGGCGGGGGTGCCCTGCTCGGGGACCGCATCCGGATGAATGCGATCGACGCCGACAACGTCTACTTCCGATCGCTGGCCACCCGGAGCTCGGGGTCAGAGCTGCCGGAGCAGTTCCCGCTCGTGGTCGCGGCCTGCACCGCAGCCGGTTTCGACCTGGTCATCGCCGAGACCCCCGGCATCGGTCAGGGGGATGCCGCGGTCACCGAGATCGCCGATGTGGCGCTCTACGTGATGACCCCCGAGTACGGTGCGGCCACCCAGCTCGAGAAGATCGACATGCTCGAGCTCGCCGACGTCGTCGCCATCAACAAGTTCGACCGGCGTGGCGCCGACGACGCATTCCGCCAGGTCTGCCGGCAGTGGTCCCGCGACCATCGGGACGCTGCAGACGGTCCGGGGACCGAGCCGGTGTTCGGCACGATCGCCTCCCGGTTCAACGACGAGGGGACCACCGCGCTCTACCACCGGCTCGAGGCGGAGCTGATCGAAAAGGGCCTGGTGGTCGGCGAGGGACTCCTGCCGGCCACCACCGTGCGCACGTCGACGCGCGCCTCGGCCATCGTGCCCGCGGAGCGCCACCGCTACCTCGCGGAGATCGCGGCGTCGGTCCGCGGCTACCACGCGACCAGCGCACGCCTTGCCGCCGAGGCCCGCCAGGCCCAACAGCTCGACGCGGTGATCGCACTGGGCGCCGAACGCGGGCTGGAGGTCACCACCGTCGCCGAGCTGGCGGCGGAGCTCGACGCGGCCCGTGATCGAGAGGGACAGCGCCTCTTGGAGGAGTGGGACGCCCTGCGGGCGACCGTGGTCGTCGACGAGGACCGGATCGGGACCGACGGGGACGACGACTCGCCCGCGTTGTGGCGCACCTCGCTGTCCGGAACCCGCATCCCCCGGGTCGCACTCCCCCGGGTCACCGAGCACGGAGAGCTGGTGCGGTGGCTGCGCTCCGAACACCTGCCCGGGCGGTTTCCCTTCACGGCCGGGGTCTTCCCCTTCAAGCGGACCGAGGAGGATCCTGCCCGCATGTTCGCCGGAGAGGGCGATGCCTTCCGCACCAACCGGCGCTTCCACCTCCTCGCAGAGGGGCAGCCGGCGACCCGCCTCTCCACGGCCTTCGACTCGGTGACCCTGTACGGTTTCGATCCGGACGAACGTCCGGACATCTACGGCAAGATCGGGACTGCCGGGGTCTCGATCGCCACGCTCGATGACATGAAGGCCCTCTTCGACGGGTTCGACCTCTGCGATCGGACCACGTCGGTCTCGATGACCATCAACGGCCCGGCGCCGACCATCCTGGCCATGTTCCTCAACGCGGCCGTCGACCAACGCCTCGGGCAGTTCGAGGCCGAGCACGGCCGGCCGGCCGGCGACGCCGAAGCCGCTGCGGCCGCTGCCGACGTCTTCGGTGCGGTGCGGGGCACCGTGCAGGCGGACATCCTGAAGGAGGACCAGGGACAGAACACCTGCATCTTCTCCACCGAGTTCTCCCTCGGCGTGATGGCCGACATGCAGGAGTGGTTCATCGAGCACGAGGTCAGGAACTTCTACTCGGTCTCGATCTCCGGCTATCACATCGCCGAGGCGGGAGCCAACCCCATCACCCAGCTCGCCTTCACCCTGGCCAACGGCTTCACGTACGTGGAGTCCTACCTGGCACGGGGCATGGACGTGGACGACTTCGCTCCGAGCTTCTCCTTCTTCCTCTCGAACGGGATGGACCCCGAGTACACGGTGATCGGCCGGGTGGCCCGCCGGATCTGGGCCATCGCGATGAAGGAGCGCTACGGTGCAAACGTTCGGTCGCAGAAGCTCAAGTACCACGTCCAGACCTCCGGACGCTCGCTGCACGCCCAGGAGATGGCCTTCAACGACATCCGCACCACCCTCCAGGCGCTCTGCGCCATCTACGACAACGCCAACAGTCTCCACACCAACGCATACGACGAGGCGGTCACCACGCCGACGGCCGAGTCGGTCCGGCGCGCCCTGGCCATCCAGATGATCATCACCAAGGAATGGGGGGTGGCCGCCAACGAGAACCCGCTCCAGGGGAGCTTCATCGTGGAGGAGCTCACCGACCTGCTCGAGGAGGCCGTCCTCGCCGAACTGGACCGGATCAGCGAACGTGGCGGCGTGCTCGGGGCCATGGAGACCGGCTACCAGCGGGGTCGCATCCAGGACGACTCCATGCTCTACGAGCACAAGAAGCACGACGGTTCGTTACCTATCGTGGGGGTCAACACGTTCACCCCACCCGGGAGCGACGGCCCCCCGACGGTCATCGAGCTCGCCCGTTCCACCGAACAGGAGAAGCAGACCCAGCTCGCCCGGCTCCGGGACTTCCAACAGCGCCACGCGCTCGACCGTGACGTCGCCCTGGACGAACTGCGCCGGGTCGCACTCGCCGGCGGCAACATCTTCGCCGAGCTCATGTCCACCGTGCGCCACGCCACACTCGGTGAGATCACCGGGACCCTGTTCGAGGTGGGTGGCTCCTACCGCCGGAACGTCTAGGCGGTCCGCTCATCCGGCCCGGAAGAGTCGAGCGCCTCGGTGATCCTGGCGGTCAGGACCGCCCGTGCGGTGACCAGCGACGGTCCGTACCAGGTGAGCGCCCGACCCTCGACCAGCGCGGTCAGTGTCCCGGGGAACGCCTCGGGCCCATCGGTCGCCGAGAACGGATAGGGCTCGTCCGGCAACAGGACCAGGCCGGGCCGGAGGTCCCTGAGCGCCGCAAGGTCGCGCTTCGGATAGCGCTCCGGCGCGTCGGCCAGGACGTTGACCAGCCCGAGCCGACCGAGCACGTCGCCGGCGAATGTCCGCGCACCGATCGCCATCCAGGGGTCGCGCCAGATGGGGGCCAGGGTCGCCGGCGCGGGCAGCTCGGGTGGCCGCCGCCACTCGCGCTCGGCGTCCGCCAACCAGGCGGGTTCGTCGACCCCGAGCACGTCGCCGAACAGGCGCCGGAGCGACCGGAACGCCTCGTCTACCGAGTCGATGACCGTCACCCACACCCGGATACCGGACGCCTCCAGACGTTCGACGTCGACGCGGCGGTTCTCCTCGCGATTGGCGATGACCAGATCCGGTCGGAGCTGTCCGATCGCCGCATGATCGGGGTTCTTCGTCCCACGCACGCGGGGCAGATCGAGACCGGCGGTGTGCGTGCACCAGTCGGTCACCCCGACCAGCAGCTCTGGCACCGTCGTCGCCATCGCCTCTGTCAGCGAGGGCACCAGGGAGACCAGCCTCTGGGGCCGCGCGGCCAGAGTGACGGGCCGTCCCAGGTCGTCTCGGAGGGTGGGCATCTCGGTCTCCTTGCAATCGGCTCGACCCCACCCATCGTGCCCGGATGACGGGGGAGGCAAAATTCGCCCATCAGGTAGTCTCCGGGCGGTGGCCCGCCGTCCTCTTCCGTTCGATCCCATCGAAGAGGCCCGGGTGCGGTGGTCCGAGCACTGGGATGCCGAGGTCAGCGACGCGATGGCCGCCGCGACGTCGATCATGCGGGCCCAGCAGATCGTGCTGGCCGCGGTGGACGGAGCGCTCCGTCCCTTCGGTCTCACCTTCGCCCGCTACGAGGGTCTGGTCCTCCTATTGTTCAGCCGCCGCGGCGCGCTGCCGCTCGGCATCATGGGTCAGCGTCTCATGATCCATCCGACCAGTGTCACCAACATCATCGACCGGCTCGAGGATCAGGGGCTGGTCCGCCGGCGTCCCCATCCGACGGACGGGAGGACGACCCTGGCGGAGATCACCGAGGAGGGCCGGCGGCTCGCCGGCGAGGCGACCACGGCCGTCAACGGCGTCACCTTCGGGTTGGGCGCCCTCAGCCGGACCGATCTCCGCGACCTGCAGCGGATCATCGGCACGCTCCGGCGGGCAGTCGGCGACGTCGAGCCGTGAGCTGCGCCCTCTCCCCGGTGACCAGGTCGTCGTGCCGCGGTCGAGCTCGGTGATGAATCACTCTCAGTGCCGGGCGTGACGAACCTGCCGGCGGCATAACAGGCACGCGAGTCGCGGATGACCTGACCCCTTCGCCTGCGGGGCAACGGCGATGGGAGCGGTAGCCGACTGCGGGGTGACCTGGGAGCCTCGTGCGATCCGTCGAGCAGGTGTCGGTGCCTCGCGGTCAAGTGTCCGGCGCAATGCGCCGAGGAAATACGGAGAGGGGCGTCGAGCGCACGGGGAGACGCCATGGATCACGACCGCATGACCTGCAGTATCTGCTTGCGAATCGACCGACTGAGATTCGATCCCAAGGGCGGCTTTCACTTCATGCCCCATGACTCCGAGGCCGCCTTCCCGCTGTTCAGGCTCTATCCGATCGGCGCCAAGCGCTAGCACTCGGACACGAATCCTGTCCATGCTGGACCACGGCTGACCCACCATCCGGGCGCGTGGACACCTGTCACAACGTGCGAATGAAACTCGTCAGTCCGGCTGGGTGGGTAACGGCTGTGGGTCACCGTGGTACGGCCCGGTCTGGTATCCCGGCGGTTCGGGGTTCTCCTGTACCTCGGACCAGACGAGGCTCCCACCGGCACCGTGGACTGGGACGGTCAGCGTAACCGTGGTGTTCGGGACGCTGTGATGCTGACCGCCGGCGCAGTCAGGAGTGCAGTCGTTGTAGACCAGCGTGCCGACCGCCGAGGCGCTGGTCGCGCTCCAGCTCGTCCATCGGAGCTCCATCAATACTTCTCCATAGTCGGCACATGCCAGCACGATCTCCGCTGGTTCGACCTGAGGGCTCGTGCAGTTCCCATAGACGCTGATGGCGTCGTCGATTGGAGAAGCGGCTGCCGTGGTCACGGGTGCAGCTGCCGTTGTCGTCGGGGGAACGGCGGTCGTCGGCACACTCGACGATGACGAGGACGGATGCGAGGCGGTCGTTGGTGCTGCCGTCGTCCCCGGCGGACTCGTCGTGCTGCTCCCGGCGCAAGCCGTCAATGCCACGCCGCAGCAGGCTGCAAAGAGTGCGATCTCGCCCGCTCGTGCCTTCATCTGTCCGACACGATACGAGCCCCGGCCCCGCGATGTGCGACGGTGCTACCTTCAGTGCTCTCCATCTGGGCTGGCCGGTATGGAGAACCGAGTGGGGTGGCACAGGAGATGTTCGGCCGTCATCGCAACGATGAACCCCCGCAGAATACGGAAGCAGACGTCGACGTTCATCTGGAGTGGGATATCGATGCGGTCCAACAGGCCGTCACCGCCTTCCTCCAGAACGCGAGCGACGGCTCACGGCAATCGTTGGTCGCGGTGCTCGGCAGACTCGACAGTCAGATCGACCTCAGCGACGCCTACGCCGCGAACATCGTTGGCTCCCCTCTTTGGGGACAGGCACCCAAGGGAGACGTCTTGGGCGAGACGAGCAGCACCCCGATGGCCGAGGAGATTCCCGGGGCGGTAGTCCGAGTCCAGGTCGCCTTGGTGCGAGCGGCCAAGGCCGCGGTACGAGACCCGAGCCCGAGCAGCCTCGAAGACCTGCGCACCACAAACGCGTCTCTTGCGGCAGCGAGCGGCCGGCCGGATCAGCCGTAGAACGTCTCACTTCCGGCGGCGATTTCGGCCGTGTAGGGTTCGGACATGATCATCTGGTCCTACAAGGTGGAGCGATTCGATCTGATGGCGAAGGACGCGGATACCGCGGTCGAGGCGTCCCTCAACAAGTTGGGAGAGCAGGGCTGGGAGCTCGTCGCCCTTCAAGCCGGCGGCGAGCACTCCATTGCCATCTGCAAGCGCCCGGTCGACATCGGAGAGTCCGCCGAATAGGTTACGTCTGGGTGACCCCTGCGGTGGGTTGGCCGGAGCCACACAGCTGAATCGGGTGCCTGGCGTCCGTCACTCCGGCAAGGTGTACGTGTGCTCGAACTCGTCCTGGAGGACGGTCGCCACCTTGTGCGTGGTGTCGATCACCAACTCCTCGTCCAGAGTCCGGACGCGGTAGGTCCAGCCACTGGGCAAGCCGAGCCGATCGCCGAGCGTGAGCAGACTGGGCTCGTCGGTCGTCGGGTCAACGGCCAGGCAGTAGGCCTGCATGACGTAGACGAATCCGTCTGGGGACACCAGCTCGTAGACGGGTTCCCCGGCATCGAAGAAGAAGACGGCGCCACGCTGCACGTGCTTGTCGCTATAGGGAGTGGTCGACGGCGTGTCGCCGAGGTCGATCAGGGCCAACCGACGCATGCCCAACCCGTTGAACTCGCGCAGCACCGGCTCCAGGGTGTTCACCTTCTGCCCGATGCCGTCGATGACCCAGTGCCGGGGACCGTTCAGCTTGACCGTCACTGCGCCGAGGTCCGCAGCGATGGCCGAGGGGTCGAGGGTGTCCCACAGGTCCTGGGGACAGTCGTTGAGGAACTGGGTGCCGAACACCTCGGCCTCGAAGCGACCGTCGCGTGCGAACACGGCGATGACCTCGCCGTAGCGGACGCCGCGCACGTCATCGATCAACCGTGGGGTGTCCCGTGCCGCTTCATTCACCATGTCGGCGCCCTTCTGCTGCTCATATCCTCCGCGGACCTGGTCAGTCCTCCTCGACCGAGATGGCCTGTTTCGGACAGATGCGGACTGCTTCGAAGATCTTGTCGCGGAGCGACTCGTCGGGCGTCTCTTGGAGCACGACCAGGAGATCGTCGTCGTCGAGCAGGAAGACGTCAGGGGCCACCCCCGTGCAGAGGCCGTTGCTCTCGCACTGGCTCATGTTCACGACGATCCGCATCGGACTCCTTCCGTGCCAACTGTGCCCTTCCGTCCCCGGGACCCGTTCCGCGACATCGGTGCATCGCTCCTGGACCGAGAGCAAGATACCAACAATCTCCCGCGGTGAGAACACCACTTCCGGCCACCAGCGTCACTCGCCGGTCTTTCTGGTGCGTTCCTCCGGAGCACCGAGGGGCAGCGCCAGGTGGTCGATGGCCGCTCGCTGCCGGCCTGGTCAGGCGACATACTCGAAGCCGTAGAGCTTGGCGCAGTTGAGGGCGGTGATCTTGCGACGGTCCTCCTCGGGGAGCATGCCCAGTGTCTCCTCGATGGAGCGCCGGGACTCGGGGAACGTGCTGTCGGTATGGGGGAAGTCGGCGGCCCACATGCACGAGTCAGCCCCGAGATGCGGGATGTACTGGAAGGCCAGGGTCTCCTCCTCGAAGGTGGCGATGACCTGTCGCTTGAACAGCTCGCTCGGGGCGATGCTGGGCGCGTAGTCCACCTTGTCCCGCAGGTTCTCCCACTCCATGTCCATCCGGGCCAGGAAGTACGGGAGCCAGCCGACGCCGGCCTCGGCCAGGACCAAGGTCAGTCCGGGGTGCCGCTCGAGCGCACCGGAGAAGACCATGATGGCCAGTGCCTCGTCCAACTGGAGGGGCAGCAAGGTGGCGAAGGCGGCCGACTGCCACTTGCCCACCTGATAGCTGAGTCGGGACGACGCCCCCTCCTTGATGTGGAAGCTGAGGGGAAGCCCGGTCTGCTCGGCGGCCGTCCACAGGCGGTCCCAGGCAGGGTCGCCGGCGTCCAGGTCGAACACATCGACGATGGCCCCGCGGTGACCCTTCCCGGCCACCCGCTCGAGTTCGGCCACCGCCGCCTCGGGCGAGTGGGTGGGCAGGAACGGGAGAGCGCACAGCCGGTCGGGGGCGAAGGCGTTGAACTCCTCGATGGCCCAGTCGTTCCAGGCCGAGTAGCACGCAGTCTGCAGGTCCGGCTCGGGGATGGACAGGGTCAGCGGAATAGGACCGTAGATCACCGATGCCCAGACCCCGTCGAGATCCATGTCCTCGAGACGGAGCTTCGGGTCGCTCACCCGGAAGCCGTCGTCCTCCAGCCCAGCCCTGCTGACCGCGCTGAGGACCTGCAACGTGTCCCCTTTGGGCAGCCCACTGCGCCCGAGGACGCGGTCGTTGCACACCCACATCGGGTCGCCCTCGCCCTTGACCACCCGCGGCCCACGCTCGAGGAGGTCTTTGGCGAGCCGGTTCTGCCACAGGTCAGGCGGGACCGAACGCAGGTCCAGGTGATCGTCGCAGGAGTAGATGCTGGTCGCGTCCATGGTTGGTTCCTTTCATGACGGTCGACACCGTCGCTGTCAGATGTGGAGATGCCTCGACCGTTCGGAGCACGTCGTGCGGTCGCCGAGGAGGCCGGACCGTGTCATCAACGTCGCCCGGACTGGATTGGGACGCGCACGGACGACGGAACGCCTCCTCGCCGTCGGGACGTCTCGGAGACACGCCCGAAGAGCTTGGTGAGCACGCGGTAGACCAGGTTTCCGGAGGGCCACTGGGTGACGATCTTCCCTGTCGACGAGCGGAAGTAGTTGTTCGTCAGGGTCCACGATGTCCCCTCCATCCGCCGTTGGAGCCACGCGAACCAGAGGGATTCGAAGGCCGGCCTGACCTCGATGGCGCTCACGCGGCACCGGGACATCCGCTTCACCGCCCGCACGGCGTACTCGGCCTGGGCCTCGAGCATCGACACCAGCTCACCGCCGTTGGTGCCCGGCCCGTAGAGCATGAAGAAGTTGGGGAAGTCGGGCACGGTGATGCCGAGAAAGGCCCGGGGCTCACCAGCCCAGCGGTCCTGGAGCGTCTCGCCCCGCCGCCCGACGATCTGGACCCGTGCCACGTAGTCGGCGGCCCGGAACCCGGTCGCCAAGACGATCACGTCTACCGGCCGTTCCACACCGTCGGCGTCGACGATGCCCGACGGAGTCACCCGGGACACGGCCCTCGGGACCAGCTCCACGTTGTCCGCCCTGAGCGCAGGGTAGAACGTGCTGGCGATGACCGGCCGCTTGCCGGGATACGGGTACGTCGGGGTGACGACCGTTGCCAGGTCGGGGTGGTCAGCGAACTCCCTGGCGATGTAGTCGAGGCAAGCCTGCTGCCGCTTCGCATTCAACTTGGTTCCCGGCCGGAACGTGGCGGCGCCGATGAGGCCCCGCTCGAGGGACAACCGCAGCGATGCCCGGTCGACGACCCGTCGCCACAGCCGGTCCGACCTCAGGCGTTCAGCCTCGGTGAGCTCCCGCTCACCCTTGGGCAGGACCCACCCGGGCTCGCGCTGGAAGACGTACAGCGTTCCCACGGTTGGCTGGATGGCGGGGACCACCTGGGTGGCGCTCGATCCGGTCCCCACCACGGCCACGGTCCGACCCGACAGGTCGTGTTCGTGCTCCCAGCGGGACGTGTGGAAGCTCGGACCCTCGAACGAGTCCAAACCGGGCCAGTCGGGATACCGGGCAACGTTGAGGAAGCCCACGGCGCTGACCACCACCTCACACTCGACGACGGCACCGGTGGCCAAGGTGACCGTCCACACGTGCCGGTCGTCGTCCCAGCGGGCCGAGTCGACCGTGACCCCGAGCTCGAGGTGCGGCCCGAGGCCGAACTGATCGACCGTCTCCGACAGGTACGCCTGCAGCTCGGGCTGGCGGGCGTGGGTGCGGGTCCAGCGGTAGGACTTGAACGAATAGCTGTACAGGGTGGAGTGCACGTCCACCTCTGCACCCGGGTACGTGTTGTCCCACCACGTGCCGCCGACGCCATTCGAGGACTCGTAGATGGTGAACGTGCTGATCCCCGCGGTACGCAGCTTGACCCCGGCCGCGAGACCCCCCATGCCCGCACCGATCACTACGACCCGTGGGGTCCCAGCGGGACCGAACAACTCCTGGGCGGACAGCCGAGTGGACACCGTCACCCGACGGTCACCCCGCATCTGAGGTTCACGCTGGCGCTCATCTCCCGGCGACACCATCCTCGGCCCTCTCGGCCGGCAGCACGAGGCGTGCTTGACCGATCTGCAGCTTAGTGACACAGTACGACATGAAAGCAAGGGGAGGTGTCGCGTGACCACGACAAGCGTCGGTGATCTGTACTACGACCCGTACGACGTGGGGATCGATGCCGACCCGTACCCGGTCTTCCGCCGGCTGCGGGAGGAGGCGCCGCTCTACTACAACCAGACCCACGACTTCTACGCCGTCAGCCGGTTCGCCGATGTCGAACGTGGCTATCTCGACAACAGGACCTTCATCTCCGGACGCGGCGGCATCATCGAGCTCATCCGGGCCAACATCGAGATGCCTTCGGGTGTGCTCATCTTCGAGGATCCGCCGGTGCACACCATTCACCGACGGCTGATGTCCCGGGTGTTCTCTCCCAACCGGGTGGCAGCCCTCGAACCGCAGATCCGAGAGTTCTGCATCCAGTGCCTCGACCAGCTGGTCGGTGCTGAGGAATTCGACCTCATCGCCGATCTGGGAGCACAGATGCCCATGCGGGTCATCGGGATGCTGCTCGGGATCCCCGAGGAAGACCAGGTGGCCGTGCGGGACAGGGTCGACGCCAACCTCCGCACCGAGGCAGGTCAACCCATGGAAGTGGGAGAGAAGATCGTCCCCACCGACATCTTCGCCGACTACATCGACTGGCGGGTCGATCATCCGTCGGACGACATCATGACCGAGCTGCTCCAGGCCGAGTTCGAGGACGCAAACGGGACGGTTCGCAACCTGACCCGCGAAGAACTCCTGACCTACATCAGCGTCATCACCGGCGCAGGCAACGAGACGACCGGCAGGCTCATCGGATGGACCGGCAAGGTGCTGGCCGACCACCCGGACCAGCGACAGGAGTTGGTCGAGGACGCCTCGCTCATCCCCGGGGCGATCGAGGAGCTCCTTCGCTTCGAGACGCCCGCGCCGCACGCGGCGAGGTACGTCACCCAGGACGTCGAGATCCACGGCCAGGGCGTTCCCGAGGGCAGCATCCTGATGCTGCTCCCGGGATCGGCGAACCACGACGATCGGCGCTTCCCGGACGGAGACAGCTTCGACATCCACCGGAGGGATGGGAAGCCGCTGACCTTCGGGCACGGGATCCACCTCTGCCTGGGCGCGGCGCTGGCCCGCCTCGAAGGGCGGGTGGCCCTCGAGGAATTACTCAAGCGCTTCCCCACCTGGGAGGTCGATATGGACCGGGCCAGACTCGCCCCCACCTCGACGGTCAGGGGCTGGGAGACGCTCCCGGTGCTCACGTCGTGATCTCTGAGCACACGGGATTCCGGACGCTCACCGGAGCACGGTGATGGGCGAGTTGGACGGGAAGGTCGCGGTCATCACCGGAGCGGGCTCGGGCATGGCTAAGGCGTCGGTCAAGGTCTTCGTACGAGAGGGCGCCAAGGTGGTGGCGGCCGACATCAGCGGCGCCGAAGAGACCACGGCCGACGAGATCGGTGGCGACGTCCTGCCCGTGCACTGCGACGTGACCCGAGAGGATCAGGTGGAGGCCCTGATGGCTGCGGCCATCGACGCGTACGGTCGGGTCGATGCCGTCCTCAACGTGGCAGGAGTCGCCGACGGCGGCGCGCTCACCGACCTCACCATGGAGTTCTACGACCGGTTGATGGACGTCGACCTGCGGGGTGTGTTCCTGGGCATGAAGCACGGAATCCGGGCGATGCTCCCGACAGGCGGCGGCTCCATCGTCAACTGGTCCTCGGTCGGTGGCCTCAACGGCTCGGCCTACACGAGCGTGTACCAGGCGGCAAAGCACGGGATCATCGGGGCCAGCAAGTCGGCGGCCATCGAGTACGGCACCCAGGGCATCAGGGTCAATGTGATCTGTCCGGGGTTCATCCTCACCGAGATCATGGCGCAGGGGGCCGAGGACTTCATCCCCGACATCGCCGCCAAGGCCGCCCTCAACCGGGCCGGCGAGTCCCCCGAGGTCGCCGAGGTCGGCGCCTTCCTGGCCTCCGATCGGGCCTCGTTCGTCACCGGTGCGGTCATCCCGGTGGACGGCGGGTGGTCGGCCAAGCTGGCCTAGCGGCATGGATGCGACCACCCGAGCCGAACCGAGCGGATCGACTGGCGATACCCGACCGAGCCGGCCCTACGACGGGACGCTCCGCCGCGAGCGGGCGGCGGAGACCCGGGAGCGGATTCTCGACGCCGGCTCCGAGCTCATCCATCGCTACTCCGTGCGCGACTGGAAGAAGCTGACCGTTCGGGCGGTGGCCGAGCGGGCCGGGGTCAACGAGCGCACCGTCTACCGCTACTTCGGCAGTGAGCGCGGGCTGCGTGACGCGATGCTCCACCGGAACGAGGAGGAGGCGGGCATCGAGTTGGAGGGGATGCGTCTCGAGGACGTGGCAACGGTGGCGGCCCGGATCCTCGACCATGTCGCCCAGTACCCGCGGGAGCCTCCCCCGGTGCTCGATCCGACCCTGATGGCGGCAAAGGACGGGCAGCACCAGGCGCTGCTCGATGCCGTGGGTTCCGCGGTCGGTCGGGCACCGGATCCTCAGCAGGTGACGGTGGCTGCCGTGCTCGATGCTCTCTGGAGCGTGGCCACCTACAAGCGCCTGGTCGACGGCTGGTCGATCGAGCACGCCCAGGCGGTCGAGGGCATCGTCTGGGTCATCGGACTGGTCGAAGCCGCCGTGCGGAAGGGCGAGGGTCCGACATGACGAGTACCCGAGCACGGGGCGGACGGTCAGCCGGCGCCGTCGCCCGTGGCGTGGATCTGATCCAGGAGGACCTGCCGGACCGGGCGTCCGGCCACCGTTCCTCCGTCCACGGGGATCACCGTGCCGGTGATCTGGGCCGAGCGGTCGCTGGCCAGGAAGAGCACGGCTTCGGCCACGTCCTCGGGGGACCCTTGACGCTGCAGCGGCTGGTCCCGTTCGATGGTCGGCCCCAGGTCGTAGTTGGTGATCCGCGTCGGGATGTGTCCCGGCGCGATGCAGTTGACCCGGATACCGAATTCGGCGAGATCGGTGGACACCATGCGGCTGAAGTTGACGATCGACGCCTTCGACATCCGGTAGACGATCGGGGGCCCGCCCCCGGTCAGACCGCCCATGGACGACGTGTTGACGATCGAGCCACCCCCGTGCTCAGCCATGTGCCGCCCGGCCCGCTGGGTCCCGACGACAACGCCGAACAGGTTGACGGCCATCACCCGGTCGAAGTCGCGGAGGTCGTCGCGGAGGAAGCGGCGGAACGAGCTCGAGATACCGGCGTTGTTGACCATCACGTGCAGGCCCCCGAAGGTCTCCACGGCGAAATCGACCAGGGCCTGGATCTCGTCGGCGTCGGACACGTCGGTCCGCCGGAAGACCACCGCCGCTCCCAGTTCGTCCGCCACTGCCTCGCCCTGCGCTTCATCGACGTCCGCCACCACGACGGCTGCGCCCTGATCGACGAAGAGCTCGACGGTGGCACGACCGATCCCGCTGGCACCGCCGGTGACGATGGCGACCTTCCCCGACAGCTCCGTGCCCATCTCCGGCTCCTTTTCGCTGGCGTTCGGCACCGGGGCATGCACGCGGTACCACGGCGCAGGCCCGCTCGTCCGAGTCGGGGCCGCCGACCGAACCTGGCCGCGGACCCGCGGTGGGCGATGCATCCACCCGATCGTCGTTCCCATCCGATCAGGGCACCTGCCCGCGACCACCCTGGAGCACCTGTGAGCGACGAGCAGTTCGAATCCACCGACTTCTTCCGGAACAAGGACGTCATCGACGACCCCTACCCGTATCTCGACCACCTGCGGGGCAAGTGTCCCGTGTTCCAGGAGCCGTACCACGACGTGTACATGGTGACCGGGTACGACGAAGCCATCGAGGTGTACCACGACACCAAGACCTTCTCGGCCTGCAATTCGGCCATCGGGCCCTTCGCCAAGTTCCCTATACCCCTCGAGGGGGACGACATCACCGAGACCATCGAGACCTACCGGGACGAGCTTCCCTTCGGCGACCAGCTCCCCACCTTCGACCCCCCGAAGCACACCGCCCAGCGTGGGCTGCTGATGCGGCTCATCACCCCCAAGCGTCTCAAGGAGAACGAGGCGGCCCTGCAGCGGTTGGCCGACGACCAGATCGACCGCTTCCACGCGCGGGGCGAATGCGACTTCATCGGTGAGTACGCCCAGCCGTACACCATGCTGGTCATCGCCGACCTGCTCGGCGTGCCCGAGGAGGATCACCCCGAGTTCCTCGAACACCTCATGCACACCGGTCCCTTGGAGATGAGCCACAGCCCACTCGAGTACCTCTACGCTCAGTTCACCCGCTACATCGAGGACCGGCGAGCCGAGCCCAGAGACGATGTGATGACCGGACTGGCGACGGCGACGTTTCCCGACGGATCGCTGCCGCCGGTGGACGACGTGATGAAGATCGCCTCCAATCTGTTCGCCGCCGGCCAGGAGACGACGGCCCGACTCCTCGGCACCAGCCTCCAGACCCTGGCCGAGCGCCCCGAGCTCCAGCAGCAGCTGCGGGAGGACCGATCGCTGGTGGCGCCGTTCATCGAGGAGACCCTTCGCCTGCAGCCGCCCATCAACGGAACCTTCCGCCTGGCCCGGACACCCACCACCGTGCAGGGGACCGAGATCCCGGCGGCGAGCAACGTCATGATCCTGCCCAGCGGCGCCAACCGGGATCCGCGCGAGTTCGACGAACCCGACGAGCTCCGACTCGACAGGGAGAACGGCCGCCAACACATCGCCTTCGGCCACGGCATCCACACCTGTGCCGGGGCCCCGCTGGCCCGAGCCGAGTCCAACGTGTCGTTGCAGCGCCTCCTGGACCGGATGGCGGATATCCGCGTCTCCGACCTGCACCACGGGCTGGTCGGCGACCGCCACTGGCATTACACGCCCACCTGGATGCTCCGAGGCCATGACCGGCTCTTCCTCGAGTTCACCCCCGTCGGCTGACTGAGAACGCGACAACCCGAGCTCTACGGAGAATGGACGCCCACATCGGGCGGGACCGGAGGCAGTGCATTGGCCATCTACAACCACACGGGACAGGTCGTCACAGATCTCGAACGATCGAAGCAGTTCTACGAGAAGGTGTTCGGCTTCACGTTCTGGTACGAGATCACCCCTCCCGACAGGTTGACCGCCAAACTCAACAGCCTCACGCCACCGCTGGGAGTCACTGCGTCGTACCTGACGCTCGACGGCTTCGTCCTCGAGCTCATGCACTATTCCGCACCTGGTGCGGGTGCTCCGTTCCGGTCCCGGACGATGAACGAGCCCGGGCTCACGCACCTCTCGATCTCCGTGGACGACGTCCATGCCACGGCCGAACTGGCAAAGGCCTACGGCGGGGAGATCATCGAGGACAGCGACATCGACATCGCTCTCTTCATCCGGGATCCGGACGGACAGCTGCTCGAGTTGCTCCCGACGACGTACCGGGACAGCCTCGCTCCCAAACCCTGACGCGGCGCTCGGCCGGAGGCTGGTCGATACGGGAAACCGGTGGCCTCGCCGTTCCTCAACCGATCTCGGGTCGGGTCCCCGGGCGCGGGCCGTCCGGACCGAGTTGGACGCCGTCGAGGCGGATGGGCACGCCGTTGACGAGCACGTGACGGAGCCCGGTGGGCTCTTCTGCGGTCAGGCGCTCGCCGTTGGCGGGAAAGTCACGGAGCCGCTTCATGGGGCCCGGTGCGACGGTGGCCGGATCGAAGACGCAGACGTCGGCCCAGTAGCCCTCTCGCAGATACCCACGGCGAACGAATCCGAAGATGTCGGCCGGCTCACCGGTCAGCTTCCGAACCGCCTGTTCGACCGGCATGAGGCCGCGGTCCCGGACCCAGGTGCCGAGCAGGTCGGTCGGAAGCGGCGCATCGCACAGTTGGCCCACGTGGGCACCTGCGTCGGAGAGCCCGAGGACCATTTGATCGTGCATGAGCAGCTTGCCCACGCTGTCTGCGTCGTCGTTGGCGATGTAGATGCGGAACCGGGTGGCGAGATCCTCCTCGACAGCGAGCTCGCAGATGACGTCGAACGGATCGTTGCCGCGTTCGGCAGCGATGGCGTCGACCCGTCGACCCTCGAGCTCCGGATGGCGCGTCGACTCGGAGACCTCGCAGGTCTCCCAACGGGGGCGCATCGGCTGCTGCGCGAGATCCGCGGCCGCCCTGGCGCGCCAAGCAGGATCGCTGTAGGCGGCGATCCGGGCGTCGCGACCCTGGTCGATGAGCTCGGCGACCACCGGGCTCACATTGAGACTGAACGGGCTCTCCATCGTGAACTGCATGGTGAGCGGCCGCGGTGTGACCTGGGGCCAGACCTGGCAGCCGCGTGCGATGGCCTGCTCGTGCAGATCGAGCTGGGGCTGATTGCGCCCGCCGGTGAGGGCGAACATCGGGTAGGTGAACGGCCGTCCGATCCGGGGTTGCAGCTCGTAGATGTCCGCGTAGGTGCATTGCTCGCCCGCGGTCGCGAGCACCACACCCTTGCCCGTGCTGCCAGCCGCCATGAAGAGCGCCTCGACCTCGTCCCGCTCGGCGAAGCGGCTCGGGACCGGCAGGCCGTTCATCCCCCGGTGGGTGTACGCGAAGCTCGTCGAGAACCCGGCCGCCCCTGCGTCGATCGCCTCCACCACGAGCCGGCACATCCGGTCGATCTCCTCGGGAGTGGCAGCCCGTTCGTAGGCGGCGTCGCCCATGACGTAGAGGCGCACCGAGCTGTGGCCGACGTAGCAGGTGAAATTGAGGACGGTGCCGCGCGACCGCACGAGCTCCATGTACTCGGGATGGGTCTGGAACCCCCACACGATGCCCTCGGTGAGCGACGCCGGGTCCATGTCCTCGACGTTCTCGAGGGTGTGCACGATGACATCGTGGTGCTCAGGCCTCGTGGGCGCGATCGTGAAGCCGCAGTTCCCCGCCACCACGGTCGTGACGCCCTGGTAGGAGGAGGGCCGGAGCGCCGGATCCCAGAAGACCTGGGCGTCGTAGTGGGTGTGGATGTCGATGAACCCCGGCGCGACGATGCACCCTGACGCGTCGACCTCGTGCGCCCCGTGCAGGTCCTGCCCGATCTCCTCGATCACCCCGGCGCCCACCGCCACGTCGGCGGTGCGACCGGGACTGCCGGTCCCGTCGACCACCGTCCCACCCCGGACAACCAGTTCAGCCGGCATCTCCACCTCCGCGTTCTCGGGCCTGGGCCAGGAGCAGCTGTGTCTGCGCAACCGACGACCCTGCTGTGGTCCTGACAGCCACCGGGTTCCCGTTGGCAGTACTTGCAAACACTATTCTCTCCGAGCAGCTACCGGCGAGCCGGTCCGGACACAAGAGAACCCCGAGGTCAGCGGCCTGCAGATCCGGCGACCTCCCCTCCCGGGTCCTCCAACCTCTCCCGGTCGATCGGTTCTGACGATTGCACCGGATACGACACTCTCCTACTATGCGAACCACGTCATCAACCCCATGAGGCCTGCTGGAGGTGTCCCACCTCGACCACCAGGGTGAACGCACCCCACGGGAAGGGCCAGGCACCCGATCCCGCCCCTCTACTCAGGACCGCCCTCAGATGAACACCCCGGTAGCGACACCGAGTTCCGTCGATCCACTCGACCTCGTCGATCCCACCCGCTTCGCCCAGAACGGGTATCCGCACGCCTCGTGGGCGACGCTGCGTGCGGAGGCCCCGGTCGCATACCTCGAGCCGTCGGGGTATGACCCGTTCTGGGCCATCACCAGGCACGCCGACATCGTCGAGATCGCGGGCCAGCCGGAACGGTTCTCGAACGCGCAGGGCCTCATCCTCGGGCGCCCGGGAGCACCGGCCCAGCCGTCGGAGATGGTGGTCATGCTCGACCCTCCGCGCCACGGGCCGCTCCGCCGGGTGGCGATGCCCCGGTTCACCCCTCGGGCCATCAGATCACGTCACGACGAGATCGACCGGATCGCTGTCGAGGTCCTCGACGAGCTGGCCTCCTCCAACGACGCGGGCGAGTTCGACTTCGTGGAGCGGGTCGCCGCGCCGCTGCCGATCGGCGTGATCTCCTGGATCCTCGGCGTGCCGCGTGACGACTGGAAGCTGCTGTTCCGCTGGACCAACGAG
This sequence comes from uncultured Acidimicrobiaceae bacterium, assembly GCA_963701325.1. Classification (GTDB taxonomy): domain Bacteria; phylum Actinomycetota; class Acidimicrobiia; order Acidimicrobiales; family RAAP-2; genus Bog-756. The sequence continues at coordinate 1,300,855 of OY969604.1, forward strand.
GTCATCGGCAAGGACGACCCGGAGTTCCGGCAGCCGGGCGAGACCCCGGGCCAGACGATCCGGAGAGCACGCGGGGAGTTGCACGGCTATCTGAGTGCGCTCATCGAACGACGCCGACGCGATCCCGGAGACGACATCGTGAGCCAGCTCATCGCTGCGGAGATCGACGGGGAGCCGCTCACCGAGGAGCAGCTGCTCAATTACTGCGAGCTCATCGTCGAGGCTGGCAACGAGACCACTCGCAACGCGATCAGCGGCGGTCTCCTCGCCTTCTCCGAGCACCCGGACCAGTGGGAGCGCCTCTGCAGCGAACCCGAGCTCCTCCCGAGCGCGGTTGAGGAGATCCTCCGTTGGGTCAGCCCGATCATCCACTTCATCCGCACGGCCACTGAGGACGGCGAAGTCCGAGGCGTGAGGATCCCGGCCGGCGACAAGGTCGCACTCTTCTTCGCGTCGGCGAACCGCGACGAGGAGGTGTTCGTAGATCCGTTCGAGTTCCGGGTGGACCGCCAGCCGAACCACCATCTCGCATTCGGCTCCGGCGCCCATTTCTGCATGGGTGCCAACCTCGCCCGTGTCGAGCTCGAGACGCTCTTCCGGCACCTCTGCGCCCGCCTTGAGTGGTTCGAACTGGCCGCGCCGCCCGAACGCCTCAATTCGGCGGTCAACGGCGGCATCAAGCACCTGTCCCTGCGTTGCGGCCTCAGGTAGTCGGACGATGAAGTTCGGCATCGCCTTTGCCAACATCGGTCCGAACATCGAGCCGGATCGGGCGTGTTCGCTCGCACGCGCCGCCGAGGCCGCCGGATTCGAGTCGATCTGGACAGTGGACCACGTGGTGGTGCCCGCCGGGTACCGATCGACCTATCCCTACGACCCCTCGGGGCGTCTGCCGTCGGGAGAGGACGCCCCCTTCCCTGATCCGCTCATCTGGCTGTCCTATGTGGCAAGGGAGACGTCGACGATCCGGCTCGCCACCGGCATCCTGATCCTCCCTGAGCGCAACCCTGTCGTCTTGGCCAAGGAACTGGCCACGCTCGACTACCTCTCGTCCGGTCGGGTCATCCTCGGTGTCGGCATCGGCTGGATGCGGGAGGAGTTCGAGGCCCTCGGCATCCCGTTCGAACGCCGTGGGCAGCGGGCAGAGGAGAGCATCGCCGCCCTGCGGGCCCTCTGGAGCCAGCAGCGGGCGAGCTTCGACGGGACGACCGTGCAGTTCAGCGACGTCTACCTGAGGCCCCAGCCCCGGGCGGGGACGATCCCGATCCACATCGGGGGTCACAGCGAGATCGCCGCCCGACGGGCAGGTCGGATCGGTGAGGGCTTCTTCCCCTTCGGCGTCGACCGGAGCGAGCTCGCCCGCCTCATCGACACGATGCGCACGGCCGCCGGAGAGGCGGCGCGCGACCCGTCCTCCGTCGAGGTCACCGTCAGCAGCTACTGCGTCGTTCCCGAGGAGGCGCTCGCCGACGTGGCCGCCCTCGACCACCTCGGCGTGACCCGGGTCATCGTCCCCGCAGCCCTGTTCCAGGGCGATGACGACAGCGCACTGCTGCACTACGGTGAGCAGGTGATCGCGCGACTGTGAAATTGAGCGCGCACGGCACAGTCCCAGACGCGGCTCTGGTGAGCTGCACGAGAGAAGGTCCCCATGTCCCTCAGGAACGCCACGGCCTCACCGCTCCGGCACGCTGACCGCTTCTACATCGGCGGAGGGTGGATGGCACCGAGCTCGGATGCCACCATCGACGTCCTCGACTCGGGCACCGAAGAGTTCTTCTTCAGCGTGGCCGAGGCCCGGGAGGAGGACATGGCCCGGGCCGTGTCCGCAGCCCGACAGGCCTTCGACGACGGTCCGTGGCCCCGGATGACACACGGTGAGCGGGCGGAGTTCCTGCGCGCGCTCGGTGCCGGGCTCGCAGCGCGTGCGGACGAGATCGGGCAGATCTGGCCGCGCGAGTCCGGGGTGCTCCACCGGATCGCCGGCGCGGCGGCTCAGGGTGCCGCCGGCACCTTCGAGTACTACGCCGGATTGGCCGACACGTTCGAATGGGAGCAGGAGGCGAAGCCCAGTTACGGCGGGTACGGCCTGCTGGTCCGGGAGCCGGTCGGCGTGGTCGGTGCCATCATCCCGTGGAACGGCCCGCTGAGCCTCATCAGCTACAAGATCGCCCCGGCGCTGATCGCCGGCTGCACGGTCATCCTCAAGTCCTCACCGGAGGCGCCGGGCGAGGGCTACCTGGTGGCCGAGGTCGCCGAGGAGATCGGCTTGCCGCCAGGGGTCCTCAACGTGCTCACCGCGGACCGGCAGGTTTCCGAGCTCCTCGTGCGCGACCCGCGAGTCGACAAGATCACCTTCACCGGTTCGACCGCTGCCGGCCGGCGGATCGCCGCACTGTGCGGTGAACGGATCGCCCGCTGCACCCTCGAACTCGGCGGCAAGTCCGCCGCGGTCATCCTCGACGACGCCGACCTGGGCCTTGCGGCTTCGCGGCTGGCCCAGGCCGAGTGCATGATGACCGGCCAGGTGTGCTCGTCGCTGACCCGGATCGTCGTGTCGCAGAACCGTCATGACGAGCTCACAGAGGCGCTCGTGGGAGCGTTCTCCCAGGTCAAGGTGGGGAACCAATTCGATCCGGAGTCGCAGATGGGGCCGCTCGCCGTCAGCCGCCAGCGCGACCGTGTGCTCGGGTACATCGAGAAGGGCGTGGCCGAGGGGGCGACGCTGGCCACCGGGGGCGGGCGCCCCGCCCACCTCGACAAGGGGTGGTTCGTCGAGCCGACCGTCTTCGCCAACGTCGAGAACTCCTCGACGATCGCCAGGGAAGAGATCTTCGGTCCGGTCCTGAGCGTCATCCCGGCCAAGGACGAGCGGGACGCCGTTGCCATCGCCAACGACACCATCTACGGGCTCAACGCGTCCGTCTTCACCGCCGACGTCGACCGAGCCCGCGAGGTGGCCGGCCAACTGCGCTCGGGTACCGTCGGGCACAACTCGTTCCGCACCGACTTCGGCATCGCATTCGGGGGCTTCAAGCAGTCCGGAATCGGACGCGAAGGCGGAACCGAGGGCCTGCTCCCCTTCCTCGAGGCGAAGACCGTCATCCTGGAGGAGCGCCCCACCTCCCATCCCGGGTGACGGCGGGAAGCGTGGGGCACGCGGGCCGTAGAGCCGTCAGGCCGGCACCTTCATGCCGAGAAGGCCGTACAGGTTGCCGCCCATGATCTTCTGCACCTCCGGCTCTGGGTGGTGGGCCGACAGCTCCTCCACCCATGCGAAGGGCTCGGCCAGCCCCTCCGGGTGTGGGTAGTCCGACCCGAACAGGATGTGCTCCGGGGTCATCACGTCGATGAGTGCCTCGAGCGAGTCCTCCCAGAACGGGTTGATGTAGATGTTCCGGAGGAAGACCTCGGCGGGGGGCTCTGCGAAGGCCTTCGGCATCTTGCCGTAGGTCTTCTCCAACGACTTGAGACACGGCAGTGCCCAACTTCCGCCGTTCTCGACGCTCAGCAACCGCACTGTCGGGAATCGGCTCAGCATCCCGTGGCAGATCGCCGAGGTCACGGTGTCGCTGATCGGTCGCCCGGTGTTGACCGCATCGGTGAACGGTCGTGGAGCGAAGGGCTGCATGTCCCGCCCATCGCCCTCCCATTCGTTGGCGTGACGCTGGTAGCCGGAGTCCGACGCGTGCATGGCGACCAGGACGCCGCACTCGGCGACCTTGCTCCAGAACGCGTCGAATTCGGGAAGGAAGGGGGACCGGGTGCCCCGCGTGCCTGCAACCGGGCCAGGACGCAACAGCACGACCTTGGCTCCGTGCTCCACTACCCAATCGAGTTCTGCGATCCCGCGCTCGGGAATGCACGGGTTGACCACCGGCGTGGCGAAGATGCGCTGCTGATAGTCGAACGTCCACTCGTCGAGGAGCCACTGGTTGTAGGCGTGGACGACGGTGCAGGTCATGTCGGGGTCGTCGAGGAGGTTGACCTCGATCAGGCTGGCCAGCGTCGGGAACATCAGCGCAGCATCGATCCCTGTCTCGTCGAGCAGCTCGAGCCGGGGTGCGGCAGAGCGGTACGCATCGATGGCCCGAATCGGCGTACCGGCCATTTCGCGGAGCGTCCGTCCCTCGGTGTTCTTGCCCGCGAAGTAGTCGGCGAACGAGCCCGGCGGGGCTACGACCTCGAAGGTGGGATTCGGGATCGATTCGCTGATGTGATTGTTGATGGCGAGCTTGGTGCGACCGTTCACCTCCACGTATTTGACGAATCCCTCGTACTGCTTGGGGAGGTAGCGCGTGAGTGCGTCCCCCGTCTCGTAGAGGTGGTTGTCGGCGTCGAATATCGGGCCTTCATACGTGGACACGAACCCTCGATTCGATGATCTCGCTGCGGAAATGCCGTTCTCAGCCTGGTGGACCATGGGCCGACGATAGCATCGGAGCCGCTGCGTCCGGCTGCGAGTTGCACTGCGAGGAACGCCGTTTCCGCTGTTCAAGAGGAGCCGCCCCTGGCTCAGCGGCCGGACCTTGGGAGCCCCAGGCCCCGCTCGGCGATGATCGAGCGCTGCATCTCGCTCGTGCCCCCGTAGATGGTCGTCACCGCCGCATGCCGGAACAGATGCTCGATCCATCCGTCGGCGGGTGCATCGTCTTCGCCGCGCTGGAGGACCCCCTCCGCACCGAGCATGTCGACCAACTCGGTGGCGTCGGCGTTCATGGATTCGGCGTAGAACAGCTTGTGCATCGACCCCTCGACCCCGGGAAGACCGCCGGTTGCCGCGACGAACGAGGTGCGATAAGCGAGGAGTTTGGCGACCTCGTTGTTCGTCCGCATCACGGCGAGCCGCTCACGGACGTGGGGGTCGTCGATGACCCGGGACCCGTCAGGGCGCCGGGAGCCCTTCGCCCACTCGACCGCCTGCTCCCAGACCCGATCGGCCTCGCTGAGGCCGAAGCCACCTCGCTCGAAGGTGAGAGCGACGGTCATGACGTTCCAGCCCCTGTCGACCTCGCCGATCCGGTAGTGCTCGCTGACCCGGACGTCCGTGTAGAAGGTCGCGTTCGTCCGCTCCCCGCCCACGGTGTGCACAGGGTGGATCTCGATGCCAGGCGAGTCCAGCGGGACGAGGAACATCGTCAGCCCCTTGTGTTTCGGCACGTCGTGGTTGGTGCGTGCCAGGAGAAAGACGTAGTTCGCCGCGTGCGCAAGCGTCGTGAACATCTTCTGTCCGTTGATCACCCATTCGTCACCGTCACGCACGGCGGAGGTCTTGATCGAGGCCACGTCCGAGCCCGAGTCGGGCTCGCTGTAGCCCAGCGACATGATGATCTCACCGGCGAGTGCGCGGGGGATGAAGTCGCGCTTCTGCTCGTCGGTGGCGACACGCCGGATGGTCTGGCACACGATGACGGTGAGGCCCATGCCATCGGTTGGCGCGCCGGCCAGCCGGAGCTCGTCGCGCAGGGCGGTCATCTCGAACGGGTCGCGCTCCTGGCCACCGTATTCAGCCGGCCACGAGGCGGCGATCCAGCCCTGATCGCCGATGGCGCGGTGGAACTCCTTGTCGTGGTTGGTCCCGGTCCGGTGTGCCCGCTCGATGATCTCCGCATCGAAGTGCTCGTCGAGGAAGGCGCGCACCTCCGCCCGGAAGGCGTCGCTCTTCGGACCGAGGCGGAAGTCCATCACCGGACCTCCACCGGACCGAAGAGCGCGTCGGCGAGCTCTGCGATCCCCCGTCTCGGATCACCCATCGCGAGCGGCCACGCCTCGGCCCTGCGGTAGTAGAGCTGGATGTCGTACTCGAGGGTGAACCCGTACCCGCCGTGGACGTGCAGCGCCACATTGCTCGCACGGCGTGCCGCCCGGGTCGAGAAGAGGAACGCCATCGAGGCGAGCTCGCTGAAGTGTTCCTCGTCCTCGGTCTGCGCCCACGAGGCCTCACGAGCGAGGAGACGTGCGCCGTCCACCAGGGTCGCCGCGTCCGCCAGGTCACGGGCGATCGACTGGAACGATCCAATGGGGACGCCGAACTGGTGGCGGTTCTTGGCGTATTCGACCCCGATGGCCAGCGCTGCCTCGCCCAGGCCGACCAGCGCGCCACTCATCAGCGACCGCCACTCGTCGAGTGCCTGCCCGTAGGCGGGCCGGGCGATGTCCTGTTCCACGAGCACCGTCCGCCCTGGTCCCCTGAGCGACCTGTCCGCCACCGACGACGACCCCAAGTTCTTTCGCCCGGGTCCGGCGGGTTGACCGGTGACGAGCACGAGCTCGTCGGCTTCCATGCCGATGACCACGTCTGCGATCGATCCGGACGGGACGAGCATCACCGTCCCGTCGACCGCGGGACGGAGGGCCACCGTGCTCACCGTCGTCGGCTCGGCGATGAGCCTGTTGAGGCACTGGCTGCCGGGGCGGCCGGCCGAGGCAAGGGTGCGTGCGGCCACTGCGCTGTCGATGAAGGGCACCGGGGCGAGGAAGCTGCCGATCTGCTCGCAGATCAGCTCCAGGTCGAGCAGCGATGCCCCACCCCCACCCAGCTTCTCGGAGACGCCGACCGTCGGGCCGGCCATCTGGCAGAAGGCGGCCCACAGGCCCGGATCGAAGCCGCCCGGCTCGCTGGCGCGGACGACGTCCGGTGGGCAGCGGTCGGTGAGAAAGGCACGGACGGCCGAGACCAGGTCGTGCTGTTCGTCTGTAAGGTTCAGGTCCATGGTCGAGGTCCACCGGGCACCCGGTCGGTAGGGTGAGAGTACTTGATGGCCTGCGCCGGACGCCCGGGCCGGTGGGCGTCCACCCGAAGGGCCTTTTGCCAGAAGATCGTCGCCGGATGATCGATGAGTGACGGGATCGAGTCGTTCCGCGTCCGTGTGGACGACGCGCAGCTCGAAGACCTCCGGAGTCGCCTCGCCCGTACCCGGTTCCCGGACCAGATCCCGGGAACCGAGTGGGAGGCCGGGATCCCCATCGCCTACCTGCGAGAGCTGATCGACTACTGGCTCGAGCGGTACGACTGGCGTCAGGAAGAGGCCCGCCTCAACGAATTCGCACAGTTCCGCACCCGGATTGACGGTCAGTCGATCCACTTCATCCACGTACGGTCTCCCCACGAGGACGCGCTGCCCCTCCTCCTCAGCCACGGCTGGCCCGGCTCGATCGTCGAGTTCCTCGCCGTGATCCCGCGGCTCACCGATCCTCCCGCGTACGGGGGTCGGGCTGCCGATGCGTTCCATGTCGTCGCACCGTCGCTTCCGGGGTACGGGTTCTCGGAACCGACCCGCACACGCGGCTGGGACGTGCGACGCATCGCCGAGGCGTTCATCGTCCTCATGCACCGCCTGGACTACGGCCGCTACGGAGCCCAAGGCGGTGACTGGGGCGCCCAGATCACCACACATATCGGCGCGCTCGATCCGGCCCACTGTGCCGCCATCCACCTCAACATGCCGATCGGTGTCCGTCCCTCCGAACCCGGTGCGCTCACCGATGAGGAGCAGTCGGACCTCAGCGACATGCGACACTTCACGAGCCAGGAGGCCGCTTACGCCAACGAGCAGGGGACCAAGCCCCAGACCGTGGGTGTGGGGCTCAACGACTCGCCGGCAGGGTTGCTGGCGTGGATCGTGGAGAAGTTCCGGGCCTGGAGCGACTGTGGTGGTCATCCGGAGAACTGCTTCACCCGGAACCAGCTCCTGACCAACGTGATGATCTACTGGATGACCGAGAGCAGCACATCGTCAGCCCGGCTCTACTGGGAGACCAACCAGAGCGGCGTGCTCACGGAGAAGCTGCCCTTCATCGACGTGCCGACAGGGGTGGCGCGGTATCCCAAGGAAGTGCTGCGCTGGCCGCGCTCATGGGTCGAGCAGCAGTACAACGTGACCCACTGGGCCACCATGCCCCGTGGCGGTCACTTCGCAGCCATGGAACAGCCCGAACTGTTCGCCGCCGACCTGCAGGAGTTCTTCCGGACCGTGCGCTGAGTCCGGGAGCTCAGCCCTTCGGTTTGCGCAGCCGCTCGAGACTGGCCCGGGTGGTGTCGTCCTGCCAGTGCTCGAGCACCTCTCGGTCGAGGCGCCGACATCCGTCATCGTCGAGCACCGAGAGTGCACGGCGTCGGGTCGTGGCCTTGGCCAGTGCATACGCCCGGGCATCGAGCTCCGCCAGCGCTCGGGCGAGTGCGACGGCCGCAGCCAAAGTCTCAGCTGCGGCGACGACCTGGTGAGCGAGGCCCCGCCGACATGCCTCGTCGGCATCGAGCAGGGCGGCATCGAAGATCAGCTGCTCCGCGTGCTCGCCGCAGGCGTGCCGGAGGAGCTCGACGGCGAAGACCGGGAACGACACGCCGACCCTGAGCTCGGTGGCGCCGATCCGTGCACCCTCCGCCATCACCCGCTTGTCACACGCGCACGCCAGGATGCACCCACCGGCAATCGCCGGTCCGTTGACGGCAGCGACGGTCGGCTTCGCGAACCGGAACAGGCGGGCGAGTGCGGTGTTCAGCGCGTCGAGGAGCACCCCGGTGCGACGTTCGTCGTTGTCGAGGACCTCGCTCACGTTGAGCCCCGCAGAGAACACGGGACCCTCGCCGGTCACCACCAGCGCCCGGACCTCGGGATCCTGCCCGCAGCGGTCGACGTAGGCGGCGATCTCTTCGAGCGTCTCGACGTCCAGTGCGTTGACCTTGTCACTGGCGAGCGTGAGCACGGCGATCCCATCGGCCGTCCCACCCTTGATCCTCGCGAACTGTCCGGTGTCCGTCATCGTTGGTTCCTCTCTGATCGGCCCAGAGATGCGGCGCCCCGAAGAGCCCTGCACACCCTGAGCCGTGCGGGCGCCGACGTCGTGACGCCGGAGCGTCAAGCTACCCGAGATCCACCGGCGCCGACTCGACTACGTGGCCACCAGGTACGTCTTGACGAGCCGGTCGGAGAAGCGCCACTGACCGTCGACCTTGACGAAGCAGTCGATGTACTGGCCGGAGAGCGTGATGCTCACCCCGGTATCTGGGTCAGAGCGGAGCACCGACCAGTAGCACCGCGACGAGGCCGCCATGGCACCCGGCTGAACCTCGACGGTCAAGTTGGTGAGGAGGTGTTTCGTCCGGGAACCCTCTCCGGAGGCGGCCAGCTGCTCGTAGACCGGCCTCACCTCTGCGCTGCCCCGTCGGACGACCGCACTGGCGTCCGACCGCCAGGTCGCATGCTCGAAGAGCGCAGCGACTCCGTCCACGTCGTCTGCGTCGACCAGGAACGCATAGGAGTGCACGAGCGCGGTGATCGCCGACTCGTCCGACATGTCTGGTCCAACGGGTTCCGGATAGCGGATGAACTCCAGCAGATTGCCGTCCGGGTCGCGCACGTACACGCTCGACCCGGCGATCCGACGGCCGCCCTGGCGCTCGACCGGACCCTCGATGACCGTCGCGCGGGCGCGTTCGAGCAGTGCCTCGAGGGCTGCTGCCGGCCCGTCCCACACCAGGCAGAGGTCGCCGCACGGCGGAGCCGCCGCCGGTGCCCGGAGCTCGAAGTCCGTCCGCCAGAGCTCAGGACGGTGGAAGTTCACCATCTGGGTACCGAACTGCACCTGGGCCAGGTAGGGGTTCTCTGTCACCTCGAGTCCGAGCGCGCGGTAGAACCCGACCATGGCCTCTGCGTCGTGCATCGGCAGCGCGACGTGGTCGAATCCGAGGATGGCACCCGCCTCGGGTCGGCCATGGGACTCAGTCGGCATGCTCGAGGCGGTACAGCGTCGCGCCGAACCCGGCGCCGCCGCTGCTAGTCGAACGTGACGACGCCACGGATGTTCACCCCGTCGAGCATGTCCTGGTACCCCTGGTTGATCTGGTCGAGCCGGTAGGTCCGGGTGACCAGCTCGTCCAGCTTGAGGCGTCCGGCCTGGTAGAGGGCGAGCAGGTTGGGGATGTCGAAGCGGGGGTTCGCTGCGCCGAAGACGACCCCGCGTACCTCCTTCTGCCACATGGCCAGCTCGAAGAGGTTGATGCTGCACTCCGACTGTGCCTGCGGGGCGACCCCGGTGACCACGCAGGTCCCGTTCTTGCCGGTGAGTGCGAGAGCGGAGGCCATGAGGTCCCCGTACATCACGCTCGGCACGAGGATGACCGCGTCAGCCATCTGGCCACGGGTCAGGTCGGTGACCAGGGGAAGCGCCTCCTCCATCGACCCCGCCGAATGGGTGGCGCCGAAGTCGAGCGCCGCCTTCTGTTTGAACTCCACCGGATCGACGGCGACGACGTGCTTCGCCCCGACCATGTGGGCACCCTGGACGGCGTTCATCCCGACGCCGCCCACCCCGACGACGACGACGGTGTCACCTGGCTCGACCTGCGCACGGTAGACCGCCGAGCCCCAGCCGGTCGTGACGCCGCACGACACGAGCGCCACCGCCGGCATGGGCAGATCCGGTTCCACCTTCACCAGCGACGCCTCGTGGACGACGCCGTACTCGGCGAACGTACCGAGCTTGGACATCACGTTGAGCGGGCGCCCGTCGTAGTGGTAGCGGTCCGTCCCGTCGGAGATCTGGCCGCGAGAGAAGGTCTGCGCGCCGAGGTCGCAGAGGTTGGTGTGCCCGGTGAGGCACATCTTGCAGCGGCCACAGATCGGGAAGAAGCTGGCGGCCACGTGATCGCCAGCGGCGAAATCGAGCACACCCGGACCGACAGCCTCGACCACACCGGCCCCCTCATGGCCACCCACCAACGGGAACAGCCTCGGATCGGGCCCAACCGCAGGGTTGGTGGGAGCCCCGATGTCGTTGGTCCGAAGATGCTGGTCCGAATGGCACAGACCCGCGGCCGCCCACCGGACCAGCACCTCGTGGTCCGTTGGCGGATCCAGGTCGATCTCGAGGATGTCCCAGTCCTGCTCCCGATCCCAGAGCACTGCAGCTTGCACCTTCATGGTCTCGAACTCCTTGCCGAAGTGGCGCTCGGGCGGCGTAGCGCGGTCGTCAGCTCGAACTCGCCGTGGACGTGCCCGGCAGGTCGGTCCCGCAGAACGGTGTCGGCGAGTTCGCGACGAACCCCGTCGTCTCCGCCTTCATGATCCAGGCGCAGGTCTGCGGGGGGTTGTGCCCGAAGTTGGTGGCGTAGTCGAAGCTGGCCGGCAACAGCCCGTTGGCGTTGTACGAGGTCACGCCACGGAGGTCGTGGATGACCGCCTCGCTCGTCGGATTCGGGCCGGCCAACTCGAGGCCCTTGATCATGAGATCGGCCCCCGCCCATGACTCGTACTGGCCGAAGGTCGGGAACTGGCTCGTGGTGAAGCCTTCGTACTTCTGCAGTGCCGACGCCATCTGGTCAGTGCCGGCGTTGGGAAGCGAGAAGGGGCGGAACAGGGACAGGAAGTAGTCACCCTGCAGATCACTCCAGGCCGGGGAGTTGACGACGTCCGGCTCGTACCCGGTCGCGAAGAGAACGGCCTTGAGCTTGACCCCTGCCTGCTTGAGCGCGGTCGCCGGCGCGTAATTGGAATTGTTGTCCATGGCCGGGACCATCGAATCCACGCCCTTCTGCTTGGCGAGCAACGCCTCACTCGTGAAATCCACCCCACCGAAGGGGACGGTGGTGTCGAGGACCCCGACCTTGCCCCCGGCGTGCTCGAACGACTGCGCGGTGCCGATGGCCGCCCGGCTGGAGGACGGCGAGATCGAATAGCCGTACGACCCGAGCGTCGTCGCCCCGTGCTGCTTGAGGAAGTCCCCGATCTGGGTGTTGACCGGATACTTCGGATCCACACTTCCGTTGTCAGAGGCGAACATGTTCGTATAGGGCTGCGTGCCCCACTCCGGTCCGTCGTCGTAGCTACCGGTCACCGGGATGCCCGCTTCGTGCGGGTAGCTGGCAGCGAGGAAGAACAGCGGGCTCTGGGAGACGATCCCGATCGCACCCTTGGAGATCGCACTCTGCACGGCGGTCACGATGGCCGACGGACTCGTCTGATCGTCGATGACGAGGGGTACCAGCTTGTGTCCGTCCACTCCGCCTTCCGCATTCTGCATGTCGAGTCGGGCGGTGAAGCCGGAGGGAGATGAAACGTTCTCGGATGCACCTTCGCCAGTGAGGTCGGTGATGTAGGCGATGGTGATCGGGGTCTTCGACGACGATGTCCCGCTCGAGGTCGTCGTGGTTGCCGAACCTCCGCTCGAACATCCGGCCGCGACGAGGGGCAAGGCTACGGCTGCAGTCAGCAACACCTTGCTCATTTTCCCTTTTGCCTGCATCATTCCTCCATGTCGATGGCACGTGACGCGCCGTGTCGGTTATCCACTGTTGCCATCTGTACGGCCGGCTGCGACCGAGGGGTTCTCAGCCTCCGCCTCTCCCAGGTACCGGTTGAGCACTTCTTCGCCCGCCTCGGAGGCGGGACCCGACCAGCCGACCCTGCCACGGGTCAGGATCACGCAACTGTCCGCCATGGAGAGCGCCCGGTGCACGAACTGCTCGCTCAGCACGATGGTGATCCCTGACTTCCTGGCCTCTTCGAGACTGTGGAACACGGTCTCGGTGACGGTGGGCGCGAGGCCGAGCGAGAGCTCGTCGGCGATGATCAGCTTCGGCGAGATCGAAAAGGCCCTGGCGAGCGCCAGCATCTGCTGTTCGCCACCGGAGAGGCTTCCCGCACGCTGCGACGGACGCTGGCCCAGGACCGGGAACGTCCCGATGGCCCGGTCGATGGCCGCGGCCCGCTCGTTGCGAGGTTCCTGTGCAACCGCCATCCGCAGGTTGTCGGTCACCGACAGGCCGGGAAAGATCCCGCGTCCCTCCGGTACGTAGGTGAGGCCCAACCGTCGCACGCGGTTGGCCGGGAGCCCGGTGATGTCCTTCCCGTCGAACGTCACGCGCCCTGCCACCGGTGCCACCAGACCGGATATGGAGCGGGCGAGCGTGCTCTTGCCGGCGCCGTTCACGCCAAGGACTGCCAGGACAGTTCCTGGCAGGACGTCGAGCGAGACACCGAACAGGCCTTGCGAGGGGCCGTACCGGACGTCGAGACCTTCGACGCTCAGGAGGGGCTGGATCATGCCTCCCCGTTCCCGAGCGGACTCCCGGCGTCCGTTGCGCCCGACGGCGAGCTGGCCGCCGGTCGTTGCTGCACCTGGCTGTCACCGAGGTAGGCGGCACGGACGTGGGGATCGTCACGAATTGCCTCCGGGCTGCCCACGGCGATCCGCTCGCCGAAGTCGAGCACGACGACCGAGTCCGACAGCGCCAGGACGGCGGCGACATCGTGCTCGACGATGACGACCGAGAGCTGGTTGTCGCTCTGGCTGACGATCCGTCGGAAGACGGACAGCAGGTTCTCCGACGCTCCCATGTCCAATCCGGAGAGCGGTTCGTCGAGCAGGAGGACACGCGGCTCACTGGCCAGGGCACGACCCACTTCGACCAGACGGACGACACCCAACGGGAGTGCCGCCACCGGAGCTTTGGCCACCCGGGTGAGCCTCAGTTGCTCGAGCAGTCCGTCCACCTTCTCGTTCTCTTCGTGGGAGGCCGGAAGCAGCGACCGAGGGTCGAACATGTCCCGCCAGAGCCGATGGGGCGCCACGCGCGCACGATGGGCGAGCACCACGTGCTCACGCACGGTCAGTCCCATGAACAGCTCGGGCTGTTGAAAGGTCCGTGCCAGCCCTCTGGCGGCCCGCGATCGAACCGAGGTGGCCGTGACGTCCTCCCCCAGGAGCCACACCGTTCCGGAATTGGGCCGCAGGAGGCCGGACAGCACGGAGAGGAGGGTCGACTTTCCGGCGCCGTTGGGCCCGACGAGCCCGACGATGCTTCCGCGCTCGACCTCGAGTGTGACCTGGGCCAGCGCGGTGAGCCCGCCGAAGCGGACCGTGATCTCGTTCGCGACCAGGGCGGCCGACTGCCCACGTCCCGAGCTGCGCGGTCCGTCAATCTCGGTCGACGTCGACATCACGAAGCGTGCTCCGCGACCATCGCGGGCGCGTCCACCGAGAGCGGCTCGCCCGGCCCGCGGTCCAGGACATCGGCGAACTGGTCGTCCTCGAAGCGGTCGGGTGCAAGGCGCAGCAACAGCCGCCGCAATTGCCGGCTCTGCTCGGCAAGGGCCCCGTCCGGGTACCTCGCGGCAGTCATTGCACCCAGGCCGAAGAGCACCGGAAGCACATTGCCTGTCCAGCTCGGGAGATACGCCTGGGCGAGAGCCGGAAGCATGACGAACGAGAGGCCGGCGATCAGCGCTGCGGCGGTGGACCGGATACCGATCGTGACGAGTGCGGCAAACCACACGATCCCAGCGAACGTGGCGAACTCACTCGGTACGACCGTCGTCTGCGCAACGGCGAGCAGCCCCCCTCCGAGGCCGGCGATGAACGCCGCCAGTGCCCCGGCGATGACCTTCATCTGCACCACGCTGATGCCGGTCGTCCTCGCGCCGGCCTCGCTCCATCGAGCCGCGTTGAGGGCGAGCCCGGTGGTCGACCGGCGGAGATTGACGATGAACAGTGCCACGATGACGAAGACGACCAGGCAGACGTACGCAAAGGAGGAGTCCGACGCCGCAAAGCCGGGTCGGGTGAGGGTCAGCCCGAGACCCTGGTTCACGAATCTCGGCAGGGTGAACACGAGGTTCTCGACGAGCAGCCCGAAGGTGAGCGTGACCAGGGCGACGTACAGGTCGCCGAGGCGGATGCTCAAGAAGCCGATGACGACGCCCACCACCAGCGCGACCACACCGCCCATGACCACGGCAGCCAGGATCGGCCAGCCGAGGTTGTTGGCGAACTGCGCCGTCGCCAGCGCTCCGATACCCGCGAAGGTGATCTGGCACAGCCAGAGCATGCCCCCTTCTCCGGTCACCAGTGTCCACGAGAGGAAGATCACACCGAAGGCAAATGCCTGCGCCGTCAATCCCACCCAGTAGCCGCCGACCACGAGGGGCAGGGCGACCGCGAGCAGGACGAGCACCAGTGGGCCGGCGTATTTGCCGAAGAAGTTGAGTGAAGCGGTCTCGACCACGCTGGCCGTCGAACCGGCGATCTCGCCCTGAGGCATGATCGCCCGGTCCAACGCGCCTCCCCACGCCTCGGCCTCCCCCACCCGACCCCGACGGACGAGGTTGTAGATGAGGACCAACGCGATGACGATGAAGGGGACGGCGTCGATGATCTCGGCTGTCCAGGCGCTGGCAGGAGGGAGATACCGCTGGATCAGCGATGTCGCGACTCCCATGAGCAGCGCGACGAGCACCGCGACCGGCAGGCTCCGGAGCCGCGCGGCGATGACCGCTGCGAACGAGGCAGCAATGAGGAGGGTGAAGTTGGTGGCGTCGAGCCCGATGATGGGTGCGGCGAGCACACCGGTGAGGCCTGCGAAGAAGGTGCTCACCGCCCAGACCCCGATCGAGATCGTCCTCGGGTTGGTCCCCGAGAGATCGGTCATCGCCGTCGAGTCGACCATGGCTCTCACCTTGAGGCCGACTTCCGTGAAGTGGAGCACCAGGGCTCCGACGATCACCGTCGCCAGTACGCAGATGTAGACGATGATCTGGTCCAACGTCACGGGGACGCCGATGAAGTGGAAGACCCTCACCGGCTCCGGCGCCAGTCCCGGGGCCTGCTGGATGGCCTGGCTGCCGAAGATCAACGTCGCAAGCGACGGAATGGCCACCGAGAGACCGATGGTTGCGACCACCTTGATCAGGGGAGAGGAAAGGCGGAGGTAGCGGAACAGGACGGCGTACAGCAGCACGCCGAGCAGGGGCGCCGCGATCGCGATGGAGACCACGGCCGCGAACGGGATCGACCAGTGCTCTTGCGTATGGAGGTAGTAGTAGAAGCGGGCGATGAAGAACGCGAGCGCCCCGAAGGCGAAGTTGAGGATGCCGGATGACGTGTAGGTGATCACGAGGCCGGCTGACGCGATCGCGTAGATTCCGCCGAGCACCAGTCCGGCGATCACGAATTGAATCACCCGCGCACTCCCCCTTCACCGCCCCTTTTCCGCCGCTCGAAGCCGCGCCCGAACAGAGGGGCTCAGCCGCGCCGTTCCGGCGGCTCGCTCGCTAGTGCGTCTCTACCCGTTCTTTCTGCGCCAGAACACCGTATACCAGATTATGAGAGCTTGCTTGCTGGCTGTGGGCGGATCCGTTTCCACTATGGATCGCCGATCACAGGTCCCGGTGAGACGACTGCTCCCGAGCGGCCAGTGCCATTCACCGGATGGACGGGTCGGGCCGTGTGCGCAAGGATGTGGCCCGACCGGTACCCGGTCGGGCAAAGACCAAACAAAGGCGGGAGAAACACGATGGCACTCAAGGTCGTCGGAGCGGGTGTCGGCCGCACCGGAACCCATTCGTTGAAAATTGCACTCGAGCAGCTGCTGGGCGGGCCCTGCCATCACATGGTCGAGATCCTCGGGAATCCGGAACAGGCGCCGGGTTGGATCGATGCGATCGAGGGGCGGTCGGTCGACTGGACGACGATGCCCGCCGGCTACGTCTCCCTCGTGGACTGGCCCGGGTGTTCGTTCTGGCCCGAGTTGTCGGCCGCCAACCCCGACGCACTGGTGCTGCTGTCGGTCCGGGATCCCGAGTCCTGGTATCGCAGCGCGTCCAACACGATCTTCCAGTCCTTCGACAAGGTGCCACCCGAATTGGAACCGTGGATGCAGGCGGTGCGTACGCTGCTCCGGGACCGCTTCAGCGACCGGCTGGACGATCCGACCGCGATGATCGACGCGTACAAGCGCCACAATGCAGCGGTACGGCAGGCGATTGCGCCATCACGCCTGTTGGAATGGACTCCCGGTGAGGGGTGGGACCCCATCTGTGATCGGCTCGGCATCGACGTTCCCGGCGAACCGTTCCCGGTCACCAACACGACCGACGACTTCCGTGCGATGATCGGGTTGGCCCCAATCCCCTAGGTGCTCTGGGGACCGGCGGTGCTGCGAGGACGTGGCCTAGAGGGACCAGAAACCGGCGAGCTCGGGGGTGCCCTTGTGCCGGGGGTCGACCAGCTTGTCGAGCAACCCGTCCGTCGACCGGAGCCGAGCCCCCATCTCGGTCAGGAGCTTGAAGGCGACCGAAGGCACGGTCAACTGCAGCGACTTGAACTCGCGCCTCGACAGGACGAGGAGCCCCATGTCGGACTCGGCGACGACGGTGGCCGTCCGGGTGCCTCCATCGAGCAGCGCCAATTCTCCGAAGAACGAACCGGGCCCGAGGGAGGCGAGGGTGAGACCGTTGCGTGACGCGGTTGCCGTTCCCTCCACCACGATGAAGAACTCCTCACCGGGAGTCCCCTGTTCGGTGAGCACCTCTCCCGCCGGAACGTCGACAAGCGTGGTGAGCGACTCGATCCGGGTGAGCTCACGGTGGGTGCAGCTCGAGAACAGGCCGACCGCGCGCAGCAATGCGAGCCGCTGCGTTTTGTCCACCCGAAATGCCACCATCCGGAACCCGTCCCTTCCGGCGTCCATATGAGCATGATCGCACCCTGATTACAAGCGCGTCCGTGTCCGGCAACACCTCGGGCTGCCCGTTCCCGAACCGGCGGGCCGCGCCGGCGTCGAGGCCACTACCCTCACCCGCATGTGCCTCCTCGTGTTCGCCTGGCAGACCGAGGCTGACATGGCACTGCTGGTCGCGGCGAACCGCGACGAGCGCATGGATCGACCGGCCCGCTCGCTCTGCGTGCTCCACGATCGCGACCCGAGGATCCTCGGCGGCCGGGACGAGCTCGCCGGCGGGACCTGGTTGGCCGTCAACGAGCACGGGGTGGTCGCCGGTCTCACCAACCGTCCGTCCCCCGGTGGGCGGGATCCGACCAAGCGGTCCCGCGGCGAACTCCCGCTCCTGCTCGCCGGTCATCGCACCGCTGACGCGGGGCTCGACGAGCTGCTCTCCGTGGTGCAGCCCGGCGCCTACAACCCGGCATGGCTACTCGTCGGCGATCGCCACTCCCTCCACTTCGTCGAGGTGCCGGGCGACGGACCACCCACGGTCCGCCGTCTGCCAGCTGGCGTCCACGTGCTCGAGAACGTCTCGCTCGATGATCCCTCGCCGAAGGCAGATCGCATCCGTTCGCTCGTGTCGGGCGCCCTCGCCGCGGGCACGCCACTCTGGTCGAATCTGGCCTCGGTGCTCGTGGACCACACGATTCCGCTGAGCGCTGAACAGCGGTCGGAGGAGGCAGACCCTCCGACCCGGCCCACCGCGACGCTCGCCGCCTGCGTCCACACCGAGGACTACGGCACCCGCTCCGCCGCGCTCGTACGGGTCCTCCCGGACCCGGCTACCCCGCCCGAGATGTTGGTGGCCGACGGGCCGCCGTGCGTCACGCCGTTCATCGACGTGCGTCACCGGTGGTCGACCTGACGTCACTGGCAGTGGCCGTCGCGCCCCGGTGACCCTGCTCCGCGACCGACCGGCTCGGTAACCACGGGGCCCGACCTGGATCCGGATCACGCCCTGGGTAAGTTGACGAGCCGAGACCGTGGACCAGCGCTCGCACCACCCCCCGCCGCGCCGACGGCACCGCGCCCGCTCCTGGCGACTCGGCAGCGTGCTGGGGGTCGGGATCGTCCTCTTCCTGTCTGCGGTCGTCGTGGGCGCCACGCCCGCACACACTCGACCGGATGACACCACCGGCACTCCCTCGAACACCGGCTTCGGAGCCGCCCACGCGGTCCACCGCCCGATCACCGTGACGACCGATGTCACCCGGTGCCCGTGGCTCGAGACGGCCCTCGACCGGCACGAGGCTCCTGCCGCGCTGGCCTCGCTCGTCGTTTCCAGGATGCACCTGGCGGAGAAGTTCGGCGAGATCGTGCTCCAGCAGGTCGGCCCCTACGAGAACGTCAATGCCGGTGTACCACGGCTGTGCATCCCGTCACTCACCCTGCAAGACGGTCCCCAGGGCCTGGCATTCGGAGCCACCCACGTGACCCAGCTGCCCTCCCCGTTGGGTATCGCAGCGACCTTCGATCCGTCGGTGGCGCGCAAGTACGGCCAGGTGCAGGGTGAGGAGGCGGCCGGGCAGGGGATCGACGTGGTCCAGGGCCCGAACCTCAACGTCCTCCGCGTCCCGGAGAACGGCCGGGCCTACGAGGGGTACGGCGAGGACCCGCTCCTGGTCTCGGCCATGGGCGTCGCCGACATCAGGGGCATCCAGGCCACCGGCGTGATGGCCCAGGCCAAGCACTTCGCCGTGTACTCCCAGGAGACCGACCGGCTCGAGATCGACGATGCGCTCTCGACCCGGGTCCTCGACGAGATCTATCTGCCCCCGTTCGAGGCGGCCGTCGAACAGGGACACGTGGCCTCGCTCATGTGTGCCTACCCCGAGTTGAACGGCACCTACCAGTGCCAGGACCCCGCGCTGTCCCAGGTACTCGCCCAGTGGGGGTTCACCGGGTTCGTGCGGTCGGATCTCGGCGCCGTCCACGACCCGGTGGCCGCGCTGACGGCCGGCACCGACCTGATCAAGCCGTCCAGCGTGGCCTCCCTCACCAAGCTCTCCCGAGAAGGACGCCTGCCCGCCGCCCTGGTCGACGCAGCGGTGACCCGAGTCCTCACCCAGATGTTCGCCTATGGACTGGTGGGCCGTCAGTCCGTCGGTGTTCCGGGCACACCGGTCGACACGCCCCAGCACGCGTCCTTCGCCCTGACGGCGGCCGAGCAGTCGGCGGTGCTGCTCAAGAACGCCGGAGGAGTCCTTCCCCTGAGCACACGGGGAACCCGTTCGATCGCCGTGATCGGGGCCGACGCGGCCACCGCCCCGGTGACCAGTGGGCACGGCAGCTCCCAGGTCATCGCCCCGTTCGTCTCGTCGCCCCTGCAGGCACTCCGGCGTCTCGCCGGGACCTCGGTGTCCGTCGGTGCCGTGGACGGCGGGAGCACCACGGCTCCGCTGCCACCGGTCCCGTCCGCATACCTCACGCCCGCGTCGGGTTCGGGTCACGGCCTCACTCTCACCCTCACCCAGTCCGATCCGGACACCGGTCCCCAGTCGGTCGGGACGATCGAGCCCACCGTCGACACCTCGGTGGTCTCGCCTCCTCCGACCGGACCTCTCCTGCCCGGAGCAGCCACGCCGCTTGCCTCGGACCGACACCGGATGCTGCTCCCGCTCCTCTCACCGACCCGGCGGCGGAGGTCCAGGACCCCTGCCGACCGCTCCCGGGTCGTCCTGCCGTCCGGGTGGTCGGATGTCACAGCCCAGTGGACGGGAACCCTGACGCCGCCCCGGTCCGGCCTCTACACGCTCGCCCTCCAGGGTTCGGGTGCAGCCAGCCTCACGCTCGACGGACAGCCCGCAGTCTCCGACACGCTCAGCCACGCCCGTGGTCTGTGGTCCGAGACGGTGCCGCTGGTCGCCGGCCACCCGTACCGGGTGGCTCTCTCCTGGGAACCGGTCGACAGGCTCACCCCGTCCGGCGAGACAGCATTCGTCCCGAGCGCGCTGACCCTCGGCTGGGCGTTCGTCGGCGACCAGATCGCCCAGGCCGCCGCCCTCGCGCACCGGTCCCAGGTCGCTCTCGTGTTCGTCGGGGACTACTCCTCGGAGGCATTCGACAAGCCGGCCCTCGCGCTGCCGGGCGACGAGGACGCGCTCATCGAGGCGGTGGCCGCCGCCAACCCCCGCACGGTGGTGGTCCTCAACACCGGGGGCCCGGTCGTGATGCCGTGGCTCGACCAGGTCGCAGGCGTGCTCGAGGACTGGTATCCGGGCGAACAGGACGGTGCGGCAGTGGCCCGTCTGCTCTTCGGGGACGTCGACCCGTCGGGACACCTACCGGTCACCTTCCCGACCTCGGACACCACGTCGGCGATCAACACGCCGGCCCAGTGGCCGGGTATCGGCCTCACCGCCACCTACTCGGAGGGGCTCGACGTGGGCTACCGGTACGACCACGCCACGGGGACCCAACCGTTGTTCCCGTTCGGCTTCGGGCTCTCGTACACCAGCTTCGTCCTCAGCGATCTCACCGTCGCCCGCTCGGGGGGCGGGTACTCGGCCGAGGTACGGGTCACCAACACCGGCACGCGGGCCGGGACCGCCGTCGCCCAGGCCTACCTCACCTTCCCCACGTCGGCCGGCGAACCGCCCGCGCAGCTCGTCGCCTTCCGGTCGGTCACGCTCGACGCCCATCGGAGCGCCAGGGTCACCCTCCCGATCCCGGCCTCGGCGTTCACCACCGCCGCCAACGGATCCCCGGCCACGGTTCCCGGTGCCTACACCCTCTCCCTCGGCCAGTCGTCATCGGACCTTCCGCTCTCCACCACCATCGCGGTCCCCTGACGGGATGCCCGCCCGAGTCAGGTGGGCCCGACGGAGCGTGGAGTAGCATCTCTGGGACCGACCGCCCCGGGGCACCGGCCGACGGATGGGGCTCGGAGGTACGCGGACGGGTCGGCCCGGTCCGGTGCCGACCAACACCGGCTTGCGAACGTGGCCGGCACAGCGAAGGAGCCGCCATGACCCGCCAGCCCGGCCACGACTTCAAGGTCGCCGACCTCACCCTGGCCGAGTTCGGCCGCAAGGAGATCCTGCTGGCCGAGCACGAGATGCCTGGCCTCATGGCCATGCGGGCGGAGCACGGCCCGGAGCAACCGCTGCGCGGCGCCCGGATCACCGGCTCGCTGCACATGACCATCCAGACAGCGGTACTCATCGAGACGCTGACCTGCCTCGGAGCGGAGGTGCGCTGGGCCAGCTGCAACATCTTCTCGACCCAGGACCATGCCGCTGCAGCCGTGGCCGTCGGGCCCCAGGGCACCGCCGACGACCCACAGGGTGTCCCGGTCTTCGCCTGGAAGGGCGAGTCCCTCGAGGAGTACTGGTGGTGCACGCAGCGGGCGCTGCTCTGGCCGGATGCGGGACCGACCATGATCCTCGACGACGGCGGCGACGCGACCCTGCTCGTCCACAGGGGGGTCGAGTTCGAGAAGCGCGGCGTCGTCCCGGACCCGTCGACCGCGGACTCCGCCGAGTACGGCGTGGTGCTCGAGGTCCTCACCCGCGGCTTCGCCGAGGATCCCCGGCGCTGGACCACCGTTGCGAGCGGGATCAAGGGTGTCTCCGAGGAGACGACGACCGGCGTGCACCGTCTCAACGAGATGGAGCAGGCCGGCGAGCTCCTCTTCCCTGCCATCAACGTCAACGACGCGGTCACCAAGTCCAAGTTCGACAACAAGTACGGGTGCCGCCACTCGCTCGTCGACGGCATCAACCGGGCGACCGATGTCCTGCTCGGGGGCAAGACGGCGGTCGTCTGTGGGTTCGGTGACGTCGGCAAGGGTTGCGCCGAGTCGCTCCGCGGTCAGGGTGCCCGGGTGGTGATCACCGAGATCGACCCGATCTGCGCCCTGCAGGCGGCCATGGAGGGCTTCCAGGTCGCCAGGCTCGAGGACGTGGTCGAGACCGCCGACCTCTTCATCAGCGCCACCGGCAACCGGGACGTGATCACCGTGGAGGACATGACCCGGATGAAGCACCAGGCCATCGTCGGCAACATCGGCCACTTCGACAACGAGATCGACATGGCCGGTCTCACCGATCTCCCGGGCATCGAGCGGGTCAACATCAAGCCCCAGGTCGACAAGTGGATCTTCCCCGACGGACACGCGGTCATCGTCCTGTCCGAGGGCCGCCTCCTCAACCTGGGCAACGCGACCGGGCACCCGAGCTTCGTGATGTCGAACTCCTTCACCAACCAGACCATGGCCCAGATCGAGCTCTTCACCAACACCGGTACCTACGGGAACCGTGTCTACGTGCTGCCCAAGCATCTCGACGAAAAGGTGGCCCGGCTCCACCTCGACGCCCTCGGCGTGCGGTTGACCACGCTGACCAAGGAGCAGGCTGCGTACCTCGGGATCTCCGTCGACGGTCCGTACAAGCCGGACACCTACCGCTACTGACCGCCCGCGCCAGGTCGTAGGTAGACCGGCGAGGGAAGCCGCCATGGCCCCGTCCGACCTCGAGGTGACCAGGTTCGCGGTCGACGGCGCGGTCGCCACCATCACCCTCGATCGGCCTGACCGGCTGAACGCCTGGACGGCACGGATGAACGCCGAGTACCGGATGCTGCTCCAGGCGGCGGCCGACGACCCGACGGTGCGGGCGATCGTGGTCACCGGCAGCGGACGGGGATTCTGCGCGGGCGCCGAGTCAGCGGACCTGGCCGGTCATGCCGAACGCGGGGCCTACGACTCGGGTGCCCCGGACGACCTGGCGACACCCGGCCAGGGGGTCCGCCCAGAGTTCGACGCCGAGCTCGCGTATCACTTCGGGATCCCGAAGCCGGTGCTGGCTGCGGTCAACGGGCCTGCGGCAGGGATCGGCTTCGCCCTGGCCTGCTACTGCGACCTGCGCTTTGCCGCACGCGGGGCCAAGTTCACCACCGCGCACGGCAAGCTCGGCCTGCCCTGCGCGTTCGGGCTCGCCTGGCTGCTGCCCAAGCTCATCGGGCTCCCCAGTGCCCTCGACCTCATCTTGTCGAGCCGGACCTTCGACGCCGACGAGGCCCAGGCACTCGGGCTGGTGACGGCGGTGGTCGGACCCGACCAGCTCCTCGATCACGTGACCGGGTACGCCCGGATGCTCGCGACCACCGTCTCCCCGGCCTCCCTCGCCGCGTCGAAGCTGCAGGTCTACGAGGCGTTCCACCAGACCGCCGCCGAGTCGGTCCGGACTGCGGAGGCCCTCCTGAGCCCCATGATGGCCGGCCCGGACTACCGCGAGGGGGTGGCCGCACTGCGCGAGAAGCGACCCCCGGTCTTCAGCGACCCGGCCCCCGGCGTCTGAACACCGCTCCTCCTCGTCGTGCTGTGGGCTGCCGTGTCCTCGGGGCCCGCGGGGACGGGTACCGTTTCGGCATGCCCGGCGATGCCCCCTTCTCCGACCGATCCACCGCGGTCGCCCTTCCATCACCCCGGCGGTCCGGGTCCAACCGGCCCGACCCGGATCCGGCGACGGCCCGGGCGCGCCTGGCTTCGGCCGAGACCGCCCTGCTCGACGAACGCCGCCTGCTCAGCGGCCAGGAGCTCAGGGGCCTGGCCGTCCTGCCCGACCGGTGGGTCACGTCGATGGCCGCTCTCGCCCACCAGGTCCGCCTGGCCTGGTGCGGTCCCGGCGTCGAGGTCGAGGGCATCCTCTCGGCCAAGACCGGGGGCTGCCCCGAGGACTGCCACTTCTGCTCGCAGTCGTCCCGGTTCTCGACGCCGGTCCAGGCCACCCCGTTCCTCGATCCCGACGACGTGCTGCGAGCCGCCGAGGAGACGCGGGCGGCCGGCGCGTCAGAGTTCTGCATCGTGCTGGCGGTCCGCGGCCCGGACGAGCGCACCATGCGACGCATCCTCGAACTGGTGCCGCTGGTACAGGAACGCACCGGCCTCAACGTCGCAGTGAGTGCCGGCCTCCTGACCGAAGAGCAGGCCCGGCGCCTCGCCGCCGGAGGCGTGCACCGCTACAACCACAACCTCGAGACGTCCCGGTCGTTCTTCCCGAACGTGGTCACCACCCACACCTGGGAGGAACGCGAGGCCACCTGCCGGCTGGTGCGCGAGCACGGGATGGAACTGTGCTGCGGTGCCCTCGTCGGCATGGGCGAGACGGACGAGCAGCGCATCGAGCTCATCGTCGAGCTGCAGGAGCTCGATCCGACCGAGGTGCCGCTCAACTTCCTCAACCCGCGTCCGGGCACGCCGCTCGGGGACGCCCGGCCGGTTGCGGCCTGGGATGCCATCCGCTGGATCGCCCTCTTCCGGCTCGGGCTGCCCGGTGTCATCCTCCGCTACGCGGGCGGCCGGGAGGTCACCCTGCGCGAGCTGCAGTCGATGGGGATGACCTCCGGCATCAACGCCCTCATCGTGGGCAACTACCTCACCACGCTCGGCCGCTCGCCCGAGGAGGACCTCCAGATGCTCTCCGACCTGCGCATGCCGGTGGGTGCCCTCACCGGCATCCTCTGAGCGGACCGGGTCCGTGGACGATGCCGGCCACTGCACGGGGTGCGGTTCGGTGAGCTGCACGGGGTGCGCGAGGCCGCTCGACCCGCCCCGCTTCTGTGCCTCCTGCGGGCGCCGCCTCACGGTCGAGGTCACCCCCCGCGCCTACCGGGCCCGCTGCCGCGACCACGGCGAGGTCGCCGTCGCCGGAGCTACCGCCCGGTCTGACCGTCGATGAGCTCGCGCAGGATGTCGGCATGGCCCGCGTGGCGCGCGGTCTCTTCGAGCAGGTGCATGAGCACCCACCGGAGAGTGACCGGCGATTCGGCCCCGGTGTCGGCACAGAACGCGTCGAGGTCGGGCGCGGCGTCCACGACCTCGTCGACACGGGCCCACATCGCCCGGTAGGCGTCGACCGCATCGGCAAGCGTGGGCTCGGACCCGGCGGTCGCCGACAGTTCCTCGACCGGCCCGCCCGCGAAGCGGTGGAGGACCCACAGGGACTCGGCCTCGGTCAGGTGACGCACCAGCCACAGCAGGGTGGTGCCGCTGCCCACCAGCTCGGTGCGGGCCGCGACCTCGTCCACCCCCGCGGCCTTGCGCACGAGGGACTCGCGTTGGTACTGGATGAGCGCACGGAGGACGGTGCGCTCGTCACCGACGGTACGGGGCGGTTTCCGGTCGGGCATCTGCGGCACTCTACGACGGGTGCGGACTGCTCTGTCGGCGTGCGTCGGGTACCGTCTGGGTGGTTCACCGTCGGAGGAGCCACGAGATGACGTCCACCGTCGCACCGCCCGCCTACGACCCCGGGGATCCCTCCACGCTCCGGGATCCGTACCCGCTCTACCGGAGACTGCGGGACGAGGACCCGGTCCATCGCGCGCCGCTCGGGTTCTGGGTGCTCTCCCGATTCGAGGATGTGTTCGCGGCCACCAACGACACGGCCCGCTTCTCGTCCGCCCAGGGACTGACCTACGAGCGCGACGAGATCATCGCGCTCGGGCTCAAGCCCACGCTGGTGATGATGGACCGGCCACAGCACACGGTCTTCCGGCGCCTGATCAGTCGCGGCTTCACCCCCCGCCGGGTGGCCACCCTCGAGCCGGCGCTCCGGAGGTTCGTCCGGGAGCGGGTCGCGCTGCTGGCCGAAGCCGGCGAGGGAGACTTCGTCGACCTGCTCGCGGGGCGGCTCCCGGCCGTCGTGGTCGCGACCTACCTGGGCGTGCCCGAGGAGGACCGAGCGGCGTTCGACGCGTGGAGCAGCGCCATCGTGCAGGCCAACGCCACCGGCGGCATCGTGGGCGGCGCCGCCGGGGCGGTCGCAGACCTCTACGGCTACTTCACCGAGCTCGTCGCGTACCGACGGCGGCACCCGGGCGAGGACATGCTCTCCGACCTGGCCGTGGCCAGGATCGACGACCGTCCACTCCACCTCGACGAGATCCTCGGGTTCTGCTTCGTCCTGATCGCGGGAGGGAACGACACAGCGGCAGGTCTCCTCGGCGGGACGGCCGTGGCGCTCACCGCCCATCCGGACCAGCGCGCCCGACTGCTCTCGGACGGAGCACAGCTGTCCGACGCGGTCGAGGAGCTCTTGCGGTGGACCAGTCCCGTCCAGGGCCTGTCGCGTACCACGACCCGGGAGGTCACGCTGCACGGCCGTACCATCGCGGCCGGGTCGAAGGTCCACCTGCTCTACGGCGCGGGCAACCGCGACGAGCGCGAGTTCGGGCCGTCTGCCGGCGGGCTCGACGTGACCCGCCGGTTCCGGCGGATGCTCGCCTTCGGCAACGGACCGCACCACTGCATCGGTGCCGCGGCCGCCCGTCTCCAGGGACGGGTGGCCCTCGAGGAGTTGCTCCGGGTGGTGCCCGACTTCGCCGCCGACGCAGCGCGTGGCCGCCTGGCTCCCGGCCCCTTCGTCCGCCGCTACGAGTCCCTTCCGGTCACCGCCGGCCGGCCGCGCCGAGCGGCGCTCTGACCGATCGCTCCGGGCGGGCCGGGGGTCAGCCGGCCGGGATCTTCCAGCCCCGGGCCTCGGCGATCTCCTTGCAGGTCGGGCAGAGCGGGAAGCGCTGGGGGTTGCGCCCCGGCACCCAGATCTTCCCGCACAGGGCCTTGACCGCCGTGCCGTTGACCATCCCTTCGACCACCGACGGGCCGAGCGAGACGAAATCACCCTCCTCTGGCTTGTACCCCTCGAGGACGATATGGGACATGCGCTCGTGGTCGTGGTCGGGAACGGGATCGGTCTGCTGCGGGGCCAGGGTGGTGCCGGTGTCGGTCATGCCACCAGGATCGCGCATCCCCGCACCGGTGGACAGTCCCCTGCGGGCCGGATTCGACCGGTCGGCCTGCGTCGTACGCTTGGCCCATGCCGGCACGCACCCTGATCCTCGCCTCGGGGTCGACCGCGCGCCTGGCGCTGCTGCGGGCGGCCGGTTTCGACCCCACGGTGGTGGTCAGCGGCGTCGACGAGGACGACGTCGACCCTGCCGACACGGCAGGGTCGGTCACCCGGATCGCCGTGGCCAAGGCGACCGCTGTGGCCGACACGGCGGGTCGCTCCCTGGTCATCGGGTGCGACTCGATGCTCGAGTTCGAGGGCCGGCCCTACGGCAAGCCGGCATCGACCGGCGAGGCGAGGTCGTGGCTCGCGTCGATGCGCGGCCGGTCGGGAACGCTGCACACCGGTCACTGCCTCATCGACGAGGCGACCGGCACCCGGGTCTCGGCGGTGGCCGGCACGACGGTGCATTTCGGGACCACCACAGACGCCGAGCTGGACGCCTATCTCGCCACCCCCGAGGTGTTGGCGGTGGCCGGGGCCTTCACCCTGGACGGCCGTTCGGCGCCGTTCATCGAGGGGATCGAGGGTGACCCGAGCAACGTGATCGGCCTCTCCCTTCCCCTCTTCCGGGACCTGCTCTCGCGGCTCGGCGTCTCGGTGACCGACCTCTGGGTGGAGCGCGCGCCGTGACGGCGCCTCGCGGCTCCGCACCGCCGGCCCTCAAGCTCGGCCCGCTCGTCCTCGACGTGCCCGTGGTGCTGGCCCCGATGGCCGGGGTCACCAACCGTGCCTTCCGCACCCTCTGTCGCGGATACGGTGCCGCGCTCTACGTGAGCGAGATGATCACCGCCCGCGCCCTGGTGGAGGGGAATGCCAAGACGGAGGCCATGGCCTCCTTTGCGCCCGACGAGGAAATCCGGAGCGTCCAACTCTCCGGGGTCGACCCGGCGGTCATGGGTCGGGCTGTCGGCCGCCTCGTCGACGAGATCGGGGTCGACCACGTCGATCTCAACTTCGGGTGCCCGGCAGGCAAGGTGACCCGGCAGGGTGCCGGGGCGGCGCTGCCGCTGCACCGGGCCCTCTTCCGGGCCATCGTGCGGGCCGCGGTGGCCCAGGCCGGCCCGGTACCGGTCACGGTCAAGCTGCGGATCGGGGTGGACGCCGACCACACCACCTTCCTCGAATCGGGGCGGATCGCCGAGGACGAAGGGGCGGCGGGAGTCACCCTCCACGCCCGCACCGCCGAGCAGCTCTACTCGGGCGCGGCCGACTGGGGAGCGATCGCCGAGCTCAAGGGGGCAGTGACCTCGGTGCCCGTCCTCGGCAACGGTGACCTCTGGGAGGCGGGCGACGCCCTGGCCATGATGGCCTCGACCGGCTGCGACGGCGTGGTGGTCGGGCGCGGCTGCCTCGGTCGGCCGTGGCTGTTCCGGGATCTCGCCGCCGCGTTCCGCGGGGAACCGGTTCCGTCTCCGCCGGACCTCGGGGAGATCCGCTCGATGATGCAGACCCATGTGGCCCTGTTGTGCGACTCGTTCGGCGAGGAGGCGGGCGTGCGCCAGTTCCGCAAGCACGCCGGGTGGTACCTGACCGGGTTCCCAGTGGGCTCCGCCGTCCGCCGCTCGCTGGCACTCGCCTCGTCGACGGCCGAGGTCGCCACCCTGCTCGGCGGGCTCGATCCGGACCTGTGCCTGCCCGCCGCGGCGCTGCGCATCGCGCGGGGCCACACCCACGGCCCGAGACCCGTCCATCTGCCCGAGCGGTGGCTGGACGACGTCGACGACCCCACCCCCCCGGCCGGCGGTGACCTCCTCGTCTCGGGAGGCTGACCTCGGGGGAAGAGGAAACAGAA
Organism: uncultured Acidimicrobiaceae bacterium; assembly: GCA_963701325.1. Classification (GTDB taxonomy): domain Bacteria; phylum Actinomycetota; class Acidimicrobiia; order Acidimicrobiales; family RAAP-2; genus Bog-756. Next base: position 1,329,941 of record OY969604.1, read on the forward strand.
GGCAGGCGCCGACTAGGTCTTCGGCGGCTTCCCGAGAAGTTTCAGCAAGTAGGAACCGGCCCGTCCGGGTTTTCCGGCATGGTGGCCGTCCGAACCATGCCCGGAGCGGCCGAACGATCCCCCGCTGAATCCTTCGGCCTGATTCGGTTCCTCATACTTCGGCACCTTGGCCAGTCTGCGCTTTGGCTTGCGAGGCTTGCTGCCCTGGGATCCCATGCGCCCAGTATGACCGATGCGTGCTCCGGTCACCCGGCCGTCGGGAGCGACGATCCGGGTTCTCTCGTGCAATGATCTCGAGGTGTCGGAGGGCGAACTGGCGGAGGGTTGGCTGGGCGATCCCCTCGGCCGCCATGAGGAGCGTTGGTTTTCTCGAGGGGCTGCGTCCTCCCTGGTCCGAGACGACGCTGTCGAAGGGCACGATCCGGTGAGCGAGGACGAGCAGCGGTCCGTGGGCGCAATGACCCTGCCGCCCCTGCCGGTGAGCGACAAACCGCCGCAGCCGTTGATCGACCTCGGACCGTCGATGACGGAGCGGTACCTCGCGCGTCGCAGCATCGGGAGCCTCCGACGCTCGGCGATGCTTCGACCCTGGGCTCCGCTCATTCTGGGCTTCAATGCCCTCGTCGGTCTCGTGCTGCTGGGAGCAGGACTGTACGGTGCCCTCACCTATGCACCCGTGAAGCTCCCGCCGCACGAGGTGGTCGGCATCGTCTCCGTCGCCAGTCCCGGAGCGTTCGACAACAGGATCGTCGAGCAGATCCAGGTCACCTCTGTCATGCCCCAGGACGGACAGCACACGCTGTTCACCTCGTCCGACAATCTGGACAAGTACGGCGAGGGCCAAGAGGTCCTCGTGTCCTACGTGCCAGGGTCGCCACTGTCGTCGAGGATCGTCTCGACCTATGCACCGACGGCGACGTCCGGTGACTGGGCGCTCATCATCGCCGGGTCGGTGCTGGTGACGATGAGCGTGATACGCACCGTCCTCTGGACACGTGGTCGTCGACATCGCGACGGCAGCTGGAGACCGAAGCAGGCGACCCGAGACACACGACCCGGTACGGAGTCAGGTCGCGTCCGCATCCACCGTGGGAGCCATCTGACCGTTGTCCTCCGCACCCCACCGCTCACTGGTCTCCATGGGGTTCGTCGCCGTACGAGGGGACGCGTCGGGCCGGGGTGGGCCCGGTGCGATCCAGGCCGGCAGCTCACCCTCGAACAGGGGCGCAACGATCAGGGTGTCTATCTTGAATGCCGCGATTCTGGCCAAGCCACCCAGGAGGCTCGCGAGGTCCTGCGTTCGATAGGGGCTTCCGAGGGGAGCCTCGTCGAGTGCGATCTGCGGCACGAGATGAGGGTCGAACACCTCCGGCGCGACGGGCTCATTGAACAGGAACTTCGCGACCACGTCGCCCTCCTGCAGACCCTTGCCCACGGGGAACCACCAACTCGGAGCCGTGGCGCCCGCCGGGAGGCCCCAGAAGATGTTGTCGACATTGAGCATGGTCGAGACCGCGATGGGCAGGCGATGCCTGTCGATCCCGGACAGCTCGGCAACGACTCCGAGCTGGTCCCCCCACTTGCCGCCCCCGTGATACGGCTGCATCGACTCGACCGCCGCCAGGATGTCCGGTCGCTTGATGCCGGGAGCGATGTCCACCTGTACCTTGCGACCGCTCTTGTCCCTGTTCGTGTCCAGCAAGGGGAACTCGGTCGCTCTGGTGGGTTCCTGACCGTCGAGGAGGACGAGTTGCCAGGCGAGATGGTCAAGGGCCGACCGGATGTTGTAGATGCCCTGTCCGAATATTGCGCTCCAGGCCGGATCGATCCAGGGCACCTTCGTGATCTTGTAGACGACCTCGAACGGATTCTCACTCGGAGTCCGCTCGATGGACCGCTGGGCCGCTTCGACAAAGGGGCGCAGCAGTGTCTCCAGTTGATCGGCGTTGGCGCGCGCCATCGCCAACTTCACTCGTACGCCGTCCAGATCAGTCATCTTCGGCCCCAACGTTCCACCGTCTCAATGCTCGACCGCCTCTCCCCATCGGAAGTGGACACAACGGTAGACCTCGTATTGTCTGCGTGCTCATGTGTCGTGCGTGTGACGGAATCCGCCTCCCCACGAGCTCGAACTGCCTGGTCGATGGCGGTGCGGGCTCCGGTGACACAGCCCGTCGGTCAGAAGCGGGCGCGGTTGCCCCGCTGGTTGCCGCTCACAGAGCCGCCTCACCGGTGTGGGAGACTGAGGCCGGTCTGACCCGCCGGGATCCCGGCGCCGCAACCCGGGATCCACCCGGATGCGGTGCGGTCACGCCGCTCCCCCATGATCGTCGGATCCTCCCTCACCATCGAGATCGGTGACCGCACCCTGCTCTCGGACGCGTCCTTCGTGGTGGGCGCCGGCGAGAAGGTCGGACTGGTCGGGAGGAACGGAACAGGCAAGTCGACGTTCCTCTCGGTGATCATCGACGAGCCCGGACGCAACGTGCGCTCGACCGGCAACGCGCGGGTCCGGGGCACCTTCGGGTACCTTCCCCAGGTCCCCGACCCCCGTGGGCTCGGCCTCGATCCGAGCGGCTTCTCCCACGTCCTCTCGGGGAGGGGCCTCGACGTGCTCGACGACGCGCTGGGCAAGGCACGGACCCAGATGTCCAAGGATCCTTCGCAGGAGAACATCGCTCTCTTCTCCGACCTGGAGGAGCAGTTCCGCGAGAACGGGGGCTACGAGGCCGAGTCCACCATGGCCCGGCTGGCCGACGGTCTCGGACTCCGCCAGGAGCTGCTCCTCGAGGACATCGAGACCCTCTCGGGAGGCCAGCGACGCCGGGTCGATCTGATCCGGATCCTCTTCCAGGCACCCGACACCATGATCCTCGACGAGCCGACCAACCACCTCGACCTCCCGGCAAAACGGTGGCTCATGGACGAGCTCGAGCGGTTCCCCGGGTCCATCCTGGTCGTCTCCCACGATCTCAAACTGCTCGATCGATCGATCCACAAGGTGCTCCACCTGTCCGACGGCCGGCTCCACGAATTCAAGGGCACCTACTCCTCGTACCTGGTCCAGCTCGAGACCGACCAGTCCCAACGCGAGCGCTCGGCCCTGCTCGAGGTCCGCGAGATCACCCGGCTCTCGACGCTCGCCGACTCGATGCGGGGGAGCACCAACCGCCGGGCCCGGATCGCCAAGTCCCTCGACAAACGCGTCGAACGCCTCGAATCACAGCGGACCGAGGTGCGCCGCCGCGAGCGGAAGAGCTCGTTCACGCTGCCCACCCCGGCCCGATCGGGCGAGGTCCCGCTACGGATCCGCCGGCTGTCCGTCCGCTACGGGGACCTCACCGTGCTCGCGGACGTCGACTTCCACTGCCTGCGGGGAGACCGGGTGGTGATCATCGGTCGCAACGGTGCAGGCAAGTCGAGCCTGCTCCGGTGCCTCGCAGGCGTGCAGGAGCCGTCCGAGGGCGCCGTGGAACTCGGGATCAACGTGACCCCCGGCTACTTCGCCCAGGAGCACGAGCAGGTCGATCCGGACAAGACCGTGCTCGGGAACATCGACGACACCGTCCTGGTCAACGAGACCGAGCGACGGTCGCTGTTGGGCTCGTTCGGGATCGCGGGCAAGGCGGCCCACCAGATGCCCAAGACGCTCTCGGGCGGCGAGCGGGCCAAGCTCGGTCTGGCCATGCTGGCCGCGGGCCGGGCCAACCTGCTGCTGCTGGACGAACCCACCAACAACCTCGATCCGTCCTCGATCGAGGCCGTCGGCACCATGCTCGGCAACTGGCCGGGGACCATCGTGGTGGTGAGTCACGACCGCGCCTTCGTCGAAGCGCTCGACCCCACCCACAGCCTGACCCTGCCCGACGAGGTCTTCACCCACTGGCGGGACGAGGCGCTCGACCTCGTCGAGCTCAAGTAGGCGCTCGTCGCCTCGGGTGCTCAGGAGGGCTGGCGGGCCTTTCCGTTCTCGGCCACCGGCTCACTGGGAACGCCGACGTCCTTGATGACCCCCACCAGGGCCTCCGCCGCCCCGACCAGTCCGGCGGCCTCATAGGGCACCACGATCTTCGAGTTGGGCGAGGTGGCGACGGCCTGCAGGGCGCGCAACTGCATGATGGCAAGGGTGTTGGGCTTGACCTCGGCCTTGTCGATGGCTTCGAGGGCGAGTGCCTCCCCCTCGCCGCGCAGCTCGGCGGCGCGCTTCTCACCGTCGGCGCGCAGTTCGAGGACCTGCTTCTGGGCTTCGGCGGCGAGGATCGATGCCTGCTTCTGCCCTTCGGCTTCGAGCACGTTGGCCTGCTTGCGCCCCTGGGCACTGTTGATGGCCGACTGCTGCTCTCCCTCGGACTTGAGGATCGCGGCCCGCTTGTGCTGCTCGGCCTCCTTCTGCTCCGACATGGCCTGCAGCACGTTGTTGGGAGGGGTGATGTCCAGGATCTCGATGCGGTTGAGGCGTACCCCCCACTTGAGGGTGGCCTCGGCCATGTGGTCCTGCATCTTGGTGTTGATCGTCTCGCGCTCGGAGAGCGACTGGTCGAGGGTCAGCTCGCCGAACACCGCTCGCAGCGCGGTCCGTGCCATCTGGTCGATGGCCAACCCGAAGTCGTTGACCTCGAACAGGGCCAGCTTCACATCGGTCACCTGACAGAAGATGGTCGCGCTCACCCACAGGGAGACGTTGTCCTTGGTGATCACCGCCTGCTGATCACCGGTCCGGGGGAACTCGCGGATGTCCACCTTGTCCATGCGGTCCGCCAGCGGCATGAGCACGTGCAGCCCGGGCTGCTTGATGGTCCGGAACTCGCCGAAGCGCTTGACCACCCCGACACACCCCTGCTGGACCACCTTGAGGCAGGACCTCAGGAAGATGACGATGAAGGCGAAGACGAAAAATCCCACTACCGCGATCGCGACGGACGCTGCAGCTGTTGATGCGATGATCATGACGACCACCTCCTTCCCCCACCTTACGCACCGGCCCACCCCGGCGCGGCGCAGGTCAGCGTTTCGTGCCTCCGGGCACGAACGGAGCGGTCACCCGGCGGCGTCGGTCGGGTACACCACGAGCAGTCCGCGGTCGACGTCGGCCACGACCACCGTCGTGCCCGGCGCGATGGTGGTCCCCGGGAAGAGCGAGACGGCGAACCAGGTCTCTCCGCGGGCGAGGACGGAACCGGGCAGGTGGCGGTCGGTGACCTCTTTGGTCACCACCGCCGTCTCGCCGATCATGCCCGGCACTCCGTTCAACATCGCGGTCTCCTGTTTCCGGCCCCGACCGACCACGCCCCCGTCCTCCTGTACTGCAACGATGCGCGCTCTTCGCCCCAACTATACGGGGTGGCCCGGCCCGGTCCCTCCCCGGGTCCGCCGGTCGCGCCGCGCCCGGTTACCGTGGTCCATGGCCACAGATGCCCCGACGACGCCCATGCCCGGGCTCACCGCCCGCAAGACCTGGCGGACGCTCGAGCCCCTGCACAACATGGTCTACTTCGCCCCCGAGGCAGATGCCTCCTATCGGAGCCTCGGCCTGCGGGGGCAATCGGGCTACTTCGCCTCGCGCGCCGCGCCGATGGGTGCGGTCGGCGCCGACACCGTGGTCGCCACGTTCTTCAACTTCTCGCCGACGCTCGTCCACGCGGCCATGGAGGGGGTCTGGCAGACGAGCCCTCCCCCAGCCGTCCTCGAGGCGCGTGCCGCTGCGGCCGGCGAGGCGCTGCGCCGGATGCTGGGCGACGCGGTCGACTCGGAGGACATGACGCGGGCGGCGACGCTGGCCCGCCGGGCGGCCGAACGGGCCGCCGAACGACCCGAGGGACGACCGCTGTTCGCCGGGCACGCCGGTCTGCCGTGGCCCGAGCCACCGCACCTCGTGCTCTGGCACGCGCAGACGCTGCTGCGCGAGTTCCGCGGCGACGGCCACCTCGCCCAGCTCGTCGACCACGGGATCGGTCCGGTCGAGGCCCTTGTGCTGCACGAGACCACCGGGGAGCCGCCGGTCGGGTTCCTGCGCGAGACGCGTGGCTGGCCGTCCGACGAATGGGAGGCCGCCTCCGAGCGCCTCAGGGCACGCGGCTGGCTCCGGCCTGCCGGCACCGCCGACCGCCTCGCCCTCAGCGAGGAGGGGTCGACCATCCGCGCGCAGATCGAAGAAGCCACCGACCGCCTCTCGGCCCACGGCTACGAGGCCCTCGGCGAGGACGGCTGCGCAGAGCTGCGGGGGCTGGCCCGACCGTTCTCACGGGCGATCGTGGCCGCGTCCGGCTTCAGGGCAGAGACCCGCCGGGCCTGAGACCGGAACAGACGGCCGGAGCCGCGGCGCGCGGCGGCGCCCAACGAGGAGGACCATGAGCCCGCACGGACCGGACGACGCCCCCGCCATCGACGACTGGACCCGGCTGCTCGACGGGAAGGTGGCCGTGGTCACCGGTGGCGGCGCCGGCATCGGAGCCGCCATCACCGGGCTCTTCGCCGCCCACGGCGCCCGGGTCGAGGTGGCCGAGGTGGACCCGGCGCGCGCCGCAGCGGTGGTCGCCGCGGTCGAGGACGCCGGCGGGGTGGTGCGGGCCCACCCGGTCGACGTGACCACCACGGACGGCGTCGACTCGCTCGCCGCGGCCGTGCTCGACGCCCACGGCCGGGTCGACGTCCTGGTCAACAATGTGGGCGACTACCGCCCCCTGGTCCGCTTCGACGCGTCGTCCCCCGAGTCGTGGCAGTCCATGTACGAGATCAACCTGCTCCACGTCTTCGCAGTCACCCGCGCCTTCCTCGGGCCGATGGTCGAGACCGGCGGCGGGTCCATCGTCAACGTGCATTCGGTCGAGGGGATGCGCGGCTACCCGCTCGACCCGGTGTACGCGGCGATGAAGGCGGCCGCCGCCCACTTCACGACCAGCCTTGCGGTGTCGATGGGGCGCTCGGGTGTGCGGGTCAACGGGATCGGACCCGACCTGACCCAGACCCCCCAGGTCGACTATCTCGCCGACGGTTCCGCTGACGACGAGTTGTGGTCCTCGTGGGCCCCGGTCGGGCGGATCGGACGGCCCGAGGACCAGGCCCGGGTGGCCCTCTTCCTGGCGTCCGACCTCTCGGCGTTCGTGACCGGGCACAACATCCCTGTCGACGGGGGCACGCTGGCGGGTGGCGGGTGGTTCTACTCGCCGGCGGCGCGCCGCTTCGTCAACCGGCCGGCCGGACTGTGACCACCAGATCGGCGAGGGCGCGCTCCTCCCCCGGCAGGGTGATCACCCGGTAGGCGTCGCGCTCGGCGAGCCACTGGCGGTTGCGGCAGTGGATCTCGTGACGGCTGTCGAACCGGTCGAGCACGACCACCGTGGCGAACGGTCCGCCGTCGGCTGCGGTCAGCGCGTCCATCGAGAGACGCACGGTGTTGATCGTCCCGAGGCCCGCGTCGGCCACGAGCACGACCAGGTCGGGACGGAGCCTGGCGGCAACGTCGGTGGCGTCGCCGTCGACCGCCTGGGGCGAGCGCACACCACCGGCCATCTCGACCAACCCGACGCCGGCCGGATGGTCCGGCCAGTCGAGCTCCGACACCAGGTCGTCGACGGCGAACGGAGCGAGCCCGAGCGCCTCGGCGGCCATCGGGGGCGTCATGGCCCGGTGGTAGGAGCGGAAAGTGTGGCAGACCTGTTCGGGGTGCTCACCGGAAGCGCTCGCCAGCACCTCGGCGTCGGTCGGCCCGCCGAGCGGGGCGCCGACGCCGTCGACGTCGAAGGACTGGGCAGGCTTTCGTGCGGCGACCGTGATCCCACGGGAGCGGAGCTCCTCGAGCAGGCGCGCCCCGACCCAGGTCTTGCCCACCTCGGTCCCCGTGCCGCACACCAGGACGATCCGTTCCGGGCGCACGCTCATCGCCGCGAGTCTTGCCGACCGGCCGCGCAGGGTCGAACCGCCCGGGCCGGCTCGCTCTCGCGACCGGTCGAACCGGGCCTGCATGCAGGGGTGCCCGGTAGGATGCGTGGCATGGACCGGATCGGGGTCGTCGACACCATGTTCGCCCGCTACGACATGGGCACCGAGGCCGTCGCGGAGCTCGAGAGCTGCGCCGGGTTCGGCACCACCTTCGAGGTGGTCCGCCGCACCGTTCCCGGCTTCAAGGACCTCGGCGTGGCCTGTAAACGGATCATCGAAGGGGAAGGGTGTCGCATCGTGGTCGCGCTCGGGATGCCGGGCCGGGCCGCCATCGACCAGGTCTGCGCCCACGAGGCGTCCCAGGGGATCATGCTGGCCCAGCTCATGACCTCCACCCACATCCTCGAGGTCTTCGTCCACGAGAGCGAGGAGGAGGACCCGGCCGCGCTGGCCGTGGTCTGTGTGAACCGCTCCCGCAAGCACGCCCGCAACGCCTACTGGATGCTCTACGAGCCCGGGCGGCTGGCCGCACTCGCCGGCCGGGGGGTACGCCAGGGGTACGAGGACGCCGGCCCGCTCGTCCGCTGACCCGGCTCCTCGGAGCAGCCGGTCGATCAGCCAGACGACTCGTGCGGCAGTCCGAGCGTGCGCTCGGCGATGATGTTCCGCTGCACCTCGGCGGTGCCACCCCCGATGGTGAGGGCCGGGGCGAACAGGTAGCCGAAGCTCCAGATGGCGTCGGGCCAGCCGGCCGGGTCACCCGCCGCGAACGGGCCGCTGCCCGACAGCATCCCCGAGGCGCCGGCCAGATCGCGGGCGACCGCCATCACGTGCTGGCCGTGCTCGTCGGCGAGCGCCTTGCGGACGGATGCCTCCGGTCCGGGTGTCTCACCCGCCACGGCGGCCGACACGGTGCGCAGGCGCAGCAGGCGCAGGATCTCTCCCTCCGCCCAGACCCGGGCGAGGCGCTGGCGGAGCAGCGGGTCGGCGGCACCGCCGGTGCGCCGGACCGCGGCGATGAGGTCGTCGGCCGTCGGGCCCATCCCCCAGATGGACCCGGCTCCCGACAGCGAGACGCGCTCGTTGGCCAGGGTGACCTTGGCCAACGACCACCCCTGGCCGCGCCGGCCGACCAGGTGGTCGGCGGGCAGGCGCACCTCGTCGAGGAAGACTTCGTTGAAGGTGTGGGTACCGGTCATGTCGACCAACGGGCGCACGGTCACCCCCGGGGCGTCCATCGGGCACAGGAAGTACGAGATGCCCTGGTGGATGCCCGCGTCCGGTTCGGTGCGGGCGAGCAGGATGCCGTAGGCCGCGGTGTGCGCGTAGGAGGTCCACACCTTGGAGCCCCGGACGACCCACTCGTCTCCGTCGAGGTCGGCCCGGGTGGCGAGCGACGCCAGGTCGGAGCCGGCACCCGGCTCGCTGAACAGCTGGCACCAGATCTCCTCGCCGGAGAGCATCGGCAGCAAGAAGCGCTCCTTTTGGTCCTCGGTCCCTGCGTGCAGGATGGTCGGTCCCGCCCAGCCGATGCCGATGGCGTTGTCGGGCCGGCGCACACCGGCCCGCCGGAGCTCGTCGTCGACCACCAGCTGGAGGGTCGGATCGGCTCCGAGTCCGTAGGGGACCGGCCAGTGGGGGGCGACCAGGCCCCGCTCGGCGAGCGCACGTCCGCTCGGAGCGGGGTGTCGCTCGAGCCAGGCACGCACCTCGACCCGGCGCGGGTCGACCTCGGAGGGCAGCGCGAAGTCCACGGTGGCCAGCGTAGGCTGCAGCGGTCGTTCCGGCCGGGGACGAGGGGCCGGGGACGGGCCGTGCCGAGACGGCCCGGAGGGGCGGGGGAACAGGAGCCGCGGTGACCAGCTGGAACTACGCCGACGTCTGGGAGACGGTGGCGGACGTGCAGCCGGGCGCGCCCGCTCTCGTCCACGGCCCCGACGTCCGTACCTGGGGTGCATTCGACCGGCGGGCGAACGGCGTGGCCCGCTGGCTGCTCGGGGCCGACGTCTCCCACCAGGACAAGGTCGCGCTCTACCTCTACAACTGCCCCGAGTACGTGGAGACCACCTTTGCCTGTTACAAGGCCGGGCTGGTGCCGATCAACACGAACTACCGGTACGCGGACGACGAGCTCGTCTACCTCTGGGACAACGCCGATACCGTCGCCGTCGTCTTCCACGGGACATTCCTCGACCGGATCGAACGGATCCGCGCCCGCCTGCCCGGCGTACGTAGCTGGCTCTGGGTCGATGACGGAACGGCCAGCTGCCCGGTGTGGGCGGTGCCCTACGAGGAGGCGGCCGAGACGACCGGAGCCGCGACCGCGGACGGTCCCGAACCGGTACGGGGCCCGTGGGGGCGGAGCCCCGACGACCTCCACATCCTCTACACCGGCGGCACGACCGGCATGCCCAAGGGGGTCATGTGGCGCCAGGACGACCTCTTCGCACGGCTCAACGGGAGTGGATTCCGTCGCTACCCGGCCGGGGAGGGCCTCGCCGGCGTGCGCGCCGAGCTGGTTGCCCATGGGCCGGGAATGACCCTGCTCCCGGCCTGTCCCCTCATGCACGGCACCGGCGGGTTCACCGCGATGGAGTGCCTGAGCGGGGGTGGGCGGCTGGTCACCCTCCCCTCCCGCCAGCTGGATCCGGTCGAGCTCCTCGACACGGTCGAGCGCGAGCGGGTCAACGGCCTGATCATCGTCGGTGACGCGTTCGCCAAACCGATCCTCGCTGCGCTGGATGCCCACCCCGGACGGTGGGACCTCTCGAGCCTGGTCGGCATCGTCTCCTCGGGCGTCATGTGGAGCGAGCAGACCAAGCGTGGGCTGCTCCGCCACCATCCCGGGATGCTGCTGGTCGACGCCTTCTCCTCCTCGGAGGCCCTCGGGATGGGCAGCTCGGTCTCGTCCGCAGGGGCCGCCGCCGAGACCGCCCGGTTCACCCTCGGCGAAGACGTGCGGGTCCTCGACGCAGAGGGACGGGACGTCGAACCGGGTTCCGGGCAGATCGGGGTCCTGGCGCTGGGAGGGCGCATCCCGGTCGGGTACTACAAGGACGAGGAAAAATCGGCAGCCACCTTCCGGACGTTCGGAGGGTCGCGCTACTCGGTGCCCGGCGACTACGCCGAGGTCCGGGGTGACGGCTCCATCCACCTGCTCGGCCGGGGATCGGTGTGCATCAACACCGGGGGCGAGAAGGTCTACCCGGAGGAGGTCGAGGAGGTGGTCAAGACGATCGAGGGCGTGCTCGACGCGGTCGTGGTCGGCGTGCCGAGCGAGCGCTTCGGCGAAGAGATCGTGGCCGTCGCGCAGCTCGCGGACGGGATCCCGGAGGGATCGGTCGCACCCGAGACGATCATCGAGCACGTGAAGGACCGGCTGGCCAGCTACAAGGCCCCCCGCCGGGTCCGCTTCGTCGCGACCATCGGTCGATCGCCGTCCGGCAAGGTCGACTACGCGCGCCACCGCGCCGAGACCGCCGAGTGGATGGGCGTGCCCCTCTCGTAGGGCAGTCAGCCCTTGTTGGCCCCGTGGGTCCGGACGAAGTCGTTCACCGTGTAGTAGGCGTCGATCGACTCTCCGGCGTCTCCCCAGAACCCCTCGAGCACGTCGTAGGCCATCGAGCCGAGACCGATGTAGTGGTTGTTGACGTCGGTGATCTCGAGCTCGCCGCGACCGGAGGGGACCAGGGTCGGGATCACGTCGAACACGTCGGCGTCGTAGCAGTAGATGCCGGTCACCCCGAACTTGGAGGCGGGCTGCTCGGGCTTCTCGGTGATCCCGATGACCCGCTTGTCCCCGTCGAAGGTGGGAACGCCCAGATGGCGGAGGTGCTCGTCCTCCTCGACCGGGGTGAGCAGGATGCGCGCACCGGACGGGTCAGCCCGGAAGGCCTCGACCATCGGCCGGATCGATCCCTCCACGATGTTGTCGGCGAGCATCACCAGCACCGGGTCGCCGTCGACGAATCGGGTCGCCAGTCCGAGGGCCTCGGCGATGCCGCCGGGACGATCCTGGTAGCCGTAGCTCAGCCGGTCGATGCCGAATTCGTGCCCGTTCCCGAGCAGGCGCAGGAACTCACCGGCGTGGGTTCCACCGGTGACCAGCATGATCTCGGTGATCCCGGCGTTCACCAGTGCCTCGATGCCCCAGTTGATCATCGGCCGGTCGTAGATCGGCAGCAAGTGCTTGTTGGTGATCCTGGTGAGCGGATGGAGCCGCGAGCCGGTCCCACCGGCGAGGATGACGCCCTTCATGGCGCGCAGCCTAGACCTCAACCCGCTGGAGGTGCTCCGCCAGCAGGGCGTCGGCGAGGACCGGCCACGAGTTTGCCGCCCAGACGCCGAAGGGACGGTCGGCAAGTCCGGCACAGACCAGCCCTGCCTCCGGGTCCACCCAGAGGAACGATCCCGAGCGTCCGAAGTGGCCGAAGGTGCGCTCGCCGTTGGTGTGTCCGGTCCAGTGCGGCTGCTTGGCCCCGCGCACCTCGACGCCGAGACCCCACTGGCACGGGTCGTAGGGTCCGAACCCGGGGAGGACGCCGGAGAGCGCGGGGAACTGGACCGAGGTCGCCGTACGCCAGGTCTGAGAGCTGACCAGGGTGGGAACCGCCCACTCGCGTCCGAGGGCGAGGAGATCGACGAGCGGCCCAGAGAGGCCGGCAGCGGCCCCGCCCGCCGGGGCGTGCACGGCGAGCACCGTGTCGACCATGCCCAGTGGTGCGAGCACCCCCATGGTCAGGTACTCGGCAAAGGGCATCCCGGAGCGGGCTTCGATGAGGTCCGCCAACACGTCGAAGCCGGCGTTCGAATAGACCCGTCGGGCGCCCGGCGCCGCGACCGGTGGACCTGGCTCCGGACCGAGGCCGGAGGCGTGGGCGAGCAGGTGCCGCACCGTGGACCCGGTCGGGCCCGCCGGCTCGTCGAGCGCGATGGTGCCCTCCTCGACCGCCACCAGAGCGGCGAGGGCTGTGGCCGGCTTGGTCACCGATGCCCAGGGGAAGCTCCACCGTTCGTCGCCCGCGGTCTCGACCGGACCGGGCACACCCCCCGGGCCGTCCGGTCCGGCGATGAAGGGGACGACCCCCACCGCGGCCCTGCTCACCGGCCAGCCGGCCACCAGCTGCAGCGACTCCATCTCCCTCCCAGCGTAGGGGACGGCGACCGCCGTGCCGCAGTGGCGAGGCGGCCCCCGGTCCACCTGGCTACGGTGATCGGCCATGGCAACTGGCCACAGGGGCACCGGGGGGCTTCCCCGGAGGAAGGGCGGCCTCTGGGCCGCGCTGTTCCTCGCATCGCTGACCGCCTGCGGGTCGGCGGCGTCGGCAGCAGGGCAGGGCGGCTCCCCCGGTGTCGGCGACGCCCCTACCGGATCCCCACAGAGCGCGGCGGTGACCGGCTCCCTCGCCGCGTTCTACCGGGCACCCCGAGGGCTCGGCCCGGCCCCCGCCGGCACGGTCATCCGCGCCCAGCCACTGCCCGTCGCCAGCGCCTTCCCCGCCGGCACCCGCGCCTATCGCGTCCTCTTCCACTCGACATCGATCGGCGGAACGGACATCGCCGAGTCGGGCATGGTGGTGATCCCCGGGGGCACCCCTCCGGTGGGCGGCTTCCCGATCGTGAGCTGGGCGCACGGGACGACCGGGGTGGCCGCCGCGTGCGCACCCTCCGTCGAGGGCACCGCGTCCCTGCCCGACCTGCGGACCCTGCTCCGCGACCGGGTCATCGTGGCCGCCACGGACTACGAAGGCCTGGGCGGGCCCGGCCTCCACCCCTACCTGGTCGGCCTCAGCGAGGCACAGGGCGTCCTCGACGTTGCCCGGGCGGCGCGGGCCCTCGCCGGTGCCTCTGCCGGCAACACCGTCATCGCCGCGGGCTACTCGCAGGGCGGGCAGGCCGCGCTCTTCGTGGGAGAGGTGGCCCAGAGCTACGCACCCGAGCTGTTCCTGGCCGGCGTGGCGGCGGTTGCGCCGGTCGCCTCCCTCGTCGAGCTGGCTCCACCGCCGGCCCGCTCGGCCGCGGGAGGCCAGACCTCGTTCGTGGTCATGGGTCTCTACGCCTGGTCGCATGTGTACGGCACGTTCGGGCTCGGCTCGGTGCTGACCCCGGCCGGGGTCGCGGCCTCACCGGTCATCGCCTCGGCGTGCAGCGGCGCGGTGTCCCAGACGTTCGACACCCGTCCTGCCGGTCGGACGTTGCGTGACGGGTGGCAGGACGTCCCCGCCGTCGAGGCGGCGATCGCCGCCAACGAGCCCGGATCTGCGCCGACCTCGGCCCCCATCCTGGTCGTCCAGGGCACCAGGGACACGCTGGTCCCCTACGCCGCGACCACCGAGCTCGTCCGCCAGCGGCTGTGTCGGAACCAGTACGACACCGTCGACTACGTGCCCGAGCACGGGGCCGACCACGACTCGGTGTTGGCTGCGGGCGCCGACACACTCACCCAGTGGATCGTCGACCGGCTCGACGGCACCACCGAGACGGACTCCTGCGCCAACGGCGACCTCGCCCACGGCGCGGGCTGACGCCTCGAGCGCGTGGCGGTCAGACGTCGAGGAAGCGCCGCACCGCGAAGGCCGATCCGACGACCCCCACCCCCACGCCGACAACCGACACCAGCACGCAGGTGCCGAACACCTCCCAACCGCTCAACGACATCTGGGCGATGATGCTGCCCTGATTCGCCGCGGTGTTGGCCCGGTCGAGACCGATGCCCCAGTAGAGCGCGAGCACGACGAGTACGGCGACAGCGGCTCCGAGCAGCCCCTGGATCATCCCCTCTGCCATGAACGGCAGGCGGATGAACCAGTTGGTGGCTCCGACCAGCTTCATGACCGAGACCTCCCGTCGTCGGGCGAAGATGGCCATGCGGATGGTGTTGAGGATGAGCACAGACGCGGACAGGAGCAGGACCACCGCCACGGTCAGGAACACCCACTGGAGGATGTGGATCACGCTCTGCATCGTCTTGATCTGCTGGCCCGGGTACTTGACGCCGTAGACCCCCGGTTTGCCGTTGAACGCCTGGTAGACGGCGGTGGCCTCGGACGGGTTCTTGAGCACGCACCGGAAGGACGCGGGGTACTGGTTCTCCTGGGTCGCTGCCGCCTCGTCCGCCGGGAGCAGCGACTTGGCCTCGTTGTAGTCGTAGGCCTGGTCGCGGTAGAGGCACGTCTTCACGTAGGGCGACTGGCCGAGCTCGGTGTGGATGGAGTCGGTGAGGGTGGGTCCGGCGGTCGGATTGACCCAGACGATGGTCTGGACGCCGTTCTGCCAGAGCTCGGTGGCCTTGGAGGCACCCTGCTTGAGGACCAGGGCGGAGCCCACCAGGGCGAGGGAGACCGCCACGGTCAGGATGGCGGCCGCGGTCATCAGCCGGTTGCGCCACAGGTTGGTGGCGGCCTCCTTCGAGACGTAGCCGGCGGAGACCGGCATCAGGCGCGGGTCACGAAGGGAGCTGGCGCCTCGCGCCCGATCCCGGCGGGAGCATGCTCGGCAAGGGCCCCGGTGGGTGCGCCGGCGCCCGCGGCCGCGGTGGCGCTGTCGATGCCGTAGACCCCGTGAGCCTGGTCGCGGACCACGACGCCGCGGTCGAGCTCGATGACCCGTCGGCGCATCTGGTCGACCATGCCGGCGTCATGGGTGGCGACGATGACCGTCGTCCCGGTCCGGTTGATCCGATCGAGCAGACGCATGATCCCGAGACTCGTGGTGGGGTCGAGATTGCCGGTGGGCTCGTCGGCCAGGAGGATGAGCGGGCGGTTGACGAAGGCCCGTGCCACGGCGACCCGCTGCTGCTCCCCGCCCGAGAGCTCGTTGGGGAGGTTGTCGCGCTTCTTCGAGAGGCCGACCAGGTCCAGCACCTGGGGGACCTGGGCCGCGATCACGTGCTTGGGGCGGCCGATCACCTCGAGTGCGAAGGCGACGTTCTCGAAGACGGTCTTGTTCGGAAGGAGCCGGAAGTCCTGGAACACGCACCCGATGTTGCGACGCAAGTAGGGGATCCGCCACTTGGCCAGGTGCCCGATCTCCTTGCCGGCCTCCCAGATGCGGCCGGTGTCAGGCATCTCCTCGCGCAACAGCAGGCGGATGCAGGTGGTCTTGCCGGAGCCGGACGGGCCGACCAGGAAGACGAACTCTCCCTTGTCGATCTCGACGTTGCAGTCCTTGAGGGCGACAGTCGAACCCTTGTAGGTCTTCGTGACGTCCTGAAATTTGATCATGAGGGAACAGTCATGAGCGAAGGGGGGACAGTGTCCGGGCGCACTGGCACTTCGGACCATCTTACCCGCGGGTACAGCCCGGTTGGCGCAGGCCCGACAACAGGCTCTGACCTCGGGCGACGCGATCCAGCGGGGGTGCTGCGGCGGCGCTGCGTCCCGACGGTCCGCTCAGGCGTTCCGGCGGCGTTCGGCGTTGCGTCGCAGCTCGGCCTCGATGAAGGCATCGAGATCGCCGTCCAGCACCGACTCCACGTTGCCGGTCTCCTCGTTGGTGCGGTAGTCCTTCACCAACTGGTAGGGCGCGAGTACGTAGGACCGGATCTGGTTGCCCCAGGCGATGTCGGTGCGGTCCCCCGAGAGCTGATCGAGCGTTGCCTGGTGTTCGGCACGCTGCAGCTCGGCGAGCTTGGCGCCGAGCACCTGCATCGCCTTGGCCTTGTTCTGGTGCTGGCTGCGCTGGTTCTGGCACGAGACCACGATGCCGGTCGGGAGGTGGGTCAGACGCACCGCCGAGTCGGTCTTGTTGACATGTTGGCCGCCGGCCCCCGAGGACCGGTAGGTGTCGATGCGGAGGTCCTTCTCGTCGATCTCGACCACCCCGGAGACGTCCTCGAGGAACGGGACCACGTCGAGCGAGGCGAAGCTGGTCTGGCGGCGGTGCTGCGCGTCGAAGGGCGAGATGCGCACCAGGCGGTGCACACCGCGCTCGGCGGCCAGCAGACCGAAGGCGTAGCGGCCGCGCACGATGAAGGTGGCCGACAGGAGGCCGGCTTCCTGGCCGGGGGTCGCCTCCTCGACCTCGACGTCGAACCCGCGCCGCTCCGCCCAACGGGTGTACATCCGTAGCAGCATCTCCGCCCAGTCCTGCGCGTCGGTCCCGCCCTGACCGGCATGGATCTCGGCCACCGCGTCGCCGTCGTCGTACTCGCCGGCGAAGAGGGCGCGCAGCTCGATCGTCCGCAGTCGCCGGTCGAGGTCGGCGACTGCGTCCTCGATCTCGGGTCGCAGCGAGGCGCCGTCCTCCTCCTCCATGAGCTCGTGCAGGGTCTCGGCGTCCGAGAGCCGTGCGCTGAGCTGGGTGTTGAGCTCGAGGTCCTCGGTGACCCGACCGAGCTCGGTGGTCACCGCGCGGGCGTGGTCGGCATCGTCCCAGAGCCCCGGCTCCGAGGCCTCCTTCTCGAGCTCGACCCGCCGTTCGGTCAGCCGGTCGACGCCGAGGAACCGCCCGGCCTCTTCGAGCCGTTCGGCCAGTGCGGCGAGCGCAGCCTGGAGATCGACCGGCTCCGGCTCGCCCTCCCCACGACGGGGGGCGTCCGCCGCCATCTCAGTTGGCGCCGTGGCAGAACTTGAACTTCTTGCCGCTCCCGCACCAGCAGGGCTCGTTGCGACCCAGCTTCTCCCGCTCGGACTTGACGATCGGTGCCTGCGTCTCACCGTCGTCGAGCTGGTTGGTGAGCCCGCCAGACCCGTTGCCGCCGCCACCGAGCCCGGCGTTCGCAGCCTCGAGCTCGGCAGGGGTGGCGGCGGCGAACGCCGCGGCCAACCCGGCGTCGCCCTGCACCGGGTCGTCGGCGGCGACGTAGTTGGCCTGGGCGAGGTTGGGCTCGGCCTGTTGGTCGGTGAGCACCTGGACGTGGAAGATGTAGCGGAGGTAGTCGTCGCTGATCGAGTCCATGAGCTTGGCGAACATCGAGAAGCCCTCGCGCTGCCAGGCCACCAACGGATCCTGGTTGCCCATCGCCCGGAGGTTGATCCCCTCCCGCAGATAGTCCATGTCGGCCAGGTGCTCCTGCCACCGCTGGTCGATGATCTGGAGCATGATGTCCCGCTCGAGCTGGCGGGCGGTCTCCTCACCCCCGGGGATCGTCTCGTCGCGTGCCGCGTAGAGCTCGAGTGCCTCGGTGATGATGCTCTCGGTGACCTGGCCGGCGGTGGATGCCTCGGCGAAGTCCTCGGCGACGAACGTGGTCGGGTAGTACTGGGTGATCTCGGTGATCAGGCGGGGCAGGTCCCACTCCTCCGGGTAGTCGGAGGGGCACGACGCTGCGACCACCGAGGTCATCGTCTCTTCGAGCAACTCGATCGTGTCGTCGTGGAGGTCCTCCCCCTCGATGATCTGCAGCCGGCGGCCGTAGATGACCTTGCGCTGCTCGTTCATCACGTCGTCGTACTTGAGGACGTCCTTGCGGGACTCTGCGTTGCGGCCCTCGACCGTGTTCTGGGCACGTTCGATGGCCTTGGTGACCATCTTCGCCTCGATGGGCACGTCGTCGGGAAGCGCCCTGCCCATCACCCAGTTCATCGCGCCGGTGGCGAACAGGCGCATGAGGTCGTCCTCGAGCGAGAGGAAGAACCGGCTCTGCCCGGGGTCGCCCTGCCGTCCGGAGCGCCCACGCAACTGGTTGTCGATGCGCCGGCTCTCGTGGCGCTCGGACCCGAGCACGTAGAGACCCCCGAGCGAACGGACCTCGTCGCCCTCCTTCGCACAGACCGACTCGAACTCCTTTTCGAGGCGGGCCAGTTCGGCGGCGCCCTCGTCGGTGCTCAGGTCGACGCCATGGGCGTTCGCCTCCCGGCGGGCCAGTCCCTCCGGGTTCCCCCCGAGGATGATGTCGACGCCACGGCCGGCCATGTTGGTGGCGACGGTGACCGCTCCGACCCGTCCGGCCTGGGCCACGATCTCCGCCTCGCGGAAGTGCTGCTTTGCGTTGAGGACCTCGTGGGGGATGCCCCGCTTCTCGAGCAACCGGGAGAGGTGCTCGGACTTGGACACCGAGGCGGTGCCCACCAGCACCGGCTGGCCGTCGGCGACCCGCTCGCCGATGTCGTCGACGACGGCTGCGAACTTGGCATCCTCGGACTTGTAGATGAGATCGGGCTGGTCGGTCCGGACCATCGGCTTGTTGGTCGGGATCGGGACAACCGGCAGCTCGTAGGTGTTTGCGAACTCCGAGGCCTCCGTCTCGGCGGTGCCGGTCATCCCGGAGAGCTTTGCGTAGAGCCGGAAGTAGTTCTGGAGAGTGACGGTCGCCCAGGTGTGGTTCTCCTCCTTGATCTTGACCCGCTCCTTGGCCTCGACGGCCTGGTGGAGCCCGTCCGACCAACGTCGCCCGTCGAGGGTGCGCCCGGTGAACTCGTCGACGATGCGAACCTCGCCTTGGGCGACCAGGTAGTCCTTGTCGCGCTTGTAGAGCTCCTTGGCCAGGAGGGCCTGGGTGAGATGGTGGACGTAGTTGACCGCGACCGCGTCGTAGAGGTTGGACACCCCGAGCTGCCGCTCGACCTTTTCGATGCCGTCCTCGGTGGGGACGACGGTGCGCTTCTCCTCGTCGACCTCGTAGTCGTCCTCGGACCGGAGGGTGCGCACGATGCCGGCGAACTGGTAGTAGAGCTGGGCCGACTCGGCCGCCGGCCCGGAGATGATGAGCGGGGTCCGGGCCTCGTCGATCAGGATCGAGTCGACCTCGTCGACGATGGCGAAGTGGTGGCCGCGCTGGCACATGGCCTCCTGGGTGCGGGCCATGTTGTCGCGCAGGTAGTCGAAGCCGAACTCGGTGTTGGTGCCGTAGGTGACGTCCGCCAGGTACGCCTCGCGCTTGGCTGCGGGATCCTCGATGTCCGGACCCACCCGGCCCACGGTGAGACCGAGGAAGCGGTGGAGCTGGCCCATCCACTCCGAGTCGCGGGTGGCGAGGTAGTCGTTGACCGTCACCACGTGGACCCCGTCGCCGGCCAGCGCGTTGAGGTAGACCGGGAGCGTCGAGACGAGCGTCTTGCCCTCTCCGGTCTTCATCTCGGCGATCCAGCCGAAGTGGAGCGCCATGCCCCCCATCAGCTGGGCGTCGAAGTGGCGCTGCCCGAGCACCCGCCAGGCGGCCTCGCGGACCAGGGCGAAGGACTCGACGAGCATGTCCTCGAGGCTCTCCCCGCGTTCGAACCGCTCGCGGTAGACGGCGGTGAGCGCCTGGAGCTCCTCGTCGGAGCGCGCCTCCATCTCGGGCTCGAGCGCGTTGACCAGCGGCACCAACTCGGCGAGACGACGGACCTTCTTGCCTTCGCCGGCGCGGAGGACCTTGGAGAACACGCTCATGGGACCAACACTCTACTGTCGGGGGCGCCACCACCGCCTGGGCGGCACCCCCCACAATAGGCCGGCCGCGGGTCCGCTCAGGCGGTACGCACCCGCTCGTAGAGGGTGACCGTGCTGGTCGGCCGGTGTCGCGGCTGGGATCGCCCGACCACGCGGCCCTTGGTCTTCTCGAGCTGGTGCTGCAGCTTTTCGACCACCAGGTCGACCGCAACCAGGGGCACCCGCGCGGAGGCGTGGGCCCGCACGGTCCGGCCGTGGCCGCTCATGATCACCTCACAGCACTCGCGGTCCGAGATCCTCGGGTTGTGCTCCTCGGAGAAGTGGACCTCCACACGGTCGAGGCTGGGACAGTGCCGGCCGATCCGGAGCAACTTCTCCTCGGTCAGGGCCCGTACCTCGTCGGACACGATGTTCCTGCCATGCGTGATGACCACGTCCACTGGTTCGCCTCCTCGGCTGTGCGTTCGGGGTGCTGCGGCTACTGCTGTCCGGACCTCCTCCTTGTGTCGTC
The DNA here is from genome assembly GCA_963701325.1 of uncultured Acidimicrobiaceae bacterium. Classification (GTDB taxonomy): domain Bacteria; phylum Actinomycetota; class Acidimicrobiia; order Acidimicrobiales; family RAAP-2; genus Bog-756. Next base: position 1,350,642 of record OY969604.1, read on the forward strand.
GACGGTCGTGCGGTGATGCGGTGGAGAGTTCGTGAGCGGCGTGCGGCTGACCTGGTCTTTGACCCCACACTCGCCTGCCGGGAGAGTCACGGCCGGACCCCGGCGGCGGGGGCCGTTGCCGGCCGCCACCCTGCGGGACCACTTGGGGCACGCGTCATCTCCTCTCCGCCCGCCCCCGACAGCCGGGGGCGCCACGGGCAGGACTGACTCCTAAGCCGCACCATGCTCAGCAACGAGAAGTTGCCTTACGTGGGTCGTTTCGCCTGCGACTGGCATCGACTTGCAACCACAGACCCGCACGCTGCTCACCGTTGGAGTGTACGCCCGGCCGGTACACCACGGCCAGGGTTCCGGCCACGAGTTCACACGGTCGCCACCCGGCTGTCACCGGGCCGAAACAGGCGCCGGGGCTGCCGGCGACAGCCCCGGCCAGGTCAGAGGCTGCCGGCCGTCAGGTCGCGCTTGACCTCGTCGAGGACCGGTATCGGGCCAGGGTCGATGCCCTCGTTGGCAGCCATGTGCAGGGACACCACGTCCCCGATGAGGGCGAGATCCAGCAGCTGGGCGAGGTCCCCCTCCCCCGAGGCCCGGACCTCGATCACGTCGGCCATCACCTCGCGCAGGACCTCGACAGCGAGGTCGAACCGTCTGCTGACCTGGGGGTGCTCGGCGTCGTGGCGGAGATTGACCAGGGTCAGGACCTGGCGGGTGACGTCCCCGTGCTGCCCCCACCCGGCCAACTCGTTGTGGCAGAGCTCCGGATGGAGGTTCCAGAAGGCAGGGCACTTGGCGTTCTCGTTGACCTGCGCCTTCCACCGCAGGGCGGCGGCCTTGCCGAGATCCTGCGAGCTGTGGACGAGGGGCATCGTGCGGCCGATCCGGTGGGCCACCGCCTCTGCCGTACTGCCGGGCCGGGCGAGCTCGTCCCTGCGGCGCCGCAGTTGGTCGATGGCCTGAACGACCCACTGCACCGCGCCGGGGAAGAGCCCGATGGCCTCGAGCAGCACCAACGGTGGCACGGCCATCGCCCCGAGGGCAGCCCTCGGCTGGGGGATGTCGGTCGGCACCGGAACCACGGGCACGTTCCACTCACCGGCGAGGCGCACCAGTTCGCCACCTCCGGCCACCACGACGAGCGACGCACCGGCCTCGTAGGCAGCTGCTGCCGCCTCGAGCGTCTCCTCGGTGTTGCCCGAGAAGGAGACCGCGAAGACCAGCGATCCGGTGCCGACGTAGTCGGGGGGCACGTACCCCTTGACCACCGCGACCGGCACCGCCATGAACGGGGCCGCCACCGCGGCCAGGACGTCACCGGCGATGCCGCTGCCGCCCATGCCGAGGACCACCACGTTTTCGACCTGGTCCTGTGCGGGCAGGTCACCGACGTCCCGGGTGGCGCCCACCGCGTCGGCCACCTGCTCGGGGAGGGCCATGGTCGCGCCCCACATGTCGAGGGTGTCCAGCGGCGGGGTGCGCACGCTCATGCCGGCTCGCTCCGGCTCGTCTCGGTGGCCCCGCCGGCCGCCGCCTTGGCGGTCAGCCGGTCGTGCTCGCCCTCATCGACGGCGGTCGCCTCGTCGATGAGCATCACCGGGATGCCGTCGCGCACCGCGTACGTGCGCCGCAGGCGTGGGTTGTAGAGCAGGTCCTCGTCGGCGAAGTAGAGCAGCGGGCCCTTGTCCTCGGGGCAGGCGAGCACCTCGATCAGCAGCGGGTCGAGCGTCATCGGACGTTCCTCTCTCGGTGGTGTGTGCGCGGCGGGTGTGACACCGCGGTCAGGCCTCGAGCACGCTTGCGATCGCCGCCTGGACCTCGGCGACACCGGCTGCGCACGAGGCCTCGTCGGGCGCCTCGACGTTGAGGCGGAGCAGCGGCTCGGTGTTCGACGGACGGAGGTTGAACCACCAGTCACCCCGGTCCACCGTGAGCCCGTCGAGGCGATCGGCCGTGCCGAGCGCGCCCCCGGCGGCCTCCACCACGGCGGCCAGCCGCTCGACCGTGCCCGCCGGGTCGTCGACCACGGTGTTGATCTCCCCTGACGCGGTGTAGCGCTTGAACGGGGCCAGCAGCTCCGAGAGGGGTTTGCCGGTCACGCTCAGGAGCTCGAGGACGAGCAGGGCCGCGATGATCCCCGAGTCGGCCCGGTAGTTGTCCCGGAAGTAGTAGTGACCGGAGTGCTCGCCACCGAAGACCGCGCCGGTGTCGGCCATGACCTGCTTGATGAAGCTGTGCCCGACCTTGGTGCGGATGCCCACGCCGCCCTTCTCGGCGATGACCTCGGGCACCACCCGCGAACAGATGCAGTTGTAGAGCACGGTGGAGCCGGGGTGCTTGTCGAGCAGGGACGAGGCGACCAGAGCGGTGGTGAGCGACCCCGAGACCGGTTCGGCGTGCTCGTCGACCAGGAAGACCCGGTCGGCGTCCCCGTCGAAGGCGAGGCCGACGTCGGCGCCGCGCTCGAGCACCAGGCGACGGAGGTCGACCAGATTCTCCGGCTGGATCGGATCGGCCGGGTGGTTGGGGAAGTTCCCGTCGAGCTCGGGGAAGAGCACGTCGACCTCGAAGGGAAGGCCCGCGAAGACCTCGGGAACCACCAGGCCCCCCATCCCGTTGGCCGTGTCGGCGACCACGGTGAGCGGGCGGAGCACGTCGAGGTCGACGAAGGAGCGGACGTGTTCGGCGTAGGCCTCGAGCACCGAGCGCTGCTCGAGGGCCCCGAGCCTGCCGGGGTCCGGCTCGGGTGGTCCGGCATGGGCCCAGTCCTCGAGGAGCGACTCAGCCGTGGCCTGGATCTCGTCCAACCCCGTGTCCCGGCCGATCGGGCGGGCGCCCGACTGGCAGAGTTTGAGCCCGTTGTAGCGGGCAGGGTTGTGGGAGGCGGTGAACATCGCCCCCGGCGCGTCCAGGCTGCCTGCCGCGTAGTAGAGCAGGTCGGTCGAGCCCAGTCCGAGATCGACCACCGTCGTGCCCTCGGTGCGTACCCCGAGGGAGAACGCCGCCGACAGCTCGACCCCCGACTCGCGCATGTCCCGGGCGACGAGGAAGGTGTCCGCACCGGTGAACCGGGCCGCAGCGATGCCGATGGCCCGGAACTGGAGGGCGTTGAGCTCGTCGGGCACGATGCCGCGGATGTCATAGGCCTTGAAGACCTGGGAGAGGGACGGCATGGCCGGGCCATCCTATGGTCTCGGTCGGACCCCCGTCGGTGTCCGGACCGCCAGAGCCGGCTACTCGCCACCCGCCTCCGAGAGCAGGCCGATCACGTCGTCCGCCATCGCGTCGCAGAGCGCAGCGAGGAGGTCCATCCGCGTGCACAGCCCGTCGGTCGAGAGCAGCCGCTGCAGGTCGAGGACGGTGAGTGGCGCCATGTCGCAGAGCTGCCAGCCGACCTCCTCGGGACTGCCGGCGATCCGCAGGCCCGGGGGCAGGGCGGGCACGTCCCCGAGCTCGGAGAGGAGCGATCGCAGCCGCCGTAGCGACGCTTCCCCCGACTCGAGCGCGACAGCGACGTCACCGCCCTCCTCTGCTCCCGATCGCTCGGGAACGTCCTCGACCACGGCCAGCGGGTAGGGGTCGTCCGGCAGCCACTGCTCCACCCGTATCCGTCTCAACCCGGTGGCGACCACCAGGAGACGCCCGTCGTCGAGCTCCGCCACGTTGGCGATCCGGGCGGCCGTACCGAGACCCACCCGCTGGTCGCCCCCGCCCACCTCCGAGCCGCGCGAGATGAGGACGACCCCGAACTCGCCATCGCCGTCGAGGCAGTGTGCCATGAGGGCGCGGTAGCGCTGCTCGAAGACGTGGAGCGGCAGGCCGGCACGTGGGAAGAGCACCGTCGAGAGCGGGAACATCCCGAGCGGGTCGGTCACCCGGCAGGCGCCCCCAGCCCCGGCGCGGTGGCAGCTGCACGGCGAGCACGCCGACGGCGCAGGGCAGACACGGCGAGCACCACCAGGCCGGCCAGCGCGGCGAGCGTCAGGAGCTGGCCGATCACATCGGCGGGTGAGCTGCCGTAGGTGAGGACGACGTCGTGGCTGGTCGGGACCACCACCATGAGGTTGGGCGCCACTCGGTAGGGGCCCTCCGCCCCCGACGCGTGCCAGTTGGGGAAGTAGGAGACCCGGACCTCGACCGGTGTGCCCACCCGGTCGACGTGGAACGAGACGCCGCCGTCGGACTGTTGGACATCGGAGACCACCGTCGCCGGTTCGGGCGTGACGGGCGGGTGGGCCGCCCCGACCGGGACCCGGGTCCAGTCGGACGGACCGTCGGCAGCGGGGACCACGCCCCACCGGCTCGGGTCGTCGTACCAGGCGACCGATGGTGCCAGCCAGCTGGACTGGGCGGCCCCGACCCCCTTCCACACCACCGGTCGCGCCGGCAGCGGCTCGACCAACGCCGAATCGGAGATCCGGTAGGCCTTCCAGGTCGTGTTCAGCGACGCGCCGTTGTAGGTCGTGCTCCACGGACCGGTCGACCCGATCAGGGTCGCGTCGGGGTCCGCGGCGGCGGCGTCCTGCACCGTGGTCGAGGAGGCCAGGAGGTACCGGACCCCCATCAGCTGCAGGTGCTCGATGCCGAGCGGCACGTCGAGCCCGCCGTAGGGCAGACCGACCACCGCGTCCGAGGGGTCCGGGGAGAGCTCGTTCTGATTGAGGAAGTGGAACGGGGTCGACGAGGCCGACTCGAAGAGCAGGCCCTCCATGGAGTCGATGCAGCCGCCGGTCCAGTAGGGGAGCAGCATCAACGACATGGTCGTGCCGAAGCGGTTGAGCGAGGGGTCGTACTCCCACATGGCCCGGCCACATCCCTGCTCGGCACCGACCGAGGCCATCATCTGGATGACCGCGTGGTATTCGGGATAGTCGGGCTTGCCCTGGTAGCCGGTGTAGTTCCACTCCGCCCAGGCGCTCGGCTGGTCGGCTCCCACGGTGATCCCGACGTGCTGCAGGGTCGCGGCGGGCAGCACGAGCGGCGGCACGACGGCGAGGCAGGCCGCGGCCAGGGCGATCAGCGGGCCCACCACCGCACCAGCGGGCACCGCCGCGGGGACCGGGCGGCGGAAGCGGCTGATCCGCATCCCCGGTGCCCAGTGCAGGGAGTCGGCGGTGACCAGGCGCTCCCGTACGACGACCACCCAGCGCTCGAGGCGCCGCCGCCGGACCATGCGGGCTACCGCACCGGTGACTTCGGCCACAGCGTAACCGGCCAGCAGGTAGAGGCAGAGGAACCACAACGGCAGGAACCGGACGTTGTAGAGCTTCCCGGCCGGGTCGAGGATGACCGCCGCCGCCGAGAGGGCCGCCATCACGACAAGGAACAGAGCCACCCGGTTTCGGCGGATCACCATGGCCGCCAAGCCGACGAGGTCGGCGGCCAGCACCCACCGGAAGGAGCCCGGGAAGAGCAGACCGGGATAGCCGAAGACCTTGGTGTAGCCCATGTTGGTCGTGTACGGCTGCTCGAGCGCGAAGGGGACCAGCCACCACGCGGTGAGTCCGGCCCCGATCGCGCCGGCCACCACAGCCCAGCCCACGCGCCGCCCCCACCGACGCCGGGCTGCCCTCGCCCGGGAGCGGAACATCCGCGGGAGGTCCGCGTCGAGCAAGAGCCAGACCACCGCCCCGGCGGCGGCGAACAGCGCTGGGATCAGGTGGCACAGCAAGGTGACCGCGAACAGGATCGCGGCGAGCCCCCGGTAGCGGCCGGTGCGCAGGCCGGCGGCCACCACTCCGAGGAACAGCAGTGCGATCGAGAGCGAGAGGGAGTACGAGAACTCGCCGGCGAGCGTCGAGAGCAGGTTGCCGCCGTAGATCGAGAAGCTGGGCTCGAACAGGAAGGGAAGGGTCGCTGCCGCGAGACACCCGGGTCCGGGGTCGCGCAACCCGGCCAGCCGCCCGAACGCCCAGGCGCAGACGGGCAGCAGGAGCGTGCCGAGGACGGTGACCAGCTTGAAGGCGACGTTGTAGGGCATGACCGCGTTGAAGAGGACGGTGATCAGACCGGGGAGCGGGAAGTAGAAGGTGTAGAGGGGGAAACCGTCGTACCAGCTCGGATCCCAGCCGGTCAGCTGACCGTGGACGAGCAGGTGGCTCTCGAGGAAGGCGGGCAGTGCCACGTGCGCCCCGGTGTCGCCGCCGGCCGTCGTCGTGTTGGCCAGAAGCAGCGAGGGGTGGAGCTGGCAGAGCGCGACCACGATCACCCCGATCACGGCGACCGCGCTGGCGAGCGCCGGTCGCGCCGATGGCCGGGTGAGCCACGCGAGCCACCGGGGGCGGTCCGGTCGCGGCTCGGCAGGTCTGACCCCGGCGACCTCCGCGCCGGGGGAGACGTCCGGCGCGACGGTGAGGTCGGAGGTCACCTCAGATCAGGGACCGCAACCCGAGGGTTGCGGGGGTGATCACCGCGACCAGGGCCATGAGGTTGAAGGTGGCGTGAGCGACCATGTTCATGCCGAGGCGTCCGGTCCTCCACGAGACCAGCCCGAGGATGACCCCGAAGAGCGCGAGGCCGAGCAGCTGGAGCGACTCGGCATGGGCGAGTCCGAAGAGCACGCCGCTGACCACGATCGCGAGCGCCGGACCCACCCACCCTCCGACGTCGCCGAACAGCCGGGCGAGCGAGCGGAGCAGGACGCCCCGGAAGAAGAGCTCCTCGAAGAAGGGGGCACCGATCACGGTGCAGAGCACAATGACTGCGTACGCGGCGCCGTGCGACCCCCCGGTGAGGCGCTGGCTCGGGGCGTCGAACCGCTGGCTGAAGTTGTGCACGTGGCTCGCGATGGGCACGTAGACCAGGGCCACCAGGAACTGCCCGCCGATCCCGATCGGCACACCGATCAGGTCGATCCACCGGAACCGGATCCCGAGATCGCGCACCACGCTCCCTGTCCCCCGCACCGAGCTCGCGAGCCAGGCCGCCCCGGCGAACCCACCCCAGAGGCCGCACAACGTGGAGACGATGTACCAGGTCGGCGGCTCGTTCAGCGTCGCGATCGTCGAGAGCGAGTGGAGGTCACCACCGAGCGCAGCGGCCACCACGGCGAGCAGTGCCGCAAGGAGCTGTCCGCCGAGGAAGCCGAGGCCGGCGAACACCAGCCACATCCAGGCAGCCGGTCGCGCGTCGGGAGCGGCGCCGGCCGCGAGCTGGCGTCCGAGGGTGACGTCAGCGCCCTGCGGTGGGTGCGGGTCATCCGTCGCCGGTGGGAAGGGGGCCATCGGAGCCCGGCCAGGGTCCGGCGGGGCGGCAGCCGTGGCGGCCTCCCCTGCCTGTTCGGGCCGCTCGGTCACCCCCACACGATACAGAGCCGATCCGGACCGCAGATGGCAGGCCGCGACGGGACTGGCGATGCCTCATCTGCCGCCCTGGGCGCATAACATGATGAGGTGACCCCGCCATCGCCGAACACCCCGACCGGTCCACCGGACTCCGGTGGACCCGGGAAGGACGTGCCGAACAGGAACCGCATGATCATCTACCTGGTGATCATGGTGGCGGTGCTCGCGGTCATCGTCGCCCCGAGCCTCCTGCACAAGACCACGACCAACACGCTCACCTACAGCGCGTTCCAGGAAGACATCTCGTCGAAGACGATCACGACCGCCACCGTGGACCAGACCACCGGCGTGATCACCGGGACCCTGTCCAACGGGTCGAGCTACACGGTCAACGGGCCCAACCCGATCACCGACTCGGAGCTCACCGCCCTCAAGCCGCTCGGCTCCAACTACCACCTGGTGACCCCGAGCTCCAACACGCTCCTGGACTTCCTGCTCACCTGGATCCTGCCCTTCGCCCTCATCGGGGGGATCTTCTTCTACATCAGTCGCAAGGCGCAGGGGCAGATGGGCAGCATCATGTCGATCGGACGCTCCAAGGCAAAGCTCTACTCGACCGAGCGCCCCTCGACGACCTTCGACGACGTGGCCGGCTACGACGGGGTCAAGCTCGAGATCAGCGAGGTCGTCGAGTTCCTCAAGACACCCGGCCGGTTCAAGGAGATCGGGGCACGCATCCCGAAGGGGATCCTGCTGGTCGGTCCCCCCGGGACCGGCAAGACCCTGCTGGCGAGGGCCGTGGCGGGTGAGGCCGGCGTGCCGTTCATGTCGGTGAGCGGCTCGGACTTCATGGAGATGTTCGTCGGAGTCGGCGCGAGCCGGGTGCGCGACCTGTTCGCGACCGCACGCAAGCAGGCGCCGGCCATCGTCTTCATCGACGAGATCGACTCGATCGGGCGCAAGCGGGGTGCCGGCCTCGGCGGCGGGCACGACGAGCGCGAGCAGACCCTCAACCAGATGCTCTCCGAGATGGACGGCTTCGACCCGACCGAGGGGATCGTGGTCATGGCGGCGACCAACCGGCCGGACATCCTCGACGCGGCCATCCTGCGCCCGGGACGGTTCGACCGCCAGATCGTCGTGCCGCTCCCCGACCTCGACGAGCGCCTCCCGATCCTCCAGGTCCACTGCAAGGACAAGCGGGTCGACCCCACGGTCGACCTCGGCACCGTCGCCCGCGGCACACCGGGCATGAGCGGTGCAGACCTCGCCAACCTGGTCAACGAGGCCGCCCTGCACGCCGTGCGCCGCGGCTCCAAGGTCATCCAGAACGAGGACTTCGAGGCCTCACGCGACCGGGTCCTCATGGGGCAGCGCCGCGAGAGCCTGGTCCTGTCAGGCGCAGAGAAGGAGCGGGTGGCCTTCCACGAGGGGGGCCACGCGGTGCTCGCCTACGTGCTGCCCGACGCCGACCCGGTCCACAAGGTCACCATCCTCCCCACCGGGCTCGCGCTCGGCGTCACCATGCAGCTGCCGATGGAGGAGCGCCACATCCACCCCCGCCAGCACATCGAGGACTCGCTCTGCGTGCGGATGGGCGGCCGCGCGGCCGAGCTCCTCGTCTACGGCGATCTCTCGACCGGTGCGAGCAACGACCTCGTCGGCAACACCGAGCTGGCCCGCAAGATGGTCCGTGAATGGGGCATGAGCGACAAGATCGGCCCGATGGCGTGGGGCTCCCAGGGACAGGTCTTCCTGGGCGAGGACCTCATGCACACCCGCGACTACTCCGAGCACACCAGCCAGGTCATCGACGACGAAGTGGAGCTCATCCTCCGGGCCCAGGAGCAACGCGCCCTCGAGGTCCTGGCCCGCCATCGCGGCGGGCTCGACGCGCTCGCCCGGGCGCTGCTCGACGAGGAGACCGTCGACGGTGAGACGGTCGGTCGGCTGGTCGACACCGCCTACGGGCGCCCGGTGCACGCCGAGGGCGTGAAGTCGGTGCCACCGATCTTCGTCGCCGATCAGCACGGTCCGACCGGCGCGGAGAACGCCGACGGTCCCCCCGATTGGATGGCCGGCACGGTCGCGAGCACCGAAGACGCCCGCGAGGAAGCCACCACGGAGTCCGGCGCCGAACAGGGCACCGAGACGGTCAGCCACGCAACCGACAACGCGAACGGTGCCGCGCCCGCCCCGGGCGCGCCGCAGCCTCCCGCGCCGCCCACGGGTCACTGGCCGCCGCCGACGTCCTCCCCATGGCCGGGCAAGCAGGCTCCCTGGCCGCCTCCTCCCCCGCCTCCTGCTTCTCGCTGACCCTCCCGACCCCGCGTCGGGTGGACGGGACGACAGCAGACCGGATCGGTGGACCGCACGAGACAGCCCCGCTCGGAACGGGCGCAGCTGTGCTCAGGAGGGAAGGGACACCCCGTCGGTGGCAACCACGCCGGGCGCACCCGACGGCCCGGCGTCCGCCTCGACGGCGACGGGGACGGACGACCGCACCATGTAGGGACCGACACCACCGATCTGTGAGGGAACGAACACGGCGAGCGAGTGCGGCGCGACGGTCGCCCTCGTGCCCCGGTGCGCGCCACCGAGAACGCTGACCGTGACGCTGGCCGGCGATCCACCCGGATCGGCGACTGCCAGCGTGCGCACCGTGGCACCGGCCACGGCGGGGGCGCCCGGCACACCCGGTCCGATCACCAGCCAACCGGTCGACGGCGAGGAGGAGCCGGAGGAGGCACCCCACCCGGGGGCCTGGGCGCTCGGCGGGGCGAGCACCGAGCGACCGACCACGATCGGGGCGAGCGCCTCGACGGTCACCGCGTAGGCGGCCCCCTGCGGCCACCCGGCCATCGAGGAGGCATCGAACACGGTGGCAGCCATCGCCGGGATCACCACGCGTCGGGGAACGACGGTGGCCGACGGCAGGCCGACCGTGATCTGGGCGGTGACGGGCGACGTCCCGGGATTGGCCAGGGTGAAGTCGACCGCCCCCTTCGTGGTGGCTGTGGTCTGGGCGAAGTGCCAGGTGGTCTCCGGCGTGGGGGACCCGAGCTCGAGGGAGAGCCCGGTCGACGACCCGACGGTCCGCTGTTGGAGCTCGGTCGCCACCAGCGACCCGGAGGCGGACGAGACGAGGGTCGCGATGGTGGGCTGGTCCTGGACGAAGGTACCCACCTGCTCGTCGACGAGCTGGCCCGGGGCGACCGTGAGTCCCTGGTAGGCCTGCGGGGTCAGCACGGCACCGGAGACGGTGAGGAAGCTCACGTTGACCATCGCCGGCGCCGCTGTGGGGTCGAAGAGGGAGAGGGTGAGCGAGTTGCCCGCGGTCGTCGACCCCCCGGCGAACGCCCACTGGGAGGAGACCTGTGAGGCACACGGCTCGCTGTCCCATCCCGCGGCCGACCCGACCGACTGGGAGGCGCTGACCCCGCCGCCGGCGAAGACGAACGAGGTCGCAGTGACCGCTGCCGTCGACCCCCCGGCCGGATCCACGGCCGCGGTGCCCATGGCGGGGACGACCACCGCACGCCGCACGGGTGCGGTCCCGGTGGATCCCACCGTGGTCATCACGCCCCGGGCGGCGGTCTCGGTGGTATTGGCGAGGAAGACCGTGTCGGTGCCTGCTGTGCCCGGCATGCAGAACAGGGATGCCGAGGTGGCGTCGGCGGGCGCGACCGCGACGCCGTCCGCCGATGCGGGAAGCGGAGCGGCGGCCGGTGGCGGGATGCTCACGGAGACCAGGCCGACCCCGAGGAGGACGACGATGACTGCGACCACCGCGGCCGTGCGCCCGGGTATCGGTCGGGCCGCGTGGCGACGCGTGGCCGATCGGGGTGTCGGGGCGGTCGTCGGCGGCTCGGGAGTGCTCACCGCAGCGCACCGACTTCCTCGGTCCAGACGTCGTCCAGGTCGCTCGCGTGCCGGCTCTGAGCGACCGGATGGTGACGCGCCCTGCCCACCCGCTCCCACTGGCGCCGCAGTCGGCGACGGTCGACGAGCGCGGCCACCGCGAGCAGCCAGACCACGACGGTGAAGAGCCCCTCCCCGACCGGCAGGAGGCCGCCGTCGAAGCGCAGGGTGCCGGTCGTGGCGCGCGCCACCCGGTACCGGGGGACCCACCCGAACGCGCTCGACCGCGGCGCGACCCGTCCCCCCGCCGTGGTGAGCTCCCATCGACCAGCCGGGGCCTCGGCGGCCAGCACCGTCCCGGCGGGGATCGGGCCGGTATAGGAGCGGCCGGCAGCCGGACCGGGCAGGACGGGTTGGGCGGCGGGCAGCAACGGGGTGCCCGGGGGTGAGGCCGTCGGCGGCGGCTGGGCCGCGCCCACGCCGACCGCCGGGGCCACCGCCGTCCGCTGCGGGATCCAGTCGGCGTTGTCGTAGACGGTGATCCCCGTCCCGGAGAGCTCTGGACGGAGATCGAGCTGGCGGCTCAGCGCCGGGAGCAGGTCGGACGGAACGGGGTACTCGGTCGGGTTCTGCTGGCCGGTGATCTCCGGGGCGACCGAGGTCAGGACGGCCACGTAGCGCACCCCGGCCGGTGCGAGCAGGAGACCGAGCTGGTCGGTCCGGCCCGAACGGGCCTCGCTCACCGCCGTGCCGAGTCTGCCGGCCGGACCCGGTGAGGCGGCGTTCCACAGCCACCGGGCGTCCGGGGCCCCGTTCTCGGAGGTGGCGTAGGCCAGACCGTCGCCCGCGCTCCACCCCCCCTGGTTGAGCGAGCGGGGGTCCCCGAGCCAGAGGACCCGGAAGGCTCCCCCGCCCACCTGGGCGTCCATCCAGCTCACCGACTGGGAGAAGTCGTTGATCGGCAGATCCCACCGTCCGGGGAGGGCCGAGACGAGCGTCGGGAAGGCGGCGAGGGAGACCGCGATGACCCCGAACACCGTCGTGAGCTGGCGCCAGCCGAAGTCGGCGGCGTGCAGATCGACCTCGAAGGCGGCGATGCCCAGCCCGACCGCAGCTGCGATGGCCACCGCCGCCGGTGCGAGCAGGACGAGGGGGTCGACGGCCAGCCGACCCGTCCACCCGTGGCCCACCACCCAGGCTCCCAGCCACGAGACGAGCGCGATCGACCAGAAGCGCACCGCCCACCGGAAGCGCGGTCCGCGGGCGAGCACGAGCGGCACCGCTCCGGCGGCGATGAAGCCCCAGGCCAGTGGGGATCCTCCGATCGGCCCGACGGCGAAGCGCAGCAACGATCCCCACGCGGCAGCGCCCGCCGCCGGGGTCGGTGTCCCGAACACGGCCAGCGCACCCGACCCGGCCGAGAGCACGCCGATGACCCAGGGCAGGCAGATCACGGCGGCGACGAGGGTCGAGGCCAGCGCGAGGCGGACAGCCCGGCCGGCCGCGCGTACCTCCCCGAGGAGGAGCGAAGAGATGAACAGGGAGAGCGCAGCGAGCACCACCACGATGACTGCGGCGGGTACGAATGCGACGAGGAGCGCCTCGAGCAGGCCGAGGGCCAGCGCGGCACCGAGCAAGCCATGACGCGAGGTCCACGCACCGGTCGCCGGCTGGGTCGCGGCGGGCCGGGAGCGCCGCGTTCTGGTCCGCTGCCGGCGGACCGTCGGTGGGACCGGTGACCACCTGGGCGAAGGGCTCGACGCCGGTCGCCCGGAGCAGGGCACCGAAGACCCAGGGGAACCCGGCGTAGACGACGAGGGCACCCCATCGGCCGAGGGCCAGCGCGTCGTAGACAAGGGGCATGGCGAGATACGCGAGGCCGGCCACCAGCGACGCACGCTGGGAGCCGAACGGGCGCAGGAGTCGGACCACACCCCAGACGCCGACCGGGACGCACCCGAAGACGAGGACCTTCTGGGTGAGGCCCATCGCCCCGAGGAGGAGCGTCCCGAGTGCTCCGGAGACGGCCAGCCCGGGGGCGGCCGGCGCGATCGTCCCCACACCCGACGGGTGCCAGCCGCCGAAGAACCCCGAGATGGTCTGCGACCAGTCGGGGAACGGGGTGAACTGGCCGAGGGCCGCGAGGTGGCCGGTCAGCACATTCCGTGACCCGACGACCACCACCAGGGCGGCCGCGAGCCAGACGGCCAACCGGACCCGCCCCGCCACCTGTCCGGGTGCCTCCGACCTGACCTCGGGCTCGGGCCCACCGTCCGGGATCCGATCGAAGTCCTCACCGGCCCCGGTCGCGGTCGCGGCCGCTGCCAGCTCCTCGGCGTGTGCGCCTGCGAACCCCTGTAGGACCACCCGGCGGGTGTAGGCCGACAGCCGGGCGCTCCCTCCGACCTGGAGCAGGCGTATCTCCTTGTCCCCGAGGCGGCGCTTGGCCCGGAGCTCGGCCCGTTGGACCCGGATCGCCCCGAGACGGCCCAGGTTCCAGCGCCAGGCCCGTGCGACGGCCCGCGCCCGCACCCGGTTGCCGGCCAGCTCGGCCACCACGACCTCCCCGAGGGAGAGCAGGAACACCTGCGGCACCACTCGGAGCAGGTGCATGCGTCCGTAGCACTTGAACACGGCGAGGAGCTCGTGGCGGCGCTGCAACTCCTGGAGGGTGACCGGGTGGCGAGCCACCTCACCCTCGGCGGCACCGAGCAGCGACGGTTCGATGGCGCGGGTCCCGCTCGCCAGGACCTCGAGGTGCCGCACGCGGGCATCCGGGGCAACGATGATCCGGGCACCCATCACCTGCGCCCGCCAGCAGAGGTCGAGGTCCTCGCCCATGGCCACGATGGCCGGATCGAACCCGTCGAGCTCCGCGAAGAGGTCGGTGCGGACCAGGGTGCACCCACCGGGGGCCACGAAGACGTCTCGAACCGCGTCGTGCTGGCCGTGGTCGATCTCGTTGGGCTGCACCCGCTCGACCACCGAGCCGCCCTTGTCGACGACCAACCCGACGTGCACCAGCCGCTCGGGATCGTCCCAGCTCACCACCTTGGGCGAGACCACGCCGGCGTTGGACCGGAAGGCCTCCTCGACGAGCAGGTGGACCGTGTCTTCGTAGAGGGCCACGTCGTCGTGGCAGAACAGGTAGTAGTCGGCCCCGTCGACCATGGCCTGCACTTCGTCCGCGGTCGCGCCGAACCCCCGATTGGCCTCGAATCGCCGCACGTAGGCCGAGGGGAGCACGGCGGCGACCCGGGCCGCGAGGTCCTCCCCACGACCAGCGGCGTCGAGGACGAGCACCGAGAGCTCGGCATAGTCCTGCGAGGCGAGTGAGGCCAGCGTCTCGTCGAACCACGGGCCGGGATCATGGGCCACGACGACGGCGACGACCGGCGGGGCCAGGGTGTCCATCAAGGGGGAGAGGCTATCGGGCCGCAACCGGGTCCCCAGGGCTCTTCCTGGTCAGAGGCGGTTTCGAGGGGCGCCTACACGGTGCCAGGGGCGTTCCGGCCCCTCCGGGACAGTGCCCAGGGCGTCCGGATATGCTTGCAACTGTTTATCAGAACAGATACACTTGTATCCGTCGCACCACGATCCGAACACGTACGACGACCCCGAACAAGGAGCTCACCATGCCAGACATCGCGACCGACATCACCAGGGCCGCCAAGGACCTCGCTTCAGTGGCCAAGGACGCCACCTACGTCATCATCGGCGCCGGCGTCCTCGGCATCCAGCGGCTCCAGGTCGAGCGCCACCAGATGACCAAGCGGTTCTCGGGGACCACCCCCGGTCTCGGTGACCGGGTCTCCGCGGTCCGCTCCGACCTCGCCGGCACCATCCAGGAGGTCGACGCCAAGGTCGACCAGCTCATGGATCGGGTCGAGGAGATCATCGAACTCGTCGAGGGCGTGATCGCCCCCTTCGAGGAGCGGCTGCCCACCCAGGCCCGGGACCTCGCCAAGCAGGCCCATGTGCAGGCCAAAGAGGCTCGTACCCAACTCCGTACCCTCCGCCCGACCGCGGCCGCCTGACCCGTCGACGCCGGCCGATCAGCCCCCTCGCCGGGCGTGCTCGAGCACGTCGGCGAGGGTCTGGTCGAGGTCCAGTTCGGGCTTCCAACCGGTCGCCTGCTGCAGACGGGTCGGGTCGCCGCGCAGGACGGGTACCTCGACCGGCCGCACGAGCGACGGGTCGGGCTCGAGTTCGACCGTGCTCCCGGCCAGTTCGCAGAGGCGGTCGGCGATCTCCTGGATCGAGACGTCACGTCCGGAGCAGACGTTGTAGACACCGCCCGGCTCGCCTGTCTCCACGAGCATGCGGTAGGCACGCACCACGTCACGGACATCGGTGAAGTCGCGTCGCGTGGAGAGGTTGCCCACCGGGATCGCGCCGGCGCCGGTCCGGGCCGCGTCCACGATGCGCCCGGCGAGGGCCGGGACCGCGAAGGTCGGGGACTGCCCCGGACCGATGTGGTTGAAAGGGCGCACCGTGATCACCCGCTGGCCGTGGCCGAGGGTGGCCTGGGTCACCAGCGCCTCTGCGGCGAGCTTGGAGGCGGCATACGGGGTGAGCGGTGCGGTCGGTGACTGCTCGGTGAGCGGGAGCCTCGACGGATCGGTGACCGCCCCGTAGACCTCCGCCGAGCTGGTCACCAGCACCGTCGGGTCGGTGCCGCACCGCCGGGCAGCGGCCAGCAGGGCACCGGTCCCGAGCACGTTGACCGCGAGCACCTGGAGCGGGTCGTCCCACGACTGCCCGACATGGGTGAGCGCAGCCAGGTGGTAGATGGCGTCTGGCGAGGCGTCGGTGAGCGCATCCAGCAGGGCGTCGGGATCGGTGATCTCCACTTCCCGATCGATCTGCACCACCAGATCACCCTCGGCACGGAGATGCTCTGCCAGCCACGTGCCCACGAAGCCGTGGCCTCCGGTGATCAAGGAGCGCACGACGGGCCACCCTACCGGCTGGGCGTCGAGCGGATCATCTGGGCCGGGTCATCCCCGGCGGCGGAGGGCGGAGCGGTAGGCCCCGACATGGACCGCCGCGCTCGCCGGCCAAGTGTGGCTCCGAGCGATCTCGCGGCCGAGGTCCCGTCGCTCGGCCGCTTCTGCATCGCCGGGACGGGAGAGCACGACGTCGATCGCGTCGGCGAGCGCGGCGACGTCCCCGGGCGCGACGAGGAGTGCACTGGCGCCGGCGACCTCCTCCATCGCCGTTCCAGCCGTAGTGATCAGCGGCGTCTCGCAGGCCAGCGCCTCGAGGGCCGGAAGGCCGAACCCCTCGTAGCGCGAGGGGTAGACCGCAGCCGTTGCCGTCCGCAGGAGCGCGGCGACGTCCGCATCGGCGACGTACCCGGTCCGCACGATGCGCGGGGCGAGGCCGGACGCGGTCACCGCGCGGTCGATGGCGTCCGCACCCCACCCACGGCCACCGGCGAGCACCAACAGGCTCTCGGGGTGACGTACGGCCACCCGGCCGAAAGCCTCGACAAGGGAGGGCACGTCCTTGCGCGGCTCCAGGGTGCCGACGAAGAGGAGGAAGGGCCGCGGGTCGCCGAGGCGAGCGTCGAGCCGAGCGATGGCAGCCGCGTCCGCTCCGGGGGCCGGCTCACCGGGGTGGAAGCGGTCGCTGTCCACGCCATGGGGGGCCACCACCACGTCGGCGTCGACCCGGCACCACCGGTGCAGCGATTCGGCTGTGATCCGGCTCGGGCACACGACCACCTGCGCGTCCCGGGCGGCCGTTCTGATCGCTCTCCGGAAGAGCACCACCTTCGACCGCTCGTGCCACTCGGGCCAGTCGAAGAAGCTGAGGTCGTGGATCGTGACCACGGACGGCACCGGCGGGTGCCGCGGCATCGTGTAGTGCGGCCCGTGGAGCACCGCCGCCCCGGTCCGGCCCACCAGCCGGCCGAGTCGGACCTGCTCCCACACCAGGCGTAGGGGCCGCGGGTCCGGCGCCGTTGCGATCAGGTCCTCCGGCGCGGTGAGCGGCACCCATCTGGTCCGGTCGGAGCGGCGGCTGCAGACGACCAGGTCCACGTCGGGTCGTTCGGCGAGGGCCCCCGCCAGCGCGAGGACGTACTGGCCCGCGCCGACCGGGTGCTCGGGCACCGCGCTCACGTCGAGGGCCACCCGGAGAGACCCGTCTCCGGTCACGGTGCGCTGCCGGGGACGGCGTGGGCGCGGGCCTGCTCCCAGAGCTCCACGTGGCGGCGGGCAATGCTCTCCCAGGACAGCTCGACCGAGCGCTCGGTCCCGCGCTGCACGAGGACGGCGCGCGCCTCGTCGTCGGTCGCCACCCGCAACAATCCTGCAGCGATCGAGGCGACATCCTCGGGGTCGACCTCGTATGCGGCGCCTTCCGTACTCGGCAGCGGACTGGACACGACCGGCGTGCCGAGACCCATCGCCTCGACCGGCGGGAGGCCGAAGCCCTCGATGAGCGGCACATAGGCGAGGAGTCGGGCCGAGGCGTAGAGGCCTGCCAGCTCGGCCGAGGACACGATGCCGGCCTCGACCACCCCCGCCTGCGGTTGGACCTGGGCTCCCCATCCGGACGGGCCCACCATGACCAGGGGCCACGGCTCGGGCAGCGCGTCGCGGACCGCGCCGTATGCCTCGACGAGACGATGGAGGTTCTTGCGCGGCTCGACGGTGCCGACGCTGAGCAGGAAGGGACCGCTGACACCGAGGGCGGCGAGGTGGGCTGCGGCCGCACGGTGGTCCGGCGGGGGCAGGTGATCGCAGCCCATGGGGATGACCGTGACCGACTCCGGCGGAGCTCCTGCGGCCACCAGGTCGTCGGCGACCACCTGAGCGGGAACCACGAACCGGTCGGCCCGCCGGAGCGCGCGGCCGAGTGCCGCCTCGTGCCAGCGCACCCCGCGGCGTGGGTAGGCCTCGGGGACGCGGCGCCAGAGCAGATCGTGGACCGTGACGACGAGGGCGGCTCCGCCCGCCTCGAGTGTGGCGAGCGACGGTGCGTGGACCACGTCGTAGCCGGTCCCTCCCCGTATCAACCCGTGGTCCCATGCCCGGGTCAGCAGTGGTCCCGGCAGGCGCGAGACACGTACGGGATGGCCGAGCGCGGCGAGCGGATCCTCGCTGTGGCGTCCACCAGGCGGACGGCTCGCCGTCAGGGTGAGGTCCGGGGCGCTCCCGGGGCCGAGGGCGGCCAGGCCCTGGAGGAGGCCGAGGACATAGGTGCCGATGCCCCCCGGTGGGGACCTGCGCAACTGTTCTGCCAGGAGGAGCAGACGGAGCCGGCTCACGACTGACCCCGCTCGCCGGGTCCGCCGGCCCGGGCCTCGTGGTAGAGCGAGGCCAGGCCTTCCGCGCACGCCGTCCAGCTGAACCCGGCACTGCGCGCCCGCCCGCGGGCCACCAGGGCCTCGACGCCGGCGCCCCCGCTCAAGACCTCCTGCAGCGCCCCGGCGAGCGCGTCGGCGTCACCGGGCGGCACCAGCACGGCACCGTCGCCGACCACCTCGGGCACCGCACCGGCGGCCGTGGCCACGACCGGCACGCCGACGTCCATGGCCTGGAGGGGCGGGAATCCGAATCCCTCGTAGGTCGACGGGTAGGCGAGCACCGCGGCACCGCGCAGTGCGGCGGCCAGTGCGCGGTCGTCGAGATAGCCGGTGCGCACGATCCGGGATCGGGCCGGCGAGGCTGCGACCGCGTCGCCGAACCGTTCCGCTCCCCAGCCGTCGCCGCCCACCACCACCAGTGCGACGTCCGGCCAGCCGGAGGCGAGGGCCCCGAAGGCCGAGACCAGGAGCGGGTAGTCCTTCCGTGGTTCCACGGTGCCGACCGCCAGCACATAGCGGCGACACCCCTCGGGGAGCCTTAGGGCCGGGGTCCCCTCGTCCGGGGACGGCAACCGCGGCACGCCGTGGTGGACGGTCCGCACCCGTTCGGGATCGACGCCGAGCTCGGCCACGACCTCGTCGGCCACGAAGCAGGACGGCGTGTGCACCCAGGCCCCCTCCGCTGCGGCGCGTCTGATGAGTTGCGGAAAGACCAGGGTGGGTGCGTCGCAGAGCTCCGGGTACAGGACCACGGTCAGATCATGGACCGTGACCACTCGAGCAGCTCGCCTGGTCGGCGGTACGACGAAGTTGGTCCCGTGGACCACGTCCCTCGCCCCGAGGAACCACTCGATCGGCGGGCGGCGACCGTGCCTCCAGGCCCAGTGCAGCGGGCGGGCCGGCATGGGTCGCTGGGCGCACCCGACACCCGGTGGCAACCGAGCATCGATCTGTTCCCGACGGCGCCAGCTCACCGCGTACGCCGACGTGACGAGATCGCACCGCTCGGCCAGCCCGGCGAGCGCCCCGGCACAGAAGACACCGACCCCGGTCGGGCGACCGAGGAGGGGAGTGGCGTCGAATCCGACCGACAGCCGGTCCGGCGCGGCGGTCGCTGGTCGCTCCGGCGGCACGTCGTGAGCCTTGCACATCCTCCGGGCGGTGCCGCGACCGACGCGACGCCGAAAGGGCGCAGGTGGCGGGACGGGTAGCCTGCGCCGGTGACCCGCGCCTACCCCGACGACCCGAGTGCCCCGCGCGCAGAGAAGCCGTCGTGATCACCGCGCTGGCCGGCGGGGTGGGGGCGGCACGCCTCCTCCGGGGCATGGTCGAGGTGGTCCCGCCGGGCGAGATCACCGCTGTCGTCAACACCGCCGACGACACCGTCCTGCACGGCCTGCACATCTCACCCGACCTGGACACGGTCATCTACACGCTGGCCGATGCCATCAATCCCGAGACCGGCTGGGGGCTGGCCGATGAGACCTGGCGGGTGATGGACTCCCTCGAGCGCCTCGGGGGGACCACCTGGTTCCGACTCGGCGACCGGGACCTGGCCACCCACTGCTACCGGACCCAGCGGTTGGCCGAAGGAGCCACCCTCACCACGATCACCGCCGAGTTGGCGCACACCTTCGGGGTCGGGATCCGGGTCGCGCCGGTGACCGACGATTCCCTGCGCACGCGGCTCCGGTTGGTCGACGGTCCCGAAGTCGGCTTCCAGGAGTACTTCGTGCACCGCCACCACGATGTGGCGGTCGCCGCGGTGCGCTTCGAGGGGTCGGAGCGAGCCCGTCCCGGACCGGGGGTGCTCGACGCCATCACCGGTGCCGACACGGTCGTAGTCTGCCCCTCCAACCCGGTCGTCTCCATCGGACCGCTGCTCGCCGTCCCGGGGGTGCTCGAGTCGCTCGAAACCCGGCGCGACCGGATCGTCGGGGTCTCCCCCATCGTGGCCGGCGCCGCCATCAAGGGACCCGCCGACCGGCTCCTCCGCGAGATGGGCTTCGAGTCGACCGTGGTCGGGGTGGCGCGCTGGTACGCGGGATGGATGGGCACGCTGGTCATCGACGAGGCCGATGCCGGACTGGCTCCAGCCGTCGAGGCCGAGGGGGTGCGCTGCGTGGTGGCCCCGACGGTGATGTCCAGCCGCGCGCGCTCGGCCGCCCTCTCCCGGATCGTGCTCGGTGCCGGCGTCTGACGTCGCGCCCCCGGCGCGCTGACGATTCTCCCGGTGACCGGCATCGGTGAGGTACGCCCCGGGGACGACCTCGCGGCGCTCCTCGCCGACGCCCTGGCCGACTCCGGCGGCGGTGGTGGCGGCGAGACCGGTGCCTGGGTCCGCGACGGCGATGTCGTGGTGGTCACCCAGAAGGTGGTCTCCAAGGCCGAGGGCCGGGTCGTGCCCATCGACCCGGATGATCCTGCGGCCAAACGTGCGTTGGTCGAGGCCGAGTCGGTGCGGATCCTGCGTCGCCGCGACGAGCTGCTCATCACCGAGACGCGCCACGGGTTCGTCTGTGCCAACGCAGGTGTCGATCTCTCCAACGTCGACGCGGGCACCGCGGCCCTGCTGCCCCTCGATCCCGACCGCTCCGCCCGGCGGATACGCGCATCCCTCGGTCGACTGCTCGATGTCACCGTGGGCGTCGTGATATCGGACACCTTCGGGCGCGCCTGGCGTAACGGGGTGACCGACGTGGCCATCGGGATCGCCGGGATCGCCGGTGTGGTCGACCTCCGGGGGACCCTCGACGCCACCGGACGTGTCCTCGACGCGACCGAGCTCTGCGTGGCCGACGAGGTGGCCGGCGCGGCCGAGCTGGTCATGGGCAAGGACCGCTCGGTGCCGGCTGCCGTGGTCCGGGGCATCGACCCCCGGTGGTTGCGTCGTTCGTCGGTGGCTGCCGAGATCGTCCGGGCACCCGCGGACGATCTCTTCCGCTGACCCCGGTCCGCCGCCGATCCGCGGGCGACCGTCTGTCAGCGGCTCCGTCGGGCGCGACGGGCGCTGCCGTTGGTGACCCGGGCGCCGTCGGCACCGCTACGCCGCACCGCGTGTGCACCACCAGTGGTCGCCGTCCGACCCCTGTGGCCAGTCGCCGGCGCCCGATGCCCTGGCTTGGCGTGCTTGCCGGGCTTCGCGTGCTGGCCCGACTTGCCCGGCTTGGCGTGCTTGCCGGGCTTGGCCGGCGTGCCGTGCGTGGCGTGCTGCGCCGGCGTGTCGGATCGTGCCCGATCGCTGCGTGCGGGTGGCGGACCGAGGACCGCGGTCACTGCGGCCAGATCCGGCTCCGAGGTACCCACCGGGACCCCGAACTCGCGCTGGATCTTCTTGACCGCGCCGGCCTTGTCCGGGGTGACCAGGCTGACCACCACACCGGTCGCGCCGGCCCGGGCCGTGCGACCGGACCGGTGCACGTAGTCCTTGGTGTCCGCCGGTGGGTCGAAGTGCACCACTGCGTTGACCCCGTCCACGTGGATGCCCCGGGCGGCCACGTCGGTCGCGACCAGCGCGTCGACAGCGCCGCGGACGAAGGAGTCGAGCGCCTTCTCCCGCTGCTTCTGGCTGCGGTCCCCGTGGATCGCCGCGGCCCGGACTCCCCGCTGCTCGAGCTGCCGGGCGATCCGGTCGGTCCCGTGCTTGGTCCGTGAGAACACGATGGTCGGGCCCGCGGCGGACACCGTCTCGGCCGTGCGCGCCAACCGGTCGCCCGACGCGACGCGCCAGAACAGGTGCACCGCAGTGCCCGCGTCGTCCTCGTCGAGCTCCAACTCGTGACGAACCGGGTGGTGCTGGTACCTGCGTACCAGGACGTCGATGTCACCGTCGAGGGTCGCCGAGAAGAGCATGGTCTGGCGATCGGACGGCGTGCGATCGAGGATGCGGCGGACGTCGGGTAGGAACCCCATGTCGGCCATCCGGTCGGCTTCGTCGACCACCACGATCTCGACGGCGTCGAGGCGGATGCTGCCACGCTCGATGAGATCACCGAGGCGGCCTGGACAAGCCACCGCCACGTCCACGCCGCGGGAGAGCGCGGTGAGCTGGGGACCGTAACCGACCCCGCCGTAGAAGCAGGCCACCTTCAAGCCGCGTGGGCCGGCCAACACCTGCAGCTCCGAGGCGACCTGGGCCGCCAGCTCCCGGGTCGGGGTGAGCACCAGCACCCTCGGACGCCTGGGCCCTGCCCCCGGACCCTTCAGTCGTGCCACCGCGCCGATCCCGAAGGCCAGGGTCTTTCCTGAACCGGTCGGCGCCTTACCGCAGACATCGCGGCCTGCGAGCGCGTCGGGCAGGGTCCGCTCCTGGATGGGGAACGGAGCGGTGATCGACCGGGCGCGGAGGACCGCGACCATGTCAGAGGGGACGCCGAGATCGGCGAAGGACGGCGGGGAGGGGGGCATGGATGCGCTTTCGTGCGACAGGGGAGGCGACGGAGGGTGCCTCGGAGGACGGCCTGCCGCCAACGTTCGGCGCACCAGGATCACCCACAGGTTAGTCCGTCCCGGGCCGGGTGCGGACGCACCGCCCCGTTTCGGCAGGCGCCGCAACGTTCAGAGGTCGCCCGACTCCTCGAGCCGTTGACGCACGGATGCGATCGTGGCCGCCGTTCCGGCACCGAGCTCGGTCCACGGGGTCCACCCCAGGTGGATCTCGGCGCGGGACGCATCGAGGCAGCTCCGGAAGAGCTCGCCTGCGCGCAGTGGCTTGTAGGTGCGCGCAGGCTCGACCTCGGCCTGTGCCGCCATCTCCTCCAAGAGCCGGTTGACCGACGTCTCCTGTCCGGTCCCGACATTGCAGACCAGGCCGCCGCCCTTGGTGGCAGCCCGGACGAACGCGTCGACGACATCGTCGACGAAGACGAAGTCGCGGGTCTGGTCGCCGTCGCCGAAGATGGTCACCTCCTGGCCCCGCAACAACCGCTCGGCGAAGATGGCGACGACGCCCGCCTCGCCGTGGGGATCCTGACGGGGGCCGTAGACGTTGGCCAGGGCCAGGGCCACGAACTCGAGTGAGTGGAGCTCGCGGTAGGCGACGAGGTAGTCGATCGCCGCCTTCTTCGAGACGCCGTACGGTGAGAGCGGGTGATGCGGCAGGGACTCCTTGAGGGGTAGCTCGGAAACGTCGGGCTCCCCGTAGAGCGTCCCACCACTCGCCGCGAACACGACACGGGGGGTGCCCGCGGCCCGCGCCCCCTCGAGCACGCGCAGCGTCCCGAGCAGGTTGATGTCCGCGTCGAAGACCGGGTCGGCGACCGACACCCGCACATCTGCCTGGGCGGCGAGGTGGAAGACCACGTCCGCAGTCCGGCGGCGCATGAGGTCGATCACCTCTGGAGAGCGGATGTCGAGCTTGTGGATGGTCAGATCGTGGTCGGCGGACGACCGCGCCTGGGCGAGGTTGGAGAGCGAGCCGGTCGACAGGTCGTCGATGACATCCACCGTATGGCCCTCGGCGAGCAGGCGGTCGACCAGGGTCGAACCGATGAACCCAGCTCCGCCGGTGACCATCGCCCTCACGTCACTCCCCTCCCGTGTACCGCTCGCCGTCCAGGGTCGTTCCCGATGGGATCACCGCACCGGCTCCGATGACCGACACCCCGTGGATCACGCACCGCTGACCGATGATGGCCCGGGGTCCCACGATGGATCCCTCGACAGTGGCGCTGGACGCCACCCGGGCGCCGGGCAGGAGGACCGAGCCGGTCACCGTGGCCCCGTCCTCCACGACGGCGCCGGCGCCGAGCACCGAGTCGACCACCGAGGCCCTGGGTCCGACGGTCGCACCGACTCCGATCAGGGACCGGGCGACCGAGGCACTGGCCACGTCCACCCGACCGATGCGCCACACGCCCCTCCCGAGTGAGTCGTCCTCCTCCGCCCCCGGGGCAGGGGGTCCGTCACGACGGCCGAACAACAGGTCACGGTGGGCGCGCGAGGTAGGCGTCCGGCGTGCCGGTGTCGAGCCAGTAGGCGTCCGAACCCTGCGCAAAGAGCGTGCGGTCGGTGACCAGCGCCGGGAAGGTCTCCCGCTCGATGGAGACCCGGACCCCGGGTGCGATCCGCCCCAGAACCGAGGGCTCGAAGACATAGATGCCGGCGTTGATGAGGTTGGTCGGGGCTTCGTCGCGTGGCGGTTTCTCGATGAACGCCTGGACCCTGCCGTCCTCGTCGGTCGGCACGACCCCGAAGACACTCGGGTCGTCGACCGGGGTGAGCGCGATGCTCCCTCAGCGGCGCGCTCGCGATGGAACGAGATCAGGGATCCGATGTCGATGTCGGTGAGGACGTCCCCGTTGAGAACGACGAACGTCTCGTCGATCCCACCGAATTCGGCGGCGAACCGGATCGCACCGGCCGTGTCGAGCGGGGTCGGCTCGACCGCGTAGCTCGCACGCACCCCAGCGATACGCCCGTCCGGGAATGCCTCGGTGAATGCGTCGGGCCGGTAGCCGAGCGAGAGGACGGCGTCCTCGATTCCGTGGACGGCCAGCTGACCGAGCACCCGCTCGATCATGGGCTGCTCACAGACCGGGAGCATCTGCTTCGGCGTGGTCAGTGTGAGCGGTCGGAGGCGCGTCCCTTCGCCGCCCACCAGGACGACGGCCCTCACTTCGGTGAGCTGGTGGGGGTGGTGGGGACGGATGTTGCCGTCGGCGGGACGGTGACCGCCGTCGATCCGCCGGTGGCGGCGCTGATCAGGGCGGTGATCGCCTTCGCCGGTGGCTTGGGAACGGAGGTGTTGGCAGGCACGAACGCCATGGTGACGAGCTGACCGTTGGTGAAGAGCAGATCCTGCGGATCGCCGCTCGTCTCCGATCCGGTCTTGGCGGTGAAGTTGGGCCAGCTGTTGACGATCACGACGCCCGGTTTCCCGGCGTCGGGCGTCCCCTTCTTGCACACGTCCCCGTTGGTCAGCGCCGGCTTGCCGGGATACTGCAGGACGCTGTTGGTGAGCTGCATGCCCGGATACTCCGAGACGAACTTTCCGAGGGTGGCGTTGCTGCCGGACTGCGAGCTGGTCTTCGGTGCGATGGTCAGGACGCCGTCACCGTTCGCGGTGAACCCGTTCTTGGAGGTGGCCGTGGTCGCCGGCAGGTTGGGCTCGATGGTGCCGCACACGTCGACCCCGAGCGCCGCATACCAGGTCTGGCTGGTGGTGGGTGGCCCGGAGGGGTTCGTCGTGGGGTGGGTCCGTTCGTACCGGCTGTAGCCGATGAGGAGCAGGCCGACGACGCAGATGATGACCAGGCTGGCGTACCAGTTGACCGGCATCTGACCGCGGTAGGTCCGCCCGCCGCCGGTGGTGGCGGCGCGTTGCACCCATTTGCCGGTCGAGTTGCTCGCCATGATCGGTCGACACCCTACAGCCTCGGATCCTGTCCCCTGGCCGCGAGCGTCAGCTCCCGGCGGCCCGGGCCAGGCAGGCCAGGCCTGCACGCACGGCGATCCCGACCGCAACCAGGGGGAGGAGCGCCCGCCGCCCGCCCGCCGACGACCTGGAGGCGAAGCGGAGCAACGAGCGGTGGTGCTCGAGGATCATCCGGTAGGGGTGGCGGTCGGTCGAGACCCCCTGGGTGTGGGTCACCTCAGCGGAGGGCGCATAGGCCACCCGCCAGCCGGCCCGGCCCAGTCGCCAGCAGAGGTCGACGTCCTCTGCGTACATGAAGTAGGCCTCGTCGAATCCCCCCACCGCCTCGAAGGCGGACCGCCGGACCAGGAAGCAGGCCCCCGACACCCAGTCGACGGTCTGAGCGGCTCCGTGCGCGCCGTCGAGCTCGGCGCGTTGGTAGGCACGCGTGAAGCGGTTGTCGGGCGCGAACAGACCGAGGACGGCGTGCCCTGCCGCGTCCACCAGGGAGGGGAACTGCCGTGCCGACGGATACCGATGGCCGTCCGGCGTGCGGATGAGCGGGCCGACCAGCGCGCACCCCGGGTCGTCGTCGAGGGCCTTGCGGAGCGCGTCCACCGTCCCCGCTCCGACCTCGAGGTCGGGATTGCAGACCAGGACCATCGGGGCCGTCGAGGACGCGACGCCCCGGTTGACCGCCGCCCCGTATCCGAGATTGGCCCCCGGGGCCACCACCGCGATCCCTGGCGCGACCCGGAGCGCGCTGTCCAACAAGCCATCGGTCGAGCCGTTGTCCACGACCACCACCTCGGACGGTCCCTCCGACTGCAGGTACCCGATACAGCCGCGCCAGCGCCGGACCCGATTCGTAGTTGACGATCACCACGGCGGTCTGCCCGTCGGCGCCGCCGCCGGGTGTCACGGGTCGATCCGGGTGAACCGGAACTTGACGAGGGCCCTGAGCGCGGCGAAGCCGTCGCGCCAGGTGATCTTCTTTCCGTCGACCGAGCTCTCGGCCGGCATACGAGATCGGGACCTCGTAGATCCGGTATCCGCGGCGCAGCACCTTGGCGGTGATCTCCGGCTCGAAATCGAACCGATCCGACTGGATGGTGATGCCGTCGAGCACCGATCGGTCGAAGAGTTTGTAGCAGGTCTCCATGTCGGACATGGTCGAGGAGTAGAGCAGGTTGGTGACGAACGAGAGGAACCGGTTGCCGATCCAGTGGAGCGGGAGCATGTTCATCCGCTCACCGGTGAACCGGCTCCCGTAGACGACCCGGGCCTTGCCCCGGAGAATCGGATCGAGCAGCTTCGGCCAGTCGTTCGGGTCGTACTCGAGGTCGGCATCCTGGATGAGGAGGAGGTCTCCCCGTGCCACGGCCATCCCGGTGCGGATGGCTGCTCCCTTGCCCCGGTTGACCGGATGGGCGAGGACCCGGACCGTCGAGTCGCCGAGCGCTGCGAGCACCTTGTCGGTGCCGTCCGACGATCCGTCGTCGACCACGATGATCTCGACGTCGACCGGCAGCTCGACGGCGCGGATGCGGCGGATGATCTCGGCGACGGTGACCCGCTCGTTGTAGACGGGCACGATCACCGAGAGGAGGGTGAACCGGCGCGGCTCCATCCCCCGCCCGCCGGTGGCGTCCCCGCCGGTCGGTCCGGGGTCTGCTCGGTCGGATTCAGGCATCGCCGGCTGCTCCTGTCTCTGGCCCGGGCATCGCGCCGCCATTCTCCCGCACCGCCGCCCCCGACGGTGCGGACGCTCTGCGCCGGCCGGACACCCCGGCATCCGCGGCGAGGAAGTCCGCGGTCCTCGCCAGGCCGTCCTCCAAGCCGATCGCGGGCTCCCATCCCAGGGCGGCACACGCCAGGGAGATGTCCGGGCGGCGCCGGGTGGGGTCGTCGGTCGGCAGCGGACGGTGCTCGATCACCGAGGACAGAGCCGAACAGTGCGATCACCGTCCGGGCCAACTCGAGCACGGTGGTCTCGTCCGGGTTGCCGATGTTGACCGGGCCGGTGAGATCGGAGTCGAGCAGGGCCAGCAGGCCGCGCACCTCGTCCTCCACATAGCAGAGGCTGCGGGTCTGGCTGCCGTCGCCGTAGACGGTCAGGGGCTCGCCCTGCATCGCCTGGAGGAGGAAGTTCGAGACCACCCGGCCGTCGTCCGGCCGGAGCGCGGACCGTAGGTGTTGAAGATGCGGGCGATGCCGACGTCGGTGCCTCGGGCGCGATGGTGGGCCATGGTCAGCGCCTCCGCGAACCGCTTGGCCTCGTCGTAGACGCTGCGCGGCCCGACCGGGTTGACCCTGCCCCAGTAGTCCTCGCGCTGCGGGTGGATCTCCGGATCGCCGTAGACCTCACTGGTTGACGCCAGGAGGAAGCGGGCGCCGTGCCGGTCGGCCAGGTCGAGGCCGTTTCGGGTGCCCTCGCTGCCCACGGCCAGCGTCTCGAGGGGCCGGGCCAGGTAGTCGGGCGGGGAAGCCGGGCTGGCCAGGTGGCAGACCGCGGCGACCGGGCCATCGACCGGAATGGATCGCGACACATCGGCCTCGACCAGGTGGAACCGAGCATGGTCGGCCAGGTGGGCCACGTTGGACGGCCGCCCGGTCGAGAAGTCGTCCACGCAGACGACGTCATGACCCCGTTCGAGCAGCCGGTCGCAGAGGTGCGAGCCGAGGAACCCGCCTCCGCCGAGCACCACCACCGGGCCGTCCGTCACCGACCGATCCCTACGTACTCGAAGCCCAGCCGACGGACCTGGGCCGGGTCGAGGAGGTTGCGGGCATCCACGATGACCGGGCGGGCGAGGACGTCGCGGACCCGGGTGAAGTCGAGCCAGCGGAACTCGTCCCATTCGGTCAGGACCACCAGCACGGCCGCCCCACTGCAGGCCGCATAGGGATCGGGGTAGGCGAGCAGCGAACCCGGATGGTTCCCGGCCACCTCGGGTCCGATCCCGTCCACCTCGACCGACTCCTGACCGACGGGGACCGGCACGGTCGGATCGAACGCCCGGACCGTGGCGCCGCCGGCGACCAGGCGGCTGGCCACTTCGACGGCCGGCGAGTTGCGGAGGTCGTCGGTGCCGGCCTTGAAGGTGAGACCCCACACGGCGATCACCGCGCCGGCGAATTCGGGGGCAGTGCCGCCCCGGCCGGACGACTGCGGGGCGAGGACGCGGCGGACCTTGTCGACCACCCGGTTGAACTGTTCGTCGTTGGTTGCGATGGCTCCCTTGAGGAACGAGAAGTCATAGCCCGCCTGTTCGGCGATGTGCACCAGTGCGAGGGTGTCCTTCGGCAGGCAGCTCCCTCCCCACCCCGGGCCGGGGCGGAGGTACTCGAAGCCGATCCGCCGGTCGTACCCGAGTCCGAGGATCACGTCGCGGACATCGGCGCCGACCGCCTCGCACAGCCCGGCCACCGCGTTGACGAAGCTGAGCTTGGTTGCAAGGAAGGCGTTCGAGGCGTACTTGATCGTCTCGGCGGTCGCCGCGTCGGTGATCAACAGGGGGGCCCGGGTGCCGGCGAACAGCTCGGCCACCCGGGCGGCGGCGGCCTGATCGTCGGCACCGACCACGATGCGCTCGGGGTGGAGGCTGTCCGAAACGGCCGACCCCTCGCGCAGGAACTCCGGGTTGGACACGACCGTTATGTCATGACGGCCCAGCACCCGCTCCACCACCAGGGTCGATCCCACCGGGACCGTGGACTTGTTCACGATGACGGTTCCCGCGTCGAGATGCGGACCGATCTCGGTGGCGACCGACTCGACGAAGGAGAGATCGGCCGACCCGTCGTCCCGCTGCGGTGTGGGCACGCAGAGAAAGACGAACTCCGCGCCGGCGACCGCGGCCGAGGCACCGACCACGAAGTGGAGCCTCCCGGCAGCCTGGCCCTCTTGGACCAGCTCTTCGAGCTGCTCCTCGACGATCGGGACCCGTCCCTGCTGGAGGAGGGCCACCCGGGCCGGATCGGCATCACCACAGGTCACCCGGTGACCGAGGTGGGCGAGGGTGGCGGCCGTGGGCAGCCCGACGTAGCCGACGCCGATCACCGCGATCGATCGCGACTGACCGACGGGGTGGCGTCCGGCGGTGGCCGCGGCCGTTGCCGCACCCGGGGTGGCGTCGCTCACTGGCATCTCTCACTTCCCATCGTCTGGTCGGGTGGTGCCGCCGGCGGGACGGAGCCCGGTCGACCCGCGGCGGCGAGGGCGCCGACCAGCCTGCCCAGCGACTCCTGCCACGGTGGGAGCAGCGGGAGCCCGGAGAGACGGAGTCCGGCGTTGTCGAGCCGCGAGTTGGCCGGCCGCGGCGCGGGTCGGGGCGGATCGAGGTCGGTGGTCGCGATGGGCTCGACCACCGAGGGATCGCGGCCGGCGGCCTCGAGCACTGCCGCGGGCGAAGCCGAACCAGGTGGTCTCGCCCTGATTGGTCACGTGGAAGGTGCCCGGGCGCCGGTCCAGGCCGAGGCGAACCAGGGCCCGCGCCAGGTCGGCGGTGAACGTCGGGCTCCCGTGCTGGTCGTCGACGAAGCGGAGGGTCCCGCCTGGCGTCGCGTCTGCCAGCCGCAGCACGGTCTTGACCATGTTGGCCCCATGGGCGCCGCTCACCCACGCGGTGCGCACGACGGTTCCGGCGCTGCCCGAGAGTCCGCGGACCTCGGTCTCACCCCCGAGCTTGCTCCTCCCGTAGACCGAGCGGGGCCCGGGCTGGTCCCACTCGACATAGGGGCGGTCCGACGTCCCGTCGAAGACGTAGTCGGTCGAGACGTAGACGAGATGGGAGCCGACGGCGGCCGATGCCTCGGCGATGTGGCGGGTGCCGAGCGCGTTGACTGCGAACGCGGTGTCCGGGTCGGACTCGCAGGCGTCCACGGCGGTAAAGGCTCCTCCGTGGAGCACCAACTCGGGACGGAAGGCGGTCACCGCGGAGCGGACCGCGTCGCGGTCGCAGAGATCGAGCGTATCGATGTCGGTCGACAGCACGTCGTACGCTCCGGCCCGCACCGGCGGCAGCACACCCGTGGCGGCTTCCGCGTCGGTCACACCCCCGACCGGGGTCTTCCCGGCCAGCACGTCGCGAACGTCACGTCCGAGCTGCCCGTTCCCACCGGTCACCAGGACCCGGAGGGGGTCGGTCACGGCGAGGTCGACGAGCCGGTCGCAGTCCAGGCGCCCTCGACGACCGGGGCACGGTCGCGCAACGGCTCCCACCAGCTTCGGTTGTCCGCGTACCAGGCGACCGTGGCGGACAGCCCCTCATCGAAGGGAACGGTCGGCGCCCACCCGAGGAGGGTCCGGATCTTGGAGGAGTCGAGCAGGTAGCGGCGGTCGTGGCTCGGACGGTCGGGCACGATCTCCTTGAGCGTCTCGGGCTTACCGGTCGCCGCCAGCACCGCATCCGCGATCTCCGCGATGCTCGCCTCGACCCCGCTCCCCACGTTGTAGGTCTCTCCGACCACTCCGTCGCTGAGCACGAGCTCGATGGCCCGGCAGTGATCGTCGACGTGGAGCCATTCACGCTTGTTCTGGGTCGAGGCGTAGAGCGGTAGGGGCTCGTCGTTGAGGGCCTTGGACGTGAACAGCGGGATGACCTTTTCGGGGAACTGGTACGGGCCGTAGTTGTTGCAACAGTTGGTGATGGTCGCCGGGAGATCGAAGGTCTCGACGTAGGCCCGCACCGCGTGATCGGCACCCGCCTTGGACGCGTTGTACGGGGTCCGTGGGCGGTACGGGGTGTCCTCGGTGAACACCTCGTCCGAATCGAGCGGGAGGTCCCCGTAGACCTCGCAGGTGGAGATGTGGTGGAAGCGGGTCACACCGTGCGCGCCGGGCGGCCTCGGCCAGGGTCTGGGTGCCGAGCACGTTGGTCTTGAAGAACCGGGTGGGATCGAGGATGGCCAGGCTGTTGTGGGACTCGGCGGCGAAATTGACGATCACGTCGATCTCGTGCTCGGCCAAGGTCTTGCCGACGCCCTCGAGATCTCCGATGTCCCCCTGCACGAAGGCGATCCGGTCCTCGACGTCGACCAGGTTGGGCCGGTTTCCTGCGTACGTGAGCACGTCGAACGCCACCACGGCGTCCTCGGGGTGGCGCTCGACCCAGTAGCGGACGAAGTTCGATCCGATGAAGCCGGCGCCGCCGGTCACGAGAAGTCGCATGGGGCGCGATGCTACCCCTGGTGCCAGGGTCTCCCGGCGGCCGTGGTGGCTGGGCGGGGCGCAGGTGGACCACGTCGCCGGCCACCACTGTACGGTCCCCCGCCGGGCTACGGACGACCAGGTGGCCCGCACCGGTGAGCCCGGTGGCCATCCCCTCGAGCACCTCGCCGGCCAGCTCGACCCGCACCGGCGCCCCGATGGTCACGCACACCGCCGCGCAGGTCGGCGGCGAGGCCTGCCCTGCCCTCTGCTGTGGTCAGCACGTCCACCCGCGGGGGAGGGCATCGAGCAGCGCCCCCATCAGGCGTCGCGATCGACCGGGCCGCCGCTGAGCCGTGCGAGGGAGACCGCCCTTCCCTCCAGTTCCGGGGGCCCGTCGTCGTCGCCGACGGGCCAGTTGGCGTTGATGCCGATCCCCACCACCACCGGAGCGGGAGACCCCGACGGGCCGCCAGAGAGATCTCCCTCTGCCAGGACCCCGGCGACCTTGCGACCGTCAGCGGCGACGAGGTCGTTCGGCCACTTGATGCCCACCAGCACATCGTCGGCCGGGTTCGGCAGCAGAGTGTCCACGGCCTCGATCGCGGCGAGCGCGACCGCGGCAGCTGCCAGGTGGCGGTCGCCCGGATCGAGCGGCGGGCGGAGGAGGACGGACAGCAGGAGGTTGGCTCCGGGCGGCGCCAACCACCGGCGCCCGAGCCGACCGCGACCGGCGGTCTGGTGGTCGGCAACCGCCACGATGCCGGCGGGGGCGCCGGCCCGGGCCTCGTCGAGCAGGTAGCGGTTGGTCGAGTCGATCGAGGGGAACCGTCTGATGTCGGTGAACGCGGCGCCCGACATGGCGGACACCCTACGGCCCGTGACAGGCTGGTGAGCGGGCGGTCCTGCCACATCGATGCGAAAGGCGCAGCGTGCTCAAGAAGGTCCTCATCGCCAACCGGGGGGAGATCGCGGTCCGGGTCATCCGGACCTGCCTCGAGTTGGGGGTTGCCACCGTCGCCGTCTACTCAGAGCTCGATCGTGACGCCCTGCACGTGCGGCTGGCCGACGAGGCGTACGCCCTCGGGGGACAGACCGCCGCGGACAGCTACCTCAACACCGAGGCCATCCTCGGGGTCATCGAGCGCAGCGGCGCCGACGCGGTCCATCCCGGGTACGGCTTCTTCTCAGAGAACACCGACTTCGCCCGCGCCATCACCGAGCGCGGGGTGACGTTCATCGGACCCCCACCCGAGGCCATCGAGGTCATGGGCGACAAGATCTCCTCCCGGCACGCAGCCGAGCGGGTCGGGGTGTCCGGCGTGCCCGGCCGATCCGAGGTCCTCCAGTCGCCTGAGGAGGTCGTCGCGTTCGGCGAGGAGTTCGGATGGCCGGTCGCGATCAAGGCGGCCTACGGCGGCGGCGGACGCGGCATGAAGGTCGTCGAACGCGCCGAGGACGCTCCCGAAGCGCTCGAGTCGGCCATGCGCGAGTCGAAGGCGTACTTCGGGCGCGACGAGTGCTATGTCGAGCGGTATCTGGCCTGGCCACGCCACGTCGAGATGCAGATCATCGCCGACACCCACGGCACCACCCTCTGGCTCGGCGAACGGGACTGCTCCTCGCAACGGCGCCACCAGAAGCTCATCGAGGAGAGCCCGGCACCCGATTTCCCCGACTCGGTGCGCCAGGCGATGGGTGCGGCCGCGGTGAAGGTGGCCGAGGCCTGCGGGTACGTCAACGCCGGCACGGTCGAGTTCCTCTACCAGGACGGCGAATTCTTCTTCCTCGAGATGAACACCCGGCTGCAGGTGGAACACCCGGTCACCGAGATGGTCACCGGGCTCGACCTGGTCGAGTGGCAGCTCCGGGTTGCCTCGGGCGAACCGCTCGGCTTCACCCAGGGCGAGGTCAGGCGTGACGGCCACGCCATCGAGATCCGGATCAACGCGGAGGATCCGGCGGGTGGGACCTTCACCCCCTCGCCGGGAACCATCACCCGGATGGTGGCCCCCGGCGGGCCCGGGGTCCGGCTCGACGCCGGCTACGGCTCGGGGGACACGGTCAGCCAGTTCTACGACAACCTGGTGGCCAAACTCGTGGTGTGGGGGCACGATCGCGAAGCGGCCCGCCGCCGCATGCTCCGGGCCATCGGCGAGACCGTGGTCGAGGGAGTGGCAACCACCCTCCCCGCCGACGTGGCCATCCTCTCGCATCCCGACTTCGTGGCCGCCACCCACTCGACCAACTGGGTGGAGCAGAGCCTCGACCTGAGCGGGATCAGCTCCCACGTCGTCCCCGCGGCTGCGGAGGCCGTCGGCGACGGGCCAGAAGCCGTGTCCCGCGTGCTCCGGGATGTGACCGCCGAGGTCGACGGGCGGCGCTACGAGGTCAAGCTCTGGGTGCCCGATCCCGGTGACATGGTCGCCGCTTCGCCGACCCACGCGGCGAGCGGGGCGCTCGGGGCCGGGCCGAGGCGGGCCAAGGCCGCGGCTGCCGGCGGCGGCTCGGGCACCGTGACCGTGCCCATGCAGGGGACCATCGTGAAGGTGCTCGTGGCCGAGGGCGACACCGTCGAGGTGGGTCAGACCGTGTGTGTGCTCGAGGCCATGAAGATGGAGAACAACGTCAACGCAGAGAAAGCGGGGACCGTCCTGGAGGTCCGGGTGTCGGCCGGCGGGTCGGTTGGCCCCGGAGACGTGATCGCGGTCATCGGCTAGCGGACGGACGGATCCGCGGATGCCCGACAGCAAACAGGTCGCCCAGGAGGCGGTGGAGGGGGCCCTCGAGGACCTGGTCCGGCTCAGCCACGAGATCCACGACCGCCCCGAGACCGCCTTCGAGGAGGTCCGCTCGGCTGCCCTGGCGTGCGAGACCCTCGCCGGCGCCGGGTTCTCGGTGACCACCGGCACCGCCGGCATGCCCACCGCGTTCAGCGCCGAGATCGGTGACGGCTCGCTGGTGCTCGCCATCTGCGCCGAGTACGACGCGCTCCCCAAGATCGGCCACGCCTGCGGCCACAACATCATCGCCGCCTCGGCGGTCGGGGCGGGCCTCGGGCTCGCACCGCTGGCCGACGCGCTCGGCCTGACCGTCCGGGTGCTCGGGACCCCGGCCGAGGAGGGGGGAGGCGGCAAGGTGGTCATGCTCGACGCGGGGGTGTTCGAGGATGTCCACGCGGCCATGATGATCCACCCCTGGCCCGAGGACCACCTCGAGGCGACCTGTCTCGCCGTCTCCCACTTCGACGTGATCTTCACCGGTCGCACCGCGCACGCGTCGGCAGCGCCGTGGCACGGGATCAACGCAGGCGACGCGATGGTGGTCGCACAGGTCGCCCTCGGCCTCCTGCGCCAGCAGCTCCCTCACGGCGATCAGGTCCACGGCGTGGTCACCAACGGCGGCGAGGCCGCCAACATCATCCCGGCGCGTGTCGTCGGCCGGTTCATGGCCCGCTCCCGGACACTCGAGGGGCTCCGCAACCTCGAGCCACGGGTTCGGGCCTGCTTCGAGGCCGGCGCGCAGGCGACCGGGGCCGAAGTCCGGTTCGAGGCCCTGGCTCCCGACTACTCCCACATGGTCAGCGACCCCGCCCTGCTCGCGTCCTTCCGGGCCAACGCAGAGCGCCTCGGGCGCACGTTCGACGCCGATGACGCGGGCTCGGCCCCGCCGACGATCTCCACCGACATGGCGAACGTGTCGCTGTCCGTGCCGACCATCCACCCGCTCCTCGGCATCGACTCCGGCGGCGCGGTCAACCACCAGCCCGAATTTGCTGCGGCCTGCGTGACCCCGTCGGCCGACCTGGCGCTGCGGGACGGAGCCGTCGCCATGGCGTGGACGGCCATCGATGCCGCCACGGGACCCCTCCGGGATCGACTGCTCGCCGGCTGATACTCGGGTGCAGCTCGGGTGCAGTTCGGGCTGCCGGATCGATCGTGACCCGGATGGACCAGGTGACACCCGGTGACGGCACCCGCCCGACAACCTGGTGCGATCAGTCCTCTTGCGACATTTTTGGGCAATCTCGCTTATGCCATATGCATGCGATCAATGCATATCAGCGATGCATACGGCGTCTACGCAATTCTCGCGAAACACGGTGGACCACTTGAATCCGCCCATTCTCACCCGCTCATCGAGGCATCGTGAGAGCCGCACGCGGTGCGGCTCTACACCCGCACCACGGACGAGAACCACTCACCCCCCGGGGTGGAACTCCCCGAAGACACCCCGCAGCACATCGGACACCTCGCCGAGCGTGGCCATCCGGGACAGCGCCACCTTCATCGGCACCAGAAGGTTCTGGGTGCCCCGCGCAGCGGCCTCGACGTCGGCGAGCGCCGCGTCCACCGCGGCCTGGTCCCGCTCGGCCCGCACCCGGCCGACCCGGGCCACCTGGGAGCGCTGGAGGTCGGCGTCGATCGGGAACACCTCGGTCGGGGTGCCCTCCTCGTCGACGTACCGGTTGACCCCGACCAGGACCTTTTCGCCGGTGTCGATGGCCTTGGCGTAGGCGTAGGCGGCCTGTTCGATCTCCTGTTGCATGTACTGGGCCTCGATGGCATCGACCGCCCCGCCCATGGCGTCGATCCGCTCGATGTACTCCCAGGCGGCCGCCTCGACCTCGTCGGTCAGCGACTCGACGAACCAGGAGCCTCCGAGCGGATCGACGGTGTCGGCGACGCCCGACTCCTGGGCCACGATCTGCTGGGTCCGCAGTGCGATCTTGGCCGCCCGTTCGGTGGGCAGCCCGAGCGCCTCGTCGAAGCCGTTGGTGTGGAGGCTCTGGGTGCCACCGAGCGCGGCCGCGAGTGCCTGCAGGGTCACCCGCACGATGTTGTTCTCGGGCTGCTGGGCGGTGAGGGTCGACCCCCCGGTCTGGGTGTGGAAGCGAAGCAGCGTCGCCCGCTCGTCGGTCGCTCCGAACCGCTCGGTCATGATCCGGGCCCACATCCGCCGGGCCGCCCGGTACTTGGCCACCTCTTCGAAGAGGTTGTTGTGGGCGTTCCAGAAGAAGCTGAGCCGGGGACCGAAGTCGTCCACCCGGAGCCCCGCGGCCAGGGCCGCCTCGACATAGGCGATGCCGTTGGCCAGGGTGAAGGCGATCTCCTGCACTGCCGTGGAACCGGCTTCGCGGATGTGGTAGCCGGAGATGGAGATGGTGTTCCAGGAGGGAAGGTGCGCCTCGCAGTAGGAGAAGGTGTCGGTGACCAGACGCATCGACGGCCGGGGCGGGTAGATGTAGGTGCCGCGGGCCACGTACTCCTTGAGGATGTCGTTCTGGATGGTCCCCCCGAGCTGGGCCGGATCGACGTCGTTCTCCTCGCCCACCAGTTGGTAGAGAAGCAGCAGGATCGCGGCGGTGGCGTTGATGGTCATCGAGGTGGTGACCTTGTCCAGCGGCAGGTCGGCCAGCAGCAGGCGCATGTCCTCGAGGGAGTCGATCGCCACGCCGACCTTTCCCACCTCGCCCTCGGAGCGCTGGTGGTCGGAGTCATACCCCATCTGGGTGGGCAGGTCGAAGGCACAGGACAGCCCGGTCTGCCCCGCCCCGAGCAGGAACTTGAACCGGGCGTTGGTGGCCTCGGCCGTGCCGAACCCGGCGTACTGGCGCATCGTCCAGAGGCGGCCGCGGTACATGTCGGGGCGGATGCCACGGGTGAAGGGATAGCTGCCGGGCACACCCAGCCGGGTGGAGGGATCCCAGCCCGCGAGGTCGTCGGGGCCGTAGACCTGGCGGACCTCGATGCCCGAGTCGGTGGCGCGGTCGTGAGACGGCGTGGGGATCGGGCGCTCGGACGGCATCGTCACAGGTTACGGTCTCCGCTCACCGGGGTCCGACGGACCGCCACTGAAGACGCCGGGCTACATGAGTAGCGGGCGGGGCAGGCTCAGCCTGGGGGCGGCTCCAGCACGTGGGGCATGCAGAGCTCGTCGTACTCGGCGATCACGACCTCTCCCGCGTCCGGCCCGCAGGCGGGGCAGTTCGGGTCACGGCGGACCCGGAACGTGCGGAAGCTCTGCTCGAGGGCGTCGTAGGCCAACAGACGTCCCTCGAGGGTGTCGCCGATGCCGAGGATGATCTTGATGGCCTCGACGGCCTGGATCGACCCGACGATGCCGGGCAGCACGCCGAGGACGCCGGCTTCCGAGCAGCTCGGCGCGAGCTCCGCGGGGGGTGGCTCGGGCAGCAGGCACCGGTAGCAGGGACCGACGTAGGGATGGAAGACGGTGGCCTGGCCCTCGAACCGGAAGATCGAGCCGTGCACGACCGGGATCCGCTTGAGCAACGACGCGTCGTTGACCAAGTAGCGGGTCGGGAAGTTGTCGGTCCCGTCCACGATCACGTCGTACCCGTCGATGATCTCGAGGATGTTGTCCGCCCCGAGCCGCACGTCGTAGGTGACCACGTTCACGTCGGGGTTCATCAAAGTGAGGGTCTTCTTGGCCGAGTCGACCTTGCGCTCGCCGATCCGGTCGGTGTTGTGCAGGATCTGGCGCTGGAGGTTGGAGGCGTCGACGACGTCCATGTCGATGATGCCGAGCGTGCCGACGCCCGCTGCGGCCAGATAGAGCGCTGCCGGCGACCCGAGGCCGCCCGCTCCGAGCAGGAGCACCTTGGCGTCGAGCAGCTTGAGCTGGCCGTCGACCCCGACCTCGGGCAGCAGGAGGTGGCGCTGGTACCGGTTGCGCTGATCGGGGGTGAGCGAGGTCGGGGCGGACCACTGCCTGCCTTCGTCCTTCCACCGGTTGAAGCCGCCGATCATCGAGGCGACGTCGGTGTAGCCGAGCTCCTGCATGGTCTCGGCGGCGAACGCCGAGCGGGTGCCGCCAGCGCAGTAGACGACCACGTGGGCGGACTTGTCCGGGATGCGTCCCTCGATCGAGGTCTCCAGCGTGCCCCGCGGGATGTGGAGTGCTCCGGGGATGGCCCCCTGCTCGTACTCGTCGGGCTCCCGCACGTCGAGGACCACCGCGTCGTCGCGGACCATCTCGGACTCGGCCTCCGCGGGTTCGATCTCACGCACCGCTGCTTTGGCTGCGGCCAACATCTCTCTGAAGGTAGGCACGGCGATCCGACTCCTTCTTCCTTCTCCGGCGTCCTTCCCTGTCGGGCGACTGCCGCTCCCGTAGCGGAAGCGGTCGACCGGCAAAAGACGCCTGCCGGCCAACCCTCTCTGTCGGTAAACACTACCAGCGGGGTCAACATTCCCCCGGGCCCGGGCCCGGGGGCGTCGGACGGTAGCGTCGTCTCGCGATGGAGCTGACCGAGGCCGTGCGGCGGCGGCACATGACCAGGAACTTCACGGGCGCGCCCCTCGACCGATCCGTGCTCGACGTCTTGCTCTCGGACGCCCTCAGCGCGCCTTCGGCCGGCAACACCCAGGGCCGGGATCTCGTCGTCCTGGAAGGGCCGGCCGAAACCGGGCGCTTCTGGAGCGCGACCACGGACGAGGCATGGCGGAAGCGCTCCCGGCGCTTCGAAGGGCTCTCGCGGGCACCGGTGGTGGTCCTCCCGTTCTCCGACCCGAACGCGTACGCAGAGCGCTACCGGGAGCCGGACAAGGCCCGCCGGGACGGGGCCATCGAGTGGGTCGTCCCCTACTGGCACGTCGATGCCGCCTTCCTGGTGATGACCCTCCTGCTCGGAGCGTCCGACCGCGGGATCGGGTCCGCCTTCCTCGGGAATTTCCGCGGCGAAGAGCCGCTCTGCGACGTCCTCGGTGTCCCCCCCGGCATGCGGTGGCTCGGTGCGGTCCTCCTCGGCGAACCGGCCCGTCCGGACCCGCCGTCCACCTCGACGACCCGACCCAGACGCACGCTTAGTGACAGCGTTCACCGGGGTTCCTGGTAGCGCGCCTCCGGTACCGCACACCGGTGGTATCCGCACGTCGGCCGCCGGCCCGAATACGATGCCCTCCATGACGGACACGGCGATCGACCAGGTACTCGAGCGGGGCGCCGGACCGCCCGAGCCAGGACAGGGTCCCCCACCGGTCCCCGCATTCTCGATCGTGCCGGTGCGGGGGTTGCCCATCGTCGCCGCCATCCTGATCGGCCTGATCGTGGCCATCGTCTCGAACAACCTCTGGGCGCTCACGTTCTTCCACGTCGCGGGCGGTGGCCTGTGGACCAGTCTCGACCTCTTCTTGGGCCTGGTGCTCGGACCGATCATCGGCGGGATGACCGTCCCGGCGCGGGTCGAGTTCAGTGCCAGGTTCATGCCCAAGATGCTCCTGATCATGCCGACCCTGGTGGCCATGACCCTCGGGGCCGGGTTCCAGCTGGCCCGTCATGTCGGCAACCTCGACCAGTCGTACCCGCATCACGGCTGGCTGGTTGCTTCCTACATCATCGTGGGTGTCATGGCGGTCATCGCGCTCGGGCTCCTCGAGCCCGCCAACCTTGCGGTGCTGTTCGAGCTCAAGAAGGCCCGCCCCAACGGCGAGCGGATCGGGCGGCTGATGAAGGTCTTCATCTTCACTGCAGGAATCACCGGGGTGATGCAGATCGCGACCATCGTCATCATGACCTTCCTCGCCAGCCGATGAGTACCGCCACCGACCACCTGCCCCCCGGAGCCGGGCCCGATGCCGAGGACCTGCGACAGGCGGATCTCCCTCCGGTACACCAGATTGCCGTGGGCACCCTCATCCTGACCGTCGCTGGCGGGATCCTCATGGCCGCGCAGTACGGACGGCCCTCGTCGACGACCATCCCGATCGTGCTCGCTTCCGCGGCAGGCGTCCTCCTGCTGGTCAACATCGCCCTGCTCTCCCGGATCGCCGAGTTCGCCTGGACGGTCTTCTTCCGGGTGTTCGGCTGGGCCCTCCTGGCCTACCTGGTGATCGCCGGCATCCTCGAGTTCGTCTTCGTCTTCGACCACACGCCCGGCCAGCGACTGGGGATCCTCACGTCGTTACTCTTCCTGTTCGCGGTCAACGTGCCGCTTCTGCTGGCCTACTCGGTCGCGCGCTGGCAGCCGGTCGCCGACTGAGCGGCACGGGAAGCGCACCGGGCCCACCGAGAGGCGTCGTTCAAGGGCGGGCGGCTGCCTGCCGATGTAGTGAGGGTGACGACGCAGCCGGATCCGGTCGAGAGTCTGTGGATCGACGGAGCCGAGAACCTGGCTGCGCGCGAGCCCCGACCGGTCCCGTACGGCCGGTCGTGCGACGATTGCGGCCGCCCGGTCGAGCTGGACGGCGAGGGCAACCCCTTCCCCGTGTGCCGTTCCTGCTACGACGTCTACGTCGACAACGCAGGTCGCTAGTCGGGCAGCTCCCCGGCAAGGTGACGGGCAAACACGACCCCACACAGTTCGGGAGTCCGATCGGCCTCGGTCTCGTGACCGGGCCCCTGCCCCCGAGGAGTGCGCTGTGTCCACGTCACCTGTCGTCTCACTGCCCTCGCGACCCGTCCCGGATCGTCGCCGTCCTTCGATCAATCTGGGGAGCGCCCAGCGACTGCGTGTGGTCACCTGGGTCGACCCGA
This sequence comes from uncultured Acidimicrobiaceae bacterium, assembly GCA_963701325.1. Classification (GTDB taxonomy): domain Bacteria; phylum Actinomycetota; class Acidimicrobiia; order Acidimicrobiales; family RAAP-2; genus Bog-756. The sequence goes on from OY969604.1 coordinate 1,392,098, forward strand.
TCGCCGACCCACACGGAGTCCACCCCTGCAGCCGCTACGTCGAGCTCTACTGGTTGCCGCTCATCGGGCCATCGACCACCTGGTTGCTCCGCCGCCTCTTCTACGGTCTCGAGGTGCACGGCGACGGGTTCGATCTCCACCTCGCCGAAACCGCCCGCGCGCTCGGGCTCGGCGACCGCACCGGCAGGAACGCACCGTTCCGCCGCGCGTTGAGCCGTCTCTGCATCTTCGAGCTGGCGCGGGCCCAGGGTCCCGCCGAGCTGGCGGTCCGGACCTCGATCCCGCCCCTGGCGCTCCGCCATGCGAGCAGACTGCCCGACCCGTTGCAGCAGAGCCACCGCCGGTGGCTCGCCGAGCAGCGGCTGTCCGAGCCGGAGCAGATGCGCCGGCGGGCACTGCGCCTGGCCGAGGGCCTCGCCGCGGCCGGCCACGATCGCAGCACCATCGAACGGACGCTCTTCTCCTGGCGGTTCCATCCGGCAGTGGCCCACCGGGCGGCGGGGGATGCGGTCGGCGCGGTCCCGGAACCCGGCGACTCGGCTCAGCCCGGCTCTGCCTCGTGGCCGGCCGGGGTGAGACCCCAATAGGCGCCGATCGGCTCGATCTCGCCGGTGACCACCTTGTCGATCATCCGGCAGATGGGGAGCTCCAGTCCGTACCGCTCGGCCAGCTCGAGGGCGACCGTGGCGGTGCGGACGCCTTCAGCGACCATCTGCATGTCCGCGAGGATGTCGTCGAGCCGCCGGCCCCGGCCGAGCTGCTCACCGACCGCACGGTTGCGGCTGTGCGGGCTCATGCAGGTGGCGATGAGGTCGCCCATGCCCGCCAACCCTGCAAAGGTGGCCGGCCTCGCCCCCATGGCCTCGCCCAACCGGGTGAGCTCGGCCAAACCACGGGACATCACGGCGGCCCGGGTGTTGTCGCCGACGCCGAGACCCTCGCCGATGCCGGCGGCGATGGCGATCACGTTCTTCAGGGCACCGCCCATCTCGCAGCCGATCACGTCGTCGTTGACGTAGACGCGGAACACCCCCCGGGTGAACACCTTCTGGATGGCGCTGGCAACCTCGAGATCCTCCGTTGCGACGACTGCGGCGGCGGCCTTGCCATCGAGGATCTCGACGGCGATGTTGGGGCCGCTGAGGGCAGCGACCGGGTGACCGGGCACCACCTCCCTCACCACCTCGGTCATCCGCAGCATGGAACCCTGTTCGAGTCCCTTCGAGAGGCTGACCACCGGGATCCAGGGGCGCATGCACCCGGCCGTGTCCTCCAGCACCTTGCGGAATCCCGAGACCGGAACGCCGACCACCAGCAGGTCGGCCTCGCACACCGCCTCTTCGAGGTCGGAGGTGGCGGTGAGCTCGTGGGCCAGGTCGAACCCGGGGAGGTACCTCGGATTGCGGTGCTCGTCGCGCACGCCGCGCGCCACGTCGGGATCGCGCGCCCAGAGGACCGTCTCGTGCCGCGGTGCGACGAGCGAGGCCACCGTCGTCCCCCACGACCCTCCCCCGAGCACGGCGATCTTCATCCGACGAAAGGTAGTGCACCGGACCGGCGAGCCGCCCGGGCCACCCGCTCTGCCGCCCCTGTCAGGTGGACGCCCGCGAAGCGAGGGAGCGGGCGAACGCCTCGGAGGTCACCAGCGCCACCAGCGTGCGGGCTCCGAACCCGGTGGCGCCCTTGGTCACGTATCCACGGGCCTCCTCGGCCCGCGACGGGCCTGCGATGTCGAGGTGAGCCCAGGGCACGTCCCCCACGAACTCACGCAGCAGCAGGGCCGCCGAGATGGTCCCGGCCTGCCCGGAGCGGCCGACGTTGCGCATGTCCGCGACCTCGGACTCGATGTGCACGCGGTAGTCGTCGGGCAGCGGAAGCGGCCATGAGGGCTCGCCGGCGCGCTCCCCGGCCGCCTGCACCTCGGCGCGCAGCTGGTCGTCGTTGCCGAGGAGGCCGGCGATCTCCTTGCCCAGCGCGACCACCGCGGCACCGGTCAGGGTCGCCAGGTCGACGATGGCGTCGGGCCCGGCCTCGACGGCCAGCGAAAGCGCGTCAGCAAGAACCAGACGACCCTCCGCGTCGGTGTTGAGCACCTCGATGGTCTTGCCGTTGCGGGCGGTCAGCACGTCCCCCGGCCTCGTGGCGGACCCGCTGGGCATGTTCTCGGTGAGTGGGGTCCAGGCGGAGAGTGCGATCCGGACACCGAGAGCGGCGGCGGCATCGACCGCCGCGACCACTGCCGCGGCCCCGCCCATGTCGGTCTTCATCGTCTCCATGCCCCCGGCCGTCTTGAGCGAGAGGCCGCCGGAGTCGAAGGTGATCCCCTTGCCGACGAGTGCGAGGTGGGGCACGTGGCCGTCGAACTCCCATGGATCGGCCGGGCGGTACTCGATGCGCACGAGGCGCGGGGGCCGGACCGAACCGGCGGCCACCCCGAGCAGGCCACCGAGATGCTCCTCGGCGATGCGGTCCTCGTCCCAGACCTCGACGGTGACACCGGGAGTGGCGGCGAACCGCTCGACGACCAGGTCGGCGAATCGCTGAGGGCCGAGGGAACCGGCCGGTTCATTGACCAGATCGCGGGCAAGGGCCACCGACTCGGCAACGCGGGCTCCACGCGCTGCACCGTCGGAGAGCACGCCGAGGTCCGCCTGCACGCTCCCGGTCAGCTCGAGCTCGGCCAGGCCGGACGGTGTCTCCCCACTCCGCCACCGGTCGTAGCGGTACGCGGCCAGCGCGCCCCCCTCCGCCGCGGCGGCCGCGGCGTCGTCGAGCCCACGTCCGGCGGGCGGGGTCACGACGAACCGGGCGACCGCACCCTTGCCGACGGCCCGGACGAAGGCGGCCGATGCGCGGCGCAGCGATTCGAGGCCGCGATCGCCGGCGTACGTGTCGGCGTCGCCGATGCCGACCAGGACCAGATCTGGATCGGGATCTCCGCCTCTCCCGGCGGCGGCCACAGAGCGGAGCACCAGTGCCTGGCCGACCTTCGCGCTGAACCCCTGGCGTTCGCACCACGCCGGGTCGAGCGACTCGGGCAACGAGACACCCGGGAGGTCCCCGGGGTCGACGGCCGCAACCGGTCCGTCCGCGGTGGCATGAATGGGTACGCCGACTGCTGACAGCCCGGCGGGGACGTCGGCGGCCGACGGGACGGTGACTCGGATCACAGGGTCACTCCTCTTCGATCAGTGGTCGGTGGCGCTCGTCGGGCCCACGGTCACGGCTCGGACCCCGCCGGTTGGTCCGGCGGGGTCCTGCGGGGCGTGCCGCGGGCGAGTGGGTGCTCGGGGCCCTCCGCCCACCGGGCAAGGGCCCAGAGGAGGTCCGAGAGCCGGTTGAGGTAGCGACCGACCAGCGAGCCCTCGATCGGTGCCGACACCGCGAGACGCTCGGCCCGCCGCACCACCGTTCGGGCCAGGTCGAGGGCTGCAGACGTCCGATTGGCCCCCGGGATCACGAAGTCGGGGGGCATCTCGACCCGGCCGATGAGATCGTCGATCCTCGTCTCGAGCGCCTCGACCATCTCTCCGGTGACCAGCGTCGTCCCCGCGACGAGCTTCGTGCGGTGAGCGGGGCCGGTGGTCGCCTCGGCCATCAGGACGTAGAGCTCCCGCTCGACGAGGGTCAGCAACTCGTCGAGCTCGGACCCCGGGACCGCTTCGGCCCGGGCGAGGCCGAGGGCCGCCTGGGCTTCGTCCACCGTGCCCGTCAGCTCCATGACCGGATCATCCTTGCGGATCCTCCCCCCGTAGAGCAGCCCGGTGGTCCCGTCGTCCCCGGTCTTCGTGTAGATCCTCACCACGATGCGTTCACAGACCTGATGCTAACGAACCCAATCCTGCCGTCGGCCCCTCCCGTCCTGTTGACCGGTCCCGGCGGCACCCCCGCGCCGATAGCCTTGAGGGGCTATGGCCGTCTCCCCCGTTGAATCGAGCTACCTCCGTGCGGTCGCCGAACGCGTCGTGATCTTCGACGGCGCCATGGGGACCAACCTGCAGCTGGCCGGGCTGACCGCCGATGACTTCGGTGGGCCCGACCTCGAAGGGTGCAACGAGCTCCTGGTGGTGACCCGCCCCGACATCGTCGCCGGCGTCCACCGCTCGTTCCTCGAGGTGGGCTGTGACGTCGTCGAGACCGACGCCTTCGGCGCATTCGCACCGGTCCTGGCCGAGTACGGCCAGGAGCACCGGGTCCACGAGCTCAACCTGGCCGCCGCCCGCCTCGCCCGCCAGGCGGTCGACGACTACGCCACGTCGGAGCACCCGCGCTGGGTGGCCGGCAACCTCGGGCCCGGGACCAAGTTCCCGACTCTCGGCCAGATCCGCTACGCCGACCTCCGGGATGCGTACCGGGACCAGGCGACGGCCCTCCTCGAAGGCGGTGTCGACCTCTTCGTCATCGAGACCGTGTTCGATCTGCTGCAGGCAAAGGCGGCCGTCAACGGCGTCCGTCGTGCGATGGCTGCCGCGGGCCGGCGGGTACCCGTCCAGGTACAGGTCACCATCGAGCTCACCGGCACCATGCTCCCGGGCACCGAGATCGGAGCCGCCCTCATCGCCCTTTCGGCACTGGACGTCGACGTGATCGGCCTCAACTGCGCGACCGGACCCGCCGAGATGTTCGAGCCCCTGCGTCACCTGTCGGCCCAGGCCGCGGTCCCGATCAGCTGTCAGCCCAATGCCGGACTGCCCTCGGTCGTCGACGGGGCCATGCACTACGACCTCACCCCCGAGCAGCTGGCCGACTTCCATCGCCAGTTCGTGGGCGAACTGGGTGTGTCGGTCATCGGGGGCTGCTGCGGCACCACTCCTGCCCACCTGGCAGCAGTGGTGGCCGCCTGTCGCGACCTCTCCCCCGCCCCCCGCCAGCCGCGCCCCGAGCCCGGAGCGGCCTCCATCTACACGGCCGTTCCCTTCCACCAGGACACCTCGTTCCTCGTGATCGGCGAGCGCACCAACGCCAACGGGTCGAAGCGGTTCCGCGAAGCGATGCTCGAGGAGGACTGGGACACCTGCGTGACCATGGCACACGACCAGGTCAAGGAGGGCGCGCACCTGATCGACGTCTGCGTCGACTACACAGGCGCCGACGGGGTCGCCGACATGGAGGAGGTTGCCTCCCGGTTCGCCACCCAGTCGACCGTGCCATTGGTGGTCGACTCGACCGAGGCGCCGGTGATCGAGACCGCGCTGTCCTGGATCGGCGGCCGGGCGGTCATCAATTCGGTCAACCTCGAAGAGGGGGACGACGAGGGCACCCGGCTCGACTCGTTCCTCACCCTGGCCAAGGAGTTCGGCGCGGCGGTGGTCTGCACGTGCATCGACACCGAGGGACAGGCGCGCACCGCCGACTGGAAGGTGCGGGCTGCCCGGGCCATTCACGACATCGCCGTCGGGCGCTACGGCCTGCGGCCCGAGGACCTCATCTTCGACCCCCTTGCCCTCCCCCTCTCCACCGGCATGGAGGAGAGCCGGAAGGACGGTATCGAGACCATCGAGGGCATCCGCCGGATCAAGGCCGAGCTGCCCGGCGTCTACACCGTCCTCGGACTCTCCAACGTCTCCTTCGGCCTCAACCCGGCAGCCCGCCAGGTGCTCAACTCGGTCTTCCTGCACGAGTGCGTGGAGGCAGGGCTCGACGCGGCGATCGTGCACACGTCCAAGATCCTGCCCCTGGCCAAGATCGACGAACGGGCCCGCGAGGTCTGCCTCGACCTCGTCTACGACCGCCGCCACGAGGGGTACGACCCACTCACCGAGCTACTCGCCCTCTTCGAGGGGGTCTCGGCTGCCACCGCCTCGGCGGGAGAGGACCGCTCCGGTTGGCCCGTCGAGCGGCGTCTCGAGCACCGGATCATCGACGGCGACCGCAACGGCATCGAGGCCGACCTGGACGAGGCCATGGCCGACGGGCACACCCCGCTGGTGATCATCAACGACTTCCTGCTGGCCGGCATGAAGACCGTGGGCGAGCGCTTCGCCTCCGGCGAGATGCAGCTCCCCTTCGTACTCGGCTCCGCCGAGACCATGAAGACGGCCGTCGCCTACCTCGAGCCCTACATGGAGAAGGCCGATCAGGGCGGCAAGGGCGTGATGGTCCTCGCCACCGTGAAGGGTGATGTGCACGACATCGGGAAGAACCTGGTCGACATCATCCTCACCAACAACGGCTACACGGTCAAGAACCTGGGCATCAAGATCGGGATCAACGAGCTGGTGGATGCGGCGGAGAAGTCCGGCGCCGACGCCATCGGGATGAGCGGGCTGCTGGTCAAGTCCACCCTGATCATGCGCGACAATTTGGAGGAGCTCAACCGGCGGGGCCTGGCCCACATCCCGGTCATCCTGGGCGGCGCTGCGCTCACCCGAACCTACGTCGAGCGCGACCTGCGACAGGTGTACCAGGGCCGCCTCTTCTACGGAAAGGACGCGTTCGAAGGGCTGCGCACGATGGACCGGCTGGTCGAGCTCGCCCGCAGTGGCGAGGACGATCCCGAGTTCGGGACGACCATCGGCGGACGGGACCTCGGACCGAGGAAGAGCGAACTGCGCAAGCAGGCGGCGGAAGAAGCACTGGCACGAGGAGAGACCCTGCCCACCCGCTCGCCCGAGGTGGCCACGGACAACCCGACCTTCAAACCGCCGTTCCTGGGCAGCAGGGTGGCCAAAGGGATACCCGTCGACGACATTGCGGCCTATCTCAACGAGACCGCACTGTTTCGCAACCAGTGGGGCTTCCGACCAGAGGGCGGAGAGGACGACACCGCCTTCAAGGACCGGGTCCGGGCACTCTTGCGCGAGCAGCTGGCAACGGCCAAGGCCGGGCAGTTGCTCCTCCCCCAGGTGGCCTGGGGCCACTTCGCGGCCAACGCCGACGGTGACGACCTCGTGCTCTTCGAGGACGAGAGCCGGCGCGAGGAGCTCATGCGATACGTGTTTCCCCGCCAGACCGAGTCGCCCTGGCTGTGCATCAGCGACTTCTTCCGGTCGATCGACTCTGGCGAACCCGACTGGGCCAGCTTCATGGTGGTGACCATGGGGAGACGTCTCAGCGAGGAGGCGGCGCGCCTGAAGGAGGCGAACCAGTACCGGAACTACCTCTACCTCCACGGGCTCGGCGTCGAGATGGCCGAGGCCCTGGCCGAGTACTGGCACCGCCGGATCCGCGAGGAGCTCGGGTTCGCCGGCGAGGACGGCCCGACCCTGACCGGACTGTTCCGCCAGAAGTACCGCGGCGGGCGCTACTCCTGGGGCTACCCGGCGTGCCCGGATCTCGAGGACAACGGCAAGGTCGTCCGGCTGCTGTCCGCCGAACAGATCGGCGTGGAGGTCAGCGAGGGGTTCCAGCTCCACCCCGAGCAGACGACGACCGCCATCATCTGCCACCACCCCCAGGCCAAGTACTTCGTCGCCTGATTCCCCAGGGGAGGGAACCGGGCGGCCGCGCCATCCCACCGGCGGGGGTCCGGATCGGCCACGCTCTCCGGTGTGATCACCGGCCCAGGTCGACGGTGTTGGGTGCCCCTGGGGGCGGTCGTCGGGCTCGTACTGGGCGTTCTGTGGGCGTCACCGTGGAGCGTGGGCGTGCCTGCCGCGGCCGCTCCCGTCCCCGCAAGGTCACCGTCGCCAACGGTCCGCGGCCCTGCTCCGTCGGCCGCGACTACCGCGCCCGGTTCCGACCTCGGCGCTCTCATCGTCGATCCCGGCCTGCCCGGGTTCACGCCGGCCGCGCCGGGAGCCACCAACGGACCACTCACCGCGGAGACGTTTGCAGCCCAGTCCTCGGATCCGACCCAGGCCGAAGCAGCGTTCGGCGCTCTGGCCGCCCGTCCCGGCTTCGGTGCCGCAATCCGCCTGTGGAGCGACACGGGCGGCCCGGGGCAGGTCCAGAACGACCTCGTGGTACTCCTCTTCCGGATCGGAGACCCGGCCGCGGCGCGGAACTTCGCGGCCGGACTGGTCGCCCCGTACCGAACGCCGGGAACAGCCGAGCCCTTCGACGTGCCGAGTATTCCCGGCGCCACCGGATTCACGGTGACGGTCACCCAGCCGGTGGCCGCGCTCGAGCAGGTGGTGGTCTTCGCCACCGGCCCCTACGTGGCCGCGGTCCAGGCCGCCTCGTCCGCCGCCCCCTCCAACACCGCCCGCCTCAGCCCGACCCAGGTCATCGACGTCGCCTTCCTCGAGTCGACCTCGATCCAGCACGCGACGCCCCCGACCCCCACGCCGCTCCCGCTGACCCACCGGAAGCCCAGACGAGCCGACCCCCCAGCGGTGCGATCCGCCGCACACCGCACGACACCGGTCCTGGCCGGCGTCCTCACCGCGCTGGTGCTTCTCGGCGGCGTGGCCGGATGGGTCATCAGTCGACGACGCCGCGGGTGGCGGCGGACACTCGTGTCGCCCGATCCATGGGGTTCCTACGGTGCCCTCGACGTCTTCGGAACGATGAGCGGCCCCACCGGGGCCCGCGCGCAGGGCACGGGTGCCGTCGTCATTCCGCGGAGCACGCCGCGTTCGGTCCCCGAACTCGTGTTGACCCCGGTCGACCACGACGCGGACGCGACGCTGTCCGAGCTCGAGCTGCCTCCGCCGCCCTCGTCACTCCGGCCCAACCGCCACCCGGTCCGGTGACAACCCGTGCGTTAGTGCACCGCCGTCGGTACGATGGAGTGGGATGCAGGTGATCGCCCTTCTGATGGGCGGGATTCCGGGCGCCTCGGGCAGTGGGGGGCAATGGGAGATCCTCGTCCTGGCCGTTGCCGTCGTGCTTGCCGCCCTGTTGCTGGTCCTCAGGCAGTTCCGCTCTGCCGACCGCAAGAAGCGCCGGGCTTCGGCGTTCGGGTACTACGACAGGGACGTGGCCCACTACGGGAACAGCGCGCTGGTCGAGCCGACCGTGGACGACGGGCCCCCGACCATGGCCCCGAGCTTCGTCGCACCGACCCACGCCGGACGGAAAGCATCGCGTTCGGCACCCCGGGTACCGACGGCTCCGCTCTCCGGCTTCGGGGCGGACGGGACCGTGCGCGCGTTCGACGCTGTCGAGGCCGAACGGCTCCGGCCCCCGGCGGAGGGCGCCGACGACAACACCGGGCCCTCACCCATTCCGGAGCTCCCGCCGCCGCCTCCTCCGGGGACGCAGATCCCGCTCTTGGAGGTGCCACCGCCGCCGCTGGTGCCACCGCCGCCCCGCTGAGCGCGCGTCACTCCGACAGCTTCCCGGCGAGGACCTCCAGGTCACCGAGCGCCCGCAAGGTGTCGTTGAGGTGGGTGCAGGTCGAGCCGCCGGTGAACTCCCGCCGCACCCGGGTCCGGACCTCTGCGATGGACATGCCGGACAACCGCCCGGCGCTGGCCACCGCCCCGGGGCACTCCATCCACGGGAGTACGCGGGCCTCGGCACCGATCTCGAGGACACGGCCCCCGGGGATGTCGACTGTGCCGGCCGCGGCGTACTCGTGCACGACCCACTCGGCGCCATCCTCGTCCATGTGGCTGTCACGGAAGTGAGCGTCGAAGCGGTGTGCCTCGCCCGGGCTGCCAGGGCGCACCACGTCGAGACGCCTGCGGCGGCGCATCGCGTGGGGAGGGAGGGGCGGCATCGCGTGCCAAGCCAGTCGGTCGTCCTGTCGCTCGAGCGACGGGGCCGGTGGTCCCGTCGACACCGGCACCTCACCGGTCGAGCGGATCGTCACCATCAGGGTGGCGTCGTGGGCCCACCCGGCGCAGAGGTCGTCCTGGGTGTCCATCAGCTGGGTCAGGCCCGAGGTGCTTGCGACCTCGCCGTCGGAAAGCGGGCGAATCTGATCGAGCGCTCCGGCCCGCTGCGGCGAGTACCCGGAGACCAGGGCGGCACCCGGGAGGTCGTCCAACAACAGATGGAGCAGGGTGCCTGCCTCGCGTTCGCCGGGGCAGGCAGCGTTGACCCGCGACCGGAAGCCTGGACCGACCGCGCACCCGACCAGCTGATCCAAGTCCGGTAGAGCCGGAGAGGAAGTGATCGAGAGAACCTGCCGGTTCGCGCTGTCGACCCGCAGCGAGAGGTCGACCTGGTCGATCACCACCGTCGTGGTGTCGGGAGCCGTCCGGAGGTCGCGGGCCCGGGCGGTCATGACCAGATCACCCCGGAATCCGCCCGGTCGTGCGGTGTCGATGCTGGACGTCCTGCGGACCGAGCCCGGCCGACGGTCGATGGTGGCAGCCACCGGTTCGCTGGGACCGGCAGCTTCGGGGAGGAACAGCATCACCAACCGACGATAGCTGTGCCGCACGAAGCTCGATCAGGGACTACAGGGCCAGGGTCGCACCCCCGTCCACCACGATGGCCGCGCCGTTGACGAATGCAGCCTGCTGTGAGCAGAGAAAGGCGGTCACAGCGCCGAAGTCGGCGGGATCGCCCATCGCCCCCGATCCCCCGAGTTGCTTCATCCGGTCGGTCGCGTGGGGTCCCGGACAGAGCAGATTGAGGGTGATCCCGCTCTCCTCGGCCGCGAGGTCCTGGGCGGCTGTCTTGGCCCACCCCCACAACCCGACCCGAGCCGCGTTGGAGAGGGCGAGGACCGGAACCGGCTGCACCACGGTGTAGGAGGTGATGCAACAGATCCGTCCCCACCCGGCAGCCCGCATCGGGGGAAGGGCCTCGCGGACCAGGCGGACCGACGCCATCAGATTGGCGTTGAGTGCCGACCACAGTGCGTCGTCTCCGAGGTCGAGGGCGCGTCCGGGCGGCGGACCGCCGGCGTTGGCCACGAGGATGTCGAGCGCGCCGAAGCGGGAGAGCGCGGCCTCCACCAGACGAGCCGGTTCGGCCGGATCGGTCACGTCACCGGACAGGGTGGCCGCCTCGCCGCCGAGCTCGACGACCGCTCTCCGGGTGACCTCCAGCGCGTCCTCGTTGCGCCCCGAGATGAGAACCCGCACCCCTTCGCCCGCCAGGGCCATCGCCGCCGCCCGACCCAGTCCCTTCGATCCCGCGGCGACCACGGCCACCTTCCCCTCGATGCCCAGATCCACAGCGCCTCCTCAGGCGTCGACGACCATCAGCCCGTGATCCACGGTGTTGAGTGGATCGGGCGAGCCGTCCGCAGCGATCACGACGATGTCCTCGAGGCGCATCCCGAAACGATCCGGCTGGTAGAGACCGGGCTCGACCGAGAATGCGTGCCCGGGTCGGAGCTCCTCACGGTTGCCCGCCACCAGGTAGGGATCCTCGTGCTCCTCGATGCCGATGCCGTGACCGGTTCGGTGGATGAACAGCGCACCGAGACCGGCCGCACCGATGACCTGCCGGGCGACCCCGTCGACGTATTCAGCTGTCACCCCGGCCCGTGCCGCGAGAACCGCCGCCCGCTGCGCCTCCTCGAGGACTTCGTAGCACTCACGGACCTCGTCGGACGGTGGACCGGTCACCACCGTCCGGGTGATGTCGGAGCAGTACCCGACGCCCCCGTCGAGCGAGAGCGCTCCACCGAAATCGCACACGACGGTCTCGTCCCGACCGATGATCCGAGCGCCGGGCTCATGGTGGGGACTGGCGGCATTGGGTCCGCTGCCCACGATGGCGAAGTTGACGTGGCTGTGGCCTTCGGCGACCAGGAGCGAGGCGATCTCGCCCGAGACGTCGGCCTCGCTCCTCCCGATGAGCGGGATGCCTCCGGCCTGGAGGACCGCGGCCACCCGGTCGGCCGCTGCCGCCGCTGCGCGCAGGACCTCGAGTTCTCGTTCGTCCTTCACTGCTCGGACCGGAGCAGTCACACGCGACGCCTCGACCCACTCGGCGCCGGACAGGCGGCGTTGGATCGAGAGGACCGTCGTCGCCCATGCCCGGTCCGAGATGCCGAGGCGCACCGGGCCCGGGCGGCGCAGCATCCGCTCGACGAGATCGATCGGATCCTCGGCGTCTGCCCACGGCTCGAGGGCGAACAGGCCGCCGGTGTCGGGCACCCTCGGTGCCTCGAGTGCCGGCACGACCAGCACCGGCTCGCCGTCCAGGGGCAGCACGAGCAGCGTCAGCCGCTCGAGCGGCATGGCCCGGTATCCGGTCAGCCACGGCAGGTCCGCCCCGTGGGAGAGGAGCAGGGTGTCCACCGCGAGCTCGTCCATCCGGGCTCGCACCCGGTCGAGCCGTGTGCGGCGCGCGTCGAGGGCCGACCCCGTCCCGGTGCTCACGACCGGGTCATCCGGCGGTCGCCGCCACCGCGCCCGCTGCCGTGGCGTCCGGCGACCGGGTGTCGAGCGCACTCCCGGCGGCCTCCCGGGCGTGGTAGCTGGAGCGGGTGAGGGGCGACGCCTGGACGTGGGCGAACCCGAGCGCCAGACCGGCTGCTCGCATCCCGTCGAACTCCTCTGGAGTCCACCATCGGGCCACCGGCAGATGCCTGCGACTGGGGCGCAGGTACTGCCCGAGTGTCACGATCTCAACACCGACCGCGCGCAGGTCGGCCAACGTGGCCAACACCTCGTCCTCCTGCTCGCCCATGCCGAGGATCATGCCCGACTTGGTAGTGAGCCCGGCATCCCGGGCCCTGGCCAGCACGGTGAGGCTGCGGGCATACCCTGCCGACGGGCGCACCGCGCGTTGCAGGCGGGCGACCGTCTCGATGTTGTGGTTGAGCACGTCCGGGCGAGCGTCGAGGATCAGCGCGAGCGAAGTGGCGCCGCCCTTGACGTCGGGAATGAGCACCTCGATCGACGTGCCGGGGCTGCGCCGCCGCACAGCGGCGATGGTCTCGGCGAAGGCGCCGGCACCACCATCGGCGAGGTCGTCGCGGGCGACTGCAGTGATCACCGCGTGGGCGAGGCCCATCCGGACCACGGCTTCGGCGACGTGCTCCGGTTCGGCGACGTCCAGTGGGAGCGGCCGGCCGGTGTCGACCTGGCAGAAGCCACAGGCGCGGGTGCAACGCGACCCGTTGATCATGAAGGTGGCCGTGCCGTCGGACCAGCACTCGTAGATGTTGGGACAGCCGGCCTCCTCGCACACGGTGACCAGATCCAGATCGCGCAACCGGTGCTGAAGGTCCAAGTAGTCCCCGCTCATCCGCGCGGTCACCCGCAGCCAGTCCGGCTTGCGGGCGGACAAGGCCAGTCCGCGTGCCGGGTCCACCCCCGAACGCACCAGGCGGCGTTCGAGCGGGGTGCTGCCTCCAGCCCTCCCTCCGAAGACAACCGGCACCGGCCGGACCGTGGACTCCGGGATCCCGCCGGTCACCCGTTGGCTGTCCTCGATCGGTCCCCAGTTAGTGCGCGCCGCCTCGATCACCGCATCGACCACCTCGGCCATCGGGAGGTCGTAGCCCTCGGCCGCGAGCGAGGTGACGGGTCGGTCGGGGATGCCGCAGGGAACGATGTGGCCGAACATCGAGAGGTCGGTCGAGACGTTGAGGGCGAAGCCGTGCGTGGTCCTGCCCCGAGCGGTCCGCACGCCGATGGCCGCGATCTTGCGAGGTCCAGGCGATCCGGACGCGTCGCCGAGACCGACCCAGACGCCCGGGTACCCGGGCAGTCGGCCGACCTGGTGGGCCGGGAGCCCGAGCGCGACCAGGCTGTCGATGACCACCTGTTCGACGTCGCGAACGTGGCCCGGCCCGCGGTGGAGTCCGCTGCCCACGGAGCGGACCGGGTAGCCGATCAACTGCCCGGGACCGTGATAGGTGACATCGCCGCCGCGGTCGACGCGAACGAGATCGGCTCCGACCGAGGCCGGATCGGCCAGGACGTGCGTCAGATCGGCGTGAGACCCCATCGTGTACACGTGGGGGTGCTCGAGGAGGAGCAGGTAGTCGTCCCTCGAGCGCCCAGCGATCGCGCGTTGGAGATCCCACGCCTCGGCATAGGGCACCAGTCCGAGCCAACGGGCCCTCATGCGTGGACGTCCCCCTGGTCCCGGAGGTGCGGGAAGGTCATCGCGGACCGACGCCTAGAGCTCGCCGGCCCAGTCGCGGTCGTCCAGGATCTCGGACAGACGGGAGAGGAACCGAGCCACGTACGCGCCGTCGATGGCGCGATGGTCGAAGTTCATGGCGACCAATCCGACCGAGTGGATGCCGATCGACTCGGTCCCGTCCGAGAGCTCGACGACCACCGGCTTCCGGGACACGCCGTCGGTGGAGAGGATCGCCACCTGAGGCTGATTGATGATCGCCCCGGTGAGCAGCGTGCCGAACGGTCCCGCGTTGGTGATCGAGAACGTCCCGTTGCTGATGTCGTCGAGGCTCAGGCGCTTGTTCCGGGCGCGATCGGCGAGGTCGTGGATCCTGCGCGCGATGCCCCGGAGGTTGAGTTCCTCGGCGTTGTGGATCACGGGGACGATCAGCCCCTGGTTGTCGAGGTCCACTGCGATGCCCAGATTGATGTCGCGATGGACGACCAGGGAGTCGTCTCCCACCGATGCGTTGAGCCGCGGGTAATCGGCGAGGGCTTCGACGGCGGCCAGGGCGGCGAAGGGCAGATAGGACAGGCCGAAGCCCTCCTCATCTCGGAACCGGTCACCATGAGCGCGCCGCACCTGCTCGACCCGCTCGTAGTCGATCTCCCTGACCATCAGGGTGTGGGGCGAGACCGCCTTCGAGCGGACCATGTGCTCAGCCGTGCGACGCCGGATGTTGGTGAACGGCACCACCTCGTCCCGTGCGCCGACACGGACGGCATCGGCATTCTGCGGGCTCGGAGCGGGGGCGGATGCCGCTTGCGGTGCTGGCGCGGCTGGTGCTGCTGCGGCCGGTGCTGGTGCTGGTGCTGCGGGAGCTGGTGCTGCTGGCGCGTCAACCGGGCGGGCGGGCGCAGGTGGCGCGGGAGCCGGTTGTGGTGGGGTGGGTGCAGGAGCAGATGGAGCGGCAACCGGCCGGTCCGGCGCGGGATCGCGCGGGAGCCGGGGGGGCGGAGCGTGCCTGCGGCGCAGGCGCCGGCACGCTGCGGTCGACGATGCTCGGGACCGGCGAAGGATCAGCGGCTCCGCCCTGCCTCGCGATGACGGCCTCGACATCGCTGCGGGTGATCCTGCCCTCGAGGCCGGTACCCCGGACGGTGGACGGGTCGATCTTGTGATCGGCGAGGAGTTTGCGCACCACCGGCGAGAGCACGAGTCCGGACGAGCCGTCGGACGATGAGGGTCCGCGCTGTGCAGGGGACGAAGACGTTCCCACAGAAGTGGCGGGCGGTGGCCTCTCACCGACCACCGGCTCGTCGGGGAGCTCGGTCTTGAAGCTGGCACGAGGGACGGACACCGCGGCGGACGAGGATCGGGCGGGAGCCGGGGAAGGTGCGGGCGCCGCAGGTGCGGCCGGAGGGGTCCGAGGCGGAGTGGGCGCGGATACCGCGGGTGCGGGTGCGGCCGGTGCGGCTGGGGCCGGAGTGGGTGTCGCGGGTGCGGCTGCAGGTGCGGGCTGTGCGGCTGGGGCCGGAGTGGGTGTCGCGGGTGCGGGCGCGGGAGGAGGCGCAGGTGCTGGTGCAGAAGTGGAGACAGCCGGGGCGGGAGTCTGCTCCCCTGCGGGATCGATGACCGCGAGGGTCGCGCCCACGTCGACGGTGTCGCCCTCCTCGACCAGGATCGACGTCACCACACCCTCGGCCGGGGAAGGCACCTCGGAGTCGACCTTGTCGGTGGAGACTTCGAAGAGTGGTTCGTCACGCTTCACGGTATCGCCGACCGCCTTGAACCACCGGGTGATGGTCCCTTCGGTCACCGTCTCGCCGAGCTGCGGCATGATCACGTCAGGCAACGTGCAGACCCCTTCCGGTCAAGGCCAACACGGTCTCACCGAACGTCTCCGACAGCGAGGGGTGCGGCTGCATGAACTGGGCCACCTCGTCTGCGGTGGCCTCCCAGTTGACTGCCAGATACCCCGCTCCGAGCAACTCGGTGACCCACGGTCCGACCATGTGGACACCCAGGATCCTTCCGGTCGTGCCGTCCGGCCGGCGTTCGGCCACGAGCTTGACCATCCCCTGGGTGTCGCCGATGATCCGCGCCCGGCTGTTCCCGCCGAACGGATCCTTCTTGACCACCACGTCGAGACCCGCCGCCCTGGCCGCTGCTTCGCTCAGACCGGCGAACGCGACCTCGGGGTGGCAGTAGATGGCCCAGGGAACCCGCGTGTAGTCGACCGGGAGCACTGCCTCGCCCAAGATGGACTTGACCACCACGATCGCCTCGGCGAACCCGACGTGTGCGAGCTGCGGGGTCGCGGCTACCACGTCGCCCACCGCCCAGACCCCGTCAGCCGCAGTGCGCATGAACCGGTCGGTGACCACGAATCCACCCTCGTCGATCACCACACCGGTTCCATCCGCGACCAACCCTTCGGTACGCGGTCGACGGCCGACCGACACGACCACCGCCTCCACCTCCAGCTGCTCGCCGGAACCGAAGGAGACGACGGTACCTCGGCCCGCAGGTCCGGGTGTGTGCCCGTGGAGTGTCACGCCCGCCTTCACGTCGATGCCGCGCTTGCGGAACGAAAGGGCGACGACCCGCGCCATGTCCTCATCGCAGGCGCTCAGGATGGAAGGGAGCGCCTCGAAGACAGTGACCGACGAGCCGAGATCGGCGAACATCGAGGCGAACTCGCATCCGATTGCTCCGCCACCGATGACCGCCACCGAGTCCGGGAGCCGGTCGAGCGCGAGGACCTCGTCCGACGTCAACACCACCCTTCCGTCGATGTCGAAGCCGGGGATGGTGCGGGGCACCGACCCCGCTGCGAGGACGACGTCGGTTCCGCTGATCTCGATGGTGGCCCCGTCGTTGCCGGCGATGCGCACCCGGCGACCGGGAAGCAGGGTCCCACTCCCGTTGTACGTGGTGACCCCCCTGCCCCTGAGCAGGCCTTCGAGACCCCTGAACAGCACCTCGACCACCGCCTGCTTGCGTTTCTGGCTCACCGAGAAGTCGAGCGTCGGATCGGAGGGCTGGGCGCCCGCAGAGATCCCGAAGTCAGACGCCGAGCTCACCGTGCGGTAGACCGAGGCGGTCTCGAGGAACTCCTTGGCGGGGACACAACCGCGGTGGAGGCAGGTGCCGCCGACCTTGTCGAGCTCGACGATGGCAACCGACAGTCCGGCTGCGGCTGCGTAGAGGGCGGTCGCGTACCCTCCCGGACCACCTCCGATGATCACGATATCGAAGTGCTCCTGTGACCCCGCCCCTGCGTCGACTCCCCCCGGTGTTGTCTGTTGCCGTGTCACCTCGGGTGTCGTGGGTACCACCTCCATCGCACGCGTCCGTCGCTGCCGGGTCGCAGACCAGCCTATCGGCCGCGGCCGGGGGCCCAATTCGGTCCGCGGGTCCGCTCAGGGCACGATCGACCCTGCGGGCTTACGACCCCACGCCGAGATCAGGGGCGCGGTCGCGAGATCCAACCGACCGGTGGAGATCGCCGCGAGACACCGGTCGATCTCCTCGGCTGTGGCCAGACCGGCACCGACGAGACCTTCCCGGATCTGCTCGATCGTGGCCCGCTCGAGGACCGCGCTTGCAGGAGCCGCCACCGGGAAGTAGGCGTCCGCCCCGACCTGCTCGAGGCCGAGCGCACGGAGGACACGGGGGAGGGTGCGGCCGAAGGAGAGGTCGACCCCGCGCCGAGCGAGCAGCACCCGGAATCCGGCGTGCAGCTTGTTGGCCAGTGCCTGCTCCGGGCCGGACTCGTCGATGCAGGCGAGTGGTTGGAGCGCGGGATCGGCGTCCTCGACGACCAGCCAGCCGCCGGGGCGCAGGACATCAGCCAGCCTGGTGAGCACCCGCTCTCGTCGGGGCAGGTGGACGAGCACAAGACGGGCGTGGATGAGGTCGAACGGCCCGGGGGGTGGGTCATCTGCTGCGACGTCATGGCGGAGCACGCTGAAGGACCGCTCGTCGGGCGGACCGAGCCACGAGAGGTCGATGTCGCTGGCCAGGACCGAGCCGTCGGGACCGACCCGGTCGGCCATCCAAGCCGGGATCTGCGGCCCCCCGGCGCCGACCTCCCAACACTGCCAGCCGGGACCGATGCCGGTGTGGTCGAGGACACGGCAGGTGGTGGCGTCGAACAGCTCGGACAACGCAGCCAACCGGGCGCCCGCCTCCGGCTGCCGGTTGTCGAGCAGGTACTCGTCGCTCAGGAGAGCACCCGCCGCCGGAAGTTGCGGAGCCCGAGACCGAGGAACAGCCCGACGAACGCCACCACGACGGGATACACGACGTAGAGGTGCATGTGGGGCGCGTCGGTGAAGGCCGCCCGCATGCCTTCGTTGACATAGAGCAACGGATTGATCAGCACGATCGTCTGGAGCCAGTGCCACCCTCCGACCTCGACCGGCGAGAGGCGGGTCCACTGGTAGTAGGTGCCGCCGAGGAACGTGACCGGGAGGATGATGAAGCCGAACATGAGACCGATGTTGCGGGGCTCGAAGCTGGTCCCGAGGAGGAGGCCGAGCGAGGCCATCATCACGCACGCGATCGGGACGATGGTGACGATGATCCACCAGTGCAGCGTGAGGTGGGCCTCGACTCCCTTGGCGTGGACCACCGACGCGATGGGCAGGACCAGGATGGCCGAGATGAGTCCCTGGACCGCTCCGGACAGCACTTTTGCGATCGCCACCAACCAGATCGGACACGGTGCCTGTACCCGGTCCTCGATCTCCCGGGTGAAGCCGAACTCCTGCGACATGATGAGCGCCACCGACTGGACGCCCTGGAACAGGATCGAGATGCCGACCACGCCCGGGACGAGCACGGTGGCGAACGCGGACTCGGCCACGGGTCCGCCTCCACCACCGATCCCCTGGCCGATCTTGGGGAACACGTAGAGGAAGACGAAGCACAGCAGGAACGGCTGGATCAGCGTCCGCGCGACGAACTCGAAGAGGTGCTTGCGGAGCACGACGAGGTCACGCAGGATGAGCGCCCAGAGGACCATCCGGCCGGCAGCCAGTGCCGAGCGGGCCGGCGTGGTGCGCACTGGCGGGCCGGCGGTACCCGGGGCCTCGGCGTGGATGACGGTCATTCTTCGCGCAGCTCCTTGCCGGTGAGATTGATGAACACGGTCTCGAGGGTCGGCTCGGTGACCGAGAGGTCGAGCACGGGGAAGCCGGCCTCCTCGGCCGAAGCGACCACCAAGGGGAGGAGGCGGTCCTTGCCCTTCACATGCACCTCCACACCGTTCTCCGTCGGCCGGGTGCGGGTGACCCCGGGGATCGCCGCGGTGAGCACGCGGGCCAGTTCGGTCTGGTCACCGGCTGCGGTCACGGTGACGATGGTGTCCGCGTCGATCTGGCTCTTGAGGGCGGCCGGCGCGTCCAGGGCCAGGATCCGGCCGTGGTCCATGATGGCCACCCGACCGCAGAGTTGATCGGCCTCCTCCATGTAGTGCGTGGTCAACAGGATGGTCTGCCCCTCTGAGTTGAGCAGCTGCATGGTCTCCCAGAGGGCCAGCCGGCTCTGCGGATCGAGTCCGGCAGTGGGTTCGTCCAGGAAGAGGACCGCTGGGCGGTGGAAGATCGCACGGGCCACCATCACCCGTTGGGCCATGCCGCCGGAGAGCGCGTAGACCGACGCTTTCCCCCAGCGCCCGAGCTGGAATTGCTCGAGGAGCTCGTCCGCGGTGCGCTTCGACTCCTTGGCAGGGATCCCGAACAGGCGGCCGTGGAAGTAGAGGTTCTCCCAGACCGTGAGCTGGCGGTCCAGGGTGTTCGTCTGGCTCACGATGCCGATGATCTGCTTCGCCAGCGCAGGGTGAGCCACGACATCGATCCCACCCACCCAGGCTTCCCCGGCGGTCGGGATCACGCGTGTGGTCAGCATGCCTGCCGTGGTGGTCTTGCCCGCGCCGTTGGGACCGAGCAGGCCGAAGACCTCACCGGTCCCGACCTCGAGGTCGAGGCCGTCGACGGCCGTCACGTTCGACCCCGCGTAGACCTTGGTCAGCCCGAGGGTCCGGATGATCGGGTCGGCGGTGACGGGCGGCGCGGCGGTGGTGGCTGCAGAGGTGGCGGACATGACCATCTCCGAACCTAATCCGTCGCCACCCCCCTCCTGGTCGCAGGCGGCGGAGGTCGCTCCCTGCCGTGCCGCAGCTACTTGGGGGGCATCCTGATGCCACCGTCGAGGCGGATGACCTCGGCGTTGAGATAGCTGTTGGCGACGATGTGGGCGACCAGCTCGCCGTACTCGGCCGGATTGCCGAGGCGCTTGGGGAAATTGACCGACTCGGCAAGCGTGGTGCGGGCCTCGTCCGGGAGCATGGCGAGCAGCGGCGTGTCGAAGAGACCCGGGGCGATGGCCACCACCCGGATCCCGACCACCGCGAGGTCGCGCGCTGCCGGCAGGGTCATCCCGACCACGGCGCCCTTGGAGGCCGAGTAGGCGAGCTGGCCGATCTGGCCGTCGAAGGCCGCCACCGACGCGGTGTTGACGATCACACCCCGTTCGCCGTTTGCCTGGGGCTCTACCGTGGACATGACCGACGCGGCCTTGGTCATGACGTTGAACGTTCCGGTCACGTTCAGGTTCTGGATGAACTGGAACGGCTCGAGGTCGTGCGGTGAGCCGTCCCGGTTGATCACCCGGCCGACCCACCCGGTCCCGGCGCAGTTGACCGCGATCCGCAGGTTGCCACCCCGAGCTGCCTCATCGACCGCCTTCTGGCAGTCGGCCGGGTCGGTCACGTCGCCGGCCACGCAGGTGGCCGATCCACCGATCTCGGCGACGACCTCCTTGGCCCGCGCCTCGTTCCGGTCGAACACGGTGACCCGGACGCCGATGGCCGCGAGCTTGCGCGCAGTGGCCTCGCCGAGGCCGGAGGCCCCGCCGGTGATGATTGCCGAACAGCCGTTGATCTCCATGCCGGCAGGTTACGAGAGCGTCGGCTCCGTGCCAACACGAGTGTCCCGGCACCCGGCGCTGCCCGACCGACCACACAGGATCGGCACGGCCCTGATGGCGGGCTACTGCCGGGCCGCCGCCTGGGTGGCCAGCAGATCGACCACGTCGTTCATCCGGTCGCCGGAGTGGCCCTTGACCCAGCCGAAGGTGACCGGCCGGTCGGCCTCGAGCGCCAGGGGGAGGAGGATCTCCCACAGGTCCCGGTTCGCGACCGGCTTGCCCTGTGAATTCCGCCAGCCGCGCCGCAACCACCCGGCCCACCAGCGCTGCTCGAAGCAGTTGACTACGTAGGTCGAGTCGCTCATCACGTGCAGCGGGCCGGGCAGGGACTCGAGCGCCCGGATCACCGCGGTCACCTCCATCCGCTGGTTGGTGGTGTGCGGCTCCCCACCTGAGTCGCACGGCCCACCGTCCACCGCCCATGCCCACCCGCCGGGCCCGGGGTTCCCGAGGCAGGACCCGTCGGTGTAGACGACGGTCTGAGAGCCGTCGTCGGTGGGGGTGCTCATCGGGACAGCATGCCCGACGGGGCCGGGTGCCCGGCGCACCGGCGCCCGGCGCTTGACTTTGTCCCGAGGGTGAGCGGTGGGAGCATGGACAGGATGCTGTTCGACGGTGTTGCCCACCAACTGCCCGACAACGACCCCGAGGAGACCGCGGAGTGGCTCGCCGCGTTCGACGACATCGTCGGCGCCCACGGACGGAACCGCGCCCGCTACCTCCTCATGCGCCTCCTCGAACGGGCGGGCCAGACCCACGTCGATTTTCCCGCGACCGTCTCGACCCCCTACGTCAACACCATCCCCTCCGACGTCGAGCCGGAGTTCCCCGGCGACGAGCACCTCGAGCGCCGCATCCGCGCCTTCATCCGGTGGAACGCAGCGATCATGGTGGTCCGGGCCAACATCCGCTCGGAGGCGATCGGCGGCCACCTCTCCACCTACGCCAGCTCCGCCGCCCTCTACGAGGTCGGATTCAACCACTTCTTCCGCGGCAAGGACGATGGCGCACCCGGTGATCAGGTCTACTTCCAGGGCCATGCCTCACCGGGCATCTACGCGCGTGCCTTCGTCGAAGGTCGCCTGACCGAGGAGCAGCTGGACAACTTCCGGTTCGAGGTGGGCGGGAACGGGCTCTCCTCGTATCCCCACCCGCGCCTCATGCCCGACTTCTGGGAGTACCCGACGGTCTCGATGGGACTCGGACCGATCAACGCCATCGCCCAGGCCCACCTGAGCAGGTACCTCGAGGCCCGGGAGCTCGCCGAGACCGCCGGCAGCCGGGTCTGGGGCTTCGTCGGGGACGGCGAGTTCGACGAGCCCGAGACCATCGGCCTGCTCGGGATGGCCGGCCGGGAGCACCTCGACAACCTGACCCTGGTGGTCAACTGCAACCTGCAGCGCCTGGACGGTCCGGTGCGGGGCAACGGCAAGGTCATCCAGGAGTTCGAGGCGCTGTTCCGTGGGTCCGGATGGAACGTGATCAAGGTGATCTGGGGGCGCACCTGGGACGAGCTGCTGGCCCGGGACGTCGACGGCGTCCTCGTGGCCAAGATGAACTCCACCGTCGACGGCGAATTCCAGAAGTACGCCACCGAGTCGGGCGCCTACATCCGGGAGCACTTCTTCGGTCCGGACCCGCGGTTGCGGGCCCTGGTCGAGCACCTGAGCGACGAGGAACTCCAAAGCCTTCCCCGCGGGGGCCACGACTACCGGAAGCTCTACGCCGCGTATCAGGCGGCCGTCGATCATGTCGGGGCGCCCACCGCCATCCTGGCCAAGACGGTCAAGGGGTGGACACTCGGACCCGAGATCGAGGCGCGCAACGCCACCCACCAGATCAAGAAGATGACCAAGTCCCAGTTGCGTGCCCTGCGCGATCGCCTCTTCCTCCACGAGGAGATCGCCGAGGAGGACCTCGACGCCGACCTGCCCCCCTACTACCGGCCCCCTCTCGATTCCCCGGCGAGCCGGTACCTCGCCGAACGGCGGCGGATCCTCGGAGGTCCGCTCCCCCGCCGGGTGGTGCGGGCGGCAGCACTGCCTGCACCCGAACCGGCCGCCTTCGCCGACCTCCTCGCCGGCTCCGGTCGCCAGCAGGTCTCGACCACCATGGCCTTCGCCCGGCTGTTGCGCACCCTCACCCGCGACCCGGCGATCGGACGGCGGGTGGTCCCGATCATTCCCGACGAGGCCCGCACGTTCGGGCTCGAGTCGCTGATCAGCGAGGTCCAGATCTACGCCCCGGACGGGCAGCGCTACACCCCGGTCGACGCGGGCCTGCCACTCCACTACGCGGAGAGCGCCACCGGCCAGATCCTCGAGGAGGGGATCACCGAGGCCGGTGCGACCGCCACCTTCACCGCCGCGGCCACCGCCTATGCCACCTGGGGCGAGTCCCTCATCCCCTGTTACCTCTTCTACTCGATGTTCGGCTTCCAGCGGGTCGGTGATCTGCTCTGGGCGCTCGGGGACAGCCGGGGCCGCGGGTTCCTGCTCGGGTGCACTGCCGGCCGGACCACGCTCAACGGCGAGGGCCTCCAGCACCAGGACGGTCACTCGCTGCTCCTCGCCTCGGTCGTGCCGACCGTGGCCGCCTACGACCCCGCTTTCGCCTATGAGGTCGCGATCATCATGGAAGACGGGATCCGGCGGTTCACCGGTCCCGACCCCGAGGACCGCTACTGGTACCTCACGCTCTACAACGAGAACTATCCGATGCCCGCGCTCCCGACGGACCCCGACGAAGCGGCACGGGTCCGCCTCGGAACGATCCGCGGCCTCTACCGGTTCGCAGAGGTTGCGCCCGACGTCGCAGGACGCCCCGAGACGGCGACGGCGCCCCGGGCCACGCTGCTCTTCTCGGGCACCGCGTGGCAGGCGGCGACCGAGGCCCGCCGACTCCTGGCCGACGACTGGGGGGTGGCCGCGGAGACCTGGTCGGTGACCTCCTACAAGTCACTCCGCGAAGAGGCACTCGCCGTCGAGCGCTGGAACCGCCTCCATCCGGGATCCGCCCCGAGGATCCCCCATGTGACCGAGAGCCTTGCCGGATCGGACGGGCCGATCGTGGCCGTGACCGATTTCCTCCGGGCCGTCCCCGACCAGGTCGCACGCTGGATGCCCCGTCGGTACCGCTCGCTTGGCACCGACGGCTTCGGCCGTTCCGACACCCGTGAGGTCCTCCGCCGCCACTTCGAGACCGACGCCGCCCACCTGGTGGTGGCCGTGCTCGACGGGCTTGCCGACGACGGCACGATCCCATCGGGCACCGTGGCCGATGCGATCGCCAAGTACGGCATCGACGCCGACGCAGGCGATCCCTGGGCGGGCTGACCCCGGGGACGGCGTTCGGGCCTCCGGACTAGCCTGCGGGGGTGCTCTCGCCCACGGGCAACGCTGAAGCCGACCAGCTGCTCTCGACCGACCCGCTGGCCCTGCTCATCGGGATGATCCTCGATCAGCAGGTCCCCTTCGAGCGTGCGTTCAGCGCGCCGAGCGACCTCCGGGATCGGCTCGGAGGGCAGCTCGATGCGGCTGCGATCGCGGCCACGCCACCCGACGAGCTGGCCGAGGTGTTCGCGGCCAGGCCAGCGCTCCATAGGTTCCCGCGGTCCATGGCCGGGCGGGTCCAACAGGTCTGCGCGGTGATCGCCTCGACCTACGGCGGGGATGCGGCCGCCATCTGGACCACGGCACCCGACGGCAAGACGCTCCTCGCCAACCTCCGCTCCCTCCCCGGCTTCGGCGACCAGAAGGCCAAGATCTTCGTGGCACTGCTCGGCAAGCAGTTCGGCGTTCGGCCCCCGGGCTGGGAGGCCGTCGCCGGTCCCTACGGTGAGCCCGGCACGTTCCGCTCGGTGGCGGACATCGACTCGCCCGAGGCGATGCAGAAGGTCCGCCAGTTCAAACGGCAGGCGAAGGCCGAGGCACGGGCCAAGGCCTCCCCGCCTGGGTGAGCTCCCGGTCCGGCCGGGCATCGCGCTGGGGACTCGAGAGCCGCCGACTCTACCTCTGCACTGCCGACCGGCCCGACCTCGAGCGGTTCGTCGGTCGCTGCGTCGAGGGGGGCGTCGACGTCGTGCAGCTGCGCGACAAGCAGCTGTCCGACGCCCGGATCGTCGCCCGGGCAAGCTTGCTCCAGCGGGTCTGCGCCGGACTCGGGGTGCCCTTCATCCTCAACGACCGGCCCGACATGGCCGCCGAGGTCGGTGCCGACGGTGTCCATGTCGGCCAGGACGACCCCGCACCCGAACAGGCCCGTGCCGTGGTTGGCGAGGACGCGCTCATCGGGCTCTCGACCCACGGACCGGACGACCTCGATCACGCGGTCGGCACCGCGTCGGCGGGTGCCCAGGCGCCGGTGGACTACCTCTCCGCCGGACCGGTCGTGCCGACCCCGACCAAGCCGGGACGGCCGGGGACCGGGCCAGGGTACGTCGGGCTGGCCGCCGCCCGGTCGCCCTGGCCGGTGTGGGTGACCGGCGGCGTCACCCCTGACCGAGTGGAGGACCTGGTGACCGCCGGGGCCCGCCACTTCGTGGTCGTGCGGTGGTTGACCACGGCCGACGATCCCCGATCGGCCGCCCGGTCCCTCAGGGACCGGATCGACCGGGCTGTCTCCTCGGGGGACCCGGAGCCCGCCGGACCGGGGAGCCCGTCGGACGCTCGGTGACCGACGCGTGGAGGCGTCGCGCCCTGCTCAGGAACCCCCGGACGTGGGAGCGGCGACGATCTTGGATTTGGCCGGCAGGGTGACCGGTGGGGAGGTGCCGACGTCCGAGATGGCGAGGGAGAGGTTGCCGGTCGGAGTCGTTGCCGCGAAGTTCGAGACGTAGCTCCCGTCCACGACGAAGGTGAGCTTGTCCGACTGCCCACCCTGGGAGAGGGTCATGGTCGTGGTCGATCCGGACTTCTGCACATCGGTGCCCTTGCTGTAGAAGGGGAGGTAGGTGTGCGCCGGGTCGACCGCGACGGCGCCCTGGCTCGGCTGGCTGTAGAGGGTGAGGTGGGAGGGACCGTGTGACGCGCTCACGGTCACACTCTGGTACTCGTTGATGCCGATGACCGCGATGTAGGTCCGGCGCGAGCCGCTCTGCACGTAGCCACCGAGCTTGTCGGGCGCCTCGAAGACGAGGTGGGCGACCTGGTTGCCCTGCGGGGTCTTCTCGGAGAGGACCTCGGTGTAATTCGTGGCCGCGAGGGTGTTGGTGACCGCCTGGGACAGCGGAGCACCGCTCGAGGCCTGGGTAGCCCCCACGGCGGCGCCGGCACCGGCAGCAACGAGCACCAGGGCGAGGAGGAGGAAGCTGATGGCTCGCCGCATCGCCTAGATGCCGATGCGCTGGGCCAAGAGCTCCCGGTGGTACGAGGGGTCGCCGAGCATGAGCTCCGAGGACTTGGCCCGCTTGAAGTAGAGGTGGGCAGGATGCTCCCAGGTGAACCCGATGCCGCCGTGGATCTGGATCGTCTCGGCGGCGGCATGG
Source organism: uncultured Acidimicrobiaceae bacterium (assembly GCA_963701325.1). Classification (GTDB taxonomy): domain Bacteria; phylum Actinomycetota; class Acidimicrobiia; order Acidimicrobiales; family RAAP-2; genus Bog-756. The sequence goes on from OY969604.1 coordinate 1,418,448, forward strand.
AAGTAGGCCTCGGAGCAGTAGGACTTGGCCAGACTGGCCACGACCGGGAGCTCGTCGGAGTCCTCTGACGCCGCCCAGCCGGCGTAGTAGGCGGCGGACTTGGCGGACTCGACCTCGAGCAGCATGTCGGCGCACTTGTGCTTGATGGCCTGGAAGCTGCCGATGGGGCGCCCGAACTGGATCCGCGTCTTGGCGTACTCGACCGAACGGTCCAGGCAGCTCTGCGCGCCCCCCACCTGCTCCGCCGCCAGGGCCACCGCGGCCAGGTCGAGCGTCTTGGTCAGGCCGGCACCGGCCCCGCCGTCGACGCCGATGAGCCATGCCGGCGTGCCGGCGAACTCGAGCCGGGCCTGCTTGCGGGTCTGGTCCATGGTGGCGAGGGGCGTCCTGGTCAGTCCATCGGCGTCGCCCTTGACCCCGAAGAGGGAGAGGCCGGCCGCGGTCCGGCCGACCACCAGCACGAGATCGGCAACATGGCCGTCGACGACGAACGACTTGTGGCCGTCGAGCGTCCACCCGTCGTCCGCGGGCGCACCGACCAGCGTGATCCCGTCCGCGTCCCATCGGCCCGAGTCCTCGGTGAATGCCATCGTGGCGATGGTCTCTCCGGCGGCGATTCCCGGCAGCAGGTACTCCTGGGCCTTCTGGTCGCCGGATGTCAGCAGGGCGTTGGTGGCCAGCGCCACGGTGGAGAAGAAGGGTGCGCAGAGCAGTGAGGCGCCCATCTCCTCGAGCACCACGATGAGCTCGACATAGGAGAAGCCGGAGCCGCCGAACTCCTCGGGGATGATGAGGGACTGGAGGCCGAGTTGCTCGGCCATGAGCGCCCAGACAGCGGGGTCGTAGCCCTCGCTGGTCTCCATCAGGCGGCGGACCTCGGTCTCGGGGGACTTGTCGTCGAGGAATCGGCGCACCGACCTGCGGAGCTCGTCCTGCTCCTCACTGAAGGCGAAATTCATCCGGTTCTCCATCCCGATGCGCCCCGACCGGGGCTGCGCGCCCGTCTCCCAGGCCCGCATCTGTCTACCAGACCCGCATCGGTGGGGACCACCGGGGCCCCACTACGCTCGGCCTGAGGAGGTGCACATGCCCGAGACCATCATCGACTACCAGGACACAGCCGTCGAGGTCCACCGGGTCGTGGTCGGCCCGGTTGACAACAACGTCTACATCGTACGGTGCAGGCAGACCGGTGAGGCCGCACTCATCGACGCCGCCAACGAGCACGACCTCCTCCTCGAGCTCTGCCGGTCGCTCGGGGTACGCCAGGTGGTCGAGACCCACGGCCACTGGGACCACATCCAGGCCGTGGAGGCCGTTCGTAACGCCGGATTCGAGGTGGCGGTGACCCGGGCCGACGCCGACATGCTGCCCGCCTACGACCAGATCCTCGAGGACGAGTCGGTGCTCGAGGTGGGCCGCCTGCGGGTCGCCACCATCGCGACCCCCGGCCACACCCCGGGTTCGATGTGCTTTGCGGTTGCCGGGACCCCGCTGCTCTTCAGCGGGGACACCCTCTTCCCGGGAGGGCCGGGCAACACCTCGTTCGAACACTCCGACTTCGGGACGATCATCACCTCCATCGAGGGCCGGCTGTTCGGCGCCTTCGATGCGGACACCATCGTCCTACCTGGCCACGGCGCGGGAACGACGATCGGCGCCGAATCCCCCCACCTCGCCGAGTGGATCGACCGGGGGTGGTGACACCCGTCGCCCGCTCTGCGTCCGGACGGCCTTCCGCGCTCAGAGTGCCGTGGAGGGCCGGCGGGGCTCGCGGATGACCTCGATCTCGGGCGGGAGCCCGGTGATCGACACTCCACCGGCGACCTCGCTGCCCACTTCGACGGTCACTCGCGAGCCGGCCAACGGGATACCCTCGACCTTGAGATAGCCGATGGTCTCGGGCAGGTTCGGCGAGAGCCAGATCTTGCCGTAGGGGATCCAGGGGTCGAGGCGGAGCAGGGTGCGCAGGCAGAGCAACGGGGAAGCCGCCGCCCACGCCTGGGGCGAGCATGAGGTCGGGTAGCCGACCGGGACGGTGAGCTCGTCGCGGTCGAGGCCGCTGAAGAGCTCTGGCAGGCGGCCGCCCTGGACGGACGCTGCGTCGAGCAGCCCGAAGATGAGCTGCTGGGCCGCGCCGTCGAAGCCGTACCGGGCCAGGCCGGCGGCCACGATGGTCGTGTCATGCGGCCAGACCGACCCACAGTGGTAGCTGATCGGGTTGTAGCCGCCGCTGTCGCGAGAGAGCGTGCGCAGCCCCCACCCGGTGAACATCGAGGGGGAGACCAGCGCCTCGGCCACCCGTCGGGCCTTGTCCTCGTCGACGATCCCGGTCCACAGGCAGTGACCGATGTTGGAGGTAAGCGAGTCGATGGGTCGCTTGTCCGCGTCGAGACCGACCGCGTACCATCCCTTGTCCTCGAGCCAGAAGTCGCGGTTGAACGCGGCCTTCAATGCGGCCGCCTTCGCCCGGAACCGGTCGTAGGTAGCGGTGTCCCCGGCCTCGAAGGCGAAGTGGGCGCTCGCCAGGTACGCCCCGTAGGTGTAGGCCTGTACCTCGCAGAGGGCGATCGGTGCCTCGGCCACCCGGCCGTCGCCGTAGCGGATCCCGTCCCAGCTGTCCTTCCACCCCTGGTTGGCGAGCCCGCGGTCGGTGGCCCGTCGGTACTCGACGTAGCCGTCGCCGTCGGCGTCGCCGAACTCCTCGATCCACTCGATGGCCCGCACCGCGTTGGGGTGCAGTTCGTCGACCAGCTCGCGGGCAACTCCCCAGCGCCGCAGCTCGCCGAGCAGCATCACGAAGAGCGGGGTGGCGTCCGCCGTCCCGTAGTAGATGCTGCCGCCGCCGAGCGAGAGCGAGGCCGCGTCGCCGAAGCGCATTTCGTGGAGGATGCGCCCCGGCTCCTCGTCGTGCCTCGGGTCGACGTCCGTCCCCTGGAACCGGGCCAGTGTCTGGAGCACCCCGCGGGCCAGGTCGGGGTCGACGAGCAGGGCCATCCAGGCGGTGAGCAGTGAGTCCCGGCCGAAGACGGTCATGAACCACGGGGCCCCCGCGGCCACCACCACCCGCTCGGGATAGTCGGGGTCGAAGATCCTGAGCGCACCGAGGTCCTCGGCGCTGCGGGCCACGACCTCCTTGAGGACGGGGTGGTCGGTCTCGACCTGGGGGACCTGACGTCGCCATTCGGCGAGGCGCTCGGAGGGGATGGCCCGTTCCACCGGTTCGCCGCACCGGTACTTCGGGGAGAAGACAGCGCCCTCGATGACCGGGCCGACCTCCAAGCAGGTCGACCACTCGCTTCGGGCCGGGACCACGATCTCGTAGGTGGCCAGTCCCGGGGCGACCGCGACCACGCCGTGGGTCCGGATCTCGACCCCCCGGGTCACCCCACCCCGCCGGTAGGTGTAGGTGAGTGTGGTTGCCGACTCGGAGGATCCCGGGTCGGCCGGACTGTCCACCGACGTGGTCATCTCGCCGTTGAGCGGCGCGCTCGCCGCCCGCCCCTCCTTGACCGCGAACAGGTCGGCGAAGTCGACGTCGACCAGGATCTCGAGCGTGCAGGCGGTTGCCTCGTCGGAGAAGTTGCGCAGAGTCAGCACCTCGCGCATGCCCCGTCCCACGTGGCGGCTGCGGAAGATCATCAGCGTCGAGTCGGCGCGGCCGGGTGCGGGCAGGTTGCGCGAGACGAACGTCGCCGAGAAGGGATCGTCGCTCAAGCCGGCGAGCGGTTCGGTACGCATCCCGTTGATGAGGACCTCGAAGCGGGAGAGGATCCGGGTGTCCCGCACGAAGAGGCCCTGTGCCGCCCCCGGAGTGATGTCACCGGCGCTGCCACTGATGGCGAAGGTCGACTCGTCGACGAGGGTGACGTGCCCCGATCCCGACAGCAGGGTGACCGGACCGGCGTAGTTCCAGGGGTCGGTCATGAAGGTACCGTACCGGTTGACCTGGGGATCGACCCAATTCTCCCACCTCGCTACGCCTGTCGGTATTCTCCCTACCGGCGTAGGAGAAATCCCGCTGAGGGGCTACAATCGGGATGGTGCGCCCCGACTCCCCACCCCCCTCCCAGCCGCTCCTCGAGGTCGTCGGGCTCTGCGCTTCGGTCGAGGGGGAGCCCATCCTGCGCGGGGTGGACCTCGCCGTCGAAGCCGGCAAGGTCCACGCGCTCGATGGGCCCGAACGGCTCCGGCAAGTCGACGCTGGCCAACGTGCTGCTCGGCAACCCCGCCTACCAGGTCACCGCCGGCTCGATCCGGTTCCGCGGCGAGGACATCACGTCCTGGCCGACCGATGTCCGCGGCAAAGCGGGGATCTTCCTCGCCTTCCAGGAGCCCGAGTCGATCGGGGGACTGCCGGTCATCCAGTTCCTCCGCCAGGCGCTCTCCGCCCGCCGCGGCATCGACCTCTCCGTCCTCGAGGTCCGGCTCATGATGATGGAGTGGATGGACAAGCTGGGCATGGATCCGGCGTTCGGCGAGCGGTACCTCAACGAGGACTTCTCCGGTGGAGAGAAGAAACGCAACGAGATCCTGCAGATGGCCATGCTCGAGCCGGACCTGGCCGTCCTCGACGAGACCGACTCGGGGCTCGACGTCGACGCCCTGCGCACCGTGGCCCGCGGCGTGCGCACCGTTCGGGACACCCGTCCCGAGATGGGGGTGCTGGTGATCAGCCACTACGAGCGCATGCTCGAGGAGCTCTCGGCCGACCGGGTCCACCTGCTCGTCGACGGGGTCGTCGTCGCAGAGGGCGGACCCGAGCTGGCCCGACAGCTGGAGGCGGAAGGATACGACTCGTGGCGGAGCTGACCCGGACCCGTCTCGACGCCGCCTCGGTGGCCAAGGACTTCCCCCTCCTTGCGCGCGAGGTCCACGGCCGGCCGATCACCTACCTCGACTCGGCCGCGTCCGCCCAGCGGCCGACCGCGGTGCTCGACGCCATGCGTGAGTACGACGAGACGACGCACGCCAACGTGCACCGCGGCGTCTACAGCATCGCCGAAGAGGCCACCCGGCGCTTCGAGGCGGCCCGGGTCAACGTCGGCCGGTTCATCGGTGCCGCCGATCCGGCCCGCGAGATCGTCTTCACCAAAAACGCGACCGAGGCCCTCAACCTGGTGGCCCACGCCTGGGGCCGCACCCACCTGCAGCGCGGCGATGTAGTGGTCCTGACCGAGATGGAGCACCACGCCAACATCGTGCCGTGGCACATGCTGGCCGCCGAGCGGGGCATCGAGTTGCGGTGGCTGCCCGTCGACGACGACGGCCTGCTCGTCCTCGACGATCTCGACCGGATCCTGGAGGGCGCCAAGGTCCTCGCGGTCACCTGCATGTCCAACGTCCTCGGCACCCTGACGCCGATGGCCACCCTGGCCGCGGCCGCCCATGCGGCGGGCGCGATCGTGGTGACCGACGCCTGCCAGTCGGTGCCCCATCTGCCGACGGACGTGATCGCCCTCGGGGCCGACCTCCTGGCCTTCAGCGCGCACAAGATGCTCGGGCCCACCGGGATCGGCGTGCTCTGGGGCCACGCCGAGTTGCTGGACAGCCTGCCGCCGTTCCTCGGTGGTGGGGAGATGATCCTCGACGTGCGCAAGGACGGCTTCACCCCAAACGACATCCCCTGGCGATTCGAGGCCGGTACCCCGCCGATCACCGAGGCGATCGGTCTCGGTGCGGCCGTCGACTACCTGCGGGCCCTGGGCATGGATGCCGTGCGTGAGCACGAGGTGGCCCTCACCGGCTACGCCCTCGGAGCGCTCCACGAGCGCTTCGGCGCCGGCATCCGGATCTTCGGCCCGCCGGGGAGCGCCGAGCGGGGCGGCATCGTGTCCTTCGCCCTCGGGGACCTCCATCCGCACGACATCTCCCAGATCCTCGACGAGTACGGGGTCTGCGTGCGCGCCGGTCACCACTGCGCCAAGCCCCTCATGCGGCGCCTCGGGGTGGCCGCGACCGCCCGAGCCTCGTTCGCCGTCTACAACGACGAGGCCGATGTCGACACGCTGGTCGAGGCGCTCGACGCAGCCGCGAAGTTCTTCGGATGAGCGGGTCCCGGTAGGCTGACGCCCTGATGCCCGGTCTCGAAGACCTCTACCGCGAAATCATCCTCGACCACTACCGCTCGCCCCGGAACCGGGGGGAGTTGGAGGCGCCCCCGGCTACCCGCGCGGAGGGGTTCAACCCCCTCTGCGGAGACGAGATCGTGGTCACCCTCCGCGTGGACGACGGGGCGGTGACCGACATCAAGATCGCCGGGACCGGGTGTTCGATCAGCCAGTCCTCGGCGTCACTGATGTCGGCCGCGGTCAAGGGACGGCCGGTGCCCGAGGTGCGCGACCTGATCAAGACGTTCAAGGGCATGATGTCCATCCACGAGTCGACCCTCCCCTCGACCGACGGTGCCGGCACCAATGGCCTCGTCGAGCCGGCCGAACCGGAGGCCATCGATGTCGACGCACTCGGCGAGCTCGCCGCGCTCCAAGGTGTGGTCAAGTTCCCGGTGCGCATCAAGTGCGCGACCCTCAGCTGGAACACGTTGGCCGAAGGGCTCGACGCCTCGGAATCCCCCTCCTGAGGGACCCCGCGGATCCCCGTCCCGAGACGGCTCCGCGAGCTCAGTTGTAGGCGGCGTACCCGGACCGGTCGACCGTCTCGGCCAGATCGCTCCCCCCGGTCGCAACGACCCGTCCATCGGACAGTACGTGGACCACGTCCGGGTGGAGGACGTCGAGGAGACGACGGAAGTGGGTGATGGCCAGCACACCGAGGCCCCACTCGGTCGTGGCGGCCTGGACCCGGCGACCCACGTCGGCGAGCGCGTCGACGTCGAGACCGGAGTCGATCTCGTCGAGCAGCGCAAAGCGGGGACGGAGCACGCCCATCTGGAGCGTCTCGTTTCGCTTGCGCTCGCCGCCGGAGAGATCCACGTTGAGCGGTCGGTCGAGAAAGCGCTCCTCGAACCCGATCCGACGCGCCTCGGTGTGCAGGCGCTCGGCGACACCAGCGTCGGGCTCTCCGGGTGGCTCCCCGGCCACGGGGGTCCGTGCCAAGGTCAACGACTCGAGCAGCGAGACACCGGGCACCTCGATCGGGTGCTGCATGGCGAGAAACAGGCCGGCCCGCGCCCGCTGCCAGGTCGGGAGGGCCAGCAGGTCGACGCCGTCGAGGGTCACCGAGCCCTCGATCACCTCGTAACCCGGCCGGCCCATGAGGACGTGGGCCAAGGTGCTCTTGCCCGAACCGTTCGGACCCATGACCGCATGGACCTCACCGCTGCGGACGGTGAGGGTGACCCCACGAAGGATCTCGCGTCCGGGGACGCCCGCCCGGAGCCCCTCGATGCGCAGCCCGTCCCCGCTCACGCGAGGACCACCGAGACGTCGTCCCCCTCGAGCACCACCCGGTAGACCGGCACCGGCCTGGTGGCCGGGAGCGAGCAGGGCTCGCCGGTGCGCAGGTCGAACGTCGAACCGTGTTTGGCGCATTCGATCTCGCACTCGTCCGACAACACCTCGCCGTCCGCCAGGGAGAAGTCTTCGTGGCTGCAGCGGTCACCCACCGCGTAGAACTCCTGGCCGATGCGGACGAGAGCCACCCGGCGGCCGGCCACGTCGAACCGCCGGGCCTCGCCGTCGACGAGGTCGTCGCGCGCACAGAGGCGGGCCGTGACCGCGACGCCGTCGGTCACCGATCCGGCCGTTGGATCATCCACCGGTCACCCCCGAGCGCTCGGCCAGCGAACGGCCCACCAGGGCCCGGGCACCGGGCACCGGGACCAGGTCGGCGATGCTGTCGAAGAAGCCCGCCACGATGAGCTGTTCGGCCCGCCCCGGCTCGATGCCCCGCGACTCGAGGTAGTAGAGCTGGTCCTCGTCGACCGGTCCCACCGTGGACGCGTGGCTGCACCGGACGTCGTTCTCCTCGATGTCGAGGTTGGGGACCGAGTCGGCGTGGGCACCCTCGTCGAGCACCAGGTTGTGGTTGGTCTGCATGGCCTCCGTTCGCACCGCTCCGCGCGCCACCCGGATGAGCCCGCTGTAGACCGAGTGGGAGGTGTCGGCCACCGCGCCCATGAACAACAGGTCGCTGGTGGTCCGCGGGGCACGGTGGTCCTGCAGGGTCCGGAAGTCGAGCATCTGGTCGCCCCGGCCGATGAAGGCGGCACGCAGCCGGCTGGTCCCCGACTCGCCCGCGAGGGTCGAGTCGGTGCGGAGTCGGGCGTACCCGCCCCCGAGGGCCACCGCGTAGCTGGACAGGGAGGCCCGGGTCCCGATGGTGCTTGCCTGATGTGCGATCTGCCAGGTAGCCGCACCGAGGGACTGGAGCGAGAAGAACGCGAGTGTGGCGTCGTCGGCCACTGCGAGCTCGGTCAACGGGACCACCAGGTGCTCGACGGGTGGCTCGGTCACCCGCACCCCACCGGCCGGCGGATTGCCGAGGACACCGGCGTTGGCGTCGACCAGGATCTCGACCACGGCGGCGGTCGACCCCTCCCCGGCCCGGACGAACGTGCGGGGGAAGACGGCACCGCCGACCGGACCGGTCACCACGTGGACGACGACCAACGGATCGGTCACCGTCGCGCCCGCCTGCACGTCGATGACGACCGGGTCGAAGGCGAACGCGTCGTTGAGCAGCAGGAAGTCGTGCGGGTCCGAGGCGACCGATCCGATGAGGGCGCGACCCCCGGAGTGGTCGGTGGCGCGCCCCACGGTGAGCACCCGGTCGTCGAGCGGGGTCGAGAGGGTGGCCAGTGCACCGTTGACGGTCACCACGAGTCCCGAACGCGGTCCGAGACCGTCCACGAGCACGTGGACCCGCTCGGAGGGGGAGGGTCCCGATTCGTCGGCGGGACCCATCTGGGCGGTGCCTGCCGGGTGGAACCGGTCGAGGTCGAGCTGGTCGATCCGGCTGTACCGCCAGACCTCGTCCTTCGGTGAGGGGAGGGGGGAGGAGGAGAAGGACTCGGCGGCGGCGGTGCGCCTGTCGCGGAGCCAGGGGGCGCCGGGCAGCCCGGCCGCCATGTCGGGGGTGAAGGTGGACAGAACAGGAGCCTCTCGCGCAAGGAGGCCCGGTCGACGAGCCTCGCAGCACATCCTACCGGGCTGTCACCTGTGGGCGACCAGCTCCTGCGGGGCTCCCCCGAGCCCGCCTACGCTCGTTGCCGTGACCGCTCACACCGCGCAGTCCTTCAGCTCGGAGGTCCTGGCTGTCGAGGTACACGGCCACGTGGCGACGCTCTGGCTCGACCGACCGGAGAAGCGCAACGCCATGGGCCCCGCCTTCTGGGACGACCTCCCGCGGGCCATGCACGCCATCGGCGCCGATCCGGCTGTCCGGGCGGTGGTCATCGCGGCCCGCGGCCCCCACTTCTCCGTCGGACTGGATCTGGTGGCCATGGCCGACATCGGCCGCCCTCCCGATCCAGGAGACGGCTCGAGGCCGTCCCCGGCCGCCACGGCCGCCAGCGCCCGTCCGAAGATCCTGCGTCTCCAGGCCTCGGTCACCTCGGTCGCCGAGTGCCCGGTACCGGTCGTCGCCGCTGTCCACGGGTACTGCATCGGGGGTGGCGTGGATCTCGTCGCGGCCTGCGACATCCGGCTGGCCAGCGCCGATGCCCTGTTCTCGGTGCGCGAAGCCAAGGTCGCCATCGTCGCCGACCTCGGGAGCCTCCAGCGGCTACCGAGGATCATCGGCAGCGGCCACGTGGCGGAGCTCGCCTATACCGGCAAGGACATCACCGCGGCGAGGGCCGAGGCCATCGGGCTGGTCAACTCGGTGAGCCCCGATCCCGAGTCAGTCCTGGCCGACGCCCGGGAGCTGGCCGCAGAGATCGCGTCGAACTCCCCCCTCGCGGTGCGGGGGACCAAGGCGGTGCTCGCCGCCGGGGACGGGCGCACCGTGGCGGAGGGACTCGACTACGTGGCCACCTGGAACGCCGCGTTCCTCGGCTCGGACGACCTGGCCGAGGCCATGACCGCCTTCATGGAGAAGCGGCCGGGCAATTTCACCGGCCGGTAGGCGCTGCGCGCCCGAGGGGCCTCAGCGCTTGCGACGCCACCACTTGCGGCCGCGCGCCTCGTCGTCCTTGCGTACCTCGGCCAGGACGTCGGGGGCCACCGTGTTGACGATCTCCTCGGCCTGGTTGAGCAGCGTCGCCGCCTCCTCGTCGGGGACGTCCGGCATCGGCTCGAGAGCGGGCTCGATGAGCGAGCCGTGGTCCCACCCCACGTCGGCATACCGCGGCGAGTAGGAGGGGCAGTCGTCGGGGCACTTCCACGGCGCGTCGGGGGCGAGATCGAGCACGCAGAAGCGGGCCACCTCGCCCGAGTCGTACGTCCTCGACTGGAAGTGCTTGCACTCTTCCCTCATCGGCATGGGAACTCCCTCGTCGCCTGGGCCACAGTCTGACCGATTCGGGCACGCCCGGGGGCGTCAGCCGACGGAGCCCTCCATCTGCAACTCGATCAGGCGGCTCCACTCCACCGCGTACTCCATCGGGAGCGTGCGGGTGATCGGCTCGATGAACCCGTTGACGATCATCCCCATCGCCTGGGTCTCCGACAGTCCACGGCTCATGAGGTAGAAGAGCTGGTCGTCTCCGACCTTGGAGACCGTGGCTTCGTGGCCGATGCGGGCATCGCGCTCCGCCACCTCCATGTAGGGCTTCGTTTCCGAGACCGACGTGTCGTCGAGGAGGAGGGCGTCGCAACGGACGAAGCTCTTGGCGTGCTTGGCGCCCTCGTTCACGTGGACGAGACCCCGGTAGGTGGTGATCCCGGCGTCCTTGGAGATCGACTTGGAGACGATCGTGGACGTGGTCTCGGGGGCCGCGTGGATCATCTTGGCCCCGGCGTCCTGGTGTTGCCCGGCGCCCGCATAGGCCACCGAGAGCACCTCGCCCGACGCCTTGGGTCCCATCAGGTAGACGGACGGGTACTTCATGGTCAGGCGTGAGCCGATGTTGCCGTCGATCCACTCGATGTGGGCCTCCGCCTCGGCCCTGCCCCGCTTGGTGACCAGGTTGTAGACGTTGTTCGACCAGTTCTGGATCGTGGTGTAGGTGATCCGGGACCCTTCGAGGGCAACCAACTCGACGACGGCGGAGTGCAGCGAGTCGGTCGTGTAGACCGGTGCGGAGCAGCCCTCGATGTAGTGCACCTGGGCGCCGACGTCGGCGATGATCAAGGTGCGCTCGAACTGTCCCATGTTCTCGGCGTTGATCCGGAAGTAGGCCTGCAGCGGCTGGTCGACGACCACCCCGGGAGGCACGTAGATGAACGAGCCGCCCGACCAGACCGCCGAGTTGAGGGCGGCGAACTTGTTGTCGTTCGGCGGGATGATCGTGCCGAAGTACTTGCGAACGAGCTCGGGGTACTCGCGCACCGCGGTGTCCATGTCGCAGAACAGCACGCCGAGCTCCTCGAGGTCCTCACGGTTGCGGTGGAACACCACCTCGGACTCGTACTGGGCGGTCACCCCGGCCAGGTACTTGCGCTCGGCCTCGGGGATGCCCAACTTCTCGTAGGTGTTCTTGATGGCGTCGGGCAGGTCGTTCCAGTCCTCCACCTGCCCCGAGGTGGGCTTGATGTAGTAGTAGATGTCGTCGAAGTCGAGGTCCGGCATGTTGACCGCGAACCACTCGGCCATCGGCCGCTTCTCGAATCGCTGGAGGGCGCGGAGGCGGAAGTCCCGCATCCACTCCGGCTCCTTCTTCATGGCGGACATCTCGCGCACGATCGCCTCGGAGAGGCCCTTCTTGGGCTTGAAGACGTAGTCTTCCTCGTCGGACCACCCGAGCTTGTACTTGCCGAGGTCGAGATCGGTCGTGGTCATGGGGTCTCCTGGATCGGGGCGGCACCGCTCATCGGGCTATTTCCCCTATCCAGATAGTAACAACTCGGGGACCCGGAGCGTACCGAGCCAGGTGGGCAGGCGTGGCCGACGTGCCATCCTGTGCGGATGCCCGAGACCCCCCGCCCCGGTCCCGTCGCCACCAACCTCCGCCCGCCGCAGGCGGAGCGCCGCCCGGTGCGTCTCGAGGCGCACGGCGACGTGCGGATCGACGACTGGTTCTGGCTCCGGGACAAGGAGGACCCCGAGGTCATCGCCCACCTCGAGGCGGAGAACGCCTACACCGAGGCCGCCACGGCGGGGACCGCCCCGCTCCGAGCGGCGCTGTACGACGAGATGGTGGCACGAATCGAGGAGACCGACCTCTCGGTCCCGGCGCGAAAGGGCCCCTGGCTCTACTACGGCCGGACGGTCGAAGGGAGCAGCTACGCGATCCATTGCCGCCGCCCGGCGCAGGGCCCAGAGGACGTCGAAGAGGTCCTCCTCGACGAGAACCTCCTCGCGGAGGGGCACGACTACTTCGCGCTCGGTGCCCTCTCGGTGAGCCCGGACCACCGGTGGCTGGCCTATTCGACCGACACCACCGGGGGGGAGCGGCACACCATGCGCTTCCTCGACCTCACCACGAGGGCCACGACGCCCGAGGCGATCGAGGACACCTCCTACGGAGTGGCCTGGGCCAACGACAATGCCACCGTCTTCTACGTCCGGGTGGACGAGGCGATGCGACCCTTCCAGCTCTGGCGCCACCGGGTGGGCACTGACCCCTCGGGAGACGTCGTGGTGCTCGAGGAACCCGACGACCGCTTCTACCTCGGGATCGGGCGGACGAAGGACGACCGGTTCCTCCTCTGCGGACTCGACTCCAAGACCACCTCGGAGGTCCGATTCCTCGACGCGGACCAACCGCTCGGAACGTTCGCTCCGATCGAGCCCCGGCGCCAGGGCATCGAGTACAGCGTCGACCACGACCGCGGCGATCCCGCCGCTGGCCGCAGCGCGCGATTCCTCATCCTCACCAACGACGCTGCCGAGGACTTCCGGCTCATGGAAGCACCCGAGGCGACGCCGGGACGGGACCACTGGAACGAGGTCATCCCGCTCCGGACCGGGGTGCGCCTGGACGGCATCGACCCCTTCGCCGACCACCTGGTCGTCTACGAGCGGTCGGGAGGCGACACCCGGATGCGGGTGGTCGACGCTGCCAGCGGGACCTCGACCCCGGTCGCTCAGCCCGAGTCGCCCTCGACGGTCTGGGGCGGAGCCAATCCCGAGTACGACTCGACCGTGCTGCGCTACGAGTACACCTCGCTGGTCACCCCGCGCTCGGTCTTCGACCTGGACCTCGCGACCGGCGACCTCGAGCTGCGCAAGCGCCAGCCCGTCCTCGGCGACTTCGACCCCGGGCGCTACAGGACCGAGCGCCGGTGGGCGGTGTCCGATGACGGGACCGAGGTCCCGCTCTCCCTGGTGTACCGCCCGGACCTGGTCCGGGCTCCGGACGGCCGACCCGTCGACGGCGCCGTCGGATCACCGTGCCTGCTCTACGGCTACGGGTCCTACGAGATCTCGATCGACCCGGCATTCTCGTCGCTGCGGCTGAGCCTCCTCGACCGCGGGTTCCTCTTTGCGATCGCCCACGTGCGGGGTGGGGGCGAGCTCGGCCGCCACTGGTACGAGGACGGGAAGCTCGCCGCCAAGCCCCACACCTTCACCGACTTCGTGGCCTGCGCCCGCACGCTCATCGGCGAGGGATGGACCACCCCTGATCGCCTGGTGGGGCGGGGCGGGAGCGCGGGCGGCCTGCTGATGGGCGCCGTCGCCAACCTCGCGCCCGACCTGTTCCGGGCGATCGTGGCCGAGGTGCCCTTCGTGGACTGCCTGACCACGATCCTCGACGAGAGCCTCCCGTTGACCGTCACCGAATGGGAGGAGTGGGGAAACCCGGTCGAGGACTCGGCGATCTACGCGGTGATGAAGGGGTACTCCCCCTACGACAACGTGCGCTCGACCGATCCGGCCGGGAGGCCGCTCCGCTACCCCGACATCCTGGCAACCGCGGGGCTCACCGACCCGCGGGTGGGTTTCTGGGAGCCCGCCAAGTGGGTGGCCCGGCTCCGGGCGGCCAACCCCGAGAACCGAGTCCTGCTCAAGACGGAGATGGGGGCCGGCCACGCGGGTCCGTCCGGGCGCTACGACGCCTGGCGGGACGAGGCCTTCGTCTACGCCTTCATCCTCGACGCACTCGGTCTCGCAGACGGGTCGCCGATCCCCTACCCCATAGCCGGGTCCGGCTGAGCCGCTCCAGACGAACCGCTCGGGACGACGGAGCGGCCGCCGACACGGGCGAGCCAGGCGAGGACCCGATCACCGCCGTGGTCATCGACGCGGTGGTGTCGGACGCGGTGCTGTCGGACGCAGTGCTGTCGGAGGGCACGATGAACGCCGCGGTGCTCGATGCAGTGGTGTTCGACGGCACGGTGGTGGACGGGCTGGTGGTGGACGGGCTGGTCACCGAGGGAGCCGACCCTGCCGGCGGCGGGGTGAAGGTCGCGATGAACGGGGTGTGCAGCGGTGTCGGCAGCACCACCGGGATCGCGTCGACCGACAAGGTGACCGGCGGGGCCCCGAGCTCGAGAGCGGTCGCCCCGGTGGCGGCTATCTTCTGGACCCCGCCCGCGGTGAGCTCTCCGGACCACAGCGTCGCCTGGGTGGCCACGGTCGTGGCCTGCACCCAGCAGAGCCCCGACGCGTTGAGGGTGATGGTGAACGAGGCGAACGGCACCGTGTAGGTGGCCGATGTGCCGGAGGCCGACGTGGTGGTGGCGACGAGTCGGGCGGGCAGGGTGGTCGCGGGTGGCCGGCCCGTGTGGGTGCCCGAACGCGGGCCGGTCGTCCGACCCGAGTGTCCGGTGCCGGACCGGGATGTCGACCGGATCGTGTCGGTGGTCGTCGTAGCGTGATCGGACGAGGGCTTGGACCGGTGGCTGCCGACATAGGCGAGCACCCCGAAGAGGAGCAGGACGGCAGCGACCATCAGGACGACCGAACCCGGCCGGCGGCGGTGGTTCATCGAGTCGAGCGCGATCCGCTGTGCGCGATCGGCACGGGATCCAGAGGTCCCCTCGCCGCCGGGCAGCTGGCGTGCGGGCAGCGACGCGTCGTCGAAGACGACCTGCGCGCCGGGGTCGGGGACGTGCTCGCTCCCACGCACCGGGACCGGCGGGAGCACCCCCTCCGCACCGGGGCGGTCGGGTCGAGTCGTCAGCCGGGCTGCCGGTGACCCGGCTCGCCCGGAAAGGTGCTCGAGCGTGCCGAGGGCCGAGTGGTACTTGCGGACCGAATGGAGGTCCTCGCTGCTCGGGCGGCGCAGCAGGACGACCACCAGACCACCCACCACCAGCACGATCACGAGGAAGACGGCGACGAACATCGGGACCATTCAACCCCGAATCCGCCGACCGCTGACGGGCGGAGAGCGGTTGACGCACCGTCGTCTCGATCCGGGCGGCGACATCGTCCCTGCTCAAGGGCTCAGATCGCGGTCACCGCGGTCATGCCCCCGTCAACGGTGAGGTGGGTGCCGGTGACGAAGGAGGCCTCGTCGGAGAGCAAGAACCGGATCGGGCGGGCGATCTCGTCCGGGGTGGACAGCCTCCTGAGCGGCGTCCCCTCCTCGAGCCGATCACGGGCGCCGGGGAGGTCGAGGAGTGGAGCCAGCATGGGGGTCATGACCGCACCCGGGCAGACCGCGTTGACCCGGAAGCCCTCTTTGGCGAAGTGCTGGGCGAGCGAGCGCATGACGCCGAGCACGCCGCCCTTCGAGGCGCAATAGGCGGGCAGGAACGAGCTCCCGAAGAGCCCTTCGATGGAGGAGATCAGCACCACCGCCGACCCCGGGCCGGCTTCCCGGAAGGGCGCGAGCAGCTGTCGGCAGATCATGACCGCAGCCCGGAGGTTGATGTTGAGCGTCGCGTCCCAGAGCGCGTCGTCGATGCCGTCCACGCCCATCGCCCCGGACACACCGGCGGCGTGTACGAACCCGCCGATGGATCCGAGCGCGCCGTTCGCCTCGGCGAGCGCCGGCCCCAGGGCCGCGGAGTCCACCACGTCCACCGTCGCCGCGTGGGTGGCCACCCCGAGCTCCGTGCAGAGCGCCGCCGTCTCGCGGCACCCGGCGGCGTCCACATCCCAGAGCGCCACGGGTCGCCCGACCTCGGCGAGGGCGAGTGCGGTGGCCCGGCCGATGCCGGAAGCACCCCCGGTGATGAGGACCCCGCTGCCCGGGCTGCCGAGGCGTCCGGGTGTCGAGGCAGCAGGGTCGGCGATCATCGGCGCAGTCTTCCAGACCGCGTGCGGCCTCGGGTCAGGTGCGCAATCCGGTACGGGGTTGGACCCCGGCCGGAATCTCGGAGCGCCGCGGGTTGTCCCGGTCCCGCGTCGAGAGGACGGGATCGGTCAGGCCCCAGTCGCCGCTGATCGCGGGGTCGTCCCAGGCAACCCCGAGCTCGTCGCCGGGGTTGTAGTAGTTGTCCACCAGGTACCAGAGGGTGAGGTCGGTGAGCGAGGCGAACCCGTGTGCGACGCCGGGGGGGATGAACAGGCCACGGTCGTGGTCTCCGGAGAGGTCGAGGGAGAGGGTGGCGCCATCGGTCGGCGACTCCAGGCGGAGGTCGTGGAGGACGACTCTGGCTGTGCCGGCCAGGACGTACCAGTAGTCGGCCTGGTGCAGGTGGTAGTGGAGCCCCACGATCGCCCCGGCCTGCTTGGTCGACCGGTTGCACTGGACCATCTCGCGGCCCAAGGGGAACCAGCTTCGGCGGTAGGTCTCGACGAACCTGCCCCGCTCGTCACCGTGGGCCTCCGGCTCCACCACGATCACGTCGGCGATCACGTCGGACTCGATGATCTTCGGCACTGCTACCCCCCGTCTCGGCGCCGCTCCGGCACCGCCACCGTAGCCAACTCCCGCCGGAAGAACAGCAACGGGGTTCCCTCCCCGACGCCGAGGTCGAGCACCCGTCCGATGATGAGCTCGTGGTCTCCGGCGTCATGGACGAGCTCGACCGTGCAGTCCACCCACGCCAGGCAGTCCTCGATCACCGGGGACCCGCTCGCCGGGGCAGGGTGCCAGGCCACGCCTTCGAACTTGGGACCACCGGACACCGCGAACCCCCGGCACAGGTCGACCTGCCGGTCGCTCAGCACGTTCACGCAGAACGCGCCTGCACGGGCGATCCGCGGCCAGCTGGTCGACGTCCGGGCGGGGGCCACCGCCACATAGGGGGGGTCCACCGAGAGGGAGACGAAGCTCTGGCACGTGAAGCCCACCGGCTCGTCACCGTCGATGCCGGCCACCACGGTCACCCCAGTGGTGAACCGGCTCATCGCGTCCTTGAACCCGTCCACCCCGAAGGGCCGGTCCTCCGGCGGCACGGTCAGCTCCTGTCCACCTCGACCGTGACCCCCTCCATCGCCGCGTCCACCTCCACCTTGCCGGTGGACGAGGCGATGCGGCGGGCGCCGCGGAGCATCCGGTCCAGGTCCCGGTCGGTGTGGCCGGGATCGTGGTGGAACATGGTCAGCCGGCGCGCCCCGGACTCGTTCGCGACCTGCACGGCGTAGGCCGGTGTCGAGTGGCCCCAGTCGGAGAGCTCGACGAACTCGTCCTCGGTGTACTGCGCGTCGTGGATGAGCAGGTCGACTCCCTCGCAGAGTCCGAGGACCGCGTCGTCCACGCTGGCGCGGTCGAGGGGAGCCTGGTGATCGGGGACGTATGCCACCGCCACGCCCTCGGCTTCGATGCGGAACCCGAGGGTGTTGCCGATATGGGGGACGGTGCGTACCTTGATGCCGATACCCCCGAGAGCGAACTCGTCGCAGCCGACGAGGTCGCGGTAGCGGAGCACACCGCGGAAGTCCGCCATGTTGACCGGGAAGAAGGGAGGCTTGACCATCCCGGCCATGGTGTCCTGGAGCGACTCGTCCCCCTGGGAGGGCCCGTAGATCTCGAGGAGCGCACCCGGGTCGCGCATCGGCGGGAAGAACGGGGTCCCGAGGACGTGGTCGTAGTGGAGGTGGGTGAGCAGGGCGTCCGCCCGGAGCGGGCGCCCGGCGGCGTGCAGGGGGCGGTTGAGGTGGTGGCCGAGGGCGCGCAGGCCGGTCCCCATGTCGAGGATCAGGGGTCGCTCGCCGGCCACCTCCACCAGGACGCAGGAGGTGTTACCCCCGTACCGGCGTTGTTGAGCGGACGAGCACGGGCAGGAGCCCCGGACTCCGAAGTAGGTGATGTGCACGTCGCAGGCAGGCTAGTCGGAGGGGGCGGGTCCCGAGCTACCGTTCCGGTCATGGATCACGGCACCGTTGCGGCCAACGGGCTCGACTTCGCCTATCTGAGCTGCGGCCCGCCGGACGGTCCCCTGGCCCTGTGCCTGCACGGGTTCCCCGACACCGCCTACAGCTGGCGTCACCTGCTCCCCCGCCTCGCCGACAGCGGCTACCACGCGGTCGCTCCCAACTTGCGCGGCTACGCACCGACCGAGGTCCCCTCGAACGGGCGGTACGACACCGGGACCCTCGCCCTCGATGCCTGCGCCCTCCACGAGGCACTCGGCGGGTCCGGCGACGCGGTCATCATCGGACACGACTGGGGAGCACTGACCACCTACTCCGCGGCGGCCCACGAGCCCGACCGCTGGCGGCGTGTGGTCACCGCCGGGGTGCCGCCGACCCGGTCGATCGGCGACGGCCTGTTCGAGGTGGAGCAGCTCAAGCGGAGCTGGTACATGTTCCTCTTCCAGACGCCATTTGCCGAGCACGCCCTGTCCCGTGACGACCACGCGATGATCGAGCGCCTCTGGGCCGACTGGTCGCCCGGCTTCGACGGCTCGTGGTACGCGGCGAAGGTCAAGGAGGCACTCGCTACCCCCGAGAACCTCACCGCGGCGATCTCGTACTACCGGCAGATGTTCGCCGGGCCCCCGGAGGACCCGACCGCTGCGGCGGCCCAGGCAGCAGGAGGGACCACCGCCCCGCAGCCCACCCTCTACCTGCACGGCGACCGGTGTGGCTGCATCGGGCTCGAGGTGATCGGCCCGGTCACCGAGTTCCTCGCCCCCGGGTCGGAGATGGTCGTCGTCGCAAATGCCGGTCACTTCCTGCACGTCGAGAAACCCGACGAGGTCAACGGTCACATCCTGCGGTTCCTGAGCGCCTGAGCACCCGAGGTCGCCGGGCACCGCGCCGGTCGCTCAGGGCAGGCGCACCCATCCGCTCGGAGCGCGCACGACCATCCCTTCGGCCACCAGCGCATCGAGCACCCGCTCTGCCCGGCGCGGGTCGCCGGCCCACCCGGCGGCAGCGGCGACCTGTCCGTATCGGAGTGGACCGGTGCGCAGGGAGGCCACCAGCCGTCCCCGGCCCTCACGGTCGGAGCCGGCGAACCGCTCCGGCCGGGTCGGGGCGCCGGCCGACCGGGCCGCAGGGTCCGGATCGGGCCACCCACCGGCTGCCCACCGGCAGCGCCGACGCACCGGGCACGCGTGACACGACGGGGCCCGGCTCGTGCACACCATCGCTCCGAGATCGAGCAGGGACTGCCCGAACGACCAGCCCCGGCCTGGCGGCACCATGCGGTCGACCAGCTCCTGGGCCTCGGCGAGCCGGAGCGGACGCCCGGCGACGGCCCGGGCGAGGACGCGTCCAGCGTTGGTGTCCACGACCCCCACGTCGTGCCCGAAGGCGAAGGCGAGGACAGCCCGGGCGGTGTAGGGACCGACTCCCGGCAACGAGAGCAACGATCCGAGGGAGTCCGGGATGGCGCCGCCGTGATCGGCGACCACCGCGGCGGCGGCGCGTTGCAGGTCACGTGCGCGCCGGTTGTAGCCCATCCCCTCCCAGGCCCGCAGGACGTCCCCGAGCGGGGCGGCGGCGCAGGCGGTGGGGGTCGGGAAGGCGACCAGGAAGCGACGATAGGCCGGCACCACCCTCGAGACCTGGGTCTGCTGGGCCATGACCTCGCTCACCAGCACGGCCCACGGATCCCGGGTCGACCGCCAGGGCAGTCCGGGACGCCGGCAGGTCGCCCCGGCATCCGATCCCCAGACCTCGACCGCGGCCCCGAGCGCCCGCACCTGGTCGGTCGGTCGGGCCCGGGGGAACCCCCCGGTCACCCCCAGACGTCGTCCGGGTAGGGGCGGCGGCGCGCGGGTGCGGCGTCCTGCTTCCACACCATGACCTTGCGCCTGAAGAAGCAGACCTCTTCCGCGCGCTGGTTGAAGGCCTTGGTCTCGACGGTGACCACCCCGCGGTCGTCACGGGAGGTCGATGCCACCGCATCGATGACCTTGGTCTCCGCGTAGATGGTGTCGCCGTGGAAGGTGGGGGCGCGGTGGACGAGCGACTCGACCTCGAGGTTGGCGATGGCCGAGCCGCTCACGTCCGGGACGCTCATCCCGAGGGCCAGCGAGTAGACCAGGTTGCCGACCACCACGTTCCTCCCCTGGACGGACTCGTGCTCGCCGAACCAGCTGTCGCTGTGCAGCGGGTGATGGTTCATGGTGATCATGCAGAACAGGTGGTCGTCGGCCTCGGTGATGGTCTTGCCCGGCCAGTGACGGTAGACGTCCCCCGGCACGAACTCCTCGAAATAGCGGCCGAAGGGACGCTCGTGGACGGTCATGCCCGCTGGTGTAGTACGCGAGCGGTCCGGTCGTCCAACGGTCCGCTGAACCGCACGACTCCCTCCCTCAGCTCGCTGTTGGAGCGGGCCGGGTGGTGAAGGAGAGGACCCAGTCGGGGTGGCTGTCGCCGTCGATGGCCATCCGCCAGGTGTAGCGGGTGCCCGGCACGAGGGGCAACGGGCCGAGGTTGACCGCGAGCGCGACGTCGATGGGCGAGCCTTCGGGGATACCGGGAGGGCGGCCCACGGTGAACTCACCGCGGACCTCGACGGGGTGCTCACCGTCCGGCGTGTCGACGAGGACGGGGCCCCCGTCGGCATCCTCGAGGTAGAGCTCCCAGTGGTGCGGGGCCTCGGCCTCGTGCCACCCGACGTCGATCTTGAGCGCGATCGCAGAGGGAACCGGATCGGGACCGGTCATGCTCCAGCCGCCGCCGAGCACATAGAGCTTGCCGTCGGCAACCTGTGCGGAGTCGCACAGCATCATGGTCACTTTCACGGAAGGGGAGGCTACCGGGTCGGGCGGGAACGGCCGGTAACGTGGCGTGATGGAGCTCCGGGGTCTTCGGGACGACGTCTACCGACGACCGCTCGCCACCGCCCTCGAGCGATTGGGCATCGGCCCGGGATGGACCTGCGTCGACGTCGGCGCCGGAGGTGGCGACGTGACCATCGCCCTCGCCGAGATCGTCGGCCGGAACGGACGGGTCTACGCGGTCGACAGCGACCCGAGGACCCGGGACGAGGTGGCCGAGGCAGCGTCCGCGCACAGCCAGGTGCTGGCGATCACCCAGGCCGGCGAGGACCTCCGACTGCCCGAGGCGGTCGATCTGGCCTTCTGCCGCTTCCTCCTCCTCCACGTGGTGGATCCGGCGGTGGTCCTCGACCGCATGGCACGCGCGGTACGTCCCGGCGGGTGGGTCGTGGCACAGGAGCCCGTGACCTCGGCCGGCCGGGTCGCCGGGATGCCGTTCTCGATGCCCGATGCCCGCCACCCCGACGTCGGGGCCCTGCTCCCGGCCCTCGCCCGCGACGCCGGTCTGGCCATCGTGGATGCCTGGGCGGAGGCGCCGGCAGCGGCCGGCCCCGGTCCGGTGGCCGAGTACCTCACGCTGCTCACCGAGGTCGACCCGGGGGACGACCCGGTCGTGCTCCCGCCCCTGGTGACCGTGGTGGCCCAGCGCCCGATGGGCTGAGCAGCCAGGCCGCGCCGCGCCCGTGGGCCACCACCCGGGCGGTCGGTAACCTTGCACCCGTGAGCACCGACGCGCCCCCGCGGGCCGACCTGCCGGGAGCCGTCGAGGCGGTTGCGGTGGCCAGGTCCGTCGTCGCCGCCGGGATCGCGGCCATGGCTGCCGGGGGCGGTCCCGACCAGGCCCAGGTCCTCGCCTACGACGTCGCCCATGCTGCCGCTGCGGTGCGCACAGCCGAAGCGGTGCTCGCATACGGCACCCACGGCGACACCGAGGCACGCATCGCGTGCGCATTCGCCGCCGACGCCCTCGCCGACCTGGCAGCCCGGACGGCAGGCCGGAGCGCCGAGTGGGGGGTGGCGGCCGACTGGTCCGCCCCGGCCGAGGCGTTCATGGCCAGGTTCCGCGACCCCGGATTCCTCGCCTCCCTGGCAGAGACCGAAGGCCCCCGGCACCTCGACCCCGACTTCGAACTGGTGCGCGACACCTTCCACCGGTTCGCCGAGGAACAGATCAGACCGAGGGCGGAGCACATCCACCGGGCCAACACGGACATCCCCGAGGAGATCATCTCCGGGATGGCCGAGATGGGCGGGTTCGGGATGTCCGTTCCGGAGGCGTACGGCGGCTACGCGACCGGCGGCGAGGCCGACTACATGGGCATGGTGGTCGCCACCGAGGAGCTCTCGTGGGGCTCGCTCGGCGCCGGCGGATCGTTGATCACCCGCCCCGAGATCCTCACCCGGGCGCTCGTGCACGGCGGCACCGAGGAGCAGAAGCAGTATTGGCTGCCCCGGCTGGCGACCGCCGAGGTCATGGGCGCGGTGGCCGTGACCGAGCCCGACTACGGCTCCGACGTGGCCGGTGTGGTCACCGAGCGCGGCCGCCGTCCCGGGGGGCTGGCTGATCAACGGGGTCAAGACCTGGTGCACGTTCGCCGCCCGGGCCGACGTCCTCATGCTGTTGGCCCGGACCGATCCGGACCGGGCCAAGACCCACCGCGGCCTCTCCCTCTTCCTCGTGGAGAAGCCACAGGCCGACGGCCACGGCTTCGTCTTCGTCCAGGAGGCCGGAGCAGACGGCCGCCCCCCGACTCGACCGGGCGGATGGAGGGCAGGCCGATCGACACCCTGGGCTACCGCGGGATGCACTCCTACGAGGTCGCCTTCGATCACTGGTTCGTGCCCGACGCCAACCTGGTCGGCGGGCACGACGGTCTGGGCAAGGGCTTCTACCTGCAGATGCAGGGCTTCGAGAACGGTCGGCTGCAGACGGCTGCCCGGGCCATCGGGGTCATGCAGGCTGCCTACGAGGCCGCACTCGACTACGCGTCGAACCGGGTCGTCTTCGGGTCGCCCATCCTCGACTACCAACTGACCCGGGCCAAGCTGGCCAGGATGGCCGTGCTCATCCAGGCCACGCGGCAGTTCTCCTACGAGGTGGCCCGCTTGATGTCGAAGGGCGAGGGCACCCTCGAGGCATCGATGGTCAAGGCCTATGTGTGCCGGGCCGCCGAGTGGGTCACCAGGGAGGCGCTGCAGATCCACGGGGGCATGGGCTACGCGGAGGAGTTCGCGGTGAGTCGCTATTTCGTCGACGCGCGGGTGCTCTCGATCTTCGAGGGTGCCGACGAGACCCTCGCCCTCAAGGTCATCTCTCGTCGTCTGCTGGCGACCGCCGGCTCCTGACCCCATCCCGGCCCGACTCGCGGGGTGGGATGGATCCGGGATCAGTCGGGCGAGCGGACCAGACCGGCTCGCTCGCCGCGGCTCACGAACTTGAGGGCCATCTTGCGCGAGGCCTCGTCGATCATCTCGTCACCGAACATCACCGCGCCCGAACGGTCGTCCTCGGTGGCCTTCCGATAGGCGTCGAGGATCTGCCAGGCCTTGTCGAACTGCTCCTGGGTCGGCGAGTAGACCTCGTTGAGCACCCCGACCTGGTCGGGGGTGAGGGCCCATTTGCCGTCGTAGCCGAGCACCCGGGTGCGCTGGGAGAACTCGCGGAGACTGTCGAGCTCACGGACCTTGAGGAACGGGCCGTCGATGACCTGGAGGCCGTTGGCCCGACCGGCCATCAGGATCTTCGAGAAGACGTAGTTGAAATGGTCGCCGGGGTACTCCGGGATGGCCACGCCGCCGGTGAGCACCGGCATCTCCATCGAGGCGGCGAAGTCGGCGGGACCGAAGATGATCGTCTCGAGGCGCGGCGATGCCGCGCAGATCTCCTCGACGTTGATGAGCCCGCGGGTGGTCTCGATCTGTGCCTCGATGCCGATGTGGCCGGTTCGCAGACCACACCGTTTCTCGACCTGTGAGAGGAGGAGGTCGAGGGCGACCACCTCAGCCGCAGACTGCACCTTCGGGAGCATGAGCTCGTCGAGGCGCTCTCCGGCATTCGAGACGACCTCGATCACGTCGCCGTAGGTCCACTCGGTGTCCCAGGCGTTGATCCGGACGCAGAGGACCCGGTCGTCCCAGGGGAGGTTCTTGATGGCATCGGCGACCTTGGCCCGGGCCGCCTCCTTCTCGAGCGGGGCGACCGAGTCCTCGAGGTCGAGGAAGCTCATGTCCGCCGGGACGGTCGGGGCCTTGGCCAGGAAGCGCTCGTTGGAGCCCGGGGACGACATGCAGGAGCGCCGGGGCAGGGTACGCGTGCGTTCGGACATGCCAGAAATGGTACGGCCCCGCCCGCGGCCGGCCAAACCGGTCGGCGTCCGGGCGAAAGGAAAGGCTCAGGCCGGGGTCGGGGCGGACCGCCCGTCCCGGGCGATCTGATCGAGGAGGTCCTCCGGGGTGAGCTGTTCGGAGAGCAGGCGTTCGAAGCGTCCGGGGTCGCCGGCTACGAAGGCCCGACAGAGCGGCAACCCCTCCACGTAGCAGGTGAGGTAGGCGCGCCAGGTCGGGTGGGTGAGGAACTCGACCGCCTTGGCGGCCCGGTCCCGTTGCAGCAGACCCCACCGGGCGACCTCGTCGATCACCGTGTCCGGGTCCGCGCCGTCCTCGTGGAGGCGGAAGGCCGCGTTCTGGCGCACCGCCCCGAGCGCCTCTCCCGCGTCGGCCACCGCTGCCACCACCTCTGCGTCGTACCTGATGCCGAGCGGTTCGAGGTGGGAGGCGACCTCCCGTTCCGGGCGGCGACCGAGCACGACTTCGAGCCCGAGATCGGCGAGACCCTCCGCCAGCAGGCACTGGGGCGTGCCGACCAGGAAGATCGACTCCTCCCACCAACGACGCCGGCGTACCAGGCCCACTTCCTTGCGGGTGTGCTCGGTGTGGTGGCCCGGATAGGACTCGTGGGCCACGAGGTGGGCGAGCCCGATCGACAGGACGGGCAGGTCGGTGTTGATGGCCACCCGGCTCTGGAGGTCGCCGAGGTAGTAGTTGAACCCGGCCCACGGCTCGTTCGAGACCAGGTCGAACTCGACGTGCTCCCCGTCGGGCAGCCCGAAGAGGCGTCGGGTGCGCTCACGCAGGTCTTCGGCCAGCGAGTCCACTGCGGCGAGCAAGCGGTCGACGGGGACGGCGTGGGACTCGCGCCAGGCCACCAGGCGCTCGGCGAGCGGTCCGCTGCCGGGAAGCGCCTCGTCGAGGCGACGGTGGGCGCCGGAGAGGACCTCCTCGTCGACCCGGGAAGGTCGCACCCCGTAGCAGGCCTCGACCTCGTCGGCATAGCCGATGGCCTCACCTGCCAGCTTGCGGGCCGTGGTCAACATGCCGACCACCTGGGCGGACAGCCAATGACGGCGGGCGGGTGCGGCCGAGTCCGCCGGCGATTCGGCGGCGAATCCGGCGTCGAGGGGGTCGCCGGCGGTGATGGCCGCCAACAGGGACCGCGGCGTCGGCGACCAGCCGGGCGGGCGGGAGCACCGGCTCGGACCCGACCTCGGCAGCCGGCCCGGGGGGCCCGTAGTAGGCGTCGACCAGCCCGTCGATGTGGCGGCCCAGGCGCAGCCCGAGGGTCAGGTAGTCATCGACCAGCGCGGTCCCGCCCACCGCCGGTCAGCGCAGGTGCTCGCGGAGGAAGGCCACGGTGCGCTCCCAGAGCAGGTCGGCCGAAGCCTGGTCGTAGACCTCGGGACGGTCCTCGTTGAAGAAGGCGTGGTCGACACCCGGGTAGATGTGCAACGACACCTCCTTGCCCAATCCGGTCAGCTCGGTCTCGAGCGCGTGAGCGGCGTCGGGCGAGAACATTGTGTCCAGCGCACCCGCGTGGATGAGCACCGCCGCGTCGAGGGCGTCGTAGTCGGGTCGCGCGTCGGGCCAGGGGATGAGGCCGTACGCCGGGACCACCGCCCGGACGGCGTCGGGACGCTGGCAGGCGAGCACCAACGCGAGGCCGCCCCCCATGCAGAACCCGACCACGCCGATCGCGGGCCGACCGGTCCGACGCGTGAGCTCGTCGACGGCACCGCTCAGGTCGCGCCCCGCGCCCTCCATCGAGAGGGCCATCATCTGCGTGGCCGCCTCGTCTGGTTCGGTGAGCGGTACCGCCGTCCCGTGATAGAGGTCCGGCGCGAGGGCGGTGAACCCGGCTTTCGCGAACCGGTCGCAGGTGTGGCGGATCTGGTCGACGAGTCCCCACCACTCCTGAATGACCAGGACGCCGGGGCTCCCCTCCGACCCTCCGTCGGGCACGGCGATATAGCCATGACCGGTGCTTCCATTTTCCGGAAATCCGATCAGTTCACCCATGCCCGCCGACCCTACCCGGTGGGGGTCGAGGTCGGCCGGGCGAGGGGCGGCGTCGGGCGCGCCGACTGCTCTCCTCCGAGCGGCTCCGGACCGTCGTCATCGGATGAATGCCCAGCTCAACATGGGCATTGCGGGTCTGGTGCTTGTGGGCCCGGGTCGGGTGGACTAGAAAGGTGCTCCATATGACTCACGCCGAGCTGTACTCGACGTCAGAGCCAGGTGCCTGCCCAACCCGCCGCAATACGCCCCTCAGACGGGTATTTGTGGTACTTGCACTGGCCTCCTCATTGGGGACTGGTGCCGCTGTGATTTCGACGACGGCACCCGCCACTGCGGACCAGATTTCTGACGCGCGGGCACAGGCCGCGGCCATCACGGCCAAGATCCAGGCGACCGAGGGCCAGATCCAGGCGCTCACCGCTCAGGTCAACTCGGCCGACTACCGGCTCTCGCAGTTGCAGGGCCAGATCTCGGCCACGCGGGCGCAGATGGCCAGGGACCAGCAGACGGTCACCAAGGACACCTCGCAGCTGCAGGCCGAGGCGATCAGCGACTACACGAGCAGCGGCACGAACAGCACCACGACCCAGTTGTTCACCTCCAACATGAACGCGAACAGCATCCGCTCCGAGTACTCGTCCATCGCGACCGGCGATGTGACCACGACCATCGACCGGCTGCACACCGCGCAGGCAGAGCTGCAGTCGACGCAGACCTCGCTCGAGCAGCAGCAGACACAGGCCACCGACACCCGCAACGCGCTCAGCGGTTCGGAGAGCCAGGCGAGCGCGTTGGCCACCCAGGACCGCCAGACACTCGCCGGCGTCGACGCCAACATCCAGCAGCTGGTCGCGCAGCAGCAGGCAGCTGCGGCTGCAGCCGCGCAGGCCGCCGCGACGGCAGCGTTCAACCAGAAGGTGCAAGCCGCACAGGCGGCCGCGGCCGCACGGGCCGCACAGAGCTCGGCGGGTTCGACCGCTGACACCTCCGGTTCGGGCTCGGGAGGGGGCGCACCGACAGTCTCCAATGCGCCGCTGCCTCCGCTCGCACCGGGAGCGGCAGGCGCAGTGCAGGCCGCCGAGCACGAGATCGGGGTCCCCTACGTCTGGGGCGGGGACACACCGGCCGGCTTCGACTGCTCGGGCCTCGTCCAGTGGGCCTACGCACAGGTCGGGATCAGCCTCCCGCACTACTCGGGAGCCCAGTACGACGACACCACCCACATCCCGCTGGCCGACATCGAGCCGGGAGACCTCCTCTTCTACGGTCCCGGCGGGTCGGAGCACGTGGCCATGTACGTCGGCGGCGGTTCGATGATCGAAGCGCCGTATACCGGGGCGTCGGTCTGGATCACCGGCGTGCGCACGGGAGACGGGTTCGCCGGCGTCGGCCGGGTCGGCTGAGCCGCTCTCAGGCGACCGCTCTCAGCTCAGTTCAGCTCGCCGGCCCAGCTCAGTTCAGCTCTCAACTCACCGCTCACCCCGAGTCTGGTCGTGCGCGGCGAAACCCGGTGGGGGCATCTGCCCGGCGGTGCCGCCGGCACGCGGACCGGGCGGGCGGGCGAAGCGAAACGGGATGGCCTCCCTCCCCGCCTGGATGACCACCGCCTCGCCGGTCTCCTCACCGGCGAGCAACTCGACCACCGCCTCGGACACCGCAGCCACGTCGATGAGCGGGAACCTGCTTCCCTCGAGCACCTCGCGCATGTCGTCGATGAGCGGGGTGTCCACGATCCCCGGGCACACCGCGTTGAAGGTGATCCCGCGATCGGAGAGTTGTGGCCCGAGTGAGCGCACGAGGCCGATCACCGCGTGCTTGGTGAGGCAGTAGACCGGATCTGGCGAGAACCCGATCAGACCGGCGAGCGAGGCGGTGGCCACGACGGCGCCCCCGCCCCGTTCGGAGAGCGCCGGCACCAGTGCACGGAGTCCGAAGAAGACGCCGTCCAGGTTGACACCGACGGCGCGCCTGTAGAGCTCGTCGGTCACCTGGATGATGTCGCCCTCGCCCGTGGTCACCCCGGCATTGAGGTGGGCCAGGTCGACTCCACCGAACCGCCGCACGACCGCCTCCACGATGCCCGGCCACTCGTCGGACCGGCCGACGTCGGCCTGCAGGGCGAGGCCGTCGAGGTCGGCCGCCGCCCGCTCGGCCGAGGCCCCGTCGAGGTCGACGACCGCTACCGAGACGCCCGCCCCGGTCAGACGGCTCGCCGTGGCCAGCCCGATGCCCGACCCCCCGCCGGTCACCACCGCCACCTTGCCCGCCAGAGGTTTCATCGTGTCCCCGTCCCAGTGACCGCCTGGCACCCCATGCCGACTCGCTCCCGAACAGGGCCCGAAGGCCGGCCCCGGGCGACGCCCAGGTGTGCCGAAGCCACCATACCGGGGCCCTGGGGCATACTGAGGGGCGTCGCCTGTCCCAACGGGACGCCGGATCCCGTCACAGCGAACCTCCTCCATGAGACCGATTCCCGTCGCCTTCCACATCTGGTTCCTCGAGGTGCACACCTACGGGATCGGACTGGCCCTCACCTTCTGGTTCGGGTTGCGGTACACCGAGCGCCGGCTGCGGCAGGCCGGCTATCCCTGGCAGTGGGTCACCGGCATGTTCCTGTGGGTGGTCGTCGCCGCGATCGTGGGCGCACGGGCCCTCCACGTCGTCTCCAACTACTCGTTCTACGCCGCCCACCCGGGCCAGGTCATGGCCATCTGGCAGGGTGGACTCTCCTCGTTCGGTGGGCTGCTCTTCGCGGTGCCGGTGGCCATCGTGAGCGCACGCAGGAGGTGCCCGGAGCTGCCGACCCTGCGCTTCGCCGACCTCATGGCCCCAGTGCTCATGGCCTGCTGGGGAATGGGACGGCTGCTCGGTCCCCAGTTGATGGTCGCCGGGGGCGGACATCCCACCACGCAGTGGTTCGGCATGTACTACGCCGGCCAGAACGGCCGCCGGCTGCCCGTTCCGATCTTCCAGGCCATCGAGGACTTCACCATCTTCGGGATCCTGCTGCTCGTCGAACGGTGGCTGCGGTCCCAGGCCCCGCACGGAACGAAGGCCGGCCGCGGTGGCGCCCTTCCCCCGGCTGGCATCGTCCTCGGGGTGGGCATGGTCCTCTGGGGCATCGAGCGGTTCCTCGACGAGCACCTCTGGCTCGGCGAGGACGGCCACCTCGGCTCGCTCCTGGTCCAGTTCGCCGGCATCGCGTTGGCGATCGCCGGGCTGGTCCTGCTGGCCTCGCGCCTCGGACCCCTCCGACGGTGGCGCAGCGGGCAGGACGGTGGCGAGGGTGAGCTCCCGGACGTGGACGCGGTCGACGCTGCCCCGGGCGAGGAGACTCTCGACGACCTGGCCGCACCTGCCGTCTCGGGTGGCGTCGCGCCCGGTGGTCCGGCGGCCGGTCTAGCCGGGGGCGACTGACCGGTCTGCGGGCATGGCCCCTGTGGCGGGCCGAGGCCGACCGCCCCGACCGAGTCGCCCGGTAGCCGCCCCGAGGGCGAGCGCAGCGGCTCCGACCCCGACCAGGAGACCGACCGACCACGCCGACCACGTGGCGACCGCCAGGGCGAGGGCGACGGCGGCCATCGTCATCCGGACCAGCCGGTCGGCGCGGGGCGCGGCGAGCGCGAACCGCCGGTGGAACTCGAGCAGGGCCGCCGGCGACGACACACCCCGGGTCAGGGTCACCGCGAGCCCGCGGACCAGACCGAAGACTCCCCCGACCGCCAGCGCAACCGCGGGCCTGCCGGTGAGGGCGCCGAGCACGACGACCAGATAGACAGCGGCCGTGGTGATGTAGGTGACCACTCCGGTCCCGATCTGCCACCCGAAGCCGGCTCCGTAGACCCAGGGGCGGTAGGCGTCGAGCCATCGCTCGTTGACCTGGCGATGGTGGACCGGGAGACGCACCCCTGCCACGCCGGCGTCGGAACACAGGGCGATGAGGGTGGCGCCGAGGGCGCAGAGCCCGGCCGCGGCACCTGACGGGACGATGGTGCTCGTCGCCATCGCCAGCGCCGCCGCGCAGACACCCAAGGTCAGGCCGCCGAGCACCGCGCCGAGAACGAACCAGGTGGCCGTGCCCGCGTAGCGGTGCGACCTGGCTCGCTCGCCGAACGGCGTGATCGTCGAGAGCATGGACAGGCCGCAGGGCGACCAGGTCGAGCGGACTGCCGCGGCGATGGCCACGGCGAACCCGGCGACGAGCAGGACCGCGGTCACCATCTCAGGCCGGCGATCCGTAGAAGCCGGCATCGAAGGCGAAGATGCCCCCGTCGGAGGCGACCAGCCAGTAGCCCTTGCCGGTCGGGGTCGCGGCCATGCCCACGATGGGCTGGTTGAGCGGGTGCCCGCCCATCGATCCCTGGAAGGGGGCGTCGCCGAAGGCGAAGATGCCCCCGTCGGAGGCGACCAGCCAGTAGCCCTTGCCGGTCGGGGTCGCGGCCATGCCCACGATGGGCTGGTTGAGCGGGTGCCCGCCCATCGATCCCTGGAAGGGGGCGTCGCCGAAGGCGAAGATGCCCCCGTCGGAGGCGACCAGCCAGTAGCCCTTGCCGGTCGGGGTCGCGGCCATGCCCACGATGGGCTGGTTGAGCGGGTGCCCGCCCATCGATCCCTGGAAGGGGGCGTCGCCGAAGGCGAAGATGCCCCCGTCGGAGGCGACCAGCCAGTAGCCCTTGCCGGTCGGGGTCGCGGCCATGCCCACGATGGGCTGGTTGAGCGGGTGCCCGCCCATCGATCCCTGGAAGGGGGCGTCGCCGAAGGCGAAGATGCCCCCGTCGGAGGCGACCAGCCAGTAGCCCTTGCCGGTCGGGGTCGCGGCCATGCCCACGATGGGCTGGTTGAGGATCACAGCGCTGAGGTCCCCGTCCGGGGTGAAGTCCCCGAATGCAAAGAGGCGCCCGAACGAGGTCACCATTGCGTACCCCGATCCGCCGGTACCAGCCGCCATGCCGCACACCTGGCAGTTGGTGAGCACCGAGGTGCAGGGAGGCGGCGGCGGGGACGGGGGCGCGGGAGTCCAGCAGGGTTCGTTCTGCTCGGCGGTGCTGTCGTCCTCCGCGAGCGCGGTCGTGCAGGTCGGGTCGATGGTCCAGGGTGGGACACAGGCCACGACCCGGCAGACGATCCTGCCCACGCAGTCCAGTTGCTGGTTGCACTGGCCGTACCGGAACTGGAAGCAACCGGTCACGAACGAATCGCAGCCGTCGGGTCCGCAGCCGCAGTTCGTCCCGTCGCAGTCGGGGTCGCAGAAGCCCCACCCGTTTCCACAACCGGTGTCACAGGAACAGGTCGCGTTGCAGTCCATGTAGTACCGGGGTCCGTTGCAGTACGAGGAATTGTCCGCCTTCCACCACCCGCCCATCACCGT
Organism: uncultured Acidimicrobiaceae bacterium; assembly: GCA_963701325.1. Taxonomy (GTDB): domain Bacteria; phylum Actinomycetota; class Acidimicrobiia; order Acidimicrobiales; family RAAP-2; genus Bog-756. The sequence goes on from OY969604.1 coordinate 1,450,242, forward strand.
GCCGGTCGGGCAGTAGTTGTAGCCGCCGTTGACCGAGCAGCAGAACTCGGAGAACCCCGAACAGCATGTCGAGCCGCATCCGCAGGAGCCGTTGCCACAGGTGCAGACGTAGCCGTAGGCGCTGCCCGGCTTGAGCACCAGGTCGAGGCCCGACCCGATGGCCACCGCGCTGCCGGCCATGGCCGAACGGTTGATGAAGCTGCGCCGGGACAGATGTGACTCGAGGAAGCTGGACGCCCGGTCCACGAGGCTGGTCGTCACGCAGTCGCTCCTCGGGTGATCCCGAGCCGGCGCCTGGCACCCTCCACCCGGGCGAGCGAGGCGAGGGTGAGCACGAGCAGCCAGGCGCAGAGGAGGCTCAGGAGGACGAGGGGGATCCCGTGCCAAGGTTGGCCGGCGAGGAGGCCGGGCAACGTGGTGGGCCCGACGGTCGCCGCCACCAGCGCCGCCGATCCGGCCAGGAACAGGTCCGCGACGACGTGGATGGGCATCGCCGGGGTGTCAGGGGTGCCGAAGCAGCCGCAACTGGCCAGGGGACCGCCGCGGATGGAGACCGCCGCGACGTAGAGGGCGAAGACAAGGTACGAGACGGCGACCAGCCCGGCTGTCGTTGCACCGGGTCGCAGGAGCGCGATCGCCCCCAGCACGACCTCGGCCAGCGCACCACCGCGGACTGCGTGCCGGATCATGGGCAGCGTCACCGGCAGCGGCACGGTGTCTGCGAGCGCCCGTGCGGTGTCATCGGGTCGGAGCACCTTGGCTGCTCCTGCAGCGACGAGCAGCACGCAGGCGGCCAGGTAGGGGCCGATCAGTTCCACGGGGTCACCGGTCCGGCGGCGAGCAGCGTCGGGTCGACGGAGAGCCGGGCGAGCAACTCGTTGACGCGCGGTACGAGCGGGGACCGCCGGGCGTGACTGCCGAGCACCACGTAGAGGGTGAAGGGCCGACCGGCCTCGGTGAAGAACCACTGCGTCCCCGACTGGCCGACCAGGCCCCTGCGCAGGACGTAGGGGAGGAAGTCGGCCGGGGTCAGCTCCCGGGGCATGCCGACCCGTGCGAAGAGGCTCGTCCCGAGGCTCTCCGGCCCGTACTCGAAGAGGACCACCAGGATGTCGTCGACTCCCATCAGCGTGGTCGCACCACCACCGAAGTCCCCCGTCCCGGGCGGGAGGGCGAAGGTCGCGAACTGGGCGACCGTGTGCGCCCGCTCCGCACCGGAGGTCCCCCGTACGAAGATCCGGCCCTCGAATCCGCTGGGCAGCGGAGCGACGATCCCGTGAGCGCTCAGCGTGGCCATCCTCAGCTCGCCCGGCCGGAGCGGTCCGGGGCGGACCGTGGTGCCGGCCCCGGTGGCATGAAGATCTCGTCCACGGACGTCGGGTAGAGACTCGGATCACCGGGCAGGACCCCGGCCTCGATGAGCTCGCGGTCGTTGGCCGACTCGCGCTGGGGTCCGTCCAACCCGACAGAGCGAGCCCGGCCGCCGGGCACACCGCCGTCGGCGTCGGCCGCCGCCCGGCGGACCAGGTCGGCCACCTGGGTGGCGTGGTTGGCCACCCCCTCGCCGATCCGCCGCCCGGCCGTCCCGTCGATCAGGACGAAGAAGGGCGAGCCGGGCACCTCGTAGTCGCTCCAGGCGTCAGAGGACATCACGACCGACAGACCAGGGGGTGCGATGGCCCGCACCTCGGCCGGGAGCTCGTGGTCGGGTCCCTTGGTCACAACCACCAGCCTGGTGCCGGCCGGCAGTCCGAGCGCACCCGGCGCGCCGAGATCCTTCCAGAACCCGGCACAGGACCGGCACCCGGACGAGAGGAACGCGAGCAGGGTGAGCCGGTCGGAGGCGGCCGGCGACACAGCGAGGGCATCGCCGGCCGGGGTGACCCCCGCGATGGTCGGCACCGAGGACACATCCCGTTCCGGCGGCAGGGGTGGGCCCATGGTGACCGGGACAGGGTGGTCGGCCCCATGCCCCGCGCGTCCCACATCGGATCGAGGGTCGTGGACGCGCTCGTCCGTCGGCTCGCCCACCCCCGCACCGAGGTCGTGCAAGGCCTTCAGGATGTCCGCGTGGCTGCGGAGCAAGCCGGCGACGAGCACCGCCAGGAGAAACACGATCACGCCCAGAACGATGGCCAGTGCGATCATCTGCAACCTCCGCGTCGTCGGGCCGGCTGCGCCACTGGGCGCCGCACACCACGGTCGCCGGGCCCACTGTTCCCCGCTGCCACTGTAGGGACGGGCGACCCGCCGGTGGTGTCACCCCCGGCGACACGACGGGACCGCTGCGGGTTCCTGCTCCGCGGTGCGGACGCGGTTGTCGGACAGCGGCGGCCGATCCCGCTTAGAGTCTCCGCACCGGTCGAGGACCGGAGACGATTCCCGGGAGGTGTCCGTGGGACTGCGCATCGAGACCGTGAGCATCGACGCCGTGGACCCGCTCGGACTGGCCGGCTTCTGGTCGCAGGTCCTCGGATGGGGCCACCGGGTCGACGAGGACGGTGACATCTGGGTCGAGCCGGGAGAGGACCACCCCGACTACGGGTCGGCCCGTCCGCTGCTGTTCCTCGCGGTGCCCGAGGCGAAGTCGGTGAAGAACCGCATCCACCTCGACCTCGTCCCCGACGACCAGGAGCGCGAGGTCGAGCGTCTCGAGACCCTGGGGGCGACCCGGACCTCGATCGGCCAGACCGGCAACGAGAGCTGGGTGGTGCTGGCCGATCCGGAGGGCAACGAGTTCTGCGTGCTCGACGAGAACTAGACCCGGGCAGACCGGGTCAGGTCCCGCCGGCCTCGGCCTTGGCCTCGGCTGCCTTGCGATAGGCCTCGAGCTGGTCGAGCAGGGGCATCCGCTCCTGACCGACGGTCGAATCGAGGCGTTCGGCGATCTGCTCCACCGTCCAGCGGCCCTCCGCGTAGGCGGCCCGTACCTCGCGGGGTTGGTTCCAGACCGCGATCTTCGGGCCGACGGACGTGTACACCTGGCCGGTCACGTGCCTGGCCCGCTCGGAGAGCAGGTAGACGACCAACGGCGCCACGTCCTCCGGGTCGCCCATCTCGGCGAGGTCCATCGGCACGTTGGCCGACATCCTGGTCCGGGCCACCGGGGCGATGGCGTTGGCGGTGACGCCGTACCGTTGGAGGCCGGCGGCGGCCGAGCGGACGAGGGACACGATGCCGCCTTTGGCCGCCGCGTAGTTGGCCTGGGCCACACTGCCGGCGAACGCCCCCGAGGTGAAGGCCACGAGCGCGCCACCGCCCTCCTGCTTGCGCATGACGGCCGAGGCGGCACGGAAGACGGTGAAGTGACCCTTCAGGTGGGTCTCGATGACCGCGTCCCACTCGTCCTCGGACATGTTGAAGAGCATCCGCTCCCGCAGGATGCCGGCGACCGCGACGACCCCGTCGACCCGGCCCCACCGCTCGACGCCGGTACCCACGATCCGCTCACCACCGGCCAGGGTGGTCACGCTCTCGGCGACGGCGACGGCCTCACCCCCTGCGCCCTCGATCTCGGCGACGACCGCGTCGGCCACCTCGCTCTTCGGGTCCTCTCCGGCCATCGACACGCCGATGTCGGCGACGACGACCCTGGCCCCCTCGCCCGCCGCGAGCAGTGCGACGACCCGTCCGATGCCCCCACCGGCACCGGTGATGGCGATGACCTTGCCCTCCAGGAATCCACTCATCGGGCGCTGTTCCCCTTGCTCGTCCCACTCGTTCTGTCAGCGCACGCGCGCCGCGGCCCGCCGCGGAGCGGTTGACCTCTACTGCAACCTGTTCTAGCGTGCCGACCGGGTCCGCGCCACCCCGCTCCGCGGGTCCTCCGTCCGCACGGCGCACTCGACGACACGGGGAGGGGACACCATGGGAGATCTCGGCTTCTGGGCGCTCGCACACGAGGATCCCGGGTACCTGGCGATCGTTGCGCCGGACGGGACCGAGTACACCGCAGGCGAGCTGCTCGGTTGCGCCAACCAGGTCGTGCACGGGCTGCGGGCCCTCGACTTCCAACCCGGTGACGTCGTGGCCACCCTGCTGCCCAACGGCGTCGAGATGTTCGAGCTCTACGCGGCCGCGCTGCAGGCCGGCTGGTACCTGGTGCCGATCAACCACCACCTGGTCGCTCCCGAGGTCGCCTACATCCTGCGGGACTCGGAGGCCAAGGCCTTCGTGGCCCACGAGCGTTTCGCCCAGGTTGCCATCGACGCCGCAGAGGAGGCCGAGCTCCCATCGTCGATCTGCTTCGCGGTCGGCGAGATCGCCGGGTTCGGCTCCTACGCCCGCATGCGCGACGACCAGCCCACGGATGATCCGAAGGACCGCACCATCGGGGACGTGATGAACTACACCTCGGGTACCACCGGGAACCCGAAGGGGGTCTTCCGCCGCCTCTCCGGTCTCTCGCCCGAGGACGCCGCGCTCGGCCAGTCGGGCATCCTCTTCCTCTTCAACATCCAGCCACAGGACGACAACGTCCATATCGTGGGCTCCCCGCTCTACCACACCGCGGTCATGCGCTTCTCCGGGGCCTCGCTCCACCTCGGCCACACCATCGTGCTCATGGACAAGTGGCTGCCGGAGGAGATGCTCGAGCTCATCGGGCGCTACCGGGTCACTACCTCCCACATGGTGCCCACCCAGTTCCACCGGCTTCTCGCCCTCCCCGAGGAGGTGCGGTCCGGGTACGACGTGTCCTCGCTTCGGCACATGATCCACGCCGCGGCTCCCTGCCCGGTCGACGTCAAGCACCGGATGATCGAGTGGTGGGGGGATGCCATCGACGAGTACTACGCCGCCTCCGAGGGGGGCGGCACCCTGGTCACCGCCCAGGAGTGGCTGGCCAAGCCGGGCACCGTCGGGAAGCCGTGGCCGATCTCGGAGATCGCCGTCTTCGACGACGAGGGCAACAAGATCGATGAGCCGAACGTCATCGGCACCGTGTACATGTCCATGCAGACCGGTGACTTCTCGTACCACAAGGACGAGGAGAAGACCCGGTCCAACCGCATCGGCAAGTTCTTCACCGTGGGCGACGTCGGGCTCATCGACGAGGACGGCTACCTCTTCTTGCGGGACCGCAAGATCGACATGATCATCTCCGGCGGCGCCAACATCTATCCGGCCGAGATCGAGAACGTACTCCTGAGCTTCCCCAAGGTGGGCGACGCGGCCGTCTTCGGCATCCCCCACGACGACTGGGGTGAGGAGATCAAGGCGGTCATCGAGCCCGCCGAGGGTGTCGAGCCGAGCGACGAGCTCGCGGCCGAGATCCTCGCGTACTGCTCGACCCGGCTCGCCAAGTTCAAGACGCCGAAGTCGATCGACTTCACAACCGAGATGCCCCGCGACCCCAACGGCAAGCTCTACAAGCGCCGCCTGCGCGACCCCTACTGGGAGGGCCGCCAGAAGATCTGACCGTCACCCCGCTCCGTCTGCCGGCGCATCGACCGGCGCGACGGGTTGCACGTCGGAAGCCGCGCCCTCCCGCGACGCCTCGGCCCGGATCTGTTCGAGCATGGCCGGGTCGGCGCTCTCGACGTTCGACTCGGCGATGTCCAACATCTGGCGCGGCCGGACCGCGATGAAGATCCCGTCGGCCTCGGCGGTGAGCTGGTCATCGTGGTAGATCCCGCCCCAGGCGAAGACCTTGCGTCCTTCTTGTCGCACCGTGCGGGCTTCGATCCGGAGATCTGCGTTGAGCGGCGTGGGCTTGTGGTAGCGGACGGTCAGGGTCCCGGTCATCGCGCCCACTCCGGCCACGATGTTGGCCGCGCCGAGCGCCTCGTCGAGCAGCTCGGCGATCACCCCGCCGTGGACACAGGTCGGCGGACCCTCGTAGGCGAAGCTGAAGTTGGCCGTCCCGCGGATCTCGCGCTGGCCCTCCGGCCCCTCGACGACGTCCACCCGGACCGGCGGCGCGATCGGATTGGCCAGCCCGATGATCGGGCTGGTGGGGAAGAAGTCCTGGGCGGCGCGGGCCAGGTCGGGCTGGTTGCGGGTGCGGTGCGGGCCGGCCCGGGTGGCGAGCGTCCTCGCCACCGACTCGACCGCCTCGGCTGCCTCGGTGATCGACTGGTCGTCCAGCTCGGCGGCCACCGTCATGGTGATGAGCGGCCGGAGCGCCTCGGCCAGACGGCGGCGCGGGTCGGACGCGGTCGGTGCAGCGGCGAAGGGATCGATCACCGGCGTTTGAACTCGGCCGGGCGCTTCTCGGCGAACGCCCGCTGGCCCTCCTTGGCGTCCTCGGTGGCGAAGATCGGCCAGCCGAGCTCGAGCTCGATCGCGAGCGCCTGCTCCTCGGGGATGCCCTCGGTGGCCTTCACGGATGCCTTGATCGCCTCGACGGCGAGCGGGCCGTTGGCCCCGATGATCTCGGCGATCCCGAGGGCGGTCTCGAGGGCGGTGCCGTCGGGCACCACCCGGCCGATGAGGCCGACCTCCTTGGCCTCCTGGGCGGACATCTCGCGGGCGGTCAGCAGCAGGTCCATGGCCACGGTGAAGGGGATCTGCCGGCGCAGCCGGACGGTGGATCCCCCGAGGGGGAAGAGGCCGCGCCTGGCCTCGAAGACCCCGAACTTGGCGCTCTCTCCGGCCACCCGGATGTCGGTGGCCTGGAGGATCTCGGTGCCACCGGCGACGGCCCACCCCTCGACGGCGGCGATGAGCGGCTTCTTCAGCGAGTAATGGCGGAGCAGCGCCCGCCAGTGGAGGTCGGGGTCCTCGGCCATCCGGCGTTGGGTCTCCTCGCTGGCCGGCCCGGACATCGACTTCAAGTCCATGCCGGCGCAGAAGGTGCGGCCCGCCCCGGTGAGGATCGCACACCGGATGGCGTCGTCGCCGTCGATCTCGACCCAGGCGTCCGCCATCCCGACCAGCATCGGCCCGGAGAGGGCGTTCTTCGCCTCCGGGCGGTTCATGGTCACCACCGCGGTCGAGCCGACCCGCTCGAAGGTCAGGTGCTCGGTGCCGGTCATGGTGGACCTCCCTCCGGGGTGGGGGCCTCGCGCCCGCTCCCCTGCTCCGCCGCTGCGCGACGGCGATGACGGTCGCGCCTCCGGTCGATCGAGGGCACGGTGAACTAGAACCTATTCTAGTTTCCACCGGACCAGCGGGCCCGTCCGGTCCTGCGGAAGGAACCGGACCTCTCAGGCGATCGACGGCCCGGCCGCCATGCCCACGATCGGGGCGTTGAGGGCGATCCCGCCGGTCGATCCCTCGAACAGGGCGTCCCCGAAGGCGAAGATGCCGCCGTCGGCGGCCACCAGCCAGTAGCCGTCGCCGTCGGCGGTCGCAGCCATGCCGACCACCGGCTGGTTGAGGGGAATTCCGCCGGTCGAGCCGTCGAACCTCGCCCGGCCGAAGGCGAAGATGCCACCGTCGGCAGCCACCAACCAGTAGCCCGGCGTGCCGGGGGACGGTTCGGCGGACATGCCCACGACGGGTTGGTTCAAGTGGATGCTCCCGGTCGAGCCCGCGTACGCGGCGTCCCCGAATGCGAAGATGCCACCGTCGGCGGCCACCAGGAAATACCCGCGGTCGTCGGGGCCCGGGGCGATGCCCACCACCGGCTGGTTGAGGTGCCGACCTCCCATCGATCCCTCGAAACGGGCGTCCCCGAATGCGAAGACCCCGCCGTCGGCCGCGACGAGCCAGTAGCCGCCCCCGTCTGGGGTCGCCGCCATGCCCACCATGGGGGCGTCGAGGTGGAAGGCGCCGGTCGAGCCGTGGAACCCGGCGTCACCGAAGGCGAAGATGCCACCGTCGGCAGCCACCAACCAGTAGCCCCGGTGATCGGGGGTGGCGGCCATGCCCACGACTCGCTGGGCCAGCGGAATGTTCCCGGCGGAGCCGAAGAAGCCGGCGCCGCCGAGCGCGAACACCCCACCGTCGGAGCCGGCGAACCAGTAGCCCGGTCGGGGCGGCGCCGGTGTCGGAGGTCCTGGCAGCCCATCGGGGCCGGTAAACGTGTGGAGCTGGTCGTCCGAGGGCGCCACGATGAGGCCGTCGGCGGCGGCGGGCGAGGGGAAGTCGGAGTTGGTGCCGCCGATCGAGAACTGCTGGTCGAGGTTCCCATTGGCCGGGTCGAGGGCGTAGAGAGTGCCCCCGCTTACGGACCAGACCTCGCCGCCGGCCACGATCGGGGACCCGTGAGCGCCGCTCGACGTGTGCCAGAGCGCCGTGGGAGGCGAGGAAGCAGTCGGTATGACTGCACGCAGTCCGTCGCTGCAGGGCACGAACAGGGTGCCATTGAGGTCGGCGGATCCTCCGTCTGCGTCACTGCCGCAGAAATTGGGGGACGATTGCACCTGACCGCCGATGTGGCCGAGGTCGGACTCGCGAAGCACGTACGCGATACGCGACTTGCCAACCTCGAAGACGAGGCCGTTCGGGAGGACCGCTGGGACAGTCGATCCGAGGTCGAGGTCGGAGGAGTTGTCGGCGTGCCAGGTGGTCGGTGCGAAGTAGTCGATCACCTGCATGGTCACCGGGTTGAGCTCGATGACTCCGTCGCTGTAGTCATACGAGGTCGAAGGCGCCGAGCTGTTGCCGGTGGCCACCCAGACGTTTCCCTGGGCGTCGATGGTCGGGGCCGCGCCGCCCATCCAGACCGCGCCCTGGTTGAACCCGCTGGCGACGACGAAGGTCGACGGTGTGCCTCCGGTCTCCGGAGTCGAGACCACCAGACCGTGGTACGTCCCACAGTCTCCGTCGTTGCCCCCGAACCCGGCGATGACCCGGCCGTCGTCCAAGGCCAGAGACGCACGCTGGAGCTCGTACGCAAGATTGGGGACGAGGTTCGGAGGATCGATGACTTGGTTGAGCAGGATCGCGCCCGTGTACAGATCGAGGCCGATGAGGTGGTGGGCTGCAGCGTGGGCACCCGCCTGCTCGGCCGCCACCACGAAGATCTCTCCGCGTGCGGTGTCGATGACAGGGGTCGAGGTGATCCCGACCGTCGGATTGATGTTTCCGCAGAGTCCCGAGACGGTCGAGGGGGAGAAGGGCGTGCCAACATGGGTGGCCCAGAGCACGGCCCCGGTGTCGGCGGCGAGGGCGTACACGGTGTCGTTCTCGGTGGCCGTGTACACCCGCCCTGCGTCGATGAGCGGCTGGGCGTAGACACTCCCGTCGAGGGTGGCCGAGGTCCACGCGGCGGCGGCCGGGGAGAACGGCGCCCCCGAGGCGTCGACCCCGGTGCGGAGCCCATTCTGGTCGAAGGTGGTCCAGCTCGAAGAAGGCGCGACACGGGGCCCGGGTGTGGTCGAGGCCAGGGCGGGGGCTGAGCCGAGTGTGAGGACGGTTGCCGCAGCGAGCATCAGGATGGTCGCCCGGCGCAGAGAGCGGTGGGGGAGCTCATTCCCCCACTTCATCACGGAACGCGCTGTCGGGCGCACCCACAGGTGGGCGCCGAGGGGGAAGGTCAGATCCGCTCGAGGATCGTGCCGGTGGCCAGGGCCCCACCGCAGCACATGGTCACGAGGGCAAGGTTCTTGTCGGTCCGCTCGAGCTCGTGGAGGGCGGTGGTGATGAGGCGGGCGCCGGTCGAACCGACCGGGTGGCCGAGGGCGATCGCCCCGCCGTTCACGTTGACCTTGTCCCAGTCTGCGCCGTGGACCTTGCCCCACGACATGGCGACCGAGGCGAAGGCCTCGTTGATCTCGACGATGTCGATGTCGTCGAGGGTCATCCCGGCCTTCTTGAGCACGTCGGTCGTCGCGGCGATGGGCCCGTCGAGGTGGTAGTAGGGATCCGAGCCGACAAGGGTCTGCGCCACGATCCGGGCCCGCGGGCGCAGGCCGAGCTCACCGGCCCGGGCCTCGGACATCCACAGCACCGCGGCCGCACCGTCGGAGATCTGCGAGCTGTTCCCGGCGGTGTGCATGCCCTCGGGGAGCACCGGCTTGAGGCCGGCCAGACCCTCGCGGGTGGTCTCGCGGGGACCCTGGTCCCTGGTCACGACGGTCCGCTCGCCGGTCGGGCCGTCCGGTCCGACCACCGGTGCCTCGATCGGGGCGATCTCGCGATCGAACCGGCCCTCGGCCACCGCGACGGCCGCCTTGCGCTGCGACTCGAAACCGAGCCAGTCCACGTCGTCGCGCGTGATGCCGTACTTCTGTGCGATCCGCTCGGCCGCGTTGAACTGGTCGGGCATGTCCCAGGGGAAGTTCTCGGGACGGGACTTGCCCGGGCCGTTGAAGGCGTTCGCCCCGAGCCCGACCCGGCTCATGGCCTCGACCCCGCAGGCGATGCCCGCGTGGATGGCATCGGCGCTGATCAGGTTGGCGACGAAGTTGTTGGCCTGCTGTGCAGAGCCGCACTGACAGTCGATGGTGGTCGCGGCCACCTCGTAGGGGAGCCCCTGGCTCAGCCAGGCGGTCCGGGTCACGTTGGAGGCCTGCTCGCCGGCCTGGGTCACGCATCCCCCGACGATCTGCTCCACGTCCCCCGGGTCGATGCCGGCGCGCTTGACGAGCTCGACCTGGGCGGCACCCAGGAGCTCTGCGGCGTGGAAACCGGAGAGCCAGCCGTTGCGCTTCCCGATCGGGGTACGGACTGCTTCGACGATCACCGGCTGGGCCATGGCGGGTCCCCCTTGGAGGTTCTGGTTGGCAAAAGTATAGAACCTGTTCCAGTGGCCCGGCCCGGTGCGGTACTGTCCAATCGGGCGAGCGGGGACCGGGGCCGCCGTCCAGGGGGAGGATGGCGATGGTGTCTCCGAGGGTCCTCGCCGCTGTCGCGGCATGCTGCCTCGTGCTCGGCGCGGGATGCTCGTCGTCCGGCACAGGGTCGGCCTCTCCCCCGCCGCCCTACCAGCACGAGGGGCCGGACCCGGTCGGGGTCACCACGCTCGACCTCGGCTCGGCCGGACCGGTGTTCGGCGAGCGGCTGGCCACCGTCTACTACCCCGCCGACCCGGCCCATCTCGCAGGGCACGCCCCGTTCAGCTACGCCGAGGCGTCGACCTTGCCCGCCTCCTACCAGGCGATCCTGCCGGCCAAGTACAACCAGGTGACGACGATCCACGCGTTCACCGATCCGCCGGCGTCGCGCAAGGGTCCGTACCCGATCGTCCTGTTCAGTCACGGGGACGGGGGTGAGCGACTGCTCTATTCCTCGCTGCTTGCCGGCATCGCCTCATGGGGGTACGTGGTGGTCAGCGCCGACTACCTCGAACGCGGTCTGGCGGCCTACGTCCTCCAGACCGGGGAGCATTCGACTCCGGCCCACGATTCAGCCGTCATGGCATCGTCGCTGGCCGCGGTGGAGCAGGCTTCGGGGAATCCTGCCTCGGTGCTCTACGACTCGTCGGATCCCTCCCGGATCGCCGCGGTCGGCCACTCGTTGGGTGGCGGCACCGCGTTCGACGCCCTCGACGGCGCAGGGGTGGCCACCGCGGTGGGTTGGGCCCCGGTCTCGCCGGCCGGCACGCCGTCGACCAAGCCGGTGATGCTCATCGGTGCCGAGGGGGATACCGTCGTACCGTCCTCCCAGGTGCGCAAGACCTACAACGCCTTCAAGGGTCCGAAGGCCCTGGTCGAGATCTCCGGCGAGGGCCACAACACCTACACCGACATCTGCACGGGCATCCGGTCGGGCATCGGTCTGATCCCCTACGCCCTCAGCCAGCACTTCGTCTCGGCTGCGAACGCCGCGTTCGCCCTCAACGGGTGCCGGTCCTCGGACCTCCCTCCCGGCCGGTTCTGGCCGGTCGTACAGTTCTATACGGTGCTCCAGCTCCACAACGTGTTCCAGCACGACCCGACGGCGACGGTCCCCACCCCGGTCGCCGGACAGTTCCCCGGATTCACGGTCACCGTGACCCAGGCCTCGTGATGCGCAGAGCTGCCCGTCGTCCCCGGAGCAGCCCGCCCGACCTCACCGTGGTGGCGGTGCCCGCCTATTTCGCCGCTATGGGAGCCGAGTACTTGCTGCAGCGCCGCCGGTCGACCCGGGGCGGTGCACCGACGGCAGGCGACTACGAGCGGCGTGACACCGTGGCCAGCCTCACCATGGGCACCGCGAGCCTCGTCGTCCCGCTGCTCGTGCCCCCCCTCTTGCGTCCGTTCGCCCCGGGGCGCGGGCGGTTCGGCAAGGTGCTCGTGGGCACGGCGCTCGGCGCGGTGGCCGTCACCACGGTGGCCGACGCGATCGCCAGGCGGTCCGCTCGCCGTCCGGCGGAAGCAGTTCTCCGAGCGGACCCTGAACCCGTGCCGGTCGCCCGACGGGTCGCCGCCGTCGGTGGGGTGACCGCGGTCGTCGCAGGCGGGGTGGCGGTGACCACCGCCCTCGCGGCCCACCTCACGCCGGACCGGTTCTGGCGGCGGCGGGTCCTCCCCTCCCTCGGTACCGGGCCGGTCGCCCTCGGCCTCGCCGTCCTCGGATGGGATTTCATCTACTACTGGAACCACCGCTTCATGCACGAGAGCCGCTACATGTGGGCCATCCACGTCGTCCACCACTCGAGCGAGCGCTACAACCTGGCGACCGCGCTCCGCCAGCCGGTGGCCGACGCGCTCGGTACCACGCTCCCCTATGGCGTCCTCTGCCTGGCGGGGATCTCCCCCGAGCTGGTCGCGACGGCCCGGGGCGTGAACCTGCTCTACCAGTTCTGGATCCACACCGAGGCCATCGGACGGATCGGTCCGGCCGAGGAGGTGCTCAACACACCCTCGCACCACCGGGTGCACCACGGCTCCAACCCGCAGTACCTCGACCGGAACCACGGCAGCATCCTCATCCTCTGGGACCGACTCTTCGGCACCTTCGAGCCAGAGAGGGAACGGGTCGTCTACGGGCTCACCAAGAACCTGAACTCCTTCGACCCGGTGCGGATCGCCACCCACGAGCACGCCGACATCCTCCGGGACGTCGCCCGATCAACCGGATGGGGGGAGCGGCTCTCCTACGTGCTGCGCGGACCGGGATGGGCAGCCGACCACCGGGCGGAGGCCGCGGCCTGAGCCCGGCTGATGGCCTCGGCTACGCGCCGTGTCCGACGCAGGTATTCCCGTCGCTCGAACTGCTGGTGCTGTCCGGGCAGGTCGTGTTCTTCCAGATCACCCCGGTCACGATGGCATGGTTCATGACCGCACCGGTCAGATTGGCGTTCGTGAGGTTGGCGTCGGTCAGGTTGGCACCGGTCATGGTCGCGTCCCGCAGGTTCGCACCGGTCAGATTGGCATGGGACAGGACCGCGTCGAGCAGGTCGGCCGAGGGGCCTACGAAGTAGCCGTCGACCAGCCTCCACCCCGCGGGGAGCGCAGCCGGCACACCGGTGACGCCGCCGGACACCACCCCGGAAAGGATGGCCCCGCTCAGGTTGACGCCGCCGAGCGCCGCTCCGCTGAGGACGGCATCGGTCAGGTCGGCCGAGGGGCCAACCAGATATCCGTCGACGACACTCCACCCCGACGGGAGCGCAGCCGCGGTCCCCGTGATCCCGCCGGACTGAACGTCCCCGAGGTTCGCGCCGGTGAGGGTCGCGCCGGTCAGCGTCACCTCGGAGAGATCCGCATTGAGGAGATCCGCCGAGGTGAGCACGGCGTCAGTGAGATTGGCCGCGTTCAGAGCGGCGTCGGTCAGCGTGGCGTCGCTCAGGGTGGCTCCGGTCAAGTTGGCCCCGGTCACGAGGGCATTGGAGACGGTGGCGTCGGTCAGGTTCGCCCCAGTGAGGTTGGTGCCACTGAGGTCAGCACCGGTCAGGTTCGCCCCAGTCAGGTTCGCACCGGTCAGGGCGTCCCCCGCGAGATCGGCGCTGGCGAGCTGGGCGTCGGTCAGATTGGCCCCCGCGCCCACCAGGTAGCCGTCGACGACGAACCACCCCGGGAGGAGTGCGAGCGGCGTTCCGGTGACCCCGCCGGACGCCACGCCGGTAAGGGTCGCCCCCGTGAACGTGGCGCCCCCGAGGGCGGCGTCGGTGAGGATGGCATGGGTGAGATTGGCGCCGGTGAAGTTGACACCCGTGAGTTCGGCGCCGGTGAAGTTGACCTTGGCGAGGTCAATGCCGCTCAGGTCCGCTCCGTTGAGATCGGCGCCGGCCAGGTTGGCTCCGGGGTAGACCAGATACCCGTCGACGATCAGCCGCGGGATGACCGAGACGCTCGGCTTCGAGGACGGGCCGGTTCCGATCTTGTTCGTGGCTGCAACGGTGAACCTGTAGTGGCTGTTGTTGGTGAGCCCGGTGACCATACAACTGTCCACCTCGGGCTTGGCGACCGTATACGTGCAGGTCTGCCCCCCGGGCGAGGCGGTGATCAGATAGCTGGTGATGGGGCTGCCGCCGTCGGAGGCCGGAGGGGTCCAGGTGACGACTGCGCTCGCATTGCCCGGGGTGGCGGTGCCGATGGTCGGCGAGCCCGGGACCGTTGCGGACGGGGTCACGGCATTGGACATCCCGGACGACGGACCGGTCTTGATGGCGTTGATCGCCGCCACGGTGAACGTGTAGGAGATGCCGTCGGTGAGGCCGGTCACGTCGTAGCTGAGGACGTCACCCACGACGACGAGAGCCTGAGCCACCCCCGCTTTGTAGGGAGTGATCGAGTATCCGGTGATCGAACTCCCACCGTCGGATGCCGGTGCGCTCCAGGTCACCGTCGCGCTGGTGTTGCCAGCGGTGGCGGTGCCGATCGTCGGTGCTCCGGGGGCGGAGGCGGCCGGGGTCACGGCATTGGACATTCCAGATGCCGGACCGGTCTTGATGGCGTTGATCGCCGCAACCGTGAACGTGTACGTGATGCCATTGGTGAGCCCGGTCACGTCGTAGCTGAGGACGTCACCGACGGTGATCCCCGTCTGCTCCGTGGTGCCGACGTAGGGGGTGATCAGATAGCCGGTGATCGAGCTCCCGCCGTCGGACGCCGGTGCGCTCCAGGTCACCGTCGCGCTGGTGTTACCAGCTGTGGCGGTGCCAATCGCCGGTGCTCCGGGAGCGGTTGCAGGGGTCACGGCATTGGACATTCCAGATGCCGGACCGGTCTTGATGGCGTTGATCGCCGCAACCGTGAACGTGTACGTGATGCCATTGGTGAGCCCGGTCACGTCGTAGCTGAGGACGTCACCGACGGTGATCCCGGTCTGCTCCGTGGTGCCGATGTAGGGAGTGATCAGATAGCTGGTGATCGAACTCCCACCGTTGGATGTCGGAGCGGTCCAAGTAACCGTCGCGCTGGAATCACCCGGCGTTGCTGTACCGATGGTCGGTGCTCCGGGGGCGACGCCGATCGGAGTCACCGGGTTGGACATCCCAGACGACGGACCGGTGTTGATGGCGTTGATCGCCGCAACCGTGAACGTGTACGTGATGCCGTTGGTGAGGCCGGTCACGTCGTAGCTGAGGACGTCGCCGACGGTGATCCCCGTCTGCTCCGTGGTGCCGATATAGGGGGTGATCAGATAGCTGGTGATCGAGTTCCCACCGTTGGATGTCGGAGCGGTCCAAGTAACCGTCGCGCTCCCGTGTCCCGCAGTCGCCGTGCCGATGGTCGGTGCTCCGGGAGCAGAAGCCGGGGTCACGGCATTGGACATTCCTGATGCCGGACCGGTCTTGATGGCGTTGATCGCCGCAACCGTGAACGTGTACGTGATGCCATTGGTGAGGCCAGTCACGTCGTAGCTGAGGACGTCACCGACGGTGATCCCCGTCTGCTCCGTGGTGCCGATGTAGGGGGTGATCAGATAGCTGGTGATCGAACTCCCACCGTTGGAGACCGGTGGGCTCCACGTCACTATCGCGCTGGTGTTACCAGCGGTGGCGGTGCCAATCGCCGGTGCTCCGGGAGCGGTTGCAGGGGTCACGGCATTGGACATTCCAGATGCCGGACCGGTCTTGATGGCGTTGATCGCCGCAACCGTGAACGTGTACGTGATGCCATTGGTGAGCCCGGTCACGTCGTAGCTGAGGACGTCGCCGACGGTGATCCCCGTCTGCTCCGTGGTGCCAATGTAGGGAGCGATCAGGTAGCCGGTGATCGCGCTCCCGCCGTTGGAGGCCGGAGCAGTCCAAGTAACCGTCGCGCTGGTATCACCTGGCGTTGCTGCACCGATGATCGGCGCGCCGGGGGCGGTCTCCTCGGGGGTAACCGGATTGGATCTGGCGGACGCCGGACCGGTGCCCGCCGAATTGATTGCCGCCACGGTGAACACGTACGTGGTGGCGTTGGTGAGGCCGTCCACGATGTCGCTCTGTACGCTGCCGACGGTAACGCTCGCCAGTTGCGTGCCAGTGGCCAAGACATACGGCGTGATCACGTACCCGGTGATCATGCCGCCACCGTTGGACGTCGGAGGTGACCAAGTCACGGTCGCGCTAGCTGGACCTGCGGTTGCGGTGCCGATCGTCGGCGCTCCGGGCTTGACGATCGGAATTGCACCGGCCGGTGTACTGATGATCAGCGCGAGTCCCGTCGCGGCAGTCAATGCAAGCACCGCGAGTTGCATCGATTTGCCCATTGCCGCGCGGAAACCATGCCCAAATGATCGACCCGACATGCTCATTGCGCCCCGCCCTTCCGTCACTGTGCTCCTGCCCGCTTATCCCCAGGTAGCATCGCACATTCTGCACCGGTTCGCATGGGGAATCGGAGTGCGCGATATCGCAGATGCGATTGTCGAAGGCGGACCGCTCAAAGTTGCTCGGGGGAGCCTTCTATGTCGTGTGCCAGCGAGGCCCCGCTGCAGTGCAGTGGTGTTAACCGACACACTGCGTGATGCCTGAAGCACAGTGAGCGTCTTGATAAGCACCGTGCGCGTTGCACAACGCGCTGTACGCGTCATTGAGTCAGCATTGCTCTCTCGTTGTTTGTCCGCGCCTGGGCTGACCGACCGAATGTGCGCGTTGGGGGGATCAACCTCGGCGAGGGCTGGCCGCCTAGAAAGGAAGTGCCTTTGGGGAGGTGCCTTTTTCGTAGGCGTGAACGACTGTGAGTGTGGTGGTCTTCGAGTCGCTGGCGCACATAGGGACGTAGTCGGTCCCGGGGGGTCCGTCGAAGGGCGCGATGAGCCCAGTCGTGCTTCCAATGATCGTGATGCGGATCTGCAGCGGACCCGGGGCGACTCCGCACCAGTTCGCCCAATCCACGATCAGGTTGGCCGTTGCGTGGGGCGAAAGGAGAAGGGGCGGCAAAGCCGAATTGGTGGCCTCCTTCAACTCCACACCCAGGGGGGCACCATCGGTTTGGAGTAGTGCGACCGTGGGATTCCCCGAGAGGAAGCAAGAGGCAGTCGAACTGTTGGTCAAGACGATCGTCCCTTGGGCCACACCTGACGAGCCAGTCCGCCGACGCCCACCCTGAGCAGTCAACGTCGCCGGCGAGCACGGTGGCGTGTTGGCTGCGATCGCCGGAGCTTTGGAATTCTTCGACTGTTTGCCGGCTGGCTGTGTCGATGAGGTGGTGGAGCCGGAACCCGAACCATGGGACGACGGCGATCCGGACCCGTTCGACGATCGTGTGGACCCGTGGCTGGTCGCCTGGCCGGGAATCGTGGACGTAGAGGTGGCACCGGAACCGTGGGCCCCGGTCGTCGTCGAGGAATCGTTGGACGAGGGGCTCGCTGTGCCGCTCGCGGACGAGCACCCGGCAAGCACGAGCCCGACCGAAACCAAGCCGACGAACCATTTCGACGCGTACCGAATTCGCAGAGATGCCCCCCTAGTCACCGCGCAGCGATCCTTTACGTTGACATCCCGACGACCGGCTGATTGAGGGTGATCCCTCCGCTCGACCCCTCGAACACCGCGTCGCCGAAGGCGAAGATGCCACCGTCGGAGGCCACGAGCCAGTAGCCCTTGCCGTCCGGGGTCGCCGCCATCCCGACGATCGGTTTGTTGAGGGTGATGTTGCCGGTCGACCCGTGGAAGACCGCGTCGCCAAAGGCGAAGATGCCACCGTCGGAGGCCACGAGCCAGTAGCCCTTGCCGTCCGGGGTCGCCGCCATCCCGACGATCGGTTTGTTGAGGGTGATGTTGCCGGTCGACCCGTGGAAGACCGCGTCGCCAAAGGCGAAGATGCCACCGTCGGAGGCCACGAGCCAGTAGCCCTTGCCATCGGCGGACGCCGCCATGCCGACGATCGGCTTGTTGAGGGTGATGTTGCCGGTCGACCCGTGGAAGACCGCGTCGCCGAAGGCGAAGATGCCACCGTCGGAGGCCACGAGCCAGTAGCCCTTGCCGTCCGGGGTCGCCGCCATCCCGACGATCGGTTTGTTGAGTGTCAACCCTCCGGTCGACCCGTAGTACACCGCGTCGCCGAAGGCGAAGACCCCGCCGTCGGACGCCACGAGCCAATAGCCCTTACCGTTCGGGGTCGCCGCCATCCCGACGATCGGTTTGTTGAGAGACAGGGCTCCGGTCGACCCGTGGTAGGTCGCATTGCCGTACGAGAAGATTCCGCCGTCAGACGCCACCAGCCAGTAGCCACTGGTGGGCCCGGGAACAGCGTTTACCGTGAGGGTGTACATCCACGTCCCGGTGTTGCCGAGACTGTCGGTGTCCGTGCCCGAGAGGGAGTAGGGACCCACCACGAGGGTGTCCACTGCGGAGATGTGGCCGCTCGTCGAGACGGTGATGCCCGGAGGGGGCGAGGTCACGGAGAAGGTCACCGGACTCGCGCCGTTTGTGGTGGTGAGCTGATCGGTGAAGGGGTTGCCCTGGGTCACCGTGCCCGAGAACGGTGCGCCCTGGGTCACGACGTGGGGAGTCACCGTGAGGGTGTAGGACCACGTCCCGGTGTTGCCGAGACTGTCGGTGTCCGTGCCCGAGAGGGAGTAGGGACCCACCACGAGGGTGTCCACTGCGGAGATGTGGCCGCTCGTCGAGACGGTGATGCCCGGAGGGGGCGAGGTCACGGAGAAGGTCACCGGACTCGCGCCGTTTGTGGTGGTGAGCTGATCGGTGAAGGGGTTGCCCTGGGTCACCGTGCCCGAGAACGGTGCGCCCTGGGTCACCACGTGGTGAATCACCGTGAGGGTGTAGGACCACGTCCCGGTGTTGCCGAGACTGTCGGTGTCCGTGCCCGAGAGGGAGTAGGGACCCACCACGAGGGTGTCCACTGCGGAGATGTGGCCGCTCGTCGAGACGGTGATGCCCGGAGGGGGCGAGGTCACGGAGAAGGTCACCGGACTCGCGCCGTTTGTGGTGGTGAGCTGATCGGTGAAGGGGTTGCCCTGGGTCACCGTGCCCGAGAACGGTGCGCCCTGGGTCACCACGTGGGGAGTCACCGTGAGGGTGTACATCCACGTCCCGGTGTTGCCGAGACTGTCGGTGTCCGTGCCCGAGAGGGAGTAGGGACCCACCACGAGGGTGTCCACTGCGGAGATGTGGCCGCTCGTCGAGACGGTGATGCCCGGAGGGGGCGAGGTCACGGAGAAGGTCACCGGACTCGCGCCGTTTGTGGTGGTGAGCTGATCGGTGAAGGGGTTGCCCTGGGTCACCGTGCCCGAGAACGGTGCGCCCTGGGTCACCACGTGGGGAGTCACCGTGAGGGTGTACATCCACGTCCCGGTGTTGCCGAGACTGTCGGTGTCCGTGCCCGAGAGGGAGTAGGGACCCACCACGAGGGTGTCCACTGCGGAGATGTGGCCGCTCGTCGAGACGGTGATGCCCGGAGGGGGCGAGGTCACGGAGAAGGTCACCGGACTCGCGCCGTTTGTGGTGGTGAGCTGATCGGTGAAGGGGTTGCCCTGGGTCACCGTGCCCGAGAACGGTGCGCCCTGGGTCACCACGTGGGGAGTCACCGTGAGGGTGTAGGACCACGTCCCGGTGTTGCCGAGACTGTCGGTGTCCGTGCCCGAGAGGGAGTAGGGACCCACCACGAGGGTGTCCACTGCGGAGATGTGGCCGCTCGTCGAGACGGTGATGCCCGGAGGGGGCGAGGTCACGGAGAAGGTCACCGGACTCGCGCCGTTTGTGGTGGTGAGCTGATCGGTGAAGGGGTTGCCCTGGGTCACCGTGCCCGAGAACGGTGCGCCCTGGGTCACCACGTGGGGAGTCACCGTGAGGGTGTACATCCACGTCCCGGTGTTGCCGAGACTGTCGGTGTCCGTGCCCGAGAGGGAGTAGGGACCCACCACGACGGTGTCCACCGCCGAGATTTGGCCGCTCGTCGAGACGGTGATGCCCGGAGGGGGCGAGGTCACGGAGAAGGTCACCGGACTCGCGCCGTTTGTGGTGGTGAGCTGATCGGTGAAGGGGTTGCCCTGGGTCACCGTGCCCGAGAACGGTGTGCCCTGGGTCACCACGTGGGGAGTCACCGTGAGGGTGTAGGACCACGTCCCGGTGTTGCTGCAGGAGTCAGTGTCCGTGCCCGAGAGGGAGTAGGGACCCGCCACGAGGGTGTCCACCGCGGAGATGTGGCCGCTCGTCGAGACGGTGATGCCCGGAGGGGGCGAGGTCACGGAGAAGGTCACCGGACTCGCGCCGTTTGTGGTGGTGAGCTGATCGGTGAAGGGGTTGCCCTGGGTCACCGTGCCCGAGAACGGTGTGCCCTGGGTCACGGAATTGCCCGTGCCAGTGACAGTGAGGGTGAAGGACCAGATGCCCGTGTCGCTGGAGCCGTCGGAATCATGTCCGAAGACGACGTACGAGCCGGGAGGGATGGTGTCTGGCGCATTGACCATGCCAGTCGAGGAGACCGTCACTGGCTCGCATAGGGCCGAGTCGGTGAAAAAGGTTACCGGGCCAACCTGCCCGGTCGTGCTGAGCTGGTCGGTGAACGCGTTACCTGTTACCACCGTGCCAGATGTCGGTATGCCCTGCGTGATGGTGCCGGATGCAGCGGCAGGCCCAGCCGTGACCACAGCAGCCGAACCTCCGATGACTGCTGCGACCAGCGCCACCGCTCCGCCCAGTGATGCGATCCGCCTCGCCAGCAATCGTGGTGCGTTCATTTGCGCGCCTCCTCAAGCCTCATGTAGGTCCGAGCCACTCGGACTCCCTGCCCATCCCTCATGACGATCGGGCGACGCAGCACGGTTTCCCATTGCAACACCCCCCCACCGGGGCAGAAACCTAGGGGATGGCATATGCAAATACAAGGGGAAATGCAGTGCTCGACACGCTGCGTCCTCTCCCCACTACCCAACGTGATCATCGGATGTCCGGCGGCTGCTGACGTGCGACTCCTGCAGGGCGGAGTGGCGTCCGCAGACGCGGCGAAGGGACCCCCGGAGAGGTCCCTTCGCATCACCCCCGGGGCAGGGGGCTCCCTATCGGGAGTCCCCTGCTTCCGGGTCAATCAGGGATGCGTCAAAAGCATCCCCTCGTTCACATCAGGGAGTGCGTCCCTGGGTGAACGTTGCCACGTTCATGCCAGCTCCATTGCTGAAGGTCAGCGTGGCCGGGAACGTCGTCGTCGGCACAGACGGGCTGCTGATGACGTTGCCGTTGCCCTGGTACTGGACATTGGTGAGTTCCACGGAAGGCGTGCTGGGTGTCTGCTCGGCAACCGAGATGTCCACCATGGAGCCATCGGCGTTGACCACAGGGATCAGACCACTGACGTTCGAGCAAGTGGCGCCGCTGAGCGGGTTGGTCAGCGTGACCGACCCGTTCGTCCAGACGCCGTTCACCTCGTACTTGTAGGCGAACACGAACGGCTCACCATTGTTGAGGTTGGCGTCCGGAGACGTCTGCTGGGTGCAGATCTTGAACTGACCCTGCACAACAGCGTCGGTGAAGGTGGTCAGTGTCTCCGATCCAACGCCACCGTACACAACCTGGACGGTCGCGGGGTCGCAGTTGGAGCAGGACAGCAGACGGTTTCCACCCGGTGCACCAGCCTCAACGGCCGTCACGTTCGCCAGGTAGAAGTTGGGGTTCGCCTGGATCTCGTTGATGGTCGCCGTACCGGCCGGCACCTGGAAGGGCTGCGAGCACTGTCCGGCAGCCACGGTGAAGACCGGGCCTCCGTTGATGGTGAAGGGGAAGATCTGATTCCCCGTTGACGGATCAGCAGCGTTCTTGCACACCTCGACCCAACCGAGGGCCTCGTTGGTGAACGTTGCCGAGACGACCCCGGTGCCACTTACTGTAAGAGTCGCCGACGAGCTCGTCGTCGTTCCGGCGCCAGCCGGATAGACACTGACTCCGGTGACTGCCACGTTGGGCTGCCCCACCTCGGTAACCGTTGCGGTGGACCCGACCGGAAGGGCCGTGAAGTCCAGCGTGCAAGCGCTCGAACCGGGCGCGGCGGCGACAACAGACTCAGTCTGGGTGCCGGCAGCGTCGGAAACGTTGAAGGTGAAGGTTGAACCCGTGAGGGCGGCGCTGTTCTCGTCCTGGAGGGTCTTGCAGACCTTCACATAGCCGAGATCGGTGCTGTTGGTGAAGATCGCCGTGGTCGCGCTATCGACAGCCACGCTGAACGTCGCAGTCTGATTGGACAGGTTCTCACTCACCAGGTCACCCTGCGGGATAGCGGAAACCGAACTCACATAGAACGGCGGGCTCGACGCCTCAGTCACTGTGACCTGCCCTGCGGGGACCGGAATGTCATTGCTGCACTGGCCCGTCAGGACCGACACCTCGGTGCTCCACTCGCCCTGGCTCAGGGTGAAGTTGAAGGTCCCATTGACGTAACTGTCACCGGCCACCTTGCAAACCTCGATCGCGCCATTCAGGATGATCGGCTTCAAGCCGTTGGTGTAGTTGACCACGGTCGTCACAGTCGACGGACCGACAACTGCCGTAGCGGTTCCCGCTGAAAGGTTGGAAGCGGAAAGGCTACCGCCGGTAACACCGATGTTGGTCACCTGCGTCCCAGTCGTCGGCGCCTCCGAGATGTTCACCAGGGTTCCGACCTGATACCTCGTCAGACCACCGCAGCTCGTGTCCGGCGTCGTCGCCGCGTCCACGCTGAACGGACCGACGGAGCTGTTGGCGGTGCTTTCCGTGAAGCTGAAGGGCTGACCGACCAGACCGGATCCGGACGGAGCCACCTTGCACACCTTCAGCTGGCCGTACGACGGTGCGTTAGTGAAGGTCGCAGTCGTCGTGCTACCCGCAGCAACCTTGACGGTCGCCGAACGGCTTCCGACCGACACAGTACCGGTGTTCGGAACGAGGACGATCGACGTGAGATGCGTCGTTGCGGACGCGGCCTCAGTGACCGTGTTGCTCGCAAGCGCAGTGAACGTCTTGCACTGACCAGTGGTCAGCGAGAACGTCGTCTCCTCATTGAGCGTGAAATTGAACGAGCCACTAACTGCACCCGCCTTACAGACTTCGATATGGCGTGTCGTTGATGCGCCGGCAACGCTTGCAGAGGCAACGCTAACGGCCATGCCCCCTAAGAGCGCGACCGCTACGACCCCTGTCAGCAACGTTCGCCGACCCCTCTTCGTGGCGGCTTGCGGCCGCTCTCTTGTCAACATGCGTGTAATCCTCCTGAGCTATGGGTAGATACCTATGGGTACCCGGTACTAACGATCACTGAAAACCGCCTCCAAGTCATCGTCCGAACCGAACGAAGATTCCCATCGCTCGTTGTTCACTCCGCCCACCCGTGAGCCGGTCGCTCACCGTCCCGCCCGGCCGCGGGTCCCGGAGAACCTCCTCAATTCCGCACATCCACCGGCACTTCGCCGCGCTGCGTGGTCTTCGATTCCGCTCAGAGTGGCGAAGTGCTGAAGGCTGACCGCTTCGAGGTCAAACGCGTTGGACACCTCCAGCCAACCGGACTACACAGTGCAGGGCAGGCAAAGCGGAACGAGCCAGCAACACTGGTCGGGTGGACCGAAATTAGGGCGGGACGGCGATGGCGATCGTACGGAGTTGGGACCAGGAGACAGTAGGCGAGGAGGCTCCCCCCGAGAGGGACGGCATCCGACTCAGTGCGGTGCTTCCGAGATCTGCCGTCGACGAGTACCTGGAGACCAGCCCGGACGCCATGATCGTGGCGGACAGTGCTGGGAACATCCTGGCCTGCAACCCAGCGGCCGAACAGCTCTTCGGCCTCGACGATGCGCCAACCGCGCTGAACCTCTCGAGCCTCTTCGCCCCCGAGCTCAACGGGCACCTGGCGATCGAGTCCTTCGAGCGCGTGCAGGGGCCTGACGCCACGGAGGGCTCCTACCTCCCCCGTCGTCTCGAGATCGAGGGAAGGGTCCGCGGGGGCACGCTGCTTCCCCTCTGTCTCACGGTCACTCCGCTGAGTCGGTCGGTGGAACCGTTGCTCCTTGCCGTGGTCCGAGAGTCGGCCTACTCCCCCTCCACAGCGAAGCAGGTGGCGTCGGCGGCCTATCGGGCCGCCACACAGGAGATGATGGCGCTCCAACGGGAGCTCCTCGCAGAGATCGCCCAGGACAACGGGGTGGACGGCATCGCCCGAGTCCTTCATCACCGGACCGGGCGCAAGGTGCTGATCATCGACCCGGCTGGGCAGATGCTCGCCTCTGCCGGCTATGGCGGGAGCGACGTTCCCCAGGATCGGCTCGTCGCAGGGTGCGCTCCGGGGGACCGCCTGCGGTCCCTCCACGGCGTCCGCGAGCGTCATGCGGACAGCTGGACGGCGGCGGCGTGCCCCGATCAGACGCTGCTCGGCAGGATCAGCCTCCACGACCCAGCAGGCGACCTGCCGGAGGTGGACCTGATGTCCCTCGAGCAGGCGGCCTCGATCCTCACCGTCGAGCTGCTTCGGTCACGGGCGGCCGACGGCACAGGTGGTGCATCGTTGGCCGGGTTCGCCGCCGAGCTCCTCGAATCTCGTGACCCCGACCTGCTGCGCTCGCAAGCGGCGACGTTCGGCTACGACCTGGATCGGCCCCACCAGACGATCGCCATGGATACTCCCTCGGCGGACTCGGCGGCGGTCGAAGTGGCTGAACAGGTGGCGCGGAACCTCGGCGTGATGAGCCCGCTGGTGACCGCGCGCTCGAGCCGGCTCGTCCTCGTGACGTCGAACGAGCTCGAGTGGGAGTTGCTGGCAAAAGCCCTGAGCGGAGCGTTCAGCATGGACGTGCGCATCGGCGTCGGGGGTCAGTACCCGGTCGCCGAGCTCAACCGGTCCCTGACCGAGGCGGTGTTTGCGCTCGAGCTCGGAACGACGGTGCGGAGCGAGGCTCCGGTCACGGCGTTCGCCGATCTCGGGGTCTGGAAGATGCTGGTCGATTCGACCGAGCCACGGAAGTTGCGCGAGATCGTCGACGAGTGGATCGGGCCCTTGGCGGAGCACGACACGCTGCACGGCAGTGAGCTCGTGAAGACGCTCACCGTCTATCTCAAAGCGTCCTGTGCTGCGGAGACGGCGGCTGCTGCGCTCCACGTCCACCGCAATACGCTCAGGTATCGCCTCTCGAAGATCTACCAGGTCAGTGGCCGCGACCTCACCGACCCGGACCAGCGGTTCCAGCTCGAGCTGGCCTGCCGAGCCAGGATCGTGCTCCAGGCACTCGAAACGGCCTGAAGCCGCAGGTCGCGCCAGGTGGCAGCCGCTCGAGGCGTCAGGTCGTGGCGGTGAAGATGCAGACCTGGGTGGCGTAGGCCACCAGCCGTCCGTCGTCGGTTCCCTCGGTCCCGTAGTCCCAGAGTGCCATGTCCACCGATGCGTAGCCGTCCTCTGCGTGGCGGGCCCGGTTGTGGGCGAGCACCCACTCCGACCGGCACGTATCGAGAAGGTGGAAGGTGAGATCGACGCTCGGGCTGAACCAATCGTTCCCGAGCGCGGGTCCGACCTTCTCACGCACGGCACCGGGCATGGTGTCCGCGAAGACGATGAGGGCCAGCGGGTCGAGCGATCCGTCGGCGAGCATGGGCGGCTCGTCGAGGTGGTACCAGGTGCCGTGTTCTGCCCGATCAGGCACGTAGTCGTCCCACGGTGCATGGCCGAGGGCTCCGCGGCCTTCGAGGCGCAGGTCCCAGAAGGGGGACGGGGCGAACGTCTCGACACCCGGCGGTGGCGGACCACGGAAGGATGGGGCCTCTGCCAGTGGAACGAACCCGAGGGGTGGCTCGAGATCGGTGAACTCGAATCCGCCTCGGCCCGACCCGAAGACGGCGGTGGTGACATGGCCGTGCGACGACGACGGATTCCGCACCTCTGCCCGCAGGTGGGACACCGACCGGCCGCGGCGAAGGACCTCCACCTGGATCTCGACCGGGCCGTGCGCGACCGGCGCCACGTACGTGGTGTGCAGGGTCCGGAGCCGTTGCTCGGGATGTGCCAGCTCCGAGGCCATCGCCCGGACGGCGGCAGCAGTCACGACACCCCCCTGGGGCATCGGGCGGAGGCACCACGACTCGTCGATCTCAGCGACATAGCGACCGGGCACGCTGCCCGTCGCCGACACCGTGGTCACGTCCTCGAACGGGTTCCCCACGCCCGGCACCTTGGCGGCTCCGGGGCTCGCATGTCAAAAATCAAACGCCCTCGCGGACCCTGGGCGTCTGGCTGATCCCTCCAAGCCAGGGGAAATCCTCTGGCCTCGCCCTGTGGTTCCGTGGTCCCACCTGGCACTTTGCTGCGTTCTCGGGTGGGCGCAGCGTGGGCTGGACCCCACGCTCAAGTCGCCAACACAAGCAGCCAATCCAAATTGGCACCTGACACTCCGCGTTTGGGGAGGGTAGAGTTCGGGTATTGAATTCTCACTGACAGTAGTGGAGGCAGCATTATGAGTGACAACCCGGAGGGCCCAGGCTGGTGGATCGCCAGCGACGGCAAGTGGTATCCGCCAGAACTGCATCCCTCCGTCCGCACGGACGACCCAGTCCCCGAGGCGGTGGCCGTACCCGAGACCGTGACGGCCGAAGCCTCGCCGGCTCCGCAACGCTGGCACAGTCCGGGCGCGCCCCAGAGCCACGACGAGGAAGCCCCGCGGGTCGGGCCGCAATTCCCCGATCTCTTCCAGAAAGCGCTCCAGGGTTCTCACCTGGCCGACAACGTCACGTTCAGCGGTGACAACCCGAGGAGTTCGTTCGACACCGGCTCCAAGGGTCGGTCGTCCCTCTCCTCCGGAGCGACCGGCGGATCGGGCTCGAACTCCGGGACGGTAGGCAGCTTCAGCGGCGCCACCGCCACCAAGCGTCGGTGGCGCCGGGCACACTGAACCCAGCGCTCTCCGGCCGTCACCGGCCGGCCGGCGTCACCCCTGCTCTGGTAGCTCGATCAGCTCGCGCCACCGACCCAGCCGGTCGGCCACCGCCTCCGGGGTGAGACGCAGCGTCTGTTCCGGCACGCTGTCGGCGATGGTCCGCTGCACCTGGTAGCTGTGGGCAGCGCTCTGGAACAACGGCCCCCGCGCAGCAACCAGGTCGTCCGGGGCTCCGCCCAGGAATCCCCAAAGGGTGAACGCCACGGTCAGATCATGGATCAACGGCGCCCGGCCGAACCGCGCCGCACGGCGCATGGCCACCGCGGTGCACCCGGCGATTGCGTCCTCGGCGTGTTCACCCGCTTCGAGGACCAGGCGGTCCTCGAAGCGGCGTGCGAGCTTGAGGGCGAACCCCTGGTCGGGGCCCGGAGATCCCAGCGAGACGCCCGACGGCTGGTGGGTGCCGCGCACCTCGGAGGGCCGCGAGGTCGTCCAGGCCGCCGGCACCTCTAATTGGTAGGAGCGCCGGACCTGGTCCGCCTCGACGATGGGGACGAAACTGGGCTGGGTCACCTGGTGCTCCTCGGAGGCTGTCTCGCCGTGGTCACGAGGGATCGGCCGAACCGACCCCGCCCTGCCCAGCGTGGAGCAGACCGTAGACGATGGAGTCGGAGAGGGCCTGCCAGGAGGCAGCGATGATGTCCTCCGAGACGCCGATGGTGGTCCAGGTGCGGTCGCCGTCGGTCGAGTCGATGAGCACCCGGGTGACCGATCCGGTGCCCTTGGCCGAGTCGAGGACCCGCACCCGGTAGTCGACCAGGTGGACGCCGGCAAGGGCCGGAAAGCGACTGCCGATGGCGGCCCGCACAGCGCCGTCCAGAGCGTTCACCGGACCGTTGCCTTCGGCGGTGGCCACGACCCGGTCGCCATCCACAGCCACCTTGACCGTCGCCTCTGTGGAGTGGTGGATGCCCTGGTCGGCGATCACCCGATAGGACTCGAGCTCGAAGAAGGACTGCTCCCACCCCGTGGCGTTGCGCAGCAGCAGCTCGAGTGAGCCGTCGGCTACCTCGAAGTGGTATCCCTCGTACTCGAGCTGCTTGAGCGAGTCGAGCACCGAGGTCATGGCCTGTGAGTCGAGCTCGAGGCCGAGCTCGGCGGCCTTCATCACCAGCGTCGACCGACCGGCCAGCTCTGAGACGACGAACCGGGTGCCGTTGCCCACCAGATCGGGTTGGATGTGCTCGTAGGCGTCGGATCGGCGGGCGATGGCCGAGGTGTGGAGGCCGGCCTTGTGCGCGAAGACCGAAGACCCGACGAAGGGCTGCTGTGGGTCGGGAGCGATGTTGACCAGCTCGGCGATGTGGTGGGCGACGGGTGTGAGCAGCGAGAGGCGCTCGTCGGGGATGGTGGAGACCCGCAGCTTGAGAGAGAGGTCGGGAACCACGGCCGAGAGGTCGGCGTTGCCGGCCCGCTCCCCGTAGCCGTTGACGCACCCCTGGACATGGGTGGCCCCCATCGCCACGCCGGCCAGTGAGTTGGCCACCGCACAGCCACTGTCGTTGTGGAAGTGCACCCCGACCTGGGTCTCGAAACGGCCGAGCACCGTCTCGACGATGCGCTCGACTTCGTAGGGCAGGGTCCCCCCGTTCGTGTCGCAGAGGACGAGGGTCTCGGCGCCTGCGTCTTCGGCTGCCTGGAGGATCCGGAGGGTGAACTCGGGATTGGCTTTGTAGCCGTCGAAGAAGTGCTCGGCGTCGAGAAAGACCCGCAGGTCGTTGGCCCGGAGGAAGGCGACCGAGTCGGCCACCATGGCAACCGCCTCGTCCAACGTGGTCCGGAGGGCATCCACCACGTGCATCTCCGAGGACTTGGCCACGATGCAGACCGCCTCGGTCTGCACGTTGACCAGATGGCGGAGGGTCTCGTCGTCCTCGGCCCGCACGTCGGCCCGCCGGGTCGACCCGAACGCGACCAGGGTTGCGTGTCCGAGCGCGAGCTCCTTCGGGGCCCGGGCGAAGAACTCGGCGTCCTTCGGGTTGGCACCGGGCCAGCCGCCTTCGATGAAGGTCACGCCGAGATGGTCGAGTTGCTCGGCCACCCGGAGCTTGTCGTCCACGGTCAGCGAGAGGCCCTCCTGTTGTGACCCGTCACGCAGGGTCGTGTCGAAGATATCGACGGCTGCCGGCAGGTCGGGGAGGTCGAAGTCGTGGCCGGCTCCTGCCGGAGCGCCCTGATCGACATCGGACTCGCCTCGGCCCAGCGGGCGCCGCCCGTGGGCGTGGGCCTGTTGGCCCGGTGTCAGGGCGTGGCGGTGCGGGTGAGTGTGCCCATGGCCCCCGTGGGCGCCGTCGTCGAGGGTCGGGCCGTCACTCGACATAGTCCAACCAGTCCTTGTACCGGTCCACCTCGCCCCGCACGGTGGCGAAGTACAGCGCCTGGATTTGCTGGGTGATCGGTCCCGGCTTGCCCCCGCCGACCGGGCGGTCGTCGACAGCCCGGATCGGGACCACCTCGGCCGCGGTCCCGGTCAGGAATGCCTCGTCGGCGGTGTAGAGGTCGGTACGGATGAGTGGCTCGTGGGAGACCTCGTAGCCCAGGTCTCGGGCGATCGCTTCGACCGACTGCTGGGTGATGCCGTCGAGTGCCCCGGCGTCCGAGGTCGGCGGGGTGATCAGGCGCCCGCTTCGGACCACGAAGATGTTCTCACCGGTGCACTCGCTGACGTGGCCGTCGGGCGCGAGGAGGATGGCCTCGTCGTAGCCGGCGTTGAGCGCCTCCATCTTGGCCAGTGACGAGTTCACGTACATGCCGGTGCCCTTGGCGGCGGTGGGGACCGCATTGGGATCGTGGCGGCGCCACGAGCTGATCTTGGTCGACACCCCGTTGGCCACCCCCTCGTCGCCCAGGTAGGTGCCCCACGGCCAGGCCGCGATCGAGACGTTGACCGGGCAGGGCATCGGGTTGAGGCCCATCTCGCCGTAGCCGAGGTAGACCAGCGGTCGGATGTAGCAGCCGTCGGACAGGCCGTTGACCCGGACCACCTCTCGGGAGGCCTCCACCACCTCGTCGACGGTGAAGGGGACGTCGATGAGGAAGACCCGGGCCGACGTGAAGAGCCGCTCGATGTGGTCGCGTAGCCGGAAGACGGCGACGCCCCGGTCGGTCGGGTAGGCGCGGATCCCCTCGAAGACTCCCGAGCCGTAGTGGAGGGTGTGGCTGAGCACGTGGACGGTGGCGTCGTTCCAGTCGACCAGCGTTCCATCCATCCAGATCCTGGCGGTTGGGGTCAGGGGCATGGCTCAGAGCCTTTCTGCGATGGCGTCGCCGATCTCGGTTGTCGAGAGGGACGGATTGGGGTGCGAGACGATGAACTCCTCGACCGCTCCGGTCACCTTGGCCGAAGCCGAGTGCTCCCCGAGGAAGTCGAGCATGAGGGCAGCCGACCGGATGGCGGCTGCAGGATTGGCCTTGCCGGTCCCTTGGATGTCGTGGGCCGCACCGTGGACGGGCTCGAAGAGCGACGGGCCGGTCCGATCCGGATTGAGATTGGCCGAGGCCGCATAGCCGATGCCGCCGGCGACGGCTCCGGCCAAGTCGGTGATGATGTCGCCGAACAGGTTGTCGGTCACGATCACGTCATAGCGTTCGGGGCGCTCGACCAGGTAGATGCAAGCCGCGTCCACGTGGTTGTACTCCGTGGTGACCCCCGAATAGTCGGCGGCGACCTCGTCGACCGTCCGCTGCCAGAGGTCTCCGGAGAAAGTCAGCACGTTGGTCTTGTGGACCAGGGTGAGGTGGGTACGCGGCCGGCCGGCAGCGAGCTCGAAGGCGAACCGCACGCACCGCTCCACGCCGTGACGGGTGTTGACCGAGCCCTGGGTGGCCACCTCGTACGGCGTCCCCTTCCGCAGGAACCCACCTTCCCCGGCGTAGGTGCCCTCGGTATTCTCTCGGATGACCACGAAGTCACAGGTCGGGGCGAGGGCCCCCGGCACGCCGGTGAAGGGGCGCAGGTTGATGTAGAGGTCGAGGGTGAAGCGCAGGCGGAGGAGCAGACCGCGCTCGAGGGTCCCGGCCGGGACCGCCGTCGAACCGACGGGGGGGCCGACCGCCCCGAGCAGGATGGCCTGCTGACCGCCGAGCTCCTCCAGGACGGCGTCGGGGAGCACCTCCCCGGTGCGGACGTACCGGTCGGCCCCGAGGTCGTAGTCGGTGGTGTCGAGCTGTACGCCGGTCGCGGCGACCACCTTGAGGGCCTCGGCCACCACCTCGGGGCCGATGCCATCACCGCCGATCACGCCGACCTGATAGGTGCTCACTCGTTCCTGTCCTTCTGTCGTTCTCAGTCTGTCCGGTCCGTGTGCCTGGCTGTGCTCTTCGGATTTCCAATTGAAAAACCGCCCACCGGAGGTGGACGGTCAGAAGGCACACACCGGCGAGGGTCTGTGCCTAGTCGATAATGCCTACGGTGCGGAAACGGGACTCGGTGCGCATGACACCTCCAGTGTCGCCTGCCGGGAGCCCCATCGTCAACCCGGCAGCGGGTCACGGCTGGAGCGGCGTCCCCGTGGTAGGCGCACCGGTGATCGTGCTCCAGGGCAGCCCGCCCTCCCGGAGGCACACCATCGCCACGCCGCTGCACTCGACCACCGAGGACGGGACGCCGTCACAGGTCCCCCCGTCGAGGATCACCGCCGGCTGGTCTGCGCCGGCCCATGCGGCCCCGACCGCCTCGGCCGTCGTGGCGGGCGGCCTCCCGTGCAGGTTGGCGCTGGTGACCGCGAGGGGCCCGAGCATCCGACAGAGTGCGACGACCACCGGGTGGTCGGGCCGCCGGACCCCCACCGTCTGCCGAGCCGACGTCGACCCGCCGAGGTCCGCGGTGAACGAGGACCGGCGGGGCACCACGAGCGTCAGGGGGCCGGGCCAGAACCGCTCGGCGAGCGCCTCCGCCGCCGCCCCCATCCGCCCGGCGACCATGTCCACCTGTTCGCGGCCGGCGGCGAGGATCGCGAGCGGGACATCGGGGGGTCGGCCCTTCAACCGGAACAACAGGTCGACCGCGTCGGGCTGCATCGGGTCGACTGCCAGCCCGTAGACGGTGTCGGTGGGGACGGCCACGACCGCTCCCCCGGCCAGGGCCTCTGCAGCCCGGTGCAGCGAGCCGCTCTCCGTGGCCGTCAGGGTGACCGGCACGGTCAACGCTCCGCCACGAGCATCCGCAGCCGACCCGCCAGGTCGCGCCGGGTGTCGGACCGGGTGAAGCCGGCCCGACGTGCAGCGTCCGACGCGGCGCAAGCCTGCGACGGCGCGAGCTCGACAACCAGGGCCCCGCAACGCCGCAACCACCGCGCCGACCCGGCGAGGACCGCCTCGACGCCGGCCATCCCGGGCAGACCGGACAGCGCCCGGGCCGGCCACCAGCGCACCCCGGGGTTCGTATCCACGCACGGTCTCCTCGAGCCCGGAGTACTCCTCCTCCGACACGTAGGGCGGGTTCGAGACCACCAGGTCGACGGCGCCGGCCAACCGATCCGGCAGCGCCCCGAACCAATCGCCTGCGGCCAGGGTGACGCCGGCGGCGGCGGCCGGATCGCGCCGGGCGAGCCGCTCACGGTTGGCGCGGGCCACCGTGAGCGCATCCTCCGAGACGTCGGTGGCCCAGATCTCGAGCGCCCTGGCACCGCTCCCCTCGGACGCGAGCGAGAGGGCGATCGCCCCCGAGCCCGTCCCGAGGTCGACGCAGACCACCGGTTCGCCCGGGTGCCGGCCCAGTGCGACGCGGTCGAGCTCGAGGAGTGCGGCGTCGACCAGCTGCTCGGTCTCGGGCCGAGGAATCAGCACCCGGCGGTCCACCTCCAGCTCGAGGGTGCGGAACGGCCAGGTGCCGAGCACGTACTGGAGCGGCTCGCCGTTGGCCCGCCGCTCGGCCAGGACGAGGGCCCTCGCCGCCGACCCGGCCGGCCCGTCCTTCCGGGGTGTGGCCCCCTCGGCGTGCTCAACGATCCAGACCGCTTCGCGCCGTGACCCGACCCGGGCCGCTACCTCCCCGATCAGATCGGAGCGGCCGGCCGGTCCGGACATACCGACCACGCCGTGCTCAGCCTTCGTCCAACTGGTGGGCGCGCTTGTCCACGACGAGGGCGTCGGTGAGCTCGTCGAGATCGCCGAGCAGGATCCGGTCGAGCTTGTGGAGGGTCAGCTTGATCCGGTGGTCGGTGACCCGGTTCTCCTTGAAGTTGTAGGTCCGGATCTTCTCCGAACGGCCTCCGCCCCCCACCTGGCTTCGCCGCTGTTCGGACTGCTCTGCCGCCTGGCGGTCCTGTTCCGCCTTGAGCAGACGCGAGCGCAGCACCACCATCGCCTTGGCGCGGTTCTGGATCTGGCTCTTCTCGTCCTGCATGGCCACCACGATCCCGGTCGGGAGATGGGTGATGCGGACGGCCGAGTCGGTCGTGTTGACCGACTGCCCCCCGGGGCCGGTCGACCGATAGACGTCGATCTTGAGGTCGTTCGGGTCGATGTCGACGTCGACCTCCTCCGCCTCGGGCAGCACGGCCACGGATGCCGAGGAGGTGTGGATCCTGCCCTGTGACTCGGTGACCGGCACCCGCTGCACCCGGTGGGGCCCGCCTTCGTGCTCGAGGCGGAGCCAGGCGTCCTCGCCCTTGACCAGGAAGACCACCTCGTTGAGCCCGTCACGTTCGGACGGGCTGGAGGAGAGGACTTCCACCGTCCAGCCCTTGGCCGCCGCGTACCGGGTGTACATCTCGAAGAGGTCCTTGGCGAAGAGATTGGCCTCCTCGCCGCCCTCGGCACCCCGGATCTCGACGATCACGTTGCGCCCGGCATTGGGGTCGCGGGGCACGAGCAGCGCGCGCAGCTCCTCCTCGAGGCGGGAGACGTCCCCCTCGGCCTCGGCCAACTCGGCCTGGGCCAGCTCTCGCTCGGACCCGGAGGCGTCGGCGACCATCTCGCGGGCCGTCTCCACATCCGACCCGGCAGCTTGCAGGCGGCGCCAGCACTCGACGACCTCCCCGAGCTCGCGGTGGCGTCTGGACACGTCGCGCAGGCGGGACGGCTGCGACGAGAGGGTCGGATCGTTGAGCTCGGTGAGCACCGCCTCGTACTCCCGCTCGAGCCCGACGAGTCGGTCCTTCAGGCGGTCGTTGGGCACGGGAAGAGGGTACCGTCACCCACCCGGCGAGCCGCCGCCTGCTCAGCGTCTGGCGAACAGGGACCGGCCGGCACCGACCGGCCGGTCGTCGGGTCGGTCAGGCCCCGGGGTTGGCCGCTGGACGCTTCTTGCGGCCGGTCGCGGCGTACCGACGCTGGAACCGCTCGACCCGCCCGCCGGAGTCCACCAGCTTCTGCTTGCCGGTGAAGAACGGGTGGCACTCGTTGCACAGCTCGAGGTGGATCTCGGATTTGGTCGACCTCGTGGTGAAGGTGTTCCCGCAGGAGCAACGCACCGAGGCCTCGGTGTAGTCGGGGTGGATGTCGGTCTTCATTGGAATCTCCCGTCGTGGCGGCGCACGGATCGTGAGCGGCCGTTCGAGCGCAGGCCAGGCAGTGTACCGGGCCGGGCGAGTGGCCCGTCCCGCCTGGCGGGCGGTTGTGAGCCGGTAGGCGTCGGGGTCAGGTGGCCGGGCCCTTGGCGATCTCGGCGAGGAACTCGTCGTTGCTCTTGGTCGTGCGGATCTTGTCCATGAGCAGTTCGAGGCCGGCGGCGGCACTGCCCTCGTTGGCCAGGGCGTTGAGCACCCGGCGCAGCTTCCAGACCTGCTGGAGCTGGGAGCGGTCGAAGAGCAGCTCCTCGTGGCGGGTGGAACTCGCGTTGACGTCGATCGAGGGGTAGAGCCGCCGCTCGGCGAGGCGCCGGTCGAGCCGGAGCTCCATGTTGCCGGTCCCCTTGAACTCCTCGAAGATGACCTCGTCCATCTTCGAACCGGTCTCCACCAGAGCGGTGGCCAGGATGGTGAGCGATCCGCCCTCCTCGATGTTCCGTGCCGCCCCGAAGAACCGCTTGGGGGGGTAGAGGGCACCCGAGTCGACGCCACCGGACATGATCCGACCGGTGGCCGGCTGGGCGAGGTTGTAGGCACGCGCCAGGCGGGTGATCCCGTCGAGGATGATGACCACGTCCCGGCCACCCTCGACCAACCGTTTGGCCCGCTCGATGGCCAGTTCGGCCACCGCGGTGTGCTCCTCGGACGGACGGTCGAACGTCGAGGCGACCACCTCGCCCTTCACCGAGCGTCGCATGTCGGTGACTTCCTCCGGGCGCTCGTCGACCAGCAGCACCATGAGGTGGACATCGGGGTTGTTGGCCTCGATGGAGTGGGCGATGTGCTTCATGACCGTCGTCTTGCCCGCCTTGGGAGGCGAGACGATGAGCCCGCGCTGACCCTTGCCGATCGGCGAGAGCAGGTCGACGATGCGGGCGGTCATGTTCTCCTTGTCGCTCGTCATCTCGAGGTGCAGCCGCTCGTCGGGGAAGAGCGGGGTCAGGTCCTCGAAGCGGGGACGGTTTCGGGCCGCCTCCGGATCGAGCTCGGAAACCGTGTCGATCTGGAGGAGCGCCGGGAACTTCTCGGTCGAGCCGGCGGGCCTGCAGTACCCCTCGATGCTGTCACCCTTGCGCAGCGCGAAGCGCCGGGCCTGACTGATCGAGACGTAGACGTCCTTCGTGGAGGGAAGGTAGCCCTCGCACCGGAGGAATCCGTAGCCCTCGTCGCGGAGATCGAGGAGCCCGCGCACCGGAATGAGCTCGCCCTGGTACTGCTGGTCCTGGTTGGCACCGCCCTGCAGATCGCCCTCGGGACCCCCGCCCTGACGATCGCGCCCCCGACGGCGCCGGTTGGAGCGCCGGTTGCCCACGTCGTCGCCGCCCTGGTTGCCGGGTCGGTTCCCCTGGGAATTCTGGTTCCCGGGCCGGTTCCCCTGGTTGCCCGGACGGTTCCCCTGATTGTTCCGGTTGTTGCGGGTCCCTTGGGAGTGCTGGCCGCTCTGATTGCCCGGAGAGTTGCCTCCGTGGCCCGCCTGTGGGTTCGCCGGACTCGGAGCGCTCGGAGCGCCCTGGTTGCGGCCGCCGTCGGCGGGGGTCGCAGGCTCGTGAGATTTGACCGGCTCGGTCGTGGTGGCCCCCGACGGCAGATCGTCGAAGTCGTAGTCGAGCTCGGCGGCTACGTCGGTGGTGCTGGCATCGTCCGCCGGACCGAAGGAGTTGCCTGCCGCGGTAGATCTGGCCGGCCCGGTCCGCGACGGAACTGGCTCGGGATCGGCATGGGCGCCGTTTGATCCGCCACCATTGCCCGCAGTGGCCCGGCCCCGGGGCGTGCGCCGTGCGCCGGCCTCGGCCGGTCCCGGGGCGTGCCCGTTGGCCGTCTCTCCCTCCACGGCCACTCCGGTGGCCTTCAGGATGCCATCGATGATGTCGGCCTTCTTGGTCCTGGTGTTGGTCTTCACAGAAAGTGCCTGCGCGATGGCGTGGAGCTCATCGCGCTCCTTGCTCTCCAACACCGAGCGCTCGAGCTGCTGTTCGGCAGTCATCGGCCTCCTCGTTTCAACGTGTCCTCATCGGCAGGTGGGGTGGATCCCACTGCCAGGGATTCAGGGGTGGGGAGGTGCGGAGATCGAGATGGACTCTCGCCAGCCACTCCCCCCGACGCCGGGCACGGGCTGGTCGAGAGAATCGATCCAGAAGGTCCCGCCCACAGGCCCGAACGGGCGAACTGTGGAAGCGAAGGTGCACCCAGCATACAGGCGCCGACCGGTACCGGCAACAACCCCCCTCCGGCAGGCCCGACGACGCCGGGGAATCAGAGCGAGAGCTCGTCGAGGACGGCAGCCAGGTCGGCGTCCACCACGGTCGGCACGGAGATCTGGCTGATCGCGATATCGGGGTCCTTGAGCCCGTGGCCGGTCAGCACGCACACCACGGTGGCGGTCGGACCGAGGCCGTCGGGGATCCCGTACTTGAGCAGGCCGGCGACCGACGCGGCCGAGGCCGGCTCGCAGAAGACCGACTCCTCGGTTGCCAGGTAGCGGTAGGCCTCGAGGATCTCCTGGTCGGTGACCGCGGCGATGCCGCCGCCCGACTCGGAGGCAGCCGACGTCGCCCCGTACCAGCTGGCCGGGTTGCCGATCCGGATGGCCGTCGCCACCGTGTCCGGGTGCTCGATGGGGTGACCGGCCACGATCGGCGCGGCTCCGGCGGCCTGGAAGCCGAGCATGCGGGGCAGCAACGTGGACCGGCCCGCCTCCTTGAACTCTAGGTAGCCCTTCCAGTAGGCGGTGATGTTTCCTGCGTTCCCGACCGGGATGCAGTGCACGTCGGGGGCGTTCCCGAGCTGGTCCACGATCTCGTAGGCACCACTCTTCTGCCCCTCGATGCGGAACGGGTTGACCGAGTTGACCACGGTCACCGGGGCCCGTTCCCCGAGCTCGCGCACGATCGCAAGCGCCTGGTCGAAGTTGCCCCGGACCTGGAGCACCCGGGCCCCGTGGATGAGGGCCTGGGCCAACTTGCCGAGGGCGATGTGTCCCTCGGGGATCAGTACTGCGCAGGTCAGCCCGGCACGGGCGGCGAAGGCGGCAGCCGACGCCGAGGTGTTCCCGGTCGAGGCGCAGACCACCGCCTTGGCCCCCTGTTCTGCGGCCTTGGAGATGGCGACGGTCATCCCGCGGTCCTTGAACGAGCCGGTCGGATTGGCGCCCTCGACTTTGAGCAGCACGCGGGCGCCGACCCGGGCCGAGAGTCGGGGCGCTTCGAGCAGGGGCGTTCCACCTTCGAGCAAGGTGATCACCGGGGTCGACGAGCTGACCGGCAGGAACTCCCGGTACTCCTCGATGACCCCGCGCCACGGGTGTCTGGTCCGCTCTCCGGGGGTCACCGGCCGCCCACGATCCGCATCGCCCCACCGATCCGTTCGACGGCGTCCAACCCACCCAGATCGGCGAGCGTGGCGCGCACGTCCCCCTCGCGTGCCACGTGGGTGACGAAGAGCAGCCGGGCCTCGCCGGCGGCACCCTCCTGCTCCATCGAACGGATGGAGACACCCCGGTCGCCGAAAACGCGGGTCACCGCGGCGAGCACGCCGGGGCGGTCGACCACGTCGATGCTGAGGTAGTAGGCGGTCTCGAGATCGTCCTCCGGGACGAGACGTGCGGGCTGCCGGTCCGGGGCGGGCGCGGTCGTGTTGCTGAGCAGGTTCCTCGTCGCGTCGATGAGGTCGCCCACCACCGCGCTCGCCGTCGGCAGGCCCCCGGCGCCCTGTCCGTAGAGCATCAACTCACCCGCGGCCTCTCCTTCGATGAAGACCGCGTTGTAGGCGTCACGCACCCCGGCGAGCGGATGGGAGCGCGGCACCATGGCCGGATGGACCCGCACCGAGAGGCCGTCCTCGCCCGAACGTTCTACGATTGCCAGCAACTTCACCACGTAGCCGAAACGCTCTGCGAACGCGACGTCGGCGCTGCGGACCCCCGAGATGCCCTCCCGGAGCACGTCATCGGCAGCCACGTCGTACCCGAAGGCCACGCCCGCCAGGATGGCCGCCTTTGCGGCGGCGTCGTACCCCTCCACATCCGCCGTCGGATCGCGTTCGGCGAACCCGAGCGCCTGGGCTTCGGCCAGCGCGTCGGCGTAGTTCGCCCCCTGCTCGCCCATCTTGGTGAGGACGAAGTTGGTTGTCCCGTTCACGATCCCCATCACCCGGTGGATGCGTTCGCCGGTCAGTGACTCGCGCAGCGCCCGGACCAGGGGGATCGCACCGGCGACCGCTGCTTCGTACAGCAGGTCTACGCCGCGGTCCCGAGCCAGTGTCCGAAGCGCCACTCCCTCGGGTGAGGCCAGCAGCGCCTTGTTGGCGGTCACCACCGGGCGGCCCGAGTCGAGTGCGGCTCGGACGAGGTCACCGGCCGGCTGGGTTCCCCCGATGAGTTCGACCACCATGTCGACCGACGGATCGGCCACCAGTGCTGCGCCATCGGTGGTCAGGAGGTGGCGGGGGACATGGGCCGGCCGTGGGGCATCCGCGTCGCGCACCGCGATACCGGCGAGCTCGTAGCGAGCACCGGACTGAACGGCGAGCGCCTCGGCCCTGTCCGAGAGGATCCCGACCAGCGCGGCACCGACGTTGCCGCAGCCGAGCAGCGCGATGCGCACGACGCGATCGGGGGGGACGGGGTCACGCGGTCACGCTATCGCCTCCCGCCCGGCGCGACGGGCGGCGCGCAGGTACGTCAATGATCGAGACGGACCAGGTCGTCGAGGGTCTCGCGGCGGACCACCACCCGCACAGCTCCGTCGGCCACGAAGACGACGGCCGGCCGCGGGACCTTGTTGTAATTGGACGCCATCGAGTGTCCGTACGCACCGGTGACCGGCGTGCACAGGACGTCCCCCACGGCCAGATCGGACGGGACGAACCCCTCGGCCACCACCACGTCGCCGGTCTCACAGTGCTTGCCGACCACCCGCACCGGCATCGGGCGCGGAGCGCTGGTCTCGCGGGGCAGGAACGCCTCGTACCCACTCCCGTAGAGCACGGGCCGGGGATTGTCGCTCATGCCCCCGTCGACTGCGACGTAGGTACGGTGCCCCGGGACGTCCTTGACCGTCCCCACCCGGTAGAGGGTGACCCCTGCGGCGGCCACGATCGACCGGCCCGGTTCGGCGGTCACCCGGACCGTCTCGGGGATGCCCGCCCCCCGGCACGCCCTGCGGACCGACGCGGCCCACTGCGCCATCGGCGGCGCCTCCTCGCCGTTGACGTAGGCGACCCCGAGACCCCCGCCGACGACCAGTTCCGGCAGTCCGAGGGGGGCGAAGAAGCCGGCCAGGACCTCGATGGCAGCAGCGAAGGGCGCCAAGGCGAAGACCTGGCTCCCCAAGTGGGCATGGATCCCCACGAACTCGACGACCCCGCGAGCATCCAGGTCGGCGAGCCGGTCGACGGCACGACCGGCGGCGCCGGAGGAGAGCCCGAAGCCGAACTTGGAGTCCTCCTGGCCGGTCCGGACGAACTCGTGGGTGTGGACCTCGACCCCGGGGGTGATCCGGGCGAGCACCTTGGGCCGCCTGACGGATGCGGTACCCCCGTCGACCGCGGCTTCGAGGAGGGTCGGATCGTCGACCAGACGTTCGATGCGGTCGATCTCGTCGAAGGAGTCCACGACGATCCGGCCGACCCCGACCGCGAGAGCGGCAGCCAGCTCCTCGGTCGATTTGTTGTTGCCGTGCAGCACGAGCCGGTCGGCCGGGACGCCAGCGGTGAGCGCGACGTGCAGCTCCCCCCCGGTCGAGACGTCGAGGCACATCCCCTCCTCGTAGGCCAAGCGGGCCATGGCCACGCAGAGGAAGGCCTTGGTGGCGTACGCCACCCCGTCACCCCACGCCTCGACCGCCTCGCGGCATGTCGAACGCAGGTGGGCCTCGTCGTAGACGAACAGCGGGGTGCCGTGTGTCTCGCCGAGGTCCACCAGGTCGCAACCCCCGATCGAGAGCCGACCAGCGGGATCTGTCGCCGCGGTCATCGGAAGTAGCTGCGGAGCCACAGGATCGGTTGGCGTCCCCGGCGCGACACGGCCCACCCGAGCAGGCCCGTCACCCTCCGCGCTCACATCGCCTCGGGTGCGGCCACGCCGAGCAGGCCGAGCCCGATGGCGAGGCCGATGCGGGCCCCCTCGACGAGCCACAGCCGGGCCTGGGTGAGTCTGGGGTCGATGTCATCGGCCAGGATCGGACAGTCGTGGTAGAAGCCGTGGAAGCAGGCGGCCAGACGCCGGACCCAGGTGGTGATCTTGGTCGGTGCCCGGGTGACGGCCGCGTCGGCGACCACCTCGGGCAGCTCCTCGAGGCAGCGCATCAACTCGAGCTCCCGGGGGTGGGTCAGCAGCGAGAGGTCGACGTCGGCGAGGGGCGCTCGGACGACGCCGCGCTCGGCCGCCTTGCGACCCACGCCCCCGATGCGGGCACTCGCCATCTGCACATAGAAGACCGGGTTCTCCACGGACTGCTCGCGTACGGTGGCGAGGTCGAACGTGACCGCCTGGTCGAGCGTGCTCATGAGGCTCAGGATCCGGGTCGCATCGGGCCCGATGTCGGCGATGACCGTGTCGAGATCGATGGCGGTGCCTGCCCGCTTCCCCATCTTGACCGTCTCGGCACCGTCGACCAGCGAGACCATCTGGCCGAGCTTGACCTCGAGACGGCTCGGATCGACCCCGAGTGCGGCGACCCCGGCCACCAGGCTGGCAACCTGACCGTGGTGGTCCGCGCCGAAGACGTCGATGACCCGGTCGAAGCCCCGGACGAGGAACTTGTCGCGGTGGTAGGCGATGTCGCCGGCGAGGTAGGTGGCGTCCCCATCCGACTTGCGCAGCACCCGATCGCGGACGTCACCCAGCTCGGTGGCCAGAAACCAGGTGGCGCCGTCCTTCTCGTACACCAGTCCCTTCTCTGCGAGCAGGGAGATGGTCTCGTCCACCGCGCCGCTCTCTTCGATCGATGCCTGCGAGTACCACTCGTCGAAGACGATGCCGATCGACGCCAGGGTGGATCGGATGTGCTCGAGGATTCGCTCGGCCGCCCACCGGCCGGCAGCGGTGACGTCATCGGGCCCGTCATAGGAGTGGGCCAGTCCGGCCAGGTACTCGCCCTGGTACCCGCCCTCGGGGACCGGAATCCCCTGATGGCGGGCGAGCAGGCTCTCGCCGAGCGCCCGGATCTGTCCGCCGGTGTCGTTCACGTAGTACTCGCGACGCACCCGGTGCCCACTGCGGGCGAGCACCCGTGCCAGGGCGTCGCCGTAGCTGCCCCACCAGCCGTTGCCGACGTGGATCGGACCGGTCGGATTGGCCGAGATGAACTCGACCTGGACCGACTCGCCGCGGCCGACGTCGGGCCGTGCATAGCCCTCCTCCCCCTCGGCAAGGAGTCCGGCAAGCGCGTCGTGGAGCCAGCCGTCATCGAGCCGGAAGTTGATGAACCCGGGACCGGCCAGCTCCGCCGAAGTGACGTGCGACGGGAGGTCCGACCGGAACACCTCGACGAGGGCGGTGGCGAGGGATCGGGGATCGGTGCCGGCCCGCTTGGCCGTGACCAGGGCCACGTTGGTCGACCAGTCACCGTGCTCACGCCGGGCCGGGCGCTCGAGGTGGACCGAGGACTCGTCGAGGGACAGGTCGAGGCCCTCCGAGCGTGCGACCACCCCGACGGCGGCGCACACGGCCTCGGCCAGTTGATCTCTCATCGACATTGTGGAGCGAGGATACGTGGTCGGTGGGCGACCACGGCGAAGGCCCGCCCTCGGCTCAGGGCGCCGGCACTAGTGTTGGCACCTCGGTGGCGCACCCCTCTTGCCCAAAGGGACGGTCACGCGTCCCGCCGATCGCCCTCGTAGCTCAGCGGATAGAGCGCCGGCCTCCGGAGCCGGAAGCGCAGGTTCGAGTCCTGCCGGGGGCACTCAAATTCTGGGGCCGCCAACCGATCCCATCGGAGATCCGGCTGACTGGGTGGGGCGTCGGGTGATCTTCGTCAACGAGGGTCGACGTCGGACCCGATCGACGCTCACCTGTCAGCTGTGTTCCCAGTTGACGGTGAAGCTCCTGCCGCCAGAGATCGGCGACGCCAGCGCTTTCACCGTGCCGTCCTTGTCGGCCATGGTGAGCTGTTCCGGGTGACTGGTGGCCAGAGCAGACCCGTCGATCGTCGCACCGGTGAAGGTGACCTTGCCAAAGTCGGCGAGCGGGAGGATCTTG
The DNA here is from genome assembly GCA_963701325.1 of uncultured Acidimicrobiaceae bacterium. Taxonomy (GTDB): domain Bacteria; phylum Actinomycetota; class Acidimicrobiia; order Acidimicrobiales; family RAAP-2; genus Bog-756. The sequence goes on from OY969604.1 coordinate 1,493,037, forward strand.
ATGGTTCCACCTGATTCGGTGGCCGGGGCCTCGGCGATGACCTCGGCAGTCGCGTCATTGTCCGAAGAGGTCTTGACCGTCTTCTTGGTCCACCCTCTGGTCGCATCGGAAATGGTGAGCGTGTAGGTCGATCCGCTCACCGTCACCGATGCGCTCAGGTGATCGCCCGGGTCGACCGTGTTCGAATACAGCGACTGGGCAGCCGGGTACATCTCGGACCAGGCCGCATACACCTTGAGGATGCCGTAGAAGCAGATGGCCTCGGTCCCTGTCTGCTCCACGGAGTTGTCCCCGCTCTTGCCTCCATCGAGGCCGACCCAGAACGCCGCGACGTACTCGTTGGCGCCGGCGCACTTGATCGCGGGTTGGACCCAGGACGCCGAAACGCTCGTGTAGTGACCAGTTGTGGCGTCGTATCCGGCCCAGTTGAGGGTGTCGGCGGCGTTGACGCTCTCCAAGGGGTCGATGCTCTGCACGGGGTTGATGCTCTGGAGGGGAGGGTGGTCGATCTGCACGGGAGGGTGGGCGACGACTCCCGATGTCGCTGACGCAGCGCCCGCGCCCAACGGTGACGCCAACAGCACCACCACTGGAGCCCCGACAGCGACGGCCAACCCACTGAGCAAGCGTCTGTACGACACGCCGATCACCTCCTCGTCCAGGTGCCACCCCGAACGTCCGCGCGAGGCTAGTTCCGAGGAACCGATCCGTGCTGCGACTGTGCGCGTCGCCGTCGGGACCCGGATCAGTCCCCTCGGCTCGGGGGCGCGTCGGTGAGCTTCGTGCCATCCCACCATTGGACTGGCTTGTCCGGGTTGCTCGGATTCCCGTACCACCCGGGCGGAAGAGCGATCGGGGCGGTCGCCGACTCGACCGCGGGTTCCTCGGCTACGTCCGGCTCGGCCACCACCGGCTCGACCGCGGATTCCTCGGCTACCACCGGCTCGACCGCGGGTGGCTGGGCCACCACCGGCTCGGCGAACAGGGGCTGGGCCATCACCGGTTCGGCTGCTGGCAGCTGAACAGCAGGTGCGTCCGTCGGCCGTCCCGCCCTCGGGCGGACGGCCACCAGGATGAAGTACCCGACGAGCAGCACCCCTCCGAGCAGCATGAGTCCGATCCCGAGATGCGCCGCGACGGAGTAGGCGGCGCAGCTCCGGGTGGTCACCGCCCCGTTCGTGAGGACGACCAGGTTGGTCGTGCAACCTGTCGAGGCCTGGCTGCAGAGCGCGAACGCGATCGTCCCCACTCCGAACGAGCACGCGCCCGCGAGCCCCCACCGACTCGACCCCCGGCCCCTTTCCATACCCTTTCACGCTACTGGACAGGCTCTCGTTGCCGGAAGGAGTGCGTCAGGGCTCCCTGCTCAGGGCCCGAGACCGGTGACCCGCACGGTCACGTTGAACCGGCCCCCGTCTGCACCGACCGCGGGATCGGCCGTTCCCGTCAGCACCTTCGGGACCCCGTGGTAGGCGAGTCGCGACGGTCCGCCGAACACGACGAGATCGCCGGATTCGAGGGTCACGTCAGTCCACGGCCTGCCCCGTCCCGACGGGTTCCCGAACCGGAAGACACAGGCATCACCCACGCTCAGCGAGACCACCGGGTCGGCGGTCCGCTCGTCCCGGTCCGCGTGCATCCCCATGCGCGCACCTGGTCCGTAGAAGTTGATGAGGGCGACATCGGGTTCGAAGCTCCCCCCGCCGGAGGTGACCGACGGGTCGAGGGCGCTGGCGTCGCCGACCGCGGCTCTGCTCAACGAGGTCAGCCACCCCGGAAACGGCGCGACCGGCCGGCCGTCGCCGTCCTCCACCGTCCGTGCGTACCGGTAGGGGTACCAGTGCCAGCCGAGGCAGGCGATCCGGACCGACATCACGCCGCCGCGGGGCATCCGGGGGGCGCGGAACCCGCCCGCGTCGGCACCCCACTGCCGGCAGGCGTGCACCAGCTCGCGCCGCGACTCGGGGGCCAGCCAGCCGGGGATGTGTACGGCCCCCGGGGCCAGCAGGGTCGGGTCTCGGGGGATCAGCCTCACCGCAGCGATCTCTCTTCCGAGCACGGGAGAAGTCGATCGCGGGCCTGTCGTCGGTCCACGACACCACCCTGGCACAGCAGGCGCCGGCTGACGACGGCGCGGGTCAGCCGGTGGCCGCCGGCTCCCGGTTGGCCAGCCAGCGCAAGCGCGAGGCCCGGGCGTCCCAGGAATAGACCACCACGGTGCCCGCGAGCCGGTCGTGCAGCGCGTGACGGTCCCGGTTGAGGAGGATCCCGATGAAGCCGAGACCGAGGATGAGGAAGCTCAGCGGGAGGGCCAGGGTCCGGATCACCGCCTGACGCGGACCGATGGGCGTCCCTTCGGTACGGACCACCCGGATCCCGAGCACTGCCATGCCGATGGTCCTGCCCCCGAGCGACCACTGGTAGGAGAAGTAGACGAATTCCCAGATCACCAGGGCCACGAGCCCGAAGATCTGGTGCCGGTTGAGGGTGAACTGATGCCCGGTCACCAGCTGGATCCCGAAGTCGAGCGCGGCGATCCCGAGGGTGAAGAGGCCCCAGGAGGCGCCGACGTCGGCGGCGAAGGCGACCAGCCGGGTCACCGCACCGGCGTAGTTGCCCTGGCGGCCGGCGATGGGCTCGGCCGAGCTGTCCGCCCGCCCCGCCGTGCTCATGGTCCGTTCCCCGGTGCCACGGCCGACGCGGGCGACGAGGCCGATGACCCCACCATTGCGGGAGGACCGACCGGCCAGTCGGCGGCGGACCTACGGAGGAGCCGGTTCACGAATCGGGCCACGAAGTCATCGAGTCCGACACCCTGGGCCCGGACCGAGTCGAGCACCTCGGAGGCCACCCCACTCGTCGACCGGGCGATGATGGTGCCGAGCTCGGTCTGCTCGACCAGGGCGTCGATGTCCACCCGCTGGATGAGCTTTTCGACATCGACCCGTTCGATGAGCTTCTCGACATCGACCCGGCCGACGAGGCCGTCCACGTCGACCTGGCTCACGATCTGATCGACGTCGATGCGGGCAAGCAGTGCGTTCATGTCCACGCGTGCCAGCAGCGCGTCGATGTCGATGGCATCGACCACCAGGCTCACGACCCGTTCCGCAACCGTCTGGGCCAGCTGGTCCATCCGACCTGAACCGGGGAGGGGGCTCATCGCACCCGAGTGGTCATCACCAGATCCATCCCCTCAGCTTCGCATCGGTCCCCGTCCCCGGCGGGGACTCCCTCCGGACGGTCGGCCGAGCAGGGTGCCGGTCAGGGGGCGGCGGCGCGTGCGTTGAGCACCTCGAGGGCACGATCGGCGTGCACGTTCATCCTGACTTCGCTCTGGATGGCCTCGATGACCCGCCGATCAGGGCCGATCACGAAGGTGGCCCGCTTGGTCGGTGACAACTTGGTGAACCGCCGGCGCACCCCGAACTGGGTGGCCACCGCGCCGTCCGGGTCCGAGAGAAGGGGGAAGTCGAAGGAGTACTTGTCCGAGAACTGCTTCTGCTTGGCGACGTCGTCGGCGCTGATGCCGACGCGCTGGGCACCGACCGCGTCGAATTCGGCCTTCACGTCGCGGAAGTGGCAGCTCTCCTTCGTGCAACCCGGCGTCATCGCCGCCGGGTAGAAAAAGAGGACCACCGGTCCGGCCGCGACCAGGTCGCTCAGCTTGCGCAGGGTCCCGTCCTCGTCGGGCAGTTCAAAGTCCGGTGCCAGATCGCCTTTCTCCACGAGGAGGAGGCTAGTCAACAGTGGGCGGTCCCGCCCGGAGCCCGTGGCCGGGCATGCAGGGCGCTCCCGTAAGATGGCCGATCAGTAGCCAGCTCTGCCTGCGGCACGCCGGGATCCCGAGCGTACCCACCGGCTCGGATGCAGTCGGAACGGTGCTCCGGCGCGAGAGCCACGCGAGAGACAAGACGGGAGTTCACCCACATGCCGATCGCGATCGAAGTCGACAGCCTGGAGAAGACGTTCACCGGGAAGCGATCGGTCCGCGCCCTCGACGGGGTCAGCTTCGCCGTCGAGGAGGGGACGGTCTTCGGACTGCTCGGACCCAACGGCTCCGGCAAGACCACGGCGGTCCGCATCCTGACCACCATCCTCCAGCCGGACGGCGGCACCGCACGGGTCCTCGGCCACGACGTGCGCAAGGAGGCGGCGCTCGTCCGCAGCCTCATCGGCCTGGCCGGCCAGTACGCCGCAGTCGACGAGAACCTGACCGGCCGCGAGAACCTCCAGATGGTCGGGAACCTCAACCACCTCGAACGTGCCCTCGTGGCCGAGCGGGCGAGGGAGCTGCTCGAGCAGTTCGGCCTCACCGACGCCGGCGATCGCCCGCTCAAGACCTACTCGGGAGGCATGCGCCGACGGCTCGACCTGGCCGCCGCCCTCGTCGCCCGCCCGACCGTGCTCTTCCTCGACGAGCCGACCACCGGGCTCGACCCGCAGAGCCGCAACGACCTCTGGGGGGTCATCGAGGCGCTCGTCGGAGGGGGCACGTCAGTGCTCCTCACCACCCAGTACCTCGAGGAGGCCGACCGGCTGGCCACCTCCCTGGCCGTCCTCGACCACGGGCGGGTCATCGCCGAGGGCACGCCCGCGTCGATGAAGGCGGAGCTCGGCGCGACCGTGCTCGAGGTCGGCCTGTCCCGCATCGACGAGGCCCAACGGGCCGGTGCCCTCCTCGAGGCCCTCGGTCCCCATCCTGCCCAGGTCAACGGCACCGTGGTCGAGGTCACGGTGGACAACGGCCCCGAGGCGGCCATGACCGGGCTCCGGTCCCTGGACAGCGCAGGCATCGTCCCGACCATGTTCAACCTCCGCCAACCGAGCCTCGACGACGTCTTCCTCTCACTGACCGGCCACCGGACCGAGGGGGACGAGACCGAGGACGGGGACGAGACCCCGACCGCGCGGGGTCGCCGGCGCCGGATGCGCCTGGCAGAGGAGGCCATGCCGGTGGTCACGGGGGAGCTCGGATGACGACCACCATCACCGCGCCGACCGTCTCGCGCAGACCGCTCCCAGTCGGACCGGCCGCCAAGCTCCGCTGGGGCATCTCGGACACCCTGACCCTGACCCGCCGCAACCTGCTGGCCATCACCCGCATCCCCGAGGCGCTCTTCTTCTCGACGGTGCAGCCGATCATGTTCGTGCTGCTCTTCCGGTACGTGTTCGGCGGCGCGATCAGCACCCCGAACGGGAGCTACGTGAACTACCTGATGCCGGGGGTCTTCGTGCAGACGGTGGCCTTCGGTGCGGTGAGCACCAGCATCGGCCTGGCCGAGGACCTCCAGAAGGGCCTCATCGAGCGATTCCGCGCCCTGCCCATGTCGCGTGGCGCGGTGCTGACCGGACGCACCACGGCCGACGTGGTGCGCAACGTCTTCGTGGTGGTCATCATCACCGTGGTGGGCTTCCTGGTCGGCTTCCGGCCCACCACCGGGGTGCTGGCCTACCTGGCCGGGATCGGCCTCATCCTGCTGTTCGCCTATGCCCTGTCCTGGGGGTTCGCGGTCATCGGTCTCTCGGCGCCGAACAGCGAGACCGCACAGGTGATGTCCTTTCCCATCCTCTTCCCGCTCATCTTCGTCTCGTCGGCCTTCGTCCCGGTCGACGCGATGCCGAGCTGGTTGCAGGGATTCGCCACCTACCAACCGGTGAGCGTGGTCATCACCGCCTGCCGCGCGCTCATGATCGGGGGGCCGACCGCGAAGTGGGTGGTCCAGTCCCTCGTCTGGACGGCACTGCTCCTGGCCGTCCTCATTCCCCTGGCCGTCCACCGGTACCGCACCCGCACCTGATCCTCGGGACCGACTGGAGCCGGCTCCCGCTGACGCAGGCAGAATAGGGACATGGCACACTCCTCCCCCGACACGTTCGGCACCCGCGGCAGCCTGCAGGTCGGCGACGCGACCTACGAGATCTTCCGTCTCCGGGCTCTGGCCGACCGCTTCGACGTCGCCCGCCTGCCGTATTCGATCAAGGTCATCCTCGAGAACCTGCTGCGCCACGAAGACGGCGTCGCCGTCCGGCCGGCCGACATCGAGGCGGTGGCCGGGTGGGGTGATCATCCCGAACGCCACGGGCTCGCCGGGAGCGACGCGGCCGAGATCGCCCTCACGCCCGAACGCGTCCTCATGCAGGACTTCACCGGCGTTCCGGCGGTGGTCGACCTGGCTGCCATGCGGGCAGCCCTCGCCGAACTGGGTGGCGACCCGGCCCGGATCAACCCCCTGGTGCCGGTCGAGCTGGTGATCGACCACTCGGTGATCGCCGAGGCGTCGGGGACACCGACGGCGTACGACGAGAACGTCGACATCGAGTACGGGCGCAACATCGAGCGCTACCAGCTCCTGCGCTGGGCCCAGCAGGCCTTCGACGACTTCCGGGTCGTCCCGCCGGGGATGGGCATCTGCCATCAGGTCAACCTCGAGTACCTGTCCCGGGTGGTGTTCGCGACCGAGGACGGCCGGGCCTACTGCGACACCCTGGTCGGGACCGACTCGCACACCACCATGGTCAACGGGCTCGGGGTGCTCGGGTGGGGCGTCGGCGGCATCGAGGCCGAGGCGGCCGTGCTCGGCCAACCCCTGTCGATGCTCCTCCCGCCGGTCATCGGGTTCCGTCTGAGCGGTCAGCAGCCGGCGGGCACCACCGCGACCGATCTGGTCCTGACCATCACCCACCTGCTCCGCCAGCACGGGGTGGTGGGCGCGTTCGTCGAGTTCTTCGGGCCCGGTGTGGCCTCGGTGCCGCTCGCAAACCGGGCCACCATCGGCAACATGTCCCCCGAGTACGGCGCGACCTGCGCCATCTTCCCCATCGACGAGGTCACCCTCGACTACCTCCGCTTCACCGGACGGGACGACCACCACGTCGCCCTGGTCGAGGCGTACGCCAGGGAGCAGGGGCTCTTCCTCGACCCGGGCGACCCCGAGCCGGTGTTCACCGAGGTCATCGAGCTCGACCTGTCCACCGTCGTGCCCAGCATCGCCGGCCCGTCCCGGCCCCAGGACCTCGTCCCGCTCGACCGTGCGGCCTCCGGGTTCCGCACGGCCCTCGGCCGTGACCCGCAGGCGCGGGGTGCCACACTCGGCGACGGCGCGTCGGCGGACATCGCGGACGGCCACGTGGTCATCGCGGCGATCACCAGCTGCACCAACACCTCCAACCCCCAGGTGATGGTGGCGGCAGGCCTCCTCGCCCGTAACGCGGTCGCCCGCGGGCTGACCGCCAAGCCGTGGGTCAAGACGTCGCTCGCCCCCGGCTCGCGGGTGGTCATGGACTACCTCGACCGGGCCGGACTCGCCGAACCCCTGACCCGGATCGGCTTCGACCTCGTCGGCTACGGGTGCACCACCTGCATCGGCAACTCGGGACCGTTGCTGCCGGGGGTGTCCGAGGCCGTCGACGACGGCGACCTCTCGGTCGCCGCGGTGCTGTCGGGCAACCGCAACTTCGAGGGACGCATCCACCCCGAGGTGCGGATGAACTACCTCGCCTCGCCGCCCCTGGTGGTGGCGTACGCACTGGCCGGCACCATGGACCTCGACCTCACCAGCGTCCCGCTCGGGTTCGACCCGTCGGGTGCGCCGGTCACCCTGTCCGACCTCTGGCCGACCCCGGAGGAGGTGACCGAGGCGATCCGTACCTCGCTCACCTCGCAGATGTTCCGCGAGCGCTACGCCTCCGTGTTCGACGGCGACGAGCGCTGGCGGGCGGTCGAGACCGCCACGGGCCACACCTTCTCGTGGGACCCCTCCTCGACCTACGTGCTCCGCCCGAGCTTCCTGGAGGGGCTCCCGAGGACCCCGGAAGCGGTCACCGACGTGGCCGGCGCGCGGGTGCTCGCCAAGCTCGGGGACAGCGTCACGACCGACCACATCTCACCAGCCGGCAACATCGGCCCGACGACACCGGCGGGCCGGTACCTCGCCGAGCACGGGGTCGCCCGTTCCGAGTTCAACTCCTACGGCGCCCGGCGCGGCAACCACGAGATCATGGTCCGCGGGACCTTCGCCAACGTACGCCTGCGCAACCAGTTGGCACCGGGCACCGAGGGCGGGATCACCATCCACCTGCCGGACGGAGAGCAGACCGAGATCTTCGACGCCGCCGAGCGCTACGCGGCCGAGGGCGTCCCCCTGGTCGTGCTGGCCGGCAAGGAGTACGGGTCGGGCTCCTCACGGGACTGGGCGGCAAAGGGGACCCTGCTGCTCGGGGTCCGGGCGGTCATCGCCGAGAGCTACGAGCGCATCCACCGCTCGAACCTGATCGGGATGGGGGTGCTGCCCCTGCAGTACGCGGAGGGCCAGAGCGCGGAGTCGCTCGGGCTGACCGGCCACGAGGTCTTCTCGATCACCGGGCTCGGGCCCCTCAACGAGGGGACAAGCCCGAAGACCGTGGCGGTCACGGCGGTCGACGGGGACCGTACCGTCGAGTTCGAGGCCCGGCTGCGGATCGACACGCCGATGGAAGCCCAGTACTACCGCAACGGGGGGATCCTGCCCTACATGCTGCGCCAGATGGCGGGCTGAGCGCGCCCGCACCCGGTAGCCACGTCAGCCCCCGGCGCTCTCCCGCATCCGGCGGACGACCTCGTCGACGACCTCGCTGGTGGAGGCGGCACCCCCGAGATCGAAGGTCCGGATGCCGTCGGCCGCCGTCTCGAGGGTCGCTTCGCGGATGGATCGGGCCGCGGCGGCGACCGGATGGGCGGGATCGGTGGCGGCACGGTCGAGCACGGCGGCACAGGCGAGGAGCATGGCCATCGGGTTGGCCACGTTCTTGCCCAGGAGGGACGGGGCCGTCCCGTGCGGGGCCTCGGCCATCGCCACCGTGGGATGCAGGTCGTCGTCGAGGGCGAGCAGGACCGACTCGGCTCCCGCGATCGAACCGAACAGGGCGAGCACCAGGTCTGAGAGGCAGTCCCCGTCGCGGTTGAGCGCGGGGACCACGAGGGACTGGTCGTCGGACTCCGTGAGCAGTCCCGCGTAGGCGGCGTCGATGAGCACCGGCCGGTAGGCGACCGCCGGATGGCACGTGGCTGCGGCGTCCATCTCCTCCTTCAACATCGCCTCGTAGACGGTCGAGACGGTCCACTTGGGACCCCCGAACACGCAGGCCCCGAGAGCTGAGGCCGTGCGGAACGAGAATTCGGCCACCGCCCGGCAGACCGACCGCTCGATGCGCTCGGTACGCCAGGCCCGCTCGACGCTGCCCCCGGGTGGACCCGACCGCCCCTCCTCGGCGCCGTAGGCATCGCCGACCGCCATGCGGACGACCACGATGGGGTGCACCACCGGAGCCAGAGGGACCACCCCCGGGATGCGCCGTCCGGTCCGCACGATGACCGACCCCCCGACCCCTTCGCGCAGGATGCGGTTCGGCGACCCGACGTCGCCGGTGGTCGGCGGGGTGACGGTGGCCGCCTTCAGACCGAGCCCGGTCACGCACATCGCCTCGGCCGCCTCGGAGACCACCCGGTTGCCGGTGCGCCGGCGGTTCACGAGGGAGAGGTCGAACCGGTGCAGGTCGACCGGGACGCCGAGCACCGCCGGGTCGAGCACCCGGAGCGCCTCCTCGAGCAGCTCCTGGCCCGTCTCGTCACCCTCGCAGACCACCAGCTGCGTGCGGTCGGTCGAAGCGGTGGCCACTAGGCGGTGTTCACCACCTGGAACGATTCGGCCAGCCGTCCATCGGGCAGGCCGGCTGCGAGGGCGGTTCCCGACATCCAACTCCGGAGCAACTCCTCGAGATGGTCCCCGTCGCCGACCTGGCTGCGGTGGGAACGCAGGGCGGCGAGCTTCCGCTCGAACACGCCGGTGGCGTCGACCACCCGGTCGGCCCGCTCGGTCGCCATGATCCACAGCTCGGGGACCGTGTGGGGCTCGAGGCCCTCCTCGAGCAGATCGGGGAAGGCGAACGGGTTGCGTGCATCCGGGTAGACCGCGCACGCCGCTGCCTCCCCGGCGGCCAGGTGGTCTGGGTGGCTCGCGTAGATGCGGGACCAGTTGCGCTCCGGAGACTGGGCCACCACCCGGTCCGGCCGCACCCGGCGGATGACCGCGGCGATAGCACGGCGCAGCTCGAGGCTGGGCGTGACCATCCCGTCGGGGAACCCGAGGAAGGTCACGTCGGTCACGCCCACCGACCGGGCGGCCACCAGCTGCTCCTCGCGCCGCAAGGCGGCCATGTCGGCGCGGCTGATCGAACGGTCCGATCCCCCCGCGTCGCCGTCGGTGACAATGCAGTAGGAGACCTCGACCCCGCGCCCGGTCCACACGGCGACCGATCCGGCCGCGCCGAAGTCGACGTCGTCGGGATGGGCGGTGACCACCAGGATGCGAGCGACCGGCTCGGTGCCGTCGTCGACGGTCAGCGGCGGGACGGGACTGTCGGCCACGGGGATCTCCTCATGCGTCAACACCTGTGCGGGACGCCCGGCTGCGGCAACGGACGCCGCTGGGGCTCAGGATCGCTCGGGGACCCATCCGGCCAGGTCGGCCAGGCGTGGGTCGTTGGAGAACATCTCGACGATGGGCATCCGGAGCCCGATCCGGGTCTGGATCCGCTCGACCTCGAGGACTTGGTTCCACTGGACCAGGGTGACCACCATGCCGGTCGATCCGGCACGGGCGGTACGACCGGAACGGTGGAGGTAGGCCTTGTGGTCCTCCGGAGGGTCGAAGTGGACGACCACGTCGACCGCGTCGATGTCGAGGCCACGGGCGGCCACGTCGGTGGCCACCAGGGTGTGCAACCGACCGTCCGTGAAGTCCTTCAGGGTGCGCTCACGGTTGGCCTGCCGGAGGTCGCCGTGGATGGCGCCGGCCCGGACCCCCTCCTTGGCCAGCTGCTCGACGAGGCGGTCCGCCCCGTGCTTCGTGCGCACGAAGACCAGGGCCTTTTCGGAGTTGCGACAGATGGCCGCACAGACCTTGACCCGGTCCATCTGGTGCACCTCGAGGAACCGGTGCTCCATCGCCTCGACGGTCGTGGAGGGCGAGGCGACCTCGTGGCGGACCGGGTCGGTCAGGTAGCGGCTGACCAGCCGGTCGATGGCGCCGTCGAGGGTGGCGGAGAAGAGCAGCGTCTGGTGCTCGCGCTCGAGACGCCGCAGCACCCACTCGACCTGGGGCATGAACCCCATGTCCGCCATCCGGTCGGCCTCGTCGAGCACGAGGGTCTCGATGTCGGCGACGGAGAGCTCGCCGCGGTCCCCCAAGTCGATGAGACGCCCCGGGGTGGCGATGACCACGTCGACGCCGCGGCGCAGGCGCTTGATCTGGCGCTCGATGTCAGCCCCGCCGTAGACGGCGACGGTCCGCAGGCCGGTCGCCTCCGCGAGGGGCTCGAGGACCTCGCTCACCTGCACGGCGAGCTCGCGGGTGGGCACGAGCACCAGGGCCCGTGGGCGCCCCGGCTCGGTGGACCGGGCAGCCATGGTGCGCTGGAGCAACGGGATGCCGAAGGCGAGGGTCTTGCCTGAGCCGGTCTTGGCCTTGCCGCAGACGTCGCGGCCGGCCAGCGCGTCGACGACGGTCATGGCCTGGATCGGGAACGGGGAGTGGATGCCCTGCTTCTCGAGCTCGTCCACGATTGCGGGTGCGACGCCGAGGTCTGCGAAGGACGGCGGGGGGTCGGTGAGGCCGTCGAGATCCGACGGCGGACCCGTCGGATCGAGGACGCGATCCGGCGGATCGGTGAGGGTGGTCATGGGATTCGGGTGCTCTCTCTCATCGTTCGGTGACGGCCGGAGCCGGCCGTCGACGCCGTGCGAGTCACGGGCGTCTGTGGGCCCGCCTCGGGCCATTGTCCGGGACGGCGTGACCGACCAGAAGAACAGGATGAGGAAGACCCCGGTGGCGGGCACTCACCCGACCACGAGTGCCAGTGTACCCGTCAACCACCCATGACCAGGTCGATCGTCCCCGCCAGGGCCCCGGCGGGCCCGGCCGCTCAGGTGGTCGACGGCTCGCGGTAGACCTCGGCCCCGGCGTCGCGGAACTCGTCCGCCTTCTCCTTGAGGCCGATCTCGACCGCGGCCGCCAGGTCCATGCCCTTCTGCTCGGCGTAGTCGCGCACGTCCTGGCTGATCCGCATCGAGCAGAACTTGGGGCCGCACATCGAGCAGAAGTGGGCCGTCTTGGCCGGTGCAGCCGGCAGGGTCTGGTCGTGGAACGAGCGGGCCGTCTCCGGGTCGATGGCCAGGTTGAACTGGTCCTCCCACCGGAACTCGAACCGGGCCTTGGACAGGGCGTCGTCCCACGCCTGCGCCCCGGGGTGGCCCTTGGCCAGGTCGGCGGCGTGGGCCGCGATCTTGTAGGCGATCATCCCCTGCTTCACGTCCTCCAGGTCGGGCAGGCCGAGATGCTCCTTCGGGGTCACGTAGCAGAGCATGGCCGTCCCGTGCATGCCGATCACCGCTGCGCCGATGGCAGAGGTGATGTGGTCGTAGCCGGGGGCCACGTCAACGGTGAGCGGGCCGAGTGTGTAGAAGGGCGCCTCGTGGCAGACCTCCCGTTGGAGGGTCACGTTCTCGGCGATCTTGTGGAGAGGGACGTGCCCGGGGCCCTCGATCATGACCTGCACGTCGTGGCGCCAGGCGACCTCGGTGAGCTCCCCCAGGGTGGTCAACTCGGCGAACTGCGCCTCGTCGTTGGCATCGGCGATCGAGCCGGGACGCAGCCCGTCACCGAGCGAGAACGCCACGTCGTAGGCGGCCATGATCTCGCAGATCTCCTCGAAGCGCGTGTAGAGGAAGTTCTCGGTGTGGTGTGCAAGGCACCATGCGGCCATGATCGACCCGCCACGGCTCACGATCCCGGTGGTCCTGGCGGCGGTCAGCGGCACGTAGCGGAGCAGCACCCCGGCGTGGATCGTGAAGTAGTCGACCCCCTGCTCGGCCTGCTCGACGAGGGTGTCGCGGTAGAGATCCCAGGTGAGCTCGGCGGGGGCGCCGTCGACCTTCTCGAGGGCCTGGTAGATCGGGACCGTCCCGATGGGCACCGGCGAGTTCCGGAGGATCCACTCGCGGGTGGTGTGGATGTCCGGGCCGGTCGAGAGGTCCATGACGGTGTCCGCGCCCCAGCGGGTCGCCCAGGTCAGCTTCTCGACCTCCTCCTCGATGGAGGAGGTGACCGCCGAATTGCCGATGTTGGCGTTGACCTTGACCAGGAACCGGCTCCCGATCACCATCGGCTCCGACTCGGGGTGGTTCACGTTGGCGGGGAGGATGGCCCGGCCGGCGGCGATCTCGTCGCGGACCAGCTCGGCGGGCATCCCCTCACGGGCGGCCACGAAGGCCATCTCCGTGGTGATCTCCCCCCGGCGGGCGTAGTGGAGCTGGGTCACCGGTCCCCGGGTCGCCCGCAGGGGGCGACGTCCGAGGGACGGGAAGGACTGCGGAGCGCCACCGGCGCGCCGGGCCGCGCCACGGCCGTCGTCGCGCACCGCGACCGGCCGACCGTCGTACTCGCCGACGTCGCCCCGGCCGGTGATCCAGGGGCGGCGCAGGTCGGGGAGGCCTTCGGTGGGCTCCGACCCCGGACCTGAGGTGTCGTAGAGGTGGATCGCGGCGTTGGGCGTGGACCCGTCCCGGGCCGGCGAGTCGGAGAGCGAGACCTCCGTGAAGGGCACCCGGACGCCTGCGGGCCCGTCCACGTAGACCTTGGATCGCGCATCGGCCGATGTCGACGCGGTGCCTCCCGCCACGGGAATGGTGTCGTTGACACGGCCTGTCGTCGAGTCGCTCATGATGGTCGTCCCTTCCAACCGGGGTGCAGGGTGAGTCTCCCACGGGGCCCGGCCCCGCGTGCCCCGAGTGTGCCATCGTGTGCGTCGAACGCGTACCGGCGAAAGGACGACCATGGGAACGCTCGCCTCCGGAGACAAGGCCCCCGGCTTCACCCTCCCCGACCAGGACGGCAAACCGGTGTCCCTCAAGGACTTCGCCGGCAAGCCCGTCGTCGTCTACTTCTACCCGAAGGACGACACCCCGGGATGCACCAAGGAGGCCTGCCAGTTCAACGAGAATCTGCAGGCCTTCAAGAAGGCCAAGGTTCCCGTGCTCGGCATCTCGGCCGACACCGCGGTCAAGCACAAGGCCTTCCGGGCCAAGTTCGGGCTCAAGTTCCCGCTGCTCACCGATGCCGACCACTCGGTCGGCACCGCGTACGGGGCCTGGGGCGAGAAGACCCTTTACGGCAAGAAGACCACCGGGGTCATCCGGTCGACCTTCCTGGTCGCAGCGGATGGGACCATCGCCCGGGCCTGGTACCACGTTCGGGCGGACGGCCACGCAGCCAAGGTGCTCGAGGAAGTGACCGCCTGAACAGCACGTCCGGGCTCCCGATGGCACGGCGGCGTCCGACGAGCCAGGGAATCCGGGCCCGGGACCGACACTAGGGTGGCCCCATGCCGCCCGAGAAGCCGCACTGGACCGAGCTCCTCACCGAGGTGGTGACGTCCGGGTTGTGTACTGGGTGCGCCGCCTGCATCGTGGCCTGCCCCTACGACGTCCTCTCCTACGACGACACCGGGGGCCGGTACAAGCCCTTCCACATCGATGCGGAAGGCGGGCCCGACAGCTGCACCCACGGCGTCAAGGGGTGCACCATGTGCACGCGTGCCTGTCCGCGGTTCCGACTGTGGGAGCCGGAGATCGACACCCACCTGTTCGGCCGGGAGCGGACCGTCGAGGAGGTGGCCGGCATCTCCTCGGACGTCCTGTTGGTGCGGGCGACCGACCCCGACGTGCTCGAGTGCGGTCAGGACGGAGGGCTGGTCTCGGCACTGCTCATCTGGGCCCTCGAGCACGACGTGATCGACGCCGCCCTCGTGTCCTACCTCGAAGGCGACGGGTCGACGTGGAAGGCCGTCCCGGGGGTCGCCACCACCCGCGCGGAGGTCCTGGCCGCCGCCGGGTCCCGCTACACGTACTCTGCAAACCCGCTCGCCTACCCGCAAGCGATCGCCGCAGGCGCCGAACGGATCGCCCTCGTCGGCATGGGGTGCCAGGCCTCGGCTCCCCCGGTGATGTCCGCCCGCAAGGCCGGCAAGATCGCACGCCGGCTCTCGCTCAGCATCGGGTTGCTCTGCTCGAAGACCTTCGACGACGCGATCTTCCCCGAGCTCTTCGAGGCTCGGTACGGGATCGCCCGGGCCGACATCGAGAAGATGAACATCAAGGGCGTCTTCCAGGTCTGGACCCGGGACGGCGAATTCCACGAGATCCCCCTCAAAGAGGCCCACGCCTGGACCCGTGAGGGATGCAAATCGTGTCCGGACTTCGCCGCCGAGCACGCCGACATCTCGACCGGCGGGATCGGAGCGTTCAACGACTGGACGCTCACCATGGTCCGGACCGAAACGGGCCGGGAGGTCCTCAACGGCATGATCGACGACGGCGCGGTCGAGACCCGGCCCGGTGACGACGATCCGGGGGCCATCGAGTTGCTGCACAAATTGTCCCGGGTCAGCCGGAGGCGCTGGCCGGAGACCGCGGTGCCCATGCCCCGCCGGCTGCCCGTCCGCACCTGAGCCCCTGATGCGCGGCGAGCGGCGCTGGCCGAATGGCCGGTCCCGCGACCGCCTCCCAGCCGCCCACGGCGGGTGAGAATGCACTAAGAATCCGCCGAAACGGCCCGGCTGCCCGACTGGGACGGCTTCCTGGGCGTACAGTGAGCAGGTCGACCGCACATCCGGTCGCCACGGCATCCGGTGGCGTCACCGCTCGTGACGCTACGCCGCAGATCGCCCGTCCGTCGTCGGCGGCTCAGCCGCCCCTGGGGCCACACCACGTTTCCTGGAGGACCCATTGTTCGCCGGCCTCGGACGGTTCACAGTACGTTTCCGCTGGCTGGTGGTCGCGGCGTGGGTGATCGCCGCGGTCGGACTGGTCACCGGCCTCCCGAACCTCTCCAGCGTCGAGAAGAGCAGCAACTCCGACTTCCTGCCGGCCAGCTCCCCGAGCGTCCGCGCCGCCACCCTGGCCGATGCCTTCACGCCCAGGCACGTGTCCGAGGCCACCTTCGTCGCCGCCTCCACGACGGGACCGCTCACCGCTGCCGACAACACCGCCATCAACCGCGCCGAGCAGTCGGTGCGCGGCGTCCCGCGGGTGACCGCGGTGGCCGACCAAGGCGTGTCGGCCAACGGTCGGGCACGCAAGGCGACGGTCGATCTCGACCTGCCGTCACGGAACACGTCGGCGGCGGCCACGCGGGCGGTCGACCAGATCCGGTCCACCTTCACCACCTCACGATCACCTCCCGGGCTGGCCATGCACCTGACCGGGTCGGTGGCCCAGGGGGTCGACCAGCAGAATCAGACCTCCAAGATCCAGACGCTCACCGAACTGCTCTCGGTCCTCTTCATCGTCCTCCTCCTGTTCCTGACCTTCCGAGCCGTGCTCGCCCCGGTGGTCGCACTGCTGCCGTCCGTGGTGGCCCTGGTGGCCGCCGGTCCGCTCATCGCCGCCTCGACCCACCTGGGCGTCCAGGTCTCGGACCTCACTCCGATCCTCCTCGTCGTGGTCATGCTCGGTGCGGGGACCGACTACGGACTGTTCCTCATCTTCCGGGTCCGCGAAGAGATCCGGCGCGGACGGACCACCCACGACGCCGTCGCGTTCTCGCTGTGCAAGGTCGGTGAGTCGATCACCTTCTCGGGTCTGACCGTGATCGCCGCGCTGGCAGCGGTGGTGTTCGCCACCTTCGGCCTCTACCAGGGACTCGGTCCCGCGCTCGCCATCGGCATCGGCGTCGCCCTCTTGGCCAACCTCACCCTCCTGCCCGCCCTGCTCGCCATCCTCGGCCGCGCCGTCTTCTGGCCGCGCATCCCGCGCGTCGGCCCGGTCAGGCACGGGACGTGGGGACGCATCGCCGGCAAGGTGGTGAGCCGGCCGGTGACGACCCTGCTGGTCGGTCTGGTGTTCTTCGGCGGCCTGGCCATGTTGATGCTGGCCTACTCACCCGCCGGCTTCGGAGATCAGCCGGCGGCCGCCTCCTCCGACTCGGGCAAGGGGCAGGTGCTGCTCACGGCCAACTACCCGACGGCCGAATCGGACCCGACGAGCGTCGTGTTCCGGCTGCCCACCTCGGTGTGGAACGAACCAGTGGTGCTCGACACCGCAGCGAGCGGGCTCGCGGCGTCCGGCGTCTTCTCGGGGGTCACCGGGGCGCTCGATCCCAACGGGGCGATGGTCACCGCGGACGAACTCGCATCGGCCCATTCGCTGCTGGCCAGATACGGGACGGCGGCCGATCTACCGCCCGCCCCGCCCGCCGGCATCCGCCTCCCGATGGACGTCTACGACGCGTACCGGGCCTCCGCGCAGTACATCAGCCCCGACAACCGTTCCGTCCTGTTCCAGACCGCGCTCGTGGCCGGCTCGTCGACGAGCACTGCGGCCGCTCACGCGATGCCCGCGGTCCGCTCCGCGGTGGACGCGGTCGGCCGGTCGGTCGGGGCGACCGACTCCGGCGTGGCCGGCGAGGCGGCATCCGCGGCAGACGTGGGTGCGATCTCCGGCAGCGACCTGATCCGGATCATCCCCATCGTGCTGCTGGTGCTCGGGCTGCTGCTGGCCATCGTGCTGCGCAGTCTGGTGGCCCCGCTCTACCTGGTCGCAAGTGTGGGTCTCTCCTACCTCGCCTCACTCGGCTTCGCCGTCCTGGTCTTCGTGATCATCGGCGGGCAGAACGGCATCAACTTCGTCC
Organism: uncultured Acidimicrobiaceae bacterium; assembly: GCA_963701325.1. Classification (GTDB taxonomy): domain Bacteria; phylum Actinomycetota; class Acidimicrobiia; order Acidimicrobiales; family RAAP-2; genus Bog-756. The sequence goes on from OY969604.1 coordinate 1,510,760, forward strand.
TGCCGTTCTTCATGTTCATCTTCATCATGGCCCTCGGCCAGGACTACAACATCCTGGTCATGACCCGGATCCGCGAGGAGGCCCACCATGCGCCGATCCGGGTGGCCGTCCGACGCGCGGTCGAGGCGACGGGCACCACCGTGACCTCGGCCGGTCTCATCCTGGCCGGGACCTTCGGCGTGCTCACGACCACCGGCACCACCCAGGTCAAGGAGATCGGCCTCGGGCTCGCCGCCGGCATCCTGCTCGACACCTTCTTCGTGCGGACGCTGCTCGTCCCCTCGGTGGCGGTCCTCCTCGGCCGGTGGAACTGGTGGCCGTCCCGGCTCTGTCACGAGGACCACGACCACGACCCGATCATGCCCGGGGAGGGCGACCCCGACTGCACTCCCCCGATCGGCGACTGTCTGCTGCCGGAGCTGGCCGCCGACGCGATGGCGACCGGTGGCGCAGGCCTGGACCGCACCCCGGTCGGCGCCGAGGTCGGCGCCTGACCGAGCGCTCGAGGACGGCCGGGCACCGCGACCGACCGAGTACCGTGATCGTGTGGCAAGCAGACGGACCTCCCCACGACGACCCACGGTGATCCTTCTGGTGCGTCACGGCAGCACACCGACCACGGGGAAGGTCCTGCCCGGCAGGGCCGCCGGCCTCCACCTGTCCGAGGAGGGGCTGGCCCAGGCGGAGGGCGTCGCCCGGCGCATCGGCGACCTTGCCCAGTCCGGCGGCACCGCGCCGGTCGCGGTGTACGCCTCCCCGCTCGAGCGGACCACCGAGACGGCCCGACCCATCGCCCGGCGGCTCGGCCTCCGGGTCCGCACCGAGCGCGGGCTCATCGAGTGCGACTTCGGGCAGTGGACCGGGGCCCGACTTTCGACACTCTCGCGGAAACCGGAGTGGGGCACCGTCCAGCGCTGGCCGAGCGGGTTCCGCTTTCCGGGGGGCGAGTCGTTCGTCGAGATGCAGTCGCGGATCGCCTCGGCGCTCGGCGACCTGGTTGCGCGCCACCCGGGCGAGACGGTGGTCGCCGTCTCCCACGCCGACCCGATCAAGGCGGCCGTGGCCCTGGCCGCCGGCACCCCGCTCGACCAGTTCCAGCGGCTGACCGTGGCTCCGTGCTCGGTCTCCGCCATCGCGTACACCTGGTCCGGCCCGTTCGTCCTGACCGTCAACTCGACCCTCACGCTCCAGGACCTGGCCATCGCATGAGCGAGGGCTACGACCTCACCCCGGACCGGCTCACCGTGGGCACGGTCGGTCCCGTCGGGAGCCGGCTCTTCCTCATCCAGTGCCGCCAAGGCGGGACCCTGCTCACCCTCAAGATGGAGAAGCAGCAGGTGGCCGCCATGGCCGAGTACCTCGCCCGGGTGGTCACCGACCCGGAGCGGCTCGAGCCGCCGCCGGAGGACGAACCCCTCGAGGAACCGACAGAGCCGGCCTGGGCGATCGGGACGATCGGCGTCTCCTTCGACGAGTCCGAGGACCGGGTGGTCCTGGTCATCGAGGAGTTGGTCGGAGAAGACGAGGCCGGCGCCATCGCCCGGCTGACCATCACCCGCCAACAGGCCGCCGCCTTCACCGTCCAGGCCACCCGGCTGGTCGAGGCCGGCCGGCCACCCTGCCCGCTGTGCGGATCCCCCCTCGACCCGTCGGGACACGAATGTCCACGCACCAACGGCCACCATCCCCCGGCCGTGTGACCGGGTGGCGGCCGGACACTGGTCCCGAGCTCGCCGAAGCGGGTCGGCTCCTCGGCACCGCTGAGCTGACCGTCGAGGGGCGCCTGCCGTGGAGTTCCAACCTGACCTACCTGGTCCGCCTCGGGGGGACCGGTCCGGGGGCAGGCGACGACGAGGGTGCGGGCGCCAAGGGGGGGACACCCGGCCCTTGTCCCCTGCTGGCCGTCTACAAGCCGCATCGCGGCGAGCGGTCGCTCTGGGACTTCCCCGACGGCCTCTACCGGCGCGAGGTCGCCGCCCACGCGCTCTCGGAGGCCCTCGGCTGGGGTCTGGTGCCACCGACCGTACTCCGGCACGACGGCCCGTTCGGCGTGGGCTCGCTCCAGCTCTTCGTCGAAGCCGACTACGAGCAGCACTACTTCACCTTCCTCGAGGAAGGTGACCGCGAGGACGAGCTCAAGGTCTTCTGCGCCTTCGACGTCGTCGCCAACAACGCGGACCGCAAGAGCGGGCACGTCCTGCACGCCTCCGACGGCCGTCTCTGGGGTATCGACCACGGGCTCTGCTTCCACTCCGAGCGCAAGCTGCGCACGGTGATCTGGGACTTCGCCGGTGAGGCGGTGCCGGGGACCGTGCTCGCCGACCTCGAGCGGTTCCTCGCGGACGGTCTGCCCGACGACCTCACCGCGCTGCTCCACCGTGCGGAGTGCGAGTCGCTGCTCGACCGCGCGGCGCGTCTGGTCGAAGACGGGGTCTTCCCCGAGCCCGCTGGCGACTGGCATCCGTACCCCTGGCCGCTGGTCTGACCACCCGACCGCGGCGAGGGGTACCCGAGCTCAGGGGCCGAGCCGGATGTGGAAGTCGGCCCGCGGGCGGCGATGACCGCGGCGGCCAGGCGCGCGCCGCCGCCCGGGGTCAGGTGGATCCCGTCCGGGTCGCGTACGGCGATCTCGGCGCCGGAGGAGTCGGGCAGGTACGTGGAGAAGCCCCCCTGCGGGTTCCCGAGCACCTTGACCGACGAGAGGTAGGCGGCCAGGCGCGGCCGCGCGGCCACCTGGGCCTCGTCGACAGCGTTGAGATCCTGCACCTGCGCGTTGAGCTGAGGAGAGGCCATCGGGGGCAACCCCACCCACAGGACGTGGGCGCCCCCTGCAATGGCCTCACCGATGAAGGCAGCGACCCGCCGGCCGTAGTCGGCGTTCCAGGCCGGGGTGCCGAACCGGGTGACCGTGCTCCCGTCGACGAGGCCCTGGGCGTCGTTCGCCCCCATCATGATGACCACCAGCTGCGGCTGTTGGTTGGCCAGGTCGATCCGGAGCTCGGCCGGCCAGTCGAAGTAGTCGGGGCGTGCGAGCCCGGTGTCGACCCGGGCGTCGAGGGCGCTGACGGCCTCGCCGGTCGCACCCAGGGCGTCGACCAGGGGCTGGCCGAGATCGAGGCCGATCGAGTCCCCGACCATGAGCACGCGCAACGGGTCCGCCGCGCTCGGCCGCAGGTTGAGGACCGGCAGCGTGGTGGTGGTGACCGCGCCCTGCGGGGTGACCACCGGTCCGGACGGGTGCTGCGGTCGGTGCCCGGGATCGGCGGGCGAGAGCGAGGGCCCCCCGCCGGGCGTCCGGCCGAGGACCTCGTCGGCCCACCCGACCACGTGGGAGAGGCCGAGCGTGCGGCTCAGGGCGGCCACCGGGCCGACCACGTCAAGCGAGACGGTCCGACGGGCGCCGACCGGCGAGATCGAGGCCGAGCGCTGGAGGCTCGGGGCGTCGAGGAGGAACCAGAGCCCGAAGCACACCACCCCGATGAAGAGCATCCGGGTCCAGGGGATGCCCGGGACCCGGCCCAGGCGACGTGGTGCCCGGTCACGTCGGGGAGTGTCCCCGCTCGCGGCTGCCCGAACGCCCGCGGCCCGGTCTGCCGTTGACCGTAGGCGCGGGTCGCGTTCGGCCCAGTCGTAGGCGGTGCCGGGGTGCTCGGTCGGAGGCGTGGTCGGCGGTGGCACGATCAGAACCGGTAGTAGATGAAGGGGGCCACGCCCGCGGGCCCGAGGGTGGTGATGGCGAGGAGCACCAGACCGAGGAGACCCCCCTGGACCGCCGGGCGGCGCTCTGCGAACACCCGCTGGATGCGGCGGAGTGTGCCGTCGGGCAGATACTGGCTGGCGATGCCGGACGCGATGGCGAGTGCGGCGAGCGGCGTGACCAGCGGTGAGGGCCCCCACCCCACCACGAGCCGACTGAGCATGGCGAACGCGTTGCCGAGGGTGTCGGCCCGGAAGAACAGCCACCCGAGACAGACCACCTGGAAGGTCACGAACCGAGCCCACGCCCGCCGCCACGGGTCGACCGGTTCGGCGGGCAGTCCCCGGGCCGTCCGCACAGCCCGGCGGCGCCGTCCGATGATCTGGCCGGCACCGTGGTACGCGCCCCAGAACACGAACGTCCAGGAGGCGCCGTGCCAGAGGCCGCCGAGGAGCATCGTGACGAGGATGTTGAGCGAGACCCGCCACTCGCTCCCGCGGTTGCCGCCGAGCGGGATGTAGAGATAGTCACGCAGCCAGAACGAGAGCGTGATGTGCCACCGTCGCCAGAAGTCCTGGAGGTCGAGCGCCGCGTACGGCCGGCGGAAGTTGACCGGGAACCGGAAGCCGAGCAGCAGGGCGATGCCGATGGCCATGTCGGTGTACCCGCTGAAGTCGGCGTAGATCTGGACGGCGTACCCCCAGATGGCGAAGAGGACCTCGAGGGCGGAGTGCTGGTGCGGGTCGGCGAAGACCGGGTCGACCACATAGGTCGACAGGTACGACGAGAGCACCACCTTCTTGGCCAGGCCGGCGACGATCAACCAGCAGGCCTCCACGTGTCGGACGTCGCTCGGATCGCGCATCGCCCGGATCTGGGGGAGCAGCTCGGTTCCCCGGACGATCGGCCCGGCCACCAGGTGGGGGAAGAACGAGAGGTAGACGGTCACGTCGATGCCGCGGGCCGGCCGGAGCACCCCCCGGTAGATGTCGATCACATAGCTGAGCGCCATGAAGGTGAAGAACGAGATGCCCACGGGCAGGGTGACGCTCCAGAGGGGAATGGGGCGCCCGAGCCCGAGCGCATGGGTCAGGTTGTCGAGGTTGACGGCGACGAAGCCGTAGTACTTGAACCAGACCAGCAGGCCGAGGAGGAGTGCGACGGTGACCCACAGGGACGCCTTCCGCTGCCGGCCGGTGGCCGGATGGATGAGCCGCCCGCCCAGGAAGGCGATCGCGGTGGACGCGGCGAGCAGGAAGACGAACCGCCAGTCCCACCACGCGTAGAACACGTAGCTTGCCAGCACCATGAAGGCCTTCCACGGGCCGGCATAGGGGTTGAGCAGCCACTGCACCGTGTAGACCACGGCGAAGAAGATGGCGAAGTCAATGGTGGGAAAGAGCACGTGACCGTCGTCGGGGCAGTGGGTGGACGCCAGGTGCTGCGCCACGCGGCACCGCTTCGGACACTACCTGTTGGCTTCTGCGCCCCCCGTGACCACCGCCGCCGGGTACGGCTCAGTGACGAGGCGAGATCAGCTGCGGGCCTTGATGGCCTCGATGAGCTTGGGCAGCACCTTGTGCACGTCACCCACGATCCCGAGGTCGGCGATCTGGAAGATCGGCGCGTCCTGGTCCTTGTTGATGGCCACGATGTTCTTCGAGTTCTTCATGCCCACCATGTGCTGGGTGGCGCCCGAGATGCCACAGGCCATGTAGACGGTCGGCTTCACCGTCTTGCCGGTCTGGCCGACCTGGTGGGAGTAGGGCACCCAGCCCGCATCGACGATGGCCCGGCTCGCGCCGGCGGCCCCGTGCAGCAACGTGGCCAGCTCCTCGATGAGGGCGTACTGCTCCTTCTCACCGAGGCCACGCCCGCCGGAGACCACGACATCGGCCTCGTCGAGCTTCGGCCCGGTCCGCTCCTCGACGTGGCGTGCGACGATCTTGGCGGCATCGGTGGCACCGGCGTCGGGTGCCGCAGCCGAGGTCACGACCGCCGGGGCACCACCCGACGACTCGGCCGGGAACGACTTGGCACGGATCACGTAGATCCCCGGACCCTCACCGGTGAACCGGGCGTTGAGGATCTCGGATCCCCCGAAGATGGCGTGCTCCGAGACCAGGCCGCCATCGACCTCGGAGAGCGCGACCACGTTGGTGAGCACCGGCCGGTCGAGCCTCACCGAGAGCCGCCCCGCGACGTCGCGCCCGTCATAGGTGGCCGGCACGAGCAGGGCGTCGGGCCCGGTCCCCGCGGCCACCGCCGCGGCGATAGCGGCTGCCACCGGGACCCCGGGCAGCGACCCGCCGATCTCACCCACGTCGTGGACGGTGGTCACCCCGTAGTCGCCGAGGACAGTGGCGATCGCGGCGGTGTCAGCGCCCCAGGCGACCGCCTCGACCGTCCCGGCCAGGGAGCGCGCGTGGCTGATGAGCTCGAGTGAGGTGCTGATGACGGCCCCGTCCGCCACTTCGGCGAGGACCCAGATCTTGGCGACGGACATGCGCTGTGTTCTCCTACCCGGTCCCTAGAGGACCTTGAGCTGCTCGAGGAATTCGATGACCCGCTCGTGACCCTCGCCCTCGTCGACGACGATCTCACCGGCGGCCCGGGCCTCCGCCGGGGAGACGCTCGTGACCTCCTGGCGGGCTCCGGTCGCACCGACCTCGGCGGCATCGAGGCCGAGATCGGCCACGGTCAGGGTCTCCACGGGCTTGGACTTGGCTGCCATGATCCCCTTGAAGGAGGGGTAACGGGGCTCGACCACGCCCGCGGTCACCGTGACCACGGCGGGGAGCGGGCACTCGACCTCGTCGTAGCCGGCCTCGGTCTGGCGCTCGACCTTGACCGAGCCGCCGGTGACCTCGACCTTCTTGGCGAAGGTGACCGAGGGGAGGCCGAGCAGCTCGGCGACCTGGACCGGGGTGGTTCCGGTGTAGCCGTCGGTCGACTCGGTCGCGGCCAACACCAGGTCCGGTCCGACCCGCCGGATGGCCGCGGCGAGCACCTTGGCGGTACCCAGGGCATCGCTGCCGGCCAGCGAGTCGTCGCTGATGAGGATCGCCTTGGCGGCACCCATGGCCAGCGCGGTGCGCAAGCCGGAGGTCTCGCCGTTGGGGACCATCGACACCAGGGTCACCTCACCGCCTCCGGCGGCGTCGGCCAGCTGGAGGGCCATTTCGACTCCGTAGGAGTCGGAATCGTCGAGGATCAGCTTTCCGGCCCGGACGAGGTTCTTCGTCCCCGGATCGAGGGCGGGCGGGGCGGCGGGATCGGGGATCTGCTTCACACAGACGACGACGTTCATGGCCGTGCATTGTTGACGAAAACTGCCCACTCCGCCCAATCGGGCCGCGATCCCAGGTCAGGACTGGGGAATGCCGTCCACCGCCTCTCCCCCGCCGAGGACGGCGCGGCAGAGTGGCACGTCGTCGGAGATGACCGTGTCCACCCCGGCCGACCGGACGAGCTCGAGGTCGGCCCGGTCACTGACCGTCCATGCGGCGACGGCCAGACCCGCGTCGTGGGCGGCGGCGACCGCCGCCGCCCCGACCAGGCCGATTGGGAGGTGGAGGGCGGCACAGCCGAGCCCGACCGCGTCGGCGAGGCTGCGCCCGGGGTCGAACCCGGGGGCCACGAGGAGCCCGGTCGAGACGTCGGTGCCCCGCCGCCGCATCGCCTCGAGCGCTCCCGACCAGAACGACGAGACGATGACCGACGGGATCCGACCCGAGGACTCGACCAGGTCGACCACCGCCAGGGCCGCGTGCTCGTGGGGGTCGAACGCCGCCTCGGTCGGCAGGTTCTTGACCTCGATGTTGACCACCATGCCGGCACAGGCCTCCAGCGCCTCGGCCAGCAGGGGTACCCCCGCGGGCAGGTCGCGGGCGCGGAGTCGGTGCACCGGTCCGAGACCGTCGACGTCCGAATCGTGGTGGACGGCCAGCTCGCCATCGGCGGTCAGCCGCACGTCCAGCTCGACACCGTCGGCGCCCAGACGCCGGGCGCGGGCGAAGGCCACGAGCGAGTTCTCGACAACCCCCCCGGCGGGGTCGGGGCTGCCGCGGTGGGCCTGGACGGAGATCGAATTGGTCACGCTCCGTACCCTTTCCGACACGGGCCGCCACCAGGACCCGGTCCCGACCACTCCAGCGTGCGGAACGCCCGAAACTGCTTGCAACCGTGGGTACTGCTGATTACTCTAGTGAACGAACCCTGAACGGCCGGTGACATGTTTGGCGCCGAGCTATGTGAACGAAATCACAAACAGGCTCAATCCGGAGTGAGTGGAGGAATCAGCGTGGCCCTCATGTGGAACCGCACGGTCGACTGGGACGAGGGGGACTGGCGGCAGCTCGCCGCATGCCGGAGCACCGAACCGGACCTCTTCTTTCCGGTCGGGACGACCGGCCCGGCGGTCGACCAGATCGAGGCAGCCAAGCGGGTGTGCCGTGGCTGCGACGTCCAGGAGCCCTGCCTCGACTTCGCCCTCGCCACCAACCAGGAATCGGGCGTCTGGGGCGCCACCTCCGAGGAGGAACGGCGGAAGCTCCGAAAGGCCTGGCTCGCCGCGCGCCGGCGCGCCTCCTGAGCTGACCCCCGCGCCAGCACGTCACGTGACCGCCCGAGGGGCGGTCGTTTAGCGCCCGGGGGGCGTCACCTACTGCCCGATCGGCTGCGGATCACGCACCGGCAGGGTGATGGCGACGATGGTCCCCTTCGCACCCGGCTCGCCAGCCGCGCGGTTGCTCATGGTGATCGACCCGCCGAGCTGGCTCCGGATGAGGTCACGGACGATCGAGAGGCCGAGGCTCTGGGTCTCGTCGAAGTCGAAGTCGTCGGGCAGGCCCAACCCGTCGTCGACGACCTCGAGCCGCAGCAGCGCACCGTCGTTGTGGAGGTCGACTCGAATGCTGCCGGCCGATCCCGGCCCGGCCCGTCCGGAGGCGGCGCCGTTCTGCTCCTCGTCGTCCTCGGTATCGCCGTCGACGAAGGCGTGCTCGATGGCGTTCTGCACGATCTCCGCGAGGACCACCGCGAGCGGGGTGGCCACATCGGCCGGGACCTCCCCCAACCCCCCGGTGACCGAGATGGCGAGATGACGGGAGACGAGCGAGTCCTGGGCCATCCGGACGAGCGAGGTCACGATCTCGTCGAAGGGCACCTGGTCGCTCGGCTCGCGGGAGAGGATCTCGTGGACGATCGCGATCGAGCGGACCCGCCGCTCGGCCTCGAAGAGCGCGATCCGCCCACCGCCGGGTGGAAGGCGGCGGGCCTGCAGCCGGAGCAGGGCCGAGATGGTCTGGAGGTTGTTCTTGACCCGGTGGTGGACCTCCCTGATGGCCGCGTCCTTCGAGAGCAGGAGGCGGTCGAGGCGTCGGAGATCGGTCACGTCGCGCAGCAGCACCAGGCATCCGGTCACGTCCTCGGCCTGGATCAGGGGGATGCAGTGCAGCAGCACCGTCACGTCGGGGCGGCGCTCGACCTCCTCGACGACCGGAAACGCCGACGCAAGGGCCCACTCGATCGCAGACTCCTCGATGCCGAGGTCGGTGAGGCGGTGGCCCTCGATCTGTGAGTACATGCCCATCCGGTGGAGGGCGTTGGTGGCGTTCGGCGACGCGTAGCAGACCCTCCCCTCCTCATCGACCAGGACCACGCCGTCACCCACACGTGGGGCCTCCTCGGTGGCCACCTCCTCGCTCGGGAAGGGGAAGGTGGACTCCGAGAGCATCACCGCGAAGCGGTTGAAGACGTCGCGGTAGGTCCGCTCGAGGTGCCCGGGCCGACGGCCCGCGCCGGCGGCGAGGCGGGCCAGCACGGCCACCGTCGTTCCGTCGCACCGGACCGGGATGCAGTGGAGGCGGACCGGCTCGCCGCCGGCCTCGAGCACCATCTCCCCGCGGGCGGACTCCCCGGACTCGAAGGTGAGCACCGCCAAGGGCCACGCGTCGGCTGAGACCGTCTGGCCCACCAGGTCGTGCTCGACCACGGTGGCGCTGTTCGACGGTCGCATCTGCCCGAGGATCACGAGGGCGAGGCCCTCGGTGCGACTGTCGTCGACCTCGGTGGGACGCATCGGCGCCATGAGCACGAGGTCCGAGAAGGAGAGGTCCGCCAGGATGCCCCAGGTCCCGAGCAACCGCTGGAGATGCGAGAGCTGGGTCTCGTCGAGGTCGGTGCGTTCGAAGGCCAGCTCTGCGGGGGTCGGCATCTCAGCTCCCCGGACCGATCGGGACGAGCCGCGGCCGGCGGTCCCGGTAGGCCTGCAGGCGATCGACCCCGGCGGCGAGGAGGAGCGCGCGTACCTCGTCCGCCCGGTCGGCGACATCGGGCAGGGTGTGGGCGTCGGAGGCCGTGGTGAGCGGCACCCCCTGCTCCACGAACCGCTTGAGGAGGGGCGGGGCCGGATACTGCTCGCCGACCGGCTTCCGCCATCCGGCCGAGGAGACCTCGGCAGCCATGCCCGAGCGCACAGCCGCCTCGGTCATCCGGTCGTAGAACTCGTCGGGCACGAGGGGGACCCGGCCGGCAACCTTGACCAGGTCGGGGTGGGCGAAGACGTCGCACACACCGGACGCCCCGAGCTCCTCCATGGCGCGGGTGTACTCGTCCCAGACGGCGTCGACGGCGCGGGCGTCCCACTCGGCCATGACCAGCGGGTCGCTCAGGACGTCGAAGCGCCAGTTGCCGAGCCAGTGGATCGATCCGAGCAGCACGTCGAACGGGTAGCCCGCCAGCAGGTCGGCGACGTCGTCCATCCGGTCCTGGTAGTAGTCGACCTCGAGGCCGAGCACCACCGGGAGCCCCTCGGCCTTGGCCGCCTCGACCACCTCGACGTAGGCGTCGAGATCGACCCTGGCGTGGTGGTCCCAGTACTCAGCCATGCCGGGGCGGAGGGCCTCAGGAGGACAGTCGTCCCAGAAGCCGTCGAGCCGGTCCCGCGCCTGGGTGAACCGGAAGAGATGCTCGGTCACCGCGATCTCGGCGACCCCCGCAGCGGTAGCACGCTCGCAGTAGGCCGCGACCTGTTCGATGGTCGTCTCGGCGTCGCTCTGCTCGTGGGGCCAGAGGTGGAGGTGGTAATCCAGCACGCTCGCTGTCGATCCTTTCGTGAGCCCTGTGCGCGGCACCGGCGGACCCGCCGGAGCGGGTCACCCGCCAGGGTCGGCCCTCCGGATGAGGGTCACCCCGTCCCGGACGGTCGTCTGGACGACCACCACCCGGGAGTCGGTGGCCAGCGCGTCGTTGAACCGGCGGAGGGCGACGGTGTCCTCGGTGGTGTCGGCGGGATCGAGCACCCGGCCGCTCCAGAGGGTGTTGTCGGCGACGATGAGTCCGCGGAGAGCGAGCTTGGGCAGCACCGCCTCGAAGTAGACGGGGTACCCGGCCTTGTCCGCATCGAGGAAGACCAGGTCGAAGGGGCCCGGCAGCCCGGCGATCGTCTCGATTGCCGGCCCCACCACCACCTCGATGCGGTCCGCATAGGGACTGGCCGCGATGTGGCGGCGGGCGAATTCGGCATGGACGGGCGAGATCTCACAGGTGGTGATGGTGCCGCCGGCGGACAGCCCGGCAGCCATCGCGAGGGCGGAGTACCCGCCGAACGTCCCGACCTCGAGGACCGACCGGGCGCCCACCGCGAAGGTCAGCAGCTCGAGGAACCGTCCTTCGAGCCGGCCCACCATCATCCCGGGTGCGTCGAGGGTGACCCGCAGCTCGGCGGCCAACGCCTCGAGATGGGGCGGGGGGGCCGTCGTGTGCTCTGAGGCGTAGGCCTCGAGCGCGGGATCGACGATGTCGGCCATCCCAGCATCGTAAGGCAGTCCGGCACGGTGGTCGGCTGGTGCCCCTCCCGCTCCCGGCAGATTCGGTTCTCGAGGTTGGGTCCTCGAGGCGGCCCCGCTCGAGCGGTCCCGCCTATGCCGGCTTCCTCCAGACCGAGACGTGCTGTCTGCTCTCGCTGCTGAAGGGATCACGGACCCAGTTCGACCATCGTTCGTGCAGGGTCAATCCGGCGATCCGCGCCATGAGGTCGAGTTCAGACGGCCACACGTAGCGAAACGGAGCCGAGAACGTGTCCCACCGGCCGTCCAGCTGCCAGTAGTGGTGGGAATGGGCGATCTGCGTCGCAACGTCGTACTCCTCGAACCCCAGATGGTTCGGGGTCACGGTGAAGGGGACGATGGTCTGCCCCGGCGGCAGACGCTGGAGGGCCGGGATGTACAACTCGATGACGAAGAACCCGCCGGCTTCCAGGTGTTCGGCCGCGTTCTCGAAGCACGCCACCTGGGCCTCCTGGGTCGTGAGGTTGGCGAGCGAGTTGGCGACGAGATAGACGAGCGTGAAGGTCTTGTCCACCTTGGTGGTCGACATGTCGCCCGTCGTGACGTCGACCGTCTGCGCGCCGGGCTTCTTCCGCATCTCGGCAACCATGGCCGATGACAGTTCGACTCCGTGCACCGGCACGCCCCGCCGACTCAGTGGGAGTGCGATGCGGCCGGTTCCGATGGCCAGTTCCAAGGCGGACCCTGCACCCGCAAGTCGAGCGAGGAAGTCCACGATCGGTTCGATGACCGTGGGGTCGACGACCTCGGGCCACCTCGCGTCGTAGCTCGTCGCGATCCGCTCGTCGAAGTAGTTCCGGACCACCTCCGGACTATGCCACGGCCCACACGGCTCCGCCCGGCCGAGCCGAAGCCGGCGATCGGTTCCTTTGTGCGCCACTAATCCCAGATCTGCTCGCCGAGCCGGAGCAGGCCGCCGAGGTCGTAGATGTCGGTGTCGAAGAACGGCACGGTGGCGAGCACGTCGGGGTGGACGGCGAGCGTTGCACGTTCCTCCTTCTCGCGCAGCGCGACCACCTGGAAGTTGAGATAGCTGTCCGCCACCTCGGTGAGCACCCGTGCGACCTGGTCCGTCTCGTCGAGGGTCGCGTCGGCCGCCGTCAGGTCCGGGGCGAGCGCGGTGGCGAGCTCCGCGGCGCGATCCTTCACCGCCTCGGCGACCCCGGTCGCGTCGGCGCCGAGCAGGTAGTCCGGGAGTACCTTGTTGAGCACGATGGCCCCGAGGTGGAGCCGCCGGGCGGTCAGCTGCTCGGCGAAGAACTCGGCCTCGCGCAGGGGCACCGCCTCGAGGGTGGAGACCACCACGAAGGTGGTCCGCCGATCGGAGAGGAGCCGGCCGACGGCCTCCGACCGTGCCACGAACCCGTCGTACATCGATTGGAAGAGGATGAAGAACTCGGAGATGTCGGCGAGGAACTCCGTGCCGAGGATCCGGTCGGCGACCTGGTAAAAGGGCTTCGTGGCCACGTTGACCAGCCGCGACCGGTAGGGCACGATGAGCCAGCGGAGCAGCCGTGAGGAGAAGAAGTCGGCCATCCGCTGCGGCGCGTCGAGGAAGTCGAGGGCGTTGCGGGTGGGAGGGGTGTCGACCACGATGAGGTCGTAGTCGGAGGCCGAGTGGATCTCGTAGAGACGCTCCATGGCGATGTAGTCGTGGCTCTGGACGAAGCGTCCGGAGATGTTCTGGTAGAGCGGGTTGGCGAGGATCTCGTCCCGGGTCTGCGCGTCGGGCGCATGATGGCGGATGAGTGCGTCCCAGGACTCCTTCGTGTCGAGCATGGCCGCCCAGAGCTGACCCCGTGGCCGCACGCCGGCGGCCCGGAAGGCCTCCTCCGGTACCCGGTGCTCGGTGTTGCCGATCCCGTCGAGCCCGAGCGCGTTGGCCAACCGCTTGGCCGGATCGACGGTGAGGACGAGCACCTTGGATCCGTGGCGCACCGCGGCCATGACCGCTGCGGCGGCCGCCGTGGTGGTCTTGCCCACGCCCCCCGGCCCGCAGGCAACCACGATCTCCTTGGTCGCGAGCAGACCGTCGAGTGTGCCGTTCGCGCCAGGGGCCCCGGCCTGCGCCCTCCGCCGCTCCGCCATCAGTCGCCGAGCTCCTCACCCAGGGAGGCGGCCACCTGCCGGGTCGTGCGCAGGCCATGGGAGCGGGTGAACAGATACGGAAGATAGAGCATCGGCACGCTCGGATCGATCCCGCGCCGGAGCCGGTCGAGGTGGGTCGAGCGGGTCCGGCGCATGGTGACGGCGAGGCGGGCCGCGTCGAGGACCGGTCCTGCGTCGCCGCCCACCAGGCTGTCGAGGTGGGCGAGCGGGCCGGTGGCGCCGAGGGCGTCGAAGACCGCCTCCTCCTGGCGCCCGAACAGCTCGGGCAGCACCCGGTTGACCACCACGCCCGACAACTGCACGGTCGTCTCGTCGCGGATCCGGGCCGCGAGGTCGATCGTCTCGTTGACCGGCATCTCCTCAGGGGTGCACACGGCCAACAGCCCGGTGACCGACGGGTCGGAGAGGATCTCGAGCATCCAATCGGTCTGGGAGCGGATGAGGCCGACCTTCACCAGATTGTTGATCGCCTGGGGCGCGGCCAGCTGCCCGACGATGTGACCGGTGGCCGGCGCGTCGACCACCACCAGGTCGTAGTTGCGCTCACGCACCTCGTAGCAGAGCTTGCCCACGGTCAGGATCTCGCGGACGCCCGGTGCCACGGTCGCGACGAAGTCGAACGCCTTGGCCAGGGGTCCGATCCGGCCGACCACCGGGATCCGCAGCTGGAGCTTCAGGTACTCGCGCAGGGACGCCTCGGTGTCCATGGTCATGGCGAACAGACCGGGCAGGATCTCCGACTCGCGGAAGGCGGTCGGCGGCGCCTCGAAGAAGCCGGCCACGTCTCCCTTCGCATCGACCTCGCAGATGAGGACCCGCCGGCCCTGCGACGACGCGAGGAGGCTCAGGGCGGAGGCGACGGTCGTCTTGCCCACACCGCCCTTGCCGGTGACGAAGACCAGCTTGAGGTCGAGCAGCGCGGTCATCGGTCAGGGGCGGCTTCGCCCACGGGCGCAGGTGGACCCGGCACGGCGACCGGCACGACAAGGTCCGATCAGGAGATCCCGAAGCCGACCCGGCGATCGGAGCTCGGTGGGTCGACCTCCACGTAGGCCACCTTGCCGACCGGGACGCCGACCTGGCGTCCCTTGCGATCGGTCAGCCAGAGGATGGACCCCTCCCCGGCCAGTGCCGTCTCGATGTCGGACAGGACGGTGTCGCGGTCTGCGTCGTCGGGGAGTTCGATGTCGAGCTCCTTCATCGACTGCACGATGCCGATCCGGACGTCCACCTGCACGCTCCTTACGCTGATGCAGCCCGAAGGCCGCCTGGTCTCCCTCGACCATACAAGCTCGCCGGGGTGCCGCCGCCCCCCGGTCACACCGATGGTGCACACTGACGGCATGGGAGGCGAGGCATCGGGTCGTGGGCCGACCGAGCCGACCGAGCCGTCCGAGGAGAGCGAGCGCGACCGGCGGTGGGCGGCGACGATGGCCGGCCACGATGCCGACGGGACGACCGTCGCCCACTTCGACAGTCACACCGGCACCGATGCCGGTACCGACGCACCGGGACTCGACCGCGCCGGGCGCGAGGAGCTCGAGCAGCTCCACCTCGCCCCCGGGGCCACCCGGGCAGCCGGATCAGGCACCCGTGCCCGCCCCGAGGAGCCGGACCGCTGGCGGACCTGCTTCGAACGGGACCGCGACCGGATCCTGCACGCCACCGCCTTCCGCCGCCTCGCCGGCAAGACCCAGGTCTTCGTCTTCCCCGACGACCACCAGCGCACCCGTCTGACCCACGCCCTCGAGGTGGCCCAGGTGGCCACCGGCATCGCCCGGGCCTGCCGGCTCAACGTCGCCCTGACCGAGGCCATCGCCCTCGCCCACGACTGCGGCCACGGCCCGGGGGGCCACGCGAGCGAGGACGCCCTCTCCCCCTACGTCGACGGCGGGTTCGACCACGCGCCCTGGGGGGCCGACGTCTCGCTCACCCCGCTCAACCTCTGCGCCGAGACGCTCGACGGCGTCCGCAACCATTCGTGGTCCCGCCCTGCGCCCTGCACCCCGGAGGGCGAGGTGGTCAGCTGGGCCGACCGCATCGCCTATGTCTGCCACGACTTCGAGGACGCGGTGCGGAGCGGCATCGTGACAGCTTCCGCACTGCCCATGCTGGTGCGAGAGCGGTGCGGCGACCGGCGCGGCCAGCAGCTCGGCACGTTCATCGACGCGGTGGTCGGCACCGTCCTGCGCACCGGCCGGATCGGCATGGCCGAGGACCAGGCGGAGGCACTTGCCGCGTTCCGGGCCAGCAACTACGAGCACATCTATCTCCGGCCGAGCTCGGTGGCCCAGGGGCGGGCCGTGGTCTCGGTCCTCCGGGCGCTCGTCGAGCACTTCGGCGACCGGCCCCACCTCATGCCGTCGCGCGGGGAGGACCTCGACGGCCTCACCGGCGGTGAGCCGGGCGGGGTGCGGGCAGCGGTGGCCTACGTGGCCGGCATGACCGACCGTTTCGCCTTCAGCCAGGCCGTGGCCCTCCTCGGGTGGGACCCGGACAAGTTGCCGGTGGCGGCCGGATGACCTGTCCGGTCGATGACGATCACGCCCGGTAGAAGGCCCGGGGGTCGTCGGTCGGGACGATGTCCTTGCCCAGGGGGGCGATGGCGGCGGCCGCCAGCTTGAAGTCGGCGATCCCGAGCGGGATGCCGATGATGGTCAGGCAGAGGAGGATCCCGGTCACGACGTGGGCGATGGCCATCCAGAGCCCGGCGAGCAGGAACCAGAGCACGTTGCCCACCAGCGAGCCGGCACCGGCACCGGGCTTCGGCACCAGGGTCCGCCCGAACGGCCAGAGGGTGAACGCCGCCAACCGGAAGCTCGCGATGCCGAACGGGATGGTGACGATCAGGATGCACATGATCACGCCCGCCACCACGTAGCCGATGGCGAGCCAGAGTCCGCAGAGCACGAGCCAGATGATGTTGAGGATCGTGTGCATCGTCCCAGCATGGCACCGGGCCTCTCGCGCCGGAGTCGGTGAGGGGACCCTCGTGCCCCGGATGGCCGCGGCCGGTCGCCGGTAGGATCGGGGCACTCGGTAGCACGCGGATCGAGGAGGTTGCCATGGTCACCCAGGTCTCTCAACGGACCCGCCGACCGGCCCCCGGCAGGGTCGCCACCCCCACCCCCCCACACCAGGGCTCGCACCCGGGCGTCGCGGATCGGGAGGCGGATCGGGCGGTCTCCGTAACGCCGGCCGCGCCCCCCGGCAGCGCCGCCGAGGCCGTGGCGCCGATGCTGGCGGTGCTGTTCGGCGAGACACCCCCGGTCCGGTTCTCCTTCTGGGACGGCAGCTCCCTCGGCCCCGCCGACGGGCCGGGGACCCTCCAGGTGCAGTCGCCGGACGCGATCCGGCGGATCCTCTGGGCCCCGGGCGAGCTCGGCGTCTCCCGCGCCTTCGTCTGCGGCGACGTGACCGTCGAGGGGGATCTCTTCGCCGTGCTCCGCGCCCTGCGCGACGGCTCGAGCCGCGATCTGCGCGCGGCGGGCCTACGGTCGCTCGCGGGTGCGGCCGGCGCGGCGCGGCGGATCGGCGCCCTCGGCTCTCCCCTGCCCCCTCCCCCCGAGGAGTGCCGACCGGGCGGTCGCCTGCACTCGCCGTCCCGCGACGCCCGGGCGGTCAGCCACCACTACGACGTCGGCAACGACTTCTACGGGCTGGTGCTCGGCCCGTCCATGACCTACTCCTGTGCCCGTTTCGTGACCCCGACGACCACACTGGCGGAGGCCCAGGCGGCCAAGCACGAGCTGGTCTGCCGCAAGCTCGGCCTCGACCAGCAGCCGGGGGCCCGGCTCCTCGACGTCGGCTGCGGGTGGGGCTCGATGGCCCTCCACGCGGCACGCCACCACGGGGTCGAGGTGGTCGGGGTGACCCTGAGCCGCCAACAGGTGGACCTCGCACGGGCGCGGGTGCGCGAGGCCGGCCTCGAGGACCGGGTCGAAATCCGGCTCCAGGACTACCGGGCGCTCCACGGGGAGCGATTCGACGCCATCTCCTCGATCGGGATGTTCGAACACGTCGGATCGGCCCGCACCGCCCGCTATTTCGACACCCTCCGCGGGTTGCTCGAACCCACCGGACGCCTCCTCAACCACGCCATCTCGAGGCCGGGCGGTTCCACATTCGGACGCAACACCTTCGTCGGGCGATACGTGTTCCCCGACGGCGAGCTCATCGACGTCGGCCGGGTCGTACTGGCCATGCAGCAGTCCGGATTCGAGGTGCGCGACGTCGAGTCGTTGCGTGAGCACTACTCGCGCACCCTGCACGCGTGGGTGCAGAACCTCGAGGCGCACTGGGACGAGTGCGTCGCTCTGGTCGGCCTGCGCCGGGCCAACGTCTGGCGGCTCTACATGGCGGCCTCGGCCCTCGGGTTCGACGACGGGGGCCTGGCCATCCATCAGGTGCTCGGTGTCGTTCCGAAACCCGACGGGACGAGCGGCATGCCGCCGACCCGGACCGGGTGGGGCTGAGGGACCCCTCAGCGGACGGTCAGCTCGCGTCGGTACACGCGGGCCGGTCCGAGGCCGGCGATGCTCTCGGCCAGGGCGGCGAAGACCGCCCCGACTGCCGAGTCCGGCTCGGCCACGAGCACAGGGACGCCCGTGTCGGCTCCCTCCCGGATGACCGGGGCGAGCGGCACCTGAGCGAGCAGGGGCACGCCGAGCTCGGCGGCGAGCAGCTGCCCGCCGCCCGCGCCGAAGAGCTCGTACCGGGTGCCGTCGTCACCGGTGAACCAGCTCATGTTCTCGATGACCCCGCGCACGGCGAGCTTGAGCTTGCGCGCGGCGTAGGCCGAGCGCTGGGCCACCCGCTGCGCCGCCGGTTGGGGCGTGGTGACCACGAAGACCTCGGTCTTGGTGAGGTACTGCCCGAGCGAGAGGGTCACGTCCCCGGTGCCGGGCGGCATGTCGATGAGCAGGAAGTCGGGCTCACCCCAGTACGCGTCGACCAGGAACTGCTCGAGCGCCTTGTGCAGCATCGGGCCGCGCCAGATGACCGGCGTGTCGTCGGCGACGAAGAAGCCCATCGACAAACAGCGCACTCCGTTGGCGGTGGGCGGCACGACCAGGTCCCCGATGATCAGCGGATCGCTCTGCACCCCGAGCATGCCGGGCACCGAGAAGCCGTAGACGTCTGCGTCGAGGATGCCGACGTCGAAGCCGGCGCGTTGGAGCGCCACGGCCAGGTTGACGGTGACCGAGGACTTGCCGACGCCGCCCTTGCCCGACGAGATGCCGAGGATCCGGGTCTTCGAACGGGGGTCCATGAACCGGTTGGGGCGGCCGGTCTCGTGGCCGATCGGGGCCGCATGTCCGTGGCCCGACTCTTCGGAGGCGTGCATGGTCCCGCCGTCGACCGCGTCCCCCTGAGCAACATCCGGAGCCGGGCGCGGGGCTCCTCGCCCATGACAACCGTCTCGATGATCACCTCGTCCACACCGGCCAGCGGCCCGACGGCCCGGCGGATCCGGGCGACCAACTCGTCCACCTGTGGATAGTGGGCCACCGGCAGCGCGAGCTCGACGGTGACCCTCCGCCGCTTGACCTGGACCCCCCCGACCATGCCCAGCTCGCCGATCGGCCGGCGCAACTCGGGGTCGGACACCGCAGCCACTGCGGCGTTGACCTGGGCCTGGTCGATGGACATGGAGGTGCTCCTGAGGGAATTTCGGCGTCACCGGTAGACTAGGGGACGTGCAGCACGACCCGGACAGCCCTGCGGTGGCCCCCCAGCCGGGCGAGACGAGCGACTCGGACAGCCAGTTCGCCGCCGCGGTCACCGCGGTCACCTCGGCGTTCGGCGATCCGACCCGGCGGGAGATCTACCTGTTCGTGCGGGCCAACCCGGGAGCAACCGCCTCCGAGGTCGCCGCCCAGTTCTCGCTCCACCCCAACGTCGCCCGGCACCATCTCGAGCGGTTGGCTGCCGGAGGGTACGTCGAGGTCTCGATGGAACGGTCGAGCGGCGGTGGCGCGGGCAGACCCTCCAAGCGATTCCGGGCGGTCGGCGACGACCCCACCCTCGACCTGCTGACCCGGCGCGACGACCTGCTCGTCCTGCTCCTCCAGGAGGCCCTCCATCTCCTCGGCCCGCTCGCGGCTGAGGAGATGGCCGAGCGGGTGGGTGAGGAGTACGGGCGCACCCTCGCGGGCCAGATGTCGCCGGGCGACAACCCACGGTCGCTGCGCACCGCGATGCACGCGATCGCAGACACCCTCACCGCGCACGGGTTCGCCGCACACGCCGAGGACGACGGCGCGACCACCACCGTGGTGGCCGACAACTGTCCCTTCGGCGACGCCGCCTCCCGGTACCCGGTGCTCTGCGCGGTCGACCGGGGCATGGTCAAGGGACTGCTGGCAGGCCTGTGCGGGGACGATCCCGCCACGGTCCCGGTGGTGCTCTCGTCGTCGCGGGCTCGGGGCGACGACGCCTGCGCCGCGGCGGTCTGACCGGCCTCCGTTGGCCCGCCACTACCTCGATCACGCGTCGACCACTCCACTGCGGCCAGAGGCACGGGCCGCGGTCGCCGACTGGGAGGCACTCGGGGTCACCGCCGACCCGGGGCGGGTCCACACCGAGGGGCGGATGGCCCGGGCGGCGCTCGAAGAGGCACGCGAGCACGTCGCGGTCCTGGTCGGCGCCCGACCGCGCCAGGTGGTCCTGACCTCGGGGGGGACGGAGTCGGTCAACGCCGCCGTCTTCGGCACGCTCGCAGGGGATCCGGGGCCGGTCGCGCTGGCCGCGGTCGAGCACTCGTCGGTGCGGGATGCCTCGGTCCGCCTCAGCCCGGTCGTCGCGATCGCGGTCGATGGCGCCGGACGCATCGAGCCGGCTGCGGTCGACGAGGCGCTCACCCGGTGCCGGAACGACCACGGCAGGCTCCCGGCGCTCGTGCACTGCCAATGGGCCAACCACGAGGTGGGCACCGTCCAGCCGGTTGTCGCGGTCGTCGCACGCTGCCGCGAGCTCGGCGTTCCAGTCCACGTGGACGCGGTGGTGGCCGCAGGTCACCTCCCGGTCGACCTGGACGCCCTCGGGGCCGACCTGGTCTCGATCTCCGCCCACAAGCTGGGCGGTCCCCCGGGCATCGGGGCGCTCGTCCTCCGCCGCGGGCTTCGCATCAGCCCCCTGCTCCTCGGCGGAGAGCAGGAGCGGGCCCGCCGGGCGGGACTCGAGAACCTGACCGCTGCGATCGCGTTCGGGGCCGCGGCTGCCGCGCTCACCGCGCCCGGGCGGCTGGAGGCCGAGGCCACGACCGCCCGGCGTCTGACCGAACGGCTGGCCAGGGCGGCCCTGGCCGTCGGCGGTGTGGCGCGGATCGGAGCGACCGACGACCGTGTCGGCCACATCCTCTGCCTCGGTGTCGCGGGCGTCGAGGCGGAGCCGGTGCTGCTCGGACTCGACCAGGCCGGCGTGGCCGTCCACTCGGGGTCGTCCTGCTCGTCGGAGTCGCTCGAGCCCTCCCCCGTGCTCGAGGCCATGGGCGTCGACGGCGAGCGCTCGCTGCGGCTCTCGGTCGGCTGGTCGACGACCGACGACGACGTGGAGGCGTTCGCGACCGCCTTTCCCGGCGTGGTGGGTCGGCTCCGCTCCCTGCAGGGGTGAACCGGTCGCCGGCTCAGGCCGGCGGCACCTGGGACGGGAGGGCGACACCCGCCCGCCCGTAGGCGGTTCGGAGCTCTGCGGCGGCTTGCGTCACCACGGCATGCGGCGGATCGTCGGCCAGGAAGTCGCGGTACTGCTCGACCGCGCCCGCCGCGTTGCCGTCCTCGTCGAGCAGGATGGTCCCGAGGTAGAGGTGGGCGGCGTAGTCGCCCGGACCCAGTGCGACCGCCCGTTCGAGCATGGAGCGGGCATCCGCCAGCAGCGACGCGCTGGCCCCCTGGGTCCCGGTCTGGTACTCGAGCCACCCCATCTGGGCCAGGGCCACCACGTTCGTCGGGTGGGCCGTGAGCACCGACTGATAGAGCTGGGCCGCCTCGCCGACCTGCCCCTCGTTCTCGAGGGTCGCCGCCTGATCGAGGGTGCGGGCGGTCTGCTGCGCCGAGTTGAGGGCGATGCTGCCTGTCGCGGTCTGCCCCGGGAGGCGGGACGAGGAGAAGAGGATCACGGCCAGGACGAGGGCTCCGCCGAAGGAGGCGACCGCGCCTGCGAGGAACCACCAGCTGCGGCGGCCCCGGGTCCGGGACGGCGTGACGTGCACCTCGTCGGGCGTGGGCGCCGGCTCCGGACGCTCTGCGACCGCGACGGCGACCGGTGGCGAGGACGCGCCGGTGCTCGCACCCGATCCGGCCGCGGCGTCCGCGGTGACCGTGGCGGCCGGTGCGCCGGTGGCTGCGGGTTCCAGCGCGGCCAGACGCCGCATGTCGCGCCGCCGCAACGAGAGGTAGTCGCGATCGGAGAGGTCCCCGGCCAGGAACTCGGCATCGGCATCGGCGAGCGACCGGGCGATGAAGTCGCGACGCTCCTCGACGAGCCCAGGGTCGCTGTTCCCGGCGAGCGGGTCGTCACCGTTTCCGATCCGGCGCCGTCGCACGAGGACGACCGTCAACGCGACCGCGGCAAGGACCCCGCAGGCCACCGGTAGCACCCAGACCAGGAGGGACCACCCGCTCGCGGGCGGGTCGAGCACGATGGTCGATCCGTAGCGGGCCTCGAGGTACTGCTCGACCTGCGCATCGGTGCGGCCCTCGCCGACCAGCTCGCGGACGGTGGCCCGCACGGCCACCGCGGTGGGCGCGCTGGAGCTGGCCACCGAGAGGTCCTCACAGCTCGGGCACCGGATCACCGACTCGATGGAAGCCGCGCGCTCGGCGGCGGTCGGCGCGGTCGACGAGAGCACGCCGCTTCCGGCGATCAGCGCCACGACCAGCACCACCCCGAGGAGCGTCCAGAGCGGGAACCGCCGGCGGCTCATGCGCCGGACCGCTGTGCACCGGCGATGACGGCGTCGAGGTCCGCCGCGGTCACCGGGGCGACGATGTAGGCCACCACCCGGCCGTCGGGCGCGATCACGAAGGTGGACGGCGGTGCGCGCACGCCGTAGCTGAGAGCGAGCCCTCCCCCGGCGTCCGCCAACGTCGGCCAGGTGGCGCCCAGGGTGCCCTGGTAGGAGCGGGCGTCAGTCGACGCGTCGTCGAAGACGACGCTGACCATCGACGCGTCGCCTGAGCGGTGCTCGAACGCGAACTTGACCAGCTCCGGTCCCTCCTGCTGGCACGGCTCACACCAGCTGGCGAAGAAGTTGAGCACCACGAACAAGCCGGGGTGGCGGCCAAGGGCGTACGGCGTGCCCTCGACGGTGAGGCCCCGCACCGGGGGGGCCTGGGCACCGACCAGCGGGCTCTGCACCTCGCTGACCGTCGCGGGAGGACGGGTGGCCAGCACGGCGACCAGTCCGGCAGCCACCACGAGCACCCCGACCGCCACCCAGCGGGCGGTGTGGCTGCCGCCGCGTGCGGGCGTGGACACCGGCTCCGGGACCGGCTCCCCCGGCCGGATCACGGCGTCTCGCCGGCGCCGACCGGGAGACGGTCGAGCGCGACACCGGCCGGCGTGCGGTCGTGACCTGCGAGGTCCTCGTGACCGGGCGCCTCACGGCCAAGGGGGAACGCTGGTTGCACGGGGGCCGAGACCGGGTCGGTGGGTCGACGCCTGCGGCCGGGGACGGCTGACAGGACCGATCCGACTGCCATCAGCCCACCACCGATCCAGAGCCACGTCACCATCGGCTGGACCACGACCCCGAACGTCCACGACCCACCGCCGTCGGGGATCGAGTCGATGGTCAGGTAGACGTCCGAGGTCCAACTCGAGTCGATGGCCGGCGTGCCCACTGCCTGGGTCCCCGCACCGAACTGGCTGATGGCCGGCGTGAACACGCCCCCGCCGTCGACCCGCAGGATCGCCTCGGACGAGAGGCGGGCCGGGGTGCGCACCGTCCTCGTCCCCACGAACTCGACGGTGTGTCCGTCGAACCGGGTCGTCTGCCCGCGGGCCAGCACCACCGACGCCCGCTGGCCGAAGGCCGTGGCCGCGGCCAGGCCGACCGCGAGCACGACCACCCCGATGTGCACGACCATCCCCCCGTTGGCACGCCCGACCAGCCCGCGCCACCCGGCAAGGGCGGCCCGCAGCGGGGCGGCCCCCGAACCCCGGGCGGTCCGCCACGAACTGCGCACCGACAGCACGAGGGCGCGTCCGGCCGACGCGGCGGCGAAGGCGCCGAGCCCGAACGCGAGCAAGGGTTCGATCCCGTGTATCCCGGCGGCCACGCAGCCCACGACGACCAGGACCCCGATGGCGGCCGGCGCCGCGAGACGCCCCCGCATCACCTCCGTCGTCGTCTTTCGCCACGGCAGGGCCGGTGCCACCGCCATGAGGAAGAGGAGGCCCAGGCCGATCGGGATGACCAGCCGGTTGAAGTAGGGGGCCCCGACCCCGACCTGGGACCCGCCACTCAGCGCCTCGTAGAGCAGGGGGAAGACCGTGCCGAGGAGGACCACGAACGCGAAGGCCACGAAGAGGAGGTTGTTGGCGAGGAATGCTCCCTCGCGGCTGAGCGGTGCGTCGATGCCGCCTGGCGAGCGCAACCGGTCGCCGCGCCAGGCGATGAGACCGATCCCGACCGCCAGCACCAGACCGAAGAAGCCGAGCAGCAGGGGCCCGATGGTCGAGGTCGAGAAGGAGTGCACCGACTGGAGGACCCCCGAACGGGTGAGGAATGTCCCGAGGATGGTGAGGCTGAAGGTGGCCACCACCAGGGAGAGGTTCCAGATGCGCAGCAGGCCCCTGCGCTGCTCGACCATGACCGAGTGGAGGTAGGCGGTGCCCACGAGCCAGGGCAGCAGCGACACGTTCTCGACCGGGTCCCACGCCCAGAACCCGCCCCAGCCGAGGACCTGGTAGGACCACCAGGCACCCAGCACGATGCCCACGGTCAGGCACGTCCAGGCGAAGAGCGTCCAGCGGCGGGTCTCGCGCTGCCAGGCGTCGTCCAGCCTCCCGGTGATCAAGGAGGCCACCGCGAAGGCGAAGGGGAGGGTGAAGCCGACCAGCCCAAGGTAGAGCATCGGGGGGTGGAAGAGGACCAGCGGGTTGTCCTGGAGGAGCACGTTGGGCCCGAGGCCGGTCGCCGGGACCGCCCCGGTCACGTGGGCGAAGGGGTCCGCCGGCCCGAGCATGAGGCCGAAGAAGAAGGCGGCCACCACGTAGACGGTCAGGGTGGCCCAGGCCACCAGGTCGTCCTCGGCCCGCTTGCGGAACCGCCAGACCATCGCCGTGGCGTACCCCCCGAGGATGAGCGCCCAGAGGAGGATCGAGCCGGCCAGTGCCGACCACATCCCGGTGATCGAGTAGAGCAGCGGGGTCGAGCGGCTGTTGTTGTCGGCGACATAGGCGAGGGTGAAGTCGTGGGTGACGAGGGCGCGCTCCATGGCCACCGCCGCCACCAGCCCTCCGAGGAGGATCAGCGGCGCGTAGACCTGCGCGCCGCGCAGCGAGCCCCGTCGCCCACGGACCAGGCCGACCACGAGGACCACCACGCCGACCACCGCCGCGGCGAAGCCGAGCAGGACGCCGGTGTGTCCGAGGGTGCCGTTCACCGGAGGCCGGTGCCGGGACGGCGATCCTGCCCGGCCGT
This sequence comes from uncultured Acidimicrobiaceae bacterium, assembly GCA_963701325.1. GTDB lineage: Bacteria > Actinomycetota > Acidimicrobiia > Acidimicrobiales > RAAP-2 > Bog-756. The sequence goes on from OY969604.1 coordinate 1,536,066, forward strand.
CACCGCTTGGTCCCGTTGGGCGCGGTCACCCGGTTCGGGTGCTGCGCGATGTAGGTGGAGGTGTGCTTGACCAGGATCTGGTTGGACTCGAAGATGCCCGCGGCGAAGTGGCCGACGGCGATGACCGGAATGTTCGGCTGGAAGAGCTCCGGTGGGCTGCCCGCGTTTTCGACCTGGAGATGGGTCGCGCCCGACGTCACCACGAAGTCGACCCCGGCGCGGGTCGCATGGATCGAGCCCGGCTCGACCACACCCTCCAGGTTGATCGTCTTCGTCCCGAGGGAGGCCTCCTGGGCCACCGCCTGGTTGGCGGTCAGGTAGAAGTCGAGGGCGGAGCCGATGCCCTTCGCGATCAGAAAGCCGAACGCCCCGAGCAGCACCAGTCCGACCACCACGTAGCGCAGCCGGAGCCCCGAACGCCGCACCGGCGGTCCGCCGCTCCCGCGCACCGGTGCACGCGCGCCGTCGAGGTCGTCGGTCGTCGGGTCCGGGGCGGTGGTGGTCACCGCGCAGCCCCGCCCGACGCGAACCCTTCCCCGGGGACCGGGGACCGTTGCCGGCCGGAGTCGTCGTACGGGTCGGCGGCGTCGGCGAGCACACGGGCCACCGCCCGGGTCAGACGGCGGCGGCGCCAGGCCAGCTGCACCCCGTAGCAGAAGAGGGTGGAGAGCACGATCACGTAGCCCGCGACGACGTAGTCCATCAGGCCACATCCGCCTGGTCGCCGAACGGTTCGTCGTCCCCGGGGTCTCCAGCGGCCGCGCCCTCGGCTCGGCGCTCGCGCAGTGCGAGGCCGAGCTCGCGCGAGCCCACCCAGTCCTCGAGGGCCCCGATCCGGTAGCGGACGAGGAGCATCCAGACGAAGACGAGGGTCAGCGAGACGAACCCGAGCAGCAGCGTCCAGGCCATCGACCCGTGGATCGTGGGCGAGAGATTGGCGTTGAGCACGGTGGCGCCCTGGTGGAGGGTGTGCCACCAGAGCACCGAGAAGTGGACGATCGGGATGTCGGCTGCCGCGAACAGCGCGATGAAGGCGCTCCGCCGGGCGCGGACCTCGGGTTCGGCGGGGACCCTGCGCATGGCCATGTACCCGAGGAACAGGACCAGCAGGACCGCGGTGCTGGTGAGCCGCGCATCCCACGCCCACCACACGCCCCAGGTCGGCCGCCCCCAGATCGATCCGGAGATGAGGGTGAGGACGTTGAAGACGACCCCGACTTCGACGGCGGCCGCCGCCAGCCGGTCCCAGAAGAGCGAGCGGGTCCGGGGCCACAGGTAGAGGACGCTGGCTCCCGCAGCCAGGCCGAAGGCGAGGTAGAGCGCCACCCAGGCGACGCCGGGGTGGATGTAGACGAGCCGGACCAGGTCGCCCTGGACCTGGTCGGGTGGGGTCACCCACAGTCCGAGCCAGACGGTGGCAGCGGTGCCGAGCACCGCCACGGCGCCGATGGTGCGCTCCACCCGGCGGGCGCGTTCGCTTGGGAGGGGCGGCCCGCTCACGTCCTTGCTCATGCGGTCTCCTGGATCGGGCCGAAGACCACGACGCCGAAGGCGAGGTAGATGGCGTCGAAGACCACCAGCAGGCGCAGCCACTGGGTGCCGTCCGACGGCACACCGCCCTGCATCGCCGCCTGCCAGATGCGGGTGCCGGCCAGCAGGACCGGGGCGGTGATGGGGAGCAGGAGGAAGGGCAGCAACGTCTCGCGCACGCGCAGACCTGCCGAGAGCGCGCCGTAGAGGGTGCCGGTGGCGGCGAGCCCGATGGTGCCGAGGACACAGGAGGTCACGATCAGCCAGGGGACCGCTATGTGCGCCCCGTAGAGCAGGACCACGCCGGTGCCGAGGAGTGCCTCGAGCAGGACGAGCTGGGCGGCCACGGCCACCGACTTGCCGAGGAAGAGGCCCGCCGGGTCGATCCCCGACAGGCGGAGGCCGTCCCGGGCCCCGTCCGAGGACTCGACCGAGACGCTGCGCTGGATGGCCAGCACGGTGCAGAACAGCACCGCCACCCAGAAGAGGCCCGGTGCCCCCTCCGCCATGAGGGTCCGGTCGGGACCGAGGGCGAAGGCGAACAGGACCAGGGCCACCACACCGAAGGGGGCGACCTGCGAGAGGCCCACCCGCGACCGTGCCTCGATCCGGAGATCCTTGCCGGCGACCAGCAGCGCGTCACGCCACATGCGCGACCGGTTCCCTGCCCTCTGGCGTTCGCTGACCGGCCTCGGCACGCGGCGCGAGGGTCCGTTCCGCGGTCACCTGGCCACCGCTCATGGTCACGGCCCGTGTGGCGAGCGCTTCCGCAAGAGCCGTCTCGTGACTCGCGATGAGCACCGTGACCCCCGACGCCGACGCCTCGGTCACCAGCGCGTCGACGAGCGCTCTCGCCGAGGCGTCGAGTCCGGCGTGGGGCTCGTCGAGCAACCACAGCTCCGGCCACCGTGCGGTGAGGACGGCCAGGGCCACCCGGCGGCGCTGGCCGGCAGAGAGCTTGGACGCCGAGGTCCGCGCCAGCCGCCCGGTGAGTCCCCAGCGCCCACAGGACGGCTCGATGCGATCCACGTCACCGCCCGAGGCTCGGACCGCGAAGCGGACGTTCTCCCGGACGGTGAGGTCGTCATAGAGATGGGAGGCGTGCGAGAGCAGGCCGATCCGGCGCCTGAACCGGGTCCGTTCGCGGAGGGGGTCGAGCCCGAGGACGCTGATCCCTCCCGACGCGAGCGGAACCAGACCGGCGCAGACGCGCAGCAGGCTGGTCTTTCCGGCCCCGTTGGCGCCTTCGACCAGCAACGTCTCGCCGACCGGGACCTCGAGGTCGACACCGGCCAGGAGCGGGAATCGACCCGAGAGCGCGACCGCGTCGCGAAGTGAGACTGCAGGGGTGCGAGGGGCAACAGGGGCCATGGGCGCCACAATGCTACGGGGGCCGGGGTCCGGGAGCCAGACGGGGGCGCTGCGGCCGGTGGGCGTCGCCGGGTCGGGCGCCCCGGTGGATCAGCTCGTCGAGAGCCGGCTCAGGTGCAGGTCACGGAGCCAGCTGCTGATGTGGGCGGAGAGCACGTCGACCCGTCCGGTGAGCAGCAGCAGGCCGAAGGCGACCAGGATCAGCCCGCCCACCAGGTCCACCAGCCGGAGCCTCCCCCGCACCCTGGCCAACAGGTCGGTCATCCGGCCGAACGCGACACCGGCGACGAGGAAGGGGACACCCAGACCGAGGGAGTAGGCCAGCAGCAGGGCGATCCCCCCGGTGGCCGATCCTCCCGTTCCGGCCGCCAATGCCAGCACGCTCCCGAGCACCGGGCCGATGCACGGGGTCCAGGCGAAGGCGAACGCCATGCCCATGACCGGTGGGGCCCACGCGCCGAGCGCGGACGGTCGCACGACGAACCGGCGCTCCCCGGCCAACGCCACCGGCAGGTCGAGGCCGGCGGCGAAGGCCACCAGCACCGCGCCGAACAGCACGATGAGGACGCCAGAGACCACCTCCAACGGTCGCTGGTGGGTGAGGAAGAGGTGACCGATGGCGGACGCCGATGCTCCGAGGATGGTGAAGATCACGGTGAAGCCGGCGATGAAGGCGAGGATGCCCCGCAGCAAGCGGGCACGTTCTGCCCGCAACACCTCGGGTGCGGGACCGTCGGGGTCCGGCAGGTCCGCCGCCTCGGGCGTCCCGTGGACCGCGCCGCCGACTCCCACCGTCTGCAGGGCGGGCGAGGCCACCGGCGCCGGGGACAGCGCCTGCAGTTCGGCGGCCGACAGACCCGAGACCATCGAGAGATAGGCGGGCACCAGGGGGAGCACGCACGGGGAGACGAACGAGAGCATGCCCGCACCGAAGGCAACGAGGAGACCGAGGGGGTCGGCGTGGATCGCCGCCAGGCCGACCATGACCAACCGCTAGACCAACTCGCGCAACACCTGCGCCAGGTCGGCCTCGACCATCATCTCGATGAGGGCCGGGAACTCGACGTCGCGGTGCCACCCCAGTGTCTTCTCGGCCTTGGTCGGGTCGCCGACCAGGAGGTCCACCTCGGCGGGCCGCAGGAACCGCTCGTCGACGACCACGTGGTCCTCGACCGCCAGGTCCGCCGCGGCAAAGGCCAGCTCGACCAGCTCGCGCACCGAGTGGGTCTCCCCGGTCGCGACCACGTAGTCGTCGGGCTTGTCCTGCTGGAGCATCAGCCACATGGCCCGCACGTAGTCCGCCGCGTAGCCCCAGTCGCGCTGGGCGTCCATGTTGCCGAGTGCAAGGGTCTTGTCGATGCCGGCCTTGATCCGGGCCACCCCGTGGGTCACCTTGCGTGTCACGAACTCGAGCCCTCGGCGCGGGGACTCGTGATTGAAGAGGATGCCCGACGAGGCGTGCAGGTCGTAGCTCTCGCGGTAGTTGACCGTGATCCAGTGGCCGTAGACCTTGGCGACCCCGTAGGGACTGCGCGGGTAGAAGGGCGTGGTCTCGACCTGGGGAACCTCGAGCACCTTCCCGAACATCTCCGAAGAGCTCGCCTGGTAGAAGCGGATCTCGGGATCGACCGTCCGGATGGCGTCGAGCACCCGGGTGACCCCGAGCGCGGTCGTCTCGCCGGTCAGGACCGGCTGGCTCCACGACGTCTGGACGAAGGACTGCGCGGCAAGGTTGTAGACCTCGGTGGGCCGGTGCTCCCTCAGGATGTTGATCATCGAGACCTCGTCGAGCAGGTCACCGGCGACCAGTGTGATCCGGTCCTGGATGCGGGCGATCCGCTCGAAGTTGAGCGTGCTCGAGCGGCGCACCATGCCGCAGACCTCGTACCCCTCGCCGAGCAGGAACTCGGCCAGATAGGAGCCGTCCTGACCGGTGACGCCGGTGATCAGTGCTCGTTTGGGCATGCGCTGTGCTCCTCGGGATGGGTTGGGCATCTGTCTGCGCTCATCTGACGGGGGCACCCGGTGTGCCCGGGCCACCCGCCCGCCACGCCGGCGGACGCTTCTCGGCGAACGCCGCGATCCCCTCTGCCGCCTCGGCCGTCTGGCTGGTGACCGTGAGCATCGCGTGGAGGTAGGGCAGGGCCTCGGTGGCGGCCGAGTCGAGGACAGCGTAGAACGATTCGCGGCCCAGTCTGGTCACCCCGGGAGGCTTCGACGCCAGCACCGCGGCGAGCTCGGCCACCGCGTCGTCGAGCCCGTCGTGGGGGACCATGCGGGTGAGGAACCCGATGCGGTCTGCCTCCTCCGCGCTGACCACACGGCAGGTCAACATGAGCTCGAGCGCCCGCTTCGGGGGCATCGAGCGGAGCATGGGCACGGTGACCATGTAGGGCCAGAGCCCCACGTCGAGCTCGGGCGCGCCGAACCGGGCCCGCTCCGAGGCGACGACCAGGTCACAGGCCAGGGCCAGTCCGAAGCCGCCGGCCATGGCCCACCCCTGGACCCGGGCGACGGTCGGCTTGCCGAGGTGCCACATCTCTTCGAAGAGCTCGACCAACCACCCCCTGGCCTGGTGGTGGGCCGCGAACGCATCCGGACCCGCGTCCGGGTCCCCGGGAACCATGCCGGAGAGGTCGGCCCCGGCGCAGAATGCCTGGTCGCCACTGCCGGTCAGGACCACGACCCGCACTGCCGGGTCGGTCTTGGCCCGGGACAGGTGGTCGCGGAGGCCGGCGATGACCTCCCAGGTCATGGCGTTGCGCCGCTCCGGGCGGTTGATGGTGAGGGTGAGCACCGGGCCGTCAAGCGCTGCCAGGAGGTCGCCCCCGGCGGCGGCGTCGGGAGCGGCGTCACCGGAGGCGCGGTCGGGCACGTCCCGACGGTACTCGGCAGGCACCGGCCGGGTCGCATCGGCGGGACCGCCGCTACGGTGACCCCATCCCGGTGGCCGCCCTCCTCTCCTTCCGCCTCGGCGGGCCCGACGGCGTGGCCATCGAGGCAGCCAAGTGGCAGCGGGCCCTCGGCGCGCTCGGCTTCACGACCCGCACCGTGGCAGGGGCGGGCCCGGTCGACGTGCTGCTCCCCGGCCTCGCCATCGGGGCGCCCGATCCGCCGACTCGAGCCGAGGTCGCCGACGCCCTGGCCCCGGCCGATCTGGTGGTGGTCGAGAATCTCTGCTCACTGCCCCTCAACCCGGGGGCCTGGCGGGTCGTCGCCGACGTCCTGGCCGGGAGACCCGCGCTGCTCCACCATCACGACCTCCCCTGGCAGCGGCCCCAGTTCCGCGCCCACCCGCCACCGCCTGACGATCCGCGGTGGCGCCACGTCACGATCAACCGGCTGAGCCGCAGGGAGCTCGCCACCCGCGGCATCCGGGCGACGACGGTGTACAACTCGTTCGCGGTGCCGGCACCCGATCGCGATCCCGACGGTCCGCTGCCGCCTAGGAGTGAGCGCGGCGCCGAGCTGCGACGGGTCCTCGGTCTCGATCCCGACCGCCTCCTCGTGCTCCAGCCCACGCGCGCCCTGCCGCGCAAGAACGTGGCCGGAGGGATCGGGGTGGCCGCCGCCCTCGGTGCCACCTACTGGTTGCTCGGACCCGCGGAAGACGGGTACGGACCCGAGCTCGAACGGCTCGTCGACGGCGCGCCCTGTCCGGTGCTGCGTGGCGCCACGGAGATCGGGGACGGGACGGCCATCGACGACGCCTACCAGGCCTGCGACGTGGTCACGCTGCCCTCGACCTGGGAGGGGTTCGGCAATCCGAGCCTCGAATCGGTCGTCCACCGGAGACCGCTGGCGATCGGGCCCTACCCGGTGGCCGACGAGCTGGCCGCATTCGGCTTCCGGTGGTTCCCGCTGGACGGGGTCGCCGACCTCGCGGCCTGGCTCCGGGCACCCGACCGGCAGCTCCTCGAGGACAACCTGGCGGTGGCGGCGACCCACTTCTCCGTCGCCGACCTGCCCGACCGGATCGCATCGGTCCTTCCCGACCACTGAGGGCGGGTACCGACCGGAGAGCCGGTCGTGGGTGGGGGCTACCATGGCCTCCATGCCCGTGAGCACGGCACGAACCACGGGGGGACGCCGCCTGACCGCGGATGCCCGGCGTCGCCAGCTGTTCGAGGTCGCGCTCTCCCTCTTCGCCGAGCACGGCTACGCGGCGACCACCATGGACGACATCGCCGAGGTGGCCGGGGTCACCAAACCGCTCGTCTACCAGCACTTCGAGTCCAAGCGGGCCCTCTACCTCGAGCTCATGGACGTGTTCTCGCGCGACCTGGTCGACCGCATCGTCACCGCCACGGCCTCGGCGGAGGGACCGCGCCAGCAGGTCGAGCTCGGCTTCGCCGCCTACTTCGAGCTCATGGTCCACAACGAACCGGCCTTCCGCCTCCTCTACGGACGCGACGCCCCCGACGACCCCGAGCTCGGGGCTGCACTCCGCCGGGTGGAGGCGACCATCGCCGAGGCCATCGATCCCCTCATCGACGCCGGGCTCGACCCGGACCACCGCCTCCTGCTGGCCCACGCCGTGGTCGGGATGGCCGAGGGTGCGAGCCGCCACTGGCTCGACGCCCGCAGGGAGCAGGTCGAGGACCCCGACGAGCGGTCCGGAGCAGCCTCCGCCACCGGGTCCGACGAGGCTGCCGGCCTGGCCACCCGACTGGCCGACTTCGCCTGGGCCGGCCTGCGACAGGTCCACCGCATCTGAGTCCGTCCCGGGGGACGGACTCGCGGGAACGGAGCTACGCGGTGACCGCGCCCGCCGCCACGGGGCGGCCACTCGGTTGCACGGCGCCGCCCGCGTGCTCCGAGGAAACGGCGAATGCGGTCGGCTCTGCGCCTCCCGCCACGCTGAACGGCACGATGCCCGGACGCGGCCCGAGCAGTCCGAGCGACACGGTGTGGCTCCCGATCACACCCCACAGCTGGTAGGTGCGGTCGGCGGGGAGGGTCGGGAGGTCGTGGTCGACCACGAAGCCAGTGCCCGAGGCGGTGAGCACGACCGTCGCCGGCACGTCCGAACCCACGGTGGGCATCAGCGGGATCCGGCGGGTGGTCGGGGACGCCTCCGCCGCCCGTTCGGCAGCGGACAGCTGCGGCGTGCTCTCCAATGCGCGCACCTGGGTGTGGAGGTGGCGGACCTGGAGTCCGAGTCCGAAGGCCACGATGACGGCCGCCGCGGCCACCAGTGCGGTTGCGGCCGTCACCCGCCACCTCCGTCGGACGGCGCCGACCGGACGGGCCTCGGCGTGGTCCGGGTCGGCAGGCAGCCGATCGGGAGCTGTGTCCGGATCCGGCTCCGGTGCCTCGAGGCGGGCCGCCAACCGGCCCCACGACTGCCCGGAGGTGCCGCCGAGACGCTCGGCGATGCCGTTCCAGAGCCGTGCCGGTGGTCTCCCCCCGGAGTTGGCCAGCATCCCCGCCACCTCGTGGTGCTGGGCCACCTCGATCGAGCAGCGGACGCAGTGCTCCAGGTGTGCCTCGACGACCGCGGCCGTCGCGGGATCGACGGCGTCGAGGGCGTAGGCACCGAGGAGCTCCTCGATCTCGCGGTGGGAGAGCTCGGGCATGCTCACTGGTCCGCTCCGGCCGGCCGGACGCCGCGTTCGATGAGGGAGAGGCGAAGCCGGCTCAGGCCGGATCGGATGCGGCTCTTCACGGTCCCCTCCGGCGCGTCGAGCCGCTCGGCGACCTCGCGGTAGGTGAGCCCGCCGAAGTAGGCGAGCTCGATGGGCTGGCGGAGGTCGTCGGGGAGGCTCTCGAGCGCATCCTTGATCTGTTCGGCCACCGCCATGTCCCAGACCTCGTGATCAAGGTCGTAGTCGGCGGCCGCGGTCCGGCGGGCGTTGCTCTCCTCACGCCGCTTCCGCGACTCCTCGGACCGCACCACGTCCACGGACTTCCCGTGAGCCCGGGCGAGCAGGAAGGAGCGCAGGGTGCCGCGTTGGGCATCGAATTTCTCGGGGTGCTTCCAGAGGTCGAGGAAGACCTCCTGGGTGATCTCCTCGGCCGGCGGCTCGCTCCGGAGGATCCTGCGCGACAGCGAATGGACCGCTCCACCGTGACGACGGTAGATCTCGGCGAGAGCGGGCTCGTGCCAGCGACCCACCGCGACCACCAGGCTGGCGTCGCTGGCCTGCTCGAGCTCCACCATCCCGGCACTGTATTCGGAGCCGCCGCAGCACACGGACGGCCCGTGCCTGCACTCAGCCTGGCCATCCGGCGGCCGTCGTGGCCACGAATATCCAGCATGGCATTCGACATGGAGACCTACGAGCGCCTGTCTGCGCGGCTGGCCTGCGAGGACATCGACTTCACCGACTTCCGGCGGCGGCCGCTCGACCCCGGCGCGCTGCGCTGCCTCCGCTACATGCACGACGTCGAACAGCACACCGTGTGCTACCTGCGCGACGTCCTGGTGACCCGTGCCCACCGGGACCCCGAGGTGACCTCCTTCCTCACCATGTGGAACTACGAGGAGCACTGGCACGGCGAGGCCATCGGGCGGATCCTCACCGCCCACGACGAGACCGGCAGCGCGGGGCGCGTCGCCTCGGTCCGCCAACGGCTCCCCCGGAGAGATGCCCTCAGGCCCCTCGCCTTCCAGGCGGCCTCCGCGCTCACCCCCCACGTGACCGCGGTGCACATGACCTGGGGCGCGGTCAACGAATGGACCACCCAGGCCGCCTACTCCCTGCTGGCTTCGCGGGCGGACCATCCGACCCTCGGCGAGCTGCTCCGCCGGATCATGCGCCAGGAGGGGCGGCACATCGACTTCTACGCGACCGAGGCCCGGCGCCGGCTCTCGGAGAGCCGGTCGGCGCAACGGCTGACCAGATGGGCGCTCCGGCGCTTCTGGGCGCCGGTCGGCAGCGGCGTCGTCGGGGCCGGCGAGGTCGCCCACCTGCGCGCCTACCTCTTCGGAGACGACCGTGGGATCGCCGTGGCCGACCGGATCGACCGGCGGGTCGACCGGCTTCCGGGGCTCTCGGGGCTGCACCTCCTGCGGGATGCGGTCGTCCCGGCGGCCTGAACGACCCGGTTCAGACCAGACGCGCACCGAGCTCGGTGCAGAGCGCGAGCAGTTCCCGCGCGCAGGCCACGTACACCTCGTCGTCCGCGCCGGCGGGGTCCTCCACGTCCTCCCATGCCTCGACCGCCAGCGCGGCGAGGCCGAGGTCGGCAAGGCGCGCGGGCAACGCCGGCGGACCCGGCGCCAGGTCGCGGACCAGCCGCTTGATCGAGGCGGTGCGCGGCGCCGCCTCCGGGTGCTTCCTCCGGATGTAGTCGACGTGCTCGCCCGCCATGGCCAGGACGAGGTCGGCCCCCGAAACGTCCGCGTCGGTGAGCTGGTGACTGCGGTGGCCGTCGGCATCGAACCCGAGCGATGCGAGTGCCGAGCGGGTGCGGCGGCTCATCGGCTGGCCCTCGATCACGTGGGTCCCGGCGGTCACGATCTCCAGTGGCACCGTCTGCAGCATCGCCCCGGCCATCACCGAGCGCGCGGCGTTGCCGGTGCAGAGGACGAGCACCGAGCCGGTCACCGGGAACGGACCCCCGGTGGACGGGCGACGCGTCGGGTGATCGTCGATGGTCAGTTGATGTGGACGCCGGAGATGGCCCGGGCGATGATGAGCCGCTGGATCTCCGAGGTGCCCTCGAAGATGGTGAAGATCTTCGAGTCACGATGCCACCGCTCGACCGGGTAGTCGCGGACGTACCCGTAGCCGCCGAGGATCTGGATCGCCTCCTCGGTCACGTAGACCGCGGTCTCCCCCGCGTAGAGCTTGGACATCGAGCCCTCGCCGGAAGTGAAGTCCTTGCCGTTGCGCCCCATCCAGGAGGCCCGCCACACGAGCAGGCGGGAGGCGTCGATCCGAGTCTTCATGTCGGCCAGCTTGAAGGCGATGCCCTGGTTCTCGATGATCGCCCGGCCGAAGGCCCGGCGCTCCTTGGCGTAGTCGAGGGAGTACTCGTAGGCCGCACGGGCGATCCCGAGCGCCTGGGCCCCGACCGCTGGGCGCGAGGCCTCGAAGGTCTTCATGGCCGCCTGGCTGGACGACCGCTTGCCCTCGCGGGCGCGAGCCAGCCTCTCGTCGAGCTTGTCCTTCCCGCCGAGGAGGCAGTGCCCGGGGACGCGGCAGTCCTCGAGGACGACCTCGGCGGTGTGCGAGGCCCGGATCCCCATCTTCTTGAACTTCTGCCCCTGGGAGAGGCCGGGGGTGTGGGGCGGCACGATGAAGCTGGCCTGGCCCCGCGAACCGAGGCCGGAGTCGACCGAGGCCACCACGACGTGGAGGTCGGCGATCCCGCCATTGGTGATCCAGGTCTTGGTGCCGTTGAGCACCCACTCGTCCTTGGACTCGTCGTAGATGGCGCGGGTCCGCAGGGACGACACGTCCGACCCGGCATCGGCCTCGGAGACGGCGAAGGCGGCCATCTGGATCTTGTCCGGTGTCCCGAAGCACTGCGGGCCCCACTCGATCAGCTGCTCGGGAGTGCCGTTACCCGCGATGCCGGCCAGGCCCAGGGTGCTGCCCAGGATGGACAGGGCGATGCCCGCGTCGCCCCATGCCAGCTCCTCCGCGGCAATCGGGAGCAGCAGGCCGCTCTCGTCGAAGAACGCCTGGCTGATGAAGTCGAACGAGTAGAGCCCGATCCGGGCTGCCTCCTCGATGATCGGCCAGGGGGTCTCCTCGCGCTCGTCCCACTCGTGTCCCGCGGGACGGATGACGGTCTCGGCGAAGTCATGGACCCACTTCTGCAGCTGCAGCTGGTCTTCGTTGAGATCGAGGGAGAAATCGGCCATTGCGCCCTGCTCCGTTCTGGCCCCGTGCGGGCCGCACGTACTGCGTCGACCGGTGCCGGCACTCAGGTCCGCACGCGCACCGCTCCCGCGGTGGGTCTCACCGGTTACTCTATAGTAACAAGGAACGCGCGCGACCGGCAACCGCCCGGGGTCGGGCGTCGCCAGGCGTCGGGTGCCCGTTCAGGACAGGTCCGACGACCGGGAGCGTCGGGACTAGGCCGGTTGGACGGGGCGCACGTCGACCGCCTGGAGGCCCTTCGGACCCTCCTGCAGATCGAACTCGACCGCCTGGCCCTCCTCGAGGGAGCGGAATCCGTTCATCTGGATGGCGGTGTGGTGCACGAAGACATCAGCCCCGCCGTCCGGCTGGGAGATGAAGCCGAAGCCCTTCTCGGCGTTGAACCACTTGACTGTTCCGGAGGCCACGGTGGCGTTCCCCTTTCCTTCACCTTCAAGGTGCCGGGGATCCCACAGGCGACCGGTCCGGCCTCCCGCCTCGGGCGGGGCGTCGTCCAGCATCGGGGGGCTCGCTCCGACCCGAAAAACGCTAGCAGTCCCTCCGCCCGATCCGGGGGGCGGATCCGGCCCATCAGGGGGTGTTCACGCGGTGTTCATCGGCGGCGGACCCGGGTGCCTCCGGGCGCGTCCTCGACGAGCCAGCCGGCCGACTCGAGCTCGGCGCGCACCGCGTCGGCCTCAGCCCAGTCGCGCCTCTCCCGGGCACGGTCGCGCCGGAGGACCAGATCGGCGGTCACCGGGTCGATCTCCCCGCCCTCGGCCCGGCGCAGGGGGAGGCCGAGCGCCCCGGCCAGGGTCGCCACGGTCCGGGCGGCACGCTCAGCCGCCCTGTCGTCGCCCGCGTCGGCGGCGGCGTTCGCCGACCGGGCCAGGTCGAAGACGGTGGCCAGGGCCCCGGGGGTGTCCAGATCGTCGTCCATGCTCGAGCGGAACGCGGACACCGCCTCAGGATCCAGCCCGTGCGCCGACCGGGCGCTATCGTCCCCGACCGGTCGGTCGACCACCGGCCCATCGGCCAAGGGGTCGGCCAGCCGGAACCGCCGGGCAAGCTCGTCCAGCCGGGCCAGCCCGGCCTCGGCCTGGGCGACGGTGTCGGGCGTGACCTCGATCGGCGAGCGGTAGTGCGACCGCAGCACCAAGAGGCGGTAGGCGCGGGCGTCGCTGCGGTCGAGGAGATCGGAGAGGGAGGTGAAGTTGCCCAGGGACTTGGACATCTTCTCCCCGCCCATGGTCACCCACCCGTTGTGCATCCAGTGCCGGGCGAACTCCTTCCCGTCGGCCACCGCCTGGGCACGCTCGTTCTCGTGGTGGGGGAAGATGAGGTCCTGGCCGCCGCCGTGGAGCTCGAAGCCTTCCCCGAGGAGACCGAGGGACATCACCACGCATTCGGTGTGCCATCCGGGCCGCCCGGCTCCCCAGGGCGCGTCCCAACTCGGCTCGCCCAGCTTGGCCTTCTTCCAGAGCACGAAGTCGAGCGGGGACCGCTTGTCCTCGTCGGCTTCGATCCGCGCCCCCGCGCGCAGCGACTCGAGGGGCTGGCGGGCGAGCAACCCGTAGCCGGGCACGTCGAGCACCGACAGGTACACGCCGGTCGGCGTCTCGTAGGCCACGTCGCGCGCGACCAGGTCCCGGACCAGCGCGATCATCCGGTCGACATACGCGGTGGCGTGGGGGACCTCGTCCGGGACGAGGACCCCGAGGGCCTCGACGATCTCCCACCACCGCGCCTCGTTGGCTGCGGTGAACTCCTCGATCGGGAGCCCTGCGGCGGCCGCGCCGTCGATGATCTTGTCGTCGATGTCGGTGATGTTGGAGACGTAGGTCACGTCCAGGCCGGTGAAGACGAGATAACGGCGGAGCACGTCGAAGACGAGCGCCATCCGGCCGTGGCCGAGGTGGGGCTCGCCGTCCACGGTCAGGCCGCAGACGTAGACGGAGACCTTCCCGGGCTCACGCAGCCGGAGCGGGACCACGTCGCCCGTTGCGGTGTCGTGGAGCCGGAGCACGCAGGGTACGGTAACCCGATCATGCCGGAGCAGACGAACGGACGGAGCCCGGCGACCACTCGGCCGCAGGGTGTCCCCGAGAAGCCCGGCCTCGAGGGCCTCGAGGAGCGCTGGTCGGTCCGGTGGGGTGCCGCGGGAATCTACGGGTTCGATCGCAACGCGCCACGGGAGCGCGTGTTCTCCATCGACACACCGCCCCCGACCGTGTCCGGTTCACTCCACATCGGGCACGTCTTCTCGTACACCCACACCGACATGGTGGCCCGCTTCCATCGGATGCGGGGCAAGGCCGTCTTTTACCCGATGGGGTGGGACGACAACGGCCTGCCCACCGAGCGCCGGGTCCAGAACTACTTCGGGGTCCGCTGCGATCCGAGCCTCCCCTTCGACGCCGGCTTCGAACCCCCCGACGCGCCGGGCAAGCACCCGATCGCGATCTCGAGACCCAACTTCGTGGCGCTCTGCGATCGGCTCACAGCGGAGGACGAGCAGGTCTTCGAGCAGTTGTGGCGCGCGCTCGGGCTCTCGGTGGACTGGTCGCACACCTATGCGACCATCTCCGAACGCGCCCGACGGGTGTCCCAGCGCGGGTTCCTCCGCCTCGCCCAGCGGGGCCAGGTCGTGCAGCGGACCGCGCCGACCCTCTGGGACGTCGACTTCCGGACCGCGGTGAGCCAGGCCGAGCTCGAGGACCGCGAGCGTCCGGGTGCGTACCATCGCCTGCGTTTCTCGCGTGTCGGCGCCGGAGGGGACGTGCAGATCGAGACCACCCGTCCAGAGCTCCTGCCCGCCTGCGTTGCCCTGGTCGCCCACCCCGGAGACGACCGGTTCGGCGCCCTGTTCGGAACCGAGGTGACCACCCCCCTCTTCGGGGTCCGGGTGCCGGTGCTCGCCCACGAGTTGGCCGACCCGGAAAAGGGCTCGGGGATCGCCATGATCTGCACCTTCGGCGACACCACCGACGTGCTCTGGTGGCGCGAGCTCTCCCTCCCCACGCGGACGGTCATCGGTCGTGACGGCACCCTGCTCCCGGTGGAGTGGGGCTCAGAGGGCTGGGAGAGCGAGGACCCCGCGGTGGCCGCTGCGAACTACGGCGAGCTCGTCGGCCGATCGGTCACCCAGGCGCGCTCCCGGATCGTCGAGGAGCTTGCCGCGTCGGGGGCGATGATCGGGGAGCCCCGCCCGATCACCCACCCGGTCAAGTTCTACGAGAAGGGCGAGCGGCCCCTCGAGATCGTCTCCTCGAGGCAGTGGTTCATCGAGACCCTCTCCCTCCGGGACCGGTTGCTGGCCCGCGGGGAGGAGCTCCGCTGGCACCCGCCGTACATGGCCCACCGCTACCGGGCCTGGGTGGAAGGGCTCAACGCAGACTGGAACATCAGCCGCCAGCGGTTCTACGGCGTCCCGTTCCCGGTCTGGTACCCGGTCGACGCCGGCGGCGAGGTCGATTTCGACGCGCCGATCATGGCCGACGAGCACCACCTCCCGGTCGACCCCTCCACAGATGTGCCCGACGGGTTCACCGCCGACCGGCGAGGCGTGCCCGGCGGCTTCGTCGGCGACCCGGACGTGATGGACACCTGGGCCACCTCGTCGCTCACCCCGCAGATCGCCGGCGGGTGGGAGGACGACCCCGACCTGTTCGCCAGGGTCTTCCCGATGGACGTCCGCCCGCAGGCCCACGAGATCATCCGGACCTGGCTGTTCGCAACCGTGGTGCGGTCCGAGCTCGAGCACGGGGTGCTCCCCTGGTCCGACGCGGCCATCTCCGGATGGGTGCTCGACCCCGACCGTAAGAAGATGTCGAAGTCGAAGGGAGCGGTGGTGACCCCACTGCCCCTCATCGAACAGCACGGTGCCGACGCCGTCCGCTACTGGGCAGCAGGTGGACGTCCGGGCACCGACACCGCGTTCGACGAGGGGCAGATGAAGGTCGGCCGGCGGCTGGCCATGAAGGTGCTCAACGCCTCGCGCTTCGCGCTCGGTCGGCTGACCGACGGGGAGGGCACCCTCGTCGTTCCGGGCATCGCGGCGGTGACCGCTCCCCTCGACCGGGCCGTCCTCGGCCGTCTGGCAGTCGTCGTCGGGGAGGCCACGGTCGCCTTCGAGTCCTACGACTACGCACGGGCGCTCGAGCGGACCGAGGCCTTCTTCTGGTCGTTCTGCGACGACTACCTCGAGCTGGTCAAGTCCCGTGCGTACGGGGAGGCCGCCGATCCGGGCACGGCCTCGGCCAGAGCCGCGCTCGCCGTCGCCCTCTCTGCGCTGCTCCGCCTGCTGGCGCCGATTCTCCCCTTCGTGACCGAGGAGGTCTGGTCCTGGTGGCAGGAGGGCTCGATCCACACGGCCGCCTGGCCGACGGTCGACGAGCTCGGGGTCACACCGGCCGGCGGCATCGATCCGGGGACCGACGCGGTGCTCGAGGTGGCGGCCGAGGTGCTCGGCCTGATCCGTCGCGCGAAGACCACTGCGAAGCGCTCGATGCGCGCATCGGTGGCCCGTCTGGTGGTCACCGACACCCCGTTCCGGATCGCTGCCCTGCGCTCCGCCGAACACGATCTCTGCCAGGCCGGTGGGGTCATCGAGCTGGTCACCCGTGAGGGTGACGAGCTCTCGGTCGAGGTCGAGCTCGCCGAGGACTGACCGTCGCGGTGCTCAGGCGCACGGCGCCCAGTCCGCACGGCGCTCAGTCCGCGCGGCGCTCAGGCCAGGTAGACGCTCAGGGCAGCCTCGCTCATCTCGGCGGGCGTGCCCTCCTGCTCGACGCGACCGTGCACCATGATGGCCGCGCGGTCGGCGACCGCGAGCGCGGTGGTCACGAACTGCTCGACGAGCAGGATGGTGATGCCCTGCCGGGCGAGCTGACCCACCAGCTCGTAGAGCTCGGCGACGATGAGCGGCGCGAGCCCCATCGAGAGCTCGTCCAAGAGGAGCACCCGCGGACTCGTCACGAGGGAGCGCGAGATGGCCAGCATCTGCTGCTCACCGCCCGAGAGGGTGCCTGCCATCTGCCGCCGACGGTCGCGGAGTTTCGGGAAGGTCGCGAAGGTCTGCTCCTCGACATCCTTCGCGCTGAGACTGCCGCCATAGGTCCAAATACGGAGATTCTCTTTGACCGTGAGGTTGGGGAAGATCCCCCGCCCCTCGGGCACCGCGCAGATGCCACGGCGGACGAGCTTGTCGGTCGAGGTCCTCCCGGTGGGCTCGCCGCCGATCAGCACCTCGCCTGCGGTGGGCCGCATGAGCCCGCTGATGACCCGCAACAGGGTCGACTTGCCGGCCCCGTTGGGGCCGAGCAGCGCGAAGACGCCGCCGGCCGGGACCTCGAGGTCGACCCCGTGGAGGACCTCGATCCGCCCGTAGGCGGCGCGCACCCCGCGGATGGTGACGCTTGCCGGGAGGACGGCGGTGCTCGCACCGCCGTCGGTGGTCGTCACTCGACCACTCCGGCTGCACCCTGGTCGACCGCTCGGCCCGGGCGCTCGACTCCGAGCACCGTGCCTTGGCTGTCCGTCCCGGCGCGCTCGACCACGGCGCCCAGATAGGCGGCCTGGACCCTCGGATCGTTGCGGATCTCCTCCGGACGTCCCGCCGCGATGATGTCCCCGAAGTCGAGCACGTAGATGTAGTCGCAGATGCGCATGACCAGCTCCATGTCGTGCTCGACGAGGAGCACGCCCATCCCACCCCCGGCGAGGGTGGTGAGCAGCTCGCCGAGGGTCTGGCACTCGGCCTCGTCCAGGCCGGAACCCGGTTCGTCGAGGAGGAGGAGCTTGGGGCCGAGGGCCAGCGCACGGGCCAGTTCGACCATGCGGGCCAGCCCGGTCGGCATGGCGCTGGCCTGCCGGGACCCGAGACCGCCGAGTCCCACGCCGGTGAGGATCCGGTCCGAGGTGCGTACGGCCAGCGATCCGGGACCGGTGGGTTCGTCCTCGGTCCGACCGTCCCCCACGCCGCCCCGCCGAACCCAGGGGACAGCCCGCTTGATGTGACCCCACTGCCACCACTTGACCGATGACTCGAGCCCCACCTGGACGTTCTCCCCCGCCGAGAGGGACCCGAAGAGCTCGAGCCGCTGGAACGTCCGGGCGAGGCCGAGCCGGGCGCGGCGGTGCGGTCTCATCCGGGTCACGTCCGTCTCGAAGAGCCGGACCGTCCCGCGGTCGGGAGCCTGGAGCCCGCTGATGACGTTGAACAGAGTGGTCTTTCCCGCACCGTTGGGTCCGATCAGACCGGTCACGCTGCCGGGCTCAACCGTCAGGCTCGCGTCGCTCAGCGCCGCTACTCCGCCGAAGTGGACCGCGACCTCGGAGACGGTCAGGACCGGGCTGCCGGAGAACCGGCGGTCTTCAGCCGGTGGCACTGGACCCCCCGGCGATCGCGGGGCCGCTGACCGGCGTCCGGGACGGGGGGGCGCCGAGGTCCGCATCGCGACGCGCCTTGACCCACGGCAGCCTGAACTGCAACGCCTCGATGCCCAGCAGCCCGCCGGCCGCCCGGCCGATGAGGATGATGCCGACCCCGGCGAACAGCCCGACGCCGTTGGGCCAGAGTTGGTTCAGCACCACATAGGTGACGGCGGCGAGGAAGGCACCCGACACCGTGCGGATGCTCCAGATGGTCACGAACAGCACGAAGATGATGCCCGGGAAGATGTCGAAGTCGCTCGTGCCGACGACGCCCTGCACGGTTCCGTAGAGCGCCCCGGCCAGTCCGGCCATGGCCGCCGCGATGGCGAAGACCGCCACCTTGGTGAACCCGATGTTGAGCCCGACGGTCGCGTAGGCCGCCGGCGAGTCGTTGACCGCGACCAGGCGCCGGCCGAAGAGACTGCGCCGTATGGCGAGGACCATCCAGGCGGCCAGGACGAAGAGGGTGGTCACCAGCAGGAACTCCGCCCGGTCGCCGCCGAAGTTGAGCCCGGGCACGATGATGCGGCCGATGATGACCCCGCCCGAGCCGTAGATGTGCGCGTCGGTGAAGAACCCGTTGGCGACCGCGTCGGCGAAGGCGAACGTGGCCAGCGCGAGGTAGAGGTCGCTCAGCCGGACCGTGGGCAGGGCGATGAGCGCCCCGACCCCGGCACACACTGCGGCAGCCGTGAGCAGACCGAGCACGGAGCCGCCGCCGGCGATCTTGCCCATGACGAAGGCCCCGATCCCCATGAAGGAGAACTGACAGAGCGAGACCTGGCCCGAGTAGCCGGTCAGGAGGACCAGCGAGAGGCCCACGATGCCGAGGGCCATGATCTCCCCGCCCAGGTCGAGCACGGTCGTGCCCTTGAAGGCGGTGTTGCCGAAGACGAGGGTCGTCCCGATGGCCAGGACGAAGAAGACGACCCCTGCCAGCAGCGACTCGCGGCCGCCGGCCACCCGCGGGACCCGCATGGTGGTGAGACGGCCCACTGCCCGGAGCCGGACCGAGGGGAGGGTGACCAGGGCGATGAACAGGAACACCATCGGGAGGGCGTAGGTGATGTCCGGGACCAGGTTCTGGGGGACGTGGGGCAGGATGTAATTGATGACGTAGTTCTCGGCGAGGCCGATCCCGATGGCTGCGGCGAAGGTCACCGGGATGCTCTTGAGCCGGCCCACGATGGCGGCGGCGTACCCGTTGACCACCAGCAGGGTCATCGCCTCGATGCTGATGCCGGTGGTCTGGGTCGGAGCCAGCAGGACCCCGGCCAGGGCCGCCATCATGAAGCCCAGGATCCAGCCGTACTGGCTCATCCGGTTGGGAGATGCGCCGGACATGGCCAGCAGATCGGGATCGTCGACCACGGCGCGCAGGGCGTACCCGGTGCGGGTGTTGTAGAAGAGGACCCGGAGCAGGGCGGCCACGACCAGGGCAACCCCGATGATCAGCACCTCCTGGTACTGGATGTTGATCCCGACCAGCCGGAACTGGCCCCCCACCATGTTGTTGACCGACCGCTGGGTGGTCGGGCTCCAGATGATCGTGGCGAGGCCGGTCAGGATGACCAGCAACCCGAGGGTGACCATGACCGGCCGTTCGGCCGAGGCCCCGTGCAGTCGCCGCATGAGGACGCGCTCGACCAGCGCGCCGGCCACGGCGGCGCCGAGGACCAGGATGATCACCAGTGCGACCACCACCGGCACGTGGTGGGCCGAGACCAGCTCCCAGTAGCAGAAGGCGGCGATCATCCCGACCGCGCCCTGGGCGAAGTTGAAGACGCCGGAAGTGGTGTAGGTGACCACCAGCCCGGTGGCCGCGATCGCGTACCCGGCACCCAGCATGACCCCGAAGACGGTGTACTGCAGGAACTCATTCACCGAATCGTCGTCCCCCGTCGCATCAGCTCAGATGGTCACGACCGGCCTCGACCACCTCAGGATCCGGGCGGCGTGACGTATGAGTAGTCGCAACGGTACCCGTTGGTGGGGCCGTCGATCGGAGGATCGGCCATCCGCTCGTACTGGCCGTTCTGCACCTCTCCGAGTAGGTAGCAGTTGCCCACGGTCTTGGCAGCAGGATTGTTGGCCGCGATGATGTTGTCGCCGCTGAAGCTGGTGATCTTGGACAGGGCCTGGAGTAGGGAGCCACGGCTCGGGTCGGAGCCCGCGTTGCGCAGGGCCTGGGAGAAGAGCTCGGCAGACAACCAGCCGTACAGGGTGAAGAGGTCGATCTTGAAGCCGGGATCCGTCTTCTGCACCCACTTGTTGAAGGTACCCACCGCCGGGATGGCCGGATAGTCCTCGCCCAGGAAGAAGGAGGTGTTCTGGTCGACCTGCGCACCGTCGACGGCCTGGGGACCACCCGAGTCGGACACCAGGTCCTTCGAGTAGCTGGCCGACCCGATGACCACCTGTGGGTGGAAGTCCTGCTGCTGGAGGTCCTTGAACATGGCCGAGGCGTAGTTCTCGGGGAGCTGGTCGAGGAAGAGGATCTTGACGCCGGCGTTCTTCATGGCGATGACGTTCTGGGTGTAGTCGGTCTGGGTCACCGGGACGGTCGGGTCGTAGACGACCTTGTAGCCGACCTTGTTCATGACGTACTTCTCGCCGGCCCAGTCGACCTGGGCGGAGGCCTGGTCGGAGACGACCGTGCCGACTGCGTCGACGTCGTTCGGGAACTTCTGCTTGAAGTACTGGAGTGGGCCCTCCTCCCATCCGCCGAGCAGCGGCACCGCGCTGTAGACGTTGGGGAGCTTGGTGGTCGGGATGTCGAGGACGACCGAGACGTCGGGCATCCCCGGGTCGGCGGCGAGCAGGGCGCCGCCGTAGCTGTCCTGGAGGGAGAACCCGCCGACGAGGGAGAAGTCGTTGGTGATGGCGTTCTGGGTGGCCTGGTGGTTGCCTGCCCCGCTGAACCCGTCGTCGGCCGAGTCCACCACGATCTTCCGGCCGTTGATCCCGCCGGTCGAGTTCGCGTAGGCGGCGTAGGCCTCGGTGCCCACCAGGGCCCCCTTGAAGAGCCCGCCGATGGCCAGGGTCGATACGTTGCCGACCCGGACCTGGGTTGCCGTGATGCCGGTGTGGTCGCTGAAGGCGCCGGTCGGGATGCTGGAGGAGGTGCCACCGGAACCGCTCGCGGTCGTCGTGGTCGTCGACGAAGAATTCGTCGAGCTGCAGGCAGCGGCCACCAGCGCGACCACCAACACGATCCCCAGCGCGCTCGTACCACTCTTCCACGATGCTGAACGCAAGGCTCCCCCTTGATCATGGCTCGACGGCTGGTCACTCTGGCGGAGTCACAGCGCGATCGGCCGGGCCGAATATGTGACTCTACGTCAGAAATTCGGCGATGTGTCCAGCAATCCGCCGGATTCTGCACCATCGGCCCAGGGTCTGGCGGCCGCCCGGAAGGCCGTGGCGGCCTGGACGGCCTGGAGCCTCAACGGGAGACCCGGCTCCGGATCCCCTCGAGGAACCGGACCGCGCCAAGGTTCGTGTGGCGGGAGCGGATGGTCACCATGACCTCGAAGGCGTGCTGGGTCCGGGGCAGCTCGAGGTAGGCAACAGGTGCGGCGGAGAGCTCCCGGAGCCGCTCGACGAACCGGCGGGCCATCCGGGGTGACGTGAGCGTGTCGTTGGCGCCCTGGACGACGAACATCGGCGGGGCCTCCGGGGTGATCCGGCGGTCGGGCGAGGCCTCCTCGAAGAGCGTTCGCTCCTCGTCCATCGAGACCTTCATGACCCGGAGGGAGAGCAACTTGGCCAGACCGCGCCCGTAGGCGCCACCGGCGTCGGGTTCGACCGTCAGGTCGTAGACGCCGTAGAACGGGATGCAGGCGTCGACCGAGGTGTCGGCGTCCTCGAATCCCGGCTGCCACTCGGGCCGATTCGGGGTGAGCGCGGCCAGTGCGGCGAGGTGGCCCCCGGCCGAGCCCCCCGCGAGGGCGATGAAGCCAGGGTCGCCCCCGTACTCGGCGACGTGCTCGCGTACCCAGGCCAGCGCCCGCTTGCAGTCCACGATATGGGCGGGCCAGGTCGCCTTGGTGCTCAGGCGGTAGTTGGCGGTGACGCACACCCAACCGCGCATCGCGAGCTCGTGCATCAACGGGAGTCCCTGCTCGCGCTTGTCCCCCATGACCCAGCCTCCACCGTGGATGTACACGAGGACCGGCGCCCCAACCGGTGGTGCGTCCCGCCGGCGGAGGATGTCGAGCCGGTGTTGATCGTCTCCGTCACCCCAGTAGTCGATGCCCCGGACCTTGCTGATCCCCCGGAAGCGGAAAGGCACCGCGAGCAGCAACCGCCACCAGTGGGACCAGGCCGGCCGCAGGTCGGTACCGGGCGCGACCACCGGTCCGCCGGTCGCGCCGTCGAGCGCCGAGTCCACCAGCGCGCCCGCCTGGTGGGCGACCACGGCCAATCCGGCGAACCCGACCGCGCTGGCCGCGGTGAGGGCGAGCCCTGCATCGGCAGGCCACGAGGACAGCCCTCCCGCGACGGACAGGCCGGCCGCGACCGCCGCCTCGACGACGATCAGGTGGAGCGGCAGCTCCGCCGGGACGAACCCGAACACGAAGCTGAGCACGGTGAGCGGCTCGCGCCGTGCGGGCACCCAGGCGTTGGCCGCCAGGAGGGCGAAGGCCGCCCCGACGACGAAGAAGGTCCAGGCCACCCACACATCAAACACCGTGAGCGGGACCGAGGTGAAACACCCGGCCAGGTGGGGCATCATCAGGTGCGGGTATAGGGGGGTGGAGCGGGAGGATCTGCATGGAACGACTGAGCGGCCTCGACGCCAGTTTCCTCTATCTCGAGACGCCGACCCTGCACATGCACGTGGCCATGGCCACGATCTTCGACCCGTCAACCATCCCCGGCGGGTACAGCTTCACGCGGATGCAGTCCCGCATCGCAGCCCGCATTCACCAGGCCCCGGTCTTCCGCCGGCGACTGATCGAGGTGCCGCTACGACTCGGCCACCCGGTATGGGTCGAAGATCCCGGATTCGACATCGACTACCACGTCCGGCGTGCGGCGGTGCCCGGCCCGGGGGGACTGCGCGAGCTCGCGGACCTCGTCGGGGACATCACCGGGCACCAGCTCGACCGGTCCAGGCCGCTCTGGGAGATCTGGATCGTCGAAGGCCTCGCCCTCGGGCGGATCGCGGTGGTCGCCAAGATGCACCACTCGACGGTCGACGGGATGTCCGGTGCCGCGCTGCTGTCGGTCCTCTTCGACCTCGAGGTCGACCCGGGCCCGGAACCACCTGCCCCCGAGCCGACCGAGGAAGCCCGGATCCCCTCCAGCCTCGAGCTGCTCAGCGAGGCGATCGCCGCCCGTACGATGCGGCCCCTCGAGTTGACCCGCGACATCCTGCGCACCGGCCAGCGCCTCGTGGACGTCCGGCGGGTCCGCCACCGACCCGAACACCGGAGCCCCGAGGCCCGGGCCGCCCTCCCGCTGTCCGCGCCGCGGACGTCGTTCAACGCGGCGGTGACCTGGCGCCGGAAGGTGGCGCTCTCGGCCATCGGCCTCGACGACGTGAAGCGGCTCAAGAACGCGACCGGGACCACCGTCAACGATGTGGTCCTGACCGTGTGCACCGGCGCCCTCCGCCAACTCCTGCTCGACGGCGACGAATTGCCCGACAAGCCCCTCGTCGCGGTGGTGCCCGTCTCGGTGCAGCCCGAGGCCGGTTCGCCCCACGGGTCGAACCAGGTCTCCTCGATGTTCGTCCAGCTCCCCGCCCACCTCCACGACCCGCTCGCCAGGCTCTGCGCCATCCGGGAAGGAACGAAAGGGGCAAAGGAGGAGCACAACGCGTTGGGCGCGGACATGCTGGTCAACTGGGCGGAGCATGCAACCCCCAACACCTTCGCCACCGCGGCCCGGTTCTACAGCAGGATGCGACTGGCGGACCGCCACCCACCGATCGCCAACCTGGTCATCTCCAACGTCCCCGGACCGGACCTCCCGCTGTATCTCGGTGGGGCCGAGATGGTCGCCGGCTTCCCGCTCGGTCCGGTGATGGACGGCATGGGCGTCAACATCACCATCATGAGCTACCGCGGCACCCTCTACTGGGGGATGATCTCGTGCCCCGAGACGATGCCCAAGGTCTGGGACCTGGCCGCGGCGATCCCGGCGGCCCTCGACGAGCTGTTGGCCGCGGCGGGACTGGCCCCGGCCTGCTTCCGCTCAGAAGAGGCTGCCCAGGCGGTCCTCGCCTCCGGCGCCGGCTGCCGGACCGAACCGGACGCGCCTGGCGTGCGAGGGCCCGGAGCGGGGGCCGTCCGCTCAGCTCACGACGTGCCGGCGATCGCCATCGACGAGGCTCCCGAGCACACCGGGATCGGCCGCCCGAACCGCTGAGACACCGGATCGAACGGGACGACCGTGTCGAAGCCATCCACGATGAACGCACCGGTGGTCCCCGGACCGACCACGATGTCGGTCGGGTGGTCGGTCCCGGTGCCCGCGGCACCGCCCGGGCGCTGTGGGATGGCGATCGGCGGCCCGGGCGTCGAGAAGGCGGCCACCGAGATCGGCATCACCCAGTTGTTGGCCGAATCCACCACCATCACCCGGCTCCCGTCGGCGGTGACGGCCACCGCGGCCGGATCCGAGATGCCGAACCGGTCGAATCCGGTGGCCGGCCGGACGGCTCCGGTCGCGGCGACGATCGGGAGCACCCGTCCGCCGTAGTCGGCTCCCCCCTGGCCGGCGACGTAGACGGTGCTGCCGTCCGCGCTCACCACCACCCCGTGGGGCGAATAGACGGACGAGACCGCCAGGCCGGTCGGGATGACCGGTCCTGCGGTTGCGTTCGCGGTGTCCACCGGGACGACGCCGCCGGCGAAGAGGACGTAGAGGGTCGGGCCGGTCGGACTCAGCGCCATCCCGAAGATCGTCCTGCCGGCCCCGATGTCGAGCGGGGTACCGACCTCCCCGGTGACCGAGTTGACCGGGACGACCGTCGACCCGCTCGCGGCCAGGACGATCCCGTTGGGCAGCACCGCGATCGCGTGGGTGCCGCCGTCCCCGGGGATCGGGATGGGACGACTCGCCTGCTGGGTCGCGAGGTCGATGGGGATGACGACGTTCTCGGTGGCTCGGCCCGAGCCGGCGGCTCTGGTCACCACGTATGCCCACTTCCCGTCCGCAGAGGTGGCGATGGCATCGTCACCGAGGGCCGGTGTCCCGACCACCGGAAGGGTGATCGGGTCCTCTGCGGTTCGCGTGGCGAGCTCCACGGGGGTGACCGCTGTCGGGCAGACCACGTAGCCGATCGGACCGCGGGGCACGAACGTGCTGTGCACCGGGGCCGGGACGGGGTCGGCGAGCACCGAGCAGCCCCCCAGCACGCCGCAGGTGCCCAGCACCGCGGCGATGCGGGCCGCCCGGCCGGACGGGCGCGGTCGGCCCCGACCGGTGGTGCAGCTGAGGTCCATAGGTGGTGCCGACCCTAGTAATTGCCGACCCCGCTGATACGGAAGGGGACCGGGCGCTCGCTCCGGTACGCTCAGAATCCCCGTGACGCGCGAGTCAGCTCGCGCTGGCCAGGGTGTGCGCAGTGGCGTCGGCGGCCACGGCGGACAACGCCTCGTCGAGGGGCGTCGCCTCGAGCCCGAACGTGCGGGTACAGGTCGTCGAGTCGAGGATGAAGGGCCGGTCGAACTGGTACCGGGTCTCCTTGAGCTCGCGAAGCTGTGCCGAGACGAGCCCGGCTGCCGAGACGGCGACCGGGGGCAGGACCCCGATCCTCGGGGCCGGGGCACCGGCCACCTCGCAGAAACGGGTGGCGAGCTCGCGCTGGGTCCGGGCGGGACCACTCGGGACGTGCCAGGGACGTCCCCATGCCCGCTCGTCCGTGCCCAGAACTGCCAGCGTCCGACCCACGTCGGGCACGTAGGTCCAGGTGTGCGGCGCGTCCGGGGCGCCGAGCAGATAGACCTTCCGCCCGGCCAACAGCCGATCGACGTTGCGCCCGAAGAAGCTGGTCTCGACCACTCCGGGACCGAAGAAGTCGGACGCCCGCGCCTCGGTCACGCGCACCCGCCCTGCCTGGTGGGCGGCGAGGGCGTCCGTCCACATCGCGGTCCGGATCCTTCCCTTGGTCCCGGTCGACGCCAGCGGATCCTGCTCGGTCATCGGATGGTCGACCGGGCCGTAGCCGTAGAGGTTGCCCATGATCACCAGCACAGCGTCGAGGTCCCCGGCGACCGAGAGCATCGAGGCGGCCATCGGCGGCCAGAGCTCCGACCACCGGTGGTAGGGCGGATTGGCGCAGTTGTAGAGCGCGTCGGCCTTCCCCACCGCTGCGGCCAGTGCGGACGGGTCCGAGGCGTCCGCCGAGACCCGATGGATGCCGGGGTGGTCGGGACCCGATCCGGACCGGGTGACCACCGTGACGTCGTGGCCATGGTCCACGAGGCTCAGTGCGGTGGCCGTGCCGACCGCTCCTGCACCGACGATGGCGTGTCTTCCCATGTCTGATCCTCCTTGCTGTGAGCACTGCACTCGTTACGGACCAGTATTCGCATATCGGACCGGCAAAGTCAAGAGCAGTGCTCATGTCTTGATCTAGTGCTCCGGATCTGGGATGATCGCGGGATGCCGCCCTCCACCGGGCTCCGGGCCCGCGTGCGCGCCGAGCTCACTGCGGAGATCAAGGACGAGGCCCGTCGCCAGCTGGCCGCCGACGGAGCGTCGGGCCTTTCGCTGCGGGCGGTCACCCGCGCCCTCGGGATGGCCTCGTCGGCCATCTACCGGTACTACCCGAGCCGGGACGAGCTCCTCACGGCGCTCATCGTCGATGCCTACGACTCGATCGGCGCGGTCGCCGAGGTCGCCGACGCGGAGTGCCGTCGGGACGATTTCGGCGGCCGCTGGCTCTCTGCGGGGCTGGCCATCCGGAAGTGGGCCCTGTCCAACCCGCACGAGTACGCGCTCGTCTACGGGTCGCCGGTCCCCGGATACCGCGCACCCGAGGACACCATCGGACCGGCGAGCAGGGTCACCCTGGTGCTCGCACGGCTCGTGGACGAGGCCACACGGGCGGGTGCCCTGGTCGATGTCCCCGGGGTGCCGGGGCTCCCCGCGTTGGGACCGGAGGTGACCGCCGAGACGCGCCGTTTGGCCGAGGTGGCCTTCCCGGTCACCTCGGACGAGGTCATCGTCCGGGCGGTGGCCGCATGGACCCAGCTGTTCGGACTGATCTCGTTCGAACTGTTCGGCCATCTGCACGGTGTCGTCGAGCGCGTGCCGCCGTTGTTCGAGCGCGTCATCCTCGAGATGGGCGCCTTCATGGGCCTCCCGGCACCGCTGTAGGAGCGGACAGCGCGGTCCGTTCCGACCGTTCATCGTCGACGACGACGAGAACGTGTGCCCGCCGGAGAAATTTCTTGCCGCGCGCCCTGTACGACGGTGCCCGGCCGCGTCATGATGGGGGCAGCGTTGATGCACGAGGGATGTCGGCCCGGTGTGACGCTGCCGGGTCGGGTCCGGGTGCTGCGGAACCGAGTCGGAAGGGGGTCGCGATGGCCCAGCAGGGTGCAGGACTGACGGTGACCAGTCAGGGCCGGAAGCCGCAGACAGAAGAGCGCGGCGTGACCGGGGAGGAGCTCCGACGGCTCGATCGGCTCGCCCCCCTCCTCCACGAGCTCCTCGACTGGGGCCTCGTCCACCCGACTGCCTCTGGTGCATTCGAGCTGCGCGAGGACGTCCAGGAGCGCCTCCGCCAGCTCACCGCGTCGCGTCCGCTGCTCGAGGCGCAGGTCTACGTGGGCCGGCCGTGCCGGCGATGCGGTCAGGTGGCCGTGACAAGGTTGGTGGACGGTGTGCGGATGTGCACGCCCTGCCGCGAGCGGGCCACCACAGCGGCCGATCCCGTGGACGACGCAGCGGTCACGAGCCCGAGTGGGGAACGGGGCCACAAGACCCGACGGGCCCGCAAGGCCGGCTGAGCTCCTAGGCGGTCTTGGCCGGACCGAAGTAGGCCTCGACGGCACGGGCCAGACCCTGTGCGATCACCGCGTGCCCTTCCGCGCCGTCAGCGATGGTTCCCTCGAACGGATCGGTGAGGAAGAGCGGTTCGATGAGGGCTCCGGGCATCTGGCTCGGGGTCGAGAAATACCCCGGCGCCGCCGGCCCGAGCAGGAGGACGTGCCCGTACTCGGCGGCACCCTCGGCGAGCGCCCCGCCAGAGGACGTCGGGACGAGCGATCCCTCTGCGTTGTCGGCGACCACGCCCGCATTGGGGATGTCCCAGCCACGCGCGTTCATGGCCGCCAGGACGTCGTCCTGGACCAGCGTGGCCAGACGGAGGTTGTCTGCGGCAAAGGGCCTGGCCGGGTCCCAGGTGGTGAGGCTGCCGGCGTTCGACGGCGAGCCGCCGCTGTCGAAGTAGATCCCGATCAGGATGGCCGCGCCGGCGAGGTTGGCGCAGACGTCCCGGGCCGCCACATCGTCATGGGCGCCCTGCAGGCTCAGGATCGTCCCCGAGACGTCAGCCGGCGAGAGGCGGACCACCGAGGAGTCCGTGGTCCGGGAGACCACCACCCGGAAACCGGCCGCACGGAGGAGCGTCGCCGTCTCGAGCTCGACCGGCAATGTCTCGGTCGCCTCCTGGATGGTGGCCCCGCTGCTGGTCGTCCCGATGGCGCCGGGATCCACCCCACCGTGGCCGGCGTCGAGGAAGACCGTCTCGTGGCGGTCCCCCGCCGTCGGCGGAAAGGCCACGCAGGCATCGGGCGAGAACGCCGAGGGGTCGAGGGCCGTCCCCCCGTCGTCGACCGATCCCGACGTCCCGTCGTGTAAGGCGGCGGTACCGATCAGGACGAGTGCAACGACCACCCCGACGAGGGCCAACAGGGCGCATGCCACCACCGTCGGGAGTCCTCGCCGGCGTCGGGGCCGGGGCCCCGCCGATCGGGGCCGTTCGGATGTCCGGTCCCTCCCGCTGGCGCGTGCGGTCACCGAGTCATTGAATCAAGCCGGAGCGCGGTTGGGGGGTCGGGTACGGGCCGCACCCGACCCGGCCGGGCGAAGCGGGTGGAGTCCGGCGATCCGGGCCCCACCCGCCCTGGTCACGAAACGGCGATCGAGAGCACCTTCCATCCGACGTCGTCGGTCATCGGGGCGGTGGTCACCGCGGTGTCATGGACCTCGACGGTGAAGCTCGATGTGCCCGCAACCGTCGGCGTGCCCGAGATGACCCCGGACGACCCGTCGAGCGAGAGGCCGGCCGGCAGTGACCCCGAGCCCGGGCGCACCTGCCAGGTGTACGGCGGATTCCCCCCGCTCGCCGAGAGCACGGCCGAGTAGTGCTGCCCGAGACGGCCGGCGGGCAGGGACGCCGTCGTGATGTGCAGATCGAAGGGAGCCCTGACGTCCGCCATCGCCGGCACCGCCTGATAGGTCGCGATCAGGTTGGGGGTGGTGGTGCCCGGAAAGAAGAAGGCTCCACTGCCCCCACCCGAGGTGAGCTGGAACGAGCGCAGCGCGCTGACCGGATTCGCCGCCCCCTTGACCAGCGTGGTCGTGGACGGGGACTTGGCCAGAGCCAGGATCGCCTGGACGACCAGCGACGTGGAGTCCGGGTCGGTGGATCCCGGGGTGGCTGCCGTATTGGGCTCGTATCCCCACCCGGCGTCCGCGTCCTCGGCGTTGAGGATGAAGTGCCAGGCCGCTGCTGCACGCGTCGCCCCGAGCACACCGACCGCGGACAGACCCTCGACCGCCAGTGCGGTCGAGTTGGTGTCGGGACCCTCGAAGTCCGCGGGGTTGCCGTTGCAGGGATTGCTCGTGGTGATCAGGCTCGTCCACCCGCCGTCCGGGCACTGCTGGCCCTCGAGCCAACGCTCGGCGGCGGTGACCTGGCTGCCGGAGGTGACTCCGGCTCCGGCCAGGGCCGCCAGGGAGAGCCCCTGGCGGTAGGCGCCGTCATAGGCCGCGCTCTGGACACCGAAGAGACCCGCGGTGGCACCGGCCCTGCGTTGGGTGCCGAGCAACCTGGACACGAGGTCCGTGTCACCGAACGAGCGCGGATTGGCGCCGGTCGCGTGGGCGTCGAGGATCAGCAGCGCGAGCTCATCCGGATCGTCCGATCCGTCCACCCTCACGTACGCGTCGACGTGGGACGCGAGATACCCGACGGCGGTGTGGACACCGCTCGGATCGACGCCGACACTGGCCAGAGCGAGGACGGCGTTCGCTGTGGCCGACAGGTCGGGTTGGCTCGGACTCGTTCCCGGGATGTATCCGGAGGAGGTCAACTGGCTCGCCAACCAACGGGCCCCCTGCTGGGCAGAGGACACTTGCGGAAGCGTTGGAAGCGCTCCTGTCTGGGGGAGGGCTTCGGAGGCCGATGCCGGTGCCGCGACAACGGTGCACGACAGTGCCGCGGCAATCGCAGCGGTCGCGAGGAGACGGTTGCGGAACATGATGGTCGCTCTTTCCGGGCAACGACCCGGGGACCCACAGATCACGCGGACCGGTGGCCGACCGAGTCCCTGCCGCATTTCTCGACGGGTATGGACTCAAACGAGCGATGCGGCGGTATCCCGACTCGTGACGAGCAACCTGCTCGTCACCCACGGTTGCGGACCAGTGCCGGACTTCGACCGGCTTCCCCGACGCACAGCTTGGGTTGCAGAGGCGACCGTAACAGATCGGTCCGCGCAAAGGAAGTGCTCGGTACCTGGCCACTGGACCGCCGGGCGAGCCGAGGCGAGATCAACCGCGTGGGTGACAGTGTCGGTGCGTGTTCGGTGCCCATCGATGCGTCACCCCATCGTCACCGAACGCGGTGACGATGGCCCTTGCATCCTCGGAATGAGTCGTCCATAGTGCACTCAGAGAGCCGGATTCCACAAAGGAGGGATCATGCCCGAGATGACGCGCTATGAACACGGAGTCCCGTCGTGGGTGGACATCGGGATGGCCGATCCAAGGGCGGGTCTCGCCTTCTACGGCGAGCTCTTCGGTTGGGAGGGCCAGGACATGGGCGAGGAGGCGGGCCACTACACCATCGCCTCCAAGGCCGGAAAACAGGTGGCGGCGATCAGCCCGGTCCAAGAGGATCCGGGGCCGCCGCGCTGGACGACCTATGTGAACGTCGACGACATCGACGCCGTCGCCCAGAAGGCCAAGTCCGCCGGGGCGAGTGTCATCGTCGAGCCGATGGACGTCATGACCGCCGGTCGCATGGCCATCTTCCAGGACACGACCGGGGCGTTCATCGCAGCCTGGCAGCCGGGTGACCACCTCGGCGCGCAGCTCGTCAACGAGGCCGGCACCTTCGTCTGGGGGGAGCTGGCGACCTCGGATCTGTCCAAGTCGAAGACGTTCTACTCCGATGTGTTCGGTTGGGGGTGGGGCGGATCCGACGAGTACGCAGAGGCACAGGTGGCCGGCCGCACCGTCTGTGGGGCGATGCCCCGGCCCGAGGGCATGCCGTCCGAGGTTCCCGACCACTGGCTCGTCTACTTCGGGGCGACCGACGTCGACACCGATGCCGGCAGGGCCACTGCCCTCGGGGCGACGATCCTGGTCGACCCGACGGACATCCCGGGGACCGGACGCTTCGCTGTGCTCGCAGATCCCCAGGGAGCCGCCTTCGGGCTCTACAAGGCGTGACGGCTCGCTCTAGTCCCCTGAGTTGTTGATTCGTAAGAAATATCGGTCGACCCGGAATTTTCGTCTCGACCGGCGCGTTCCCGTCGTTGTCAGCAACGATGGGAGACGACCATGTCGCCAAGGGGACGACCGAAGACAGAGCTGCTGCTGAGCGACGAGGAGCGCGAGTTCCTCGAACGCCTGACCAGGCGGCGCAAGAGCGCCCAGGCGCTGGCTCTGCGAGCCCGGATCATCCTGGCCTGTGCGACAGGTGACACCAACCAGGCGGTGGCCGCCGACCTGCGGATCAACAGTGCCACTGTGGGCAAGTGGCGTCGGCGGTTCGTGGAGAAGCGCCTCGAGGGTCTGTTCGACGAGCCTCGGCCCGGGGCGGCGCGCACGGTCACCGACGACAAAGTCGAGGCCGTGATCGTGAAGACCCTGGAAGAGAAGCCGGCCGACGCCACCCACTGGTCCACTCGGTCGATGGCCGACGCCCTCGGGATGAGCCAGACGTCGATCAGCTTGATCTGGCGGGCCTTCGGACTGCAGCCCCATCGGGCCGAGAGCTTCAAGCTGTCCACCGACCCGCTGTTCGTGGACAAGGTCAAAGACATCGTGGGGCTCTATCTCGATCCTCCCGAACGGGCTGTGGTGCTGTGCGTGGACGAGAAGTCCCAGATCCAGGCGCTGGCCCGCTTCCAACCGATCCTGCCCATGATGCCCGGCACCCCCGAACGACGAAGCCACGACTACATCCGCCACGGCACCACGTCGCTGTTCGCGGCGCTCGACATGGCCACCGGCAAGGTCATCGGATCAATGCACCGACGCCACCGGGCCGTCGAGTTCAAGAAGTTCCTGGTGCGAATCGACGAACAGGTTCCCGAGAACCTCGAGGTGCATCTCATCCTCGACAACTACGCCACCCACAAGACTCCCGACATCCAACGGTGGCTGTTGCGCCACCGCCGGTTCCATCTCCACTTCACACCGACGTCGGGATCGTGGTTGAACATGGTGGAGCGTTGGTTCGGTGAATTGACCACCAAGAAGATCAAGCGCGGCGCCCATACCAACGTGCAGAACCTCGAGCGCGACATCCGCGACTGGATCGTCCTGTGGAACGACAACCCCCGGCCCTACGTTTGGGTCAAAACGGCAGATCAGATCCTGGCTTCACTCGCACGATATTGCGAGCGAATCAGCAACTCGGGACACTAGGAGACTGTTGAATAAACAGCATTCTCCGAGTTCACAGCGTGGGACGTTGCAGGCACTGAGCTCGATCGAGTCGAGGGGCATGTTCCGGGCCTCTGAAGGCCCCTCCAACCGAGGCAACACGCCCCTCGGGTCTCTACACCCTGAGGATCCATTCGCCGTCGTGCTCGAGTCCGAGGTTGACCAACCGTCTGAGGTTGATGGCGGCGATCCGCAATGAGAGACCCAGCTGGTTCCTCTCCACACCTCGGAACCTGACCCGCCGATGGTTGTCGGCCACCAACCAGGCGATCGATCGTTCCACCATCGGTCGCCATCGTCGGTAATCCTCGGCGAAGTCGCCTTCTTTCCACGCCTGACGGGATTCGACCAGTTGTTTGTCGTGACGATGGAGACGGAGAGTGCGCCCGTCTTTGGCGGTGGTGCACCGTTCCCGAAGTGGGCATCCTTGGCACCGAACTCCGAAGACGGCGGCGCGCCCTCCGGTGATCGAGACCGTGTGGCCCGCAGGACACGTGGCGGTCCCTGCTCCTTCGTCCACGATGAAGTCATCTCTCGTGAATCCGTTGGGGATGGTCGAGGACATGGGCCAGGGCTTGATGGCCCGGCGGTGCTTGGCCTTGCTCAATGCGCTGAGCGTCTCGCCTGAGCCATAGGCACCATCGCCGAGGATCTGGAGTCCCGGCTGCTCGCCGGCCAGGAGCGTGAGGCCGGTTCGACCGTCGGGAGCATTGGCCGGGGTGAGCACGGTGGCGGTCACCAGGCCGGTCTCGGGTTCGACGGCGATGTGGGCCTTGTAACCGTCCCGATACTCCGAACGGGATTTGTGCATGTGACGGGCCTCGGGGTCGACGGTGGAAATAACCCGGTCAGGGGCCACTTTCCGGACGATCTGCCAGGTGCCGTCGTCTTGTTGCTCGACATCTTGGCCAGCCACCAGGGCTAGCAGTCCGAGGGCCGAGGTGGCCTCCGCCTCTTCGACGTCATCCTCAAAGGCGGCCAACAAAGCCAGGGCATCGTTGGCCAGCCCGTCGACCAGGGCGGCCTTCGCCACCGGGTCGTCCCAGGCAATCAGTGGCTTGCCCTGGGATTCGTAGTCGTGGGCCGAAAGAGGCACGTCCATGGCGCCGGGGACGACCTTGCGCACCCGGCGGATGGCGGCGATCAGCTGGGTCACGGTGTCCTGGGTGGCGACGGCATCGTCGAGCAGCGTCGAGTCGAGGGCTCTTCTCGTCTTTCCCTTCAGCACCCCGGTGGCGTCGATCACCGAACGCACGGCGTTAAAGATCCGCTCGGGGTGCTCGGACTTGCGCAGCCGGGTGCGCCAGTAGGTGAGCACCGAGAAGTCGAACCCCTCGTCGTCGAGGGCCAGGCCGCAGGCCACCTTCCAGCTGATCCGATCCCGAAGCGCCCGGGCGGCATCCCGGTCGGAGAGTCCCTCGAGGGCTTGGAGGACCATCACCGATGCCACTACATCGGCCGGGATCGAGGGTCGGCCACGGCCCGAGGGGAACAGGTCCTCGAACATCTGATCGGGGAAGAGGTCGTGGCGGTGATCGGCCAGGAACGCCTCGACGCTTCCCTCGGGGACGAGCTGTCGACAGAGGGCCGCGGCGTCAAGCAGCTCACGGTTGGATTCGCTGTGTCCTTGCACCCACTAATTCTCGACCATCCACGCTCAAATCGCGAGCACCGACGGGAGAATTATTCAACAGCCTCCTAGTCCCCTGAGTTGTTGATTCGTAAGAAATATCGGTCGACCCGGAATTTTCGTCTCGACCGGCGCGTTCCCGTCGTTGTCAGCAACGATGGGAGACGACCATGTCGCCAAGGGGACGACCGAAGACAGAGCTGCTGCTGAGCGACGAGGAGCGCGAGTTCCTCGAACGCCTGACCAGGCGGCGCAAGAGCGCCCAGGCGCTGGCTCTGCGAGCCCGGATCATCCTGGCCTGTGCGACAGGTGACACCAACCAGGCGGTGGCCGCCGACCTGCGGATCAACAGTGCCACTGTGGGCAAGTGGCGTCGGCGGTTCGTGGAGAAGCGCCTCGAGGGTCTGTTCGACGAGCCTCGGCCCGGGGCGGCGCGCACGGTCACCGACGACAAAGTCGAGGCCGTGATCGTGAAGACCCTGGAAGAGAAGCCGGCCGACGCCACCCACTGGTCCACTCGGTCGATGGCCGACGCCCTCGGGATGAGCCAGACGTCGATCAGCTTGATCTGGCGGGCCTTCGGACTGCAGCCCCATCGGGCCGAGAGCTTCAAGCTGTCCACCGACCCGCTGTTCGTGGACAAGGTCAAAGACATCGTGGGGCTCTATCTCGATCCTCCCGAACGGGCTGTGGTGCTGTGCGTGGACGAGAAGTCCCAGATCCAGGCGCTGGCCCGCTTCCAACCGATCCTGCCCATGATGCCCGGCACCCCCGAACGACGAAGCCACGACTACATCCGCCACGGCACCACGTCGCTGTTCGCGGCGCTCGACATGGCCACCGGCAAGGTCATCGGATCAATGCACCGACGCCACCGGGCCGTCGAGTTCA
Source organism: uncultured Acidimicrobiaceae bacterium (assembly GCA_963701325.1). Lineage (GTDB taxonomy): Bacteria > Actinomycetota > Acidimicrobiia > Acidimicrobiales > RAAP-2 > Bog-756. The sequence goes on from OY969604.1 coordinate 1,571,604, forward strand.
AGAAGTTCCTGGTGCGAATCGACGAACAGGTTCCCGAGAACCTCGAGGTGCATCTCATCCTCGACAACTACGCCACCCACAAGACTCCCGACATCCAACGGTGGCTGTTGCGCCACCGCCGGTTCCATCTCCACTTCACACCGACGTCGGGATCGTGGTTGAACATGGTGGAGCGTTGGTTCGGTGAATTGACCACCAAGAAGATCAAGCGCGGCGCCCATACCAACGTGCAGAACCTCGAGCGCGACATCCGCGACTGGATCGTCCTGTGGAACGACAACCCCCGGCCCTACGTTTGGGTCAAAACGGCAGATCAGATCCTGGCTTCACTCGCACGATATTGCGAGCGAATCAGCAACTCGGGACACTAGGACCGCTTCAGCCGCCGAACCGCGAGCGGAGCGAACACCGCCACGATCCCCGCGCACCAGAGCAACGAAGGGATCAGGTAGTACGAGAGCGAGTGGCCCAACAGCGCCTGTGCCGCGGGCCCGCCGGTCAACAGGCGCACCGTGTTGCACATCGCGGTCATCGGCTGGTGGCTCGCGAAGCCCTGCATCCATCCCGGCATCGTGGACACCGGGACATACGCCGACGACACGAAACTGAGCGGGAACACCAGGAACGAAAGGCTCTGGGCTGCCTGTGGGCTCCCGGCCATGAGTCCCAACGCGATGAACAGCCAGACGAAGGCGAAGCCGTACAGCACGGTCAGCCCCAGCGCCGCCAACGCGTCGGTCGTGCTCCCGGAGATCCGGAACCCGACCAGGAAGCCGGCCGCGGTCATGACGATCACGCCCCAGGCGACCAGCGCCGAATCGGCGCCCACCCGGCCGGTCACGATCGACAGGAGCCGGATCGGCAAGCTGCGCAGCCGATCGAACAACCCGCCCTCGAGATCGTCGGCGACACCGCTCGCGGCGCCCATGCCCTGGAACAGGACGCCGGTGACCACGAACCCCGGCACCAGGAAGTCCGCATAGGACAAGCTGCCGGTGTGGGACACCGCGCCGCCGAAGACGTAGCGGAAGATGAGGAGGAAGAGGACCCCCTGCGCCGTGCCGGCGATGATGAGCGCCGGGGTGCGGACGAACTTCTTGAGGGTCCGGGCCGCGACCTCGCGTGAGGCCACGAGATACGACGCGCCCACGTTCGCCGATGGGGGTACCCGGGTACCGAGGGCGTGTCCGGGGGTCTCGAGCGTGACGTCCATGCTCATGCTGCGTCCTCCGTTGGATCGGTCGTCGAGCCGGACTTTCCGGTCAGTGCGAGGAACACCTCGTCGAGGGTCGGCCGCCGAAGGGTGATGTCCTCCACCGGCACGCCGGCGTCGTCGAGAGCCCGGACCACGACGGGCAGCAGGCGGGCACCGCCGGGAGCCGCGATCGAGCAACGCCGGGTCGACGGATCGGTCGAGGGTTCGCCACCGCCCAGCGAGCCCAGCACCGCCGCCGCCCGCTGAAGGGTCGCGACGTCGGGGGTGTGGAGTTCGACCATGTCCGCACCGGCCCTGGACTTGAGATCGTCGGGCGTCCCTTCCGCGATCACCCGGCCCTCGTCGATGATCACGATGTGGGCGGCCAGCCGGTCGGCCTCGTCGAGATACTGCGTCGTCAGCAGCATGTCCGTCCCCGCCCTGCCCATCTGGCGGATGCCGTCCCACACCTCGTTGCGGCTCGCCGGGTCGAGTCCGGTCGTCGGTTCGTCGAGGAGCAGGAGGCGAGGCGACCCGACCAGGCTCGCTCCGAGGTCGAGGCGCCGGCGCATGCCACCCGAGTAGGTCTTCACCAGTCGGCCGGCGGCATCGGTCAGCCGCAACTGCTCGAGGATCCGGTCGGCGCTGGCCCTCGCCGCTGCTGCTCCCTGCCCATAGAGGCGGGCCACCATCTTCAAGTTCTCCCGTCCGGTCATCATCTCCTCGACCGCTGCGGACTGGCCGGCCAGCCCGATCATCCGACGGACGGTCATCGAGTCGCGCACTACGTCGTGGCCGTCGACGAGCAACGTTCCGGAGTCGGGCTCGATCAGCGTGGCCACCATCCGGATGAACGTGGTCTTGCCCGCCCCGTTGGGGCCGAGGATTGCAACTGCCGTTCCGGCAGGGAGGGTGAGGGTCAGATCACTGAGGGCAGTGACCTTCCCGAACTTCTTGCTGAGGCCGTCTGCCTCGATGAGAGCGTCCATGGGCGCGCTCCTTTCGTGTGCTCCTACGGGGAGCCCGCTCGACGGAGGTCGCCTACGCTGTCGGTGCTGCCTCGGGCGTAGGTCCTCTGTGATCGGGCTCGTGGTCGTATGGACCCGGGGCCGCGTGCTCGAACACGCGGTCTCGGGTCATCCAGCTAGCTGGTCAGCCTGGGTGGCGGTGCGAACGTGTACATCACCCCCTCCACCGGATCGGAGCCGGCGGCGTGGAAGATCTTCCACATCTCGAGGCCGTCGAGGGCGCCCGACTCGATGTCCACGATCAACCCCGTCACGAACTGCAGCTCCGCCGCGAGGAGCTGCTCCTCGTACTCGACCTCGAGCTCGAAGAGTCTGGGCAGTCCGGCCTGCCTGGCTGCCTCCATCGCCCCCTTCAGGCCGGCAAGCCTGACGGTGAGCACGTCCGCCCGGATGTGCAGCGCGGAGAGCGCCTCGTCTGGCTCCAGTGCGGGGAGGAAGGAGAGGCCGGCCATGAAGGCGGGGTACTCCTTTGCGGGTACACCGATGAGCTCGGTCATCCAGTCGACCATCTCGCGCGCCCCGTCGTCGGTGATCTCGTAGATCGTGCGCTCGGGACGTTTGCCGTCCCGCACGGTCTCCTTGGCCCTGATCAGTCCCCGTCGTTCGAGCGCCTCGACCACGGCGTACAAGGACCCGTAGTTGAGGCGGACGCTCTCCTGCTTGGCCCGCTGACGCAGGGTCTGGCCGACCTCGTAGGGGTGCATCGGCCGCTCGGAAAGGGTGACCAGCACGGCCAGGGCCAGGGGATTCGAACGGGCCGGCCGGGGCATGTGTCCAGAATACTCTAGCTAGAGTGATCGGTCAAGAGTGATCACGAACTGAATATGATCACTTCTCCAGGTGGTTCTCCAGTGCCTGCACCAGCAACCGGCGGAACGCCACCCGCTCTGATTCGCTGAGTCCACCGAGGATCTCGTCCTCGATACTCCCCTGGGCCACCTCTGCCCGCTCGAGCGCCTCGAGCCCGGCGTCGGTGATCTCGACGAGATGGCGCCGGCGATCGGCCGGATCGCGCCGGCGCTCCACGAACTCGAGGTCCTCGAGGTCGTTGAGCACGAGCACCCCGGTGTTCGAGTCCATCGAGAGGTCTTCGGTCATGACCTGTTGCGACACGCCCGGGTGGTCGTGCAGGTACGCGAGCACCACCATGTTCTTTAGATTCATGCCCACCAGCTCTATCGAGCTGCGCACGAAGACAGCTCGGGCCAGCCGGGTCAGGAGCACGATCGTCCCCGTCGTCGGCGGAGCGGTTTCCCAGGTGTTCACGAACCCCATCTTACGGTACGGCCGGATCGATCACCCCTGTAGGATAGTCCCGAAATCATGACTATCCCAGCTGATGTGACCATTCCTCCGGCCACCGGCGACCGACGACGATGGATCGCGCTGGTGGTCGTCTGCCTCGCGATGCTCATGAACGCGCTCGACGGTTCCATCGTCAACGTCGCGCTCCCGGCCATCCAGCGCAGTCTGCACTTCAGCCAGTCCGGCCTGACCTGGGTCGTCGACGCCTATCTCATCTCCTTCGGGAGCTTCCTCCTCATGGCCGGCCGTCTGGGCGACCTCGTGGGCCGGAAGAAGGTGTTCCTGGCCGGGGTGACCCTGTTCACCCTGGCGTCCGTCGCCTGCGGATCGGCGGACAGCCAGGCCATGCTGGTGACAGCCCGGTTCATCCAGGGCATCGGTGGGGCGCTCTCTTCTTCGGTGATCGTCGCGATCATCGTGACGGAGTTCCCGAGCCCGGTCGAGCGAGCCAAGGCCATGAGCGCCTATGTCTTCGTCGCCGTGGGTGGCGGTTCCATCGGCCTCCTCGCCGGCGGGGTGCTGACCCAGGCACTCAGCTGGCACTGGATCTTCTTCGTAAACGTGCCCATCGGCATCGCCACCCTGATCCTCGGGCGCCTGCTGGTGGTGGAGAACGTCGGTATCGGCATCAGACAGGGCGTCGACGTCGTCGGTTCGTTGCTGGTGACCCTGTCCCTCATGATCGGCATCTACGGGATCGTGACGGCGTCGAGCGACGGCTGGGGTGCACCCCACACGCTCGTGTCGCTCGGTATCGCGGTCGGGCTGTTCGTCACCTTCCTCGTCCTGGAGTCGCGCCTCACCAACCCGATCATGCCGTTGCGCATCCTCAAGCTGCGCACCCTCACCGGCTCGAGCGTCATCCGGGGCTGTGTCATCACCGGCATGTTCTCGACCTTCTTCATCGGCGCTCTCTACCTCGAGCACGTGCTGAACTACAGCCCGGTCCGCACCGGGTTGGCATTCCTCCCCCAGGCCGTCCTCATGGCGATCATGTCGGCCGGCATCACGGCCAGACTGGTCAACCGCTTCGGCCCCAAACCGGTGATGTACCCGGCCCTGCTCCTCGCCGCCACAGGACTCATCCTGCTCGCCTCGGCCGGACAGCACGCGAGCTACTTCCCCCAGCTCTTCTTCGCCTTCGTCCTCCTGGGAATGGGTGCCGGGGCATCGTTCATGCCGCTGTTGCAGATCGGCATGTCGGAGATCCCCAACGCCGATGCCGGGTTGGGGTCGGGTGTGGTCAACGTGTCCCAACAGCTGGCCGGCGCCATCGGGCTGGCCGTGCTGAGCACGATCGCCGCCGATCGCACCCGGTCCTTGCTCGCGAGCGGGTACGGCGCAGTGCACTCCTTCACGGTCGGCTATCAGCTCGCGCTCTACATCGCGGCCGGCTTCGTCCTGTTGGGACTGGCCCTCGCGCCGGTCCTCCTCCGAACCAGCGAGTCACCCGAAGAGGAGCGGGCACACATCGCCGAGAACATGCAGAACCCGGAGACCTACGAGCACCTGGTCCTGTAGCTGTCCCGTCACTCGGCGGCGATGGCAGACAGCACGTCGAGTCGCGCCGCGCGACGAGCGGGCCAGCTGGCCGCGATCAGTCCGAGGACGGCCGAGAGGACGAGGAAGACCACCAGGTTGCTGATCGGCACCGCGGTGTTGGTGATCCCCTGTGACCGCAGCGACGACACGAGGGCGATGCCGAGTCCCGTTCCGATCACGATGCCGATGATCGCGCCGAAGATGGCGAGGATCACCGCCTCGGACCGGATCATGGTCCGGATCTGTCGTCGCTTCATGCCGACCGCCCGCAGCAACCCGATCTCGTGGGTGCGTTCGAACACCGACAGCATGAGCGTGTTGACGATGCCGATCAACGCGATGATCACGGCGAGGCCCAGCAGGGCGTAGACGATGCCGAGCAACTGATTGACCTGTTTCGTCTGCGACGCATCGAACTGCGCCCGGGTCTGGACCTGCACGTTCGGGAAGGGGGCCAGTGCGCGCCCGACCGCCTGCTCGACCGCGGCGCTCCCGTCCGTCTTGAGCAGGACCGCGCCGGGCAGGGGGTTCTGGAAGTGGGCAGTGAAGAAGTCCGCGCTGACCAGGTAGCTCGTGACGAGGGCATTCGGCTGGTAGATGCCTCCGATGCGCATGGTGGTGGGCCCGGTGAGAGCGAACTTCACCGGGACCCGATCACCGACCGCCAGATGGTCGGCGTTGGCCGTGGTCGTGTCGATGAGCAGGTCTCCAGCGACGAGGGCACTCGCGCTCCCTGCGGCCATGTCGAGGATCACGGTCTGGGACAGCGCCTGGGTCGAGAGCGCTCTGAGGGTCTCGAGCGACTGGCGAACCTCGAATTGGTCACCGTAGACGATGGTGGTCGCGTGGACACCGGGGACCGCGGACGCCGCCATGGGCACGGTCGTGCTGAAGTTGCCGGGTCCGCTGTTGTTGGTGTTGGTGATGATCAGGTCGGCGCTGATCGCGTTGTCGACGGCGCTGGTGGCCGATTTCGACGCGGACGCACCGAAGACCGCGATCGCGGAGACGAGGGCGAGACCGACCATCAACGCCGATGCCGTCTGGGCCGTGCGACGCGGACTGCGCATGGAGTTCTCACGGCCGAGCCTGCCCGCGACGCCCCGGGTCCGGGCGAGCGGGCGCCCGATGGCGCTCGAGAACGGACGGGCGACCGCGGGGGCCAGCATGGCCACACCGACGAACAGGGCCACCGCACCGAGACCCACCAGCCCGATTGCTGGCTTGGCGAGCCCGACGCCGAGCGCAAGGGCTCCCACCAGTACGAGCGATATGCCCCACGCGAACCGCCGCCGGAACGAGACGTCCTGCTGTCCCTCGTGGTCGGTGAGAGCGGCAACCGGCGAGATCCGCACGGCCCGGCGGGCAGGGCTGATGGCTGCGACCACCGTCACGCCCACACCGACCACCAGCGCGACGACCACCGTCCGGGTCTCGAAGACCGGCGCCCCCGTCGGCAGGGTGATGCCGAATCCACGCAGGAGCGCCTCGAGCCCGATGGCGGCCAGCACGCCGAGCCCGATGCCGATGGCAGACGACACGAGACCCACGATCGCCGCCTCCCCGAGCACCGAGCGGAAGACCTGCCGACGGCTGGCACCCACGATGCGCAGCAGCGCCAGCTCCTTGGTCCGCTGACCCACGATGATCGAGAACGTGTTCAGGATGGTGAAGGCGCCGACGAACAGCGCGATGAAGGCGAAGATGAGGAGTGCGGTCGAGAAGAACGAGAGCGCCTGGTCGATCGCGCTGGTCTGCTCGTTGACCACCGTCTGACCCGTGACGACCTCGACTCCTCGAGGAAGGACCCGGGCGATGTCCCGCTGCACGGTGGCTTTGTCCGCACCCGGTACGGACACCACATCGATCGAGTCGAACTGGCCCACCTCCCCCATCAGTGCCTGTGCGGTCGGGAGGTCGAACGCGGCGAGGGTGGCACCGGCAAGATTGTCGGCGGTGCCGAAGCGCACCAGTCCGGAGATGGTGAACGTGCGCGTCGGCCCCTGGGTCAGGATCGTGACGCGCTGCCCGACCGCGAAATCGTTCTTCTGCGCCGTCCCGACGTCCATGGCGACTTGGTCGGAGGTCGTCGGCGCGTGACCCGCTGTCAACCGGAGCTCGGAGATCCGTTGATCCGAATCGAAGGACAGTCCGATGGTCGGCGCACCACCGGTCGAGATGGGCTTGCCGTCGTGGGAGACGAACTGGACGATGCCCTGCACCGATCCTGCGGCGACCTCGACCCCGGGCACGTGCAGGATCGAGGGCAGGATCGACTCGGGGATGGGATTGCGCGTCGCCCCCGCGCCGCTGGTCGTGAGCTGCGCCTCACCACGCACCTGGAAGTCGATGTTCTGGTAGATGTTGGTGAACAACGTCGTGAAGGTGTTGTGCAGCGTGTCGGTCAGGATGAACGTCCCCGAGATGAAGGTGACGCCGAGGATGATGGCGATTGCTGTCAGTGCCAGGCGGAGTTTGTGGGCGAGCAGACCCTTGAGGGTGACCTTCCACATGTCAGGCGCCGAGGGTCCGCACCCGCTCGAGGACCGAGTCGGCGGTCGGCCCGATGAGCTCGTCGACCACGTTGCCATCGGCGAGGAAGACCACTCGATCGGCATAGGTGGCCCCGTGGGGGTCGTGGGTCACCATGACGATGGACTGGCCGAACTCGGTGACCGACCGGCGCAGGAAGCTCAGCATCTCCTCAGACGAGTTCGAGTCGAGATTGCCGGTGGGCTCGTCGGCGAAGATGAGGTCGGGACGATTGATCAGCGCCCGGGCACACGCGCACCGCTGCTGCTGCCCGCCGGACATCTCGTTGGGCCGGTGGGTGAGGCGGTCGGCGATCCCGAGCTGCGTGACCAGGAAGTCGTACCACTCCTTGTCGACACGGTTGCCGGCCAGATCGGCGGGCAACGAGATGTTCTCGCCGGCGGTGAGGGTCGGGACGAGGTTGAAGGACTGGAACACGAACCCGATCCGGTCCCGCCGGAGCTGGGTGAGCCCGGCATCGTCCAGGCCGCCGATGTCGAGGTTGCCGACGTAGGTCTGCCCGGATGTCGGGCGGTCGAGGCCGGCCATACAGTGCATGAGGGTCGACTTTCCGGACCCGGACGGGCCCATGACCGCGGTGAAGCGGCCACGCTCGAACGCGACAGTGACCCCGGACAGGGCGTGGACCGTCGCCTGGCCGGTTCCGTAGGTCTTGCGCAGCTCGACGGCGTGCGCTGCCGGGGGGACCGGCTCGGCGCCGGCGGTTGTCTCGGTCATCACGGTCCTCGGGGGGTTCGAGCATCAGACGGCGACCCGGCACATCGTTGAGTACCCGCCCACGCACAACACCGCGGTCATCCCTGCGACAAGTCCTGAGACTAGCCGCGCCGGGGGGTGGGCAACGGGGGACTCCGGGTGAGCGCCCGCGGAGCCGGGCGGGCGAAGCCGGTCTGTTCCTGTGCTGCGGATACGCTCCTCACCCGACAGGGTCCCCCGCCCTCGAGAGGAGTGTTCATGGTTCAGCGGACTGAGGTGAACGTCCCCACACCCGACGGCGTCTGCCCCTCGATCGTGGTCATGCCGGACGGCGATGGCTCCTGGCCGGCTGTGATCGTGTTCATGGATGCCGGGGGTGTGCGCCCGGCGATGACCCAGATGGCCGAGCAGCTCGCAGGCATGGGCTACGTCGCCTTCCTGCCCGAGCTCTACTACCGACACGGACCGTACGAGCCGTTCCGGATGGAGACGGCGTTCGGCGACGCAGGCGAACGGGCTCGGGTCATCGCGATGGCCCGCAGCCTCACGAAAGCGATGGCAACCAGCGATACCGGTGCGTTCCTCGACTTCCTCTCGGATCACCCGGGAGTGGCCGGCACGACGGTCGGGACGACCGGCTACTGCATGGGCGGTGGGCTGTCACTCACGGCCGCCGCCCACTATCCCGACCAGGTCGCCGCCGCCGCCTCGTTCCACGGTGGCCAGCTCGCCAGCGATGCGCCTGACAGTCCCCACCTGATCGTCGGGAGGATCACCGGACGGGTGTACGTTGCCGCGGCCGAGCAGGACGACTCGTTCCCGCCGGAACAGGCCAAACTCCTCGAGGACGCCCTGACCGCGGGTCACGTCGACCACACCATCGAGACCTATCCCGCACGCCACGGCTTCGCGGTCCCCGACAACCCGAGCTACGACCCCGAGGCAGCGGCCCGCCACTGGCGCGCACTCGGGGACCTCTACGGCTCGCTGCACTGAGGACGCACCGGCCCCGACGCCTTCGGTGGCCCCGGGTCAGGTCCGGGTCGGGTCGAATTCGAGGACCTGGGTCAGGCGGATGTTGTTGCCCGACGGATCACGGAACGAGGTATCGATCCCGTACGGTTGCGGGGTCGGGGGATCGTTGAAGACGATGCCGCGCCCGGAGAGCTCCTCGTAAGTCGCCTGGCAGTCGTCCGTCTCCAGGAACAAGGTCCCCCCTGCACCCTTGGCCACCACATCCGCCAGGGCAGCGCTGGCCTCTGCGTCGAGCATGGGCGGACCGGGTACCGGCATCAGCACGAGACCCATGTCATCCTGCCCTGCAGGCCCCACGACCAGCCACCGGAAGTGCCATGCCTCCATCGTGACGTCGCTCCGGACCTCCCAACCCAGGGTCTTGGTGTAGAAGTCGAGTGCCTCGTCCTGGTCGTGGACCCAGAACTGGGAATTCGCGATTCTGATCACCAGTGGCCTCCTCGTGGCTCGTTGGTATGGGTGAGCTTACGAAGCCTCCCTGCGATCGTCTTCTCGAAACGTGCGGTTCTTGGGTCGGCCGTAGCCCCGAGCGATGCACAACGGGATCCGGACGAACCTGGCGGCAGGTGGCCACGACGCACGGTAGGCGGTTGGAGACAGGCCGAACATCCGCCCGAAGCTGGTGGTGAACGACCCGACACTGCCCGACCCCACCGCGAAGCAGATCCTGGCGACCGACCAGTCCGTGGTGCGGAGCAGCGCCGCCGCGCGTTCGAGACGTCGGGTCAGGAGGTACCGGTACGGGCTCTCGCCGAACGCCCTGGTGAACTCGCGGCTGAAGTGGGCACGGGAGAGTCCGGTGGCGCGTGCCATGTCGGCGACCGACAGCGTTTCGAGGTAGCGCGCATCGGCCAGGTCCTTCGCCCGCAAGAGGTGTCGAGCGATGGGCACGGTCGCCATGCTCCCAACGTTAGGCCTGCGACGGAGCCGGACCGGACGGCCCGCGGGCAGCCAGAGGCGTGCCAACCCTCGTATCCTCCCGGAATGGGATGGACGCTGCGAGCAGGTCAGTTGTCAGACGTCGGGTCTGTGCTCCAACTCTGGATCGACGCCGATGCCGAACCCAGCCACACCGACGACGTGGAGAGCCTCACGAAGCTCATCGCCCATGACCCAGGGGCGCTGATCGTCGCCGATGACGATGGGCGGCTCGTCGGGTCGGTGATCGCCGGGTGGGACGGGTGGAGGGGATCGGTCTACCGCCTGGCCGTTGCCCCCTCCCACCGCCGCAGCGGGCTCGGCAGCCGGCTGCTCGCCGCGGCCGAGTCCCGGTTGGCCGCGGTCGGAGCCGTGCGCATGCAGGCCATCGTGGTCGAGACAGAACCAGGTGCGCTGAGCTTCTGGGCGGCCAGCGATTGGGGGCAGCAGGCCAGTCGACTCCGATTCGTCAAGGGCTGACCAGTGGTGTGGGGCTGGCTCTAGGTACCCGGAGGGGTGACCGTGCAGCCGACGCAGGGCCCCATGCCACTGAAGTAGGCGGGAATCGAGGGCGAGTCGGTCGGCGGGTTCGTGGGCAGCAGCACGGGCGGGCGCGGCGCCTGGCTGAAGTCGAAGTCGTCGACCATGTCGCCGAGGATCGGCTCGTCCTCGCGCACGTCGGGCCGGGGGTCGGGTCGCCCGTCGGTCTCGGGGTTCAAGCGAGACCCACCGAGGAAGTCGTCTTCGATGAACTTGAGGTAGGCGTCGCTCGAGAGGGTCTCGTGATCGACGTACCCCTGCTTCGCGTAGGGGGAGATGACCATGGCGGGCACACGCAGGCCGTACCCGTTGCGGTCGACGGGCGGTGGCACCACGTTGTCGTAGAAGCCGCCCCAGTCGTCCCACTGCAAGAAGATGGCCGTCGAGCTCCAATCCGGGCTCTCCGTGGCGGCGTTGATGACCGCGGTGACATAGGCCTGGCCCTGATGGACGCTCGCGGGCGGGTGCTCGCTGTCGGCCTGTGAGGGGGTGACCCACGACACCGCGGGCAGGGTCCCGGCCTTGGCCGCTGCGAAGTACCCGTTGAGCGGCTGGATGTTGCGGAGCTGATGGTCCGCCTGGACGTCCTCGAAGACGGGCAACGGGTTCCAGATGCCCGGGGTCAGGTAGTTCTGCGCCACCGGTGGGCAGGTCACCGCTGAATCGTTCTCGCAGTCGGGCTGATCCCCCGTTTGCACGTAGTAGCCCCACGAGACGTGCGCGTTGTAGAGGAGCCAGGTGATGTCGGTCCAGGCGTCGGTGATGTCAGCCGTACCAGTGTCGATGGCCTGGTCCACGTATTTCTGCATCTGTCCCGGGGTGTAGGGACCCTGGATGTCGTTCCTGCAGCTCATCGGGTTCCGGGTCGAGCACCTGGCTGACCACCCGGATACCAGGTAGAGGTGGTCGGGCAGCGACCACGACGCAACCGGTTCGAACATGTGGTCGTCGAGGACGAAGTCCTTGGCGTAGGTCCAGTAGTTCGGGATCTCCGCCGCCGTGTGGTACCCCATCACGTCTGGCGTCGTCAACGGGGAGCAAGCCGGGTTGTCGACGTTGGCTCCGCACCCCTTCTTGGCTCCGGATGCCTGCCTGATGAACCCGTCCATCTTCCCCCCGTGGACGTCCTTGCGAGCATTGGCGGCGCCGTGCGGTCCGCCTCCGTTGACGTCCGCAGGGTCGTGGTATGGCGCAGTGCACCCGCCGGCGGGGTTCGGCACGCACACCGTCGGCGCGCCGTCCTTCATCGGGATACCGTCCGCACCCGGAAAGGTCCCGAAGTAGCTGTCGAAGGAGCGGTTCTCCTGCTCGATGATGATGACGTGCTGGATCTTGTGGATCCCGGGGTCGACGACGTAGTGGCCCGTCGGCCCGCCGGCGACGAGCTTGGCGCCGGGGGGCAAGCTCGTCGAGGTCGAACTGCCGGGCGAACTCGAGGGGGAGCTGCTGCAGGCGCTCAGGATCAGGGCCAACACGACGAGAACGGCACCGGACGAGCGGCGACTCCTCGAGCTCTGTTCGATCTCGTCGACTCTCACGCGGGGTCTGTTATACCGCATCACCCTTCATCCTGGCTCGCGCCCCCTCAGGTGCCGGCGAACGCTCCCGACCGGGCGGGGTGGGCGCATGTCCCCACCCCCCTGCGCGTCGTCGACGGTGAAGACCCTCGTTGGGAGTCAGGCCTGCGCGATGCGGACGAGGTTGCCCGAGGGATCACGGAACGCGGCAGTCGCGCGCTCCCCAGGGCTGAGACGTCGGCTCCTGGAGCACCTCGGCACCCGATGCCCGTACCTTCTCGAAGGTGGTGTCGAGGTCGTCGGCTTGGAAGATCGCAGCTTGGAGCGAGCCCTGCGTCACAAGTGCCAGGAGGGCGTCCCCCTCGGCCTGCGAACGACCGCCGTGCGGCTGGGAGAGGACGATGCCGATGTCCTGCCCTGGGGCACCGACAGTGACCCAGCGGAAGCCATCGGACGCGACGTCCATGCGAACTTCCAGGCCCAGAGCATCGCGATAGAAGCCGAGTGCGGCCTCGGGATCGTGGACGGAGATGAACATTGAGGAGACGGTGACTGTCATGCGACAAGACTATGAGCACGGACCCGGCGCGTGCTTCTCCGATCCTGCTTGCTGCCCAGGCCGACCCGGTCTGCCAGGTCGGCGGCTCAGGCGTTGACCGGGGTGCGGCGCGGTCGTGTCCCGAACCTGCTGACGCACGTGGGAAGGGCTTCGAGGTCCCGGTGGTCGCGTGTGCGGTACTGCGACGGTGTCACGCCGACGATGTCGGTGAAGCGCGAACTGAACGAGCCGAGCGACGTGCAGCCGACGGCGACACAGGTATCGGTGACAGAGGCTCCCTGACGAAGAAGCGCCTTTGCCCGTTCGATGCGTCGCGTCATGAGATAGGCATAAGGCGTCTCGCCGTAGGCCGAACGGAACTTGCGCGAGAAATGCGCCGGTGACATGAGGGCGGTGCGGGCCATGGCCGGGACATCCAGGGGCTGCGCATAGTGGCGGTCGATGAAGTCGCGAGCCCGACGGAGGTGCACCAGGTCGGACAGCTCCTCCGGCGTCATCCGGAGAACACTACCCGGCCAATCGCCGGGCCCGGTCGACAACGCCCCCGCGAGGTGTCATTCAGTCCCCTCGCGTGAGGTGTCGCTGACGTTGCTACGTACCCGCCAGATCAGGACGATGGCCGCGCCAAGAGCTATCTGGCCGATCAGGAAGAGAAGCCCGCCCGGGTTGTCCTTTTGGAGGGGGTGGAGACTGGCGTCGCGAAGCTTGACCACGAACAAGACGGAAAACACCGCCCACAGTCCAAAGAGGATCCACACTGCCGCCATTACTCTGGTTCTGATGTTCATGCCGGTCCTCTCAGGGTAGGGATATTGGGCCGTCGGCCGCGATCAGCGCCTGGACCGCGTCGGGTGTGGTTGAGCAGTTCCCGTCGATTGTGGGCTCGACGAAGGTGATGCTGACGGTTGAATTGCCAGACCCGCTGATTCCCTTGTACACACCGGTTCCTCCGGAGATCGTGTACCGACCAGATGAGGACTTCACCTGCACGCATGCGGGACTCTTCCTCTTGTGACTGTGGCTCTTCTCGATACTCAAGGTGATCGTGCCAGCCGGAAACTGCACCGTGACCCTCCGGCCAATCATGCTGGACGTACCGCCGGCGGCGAATGCTCCGGTGGCGATGGCGCTGTAGACCGCCGATGACTGATTCGTCGACGTATCGATGAACGAGAAATGTTCGGTCTTGGTGTTTGCGGTAGCGCTCGAGATTCCTGCCACGGTGAGGACGGCAGCGACGGCGACGGCTGCCGATCCAAAGATCAGGAGCCGCGAGCGCCGAACGACTCGACGGTGCTCGCGAGATCCCTTCGGTGCTGAATGTGAAGGCGTTGACACGACGGTCCTTTCTCTTGTGTGGGAAGCGGAAGCTTCTCTCTTGGAACCGTACGGGTGAGGCGACGTTCCTGTCGTCGGCTCTGAGGGCTATTCGGTCTCCCCCGGAAGGATGGCTTGATCCAGGCACAGGGATACCTCAAGGATCGGGGGAGATCACCACATGTGGGGATGCCGGCGTGCAGCTGTGGCGCTACGTTCCTTTCCATGCCCGGCTCACGATGGCGTCTTCGCCGATTGCCTCGTCCAAACCGGACGCGAGTCGACGAAGTTGCCGCCGTCGTCCTCCTTGCAGTGATCGAGATTCAGTTGTGGGTAGGGGCGCCTGCGGTAGTGGAACGTCTGCTGCCTGCAGTTGGTGCTGTGGTGTTCACGCTGGCGGTGGCCGTCCGCCGTCGATGGCCACTGGCGGGGATGCTGGCGATTCTCACCGCGCTGGCTGTCAAGACGGCCGTGGATACCGGCTCGGGTGCCTTGGCGAACACCGTCGGGCTACAGCCGGCACTCGTTCTCGTGGTCTATGGAATGGGGGCCTTCGCGCCACCCCGACGATCGCGCTGGGTGTTCGGGCTCGCGGTGGTCGTCTCCGGGATCAACACCTGGACCACCCCGGGGAAGGGGGCGTCAGGTCTTGCCGCTTCGGAGATCTTGGTGCTCGCGCTGCCGTACGTGCTCGGACGCATGGTACGAGCGAACTCCGTCCGCGAGGATGTCGAACGTGAGCGAGCTGAGCGCACCGACACCTTGGTAGAGCTCAACGCTCGAACGGCGAGTCTCGAGGAGCGGTCTCGGATTGCCCGTGAACTGCATGATGTCATCGCCCACAGCGTGTCGATCATGGTGATTCAAGCGGGTGGGGCACGCATGGTGATGGACGACAGCTCAGAACGGGCCAGGTCTTCACTGCGTAGCGTGGAGCGGGCCGGCCGGGAGGCTCTCCTCGAGATGCGAAGGCTGCTCGGGCTTCTCAACGATGAGGGGGAGACACAGGCTTTGTCACCCCAGCCCCGACTCGAGGATCTCGACCAGCTCATTTCCCGGGCCCAGGCGTCGGGCCTGTCGGTGGAAGTGGCGGTCGAAGGGCGACCGGTTTCGCTCTCGCCAGGGCTCAACCTCTGCGCCTACCGGATCGTCCAAGAGGCTCTGACCAACGCGATCAAGCACGCTGGGCGGGCCGAGGTTCACATCGCCATTCGATGGTGTCCAGGCATGCTCGAGATCGAGATCTCAGACGATGGGTCGGGGCGCCGTTCGGCCAGCACGCTCAACACTGGGCACGGTATTACGGGGATGCGCGAACAAGCCGCTCTTCACGGCGGCACTTCGCGCCGGTGCCAGCGGGTTCGTGCTCAAGGATGTCGCCCCCGAAGACCTCTTGGCCGGCATTCGCACCATCGCAGGAGGGGAGTCGCTCCTGTCCCCGTCGGTCACCAGCCAACTCATCGAAGCCTTCGTGCGCGACCACCCGTCCCCTCGGCAGGCACCGGCAGGCCTCGACGAGCTCACCGCACGCGAGCTGGAGATATTCGGACTCATCGCCCGCGGTCTGTCCAACGCCGAAATCGCAGACGAACTCATCGTTTCCGGAGCCACGATCAAAACCCATGTCGCTCGAGTACTCGACAAACTGAACCTGCGCGACCGCGTGCAAGTGGTCGTACTGGCATACGAATGCGGCATTATCCGCCCAGGGACAACGGAGTAGTAGATGGAGATGGACGAGCGCGCGAAGCCACTCACCCGTCGCTCGACACCGGACGTTACCGAGGTGGCGATTCCGAATCTTCCAGTCGCTGCTTCAGTCGCTTGAGGTTTGCCGACATCTCCTTGGCCGCCTGAGGGCGAACGACGAGTGGGACGATGAGCTTGCCGAGGCCGTGCCCTTCGAACTCGATGTCGATGGACACCCTCGAGCGTCGTCCCGCGTCGAGACCCTCGACGGTCACGTCCACGATGGCGCGGATCGGTCCGTCGATACCGCGGACGCCCCAGGTCCTGGGAGGTTCGACGTGGGTGACCTCGGAGGTGACGACTCGGTGGGTGAGACCGATCCGCCTCGTCATGACGCACCGGTCGCCGACGGCCACCGTGCCGCCTCCGTCGCTGTGCGCAGTTTCGACCCCGTTCTGCCACTCGGCGAACCGACTCGGGTCGGTCACGTAGGCGAACACCTCGTCGGGTCTCCGTTGGACCTCCGTGATCGCTGTCGACACGGTCAGCCCTCCCCGGAGAACAGGGCGGCGAAGCGCCGCAAGTACAGGGGCCAGCCCTGATCGCCGTCCACCCCTTCTCGGAGCCCTTCCCAGCCCTCCCCGTGGTGGTCCAGGTGGCGATGCTCGAGTTCGACCCTGGTGCGCTCGGGGCTCTCTGCGATGAACCGGACCTCCACCTCGCTCGTCTTGTCCGGGTCGGTCTCGATCTGCCAGGTCGGGCCGATATCCCAGCTGATGATCACTCGGTTGGGCGGCTCGTACGCGAGGACCCGGGCCCAGTGGCATTCACTGCCGTCCACGCCCCGGTCGTAGAGATGGCCGCCGGCACGGGGCTCGAACACGGTCTCGGCGATGTCGACGCCGAGCAGGTTGTGCTCGGGCGGCTTGAACCGTCCGAAGTCGTCTGTGAACACCCGGAACGCCGTTTCGATCGGGGCGTCCACCACGACCGAGTGGCGCACGGGCGTCGCTGCGGGTTGCTGGGTCATCCGTCCTCCTCGTCGTGCTGCTCCACGGTCATCTTGTAGGCGACAAGGGCCTGCTCCCAGAACCGATCGACGTGAGCACGCAACGCGGCCAGAGCATCGGGCTCGACCCGATAGATGCGGCGGTTGCCGGCCGCCTCGTCGATCACGAGGCCCGCGTTCTTGAGCACCCGAAGGTGCTGGGAGACCGCAGGTCGGCTCACCGGGAGTTCCCTCGCCAGATCGCCGACTGCGCGCGGACGCTCGACCAGTCGTTCGACGATTGCCAGCCGGGTCGGATCCCCCAGTGCCAGTAGTGCCGAAGCTTGGTAAGCCATAACTAACCGTCAGTGTACGCTTACCGTCTCGAGGGCGCAATGGACCATCCGGGCCCGGTCATGCCTCGCGGTAGTAGTGGTCCTGCTCGAGGTCCTCGAGGAGGGTAGGCCCGGTCGGCTCCCACCCGAGCAGCTTCCTCGTGACGATGGCGGTTGCCGGACTGTCGAGGGCGACGAAATGGCCCAGGTGGGCGAAGTGTCCGACAGCGTCGGCGGGTGTCACCGACGCCGTGGGGATGCCGAGGTGGCGACCCATGGCGTCGGCGATCTCGCGGAACGGGACACCCTCGTCGGCGACCGCGTGCAAGACCGAGCCGGCGGGAGCGGCCTCGACGGCCAGGCGGGCCAGGCGGGCGGCATCGGAGCGGTGCACGGCGGGCCAGCGGTTGGTCCCGTCACCCACGTACCCGGCCACTCCCCGCTGCCGGGCGATGCCGACGAGCGTTGCCATGAACCCGTGGTCGCCGTCACCGTGGACGGTCGGGGGGAATCGCAGCACCGACGAGCGGACCCCGATGCCCCGCAACGAAAGGGCGAGCAGGGCGGTGGCCGCCCGGCGACCGGCGGGGTTGGCCGCCACTTCGGGGCTCGCGACGAGCCCGTCGTCCTCGATGGCCACCCGACCGGCAGTCAGGCCGATCATGCCCGAGGCGAGCACGAAGGGACGCCCGGAATCCGCGAGGGCGGCACCCATGGCCTCCACCGCCTGCCGATCGGCAGCTCCGGCAGCGGCGAAATCACCGCCGAATGCCACCTCGTGCTGGAAGGCGAGGTGGATCACCCCGTCAGAGTCGGCGGCCGCCTTGGCCAGGCCGTCGGGGTCGTCGAGATCGCCCCGCCTGACGAGGGTGCCGGCCACTTCGAGCCGCTGCGCCGATGCCTCGGAACGGGCCAGGCCGACCACCTCGTGGCCGGCACCCAACAGCTCGGGCACGACTGCAGAACCGATCCAGCCCGACGCGCCGGTGACAAAGATCCTCATGATGGTACCTCCGGGGTCATAGTGATGTCAGTTACTGCTATCACCTTAGATCCGATGTCAGTGACTGTCAACGGTAGGATGGCTGTCATGGGTCGATGGGAACCGGACAGTCGGGGGCGGCTGCAGGAGGCGGCTCTCGCGCTCTACTCGGAGCGGGGCTTCGACCAGACCACTGCTGCCCAGATCGCCCTCCGAGCCGGAGTGACCGAGCGCACCTTCTTCCGGCACTTCCCGGACAAGAGAGAGGTGCTGTTCGGTGGATCTGCCGCTCTCAAGGAACGGATCGTGGCCGGGGTGGCCGGCGCACCTGCAGCTGACAGTGCACTCGATGCCGTCTCTGCGGGACTCGACGCCGCTGCAGCCATGCTCGGCGAGTTTCGCCAGGACCTGTCCCGCCAGCGGCAGGCTGTCATCGCCGCCACCCCCGAACTGCGCGAGCGGGAACTCGCCAAGCTGGCCGACTACGCCGCCGCGGTCGCCGACGCCCTGCGTCGAGCGCGGTGTGAGCGAACCGCAGGCGACATTCGCCGCCGAGGGCGGCATGACGGTGCTACGCGTTGCCGTGGACCGGTGGGCCGGTGGAAACGACACCCGGGATCTCGCCACCATCATGCGCGACTCCGTCGCCGAACTGCGTGCAGTGGCAGCCAGCACCTGAGTCCACCGCACCAGGAACTGTGGGATCCGACTATCACGAGGCGCGCACGGATGGCGGCCCGGCCCGGTCCTAGTAGGAGCGGCCGACCACGGCCACCAGGTCGGCGTCGCTGTCGGCCGGCTCGGCCAGTCCCCCGTCAGGCCGCTGCAGGCAGCGGATGGTCAGAGCGTCGGCGGCAAGCCGGTCCTCGCCGTCGTCCCCCAGTGCCGCCATCGGCACGCGGGCGAAGCCGGAGGCACCGGCCTCGATGGCCGCCTCGATCGAGTCGACTTCGACGGTGCGCTCGTCACGGAGCACGGTGGCTTCCGCCAGCAGGTCCGGGCCCACCTGGGCCAGGACCGCCGAGACCTCGGCTGCCACTCCGCCGAGCGCGACGTTCCGCTTCTCCCTGACGTGGCGGACCACGACGGTGACGGTTCCTTCGGCAAGGTCGCGGGGTCCGACCTCGACTCGGACCGGCACCCCTTTGAGCTCCCAATCCACGCTCCGACGGCCGAAGCTGGTGTCGGTCCGGTCGTCGATGCGCACCCGCCAGCCGGCGGATGCCAGCTCCGCCGCGAGGGCCCGGGCCGCCGCTCGCACCGCCTCGTCCTCCTTGATGACCATGACCACCACCTGGGCCGGGGCCAGGGCCGGGGGCAGCCGCAGCCCGAAGTCGTCACCGTGTCCCATGACCAGCGCCCCCACCAGCCGGGTAGACACCCCCCATGACGTCTGCCAGACGTGTTCCAGGGTGCCGCTGGCGTTGGTGTACGTGGTGTCGAACGCTCGCGAGAAGTTCTGCCCGAGCTCGTGGCTGGTGCCCATCTGTAGCGCCTTGCCGTCGCCCATCATCCCCTCGCAGGTCCAGCTCTGGATGGCGCCGGCGAAGCGCTCGCGGGCCGTCTTGTGCCCGGTGAACACCGGGATGCCCAACACGTCGACCATGGTGGCCAGGTACACGTCGTTGAGCACCCGTAGGGCGTAGGAGCGTGCGTCGGCCTCGCTGGCGTGCGCTGTGTGGCCCTCCTGCCAGAGGAACTCCGTCGTGCGCAGGAACAGGCGGGGCCGCAGCTCCCAGCGCACCACGTTGGCCCACTGGTTGAGCAGCATGGGCAGGTCACGGTGGCTCTGGATCCACTTGGAGAAGAAACTGTTGATCACCGTCTCGCTGGTCGGACGCACGACCAGTGGCTCCTCCAGCTCCTTGCCCCCGCCGTGGGTCACCACGGCCAGCTCGGGAGCGAAGCCCTCGACGTGCTCGGCCTCGCGCCGCAGGAACGACTCGGGGATGAAGAGCGGGAAGTAGGCGTTCTCCGCCCCGATCTCCTTGATGCGCCGGTCGAGCTCGGCCTGCATGAGCTCCCAGATCCCATAACCCCAGGGCCGAATGACCATGGTGCCGCGGGCAGGCCCGTTCTCCGCCATCTCGGCCCCGGCGATCACTTCCTGGTACCAACGGGGGAAGTCCTCGGCCCGGCTGACGACGGCGCCCTTGGTCATGGCTGGGCAGGTTACCTGTCACCGCGACTGCTCCTTGTCGTGGCGATGGCTGACGAGCTCGATCAGCAGGCCCCTATGTGCAACAAGTGGTTGCGCTTTAGGGAGAGACGTGCTACCTTTGGTTGCAGGTCGAGAAAGGCAGGAGAGCGATGGGCGATTTGCGGATCGAGCAGGACATTGTGATCGAGGCTCCGGTGGACGTGGTCTGGCGCACCATCACCGAGCCCGACCAGATCGTCAAATGGTTCGCCGACAGGGTCGAGCTCGAACTCGTGCCGGGTGGCCAGGGCTACATGGGATTCGGCGAGCATCAGGGCGGACCCGTGGTGGTGGAGACGGTCGATCCGCCCAACCGGTTCTCGTTCCGTTGGAACCATCCTGTCGGGGAGGAACCGGTGCCGGCCAACTCGGTGCTGGTCGAGTTCAGCCTCACGCCCAGCGGTACGGAACGGACCCACCTGCAGGTTGTCGAGAGCGGCGACGCGTTGCTCCCGTGGCCCGACGCCGAGAAGGACCGCTATGCGGACGAGCACGACGGCGGCTGGGCCGACTTCTTGGACCGTCTCGGCGGGTTGTTCGTCGAGCATCGGACGGGATGAGGACAGGGCAGGACGACCAGCTCTGGTCGGCCATCGCCGAACCCTCTCGTCGTCGGGTCCTCGACCTGCTCATCGGCGGCGGCGAAGCGAGCGCCAGCGAGTTGGCCGAGCAGGTCCCATTTTCGCGACAGGCGGTGTCGAAACACCTGGTCGTGCTCGAGGAGGCCGGCCTGGTCAGCCGTCGCAAGCAGGGCCGCGAAGTCCTCTACCGGGTCGAAACGGTTCGCCTCGACCAGGCCACCAGGGTCATGGGCGACCTCGCCAAGCGGTGGGACCAGCGGCTCGAACGCATCAAGCGGTTGGCCGAAGCCGCTCACGCAGAAGCCAGAGACAAGGGCCGGAAATCGGAGAACTAGGAGGACCCACAATGGAGACACGAGCGGAAGTGACACCGGCGACCACGCAATCCGGACTGCACGCACATGCGACCGCCGTGACCGCGACCGCGTTGGTGGCCACCGTTGGCCTCGGAACTGCGTGCTGGTTCCTCACGGTCCAACGCATGAGCGGCATGGACATGGGCGTGGCGACCCGACTGGGTTCGTTCCCCTACTTCTTGTCCCTCTGGGTGCCGATGATGGCAGCCATGATGCTGCCGGGAGCGGCTCCGGCAGTGCTACGGCTCGCGCAGACCCGGCTTCGGACGGTCGAGGTACCACGGTATGTCGGGTCGTACCTCGCCATATGGGCCTTGTTCGGCGTCATCGTGTTCGCGCTCTACCGACCGCACGGGACGGTCGCCGCAGGCACCGTCACAGTGGCGGCCGCTCTCTACGAACTGACGCCGACAAAGCGCCGGTTCCGCATGATGTGCCGGGAGATGGTGCCATCCGGACTGGGACTTGGGTTGTGCTGTGTGGGTTCGAGCATCGGGCTCATGCTGATGCTGGTGGCGCTCGGCGCAACGAGCCTGATCTGGATGGCCGTGGTCGGCGGGGTCGTCGTCGTCCAGAAGCTCATAGCTCCACGAGCGATCATCGACGTGCCGGTCGCGCTGGCGATCGGCGCCCTCGGCGTCGCCATCCTCGTCGACCCCTCGGCGCTTCCTGGCCTCGTTCCCGTCATGCACTCCATGCATCCCATGACATCCATGTGAACCCGTTGCGCCGGTATTGCCGATGCAGCCCACTTGACGAGCGAAGGAGAGAGACGAAATGACTGACCACACGGTGGTGACCCAAGAAGAGTGGACCGTCGCCCGGAACGAGTTGCTCGCCCTCGAGAAGGAGCACACTCGTCGGGGCGACGAACTCACCCGCATCCGCCGCGAGTTGCCGTGGGTGCGGATCGAGAGGGACTACACCCTCCGGACCGTCGAGGGCCCCCGCACCCTGGTCGAGCTCTTCGACGGGCGATCCCAGCTCGCCATCTACAACTTCATGTTCGGCCCGGACTACGAGGCAGGGTGCCCCGTCTGCTCCTCCATCGCCGACAGCTTCGACGGCGTGCTCGAGCACCTCAAGGCCCGGGACGTCACGATGATGTGCGTCTCACGGGCCCCCCTGGACAAGCTCATCCCCTACCGCGAACGGATGGGGTGGCACTTCGACTGGGCGTCCAGTTATGAGAGCGACTTCAACTTCGACTTCGGGCGCTCGGTGGCCAAGGAGACGGTCGCCGGCTGGTTCGAGGACGAGCTGCCCCAGATCCCCGCCAGGCTCGCGGCCGACTGCGGGACCGACGCGGTCAGCTACCTGTCGGAGGGCCCCGGCTTGAGCGTGTTCACCAGATCCGACGGGGACCTCTACCTCACGTACTCGGCCGGGGCCAGGGGACTGGAGCCCGTGATGACGTACTACGGCATTCTCGACCGGGTCCCACGCGGCCGCGACGAAGGAGAACCCGCCGATCCCACGTGGATGCGGCGGCACGACGAATTCGCACTCTCGCCACGAACCTGACGAGGAGACCGTCATGAGTGATGCATCAACAAGCCTCGGAGCGACGGTGACCGGCGCCAACGCACGGGCCCTGCCCGCTTCTGTCGACCGGGCCACCTTCGAGGCCGGACTGGACACGCTCCGGATCCGGGAGAAGGCGTATACCCGGGAAGGCGACGCGATCGCCGCAGCCCGACGGCGCCTCCCCATGGTCGAGGTGGACGCCACCGACGCGCTGATCGGGCCACACGGGAAGCGCACCCTGCTCGACGCGTTCGAGGGGCGCCGACAGCTCATCGCCTACTACTTCATGTGGAACCCCGACCGGAGTGCGGCCGAGCAGTGCGAAGGCTGCACGTGGGTGACCACCCAGGTCACGGAGCTGTCCTACCTCCACTCTCGGGACGTCGCCTATGCAGTCCTCTGTCAGGGTCCGTACGACGAGAGCATTCGCTACCGCGACTTCATGGGCTGGGACATCCCGTGGTACTCGGCACGCCCCTCCCTCGACTCGCTCCTGGTCGGGCGGCAGATCGGCTTGTTCCACCTCGTCTGCTACCTACGAGACGGCGACCGCGTGTTCGAGACCTACTGGACGACCGGCCGAGGGGTCGAGGTCATGGACCACAGCTACGCACTCATGGACCTCACTGTCTACGGACGCCAGGAGACGTGGGAGGACTCCCCCATCGGCTGGCCCCAACCATGGCCGGTCGATGGCTCGGTGGCCCGGACCAACGGACGACCCGCGGCCCAGTGGTCGCGACTCGAAGCGGGACGCTCTGACCATCTCGGTCCCGCTCGCTGATCTCGCTCCGCTCCTCATGCGCATCGTCACAGCTGAGCCGTGAGTGCGGCGAGCGCTTGCACCGCTCCGGCGGTAGGTGCGATTGCGACAAGCCCTCGGTAGAGGCGGATGATGGTGGCCCGGTCGAGGGTTCCGGTACGGGCCCGGTCGCAGTGGGCAGACTGGATTGCTGCTTCGATCTGGAATCGCCCGAGGGGCGCGCCGAGCGCGTGCGCACGATGCAGCAGCGCTTCGCCTTCGGTGATGAGCGCTCGGTCCCAGAGCGCGGTGTCCTGCTCGTCCAGGGGCGGCCACGGGGTGTCCACGCGCGCCGGCGCCCGCGACTGGGCGAGCGTGAGCAGCGCGGCAAGCCCCCACGCCTCCGGTTCGGTGTCGAGCAGGCTGGCGGTGAGCACAGCGAGCCACCGTGCCTCGTCGGCGATCGACTCGCGTGTGTGCTCGTGCTGGTCGAGCCAGTCGATGGCATAGGCGCCGTAGATCGCTTCGAGTACCGCGGGCAGCCGCGACGGCATCTCCGCGCGCGTCGGCACACGGAACGGGATGCCGGCGTCGCGGATGCGGCGCTTCGCCCGGACCAGTCGCTGCGCCATCGTCGCAGGCTGCGCCGCAAACACGCAGGCGATGCGGGCCGCATCGAAGCCGAGTACCGCCTGGAGCATGAGCGGAGTACGCACCGGGGGGTCGATCGCGGGGTGTGCGCACGCGAACAGCAGCTCCAGCCGTCTGTCGGGGATCCTCTCAGGATCGGGCTCCTCGAACACCCCGGCGAGATCCTCGTCCAGGGGCGCATACCTGCGCACTGCTGCCGACCCGAGCAGATCACGGATCCTGTTGCGGGCCACGGTGAGGAGCCACCCCTCTGGATTGCGGGGAATGCCAGTCACGGGCCAAGTGCGCAGTGCCCGTTCGAAGGCGTCGGCGAGTGCATCCTCGGCGAGCGCCAGATCATGGGTCCACGTCGCGAGCAGGGCCACGAGCCGGCCGTAGGAGGCCCGCGCGGTGCGCTCCGCAGCCGTGAACGCATCGGGGTCGGTCATGTCACTGGCTGCGCACCCTGCCACGATCCATTCACATAGCGGGTCGCTGTCGGTCGGATCTCGACATGGCCCCACGACGCCGACGGCGCCTTGGCGGCCCACTCGATCGCAGCATCGAGGTCAGGGAGGTCGACCACGAAGGTCCCGCCGAGCTGCTCCTTCGTGTCGGCAAACGGCCCGTCCTGAACGATCAGTTCGCCGCTCGCGAGCGTCACCGTGGTGGTGGTCTCTGATCGCTGCAGTACTTCGGCGCTTGCGAGTACGCCTGCGTCGTCCAGCGCCTTAGCGTAGGCCTGGAACGCACGCATCCCCTCGGCGAGCGCATCGGGGCCGAGCTCTTCGGCGGTCGGCTCGGGGTAATGGAGTAGGAGGGTGTAGCGCATGGTCGTCATCCTTCCGAGTAGTGGAATCTTGTCACTGAAGTGACGAATGACGTGCGGCAGAATCGACAGCGAATCTCGGAGGAGCAGAGCGGGCTCCGGTCCTCACGAACTCGGTCAGTTCGCTACGAGCAGCGCGTCGATCTTCTGATTCAACGCCTCTTGATCGACGACGTGGACATAGAGATCATGAGGACGGCTCGGATCGGTCCGCCACGACAGCCCCCCTTGAGCGTTGATGTATGCCGCACCGCCTTGACCCAGTTCCGAGAAGATGCCCTGCTTGCCCCCAATCGCATAGAGGAGCGTGGGGCCGTCCCAGTCTCCATCGCCAGGGGGCCCGCATTGGAATTCCCACTGATACACGATTCGCATCGGGTTGTTCGACCTGACTGACGTACAGAGCCCCCCTCCCACCTTCGTCTGGGTCCCGACGAAGCCATCGACCCACGCGATCGGCGTGGGCCAATCGGTGCCGCTCACCACGTAGCTCGCGGATGCCAGGTCCAGTTTCTGGTTGGTGACGGCAGGAGCACCGTTGGGAAACAGGCCATCCTCGACCACCAGTCGCTTCACCTTGGCTTGGATCAGTGCGCGCCCGCTGAGCGAGCTCCCTTGTCCCGACGGCGAACGGAGCAACCCTGCCAAATTCGTATAGGCACCAATTGCGACGATGGTGACGCTGTGATTCGGTTGGTCTGCCAGGAGGTGACGGTAGAGATCCACTGCTCCCGGGACATCGCTACTCGAGCGAACCGAATGAGGAAGCTTGTCGACGAGATCATCGGTATAGCCGTGCGGTGCCGTGTCGGCCCTGCTGTCGACGACTGCGCCCAAGGGGATATTCGGATGACCATAGGCGGTGTCAATGGCATCCATAGCAGTTACTGCCAGCGGGTTCGGAATGTCAGACATGATCCCGAGGATCTGCACGCTGCCTCGCTGTTCCAGGATGTTCGCCATTCCGATGGCGGTTGCGTCATCCCACCACAGAGAAAGGTCGGAGTCGATGATGATTCGCGGAACCGACGAGCCGCCCTCCCCATTCGCCGCAGTTGGCGAAGGCGCGGAGGTGCTGAAGAGGAGGACTGCACCGATGGCCACGGCAGCTGCAACCAGTACGACCACCAGAGCAACTGCCCAACGTCTTCTCACCGGCATCGCCTTCTCAAGGAATGGAACTTCGGAGGGAATGCTAGGGCAGAGCTCACAGCAGGACCTCGTTGCCTCCATTCAGGGTGAAGGCCCGATCCGATGGACGCAGCTCTCATGTAATCCGTGGGGACCCGAGTAATTCTGCCAGTATGGGAGTCGTGTTCTCTGCCGTGACCGGGTGACGATGGGCCCGCGGTATGAGGCCGCCGTTGATGCTGTTGACGCAGCATCGGCTGCAGCAAAGCGCTTGCGCGAAGCGTTACGAGCGAACGAGGCCGCATACCGCGGCGCTCGGCGTAGTCTCGAACAGGGGTCAGACTTCGCTCCGGCTGTCGCGGGAGCAAAGGTCGGGGACGCACGAGGCGAGCTCTAGTTGCATCGATGTGCTCAGCACCTGCTGGCGACGGATCAGCCTGGGCGTCACCAGGGCGACCCCATCTGCCGGAAGAGGATCGAAGCGGTTGACCAGGACGTTCACGGGCGGTCGCTCCCGCAGGGATGGCGGTGTCTGGTGCGCAGCAATACCTGCAATCGGGCTGGCGCCGACGGACCCCGACCGTCCCCCTCGGCACCGAGAGCACGCGAGACACAAGGAGATAACGTCGCGATAACGGAACGCTCGAGAGGAGCCGACAATGGCCAAATCGCTGTACACGGCCCGGGCCCATGTCGTGGGTGGCCGAGTCCAGGGTCACGGCGTGACCACCGACGGGGCATTGGACGTCCAGCTGCGGACGCCAGTCGAGATGGGTGGTGAGGGTGGAGGTACGAACCCAGAGCAGCTCTTCGCCGTCGGCTACGCCGCGTGTTTCGAGGGCGCACTCGGCGTTGTCGGGCGTCGAGAGCAAGTTGATCTCGACGCCGTTTCCATAGATTCGGAAGTGAGCCTGATCACCACCGAGAACCGTGGATTCACTGTGGCCGTAGGACTGGACGTCTCGCTTCCGGGAGTGAGCGACCCCGAGCGTGCCATGTCGATCGTTGCCGCAGCGCACGAGGTGTGCCCATACTCCAACGCAACCCGCGGCAATGTGGAGGTGACCCTGACGGCCAACGGCCACTCGGTGCCGACGGTAGAACCTGGAAAGAACTGACCATTCCGGCCCCGATGACGTCGAGTCGCAAGGACTCCGACTGATCCAGTGCTCACGCCCTCCGGTCACACCCCTGAAGGCGGAGTTCTCGTCGGCGACTCCAACGCAGGCACGGGCATGGTCCTCTTCGAGGATCCACAGTGCCCGTACTGTCGACAGTTCGAAGAGCTCAACGGACTTGTCATCGAGGCAGCTGTGGGTGCCGGCGAGCTCGCCGTCGAATACCGCATGCGGTGCTTCCTGGGCCCGGAGTCGGTCCGAGCGGCCAACGCCCTCGCACTCGCCGCAGAGGTTGGTCGCTTCGACGAACTCCGACGCACGCTGTTTGCGGAACAACCTCCTGAGGGAACTGGAGGGTTCACGCCCGAGGATCTCTTACGACTCGGTGCGCAGGTAGGACTGACTGGCCCGGATTACGTCTCGGGTGTGCGGACGGCCCGATTCGAGACGTGGGTGCTCGGGCGTGAAGCGGCCTACCTGACGCAGGATCCGCAGGGGACCCCCGCCGCGTGGCTGAACGGTGAGCCCCTCGAACCGAGGGTGCTCTTCGACGGGGCCGAGCTCGAGAGTCGACTTCGCCGCTAGCGGTGTCGCTGCAACAGACTGCAACAGATAGAGATCGCTCCGTTTAGTTACCTAGAGTCACCACATCAAATTGAGCGATCCGATCCACATCTGCCGTCACGGTGATAGCCGTGATCGCGTCGTCGACGAGGGTGAACTGGATGACACCCTGAATCTGCCCGCCTCGTGTCCATGCCAACGCCGCTACGCCGTTCGCAAGGACAAGACGCGCTGCTCGGGCACCCCCGCTCAGCGCTGACGCGACCTCTTCAGCTCCCCGCATCTGTGGATGCGAGCCCATGAGCAGTGCGGCCTGGTCGGGTTCGAACACGACATCCGGATCGAGGAGGCGCACCAGCCCCTCGAAGTCCCCCTCTCGCGCCGCTCGAAGAAAGGCCTCCACGAGCGCCCGATGTTGGACCAAGTCGACGTTCCCTGTATCGGGTGCACCCTGCACCCGATGGCGGGCCCGACTGGCCAGTTGCCTCGCGGCCTGAGGTGAACGCTCGACGACTTCGGCGATCGCATCAAAGGGTACGGCGAACACGTCGTGCAGGACGAACGCAACCCGCTCATCAGGGGCCAGGGAATCGAGCACCACCAACAGCGCGGCACTGACCGACTCGGCCAACAGCGTTGCCTCGACAGGGTCGCCTTGTGTCGCGGACTGGTCGACGACTGGAACGTCAATTCCTACGGCGTCCTCCCGCCTGGCGCGTCGAGTCCGCAGGCGGTCGAGGCACACCCGTCCGGTCACAGTCGTGAGCCACCCGGACAAGTTCTCGATAGCGTCTTGATCGGCGCGCATGACCTTGAGCCACGTCTCCTGGACTGCATCCTCTGCCTCAGCCCTGGATCCGAGCATCCGATAGGCCATACCTTCGAGGCGCGGACGGTTCGCTTGGAACTGCCCTACGACCCACTCAGAGTCCTGCATCGCCCATCCTCGGCTCGTCAGATCCACCAAGACCTGCTTGTCCATCGGCACCAATCCCGGGTGCGTGGACGATGCCGACCATGCTGCCGTCGGCAGTGCTGCCCGGCCGGCTCACTCACCGGGACCAGGCGCCGGCCACCTGGCGAGTCGGGATGTTGAGGCGGTTGAAGACGTTGGTCGTGGCGATCGACAGCAGGAGCGCTGCGAGCCCCTTCTCGTCGTAGTGACGAGCGGCCTCCTCCCAGACCTCGTCGGGTACCGGGTCCGGCCGGTCTGCGAGGCGGGTGACGGCTTCGGTCAGGGCCAATGCCGCGCGCTCGGCATCTGTGAAATACGGGGTGTCCCGCCACGCCACGAGCGTGTCGAGCCGTTCCTCGGCCTCACCTGCCTGCCTGGCCTGGGCGCTGCCGGCCTGGACGCACGAGCTGCAGCCGTTGATCTGGCTGGCCCTCAAGTGGACCAGCGCCAGCGTCGACTCGGGCACGTCTCCATTGTGCGTGGCCTGGGCCAACGCCTGGATTGCCCCCATGGCCTCGGGGATGATCATGGCCGGGTTCTTCATGCGTTCCGACATTTCGGCCCTCCTCGGATGTTGTCATCGGTCAGACGTGCCTGGAGCTCCGCGTGTCACGTCGGAGGGATCTCGGCAGTCATCAATACTGACGTCTCTCGATCCAGGAATGTGACCGATCGCATTGGGTCCTACTCGGCTTGCCCGCTCCGAGACCACGATGCGACAGCAGGAAGAACCTGCTCGGGATCAGAACCCAAGCGTCTCGTTCACCAAGATTGCGGTGATCCGACCGGGGGCGATCGCCTTGTTGATGACGAGGATGCTGTTCACGCCGCTGGGAACGCCGTACGCCAACTTGGCCCGCCGATCTTCGAGCGGAAAACAGTACTCGTAGATGCGTCGCAGACCCGTGATCAGATCGGGAACGATCTTCTGCGCTCCGACGACGAGCACGACGTGACCCGCTCCGGACGCGACCGGACCGAGCTGGCTCCCGCTCGCGGACGCGACGAGCATTGAACCCTCCTCGGTCAGGGCGTGGACGCTCCCGACGACCCAGTCCGGCGAAGCCGACAGCTGGCGCATCTCACGACCCTGCATCTCGCGATCCATCTGGTAGAGACGGGGCCGAAGTGGCTGGTACTGCCCCGATCGTTCGATGTCCTCTGCGATGCCGACCACTTCGAGCGTCCGAGAGGTGTTGTTGTAGACCTCGGCGCCCACCGGGATGATCGACTGCACGGCCGCCCTCGCCTCTTCGGCGGAGTCGACCACGACGGGGGTGATTCCGTTGCGACCGAGTGCGCCGGCGACAGCGCCGATCTGGTCCCTCGTGGCGACTCGAGAGAACTCGGCAGCTGCCTCCTTGCTGGGACCCGCTCCCGAGATGTCCCCTGGCGGATCTGCAGTCGATGGCGTTTCCAGGTCACTCACCGCCGACCTCAGCGAGGCGCTGGTGGACCAACGCAACCACCATCGATCCCTCGCCGATGGCAGCCGCACAGCGCTTGATCGACCCGCTCCTGACGTCGCCGGCGGCAAACAGTCCCGGCAGGTTCGTTTCGAGCGGCAGGGGCTGACGAGACAGTGGCCACCCGTCGAGTGCGCCAGCGGATGAGGTGAGCTCGGCCCCAGTGCGCACGTATCCGGCCGTGTCGAGAGCTAGTCCCACGTTCGCCGCTCCTTGGGTGCGCGGCTCCCCGCCGATGCACACGAACAGCGCGTCGCTGGGCAGTCGAGTGACGGTGTCTCCTGACGAGATCATCAGTGCTCGCAGACGAGCGTCCGATTCGACGCTGACCACTTCCGTGTTCGTCCGAACTTCGACGTTTCCCAGTTCCTTCAACTGGTTGATCAGATACGTGGACATCGATGTCTCGAGCGACCGACCCCGGACAAGCAGGGTCACCTTCCCGGCGTAGCGCGAGAAGCGGATCACCGCCTGACCAGCCGAGTTCCCTCCCCCGACAATGGCCACTTGGCACCCACTGCAGGTGACCGCCTCGCTCGGGCCGGCTCCGTAGTAGACGCCGGAGCCCAGGAGTTCATCGATGCCCGGAACCTCGAGGCGGCGCCAGTCGACGCCGCTGGCAATGAGCATGGCCCGGGACCGCACGGCCGTACCGTCGGAGAGGGTGGCGACATAGCCCGGGTCGTGCATGGCGATGTCAGCGAGACGCCGAGCGAGAAGCACTTCGGCCCCGAAGCGCTTCGCCTGTGCAGTTGCCCGCATCGCAAGCTCGCTTCCGCTGATCCCTTGGGGGAATCCGAGATAATTCTCGATCCTGGAGGTCGTGCCGGCCTGGCCCCCGGGCGCCAGAGCTTCGATGGCGACGGCACGCAAACCCTCAGATGCCGCGTAGACGGCGGCCGCAAGCCCGGCTGGACCGGCACCGACGATCGTGAGGTCGTACTCCAACAGCAACGGAGCCGACACCATCCCCAGCCCCGCTGCCAGGCCTTCCAACGTGGCCGGAGCAAGCCGCAGTCCGTTGGGGAGGACGCAGACAGGGAGCCGGTCCGCTCCCCTCTCTCCTGCCGAGAGCAGCGTTGCCGCCCGTTCCGCGTCGTCCACGTCGACCCACTCATAGGGGACTCCGTTGCGGCTGAGAAAGTCACGGAGGCTGTACCCGACAGACGATGCCCGCTGCCCGACCAAGAGAACTTGAGGAGTGACCGGCCTCGCGTCGTAGTCGATCATCGACATGGCGGTTCTCCCAGCTTCATGACGTCAGGATGCAATCCGACATCACTGTTCCATCAAGAGCGCTTGCCAGTTCGCCGGGACGTGTCCGGTTGGTCCGGGCACGGTTTGGTCGAGCGGGTGATGCTGCGGCGGGGCGAGGCGAGGTCCCTCGATGTATTGCTTGGTTCGGTAGTCCCAAAACCAATCCTCACCTGGCTCGAAGCTGCAGATGACAGGGTGACCTGACGAGCCAGCATGAGCGGTTGCATGTTTGCTCAGAGACTCGTCACAGCACCCAATGTGGCCGCACTCCGTGCACCGCCGCAGGTGGAGCCACCATCCGTCGGCCTCGAGGCACTCCACGCAACCTGTGCCACTCGGTTGAACGTCTGGATCTATGGAATCGGTCATGCGTGCACCTCCCACTGCATTTCGGTCCAGGATACGGGAACGTGCATTGACCAGAGACCGGGATGAGCGGTCTCGAACGCACCCGCTGGCGGCCGTGGGTCTGCCAACCTTGGTCGGAGCGGCCGGGAATCACCAGGGGTTGGCCTGCCCAACGCCTCGATCTAGCGGGTTCCCGCTGCGCGAGGACCCTGGCGAGGAGTAGGTACTTCGGCGTCCACCTCATCAGCGAGGTCGCACGGGCTGTCCGGCGGGTCGAGGGCCTCGAACTGGGTGGCGAGCAACCGAACCTGGGCACGGAAGGCATCGCGCGTCTCGGTGCCGAGCGGGGCCAACAGCTGGGCCTCCGCCGCCCGCAGGCGTTCATCGAGGGTCGTGAGGAGGTCGTTGCCCTTTTGGGTGGCGACGACTCGGCGCGCCCGCCGGTCGGCCGGATCAGGGCGGCGCTCGATCAGATCCGCCGCCTCGAGGTCATCCAGCAGATAGGTCATAACCGTACGGTCGACTCCGAGATGCTGGGCGAGGGCGAGCTGGCTCCCAACGGCGCCCTGCGCGGCGGCCGAGAGGACCTGGTAACCCCGTGGGCCACCAGGAAGGTCGGCCACAGCGGCGTGGGCCGACTTGACATAGGCCCGAAAGATCATCCCCAGGCCCCATCCGAGGTCGTCAGCCAACGCGCCCCCACACCCCGCCGGGTCCCCGCCCTGATGACCATGATCAGCGGTGTCGTCCACCACCCCATCATACGAACCAGGCAGAGAAGCGTTGTGGCTTAGATCCTCTGTAGACATGATGATCTGTTTATCATATAGTCGAGGGAGCAACTACCGGGACAGCACGAAAAGGAGAGACCGAATGACCGAGAGCAGCCAGGCAGCGAAGCCGACGGTAGTGGTGGTCGGAGGCGGCTACGGCGGTGTCACCGTGGCCAAGGCGTTGGACGAGACCAGCGACGTCGTGCTCGTCGAGCCAAAGGACGCGTTCATGCACAACATCGCTGCGCTTCGGGCGCTGGTGAATCCCTCCTGGCTCCCGCGGATCTTCCTGCCCTACGCAGGCCTGCTCGCCAACGGCCGAGTCGTCCGAGACCGGGCCGTCGTAGTCGATCCGCACCGGGTGCTGACTGCGTCAGGCGAGGAGATCTCCGCCGACTACGTCGTACTGGCCACCGGGTCGAGGTACCCCTTCCCGGCCAAGACGGACCTCGTCGATACCCATCACACCCAGGAGCAGGTCCTCCAGACGAATCGAGCACTCAGACAGGCTGATCGGGTCCTGCTGGTCGGAGCGGGCCCGGTTGGAATCGAGTTGGCCGGAGAGATTCGTGACGCGTGGCCCGAGAAGACGATCGTCCTTCTCGATGTCGCCGACGAGATCCTCGGCGGACCGTACATGCCCGAGCTGAAAGCCGAGCTCCGACGCCAATTGCTCGAATCCAGGGTCGAACTGATCATGGGCAGCCCGTTGCGACAGCCACCGCCGACAGAGCCCGGGCAACTGGGAACGTTCACCGTGACCACCGAAGCAGGAACGGACGTGATCGCCGACATCTGGTTCCGGTGCTACGGCGTGATACCGAACAGCGACTACCTCGGCGACGACCTGATCTCTGCACGCCGCTCGGACGGATTCATCGAAGTCGGCCCCACCCTCCAGGTGGCTGGGCAGACAACCGTTTTCGCGGTCGGAGACATCTCGACCGCCGGCAGCAAGATGGCCGGCTTCGCACGGCAACAGGCTGGCACGGTAGCGACCAACATCAACTCCCTGGCCCAGGGACGATCGGACCTGGCCCACTACGAGTCCATGGGGGTCGCCATCGTAGTGCCCATCGGACCCACCGGCGGGGCGGGACAGTTCCCCGGACAGGATGAGATCGTCGGGCGCGAGACCGTTTCCGAGCGGAAGGGCAGGGATCTGATGGTCGACCAGTTCGGCGAGCTCTTCGGACTCGCGGCCTCGACGGCTCCCTGACCGAACCGGTCAATAAGCAATCGGCACTGGATCGTAGGAAGCGAGGACACAGAGATGACCAGCACGCACATCGAGTTCGGACTGGATTCGTTCGTCCCCATCACTGTGGACGAGACGGGTAGGGAGCTGAGTGGCGACGTCGTCATTCGTAACACCGTCGAGGAAGCGGTCCTCGCCGATGCCGTCGGGATCGATTCATTCAACATCGCCGAGCACTACCGCTCGGACATGATGGACACCGCCGGGCATGTGATCTTGGCGGCGATTGCCGGTCGGACCGAGCGCATCCGGCTTGGCACGGCGGTGACCGTCTTGAGCACGCAAGATCCGGTTCGGGTGTTCACCGAATTTTCGACCCTCGACGCCGTGTCCAACGGTCGGGCTCAACTGATCGTCGGACGCGGCTCGCTGACGGAATCGTTTCCCTTGTTCGGATACGACCTCGCCGACTACGAGGACATCTTCGAGGAAAAGCTCGAATTGCTCACGCGATTGCTCCGAGATCAACCCGTCACCTGGTCGGGGAAGTTCCGCTCTCCGCTCACCAATCAGTCTCTCAGTCCTCCACTCCCGGAGGGACATCTGCCCACGTGGGTCGGCGTCGGAGGCAGTGCTCAGTCGGTCATCCGAGCCGCACGATACGGGCTACCCCTGATGCTGGCCGTCATTGGTGGACCTCCGGTCCGGTTCGCGCCGTTGGTCGAGCTCTACAGACGAGCGCTCGAAGAGTATGGATATCCACAACTGCGCATCGGTATGCACTCGCACGGCTATGTGGCCCGGACTGATCAGGAGGCAGCGGAGATCCAGTGGCCGCATTGGGCTCATGTGTACGAGGGCGCTGCCAGCGAGCGGGGGTGGGCACGTCCCACCACTGAGCGATTCCAAGCCGAGGTCGATGAAGGCTCGCTGTATCTCGGGTCGCCCGAAACGGTTGCCGGCAAGATTGCATGGGTCATCCGTCTGCTCGGGCTCAGTCGTTTCGACCTGGCCTACGCCACGGGGCGCGTACCGCACGACCAGAAGATGGCGACCATCGAACTGTACGGACGGGAGGTGATTCCGCGGGTGAGGCAACTCCTCGAAGAACCTCCGGTTGACCCAACCCCGGTCGGAATGCACGCTGAGGCAGGGACCTGAGGATCGTCAGGTGTCCAGGCATGAGCCTGACGACTTGCGCCTGGGTGTCGTCGGAGCTGGAAAGATCGGCACGGCGATCGCCCGTGCAGCCGTTGCAGGTGGATATGACGTCGCCGTCTCCTGGTCGGGTGCCGTCGAGCGAATCGAACTCATCGTCGAGGTGCTCGCTCCGGGCGCTCGTGCCTTGACAACCCACGACGTCGTCCGTCACGCCGGCCTCATCGTCCTGGCAGTGCCGATGCACCGGTTCCGCGAGCTTCCAGACGATCTCTTCGCGGGCAAGATCCTGGTCGATGCCATGAACTACTGGGAAGAGACAGACGGCGTCGACCAAGACCTTGCGACCGCACCGATGGGAACGAGCGTTGTCGTACAACAGACTGCGCGAGTGGTCAAGGGTCTCGATCACCTCTGGTACTCCAAGTTCGACCAAGGACGACGACCGCGGGGCGCGCCCGACCGCCTCGCAATGGCTGCTGCGGGCAATGACCCGAGGCGGTTGACGCCGTGATGCGTCTCATCGACCAGCTCGGATTCGACGCGGTGGACGCCGGAACTCTTGATCGTGGCATCGCCCTTCAGGCTGGTGGGCCGGTATTCGGTGTCGGCCTGAGTGCCGACAGGCTGACGACGCTTCTCGCCGCCGGGGCGGCGCAAGATGGAGAGTCCTAGGCTCGACTCGACGATGGCCGAATCAGCTACACCCAGGAATCGCTTGCCTCCCCCTCTGCCCATCGGCACCAGGGAGGACCTGGGCGGATCTCTCGACCGCACGTCCGGTAGCTATGGGTTTCCTAGATGCGACGAGGTGTCCTCCCGTGGACAATGTTGAGGAGCCCGCACGCAGGACGGCCTGGTGGCCCGGGCGATGAGGTAGTCAGAATCCCACGACAGACCGGCACCAGCACGAAGTCGGGAACCACTCCCCGCTGCAGAGACGGAGCAACCAATGACCACATTGATGACGCTGGATCATGCGGGAAACGACGCAAAGCCGGTTGATGAGACCAACTACGGCCGGCGGTGGTGGATTCTCGCCGTCCTGGGGATCGCCCAGTTGATGGTGATTCTCGACAGCACGATCGTGAACATTGCACTCCCCACGGCTCAGCGCGATCTTCATTTCTCCAACGCCGATCGCCAGTGGATCGTCACCGCGTACTCCCTTGCCTTCGGCAGCTTGCTCCTTCTCGGCGGCCGCATCGGGGACATGGTCGGGCGCAAGCGAGCCCTCATCACCGGACTGGTCGGCTTCGCTGCGGCCTCTGCCATCGGCGGGTTCTCGGTCAACTTCGCGATGTTGGTCATCGCCCGCACCGTCCAGGGCGCGTTCGGGGCCCTCCTGGCCCCTTCAGTGCTGGCGCTCTTGACCACCACCTTCACCGATCCCGGTGAGCGTGGGCGGGCCTTCGGGATCTATGGAGCCATCGCCGGCGCCGGTGGCGCACTCGGACTCCTCCTCGGCGGGATTCTCACCTCATTATGCCTCGTGGCGATGGACGCTCTTCGTCAACCTCGCATTTGCTGCCATCGCCATCGCTGGCGCACTCTTGTGGTTGAACAGGGACGAGGGTGCTGACCACGACCCGCTGGACCTGCCAGGCCTCTTGCTCGTGGCTGGCGGTCTGTTCTGTCTCGTCTTCGGCTTCTCCCACGCCGAGACCACAGCGTGGCGCAATCCCTTCACGATCGGGTTCCTCGTGGCTGGGGTGCTCCTGCTTGCTGTGTTCGCCACGTTCGAGACCAGGGCGAAGTACCCGCTGCTCCCGCCCCGGGTCGTGCTCAACCGAACGCGGGGTGGACCCGTGTTGGCGATGCTGTTCGCCAGCGTCGGGATCTTCGGTGTGTTCTTGTTCTTGACCTACTACCTTCAGGGGACGTTGAGGTTCAGTCCGGTGAAGACCGGGATAGCGTTCCTCCCTCTGGTCGCAGCCCTGGCCGCGATGGCCCAGGTGTCCAATCGCATTCTCTTGCCGCGGTTCGGGCCCAAGCCGATTGTGCCGATCGGCTTGCTCGTGTCTGCTGCGGCGCTGTTCGGGCTCCACCTGGTCGGGTTGCATTCCTCGTATGTGAGCCACGTGCTCCCCTACCTCCTCGTGTTGGGCATCGGGTTCGGGCTGAGCGTCGCCCCCTCCTTCAGTACCGGCACCCTCGGGTTGGCACCCCAGGACGCCGGTGTCGGATCGGCCACCCTCAACACGGCGCAACAAGTGGGGGGATCCATCGGCACAGCGCTGCTCAACACGCTGGCGGCGGGTGCTGCAACGTCCTACTTGGTCGGAAGGGTACTGACCCCGGCCAATTTCCAGGCAGCCCTCCTGCACAGCTATACGACCGCCTTCCTCTGGTCTTCGTTGATCTTCGTGGCTGGT
The DNA here is from genome assembly GCA_963701325.1 of uncultured Acidimicrobiaceae bacterium. GTDB lineage: Bacteria > Actinomycetota > Acidimicrobiia > Acidimicrobiales > RAAP-2 > Bog-756. The sequence goes on from OY969604.1 coordinate 1,609,011, forward strand.
GCCGTGGTCGCCGGGTTGGTACTGCAGGCCGGCGGCCTGACGACGCTGACTCCCCAAACCCCAACCCCGGCGGCGGTCCAGCCTGGAATCGAGGAAACACCCCGAGTCGGTCTCGCGCGTGTGCGGATAGCGTGTCGATGATCAGGGTCGATTAGGGCGATGCATTCGTCGCTCACCAGAGACACCTGCAGATGACGTGTGACCACCAGTCGATTCAGTGATCAGTCACCGTCGACGATCGCTCCAGATCGTCGTAGAAGTTCTGCTTCTCGGAGCGCTGATCACGTTCGGCTGGTTCGAACATTCGACCGTGAGCCAGTCCTTCCGCGTGGTGGGGCGGGCCGAGTGGGGCTGGCTGCTGGCTGCTGGGGCGTTCGAGTTGCTGTCGATGATGGCATTCGCCCGAACCCAACGGATTGTCCTACGGGCCGCCGGCGTTCATGCATCGATCCCCTCGATGGCCGCAACAGCTCTCGCCGGTAATGCGATCTCGGTCTCGCTTCCGCTGGTCGGCCCGGGCGCAGGGAGTGTCTTCAGCTACGGTCGATTTCGTCAGGTTGCCGACGAGGCGGCACCAGCGGGCTGGGCGCTACTGATCTCTGGATTGATCTCCAACCTTGTGTGGGTCCTTCTCATCGCCATCGGGGCGATCGTCTCAGGCAATCCGGCTGCCGCGTTCAGCGGTCTGCTCGGAGCCGTTGGCGTCGTCACGGTGACGATCATCGGGATATTGGCTCTGCATCGACCGCGATGGCGGAACAGGATCGTTCGACTGGGAGCTCGAGTCGTCCGCATCTCACAGCGATTGAGGGGTCGTCCGATCGGCACCCCCGAGGACGTGGCGCAGCAGGCTCTCGACGAGCTGTCCGCGTTTTCGCATGCGCCCACGCGAATGGCTACAGGCGGTCCGTCTGTCCTTCGTCAACTGGCTCGCCAGTGTGGGATGTCTCGTGGCCTCGATTCTCGCGGTCGGAGCCGGCGTGCCCTGGACGAAAGTGATCCTTGTCTATTGTGCCGGCGCCACGGCAAGCAGTTTCAACCTGACACCAGGTGGCTTAGGGGTGGCCGAGGCCGTGCTCACGGCGGGCCTCGTCGCCTCAGGATTGAGACCGGCTGAGGCGCTCGGGTCCGTGTTGATCTTCCGGCTGATCAGCTTCTGGCTGGTCACGCTGATCGGCTGGATCATCTATTCCGACCTCCGACGGAAGAAAACCCGACGCGACGCGGAGTCCTAGTGCCAGCGTCCTGGTCGGAGAGCTGGTTAGCCGGATTCCGTGCACGCGAGAGATCCACGGTCTTCAGCCGCCGATACTAGGGTGAACACCCCAAACCATATGATGTCGGCACCTCCTTCAGCCCAGCGAACTCGTGATGCAGTTGATCCTCGACCAACCATCCACCGGCCCGCGTCTCGATCGATATCGATCCTGCATCGATGGAGTCGGTTGTCCTCGGAATCGAGAGACCGGAGTGGATGAGTGATGCCCACCGACCGTGCCAACGCCATGGACCACGTCGTCCTGGTGCTGTTCGAAAATCGGTCTTTTGACAACCTCCTCGGCCAGCTCTACGAACCGGGCGAGGTTCCCTCCTTTGAGGGTGTCATCGGGAAACATCTGTCCAACCCGATTCCCGAGTGGGCCGAGCACGGGGCTGAACAGCACGTCGTCCCCTTCGAAGCGGCCACCGGCATGGACGCTCCTAACCCGGATCCGGGCGAGGAGTTTCAACATACGAACACCCAACTGTTCAACGTGCTGGACGAGGCCAATCGATTCAAGGACGCGAGCGACATGGTGGCGCCCTTCAACGCTCCCACTCCCGGACAAGAGCCGACCATGGACGGCTTCGTCGCCGACTACATCAGTTTCTTCACGGTCGAGATGGGCCGCCAGCCCACCTATGACGAATACCGACAGATCATGACTGGCTACATGCCAGAGCAGGTTCCAGTCATCAGCTCGATCGCTCGCGGGTTCGGCGTGTTCGACCACTGGTTCTCCGAGGTCCCGTCACAGACCATGACCAATCGGTCCTTTTGGACTGCGGGGACGGCATCGGGACTCGTCGTCAATCGGCCGATGAGCCACTTCATGCATCACAACAACGCCGAGACCATCTTCAACCGACTGGAATCAACGGGCAAGACCTGGAAGATCTACGTCCTCGAGCCTGATCCGATCTCATTTACCGGGATCATCCACATGTCCCGGCTTCGAGATCGCTTCGCCACCCACATGGTTCCGTTCTCCGAGTTCGAACACGACAGCGCGGAGGGGACGCTGCCGAGTTTTTCGCTCATCGAACCCAACCTGTTGGCTGGTCACGCCGACTATCACCCCGCCTTCGGCCGGGCATTGCTCCCAGGACTGGACGTGGATATCGATCCGCCGTCGTCGATCTTGGCCGGTGAAGCGTTTCTCGCTCGCATCTACAACGCAGTGAGGTCGGCACCGGCCGCGGGTGCTTCGAACATCTACAACACAACCCTGTTTGTCGGTTGGGACGAACCCGGCGGCACCTACGACCACATGCCGCCGGGCCTCGTAGCGCCGCCAGACGCAGCAATGCCGAAGGGGATGCCGACCTTTGAGTTCGATCGGTCGGGCTACCGGGTGCCGGCCATCGTCGTCTCACCGTGGGTACCCGAGAACTCCGTCTTCATCGACGAGTACCGGCACACGTCGATGATCGCCACCTTGCGCAAGGTGTGGGATCTCGGAGCTCCATTCTCGAGGCGCGAGGCTGAGGCCCGGACCTTCGATCACGTATTCAGCCTCGACCACCCTCGCCCGGTTGAGACCTGGCCCGAGGTAGCCCCACTCGCCGTCCCGGCGTTCCAAGAGCAACTGGTGGCTGACCGAGGTGCCATCAGCACGCTGGGTCGGCACCTCTGTCACGGCTTGCTCCTGCACGCCGAAGGGCTGGCAAAGGGGATTCCCTCGGTCACTTCCGACCCCGAGGTCGAGATATCGCCCGACGCCGCGCTCGACATCGTGCACCGAATTTCGGCTCGGCTGTTCCCGAAACTGTGCTCGGCGAAGGTCGGTGATTAGGGTCTCCTGGCGCTACCGGCTTCGGCCGGCAGGTCCCGAATCTCGTGCACCGAGGCGGTTGACTCCCGAATGGACCCGGACGGATGATGTGCGCGAGGAAGGACAAGGCCCATGGAACCTTGCGGCGACTGTTTAGCTTCAAGCGCCCACCCGCGGTCCGGGGCATCTGGCGAGGAGCCTCGAGTCGTATCTCCGTTGAGGCGTCCTTGGTCCTGGCCTGCCGCGCTGACCAGGCACGACCTTGGTTCAACGGAGAGCGAGGGTTGAGCGAGAGGTGACCGCGCAGAGAGCTGAAACGAAGGCTCCAGCCAAGCCCTGCTTCGACTGCCTCGATGAGGCAATAGCCCCAGACCACCCGATCCTTCGAGCATCCAACGAGACGGCGTTCTGGTTGATCGCCTACGTCTTCGCCGCGGTCATGCTCGGGACGACGCTGCCCACCCCCTTGTACGTGATCTACCAGATGCAGTGGCACTTCTCATCCGCAGTCATCACCCTCATCTACGCGGTCTACGCCGCGGGGGTGCTCGTCGCTCTGGTATTCGCGGGCCGGGTCTCGGATCAGATCGGGCGGAGGCCGGTGTTGGGAGCTGTTCTCGCTCTCAGCACGCTGAGCACCATCGTGTTCATCATCGCCTCGTCTGTCGGCTGGCTCTTCGTCGGCCGCGTGCTATCAGGTTTCTCTGCCGGCCTCATGACCGGGACGGGAACCGCGGCACTCACCGAAATGCTGGGTTCGACAAAGCCGCGTCGGGCATCGATCGTCGCCACGGTCGTCAACACGGGCGGTCTCGGTCTCGGTCCGCTCATTGCCGGCCTGTTCGCACAGTTCGCGCCGAACCCGACGGTCCTCGTCTTCGAGATGTACTTGGTATTGCTCGCGGTCGGAGCGGTCGCCGTGGCTTCGGTACCCGAGACGGTTTCACAACGTCGGCGGCTGTCCCTCCGCTTCGTCGGCTTCGGTCTACCGGCCGGGGGAAGACGCGAGTTCTTCGCAGCTGGGATCGCCGGATTCGCTGCATTCGGTCTGCTCGGGATCTTCAGTGCGTTGGCACCGACGTTTCTCCGCGATGTGCTGCATGTAGATAGCTATGCCGTCGCCGGTGCAGTGGTATTCATGGTGTTCGGTATCTCAGTGGTCACCCAGATCTGCGTTGGTCACTTGGATTACCGCAAGGTTGTCTCATTCGGTCTCGCGCTCTTCCTCTTGGTCCTCGCGCTGATCGTGGCCGGGTTGTCGCAGGCGTCATTGGGTCTCTTCCTCGGGGGTACCGCCGTCGGCGGGATCGCAGTCGGCTGCGTTTTCCTCGGCAGCCTCTCGACGGCCAATCGGCTGGCACCGCCCGAGCGAAGAGGACAGGTCGTCTCTTCGTACTTCGTGCTGTGCTACTTGGGACTGACGATCCCTGTCATCGGAGTCGGCATCTCCTCTGAGTCTTTCGGTATCTTCCGGTCGGTGCTCGTCTGTTCGATCGGCCTCGCGGTTCTCACGGTCCTTTCGTTCGTCGCACTGCAAATGCGCCGGCCGGAGACAAGCGAGGCGACGTGAGTCGTCGGCGACTGGCGACCATGATAGGTATCTCAGAGAGAGGTCGATCATGAGATCCCTCTCGTGAAAGGAGACGAGCCAGTGGCGAGCGAAGGACTACATGAACCAGCTTCATTCCTCGATGAGGCGACGATCGATTACCACCGGGCCATGACCTCATTGTGCGAGGAGTTGGAGGCTATTGATTGGTACGACCAGCGGGTCTCAGCAACATCTGACGCCGGACTCGCGTCCGTCCTCGCCTACAACCGAGATGACGAGAAGGAACACGCGGCCATGCTCCTCGAATGGCTCCGACGTCGCGACCCTGCCCTTGACGCGAATCTCCGTCGATACCTGTTCACCGATCAGCCGATCACCGAAGTCGGTCCGGTGAAGAGCAGTACCGGGCCAATGCCAGCGGATGGTGCGTCCGACTCACTCGGTATCGGCAGCTTGAAGGCAGAAGCGCAATAAGCCGTCGTCATCACTCGGCTGACGTGCTACGGCTTCACTCCTCCCCTGCATCGTCCGGTGTTCGTGGATCGGTCGATAGATCATCTCTCTGCTCTTGTGGCGCGTCTCATACCGCACAACCCGAGCCCGATTGCCACACCGAGCCGGCGAGCACCACGACCGTCCCTGGTGAGTTGGCAGGATCAGCAGCACACACCCCGGATGTGCACACGCACGTACGCTCCTGATTCGGGGACCTGTGACGAGGTCAATGGCCGATTCGGCGAGTTCGGCAACGAGGACGTCACCCATTTGTCCGATTCGCGATAGCCCGGCCTTGACCGCGGCGCCCTCCCATGTGAGCTCGCCGACGTTGTCCGCCTAGAGGACCGGTACGGCCGGTAAAGACAACGTGCTCCCGATCGTGGCGATTCGTTGGGCCGAGCATTGAGTGGTCGCCTTCACGGACCGTCTCCTGTTCCATCCGGGTCGGTCCTGACCACTCCCGCCGACTCCAGACTGGTGATCTGAGACTCGTCGTACCCGAGGCCTTCGAGCACTTCCCGCGTATGCTCTCCCAGTCGCGGTGCCCGGAATCGGGGTTTGGCAGACTCAACCTCGAAGTCGGCAGGAGTGGCAAGCATCATCTGGGTCCCGTGCTCGTCGGGCACGTGCACAAGCCCGCCGGCCGCCAGGAACTGCTCGTCGGAAAGGAGCTCCTCGACCGTCTGTACCGGTGACCAGAAGAACTCCGGCTCGGCGTCAAAGATCTCGGCCCATTCCGATAGGGGCCGTGTGGAGAAGATCTCGTCGAGGAGGCGCACCAGCTCAACTCCGTTCTTGTATCGGGCCACCGTCGTGTCGAAGCGCTCGTCGGTGAGCCATTCAAGGCGATCGACGGCCCGGACCAGGGGTGGCCAGTGCCGCTCTCCTTCCAGGCCGACGATCCAGAAGCGCCTTCCGTCGCCGGCGGTGTAGTTGTTGACGGTCGGATTCGTCATCGTCGACCGGCTCCCGAGATGGATCGGCCTTCCCCACATCAGCGCCACGTTCACATCGAATCCGATGGTGTACGCGCCTTGGCGAAGGAGGGACGCCGAGACGAGGTCGCCCACGCCCGTGCGTTCGCGGGCGACCAGCGCAGCACAGACCATGGCGGCTCCCGTCATCGCGACCGAGTGGTCGCCCATGCCTCCGCGCTGGAAGGGAAGGTCGGCACCCGGAGGCGTCAGGGAGGCAGCCACTCCGGACCGCGCCCAGAAGGCCCCGATGTCGTAGGCCGGCCGATCCGCTTCGGGACCAGTCAGGCCGTACCCGCTGATGATGGCGTAGACCAGTGCGGGGTTGCGATCCCTGACGGACCCTGGATCGAGGGCGACACGTTCCAGTGCCGACAACCGGATGTTGGTGAGGAAGACGTCCGCCCCGTCGATCAGCGTGTTGGCAATTTCGCGACCCTCGGACGAGGACAGGTCCAGAACGATGCTTCGTTTGGAGCGGTTGTCGAGCTCGAAGACAGGGTTGCTGGGAAGATCCCCTCCGAGCATCTTCTGGAAACCGCGTGCCGGGTCACCGCTCGGCGGTTCGATCTTGGTCACGTCGGCGCCCCAATCGCTCAGGATGCCCCCGGCGGCCGGACCGGCGACCCACACGCCGAGCTCGACCACCTTCACGCCACGTAGTGGTCCGGTGGGTTCACCTAGATTCTCCACGGCTCCCCCGGCTAGCCCGATGGTCCCATTCGACTTTCCGTCTGAGACGTCGCCTCCGTTTGGACCCTAGCTGAGGGTGTGAGCAGCTGTCGGGGTATACCGGCAGAAAGGGGCGATGCTCAGGCCCGCCAGGAGCAGACGGGTGAGGAAGATCGCGCTCGACATTTCGGTGCGCTCTCCGCGTCGACGACAGCCTTCAAGCGCTCAGGCGGTCGCACGCAGTTTGAAAGCGTGGCTCGGACTACACCGACGGCCGCCTCGTGAGGGACCTATCCCTCCCGCATGACCGAAGAGGATCTGGTTTGCCGCGCAACTCATACCCGGATCTACACTCGGACATGCCCCGGTTCTTCGATGAGCAGCAGTATGCAGTCGTGCAAGCAGCATGCGCCCGCTTGATCCCGACCGACCAGGACCCCGGAGCAACCGAAGCGGGCGTGGTCGACTACATCGACGGGTTCCTCGGCGCCTTTGCCAGCGATCCCCCTCTGATCTGGGCGGGAGGACCGTTCTCGGGACGGTTCGGCGGCGCCCCTGGCTTCGCCACCTTCCACAGGCTGGCCCCGCGCGACGAGCTGGCGTGGCGCACGCGGATTGAGGGCTCGTTGGGCATCCCCGAGCGCGAGCGGCTCGGACCCGTGATCGGGCTCCAGGAGCGCTACCAACAGGGCATCGTCGCTCTTGGCGGGGACTTCATCGAGGTGCCTGACGAGGAACAGGACCGGCGGCTGCGGGAGAACAGCGAGTTCAGCCTGCTCCTCTACGGCCACGCCTGCGAGGGGATGTACGGCGCGCCAGAGTACCTGGGCAATCGCGGCCTGGTCGGTTGGCACAACATCGGATGGGACGGCGACGTCCAACCAAGGGGTTATACCGACGAGGAGGTCACCCAGCCGTGAGCCGCGATTTCGATGTCATCATCGTGGGTTCTGGACCGGGCGGTTCGACGGCGGCCGACGTACTCACCGCTGCGGGCCGCTCCGTCGTGATCTTCGAGCGAGGACGGAACCACCTCATCAACCTCGAGAACCCGAATGAGCTCCTCTACGAGTACTCCAACGACGAGATCAAGTTCTGGAGCCGCCACTTCCTCGGGCCCGACCCGTGGCTCGAACCGAGAACCTTCCGCCTCCGCGAGGAGGATGGCGACCGGCTGCATATTGGCGAAGTCAACAATCTCCCGGCCACAGTTGGCGGAGGAGGAGTCCACGCGGACGGCAAGTTGCCGCGCTTTCGGGAAGACGACTTTCGAGTCCTCTCGGAGCTCGGGCCGGTGGAGGCGGCTACCGTCGCCGACTGGCCGATCGGCTACGACGATCTCGAGCCGTACTACGCCGAGGCCGAGCGCGCTGTGGGGGTGGCGGGGGATGCCGACGCCAACCCTTTTGCCCCGAGGCGGTCGGGACCCTACCCGATGCCCCCTGGGGCTCCCATGTACTGCGCCGTCGTGACCTCCGCGGCTGCCGAGCGGCTCGGCTACCACCCGTACCCTGCTCCAACCGGCTGCAACTCCGTCCCCTACGACGGCCGGCCCGCCTGCAACAACTGCGGATTCTGCGCCTTTTTCGGCTGCCCCATCCACGCCAAGGGCGACCCGGTCGCCCTCCTCCGCCGTGCACTGCTCTCCGGTCGGGCCGAACTCCGTCCCAACTCGTTCGTGAAGCGGATCGTCGTGGCCAACGGCCGGGCCACCGGCGTCGAGTGGATCGATGCGGCCGGAAACACCCACACCGAGACGGCCGCGCATGTGATCGTCGCCGCTGGGGCCATGGAGACCCCGCGGCTCCTGCTCCTGTCGGGCCTCGAGCACCCGATGATCGGGCGCAACCTCATGTTCCACTTCCAGACCCTGACGTTCGGCCAACTGCCGATGCGGGTCCACGCCCACAAGGGCCGCTCTGTGACCCACACCCACGATGACTTCATCGTCGTCGACGATGCGGCTCGAGCCGCGGCCGCCGAGGCCGGTCTGCCCTGGTTCAAAGGCGGTCTGGTCGAGCACGGCGGGGCGGCCCATCCCGTCCTCGAGGCCAAGATCTATCCGTGGGGATCCCGGCACAAACAGGGGATGCGCGAGTCGCCGATGCGCGACCACCTGGTCGGCTTCACCATGCAGGGGGAGGACCTCCCCCAGGCAACCAATCGCGTCGACCTCGACCCGACGATCCGCGACATCCACGGCTTGCCGGTGGCCCGAACCACCTACCACCCGCACCGCCATGAGCTGGCAGCTTCCGCCTACTACGCCCCCAAGCTCGAGGCCATCCTGCAAGAGGCCGGGGCTGTCTGGTCCCAGAGCACGACCTCGCCTCGCCTGAGCGCCGACTTCATCAAGAGCCTCGACGCCGACCTCATCGAGCGCCTGGACACCGATGTCATTGAGGGATTGCAGGAGATGCCGAGCATCCCGACGTCGCGCCACGTCGTGGGAACGGTGCGCATGGGGACCGATCCGGCGACATCGGTCTGCGACGAATGGGGGCGGCTCCACGACGTCCCGAACGTTGTCATCGCCGACTCCTCGCCGTTCCCGACCGGCACCGGCTACGGCCCCACGCTGACCCTGGTCGCCCTGTCGATCCGCAATTCGCGTGCTCTCATCACCTGACGCCATCCACTACCTCGCCAGTTCGCCCTCGCTTGCGCCCTCTTGCTCACCGCATAGCTGATCGACTAGCGAAACCGGTGGTGATCAGCAGCTTCAGGTATTCTTCGCAGATTGTCCCGCACCGGCAGACGGGCTGACGTGAAAGCGAGCTAGTCATGGCGATTCGTGGATCAGGTCGGCGGCGTTCGGATGTCGGCGGCGGTTCCGAGCGCTTCGGTCTCAGGGACCGGACCCGGCGCCCCCTGGTGGGTGTCATGGCGGTCTGCTTCGGGCTGACGGTGGTGGCATGTGGCGGTACAAGCACACCCGGAGCGGCGCAGTCAGGCGTCAATCCAAACGGGGTCCTCAAGTACGGTGTCGACCTCAACGACGAGTTCGACAACACGTTCAATCCGGAACAGTCCCTCAATCCCTGCGGATTCGCGATCTTGTCGAACATCTATGCCTCGGGCCTGGGCATCACCAACAATGCCTTCCTCCCCAACATCGTGGAGAGCTGGTCGTCGACGTCCAATACGGTCACCCTCCATCTTCGGCCGGGTGTCGTGTTCTCGAACGGTGATCCGGTCGACGCCAATGCCATCAAGACGAGCCTGCTCTATATGAGGATGAGTCCCCTGCTGACGACGCTCAGTGCCATTTCGACGATCGACGTGGTCGATCCGCTCACCCTCGTGCTCAACCTCTCCAACCCGATCCCGGGCGACGTCATCCAGGCTCTGTACCACACAGACGGCACCATCGTGGACCCCAGCACGATCAGTACTGATGCGACCAAACCCGTCGGTGCCGGTCCCTTCGTGCTGAGCAGCTACCAGCAAGGTTCCTCGATCAACCTCGTGGCCAATCCCAAATATTGGAACAAGGGGCAGTACAAGCTCGGGGGCATCGACTTCGTCCAGGTCGGGCTCGGCCCGCAGACCGTCGGCGCGCTCGAATCCGGTGCAGTTGACATGGCGACACTCGAGCCCAACGAGGTTGCCCAAGTCGAAGCACAGCCCAACCTCGGCGTGGCGGTGGGCCAGTCCTACGACTACTTCGACCTGCAGATGCGGCAGAACACCGGACCGTTCACCAACGCGAAGGTACGCGCTGCGCTCGAATACGCGGTGGATCGGAATGCGCTCAACCACACGGTGAACGACGGTCTTGGTGAGCCGGCATACCAGCCCTTCCCGTCCTGGTCGCCTGGGTACAACACGTCGGTGGGCAGCAAGTACACCTACCAGCCGGCGAAGGCCAAGGCGATGCTCAAGGCCGCCGGCTACCCCAATGGGATCTCCTTCACGCTGGTCGTGCCCTCCGGTGACGCGTCGTTCGGCCAAATTTCCCTGATCATCCAACAGCAGGCCCAGGCTGCGGGGTTCACGGTCAACCTGCAGCAGGTCGACCCGGCAGACCTCTTGACCGATGTGTACATCAAGGGCCAGGGCGACGCCGTGCTGACCGATCAGCTCTCGAACGGGCCCGACTTGGCCAATAACTTCGAAGACGAATTCCTCCCGATCGGCTTCCTCACCCAACACTTCGGCACCGCCAATCCACAGCTCGCTCCGTATATCAAGCAGGCCCTCTACTACGTTACGGCCCAGCAGCAGGCGCCATACATGCAAAAGGCCGGTGCGCTCGCGATGGCGATAGGTGCCGAGGTTCCTCTCGTGTTCCAACCTTCGCTCGTTGGCTACAACAAGGACGTGGTTGGCGGGACGGTCCAGGCCCCGATCGGCCAGTGTCACACCGATCTCGCGGGCATCTACATCAAGAAGTAAGGCTGACCTCCCCCGATGGCGAACTCTTCGCTGATCTCGTTCATAGCGAGACGGCTGCTGATCACCATCCCCTTGCTCCTGCTCATCTGCCTCGGCGTCTTCAGCCTGATCTTCCTGATCCCGGGGGACCCCGCACTGACGCTGGCCGGCGGGGCCCACGCCACCCCGGCAGAGGTGGCCAAGATCACCCGCCAACTCCATCTCAACGAGCCCTTCTTCCAACAGTTCTGGAACTGGCTGTCAGGCGTGCTCCACGGCCACCTCGGGAACTCGTTGTTCCAGAACGAGAGCGTGGCCTCGGGCATCGCCGTACGGTTCCCCGTCACCTTCAGCGTGGCGCTCGGCGGGATGTTCGTCGCCATCGTGATCGGGGTGCCCACCGGCATCGCCGCCGGGATAAAGCCCCGGTCCGCCACCGACCGGGTGGTGACGGTCGGGAGCAGTCTCGGGGTCGCCATCCCCGATTTCTGGCTGGCAATGATCCTGGTCGTGATCTTGGCGATCAATCTCCACTGGCTGTCGCCCATCGGGTACGTGAAGTTCACCACCTCACCTTGGGGGTGGTTCCAGCACCTGATCATGCCGTGGCTGGCGCTCGGGATCGGCGGGGCGGCCACCATCGCTCGGCAGATCCGGGGATCGATGATCGACACTCTCCAGCAGGACTACATGCGTACGGCCGTGGCCAAGGGTCTCCCTCAGCGCATGGTGATCGGCAAACACGCCATGAAGAACGCCCTGAGCCCAGTGGTCACCGTCGTCGGCATCCAGTTCGCGTACCTGCTGGGCGGCACCTTCATCATCGAGCAGATCTTCTCGCTGCCGGGACTCGGGACCTACATGCTCCAAGCCATCAGCGAAAAGGACCTGCCAGTCATCCAAGGCGTGGTCCTGGTCACCGCCCTGTTCTTTGTTCTGATCAACCTCATCGTCGACATCATCTACGGGATGCTCAATCCGAAGGTGCGCCTCGGTTGACCTCGCTGCTTCCTCCGGGGGACACCGACCCCCTCGTCCTCGGGGACCGGATCCGTGTGGAGCGGGTCGAGGAGAACTCCCCGGACATCGAGACCGACCGCCCCGAGCGGCTCTGGCGCCGGTTTGTCCGAGACCGCCTCGCCGTCGTCGCGCTCCTGTATCTGGTCCTGCTGACCGCGGCCGCGATCGCCGCGCCATTGATCGCGCCGTACAAGCCGAACTTTGCGGACCTCACCGCCGTCAACGCAGCACCGTCAGGAGCGCACTGGCTCGGCACGGACGACCTTGGGCGGGACATCTTGAGCCGCCTCATCTGGGGCGCCCGGGTCTCGTTGCGGGCGACCTTCGAGATCGTCGGCATGGCCATCGTGGTGGCTCTCCCGATCGGGTTGATCGCCGGGTACTTCCGAGGTTGGTTCGACACGACCGTCATGCGGCTGATGGACGCCCTCTTCTCATTCCCGCCTCTGGTCCTGGCGCTGACGGTGGCCGCGCTGCTGGGTGCCAACTTGAACGACGCCGCCATCGCCATTGCCGTGGTGTTCGTCCCGAGCTTCGTGCGGTTGATCAGGGGCGAGGTCATCTCCGTGCGCGAGGAAACCTACATAGAGTCGTCCCAGTCTCTGGGTGCAGGCCCATCCAGATTGATCCGGTCGCACATCTTTCCCAACGTCGCTTCACCCGTCGTCATCCAAGTGGCTCTGGCGCTGGGCTTCGCGCTCCTGGCGGAAGCCGGTCTGTCCTTCCTCGGTCTCGGCGCCCAGCCACCGACGGCCAGCTGGGGGAACATGCTCAGCGAGGCCTACCAGTTCATCTTCACCAACCCCACCGCGCTCATTTGGCCGGGATTGGCCATCATGATCACGGTCCTGGCCTTCAACCTGGTGGCCGACGGCCTGCGCGACGCACTGGGCCGTGAGCGGACCATCTCGGCAAAGCGCGCTCGACAGCTGGCTCGCTGGTTGCATGGCCGACTGGTGCGTTCGGGGTCCCCGCCTGAGGACGCGACCGTCGGTGCCGGGGGTATCCGAGAGACAGCGATCGTGGCGCCCGCGGCCGATTCGGTCACCTCGGCGCCAGTATCCGGCGGAGGGTCAGCACCGCTTCTCGCTGTGGACCACATTCGGGTCGAATTCAACGTCAAGGGAGAGTGGCTCCCGGTGGTCGAGGACGTGTCCTTCGAGGTCCAGCCGGGTCAGACGATCGGTCTTGTCGGGGAGAGCGGCTCGGGCAAGACCGTCTCGGCGCTGGCAGTCATGGGACTGCTCCCGCCCGGCGGCCGCCTTGCCACCGGCAGCGTGGGCTTTGGGGGACGCGAGTTGACCAGCATGGGCCCCAAGGAGTTGCGCAAGCTCAGAGGTGCGGAGATCTCCATGATCTTCCAGGAACCGATGACCAGCCTGAACCCGGCGTATTCGGTCGGCAACCAGATCGCCGAGCAGGTCCGGGTCCACAGCGGACTCAGCCGCAAGGAGGCGTGGGGGGTGGCGGTCGAGATGCTCGACAAAGTCGAGATCCCCAACGCCGCCAAGCGAGCGCGCGAGTACCCCCACCTGTTCTCAGGAGGCATGCGCCAACGGGTGATGATCGCCATGGCCCTGTCATGCCAGCCGACGCTCCTGATCGCCGACGAACCGACGACGGCACTCGACGTGACCACGCAGGCACAGATCATCGACCTTCTGCATTCCCTGCTCGAAGAGCAGTCGATGTCGATGATCTTCGTCACCCACGACCTCGGAGTCATTGCAGACGTAGCGGACGAGGTCGTGGTCATGTACGCAGGCCAGATCGTCGAGGAGGCGCCGGTGCGCGCCCTCTACGGCCGGCCTCGGCACCCCTACACGGAGGCGCTCCTGGCGTCGATGCCTCAGATGACCCCGGCAGGGATGCCGCTTCATGCCATCCCGGGGCGAGTCCCGCGGCCCGACGAGATCACCGAGTCCTGTCGCTTCCGGCTTCGATGCGACTACGCCGAGGAGCGCTGCGCCCAGACGTCGGTCGACCTGCGTTCGGTCCAAGGTGGTGGCTCCTCGGACCCGCACCAGCTCGCCCGCTGCCTGCGCCAGGAGGAGCTCCATCTCTGGCGCGGTGGTGGTACGGGCACTGCAGCGGCCGTCGCATCTGCCCACGCCCCAACGCCCCCGACGCGGCCTTCGCTACCAGCCTCGGAACCGCCCGCTCCAGCAGGCGATGTCGGCCACTCCCCCGACGACCGGGCTCTCCACGACGAGGAGGCCAGTCCCTACCCCCCGGCTCTCGAGGTGTCGGGGCTCTCGAAGCTGTTCCCCATCCGTTCGGGGGTCCTCCGTCGGGCCACGGGCAGCGTGAATGCCGTCGACCAGGTCACCGTGACAATCTCGACGGGGTCCACGCTCGGCCTGGTCGGCGAGAGTGGTTCGGGGAAGTCCACCCTCGCCCGTCTGGTCATGCGGCTGATCGACCCGACCGCCGGCACCGTCCGCATCGACGGCATCGACGTCACGGCGTTGAACGGCAGCGGCCTGAGAAACCACAGGGACCTCATGCAGATGGTCTTCCAGGACCCCTACTCGTCTCTGGATCCACGCCATACCGTTGCCGACAGCGTCGGTGAGCCACTGGTCGTGCACGCCGAGATGAGCTCGGCGGAGCGGACCGACCGGGTGGTCGAGCTGCTCGGTCAGGTGGGGATGAGCCGGTCCGCGCTCGAGCGGTACCCGCACCAGTTCTCTGGCGGCCAGCGCCAGCGGATCGCCATCGCCCGGGCCCTGGCGGTGCACCCGAGGCTATTGGTGTGCGACGAGGCGGTCAGCTCGCTCGACGTCTCGACCCAGGCGCAAGTGATCAACCTGCTCCGGGACCTCCAAGCCGAGCTCGGAACCGCCTACCTCTTCATTGCGCACGACCTTTCCGTGGTGCACCACATCAGCGACCGGATCGCCGTGATGTACTTGGGTCAGGTCGTCGAGGAAGGCCCCGCCGAGGAGGTCTACTCTCGCCCCGCCCATCCCTACACTGCGGCGCTGCTGTCGGCCATACCGATCCCAGATCCCACCGGGCGCGAACATCGTCACCGGGTGATGCTCCGAGGCGAGGTCGGAGACGCCACGACCGAGTCCACCGGCTGCCGATTCCGTGCCCGGTGCGCCTACGCCATGGACGTGTGTGCCTCGGTCGAACCCGAGCCGTACCAGACGCCCACAGGTGTGTCGGTTCGCTGCCACCTCCATACGGAAGGCCCGACCTTGGCCGGGGAGACCGTGTTGTCGCTGTCCGAGAAGGCGCCGACGCGGGCCTGAACGGGGCATAGGCGGTGAGGCGCCACTGCCCTATTCGCCGGTGAAGCGGAACTCCGCCTGCCATGGGCCGTCGGTATGGACGACTTCCCAATAGCGCTTCGCGATGTTCACGGGATCGAAGGCAGTGCCCGCAACGATCTGCCCGGCGATCGTCAAGGTCGCCACGCGGATGCCATCCGGTTCCAAATCGGCTCCAAGCATGGTGGCGGCGGATCGGAGGGCTGCCTTGCCGAGCGAAATGGTCGCGAGGGCTGGGATCGGATAATCAGCGAACCCGCCACCCGTCACCATGATGGTGCCGGAGCCGGCCGCCCGCATGGCTGGGGCGGCGACCTGCGCCAAAACGATGGCACCGATGACGTCCACCGCATAGGCCGTCTGCAGGTGTTCGACGGTTGAGCTCAAGAGGCTGTCCGGAGCTCCCATCACTGCGCTGTAGATGATGAGCCCGGGCCCACCCGGCTCGCTGTAGAGCTCTGCCATCCGAGCTCTCAGACCCTCAGGGTCGCTGGCATCCGCGACGACCGTGTCAACCTGCGCTCCGGTATCAGCCAGAGCGGCAGCGAGGTCGCCGAGTCCGTCCGTGCTGCGAGCCACCAATGTCACTCGATAGCCACCCTCGCCAAAACGACGAGCCACGGCCAATCCAAGACCCGGCCCGGCACCGACGAGCAGGAGGTGGCGGTTGTCGATCGAGGAGCCGGAATCACCTACTGGGTCGTCGGGCATGTACCTGCTTCCTTTCGGATTGATTGTCTCCTCCCATCTTGTGCCAGCCCGGACGCGCTCGCATCTAGGAAACCCCCAGTCGGCTGTTGGATCGTCAGCATCCGAGCTGCTCACCGTGCCGTTCTGGCCTCGTCGGGCTGTTCATTGCCGAGCCTCACGGATGAACGTGAGACGCGTAGCCACGGTCGAGACGCATCGATTGCACGACCTGGAAGGTGGTACCGGTCGTGAAGAGGTCCACGGCCGCGAGAATGCCCGAATACTTCTCGATGACCGGCGCGGCGGCGGCGGCTGTCGTTGCGTTCAGATACTCCGTCATCGCTGCCCAGATGTTCTCGCCGTGCTCGACGAAATAGGGCGTGGGATCGATGCTGTCCAGCGCCCTTCGTGCGCTGGCCCCGATATCTGCCATGTACTGGCGGTGTGTTGCAACGTCGTCGCGCGTCCCGAGCCGGCCCGTATGACCACCAATGAAGTACTTCCACGGATACGTGAGCGCGTACTCAGAGGCTCCGATGTAGCCGGGTACGTCGTAGGCCAGGTTGCTTTGGCAGACCGCTGCACACCCCGGGTTCATTATGTCGACAAGCATGAGCGCGGCATGACCGGGCAGATGGATGAAAATGTTGTCCGGCGAATGATTGGAGCCGTGCCAGGCCAGCTCGATGCGCTCGCCCCCGACCTCGAGGGTGCAGCGATCCTGGAAGGTTTCTTCTGGTGCGGGCCTCGCCGGATCGTCGTCACGCAGCAACAGCCTTCGCGTCTCTTCGTGCCCGATACGGGTGATATTCCGGTCGAACAGCGAAGACGCGCCGGCGTGATCGGCATGGTGATGCGAATAGATGAGATACGACACCTTGTTGCTCACGCCGTTGGCCGTGGCAATCTCATCGATGGCGCGCTGGATGTTGTGACCGATGGTGGCAGGGGCGTCGAACAAGACGACGCCGTCGGAGGTGGTCATGAACGCACATTGGTACATCCCGTCCGTGATTCGGTAGAGGTTTCCCTTGACCCGCCCGACGTAGTACCCCTGCTGGCTGACTCTGGGAGCGAACTCCGCCCCGCGGATCGGCGTCCGGGCCGAAAGCGCGCCGGCGAATGACTCCCCTGTCGGTTCAGCTCGGCGCGCCGAGGACTCGCCCCTGTAGTCACTCTCCACTATCTCGAACCGTAACGCCACTGCCAGGCGCTCGAATCCAGGAATTCCTTAGTCGCGGAAACCCTCAGGCGTGCCCCGAACGCCGTTCTCAGCAATGATGTCCATCGAAGCGGGAACGTCTCGTCCGGTTTCGTCAGGAGGGCAGTTGTTCGGCCGCGAACGCGAGCGTGAGATTCTCGACCGATTGCTTGGCGGCGGGCGGGGCGGCGTGCTGGTCGTGCACGGCGAAGCAGGCGTCGGCAAGACCGCCCTGCTCGAGCACGCAATACAAGCTGGGCGCGGATATCGGATCGCCAGGACGTCCGGCGTCGAAGCGGAGATGGAGCTCCCATTCGCGGCGCTGCAGCAGCTGTGTTCCCCGTTCCTCGACCTTCTGGACCGTCTCCCACAACCCCAGCACGAGGCGCTCGGGGTCGCATTTGGACTCACTGGCGGGTCGGCGCCAAATCCGTTCTTGGTCGGATTGGCCGTCCTCGGCCTCTTGTCCGAGGCGGCCGAGGAGCAGCCGCTCCTCGCTGTTGTCGATGACGCACATTGGTTGGATCAGGCGTCGGCGCGTGCCCTTGCGTTCGTGGCTCGCCGCCTGTTGGCGGAGCCGATCGTCCTCCTGTTCGCCACGCGCCAGGTCGACGAGGCGCTCACCGGACTACCGGAGCTCTTCGTCTCGCCGTTGGGGCATCGAGATGCGTTAGCGCTCTTGGAATCGGTCTTGCCGGCTCCGCTCGATGAGACCGTCTTGGAGAGGATCGTCGTCGAGACGCGTGGGAACCCCCTCGCACTGCTGGAATTGCCGAGAGGGCTTTCCCCAACTGAGCTTGCGGGCGGATTTGGCTTGCCGCCCGAGGTGCCCCTGTCTGCCAGCATCGAGGACAGTTTTACGCGGCGACTGGTGGGTCTTCCAGACGATGTCCGTCGCTTGCTGCTCGTGGCGGCGACCGATCCGGTCGGGGATCCGGCGCTCGTGTGGCGGGCGGCGGAGCGACTCGGAATCCCAGAGTCAGCTGCCGACACGCTTGAGTCGGAAGCCTGGTTGGTTCTTGGCCCTCGGGTGGTGTTCCGTCATCCGCTGGTTCGCTCGGCTGTCTACCGGGCAGCTACCCCGTACGAGCGACGCGAGGCCCATCGAGCGCTTGCGGAGGCGACTGAGCCGGAATTCGATCCGGATCGCCGCGCCTGGCATCGTGCGCACGCTGCCCAGAGGCCCGAGGAGGAGGTTGCAGCGGAACTTGAGGAGTCTGCGGCCCGGGCGCAGGCGCGTGGTGGGTACGCCGCCGCCGCGGCGTTCCTGGAACGAGCCACAGCCCTGACACCCGAGGAGTCACGGAGATCCGGACGTGCACTTGCGGCGGCCCAGGCAAAGTTGCAGGCCGGAGCGTTGGATGACGCCTCTCGCTTGGTTGCGACGGCTGAGGCGGGGGTCCTGAGTCAGTCCGAACAGGCGAGGGCGGGTTTGCTCCGCGGCCAGATTGCGTTCCTCGCGACGCGTAGCGGCGATGCCGCAACGCTGCTGCTCAAAGCCGCCGAACAGCTCCGGGAGGTCGATCCTGAGCTGGCCCGAGAGACGTACCTGGAGGCCCTGACGGCGGCCATCTTCGCTGGGCCGTTGGCCGGACCGGGCGCAAGCCCGCACGAGATCGCAAAAGCTGCGAGTTGTGCACCGCGGGTGCGGACGCCACGCGGGCCGGACCTGCTCCTCGACGGTTTGGTTGCTGTCGTCAGCGACAACTACGGCGCAGCCGTGCCGACTCTGCGCCAGGCGCAGCGTGCGATTGAGGGCGAGATGTCACAGGGTGAGCAGCTGCGCTGGATGTGGGGAGCGACCGTCGCAACACAGCATCTCTGGGATGACGAGGGGTGGAAGCGGCTGGCAGACCTACACCTCCAGCTGGTCCGCGAGACCGGAGCACTCAGCGAACTGCCGATCGCCCTCAGCCACCGGGGACAGGTGCACGTGCTGGCGGGCGAGTTGGCGTTGGCGGCCGCTCACCAGGACGCCATCCAAGAGGCGACTGAGCTGACCGGAAGCCCCCTTGCCCCATACCACGGAGTGAGCCTCGCTGCGATGCGTGGTGACGAGGTCGAAGCAAGACAGTTGTTCGATACCGCTCGTGCCGAGCTGATCGAGCGCGGGGAGGGGGCAGGTCTGTCGTTCATGGACTGGGCGGAGTCCGTTCTCTACAACGGGCTCGGACGGTACGCGGAGGCATTGGCGGCAGCTCGGCGGGTGGTCGGTCACACCGAGCTCGTCACCTCGAACTGGGCAATGCCTGAATTGATAGAGGCGGCAGCACGAGTTGGTGCTCTCGAGCTTGCCACCGAGACCGATCGGTACCTGACGGACAGGAGTAGTGCAAGCGGGACCGATTGGGCCTTGGGGATCGCCGCCCGCTCGCACGCACTGCTCGAGGATGACGTGCACGCCGAAGACCTCTACGTCGAAGCCATCGAACGACTGTCGCATACGCGAGTCCTCGTCGACCTGGCCCGTGCCCACCTACTCTACGGCGAGTGGCTCCGACGTCAGCGGCGTCGCCTGGACGCTCGTCACGAGCTGCGGATTGCTCACGAGATGTTCACAGACTTTGGAATGGGGGCGTTTGCCGAGCGAGCGCGGGTTGAGCTGCGGGCCAGCGGCGAAACGGCGCGTAAACGAACTGCGGACACGCTTGACCAACTGACTCCCCAGGAGGCACAGGTCGCCCGTCTGGCTGCAGGGGGAAGTACGAACAGAGAGATCGCCGCTCAACTCTTCATCAGTCCGAGCACCGTCGAATATCACCTGCACAAAGCGTTCCGCAAGCTGGACGTCAAGTCGCGGACACAGCTTGCGCAAATCAGGTTGTAGTGGCGCGGGCCACCAGACGTTCAGCCGGCCGGTACGGCAATGGTGAGACTATGCGAAGACGCGATCCCGACCAGGGCGCCGATGTCCGGAGCGGTGGGTGAGACCTGGCGGGCGACTTCTGTGAATAACTCGGCTGCCCCGGCCCGCGACGTCATCGACAACATCGTGCCGCCGCCCGATCCGAACCTGAACCAATGGGTCGATCCCCCTGGGACGTGTACCAGCGTGCCGGTCAAGGCGACCATCCACACTCGGGCCGGCGTGCCCGCCTCGTCGCCTAGGCACAGATCGGCGTCTTGAGTGAGCTGTGCCTGGCTTGGCGCCAAGGGCAGTTGTCGATGGAGAAGGCGGCCCTGGTCGACGTGCTGACTGACCTGCTTGCGCGAATCCGCAGCGGAGAGCCGCTCATCTGACGCTTCGAGACCGCTCGGTCATCCGCCGAGGTAGCTGGCCGACAGCGCCTCCTCCATCTCGCTGGGGGAGCCCTGGTGGGCGATGATTCCCTGCAGCATCACGCCCGCCAGGTCGGCGATCGGCAGGACGGTGCGGGCGAACTGCTCCACCAGCAGGATCGACAAGCCGCCCGACGCCAGCTCGCGGACCTTGTCGTAGAGCTGGCCCACCACGATCGGGGCCAGACCCAGGGAAAGCTCGTCGAGCAAGAGGAGCTTCGGGTCGGTCGCGAAGGCCCGTGCCAGGGCGAGCATCTGCTGCTCCCCTCCCGAGAGGGTGCCGGCCAACTGCTTGCGCCGGGAGCTGAGCTGTGGGAACTGGGCGAAGGTCACGTCCTCGATGCGGTCCATGGGCACCCCGACCTGGGTGGCCATGAGGAGGTTTTCGCGGACGCTGAGGTTGGGGAAGATCCCCCGGCCTTCGGGCACGGTGCAGATCCCCCGCCGAGCCCTGCCATCTGCAGAGACGACGGTCACCGCACTGCCATCGAAGCGGACCTCGCCGCTGCTGGGCGCAAGCGTGCCGGCGCACACGTTGAGCAAGGTGGTCTTGCCGCCGCCGTTGGGCCCGAGGAGGGCGACCACCGATCCGGCCGGGACCTCGAGGCTCACCCCGTGCACGACCTCGATCGGTCCGTAGCCGGCCCGGATGTCACGAAGCTCGAAGATGGGCTGGCTCACGGCGCACCCAGATAGGCATTGACGACGGCCGGATTGCTCTTGACCTGCTCGGGCGGTCCACTGGCGATGATCTCGCCGTAGTCGAGGACGTGGATCAGCTCACAGGTGTCCATCACCAGGCCGACGTCGTGCTCGACGAGGCAGACGGCCAGGTCCCGATCGTCGACCAGCTGGCGGAGGAACCGCCCGAACGCCAACGTCTCCTCTTCGGTCTGTCCCGAGGCCGGTTCGTCGAGCAGGAGCACCCTCGGCTGGGTCATGAGGGCCCGCGCCACCTCGACGACCCGGGCCCGGGCCGTCGGCAGCTCGCTCACCTCACGCTCGGCCACGTCGCCCAGGCCCACGAGCTCGATGGTCCGCTCGGTCTCGGCGGCCACGTCGATCCGGCCCCGCCGCCCCCACGTGTTGCGGATCTCGCCGGCGACTCGGATGTTGTCCCGCACCGTCAGCGAGGTGAAGAGCTCGAGCCGCTGGTAGGTGCGGGACAGGCCCCGACGGGCCCGGGCGGCCGGCCCGGCTCTGGTGACGTCGCGCCCGTCGATCATCACCCGTCCGGACTTGGGCTCGAGCAGCCCGCTGACGACGTTGAACAGGGTGGTCTTGCCGGCCCCGTTGGGCCCGATGAGGCCGGTCACCCCACCGGCGGTGACCGACAGGGACACGTCGACCAAGACCTGGGCGCCCCCGAAGGCCATGCACACACCCTCGACCTCAAGAGCGGGCATCGGCCACGCCCTCCCCCGCCATCACGCCGTCGACCGCCACCGGTACCGGTCGGTCCCGGGGAGCCGGGGTGTGAACCGGAACCGCACGAAAGGCATCGGGCCGCACCGCCCGGCCGATCGCCGGGGTCGCGAGGGCGATGACCACCGTCGCCAGCACAAGCCACCAGTTGCCCATGACCTTGGTCAAGACGAGGAGGTAGGCCGCGACTTCGGCGGCAATCCCGAGCGCGAGCACCCCCTTTACCCGCCACAGCGGTCGGTAGCTGGCCACGATCTGGGGCACCGCGCCGCTGGGGCTGCGACCCAGGCTGACACCGACGAGGGCCGGGGCTACCAGGGACAGGTTGGTCAAGACGTTCCAGAACCCCCCCCCGCCGTGGGCCGTGCTCAAGTTCGTGAACGTACTGGTGAGGGCCGTGAACGCTGTTCCGGCCAGGATCCCACCCATGAGGGCGCCGGCGACGTTGCCGATGCCGCCCACGACGGTCAACATCACAAGGGCCAGGCTGATGAAGATGATGTAGCTGTCGGCGGTGACGCTGACCGAGGCAGCGGAGAGCAGCACTCCGCCGATGCCGGCGATGGCCGCCGAGAGCATGAAGACGGACAGCTTGAGCTTGACCAGGTTCTGTCCCAGGGTGGCGGCTGCCGCCGGGCTGTCCTTCATGGCCGTCAGGCGCCGCCCGTAACTGCTGCGGCGCAGAGCCACGAGGCCGATGCCGATGACGACGAAGATGCAGACCGAGGTGGTGAGGAACGTCTTCGTCGAACTGAGATCGATCGGCCCGAGCTTGAGCGGGGGGATCTGGAGCGCGCCGTTGGGAAAGATCGAGAAGTGCTGATGGAAGATGGGCAGGATGTGCGGCGCGATGTCGGCGAGGACCATGTCGGAGACGAAGACGCCGAAGGCGAGGGTGGCCAGGGCGAGGTACAGGCCGCGCAGGCGCAGGGCGGGTAGGGCGATGAGCCCGCCGACGAGGGCGGTCACCGCCACACCCAGCAGCAGGCCCCAGAGCGTGATGCGCTGGGTCAGCCCCGAACCGGAGAGACCGAGGTGGAACACGATGATGGTGGCGATGGCCCCGAAGGAGACCGGCGCCAGGTTGATCTCTCCGGCGTAGCCGGTGAGCAGGGTGAGCGACAGGGCGATGATGGCGTAGGTGATGCCGACCGTGAGGGCCGACATGTCGTTGGTGCCCATGACCTGTTCCAGGGCCAGAACGACGAGCAGCAGAATGACGCCCCAGGTCACCGCCGACCTCATGGTGGGGACGGTGAACCGCTCCCGGGTCCGCAGGAGCACGGCACCCCGCAGCCGGTCCTGTGGCAGCACCAAGAGGACGACGAAGAGCACGATCATGGGCAGAGCGATGCGGAAGTTCGAGGCCCACGACCACGAGCTCGGGAAGTAGCCCAGCACGTACGTCGTCGCCAGGCCGAGAACGAGCGCGCCACTGAAGGTCCGCCAGATGCTGCGGAGCCGTCCGAACATGGCCGCGGCGATCGAGTCGAGCACGAGCAGGGTCAGCACATGGACGTCGAGCGTGCCGCCGCTGATGGGGGTGATGAGGATGCCCGCCACCGCGGCCAGCGCGCCTCCGAGGGCCCAGGAGAAGGCGGCCAGCCGTTCGGGCCGCCCGCCGTTGAGCTGGAGGAGCGCCGGGTTGTCGACGACCGCCCGCATGGCCACCCCGGTGCGGGTGCTGCTGAACAGCAAGCGGATACCAATGGCGATCAGTACCCCGCAGCCGAGGGCGATCGCCTCGTGATCCGTCACGTAGACCCCGAGGAACTTGAATTTTGCCGCGTTGCCGAAAAACAGGTCTTCGGTCCGGGGCACGCCGGGACTCCAGATCCATTGAGCCAGGGCGATCAGCCCCAGCGTGATGCCGATGGTGACCACGATCTTGGTCACATCCGCCGTCTCCCGCAGACCCCGCATGATCCCGACATAGAGGACCATGCCGAGCAGCGGCGCCAGCACCGCGATCACGGCGAAGAGCGCGAGCGGAGCCGGCCAGTTCCAGTCGAAGCGCAGCTGCCAGTAGGTGAACGCGGCCAGCATGGCCATGGCGCCTTGCGCGAAGTTGAAGATCCCAGAGGTCGTGTACGTGAGGACGAGTCCCGACGCGGCGATCCCGTACACCGCGCCGGTGACTAGGCCGAGGATCGTGTACTCGAGGAACAGGTGCATGGCCGGTGCTCCCGTCGCGCGCTCAGGTCACACTTCGGGCGAGCCGACGCGCTGGGTGCTCACCCCTGGGGCTTGAGGACCGTAGAGGTCGCGTACATGGTCGCGTAGCCTTCGGCGTTGAGGGGCGTCCCGATGATGGCCGCCCCGGAGTTCGGGACCACGTACTTCGACGAGCAGTCGAAGGTGCCGAGCTTCGTCGGGTAGGCCTGCACCCATTTGGTCCCGTCGAGCTTCATCAAGAGCCCACAATTCGGCGGGATGTTCTTAGCCGGGTTCCCCGAAGCGTTCAGCCCTCCGCCGGTCCACGAGGTGACCTTGGCGAGATGGTTGATCATGCACTGGCGGGTGAGGGTCGAACCGCATGCCTTGGCCTCCGTTGCCCACAGGAGGAACGAGGACGTGGCCTGCTCCCCGAGCTGTGAGGTGAGGCCGCCGTACTTCTTCAGGATGGCGAGGTACTGGGCGACGGCCGGGACGACGTGGGCCGCTTCGAGCGGCTCGTAGGAGATACGGACGTAGACGTTGTTGGCCAGTCCGGCGGTGTTCCACTGCGCGAAGCCCTCCGTGTAGGCGCCGGAGTCCATCACCCAGATCGGGTTGTAGCCGAGCTGGTTCTCCGATTCGAAGGCGCCGTAGAGGGTCGGCCCCGGAGTGGCATCGTTGTAGATGATCTGGGCCCCGCAGCTCTGGAGCTTCTGCACGAACGGCGTGTAGTTGGCCTCGCCGTTGTAGTTGACGTTGACCGAGCAGTTCGGGATGAACTTCCAGCCGGCCTCGGTGTAGGCCTGCACGGCTTTGGCCGTCGATTGTTCCTGGGTAGAGAGGGTGGAGTCGTACACGCCCGCCTTCTGGGTCTTGCTGCCGAAGAGAATATGGGCCTGGTAGGCCGACGAAACTGGGCTGTAGTTTGCCGGGTTCGGGGACGCCTGATACATCTCGTAGGCGTTGGCAAAGACGGCGGAGACGCTGAAGCCGGGCACGGCGACCAGGTTGCAGCCGAGGCGGGTCTGCTCCGCCAGGCTGTCGAGCGCGAAGCCCTCGCCGACCAGCATGAAGTCGGTCTTGCAGGCCTGGGTCATCACGCTGTCGACGTTGGTGACGGCTGCGTCGTAGTAGTCACCGACGATCTTGCGCCCGTTGATACCCCCCTGGGCGTTGCACCAGGCGATCATGTCCTTCACCGCGTCGCCCATTTCCTGGTCGAGGCCGGGGAGGCCGGAGAAGCCCCGGTCGTCGCCGTACGCGATGTTGATGGTGGAGTTGGTGACCCCCTGTTCGGTGGATCCAGTGGCGGTGCCCTTGCCGCAGGGTGCAGCGAGCGTCCCGAAGTTGGCGGACGTCGTCGTGCTCGGGGTGCTCGTCGTGCTGGGGGGGCTCGAGTTGCCCCCGCTCGAACAGGAGGCGAGGAGCAGCGCCGCGGCCACACTCAGCGCCGTGACGCCTACCGCCCGCCGGCCGGTGATCCTGTTCATGGCGACAACCCCCTGTCTGCATGACCGAACCTCCACGGGTCCCCCCCGGACAACCCGCGGAATCGTAGAACCGGTTCCTGTTTTGAGGGATCCTAGCAACCCGGCGCCCGAAAAACCCTGAGCGTGGGACAGCCCGAGATCCGGCTGTCCCGTGACGGCTCCTGACACGTCCCGTAGACGCCACTCGGTACGGCGGTCCGCTGCCGTAGCGCCCGCTGTACACCCTGAACTCCGTGTCCAGGATCGGGAACACCTGTTGGAGGGAGCCGGTTCAGGAGCGTGTCGGTTGGGCGCGATCGACCCCCTGTCAGGCGCCGAGGTACGCCAGCACCGCCAGGACCCGGCGATTGTCGTCTTCGGACGGTTGGAGGCCGAGCCGGAGGAAGATCGACGCCGTGTGCTTGGCCACGGCGCGCTCGGTGATCACCAGTCGCTCGGCGATAGCAGCGTTGGAACGGCCCTCCGCCATGAGACCGAGCACCTCGCGTTCGCGCGGGCTGAGCGCGCCGACGGCATCGTTCTCGGTGTTCCGGACCAGCAGGCGGGCGATCACTTCTGGGTCCATGGCCGTTCCCCCGGCGGCAACCCGCCGTATCGCTTCGACGAACTGGTCGCTGTCGAACACCCGGTCCTTCAAGAGATAGCCGATGCCACCGGTGCCGTCGGCGAGCAGTTCCCGGGCGTAGAGCTGCTCCACATACTGGGACAGCACCAAGATCGGTAGACCGGGCACCTGCTGCCGCGCCGCCAGGGCCGCCCGGAGACCCTCGTCGGTGAAGGTAGGCGGGAGCCGGATATCGACGATGGCGAGGTCGGGCGGATCCGCCGTCACGGCTGCGACGAGATCGTCTCCGTTGTCGACAGCCGCACTGATCTCGAGGCCATGAGCCTCGAGCATGCGGGTCAATCCGTCCCGGAGGAGAAAGAGGTCTTCGGCTATGACAATTCGCACGGGATCTCCAGCTGGACGACCGTCGGTCCGCCCGGCGGGCTGCTCAGCGCCAACACTCCGTCGAAGGCGGCAAGTCGGCGCTCGATGCCGCGCACGCCAGTCCCGCGTTCCGGATCGGCGCCTCCTCGGCCATCGTCGGTGACACAGATCGCCAGCATCCCTTGCCGGTACCCGATGTCGATCCATACGTGACGGGCCTGTGCATGCTTGGTCACATTGGCCAGCAGCTCGGACACGGCAAAATAGGCGGCCGATTCGACCGGCGCCGGTGGGCGCCCAATGGGGTCTGCGGTCACTTCCACGCGCGGCGCGGAATCCAGAGCCAGCGCGCGGATGGCGTCTACCAGGCCCCGGTCCGCAAGGACGGGCGGATGGACGCCGCTCACGAGGCTGCGCAGTTCGACCAATGCCATGCTCGACGCCTGACGAGCTTCGACCAACAACTTGCGGGTCGCCTCGGGGTCGGTATCGAGGAGATCCTCCGCGGCGCCCAGCGCCATGCCCATCGCCACCAACCGGGCCTGTGCCCCATCGTGCAGGTCCCGCTCGATCCGGCGAATCTCGGCCGCACTGGAGTCGATGGTCTCGGTACGTGTCTGGGCCAGGTGCCGGACCCGCGCCGCCAACGCTGGATCTTGGCGAGGGCTGAGGATAACGCGCGCCAAGGCGCCGTAGGCCTGCAGCAGAAGTGGCCCCGACCACAACGCCAAGGCGGTCAAGGCCACACCCAGCACAGCGAGCGTCACCCGTTCGAGAGGGCGAGATGCGTGGGACACGCCCACGATCGCGTAGCCGACACACCCGATCAGCCCCGCTGCTGCCAGCATGACCGGCACCATCGCGAGGATCCACCCGAATGAGCCATTGGTCACGATCCAGAGAAGGTCTCGCCAGGTGCCAGGGTCCGAGACCATCCACCGCAGCCGCGCAGCGCTCAACCCCTTGACGTCCTGGTCGGGCCCCGGCAGGTAGGACTCGAGGATCGGCAACCCCAGCCACTGCTCCGAGAGCCGCCGGGTCAGCATCGCCAGTCGGCGGGCCCACAGCAGAGCGACAACGACGCCGAAGCGCAGCAGCAAGAGGTCGCCAGCCCACAACACCAGCGCCAGTACGAGGCCATGCCTGGGGGGCAGGCCGACCAGCGCCACGACGCCGAGCACCGCCAGACCGGGTACCAGCACGAGAACGACGAGGAGGGCCAAGCCGGCGATTGCCAGTCCGAGGAAGGCCGATCCCTGGACGAGCGCGAGGAGTCCGGCGCTCAGTCGCTGACGCGACCCGCCGCGTCGGTCGTCTGTCCTCACCATCACCTCTGCGCCCATGACGCACCGACTTCCCTCGTTACGACACCCCAGTCTGCCCGACACGACAACACGGCGGCAGTAGGGCTGGGCACCCAAACGCAGGTGTACGTAGGTCCACCTGCAAGACGCCGCCTAGCCGTATTCCCCGGTGACGACCCCACTCCTCACAATGGAGGCACCGAGCTGCCGCGACGCAGGGAGCCGGGGGCCGGGTCCGCCGACCTGATGGAGGGACGCATGAGTCAATCAACCGATACCGCACGCAATCACCTGGCAGCAACGGTGGTCGGCACGGCACGCACCGAAGCGAACGGTGCTGCATGAACGTCATCGACGCCAACGACCTCGGGAAACGCTATGGCAGCAGGCGGGCGCTACGCGAGTGCACGCTGAGCGTCCCCGAGGGGCACCTGGCAGCCTTGGTCGGACCGAATGGCGCTGGCAAGACCACCCTGTTGAACCTGGCGGTCGGACTCACGGATCCGAGCTCGGGCACTATTTCCGTCCTCGGCGGTCGGCGGGCGGGGTCACTGGACGCGCTCGATGGGATCGCGTTCGTGGCGCAGAACGCGCCGCTCTACAAGAACCTGTCGTCAGCCGACCTGCTGCACGAGACGCGCAACTTGAACCGCCGCTTCGACCAGGGCTACGCGGAGCGCCGCCTCGGCGAGCTCGGTATCCCGTTGCGCCAGAAGGCGGGGAAGATGTCAGGGGGCCAGCAGGCTCAGGTCGCATTGACGCTGGCGCTGGCGCGCCGGCCGAGGCTCCTCGTTCTCGATGAGCCCCTCGCCAATCTCGATCCGCTCGCCCGAGAGGACTTCATGGCCACTGTGACGACATCGGCCGCGGAGGATGGAGTCTCGGTCGTGCTCTCCTCACACGTCCTTGCAGAACTGGAGCGGGTCGCCGACTACCTCGTGCTCGTCTCGCACGGGAACGTCCAGGTGGCCGGCGACGTCGAGGAACTCCTCGCGGCCCACCGCATGCTCATCGGCCCGGTCTCGGAGTCCGAGCGACATGCGCAGCACTGGAACGTCGTGCACGCGAGCCCCACGGCGTCGCAGGTACAGCTGCTCGTCCGCCGCGGCACCTCCGATCCGGTGCCACCGGGATGGGAGGCGCGCTCGGTCACCCTCGAAGAGCTCACCCTCGCGTATCTGCGGGACTCCGGCGCTGCGGCGGTTCCCGGCCCGACCCGCGGCTCAGGCGCCGAGCCGCAGGAGGTGACGAGATGACAGCGGTGACCGCACCCGCCCACCCATCGGAGGACGCGGGCCTGCGGTCACTGCCGTGGCGCCGGATGGCCTGGGTGAGCTGGCGGCACCACCGAGTGGCGCTGGGCGGCGTGGTTGTCTTCCTGGGCGCGCTGGCAGTGTGGCTCTGGACCGCGGGCCTTCAGTTACACCACGCGTATGCCGCCGCTGCTGCCTGTCGTCCCTCGAGCTCGGCGGCCTGCCAGAACCTGATCAACGCCTTCCAGGCCACGAACGTCATTCTGAAAGGTGGCTTCGTCCTGCAGGCGCTGCCCGCGCTGGTCGGGGCATTCGTCGGGGCGCCCATGCTGGCTCGCGAGATCGAGACCGGCACGTTCCGCTACGCATGGACCCAGGGCTTCGGGAGACGGCGCTGGACGGTCGCCAAACTGGTGCTGGTGGGGGTCGCGGTGGCCGCCATCGCCGGTGCCTTCAGTGTGCTGCTTTCCTGGTACTACGCGCCGTATCTCGCCTCTGGCAACGGGGCCGTGTTCTCGTCGCCGTCCCCGCTCTCTCCCGGGCTGTTCGACTTCCGCGGTGTGGCGTTCGCTGCTTGGACGCTGGTTGCCTTCGCGATGGGTGCCCTCGCCGGCATACTCACCCGCCGCGTCGTCCCAGCGATCGTCGCCGCCCTTGCCGCCTATACCGGTCTCGCCTTGCTGGCGGCGAACGTGTTGCGCCAGCACTACTTGAGACCGCTGGTCGCGAAGGGTTCGAACCTACCCGGTGCCGCGTGGATCACGAGCGACTGGTGGACCAAGGGCGGGAACGTCGCGTTCGGTGGCCGACCCCCTGTCGACCTACTTCAGCAGCTCTGCCCCGCGTCGTTCGTCCCTGGACCCGGCGGCGGAATAGCGGTACGAGGGGCCTTCAGCCCAACGACGTGTCTCGTCCAACACGGCTATACGCAATGGTCCGACTACCAGCCGGCCAGCCACTTCTGGCCGTTCGAGTGGATCGAGGGCGGCTGGCTGCTCGCGCTCTCGGTCCTGCTCATTGCCGTGACCGTCCGGCTGGTCCGCCGTCGGGTGGCCTGATGCGAGGAACCCGGGATCACCGATCCATGGCCGGGACATCGGGGAATTGTCACGGGGCCAACCTCCCAGCTGCGGCGGACCAAACGCGAACGGAGAATCCGATGCGCGCGGCTGTCGCAGGTGACGAGGTGACAACGCTCACCATTCCCACTCCTCTGGAGACGGACGCGAACCCTCGGCCGCTGCCGTGGCGGCGTATGGCCTGGGTCACCTGGCGGCATCACCGAATTGCGCTGGGCGGCGTGGCTGTCTTCCTCGGCGCGCTCGCCGTCTGGCTGTGGACCGCCGGCCTGCAGCTGCACCACGCATATGCGGTCGCGGCTGCCTGCCACCCAGCGGGCTCCACTGCCTGCAGCGAGCTGATCCTCAACTTCCGTGTGACGGGCGGCATTCTGAAAGGTGGCTTCGTCCTGCAGCCCCTGTCCGCGCTCGTCGGGGCCTTCGTCGGGCCGCAGGTGCTGGCCCGCGAGCTCGAGACAGGCACCTTCCGCAACGCATGGACCCAGGGCTTCGGACGGTGGCGCTGGACGCTCGCCAAGCTGGTGATGCTCGGGGTCGCGCTGGCCGCCGCCGCCGGCGCCTTCAGTGTGCTGGTCTCCTGGTACTACCAGCCGTACCTCGCCCCCGGCAGACTCTACGACCCGACGTCTCCGCTCCCTCACTGGCTGTTCGACCTGCGCGGGGTCGCGTTCGCCGCGTGGACGCTGACCGCGTTCGCGATCGGCGCTCTCGCCGGCATGCTCATCCGCCGGGTGGTCCCTGCGATCGTCGCCACTCTCGCCGGCTACACCGTTCTCGCCATCGTTGTCGGGGACGTCCTGCGCGCCGACTACCAGCCGGCCGACCACTTCTGGTCGGCCCAGGGGATCGAGGGCGGCGGACTGCTCACACTGTCACTGCTGCTAATCGCAGCGACCGTCTGGCTGGTCCACTGCCGGGCGGCTTGACCACACAGTGAGCCGAGCAAGCGGCACCGGATGCCCAGAGCGGGGATGAGGGAACTGTCCCCACAGTCGATTGCCGTCACCGCGGGCTGTGCCCGCCGGGCCGGTTCGTTCGAACAAGTCGTCCGACCACACACGAAGGAGGGTGCGCCGTGCACCGAACGTCCCTGACCCTGCTTTCTCTACTGTCCGTCACGGCTGCATCGGTGGTCCTAGCCAGCTGTTCCTCACCCAACGGACCCCCAGGTCC
Source organism: uncultured Acidimicrobiaceae bacterium (assembly GCA_963701325.1). Classification (GTDB taxonomy): domain Bacteria; phylum Actinomycetota; class Acidimicrobiia; order Acidimicrobiales; family RAAP-2; genus Bog-756. The sequence continues at coordinate 1,640,399 of OY969604.1, forward strand.
GACAGGGACTCTGACCGGCATGCTCCAGGCTGTCGGTGGTGCTCCCGGCGGAGGCACGCGAGTCCTCAGCGGACAGGTCACCCTCCACGGGGCGAGTGGACACATCACTGGCATTACGGTCGCTGCCGACGGTCGATTTTCGGTACCCGTCTCCGTGGGTACATACACCGTCTCGGGGCAGAGTCCGCAGTACGAAGGAGGCACGGGCAAATGCCGGGCCTCGGGACCGGTCGTCATGAACAAAGGCGTCACGAGCAGCGTTGAGGTTGAATGCCAGGAGAAGTAGTAGTCAGGAATTGAACGTGAAGGTCGGAGGCGAATCAATGACCCGCGGACTGACCGCCGTCGATGTGAAGGACGACTCCCGTCACGAATGTGGCCAGTTCGAGATAGAGGATCCCTTCGACGACGTCGCTGATGTGACCGACTCGGCCGAGCGGATGGAGCTGTGCGAGTCCTTCATAGGACACCGGGTCGTAGCAGGGGTTCTCTATAACTCCGAGGGCAACGGCGTTGAAGCGAATACCGCGAGATGCGTACTCGATAGCCAGTGAGCGCGTCACGGCCGCCAGTCCACCCTTGGTGAGCGATACAAGAGCGGACGGGTTTTCGCTCTCGGCGTGTTCGACCAGACTCGTCGAGATGTTGACGATGTGCCCACCGGTGCCTTGAGTGAGCATCTGTCGGATGACGGCTTGGGTGATGTGGAAGAACCCGGTCACGTTCACGGCCGTGATGGCCAGATAATCCTCTACGGTGTAGTCCGTGAACGGTTTGCTGATGAACATTCCCGCGTTGTTAATCAGACTATCGATGTGCCCAAAGCGACTGACCGCCTGGTCCACGATGATCTGAGCGGTCTCGACGTCTGCAATGTCACCCCTCACCGTAAGGAAGTCCGGTGCGTCGGAAGGGTCGATCGAACGCGACGAACCAACGGCCGCATATCCGGCACGACGGAAACCTTGTACAAGGCCTGCGCCGATGCCTTGGGATGCTCCGGTGACCAGAACGACTTTGCGGGAGGTGTCGGATACGCCGACACGGGGTCTGGTCGGCGGCTTCGTCGAGTCGTCTGGGCCGGTCATCCGACGAGAGAGACCTCGTGGACCAGACCTTCGCGCTGCCGGCCGGCGACGCTGACGAATAGGCCTCTGTTCAACGAGTCGAGGGTGCCGGCCCCCATGTTGATGCGAGCCGACAGGGCGATGGCCAGCGTTGGGAGCAACGTATGGGCGATAGCCTCACCCAAGAGGTGGATCGGCTCAGGCGGCAATGCGATCACGCCCCAACGATCAGGGAGCGGGCCTCTACGGAGCCGACTACGAGATCGTGAAGGTCGCCACCCACTTCGAGGCGGCTGGACTGACGGAGCCCGCCGACCTTCATCGGCTCGAAGCCCGCGGTTCGGATCAACCTCTCGACTTCGTCGCTGCCACGGTCACCATCGATCGCGTAGAACAGAACCCGTGGCTCGGGTGACCGGTTGCTCGAGGACTCGAGGAGGTCGGCCGACATCGTGCCGAACGCCATGGCCAAGCGTGCCCCTGTCGGCAACCACCCCGCAATCGTCTCGCCCGATGATTGCCCATCCGGGAGAAGCCGCACGACCTTTCCCTGTGCGTCGAGGCCGACCGGGTTGCTCGGAACGACAAGGGACTTGTCACCCAGCACATCGGCGATCTCGTCGATGACATCCTTCAGCACGGAGAACCGCAGCGCAAGGATGACAGAGCCGGCACCCTGGAGAGCGCTTCGGTTGTCGACAGCGACAACGGTGGTCCCCCCGATCGTCGCGGCCAAACCTTCTGCCGACTGCTTGTCGGCGCTCGACAATTGCAGTGCCTCGCCACCGGATGCGAGCCCATGCGCGATAGCTGCTCCGATCCCTCCAGTCCCGATGATCGCAGTGCTCATGATCGAAGATCCTTCACCGTCACGGAGCTAGCACGAGCGCCTCGGGGTATCAGCGTCCCCGCCGGTCTCACACTCGGACCGAAGCACGGTGGTCACCCAGACTCATCGGCGGACGCGGCTGACGGCCAGTCATCGGGCGTCCAGTCCCCCTCTGGGTCCGTGGTTTGCCCGACTTCGATCAGATGACCGTCGGGATCGCGGATGTAGCAACGGATCTCGTACTGGTGCTGCTTCGGCGGCGTCAGGAACTGAGCACCCCGTGCGCTCCATTCGGAGTACACGGCGTGAATGTCCGCGACCCGGATGTTGAGAAAGCTGCTGACCCGGTCAGGATCGCCGGGTGTCTGCAGGGTGACCTCCGGCTTGTCGTCGGTCGGGTCTCCCCCGACATTGATGATGATCCAACTGTTCGCCAGTGCGACATAGGTCAGCCCTCCGGGGCCGGAGTAGGCGACCCTGCCGCCAAGCACTTCGGTGTAGAAGCGCCGAGAGCGCTCGACATCGTCCGAGACGATGAAGTGGGCCAGCACGATTCGATCTGGGGGCGGTGGGAGTTCGGCCATCTGCTACCTCCACGGGTTGGGTCGATCGCCCAACTGCGACGGGCTCAGCGGTAAATGTGATGACGAACGCTGATCTCGTTTCGTCATGGCCGTGCCACCTGCGCCTGCATCGGTCGCATGGGCGGGGGCATCTTGGCGATCGCCATGCGGAGCGCCTTGAAGGCCGGGTCGAAGATCGACGAGAAGCTCGGGAAGGGTTGGATGGTATCGCCCAGCACTTCCAGCGGGACACGGGCACGTATGGCCAGCGTCGCCTGCTGCAGCCACTCACCGGCCTCAGGTCCGAGGGCATAGGCGCCGGTCAAGCGGTCGCCGTCGCTGAGCAAGGTCAGGAAGCCGTTCGTGTCGGCGTAGGAGTGGCTGTACGTAGCGGACTTGGGCAACTCCGACAAGAGCATCGTTGTGCTGTAGAGCCCCTCCGCGACGCCGACAGCTGCAGCCTGCGGATCGGTGTACGTGACGCGCGGCACCGCCTCGTAATTCGCAGGGTGGATCTCTCCAGCGATGTTCGCCGCCACGACGTCCCCTTCGTACTCGCCGACGTGGGTCAGGGGCCAGATCCCGTTGGCGTCACCGATGGCCCAGGTCTTCTCGCCGGCACGCAGGTATTCGTCGACCCGGATCCCGTGCGGGTCTGCCTCGATGCCGACGGTCTCGAGCCCTATCCCATCGACACGGGGATGCCGACCCGTGGACACGAGCAGTCGCTCACCTCGCACCTCGGTGCCGTCCGAGAGCTTCAGAACGTAGTCGTCCCCGTCTCGCAGGGCCTCGGCCGCGCGAACTCCAAGGCGCAGTTCGATCCCGTCCCTCTGCAGTGCCTCGGCGAGCGCTTTGCCCAGTGGCGCGGGCTCCCTTGGAATGACCCGATCGGCTCCCTCGACCAGCACCGTCTCACCGCCGAGCCGCCGCGTCACCTGTGCGATCTCGACACCGGCCGATCCGCCACCGAGCACGATCAGTCGGCGAGGAACCGTTTTCATACCCGTCGCGTCCCGCGTGCCCCATACCCCGTCCAGACCGCCGAGCCCTGGTATGGGCGGCACCACGGGATCCGAGCCCGTCGCGACGATGACGTGGTCAGCAGTGTGCCGGGAGCCGTCCACCTCGATCACACCCGGCCCGGCGAGTCGGCCGACGCCACGGATGAGAGCGATGCCCCGGTCCGCCAGCCATCGTTCCTGTCCCGCATCGGAATAGTCCGACACCATGTAGTCCCGCCAGTCCAGCGCCGCCTGCACGTTCACCTGGGCGCTGGCACCCACGTCGAGGGCTCCCTGGACTGCCTCGCCCGGGCGCAAGAGAGCCTTGGACGGGATGCAGGCCCAGTAGGAGCACTCGCCGCCCACCAGTTCCCGCTCGACGACCGCGACTCGAAACCCGCGCGCCGCGATGGCGGCCGCGCAGTGCTCGCCTGGGGCACCGCCGCCGAGCACGATCGCGTCGAAATCGCTCATGCAGGGAGCTCCTGACCGCTCTGCTCGCCCACCATGTACTCGGCGTACCAGTCGGGCCAATCCGGGTCAGCCTTGCCGATCCGCATCTCGTGCTCGCCGTGAGCCGTCGCTGCGCGGCGCAACGCTCTGGCCAGGTCCCCGGCAGAGTTGAACGAGGTGATGGTGGGATCGATCCGGCCCGGGAGGCGGTCAGTCACCTCTTGCAGCAGCCAGCTGTTGCCGTCCGGGTCTTCGAATGTCGCAAAGGAGCTGTAGCTCTTGTGATCCGGATCCGACCCGCCGATCCGACCGCTCCACCCCTCGGGATCGAGTTGCGCCCCCGGTGCTCCAGAATGGAACACCTCACTGACCTTGGCGCCCCCGCTCTCGAGTTCCTCACGCCCGGCAACGATGTCGGACACGATGAGATAGAGGCCATGGGCAGAACCAGGTGGGGCACCGGTGATTCTGTCGCCGAACTGCAGGGAGCACGGCGATCCGGGTGGCGTGAACTGCACGACCCTGAAGCCGTTGTCGTAGGAGAAGTCGGCATCGAGCCTCCACCTGAGGCCGGCGTAGAACGCTTTGGAGCGGTCGGTGTCGGCCACCGGGATGACGACCACCTCGAGCTTCAGGTCCACAGGACCACTGCCAGCCGCGCCGGGTCGCCATCCTGTCCGTCGATAGTGCTCATCCCGGTCTCCTCGGATCGCATCTGGACGCATTGTCGCGCCAGATCGGCTGCCGTGCACTGGGGAGTGGCCCAGGTTTGGGGACGCCAGATCGAAGTCGGGGCGAATCTTCTGAGAGGGTGCCCGGAGGTCCTCGTGCAGCTCTGCCATCGTCGGGCGGCCCCAATACCAGTAGCCGTTGTCGACCTTGAACATCTTGAGTCCTGGTTCGAGGACGAACGTGTGGGGAATCATCGGGTCGTGCGGCTCATCAGTGAATTCTTTGATGTCCGGGTGGTTCTGGATCCCTCGGTCCGAGTCCGACAGGAAAGGCCAGGTCGCTCCCAAAGCGTCTCGGAGCTCATCGATGCTCAGCTGATTGTCGGTGGAGACGAGAACCAATCGCGTGATCGAAGCCGCCGCGGGAAAGATGGAGAACCTAGCGGGTTGCCGCCTTGAAGCTCGCCCCGTAGACCTCCGCCGAGGCGAACTCCAGCGATGGCATCCAGTCGGATCCGAACGACAGTTCAGCCTTCGGGTTGACGACCTGCCGTCTCGGACTCCTGTCGGGGAAGTGTTCCAGACAGGGTGCAATCGAGCTATTGACTGGATATATACTCTCAGAGTATTCTCTGAGGTATGAGCGTCCCCATGGCCCTGCTCGGCCTCCTCGATCGCGAACCGAGCCACGGCTACGACCTGAAGCGCGATTACGACACCTACTTCGGGCGCGGCCGGCCGCTGCCCTACGGCCAGGTGTACGCCACCCTCTCGCGCCTGGCCAGAGACGGGATGGCGATCGTCGGCGATGCCGAGCCAGGAGCCGGTCCCGATCGCAAGCGGTACAACATCACCGAGACCGGCCGGAACGAGATCGAGGCGTGGCTCTCGGAGCCCATCCCCGCCGAGCCCCACTTGCAGACCGATCTGTTCGTGAAGGTCGTCCTGTCGCTGATGCTCGGTCGCCGGGCCGAGGAGTACCTGGACGCCCAGCGCGCTGCTCACCTGCAACGGATGCGCGAGCTCACAGACCTCAAGCAAAAAGGAACCCTGATCGATTCGCTCCTCGCCGACCACGGTCTGTTCCACCTCGAGGCCGACCTCCGCTGGATCGACCTCACGACCGCTCGCCTCACTGCACTCGCCACGGAGGTTGCCTCATGAACAAGCCCAACGGTTCTGCCCTCATCCCGCCTGGTGGCACCATCATCGAGGCGCAGGAACTCGCGCTCTCCTTCGGCGAGACCCCGGCGCTGCGCGACGCCAGCCTGTCCGTGGAGCGGGGCGAGATCGTGGCCGTCATGGGCCCCAGCGGATCGGGCAAGTCGACGCTGCTCCTGTGCCTCGCCGGCATCCTGGTCCCCGCGTCGGGCCGAGTGATCTTCGACGGGCAGCGCATCGACACGCTGCGCGAGGAGCAGCGAAGCCGGCTCCGCCGAGACCGTTTCGGCTTCGTCTTCCAGTTCGGCCAGCTCGTCCCGGAGCTCACCGCCGAGGAAAACGTCGCCCTCCCACTCCTTCTGTGCGGGATGCGCCGCCAACAGTCCCTGGCCCGAGCGCGGAGCTGGTTCACCCGGCTCGAGCTCGACGGGCTGGAAGGCCACCGGGCGGGCGAGATGTCAGGGGGCCAGGCTCAGCGGGTCGCCCTCGCCCGGGGCATGGTCGCGCAGCCAGACGTGCTGTTCGCCGACGAGCCCACCGGCTCACTCGACTCCCTGACCGGTGAGCTCGTCATGAACTTGATGACCAGCGTGGCCCGCGAGGAGGGGATCACGGTCGTCCTCGTCACCCACGAACCCCGCGTCGCCGCCTACGCCGACCGCGAGGTGATCGTGCGCGACGGTCGGGTCGCCAGCCCGGTGGCGGTCGGCGCATGATCCGGCTCGGCCTCCGGCTGACCTTGGGGAGTGGACGTGAAGCCCTCCTGCGGGTCCTCGTCACTGCCGCTGCGGTCGCCCTGGGCGTCGGCTTGTTGCTGGCCGCCTTGGCTGGCATCAATGGTCTCCACGCCCAGAGCGATCGTGGTGCCTGGCTGAACTCGGCTGTGCAGCCGATACCGCTGGCATCGCCCGCCAGTGGCCTGTGGTGGGAACCGAGCACCGACTCGTTCGGGGGTCAGCTCATCGACCAGATCGACGTCGCGGCGGCCGGGCCCGGCGCGCCCATCCCTCCCGGAATGTCCCGCCTGCCTGGTCCGGACCAGTACTTCGCCTCGCCCGAGCTGGTGAGCCTGCTTCGCTCCCAGCCCGGCGACGAGCTGCGTGATCGCTACCCCGGTCGGCTGGTGGGCACCATCGGCAGCGCGGGACTGCCGTCGCCGAACTCGTTGATCATCGTCATCGGTCACAGCGTCGGCCAGCTCTCGAAGCAGCCGGCAGCCATCGAGATCGGGGCGATCCATCGCGGCCTGGCGAATTGCTATGGCTGCCAGAGCGTGATCGGGAGCGGGCCAGTTCTGGAATTCATCCTGGTCGGCGGGGCCGTGGCGCTCGTGCTGCCGATTCTGATCCTGATTGCGACGGCGAGCCGACTGTCGGCCGTCCGGCGCGAAGAGCGTTTCGCCTCTATGCGGCTGATCGGCGCCACTCCTCGCCAGATCTCGACGATTTCGGCCGTCGAAGCGGTCATCGCCGCCCTCGCCGGAGTCGTCATCGGTTTCGGACTCTTCTTGGCGGTCCGACCACTGCTGTACCACGTGCCGATCACCGGGGCCCCGTTGGCGCAGGGTGACCTCTCCCTTCACGCCGTCGACATCCTCATCGCGGTGGTCGGAGTCCCCATCGCCGCTGTCGTCTCCGCACGTCTCGCGCTGCGCCGGGTACAGATTTCTCCGCTAGGAGTGACGCGACGGGTCAGGAAGCGCCCGCCGGGGATCGCCCGGATCGTTCCCTTGTTGGGAGGTATCGCGTTTCTCGCCTACTTCGACGCGGCCGGAAAGCCCGGCGCCATCGGGAGCCAGCTCCTCGAGCTCCTCGTTGGTTTCGCGCTCCTGATCGTGGGTCTGGTTCTGGCCGGGCCGTGGCTTACAACGGCTGGGTCGCGGATCATGGCCAACAGAGCGAATCGCCCCGCCACGCTCATCGCCGGTCGTCACCTTCTCGACAACCCCAAGGCTGCCTTCCGCTTTGTCAGTGGCCTCGTCATTGCCCTCTTCGTTGCCAGCGCGGCGATCGGTGCTCTCAGCTCGGTGACGCGAGTAACCGGAGGGAGCAGCGCCAACGCCAGTCTGAGTACCCTCGCGGACCCGTTCTGCGCCTATTCGACGACCGGCTGCCCCACGGCCTCCGTAGTGCCTTCGGTCCCTCCCTCGGTCCTTAACGAGCTCCGGGCGACGCCGGGGGGGCAAGGGGTGGCGGTGGTCCATGAGCCTCCCAACCAGACGCAAGATGGGCAATCGCTCGGGGTCGTCGCGTGTGACGAACTCTCCAAGACTCCGGCCATCGGCCGATGCGCGCCGCGGGCCACCGTGGCGTCCGTCGGATACTTCCTCTCAAAGGTCCTGGGGCACACCGCCAACGCGTCGAGCACGACCTGGCCCTCTCGGAACCTGTCGGCGACGCAGCTCGCATCCCTCCCCGTGAGCGCGGTCGTCGTCGCAACGAACGGGTCTTCGGGTGCGATCGAACGAGTGCGAACGGAACTCGAGCGCGCATTCCCGCTCCAGGGCACCCCGGTGACCGTGGAGGCACTCGGTCCCTCGACGGCGCGCCTGATGACCATGATCCAGGCCGTGACCAACGTGATCATCGTGGCCAGCCTGATCATCGCAGCGTGCAGCCTGGCCGTGAACATCGCGGCCGGTCTCGCTGAGCGGAGGCGGCCATTCAGCCTGCTCAGACTTACGGGGGTCTCGCGAAAACTACTGCACCGGGTCGTGACGCTGGAGAGTGCGCTACCCCTGCTCCTCGTCGCTGCGGTCTCCATCGTCGTCGGGCTGCTCGCGGCCGCCCTCTACCTCCACTCGCAGGTAGGGCTCGCCTTCAGCCTTCCGGGATTCTCCTACTGGACCACGGTGATCGGAGGGCTGGCCGCGTCGATGGCGATCATCGCCGCGACGTTCCCCATCCTCGATCGGATCACGGGTCCCGAGGTCGCCCGGAACGAGTAGGGCCGCTACCGCTCAGCGGCTCACGTTCCATGGGTCGCTTCGTCAACGACTCGGCTTTGACGATCGGCGTCATCCGCCTGGCTGACCGTTGAACGGGACCGCGAAGTCTTGGTCTGAGGCACTTTGAGTAGGGCAGCTGAAGGTCCCCACAAACTGCCCCATACACGCAGAAGCCGCCGACCAAACATGCTGGTCAGCGGCTTGTGCATACGCAACCGGACGCCAGAAGCGCCGGTACTTGGTGGCGGGGGTTCAGGACCATGACGCACCCTTCGGGTTACAGACCCGATGAAGTGGCCGGTCAGCGCGCCTTGCATATGCACTGCATATGGCACGCGCCTGCTCAATTGTCTGCTCTCCCGAGACTTAGTCCCGAGAGACTCCCCCCTTTTGAGACCGTCGGATTCTGGACCCGAATGTTGAGAGCGACCATTCAGAGGGAGATGCCTCTACCGCATACACTCTTGCTAATGACGCAAGACGTAGACCTAGAAGACGTGGTGCGCAGCCGGATCAGGGGGCTACGAGTGGCTCGAGGGTGGTCCCTCGAGCACCTCGCTCGTCACTGCCACCTGAGCCCCTCAAACTTGAGCCGTATCGAGACGGGCCATAGAAGAATTGCTCTCGATCAACTCCTCCCAATCGCGCGGGCGTTAGGGACCACGCTCGATCAACTGTTGGAATCAGTGGATGACGACGACGTCGTCATCCGGCCCCAGCGCGACGTCGCGCGAGGGATGACCACCTGGCTGTTGACGCCCCGCGAACGAGGTCCCCACGGGGTGACCGTTGCCAAGATTCGCGCCAAGCCAGCGGCTCGAACCGAGGAGAAGGTGCTCCGCGTGCATCCCGGCAGAGAGTGGTTCACCGTGCTTTCGGGGACCGCCAGTTTGCAACTGGGCGAGCGGACAATCCTCGTGAAGACGGGTCAAGCGGCGGAATTTTCGACCATGACCCCTCACGCCTTCAGCGCCCACGGCGGTCCGGTCGAGGTCCTCTGCATCTTCGACCATGACGGTGAGAAAGCTCATCTGCGTCCCTCCACAACCTGAGTCCGTTTCAGGGTGGCCAAGGAGGGTGGGCGAACCTCAGGCCTTCCGCACGTGGGCTACCTCAAGTCCGAAGGAATGCGACAGGACTCGTCTTGCGTCTTTGGCAAACTACATGCCTCAACAGCATCAGCCGCTTACGATACGTATATGGAACATGCGCACGCAGGTCATACCGGTAATGGCTCAAGAGGTTCGTCCGAGGGCCTTGGATCCCCCGCTGAGATGTTGGACCTCGACGCGGAGATCACACGGTCCTACTGGGACGAAGTCATGAGATGGATAGAGCAAGCCATTCCCACAAACGTTCGCCGCATCGTCGACTTGGGTGCAGGGACAGGCGCTGGAACGTTCGCGCTGTCCAGGAGATTCGACCATGCCGAGGTCGTCGCCGTTGACGCGTCAGATGAGATGCTGGAACGAATTCGCGAAAAGGCACTGGACTGCGGACTTAGCCTCGATCCACCGAATCGCATGGCTGGATCGGCGAGTTCTTGATTTTGGCCCGGTAGCTGATGCCGGCGGTGGCGCTGGGTGGCCTCTCCGGCAATCAGGACGTGGCCGACCAGAGGTTGAGTGGCGGTGATCGAGCTGGGAGCGGCTGGACCGTGGTGGGCCACCCCGTTGTTGATCGGTCAGGTGCGAAGCGAAAGTGCCGACAAGCGGTCGAAGCACTCGGTCCATTCCGAGGCCCACGGCCACCGCGTCGGCAGGTGGAGCTGGGTCCGTCGCGACCGGTGCGTCAGCCGGCCTGGCATGGCGATGTACTTCCGTCTGATGGTCTTGGCCACGACGGCGCCAGTGTGTTCGAGCCCGAGGGCGGCCACCCAGCGAATCAGGTTGTGGGCCAGGGTGGCGAGCACGGACCATGCCGCGTTGGCCGTGAAGGTCCCCGACGGGCAGTGGGCCATCCCCGCTCCCTCCTTCAGGTCCCGGATGGCCAACTCCACGACGGCATGGTGGCGATGGTCGGCATCGAGGAAGACGGCAGTGCCCTCCCGGTCGGTGATGAAGGCGTGGTGTCGCCACGAAGGAAAGAGCTGAGCCTGCTTGCCGATCAGTCTCGTGCGCCGGATGATCAGCCGGTGCCCGTCGCCATAGGCACACTCGGCGACCTGGGCCTTGCCGCCGATCGTGTAGTCGATGTCGCACCAGCGCTCATCGGGAATGGCCTCGATGGCTCTGACCACGGCTTTGTTCTGGTTGACGGTGATGGAGTAGCGGACGTCGTGATCCCGGCAGGCTCTCACCACATGCTTGGAGTGGAATCCCGAGTCGGCCCGCAGAGTGAGTTGGCCGCTGGCACCGGCACGACGAGACCGCCCGATGGTCTCCCGCACGAACCGTTGTGCTCCCCGGCCGCTGCCGGCCGAGCCCTTCCGTTGGCGGATGTGGAGCACCTCCCCGGTGTCCGCCCGTGTGGCGACTAGGGGATGCTCGCCGAGCACACCGGTGTAGCCATAGGCGGCACCTTGTTTCTGCTTCCCATAGACCTGCTGGATGGTGGAGTCGATGTCGATGGTCATCGGGGCATCGCCCGGCCCGGCACCGAAGTCCCATGCGTTGGCCAGCATCTGCTCCGCAAAGGAATCGAGCTGGCGGACGTGGCCGAACGTGAAGGACCGGAGGAACGTGCCGAGGGTGGACGGGGCCATCACCTCGTGTCCGAGGATGCGATGCGTCGATCCTGAACGCAGGACATCGCAGTCGTCGATGCACTCGGCCCCGGCGACCATGGCATGCACGAGGGTGGCCACTTTGCGACCGGGACGAGCGTGCCCGGGACGGTCACCGAGGTCGATCAACTCGTCGGCCCAAGCCGCGAGGTCCAGCCGTTCGGACAACACGGCAGCGAGCGTCAGGCCAGCTCCGGCCACCGCCCGGTCGTCGTCGAAGGTCACGGCAAGGCGCGCCGGATTGTGGGATTCTGTGTGCACCGGAAAGATGCCTTTCTGTTTGGGGATGATGCGTACTGTCGCAAGTCACATCTTCCCAAGACAGGGGGCATTTTCCGCGTATGGTCAGACCTCAGATGACCTGATCAGGGCTGGGATTTCGGTGGATCGAGGCTTAGAGAGCGAATCAGAACAGTCCAGGCAGACCTCGACACCGACTGGCCAGAAACCGGTCTAGTGGATCTCACCTGGGCATCAATGTTCATGCATCACCTCACCGATGTCGACGGCGTGCTCCAACGTATCCACGCCGCCACCCGCGACGCCGGTCTGATTGTGATCGCAGAGTTCACCGACCCACTGCGCTTCCTGCCCGATGATCTTGGCTTCGGCGAACCAGGCCTAGAAGGCCGCTGTATCGAGACATTCAAGGGGGAGCGGTCTCGATCACTACCCAACTTCGGGCTGGAGTGGGGTCGACGCTTGGAAAGAGCCGGATTCTCGGCGATCGAAGAGCGCGTATTCGAACTTGAAGGAGATAGCACTGACCCCGGCCGTCTGGCCCGATATGCACGCCTGTGGCTTGAACGCGTCAGTTCGGCAGCGGCCCCACACCTATCAACCGACGATCTCTCCGTACTGAAGGAACTTCTCGCGGACACTGGACCGCGCTCGCTTGAGCAACGGAGCGATCTGCACATGCACGGCTCACGCGTGGTCGTGCGAGCGGCAAAGTGACTGATCCCTCGGAACCACCTGTTGGCTGGCGACCCACAAACGGTTGCGAACACTTGTTCGTAGGCGGTAGAATCTGCCCAGCGCAGGAGGCCGTGACGATCAGGCAACTTCATTCAAGAGGCCGACGGCGAGAAACTTTGAGTAGTGCACCTGCATGGGGCATGCACCGTGCAGCCCTATGCACCGCCATGTCGACCGGAGACTCGATCGCGAAGCCGCAGCGTAGCGGCCGCGTGCGCTACGTCTCCCTGCATAGGGCTGCATAGCGCACCGCTGAGTAGGTCCCGATAAAAAGCCCCGAGAAACGGCAATTCCACACACTCGGCCGATCGCGAAAACGCTGGTCAGACGCCCTTGCCCTATGCACAAGAGGCGCCGACCAGCGTTTCGATGGTGGCGGGGGCGGGATTTGAACCCGCGACCTTCGGGTTATGAGCCCGACGAGCTACCAGACTGCTCCACCCCGCGTCGCGGAACTAGAGACTAGCACCCGCCCGTCCGTGCTCGGCCGGCGCCTCCCGTCCGATCGCAGACCCCTCGCTCAGCCCCCCGTGCCGAGAGAGCCGGTGCTCGGGAGGGTCGTGGTCGTCGTGGTGGTGCTGGCCTCCGTCCCGCCGGTGAGCGCCTGGACCGCCTGGAGATTGGACTCGAGGGTGTTGATGTCGTTCTGGTAGGCCCCGAGGTTCCCTGCCTTGAGGTCGGCCTGCGACTGGGCGTAGGCCGTCTGCGCCTCGTTCAGCAGAGCCCGGACCTGGGGCGAGAGAGTTCCGAGCCCACCGGACTGTCCAGGGGTGGTGGACACCGGTGCCTGGAACAGCGAGGTCAACGCATCCCCGAGGGTGTTCCCGATAGCGGCTGGTGAGTTCCCGTAGACAGCGAGGACCCGTTGGAGCTCAGGCAAAGCGTTGCGCGACGACTGGACGTAGAGGGGCTGGATGTAGAGCAGTGCGTTGGCGACCGGAATCATGAGGACCTGCCCCAACAGCACGGACAAGCCGTTCTGGTTGAGGAGGGAGATCGCGCTCGAGACGCTCGGTGTGGCCGAGATCCTGGCCGCGACGATGGCGGGTCCGTTGACCGGATTTGCGCGAGGCGTCACGAACATCTTGAGCTGACCGTAGTGACCGGGATCCGATCCGGCCATCATGAACCCGGAGAGCGTCTGGATCTGATTTCCCCCTGACGAGGGGACCAGCGCGTCGATCAGATTGAACGACTGGGCGGATTCCCCGGGAATCTTGAGGACCTGATAGATGGGCGCCATCCGCACCTGCTGTCCCGTAGACACCACCTGGCCCACCGCGTTGACGGTCTGGGTGGTGGCGAGGGCAGCGGAGGGCGAACCCGAACCGGGGGACGGCGAGATCGTCCATGCGTCGGCCGCACTGTAGAAGTTGGCCGCCTGCTTGATGTGGTACTTGCCGAACATGGTCGCCTGTACGGCGAAAATGTCCTCGGGATAGCGCAGGTGGGCCACGAGCTGGCTGCTCATCTTCGATTCCGGCGTGAACATCCCGGGGAATGCCTTCTCGTAGGTCTGGATGATCGGATCGCTCGGGTCCGTCACGTAGAAGGTCATCTTGCCGGTGTAGGCGTTGATGAGCACCTTGACCGAGTTCCGGACATAGTTGAAGTTGCTGGAGAGCAAGCCGCTGGCCGGGTTGACGGCGATGGTGTTGGCATTCTGCGCGTACGGATAATTGGAGGTTGTCGTATAGGCGTCCTGTACCCAGTCGATCTGCCCGTTGAGCAGCACCGGATACGGGTCGGCATCCAGGCTGAGGAACGGCGCCGCCTTCGTCACGCGCTGCTGGACACCACGAGCGAACATGATTCGCGAATTCGAAGTGATCTGATTGGAGATGAGCAGGTTGATGTCGTTGAACCGGACGGCGAACATCGCCCGGTCGAAGAGGTTGGAGAGCTGCACGCCTCCGTTGCCCGAGTAGTGGGTCTCGACGTTGCCCCCGAGCGGGAGCTGGTAGTCGATCTCCGGTTGCTTGGTATTGGCGACCACGTACGGTGCACTGGCCAACCCGAAGTAGACCGCCGGCTGGGTCACCTGGGGGAGACCGTTGGAGACCGGCGGGACACCCAATACTGCGAACTCGGGATCGCCATTGCTGGTCGCCTCATTCGCCTGCGAGATGATCATGCCGTAGCCGTGGGTGTACTGCAGGGTGGTGTTCACCCACGAGTTCGACGGCAGGTCGTTCTGGTTGATCTCGCGGACCCCGACCACGACCGGGGTCTCGACCCCGTTGATGGCGTACCGATCGAGGGTCAGCGCCTGGAACTGATAGTAGGAGCGGATGTCCTGGAGCTTCTGATATGTCGGCTGGGTCTGCGTAGGATCCCAGAGTCGGACGTTGGCCAGCGTGTCGCTGTTCGCGGTCAGCTGATCGGCACTGAGCGTCGACGATGCCGGATAGCCCTCGGTCTGGACGTTGTTGATCCCCATCGCCGTCCGCGTGGCGATGATGTTGCGTTGGATGTAGGGGCGCTCGAGGGTGTTCTGGGACGGGTTCACCTTGAGCGCCTGGACGAGCGCCGGGTAGATCGTGCCGGCGGTCAGTGCCACGAGGAACCACAGACCGACCCCAAGGATGGGGAGCGCCCACCCCTGACGACGGATGTTGTAGATGAGGAGCGCCGCCGCGGCGAACGACACCAGGATGAGCAGGTCGAGGGCCGGGAGCCGGGCGTGCACGTCAGTGTAGCCGGCCCCCTGCACAAACCCGTTGGAGGAGAGGTCCAGGTTGAAGCGGGCCAGGTAGTAGCCCACGGCCTTGACCAGAGCGAGGAGACCCAGGATGACCGAGAGGTGCGCCTTGACGGCCGGGCGGACCCGCGGGCGTTGTCCCTGGAGCCGGATGCCGCCGTTGAGATAGTGGCTGACCAGGGTGGCGAGGAACACAACCACCAGTGCCACCAGGGCCCAGTGCACGAGGAACTGCTCGAAGGGCAGGGTGAACACGTAGAAGGCCACGTTGCGGTGGAACTCCGGGTCACTCGTCGGGAAGGGCGTGCTGTTCCGGAAGAGGAGCCAGTTCTGCCACTGGCCGACGGCCTGTGACCCGACGATCAGGGACAGCACCACCACGACGACCGCTCGCAGCCAGCGGGCGTACGGTCCGACCACCTCGCGGTAGCGCTTGACGAATTCGTCCTCGGCGTCGAGTGTCGGACCCTTCGGGGCGAGGCGCTCCGCCACCAACAGGCTTGCCAGGAGCATCGCCGCGAAGATGAGCGAGAAGACGATCAGCAGCCCGGCCTTGATCTCGAACATCTTGAGCCAGACTGAGTGCAGATTGACCGACGAGAACCAGAGGGCGTCGGTGTAGAACGTTGCGAACGTCCGCAGTGAGGCAAAGATGATCACGAGGACGACGACGACCGCGATGATCCACCGTCGGCGTCGGCGTCGCGGAGATCGCTCGGTCTGTGCGGTCGTGGGCATGTCGCTGGCTGGAGGCATCCGGAGCAGCCTAGATGGAAGCCGGGACCAGCAGACATCGACACCCGGGGTGGGCCGGCGGGTGCGGATTCCCGGTGGGGAACGGCTCGCCGGCCTGCTGTGGGCCGTTGAGGCCGTTGTCCTCGCAGTCGGGGCAGGGCGTCTCCCCGGGAGGTGGGACGGCGATCCACTCGATCTCGGCCCCTGAGCCTCCCGTGGCGGCTGCGATCGTCCCCAGCGAAAACGCAGCCAGCACGTGGTCCGCGGCGAGACCTTCGACCCGCTCCCCCTTCCACTCTCGGAATGCCGATCCGATGTGCTCGACAGCGACGGACTCCTCGGCCCCGTCGAGGCCGTCCTCCTCGAGCAGTCGGCGGCGCAACGGCCCGGCCAACGCTTCGGCCAGCTGGTCGGCGATCCCCACGAGGGCATCGCCACTGGGGCGGTCGTCCGATCCGGTCGCCGCGAACGCAACGCCCGCCTCTGCGGCCTGCTCGAGCGCCGGGAGCGCAGACGTGGCGAATCGGTCGAGGTGCTCGCCCTCGGGAGGCAGCAGGTCGCTCGACCAGGTCGCTCCCCTGGATCGCAGAGCGTCGAGCAGGTCGTTCTGGTAGTCCTGGAGCGTGCGCTTGAGCCGGCGCCCGAGTGCCGTGACGATCGGGCGCAGCATCTCGTCTCTGCGCACCGCCATCGGGTGCCGGTCCGCCGGAGGCCCCTCGTCGGCCTCACCTTCAGGGGTCACCGCTGACGGGATCTCGCCGGTTTCCGATGGATCCCCCTCCGGGTCGGGTTCCGCGACGGCGGGCTCCGAGGGCACCGGCTGTGCATGGGCGGCCCGGATCTTGGCGAACAGGGCGTCGACCTCTTCGACCGGTGGAGCTGCCTCGGCCGTCGAGGCTGCTCCCGGCGCGGCGACGTCTCCGGGCTCCGTGGCCGCCGCGGTCTCGGGGCCGGTGCCCTCGTCGGTTGGGGAACCGACGACAGGAGGACCGTCCCCGTGTTCGGTGGCATCGGGTACCTCGCCCAGGGCGGCGGCTGCCTCCGTCTCCTCGGCCACCAGGATGGCCGCCAGCTCCTCGGGTGTCCCCTCGTCGGGACGCTCCGCCGCTTCGCGGCCCGCGGCTTCCGCGGCAAGACGCGCATCGTTCTCGGCATTGAACAGCTCGTCGGCGATGCTCTCGACCGAAGTGCGCACGTCCTGGACGGTCTGCGCGAGCCGCTCGCGCCCGGCGCGCAGTTGCTCGATCTGGGCATGGAGCACCCGACGGCGTCGCGAGAGATCAGCGAGCACCCGGGCGCGCAGCTGCTGGGCCTCCTCCACCATCGCCCGGCACTCCTCACGGGCCCGTTCCGCCATCAGCTCGGCCTCGTCGCGTGCCTTGTCGAGAGCCGTGGCCACCTGCAGGTCGGTCCGCTCCCGCAGCACACGGACGGCCTCCTCGACCTCCGCTGACCGATCGGACACCAGCGTGTCGGCACGGGACCGGGCCTGTTCGGCGGTGTCGGTCGCCTCGCCCAGCAGACGCTGGGCTTCGGCTTCAGCGTTGGCCAGTACCTCGGCGGCGACCTCGTGCGCGCTGTGCAGGACCCGGGCGGTCTCCTTCCCGAGCGCCTCGGTCAGGGTCGGCTCGTCGAGCACCGGATTGGCCGCCCGGACCTCGCTCGCGGCCAGCTCTTGGAGGATCTCGCGCTCCCGCTCGGCCAGGCCACGCAGGCCGTCCGCGATCGACTCGAGGTAGTCCCTCACCTCGCCGGGGTCGAACCCGCGGCGCACCGAGGCGAACGTATGCCGGGCCACGTCGTCGGGAGCCAGGTGGGGCGACGAGGTGATGGTCATCCGGCGTTCCTCGGGCATGGCCCAGAGCCTACGACTGCGGATCGACCGATCGGCTCATCCTGCCGACGCACCGGACAGCGACCGCGCCGTGCAACGGGGGGACCTTCCCGCCGTTGGCCGCCAGAACCTTGAGGGCCTGTTCCAACGTCGAGACCTCGTAGATCTTGAGGCCGGGCCGGTCCTTCGAGAGGGCCGCCTTGTACTCCTGGTGTGGCACGAGGAAGATGGTGGCGCCCGCATTCTCGACGGCGATGGTCTTCTGGGGGACGCCTCCGACATCGCCCACGTTGCCCTGGTCGTCCATCGTCCCTGTGGCCGCGATGGTGTGCCCACCGGTGAGCGAACCGGCCGAGAGCGCGTCGATCACCCCGAGGGTCATTGCCAGCCCCGCCGACGGCCCGCCGATGTTGGTGACGTCGATGTCGACCGGGAAGGGGTAGGTGTAGTCGACCTGGTCCTCCGGCTCGATCCCGACGTTGAGGGACACGGTCTGCCCGTCGACCTCGACCTTGGTCTCGCGGAGGGTGATCGGGACGGGTCCCGGGGGGTGGGTCGCTCCTCGCCGCACGGTGAAGACGACCGTCTGGCCCGAGTGGTATCGCTGGAGCACCGTGGTCAGGCCTTCGGCCGTCGGGGTTGCAACCCCGTCGACCGCGGTGATCACGTCGCCGACGTCGAGCACCCCGGCGGCCGGGGTCCCGGGGAACGTCCCGAAGACCACCGCCCCGGCAGCCGTGGCCGGCACCGGGTAGCCGAGATAGCGGAGGGCCGAGGTCTTGGCGTAGTCCTCGGCCTGTGACATCTCGAGCGCACCCTGGGCGTCGAGTTCCGACGCAGCAGTCCCGCCGGTGACAGCGGTGAGCGGGTAGAGGCTGGTGTTCCCATGGAAGTACTTGTTCTGGAGCTTGTAGAAGTAGTAGCTGAGTGCGGAGACCCGGGCCTCCTCCACGTCGGTCAGGAGGACCGGATTCGTCACCGGGTGGGCACGGTCCGGGGGAACGGTGATGAATTGCTGGACGGACTGGGCCTGGCCGGGCTGGATGGCGTAGTAGTTGAGATTCACTCTCGAGGACACGGCCACCGCGAGCGCCACGATGACGAAGAGCACCCACGGCCACCGTCTGCGGCGCCGCGGCGGCGGAGCGGGCACCGTCGGGTCCGTGTGCAGGGACGCTCCCTCCGGAGGAAGGTCTGGCGGCGTCCCGAGTCCCGGAGGGGGGGCGATGCCGAAGGGGACCGGAGGGGGGTCCGCCGCAGCCGTGATGGGCTCGTCGTCGGTCATAGTGGTGCGATGCAGCCTGCCACGGAACCGGACCGCGGCAACGTCATCGCACGCCGTCGGGAGGTCGCTCGGGCGGGCCATCTGGGCGACGCCTCGACGGCTCGCGCGGGCCTGACCGACGAGGCCGGAGCGGTGCGGACGACCGCGCTCGGTGCGCTCGAGCGGCTCGGTGCGCTGACCGACGCAGACCTCGAGCGGGCGATCGGCGATGCCGATCCGACCGTGCGCCGACGAGCGTGCGAGCTGGCCGCGTCGCATCCGCCGGTCGACATGCGCGGCGCACTCGCCGATCGGGACACCACGGTGGTCGAGATGGCCGCGTGGGCGCTCGGCGAGCGCGGGGAACGCACCGCGGTCCGGGCGCTGGCCCGGATGTCCTCTCCCGCCGGACAGGCGGACCCGCTCTGCCGCGAGGCCGCGGTCGCCGCGCTCGGGGCGATCGGCGACCCGGACGGGCTGCCGGCCGTGTTGGCCGCACTCGCGGACAAGCCCGCCATCCGCCGCAGGGCCGCGGTCGCGTTGGCCGCCTTCGAGGGACCCGAGGTGGAGGCGGCCCTGCGCCGGTGCCTCGAAGACCGGGACTGGCAGGTGCGTCAGGTCGCGGAGGACCTGCTCGCCGTCGAATGACCGACCGGGATCAGGTCACCCCGGCGCGACCACGGCTCAGGATTCGGCCGCGGCAAAGATCGGACGGAGCTCGTCGAACGTGTCCAGACAGAGCCCTGCGCCGAGCACCACGCATTCGAGCGGCGTCGCGACCAGGTGCACCGCGACCTCGGTCTCGTCGGCCAGCCGGTTGGCCAGTCCCCGGAGCATGGCGCCGCCACCGACCAGATGGATGCCCTCGTAGATGATGTCCTGCGCCAACTCGGGCGGAGCGTCGGCCAGGCATGCCAGCACGGTCGCGACGATGAGGTCGACCTGGTCCCGGAGCGCGTAGCGCACTTCCTCGGGCGAGAGGACCACGAATTTTGGCTGTCCGGTGGTGATCTCGCGGCCGCGCACCTCGGCCTTGACCTCGTCGGCGTAGGGCAACGCCGACCCGATGGCCAGCTTGACCTCCTCGCCGGTGCGCTCACCGATCGCGATGCCGTGCTCCTGACGCACGTAGGCCTGGATGGCGGCGTCCATGTCGAACCCACCGCACCGGACCGCCCGCGAGGCGACGACCCCGCCCAGCGAGATGACCGCCGTCTCGGTCGTCCCACCACCCACGTCCACCACCATGTTGCCGACCGGTTCGTGGATGGCGAGGCCGGCACCGATGGCCGCTGCCATCGGCTGCTCGATGAGGTGGGCGGCCGAGGCACCTGCGCGCCTGGCGGCCTCCTTGACTGCCGCGTCGCTCGACCGAGGTGATGGCGGAGGGCACGCAGATGAGGACGCGAGGGCGGTTGAACTTTGTCACCCCTGCTCGCCGCAACAGCAGGCGGATCATCCGTTCGGTGATGTCGAAGTCGGTGATCGCACCTTCTCGCAGGGGCCGGACGGCCACGATGTAGCCGGGGGTGCGTCCGATCATCTGCCACGCCTCGTTGCCCACCGCGAGGACATCGTGGCTCCTCGAGTTGAGCGCGATGACCGTCGGTTGGTTGAGGATGATCCCGCGACCTCTGGCGAACACCAGCGTGTTGGCCGTGCCGAGGTCGATCGCGAGGTCCCGGGCCACCCCGTCATCGTAGGGCCACACCGGGCAGGGCCCGGGAGTGGGCCCGTGCGGTGCACGTCGCGGTGCACATGGCAGTGGCGACGCCCCTCGCGGCCGTGCCCTCGGTAACCTTCGGTCCGTGCACGGTGATGACCAGGGCGGCATCGGTGGTCGTTCCGACGATGACTGGGGCGACGACGAGGAACCGATGCGCGGGTGGGTCCCACCCGACGACCGGCTCTGGCGCCACCCGTCCGAGGCGGCGCACGGGTCTGTCCAGACTGTGGTCGGACGCGCCAATCCGGGTGTCCCCGGCCGCTGGCTGCTCGGTGGCGCCGTCCTCTGCCTCCTGACCGTCGTGGTGGCCACCGGGGTCACCATGACCGCGACCGTGTCGCCGGAGCCCGGCGCGCCGCCGGTACCCACCATCGTCCCGACCACCGAGCCGGGGACCGTCGCTGTCGTCGTGGATCGGCGGCACCTGGCAGGCATCGAATCGAACGTGCGCCGCTCGACGGTCCTCCTGATGGTCTCGAGGCCGGGCAGAACCGTGATCGGCACCGGTGTCGTCGCCTGGCCCGGGGGGATCATCGTGACCCCTTCCTCGGTGCTCGACGGTGCCAGGACCATCACTGCCGTGGAGTCGGACGGCACCCGGGAGCCGGCGTCCTTGGTGGGTACCGACGCGGCGTCGGGGATCGCGGTCGTGCACATCGACGACGACCTGCCGGTTGCCTCGTTCAGCGACGACGACCCGCCGGCGGGCAGCACCCTCATGGCCATCTCCGAGCGGCCTCGTGTGAGGGGTACCGGAACACCGGACACCCGCCTTTACGCCGGCACGGTGCTCTCCGCCGGCCAGCCCGGCGGGAACGGCCTGCTCTCGGAGTTCGCCCCCACCATGGTTGCCACCCCACTCACCGTGCGTGACATCGGCTGCCCGCTGGTCGACCAGTCGGGCCAGGTGTGGGGCATCCTCTTCGAGCTCTCAGGCCCGTCCGCGGCCCGCACCTCTGTCTTCCTGCCCGGGGAACTCGTCCAGGACGTCACCGGGCAGCTGGTGACCGGCGGTGCGGTCGTCCAGGGCTGGCTCGGGATCGCGCTGGCGCCCTCCGCGTTGGTGACCCGGTCGCTGGACTCGACCACGACGACGCTCGACGTCGCACCCAGCACCGGCGCGGTGGTCGGAGCGGTGTGGCCCGGGAGTCCCGCGTACGAAGCGGGTATCGAGGCAGGGGACGTCGTCGTCGACGTCGACGGGCACGCCGTCGGCTCCGATGCCGATCTGCGGACCCGCCTCTATGCGGACCCTCCGGGTACCACGCTGCAGCTCACCCTGGAGCGGAACGGCACCACCGTGGGCGCGACCGCAGTCCTGGGCACCGCCGACAGCGATGTACCGGAGGGAGCCTCGTCGTCATAGCATGAGCTGATGGCACCGACCGATCCGGGGGACTCAGGGAACCCGTTCCAATCGCTGCTCGGTGACCTCATGAACATGCTGGGGACCAACGCACCGGACCAGTGGGAGATGACCCGTTCGTTCGCCCTCAACGTGGCCACCGGCGGCGTGTCGCAGCCCAACGTCGAACCCATCGAGCGGATCCAGGTCGAGCAGCTGTCGCGGGTTGCCGAACTGAACGTGAGCGAGTCCACCGGCATGCCGGTCGCTCCCGACGGCCGGCGTCTCACCTGCGTCCCGGTCGGACGTGGCGATTGGACCCTCCGGGCCCTCGAGTCGTGGCGACCGCTGCTCGCCGCGATGGCCGCGCCGGGACAACCGCCGCCCGAATCGTCCGAGAAGGACTCCCCCGCTCCCGGCGACGCGATCGACCCCTTCGGTCCCGACCCCTCAGCGGGTCTCGCCGGGATGCTCGGGCAATGGGCCACGGCGATCGGGCCGATGTTCTTCGGGCTCCAGGTCGGCTCGGTGGTCGGGCACCTCTCCCAGCGCACGCTCGGGCAGTACCCCCTTGCGTTGCCATGGGCACCATCGGACGAGCTGCTCCTGGTGACCGCCAACATCACCGCCTTCGCCGAGGACTGGAGCCTGCCCGGCGAGGAGACCCTGCTCTGGGTCTGTGCCCGGGAGCTGGCCACCCACAGCGTGCTCAGCAGACCGTCCGTGCGGTCGCGGTTCGAGGAGCTCCTGCTGGCGATGGCCGAATCGTCGGCCGCCGCGCAGCAGAGCCTCGCCGGCCGGCTCCGCGGGCTCGTGGACCCCGCCGACCCGGACGCTGCGGCTGGCATGGACCTCGAGTCGCTCCAGGGGATGTTCGGCGACCCCGAGGAGCTGCTCGGTGAGCTGCTCACCCCTGAGTCCCGCCGGACCTCGGAGCAACTGACCTCCCTTGCCGTCGTGGTCGACGCCTACGCCGATCACATCGCGGCGGTGGTGGGCGAGAAGCTGGTCGGTACGCACGCACAGCTCGCCGAGGCCTGGTACAGACGACGGACGGAGCGGGGCAAGGGCGAGGAGGCGGCGGGCGCGCTGTTCGGCCTCGATCTCGACCAGGCACAGGTGGACCGCGGACGCGCCTTCGTGGCCGGGGTGGTCGAGCGTGCCGGGCACGACGCCCTGGCCAAGCTCTGGTCGCCCGCCCGGAACCTGCCCACGCCGCCGGAGGTGGACGCCCCCGGCCTCTGGTTGGAGCGGATCAGTCTGCCCGAACTGGAGGACCCGGCAGGGTCCTGACCGACGGCGCCCGCTCGGGGCCGCAGGTTGCCGGATCAGGTCGGGGCGTCAGCGGCCACCTCGGCAGGGGCAGCTGGGAGCACGTCCTCCTCGGGGACACCGAGATCCCACTCGAGCAGGATGTTCTCGCGCTCGGCGTCACGGATGACCCGCTCCCGGTTCCGTCGGTACTGCGGGTCGTGCGGGGGGAGCAGGACCAGCCGGGCGTTGGTGCGGCGACGGAACTCCTCGATGAGGGCGGGATCGCCGAAGTCGGACCGCACCTCCCAGTGCGGGGCGACCGGGCCGAGGTAGACGACCCGGACGTGGCCGACCGGGGGCTGCGGCTCCTGCTCCTCGTCCGGGAGGCTCGGATCGTCGGTGGCCGACATCATGACAATTGTTCCTCCTGGGGCGGTCGCGGCACATGATCCTAGGCGCCCAGATCCATAGATAAGAACGCCCTGGTGCCCGATAAGAATATCGTGAGGAAACCGTCAATACCGGCCGATTTACGCCAGCTCGAGGCCATCGGATGCGACACTGGCAGTGGAACGGATGACGGCGGCGCACAGACACCTCCGAGGTCGGCCCCCGTACCATCCCCGATATCGACGGAGGCACCATGGACACCGATTGGATGAGCGAAGGGAAGTGCAAAGACCTCTCTCCGACCATCTTCTTCCCGAGTGACGGGGTCGGGGTGCAGGAGGCCCAGCGCATCTGTGCCGAGTGCCCGGTCGCCGATGCCTGCCTCGAGTACGCGCTCGAGGAACGGGTCGACCACGGCGTGTGGGGTGGGAAGTCCGAACGCGAGCGTCGGCGCATCCTCCGGCGGCGACGGATCGCACGCACCGTTTCGGTCTGAGACCGGCCGAGCCGCGATCCTCCGGCCGGATGTGTCCGATACCGGGCCGCTCGCCGAGTGCGTGGCCAACATCAGCGAGGGACGTGACCACGCCGTCATCGATGCGGTGTGCCGGGCAGGCCGGGACCGGGTCCTCGACGTACACACCGACCCGGAGCACAACCGCACCGTCCTGACCCTCGGCGGACCGCTCGCCGACGTGGAGGACGCAGCACGCGCGATCACCACCGAGGCAGTCGCCCGCATCGATCTCTCGCGCCACCGAGGGATCCATCCCCGACTCGGAGCTGTCGATGTCGTCCCCTTCGTCCCGCTCTCCGGATCCGTTGCGACCCTATGGGAGTCGGTGGTGGCCACGCGTGACGCCTTCGCCCGGTGGTCCGGTGACGCACTCGGGGTGCCCTGCTTCCTCTACGGACCCGAGCGGTCACTGCCCGAGGTCCGGCGCGACGCGTTCGACGCCCTGTTCCCGGACTTCGGTCCGCGGGCACCGCACCCGACGGCGGGCGCCACGGCGGTCGGAGCCCGACCGGTACTGGTGGCCTACAACGTCTGGATCGGCGGGCTTCCCGGACGAACGGACTCGACGTCGGTCGTCGAGGTCGCCCGCGAGCTCGCCGCCTCCCTCCGAGGGCCCGGCGTGCGCGCCCTCGGACTGGCCGTCGCCACCGGTGGACAGGTGAGCTGCAACCTCACCGACCCCACCCGGGTCACACCTGCCGCGATCTACGACGCGGTGGCCGAAGGAGTCGCCCGCCGCGGGTGCACGATCCTCCGGGCGGAGCTGGTCGGCCTCGTCCCCTCGGCCGTCCTCGACGCCGTGCCGCGCCACCGGTGGGCCGAGCTCGACCTGCGGGCCGAGGACACGATCGAATCCCGCCTCGCACGACGCGGGGACTGACGCCCCGCCACCCGGTCCTGCTCAGGAGGCGCTGGCCGCTCTCCGCTGCAGCGCACGCTGACGACGCAACCGCCGCCGCTCACGCTCGGACAGCCCGCCCCAGATGCCGAACTTCTCGCCGTTGGCCAGCGCGTACTCGAGGCAGTCCTCGCGGACCACGCACCCCCGGCACACTTCCTTCGCCTCGCGGGTGGACGCCCCCCGCTCGGGGAAGAAGAGGTCCGGGTCCACCCCCATGCAATTCGCCTTCGTCTGCCATGTCCGTTCTCGGGGCCCGTACATCAATGACACCATGTCCATCGACAGACCTCCCTCCCACTCATCCACACGATCCGGCACCATTCGTACGCGTCCGCATGGCACGGCTGTAACTACAGATATGTCATCCTTCACTATCGCGGCCGGAAACGCAAGAAAAAACCGCTTGTGAACGAAAGCGCAAGGACACCAGAGGCCGCCGCCGGTGCGTCCGGTGGGGGGTCAGCCGGCCCGTCGGCCCCGCGACCGGACGGTCGTCTTGTGGTTGAGGAAGTCGATGAGCACGTAGTCGCCGAGCTCGTCCGGCGACGTCGCAAAGGTGCGGCCCCGGTTGATCCGCGAGAGCTGGTCGATGAATCCCCAGAGGCCCCTGTCCGGGTCGAGCAGGAAGGTGTTGATGGTGATCCCCGCCTTCGTGCACCGCAGCACCTCGGCGAGGGTGAGCTCGAGCGTCTCGGGGACCGGCGGGTAATTGAACGACACGTCGTAGCCCAGACCACCGTCGTAGGGGACGATGTCCGCGGTGGGTTCTCCGTCGGTCACCAGGATGATCTGCTTGGTCCCCTGCTGATGGGCGAGCAGCTTGCGGGCGAGCATGAGTCCGTGCTGCAGGTTGGTGCCGTAGACGTAGTCCCAGCTGACCGTCGGCAGGTCCTCGGGTTCGATCTCGCGTGCGACTTCGGAGAAGCCCACCAGACCCAGGTAGTCGCGCGGGAAGCGCGACGTGATGAGCGTGTGGAGGGCCATCGCCATCTTCTTCGCCGGGACGAAGTTGTCGCGCATCGGCATCGACAGCGAGAGGTCGAGCAGCAGCACGGTCGCCGACCGGGTCAGGGCTTCGGTCTCGACCAACTCGAAGTCGTCCGGGTGCAGGCGCACCGGCAGCCCGCTCCCCGCCCGCCGCACCGCGTTGTGCACGGTCCGGGAGAGGTCGAGGTTGAACGGGTCCCCGAACTCGTAGGGCTTGGTGGTCTCCTCACGGTCATGACCGGTCCCGGTCCAGGTCGTTGCGTGCGTACCGACCCGGTCCTTGGTCAACTGCGAGAACAGGTCGGACAGGGCCTGTTGACCCATGCGGCGGATCCCCTTCGCGGTGAGCTCGAACCGGCCCTCACGCTGGTCGATGAGGCCTGCCTCCTCGAGCTGCTTGGCCAGTGACGCCAGCCGCTCGAGCGAGCGTGCGGCGTCGTCCCCGAGGTGCCGGGCCACCTTGTCGAGGTCGACCTCGGAGAGCGCCGCCGGCGAGTTGGCAGAGCGCAGGAAGGACTCGAGTTCGTCGAGGTCGCGTAGCCGGCCGGCTGCGTCGGTGGCCTCGCCCATCCCCATCGGGTCGTCACCCCGGAACCGGTACCGCTGCTCCCATCCGGCATCGGGGAAGGCCCGCTGGAGGTTGCCGGCGAGCCGGTCGACCTGCCAGCGAAGGTCCATGTCCTCGAGGAGCGACTCGGCGAGGCCCTGGAGCTGCGAGCGCTGCTCAGGGGACATCGAATTCCACATGGCCTGCGCCGCGGCCATCCGGGCGGCCAGCTGTTCGAGCAACTCGTCCAGCGTCTTCGGATCCCCGGGGAAGAGGTCCCCGAACTGCTCCATGAACGACTCGAACGAGGGGTCGAGCGGCTGACCGTCCTCGCGCTGCTCGATCATCCGGTTGAGTGCGTCGAAGGCCTGCCGCATGTGCTCGAGCTGGGCCGGGTCGGGGTTGGTGAGCGCCTCGGACATCTGGTCGAAGTAGGTCTTGGCCACCTCCTGGCGCAGCCGCTCCATGAGCTCCTCGAAGTGCTCGCGGGCCTCGGAGGAGACGAACTCGTAGCTCTGCAGGCCCCGCACGGTGCCGGCAAGATCGTTGGGTAGGAGATCGAGCTGCATCCGACGCTCCGTCGCGACCTGGTCGGTGACCTCCTGGCGGCGCTGGTCACCCGAAGCGCGTGCCTCGGATTCGAGTCGCTCGATGCCGAGCCGCTCCTCGGCGAGCACCTCCTGGAGCTCTTCGGCCACCTCGCTGTAGGCACCGCCCAGGTCACCGCTGTCGAGCTGCTCTTCGCGCTCGAGCCGTAGCTCGTCGAGGAGCTCGCGCAGTCCCTGAACCCGCTCGCCATCGGGGGTCTGCCAGCCCCGGTTGAGCATGCGCTGGAGCGCTTCGTGCAGGTCGCCGTTGGCCAGCAGGTCGTCGGTCAGCTGCGAGAGGACGGCGTCGGCGTCGTCGGCAAGCGACTCCTGGGAGCCGTCCCACCGCCGGTAGTCGAACCGCCAGGTCATCCCCGGCCCCGATAGGTCGCCCGGGACCCGGCGGCCTCCTTGTTGAGCCGCTTGGTCAGGTGGAGACCCTCGAGCAGGAACTCGACCGCGCTCGCCACCAGGGCGGGGTCCTCGGAGCCTCCGGTGAGAGCCAGGACCGGCGCCGAGAGCGCCGGCATCTGGGCGAGGGTACCGGCATAAGCGTCCGACGGGAGGTCGTCGCCCGCGTGCACCACGGTGTCCTCGGTGAAGGCGCCCACCACCGCCTGCGGCTCGGCCAGGTGCACCCGGCGGCGGAAGACCAGCAACACCGCGGCAGACACCAGCTGGGAGAGGATCAACCCGTCGCGGCCCTCCTCCAACGACTCGATCTCGATCTTGCCCTGGGTCGACGAGACGAGGGACTGGAGGTCGGAGATCCGGGGGACGGCCTCCGACTCGCCGTTGCGCAGGGCCCGGCGGGTGGCGTTGGCCACCAAGGTCTCGTAGTTGGCGATGGTGAGGCGCACCGACACGCCGGAGCGCTGGTTCAGGTGGGGGCTCTGGCGGGCCAGCTGGCTGAGCTCGGCGACCACCTCGGCCATGAACGCGGGGATCTCCACCTGCGGCAGGCCGGGCGGGTGCTCGGTCCCGCTCCCCCCGGGCAGGTCGGCCTCGAGCTCGGCGATACGCAGCTCGGTCGCCGCATCCGGCGGGTAGTGGGTCCGGATCTGTGCGCCGAACCGGTCCTTGAGCGGGGTGATGATCCGCCCGCGATTGGTGTAGTCCTCCGGGTTGGCAGTTGCCACCAGCAGGATGTCGAGCGGGAGGCGCACCCGGTGGCCGCGGATCTGCACGTCGCGCTCCTCGAGCACGTTGAGCAGGCCGACCTGGATCCGCTCGGCCAGGTCGGGGAGCTCGTTGATCGCGAAGATGCCCCGGTTGACCCGCGGGACCAGGCCGTAGTGGATGGTCAGCTCGTCGGAGAGGTACCGACCTTCGGCCACCCGGATCGGATCGACTTCGCCGATGAGGTCGGCGACCGAGGTGTCGGGCGTCGCCAGCTTCTCCCCGTATCGCTCGCTGCGATGGACCCATGCCACCGGCAGATCATCGCCCGACTCCGCAGCCAGGTCCCTGGCGAACCGAGAGACCGGGTGGTACGGATCGTCGTTGATCTCGGAGTGCGCGACGATCGGGAGCCATTCGTCGAGCAGACCCACCAGCGCGCGGATGATGCGGGTCTTGGCCTGGCCCCGCTCGCCGAGCAGGATGAGGTCGTGCCCGGCGAGCACCGCATTCTCGAGCTGGGGAAGGACGGTGTCCTCGAAGCCCAGCACGCCGGTGACCAGGGGCTCTCCGGCCGCGATCCTCGCCGAGGCGTTGCGCCGGATCTCGTCGGCCACCGAGAGCGGGGTCCAGCCGGCCTGGCGCAGCCCGCCCAGGCTGCTGATGTCGGGGGGCGGGGTCCGCCGGATCGTGGGGTCGAGGGGTGCAGCGTGCTCCTGGGTGGTCATGCTCCGAGCCTATGCGTGGAGGCCGGACCATGATGGTCGACGGGCGACCCGGGAGCCGTACTTGCGTTTTTTCCGCACGGGGTCCCGAGTGATGGAAAGATGATGCTCCGTCTGCGCTCGTGCCCTGGGCTACGCGCGCGGTGGAGGAGCGTTCGGACGGGCCGTGGGCCGGCATGGGCTGCGTGCGGTGGCACACCGGACCTGATCAGGGAGAGATGCATTGACGACGTTGGAGGAGGCGGCAGGTACCCCGGTCGTTCTGGGAGGCGTCCGGGGGGGTCCCGACGTCCCCACCCTGCGCACCGACCGCTACTGGGTACAGCCGGTGGTCACCGTCGTGGTGCTCACCGCATTCGTCGCCTACGCCAGTTGGGCCGCTTTCGTGAACAAGAACTACTACGCCGGGGCCTCGCTCAACCGAGACCTCATCTCGCCGTTCTACTCGCCCTGCCTCACCGAGAGCTGCGTGCCGGGCAGCCATCCCTCGACCGTGATCACCTGGTGGGCGATCTCGCCGGCACTGCTCATCCTCATCTTCCCGTTGGGATTCCGGATGACCTGCTACTACTACCGCAAGGCCTACTACCGATCCTTCTGGCTCGCGCCGCCGGCGTGTGCGGTCTCCGACACCCACGGCTCCTACTCCGGCGAGTCCCGGTTCCCCCTCCTACTCCAGAACGTGCACCGCTACTTCTTCTACTTCGGTCTCGTCTTCAACGTCATCCTCACCATCGACGCGGTGGTCGCCTTCCGCCAGCCCGGCGTCGGGCTCGGGTTCAGTGTCGGTACCGCGGTGCTCATCGTGAACGCTGTGCTGCTGTGGCTCTACTCGCTGAGCTGCCATGCCTGCCGGCACCTCTGCGGCGGTGGGCTCAAGCAGTTCTCCAGCGCGCCGATCCGCCACCGGATCTGGAAGGCGCTCACCCCGCTCAACGGGAAGCACATGGTCTTCGCGTGGATGAGCCTCGTGTTCGTCGCCTTCACCGACCTCTACGTGCGGTTGGTGGCCAGCGGGACGATCCACGACTACGGCTTCCACTTCTAGGAGGAGAGGAACCATGAGCGAGTACGAGAGCCACGACTTCGACGTCATCGTGATCGGTGCCGGCGGGGCGGGCCTGCGGGCGGCCATCGAGGCCCAGTCGACCGGTCTCCGCACTGCGTTGGTCTGCAAGTCGCTGTTGGGCAAGGCCCACACCGTGATGGCCGAGGGCGGGATCGCCGCCGCGCTGGGCAACGTGTACGGCGAGGACGACTGGAAGGTCCACTTCCGCGACACCATGCGGGGCGGCAAGATGCTCAACAACTGGCGCATGGCCCAGCTCCACGCCCAGGAGTCGCCCGACCGGGTCCGTGAGCTCGAGGACTGGGGCGCTCTCTTCGACCGGACCCAGGACGGCCTCATCCTCCAGCGCGACTTCGGGGGTCACCGCTACGCCCGGCTCGCCCATGTCGGGGACCGCACCGGTCTCGAGATGATCCGCACCCTCCAGCAGAAGGCGGTGGCCGACGGGATCGAGGTCTTCATGGAGCTCAAGGTGCTCCGCCTCGTCCACGACACCGACGGGACCGTCTCCGGGTTGGTCGGCTACTGGCGGCCGAGCGGCGAGTTCGTGGTCTTCCGGGCCAAGGCCGTCGTCATGGCCACCGGTGGGGTCGGGAAGAGCTGGCTCTACACCTCCAATTCGTGGGAGTCCACCGGGGACGGCCATGCGATGTCGCTGTGGGCCGGGGCCGATCTCATCGACATGGAAGCCGTCCAGTTCCACCCGACCGGCATGGTCTGGCCGCTGTCGGTACGCGGCATCCTGGTCACCGAAGGGGTGCGCGGCGACGGAGGCGTCCTGCGCAACTCGGAGGGACGGCGGTTCATGTTCGACTACATCCCCCCGATGTTCGAGGCCGAGACGGCCGATTCGGAGGACGAAGCGGACAAGTGGTACGACGACCACTCGGCCGGCCGTCGCCCACCCGAGCTGCTCCCCCGCGACGAGGTCGCCCGCTCGATCAACACCGAGGTGAAGGCCGGCCGCGGCAGCCCGCACGGGGGTGTCTACCTCGACATCGCCACCCGCCGTACACCCGAGGACATCCGCAGGCGGCTCCCCTCGATGTACCACCAGTTCAAGGAGCTCGCCGGCGTGGACATCACCGCCGAGGCCATGGAGGTCGGGCCGACCTGCCACTACATCATGGGGGGCGTCCGGGTCGACGCCGACTCCGCTGCGACCACCGCGCCGGGGCTGTTCGCCGCAGGCGAGGTTGCCGGCGGGATGCACGGCTCGAACCGGCTCGGCGGCAATTCCCTCTCCGACCTGCTGGTGTTCGGCCGGCGTGCCGGGATCGGGGCGGCCGAGTTCGCCTCCGGCCGTGGGGACGACTTCGCGCTCGACGAGGGCCTGATCGACGCGACCATCGCGGCGGCGCTCGCCCCCTTCGAGCAGGAGTCCGGGGAGAACCCCTACGACATCCAGACCGACCTGCAGGAGACCATGCAGAGCCTGGTCGGGATCATCCGGACCGGCGCCGAGCTCGAGCAGGCCATGAGCGCGATCGAGGAGCTCGAGGACCGGGCGACCAGGGTGTCCCTCGGCGGCGGCCTCAAGTACAACCCGGGATGGAACCTCACCACCGACCTCCCCTCGATGTTGGCGGTCTCGCGCTGCACCACCCAGGGCGCCATCAACCGCAAGGAGAGCCGGGGGGGCCACAGTCGTGACGACTTCCCCAAGCCGGTCGCCGAGATGGGCACGGTCAACTTCGTCGAACGGATCGCCGACGTGGCCGCCGCACCCCTCGGCGTCGGCGGCACGCCGTCCGTCCGATCCATCACCACCAGCCCGGAGCCGATCCCGGAGATGCCCGACGATCTCAAAGCACTGCTCGAGGAGGTGGTGGTCTGATGGCCGAGGAGATCATCCACGGCACCGCGAGCGGTGAGGTCATCATGCGCCTCTGGCGCGGCGACGAGACCGGCGGGCAGTTCGAGGAGTACGTGATGCCCGCCCAGGAGGGCGAGGTCGTGCTCGACGTCATCCACCGGGTCCAGGCGACCGAGGCGCCCGACCTGGCCTGCCGTTGGAACTGCAAGGCCGGTAAGTGCGGTTCGTGCTCGGCCGAGATCAACGGGCGCCCCGCCCTCATGTGCATGACCCGGATGGACACACTGCCCCCCGGGGAGCCGGTCACCGTCGCGCCGATGCGCGCCTTCCCTATCCTGCGGGACCTGGTGACCGACGTCTCCTACAACTACGAGGTGGCCAAGCGGATCCCTCCGTTCAGTCCCCGCGACAAGACGGCGGACGAGCTGAAGGTCGGCGGCTACCGGATGCAGCAGATCGACGTGGAGCGCAGCCAGGAGTTCCGCAAGTGCATCGAGTGCTACCTGTGCCAGGACGTCTGTCATGTGGTCCGCGACCACGAGGAGAACAAGACCGCCTTTGCCGGACCGCGCTTCTTCGCCCGCTCTGCCGAGCTCGAGATGCACCCGCTCGACACCAACGACCGCAGGGAGCTCCTCCAGGAGGAGCAGGGCCTGGGGAAGTGCAACATCACCAAGTGCTGCACCGAGGTGTGCCCGGAGCACATCAAGATCACCGACAACGCGATCATCCCGCTCAAGGAGCGGGTGGTCGACGCACGGTACGACCCGGTCGCATGGCTCGGACGCAAGATCAGGAACCGCACGCGGCGCTCGGCCGAGGAGGCGGCGGCGGAGTCGCCGGCGAGCGGTCCGGCCGCAGTCCTGCCGTCCAGCGGGCTCCAGGGGATCGCCGACGTCGACCCCGCCCCGGACCCGCCGGATGAGATGGCCGAGGTCGGGGCGGCGACCGAGTCACACGCCGACGAGGCGCCGCCCGGATGACCCGGTCCGGGAGGGGCCGCTCGTGGCCCGCTTCCTGACCGAGGAGTGGGTGACCGCGCTCAACGGCTCCCTCGACGGGGTGAGCCTGCCCCCACCCGGTCCCGAGACCGGGTTGGCAGCTGCCGACGGCCGGTTCCGGGTGGCCCAGGAGGTCCGGGGCGCGCCCGGGGGGACGTGCGGCTGGTCCTGCAGGCGGCGGACGGCACCCTCACCTTCTCCCTCCGGCCGCTCGGAGAGTCGCCGCCGACCGACGAGGTCGACGTCACCATCGCTCTCGGGTACACCGACGCGGTTGCGCTCTCGCGCGGCGAGCTCTCGCCGGCGGAGGCGCTCACTGGCGGGCGCATCCGGGTACGCGGCGACCTCTCCGTGCTGGTGGCCGGCCAGGAGCTCCTCACGACAGCCAGGGAACACACCCGCGCCGTCGACGCGGAGACGACCTACTGAGCAACCAGGCTCAGAGCGGCGGGCCCCTGCAGAGGCCGGTGTAGACAGGGGCGCACCGTCCGAGTGGAAGGGGACTCATGGACATCCTGAGCAGCCGAACGATCCTCCACCCGGCGGATCTCGAGCGCACGCTCGCCTTCTACCGCGACGCCCTCGGTCTCGCCGTGGCCCGCGAGTTCGGCGAGGGTGCAGGACGGGGTGTGGTGTTCTTCGCGGGGGGCGGGTTCCTCGAGGTGGTGGGCGAGGGCCCGACACCCGAGCGGCCCGGGGTGGCGCTCTGGCTGCAGGTCCGCTCGATGGAGGACACCGTCGCCGAGCTCGGTGCCCGCGGCACGGTCCTTGCCCGCGCGCCACGCCTCGAACCGTGGGGACTCATCGAAGCATGGATCGACGACCCCGACGGCCTGCGCATCCATCTGGTAGAGGTCCCCGTGGACCATCCACTGCGACGGGACCTGCGCCCGGTGCCCGCCCCCGCGCCTGCCAGGTAGCGTGAGCACCGTGGGTCCCACCTTCCGCGTGGAGTCGCTGGATCACGTCCAGCTGGCGATGCCTGTCGGCGCCGAGGACCGGGCCGCCGCGTTCTACGAAGGCATCCTCGGCATCCCCCGGGTTCCCAAACCCCCCGAGCTCGCGTCCCGGGGTGGCTGCTGGTTCGAGCGCGGGGCGCTGCGGGTGCACCTCGGGGTCGAGGAGGACTTCCGCCCGGCCCGCAAGGCCCACCCGGCCCTGACCGTGTCCGACATCGCGGAGGCCTGTGCCCTCCTCGAAGCCGCCGGCCACCCCACCCGACACGTCGAAGAGGTGCCGGGCAAGCCGCAGTGGTACGTGGACGACCCGTTCGGCAACCGGATCGAGCTCGTCCCGGCCGGGGGCTGAGTCAGCGACCGGCCCCGCTGCCAGGACCGATCAGAACTGCACCTGCCGGGCGCTGTCGAGCAACCCCGCCCGGTCCGCCGGGAGGATGAATCCGCCGGCGATTGCCTTGTCCAGACTGGTCGTGTACGCCTGCACGTAGTTGGCGGGGGTTCCGTAGAGGGTGACCAGCTTGCTCGAGTCGAACGGCGTCGTCGATCCGAACAAGGAGCAGATCAGGCTTGCGCCTGCCGGCGCGGCCCCACTGAGCGTCGAGATCGGGACGTCGACCGCCGGCGTCCGCACCCCGCCGATCACGTTTCCGTCGCTGTCGAGCGCCAGAGTCGGTGGGTTCTGGCTGGACAGACGGAAAGGTGGTGGACGTGCGGGCTGGGTCCCGTCCACGACCCACTTCTCCAATGCGGCAAAGGCTGCTTGGACCACCTCGTGCTGGGGGCCCGTGTTGATCGGGGTGGTACAGCCGAGGTCACTCACGGCAGAACCCACGAGGTACGCGTCGGCGTGCGATGTCCCGGCGACCTCCCAGGTCCGGATCCTGTCGGTGTTCGGCTGTTGGGCGACGGCGTACCCCAACCCGATCAGATCGGTCTGGGTCTCGAACAGGAAGACCGGGATCGTGAGATCGGTCCGGATGCGCAGATTCTTGGGCACCTCGTTCGCCGACGTGATCGAGGTGCCGTTGAGCGACGCTGCCCCGGACCCCCGGCTGTGGATGAAGAGCCCGCTGAAGACGTCGGAGCGGGGCTGCAGGGCGTCGGCGAATGTCGTCATGTAGAACGCCGACTGCGATTCCCCGACGGCGATGAGGCGCTTCGGCTTCAGTGGCCCGAGTGCCGTGTCGGGCGCACGGAGCGCTTCGCCGATCTGGGCGAAGATGTCCAACGCATACTGATCGCCGGGCTGGTGCAGCGACCCGTAGCGGGCCGGGTCCTCGGTGACGAGCCCGGCGATGTGCGATGAAGAGGCGGCGGTGCTCAGGATCGACGTTCCTCCGTTGACGCCCAGCGATTGGGCCGCCACCGCTACATACGCATAGCCGTCGTTCTTGAGCAGCGGGTTGAGCAGGTCCCAGTCGGGGGCAGACTCCCCCGCCGACTCGTTCATCCATTCGACGACGACGGTCCCGTTGAACTGCGCCGGATTCGCCGGTCGGCGGACGATGATCCTCGTCTTGTACGGGGCCGTCGTGGTGGGCGTGACGGTCCACCTGCCGTTACTCGGCATGCTGTCTGCTTTGAAGGCCATCGCCGTCCCAGACGCAAAGAACTCCTGCTCCACGTAGTTGGAGGCGGCCAGGTCGGTGGGCAGTGCACTGAGTGGCTCACTGATCTGCCCGACGGTCACCGGACCGGTCAAGGTTGCTGCCGCGTGGTAGCTCACGGGATGGGGGGGCGACGCGGCGGTCGGCGAAGAGGAACCACAGCTGCAGAGGCTCAGCGTCAGGACGACGACGAGAATTCCGCCGACCATCCGAACCGTCCGATCGTGCCGTGTACCGCGCAAGATGGTCTATCCCCCTTTGTCAGGCCGTCAGGATTGAAAGGCGAGAACCGTCAGGCTGCGCCGCCGGCGTTCCGCCCGACCGTCCGAGCGAGGATCCCCAGTGTGGCGCGGAGCGCCGACTCGGAGATCACCGGGAAGATCCCGGCGTCGCGGTACACCGGGTCGATGTGCGACCAGTCGTAGTACGAGGTGACCAGGGTTCCACCGTCGACCGGGGCGAGGGTGTATCCGTACACGTGTCCGATCTGCGGGCGGATCTGCCCGAGGATGGTCCAGGCGATTTCGCGGTCGGGCTCGAATGTGGCGATGGTGACCGTCACGTCGTAGCGGCCCATGGGGTAGTCGTTGAGCGCCTCGCGATCCATGTGTACGACGAACCTGTCACCGACCGCGGTGACCGGGTCGCCGGTTGCGTCCATGAGCATCCCGGAGCTGTCGATCGTCACATGTCCCTGCGGATCAGACAACACGCCGAAGATGCTCGCCGGGTCGGCGGCAATCGTCCGTTCGACCTCGATCCGCTCAGTTGCCACGACCGCATCCTATTTGGCATCCGTTCCACCGTCGGGCCCTACGTGGCGACATCTTCCACCTCTGCCTTGATCCGTTCGAGCGTGGTGCGCATCCCGTTGCGGTTGGTCTTCCCCCGGGCCCAGCCGAGGAGGGCCCAGTAGAGGCGCAGCCCCACGGTCGGGGCGAGCTGGAACGACTCGGTCACGTCCGATCCCTCACCCGACGGCTCCATGCGGTAGCTCCAGACGTTGAGCGGGCGCTCTTCCTTACCGACCCCGAAGGCGAACTCACGCCCCGGCTCGCACACGCTGACCGTGCAGGTCGTCCAGTAGATCGGCCCCTTGCCGTTGCGCTTCACATGACCGCGGAACTTCGCCCCGACGGCGGGACCGGTGGCACCCTCCAGCCACTCCGCCTCGAAGGTCTCCGGGCTGTAGCGCCCGATGCGGGTCACGTCGCTCACCAGGTCCCAGACCGCCATCGGCGGTGCATCCATGTGCAGGGTCACCGAGTCGTGCATGGCGACACCCTACGGCGCCGGAGCACCCTGCGCCCGGCCCGATCCCGGTCAGGGCAGCAGGTCGGCCACGTCGCCCCGCTCGGCCTCGAGCTCCTCGGTGGTGATCCGGATCCGGTCCGTGGCGAACTCGTCGTGGTGCAGTCCCTCGACCACCGTCCACCCACCGGCGCCGTTGGCCCGCACCGGGAACCCGAACTGGAGCCCGGCGGGCACCCCGTACTCGCCGTTGGAGACCACGGCGAGCGAGGTCCAGTCGTCGCCCTCGGTCGCCGTCCGGATGCTCCACACCGAGTCGATCGCCGCATTGGCCGCCGACGCGGCGGACAGAGCCCACGCGCCTCGATGACGGCAGCCCCCCGCTTCTGGACCGTGGTGAGGAAGTCGCCCTGAAGCCAGGCGGTGTCGTCAATGACCTCGGCGGCCGGCTTCCCCCCGATCCGGGCATTGGCGTAGTCCGGGAACTGGGTGGCCGAATGGTTGCCCCAGATCGCGAGGTTGGAGACCGACGCGACCGGGACCCCGGCCTTGGCCGCCAGCTGGCTCTTGGCCCGGTTCTCGTCGAGGCGGGTCATGGCGAACCAGCGGTCGCTCGGTACCTCGGGGGCATTCGAGCGGGCGATGAGGCAGTTGGTGTTGCAGGGGTTGCCGACCACCAGCACCCGGATGTCGGTGGCGGCGTTCTTGGCGATGGCCCGACCCTGCGGACCGAAGATGCCCCCGTTGACGGTCAGCAGATCGCCCCGCTCCATGCCCGCCTTGCGGGGGATGGAGCCGACCAGGAGGGCCCACGACGCCCCGTCGAATGCCGTGTCCAGATCGGTGGTGGTCACGATATCGCTGACCAGCGGAAACGCGCAGTCGTCGATCTCCATGACCACGCCGTCGAGCGCCTTCATGCCCGCCTCGATCTCGAGCAGGCGCAGCACGACCGGCTGGTCCGGGCCGAAGAGCTGGCCCGACGCGATCCGGAACAGGAGGGCGTAGCCGATCTGTCCGGCGGCGCCGGTGATGGTGACCTGGATGGGGGAGGTGGCGGCCATGAGGCGCAGGCTAATCGGCCTCCCCAGACCGGGCGAACCGGTCGACCGTCGACCGCTCGCCGGCGCGGCCCGCGGGCCGGGGCCAGGGTGAACTCGCGGTCACGGGATGCTGTCACCGCGGTGAATTGTTCGTCACGAGTGCCCAGGATGGACCCACCGGGCGGCACACCTCGGCATACTTGTTCGATGACGTTCCTCGCTGAGGCCATCGCCGTCCCGCCGGGACAGTGCTTCCGACTGGTCGACGCGGACGTCGACGGTTCCGCGCAGCGGTGCCCACGACCGGTCAAGGTGCGGGGCAGGGTGATCACCGGGAAGGATCAGCGGTGCACGGTGGAGGCCTGCGTCGAGCACGGGGTCAGCCTGCTCGACTGGTACCCGATCCCGGCGCCGCGCTAGTGGCGGACCGCCCAGCGGCGCTGACCGAGATGGACACCCCGGCCGACAGTGCAGGAACCGGCACCGTCGGGACGGCGCCGGGGAGCCGGGGGGTCGAGGAGCCCCGGGAGCTCGCAGAGTGGATCGGATTGGTCGATCGGGCGTTCGCCTTCGTGGACCTCTGCGGGTTCACCGCGTTCATCGCGAACCACGGCGAACACGCCGCGATCGACACCCTCGCCCAATTCCGGTCCCTCGCCCGCGACATCTCGGTGCGTCGCGGGGTGATGGTGGCCAAATGGCTGGGGGACGGGGCCATGATCGTCGGCGTCGAGGTCGGGCCGACCATGGCCACCGCCGCCGAGCTCATCGGCCGCTACGACGGTTCGACGCTCGCGCTGCGCGGCGGGTTCGCGCACGGTCAGGCCCTGATCATGGAAGGCGAGGACTACATCGGGAGACCGGTCAACCTCGCGGCGAGGCTGTGCCAGGCTGCCCGACCCGAGGAGCTCCTCGCGTTCGGCTACCGCGCTTCGTTCCTGCCCCCGTGGGTACAGGTGCTCGGTGTCCGAGGGGTGACCCTCCCTGGCCTCGGGAGGATCCGCCGAGCGCAGCGCCTCGGGCTGGTCCCCGGGCTCGAGTTGCCCGATCTCTCCAACCACAACGGCCGGACCCCTCCGCCGGGAGAGTCGGGCTAGGAACGAGCCGACCCGGTTGACCGGGGCGCGACCGGGCTCGGTTCAGAGCCGGTCGACGATGGCGCCGGCGAACTCGGAGCACTTGACCTCGGTGGCGCCGTCCATCAGGCGGGCGAAGTCGTAGGTCACGACCTTGTCGGCGATGGTCGCCTCGAGCGCCCGCACGATGTCGGCGGCTGCTTCGGTCCATCCGAGGTGCTCGTACATCATCACACCGGAGAGCAGGACCGAGCCGGGGTTGACCTTGTCCTGCCCGGCGTACTTGGGAGCCGTCCCGTGGGTCGCCTCGAAGACGCCGTGGCCGGTCACATAGTTGATGTTCCCACCCGGGGCGATGCCGATGCCCCCGACCTGTGCGGCCAGTGCGTCGGACAGGTAGTCACCGTTCAGGTTGGTGGTGGCGATGACGTCGAAGTCCTCGGGCCTGGTCAGCACCTGCTGCAGGGTGATGTCGGCGATGGTGTCCTTGACCAGCAGACGGTCGCCGGGTTTGCCTTCGCAGTCGTCCCAGCCCACGGCCACGTCGGCGAACTCGTCGCGGACCAGCTCGTATCCCCAGTTGCGGAAGGCGCCCTCGGTGAACTTCTGGATGTTGCCCTTGTGGACGAGGGTCACGCTCTTACGGTCGTGGGCGAGGGCGTACTCGATGGCGGCACGGATGAGGCGCTTGGACCCCATCTCCGAGATGGGCTTTATCCCGATGCCGGAACCCGCACGGACGTTCCATCCCATCTCGTCGCGCAGGAATGCGGAGAGCTTGGCGGCCTCCGGGGAGTAGGCCTCAGCCTCGAGGCCGGCGTAGATGTCCTCGGTGTTCTCTCGGAAGATGACCATGTCCACCTTCTCGGGGTGGAGCACCGGCGAGGGCACTCCGGTGAACCAGCGCACCGGGCGGAGGCACACGTAGAGGTCGAGGATCTGACGGAGGGCCACGTTGAGCGAGCGGATGCCTCCACCCACCGGTGTGGTGAGGGGGCCCTTGATGCCGATCAGGTGTGTGCGGAACGCGTCCACCGTTTCATCCGGCAGCCAGTTCCCGGTCTCGTCGAAGGCCTTCTGGCCGGCCAGGACCTCCATCCATGCGACGGACTTCCCGTGCCGGGCAGCCGCCGCATCGAGCACTAGTTTGGCCGCCGGCCAGATGTCGACGCCGGTGCCGTCGCCCTCGATGAAGGGGATGATCGGCTCGTCGGAGACCTGGAGCGTGCCGTCGGGACCCGTTGTGATCGGTTGAGCCATTGGCGCAGCCTACCGGCACCCCCCACCCCGGCCGCCAACCGGGGACGCCTCCGGCGGCCCGCTCAGCTGGCCGCGGCGGCCAGTGTCGAGGCCGACAGTCCCCGGCGCGGCTCGACGATGCCATCGATCAACCCGTACGCCATGGCCTCCGCCGGTGTCATGAAGTAGTCGCGGTCGATGTCAGCCGCCACCTGGTCCACCGACCGTCCGCTGTGGTGGGCGATGATCTCGGCCATTCGCCGGGTGAGGGCCAGCACCTCGCGCAGTTGGATCTCCATGTCACTGGGCGCGCCCCGGGTCCCCGCACTGCCCTGGTGGATCATGATCCGCGCGTTGGGGAGAGCGAGACGCTTACCCGACGCCCCACCACAGAGCACCATGGCCGCGGCCGACATCCCCATGCCGACACAGATGGTCGACACATCCGGCTGGACGTGCTGGATCACGTCGTAGATGGCCATGCCGGCATACGCCACCCCGCCCGGCGAGTTGATGTAGAGCGAGATGTCCTTTTCGGGATCCCGGGCCTCGAGGTAGAGCATCTGGGAGATGATCAGGTTGGCCACCTGGTCGTCGACCTCCTGACCCAGGAAGACGATCCGTTCGCGGAGCAGCAGCGAGAAGATGTCGAAGGCCCGCTCACCGCGGCTCGACTCCTCCAACACGGTGGGCACGAGTGAGTGCGAGAGGGTCATGACGGTCCTCCGAGCAGGCTTGCCGGCCCGTTCGGCCGGTACATCGCCCATGATATCTCATCCTTGATATACCATGGGGCCCGGGCACCCGGCACCGGGTGCCGATCGGCAGGCCGCCGAAGCCAGCCGGCAGGAGACCAACGAGATGACCGAGCGACGTCACGCCACGGTGTTCCCCGGGTTTGCGGAGATGAGCGAGCGACGTCGGGCCCTCAGTGACGAGCTGGTCGGACGACGACGTTCACTCGGCCTCTCCCAGACACAGGTGGCGGCGCGGATGGGCACCTCGCAGTCGGCGGTGGCGCGGCTCGAGACAGGGACGTCCGACGTCCTCATGTCGACGGTCGACCGGTACGCCTCGGCGCTGGGCTGGCGACTCCAGTGGTCGCTGGAGGATCCGGAACGGTGAGCCCCGCGGTGAGCGGACCCGAGGAGTGGATCCGTCGGCGACTGTTCGAGCGGCGCATGGTGATGCTCACCGGTCCGCTCGACGACGCGCGTGCCGGTGAGGTCGGCGCCAGCCTGATGACCCTGGATGCCAGCGGGGATAGCGCGGTGGACCTGCAGATCGACTGCAGCGGTGGTTCGACCGGCGCGGCGCTCGCCCTCATCGACATCGTCGACTTGCTCGGTGTGCCGGTCCGTGCCTGGTGCACCGGACAGGCGGCGGGACCGGCGCTCGGTGTGCTGGCCGTCTGCGCCCACCGGGCGCTGTCTCCCCACGCCCGCCTGCACCTCACCGAACCCCGGGTCGAATGGGAAGGGAGTGCCCGCCTCCTCGGACAACTCGCCACTGCGCACGCCGATCAGTGGGCCATGTTCTGTCGCCGGGTGGCCGAGGCGTCCGGCCAGGACCCCGACCGGATCCGCGAGGACGCCGACCGCGGTCGATTCCTCACCGCGCACGAGGCGGTCACGTATGGCATCGCCGACGAAGTGGTCGCCCCTGACGCCCGCGTCGAGCGGTTCCCCGGACGGTCGATCGGGTTCCGGTCGCGCTGAGCGGCGGGCGGGCCGATCGGAGATCCGCCCGCAGGGATCAGGGCGTCGCCAGGCCGAGGGCGGAGTAGATCTCTCGGGTCGCGCTCGATCGGTTCAACGTGTAGAAGTGGAGCCCGGGCACGCCGGATTCGAGCAGCTGTTCACAGAGCTCGGTGGCACAGGCCACCCCTTCTCGACGCACGGCCTCGGCTCCGCCGCGGCGCGTCGGCCGCACCGAGACGGTCGGCCATCCAGCCGGGCACCGCTGCGCCCATCGTGGCCATGCGGGGCACCGACTTGAGGCTGGTGACCGGCATGATGCCGGGCAGCACCGGCTTGTCCACCCCCCGCGCGGCGAGGTCGGCCACCAGGGCTGTGTACTCGCGGGCCTCGAAGAAGAACTGGGTCACCGCGAAGTC
The DNA here is from genome assembly GCA_963701325.1 of uncultured Acidimicrobiaceae bacterium. Taxonomy (GTDB): domain Bacteria; phylum Actinomycetota; class Acidimicrobiia; order Acidimicrobiales; family RAAP-2; genus Bog-756. The sequence continues at coordinate 1,682,606 of OY969604.1, forward strand.
CGCACCGGACAGCTTTGCGGCCAGGCGGTCGCGGTCGGTGGCCAGGTCCGCCGACAGGGGGTGCCCGGCCGGCTGGGCGGCCACTCCGATCGAGAAGCCGCCGATGGCCCTGGCGAGCTCGACCAGTTCGCACGCATAGCGGAGCTCACCGGGTCCGCCCTCCGGCTCGTCGGGGGGGTCGCCTCCGAGGGCCATCAGGTTCTCGACACCGGCCGCGCGGTAGGCGACCAGGATCTCGGCGAGCTCGAGGCGGGTGTGGGCGACGCAGATGAGGTGGGCCATCGGGACCAGGGTGGTGGTGCGCAGCATGCCGGTCACCAGGTCGAAGGTGCGCTTGCGGGACTCGGCCCCGCCGCGGTAGGTCACCGAGACGAAGGAGGGACCGAGGGGTTCGAGGTCGCGCAGCGTCCTGACCAGCGTGGCCTGCTCGGCGTCGGTCTTCGGCGGGAAGAACTCGAACGAGTAGGTCCGGCCCTTGCCCAGGAGGTCGGCGATACGGGTCATGACCGGACCAGCCTACTGTCGTGTGCTGGCACCGCCCAGGGGAGCGATGCCGCCGGGTGCCCCGGTCACTTCGCCCGCTCCGCGGCACGCACGGCGTTGCGCAGCAGCATGGCCCGGGTCATCGGGCCCACGCCGCCGATCCGCGGGGTGATCCACCCGGCCACCTCGGAGACCGACTCGTCGACGTCCGAGAGGAGCCGTCTCCCCTCCCAGGAGGTGCCGGCGCCGACCACTGCTGCTCCCGGTTTGATCATGTCCGCAGTCACCAACCCGGCGCGGCCGGCGGCGGCCACCACCACGTCCGCGGTGCGGACGAGGGCGGCCATGTCCTCGACTCCGGTGTGCACGACGGTCACCGCTGCGTTGCACCCGGGGCGCTTGAGGGCCATGAGCAGCGCGAGCGGCCGTCCGATGGTGAGGCCCCGGCCGATGATGACCACGTGCTTGCCCTCGACGGGCACCTCGTTCTCGGACAACAGTTCGACGATGCCGGCGGGAGTGCACGGCAGCGGACCGGCGGCACCCATCACCAGCCGGCCGAGGTTGACCGGGTGCAGGCCGTCCACGTCCTTCTCCGGGTCGACCGCGAACAGGGTCGCCTCCTCGTCGAGACCGGCCGGCAGCGGAAGCTGGACCAGGTAGGCGTGGATCCGGTCATCGGCGTTGAACCGGGCGACGACGTCGTCGAGACCTGCCTGGGACACGTCGGCCGGCAGGTGCTCGTGGAACGAACGGATCCCGACCTCCTCGCAGTCGGCGTGCTTCATGGACACGTAGCGCTCGCTCGGCTGGTCGTCGCCGACCAGCACGGTCCCGAGCCCGACGGTCACGCCTGCACCACGGAGGCGGGCGACCCGGTCGGCGACCTCGGCGCGGACCTTGGCCGCGAGCGCCTCGCCGTCGAGCAGTGCTGCCGTCATCGCCGTCTCGCTCTCTCTCGTCACCAGCGCCTCAGTGTCGGAAGTGGCGTTCGCCGCCTGCCATGACCATCGCGATCCCCGCCTCGTCCGCGTTGGCGACGAGCTCGTCGTCGCGGATCGATCCGCCCGGCTGCACTACCGCCGAGACCCCGGCGCCGGCCAGGACCAGCAGCCCGTCGGGGAACGGGAAGAAGGCGTCGCTCGCCGCCGACCCGCCTCGGGCCCGACCGCCCGCCTTCGAAGCGGCGATCTCGGCCGCCACCACCCGCGACTGCTGGCCGGCCCCGACGCCCACGGCCTGGGCGTCCGACACGATGGCGATGGCGTTCGAGGTGGTCCGGGCGCACACCTTCCAGGCCATCGCCAGGTCCCGCCACTGGGCATCGGTCGGACGGACCCTGGTCACCACCTCCCAGTCGGCGGGGTCGACCAGGAACCGGTCGGCATCCTGGACGAGCATGCTCGACCCGAGCCCGCGGTACTGGCGGACCAGCGCCTCGGGAGCCGGGGCGGAGAGCAAGCGGGTCGCCTTCCGCTTCGAGGCCAGCTGGGCGAGCGCCTCCTCGTCGTAGGAGGGGGCGATGATGACGTCTGCCTGCGGGCCGGCGGCGATGGCCGCGGCGACGGCCACGGTCACCGGGCCACCGACGGCGACGACCCCCCCGAACGCCGACTGGGGATCGCACTCGAGGGCCCGCTCGTAGGCCCGGACCAGGTCGCGGTCGAGGGCGGCCCCGCAGGGGTTGGCGTGCTTGATGATGGCCACCGCGCGCTCGGCGGGTGTCGAGGGAAGCTCGTGGACGAGCCGCCACGCGGCGTCGGCGTCGAAGATGTTGAGGTAGGAGAGCTCCTTGCCGCCGTGCTGGATGACTGCGTCCCACCAGGTCTGCTGACCCACCACCCGGTACCGGGCCCCGTGCTGGTGGGGATTCTCGCCGTAGCGGAGGGAGCCGGTGCGTTCGAGGGTCAGGTGGATGGTGGCGGGCAGCAGTGCAGCGGTCGCGAGATCGCCGATCGCGGTCTCGCCGGCGCTGGTCAGGGCGGCGTGCTCGCGCTCGTCGAGCCACTCGACGATTGCCGCGTCGTACCCGGCCGTGTGGGCGAAGGCCTGGCGGGCGAGGCGCCGCCGGGTGTCGATCGAGAGCGACCCCGACGACCGCAACTCGTCCAGCACCTCCGCGTAGTCCGCAGGGTCGACGACGACGGCGACGTGGTCGTGGTTCTTGGCCGCGGCGCGCACCATGGTCGGGCCGCCGACGTCGATGAGTTCGATCGACGGGTCCGAGGAGAACGGGTAGAGGTTGCAGACCACCAGGTCGATGAGGCCGATGCCCAACTTGTCGAGGGCGTCGAGGTGCTCGGGCTCGGAGCGGTCGGCGAGGATGCCGCCGTGGATGACCGGGTGGAGGGTCTTGACCCGGCCCCCGAGCATCTCGGGGGCGCCGGTCAGGTCGGCCACCTCGACGTGGTCGATGCCCGCCGCGGTCAGGGCGGCCGAGGTGCCGCCGCTCGAGACGATCTCCCACCCGAGGTCGGAGAGCCCGCGTGCGAGCTCCTCGATGCCGGACTTGTCGTAGACGGACAACAACGCCTTCATTCGGCGACCTCCTGTGGTGATCCTCGCCCATCGCCGACCCCCGCCGCCAGATCGTCGACGAAGGTGCGGATGGTGGCCGGGTAGAGCGTCCGCTCGACGGCCTTGATGCGCTCGTGCAGAGTCGCCTCGGTGTCGTCGGGCCGGATGGGCACCGTGGCCTGAGCCAGGACCGGACCGGCGTCCATCTCGAGAGTAGCGACGTGCACGGTCGTCCCGGTCTCGGGCACACCGGCGGCGAGCGCGTCGCGCACGGCGTGCCAGCCGGGGAAGGCCGGCAACAGGGCCGGGTGGGTGTTGAGGATGCGCCCGGGGAACGCATCATGGACCGGTTGGCCGAGGACGGTCCCGAACCCGGCCATCACCAGCACGTCCACCCCGCCGTCCACCAGCGCCGCGGTGATCGCCCGGGTGTAGCCGTCGCGGTCGAACGAGGATCCGAACCCGCCGAAGCCGACCCGGTCGACCAGGATCGCGGGAACCGACGCCCGTGCCGCCACCTCGAGGGCGCGGCAACCGCGGTCGGCCACGACCAGACGCACCGGCAGGTCGGTCTCGAGGATCGCCTCGAGGATGGTGCCGCTGCCCGAGGCCAGGACGCCGATCCGCACAGGTGGGGTCTCGATGCCGGCTGTCGGTGCGGGGGCCACTCCCGCGCACGCTACCAGCAGCGTGCGTGCCCGGACGCGAGGCCACCGGCCGTCGATCGACAGCCGGTGGTGCCGTCCTCGCGTGCGAAACGCACGAGAGACCCGAGCGACGTGGCCCGTCCGGCCTGCCACCGGTACGGGCACAACGTCGCTCGGCCCCCTGCCCAGGGAATGCCCCTCGTGCACGTAGGTATCGGCACCGGAACGCGGTTTCCGAAGCAAAAATCTCAGGTGGACGCCTCCTCGAGCGTGCGCAGCGCCGCCTCGTCGAAGCCGCTGAGCGAGTCGAGCACCAGGTCGCAGAAGCCCCAGACCGGTGAGTCGAGCATTCCCGGCTCGGGCACCACCACCACCCGCATGCGGGCCGCCCGGGCCGCGACGGCCCCGTTGAGGGAGTCCTCGACCGCCAGGCATGCCGTCGGGTCGACCCCCAACTTGGCCGCGGTGGTGAGGTAGGCGCCAGGGTGGGGCTTGCCGAGGGGCTCCCATTCGGCGGAGTGCCACACAGCGACGGCCGACCCGATGCCGAGCCTGTCCAGCGCGGCCTCGATGACCACGGCGTAGGACCCCGAGCAGACGCCCACCGGCAGTGAGAGCCGCCCACAGAGGTCCACCGCGGCACGTGCCCCGGGCATCGGCGAGCCAACGGTCGAGATGAGCTCGGCGACCCGGGCGGTCACCGCGCGCTCGACCTCGACCGGCGAGGAACCGGTCCAGGGCCGCCGCACCCACCAGTGGCGCACCGCGTCGTCGATCCGCAGGCCCATGGTCTGGCGGACGTCGACCTCGGTGAGGTGGAGCCCCAAGCCGGCGAAGATCTCGATCTCCGCCTGGCGCCAGAGCGGCTCGGAGTCGATGAGCAGCCCGTCGAGGTCGAAGACCACGGCATCGATCGGCCGACCGGTCAAGGCACCGGCGGAGCGCTGGATGGAGGGCGTCGGGCTCAGCCCAGCTTCCGCACGATGTCCACCATGGCCTCGCCCGCCTCGGTCGGGTTCTTGGCCACCGTGACTCCGGCCGCCGAGAGGGCGTCCATCTTGGCCTGGGCCGTGCCCTGGGAGCCGGAGATGATCGCACCGGCGTGGCCCATCTTGCGCCCGGGGGGTGCGGTGACCCCGGCCACGTAGGTGACCACCGGCTTGCTCACCGAAGAGGCGATGAACGCCGCCGCCTCCTCTTCCGCCGACCCCCCGATCTCCCCGATCATCATGATCGCCCGGGTGTCCGGGTCGGCCTCGAAGGCGGCCAGGCAGTCGATGAAGCTGGTGCCCGGCACCGGGTCCCCGCCGATGCCGACGCAGGTGGTCTGGCCGACCCCCTGCTGGCTGAGCTCGTGCAACGCCTGGTAGGTGAGGGTGCCGGACCGGCTGACGATGCCGACCGGACCACCGGGCATGGCGATGTCCCCCGAGGTGATGCCGATGTTGCACTTGCCGGGGGAGATGATCCCCGGGCAGTTGGGCCCGAGCAGGCGGGTGCCGGGGAAGTCCCGCACCAGCTGGTTGTAGACCAGGGCCTCGTCCTGGGCCGGGATGCCCTCGGTGATGCACACCACGAAGGGGAGTCCGGCCGCTGCGGCCTCGATGATGGCGTCGGCGGCGAATTTCGGCGGCACCGAGATGAACGAGGCGTTCGCCCCGGTGGCCTCGACCGCCTCGGCAACGGTTGCGAAGACCGGGATCCCCTCGATCTCCTCACCGCCGCGGTTCGGGTTGGTCCCCGCCACGACCCGGGTGCCGTAGGCACGGTTGCGCAGGCCGTGGAAGAGGCCCTGACTGGTCGGGCTGATGCCCTGGATCACGACCGTGGTCCGCTCGTCCACGAAGATGCTCACGACCGGCCTCCTGCAAGGGTGACCGCACGACGGGCGGCGTCGATCATGGTCGGCTCGGCGACCAGTCGATCGGAGAGATGGTCGGCCAGGATCGCGCGGCCGGCCGGGGCGTTGGTCCCGTCGAGCCGGAGCACGATCGGCGAGCCGATGTCGACCCGGTCGAGGGCCTCCAGGATGCCGTTGGCCACCTCGTCGACGCGGGTGATCCCCCCGAAGATGTTGACCAGGATCGACCGGACCGCCGGGTCGGAGTTGATGACCTCGAGGGCCGCCGCCATCACGTCGGCGTTCGCCCCGCCGCCGATGTCGAGGAAGTTGGCGGCCTGGCCGCCGCACTGGTTGACCACGTCGAGGGTGCTCATGGCCAGTCCGGCACCGTTCGCGATGATGCCGACCGAGCCGGAGAGGCCGATGTAGTTGAGGCCCCGCTCCTTCGCCCGCGCCTCCCGGTCGTCGATGTCGTCGCCCCCGGTGAACTCCTCCCACTCGGGGTGGCGGTAGGTCGCGTTGTCGTCCAGGGTGACCTTGGCGTCGAGGGCGTGGACCCGGCCCTCCGGGGTGAGGATGAGCGGGTTGATCTCCGCCAGGTCGCAGTCGCCCTGGGTGAAGCAGGTGTAGAGGTCGACCAACAGCTGGGCTGCCTGCGCCCGGGCCGGCTCGTCGAGCTCGGCCCGGTCCACCCATCCCCGCGCCACTTCGAGGGAGAGACCGTCGACGGGGTCGATCTCGAGCAGCGCGATGGCATCCGGGTTCGTCACGGCCACCTCCTCGATCTCGACCCCGCCCTCGGCCGAGAGCATCCCGAGGTGCTTCTTGGCACTGCGGTCGAGGGTGAAGCTCGCGTAGTACTCCTTCTCGATGTCCGAGGCGTGCTCGACCCACAGCCGCCGGACCACGTGACCCTTGATGTCGAGTCCGAGGATGTTGCCGGCGTGGGTCCGGACCTCGTCTGCGTCGTTGGCCAGCTTGACCCCACCGGCCTTGCCCCGACCGCCGACCTTGACCTGGGCCTTGACCACGACCGGGTAGCCGGCCTCCTCCGCCCGGGCGAGGGCCTGGTCGACGGTCTCGGCCACCCCGCCCTTGGAGATGGGGATGCCGAAGCGGGCGAAGTACTGCTTACCCTGGTACTCGAAGAGATCCACTGGATCTGTTCCTCTCTGTGATCGTTGCTGTCCTGTGGGCGTGGGGGGGTGGGGGGGTGGCGACATCCGGGGACGGCCAGGTCCTGGGGTCAGGCGACGTCTCCGGTCTCGCGCTGGTCCAGCGCGTTGCCGAGCCATTCGCCGATCGCGGGAAGGGGTGCTCCGGGGGTGAACACCTCGGCGACCCCCATCTCCTTCAGGACGGGGATGTCGGGCTCGGGGATGATCCCGCCCACGAGCACCAGGACGTCGGCTCGGCCCTGCTCCTCGAGGCCCTCGATCACCCGCGGGACCAGGGTCAGGTGAGCCCCCGACAGGAGGGAGAGGCCCACGGCGTCGGCATCCTCCTGGACCACGGCCTGGACGACCTGCTCGGCGGTCTGGTGGAGGCCGGTGTAGATGACCTCGAAGCCCGCGTCCCGCAGCGCCCGTGCGATGACCTTGGCCCCACGGTCGTGGCCGTCGAGGCCGGGCTTGGCCACAACCACTCGATAGGGGCGCTTCACGGCGGCAGATCCTAGGCGCTGACGGCCCGATGAGCCCATCCGGGACCACCGGATCGGCGGCAGGCCGACCCGTATCGTCGACCTCCGAGCAGCCCAGGACCTACCCTGGGGATGCCCACGGGCGGCCTGAGCGGCGCCCGGAGCGACACCCGACCACCCGAGGACTCAGTGACCACATCGACAGAGCCCGTGGACAGACCTGACGAGCACGCCGTCCCGTCGGGGGCAGGCCGGACCCAACCGCTCCTCCCCGGGCTCGTGCTGCTCGCACGGCCCCGCCAATGGATCAAGAACCTCCTGGTGTTCGTCGCCCCCGGTGCGGCGGGCGTCCTCTTCCACCCCACGGTCCTCGGCCATGCCGCGGCCGCGTTCGGCATCTTCTGCCTGGCCGCCTCAGGCACCTACTACCTCAACGACTCGATCGACGCGGACGCCGACCGCCGACACCCCGCCAAGTGCACCCGGCCGGTGGCCGCCGGGGTGGTACCGGTTCCCCTGGCCATCGCGGCCGGGATCGGCATGCTGGCCGTCGCCATCGCGCTCGCGTTCCCGGTCGGCGGCTGGCACCTGGCCCTGGTCATGGGGGCCTACGCCGCCGTGCAGCTCGGCTACTCCCTCGGCCTCAAGCACGAGCCCATCCTGGACCTGGCCTGCGTGAGCGCCGGGTTCATCCTGCGTGCCGTGGCCGGAGGCGTGGCCACCTCGGTCCCCCTCTCGAACTGGTTCCTCATCGTGGTCTCCTTCGGGTCCCTCCTCGTCGTGACCGGCAAGCGCTCGGGTGAGAAGGAGCTGCTGGCCCGCGAGCAGATCGATGACGGCGTCCGCCAGACGCTCGGTCTCTACACGGTCTCGTTCCTGCGCACCGTGCGGACCCTCTCGGCGTCGGTCACCGTCGCCGCCTACTGCCTCTGGGCATTCGAGCGTGCGAGCGAGGTCCACCCCGGACACGACCCGATCTGGTTCCAGCTCTCGATCTTCCCGTTCGTCATCGCCCTCCTCCACGTGATGCGCCTCCTCGACTCGGGAGAGGGCGCGGCCCCCGAGGACCTGGCCCTGCACGACCACCGGCTCCAGATCTACGGCGCGTGCTGGGTGCTTCTGTTCGCGATCGGCGCGTACGCCGGATGAACGGCCCCGGCGGGCAGCGGACCCTCCTCGCCGGATGGGGACGGACCGCGCCGACCGCCGCCGATCTCGTCCACGCGCTCGACTCCCACGCCGTCGACGAAGCCATGGCCCGTTCGGTCGCCGACGCCGCCGAGCACGGGCGGGGGCTGCTCGCCCGCGGGCTCGGGCGCAGCTACGGGGACGCCGGGCAGAACGCAGGCGGCACCGTGCTGGACGCCACCTACCTCGACGCGGTCCACGAGGTCGACCTCGAGACCGGCGTGGTGAGGGTCGGTGCGGGGGTGAGCCTCGAGACGCTCATGGTGCGCCTCGTCCCACTCGGGTGGTTCGTGCCGGTCACGCCCGGGACCCGGCTGGTGACCGTCGGCGGCGCCATCGCCGCCGACATCCACGGCAAGAACCACCACGTCGACGGCGGGTTCTGCTCGCATGTGCGCGCCCTGACCCTGGTCACCCCGACCGGCACGATGCAGGTCACACCGCAGTCCGATCCCGACCTCTTCTGGGCCACGGCCGGAGGCATGGGGCTGACCGGCGTGATCACCGAGGCCACGATCCAGATGCTCCGCGTCGAGACCAGCTACATGCTCGTGGACACCGAACGGGCGGCCGACCTCGACGACGTGATGGGGAGGATGCAGACCGGCGACGCCGCCTACCGGTACTCGGTGGCCTGGATCGACTGCCGGTCCGCCCGGGGACGCCTCGGCCGGTCGGTGCTCACCCGCGGTGACCATGCCCGGCTGGAGGACCTGCCCGCGGGCCTCCGCCACGCTCCGGACCGTGCCCGGGCATTCGTGGCCCGCACCCGGGCGCGGGTGCCGCTCACCCCCCCCGGCGGGCTGCTCAACCCCCTGACCGTCGCGGGCTTCAACGAGCTCTGGTTCCGGAAGGCGCCGCGTCTCGAGGTCGGGAAGCCGGTCCCCATGGCCGCCTTCTTCCACCCCCTCGACGGGCTCGGCGAATGGAACAGGCTCTACGGCCCGAAGGGCTTCCTCCAGTACCAGTTCGTGGTCGGCGACACCGAGGGCGAGACGGTGCGCAGGGTCATCCAGCGGCTCGGTGCGGTCCGGGCGGCATCGTTCCTGACCGTGCTCAAGCGGTTCGGACCCGGCGACCCGGGTCCCCTCTCGTTCCCCATACCCGGGTGGACGCTCGCGCTCGACCTGCCGGTCGGCCTTCCCGGGCTCGCCGGGATCCTCGACGAGCTCGACGGCGAGGTGGCGGCTGTCGGCGGCCGGGTCTACCTCGCCAAGGACTCGCGACTGGCACCGGACACCTTCCGCGCCATGTACCCCCGGATCGACGAGTGGCTCGCCGTGCGGCACCGGGTCGACCCTGACGGGGTGCTCCGCTCCGATCTCGGCCGCCGACTCGGGCTGTGCTCGGACCGTCCCCGCCCGGCTCCGGCCAAGCGGGCGGCACCGAGGACGCGGGCCGCCACCAAGAAGGCAGTCACGAAACGGGCCGCGCCGAGGAAGGCAGCCGCCACCAAGAAGGCGGTCAACGGGAAGACGGCCGCGCCCGGCACGAGCGGTGCGACCAGGACAGGACGAACAGAACGGACCGGCTCATGATCGACGCCGTCGGACGCCCCCAATCGGTGCTCGTGCTCGGGGGCTCCTCGGAGATCGCCCAGGCCGTCGTCGACGGGTTGGTCCCCGCGCGCTGCCGCACGGTGATCCTCGCCGGTCGGCCCGGCGAGCGGCTGGACGCCGCAGCCGTTCGGGCCCGGTCGGCCGGTGCCGAGACCGTCGAGACCCTGGCGTTCGAGAGCACGGACCCGGCCGGCCACCGTGCCCTGGTCGACGATGTCTTCGACCGCCTCGGCGACATCGATCTGGTCATCGCCGCCGCAGGTGCCCTCGGCGACCAGGCGGTCCTCGAGCACGATCCGCCGGGTGCCGCCGAGCTCATCACCACCAATTTCACCGGGCTGGTTTCCGTATTGCTCGCCGTGGCGGACCGCATGCGCCGACAGGGCCACGGTCGGATCGTGGTGCTCTCGTCGGTGGCCGGCGCACGGGTCCGCAGGGCGAACTTCATCTACGGGTCGTCGAAGGCCGGGCTCGACGCGTTCGCCCAGGGTCTCGGGGACGCATTGGTCGGATCCGGGGTCGGGGTCACCATCGTGCGGCCCGGGTTCGTGGTGGGGCGGATGACCGAGGGCATGGACCCGGCTCCCTTCGCCACCACCCCCGAGGCGGTGGGCGCCGCGGTGGTACGGGCCATCGAGACCGGCTCGGAGGTCGTCTACGTCCCGTCGGTGCTGCGCTGGGTCTTCGCGGTCATGCGCCAGCTGCCACGCGTAGCCTGGCGCCGCATGCCCGGCTGAGCCGGCAGTTCGAGGTGCCCCGCGGGGCGGCCGGCCGCGGGGAGCGGAAGACCAACGAGGAAGGTACGGTCGCGCCATGACCGTGATCGTGAACGAAACAGAAGGCCACCTCGAAGCGCTCGCCGACCAGCGGGTCGCCGTCATCGGGTACGGGAACCAGGGCCGGTCGTGGGCGCTCAACCTGCGGGACTCGGGCATCGACGTCGTCGTCTGCGTACGGGCCGATCCCAGCAGGGACACGGCCGAGGCGGACGGTTTCGCGACCAGCGATCTCGACGGGGCGAACGATGCCGACGTCGTGTGCCTGCTGATTCCCGACGACGTCATCCCGACCGTGCCCCTCACGCCTCGTCCCGACGCCTTGGTCATCGTTGCCAGCGGGTACACGCTCGCCTTCGGGCGCCTGGCGCCACCCTGTGACGTCGGAATGGTGGCGCCGAGAATGCTCGGCCCCGAAGTTCGCAGGTGCTATCTCGAGGGAACTGGATTCATCACGGCCGTCGGAGTCCACCAGGACGTCACCGGTACCGCCCGGTCCAGGGTTCTGGCTGTGGCAAGGGCCATCGGCGGGCTCCGCCAGGGGGCCATCGAGCTCACTCCCGAACAAGAGGCGGTCCTCGATCTTGCTGTCGAGCAGGCGCTCGCCCCTGCGCTGAAGCGGGTCAGCGAGTCGTTCGTCCGGGTGATGCTCGAGCGGGGCATCCCCATCGAGGCGATCGTCACGGAGTTGGTGCTCTCCGGGGAGGTCGAACGGACCTACCGTCTGGTGCGGCTCGAGGGAGGTGCCGCGCAGATGGCCTACCACTCGCCGACGAGTCAATACGGTCAGATGTCGCGCGCCGATCGCTACGGTCATGTCGACATCGTCACGACGATGCGAGAGGTGGTCGACGAGATCTCCTCTGGCCGCTTCGCCGACGAATGGGACGCCGAACGGGACGCCGGCTACCCACACCTGGAGGAGCTCCGAGCACAAGCGATGGCGCCTGAGATCCTTGCGTTCGAGGCTGATCTCCGGTCCAAGCTCGGCGAGTGTGCCACCGCGACCTGACGGGTGACGCAGGGCGGGACGAGCCGCAGCGCCCTCAGATCGCCTTCGAGATGGTCAGCAGACCTGTGGCCATGAGGAGGACATCGACAGCCCACGCGAAATGGGAGGGCTCCATCCGACCGCTTACTGCCGAACCCACGACGATGCCGGCGATGCACGGGACGAGCGACGTGGCAGCGAGGGCAACGTCGGACGCCGTGATGAGTCCGGCAAGGGCGAGAAGCGGCAGGCCGATGAGATTCGAGAGGAGGAAGACGGCGGAGATGGTGGCTCGGAACCTGTCGTCCTGGAAGCCCGTCCGACGGAGTTCATACACAAGCGGCGGCCCGTTTGTGGCCAGCGACGTATTGAGTACGCCACTCACAAGACCCACCACGAATGTTCTCGATCCCTGCGGTACCACCAGTTCAGGTTTCACTCGGCGCGACGAGACGACGATCCAGAGTGCAGCGAGACAGGTCGTCACCCCCAGGATCAGCCGTAGCGTGGTCGCTGAGACCACGCTCAGGATGATCACCCCGATCGGCGCACCCACGATGGCGCCGAGGCCCAATCGGCGAGCGGTCGGCCATTCGATGTGACGACGAAGGCGCCTGGCGAGCCAGGCGCAGGTGATGGTGCCGTTGAGGAACACGATGACCACCGCGCTCTTTGTCGGCACCACGAACGCCATGAGCGGCACCGCCAGAAGTGCGAACCCGAACCCGACCGCCCGCTGCAAGACAGCAGCGGCAAAGACGATGCCGGCGATGGCCGCGACGGTACCGATCGAGATCACGACGCGAACCTAACCTGCGGGTCGGACCGTGACTGCGGTGTCGGCGCCACGCTCCCGGTGGCCGGAGCACGTCGGCAGGCCAGGTATAAGGTTTTAGGATCCGAACGGGAGGTTGCGACGTGACCGGTGCCATCTTTGCCGGGGGCGGTTTGATCGTGTTCGTCATCGCCCTCGTCGTACTCGTGATCCCGATCTGGGCGCTCGTCGATTCCATTTCGCGCCCGAGCAGCGCGTTTGCTGCGGCGGGGTCGTCAAAGGGAATGTGGATCGCACTGATCGTGCTGTTCTGGCTCTTCACCGGAGTCGTCGGTCTCATTCTCTCCGCTGTGTACCTGGCCTCGATCCGACCCCGGGTCCGGGCGGCGATGACCCGGTAGCAGGTCGATCAGCGCTACCGGCTCGCGCCCCAGGATTGCACCAACCTCACCACTCGATGCCACTGCTGACGCAGAACTCATTGTGCTCGGGGTCCGACATCCTGACCCAGTGGGTCCCCCCGAAGCTCTGCACACCGTCGTCGATGCGACCAGCGCCGAGTGCCTCCAGCCGGTGGACCTCGGCTTCGATGTCGTCGGCCACGATGTCGAGGTGCATCCGATTCTTCCCGGCTTTTGCCTCGGGTACGCCCTGAAGGATCAGCGGCGAGGCCATCCCTTGCATGGGAACCAGTACCGCCAACGTCGTGTCCGTGTAGTAGTTGCGATAGTCGAGCGCAGCACACCAGAACTCAGCGAGCCTCCCGGGCTCTGCGCAGTCGAGGACCAACTCCACTCTTGCCTTCTGTCCCATCGTCTTACCTCCAGGTCGGAGCACCATGCGGACATCGACGGCAAGGATACGGGGTGGGCCGGGTCGTACGGCCGTCGATAGCTACAGTACGGGGATGCCCGGATTCCCAACTGGGAACACCCCTGATCGGCGCCGAATCGCTTCCCCTTGGTTCAAGCGGCGCATTGCGGCTCGGTTCATCGTCACCGGGGTGGTGGTCTTCGCCGCTGTGTGCATCGCCTTCGGAGGAGTCGGCATCGGGGTCGGCGTCGTCGTTCTCGCCGGCGTCGGCGTGCTACTCCACCTCGAGCGCAAAAGACAAGTGGAGAGACGTCTGTCGCATGCCGGGCGCGACGATGGGAGCTGAGCGCGGGGAGGACAGTCCCCGATGGGTCGGTGAGCGACAACCGTGGAACTGGCGACCCGACCAGCCCGCCATTCGGGAGCACCTGCCGGCGACCAACTCCGAACGTTCCACGGATCAGGCCCGCTTGATCGGCGCCATCCGCAGCAGCAGCTTCTTGCGACCGACCGAGGAGAAGACGACCACTGCCTCGGCGTCCTCACCGCTGCCGCCGGTCTCGATCACCTTCCCCTCGCCCCACTTGCCGTGGACCACCACGTCGCCGACGGCGAGTCCGAGCAACTCGGCCCCGGTCGTGGCGGGTGCCGGCCGGGGGCGTCCCGGATCGGTGGCACGTTCCCGCGGAGAGACACCACTGCCGAAGACCGAGCGACCCGGAGTGCCGTCGACCGCCACCTCGCGGACCAACTCGGCGGGGATCTCCTTGAGGAAACGGCTCGGGATGTTGGCGCCGCTCCTCCCGAAGAGCATCCGGCTCCAGGCGTGCGAGACGAACAAGTGGCGCTCGGCTCGGGTGATGCCGACGTAGCAGAGCCGCCGCTCCTCCTCGAGCTCGACGGGATCGCCGAGCGAACGGAGGTGGGGGAAGACCCCGTCTTCCAACCCGACCAGGAACACAGCGGGGAACTCGAGCCCCTTGGCGATGTGCAGGGTCATGAGAGAAACGGTCGTGCCGTCCCCGTCGAGCTCGTCCGAATCGGACACCAGGGAGGCGGCCTCGAGGAACTCGGTCAGGGTCGGGTACTCGGCGGCCACCCCGACCAGCTCGTCCACGTTCTCGACCCGGCCGAGCGCGTCGATGGTGCCCTCTCCCAGGAGCTCGCTGCGGTAGCCGGTCCGATCGAGCACCGCGACGACCAGCTCACCCGGACCGAGCAGCGCCGAGCCCTCGGGTAGGTCGCCGGGCTCCTCCGCCAGCGGGACCAAGGGGGCCGGCGGATCCCCGTCGTCGTCCACCGGGTCCGGGAGCGCCATCCGGCGCCGGAGGTCCTCCAGGAGGTCGGACAGGTCGGTCAGCGCCCGCTCCGCCTTCCCACCCAACCCGGCCTCCGCCGGGTGCGCGACCGCATCGCCGAGCGACACCCCGCGCTGGCCGGCCCACCCGGCGAGCTTGGCCACCGACGTCTCGCCCACGCCGCGCTTGGGAACGTTCACGATGCGCCGCCAGCTGACCTCGTCGTCGGGGTTGACCAGGACCCGCAGGTAGGCCATGACGTCCTTGACCTCGCGGCGCTCGTAGAACTTGGTCCCGCCGACGACCTTGTAGGGGATCTCGCCACGCACGAGGGCCTCCTCGAGGGCCCGGCTCTGGACGTTGGTGCGGTAGAAGACCGCCACGTCACCCCAGCGCAGCGACTCGTCGCTGCGCAGGCGCACGATCTCGTGGGTCACCCATTCGGCCTCGTCGCGCTCGTCCTCCGCCCGGTAGCGGACGATCGGCACTCCGCTGCCCCGATCCGTCCAGAGCGTCTTGGGCTTCCGCGAGACGTTGTTAGTGATCACCGCGTTGGCCGCGTCGAGGATGGTCTGGGTCGAGCGGAAGTTCTGGTCGAGGGTGATGGTCGTGGCGTCGGGGAACGCCTCTTCGAAGTCGAGGATGTTGGAGATGTCGGCCCCCCGGAAGCGGTAGACCGACTGGTCGCTGTCCCCCACCACCACGATGTTCCGGTGCGAGCCTGCCAGCTGGACCGCCAACGCGTTCTGCACGGGATTGGTGTCCTGGTACTCGTCGACCAGGATGTGGGTGAAGCGGGCGCGGTAGTGCTCGAGCACGTCGGGGTGGTCCCGGAAGAGCCGGACCGTGTTGAGCAGCAGGTCGTCGAAGTCCATCGCGTTGGCCGCCAGCATCCGCTGCTGGTAGAGGTCGAAGACGTCGGCCACCCGCCGGTCGAAGATCGATGCCGCCGCATCCCGGTACTCGACCGGGCCCTGCTGGCGGCTCTTGGCCTGGCTGATCTGCCCGAGGATGGCGCGCGGCGACAACTTCTTCGTATCGATGTCCAACTCGCGGCAGACGATCTCGACCAGGCGACGCGAGTCGGCGTCGTCGTAGATGGTGAAGGACCCCTTGTACCCCAACCGGTCGCCGGCCGAGCGGAGGATCCGCACGCACGCGGAATGGAACGTCGAGACCCACATCCGCTCGGCGCGCGGGCCGACCAGCTCGGCCACCCGCCTGCGCATCTCGTCGGCGGCCTTGTTGGTGAAGGTGATCGCCAGGATCTGCCTCGGGGCGGCGTCCCCGGAGGCGATGAGGTGGGCGATACGCCGGGTGAGCACGCGGGTCTTGCCCGAGCCGGCCCCGGCAACGATGAGCAACGGCCCACCACGGTGGACGACCGCGGCCTCCTGGGCGGGGGTCAGCCCGACGAGCAGCTCGGCGGCCGCCTCTGGGCCGACCGGCGGGCGCCCCTGTCCCGGGGCCGTGTCGTCCGGGGGATGGGAGCCCTGCTGGCCGCGGTCAGGGTGTCCGGGGCCCCCGCTCCACGAGGTCATTCCCACTCGATGGTGCCGGGGGGCTTGGAGGTGATGTCCAGAGCCACCCGGTTGACGCCGTCCACCTCGTTGATGATCCGCGAGGAGAGGCGCTCGAGCAAGTCGTAGGGAAGGCGTGCCCAGTCGGCGGTCATGGCGTCCTCGCTGGTGACAGCGCGGATCACGATCGGGTAGGCGTAGGTGCGGCCGTCTCCCATGACCCCGACCGTTCGCACGGCGGGAAGGACGGCGAAGCTCTGCCAGAGGTCGCGGTAGAGCCCGGCCCGCCGGATCTCCTCGACCACGATCTCGTCGGCCGCCCGCAGGATCCCTGCCCGTTCGGGGGTGACCTCACCCACGATCCGGACGGCCAAGCCGGGCCCGGGGAAGGGCTGTCGCCAGACGATCTCGTGGGGCAGGCCGAGCTCCTCGCCGACCGCCCGGACCTCGTCCTTGAACAGGAGCCGGAGGGGCTCGACGAGGTCGAAGGCGAGGTCGTCGGGCAGACCGCCCACGTTATGGTGCGATTTGATGGTGGCCGCCGAGGACGAGCCCGACTCGATGACGTCCGGGTAGAGGGTGCCCTGGACGAGGAAGCCGGTGGTCGCACCGCCCGGGCCGGACCCGCCCACGGCTGGGTCCTCGGTCAGATCGCCCTTCTCCACCACCAGGTCGCGGGCCACCTCCTCGAAGATGCGGATGAACAGCCCACCGATGATCTTGCGCTTGGCCTCGGGATCGGTCACCCCGGCGAGTGCCTCGAAGAACCGATCGGCGGCCTTCACATGGACCAGGTCGATGTGGAACTGCCGGCGGAAGGTCTCCTCGACCTGCTCGCTCTCCTGTGCCCGCATGAGGCCGGTGTCGACGTAGACGCAGGTGAGCTGATCGCCGACGGCCTTGTGCACGAGTGCTGCAGCCACCGCCGAGTCGACCCCGCCGGAGAGGGCGCAGAGGACCGGTGCAGCGCCGACCTGGGCCCGGACCGCGTCGACCTGGGACTCGATGATCGAGGTGTGCGTCCACAGCGGCGGGCAGTGGCAGAGGTCGTAGAGGAACCGCTCGAGCAGGTCGCGACCGCGTTCGGTATGGACCACCTCGGGGTGGAACTGCACGCCGTAGAGGTTCCGTTCCGGGTGGTGGAAGCAGGCCACCGGAGCCTCGGGGCTGGTGGCGGTTGCCACGAACCCCTCGGGCACACTGGTGATCGCGTCGGCGTGGCTCATCCACACCTCGACGTCCTCGGGCCAGTCGACGAACAGTGGCGACCGACCGGTCACCGTGAGCGACGTGCGGCCGTACTCGCCGCGGCCGGTGCGGGCCACCTCCCCCCCGAGCTGCTGCGCGAGGAGCTGGGCCCCGTAGCAGATGCCGAGGATGGGTACCCCGAGGTCGTAGACGGCCGGGTCGATGAGCGGAGCCGGCGTCTCGTTGACCGACTTGGGCCCGCCGGAGAGGATGATGCCCGACGGGTTGCGGGCTGCCAGATCGGCCGCGTCGGACGTGTGCGGGACGATCTCGGAGTAGACGTGGGCCTCGCGGACCCGCCGGGCGATGAGCTGCGCGTACTGGGCGCCGAAGTCGACGACCAGGACCGGCCCGTGGCGCGGGTCGTCGGTGCTCGGCGGGGGGCTCAATGGCCCATGCCGACACCCTGCGACCGCTGGAGGTCCTTGCCCTCGGTCTGCAGGGCCGGGGCCACCATGACCTCGGCCTTCTGGAACTCCTTCACCGTCTGGTAGCCGCAGGTTGCCATTGCCGTGCGCAGTGCCCCGAACAGATTCATCCGCCCGTCGTTCTCGTGGGCGGGGCCGAGCAGGATCTCGCGGAGCGTGCCCCGGGTGGTGGTCTGCACCCGCGCGCCACGTGGCAGGGTCGGATGGAAGGTGGCCATACCCCAGTGGTAGCCCCGCGCCGGGGCCTCGACCGCCGAGGAGAGCGGTGAGCCGAGCATGACCGCGTCGGCGCCACAGGCGACGGCCTTGGCGATGTCCCCGCCCTTGGACATCCCCCCGTCGGCGATCACGTGGCAGTAGACACCGGTCTCGTCGAGGTGGCGCATGCGGGCCCCGGCCACGTCGGCGATGGCGGTGGCCTGCGGGACGCCGATGCCGAGGACGCCGCGGGTGGTGCAGGCGTTGCCCGGGCCGACACCGACCAGCACACCCACCGCGCCGGTCCGCATCAGGTGGAGCCCGGCCTGGTAGGAGGCACAGCCGCCCACGATGACCGGGATCTCGAACTCGCGGATGAACCGCTTGAGGTTGAGCGGCTCGACGGTCTTGGACACGTGCTCTGCGGAGACGACGGTTCCCTGGATGACCAGGATGTCGAGCTCGGCGGCGAGCAGGGCGGGAGCGAGCGACTCGGTCCGCTGCGGGGTGACCGAGGCGGCGGTCGTGATGCCGGCCGCCTTCATCTCCTTGATCCGTCGGGTCACGAGCTCGATCTGCACCGGCTCGGCGTACATCTGCTGCATGCGGGCGGTCGCCTTCTCGGCGGGGAGCTCGCGGATCTCGTCGAAGAGTGGGGTCGGGTCGTCGTACCGGGTCCACAGCCCTTCGAGGTTGAGTACCCCGAGCCCGCCGATGCGACCGACCTCGATGGCGGTGGCCGGGCTCACCACCCCGTCCATGGCCGAGGCCATGAGGGGGAGCTCGAAGCGGTAGGCGTCGATCTCCCAGCTGATGTCGACATCCTCGGGATCGCGGGTGCGCCGGCTCGGGACGATCGCGATGTCGTCGAGTCCGTAGGCCTTCCGTCCCGACTTGAAGATGCCGATCTCTAGCTCAGCCACGTGTGCGTCCTCCGGATCAGATTGTCGTGTGTCGAACCCCCAAGACCGCCGGCGGATTGGTGAGCACGTCGGCCGATCATGCACCACGATACCGCCTGCACACCCGAGGGCGGGCCCTGCCGAGAGCCCGCCGGTCCGCTCATCGAGCGAGACGAGAGGCTGGCGCGGGCACGCCGACAACCAGGCAGAGCAGCTCGGTGAGGACCCGGGCGGTGGCTCCCCAGATGGTCTCGCCGCCCGCGGCGAAGAACCACACCGGGAATTCACCGCCGGGTACGTCGTCGATCCCTCGCCGCCCGGGGACCGCCCACCACTCCTCGACGAAGGCACCGTCGGCCAGCAGATCGGAGAGTGCCACGTCGAAGATCCGGGCGACCTCCGCCGGGGCGGCGCGCGTGCTCGGCCGGCCCTCGAGGCCCGCCACGACCGGCGTCATCAGCGTGTCGGAGGAGATGGTGGGCAACGGGGTGAGATGGCCGACGATGGTCACCAGCGCCGGGTCGAGGCCGACCTCCTCCCAGGCCTCCCGCAGGGCTCCTTGCTCTGCCGTCTCGCCCGGTTCGAGCCGCCCACCGGGGAATGCCACCTCGCCCTGGTGGGAACGCAGCTGGCTCGAGCGGACGGTGAGCAGGACCCGCGCCTGGCCGGCGTCCTCGAAGAGGGCCACCAGCACTGCGGCCGGATGGGTCTCGGGTTGGGTCTCGAAGGTCCGGACGAACTCGGCCACCTCCCGAGCCGTGGTCGCGGCGTCGGATGAGCCGTCGCGGGAGGTGACCGCGTCGAGCACCGCGGCCAGGCGCACGGGATCGCGCCGCCCGGGTTCGAGGTCGGCCCAGGGAGCGGGTCGACCCGGACGGTGATGCGGTGGACGACGGATGACCTGGGGTCCGACAGGGGGTCGAGGGATCGGGGCGGCCATCGCCCCGAGACTAGGGGCATGGCGCTGTCTACCGGCCCGGTACGTCTGTGCGGATCGGCGCCACGCTCAGCTGCGGGCGCCGACCACCGACGAGGTCTTCCGCGACCCGGGCACCGAACGGATGATGCGGGTCTGGGTCGACCGGGGTGGCGACCGTCACTACGTGCCAGATCGGCCGCACTGAGATCGCCACCCCCGTCGGCTGACTACATCATCCCGCCCATGCCGCCCATGCCGCCCATGCCGCCACCCATTGCGGCGGCAGCGGCTGCTGCTGCGGCCGGGTCGGACTTCTCGGGCTTGTCGGCGACGAGCGCCTCGGTGGTGAGCAGCAGACCGGCGATCGACGCCGCGTTCTGCAGCGCGGAGCGGGTCACCTTGGCCGGGTCGATGACGCCGGCCTTGACCAGGTCCTCGAGTTCGCCGGTCATCGCGTTGAGTCCGACGTGACCCTTCTTCGACTCGACCTCACGGACGAACACGGTCCCCTCGAGCCCGGCGTTGTTGGCGATGGCCTCGAGCGGGGCGGACAGCGCCTTCAACACGATGGCGGCACCGGTGGCCTCGTCCCCGGAGAGGGAGTCCACGACGGTCTGCACCGCAGGACGGGCACGGACCAGCGAGGTCCCGCCACCGGCAACGATGCCCTCTTCGACGGCGGCCCGGGTCGCGGAGAGCGCATCCTCGATGCGGTGCTTCTTCTCCTTGAGCTCGACCTCGGTGGCGGCGCCGACCTTGACCACGGCTACTCCGCCGGCCAGCTTGGCGAGCCGCTCCTGGAGCTTCTCGCGGTCCCAGTCCGAGTCGGTGTCGTCGATCTCGCGCTTGATCTGCGCGATCCGTCCCTTGACCTCGTCCTTGGAGCCACCGCCCTCGATGATGGTGGTGTCGTCCTTGGTCACGATGATCCTGCGCGCCTTGCCCAGCAGGTCCACCGTTGTGGTGTCGAGCTTGAGGCCGATCTCCTCGGAGATCACCTGGGCGCCGGTCAGGATGGCCATGTCCTGGAGCATCGCCTTGCGGCGCTCGCCGAAGCCGGGAGCCTTGACGGCGACCGAGGTGAACGTGCCGCGGATCTTGTTGACGACCAGGGTGGCCAGTGCCTCCCCATCGACGTCCTCGGCCACGATCAGCAGCGGCTTGCCGGTCTGCATGACCTTCTCGAGCACCGGGACCAGGTCGTGCACCGCGCTCACCTTGGTGTTCACGAAGAGGATCAGGGGGTCGTCGAGAACGGCTTCCTGACGCTCGGCGTCGGTGACGAAGTACGGGGAGAGGTAGCCCTTGTCGAACTGCATCCCCTCGGTGAACTCGAGGTCGATGCCGAACGTGTTGGACTCCTCGACGGTGACCGTCCCGTCCTTGCCGACCCGGTCGATGGCGTCCGCGAGGACCTCACCGATGGCACCGTCGGCCGCAGAGATGGAGGCCACCTGCGCGATCTCGGTCTTCGAGTCGATCTCCTTGGCCTGCTTCTTGATCGACTCGACAGCGG
Source organism: uncultured Acidimicrobiaceae bacterium (assembly GCA_963701325.1). Lineage (GTDB taxonomy): Bacteria > Actinomycetota > Acidimicrobiia > Acidimicrobiales > RAAP-2 > Bog-756. The sequence continues at coordinate 1,703,869 of OY969604.1, forward strand.
CGGCGACCGCCTTGTCGATGCCCTTGCGCAGGCCGAGGGGATTGGCCCCGGCGGCCACGTTACGGAGTCCCTGTCGGATGAGGGCCTGCGCCAGCACGGTGGCGGTCGTTGTGCCGTCGCCGGCAACGTCGTTGGTCTTGGTGGCGACCTCCTTGACCAGCTGTGCGCCCATGTTCTCGAAGACGTCGTCGAGCTCGACTTCGCGGGCGATGGAGACGCCGTCGTTGGTGATGGTCGGCGCGCCGAACTTCTTCTCGATGACCACGTTGCGGCCCTTCGGCCCGAGGGTGACCTTGACCACCTCGGCCAGCTTGTTGACGCCGGCCTCGAGGCCGCGTCTCGCTGACTCGTCGAATTTGAGGATCTTGGGCATTACTTGGTCACCTTGGCCAGGACGTCGCGGCTGGAGAGGATGAGCAGGTCCTCGCCGTCGGTCGTGATCTCGGTGCCGCCGTACTTGGAGTACACGACGGTGTCGCCGACCTTGATGTCGAGGGGGACGAGGTCACCGGTGGACTCGGCGCGGCGGCCGGGACCGACGGCCAGGACTTCCCCCTGCTGGGGCTTCTCCTTGGCGGTGTCGGGGATGACAAGACCGGAAGCGGTGGTCTCCTCGGATTCGCCTGGGCGGACGACGATGCGGTCGTCGAGGGGATGCAGACTCATGTGTTCGGGCCTCCTGTGGCACGCGTTAGCAGTCGAGGGTTGAGAGTGCCAACATACCCGGCCCGATCGGGTTTGGCAACCGGGCGGGTCGAGTGCCAGCGGATGTCCCGGGATCGGCTCAGCTGGTCGAGGCCAGGCGCAGGTTCGGGTCGGCCCCGAGGGAGAGCGGGCTCGGGCCGCCGTGACGCAGCCGCCACCAGCCGGCGGCGGCCACCATGGCCGCATTGTCGGTACAGAGGTCCCGGCCGGGCAGGAACGCCCCGATGCCGTCCTCCGCGCAGGCCCGCTCGATCTGGCGCCGCAACAACGAGTTGGCGGCCACCCCCCCGGCCAGGCAGATGGCGCTCGCCCCCACCTCGGCGGCGGCGCGGCGGGCCCGGGCGACCAGGACGTCGACGACCGCCTGCTGGAAGGATGCCGCCACGTCCGCCGTGGATGCGCCGGGCTCCTTGCGGACCCGGTTGACCACCGCGGTCTTGAGCCCGCTGAACGAGAAGTCGTACCCGTCACCGGGGAGCGACCGGGGGAAGGCGTAGGCGGTCGGGTCGCCGTCCTCGGCGATCCGGTCGATGGCCGGTCCCCCGGGGTACCCGAGACCGATGAACCGGGCCACCTTGTCGAAGGCCTCGCCGGCCGCGTCGTCGATCGTGCCGCCCATCAGCCGGTACCGGCCCGGGCCGGTCACCTCGAGGAGCAGGGTGTGGCCGCCCGAGACGAGCAGGACGACCAGGGGCCAGCCGAGGTCGGGCTGCTCGAGCAGCGAGGCGAACAGGTGGGCCTCCAGGTGGTTGACCCCGACGAGGGGGACCCCCCAGGCCATCGACAGAGCCTTGGCCTCGGCCAGCCCGACCAGGAGGGAGCCGATGAGCCCCGGGCCGTGGGTGACCGCCACCGCATCGATGCCGGCACCCGAGGTGCCCGAGCCGGCCAGCGCGAGCGCGTCGGCCAGCACCGGTGTCAGGAGCTCCACGTGGGCGCGGCCGGCGAGTTCGGGCACCACGCCGCCGTAGCGGGCGTGCAGGTCGATCTGGCTGCTCACGACAGAGGAGACGATCGTCGTCCCGCCGTCGACCACCGCGGCCGCCGTCTCGTCGCACGAGGTCTCGATGCCGAGGACACGGGTGGCCGTGCCGGCGCCGGTCACCGCCGCCGCTCCATCTCGAGCCCGGCGGGCAGCGAGGACTCGATCGAGGCCAGTCGCCCGGCGTACTCCTCCGAGCCGATCTCCCGGACCCACATGATGAGGGCGTCGCCGCCTTCGGGGTAGTAGTCGGCGCGCACCCCGACCGGCGCGAGGCCGAAGCGGCGGTAGAGCGCGATGGCCGGCTCGTTTCCGACCCGGACCTCGAGGGTGAGGTGCCGCGCCCCGCGCTCGAGCGAGGTGCGGACCAGGTCCAGCAGGAGCACCGTGCCGAGTCGCCGCCCCTGCCAGGCGGGGGCGACAGCCACGTTGTTCACGTGCGCCTCGTCGTCGATGAACATCTGGCCCGCGTAGCCGACCAGGTGTCGGCCGATCCAGGCGGCCCGGTAGGCCCGCGAGGTGCGTTGGGCGAGCTCCTCCTCGAACAACCGGCGCGACCACGGCTCCGGGAAGACCTCCTGCTCGATGCGCAGCGTTGCCCGGAGGTCCCTCGTCCGGAGTGGGGCGAGGACGACCCGACCGGCAGCGGGGGAGGGTTCAGGTCGCTCCGCGCTGCCGGATGATCCGGGCGCCACGGTCAGCACGGGTCGCTGGCCGCGCGGACGCTGTCCCGCCGTGGCGCCCGCACCTCCCAGTTGATCCGCGCATCGGCGTGACGCCTGTATTCGGGCACCAGGTCGGCGGGAGCGAGCGGCTCCGCCCCCTCCGACAGGCGGCGGGAGGCCAACCGGGCCAGGGAGGCCGGTGGAGGGGCGGCGATCCGGGCGGCAAAGCCGAGGTCGAGACCCGCGCAGGCGCCCAGCAGCGCGGCGTACCGGACGGCACCGTCACCGACCGCGATCACGGGACCCTCGGTGACCAGCGAGTCGAGCAGCTCGGCGAGGGCCTCGGGCGTGAGCGGCTCACCCGGGTCGATGCGCGCCGGGGCCGGATCGACGGGATCGCCGGAGCCGCCGCCGACCGCGTAGGCCGCGGCGAACACCTCTCCGCGCCGGGCATCGACGACCGCCACCACCCACCGCGCCCGGTCCGGACCGGCCAGCGCGACCGCGGCGGCGGCCAGGATGTCGAGGCTGGTGACCCCGATCACGCCGAGGCCGAGTGCCTGGCCGAGTGCCTTGGCCGTTGCCACCCCCACCCGCAGACCGGTGAACAGGCCGGGGCCGACGTCGACCGCGAGTGCGTCGAGATCGGACAGTGCGCAGCCGGAGATGGCGCAGACCTCCTCGATGGAGGGGGCCAGGAGCTCGGCGTGGGCGCGGCCTCCCTCGTGGCTTCGCTCGGCCAGTCCACCGTCGTCGCGGAGCAGCGCGGCACCGACCAGGTCGGTGGCCGTCTCGATGGCGAGGAGGGTCACCTCGCCACCCGCCACCAGGCGAGCGCCTCGGTGAGCGTCGCCCACCGGCCCGCCCAGGCTCCCCCTTGGTCGGAGACGGTCACGGTGCGGCGGTCGTCGTCGTCGCCCGGCGCGAGCAGGACCGCGAGGGCGCCCTCCCCGAGGACCGGCCGGGCGACGTCCCCCCACTCGACCAGGGCCACACCGGCGTCCTCCACCAGCTCGGAGAGACCGAGGTCCTCGATCTCGCGGAGCCCGTCGAGGCGGTAGACGTCCGCGTGCAACATCGTCCGCACCCCCGGCGGCCCGCCCTCGACCGGGTACTGCCGGAGGAGCGTGAAGGTGGGGCTGGTGATCGGATCGGCGATGCCGAGTGCCCGCCCGAACCCCTGGACGAAGGTGGTCTTCCCGGCACCGAGCTCGCCGGCCAGCAGGACGAGGTCGCCCGCCCGGCAGTGCTCGGCCAGGGCCGCGGCCAGGTCACGGGTCTCGTCCGCCGAGGCGGTGGTGAGGGTCAGCGGACGTACCGCCGGAGCGGTCCGGGTCACGCCCCTGCCCCGAGCAGCTGTTTGGCCCGGATGAGATCGGCGCGCATCTGGGCCACCACGACGCCGCCCGAGCGCAGCGCGGCAGCCGGGTGGAACGTGGGCACGAGCTGGAGTGACCCGAGGGGGTAGGAGGCACCCCGCATGGTCGTGATGCCCTTGTCGGTGCCGAGCATGAGCTTGGTTGCGAAGTTGCCGAGGGTGACCACCACCTTCGGGGCGATGTGCTCGATCTGTGCCTCGAGCCACGGCCGGCAGGCGGCGATCTCGTCGGGCCGCGGATCCCGGTTGTCCGGAGGCCGGCACTTGATCACGTTGGCGATGTAGACCTGGCTCCGGTCGATGCCGAGCTCCTCGGCGAGCAGCCGGTCGAGCAGGCGACCCGAGCGTCCGACGAACGGCTCCCCCTGCAGGTCCTCGTCCCGCCCAGGGGCCTCGCCCACGAACATGAGGTCGGCGGAAGGGTCCCCCACCCCGAACACGACCTGGGTGCGCGACCCGGACAACGGGCAGCTGGTGCACGCCGAGGCCTCCGCGGCGAGCTCGTCGAGTTCGGTGCCCGGGGCCACCGGCGCATCGTACCGCCCGCCCTGTGCGTGCCAGCCCCGCGGGGCCGCGGCGGGGCCGCGGCGAGTCGGCGATGCTCAGCCGCCGGGACCCCCGTGCGGGAGCCGTGGCACCCGGGGGCCGATCGCGCAGAGCACTTCGTAGCTGATGGTCCCGAGCAGTCCGGCCCACTCGTCCACGGTGACCTCCTGGTCACCCTCGGGGCCGAGCAGCACCACCTCGTCGCCCACCTCGACGGGGAGCGCGCCCACCGGACCGCAGTCGATCATGATCTGGTCCATGGTGACCGTGCCGGCCAACGGGCGCCGCGCCCCGCGCACCAGCACCTCGACCCCCGCGTCGAACAACCGGCGGGGCACGCCGTCCGCGTACCCGATGGGTGCGGTCGCCACCGTCGAGCGCTCGGTAAGGGCCCGGCGGCGGCCGTAGGAGGGGCGCTCCCCGGCCGCGAGGTCGAACAGGTGGGTGATCCTCGTGCGGAGGGAGAGGACCGGGCGCAGTCGTCCGCCCCCGGTCGACGCGCTGAGCTCCTCGGCGAGCGCAGGGGTCGGGGCCACCCCGTAGAGGGCGATGCCGCACCGGACCAGGTCGCGCCGGGCGGACGGCCACCCGATGGCGCCGGCGGAGTTGGCCACGTGGGTGACGGGTGGCTGGTGGCCGGACGCGGCCAGCGCGGCGAGCGCCTCGCCGAACCGGTCGAGTTGGAGCTCGGTGAAGGTGCGGTCCTCGGCGTCGGGACCATCGGCCACCGCGAGATGGGTCCAGGCCGCGCCCAGCCCGAGGTCCGGGTCGGTGGCGATGCGGTCTGCGAGCGCGACCAGACCCGCGCAGTCGGTGCCGACCCGGTGCATCCCGGTGTCGACCTTGAGGTGGACGTCGACCGGTCCGACCCCGGCTCCGGCGGCGGCCCGACTCAGGGCGCCGAGCCCCTCTGGGGTGTAGACGGTCGGGACGAGCCGACGGGCGACGGCCTCGGACATCGCCTCGACCGGCGGTTCGGAGAGCAGCAGGACGGGCGCGTCGATCCCGGCCTCACGCAGCACCACCCCCTCCTCGACCAGGGCCACGGCCAGCCAGGTCGCCCCTCCGGCGAGCGCCGCCCGGGCGACCGGAACGGCCCCGTGACCGTACGCGTCGGCCTTGACCACTGCGCAGAGCCCCGCGGGGCCGGCCACGTCGGCCAGCAGGGTGGCGTTGGCGGTCACTGCGTCCAGATCGATGTCGGCCCAGGCCGGACGCCAGCGCTCACCCACTGCGGACGCCCCGTTCGTCGTGGGTGGCCCGGCCGCGGCCGCCGAGCACCCGGGCCACCAGCTCGGGGAGATCGGAGGCGAGCAGGCCGCTTCCGCTGCCGAGCGCCCCCGCCCGCCCGTGGACGTGTGCCCCGAGGGCGGCGGCCTCGAGCGGAGCAACGCCTCGGGCCACCAGCGCGCCGATGACCCCGCTCAGCACGTCGCCCGTGCCGGCAGTGGCCAGGGCCGGGGTGCCCGATCGACCGAGCAGGACCCGGCCGAACCGGTCGGCCACCGCGGTGGTCGCACCTTTCAGCAGCGCGACCGTGCCGCTCGCCGATGCCAACCGACGAGCCGCGGCGATGCGGTCGGGGCCGGGTCGCTCGCCGGTCAGCTGCCCGTACTCACCGTCGTGGGGGGTCAGGATGACCGGGGCACGCGCCACGAGCGGCCGGTCGATCAGACCGAGCGCGGCCAACCCGTCGGCGTCGACCAGGACGGGGACCGGGGACTCGGCCACCAGTCGGCGGACCTCCGCCGCCGTGTCCGGCGCGCGGCCGATGCCCGGGCCGACCACCACCGACGTGCACCGGGAGGCCTCCTCCAACGCGGCGGTCGCCCACCCCACCGCCGGCAGTGCCACGCCGACCGCCTCGGCGGCCGGGCTGCACGCGAGGTCGGCGCCGGGAACCCCCAGCCGGACCATCCCCGCCCCCGCCCGGTAGGCGCCACGGGCACAGAGGGCGGCGGCCCCGGTCATGCCCGGTGAGCCGGCCACCACCAGGACGGCTGCGGACCATTTGTTGCCGTGGACGTCGCGGGGCGGGACCAGCGCGCCCACGTCGCCGTCCGCGAGCACGGCGATCGAGGCGCTGCCGGTCGGCAGGCCGATGTCGACCACGCTGACCGCTCCGGCCAGCCGCTCGCCGTCGCCCTGGACCAGACCGGGCTTGAGCGCGACGAAGGTCACCGTGCGGGTCGCAGCCAGTGGGCTGCCTTCCGCGACGCCCGTGTCGCCGTCCACCCCGGAAGGGATGTCGACGGCCAGCACCGGGGTGACCCCGGCCACCTCGGGTGCCTCGTAGCTGCCCCGGAAACCGGTCCCGAAGGCGGCGTCCACCACCAGGTCGATCCCGGAGCCGACCGTGCCGATGCGGTCGACCTCTCCCGGCGCCACCACGCCGACCCGGGCCCCCCGGGCGGAGAGGAGGCGGGCCGCGACCCGGCCGTCGGCCCCGTTGTTGCCCTTCCCGGCGATGACCAGCACCCGCCTGCCGTACGCGCCGCCGAGCAGGTCGAGTGCGGCCACGGCCACCGCTGTGCCCAGCGCGCTCCACGAGCTCGTCGAGCGGGGTCGAGGCCAGAGCGGCGGCGTCGACCGCCTGCATCTCGACGATGGTGAGCACCGGTTGCATCGACGTGGACGCTAGGGCGTCCGCGGACGGTCGGCGCGACCCGGACCGAGGACCGCCACCACCACGGCCACCGCGACCAGATCGGTGTGGGTGAGGGAGAGGTGCCAGGCCGACACACCCGCCCGGCGCGCACGGGCTGTGGCCGAGCCGTGGAGGACGAGGAACGGTGCGTCGAGTCCCTCACGGACCACCTCGACCTCGGCGAACCGGAAGGCGCCGAGTCCCAGGCCGAGCGCCTTGAGCACCGCCTCCTTGGCCGCGAACCGGGTGGCCAGCCGGGGCACCGGGTCCGCGGCGGCCCCCGCGTACGCACGCTCCGCGTCGGTGAAGAGGCGGCCCGCCAGTCCCCGCCGGCGGCCGAGCAGCGCACGGAACCGCTCGAGGTCCACCGCGTCGATGCCGATCCCGGACACTCCCCCGGGCGCCCGGCACGCGGTGTTGATGTCCGCCCCCCCGGCCACGGCGTCGAGCGCGGCGGCGAGGTCCTGGCCGGTCACTCGACGGTGACCACCTTTGCCAGGTTCCGCGGGCGGTCGACGTCGAGACCGTGCAGTCGGGCCAGCGAGTAGGCGAAGAGCTGGAGCGGGACGACGTCCACGATCGGGGCGAAGAGATACTCGGTCTCGGGAACCCAGAGCACCGCATCGGCGTGGCGGGCGGTCTCCTCGTCACCGTCGTTGGCCACCAGGATCACCGTGGCGCCACGGCTCGCGACCTCGGCCACGTTGCCCATCATCTTCTCCCAGACCGGCGTTCGGGTCGCCACCCCGACCACCACGGTGCGCGGCTCGACGAGGGCGATCGGGCCGTGCTTGAGCTCGCCGGCCGGGAACCCCTCGGCCCGCAGGTAGGAGAGCTCCTTGAGCTTGAGCGCCCCTTCGAGGGCCACCGGGTACCCGACCTGGCGACCGAGGAAGAGGAAGGAGGGTGAGTCCCGGTAGGCCCGGGCCACCGCGTCCACGTCGGCGGCGCGCCCGAGGGCCGTCGCCACCTTGCCGGGCAGTGAGCCCATGCTGGTGAGCAGGCCGCGGGCCGTGTCCGGCGAGAGGGTCTCGCGCGCCTGAGCCAGGTAGAGGGCGAGGATCTCGAGGGCGGTGATCTGGGCCAGGTGGGTCTTGGTGGCGGCCACGCCGATCTCGGGCCCGGCCCGCGTGTAGAGCACCGCGTCGCTGTCCCGCGCCATCGAGGAGTCGACGACGTTGGTGATGACCAGCACCTTGGCTCCGAGCCGTCCGGCCTCGCGGATGGCCTGGAAGGTGTCGACCGTCTCGCCAGACTGGCTCACCCCGATGACCAGCGTGCGCTCGTCGAGGACGGGTTGGCGGTAGCGGAACTCGCTCGCGATGTCGATCTCGACCGGGAGTCGCGCCCAGTGCTCGATGGCGTACTTGGCCATCAGGCCGGCGTGGTAGCTGCTGCCGCAGGCGACGACGAAGACCTTGTTGATCGAGCGGAACTCCTCGGTGGTGATGTGTACTTCGTCGAGTACGAGCGAGCCGTCGGGCAGGAGCCGGTCGAGAAGGGTGTCGGCCACCGCTCGCGGCTGCTCGTGCATCTCCTTGCTCATGAAGTCGTCGTAGCCGTCCTTGCGGGCGGCGTCGAGGTCCCAGTCCACGTGCAGGGGCACCGGGTCGACCGGTGTGCCGTCAGCTGCGGTGACCCGGATCGAGCCGGGACGCAGCTCGGCGACCTGGTCGTCGTCGAGGACGAAGAAGTCGTGGCTCAGCCCGAGGATCGCCGGGATGTCCGACGCGAGGAAAGCGCTCCCGTCGGCGAGCCCCATCACCAGCGGTGAGACCCGGCGCGCCGCCACCAGCAGCTCGGGGTCGTCGGCCTGGACCACCGCGAGGGCGAATGCCCCGCGCACCCGCCCGAGCGCGCCCCGGACCGCCCCTGCAAGTCCGACGCCCGGCCTGGCGGCCAGCTCCGATTCGATGAGGTGGGCCAGCACCTCGGTGTCCGTGTCGGACTCGAGGCGGTGGCCGCCGTCGATGAGCTCGTCGGAGAGCTCGACGTGGTTCTCGATAATGCCGTTGTGGACGAGGGCGAGCCTGCCCGTGCAGTCGACATGGGGGTGCGCGTTCTGCTCGGTCGGGCGCCCGTGGGTGGCCCAGCGGGTGTGGCCGATCCCCGCGGTCGGATGCCCGGGCGCGTCCTCGCAGCGTTTGACCAGCTCGTCGAGGGAGCGGGTCCCGGTGGCCGCCCGGACCCGCCAGAGCCCGTCGGCCGCGGTCGGGCCGACCAGGGCCAGGCCGGCCGAGTCGTACCCGCGGTACTCGAGGCGGGCGATGCCCTCGACCAGGACGTCGAGGGCGGCCGTTCCGTCCGGGTGGCTGCCGGTGCCCCTCGTGACCCCGATGATGCCGCACATGCGCCGTAACGCTAGTGGGAGGCGGCGCCCGACAGCACCACCTCGGCGGGGTGGCGGTCAGCCGTGGGTAGCCGCCGCAGATCGCAGCTCGTGCTCGACCAGGGTGCTCAGCCTGGCGGCCACGGCCTCGGCAACCCCGTCGCCTGTCGCCTCGACCATGACCCGGACCAGGGGCTCGGTCCCGCTCGGGCGCAGCACGACCCTGCCCGACTCCCCGAGTCCCGCCCGCTCCTCCTCCACGGCCGACCAGACCGCGCCGGCCTGTTCCAGCAGCTCGGTGTTGGGGACCGGCACGTTGACCAGCACCTGGGGGACCCTGGTGACCAGGCCGTCGAGGAGCGAGACCAGTGAGCTCCCGCTGCGGGCCAGCAGGTCGGCGAGGACGAGACCGGTCAGCAGCCCGTCGCCGGTGGTGGCCAACCGACGGAAGATGATGTGTCCGGACTGCTCCCCCCCGAGGGAGAAGCCGTCCTTGTCGAGGGCGGCGAGCACGTGCCGGTCGCCGACCGGGGTCTCCTTCACGACGATCCCCCGCTCCTCCATGGCCAGGCGGAACCCGAGGTTGGTCATGACCGTGACCACCACCGTGTTGCCGGCCAGCTGCCCGCGTTCTGCGAGGTCGAGCGCGAAGAGGGCCAGCAGCTCGTCCCCGTTGACCAGGGCACCGGACCCGTCGACCGCCAGGAGCCGGTCCGCATCGCCGTCCAGGGCCAACCCGAGGTGGGCGCGGTGCTCAACGACAGCGGCGGCAAGGGTCTCGGTGGCGGTCGACCCGCAGCCGGCGTTGATGTTGGTGCCGTCCGGCTCGCAGCCGATCGCGACCACCTCGGCGCCGAGGCGTTCGAAGACCTCTGCCGCGAGCCCCGACGCGGCCCCGTGGGCGCTGTCCACCACCAGGCGCAGGCCCTCCAGGGTCCGGCCGTCGAGGGCCGAGGCGAGGTGCTTGACGTAGGCGGTCTCCAGATCGGGCTCGCTGCGTACGGTGCCCACCCCGTGACCCTCGAGACGGCGCGGTCCCTTGGTGGTGAGGTCGAGCACCCGCTCCAGTTCGGCCTCGATGGCGCTCTCCGTGTCGGTACCGAGCTTGGTCCCACCCGCGCCGAAGAGCTTGATCCCGTTGTCGGAGAAGGGGTTGTGCGACGCCGAGACGACCGCGGCCGGAAGGTCGCGCTGGGCGGACAGCCAGGCCAGGGCCGGGGTGGGGAGCACCCCGACGTCGACGACGTCGGCGCCCTCGCTGGCCAGGCCCGCCCCGAGGGCGGCCTGCAGCATGGGACCGGACTTTCGGGTGTCCCGGCCGGTCAGGAAGGTGGTCGCGGTGATCGTCCTGGCGATCGCACGACCGAGGGCCAGCACCAGCTCCGGGGTCAGCTCGACGTTGGCGATGCCGCGGACACCGTCGGTGCCGAACCGGGTCCGGGTCACCGACTTACCGCTTGGAGTACTGCGGCGCCTTACGGGCCTTCTTCAGACCGTATTTCTTGGACTCTTTCTCCCGGGCGTCACGGGTCAGGAATCCGGCCTTCTTGAGGGCCGGGCGCAGCTCCGGGTCGAGCTGGCAGAGGGCCCGGGCGATCCCCAGGCGGAATGCGCCGGCCTGCCCCGAGACCCCGCCTCCGTCGATGGACACGTCGATGTTCCACGACTCGGTCGTGTCGGTGAGCCGCAAGGGCTCGGTCACGATCATCCGGTGGGTGGCCGAGGTGAAGTACTCCTCGAGCCGGTGCCCGTTGACGGTGATGGCACCCTCCCCCGGGCGGATCCGCACGCGGGCGACCGCCTGCTTGCGTCGTCCGGTGGTCTGGCAGATGGGGGCGGCGGTGGCCACGGTGTGATCCTCGGTTTCGTCTGGGTAGGAGCCTGGCGGGTGCAGCGGTTAGGCGCCGCTCCGGGCCGACGCGGTGCGGCGGGCCCCGGCGATCTCCAGGGGTTCGGGGGACTGGGCGGCGTGCGGGTGCTCCGCGCCGCGGTAGACCTTGAGTTTGGTGAGCATCTGCCTGCCGAGCCGGGTCTTCGGGAGCATCCCGCGGACCGCGTTGCGGACCACCTCGTCGGACCGGTCGGTCATCAGCTCGGTGTAGCTGGTCGCAGTCAGGCCGCCCGGGTAGCCGCTGTGCCGGTAGGCCATCTTGGTGTCGCCCTTACCCGAGGTGAGGACGACCTTGTCGGTGTTGACCACGATCACGTGGTCGCCGCCGTCGACGTGGGGGGCGAAGGTGGGCTTGTGCTTGCCCCGCAGGATCGTGGCCACCTCGGTGGCCAGGCGACCGAGCACCAGCCCGTCGGCGTCGACGATGTGCCAGGCACGGATGATGTCGGCGGGCTTCGGTGAGTAGGTGCGCAACGGTGTGGTCCTTGTTCGGTGGTGCCGGACGCCGGGGCGCCGTCGGATGCGGGCACCGGCCATCGACGCACGATGCGGTGTGCAGGGAGAACGGGTGCAGTCGATGCCTGCGCCTTCCCTCCCCGGCCCGACCGGCGACCCATCACTCTAGGTCGGAGGGCTCCTGTTGGGCAAGCCGGTCACCCCCGTACCGGACCGCCACCAGGGAGAGGCCGTGGGGTGGGGCCGGCTGGGCGGCCTGGTTCCGGTCCGCCGAGCGGAGGATCTCGAGGATCTCGGGCGGGCGCCTCCGGCCGCGTCCGATCTCGACCAGGGTGCCCACCAGCGATCGCACCATCTGATGGCAGAAGGCGTTCGCCTCGATCTCGAAGGCCAGCAGGTCCCCGACCGCCGGCAGCAGACCCGGGCCGCGCTCGACGGCACCGGAGCCGGCCGGCGTCCGGCGTCCGGCGGTGCCCTCGGTCCGGGAGCGGGGCAGGTCGTCGTCGAGGAGGGTCCACCGGGCATCGCGCACCCGGCGCGGCATGGGGTCGTCCGGCGAGGTTCCCGGCACCCGGCGGCAGAAGGCACGGAAGTCGTGCTCGCCGAGCAGGGCGTCGGCGGCCGCGGTCATCGCCCGCAGGTCGAGCGGGTCGGCCACGTGCCAGCTCAGGCCCGCGAGGAGCGGGTCGGCCACCGGGGCGTTGACCACCAGGTACCGGTAGCGACGGCCGGTGGCCGAGCGACGGGCGTCGAAGCCGTCCGGGGCGATCTCCGCCACCCGCACCGCGATGGCCGGCCCCACCTGGCGGTTGACGGACTTGACCAGGGCGGCCGGGTCCAGGGCGGCCGAGCGCTCGGCCGGCAGGTCGAAGTGGACGACCTGGTCGAGGGCGTGCACCCCGGCGTCGGTCCGCCCGGCACAGGTGAGGGCGACCGGGGAGCGCGCATACCGGGACAGTGCGCCGGCGAGGGCGCCGGCAACAGTGACCTGACCCTCCTGGGCTGCGAAGCCTCGGAACCCCGATCCGTCGTAGGCCACCCGCAGGCGCCATCGGACGGAACCGCCGCGCTGCCCCCCGGTCTCGGGGGGCTCGCTCACACCAGTTCGATGCGGGCCATCGGGGCGTTGTCGCCCTGCCGGTTGCCCAGCTTGAGGATGCGGGTGTACCCGCCCGGGCGCTCGGCGTACCGGGGCCCGATCTCGTCGAACAGCTTCTTCGACATGTCCTTGTCGCGGATGAACGCCACCACGTTGCGGTGCCGGGCAAGACCGCCCTTGGCCGCCGCGGTGATGACCTTCTCGGCCACCGGGCGCACGGCCTTCGCCTTGGCCTCGGTGGTCACCAGGTACTCGGCGGCGATGAGGGAGGCCACCAGGTTGCCGAGCATCGCCTTCTCGTGGGCTGAGCTGCCGCCCAACCGGCGGCCCTTCTTCGGGGTACCGAGCATCCGGGTCTCAGTCCTTGACCCGCAGGGAGAGGCCCCGCTCGTCGAGCTTCTGGAGCACCTCGTCGAGGGACTTCTGCCCGAAGTTGGTGATGTTGAGGAGGTCGTCGAGGGTCCGGTCGACGAGCTCACCGATGGTGTTGATCTGGGCCCGCTTGAGGCAGTTGCGGGGGCGCTCGGTGAGGTCGAGGTCCTCGATCCGCAGGTCGAGGTCCGGAGAGCCGGTACCGACCGTGCCGACCTCCCCGAGCTCGAGGCCCATGGGCTCGTCCTCGAGGTCGGCCACCAGGCTGACCAGCGTGCGCAGGGTGTCGCCGGCCGAGGCCAGCGCCTCACGGGGGGTCAGGGAACCGTCGGTCTCGATGTCGAGCACCAGGCGGTCGAAGTCGGTGGACTGCTCCACCCGGACCGGCTCGACGGTGAATGCCACCCGCCGGACAGGCGAGAAGATGGCGTCCACCGGGATGACCCCGATGGCCCCCGAGCGCTTGTTCTTGTCGGCCGAGAGGTAGCCCCGTCCGCGCTCCACCGTGAGGTCCACGGCCAGGCGGCCCTTGGCGTTGAGGGTGGCGATGTGCTGATCGGGGTTCAGGATCTCGACGTCGGCGGTGACCTGCAGGTCGCCGGCCGTGGCCACGCCCGGTCCGCGCTTGTCGAGCCGGACGGTGATCGGCTCGTCGACGTGCACCTTGAGCAGGATGTCCTTCAGGTTCAGGATGATGTCGGTGACGTCCTCCTTCACCCCGGGCAGGACGGTGAACTCGTGGAGCGCCTCGTCGAAGCGCACCTGGGTGACCGATGCGCCGGGGATCGAGGACAGGAGGGTCCGACGCAGTGAGTTGCCGAGGGTGTGGCCGAAGCCCGGGTCGAGCGGGCCGACGGCGAACCGCTGGCGGTTGTCCTCTTCTTCGCCGATCGACTCGACGGTGGGGCGCTGGATGATGAGCATGCTGATCGTGGCTCCTCGGCGGTGTGCAGCTTCAGGGTCGGTGGTGGGACGCAGGCGGTCGGGCGGGACGGGTCGGGCGAGGTGAGTGGAGGGCTACTTCGAGTAGAGCTCGACGATGAGCTGCTCTTGGACGGGCTCGTCGATGTGCTCTCGCAGGGGAAGGGAGAACACCCGGACCTCGAAGCGGTCACCGACCGTCTCCAACCACGGCGGTAGCTGCCGGTCGAGGGTGTCCATGTTACGGCGCACGTGGAAGAGCTCGCGCGACGACTGCTTGAGGGCGACGGTGTCCCCCTGGCGGACCCGGTAGCTCGGGATCGTCACCCGCTTGCCGTTGACCAGGACGTGACCGTGGCGGACGAATTGGCGGGCCTGGGAGCGGCTGGCTCCCCAGCCCGCCCGGAAGGCGACGTTGTCGAGACGGAGCTCGAGCATGCGGAGCAGGTTCTCGCCGGTGATGCCCGGGGCGCGGCTGGCCTCCACGTAGAGGTTGTGGAACTGACGCTCGAGCAGCCCGTAGATGCGGCGGGCCTTCTGCTTCTCGCGCAGCTGGCCGAGGTACTCCGAGCCCTGGCGCATCCGGTCACGGCCGTGCTCACCGGGCGGATAGGCGCGGCTGTGGCGGTCGCTCACCGCCTCGGAGACGGGGCACTTCATCGAGTAGCAGCGCTCCCCCTTCAAGAAGAGCTTGGTCCGCTCCCTGCGGCAGAGCCGGCAGACGGGTCCGGTGTATCGAGCCATGGTGTTCCCTGGTTCCCTTCGTCCCGGTCCCTAGACCCGGCGCCGCTTCTTGGGGCGGCAGCCGTTGTGCGGGATCGGGGTCACGTCCTTGATCCCCGCAACCTCGATGCCGGCGGCGGCGAGCGAGCGGATGGCGGTTTCGCGTCCCGAACCGGGGCCACGCACCAGCACGTCGACGCGGCGCACCCCGTGCTCCATGGCCCGCTTGGCGCACTGCTCGGCGGCGAGCTGGGCGGCGAAGGGGGTCGACTTGCGCGAGCCCTTGAAGCCGACGTTGCCGGCCGAGGCCCACGCCAGCACGTTGCCCTCCGGATCGGCGATCGAGACGATGGTGTTGTTGAACGAGCTCTTGATGTGGGCGACCCCGAAGGTGACGTTCTTCCGCTCGCGCTTGCGGGGTCGGCGTGCGGCCCCGGGCTTGGTGGTCTTGGCCATTTACTTGCGCACCTTCTTCTTTCCGGCGACGGTCTTCTTGGGTCCCTTGCGGGTCCGGGCGTTGGTGTGGGTGCGCTGGCCGTGGACCGGCAGGCCCTTGCGGTGACGGATCCCCTGGTAGCAGCCGATCTCCATCTTCCGCTTGATGTCCTGGGAGACGTCACGGCGCAGGTCGCCCTCGACCTGGAGGTTGCTGTCGATGAAGTTGCGGAGCCGGGTGACCTCCTCGTCGGTCAGGTCGCGCACCCGGGTGTCCCGACTGGTCTCGGTCTCCGCGCAGATCCGTTGCGCGGTGGTCCGGCCGATGCCGAAGATGTAGGTGAGTGAGATCTCCAACCGCTTCTCGCGGGGGATGTCCACGCCGGAAATGCGGGCCACGGTGTCTACCTTCCTTCTGACGCTTGCCGGAGCCGGGTCAACCCTGCCGCTGCTTGTGGCGGGGGTTTTCGCAGATGACGACGACCCGCCGGTGGCGGCGGATCACTTTGCACTTCTCGCAGATCGGCTTCACGCTTGGTCGAACTTTCACGTTTCTTCCTCGTCTCTCCTGCAACGCCGCACCCCCCGCCCACCGGGTGGTGTCCCGGGTGGCTCCGGCGCACCCGCCGGCACCGGCTCACTTGTAGCGGTAGGTGATCCGGCCCCTGGCCAGGTCGTAGGGTGTGATCTCCACCTGCACCTTGTCCCCGGGGAGGATGCGGATACGGTGCATCCGCATCTTTCCGGAGCTGTGGGCCAGCACGTTGTGGCCGTTCTCGAGCTCCACCCGGAACATCGCGTTGGGGAGGGGCTCGACGACCGTCCCCTCCAGAACGATCGCATCTTCCTTGGGCTTGGGCAGGTGAATCTCCTCGGTACTCTGTCGTTCTCGGTCGTTCTCGCTCGTCGACCCTGGGGCCGGCCTGCGCCCGGGCCGACGGCCTCGTCGTCCGGATGTTCCACAGGCGGGGGCACGCCAGAGGAGCGCCACCGGAAGCGGGGTCGGCACGCCACGAAACCGCCGTGGCCAGCCGGACGACAAGTCTATCCGGTTGGGACCAAATTGCCAGTCCGGCCGGTCGGACGCCCGTTTCCGGGCAGGTGGGACCCCCTCCGGGACCGGGCCGGTCAGGCTCGGGTGAACACCTCCGGGCCGTTCTCGGTGACCGCGATGGTGTGCTCGAAGTGGGCGGACAACCGCCCATCGGCGGTCACCACGCTCCAACCGTCCTCGAGCAAGACCGTCTCCGCCGCGCCGGCGTTGACCATCGGCTCGATGGCGAACACCATGCCCGTCTTGAGGGTCGGCCCCGGCGTGCCCGGCCAGTAGTTGGGGACCTGGGGCTCCTCGTGCATGGCGGTCCCGATGGCGTGCCCGACGTACTCCCTGACCACCGAGAACCCGTCCGCCTCGGCGACCTCCTGGACGGCCCGTCCGACCTCGTGGAGGCGGTTGCCGTCCCGCAGCTGCTCGATCCCGGCATACAGGCTCCGCTCGGTGACCTCCATCAGCCGGGTGGCCTCGGCGGTCACCGTGCCCACTCCGGCGGTATAGGCGGCATCCCCGTGGTATCCCTCGACGATGGCTCCGCAGTCCACCGAGATGATGTCGCCCTCCTCGAGCACCACCGTCTCCGACGGGATGCCGTGGACGATCATCGAGTTCGGGGAGGTGCAGACCACCGCGGGGAACCCGTGGTAGTTGAGGAAGTTGGACGTCGCGCCCCGCTTGTCCAGGACCGAGCGGGCGACCCGGTCGATGTCGGCGGTGGTCACCCCGGGACGCAGCACCGCCCGGGTGGCCTCGTGCATCTCGGCGACCACACGACCGGCCTTGCGCATCTTCGCCAGCTCGTCGGGGTTACGCCTCATGTCCGTTCCCGGCGATCCGATCCCACGCTCTCATCGTACGGCACGCCTCAGGTCAACTGACCACGTCTGCGGTTGCGGCGGTCCTCGATGACCTTGACCATCCGCCGGGTCACCGCGTCCGGTGTCCCGGTGCCCGGGACGGCCGCCAGCTGGTTGCGCTTCCGGTACCACTCGATGAGCGGCGCGGTCTGGCGCTCGTAGAGCTCGAGCCGCCGCGAGATGGCCTCCTCGGTGTCGTCCTCGCGCTGGACCACCTCGCCACCGCAGACGTCGCAGCTCCAGTTGATCAACGGCGGCGCGGAGAGCGAGTAGTTGGCGCCGCAGTCCACGCACACCCGGCGCGAGGCCAGCCGGCGGAGCACCTGGCCGGTGGCGATCTCGATGTCGATCGCCAGGTCGAGGTCGATCGGGGAGAGGATCTCGGCCAGCCGCTCGGCCTGGGCGACCGTCCGCGGGCAGCCGTCGAGGACGAACCCCCGGTCGTGCACGTCGCTCTCGGCGAGCCGCTCCGCCACCATCTCCATGATCAGATCGTCGCCGAGCAGCTCTCCCCGGTCCATCTGGTCCTTGGCCCGCAGGCCGACCGCGGTGCCCTGCTTGACCGCAGCGCGCAGCATGTCCCCGGTCGAGATGTGGGGGACCACATAATGATGGGAGAGGCGCACGCACTGTGTCCCCTTCCCCGCCCCCTGTTTGCCGAGGACGACGAGCCTGGCACCGGGTACCACCTACTTGAGGAAGCCCTCGTAGTTTCGCATCATGAGCTGGCTGTCGATCTGCTTCATCGTCTCGAGTGCCACGCCAGTCGCGATGAGGAGCGTCGTACCGTAGAAGGGATAGCTGGTGATGTTCCAGGCGGCCATCAGCAGGGACGGCGTGACTGCGACCGCGCCGAGGAAGAGGGCCCCGGGCCAGGTGATCCGGTTGAGGATGTGCGCCAGGTACCGCTCCGTCGGCTGCCCGGGTCGGATGCCCGGGATGTACCCGCCCTGCTTGCGGATGATGTCCGCCTGCTGGTGGGGATCGAAGGCCACGTAGACGTAGAAGAAGGTGAAGAGCAGGATGAACAGGAAGTAGGTGAAGATGTAGAAGATGCTGGTCGGGGTCACGTTGCTGTTGACCCAACTGCGGAAGGCATCCGACGGGATGATGTTGGAGAGCAGGACCGGGATGTAGAGCACCGAGCTCGCGAAGATGATCGGGATCACGCCGGCCTGGTTGACCTTGAGCGGGATGTAGGTGTTGGAGCCGCCGTACATCTTGCGCCCGACCACCCGCTTGGCGAAGGTGACCGGGATCCGGCGTTGCCCCTGGTCGACGAAGACGATGAGCACCAGCAGGGCGAGGGACACCAGGATGATGGCGGAGAACTTGACCCTGCCCCCCTCCTGGAGGACCGTGTTGAGCCCGGAGGGGATGCCGGCCACCACGTTGGCGAAGATCAGGATGGACATCCCCTGGCCGATGCCGCGCTGGGTGATGAGCTCCGCCAGCCACATCACGAAGGCCGTGCCCGCGGTCAGGGTCAGCACGATGAAGCCGGCCCGCCAGATCGAGTAGTTGAGGATCAGGTCGATGGTCTGGGTCGAGCCGAAGAGCCCACCGCCGCCCTTGTGGAAGAGGTAGACGAGCCCGGTCGACTGCATGAGGGCCAGGGCCACCGTGAGGTAGCGGGTGGTCTGGGTCAGCTTCTTCTGTCCGACCGCACCCTGGTCGCGCCACTGCTCGAGCTTGGGGATCACCGTGGCGAGCAACTGGATGATGATGCTCGAGGTGATGTAGGGCATGATCCCGAGCCCGAACACGGCCATCCTGGTCAGTGCCCCGCCGCTGAACAGATTGAGGAAGCCGAGCACGCCCGAGGACTTGGACGCCGCCTCCAGCTGGGCCACCTTCGAGAAGTTGACGAACGGCACCGGCACGTTCGCCCCGAACTGGTAGAGGGCGATGACGGTCAGCGTGAAGAGGACCTTCTTGCGAAGGTCGGGAATGCGGAAGATGTTGGCCAGACTGGCGAGCATTGGGCTCCTCGACGCCGGGGTGGGCCGATGCTACCGGTTGGTGAGCGCGTTGCCCTTTGCGGGCGGGCGGTCGTTTCCGAACGGCAGCGGGACCACGGTGACCGAGCCTCCGGCAGCGGTGATCGCACGCTCGGCCGACTTCGAGAAGCCGTGGGCCTCGACCCGGACGGCCCGTGTCAGCTCGCCCCCGCCGAGCACCTTGACCAGGTCTCCCTTGTGGGCGAGCCCGGCCGCGACCATGCCGGCGACGTCGATCGCATCGGCGTCCACGGCTGCGAGGGCACCCACGTTGACCGGGGTGTACTCGACGCGGAACGGGTTGGTGAAGCCGCGCAGCTTGGGAATCCGCTGCATCAGGGGCAGCTGACCCCCCTCGAACCCGAGCGGGATGGTGTCGCGTGCGCCCTGCCCCTTGGTGCCGCGTCCGGCGGTCTTGCCACCCTTCCCGGCGATGCCACGACCGACCCGCCGGCGCGGACGGGTGGACCCGGCTGGAGGGCGGAGCTCATGGACTTTCATGATCGACCTCTCTCGTCTTCACCGGCGGCACGGACGTCCACCAGGTGCGGCACGCGTGCCAGCATCCCACGGATCTCCGGGCGATCCGGGAGCACGTTGGTGCGCCCGATGCCCCGAAGGCCGAGCGCCCGGAGGGTCCCCCGGTGCTTGGGTTTGGTCCCGATGGCCGAGCGGACCTGGGTGATCCGCAGCCAACCGCCAGCCGGTGCGCCGTCGGCCCCGGCGGCCATCTCAGCTCACCTCCGTGAACAGATCCGCCTCGCGCCGGCGCTCGCGGTAGGCGCGCAGCAGGGCGGCCGGGACCACCTCGTCGACCGGCTTGCCCCTCAGGGCGGCGATCTCGTCCGGACGCTTCAAGTCCTTGAGGCCGGCGATGGTGGCGTGGGCGACGTTGATCCGGTTGGACGACCCGAGCGACTTGGCCAGGATGTCGCGGATGCCGGCCATCTCGAGGATCGCCCGGGCAGCGCCGCCGGCGATGACCCCGGTACCGGGGGCGGCCGGCTTCAGCATGATCCGGCCTGCGCCGCTCTCCCCCACCACCGGGTGGGTGATCGTCGACCCGGCCAGCGGCACGTCGAACATGTTCTTGCGTGCCTCCTCGATGCCCTTCTGCACGGCGAGGCCGGCCTCCTTCGCCTTGCCGTACCCGAGCCCGACCCGTCCGTTCCCGTCGCCCACCACCATGAGGGCGGCGAAGGAGAACCGGCGGCCACCCTTGACCACCTTGGACACCCGGTTGACCCGGATCGTCTGCTCCTCGTATTGCAGTTCGTTAGCGGCCATGTCTCAGAACTCCAGTCCTTCTGCACGGGCGGCGTCAGCCAGGGCTGCCACTCGTCCGTGATAGGCGAATCCGCCGCGGTCGAACACCACTGCGGTGATTCCGGCCTCCTTCGCCCGCGAGGCCGCGAGGGCCCCGACGGCGCGGGCGGCCTCGACGTTTCCGCCCCCGACGTCGCGAAGGACGCTCTCGGTCGAGGACGCCGCTGCCAGGGTTCGGCCGGCGTCGTCATCGATGAGCTGGGCGGAGATGTGCTTGTTGGATCGGAACACAGCCAGGCGGGGGCGTGCGGCGGTGCCCTGGACCCGGCGGCGGACCCGGGCGTGCCGACGCTGGCGGAGCTCTCGCTTGTGATCGGTGTGTGCCATTACTTGGCTGCCTTCCCGGCCTTGCGCACGACCCGTTCGCCCGCATAGCGGATGCCCTTGCCCTTGTAGGGCTCGGGCTTGCGCAGCTTGCGGATGTCGGCGGCCACCTGGCCGACCGCTTCCTTGTCGATTCCCCTGACGATGATCCTGGTGGGGCTCGGCACCTCGAAGGTGACCCCGTCCGGGGCCTGCACGTTGACCGGGTGCGAGAACCCGAGGGCGAGCTCCAGGGCGTTCGGCCCCTTGGGGACCGCGCGGTAGCCGACACCGACGATCTCGAGCTCCTTGCTGAACCCCGCGGTCACCCCGGCCACCATGTTGGCCACCAGGGATCGGGTCAGGCCGTGCAGCGCACGGTTCTGGCGCTGGTCGTCGGGACGTTCGACAACCAGGACGTCGCCGTCCTGGCGGATGCTGATGGCGGCCGGGACGGTGCGGGCGAGCTCTCCCTGGGGTCCCTTGACCGTCACCCTGTGGTCGTTGCCGAGTGCGACGGTGACCCCGGTCGGCACGGCGATCGGTGAGCGTCCGATGCGGGACATCAGCCGACACCTCCAGCGGTGGTCGCGTGCCTGCACACCGCACGGCCACGAGCAGCGGTCAGGTCACCAGACATAGCAGAGCACCTCTCCACCCATCCGGCGCTTGCGCGCCTCGCGGTCGGTCATGAGGCCCTTGGAGGTCGAGACCACCGCCACGCCCAACCCCCCGAGCACACGGGGGATCTTGTCGGCCCGGGCGTAGATGCGCAGACCGGGCTTGGACACCCGCTTGATCCCGGAGATGGTCCGGGCCCGGTCGGGTGCGTACTTCATGGTGATCTCGAGGGTCTTGCCCGGCTTGCCCGGGGTGTCGTTCACCTGGAAGCCGCCGATGTACCCCTCGTCCACCAGAATGGCCGCCAGCGATTCCTTGAGCTTCGAGCCCGGCATCGACACCGTGTCGAAGTGGGCGGTATTGGCGTTGCGGATGCGCGTCAGCATGTCGGCAATCGGGTCGGTCATCGTCATGGTGTTTCGCCTCCTCTCACCAACTGGCCTTCGTCACGCCGGGGATCTCACCGGCGTGGACCATCACCCGCAGGCAGATCCGGCACAGGCCGAACTTGCGATACACCGACTTGGGCCGGCCGCACCGGCGGCACCGGGTGTACCCGCGCACCTTGAACTTGGGGGTGCGCTGCTGCTTCTCGATCAACGCGGTCTTCGCCATGGGGTTATTGATTCTCCTGTCGGAAGGGAAAGCCGAATGCGGCCAGGAGGGCCCGGCCCTCTTCGTCGGTTCGTGCGGTGGTGGCGATGGTGATGTCCATGCCTCTGGTGGTGTCGATGCGGTCGTAGTCGATCTCGGGGAAGATGAGCTGCTCGGTCACGCCGAAGGTGTAGTTCCCGTGGCCGTCGAACGAGCGGGGTGAGAGGCCACGGAAGTCACGGATGCGGGGGATGGCCATCGCGACCAGCCGGTCGAAGAACTCCCAGGCCCGGTCGCCCCTGAGGGTCACCTTGGCGCCGATCTCCTGGCCCTCGCGGAGTTTGAACTGGGCGATCGACTTCTTGGCCCGGGTCACCACCGGCTTCTGGCCCGCGATGGTCTCGAGATCGCGCATGGCCCCCTCGATCAGGGACTTCTGCTGGGTTGCCCGGCCGACTCCCATGTTGATCACGATCTTGGTGAGCCGGGGGACCTCCATGGGGTTGGAGAGGCCCAGTGCGGCCTGGAGCTCGGCCCGGACCGTCTCGTCGTAGCGCTGCTTGAGACGCGGCCGGACGGCCGCGGCGGTGGTCGCCATCAGAGGTCCGTCCCGCACTTGCGGCAGACCCGTATCTTGCGACCCTGCTCGTCGATCCGGATGCCGATGCGGGTGGGGCCGCACGAATTGCACACGATGGCCACGGACGAGACCGAGACCGGCATGAACTTGTCGATGACACCGCCCTGCATGGTGGCGCGGGTCGGCTTGGCATGGCGCTTGGCGACGTGGACGCCTTCCACGATCACCCGTCCCTCGGCCGGGATGGCCCGGACCACATTGGCCTGCTTGCCGCGGTCCTTGCCGGACAGGACCTGGACCTTGTCGCCCTTCTTGATGCGCATCTACAACACCTCCGGTGCCAGCGAGATGATCCGCATGAACCGCTTGTCGCGCAGTTCACGGCCCACCGGGCCGAAGATGCGGGTCCCCCGCGGCTGTTGCTGGTCGTTGATGAGGACGGCCGCGTTCTCGTCGAAGCGGATGTAGCTGCCGTCGGGGCGCCGCTTCTCCTTTTTGGTGCGGACGACGACGCACTTCACGACATCACCCTTCTTGACCGCGGCACCCGGGATGGCGTCCTTCACCGTCGCCACGAAGATGTCGCCGATCGAGGCGTACCGGCGACGCGAGCCACCCAGCACCTTGATGCAGAGCACTTCCTTCGCACCGGAGTTGTCAGCCACGCGAAGCCGCGATTCCTGCTGGATCATCTCGCACGCTCCAGCACCTCGGACAGCCGCCACCGCTTGAGCTTCGAGAGCGGGCGGGTCTCCACGACCCGTACCCGATCGCCCACCTTGGCGGTGTTCTCGCCGTCGTGGACGTAGAGACGCTTGGTCCGCTGGACCGTCTTGCCGTAGCGCGGGTGGCGGACCCGCTCGATCACCGCGACGATCACGGTCGCCTCCATGGCGTCGGACACCACCAGGCCCTCGCGGACCTTCCGGGCGTTCTTCCGCTCGGTGGTGGTGCCGTCGGCACGCTCGTCGGCTGCCATCACTCCGTCTCCTCTGGGTCTGCGTCCTCGTCGTCGTCGGCGTCTGCGTCCTCGTCGACAGCTGCGACTGCGTCTTCGTCCTCGTCGTCCGACCAATCCTCCGCGGTGGCCTCCGGCTCCTCGGCGTCTGCTTCGGCCTCGGCCCGGGCGGCTGCCCGCCGCTCGGAGGCGGTGGTCCGGTCCCGGCCCAGGGCTTCGTCCTCGCTCCGCCGACGTGCCGCAGCCTGGTGCGCCGGCAGCAGGTCGAGGGCCAGGCCCTCGGCCTCGGCGATCTCACGATTGCGCAGCTCGGTGAGCATCCTGGCCACGTCCTTGCGGACGTGGCCGATCCGCGTGAAGTTGTCGAGCTGCCCGGTGGCGAGCTGGAAGCGGAGATTGAACAGCTCGCGCCTCGTCTCGGTCAGCTGGCGCTCGAGCTCCTCGGTGTCGTACTCGGAGATCTGGGCGGCGGTCACCATCAGACCTGTACCTCCGGTGTGCCGTGGGTTCCCGGACGGATGACGAAGCGGGCCTTGAAGGGGAGCTTCTGGATGGCACGGTCCATCGCTTCGCGGGCCAGGTTCTGGTCCACCCCGGCGAGCTCGAAGAGGATCCGGCCGGGCTTGACCACGGCGACCCAGTGCTCCGGGTTCCCCTTCCCCGAGCCCATCCGGGTCTCGGCGGGCTTCTGGGTCACCGGCCGGTCCGGGAAGACCCGGATCCAGACCTTGCCGCCTCGCTTCACGTGCCGGGTCATCGCGATACGGGCGGCCTCGATCTGCCGTGCGGTCATCCAGGCCGGCTCGAGCGCCTGGATCCCGAAGTCGCCGAAGGTGACCTCACTGCCCCCCTTGGCCTTCCCGGACATCCGGCCGCGCTGCTGCTTGCGGTGTTTGACCTTGCGGGGCATCAACATCTCAGTCCACCTCCTTGCGGAAGTGGGGGGTCTCGTGGTGCTCGCGGGTACGGCGCTCGATCTCCTCGTCCTCGCTCAGGATGCGCTCGAGCTCGTCGGGCACGGCCGGCGGGGCGGCGATGTCGGCGGCCGACCGGTCGACCAGGCCGTCGGGGACGTCGGTCTCCGTGTCGTCCGGATCGAGGGTCACCACACTGCCCGGTGCACCCTGCTCGGCACGGCGGCGGCCGCCGCCGGCGGTGATCAGGCGGCGCGGTGCGGCGTCGCCGGACTGACCGGACGTCTCGCCCACGGCCATGGCCGCCTCGCGGGTGATCTTGTCCTCGGTCGAGATCTTGTAGGGGAGGATGTCGCCCTTGTAGATCCAGACCTTCACACCGATCCGTCCGTAGGTCGTCTTGGCCTCGCGGAACCCGTAGTCGATGTCGGCCCGGAGCGTGTGCAGCGGCACCCGGCCCTCGCGATAGGACTCCTTGCGGGACATCTCCGATCCGCCCAGGCGGCCGGCGCACTGGACCCGGACCCCGACCGCGCCCGCCTTCTGCACGGTCTGGATGGAGCGCTTCATCGCCCGGCGGAAGGCCACCCGCCGGGCCAGCTGGTCGCAGATTCCCTGGGCGATGAGCGCAGCGTCGAGCTCGGGCTGCTTGATCTCCTGGATGTTGAGCTGGATCCGGTTGTTGAGGCCGGTGATCTCCTCGATCCGCTTCTTCAGACGGTCGGCCTCGGCGCCGCGGCGGCCGATGACGATGCCGGGGCGGGCCGTGTGGATGTCCACCCGGAGCCGGTCCCGGGTGCGCTCGATCTCGATGCGGCTGACCGCGGCGGATTCGAGCTGGGACATCAGGTAGTCACGGATCTGCCAGTCCTCGATCACGCAGTTCTGATAGTTGCGCTCCTCGAACCACCGCGACTTCCAGTCCGTGGTCACCCCGAGTCGGAACCCGTACGGGTTCACTTTCTGGCCCATCTAGTTGCCCTTCTCCTCGGTGCTGTCGTCTTCGGTGTCGCTGTCGTCCTCTGTGTCGCCTGCCTCGTCGGCTGCCTCGTCGGCGACTTCCTCGCCCGTCTCCGCATCGGTCTCGTCGACGGCGTCCGCGTCGGTCTCGGTCACCTCGTCGAGGTCCTCGGCCGTCGGTTCTGCGAACTCCTCGGCCTCGGTGGCAGGTGCTGTCGACGCCACGGTCTCCGGTGTGGTTCCGCCCTGCTGGCGACGGCGCGATCCGGCCACCCGGCGCGAGCGCTGCGAGCCCCCGGCCGACTGCTTCGCCCGGCGGCGGGCGAGACGCTCGTCGGGCATCCGACTCACGATCACGGTGATGTGGGAGGTGCGCTTGCGGATGCGGGTCGCCCTGCCCCGGGCCCGCGGGCGCCAGCGCTTGAGGGTGGTGCCCTCGTCGGCGTAGCAGACCGAGACGTAGAGCTCCTCGGGGTCGAGCCCGTCGTTGTGCGCCGCGTTGGCCACAGCTGACGCGAGCACCTTGCCGACGACGACGGCAGCGTCGCGGTCGCCGTTGGCCAGGATCTCGGTGGCCAGCGACACGTCGCGGCCGCGGATGAGGTCGAGGACCTGGCGCACCTTGTTGGCCGGCGCATGGCTGTGGCGGAGCACCGCGCGGGTGCCCTCACGCTGGTCGACGGTCAGCCCGGGCATGTCAGCGCCGTCCTGCCCGCTCTTGGCCCGCGTGGAACTTGAAGGTCCGGGTCGGGGCGAATTCCCCGAGCTTGTGGCCGACCATCGACTCGGTCACGTAGACCGGGATGTGCTTGCGGCCGTCGTGGACGGCAATCGTGTGGCCGACCATGTCGGGGATGATGGTCGAACGCCGGGACCAGGTCTTGATGACCTTCTTGTCGCCGGCCGCGTTGAGGACATCGACCTTCTTGAGCAGGTGGTCGTCGACGAACGGGCCTTTCTTGAGGCTGCGGGGCATGGCGTCTCGTTCCTCTGTCTTCCCTAGCGGCGCGCGCCGCGGGTGCGGCGCCTGCGAACGATCATCTTGTCGGACTCCTTGCCCCGGGACCGCGTACGGCCCTCCGGCTGGCCCCAGGGAGAGACCGGATGGCGCCCTCCGGAAGTCTTCCCTTCGCCACCACCGAGTGGGTGGTCGACCGGGTTCATGGCGACACCACGGGTCTGGGGACGGACGCCCTTCCAGCGGTTGCGGCCTGCCTTGCCGATCTTGACCAGCTCGGCCTCCGAGTTCCCCACGACGCCCAGGGTGGCCCGGCAGTCGATCGGGACCCTGCGCATCTCGGTGGAGGGGAGCCGGAGGGTGGCGAATGCGCCCTCCTTCGCAACCAGCTGGACGCTCATACCCGCCCCACGGGCCATCTTCCCCCCGGCACCGGCACGGAGCTCGACGTTGTGTACGACGGAACCGACCGGGATGTAGCGCAGTGGCAGGGCGTTGCCCGGCCGGATCTCGGCACCCTGCCCCGACTGGATCCGGTCGCCCACCGACACCAGGGCCGGGGCCAGGATGTAGCGCTTCTCCCCGTCGAGATAGTGGAGGAGGGCGATCCGGGCGTTCCGGTTCGGGTCGTACTCGATCGAGGCGACCTTGGCCGGGATCCCGTCCTTGTCCCGCTTGAAGTCGATGATCCGGTACTGCTGCTTGTGGCCGCCGCCACGATGGCGGGCCGTCTTGCGCCCGTGGTTGTTCCGGCCACCGGTGGACGGCTTCGGCGAGAGGAGCGACTTCTCGGGCCGGTCGCGGGTGATCTCGGCGAAGTCCGAGACGGTCTGGAAGCGCCGGCCGGCGCTGGTGGGTTTGCGTGAACGCAGTGCCATGGTCGGTCCCGGTCCTTCTAGTTCTCGAACAGGTCGATCGAGTCACCCGGTGCGAGGGTGACGATGGCCCGCTTGGTGTCCGCACGGTGGCCGAGGCCGCCGCCCTTCCGGTTGCGCTTGGTCTTGCCCTTGCGATTGAGGGTGTTGACGTTGACCACCCGCACGCTGAAGGCCTCCTCGACGGCGTGCCGCACATCGATCTTGGTGGCCGACTTGTCGACCACGAAGACGTAGACGTTGTCGTCCATGAGGGCGTAGGACTTCTCGGACACGACCGGACGGATGAGGACGTTGTGGGGATCCCTCACGACGGGTCCTCCTCTGTCTCGGTCCCTGCGTCGTCGCCCTCGGCGTCGCTCACGCTGGCGACGACCGGGGCATCGGCTGGGGCATCCCCTTCGGCGTCGCTCACGGCCACGTCCGTCCGGGGGCCGGTCCGGCCGGTCGGGAGGGTCTCGTCGGTGAAGACGATCCAGTCGTTGACCAGGATGTCGTAGGCGTTGAGCTCGCTGCTCGCGATGGACTGGACCTCGGGGAGGTTGCCGAAGGAGCGGTCGGCGATGCCGTCCTCCTCGCCGAGGACGACCAGCACCCTTCCGGCCAGCTCGAGGGCCGCCAGAGAGGCCAGCGCCGCCTTGGTGCTGGGCTCGTCGAAGCCCCAGGCGTCGACCAGAGCGACCCGGCCCTGGGAGGCACGGTCCGAAAGGGCTGAGCGCAGGGCCAGCTGGACCATCTTCTTCGGGGTCCGCTGGGCGTAGGAGCGGGGCTTCGGGCCGAGGGCCACGCCACCGCCCACCCAGATCGGTGACCGGGTCGAGCCGGCACGGGCCCGACCGGTGCCCTTCTGGCGGAACGGCTTGGTCCCGCCGCCGCGGACCTCGGCCCTGGTCTTGGTCGACTGGGTGCCGGAGCGGGCGGCAGCCAGCTGAGCGGTCACCACCTGGTGGAGCACGGCCAGATTGGGTTCGATGCCGAAGGTCTCCGGGTCGAGGCCGACCTCGCCCAGGTCGGCACCCTCGCTCGACCGGCGGGTCACCGTCCGGTGCTCGGGCTCGGGGCGCAGGAACCGTCGGATCTCGGCAGGCCCGGCCGTCTCGAGGTCGATCGTGTCGGGCGTCATCGGGATGCTCCTTTGACCATCGGTGCCTTCACCGCGTCCCGCAGCACCACCATCCCGCCCCGGGGGCCGGGAACCGCGCCCTTGACCAGCACCAGCTCCCGCTCTGGGTCGGCCTGGACGATCTCCAGGTTGAGGGTGGTGACCTGCTGGCCGCCCATCCGACCGGCCATCCGGGTGCCCTTGAAGACCCTGGACGGCGTCGCGCACGCGCCGACCGAACCCGGAGAACGGTGCTTCTTGTGATTGCCGTGACTGGCGCCCTGGCCCTTGAAGTTGTGACGCTTCATCGCGCCGGCGAATCCCTTGCCCTTGGAGACGGCGATAGCGTCCACCAGCTCGCCGGCTTCGAGCAGGTCGGCGGTCAACTGTTGGCCGACCTCGTACTCGGAGGTGTCGTCCAGCCGCAGCTCGACCAGGCGTCTGCCCGGGTCCACTCCGGCCCGGTCGTAGTGGCCGCGTTCCGGCTTGGTCAGCGATCCGTTGCGGCGATGGCCCCAGGTCACCTGTAGGGCCGAGTAGCCCTCCTGCTCGGGGGTCTTGATCTGGACGATCCGGACCGGTGAGACGCGCAGCACCGTCACCGGGATGGCCCGGTGCCGGTCGTCCCAGATCTGGGTCATCCCGACCTTCTCACCCACGATCGCCTTGCTCGCCACGGGAGCTTCTTCCTTCTCGACTCTCGATCCACGCCGGCCGGCCTGGATCCACAACTCGTCCTGCGCCGCCCGGCCGACCGGCCAGAGGGCGGACTCCTCCGCCCGGCTCGATCACCCGGGGGTGACTCTCACTCGGTACTCCCTCTGGTCAGACCAGGAGGCTGTCCACCGACATCGGTGAAGCTCGCACGCAGACGCTCCGCTCGGTTGGACCCGAGCGGAGCGCTCGCCTGATTTGGCCCGAGGTCCCCGCCGTCACGGCAGGCGCTCGAACACGTCCCATTCGCATGGTGAGCCCGCATTCGGGCCGACCGGTCACTCTATACCATCCTGACCGGCCCTTCCAGGCCGACCCAGGCGGTAGGCGGCCCTCAGACGGTCTGGATCTTGATCTCGATGTCCACCCCGGCCGGGAGGTCGAGCCGCTGGAGCGAGTCGACGGTCTTCGGGGTGTGCTCGACGATGTCCACCAGGCGCTTGTGCACCCGCATCTCGAAGTGCTCGCGGCTGTCCTTGTACTTGTGGGGCGACCGGATCACCGTGTAGCGGTGCTTCTCGGTGGGCAGGGGCACCGGTCCGAGGACCTTGGCCTGGGTGCGGAGCACCGTCTGGACGATCTTCTCGGTCGACTGGTCGAGGATCTCGTGGTCGTACGCCTTGAGGCGGATCCGGATCTTCTGGCGTGGGCCTTCTGCGGCCATGGTGACTGGGTCCTCTCGTGAGTGGCGGGCGACGGTGCGGCTATTCGATGATCTTGGTGACCCGGCCCGACGCCACCGTGCGGCCACCCTCTCGGATGGCGAACCGCAACCCCTCGTCCATGGCGATCGGCTTGCCCAGCTCGACCGTCATGTCGGTGTTGTCGCCGGGCATGACCATCTCGGTTCCCTCGGGGAGGGAGATGGTGCCCGTCACGTCGGTGGTCCGGAAGTAGAACTGCGGCCGGTAGTTGGTGAAGAACGGCTTGTGCCGGCCGCCCTCGTCCTTGTTGAGCACGTAGACGGTCGCGTCGAACTTGGTGTGCGGGGTGATGGAGCCGGGCTTGCACAGGACCTGCCCGCGCTCGACCTCCTCCTTCTTGGTGCCGCGAAGGAGGGCACCGACGTTGTCGCCGGCACGGCCCTCGTCGAGCAGCTTCCGGAACATCTCGATGCCGGTCACCACCGTCTTCTGGGTGTCCCGCAGGCCGACGATCTCGACCTCCTCGCCCACCTTGACGATCCCCTGCTCGATCTTGCCGGTCACCACGGTGCCGCGCCCGGTGATCGACATGACGTCCTCGATCGACATCAGGAACGGCTTCTCGACGTCACGGATCGGCTCTGGGATGTAGGAGTCGACGGCTTCCATCAACTCGGTGATCTTGGGTGCCCACTCGGCGTCGCCCTCCAGCGCCTTCAGCGCGCTCACCCGGATGATCGGGGTGTCGTCGCCGGGGAACTCGTACTCGTTGAGCAGCTCACGGACCTCGAGCTCGACCAGGTCGAGCAGCTCCTCGTCGTCGACCGTGTCGGCCTTGTTGAGAGCGACCACGATGTAGGGCACCCCGACCTGACGGGCGAGCAGCACGTGCTCACGGGTCTGAGGCATCGGGCCGTCGGCGGCCGACACGACCAGGATGGCCCCGTCCACCTGGGCGGCACCGGTGATCATGTTCTTGATGTAGTCGGCGTGGCCGGGCATGTCCACGTGGGCGTAGTGCCGGTTCGGCGTCTCGTACTCGACGTGGGCGATGGAGATCGTGATGCCGCGCTGCTTCTCCTCCGGCGCCTTGTCGATCTGGTCGAAGGGGGTGAAGGACGTGGTCGGGTCGTTGTCGTGGAGGACCTTGGTGATGGCCGCGGTGAGCGTGGTCTTCCCGTGGTCGATGTGTCCCATCGTCCCGACGTTGACGTGGGGCTTGTTGCGCTCGAACTTCTGCTTGGCCATGGCTGGGGCAGTGCTCCCTGATCTCGGGCGGTGCCCCCTCGGGCCCGCCGCGACGGAGGCGGGTGCCTCCGTCCTTCCTCGTGTTTCTGTCTCTGCTGCTATCCGGTACTGCTGGATCTGGTGCTGCGGTGCTGCCTTGTGCTGGGTGTGGAACGTCTGGGTGTGAGGCGGGTGGCCGGTGCACGGTTCCGGGGGCCCCGGTTCCGTGCAACCTGCTCCGTGCCGCCTACTCTCCGCGCGCCTTGGCGATGATCTCCTTGGCGATCGACTCGGGGACCTGGTTGTACGCGTGGAACTGCATCGAGTACGTGGCCCGTCCCTGGGTACGCGAGCGCAGGTCGGTAGCGTAGCCGAACATGTCGCTCAGCGGTACCTGTGCCCGCACGATGTGATTGCTCCCCCGCTGCTCCATGCCCTCGACCTTGCCCCGGCGTGAGGAGAGGTCGCCGATCACGTCGCCCATGTACTCCTCGGGGGTGGTCACCTCCACTGCCATCACCGGTTCCAGCAGGACCGGGTCCGCCAGCTGAGCGGCCTTCTTGATCGCCATGGATCCGGCGATCTTGAAGGCCATCTCCGAGGAGTCGACGTCGTGATAGGAGCCGTAGGTGAGGGTCACCTTGATGTCGACCGTCGGGTAGCCCGCGAGCACGCCCGAGGTGATCGACTCCTGGATCCCCTGGTTGACCGACGGGATGTACTCCTTCGGGATCACCCCGCCGGTGATCTTGTCCTCGAACTCGTAGCCGCCGCCCGGGCCGGTCGGCTCGAGCGAGATCACCACGTGCCCGTACTGGCCCCTGCCGCCGGTCTGGCGGACGTACTTGGTCTCCACCTTCTCAACCTTCTTGCGGACGGTCTCGCGGTAGGCCACCTGGGGTTTGCCCACGTTGGCGTCCACGTTGAACTCCCGGAGCATGCGGTCGACCAGCACCTCGAGATGGAGCTCGCCCATCCCGGAGATGACCGTCTGACCGGTCTCCTCGTCCGACTGGACCCGGAAGGTCGGGTCCTCCTCGGACAGCGAGAACAGGGCCTTGGACAGCTTGTCCTGGTCGGCCTTGGTCTTCGGCTCGACGGCGACGTGGATGACCGGCTCGGGAAAGGTCAACGACTCCAGGATGACCTGGTCGTCGGGATCACAGAGGGTGTCCCCGGTCGTGGTCTGCTTGAGGCCGACCACGGCCACGATGTCGCCGGCGAAGACCGCGTCGAGGTCCTCGCGGGAGTTGGCGTGCATCTGGAGCAGCCTGCCCACCCGCTCCTTGCGGTCCTTGGTCGAGTTGACCACCCCGGAGCCCTTGCCCAGGGTGCCCGAGTAGACCCGGAGGTAGGTCAGCTTGCCCACGAACGGATCGGTCATGACCTTGAAGGCCAGCGCCGAGAAGGGCGCCGAGTCGTCCGGGGGACGCTCCACGGTCACCCCCTCCTTGCGGGGGACGGTGCCCATGGTCGGGGGGATGTCGAGCGGGCTCGGCAGGTAGTCGACCACTGCGTCGAGCATGGGCTGGACGCCCTTGTTCTTGAAGGCGGAGCCGCACAGCACGGGAACCGCGTGGCTGCCCAGGGTCACCGTGCGCAGGGCCCGGGTGATGTCCTCGGGGGTGATCTCCTCCTCGCCGAGGTACTTCTCCATGATGACGTCGTCGTGGTTGGAGACCACGTCGATGAGGGCGGCGTGAGCGGCGGTGGCGGCCTGCTCGAGGTCGGCCGGGATGTCTTCGTCCCGCCACTCCTCGCCCATGCCCTCGTCCCAGACCAGGGCCCGCATCCGGACCAGGTCGATCACGCCGCGGAACTCGCCCTCGGCGCCGATGGGCAGCTGGACGACCGCGACGGTGGCGTCGAGGCGGTCCTTGATCATCTGGACGCACTGGTCGAAGTCGGCCCCGGTCCGGTCCATCTTGTTGACGAAGCAGATCCTCGGGACCTCGTACTTGTTGGCCTGGCGCCAGACCGTCTCGGTCTGGGGCTCCACGCCGGCCACCGCGTCGAACACCGCGACCGCGCCGTCGAGCACCCGCAGCGAACGTTCCACCTCGACGGTGAAGTCGACGTGGCCGGGGGTGTCGATGATGTTGATCAGGGTGTCGTTCCACATGGTGGTGGTGGCCGCAGAGGTGATCGTGATGCCACGCTCCTGCTCCTGGACCATCCAGTCCATGGTGGCCGCGCCCTCGTGGACCTCACCGATCTTGTAGTTCTTGCCGGTGTAGTAGAGGATCCGCTCGGTGGTGGTGGTCTTGCCCGCGTCGATGTGGGCCATGATCCCGATGTTGCGGGTCTTGGCCAGCGGGTGGTTGCGGGTTGGGTGTTCAGCCATGATTGATCAGCTCTCGGGTAGTACTCGTCGCGAACGGTTCGGGTCCGGGCAGGGCGGAGCGGACCCTCCTACCAGCGGTAGTGGGCGAAGGCCTTGTTCGACTCGGCCATCTTGTGCAGGTCCTCGCGGCGCTTGGCCGCAGCCCCGATGCCGTTGGCCGCGTCCCGGACCTCGTTGGAGAGCCGCTCGGCCATGGTCTTCTCACGCCGCTGCTGGGAGTATCCGACCAGCCACCGGATGGACAGGGTGGTCGCCCGGCGGGGCCGCACCTCGACCGGGACCTGGTAGGTGGCGCCACCGACCCGGCGACTGCGGACCTCGAGCTCGGGCCGGGTGTTCTCGACCGCTTTCTTGAGGACCGAGACCGGATCGTTGCCACTCTTCTCGGCGATGTCGGCGAGGGCGTCGTAGACGATGCGCTCGGCCAGGGTCCGCTTCCCCCGGCTCAGCACCCGGTTGACCACCTGGGTGACCAGCACCGAGTGGTAGACCGGGTCGGGCATCAGCTCACGTCGTACTGCGGGACCTTTGCGGGGCACGTCAGGACTCCTTCTTGGCGCCGTAGCGGCTGCGGGCCTGGTTGCGCTCCCGGACCCCCGACGCGTCGAGGGTGCCCCGGATCACCTTGTAGCGGACGCCCGGGAGGTCCTTGACCCGCCCGCCGCGGACCAGGACGATCGAGTGTTCCTGCAGGTTGTGGCCCTCGCCGGGGATGTAGGCGGTGACCTCGAGGCCGCTGGTCAGCCGCACCCGGGCCACCTTGCGCAGCGCCGAGTTGGGCTTCTTCGGGGTGTGGGTGTAGACGCGGGTGCACACGCCGCGGCGCTGCGGAGCGCCCCGGAGGGCCGGGGTCTTCGACTTGGTCGGCTTGGTGGCCCGGCCGTAACGGACGAGCTGGGAAATCGTGGGCACGCGTGACCTCTAGGTTTTGGACTGCAGGGAGACTTCAGGACTCGGCTCTCCGGCAGGACGGATTGCACAGGGGCACTGCACGGACCACCTGCAAAAGCGACCTGCACGCAGGCACGGCGCACCATCGGCGCGCAGCCGTAGGAACACCATGGTACGGCATCCCCTGCGACCGGGCAAGCGCGCCCGGCGCAGAAGGAACGTCCGAAGACGCCGTTCGCCCTGGTCGGTGCCTGTGCGGACTCGCGGCCCGCATCACACCCCGCTGTTCAGGACGCCCCGGTCAAGCCCCGGCTTCCAGTGTACCGTCGGCCACCGCCTGGCCGTCCGGACTCCCGAAGTCAGCGGCCGCCCCGGGCACATCGTCTCCAGAGGGGACGGCGCCCAGCCAGCTCGCGTCGATGTCCGAGGTGAACGTCCCCGTCGTGCCGTCGCCACCGGTGTCCCGGAGCCAGGCAGCCAGGTCCTCGGTGCCGGCGTCACCCTGGGAGCCGAGCGCCCAGAACGGCATGGCCTCGGCACCCGGCATCTCGAGCTTGATGTCCCGGTACCGCTCCATGCCGGTGCCGGCCGGGATCAGCTTGCCGATGATGATGTTCTCCTTGAGCCCGAAGAGCTGGTCCGACTTGCCTTCGATGGCTGCCTCGGTGAGCACCCGGGTCGTCTCCTGGAAGGAGGCGGCCGAGAGCCAGCTCTCGGTGGCCAGCGAAGCCTTGGTGATCCCCATGAGCTCGGGACGGCCTTCTGCCGGACG
Organism: uncultured Acidimicrobiaceae bacterium; assembly: GCA_963701325.1. Classification (GTDB taxonomy): domain Bacteria; phylum Actinomycetota; class Acidimicrobiia; order Acidimicrobiales; family RAAP-2; genus Bog-756. The sequence continues at coordinate 1,738,712 of OY969604.1, forward strand.
CTTGCCGTCCTGGACCAGCTGGCGGTTGACCTCCGCGTAGGAGCGGCTGTCCACCCGCTCGCCGGGCAGGAACGTGGCGTCCCCCGGCTCGGCGACCAGGACCCGGCGGAGCATCTGACGCACGATGAGCTCGATGTGCTTGTCGTGGATCGAGACCCCCTGGTCCCGGTAGACCTTCTGGACCTCTTCGACCAGGTACTGCTGGGTCTCGCGGATGCCCTTGACCTCGAGCAGCTCCTTCGGGTCCTTCGGACCCTCGACGAGCGCGTCCCCGGCCCCGACCTCCTGACCCTCGGCGACCTCGAGATGGGCCCGCGGGGCCAGCAGCACGGTGTGCTCCTCGCCGTCGTCGGCCACCACGGTCACGTGCCGGCCAGCCTCGTCCTCCTCCACCCGGACCACACCGGAGTGGCGGGCGAGAACCGCGGCCCCCTTCGGCGTGCGGGCCTCGAAGAGCTCGACGACGCGGGGGAGCCCGTGGGTGATGTCCTCACCGACGATGCCGCCGGTGTGGAAGGTGCGCATGGTCAGCTGGGTCCCCGGCTCACCGATCGACTGGGCGGCGATGACCCCGACCGCCTCGCCGAGCTCGATCATCTCGCCGGTTGCCAGTGAGAGGCCGTAGCAGGCCGCGCAGATTCCCTGCTCGGCCTCACAGGTCAGCACCGACCGGGTGCGGATCCGGTCGACGACCGGGTCGTCCCGCAGTCGAGCCACGACCTCGTCGGTGAGCACGCTGCCCGCTTCGAGCTTCGTGCCGTCCGAGAGGGTGACCGGCTCGGAGACGAACCGCCCGGTGACCCGGGTCTCGAGATAGGAGCGACTCCCCGCCCCGTCGGGCACCACGCCCTCGATCCAGATGCCGCGGGTCGAGCCGCAGTCCTCCTCGCGCACGATGAGCTCCTGGGCCACGTCGACCAGGCGGCGGGTGAGGTACCCCGAGTCGGCGGTACGGAGCGCGGTGTCGGCCAGGCCCTTGCGCGCGCCGTGGGTGGAGATGAAGTACTCGAGGACCGAGAGGCCCTCGCGGAACGAGGACTTGATCGGCCGTGGGATCATTTCGCCGCGCGGGTTGGACACCAGGCCCTTCATGCCGGCGATCTGGCGGATCTGCTGGCTGTTCCCCCGGGCGCCCGAGTCGACCATCATGTCGATCGGGTTGAAGGTGATCTCGGAGAGCGACTTCTCCATGGCCTTACCGACCTCGGAGTTGGCCGACGTCCAGATCTCGATCTCCTTCTGGCGCCGCTCGTCGTCGGTGATGATGCCGCGCTTGAACTGGGCCTCTGCCTTCTCGGCCTCCTTCTCGTAGCGGTCGAGGATGAGCTGCTTGTCCGGTGGGGTCACCACGTCGTTGATCGAGATGGTGAGGCCGGACTGGGCGCCGTAGCGGAACCCGAGGTCCTTGATCCGGTCGAGGCTCGCCGCGACCTCGCGCTTGGGGTAGCCGGCCGCGACCTCCTCCACGATGGTGCCGATGGCGGTGTTGCGCTTGCCGACGATGTCGTTGATGTAGCGGTAGCCGTCGGGCAGGGCGGTGTTGAAGAACAGCCGTCCGGCGGTGGTCTCGATCTCGATCCGCTCGTCGTCCTCCCCGACGATCGGATTGCCCTCGGCATCGAGCGGGCGTCCGTTCGCCAGGGCGATCGACCGCGCCATGTGGGACCCGGCCTCGGGGCGGAGCATGATCCGGGCCTGGAGGTCGATGTCGCCGGAGTCGAAGGCCCGCTCCACCTCATAGGCGTGCCGGAAGACCCGGCCTTCGCCCTTTGCACCGTCGACCACCAGGGTCAGGTAGTAGATGCCGAAGACCATGTCCTGGGTGGGCACGGTGATCGGGCGTCCGGTGGCCGGGGAGAGGATGTTGTTCGAGGACAGCATCAGGACCCGGGCTTCTGCCTGGGCCTCGGCGGAGAGCGGCAGGTGGACCGCCATCTGGTCGCCGTCGAAGTCGGCGTTGAAGGCGGTGCAGACCAGCGGGTGGACCTGGATGGCCTTGCCCTCGACCAGGACCGGCTCGAAAGCCTGGATGCCCAGCCGGTGGAGGGTCGGCGCACGGTTCAACAGCACCGGGTGCTCCTTGATGACCCCTTCCAGCACGTCCCAGACCTGGGGGCGCCGGCGCTCGACCATCCGCTTGGCCGACTTGATGTTCTGGGCGTACTCGGCGTCGACCAGACGCTTCATCACGAAGGGCTTGAACAGCTCGAGGGCCATCAGCTTGGGCAGGCCGCACTGGTGCAGCTGGAGGGTCGGGCCGATCACGATGACCGACCGTCCCGAGTAGTCGACGCGCTTGCCGAGCAGGTTCTGGCGGAACCTGCCCTGCTTGCCCTTCAGCATGTCGGAGAGGCTCTTGAGGGGCCGGTTGCCCGGACCCGTCACGGGTCGCCCGCGCCGACCGTTGTCGAACAGGGCGTCGACGGCCTCCTGGAGCATCCGCTTCTCGTTGTTGATGATGATCTCGGGCGCGCCGAGGTCGAGCAGCCGCTTGAGCCGGTTGTTCCGGTTGATCACCCGGCGATAGAGGTCGTTCAAGTCGGACGTGGCGAACCGGCCGCCGTCCAGCTGGACCATCGGGCGGAGATCCGGGGGGATGACCGGCACCGAGTCGAGGATCATCGCCCGCGGATCGTTGATCCGGCGGCCGTTCTCGTCACGCCGGTTGAAGGCCGTGACGATCTTGAGGCGCTTGATGACCTTCTGGCGGCGCTGTGCCGAGAGGGGCTTGCGCCCGTCGGCGGCGTCGATCATCTCGCGCAGCTTGATCTCCTCAGCGTCGAGGTCGATGCGCTCGATGAGCCGGGAGATCGTCTCGGCCCCCATGCCACCCTCGAAGTAGTCCTCGTAGCGGATCCGCAGCTCGCGCCAGAGCAGTTCGTCCTCGAGGATCTTGCGGGAGTGCAGGGACTTGAACTCGTCGAAGGAGCGCTGGGCCAGCTCGATCTCCCCCTGGTAGCGCTCGCGCACCGAGGCGATTTCCTTGTCCACCAGACGCTGGCGTGCCTTGATCTCGGCGTCCTTGGCCCCGGACTTCTCCAGGTCGGCGAGCTCGGACTCGAGCGCCTTGAACCGCCGGTCGATGTCCAGATCGCGCTTCTTCTCGACGTCGGCGATCTCCACTCGCAGCTCGGCCTCGAGGTCGGGCAGGTCCTCGTGGCGCTTGGCCTCGTCGACCCAGGTGACCAGGTTGGCGGCGAAGTAGATGACCTTCTCCAGCTGCTTGGCCTTGAGCTCCTCGCGGGCTTCTGTGCCCATGAGCAGGTAGGCCAGCCAGCTCCGCGTGCCGCGCAGGTACCAGATGTGGACGACCGGAGCGGCCAGCTCGATGTGGCCCATGCGCTCGCGCCGGACCTTGGAACGGGTGACCTCCACGCCGCAGCGCTCGCAGATGATGCCCCGGAAGCGGACCCGCTTGTACTTGCCGCAGTAGCACTCCCAGTCCTTCGTGGGACCGAAGATCTTCTCGCAGAACAGGCCGTCCTTCTCCGGGCGGAGGGTGCGGTAGTTGATGGTCTCCGGCTTCTTGACCTCGCCGTTGGACCATCCCCTGATCGAGTCGGCGGTGGCCAGACCGATCCTCAGCTGATCGAAATCATTGACATCCAACATCAGAACCCTCTTTCCGCGGCACGCCTGGCGTCTTCCTCGTCCGACCCGCGCTCCGGTCGACTGATGTCGATCCCGAGCTCCTCGGCCGTGCGGAAGACGTCCTCGTCCAGCTCACGCATCTCGATCTCCTCGCCGCCGGGTGCCAGGACCTCCACATCCAGGCAGAGCGACTGCATCTCCTTGATCAGCACCTTGAAGCTCTCCGGGATCCCCGGCTCGGGGATGTTCTCCCCCTTGACGATCGCCTCGTAGACCTTCACCCGGCCGAGCACGTCGTCGGACTTGATGGTCAGCAGCTCCTGGAGGGCGTAGGCGGCGCCGAACGCCTCGAGTGCCCACACCTCCATCTCGCCGAACCGCTGCCCACCGAACTGGGCCTTGCCGCCGAGTGGCTGCTGGGTGATCATCGAGTAGGGACCGGTGGACCGGGCGTGGATCTTGTCGTCCACGAGGTGGTGCAGCTTCAGGATGTAGACGTAGCCGACCGAGACCGGGTTGTCGTACGGCTGGCCGGTGCGGCCGTTGAACAGCTGCGCCTTCCCGTCGTCGTTCACCTGGACGACGCCGTCGACCCCGTCCGGGTTGAGCCGGCGGAAGATCTGCTGGATGGTCGGATGGCGACCGGCGTCGTCCTCCTCGTCCCAGTGGGCGCCGTCGAAGACCGGCGTCGACACCCACACGGCCGGATCGGTCCGAGGGCGGGTCTTGTTCTCGGTGCCCCGCACCGGGGTGCGGGCGACGTCCCCGGCGCCCTCCCAGCCCCAGCGGGCCGCGTAGCCCAGATGGGACTCGAGCACCTGGCCGACGTTCATCCGGCTCGGCACGCCGAGCGGGTTGAGGATGATGTCCACCGGGGTGCCGTCGGCCTGGAAGGGCATGTCCTCGATGGGGAGGATCTTCGAGATGACCCCCTTGTTGCCGTGGCGGCCGGCGAGCTTGTCGCCCTCGGAGATCTTGCGCTTCTGGGCCACGTAGACCCGGACCAGCTGCTCGACCCCGGGTGGCAGCTCGTGGGCGTCGTCGCGGGAGAAGACCCGGACGTCGATGACCGTGCCCTGCTCCCCGTGGGGGACCTTGAGGGACGTGTCGCGGACCTCACGGGCCTTTTCGCCGAAGATGGCCCGGAGCAGGCGCTCCTCGGGGGTCTGCTCGGTCTCCCCCTTGGGGGTCACCTTGCCGACCAGCACGTCGCCGGGACCGACCTCGGCCCCGATCCGGATGATGCCCCGCTCGTCGAGGTCGGCCAGGATCTCCTCGGAGAGGTTGGGGATGTCCCGGGTGATCTCCTCGGCCCCCAACTTGGTGTCGCGGGCGTCGACCTCGTGCTCCTCGATGTGGATCGAGGTCAGCACGTCATCCTTCACCAGACGCTCGGAGAGGATGATGGCGTCTTCGTAGTTGTAGCCCTCCCACGGCATGAAGGCGACCAGCAGGTTCTTGCCCAGCGCCAGCTCGCCGTTGTGGGTGGCGGGCCCGTCGGCCAGCACGTCGCCGAGCGAGACGCTCTGACCCTCGTCGACGATGACCTTCTGATTGATGGCCGTGTTCTGGTTGGAGCGGCGGAACTTGGCCAGGCGGTAGACCTTGCGGCCCAGCACGCGACCGCCGCGGTCCTTGGCGCCGGCCTTGTACTCGACGGTGATCTGATCGCCCGAGACGTCGACGACCGCGCCGTCTCCCTCGGCCATGATCACGTCCCCGGCATCGCGGGCGGCACGGGCTTCGACGCCGGTGCCGATGTAGGGGGCCTCCGGCACCACCAGCGGGACGGCCTGCTTCTGCATGTTGGCGCCCATCAGGGCCCGGTTCGCGTCGTCGTGTTCGACGAAGGGGATCAGGGCGGTGGAGACCGAGACGATCTGCTTGGGGGAGACGTCCATGAGGTCGACCTCCGCCGGGGGCACGAAGTCGACCTCCGAGGTCGTGCCGAACGAGGTGGTGGCGGCACCGACCCGCACGCCGGTCCCCTGCGGGCCACGTCGCACGAGCACCTTCTCCTCGGTGAAGCGCCCGTTGGTGTCGAGCGCCGCGGAGGCCTGAGCGATGACGTGCTCCTCCTCCTCGTCGGCCGCCAGATAGGTGACCTCCTCGGTCACCTTGCCGTCGACGACCTTGCGGTACGGGGTTTCGATGAAGCCGTACTCGTTGACCCGGGCGTAGGTCGCCAGGGACCCGATCAGGCCGATGTTCGGTCCCTCCGGCGTCTCGATCGGGCACATCCGGCCGTAGTGGGAAGTGTGCACGTCGCGGACCTCGAAGCCGGCCCGCTCACGGGAGAGGCCGCCCGGGCCGAGCGCGGAGAGCCGACGCTTGTGCGCGAGACCGGAGAGCGGGTTGTTCTGGTCCATGAACTGGCTGAGCTGGCTGGTGCCGAAGAACTCCTTGACCGCGGCGACCACCGGGCGGATGTTGATCAACGTCTGTGGCGTGATCGCCTCGACGTCCTGGGTGGTCATCCGCTCGCGGACCACCCGCTCCATCCGGGACAGGCCGACCCGCACCTGGTTCTGGATGAGCTCGCCGACCGAGCGGATCCGCCGGTTGGCGAAGTGGTCCTGGTCGTCGATCCGGTAGGTCGACTCGCCGTCGGCCATGTGCTTGGCCAGGTGGAGCATGTAGGTCGCGGAGGCCAGGATCTCCGAGGGGCTCAGCACACCCTGGGTGGGCGAGGGCCGCTCGAGATCGATCTGCAGGAGGTCCGAGATCCGTTCGATCTCCGGACCCAGCTTCCGGTTGAGCTTGTACCGGCCGACCCGGGTCAGGTCGTAGCGCTTCGGGTTGAAGAAGGCGTTCTCGAAGTACTGCCGGGCGGCCTCGACCGAGAGCGGCTCCCCTGGACGGGCGCGCTTGTAGATCTCGAGCAGGGCGTCCTCGCGGGTGGGCGCGATGTGCTGCTCCTTCTCCCACTGGCCTTCGAGGAAGTCGAAGTGGCGGACGAACCGCTCGAGGAAGGACTGGTCCTCGTATCCAAGGGCGCGCAGCAACACGAACAGCGAGATCCGGCGCTTGCGGGCGACCCTGCAGCCGGCCGTGACGTCCTTGCCCGGCTTGGCCTCGACGTCGAACTCGATCCACTCACCGCGGTAGGGATGGATGGTGCCGGTGAAGACCGTCTTGGCATCGCGGCCCGGCTGGAAGATGACCCCAGGAGAGCGGACCAGCTGGCTCACCACGACGCGCTCGGTGCCGTTGACGATGAAGGTCCCCTTGTCGGTCATGACGGGGAAGTCCCCCATGAAGACCGTCTGTTCCTTGATCTCGCCGGTACTCGCATTCATGAACCGGGCGCGCACGAAGACGGGCGCGGCGTAGGTCATGTCCTTTTCCTTGCACTCCTCCACCGAGAACTTCGGCGGCGGGCGCAGGTCGGGGTCGGTCGGGTCGAACTCGAGCTCGAGGCTCAGCTGACCGGTGAAGTCCTCGATCGGGCTGATGTCGTCGAAGGTCTCGGCGAGGCCCCGGTCCAGAAACCACTGGAACGAGTCCCGTTGGATGGCCACCAGATCCGGGAGTGGTAGGGCCTCGTCGATATTGGCAAACGAAAATCGTTCCGGGCTGTTTGACCGTGTAGGCAACGGCCTACTCCTCCCAGTTGCAGGGTGAATGGGGCAGGGGCGGGGTACTGCGGTGATACACGCTGCGGGCCGGCACGTCTCGGGGGTCGACAACTGCCGCCGGTGCAGTCGTTGGGGGCGCCAGGGCGCGCGTCAATCAGCCAAAACACGGAAGAAGGCGTCAGGAGCAGGCACGGCAACCAGTAAGCATAACCGGATACGCACGCGATCACAACCCATGGACGCTCGTCGCCGAGCGGGCCTGGCCAGGGTAGGAGAACCGGACCCCGCAGTCAAGGATTCCGGGGTCGTCCGGACCCGGTCGCCCGCTGCCGGCCCGGCCACCACCGGTACCCCGGCGCCACCCTCGGGGCCGGGGTACCGGAGTCGGGACCGAGAGCCAGGTGCCGACCTCGACCTACTTGAGCTCGACCGAGGCCCCGGCGCCCTCGAGCTGCGCCTTCGCCTTCTCGGCGTCCTCCTTGTTGACCTTCTCGAGCACGGGCTTGGGGGCACCGTCCACCAAGTCCTTGGCCTCCTTCAGCCCGAGGCTGGTGAGCGAACGAACCTCCTTGATGACCTGGATCTTCTTGTCCCCGGCGCCGGTCAGGATGACGTCGTACTCGCTCTGCTCCTCCTCGGCGGCATCGCCCCCGGCGGCCCCGCCGGCGGCGGGCGCGGCGGCCACGGCCACAGGTGCAGCCGCGGTCACGCCGAAGCGCTCCTCGAACTCCTTCAGCAGCTCGCTGAGCTCGAGCACGGACAGCTCGGCGATGCCGTCCAGAATCTGGTCCTTGGTCAGGGTTGCAGCCATCGTTGTGACTCCTCGTTCGTGGTCTGTTGTCGGTCGTGTGTGTCGGTGATCGGTCGCTGGGCCAGGCCCGCTCGGGACGGACTAGCCGGCCGGAGCGTCCTGTGGTGGGTCGGCGGCGTCCCCGCCCGCGTCCTCGGCGGGTGCCTCGGCCGTCTCAGCAGGGGTTTCTGCACCTGTCTCGGCGGCGGTCTCCCCGTCGGCATCGGCCGCGGCGGTGGCCGTCTCGGTGGAAGCCTCCGCGGCGCTGTCCCCTGAGCCGCCCTCGGCCACCCGGCGCTCGTCGAGCAGGGCGGCGATGCCGTAGGCCAGGTTGCGGGGCAGTGCCTGCACCAGGCCGGCGAATTGCTGGAGGGGGGCCGAGAGCGCGCCGGCGAACTGTGCCAGCAGGGTGTCCCGCGACGGGAGATCGGCCAGCCGGGCGATCTCCGCTGCGGACAGCAGGCCGGTCCCGACGATCCCGCCCTTGACCACCAGCTCGGGGTTGGCCCGGGCGAAGTCCCGGAGGGCCTTGGCCACCGCACTCACGTCACCCTGGACGAAGGCGATGGCCGTCGGGCCGGTGAGCAGGTCGTGCATCCCGGCCCGCGGACCGTCGGCGACGGCAAGGCGGACCAGGGTGTTCTTGTAGACCTTGTAGTCGCCACCGGCGGCGGTCAGCTCACGGCGGAGCTCGGCGAGCTGGGCCACGGTCAGGCCGCGGTACTCGGTCAGCAGGGCGCCGTCGGCGGCTTCCAGCCGGTCACGCACCTCGTTCACGACGGCGACCTTGTCGGCCCTCGGATTGTCCATGGTCCCTCTCCGCCGAGCACAACGCTCGGATCCGGGCCGTAGACGCCAACCAGTGGCAACGCGCGAGCGACGGGTGCTCGGAGCGGAACGCCTGGTCAGGCGGACCCGTTCGGGTCCCTTCGGTACCGGGTGACCGGTACACCGGACGTCTACGGCAAGTTCTGTCGATTTGGAAGCAACGAAACCCTAGTCCAGCCGACCGGCCAGCGGCCAGCCGGAGGCGGAGTCAGGCGGTAGCCGACAACTCCTCGTCGGCGAGGCGGGCTAGCAACGGGTCGATGTGGACCCCCGGTCCCATGGTCGAGGACAGGGTGACCGCCCGCACGTACCTCCCCTTGGCCGAGGCCGGCTTGACCCGGTGGAGCTCCTCCATCACGGCGTGGATGTTCTCGAGCAGCGGGGCACGGTCGAACGATGCCTTGCCGACCCGGATGTGGATGTTCCCGACCTTGTCGGTGCGGTACTCGACCCGGCCGCCCTTGAACTCGACGACCGCGCGCTCCACGTCGTCGGTCACGGTGCCCGTCTTCGGGTTGGGCATCAACCCCCGCGGACCGAGCACCCGACCGAGGGTTCCCACCTGTCCCATGAGGTCCGGGGTCGCGATGGCGACGTCGAACTCGAGGAACCCCTCGTTGGCGACCTTGGCCACCAGATCGTCCGCTCCGACGATGTCGGCCCCGGCGGCCCGGGCCTCGGTTGCCTTTTCGCCGGCGGCGAAGACCGCGACGCGGGCGGTCCGACCGGTGCCGGCCGGCAGCGACAAGGTGCCCCGGACGATCTGGTCGGCCTTTCGGGGATCCACTCCCAGGCGGACCGCCAGTTCGACGGTCTCGTCGAAGGAGGCCTTGGCCATGGACTTGACCAGGTCGACCGCCTCGATCGGCGTGTACAGATGCTGCCGGTCGAACAGGGCGACGCTCGACGTGTACTTCTTTCCCCTGGACATGTCTCTCTCTCCGTGCTCGCGGCCGTCGGTCTCCGGCTCAGCCGGCGACGGCGATCCCCATGGACCGGGCCGTGCCGGCCACCTGACGCTTGGCCGCCTCGATGTCGGCCGTGTTGAGGTCGGGCATCTTGATGACCGCGATCTCCTCGATCTGCGCGTTGGTGACCGTGGCCACCTGCTCGCGCCCGGCGGTTGCCGCACCCTTGTCGATCCCGGCGGCCTGGCGCAGCAGGGCGGCGGCCGGTGGTGTCTTGAGGATGAACGAGAAGGTCCGGTCCTCGTAGATCGTGATTTCGACCGGCACGATGGAGCCCGCCTGCTTCTCGGTGGCGGCGTTGTACTGCTTGACGAAGTCCATGGTCTGGACCCCGTGCGGCCCGAGCGCCGTCCCCACCGGGGGCGCGGGCGTCGCGCCGCCCGCGGGCAGCTGGATCTTCACGATCGCGAGGGTCTTCTTCTTGGGGGGCATGCGTCTGGTACTCCTAACCTGGTCCGGCCGGCCTAGAGCTTCGCGACCTGGCTGAATTCGAGCTCTACGGGAGTCTCGCGACCGAAGATGTTGACCAGCACCTTGAGCTTGAGCTGGTCCTCGTTGATCTCGGCGATCTGGCCCGAGAAGTCGGCGAACGGTCCCTCCTTCACCCGCACGGTCTCCCCCACCTCGTGCTCGAGGCGCGGGCGGCTGCGCTTGGTGGGCGCCTCGACGCCCTCGACCTTGACCTGGAGGATCCCCTCGACCTCCCGGCGGGAGAGCGGGGTGGGCTTGGTGCCCGGGCCGACGAACCCGGTGACGCCCGGCGTGTTGCGGATGACCGACCAGCTGTCGTCGTCGAGCTCGCAACGGCAGAGGAGGTACCCGGGGAACACCTTCTTCTGGACGACCACCTTCTTGCCGTTCTTGAACTCCACCACGTCCTCCATGGGGATGACCACTTCGTAGATGCGGTCCTCCATGCTCATCGAGGCGGTGCGGCTGTGCAGGTTCGACTTGACCTTGTTCTCGTAGCCGGCGTAGGTGTGCACCACGTACCAGCGCCCGGGCTGGTCGTAGGGGCTGGTCACGAACGGTTCGTCGTCCTCCTCGTCGCCGTCGTCGACCTCGGCGTCGAGGTCGATGGAGGGGTCCTCCGCCGACGGTGCGTCGTCGGCGAGCGCTGCGCCGGTCGCGGACTCGGCGTCGGCCACAGGCTCGGCGTCGGCCACAGCCGTGGAGTCTGCAGCGGACGCGACGTCTTCCGCCTCGTCGAGGCCCGGGTCGTCGCCCGGCGGGTCGATGGTTCCGTTGGTGTGGGTCACAGTCATACCGATCAGGTGTTGAAGAGCCAGAGGACGCCTTTGGCAAAGACGTAGTTGAGCACGAAGATGAGGATCATCAGCGAGATGAGGGTGACCAGGGTCACCGTGGTGTAGTTGATGACCTCTGACCTGTTGGGCCAGGCCACTTGCCGGAGCTCCGAGCGTACCTCGCGGAGGAACTGGCCGATTCGGAACGGCTCGCGCTTGGGTGTGCGGCGGGGAGCGGGCGCGGTGCGCTTGGGCGCGGCCTCACCGTCGGGGTCCTGGCCCTGACGCTGCATCATTCGCTTCTGTTCTCGGTTCACGTGCTGGTTCCTTCGGCCGAGGTCACGGGTTGCAGAGCAGGGCAGGAGGGACTTGAACCCCCAACCTTCGGTTTTGGAGACCGGTGCTCTACCAGTTGAGCTACTGCCCTCTGACGACCGCCGTGCCGCGATGTGGACAGCCGTTCGCAGGGACGGTCCTTCAGGGTACCACCGGGGGCGGCGCCGGGCCCAAGCGGCCGGCGGCCTCGCAGCGGGCGCCCTGTCGCCTAGCGGGTCTCCTTGTGCAGGGTGTGCCGGCGGTCCCAGCTGCAGAACTTCTTCATCTCGATCCGCTCGCGGTCGTTCATCTTGTTCTTGGTCGTGATGTAGTTCCGCCGCTTGCACGACTCACAGGCCAAGGTGACCTGGACCCGCTTCTCGTTCTTTGCCACGATGCCTCCTTGTCCTGCCGGCCTCGTTGCCGGCAGGTCTTCTGCTCCACTGTGCCCTGGATCCCCGAAACTGGTAGCGGCGGCCGGACTCGAACCGGCGACCCCACGATTATGAGCCGTGTGCTCTGACCAACTGAGCTACGCCGCCATGGGCGAGCCCCCGGTGGGGATTGAACCCACGACCCCCGCCTTACCATGGCGGTGCTCTACCACTGAGCTACAGGGGCAGTGCGGCTCAATCGAGCTGCAGCCAGAAGATCATAGCCACCGACGCGGCCCCACGAACAGGCCTGCACGCCTGGCTACCATCCACGGATGCACGTGCGCATGGCGGGGCCCACCGATGCCGAGCCGGTCCGGATGATCTACAACGCCGAGGTCACGGCCTCGACCGCCACCTTCGACCTCCGGCCGCGGACGCCCGAGGAACAGGCCGCCTGGATGGCCGAGCACCGGGGGACCTACCCGGTGGTGGTGGCCGTCGACGACGAGGACCGGGTCCTCGGGTTCGGCTGCCTGTCGGCCTACCGTGACCGGCCGGCCTATGCGACGACCGTCGAGAACTCGGTCTACGTGGACGGGGCCCAGCGGGGCACGGGGATCGGCCGGGCACTCCTCGAGGAGCTGGTCCGCCTGGCCACCCGTCACGGGTTCCACACGATGATCGCCCGGGTCGGGGGTGACAACGTGGCCTCGATTGCGCTCCACCGGTCCTGCGGGTTCGCGCCGGTCGGCGTCGAACGGGAGGTCGGGCGCAAGTTCAACCGGTGGCTGGACGTCACGGTGCTCCAGCGGATGCTCTGAGAGATAGAGACAGCCCAGGTCCGGCCGGCCGGCCGGGGTCGGCGTCAGGCCGGGCTCACCGCCGGCTCGGACGCTGGGGTGACCCGCACCACCACGACCTGGGACGGGCGGCGCTCCCAGGCGGTGACCGGGACGGTGAGGATGAACAGCAGCCAGAGCAGGGTCAGCACGATCTGCAGCGGGTCCCCGTGGAGCAGCGGGCCGAGCAGCGCTGTCGCACCGGGCAGTTCGATGAAGGCGGTCACCATCGAGAGACCGATGATGAACGACCGGAGCCGGCCGAGGGCCACCGGTGCGAGCAGGATGAGGCCCCACGAGAGGTACCACGGCTGGACAACCGGACCGAGGAGCACGAAGACCAGGAGGGTGATCCCGAGCGCCTTCAGCGTGCCGATGCGATCGCTGTTGAACAGCAACCAGAGCCCGGCTGCCGCTGCGGTGAGCAGCCCGAGGACACGGGTGACCGTGAGCACGCCGCCGAGCCCGAACCCGAGATGGGCCACGTGCGCCACTCCGGTCACCAGCAAGGCGAGCGACGTCGTGGGTGCCGTCCAGGAGCGCACCGCGCCCGGGGTGCCGAGGATGCTGACCCACCCCCAGCCGAGTCCGCTCACGTAGGAGAAGAAGCCGAGGACCCCGACCCCGATCAGACCCGCGGTGACGACGGGCCGGATCCGGTCGCGCGTCGGCACACCGTTGCCCAACCAGCTCCAGCCGATGTAGAGGACGCCGATCGCCGCCGGTGCCTTGATGGCCGTGGCCAGCGCGCAGAGCACGACCCCGACGATCGGGTGTTTCTCCTTGGCCGCGGTGATCCCGGCCACCAGCAGGCCCAGCATCAAGGCGTCGTTGTGGGCGCCCCCGACGAGGTGGAAGATCGTGACCGGATTGAGGATCATCATGGTAAAGAGCTCGCCCCCGTCCCGGTGGTAGAGCCGGGCGAGCCGCGGCACGCAGAACGCGATGAGCAGGACACCGGCAAAAGCGAGCAACCGGAGCAGCACGATGGTGGCCAGCTCGTTGTGGAAGGTGATCCGGGCGAAGAAGCCGTCCAGCTGGAGGAAGAGTGGCCCGTAGGGAGCGGGCGCGTTGCCCCAGAGCTGGTCGACCGGCGCCGTGTAGGAGTTGTTCCCGAGCTCGAAGGGCCCGTAGAGGTAGGGGTTCATGTGCCGGCTGACCATCTCGCCCTGCGCCGCATACGAGTAGACGTCCCGGCTGAAGAGCGGAGCGATGACCAGGACCGGCAGGGACCACAGCCCGAAGACCCACATCAGCTTGTTGACCGAGACGCCCGGGCACCGTCGGTAGAGACGGATCATCGCCCACCAGACCCGCATGAAGAGCAGGAGGCCGCCGTAGACCGCGGCGAGGGAGAAGTAGAACCCCCAGCGGCTGGGTGTGGTCGTCGACGGCTCGCCGAAGAACCACACGCCCGGCATCTCGAGCTTGAAGGGCGAGCTCGGCAACGAGGCGCCGATGCTCACCCCGAGCATGGCCACGAACCCGAGGAGCGCTGGACGGAGGACGAGTCCCCGTGGCTCCGATCCGTCGCCGGGCGCCGGGGTGGTCCCGCTCTCGGAGGTGGCGCTGGCCAGGAGATCGCGCAGGTAGCCGAAGAGGGTCAGCGCGGCCCGGAGGAGGGCCGGCGATCCGTGTGCCCCTGCCGAGCCGATCGGCGGAGCGGCATCGCCGAGGTCACGATCGCCTCGCTGCACCGCCGCCCCTGTGCGTTCGGATGACATGGGGTCGGGGGTTCTCCTCGGTCGTGCAGCGATCTGACCGGGCGAGCGGGAATCCCGTGTCACCCGGGTGTGTGCGGTCCCCCCGACAGCGGCGCCCCGTGCTCGGGCAACCCGTGAACGCAATCATTCCGTAACGTCATTGTAACCATCGGCGGACCCCCTGCAAGTGTCGGTCCGACCTTCCCGCCCGCGGGTGTGACGGAGCCCCGGGAGGAGGGCGCGCGCCACTCCCACCGGGGCTCCCTGGGGTGGGCCGGGAAGGATTCGAACCTTCGAAGGCAGAACCGGCAGATTTACAGTCTGCTCCCTTTGGCCGCTCGGGCACCGACCCGCAGGCGGGAAGGTTACTGCCTGGTGCAGCGGTACTGTTTCGCCATGCCCACCTTCGACGTCGTCTCCGAAGTCGACATGCAGGAAGTACGCAACGCAGTGGACCAGGCCAACCGCGAGGCCGCGACCCGCTTCGACTTCAAGGGCACAGACTCGACCATCGAGTTCTCCGACAAGGAGCTGCTCCTGACCTCGTCGACCGACGACAGGCTGCGTGCGCTCTACCAAGTGCTCCAGGAGAAGATGGTCCGGCGCGAGGTCTCGCTCAAGTCGTTCGAAGTGGGCAAGGTCGAAGAGGCGACCAAGGGCACCGCACGCCAGCGTCTCGGGATCCGGGCCGGCATCTCCTCTGACCACGCCAAGAAGATCAACCGGTACATCAAGGACCTCGGCCTCAAGGGCGTCAGCTCCCAGACCCAGGGTGACCAGCTGCGGGTGACCGGCAAGAAGCGGGACGACCTCCAGTCGGTCATCGCCAAGCTCAAGGGTGAGGACTTCGGGATCCCGCTGCAGTTCGAGAACTTCCGCGACTGACGGCGGTCGTCGAGCCCGCTCAGACCGACCCGCCTGATCCCCGTCGGCTCAGGAGGCCCGCCGCGAAGCCTTCCAGACCGAGAGCGCCACCAGCACCGCCACCAACACCGGCATCAGGTAGGCGGCAACGGTGCGGGCGCCCGGGTGGACGCAGATGAGGGCAACGACGCCGATCACCGCGGCCGTGCCGACGAACAACTCGGGAGTGTCACCGATCAGGAACTCCCACCAGAAGCGTCCGAACGCGGACACCCACCGGAGCGGCAGCGGCCGGCCCTCCGGACCGCGGCCGTCACCCATGGGCCGACCCGCCGGCCGGAGCGAGCCCGGCGACCTGACTGTCCGCTGCAGGCCCCACGGCCCTGCGGCGCGACGCGACGACCAGACCCCAGGCGACGAGGCCGTACCACCCCACCAGCACCGGGATCGCGAGTTCGGAGCCGGGCCAGTCGACGTGCACGCCCTCGCCGGCCCAGAACGTCCCGAAGCTCACCAGCATCAGGCCGACGCCCATCTTCATGGCGTTCTCGGGGACCCCGGAGAGCTGCCGGTGCACGAGGAGCCCGACCGCGCAGACCACGACCACGGCCGCCCCCGCCGCAACCGCGGCCAGTCCGAGGCGGTGGGAGGTCGTCCCGAGGGTGAGGACGATGACCACGACCTCGAGACCCTCGAGGAAGACCCCCTTGAAGGCGACGACGAACCCGGTCGCGTCGCGACCCGACGTCGGCGCCCCCGAGAGCTCGGCCACCTGTTCGGCGTAGATGGCGTCCTCGTCGTGCTTGGCCTTGAGCCCGCCCGCGCGCAGCACGGCCTTGCGCAGCCACTGGAGGCCGAAGACGAGCAGCAGTCCCCCCACCACCAGCCGGAGCACCGAGAGCGGGACGTAGTGCACCAGCGCCGGACCGAGCGCGGCAACCAGAGTTGCGAGGACGACCAGTGCGACCGCCACCCCCTCCAGTGCGGACCGCCATCCGCGGGTGACCCCGACCGCGAGGACGATGGTGAGCGCCTCGACCATCTCGACCGCGCAGGCCAAGAAGACGGCGGTCACCAGGACCACCGATCCGCTCGACGTGGTGGTGCCGATCAGCACGGCGGTCCCCGGTCGGATCAGGCCGCCTCGACGAGCTCGTCGAGCTCCTCGAGGGTGTGTACGTGGAACAGTCGGTTGAACACCAGGAATTTGAGCACCCAGAAGATGCCGAAGGAGAGCAGGTTCGCCGCCAGGACCACCAGGGTCTGGGCGAAGTGGCTCAGGTGATGCTCGATCCCGATGTGGCGAGCCAGTGCGGCGCCGCCGATCGAGACCACGATCCCGAGCGCCGACATCGCCCAGAACGGGACGATCTCGGTGGTCAGGGCCGACCGCCCGCCCTTGCCCCAGACCCATTGGCGGTTGAGATAGTACGAGGGGACAGTCGCCACCACGTTGGCGAACACGGTGCTCGCGATCTCCCCCCACAGGTGCAGGACGCCGAACACGAGCGCGAGAACACCGAAGGAGACGGCGGTCGAGACCACCGACACCATCGAGTACTTGAACAGCCTCCTGGCCTCGGGAGTGTCCCGTTTCTCCCAGAGATGTTCGACGCGCACGGCGAGACTCGGCATTCGGCCCACCCTAGTCGTCGCCCCTCACGCACAGCAGTTCAGCGCGAGCCCTGAGTCACCCTGCGTGCAGGGTGACCAGGTCGTTCAGGCGCTCACCACGTTGGCCCGGGCCACCGCGCCGAACCAGTCGGCGCTGGGCTTGGGGGTGCGCACGAACGTCTGCCGGTCGACTGCCACCAGACCGAACGTCGGACGGTAACCGAGGACCCACTCGAAGTTGTCCATGAGGCTCCAGTAGAAGTAGCCGCGTACGTCGATGCCGTCGTCGAGGCACCTGCGTACGCCGGCGAGAGCCCGTCCGACGTACTCGATCCGGTCCTCGTCCTTGTCGGTCCCGATCCCGTTCTCGGTCACGTAGACCGGGAGGCCACCGGTGACCTCGTGGGCGCGGCGGACCGTGCCTTCGAGGGCCTCGGGCCAGAACTCGTACCCCATCTGGGTGGTCCGCACGCCGTCCTCGGAACCGAGCGTGCCGTCCGGCCCGACCCGCATCCGGGTATAGGTCTGGACCCCGACGAAGTCGTCGCCGCCGGTCGCCTCCAGGAACACGTCCTCGTTCGGACGCCGCAGCCGCTCGAGCCACTCCTCGCCACCCGGTTGCAGCTGGAAGTCGGTCATCGAGAGCGTGAGCCCGATCGGGAACTCCCCCGGTCCCGAGCGGATCGCCTCGACCGCTTTGCGGTGGGCGGAGACCATCGCCGCGTTGACCACGTCCCTGCGGGTGCGGTCCCGCACCCGGGGCGGGAAGAGCCCGTGGCGCCACCCCATGG
This sequence comes from uncultured Acidimicrobiaceae bacterium, assembly GCA_963701325.1. Lineage (GTDB taxonomy): Bacteria > Actinomycetota > Acidimicrobiia > Acidimicrobiales > RAAP-2 > Bog-756. Next base: position 1,756,217 of record OY969604.1, read on the forward strand.
TGGCGACCACGTTGGGCTCGTTGAGCGTGCAGGCCATCCCGATGAGATCCCCCATGTGGGCGGTGACCCGCTCGCAGAGCCGGGCGAAGCGATCGGCGGCATGGAGGGCTTCCCAGGTACCCGCGGCAGCCAGCCAACGCGGGTGGGTGAAGTGGTGGAAGGTCACGACCGGAAGCACCCCGTGCTCATGGCAGGTGGCGGCCATCCGTCGGTAGTGGTCGAGGGCGACCGTGGAGAACTCCCCCTCCTCGGGTTCGATGCGGCTCCACTCGATGGAGAACCGGTAGGCCGCAAGACCGAGGGCTGCAACCTGCGCGATGTCCTCGGGGTAGCGGTTGAACGAGTCGCATGCGTCGCCGCTCACGTCCGCGCACCCCGAGGTGGGGTCGTGCTCCATGGCCCACCAGTCGTTGTTGACGTTGCCGCCCTCGATCTGGTGAGCGGCGGTGGCGGTCCCCCACAGGAAGCGGTCGGGAAAGGTGATTTCGGGCACGGGCCAACCGTAGCGGGCGTCCCCGCCCGCTCTGGCAGGATGGAGCGGTGAGCGACGCACTCGAGTTCCTCGTCGACCTCCTCGATCTCGAACCGATCGAGGTCAACATCTTCCGGGGGGTGAGCCCGCACGAGGACCGCCAACGGGTCTTCGGGGGTCAAGTGGCCGCCCAGTCCCTGATGGCCGCCGGGCGCACCGTCGACCACGGCCGCCCGCACTCGCTGCACGCCTACTTCCTCCGTCCGGGCGACCCGGAGGTTCCGATCCTCTACGAGGTCGACCGCATCCGCGACGGCCGGTCCTTCACCACCCGCAGGGTGGTCGCCATCCAGCACGGGCGCGCCATCTTCAACATGTCGACCTCGTTCCACGTGGACGAGGTGGGCCTCTCCCATCAGTTCCCGATGCCCGAGGTCCCCGACCCCGAGTCGCTGGAGACGCTCGCGACCCGTCTCGAGCCGTACCGGGACAGCCTGGGTGACTGGTTCGCCCGGCCCCACCCGATCGACCAGCGTCACATCGGGCCGCTGCCCTTCCTGCACGGTGCCGGCAAGGAGCCCACCCAACGACTGTGGATCCGGGCGGACGGGACCCTTCCCGACGACCCGCTACTGCACACCTGCATCGCCGTGTACGCCTCGGACATGTCGCTGTTCGACACCATGCTCGCTCCGCACGAGGTGAGCTGGGACGACGTCACCTTCATGGGGGCCAGCCTCGACCACTGCATGTGGTTCCACCGACCCTTCCGGGCCGACGAATGGCTGCTCTATGACATGGACAGCCCGTCGGCCTTCGGCGCGCGGGGCCTGGCCCGGGGCCTCATGTTCGCCCGCACCGGCGAACTGGTCGTGTCCATGGTCCAGGAAGGGCTGATGCGAGTGATCGGCGGGTCGGGCGGCGGCTGAGCTGGCCACCGCCGGCGGTGGGCCCGTCAGCGCTCGCCGATGGGCAGGTAGTTGCGCTCGGCGTCACCGATGTAGAGCTGGCGGGGCCGCACGATCTTCGAGTCCTGGTCGAGCATCTCCTGCCAATGGGCCAACCAGCCGACCGTGCGGGGGATGGCGAACAGCACCGGGAACATCTCGAGCGGAAAGCCCATCGCCTGGTAGATGAGGCCCGAGTAGAAGTCGACGTTCGGATAGAGCTTGCGCGAGGTGAAGTACTCGTCTGACAGCGCGATCTCCTCGAGCTTGAGCGCGATGTCGAGGAGCGGGTTCTTCCCGGTGACACCGAAGACGTCGTCTGCGGTCCGCTTGATGATCGTCGCCCGCGGGTCGTAGCTCTTGTAGACCCGATGGCCGAACCCTTGCAGTCGGCCACCCGATCCCTCCTTGACCGATGCGATGAACGGCTCCACGTTGTCGATCGAACCGATCTCGGTCAGCATGCGGATGACCGCCTCGTTCGCACCTCCGTGCCGCGGGCCGTAGAGCGCTGCCGCTGCGGCGGCGGTGGCCGAGTAGGGATCCGCGTGCGACGAGCCCACCACCCGCATGGCCGTGGTCGAGCAGTTCTGCTCGTGGTCGGCGTGGAGGATGAAGAGCACGTCGAGGGCCCGGGCCAGTGTCGGATCGGCTTCGAACCGTGGTTCGGCGATCTTCCACATCATGGAGAGGAAGTTGGACGTGAACGGAAGCGAGTTGTCGGGGTAGACGAACGGCATCCCCACGCTGAACCGGTGGGCGGCGGCCGCAAGGGTGGGCATCTTGGCGATGAGCCTGATGATCTGCTTGTTGCGGGACTCGATGTCGAAGATGTCCTTGGCGTCGAGGTAGAAGGTCGAGAGCGCCGCAACCGCCGAGACGAGCATCCCCATCGGGTGTGCGTCGTAGTGGAATCCCTCGAGGAAGCGCTTCCGCACGTTCTCGTGGATGAAGGTGTGCAGGGTGATCTCGCGCTTCCAGACCTCGAACTGCTCGGCGTCGGGCAGCTCGCCGTTGAGCAGGAGGTAGGCGACCTCGAGATAGGTCGAGCTCTCGGCCAGCTGCTCGATCGGGTAGCCGCGGTAGCGGAGGATGCCGGCGTCACCGTCGAGGTAGGTGATGGCGCTCTCGCAGGCGGCGGTCGATACCAGTCCGGGATCGTAGAACCAGATCCCGGGAAGGAGCTTCGACCACTGCTGGGCCGAGACGCCACCGTTCTCTACCGGTATCTCGAGGGATTCACCGGTTCGATTGTCGGTGATCGTGATGCTCTCGGCCACTGGGTTCAAACCCTTCCGTCCCGCCGTCCACTGGTGATGACCCAATCCTAGAGCCTCCCCTGGTCTCCCTGACCAACCCACCGTCCCCGCGCAGGGAGGTCAGCCGGCCACCTGGAGGAGGAAGCGGTGGAGGGTGCCGGTCGGGTCGACCTGACCGGCGGGAAGACTCACCGAAACGGTCAGCGCATAGCGGTGTCCGGACGCGACCCGCAGCGCCCGGAGGTCGGGCGCTGTCGAGGACCCGGCCGCCAGGGAGACCCTGGCGCGCGACGTACCCCCGTCGTCACCGGCCGGGAGCGCGGGGGCCCCGGGGGGATCGGCAGGGGCGATGGCCACGGTGACCGACACATCCGTCTCGGGCACCGTGCCGCAGTTGGTCACGGTGACCGCGACGGCGACGCTGTTGGTCGGGGGAAGGACGGTCGGCGACGCACCGGGCACGGTCGACTCGGGTGCCACGCAGGTGGTCCCGACCACCCCGACCCCGCCGCCGGGCACCGCTGGCGGAGTCAGGCCGACCGCGGTGATGACCAGATGGTGGAAGGGGACGAGAGCCGCCGAGGCGGAGAGTGCCGGGGCGGCGGCCCCGAGCCGGGCTGCCCCGAGCGGGGCGTTGGCCACCGGGTCGGGCACCCAGACCGACGACGGGAGTCGCAGCGGCGGGCGCAGTGCGCGGGCCGTGGCGGCCAGTTGCCGGTAGTCGCCGTCGGCCTGTTCGAGCAGGGTGCCGACCGCGGTCAGGGACGCCGTGGCCTGGCCGACCGAGATGAGGGTCGCAGGCGAGGCCGGGGCGCTCGTGGACGGTGCGGCGGCCACCGGGAGCGGGGTCATCCCGAGCAGCTGGTCGACGGTCGACCGCAGCCGCAGCGTCGCCGCGGCCCGGTCGGCCATCACCGCGGAGAACAGCGTGGCCAGGTCGGCGGAGGGTGGAGGCGAGGCGATCTCGGCGGCCTCGGCGGCCTGCTCGGAGGTCTCCTGCACCGCAGCGTCGAGGCCCTGCTGGAGGATCCCGCGGGCGGTGTGGGGGAACTTGGCGTTGGTCAGCCCGGAGGCCCGGTTCATGAGGGCGGCGAGCTGGCTCCCGGTCTGGGCGGAGTCCGTCGCCGTCCGGGCAGCCAGCGCTCCGTACCCGGTCGTGGTGGCTGAGCGGTAGTCCTGCGACTGGGTGTGGATGGCGACCAGTGATCCGACGACGAGGACAGCCGTGAGCGCCGCAGCGACACTGACCAGAGCCGCCGGTCCGGCACCCCACCCGCGGGCGCGGCGGCGTCGGCGACTTGCTCTCGGCACCCGCAGGACCATAGTGCCGGGGGCGCTCCGCGACCCTGGCGCGTCCCCCCGGCGGGGCGGAGGGACGCTCGTGTCGTCAGGTCACGTCGTCCACGGCGTAGCCGTCGACGGACTGTTCGGCGGACGCCGTCCCGCCGGAGGTGGCCAGATGGCTCGAGGTGCTCCGCCACTCGACGGTCGGCAGGATCGCGGTGACGTCGACGTTGTCCTTGTACTTGTCCGCCACTGCCAGGATCGACCGGATGACCGACGAGGTCAGCAGGTGGGGGACGAGGCCAAGATCCAGCAGCTTGGTGTGGGCCGCCCGGTAGTAGTGGTCCTCACGCTCCACCCTGGGGTCCGGCGAATGCTCGACGGTCACGGCACCCGAGTACTGAGCGGCGACCATGTCGGCCATCTGCGCGACCGAGAACGACTCGGTGAACTGGTTGAACACCCGGAACTCCCCGCGCTCTGCCGGGTTGTCGATCGCCGAGCGCGACGCAGGCCAGGGTGTCGAGGATGTTGAGCACGCCCCGGGTCTGCCCACCGCTGCCGTAGACGGTGAGCGGGTGACCGGTCACCGCCTGGACGCAGAAGCGGTTGAGGACCGTGCCGAAGACACCGTCGTAGTCGAACCGGGTGGCCAGTTCTGGGTGGAGCGATGTCTCGTCGGTCTCGTGGCCGTAGACGATGCCCTGGTTGAGATCGGTCGCCCGGATCCCCCAGATGCGGCAGGCGAACATGATGTTGTGGCTGTCGTGCACCTTGGAGAGGTGGTAGAAGGAGCCGGGCTGTTTCGGGTAGGGAAGGACGTCGGTGCGTCCCCGGTGGGTGACCTCGAGGAAGCCCTCTTCGATGTCGATGTTGGGTGTGCCGTACTCCCCCATCGTGCCCAACTTGACCAGGTGGATGTCCCGGTCCTGCTCGGCGATGGCGTAGAGCAGGTTGAGCGTGCCCACCACGTTGTTGACCTGGGTGTAGACGGCGTGCTTTCGGTCGATCATCGAATACGGCGCCGAACGCTGCTCGGCGAAGTGGACCACCGCGGCGGGCTCGAAGGAGGCCAGGGTCTCGTTGACGAAGGCCGCGTCGGTGAGGTCGCCCACGTAGACGTCCATCGCGTTGTCGGAGACCTCGTGCCAACGGCGGACCCGCTGCTGGAGGCTCACGGTGGGCACCAGCGAGTCCACCCCCATCTCGAGGTCGTAGCCCCGCCGGGCGAAGTTGTCGACGATGCCCACCTGGTGGCCGCGACGGGACAGGTGCAGTGCCGTCGGCCAGCCGAGGTAGCCGTCTCCTCCGAGTACAAGGATCTTCACGCGGTGCCTTCCTCCCTCGTCGCGCAGGTGCGACAACGAACCTGTGACGCCCTCATGGGCGCGACCCCCCAATTGCTACTGGTCTCCCCTTGGAACAAACCCGGTTCTCCCTTCGGATCAGCTGAGAGAATTGAGACGGGATCCTAGAACTGAAACGGGATCGTAATGTATCGATGGACACATTACCGGGCGAATGACCTGGTCAGTGGGTCACAGCGCGGGGTCGTGCCGTCGGGAGGGCCTCCGAGGACTCGGATTCGTCGCCGATCCCGGCCTCGCCGAGGACCGATCCGATGCCGATGCCGGGGAGGTCGAGGGTGGCCGGAGCGAGCTCGGGGGCCTGGAGAGCCCGGGTCGCGGATTCGACCGGGTTGGGCGGGGTGAGCTCCCCCGCTCCGGGCACGCCCATCTCCGCGAACCGGCGGGCGGTGACCAGCACCCGGGTCTCGAGTGAGCCGACTGCACGGTTGTAGGCGGTCACCGCACTGGTGAGCCCCTTGCCCACCCCGGCAACGTGCTCACCCAGCACCGAGATCCGCTCGTAGAGCTCGGTGCCGAGCACCTGGATCTGGCGGGCGTTCTCCGCGAGGGCGTCCTGCTGCCATCCGTACGCCACGGCGCGCAGCAGGGCGATGAGCGAGGTCGGCGTCGCCAGGAGGACGTGATTGGCGACGGCGTACTCCATGAGGCCCGGTTCGTGCTCGAGCGCAGCGGTGAGGAGCGGGTCGCCGGGGATGAACGCCACCACGAACTCGGGGGACGGGTCGACCCGCTTCCAGTACTCCTTCTTCGACAGGGCGTCGACGTGCGCCTTCATCTGACGGCCGTGGCTGACCAGGTGGAGTCGCCGCTCCGACTCGTCGTCCGCCTCGTTGGCGTCGAGGAACGCCTGCATCGGCACCTTGGCGTCGACGACCACGTTCTTGCCGCCGGGGAGGTGGACCACCATGTCGGGCCGCATGCGACCCGTGTCCCCATCGGAGCTGACCTGCTCGGAGAAGTCGCACTGCTCGAGCATGCCGGCCATCTCGACCACCCGCCTCAGCTGGAGCTCGCCCCACCGGCCGCGCGCCTGGGGGGACCGCAGCGCGGTGACCAGGTTCCGGGTCTCCTTCTGGAGCTGGTCGTGGGATATGGACAGGTGCTTCATCTGCTCGGTGAGGGTCGTGTAGGCCCGCTGCCGCTCCACCTCGAGGCGGTGCATCCCCTCCTCGTACTTGCCGAGCTGGTCGCCGATGGGCTTGAGCAGCTGCTCGATGGCCTCCTGGCGCTTGGCCAGCTCGCCGTCGGCCGCCTGACGGGTCTCGCCCAGCTTGGCCTCGGCCAGCTGGAGGAACTGCTCGTTGTTCTGGCGGAGGGCCAGGGTCGAGAGACGGGCGAACTCACCGGTCAACTGCTGACGGACCTCTTCGAGGGTGCCGGCCCGCTCCTCACTGGTCGAGCAGGCGTGGGCGAGCTCCGCCTCGAGGCGGGCGGTCTCGGCCCGTACCTCGGTCAACTCGCGCTGCCCGCCGGCCAACGCGGCGCGCACGGCCTCCAGCTCGGCGTCCCGGGCCGAGACCCGCGCCTCGGCATCGGCGTGGCGGGCCTCGGCGGTGCGGGCCGCAGTCACCTGCCCTGCCCTGACCAGTAGGCCCACGACGAGGCCCAGGGCGGCACCGGCAACCAGGCCGAGAACGAGTCCGGTGATCATGTCGAGTTCCTCTCGTGTGCCACGCCGGGGTGTGACCACCCCGGCGGGACGCCAACGGGCCCACGCGGCCCGCGTCCGCCAGCGTACCGATGGGGTATGCCACCGTCGCGGAGGGGGACGCCACCGTGGGGGCCGACCTGCCCTTGTGCCACCATGGCCCGATGCACCGCGTCGTGGTGGTGGGGGCCGGGTTCGCGGGCCTGTCCGCGGCACGTCACCTCGTCGGCGGACCGGTAGAGGTCACCATCGTCGACCAGCGCAACTTCCACACCTTCCAGCCCCTGCTCTACGAGGTCGCGACCGCCGGGCTCGAATCGGGGGACGTCGCCTACCCGATCCGGGTGATCTTCGGGAAGGCCGACAACGTCACCTTCCGCCTGGCCGCGGTGACCGGCGTCGACTGGGAGCAGCGCGAGGTGCTCCTCCGGGGTGGCCGGCACCTGCCCTTCGACTCGCTGATCATGGCCAGCGGCGCGACCACCCGCTTCTTCGGCATCCCCGGTGCCTCCGACCACAGCTTCCCGCTCTACACGTTGACCGACGCCCGGAAACTGCGAGACCACATCCTGCGCGTGCTCGAGGACGTCGACGCGGACACCGGGGTGACCGACGAGGGAGCGCTCACGTTCGTGGTGGTCGGGGGCGGCCCGACCGGCGTCGAAGTGGCCGGTGCCCTCGCCGAACTGCTCGACGTCTCGGTACGCCACGACGGCTTCCGCTTCGAGCGATCGGCGGTACGGATCGTCCTGGTCGACGCGCTCGATCGGTTGCTGACCCCGTTCGGGGCGTCGGCCGCCGAGTACGCGGCCGCCACCCTCGCGTCGAGGGGGGTCGAGCTCATGCTCGGCCACAAGGTCCAAACGGTCACCGCCGCGGGTGTCGAGTTCGAGGGCGGGGCGGTGATCCCGAGCCGCACGGTGGTCTGGGCCGGTGGTGTCACGGTCGAACACACCATCGCCGCGGCGATCGGTGCCCCGACCGGTGCCGCCGGCCGGGTGGTGGTCCGTGGCGACCTCTCGATCGAGGGCTGCGACGGGGCCTACGCGGTCGGGGATGCGGCGGCCGTGCTGTGGGGACCCGGGCCGGACAGCGAGCGGATCTGTCCCCAGGTCGCCCAGGTGGCCATCCAGTCCGGCGCCCACGCCGCAGCCCAGATCCTGCGGCGGCTCGAGGGTGGGGAACCCGTGCCCTTCCGCTATCGGGACAAGGGGATCATGGCGACCATCGGGCGCCGGGCCGCGGTGACCCAGTTCCCCGGCGGTCGGGTGATCCGGGGGACCCTCGGCTGGCTCGCCTGGCTCGGCCTCCATCTCGTCTACCTGGTCGGGTTCCGCAACAAGATCGTGGTCTTCGTCAACTGGACGTGGCGGTATCTGTCGTGGATGTCGGGCCCACGGATCATCGTGAGCGACGATGTCGAGGCGGGCCCCGACGGCTGAGGTCGCCGCCCTGGGAGGTGCCGGGCCGAAGCGGTACGGTGGACCGGTGGACACACCGCTCGAGCAGATCGACCGAAAGGTGCTGCAGCTGTTCGCGCTGGTGGGCGAGTCGGTGTCCGGCGCGACCCACGCGCTGTTGTCCGGGGACCGTGAGGCGGCCAAGGCGCTGGCCGACCGTGACGCGGTGGTCGACCGGCTCTACCACGACATCGAGGAGCTCACCCTCCAGCAGCTGACCGTCGCAGGGATCACCTCGCAGAGCGACCTCCGCTTCCTGGTCACCGTCATCCGCATGCTTCCCGACCTCGAGCGCAACGGGGACCTCGCCGAGCACGTCGCCCGGCGGGCAGCCCGGGGTCTCGGGACCGAGCTCTCGCCACGGAGCCGGGGCCTGGTCGAGCGCATGGGCGAGGTGGCCGTCCACATGTGGCGGACCACCACCGACGCCTACGCCGAGCGCGCGCCCGCCGCGGCGTCGGCGGTCGACATCCTCGACGACGAGATGGACGACCTGCACGTGAGCCTCACCGTCGAGGTCGTGGCGGGGACGATGCCGCTCCCGGTGGCCGTCGAGCTCGCCCTGCTGGCCCGCTTCTACGAGCGGTTCGGCGACCACGCGGTGAACCTGGCCAGGCGGGTGGCCACACTGGCCGCCACCACCGGGCCCATCGCGCTCACCGGCATCCACGCGGTGCACAGGGATTGACCCGGTGATCCGGTCGGCCGCGCTGCGGTCGGGCTCAGGACACGGTGCCGAGCCGCACCAGCGACTCGACGATCTGCACGGCGTTGAGGGCGGCGCCCTTGCGGAGGTTGTCCCCGCTCACGAAGAGGGCGAGCGCGTGGGGAGCACCATCGGCCGCCCGGATCCGTCCGACCAACGAGGGGTCGGTCCCCGCCGCCCGCAGGGGGGTCGGCAGGTCGGAGAGCACGACCCCCGGTGCCCGGGTCAGCAGCTCGGTCGCCCGCGACGGGCTCAGCGGACGGGAGAATTCGGCGACGATGGCGTGTGAGTGCCCGGTGAACACCGGCACCCGGACACAGGTGCACGCCACCGGGAGGTCGGGGATGCCGAGAATCTTGCGACTCTCGTCGCGGAACTTCTGCTCCTCGTTGGTCTCACCCGAGCCGTCCTCCACCAGGTGGCCGGCCACCGGCAGGACGTTGTGGGCGATGGTGTCCGCGAACACCGAAGCCGGTGGACCTTCGACGGCCCGGCCGTCGAAGGTGAGGCCGGCCGCCCGGTCCACCGTCTTGAGCAGTTGGTCCTCGAGCTCCGCCACCCCGGCACGCCCCGCACCCGAGACCGCCTGGTAGGTCGCCACGACGAGCCGGGTCAGGCCGGCCTCGTCGTGCAGCGGCTTGAGCACAGGCATCGCCACCATGGTCGTGCAGTTGGGGTTGGCCACGATGCCCTTCGGGATCGACCCGAGCGCGGACTCGTTGACCTCGGGGACGACCAGGGGCACCGCAGGGTCCATCCTCCAGGCGGAGGAGTTGTCGACCACGATCGCCCCACCCGCGGCGAAGCGGGGGGCCAACTCGCGTGAGGCGGTGGCACCGCTCGAGAAGAGGGCGATGTCGAGACCGGAGACGTCCGCGTTTGCCGCGTCCTCGACGTCGATCTCCGTGCCCCGGAAGGCGAGTGTCAGTCCGGCCGAGCGGGACGAGGCGAACAAGCGGAGCCGGTCGATCGGGAGGGCGCGCTCGTCGAGGACGTCGAGCATCACGGTCCCCACCTGCCCGGTCGCACCCACGACTCCGATTCGCACGGTGCCAGTCTACGAGCGGCCGCCGGTGACGGTCGCCACGACCCGGCCGGGCCGCAGGAGTCAGTCCAGCTCGAAGGCCGCGTGGAGGGCCCGTACCGCGGTCTCCGCCTCCTCTGCCCGGATGAGACAGGAGATCCGGATGGAGGAGGTCGAGATCATCTCGATGTTGATGTCCGCCGCGGCCAGCGTCTCGAAGGTGAGGGCGGTCACCCCCGGATGGGTCTTCATGCCCGCGCCGATGAGCGACACCCGCGCCACGTCGTCGTCGGAGGTCACCCCCGTGGCACCCAGTTCGGGCACCAGGGCCTCGCACACCTCCGCGCTCACCGCCAGATCGAAGCCGGGGATGGTGAAGGAGATGTCGGTCGTCCCGTGCAGCGAGGTGTTCTGGACGATCATGTCCACGTTCACGTTCCGGTCGGCCAGCCCGCGGAAGAGCCGGGCGGCGAGTCCGGGGCGGTCCGGCACCCCGGTGACGGTGACCTTGGCCTCGGTCACGTCGTGGGTCACCGCGGTGACGACAGCCTGCTCCATGGCGGGATCCTCCTTGCCGACCCACGTGCCCGGCTCCCAGGTGAAGCTCGAGCGGACGTGGAGCGGGACGTTGTGGTTTCGGGCGAACTCGACCGAGCGGAGTGCGAGCACCCGACCGCCGGTGGCGGCGATCTCGAGCATCTCCTCGTAGCTCACCCGGGCGAGGCGGCGCGCCTCGGGCACGATCCTCGGATCGCTGCTGAACACGCCGGGGACGTCGGTGTAGATCTCGCAGACATCGGCACCCAGGGCCGCGGCCAGGGCAACCGCCGTGGTGTCCGAGCCGCCGCGCCCGAGCGTCGTGACGTCGCGATCGGTCGAGACACCCTGGAACCCGGCGACCACCGGGACGCCGCCGGCGGCCAGGGTCTCGCGGAGGCGGTCCCCCCGGATCTCGAGGATCTTGGCCCGGGTGTGGGCCGTGTCGGTGATGATCCCGGCCTGGCTGCCGGTGAAGGACGTCGCCTCGACCCCGAGCTCGGCCAGCGCCATGCACAGGAGGGCCATGGAGATCCGCTCGCCGGAGCTGAGGAGCATGTCGATCTCCCGGATCGGCCGCACCGAGCTCACGTCGCCGGCCATGCGGACCAGCTCGTCGGTGGTCTTGCCCATCGCGCTGACCACGACCACCACGTCGTCCCCCTGTCGGCGGGTGCGGGCCACGTGGTCAGCCACCGCGCGGACGCGTTCGGCGTCGCCGACCGACGTACCACCGAACTTCTGGACCAGGAGAGACATGGCCGCCAAGGCTACAACGCGGCGTCTGGACGTCCGATCGTGGCAACGCTGGGTGACGGCGGCGGCTCGGCGGGGACCGGCTACCCTGAACGCCCGTGCCCACCGACAAACGTCAACGTCAGAAGGCCGGCCGGCAGGCGCGGCGCGAGGCCGAGCAGAAGGCGGTCAAGCGGCGCCAGAACCTCCGGCGGTTGGTCACCCTGGTGATCGTGGCGGCGGTGGTGGTCGGCGTCTCCTTCCTCATCTTCAAGCCCGGGTCGAAGACGGCCAGCACCACCACGACCTCCTCCTCGACGACCTCCACCACGAAGCCTGCTCCGGCCGGTGGGTCGGGCAACAAGTCCCCGAGCGCGGTCACCACGGCCGCCGACTGCCCGGCGAACTTCCATGCGACCCTCAACAAGCCGTCCTACTCCTCGTACCCGCTGATGACCATCGACCCCACCAAGACGTACACGGCGGAGATCACCACCGACGTCGGAGTGATCACCGTTGCGCTCGACCCGAAGACCGCGCCGAAGACGGTCAACAACTTCGTCTTCCTCGCCGACCACAGCTTCTACGACTGCGTCATCTTCCACCGGGTGATCCCCCAGTTCGTCGACCAGACCGGGGATCCGACCGGTACCGGGACCGGGGGGCCCGGCTACCAGTTCGCGGACGAGCTCCCGGCGAAGGCGTCGCCGCAGTACCCGCTCGGCTCGCTGGCCATGGCCAACTCCGGGCCGAACACCAACGGCAGCCAGTTCTTCATCGTCGCAGGGCCCCAGGGCGAGAGCCTTCCCCCGAGCTACAGCTTGTTCGGCCAGGTGACCGCCGGGATGTCGGTCGTCGCCAAGATCAACGCGGACGGTGCGTCCTCGGGGACACCGACGACACTCCATCGCATGGTGTCGGTGACCATCAGCGAGTCCTGATCGACGCAACGCCGCGCCCGCAGCATCCCTGACCACAGCGAGACACGAGGAGTACGACGATGGCACAGCAGATTCCGGCCACAGACGGATCGAGCCCGAAGACCCAGCGCTTCGACGGCCCCCCGCCCATGATCATCGACCCTGCCAAGCGCTACACGGCGGTGTTCGACACCTCGAAGGGCGAGCTCACCGTCGCGCTCGACCCGATCGCCGCGCCGAAGACGGTCAACAACTTCGTCTTCCTCGCCCGGTGGCACTACTACGACGGCGTCGTCTTCCACCGGATCATCCCGGGCTTCATGTGCCAGGGAGGCGATCCCGAGGGCACCGGCCGCGGCGGGCCCGGCTACCGCTTCGAGGACGAGCTGCCCGCTCCCGGCCGCTACGAGATCGGGTCGCTGGCCATGGCCAACGCCGGACCGAACACCAACGGCAGCCAGTTCTTCATCGTGAGCGGGAGTGACGGGGTTTCCCTCCCGCCGAGCTATTCGCTCTTCGGCAAGGTGGTCAAGGGTCTCGACGTCGTCTCCGCCATCGAGGCGGCGGGGAGCCGGTCGGGGACGCCCTCGGAGGAGGTCCTGATCAATTCGGTGACGGTCACCGAGGAGTAGCCGGACAGGGGGGTCGACGGCACGGCCGGTCTGATCGGCCCTCCGTCCGGATCAGACCGGAAGGGCCCGGATCAGACCGGAAGGGCCCCGAGGCCGGCCTCGGCCACCGACCCGTCGAGGAAGACCGCCACCGGGACCGCGCCGGCCGACCGCCAGCTGCCACCGGGTTCCCGGATGAGGGCGGTGCGCTCGGGGATCCCGACAAGCGGTGTGCCGACCGGGGCCAGCTGCACCGAGCGGTGGAGCTTTTCTCCGTGCCCGTCCTCGTTGACGTCGCCGAAGTGGGGCACGACGGCCACCCCGGAGACCAGACCCAGACCGATGGTGAGCCCCCCACCCCGGGCGTCGACCATCGGGTCGGTGAGCACCATCGCCGCACCGGACGAGCCCGCCACGACCGCCCCGTCGCGCCAGGCGGCGACCAGCGCGTCCCAGACCCTGGAGTGCTTGAGCACGCTCCGGAGGTGCATCGGCGAGCTGCCCGCGAGGTAGACGAACCGGGCACGGCGCACCGCTGCCGCGGCACCCTCGTCCTCCGCGTCCGCCCGGGCGAGGACCATCAGACCCTCGACCCGGCCGCCCAACGTCTCGAACCACGCCCCGGCCTCCACCACCAGGCGTTCCGGGCGCTCGTAGGCACCGGCGGTCGGGAGGACGAGCACCTCGTCGGAGCCGGAGGCGTCCAGGAGCTCGGCGTCGAAGGTACAGCCCTCCCGCCATTCTCCGCCGCCGACCAAGGCCAGGATCCCGGGGGTCTCGTCCACCGACGCAACTGTAGAGCGCGCCGCGGCAGGCGACGCCCGAGCCCGGCCCCCTGACTCCCCAGTAACATCCCCACCTATGTCAATCGCACGCGTGGGTATCGTCGGTTCAGGGATCATGGGGTCGGGCATCGCCGAGGCGGCGGCCGTCAACGGCTTCGAGGTGGTCCTCCGCTCGAGGAGCCAGTCGACTGCGGACGCCAGCCTGGCCGCGCTCGAGAAGTCGCTCAACCGGCAGATCGAAAAGGGCAAGCGGACCGAGGAGGAGCGGGACCAGGCCCTGGCCCGGGTCAACGGCACCTCGGACCTGGCCGCCCTCAAGGACGTCGACCTGGTCATCGAGTCGGTCGTCGAGGACCTGGCCATCAAGAAGGAGCTCTTCAACGAGCTCGACCGGATCACCGACGACCACGTCATCCTGGCCACCAACACCTCGACCCTCCCGGTCATCGAGCTGGCCATGCAGACCGGCCGGCCCGAGCAGGTCTGCGGCATCCACTTCTTCAACCCGGCGCCGGTCATGTCCCTGGTCGAGGTGGTCCGGCCGCTGACCGCCTCCGACGAGACCATCGCCGCGGCCCGCGCCTTCGCGGAGGCCTGCGGCAAGACCCCGGTGGAGGTCAAGGACCAGGCGGGGTTCATCGTCAACGCCCTGCTCTTCCCCTACCTCAACAACGCGGTGCGCCTCTACGAACAGGGGGTCGCCTCGGTCGAGGACATCGATGCCGCCATGATGGGCGGCTGCGGATTCCCGATGGGCCCGTTCGCCCTGCTGGACCTGGTGGGACTGGACACCTCCCTCGCCATCCTGGACGCCCTCTACGACGAGTTCCGCGACCCGAACTTCGCGGCGGTGCCGCTGCTGCGGCGGATGGTCACCGCCGAGCAGCTGGGTCGCAAGTCGGGCCAGGGCTTCCTCGACTACCGGAGATAGTGCGGGCACCGGCTCGCCGGCGCCGAGGGTGTGATCCCCGGCCCGGGCGGGCCACAATGGAGGGGTGACCCAGGTGGGGACGACAGGCCCGGACGGTGAGGACAGGGTGCGGGACGAGCCGTGGGTGATGCGCACCTACTCGGGGCACTCCACGGCAGCCGCTTCCAACCGGCTCTACCGGACCAACCTGGCCAGGGGTCAGACCGGCCTCTCGATCGCCTTCGACCTGCCCACCCAGATCGGGTACGACCCGGACGACCCGGCAGCGGCCGGCGAGGTCGGCAAGGTCGGGGTGCCGGTGGCCCACCTCGGCCACATGGCGCAGCTGATGGACGGTATCCCGGTCGAGTCGATGAACACGTCGATGACCATCAACGCCACCGCGGCGTGGCTGCTCGGCCTCTACATCGCAAACGCCGAGGATCACGGGGTGGACCCGAAGGTGCTGTCGGGCACCACTCAGAACGACATCGTGAAGGAGTACCTCTCGCGGGGGACGTTCATCTTCCCCCCCTCCCGAGCCGGCGGCTCACCGTGGACACCATCGCCTACACGGTCCGCAACGTCCCCAAGTGGAACCCGATCAACGTCTGCAGCTACCACCTCCAAGAGGCGGGGGCCACCCCCCACCAGGAGGTGGCCTACGCGCTGGCGACCGCCATCGGGATCCTGGACGCGGTGCGCGACTCGGGGCAGGTCCCGCCCGACGCCTTCCCCGCGGTGGTCGGACGGATCTCGTTCTTCGTCAACGCGGGGGTCCGCTTCGTCGAGGAGACCTGCAAGATCCGCGCCTTCACCGCGCTCTGGGACCGGATCTGCGCAGAGCGCTACGGCGTGACCGATCCCAAGCTCCGGCGCATGCGCTACGGGGTGCAGGTCAACTCGCTGGGGCTCACCGAGGCCCAACCGGAGAACAACGTGCCCCGCATCACGCTCGAGGCACTCGGGGTCACCCTGTCCCGGAACGCGCGGGCCCGCGCCCTGCAGCTCCCCGCCTGGAACGAGGCGCTCGGGCTCCCCCGGCCCTGGGACCAGCAGTGGTCGCTGCGCATCCAGCAGATCCTGGCCAACGAGACCGACCTGCTCGAGTACGACGACATCCTCGACGGCTCGGTGGTCATCGAGAAGAAGACGACCGAGGTGGCAGACGCCTCCTGGGCCGAGCTCGAGGACGTGCTCTCCCTGGGTGGCGCCTTCGAGGCCATCGACGAGCTCAAGGCCCGACTCGTCGCCAGCCAGGCGGAGCGGGTGCGGCGGATCGAGACGGGCGAGCTGCGGGTGGTGGGGGTCAACTGTTTCACCGAGACCGCCGATTCGCCGCTCGCACCCGCAAGCGGAGAGGGTTCGATCCTCCGGGTCGACCCGGCGGTCGAATCGGAGCTGCGCGCCGACGTGGCGGCGTGGCGGGAGCGGCGGGACGGTGCCGCGGTCGAACGGGCGCTCGACGCGCTGCGCACGGCGGCGGATGGCACGGACAACATCATGCCCGCCACCATCGCCCTGGCCCACGCCGGCGGCACCACCGGTGAATGGGCGGGGACGCTGCGCGAGGTCTTCGGTGAGTACCGGGCTCCGACCGGGGTCGGCGGGGGCGTCGGCCACCGCGGGGCGGCCTTCCGGGGGGTGCTCGACCGGTCGCGTGCGCTCGGCGAACGGGACGGGAGCCCGCCCCGCCTGCTGGTGGCCAAGCCGGGGCTCGACGGGCACTCCAACGGCGCGGAGCAGATCGCGGTCGCCGCCCGGGACGCCGGGTTCGAGGTCGTCTACCAGGGGATCCGGCTCTCGCCAGCCGAGATCGCCGCAGCCGCCCGGGACGAGGACGTCGACCTGGTCGGCATCTCGATCCTCTCGGGCAGCCACCTCGAATTGGTCCCCGAGGTCGTCGAACGACTGCGGGCGGAAGGGGTCGACGCACCGGTGGTGGTTGGCGGGATCATCCCGCCCGAGGATGCCGAGGTGCTGCTGGGCAAGGGCGTCGCCCGGATCTACACGCCGAAGGACTTCGAGATCGGGCGGATCATGGAGGACATGGTCACGCTGGTCGAGCAGTACCGCGCAGGGCTCAGCCCCCGGACCACGGGCGGTCCCGCCGGGTCGGGACGGGACGCGACCACCACCGGCCGCTGAACCGCCACGCAGGGGTCCGGGTCGGCGGCGGGGCCAGTACGGCCACCGGGCGCGGCCAGACCTGATCGACGGCTGCAGCCAGGAAGGCCAGCACCTCGGAGTCGATCGACCGGGGGTCGGTCACAGCGGCATGTTCCCGTGCTTGCGCTTGGGCAGGTCCTCGCGCTTGGAGACCAGCAGGGCGAGACTGCGCACGAGGATCCGCCGGGTCTCGGCCGGGTCGATCACGTCGTCGACGTAGCCGCGCTCGGCCGCCGCGTACGGATTGGCATAGCGCTCGGTGTACTCCTCGACCAACTCCTTGCGGCGACCCACCGGATCCTCGGCCTCGGCCAGGTCCCTCCGGTAGACGATCTCGACGGCGCCCTCGGGACCCATCACGGCCAGCTCGGCGGAGGGCCAGGCGAAGGCCAGGTCCGCACCGATCGACTTCGAGTTCATGACCACGTAGGCGCCGCCGTAGGCCTTGCGGGTGATGATCTGGACCCGGGGGACGGTCGACTCGCAGTACGCGTAGAGCAGCTTCGCCCCGTGGCGGATGATCCCGCCGTACTCCTGGTCGGTGCCGGGCATGAAGCCGGGGACGTCCACGAAGGTGATGAGCGGGATGTTGAAGGCGTCGCAGGTGCGGACGAACCGGGCGCCCTTCTCCGAGGCGTCGATGTTGAGCACCCCGGCCAGCATCTGGGGCTGGTTGCCCACGATGCCGACGGCGCGCCCGTCGATGCGTGCGAAGCCGCAGACCAGGTTCATCGCCCAGTGGTGGTTGACTTCGAAGAACTCGCCGTCGTCGACGACCGCTTCGATGACCTTCTTCATGTCGTAGGGCTGATTGGGAGAGGTCGGCATCAGGTCCGACAGTTCCGGGGTCAGCCGCTCGGGATCGTCTCCCGAGACCACCAGGGGCGCCTCTTCGAGGTTGTTGGAGGGGAGGAAGCTGAGCAGATAGCGGACGTCGTCGAGGCAGGCCTTCTCGTCGGGTGCCACGAAGGCGGCGACCCCCGACTTGGTGGCGTGGCTCATGGCTCCGCCGAGCTCCTCGAGGGTGACGTCCTCACCGGTCACCGTCTTGACCACGTCGGGTCCGGTGATGAACATGTGGCTGGTGCCCTGGACCATGAAGATGAAATCGGTCATCGCCGGGCTGTAGACGGCGCCACCCGCGCACGGGCCGAGGATCACGCTGATCTGGGGGATCACACCCGAGGCCTGGGCGTTGCGGTGGAAGATGCCCCCGTAGGAGTGGAGGGAGACCACCCCCTCCTGGATGCGGGCTCCGGCCCCGTCGTTGAGGCCGATCATCGGCACCCCGATGGAGGAGGCCAGGTCCATGACCTTGTGGATCTTCTCGGCGAACACCTCGCCGAGCGCCCCGCCGAAGACGGTGAAGTCCTGGCTGAACACGCACACCCGCCGGCCGTCCACGGTGCCGAACCCGGTGATGACCCCGTCGGTGTAGGGCCGGTTCTCCTCGAGCCCCATCCCGTGCGCCCGGTGGCGGGCCAGCATGTCGAGCTCCTGGAACGAGCCGTCGTCCAGGAGGTAGTCGATCCGCTCGCGGGCGGTCATCTTCCCCTTGGCGTGGTGCTTCTCGACCGCCCGGGCGGACCCGGCGTTCCGGGCGAGCTCACGGCGCTCGGCGAGCTCCTCGAGCCGTTGGGTCATCGTGTGATCCATGGAAGGTGAGGCTACCGGACCTACTCCTGGACCAGCTCGATCAGCGTGCCGAACGCGCCCTTCGGGTGGACGAAGGCGACGGTCGTCCCCCGTGATCCCGGTCGGGGCTCCTGGTCGATGACCTGGCCCCCGTGGTCCTTGACCGACTGGAGGGCCGCAGCGCAGTCCGCGACCCGGTAGCCGACATGATGGATGCCCGGACCGCGCTTGTGCAGGAAGGCGGCAACCGGCGAGTCGTCCCGGGTCGGGGTGAGCAGCTGGATGTAGCTGTCGGCCACCTTGAGCAGCGCCTCCTCGACACCGTCGGAGTCGATCCGCTCCCGGTGGGTGACCGCGGCCCCGAAGGTGTCCGCGTAGTAGGCGACCGCGGCGTCGAGGTCGTCGACCGCGATGCCCACGTGGTCGAGCTCGGTCAGCAGCGGCTCGGTCATGCCTCGTGCCTCCGGAAGAGGGTGATCCGGTCCTCGCCGACCGCGGCTCGCAGGTCGGGGTCGTCGATGCCGAGACCCTCCTCGGGAGCGAGGCACAGGACGCCGATCTTGCCCTCGTGCAGGTTCCGGTGGACCTGGTAAGCGGCGTCGCCCACGTGCTCCAGGGTGTGCACGGCCGACAGCGGCGGCAGGATCCTTCCCTCGCAGACCAGCTGGTTGGCGTCCCACGCCTCCCGGTAGTTGGCGAAGTGCGAGCCCTTGATCGTCTTGAGCTTCATCCAGAGGTGGCGGTTGTCGTACTCGATCATGTACCCCGAGGTCGCCGCGCAGGTCATGATCGTGCCGCCCCGCTTGGCCGCGAAGACCGACGCACCCATGGTCTGGCGCCCCGGGTGCTCGAAGACGATGTCGACGTCGTCGCCGACCAGGGAGCGGATGTCCTTGCCCAGACGGCGCCACTCGGACTCGTCCTGGGTGTGCTCGTCCTTCCAGAACCGGTAGCCGGCGGCCTTGCGGTCGATGACCGCCTCGACGCCGAGATCGTGGAGCAGGTCCACCTTGGCTTGCGAGGAGACCACACCGACCGGGGTGCCGCCCCCGTTGAGGACGTACTGGACCGCGAAGGCGCCGAGTCCGCCCGAGGCTCCCCACACCAGCACGCTGTCGCCCTGTCTCATCGAGGCGCCGTTCTTCGAGACCAGCATGCGATAGGAGGTCGAGTTGCACAGGGCGTTGACCGCCGCCTCCTCCCAGGTGAGGTGGGTCGGTTTGGGCATGAGCTGGTTGGCCTTGACCACGGCCAGGTCGGCGAGTCCGCCGAAGTTGGTCTCGAACCCCCAGATCCGCTGGTTGTCGGCCAACATCGAGTCGTCGTGGGCGGACGGGCTCTGATCGTCGACGTAGTTGCAGTGCACGGTCACCTTGTCACCTGGCCGCCAATTGCGGACAGCCGAACCGACCCGGAGCACGACCGCCGATGCATCCGAGCCGACGACGTGGTAGTCGAGCGCGTGACGGGCACCCCAGACGCTCTCCCGACCCAGCCGGTCGAGGAAGCCGAACGTGGGCAGCGGCTCGAAGATCGAGGTCCACACGGTGTTGAAGTTGATCGAACTGGCCATCACCGCGACGTATGCCTCGTCGGGCGCGAGCTCGGGCACGGCCACCTCACCGACGTGGAGGGACTTCCTCGGGTCCTTGTCCTCGGAGGCGAGGCCGTCGAACATGTCGACCTCGTCGCGGCGCACGAATGCGGCCCGGTAGGACTCCGGGAAGGGCAGCGCGGCGATCTCCTCGCCGGGCGCTCCGGACAGGATCGCTCCCAGGTGCTCCTGCATGGGAGGCGAGGATAGTCCGCCGGTCGGAGGGGCCACCCGGCCACGTCGTGTGGTCCACCGGACCGTGGACGCCGTATCATGGCTGCCTGTCGTCGTGGCGAGCCCTCGGGGGGACGCCGCCTGAACCGGCCACCAGGCCGTGGAGGTTGTCATGCCAGGATCCGTCATCGTCGCCGGTGCCCGTACCCCGATCGGCAAGCTCTCAGGAGCGCTGGGCGGGTTCTCCGCCGTCGAGCTGGGAGGATTCGCCATCGCCTCCGCGCTCGAGCGGGCCGGGCTGACCCCCGACCAGGTCGACTACGTGTTCATGGGACAGGTCATCCTGGCCGGCACCGGCCAGATCACCGCACGCCAGGCGGCCGCCAACGCCGGCATCCCGATGACCGTTCCGGCCACGACGGTCAACAAGGTCTGTCTGTCCGGGCTCAACACCATCTACCTCGCCGACCTCATGATCAACGCAGGCGAGGCCGAGATCGTGGTCGCCGGCGGGATGGAGTCGATGACCCAGGCCCCCTACCTGCTGCCCGGCGCACGCGGCGGTTACCGTATCGGCGACGCCACCGTGGTCGACTCGATGATGTACGACGGCCTCTTCTGCGCGTTCGACAAGTGCGCGATGGGCCTTGCCACCGAGCGCTACAACGGTGCCGACGGCGTCTCGCGCGAGCGGCAGGACGCCTTCAGTGCCCTCTCCCACGAACGGGCCGCGGCGGCCATCAAGGACGGCAAGTTCGCAGACGAGATCGTCGCGGTCAACGTGCCGCAGCGCAAGGGTGACCCACTGGTGGTCGACACCGACGAGGGCGTCCGCCCGGAGACGACAGCCGAATCACTCGGCAAGCTGCGGCCGGCCTTCGACAAGGACGGGACCATCACCGCGGGCAACGCCTCGCAGATCTCCGACGGCGGGGCCGCGGTGATCGTCATGTCGCGGGCCAAGGCCGACGAGCTCGGGGTGACCCCCCTCGGCGAGCTGGTCAGCTACGGCCAGGTGGCCGGCCCGAACCCGTCGCTCCTCAACCAGCCCGCACACGCGACCTCGGTGGCGCTCGAGAAGGCCGGCCTCACCACCGCGGACATCGACCTGTTCGAGATCAACGAGGCCTTCGCCGCCGTGGGCATCGCCTCGGCGGACGACCTCGGGATCGACGGTGACGTCCTCAACGTGAACGGCGGGGCGATCGCCCTCGGCCACCCGGTCGGCATGTCGGGCACCCGTCTCGCACTCACCGCGCTGCTCGAGCTCAAGCGGCGGGGCGGCGGCACCGCGGCGGTCAGTCTCTGCGGTGGGGGTGGCCAGGGGGACGCGGCGGTGCTGCGCACGATCTGACCCGGGTCGGGTAGGCGGTACGCCCGAGGGGCGTCAGTAGGGCGGGGCGAACAGGCCGACAAGCGTGCCACAGCCGTTGTCGACGTCCTCCCACGAGTCCACGTCGAGCGCCACCACCCCGAGCGCGCAGGTCGGGAACCCGGCCTCCTCGAGGCGGTCGCGGCCCAGTCGCCCAACGGCCGCCCCCGACCGGTCGTCCCCCTCCGGATCGAGGAGCTCCCAGGCGAGCCGGTACATCGTCGGGTTGTGGCCGACGATGAGGGCCGACCGCACCCCGTCGTCGAACTCGCGTACGTAGCCGAGCACGGTCTCGGTGCCCGCGTCGTAGAGGGAGCGGAACGAGTCGAGGGGGACCCGGTCGCCCAGCTCGCCGATGACCAGGTCGGCCGTCTGGCGGGTCCGCACCGCGGACGAGCAGACGGCAAGGTCGGGCCGGCGCGCCCCGGGGACACCGAGGGGCGGGTCCTCGCCGGCCAGACGCTTTCCCAAGGCCGTCGCGTCGCGCCGGCCACGGGCGGTCAGCGGACGCTCGCGATCACCACCACCCCGGGGTGCATCGGACGCCGCCTTCCCGTGTCTCAGGAGCCACAGGAGCCGGAGGTGCCCTTCCGGGTGGCTCGCCATCCCCTCATCGTGCCCCACCCGGCCGGTCCGGTGCCCGTCCGGCCGAGGGACCGGACCGTCAGGCGTCCACCTCGCGGCGTCCCTCGAGTGCGCGCCCGAGGGTCAGCTCGTCGGCGTACTCGAGGTCGCCCCCGACCGGCAGGCCGCTGGCGATACGGGTCACCGACAGGCCCATCGGCTTGAGTAGCCGGGCGAGGTACATGGCAGTGGCCTCGCCCTCGAGATTGGGATTGGTGCAGAGGATGACCTCGGTGATGCCCTCGGTCTCGACGCGCCCGAGCAGCTCGCGCACCCGGAGCTGGTCGGGACCGATGCCCTCGATCGGGTTGAGCGCTCCCTGGAGGACGTGGTACGTCCCCGAGAACTCGCCGGTCTTCTCGACCGAGACGATGTCCCGGGGGTCCTCGACCACACAGACCGAGGAGCCGTCACGGCGGTCGTCGAGACAGATCGCGCACAGCCCGCCCTCGGCCACGTTGAAGCAGCGGGTGCACAGGGTGATCCGCTCCTTGACCGCGATGATGGCCTCCGCGAGGCGCAGTGCGTCCTCGGGGGCCACCTTGAGCAGGTGGAAGGTGATCCGCTGCGCGGACTTGGGGCCGACGCCGGGCAGGCGGCCCAACTCGTCGATGAGGGCCTGCAGCGGCCCGGAGAAGATGGCCACCTACTCCACCTCCTCTGCGCCGGGGAACGCCTGGAGGACCCGCGCCTCGGCCGAGTTGTCGAACTCGGCCACCTCGGTGCCGGCATCGTCGAACGCCGAGAGGTCGTGCTCGTCGGGGTCGGGCTCCGGGGCCGGCGCGGCAACGACGGCAGGGGTCCGCGCCGCCGTTCGTCCCGCAGATCGTGCGGGTGTGTCGACAAGTGCACCCGGATCCGGGCCCGACGGTCTGCCGACGGCGCCGTCGGGCTCACCGGCTGCGGCGTCCACGACCAGCTCCAGCCCGACCGGACGGCCGAAGCACTCGCCGAGGGCTGCCTCCACCTCGTCCTTCATCTCCGCGCACCGGCTGCAGTGGGTCTCGTTGGGCAGACCGAACCGGGCCCGTTCTCCCTCCACCCCGACGAACCGGCCGGCCTGGTAGAGGGCCTTGGCCTTCGGACGGAGCCGCCCGATCACCTGATCCCCCCAGGCCTGTACGAGCTGGTCACGGGTAGGGAACGCAGCCGCCACGTCCGCGGACCTGCGGTCGAGGGGCACGGCCGGGGCCTCAGCCTGAGGCGGCTCCCCCACGGGCGGCTCCGCAGTGGGCGGATCCGCAGTGGACGGCTCTGCAGTGGACGCCTGGGTCGGCACCGGCTGCTGAGGCGGCTCGGCCGGAGACGACGCCTGCCTCCGTACCGCACCGAGGGTCTTGCGCGGCCCGACCGGCCCCGCCTCGGCCGACTCCGCCGGACGCGCGGGGGACGGCTGCGGCGTGGACCGCACCTCCCCGGTCACCGCCCGGTCGGATTCGAGCCGCTCGATGCGGGCCAACAGGGCTGCGGGCGAGTCGTCTGCCTCGGGGTGGGCGAGTCTGACCAGCGCAACCTCGAGGGTGACCCTCGGATCGGGAGCGTCCCGCATGGCCACCTGGGCCAGGCCGAGCAGCTCCATGGCCTGGACGAGGGCGGCAAGGCCTACCCGTGACGCCTGGGCGGCCAGCGCATCGCGTTCCGCGCCCGACACGGTGACCAGCTCCGGAGCAACGATGGCCAGGAACCCCTGACGCAGATGGTCGACCAGGTCGACGGCGAGTTGCTGGGGACTGAAGCCGACCCCGGTGAGGCGGGCGACGGCGACCAGCGCCCGACCCACGTCGCGCTCGGCGAGGCCCTCGACCACCTCGTCCAGCTCGGGCAGGTCGTCGTCGACGGCGTCGGACGCCACCACCTGGTCGAGCACCGAAAGGGCGTCCCGGGCCGATCCCCGACCGCGGCGGACCGCCAGGTCGAGCGCGTCATCGCCGACCTCGAGGTGCGCGTCGCGCCGGACCTGGGAGAGGAGCTCGGTCAGGGTGTCCGGACCAAGGAGGTGGAACTCGTAGTGCTGGGTGCGGCTGCGGATCGTGGGCAGGACCTTTTGCTGATCGGTCGTGGCCAGCACGAAGACGACGTGGGGCGGCGGCTCCTCGAGGGTCTTCAACAGCGCGTTGGAGGCGGCGTTGGAGAGCATGTGGACCTCGTCGACGATGTAGACCTTCTGCCGGCCGGGAGAGCCGAGCGCGGCCCGCGAGACCAGGTCCCGCATGGCATCGACGCCGTTGTTGGAAGCGGCGTCGAGCTCATGGACATCGAGCGAGGTCCCGCGGGCGATCTCGACACAGGGCCCGCACACCCCGCACGGCTCGCCGTCGTGGAGGTCGGTGCAGTTGAGCGCTTTTGCCAGGATGCGGGCGGTCGAGGTCTTGCCGGTCCCACGGGGCCCACTGAACAGGTAGGCGTGGGCCACCCGGCCGTCGCGCACCGCGTTGCGCAGGGCCAGGACGACATGATCCTGGCCGCGGACCTCGGCGAAGGTCGACGGACGGAACCGTCGGTAGAGGGACTGGTACGGAAGGTCCTCGGAACCGTCGGCCACGTCGTGGGAGCCTACCGGTCGTCGGACCGGGGGCTCCCCGGGGAGCCGGGCAACGCGGGGATTCCCCCATCCTCCCCGGCAGTCGGTGCGACGGCCAGGTTGACTGCGGCACACGACCGAACCCGCTGAGAGCTGCTGCCTTCCGACCCTGACTCGATTCACAGGAGGACGTTGCGCAGGACCCAGCCGTCGCACCCACTTCCGGGAAGACCGCGATCGTATCGCCCTTTCTGTCGTGGTCCGGGCCCGGCCGGCCCCGGCAAGGTGGCGGAGTAGCCTTTCGGGACCGTGGACGCCCGGGGTACTCCGGAAGGTCCCAATTCCGGAGGCGTGCGAGAGCGGCCGAATCGGCACGATTGGAAATCGTGTGTGGGGAAACTCACCGTGGGTTCAAATCCCACCGCCTCCGCCATGAGAGCAGCCGGCACTTCGCCGATCCCCGCGGGAGCCGCCGGCGCGGATTCGATGTCCGACGAGACGGCCATGGCACTCGCCATCCACGAGGCCGCATCGGCGATCGCCCACGGAGACGTGCCGGTCGGGGCGGTCGCCCTCCTCGGGGACCGGGTGGTCGCGATCCGCCACAACGAACGCGAGCTGCAGCGCGATCCGACGGCCCACGCGGAGATCCTGGTCCTCTCGGACACGGCGGCAGTGCTCGGGACCTGGCGGCTCTCCGAGGTGACCCTGGTGGTCACGCTCGAGCCGTGCGCGATGTGCGCAGGTGCCCTGGTCGCAGCCAGAGTGGGCCGACTCGTCTTCGGAGCCACCGACCCGAAGGGCGGGGCGTGCGGCTCCCTCTACAACCTCTGCGCCGACCCCCGCCTCAACCACGAGCTCCCGGTCACCGCTGGGGTCCGGGCCGACGAGGCGGCTGCCCTGTTGTCGGGGTTCTTCGCCGCACGACGCGACACCTGACGCTACGCCGGCAACGACGGGGCTGAGCCGTGCAGCGGCTCAGCTGACCGGCGGGCAAGGCACGCCCGCCAGCCCCACCAGCTCGCAGAAGGTGGAGCGGGCCATCTTCCATGTGCCGTCGACGATGATCGCATCGCCGCGGCGATTGGGGAGCACCGATGCGCCGTCCACCGCGATCGAGAACCAGACTGCGGCGTGGGTGGCGTCGATGAAGGAGATCTCATCGACCATGTAGACGACCTCGGCCGTCCCGGGGGATCGGAGACGCTCCCTGGCCGCCCGCAGCGTCGGACCGAGGATCTCACCCCCCTCGACCGTCGGCACCGACCGGCCGTCCTCGCTCTCCGTCCCGCTGGCGGCGAAGGCGGTCGTGATCGCGGCGCGGGCCGCGTCGGCATCCTCCGGCGGAGGACCAGTGGCCGCAACGTGGCGGATCTGGTGGGTGACCGACCGCCAGGCCTGCCGGGGGTTCGTCTGCTCGAGCCGTCGCGACCATCGGCGGATGCACCGCTCGCAGATGAAGGCGTCGGTACCGGAGACGAGCTGACCCGACTGGGGTGGTGCTCTCCCGCAGAACGAACAGGACACGATCCGACCCTCCGGCGTCCCCGTCTCGGGGGCGGGACGGGCGACCTCGGCGACGGCACCTTCGTCACCGGTGAGCAGCCCCATGACCTGTCGGCGGACCCGCGAGAGATCCGCCCCGAGACCGACCAGCACCTGGGCGGCGACCCCTTCGCCCTCCTGGACGATGCCGAGGAGCATGTGCTCGGGGCCGATGTAGGTGTGGCCTTGCTCGAGAGCGGCACGCAGCGAGAGCTCGAGGACCTTCTTCGACCGTGGCGTGAAGGGAGGAGAACCGGTCGGGGCGGTCCCCGTGAGCCCGATGGTCTCCTCGACCCGCAGCCGGACGTCCAACAGGGTGATGTCGAGGTTCCGGAGGGCGGCCGCGGCGACGCCGTCCTCCTCCCGGATCAGTCCGAGCAGCAGGTGCTCGGTACCGATGAAGCCGTGGCTGAGCAGCCGGGCCTCATCCTGGGCCAGGACGAGCACCCGACGCGCCCGGTCGGTGAAGCGCTCGAACACCCCGTCAGCCTTGCACGTCCGGGTGCTGATCGCCGAGCGGAACGGCCGACCGCCGGGCCCGGCGATTCGGGTCGTTGGTCGCGCCCAGCCCCTCCGACTCCACCCGTCTATCCGACCAGTTTGGCGACCTGACCGACGAGGGCGGAGTTGAGCTTGGTGAGAGATCGGCCGAGCGTGAGCTTCTCGGTTTCGCTCCAGTCGTCGAACATCTCGAGCAGGACCCGCCGACGTTCCTGCTCGACACGACGCATGGTCTGTCTGCCCGTCGCGGTGATCGCCAGATGTGACGACCTCCCGTCTGCAGCATTGGGGCGACGTTCGACGAATCCGCCTGCGACCAGGACGGTCGCTTGGCGGGTGACGGTGGACGCGTCGAGGCCCAGTGCCGTCGCCAGGACCGTCGTCGGTACCGGCCCCATCCGCTCGAGCGTTCGCAGTACGAGGTAGCCGGCTCGATCGATCTGGGCGTACAACGAGCTCCGGCGTCCGAGCGTCTCGAGGTGGCGCACCAGCGTCAGGAGCTCGATCTCGACGGTCCCGATGGTTCCCCGGTCAGAATCCAGGCTCACGAACGCTCCCCGATCACCACCCGCTACAATACCGAAAGTACATGTATCATACATGTGATTTGGAGGATAGCCGTCGGGATCGGGAGACGCGATCGGTGAGGTGATCGGGATGGTGAGCTGAAGTGCACGGACCCATCGTCGCCGGCAGTGACGGATCGGACAACAGCCGGTACGCCGTCGAAGAGGCAGCCTGTATCGCCAACGGGACAGGCCAGACCGTGGTCGTGGCGTTTGTACGGCACATGCCCCTCGGCGGTTTGGGTGCGACCTGGACAGGGAGCTCGAGCGTCGCCGCAGTCGAAGAGATGCTGAGTACCAGCGCGTCCTTGGCCGAAGCTCAGAGCATCGCAATCCTCGACTCGGTCGGGGTGCCCTGGCGGTTCGAGGTGCGTGAGGGTGAGCCGGCACGCGAGCTCATGCGACTGGCCACCGAGGTGGGCGCCGAGACAATCGTCGTTGCCGGAAGACGCCACGGTGCCTTCGGTTCGGTGGCCTGCGCGTCCGTTTGCGCGCAGCTGCTCCACCACTGGCCCCGCTCACTGTTGGTGGTTCACCCATGGTCGACGGTCACGGACACGACCAAGACGGCAGCGGGAGAGCAGCCGTGAGATCACAACCGAATCCGGCCCGTACATACCGCTCCTGGCTCCGTGGCGACAAGTACATCCATTCGCGAACAGCGTCGCCGACGACGTGGAGACCGGGCTTCTCGAGGCGGGGGACCTGGCCGCGGCACAAGTCGGAGCAGGCGTGATGGTCGACGATTGAGAGACAACTACGGGGTTCGCAAGAGCTCACGTGTCTTGGAGCGGACCGCGACGAGTGCAGGGATCACTGCAATCAGGTTGGCCACGATCAGCACTCCCGCCACGAGCAGGCAGATGATCCAGACCGGAACGACGGAGACAGGCACGGCACCCAGATTGTTGGCAAACGCATGCCAGATCGCCCGGCCGGCCAACAACCCCAGCGGGACGCCGATCACGATGCCCACGACCGCCAATGTCGTCGCCTGCCAGGCCATGGTCGAGGCAACCTGGCCGTTCACGAATCCCACCACCTTCAGCAGCCCGACCTCTCGCCGGCGTTGGGCCACGCTCACCACCAACAGGTGGAACAGCGTGGCGGCCCCGAACACCGCCAGCATCGCGCCGAAGACGAGTGGGAAATTGACCGCCTGGCCGAAGTTGATGAGCGAGGTCGGGGTGATGGCGAGGACAGCAGTCGACTGGTAGCTGTCGAGGTAGTGACTGATTGCGGCCTGCCCACGTGGACCCGGCACGACACCGACCAGCACGCCGCCGTTGGCCGATGCGATCACCGCCTGTCGACAGTCGGCACGGGTCGGACCCGGAGGGCACGCGGTATCCTCGTACCCGGCGAGCGTGACCACGGCGCCGTTGCCGAGGCTCACCGCGTTGCCGAGCACCGGCAGGGACATCTGGGCGACCACCCGGAACGGCTCTGTCCGCTTGCCACCGGAGGCCGACGACACCGTGACGTCGACAACCGAGCCGAGACGGGCGCCCACCTGACGCATCGTCGTTGCACCGAGGCCGATCTCTCCGGGCGCATCGGGCGCATGCCCGTCCACCGTCGAGAGAAGGAGCGGACCTCGTAGGGCGGTGCCGGCGATGGCACCGACGACCACCTTGTCGATCGTGATGGCGGGCAGTGCGATTCCCTCGCTGATCCCGGTCACCGCCCGGTCGTGTTCGAGGCTCTTCAACAGTGCCGGATCCGGGATCCCTCCACTGTTGGGATTCGAGATGTTGAGCTGGAACGCGTCTCCGTACAGCCTGGGCGTAGCCGTCAGATGAGACAGGCTGGCACCGAAGACGGCGGTCCCACACAGCGCCAGGACCGCGAGCACGGTGCCGAACAGGGCGCTACCGACCGGCACGTTGGTGCCGCCGGTTCTCCGCTCGAGGGCGTTACGGACACCGATCACCGCGCTCACCGGTGCCCCGACCGTCCACAGACGGCCGGCCACGGCGGAAGGCCTGGCCGCGACGATCCGGTCGTCGGGCCGGGACCCACGTGCGGCTCTGATCGCCGGCCAGAGACCGAGCCCGGTCACCACCAGGACCGTAGCCAGAGCGCCGAGCAACAGCGTGACGCTGTCGAATCTGATCCCGGACCAGCTCTCGGCGACGCGCGCCTCACCGAGCGGAGCAATCGGGGAGAGCAGGGTGGCTATCGCGACGGCCCCCAGTGCACCCACCAGTCCCACCATCAAGTTCCGGGTGCAGCCCAGCATGACCAGCTGCCGGCGTTCGAGCCCCAGCGCCACGATGGTGGGAAACTCCTCGCTCTCGGTGATGCTCTGGCGGCCCAATGCCTGACCGATGACGGCCAAGCCGACCAATGCGGCCAACCCCGCTAGCAGCCACCACCCGAGGGTCTGGGGATGGACCGATGCTTCGATGGAGGCGATCTGGGCGTCCTCGTTCTGCGTAAAGGCTATTTCCCCCGACGCACTGACCGCAGCGTCGAATCGTGGGAGGTCGGCTGCGCCATGACGGAGACGGACCAAGTACACATAGCCGGTCGCGATCCGAGGGAGCACCGTCCGTGCGAATGCCCGAGAGGCATACAGGCTGTACTGGGGGGTCGAGCCGGAGGGGAAATCGAACTCGCTGGCTTCGAACCCGACCACCCGGAAGGCGACTGTCGGGCCCGTCGGGTCGGGCGGCGTACCCGTGGTGCTGTTGTAGGCCGCCGCTTGTGACCGGGCATAGAAGGGAACGCGGATGACCGATCCAAGGTGTACGCCCTCGTCCTTTTCGAGGGTGTACGAGGCCAGCACCTCGTCGGGGTTCGACGGATTCGGCAAACGACCCGAGACGAGCGTAAAGACGTTTTTTCCCGCACCGGGAAGAACCAAAATGCCGAAGTACGACGGGTTGAGCGGGTGCGTACAGGCACACGTCGGTTGCCCGTTGTCAGGACCGAGGCCCACCGTCGTCGCGCTGACGTCGGGGAGCCGGAGGATCTTGGGAGCAGGTTGTACGGCGTACACCTCGGCGTCGTAGCCGTGAGAGGCGACGAAGGCCGGGAGCGCCGATTCCGTACGCCGGCCGGCGGCCACGGCGGCCATGACCGCCCCACCCACCAGGCTGATCAGGATCGCCACAGCCAGCCACGACCGCCATCGGTGGCGCAGCTGTGCCAAAAACACCATCCCGACGGCCTGCAACCCGCCCTCCTCGTCTCGCTGTCCCTCATTGTCGCCGCCGAGAGCTCAGATCGCCAAGGTGGCTAGCTCCTGAGGAGGATTCGTACTAACACCACTGGCCCGTGGCGATCATTCCATCGGCTGTCGGGCGACGCCGGACGGCTCGCGTCCCGCCAGGAGCCAGCCGACGATCGTTGCGAGCAGTGGCATCCCGACCAGGATGAGGAAGAGGTTGCTCACGGGAACGTTCCCAAGCGACGAGATGCCGCCGTTGAGGGAGTTACTGCGGAGCCAACCGATGAGCGCGATGTAGCCCCCGACCGTTCCGAGCAGTGCCCCGAGGAACCCGAGTGCACCCGCTGTCACAGCGGTCAGGGTGCGGCGGGTGAAATTGCTCGCGCCGGCGGCCGTGAGCGTACGGAGATCGCTCGCCGTCTCGCTCCGGATGAGCCCGACCGACATCGCGAGGATGCCGAGCACGAGCGCGATCCCGAAGACCGTTGCCCAGTTGATGACCTGGGATGACGTGGGTTGGTCATTCTTCGATTCGACCGACAGCTGAGCGGTGGAAGCCGTGAGCTGAGCACCGTTGATCTGCGCAGCGGTGAACGGCTGCGTTCCCTGGATCAGCCAATTGGAGGTGCTCGACTGGATATGGAACTCGCGCATCGCGTGCTCGGTGATCACGGTGTTCGGCGCCGATACGCCCGCGGGGAGGGCGCTCACTTCCTGGATGACCGGGTTAGCGAGGCAGTCCGTGGCTGCTGAGCAAAGCGGAGCGTTGCCAGGACCATTTCCCGGTCCGTTGCCGTTGCCGTTTCCGTTTCCGTTTCCGTTGCTGCCGTTTCCGTTTCCGTTGCCGCCGTAGCTGAGGGACAAGCCGGAGACACCGGACAGTCCCGGCCGAGCGGTCAAGATGTCCGCGTCGGGTTGGATCTCCGACTGACTGATCCCGAACGCACCGAGCAGCTGCGGTGTGGCGACGTAGATCTGTCCGTTCCAGGTTCGCCCTCCGCCGGCGTGGTTGATGCCGGCATTCGGAGACCCGAGCGCGATCAACTGCGCGTTGAGTGCCGAGGCGATGTGTTTGGCGCTGTCGCTGAGTTCTGCCGTGGTCGCCACGCTCGACGTCGGTGCCGTCGCGACCGACTGCTTGCCGTCTGGACCCACAATGATCGTTCCGGCCGGTGGTGGGGTGTTGGCGCTGAGAGCGAGCTGGTTGGACGAGAGGTTCGGGCCCGCGTAGTCGAGGACGTTTCCGTAGCGCGATGCAGCGGCGAGCGACACGATGACTGCGATGAGGACTCCGACGCTGATCGCTGCCAGCGCAGACCCCGAGCGGGCGCGGTAGCGGGCGAGGTCCCGAAGCGCCAGTCGCGGCGCAATCGGCGCCCCCCCGGCGATCCGCGCCACGAGCGAGAGAAGGAACGGCGCGAGCAGGATCATGCCCGGAATGAGCATGATGAGACCGAGGAGGAGTTCGGGTGTCCCTCCGCTGCCATTGCCGTCCGAACTCCCAGAGGCTCCGAGCAGCAGGAAGGCGATGGCGAGAAGGATGATCCCGGGAATCGCCGACCGGTGGACTTGTTTCGGCGGAGCAGGCCTCCCCGACAGCGCGGCGACGATCGGCACCTTGGTGATCGCCCGGGCGGGGCGGGATGCGGCGAAGTACGTGGCGACGACGGCGAGCACCATCGACAGCGCCACGACCGCCCAGGGGAGGGCCCAGACCCCGATCAGGTGGTGGGCGCTCTGTTCGAGGCTCGGGCGATAGGCAAGCCACAGCACGAGGCTCAGCACGAAGCCGACGATCGCTCCGACGAAGCCGACGACGACTCCGTTCGCCCGCACCACGAGCGAGACATTCCGGTCGGTCGCCCCGAGCGATTCGAGCATCCCGATCGAGCGAAGCCGACGCTGCGCCAGCACGGTGAAGCCACCGATCGAGACGAGCGCGATGAGCAGCATCCCCAACACCAGTGCGGCAAGAGAGATCGTCTCGGGATTGAGCACGTTGTTCGAGGTGACGGATGCCGGAGTCTGTACGGTCGGTCCGATGGCGCTCGCCGGTACGCCATCGGCGTCGAAGAGAGCGGTGACCTGTGTCGGTGCCTTCACCTGGCCTGGCGCAACGAGCGCGAACTCGTCGAGCAGGCTCTGGGGGTTCTCGACCGTCCCGACGACGCGCCGGGTTGTCCCGTTCTCGACCCACAGGTCGCCGACCCTCAGGTGGAACGCCGACGCAACGCCGTTCGTCACGGCGACCTCACCGGGCCCGGTCGGATAGCGGCCAGAGAGCAACGAGAGCATGGGCCTGCTGAAGGGGCCGTCCGGGCTCTGCGCGCGCAGCTGGTAGGTGTTGATCGATCCCGGGATCGTGAGGGTCTGGTTTTCGATGACCTCGGTGGTCCCGAAGCGGTGCTGGAGGCCGGCGATCTCGCTGGTGACGTGAGCGGACGAGCCTTGGAACGTGGCGGCGTCCTGGGCGGTTCCGAAGCCGAAGTTCGACGGCTGGCGCGTATCGGTGGCCACGGCTGCGCCGACAATCGTGGCGGCGACCGCGACGATGACCAGTGCCAGGATCAACAGCTGCTGACGCCACTCACGCCGGAAGAGGCGCCATGACCACCGCACCACGGCCCGGCGCGCCGGGAAACCGCCGTTGCCCGGAACCACCGCGACGGGTGGCCTGTCGAGGGTCGTGGTCACGAATGCGGGGAAGGCTGGAGCAAGGACTCGGGTTCTGGCGGAGCCATGGTCTGGTCGACGACGCGTCCGTCCCGGAGAAAGACGACCCGGTCGGCCCACGAGGCGAGCTGCGCATCGTGGGTCACGACGACCGCGGCGACGCCCCGCTTGCAGGCGCCGAGGATCATGCGCATCACGGCTTCACCGTTGGTCGAGTCGAGGGCGCCCGACGGCTCATCTGCCAGGAGGAGATGGCGATCGCCGACGACGGCCCGGGCGATGGAGACGCGTTGGCGCTCACCACCCGAGAGCTCATCGGGGTAGTGCGACGCCCGGTCGGCAAGACCGAGTTCTTCGAGGACGGCCAACCCTGCGGTGCGTGCCTTCTTGGCCGAGACGCCGTCGAGCTCGAGCGGGAGCGAGACGTTCTCCACCGCGCTCAGCCCGGCCAACAGGTTGTAGTCCTGGAACACGTACCCGATCGAGCGGCGCCGCATGCGGGCCTGGTCGTTGCGGGACATCTTGGAGAGCACCGCCCCACCGATGAGGACCTCGCCGCTGGTCGGAGCCTCGAGGCTCCCGGCAATGGTCAGGAGCGTGCTCTTGCCCGATCCACTTGCCCCCATGACCGCCACCAGCGAGCCGGGATCGACCCACAGGTCGACGTTCTCCAGGGCCTGGACCTGGGCCGCTCCCTCCCCGTAGACCTTGGACACCTTGCGCAGTTCGAGCATGCTCATGGGCGCACCCCCACTCTCCTCCGTAGCTTCGGCATCGGAAAGGACTCGGCCCGGGGGGGCTCGGAAGCCGCCCGCTTGATCCGACCGTCGGCGGCGTCCACCCAGCGGACGAGCGCGTCCAGGCGGTACAACTCGGCGTCGACGACGAGGGCGAACCCGAGATCGAACTCGGCCTCGTCCTCTTTGAGACGGGTCCATTGCTGCATGAGCTCGACGAGGTAGCGGCGATGCACCTGGATCACCTCGTGCACGTCCGCATCGGGCATCCGCAGTGCCACCATGATCTTGATCACCAGTTCGTCGCGGGGTGGCGAGCTGAGGTCGGGTGGCGTGCGGAGCCATTGGGTGAGCTCGGCACCGCCTTCCGGCGTGAGGCGGAACCCCTTCTGGGGCCCATCCTCGGCGTCGCCGTCGGATTCGACCAGCCCGTCCCGCTCGAGGCGCTGCAGCGTGGTGTACACCTGTCCGACGTTGAGAGGCCAGACCTCGCCGGTCCTCGCTTCGAACTCTTGCCGCAGCTGGAGACCGTATTTCGGGCCTTCGCTGAGAAGTGCCAACAGGGCGTGCCGGACGCTCACGAAGACCTCGATTCCGCTATCATACCGGGTATCTTACTGCATTCCTCTACGAGTGTCCAGCCATCGGTTCGGCAACAGTCGACCGTGGTCCGGTCGCCCAGGCTCTTCCGTACGGCACGCAACTGCCCACCCGCACCGGGCGAGCAAACGTCCGCCACTCGAAGAGCCGTCCCGCGTGTGGCCCGATGTGCCTGCAAGGGGGCTATCCCCCCCGGAGGAATCCGGCTGACCGGATTCCCGTGACCACCGATCTTCTCTATGTTTGACCTGTGAAGATGGGCGAGGAGCGAGACCCGGAGCGAAGCGATGCACCCCGAGACGGGGATGGTCCGGACGGCCCGGACTCGGGCTTCAGACCCGCATGGTGATCACCTGGGGATCCGAGCCCACCTCCCGGCTGGAGGAGCTCGCCCGAACGCTCGTCGAGACACCCTTCACCCGGCGTACCTGGTCAGAGTTGCTCTTCCTCGTGGCGGGCATGCCGATCGCGTTCATCGGACTCGCGTTCGTCGGCATCACCATGGCGGCCGGTGTCGTGCTGGCCATCACCTTCATCGGGATCGCCCTCATCGGCGTGGCGGTGCGGGGGGCCCGAGGCATCGGGGGGATGCAGCGAAAGCTGGCCGGTGCGTTGCTCGACGAGACGATCGACGAGCCGACGCCGTTCTCGCCACGGCCGGGCTATCTCGGATGGCTGCAGTCTGCTCTTCGGGACCGGACGGGCTGGAAGGCGATGGCGTATCTGGCTCTCAAAGTGCCTTTGGCACTCGTGGCCTTCCTGACCGCCTTCAGTCTGTGGTGGGATGCATTCAGGTGCCTCACCTATCCCGTCTGGGGCTTGGGCCACCACGACGGACTGGCCGAATGGGGAGCTGTCCGGGTCCTCTTCCAGCCCGCCTATCTCTCCCCCGGGAGCAGCGGTCCGTTCGTCGCGCTCGCCACTGTGATCACCGGGGCGATCTTCTTCTTCGTCGCCCCCTGGCCGGTGCGGTTCTTCGACTACCTCGACCGCCTGCTCATGCGCACCCTCCTCGCCCCCGATGCCATGACCGTCAGGGTTCGCAACCTCGAGCAGGCAAGGGCACAGACGGTCGACGCCTCCGCGGCCACGCTCCGGAGAATCGAGCGGGATCTCCATGACGGCACCCAGGCACAACTCGTCGCACTCGCGATGCGGCTCGGGATGGCCAAGGAGAAGCTCTCCGATCCGGACCATCTCGACATCGATCAGGTCAGGGATCTCGTGAGCTCTGCGCACAAGGGAGCCAAGGAGGCAATCGTCGAGTTGCGGGACCTCGCTCGGGGCATCCACCCGCCGGCGCTCGACGTGGGCCTCGAGGGTGCGCTGGCCACGCTCGCGGCTCGGAGCACGGTCCCGACCGAGCTCACCGTCACCATCGACGAGCGACCGAGCCCGGCCATCGAGGCCATCGCTTATTTCTGCGTGGCGGAGCTCATGGCTAACGTCGCCCAGCACGCCTTCGCCTCCCGGGCGAGCGTCTCCTGTGCCCAACAGGGTCGCTGGCTGCGCCTGGTCGTTCGCGACGATGGTGTCGGCGGGGCGCAGGCGGTCACGACCGGTTCTTCCTCGAGCGGGCTGAGCGGGCTGGCGGAGCGGGTACGGACGGTGGACGGAAACCTCGACGTCACCAGCCCCCCACGAGGACCCACCGTCGTGACGATCGATCTCCCCTTCCGGGTCTAGCCGACCGTGCCCCTCCGAGTCGCCATTGCAGAGGATTCCGTCATCCTGCGCGACGGACTCGTCCAACTGCTCCTGGATCGCGGCTTCGAGATCACCGCGGCTGTCGCCGACGCCGATGCGCTCCGGACCGCGATCGAGCGGGAACGACCGGACGTGGCGGTGGTCGACATCCGGATGCCACCGTCGTTCACCGACGAGGGGCTCCGGGCGGCGATCGAACTCCGCCGGCAACACCCGGGATTGGCGATCCTGATGTTCTCGCAGTACATCGAGACCCGCTATGCGGAGGAGCTGTTGGGCAACGATGCCGCCGGCATCGGCTACCTCCTGAAGGACCGCGTGGCCGAGGTGGGCCAGTTCGTCGAGGCCCTGGAGCGTGTGGCCTCAGGGGGAACGGCCTTGGACCCAGAGGTCGTCACCCAGCTCATGGGCGCCTCGCGGCAGCGGGACTCGATCTCGGTGCTCACGACTCGCGAGCGGGACGTGCTGACCCTGATGGCAGAGGGGCGGACCAATACGGCGATCGCCGACTCCCTCTGTGTCTCCGAGGGCGCGGTCGAGAAGCATGTGACCAACATCTTCTCCAAGCTGGACCTGCCCGTCTCGCAGTCCGACCATCGACGGGTCCTTGCCGTACTCCGCTACCTCGAGACGTGACCGGGGGATTTCCCCACCTCGAATCACCCGCTAGCCGCATTCCATCTGCGAATTTGCTGTCGTACCCTTGGAATCATGCTCCCAACCGGACCTTCCCGATGACCCTCACCATGCCCACGGCGACCGAAGGTCGCAGCGTTGCGGAGAATCAGTGGGCCGTCGAGACCCACGGGCTCACCAAGCGGTTCGGTGAGAACACCGCGGTGAACGGCGTCGAGCTCCTGGTCCCTCGGGGGTGCGCATTCGGGTACTTGGGGCCAAACGGCGCGGGCAAGACAACCCTCATCCGCGTCCTGCTCGGGCTGACCCACGCTGACGGCGGCACGATGCAATTACTCGGCCATTCCGTTCCCCGGCATCGTGCCGAAGCTCTGGCCCGGGTCGGAGCGATCGTCGACGAGCCCCGGTTCCATGGACATCTCACCGGGAGACAGAACCTCCAGATCCTCGCAGCGGCCAGGGAGCCGGAAGCAAAGGAACGGATCGGACCGTCCCTCGAGCGCGTCGGCATACTCCACCGGGCCGATGACAAGGTCTCGAAGTACTCGATGGGAATGCGCCAGCGCCTCGGGGTAGCAGCGTGCCTCATCGGAGACCCAGAGCTCCTCATCCTGGACGAGCCGATGAACGGGTTGGATCCGGCCGGGATGCAGGACATGCGGGACATGATCCTCTCGCTGGTGGCCGAGGGCCGCACGGTCGTGCTCTCCTCCCATCTGTTGGACGAGGTCGAGCGGACCTGCGACGCGGTGGCCATCGTGGACCGAGGGAAGGTCATCCGCCAGGGAGCGATCACCGAACTGCTGGCCGGGTCGTCCTTCGTCGTGGAGGTCGAATGCTCCGAACCGTCCCGGGCCGGTGCACTGCTCAAGGGCACTGGCATCGGCGGGCGCGTCGAGATCGGGCCCCTCAACCTGGGCATCACCCTGCCGGCGGGGACGGACCGCGACGTCATCGCCGAGATCAACCGAGTCCTGGTTGGCGGCGGCATCTCGGTCTACCGGCTCCAGGAGATCCAGACCTCGCTCGAGTCGTGGTTCCTGCAGGTCACCAGCCGATTGGGGGCGTCCGAATGACGACTGCTTCCGATGTGATCACCTCGGCACCGGCCCCGATCCCCCCAGAGCACGCTCCCGACCGGCGTGGCTCGTGGATACCGACCGGCGGGATGATCGCCACCCGGTTCATGGAGTTGCGCAAGCGGCGGGGCCTCATGGCAGCCCTGATCTTCGTGACCATCGTCCTCCCCTCCGTCTTCCTCATCATCCGCCTCCTGGCCCACGCGATTGCGCCGAAGTCCTTCGGGCCGGCCGGTGGGTCGGACATCTTCAACGCCCTCGTGGCCGGTGTGCTCTATGTCTTCGGCTTCATCGTGGCGGCCACCCTGGGCTGCACGGCCGGATCCGTCGATCTGACCGAGGGGATGTTCCGCCATCTGGTGGTGACCGGCCGTTCGCGGTTGGCGCTCTACCTGGCGCGGATTCCCGCCGGCCTGGCCATCGTGGTCTCGATGGTGGCCATCGGATTCACCATCGTCTGTGCGGTGTGCGTGTTCGCAGCGCCGACCCAGATCAGCTATCAGGGTGTCAACGTCCCTGCCGGACTCTCCCAGGCCGGTTTTCAGCAGTGGGCAGCGGACCATGCGAACGAGGTGGCCTGCGACTTCCCGCTCCGCCTCGGGCCAAACGGCCCTGGGCCCAACAGCAACCTCCTCAACATCCTCAACAACTTGCCGTGCAACAGCCCGGGAGGGGGACCCGGGGGTGGGGGCAAGTTCGTCCAAAACGGCCCGGGCGGACAAAGCGTGTCGACGACGCCGACGCCGGCGATGGTCAGGGCCGCGGCGGTACAGATCGCCGGACGCGACTATTCGGCCTATTCGAAGATCTTCCTGTCCCCTTCGGTCGGGCTCATGGTCCGTACGGGCCTCTGGATCGAGCTCGAGGTCGTGGTCGGCTTCATCGTCGGGCTCGGGCTCGGATCGCTGCTCGGACAGCGGACCGTCGCCGTGGTCCTGATGATCGTGCTCGAGATCGTCCTCACCCCGATCCTGTCGCGGGCCAACATCCCCCACATGATCAATCTGCAGCGCTCGGTGGTGGGGTTGGCCGTGGCCCATCTCGAACCGTCGAGTCTCGGATTCGTCTTCGGAGGAGGTGGAGGACCCGGTGGCGGCCAAGGCACGTCCAACCTGGTACCGGAATCGAGGACGGCCGCGGTCTGCGTGATCATCGCCTGGCTGGTCGGCTGGACGGCCCTCGGTGCCTGGCGAATGGTGAAGCGGGACGCCTGAACGCGCCGCGGGCAAACCGGCATCGGCGCACCCGAACGCCCGGGACCACACCGGACGGCCGCGGTCCACGGCGAAAATTGGGACCAAAACATGGACACGGCAGGACTGGGACAAGAGCCGTCATCCGTCCTTTACCGGCTTTTGGATCTAAGTGGGTGCGGTGGACCGCCAAGGCGCGCGCTCGCGATAGGTACCTCGCCCTGGAGGGGCGCTTCTGGACGACCAGCCTGACACCACAGGGACGTCTATCCGCACTTCTGGCGGTTCCCTTGTATCACCGGAGTCGACGAGCGCCGGAAGATGCTGAAGCTTCTGCCAGCGAATCGATGCAAGACGAGAGCGCGCTTGCAAGTCTCGATCTCGCAGGGTTGGAGAGCTTGCGGAGCATCTGCTCCTCCACAGCGTTGACTGAGTTGTTGGCAGATTTCAGAGTGCGCCGACCAGCCTCAGTGAGTTCAGCTTGGAGGACGCGTTGGTGCTGCGGATGAGGATGCCTCACAACGAACTGGAGTCTCTCCAGTTCTTGTAGCACGGCGTGCATGCTCTGTGGCGTCACGAATGCCCGACGAGCGAGGTCGGCGTTCGAGAGCCCGGGCTCTTCATCTAAACCGGTGAGGACGGCGAACTGGGACACCGTGAGATCGTGCGACCCGAGGGCATCAGCCATAGCGTCGTGCAGGACCATCTGCGCCCTCTTTACCAAGTAGCCCACCCTGGCCATCGTGACCTGCTCCACGCCCACCTCACTATCAGTTTACCTGATACAATCTCAGGGTACCTGATACACGCTACTTGATCCCACTCACAGAAATGGACACCCAATGAGCGCACTCGGCCCTGACTTCATCTCCCTCCAGGTTCGCGATCTGGAGGCTTCCGCAGCCTTCTACACCGAGCACCTTGGCCTCGTTCGTGCTCCGGTGAGCCCCGAGCACGCCGTCGTATTCGCCACCGAGACCATCACATTCGCTCTCCGGGAGCCACTCGTCGATCTTGAGGCCGTCGAGCACCTCGGGTGGGGTGTGGCCATTTGGCTGAAGGCGGACGATCCGCAGGATCTGCACGATGCGCTGGCTCTCGCCGGAGTCCCGATCCTGGTCGCACCGTTCGATGGGCCTTTCGGTCTCACTTTCACCTTCGCCGATCCCGACGGCTACGCCGTGACCATTCATGGCTGAGACGGCTCCCTCAAGAAGCTTTGTCTTCTCCCCGAAGGGGCCGTATTCGCTGGCGGCATCGATTCGGTACCTCGAGGGATTTGCTCCAGCCGCCTACGACGGCGAGTCAGCCGCGAACTTGGAGATGGCCTTCTGCGTCGACGGCTACTGGGACCCGGTGGCAGTGCGCGTCCACGAAGAAGCCGGTGCGGTTCACGGCACGGTTCACGGGGGCGATACGCTTGCCCCAGCCGTAGTCGCGGCGGCAGTCGGGCAGGTCGAGCGGATCCTCTCGCTCGACATCGACGGTCGAGGCTTTCCGGACATCGCTCGTCACGACCCAGTAGTCGCTCGACTCCAGTCGAGGTATTCCGGCCTCCGCCCCGTCTGCTTCTGGTCGCCCTACGAAGCGGCAGCGTGGTCGGTGATCGGACAGCGAATCCGAATTGTGCAGGCAGCCGCACTCAAGGCTCGCATCACCGCCGAACACGGTGAGTCCATCGACGTTGGCGGTCGAATGGTTCGCGCCTTCCCGAGCCCAGCCAAGCTGGTCCAGCTGTCCACGGTCAAGGGGCTGAGCGAGACCAAACTCCAGCGACTTCGAGGTGTGGCCGAGGTCGCTCTCGGCGGGACCCTGGGCGCCGCCCGGCTGAGGTCACTCCCACGTTCACAAGCCCTCGAGGAGTTGATCGCCATTCCCGGAGTCGGCCCGTTCTCGGCCGAACTGATTCTTCTCCGCGGCGCAGGTGATCCGGACTTCACACCCACCGCCGAGCCGCGCCTCGCTCGAGCGATGGCGATCGCCTACGGGATGAAGGCACCACCCAGCGCCGTCGACATCGCCGAGATCAGCGAGGTCTGGAAGCCCTACCGCACGTGGGTCGGCCTCCTCCTCCGCACCATGCTCGAAGACGAGACCCACGAAATCGCAGAACAAGCCATCACCAGAACTCCAGGACTGTGACCCCGTGCGGTCCCTTCAGGGAGGTCGGGCTCACGTCGAGCCTCCTTCCCCGGGTGCTGCCGGTGCCTTCACCCCCGGCGCTGCGACCTCGGTCAGAAGGTGCGACGAGCCCGACGGATCCCGGGTCGACGCACACGTACACCAACTGGGGCGAGATCACCCAGGAGGTCATCAACGCCCGGGTATGGGAAGCATTCACTTCCGCTCTCCGACGACACAGGAGACCGAGTGAGTAGCGAGGTTGCTTCCTACGGCCTGGCCTCGGCTCTCCTCGATCGGACTCTGATCACCGTACGTCGCCCGGAGCAAAGCATGAAGCCCGGAGGGACCATGATGGTCCTTCCGGGCTTCCAACGGCCCGGTAGCCCGCTGAGCACTGGCCATCTCGACAGAGTGGAGCTTCCTCGTCAGCGTCGACCTCCTGTGGCATCGGGATGGCAGCGGAATCGACAGACCGTGTCTGACTCAGCCGGTACCCGCAACAGATTCGGTGTGAAGGCTGTCGACGGACTCGGGACTCTTCGGACGGAGCGAAACATTGGTTCCAGCACCGCAGCGGCATGGTCGGCGAGCAACTCGAGCGGCTCCACCCGGTCCCCGGTCAAGCGAAGCGGTCGGGAGTGCGCCAAGACGACCGTACCGAACCGATGTCTCTGTGCCCAAAGCGGCAGCACGACCACCGCTCGAGCGCCTGCGGACCGTAAGGACTCCGTGCCGACAAATCCCGGGCTGGTTGCATCTCCTGCCGTGTAGCACGATCGGATGTCTCCAACCAAGGTTGATAGGGCGCTCAACTCATTTCCGTCGAGGGCCACGAGACTCTCTGCCAGAGGCCCGACGGCAGCGAGGACCGAGGGTCCCTTCGGCTCGTCGATGATGAGACACGCCGAGTCCATCTCGGCCGCTTCAGTGAAGCGGTGCAGCACCTGGTGCGGCAGGTGGCGACTCGAAAGCAGCCCGGAGATTGACACCGAGGCAAGAGCTGCCCGATGCCATCGAGAGTTGCCCGGGTTGACTCCAACGACGCCGAGCCGATCCGCGAGGAGTCGGGCGACTGATTCTGTCATCTCCAGCGTGTCGGTGGTCAGCGGACTGAAGGACTCCACGTTGAGCGAGCCGACCGCCTCACCGTTGACAAGGATCGGCACACAGACCTCCGAGACGACTCCGGGAACCGACACCCGGTAGTCAGCATGCGACGAGACGTCCTCGACAACGACCGAGGTTGCCGTGGCCCATGTTCTGCCGGTGACTCCCGCCGTACCGGGCATGCCGTCGAGGACCTGCCACAGTCCTCGTTGAGCCACGCATCGCAATTCGTGGTTGCGCTCGAGATAGAGACTGGTGAGCAGGTGGCTGTGCCTGTACAAGGTCTCGGCGGCGACCTCACAGGCCTCTAACACGTTGTCGACTCGTGCCAAGGCTTGTTGCAACCCGTGCTCGCTGAATCTTGAATGAGCATCGCCCGCTCTGTTGCCCGATTTAGGTGGGCCGGTTCGCTCGATGTCCGGCCAGGGAGCAGCCGGACGGGACAGGAGGTATCCCTGCACCAGGTGCACCTCGGCGTCCCGAAGGACGTCCAATTCACCCCTCGTCTCGACACCCTCGGCGATGACACTTGTGCCAACCTCACGGGCGAAGGCCACGACCGCGCGCATCAGGGCACGTCGATTCGGGTCTTCATCGACTCCGCTGACCAGCTCTCGGTCGAGCTTCAGGTAGTCCGGTGACAACTCGACAACATGGCGAAGGCTCGAATAGCCGGCACCAGCATCGTCGATCGCCAGCCGCACGCCGCGGTCTAAGTAGCCAGCCAGGCAATCCCGGAGGAATTCGTAATCCTCGACTGCCTCCTGTTCGGTGATCTCTACCACGAGCCGATTAGGGAATTCGTTGCGGAGGTCAAGCAGCGCGGGATCAGCGACGGTCGAAGGGCTTGCGTTGACGAAGAGCATCCGCCCCCCGGGCGGCGGACCGAGCTGGATTGCAGCGGCAAGGCAGGCCAGCTCAAGTCGCTTACGCAGCCCGAACCCTGAAGCGACGTCAAGCCACCAATCCGGTGGATGTCGAGGGTCAACAGGCATCCGGGCAAGCGCCTCATAGCCGACCACGACCATGTCCGTAGGGCGCACAATAGGCTGGACGACCGCAGTGATCACACCCGGCTCACAGAGATGCTCGATCACGCCCCGCAGGTCCACCTCCATGTCCGTGCGCGGTCCATCGATGCCAGTGACGGTCACCTCTGTTCCATCGGCGAAGATCACTGGATTCTTGAGTGTCCCGCATGGAACGCTGCCGACGTCTAGCAGCGGGCATGTATCATCGGCTTTCGTCGTCTCAGTGGCCGAAATCAAACGGTCAAGAATTAGGACAGGAAAGGCTGGTGGGACGCGAAAGTCCAGCTGGAGGGATGCGAGAGCGGACGAATCGGACGGTCTCGAAAAGCGTGAATGTTCGTCGAACAAGACGACGTATGGCGGCGATAGACAACCTGACCTGGAATTGTTGACGACGCATGACGACACCGCACGACGCCGGACTACGCCAGTTGACCGCGAAAATTAGGACAAAGATTAGGACACAGCAGAATTCGGACAAGGTCGTCATCCGTCCCCTATACGACATAGCGTCGGTCTCGATGAATCAAGTTCGGTCTCCGGAAAAGGCGTGATCTGGTAAAGGGATCGGATGGACGACGCGAACAACACCGAGGAACCAGCTCTTGCGGCAACGCTTCAAGAGATGCCGACTGATGGACTTCTATTGCGCCTCTCAACTCACCTGGCGTACATGCTCAGCTCGACATGGGATGAAAGCGATGACACGCGAAATGAGCTGAGGCGCGCCATTGAGGTGTTCAACGTTCTTGCCGATCGTCTCGCCCCAGACGAGGAGTTGTATCTCTGTGTGCCCGACGAGTAGAAGGCGACGGCTGATTCAGTCGAAATGAGACTCCGAGCTGGAATGAGAGGGTCGTCGTAGGGTTGGCAATCCTCACCACTCCCTCGACCCGGAGGTTCCTGGGCATTCAGTCCACGGCTCGGTAT
This sequence comes from uncultured Acidimicrobiaceae bacterium, assembly GCA_963701325.1. Lineage (GTDB taxonomy): Bacteria > Actinomycetota > Acidimicrobiia > Acidimicrobiales > RAAP-2 > Bog-756. The sequence continues at coordinate 1,800,578 of OY969604.1, forward strand.
GGCACCACGCATTACGAGTGCGAAACAGGACCGGAAATGATGAATGGTAGCCCGGAAGCTATCGGATGTTATTCGAGGTCAGCGGCATTCGAAAGGAAGAAACCGGAATCAGGCTGATCCCGAGTTGTAGGCCAGTCTGTAGGCCAAGATCGATTCATCCTGAGAGGACGTGCTGCCTGCCGGCTGAGCGTGAACCCGGAGTTGAGCGCCAACATTGAGGCATGGAAAGCGCAATGCTCAGGTTACAGAGGATTCAGTTACCTCATGTGGAGATCGTCTGAAACTAGCTTGGCCCCGGGGTAAGGGTGTCCTGACCAGGAGAGGGGCGCAGTAGGAGCTTCACATTCGGCACGAACGTGTCGATGGAGAAACCCATGGAGTTCGACGAGCAGTCGCCAGTCACTCCACCATTGCTCGGGGCGAGGCGCTCGCCTGCCACGTCACCGGTCGCGGAGCCTGCATCACAACCAGCCAATCCACCTCCTGGGTGGTATCCCACCACCTCCCCCGACGGCCTCCGCCTCCGGGATGGGCAACTCTGGACTGATCACAAGCGTTCGACCGTGTTGCCCCCACCTGTGACAGGGGCCGTTCCGGACACGGCCGACTGGCCTGGAGCGCGCCATGCCGCGCTCGTCCGCGATGGATACCGTTGCCAGAAGTGTGGAGCGTCCGATCGCTCTGAGCTGGACGTCCATCATCGAATGCCACGATCGATCAAGGTCGACCACAGCGCAGGCAATCTCATCACTCTCTGCGACGGGTGTCACGCATCACTTCACCTGAATCTGCAGGTCGGCCTTGCTCGCCGAGTCATACAACGGTGGTCGGCACGCGTGGCGCGCCTCGTCGACTTCCGAAATGAGCTACCCAAGTCCATCCTGGATCTCGGCCCCGTGCTCCAGGAGCTCGGCAAGTCGAACCTCCACGATGGCCAGCTACCCGTCATCCTCGCGATCCTGGCGGGTGAGAATGTCCTTGCGGTCCGACCCACTGGAAGCGGAAAATCGCTCTGTTTTCAGGTTCCCGCCCTGTTGCAACCGGGCACTGCACTTGTGATCGAACCACTCAAAGCCCTGATGAAAGATCAGGTCCGGGGGCTCCATGATCTCCAGCTTCCTGCGACATTCATCTCTTCGGACGTACCTCTTCAAGAACGACGACAGCGCTTCGATCTACTAGAAGAAGGCACCTGGAAGTTCCTCTACATGGCCCCCGAGCGCTTCGATCGCACCGTCATCCGTGATCCATCTGAATACGATCGACTGATTCGGTTTCGTCGATGGAACTACCTGGTGGTCGATGAAGCGCACACGGTCTCACAGTATGGCGATGGGTTCCGTCCAATCTATGGCCAACTCGCTACGGTCCGAGAACAGCTCGGGTCTCCTCCGGTCCTGGCATTCACCGCCACAGCGAGTCCGAACATGAGGGACCGCTTGTGCGAGTCCTTGGGAATCCCGGGTGCGAAAGTAATCGTCGAGAATCCGGACCGAAGCAACATCGCCCTAGTACGCCTCGCATACTCCAAGAACGCTCCGCAGCGCATCGCGATCATCGTTGATCTTCTTTCGAAGCTCGCCAGCGGGCGGACGATCATCTTCGTCCCCACGATCAAGGAGGGTGAGAAAATTCAGGCAGCGCTGACAGCACGCGGCGTCAACCTGGAGTTCTTCCACGCGAAAGCACACGACCCGGCCTGGCGCGACAACGTTCAGGGTCAGTTCAACGGGCGAATCTATCCACCCATCAATGCTCTCATCGCGACCAGTGCATTCGGTATGGGTCTCGACATTCCTGATATCCGACTTGTCGTGCACTGGCAACACCCCTTCTCCGTGGAGGAGTATGTTCAGGGATTCGGGCGTGCCGGCCGCGACGGCAAGCGCTCGCTCGCCGTTTTGTTCACCGACGAGCAACAGGATGTCGGCCTCCTCAGATACATGGTGGGCAAGGAGGACACCCCGTTCAAAAGCGAACGGCTGGCTGAGATCTCCACGATGGCAAAGATGGCCAATGACCGACACCGGTGCTTTCGGGACACTCTCATCACCCACCTGATCGGCGACTCAAGTCCGAAGAGGTCATGGTCAATGCGACTGCTGGACTGGGCATTTGGCGAGAAGCAGCGGACTGAGATGGCATTGGGCTGTTGCGACAGTTGCTCTCCGGAACTCGCTGAGAACGTTGCCGGTCGCACGTTCACCTGGATGTGAGAGAGGCCCCTCGATATCTACGACCCAGGCGCCACCACTCGTATCGGGAATGGCGAGAGTTTGGTATCTGTCCACCACCATCCTGGAACAGGCAATGATCCAGCAGACACGGTGTTGGCGGCCATCAAGCCATGGGCCATCCTCTGCCGCCACCCCCTGGGTTCCGAGGTTGATGAAGATGCAATCCATTGATCCATGCACGGCAGTTGCAGACCTCAGCGTTATCAGTTCGTTTCAAGGGAACGAACTGGAAGAGGTACCACGGCTTGCAACGTTCTGAGCTGCAACGATGATCATTCGGGAAGATGCCGGACGGCGGCTAACGGCGCGAGTTGTAGGACATTTTGTAGGACAGAGCTCTACGTTGCGAACGTACCTTGAGCACCTATTGCGACCAGGGCTTTGTGGCAAAACAGCACTTAACTTGGGTCGGATGAAGTGTACCGAGGGGCACGGAAGGGACCCGAAAGGCAGCAGTTGAGTCCTGTTGAGTCCTGAGAGCCGACCCTCGTGGTTCTACCAGCTGAAGCTGAGGGCATCGGACCGAGGCCGTATCGGCACAACGCTAACCGACCGTCAACTCGCTGGAGGCAGTGGGCTTTCCAGGTCCCTGTCCCGATTTGGACATCGGCTCACGAGCCTGCCGCTCTTGTCATAGTCAACATCGGTCAAAGCTGCGCCGCACTGCTCGCAATTGAGGAGACCTACTTGTTGCCCAATCACCTCCGTGTGCTCCATGTTTTCAAATTCTTGCCGAGAGAAGAGCTTCCAATCAAACTGACCGATCGACCTTCGGAGTAACGCCGGCCCCGCTGATCCGTAGATCTGAAGTGAACACCAGGGAAACCCAGTAAAGGCGGTCTTCAATCCCGAAACCGGGGTCACGGAGAACCTCGTCGCCTCACGCCCGGACATCCCGGTGCCGGACCCTATTAGTGCCATTACTAGTACGACCATCAAAGGACGGGGTGATACCGACAGACGAGGGTTCGTTCATCGCAACCTTCGGCCTCCGTCAGGTCGTGACTCCCCTGAGTAATGTTGCCGGGCGCATCTGAGCGAGAACTACCGCTGGTGTACGGCCGTAGGGGCTCGCCTTTCGCGTGCTACCAGGGAAACGTCAGGGTTGAGTGTCAGCGACTCACCAAAGCTGGCGCGAATGGCCGGAGAGGCGAACGGCCGACGGTTGAGAGTCGTCCGGCGTGTTCATACTGGCAGGGCTACGTGGGCTGCACGAAAGCCTGATCGTTGGTCGAGATGGTCCCCTCAAGAACAAGCCGACCTATCAACTACCTGCCTCTACCGCCTTCGACAATCACGTCTTGCCTACAGATCATTCCAACTCAAAGAGCCGGGAAAGTCACCGACCTCGGATCCTTGTCGGAGCGAGCGCCGATGAAGGATCAGTGGACCATCCCCGGGAAGCAGCTCACAAGGTCCGGGATCGTCTAACCGCCAATCTTCGATTCCAACTCGTCAATCCGATCGGCCAGATCTTTGATCCCACCCTCCGTGTGTATGTCGAGCCGATCGAGTATCTGGAGTGTGTCGTCATAAGTGCGCTGCGATCGAACATCACCAGCCTCGGCCTGCACGTTCTGGCCGACCATGATGACAGACAGCAAGACCAACTGGAGGAACGTCTGCGCAATCCAAGAGATGATTCCTTCACCGCCCGGCTTCAGTGCTGCAGGTAATCCGATAAGGGCAAGGATCGCAAACGCGTAGGCACACCACATTGACCCGACGACGTTGGTCAGGAAGACGGCGATCTTGGCATTGATTCCGTCAGCCCACTTGACCTGAGCTCGCAACCCGCTGAGGCTGATCGCTTGGCGAGTTCGTTGGTGAGCTTTGAATGTCTCGGTTGCCTGAGCATCACTCATCGTCGTCTCCTGTTTCGGGGATATGTCGGGTAACTCCTCAAACACTGGAACCTGCACTTCTCCGATGACCCACTCGTCCGCACCTCAGTGCTGGCTGCCGCTGAAGAGCATGGGCAATGAGCATGCGGAGGGTGGTCAGAGATCCTGTCTGAGTATTCACCTGACCATCAGGTAAGCATTCCTGCACCTTCGCAATTATGCGGCTCCAGGTTCGCCGTGGGTGGGCTGATCAGACCCCATGGGTAGCCATCGTGGGCGGTAAACTTGCGAGCAAGCGAACGTCGGTGAAGAGCGTCCCTGTCAGGCACTTAACGAGCCGCAGCCTCTAGTCAAGTGGCCGGTGGGTCACCGTGGCGACCTTTGGCGACCCGCCTGCCCTTGCCGGCGGTACTAGCCAGTCGGCTACTCTGCCAGATGAGATCGGCAATGGGTTCGGCCGGCGTCGGAAATCGTCGTCACTCGATCAGTTCGGTCCCCAACCTCCCCCCACAAGATGCTGCCCATGTCCGATGAAAATCCAGCGGTGAGGTTGCGACAGATCGGTCGCACCAAATTGCACGTCTCTCCTGTTGGATTGGGCTGCATGCAGTTCTCCGGACCCGGGATCGTCTCGAAGTTCTTCCCGCAGCTGCCCCAGCCCGAGGTCGACCAGATCGTCAAGACTGCGCTGGCCGGCGGGATCACGTGGTTCGATACGGCCGAGATGTACGGGTGGGGACACTCGGAGCGGAGTCTGAGCGCCGGCCTTGTACACAACGGCATCTCGCCGGGAGAGGTAACGATCGCCACCAAGTGGAGCCCGCTGCTCCGGACGGCGAAGTCAATCGAGCGCACCATTGGCGCCCGTCAGGCTGCCCTGAAACCCTTCCCCGTGGACCTGTATCAGATCCACATTGGCTTTGGCAGCTTCTCCCGACTGCGCACTCAGGTACACGCGATGGCCACCATGGCTGAGGCGGGCAAGATCGCCGTCGTCGGGGTCAGCAACTTTTCGGCTCGACAGATGGAACGGGCGCACGCCACATTGGCTACGCACGATCTAGCCCTGGCCACGAACCAGGTTCGCGTCAACCTTCTGCATCGCAAGGTCGAAGGGAACGGCGTTCTCGATACCGCACGTCGCCTTGGCATCACGCTGATCGCGTACTCACCGCTCGCCGGCGGCATACTGACGGGCAAGTTCCATGACGACCGCTCGCTCGTGGCAAAGATGCCGCCCACCCGCCGAATCTACGGGTTCACCAGCAAGGAGCTCGACCGGACCGCTCCCCTGATCGAGGGTCTGCGCGACATCGGCGCCGCACACGGAGCCACCATCAGTCAAGTGGCCCTGACCTGGCTGATCGCAAACTACGGCGAGACGATCATCGCCATCCCCGGAGCCTCAAAGCCACATCACGCCCTCGAGGCAGCCGCGGCGATGCGAGTGACGCTGACCACCGAAGAAAACCAACGCATCAACGCCCTGTCCGACGGCATCGCCAACTGATGTCCCGAGGTACGCAGTACCGGACCAGAGATGGTGAAGGCAGCGCGGCAACGCCCTGACGAGTAGGTGATCTGGCGGATTCCATTCGCGTATCTGAGTTTCCAGTTCGCACGACCAATTTTGCGACCCACCGCTGTCCATCGTGGCCGGGGGCCCGCGCCAGGCTTCCCGAACGATGGATCAGATCTTTTTCCCCAGATGCGCTCAGTGCACTGGCTGGCAAGCGAGTTCGGATCCCGCGTTCGCGGGAGGTGACGTTGAACGGACCGGGCATACAGTTCAAAATGAAGGTGAGGTGACATGGCCAAGGTTGGGATCGGTGAGACAGACGGCTACGGCGCTGACATCTACTCGGAGCCGGACCCAAACCCCGATACGCTCCTGCATCTGGGGCCTCTGCGCCCACTCGCCGGCATCTGGCGAGGTACGGAGGGTCATGACATCCATCCAAGTGTCAACGTTACCGGCGACGATCGATTTGATGAGACCTATGTACTCGATCCCATCGATCCACAGACCAACGGTCCACAGCTCCTCTACGGTCTCCGATACCACACCCATCTGGTGAAGCCGGGTCAGACCAAGACCTTCCACGACCAGGTCGGGTATTGGCTCTGGGAGCCAGTTTCTGGAGTAGTCATGCTCACCCTCGGTATCCCGCGTGGTCAGGTGCTGTTGGCGGGAGGCTTGGCGACGGCCGATGACCGCGAGTTCGAGGTGCGGGCCTCCCGCGGATCCGAGACCTTCGGGATCGCATCTAACCCGTTCCTCGATCGGGCATTCCGGACCCTCAGCTATCGCCAACACGTCACGGTTACTAGCGACGGATCGTGGTCCTACGAGGAAGAGGCAGTGATGGAGGTCGAGGGTAGGGCTTCACTCGTGAGGCACACAGACCGCAACGCTTTAGTCCAGGTGACTCCACCCCGTCGCAACCCCCTGGCCGCTAATCTCGATAAGTGACGCCGGCGCGACGATTCGCAATCACAGGAATCGCTCCACCGTCTTATGTACTAGATCCTTTTTCCTCCATATTGCGGATCGGACTCGCGCCAAGGTGATCTTTCAAACAGACTCGGTAATCCGTAATGGGCATCGTTTTGCCACCGGCAGGCGACTGAAACATCCTCCAGCGCCACGACGTCGATCCTTTCTACCGACTCTGAGTGAGTCCCAGAAAGTCCAGGAAACGACGATGCTGGCCTGCGATGCCCTGATTGTGTAACAGCACGTTTCCAGCGTGACTCGACCGCACGGCTCACTCGCCTACCGGCACGTCGGCCCATGCCAGCGGCTCTCTTGCCCGACGAGCGGCTAGCTCCTCGATGCCGTCGTTGGCTTCGACCTTCCATCCGATAGGGTCACCAAGGTCCACTTTCGCACGGAGATGGCGGCGTAGGTGCGCCCGATGGCGAACCATCCCGCACCGAAAACCCCAACAAAGAAGCCCACGGGCCAATCGGTCGCATATGCAGCCGCGATGGCTGACCAAATCGTAACGAGCGCGATTGTCACTGATCCGACAAGGGCCAAGGCAGGCCTGTGCGCGATGCACAGAGCGGCGGCCGGTGGGCCGATCATCAACGAAAAGATGAGCAGTGCACCGACTACCGGGACGGTCATGGTCGTTGCCAGTGCCACGATGAGGAGGAACAGGAGCTCTATCCGAAACGTAGGCACACTTGTCGCGTCGGCGATCTCTGGAACGACCGATGTAAGCAGCAGCGGTCGGTAGAGCACGCCAATGGCAATGAGTGATGCAAGCCCGAGAGTGGCGATTGGCAGGATTTCGCCTGAGCTCACCCCAAGGATCTCGCCGAAGAGCAACGAGAAGATCTCCGGTTCGTACTGAGTGGTCTGGCTGAGGAAGGCCGCACCGAGGGCCAGCATCATTACTAGAGCGAGAGCGGTGACGACATCAGGTCTGCCCCTCCGGCTTAGGAAAGCGATGAGCAGCGCCGCACCGACGGCGAAGACACCGAGCCCGAGCAACGTGCTGGCACCAATGAGGCTGGCCCCAGCGGCTCCAGCGAAGGCGCCGTTGGGGATGGCGTGGGCCTCAAAGGCTGCGCCGCGTAGCACAACGAAGAAGCCGACGACTCCGCCCACGACGGCCACGATCGACCCGATCTCCCATGCGTGGACCATGAACCCCGAGAACATCAGGCGGCCACCGGAGGACCGGCCGATTCGGCAGGGATCGGAGCACCCTGTGCAACCACATCGCATGGGTTCGGCATGCGCGCTCGATGACGAAGACCCGGGATCCCCGAACAGAGATAGCCAGTGAACGTTATCGCCACGATGAAGAAGCTCACCGGAAGTGCCTGGATCGAAGAGTCCCAGTAGCTGCTGTCGTAGGCGAGAAGAATCCCAAGCAGTGTCGTCGCCACGCCTAGCACACAGGCGAGGGCGACCGAGGTGGCAAGCGACCTGGTGAGTCTGAGCGCTGTGGCCGCTGGACCGATGAGGAGGGCGGTTGAGAGGATCGAGCCGATGGCGATCGAGGACAGGCCGACCGCCACGGCCATCGTCAACAGGAACATGAGGCTGACCCACCTGGTGCGGACCCCCATGGCCGAGGCCAGCTCGGGTGACATTGAGCTGAGCAGCAGCGGGCGACGGACGGCAGCCAGTCCGATGACGATCAGCGCGCTCAATCCAGTGACTACGGGGATCGTCGAGGGCTCAACGGTGAAGATCGAGCCGAATAGGATCTGCTGCGTGGCTCCCGTCGTCGCTGAGGTGGTGGCGTCCAGGTAAAGGAAGAGCGCTGTGAGGCCGGTGGCCGCGCCCAGAACGATACCGGTGGCCAGATCGCGGCTACGCACCCTCTGGACTCCGGCCACCTCCATCGCCCCCGCTCCGAGTACTCCACCTCCGACGAAGCCGACCAATGGCGCCAGCCCGAGATAGTAGGCAGCGGATCCACCGGTGGTAGCGACATCGGTCAGCGCGTGCCCAGCGAACGCCTGGCTGCGAATGACGGTGAAGACCCCAACGACGGCCGAGACCACCGCGGTCACCGATCCGATCACAACAGCCGTGCGGACGGCGCTGCTGGAGAAGAGCCCGGGCTCGAACAGAAGATGCACGATACTCAAGAGATGGTGAGGATCGGATGGTCGGGGATCTCTCGGTCCTCATGGTCAGGCTCGGCGACCACCAGCACCCGGCCGTGAAGCTTCAGGACGTCCACGTGGTGCCCGTAGAGCCGGCTGAGCACGTCAGACCGGACGACCTCGTCCGTTGACCCGCTGGCCGCGTGTCCAGCCGTCAGGTAGACGATCCGGTCCATCACCGGGAGCAACGCGTTCATCTCGTGGGCGGAAAGTAGCATTGCCACCTGCTGTTCCTCGGACACCCGATGGAGCAACCCCACAACCTCTTGGGCGCTCCGTGGGTCCAGGTTGGCCAGCGGCTCATCGAGGAGGAGGAGGTTCGGTCGGCTGATCAGCGCATGGGCGATCAGGACCCGCTGTTGCTCACCGCCCGACAGCATGCCGACCCTGCTATCGGCGAAGTCGTCGGCGTCGAGGTCGTGGAGTGCTTGGTCGACCGCAAGTCGTTGCACTTTCGTCCGCCGTCCGAACCCGAACCGGTTTCCGTCGAGCCCCAGGGCCACCAAGTCCCATGCCCGCATCGGCACGTCTGGATCGAGCACGACCTTTTGGGGCACGTACCCGAGTGATCGGGAGCGCTTTCCGCCCGGGGATGCTCCGAATCGGACCGTGCCGGCGTCGGGACGTTGCGTGCCGAGGATCACCCTGAGCAGCGTCGTCTTGCCCACTCCGTTGGATCCGATGAGCCCGGTGAACTCGCCGGGGCGGACCTCGAAGGAGACCTCGTCGAGTACCCGGCGGCCTCCGAAAGAAACGCTCACTCCGTCGACTCGGAGAACAGGGGTAACGCTCACAGGTGCTCCGATGACGTGCCGTGCTCAGCCGCAGCTTGAATGGCAGCGACCTCGGCCTCCATCCACGATTGGTAGTCGTATCCCGGGGTCGGCATGGACTCAGAGACACCGACCACAGGCACGCCGGCGGTCTGCGCGGTCTGCCGGATGCTCGCAGTCAGCGAACTGACCACCTGCTGGTTGTAGCAGAAGACCTTCACCACGTGCCTGGTGAAGAGTCCCTTCTCCTGAGCGATCGCCTCGGGAGATGGGTCGACGCCATTCATGATGTCGGCCTGGAAGGAGAACGGAGTGACAATGTCCGCACCCATCGCCTTGAGCAGATAGTCCGATACCGGTTCGGTGACACCGACCGGGGTGCCGCCGTGGGTAGCCCTGTACGAAGCAATCGACGCCAGCCATGGCTTAAGCGAGGTGTCGAAGGCCATCAGACGTGCCTGGAAGTAGGAGCGATTGGCAGGATCCAGCTGACCGAGGTCGGTGGCCATGACACTGGCTACGGCGGGCATCGCTTTCGGGTCGTACCAGAGGTGGGGATCGGGCGTGTCGTCGGGGAGACCGAGAACATGCTGGACCACGATCACCTCTCGAGCGGGGTTGGGCGACGCCGCCTCGATTTGGTTCATGAAGGTGTCGTAGCCGACCCCGTTCTGGATGATGAGAGTTGCGTTCGACACCTGCTGTGCCACGCCGGCGCTGGCCTCGAAGGTGTGCGGATCAGTGTTCGGGTTGTCGAGGATGGTCGACACCGACACGTGCCTGCCGCCGATCTGTTGGAGCACGTTGGCGTACTCGTCCTCGGCGCCGACCGCTCGGATGACCCCGCCACTGGCTGGAGCGGAAGTCCCCGGGGAAGAACAGCCGGCGAGCCCGAATGCCCAAATGGTCAGAGTGACCGTGATGGCGGCCAGGCCCCCCGAGCTGCGACTCCAGCGCCTACCACTTTGGTGAATGCGTCTCATGAGGTGAATAGGGTCTCCGTCGCAGCTCTCGTATGGGCTCGGGGTTCACACACTGCGACGCTCTCATCCCGATGATTGGACTCCTGACCTCTATCGAACATGGTCCTCCGTCCAACGTCGTCATCTTGCGAGTGACCGTCCTTCATTTCCTTGATCGCGGTCTTTGCCCTTTGTGCGCCGCCCTTGCCCTTCACCAAGACGTCGTCCAGCGAGAACCGAGCACTGGTCAGATGGTCCGAATCAACTTTCGATTTGTGAACTCGAACATTCCCAATCGTGACAGCTCGCGACCGAAACCCGACCGCTTGACGCCACCGAACGGCAGCTCAGGCGCGGTGGACGTGGGGTGGTTGATCCATACCATCCCGCTCTCCAGCCGATCGGCGACTGCGCGGGCCCGCTCAAGGTCGCTACAGAAGACGGCGGCTCCGAGGCCGAACATCGTCCCGTTGGCGAGCGACACCGCTTCGTTGTCACCGGCAACCCGATAAGCGACGGCTGCGGGTCCAAACAGTTCCTCATCGAACGCTCGCATGCCGGGCCGGACTCCGGTGAGTAGGGTCGGCTCGACATAGGCACCGCGGCGCGGAATGCGGTGGCCCCCCGTCACCAGAGTTGCGCCTCGTTCGACGGCGTCGTGCACCTGTGACACCAAGTTCGTTGCCGCTTCGTCTGACGAGAGTGGGCCGAGCTCCGTCGAAGGGTCCGCGGGGTCCCCCGGTGTCAACGAGGCAAAGCGCTCCGCGAGTCGTCCGACGAATTCGTCGAACAGCTCGTCAACCACGAGAAACCGCTTGGCCGCCACGCAGCTCTGTCCCGTGTTGGCCATTCGTCCAATAACCGCGGCATCCACAGTCTCGGACATATCAGGTGCGTCAAGTACTATGAAGGGGTCACTCCCGCCCAACTCCAGGACGCACTTCTTCAGGCTCCGGCCGGCGAGTTCGGCAACGGATCTGCCGGCTCGCTCACTACCGGTCAATGACACACCCTGCACTGATGGATGTGCGATGACTTGCTCGACATCGGAGACCCTGAGAAATACATTCGCATAGACGCCTCCACCCGCCCCAGCGTCGACGAACAGCTCTTCGATGGCCAATGCCGTTTGCGGGCAACTCTCCGCGTGTTTTAGGAGAATGGTATTGCCGACCACCAGGTTAGGGCCAGCAAACCGCACGACCTGGTAGAGCGGAAAGTTCCACGGCTCGATGCCGAGCAAGACCCCGAGCGGCTCATTGACAATCTCTGCATCCCCGGCATCGACCGTCAGCCTGTCTGCCCGCAGGAACCGTGGCCCATTATCCCCGTAGTAGCGGAGAATACTTGCCGCCAGCTGCACCTCCCAATGACTGTCGGCTATGAGTTTTCCCATTTCTGAGGTGACAAGGGCGGCCAACGCATCTTCGCGTTGAAGCATAAGATCACCGGCCCGACGTACGATCTGCGCCCGCTCTGCGACTGGTCGGTTCCGCCACGATGGGTAGGACCTTGCCGCGGCTCGTATCCGCTGGTCGATTTGCTGTGTTCCGAGGAAGGGAAACGAACACTCCCGCTCGCCCGTACTCGGATCTATGGTCGCATATCCGCGATCAGGGGCGGTACTGCTCAACTTGTCCGGAACTGTGGTCAACGTCATGGTTGTTCCATTCGTCAGATGTTCTTGGGTTCGTACCCATTAATTCGATGGTGACCGTCGTCGAGGGTCGCCGCATCACGTGGTCGCGGGATCCGATTCCAGGTCAACGTCGAGCAAGGCGGTCGGCATTGCCTCACGCCGATAAGTGACGATGACAGCTGACGCTCGTCCGGTGGGCAGTCAGGCCCAAGAACTCGCTGACACCCGATTCGCGCCTCCGATCGGACATCCAGCACGAGTCCTACCAAGCACGGTCCCCATCGGCCTTTGAAGTCCCAGATGAGTACCGATCGCCAGGCTTGATCGCTGTGGTCGTCAGTGGTCGTTAAGCGGTGAAGCCGATTGCCGCGTGGCTACCGTCGCAGAATGGCTTGTTCTGCGACGCCCCACAACGGCAGAGGGTGACCCGATTACGGACCTCGTAGGTCGTGCCATCGGCAGCCGTGACAGGTATGCCGCCCCGTACCCAAACAGGACCGGCCACACCTTGTTGGGGATCGTCGACCAGTCCGATTGAAGGCTCGAAGGTGGGCTCGAGAGCCTGATTCGTCTCCGGATCCCACACCACGAGGCGACCGGATGGACACAGCCCCGCTTCCATTGCCGTCTGTTGGGCAGCCACGGGACCGGGCTGCTCAACGAGATTCCAAACCTGACCGGCCACGTCGCAGAAGCGGGCGAAGGCACACAGGGGTTGGGCGTCGGTCAGGATAAGAGTCGGTCCGACCTGCTCCGTCGCCTGCGATTCATACGAGTCGCCGGTGGCAGTTTCCGTCCCAGTGAACCCGGTCCGGACATGGGATCCATCACAATACGGCTTGTCGGCCGACTGTCCGCACCGGCAGAGGGCGTAGGAAGCCCGGGAGTCGAGCTCTCCGCCCTGGCGCCAGCCGATCGCATTTCCCCCGGCATCTGTGACGATGGTCTGGACCGCCAATGGCACCGTACCCTCCACGACGTACGGGCCGTCAGTGGTGACGGAGATACTCATGTTCTTGATCGGCTCCACGCGCGCTCCTCGGCGGTTCGTTTTCGATTCTCCAATCATGGCGATGACGAAAGGCGAACACATCACGCGCTCGCGTGGTCCGGGCTTGAATCTGACGACAGCTCTCCAAGCCCTCTTGGCAACTGGCGATATGGCCAGAGGTTCGCTTGACCGAACTCCGGGCGATAGCTGCCTGCTAGGGCTCAACATCGGCCCACCATGCGCCGCTCACCTCGCCATTCGCTCGACCGCTGAGGGGCGACGAGTGTCAACTTCCGGCCCAGGGGCGACCGCGACGCACTCGGACCGTCGTTGCCTTGACCGAAGGTGTGGCAGTGTCACGCCGCTCTGCCCACAGCTGGTTGTCAGCGAGAGCGGACGGGGGTACAGTCCCGAAATCATGAGCCGGACACCCGGGAGTGGGACGGAGGCCAGTGGCCGCCCTCCACTTCTTGCGCGGCTGCGGGTCGGCACGAAGCTCATGGTGCTTGTGCTTATACCTGTATTGGTCCTCCTTGGACTAACAGTCGCTTCCGCCGCATCTGACTCCCATCGCGCTACCCAGTTGCGCGCCTTCCAGGCCAAGGCCCAGGTGTCGATTGCTACCGTCAGGCTGATCGACGCGCTGGCCAACGAGCGTGCCGCCACAGTAAAGCTACGTCTACAGCCATCGGCCCAAACTCAGGACACGCTGAATTCGGCGCACCGAGCCACTGACGATGCGCTAGCAAAGGTCCCACCAAGTGTGGCGGCGGCTCCGCTCCCGATCAAAGCTCCGGGAACCGATGCTGTCAACAAGCAGTTGCCGATAGCGCGAAGTCTGGCCGACAGCGGCGCACTTCCAGTGCAGCAATCAGGTACCTACTACTCCGTTCTGATCCGCGGACTTCTGGAGACGGTGGGGAGTCGTCTAGCTGGGCCACCGACCTTGGCTTCGGAACGAGCGGCCAACGCGTACTTTGCACTTCTCGAGACAAACGAAGCGGCAGCTCACGAACAGATAGACCTCGCAATCTTGTTCAGTACCCCAAAACAAGATCGATCGCTACTCACTGTCACGACAAAGGGCCTCGAAGCATCAGAACTCGATACCTTCAATGCGAACGCGTCCGGGACACTTCGGTCCGCATTGAACGCCGTATTGTCATCGCCCGCAGGCGTCCAGGTACAGCAGCTGCGAAACGAGATCACATCCAATCCTCAGAATGTGCTCACGGGAACCACGTCGCCTGCGGAGTGGTGGGCCGTTTCGGGCAGTCGCCTAGCTCACCTCTATCACGTGCAGACAGCGGCAGCCAACGAGCTCGTGGCGACAAACTCGCAAGGTCTCGGTGCCGTACGAACGGCCGCGCTCCGCTCTGCGGCTCTTCTGCTTGCGGTGCTCGGCGTCGTATTGGTTGTGGCACTCGCAATTCGGCGCTCAATCAGCCGGCCCCTAGAAGAGCTTTCCGTAAGCGCCCGCGGGCTGTCCCGGGGCGACTTCGATGTCGACATCCAGTATGCCGGACGAGACGAGATCGGCGACGTCGCAGCTGCATTCAGAGATCTGCGTGTGACAACCGACGAGCTGGCCCACGAGACCGGTGCGATGAACACGGCGGTCGTTGAGGACCGCCTGGACTACCGAGTTGGAAATCACGCATTCGAGGGGACCTGGGCCAGGATTGTGGTTGGTATGAACGAGGTCATGGCCGCGTTTGAGGAATCACACGGTCGTCGTCGCCAGGCGGAGGGTCAACTCGAGGACTTCTTCGATCTCTCACCCGACCTCCTGTGCATTGCGGGTGACGACGGCTACTTCAAACGAGTCAGCCAGGCCGCCGAAGTGATACTTGGGTATTCGACAGAGGAGCTTCTGTCGAGACCTCTTGTCGAGTTCATCCACCCCGACGACCGTGCGGATATTTTGGGCAATCCCGATCTTTCTGCTGGCAAAGACTTCGACCACTTCAAGAACCGGTACATCCGCAGCGACGGTTCGGAATGCTGGCTGGAGTGGAATGCTCGTGCGGCACCAGAGGAAGGCCTCCGGTACGTGGTTGGGCGTGACGTCACCGATATTCGACGAGTGCTCGACGAACAAGCCGCGCTGCGTCGCGTGGCGACACTCGTGGCAGAGGCAGCGCCTCCAGCAACCATTTTCACATCCGTCGCCGAGGAGGTCGTTCAACTCCTCGACGTGGAAGTTTCCGCGTTGTGGCGGTACCTCGCTGATGGCGCTGGCGAAATCGTCGCCCAATGGAGCGAGGGGGGGCAAGGGCTACCAGTGGGCCTGCGGGTTGAGCGGATCGAGGGCAGTTTGACTGACATCGTCCACAAAACCAGACGCCCGGCTCGGGTCGACCGGTATACGGACGACACGGGAGTGGCTGCGCGTGAGATCGGCATCCAATCCTCGGTGGGCGTGCCCATCATTGTAGAGGGTGAGCTTTGGGGTCTCATGGCCATCGTATCGACAAGCACTGAGCCACCACCGCCGGGAACCGAGGAACGTCTCGCGGCGTTCACTGAACTCGTGGCAACCGCGGTCGCGAATGCCCAGGCTCGCCAAGAGCTGCGCTCGATTGCTGATGAGCAGGCCGCCCTCGGGCGCGTTGCCACTCTGGTCGCCCAGGGCGAGGCACCTGCGGGGGTTTTCGGAGCGGTCGCCGAACAGGTCGGAAAGTTGCTCGGAACTGATGACGCCCTGGTGGCCCGGTTTGAGCCCGATGAGAGCGTAACGATCGTCGCATCATGGGCTGCCAAAGGCGAGCCGCTCGCGGTCGGCTTTCGCCGGCACATAGCACCCGGCGAAGGTGTCACTCCGCTCATCCGTCAAACTGGCCTACCGGCGCGCATCGATTCGCAGACGGACTACTACGAGTGGCTGGGTGTTGATTCCGCGGTCGCCGCGCCAATCACGGTCGAGGGACGACTTTGGGGTCTGGTCGGCGTGGCGTTGCGTGGCCCCAAAGCGGCTCCAGCGGATACCGAGGACAGGCTAGCGGTATTCACTGGTCTCGTGGCGACTGCAATCGCCAATGCCGAGAGCCGGACGCAACTTGTTGAGTCACGGGCGCGGATCGTGGCGGCTTCTGATGAAGCCCGCCGACGTATTGAGCGGGACCTACATGACGGCGCCCAGCAGCGATTGGTGTCGCTGGCGCTTCAGCTTCGGAAGGTGCAAGGTGATATGCCGCCCGGCACGGCTGCTCGGCTGGACGCCGTAGGAGTCGGATTGTCCGAAGCTCTGGACGAACTGGGCGAACTCGCCCGGGGAATCCATCCGCCAATCCTCGCGGAGCGCGGGCTAGGGCCTGCTGTGAAGGGTCTGGCTCGCCGCTCCGCGATTCCGGTCGAGGTTACCGTGCGCACAGCGGCCCGCCTCCCCGAGCCGATTGAGATCGCGGCCTACTATGTCGTCTCTGAGGCACTTACCAACGCGAGCAAGCACGCTAACGCCACAGCCGTGATGGTCACCATAGAGGCCGACGCCGACGTTTTGCGGGTCACAGTCCGAGACAATGGTGTTGGCGGTGCCGACTTTACCCACGGCACTGGTCTGATCGGCCTCAAGGACCGCGTCGAAGCCCTCAACGGCCACATTCTTCTCGATAGTGACCCCGGCGCCGGTACCAAGCTGAGCGTCGAGATCCCGATCCCAGTCACGAAGGTCAGCACCGCCTCTGATTGAGTCGCGTGAGCTCTGCCAACGGTTGAGCTCCGGGTCAGTGGCCATGAGAAAGTTCTCGGTTATGGCCAGCGACGGATCCGCTCGAATGCAGGCTGTTCTCCACAGAGCGAGACGCAGGTGTCACAAGACACACGATCGCGGGATGCTCCGTGCCCCGTGCCGGGCGATGCTGTGCGGTGGATGTGACTGGCCGAACTGGCCGCGGTGTACCAATTGACGCGGCGTTGAGTCGCTGGAGGAGACCAATGAGCACGCACGAAGCCGTGGAAGGTGATGTTCTGGGGACGGGCGTCGCCGACGACACCTCGACTCTTTTCGGGCCGACCATGGAGCTGGTCGCGGTGACGGCCGGGTTCTTCGCCCTCGGGGCCTACCTGGGTCGCAATCTCGCGTACGGATGGGGCTGGGTGTTCTACCTCGTGAGCTTCGGACTCCTGATCGGGATGCGGTTCGCCGTTCGCTCGTCGCGCGGATCGTCGACCGGACTGTTGTTCGGCTTCGGCTTGGCCATCGGGCTGGGGACCGGTCCGACCGTGGCATATTATGCGTCGGCTGACCCGGCGACGCTCTGGGAGGCTGGGAGCGCCACTGCGCTCTTCATGGCGGGGCTCGGCGCGGCCGGCTATGCCGCCCGTCGGGACCTGAGTGGCATGGCCCGCCTCGGCCTCTGGGGGCTCGTCGGCCTCATTGCCTTCGGGGTCATCAGTATCTTCGCCCAGATCCCAAATGAGGCCCTGCTGTACTCGATCCTTGGACTGGGAGTCTTTGCCATCCTCACCCTGATCGACTTCCAACGCCTCCGGTCCGTCGGCGATGTTGACTCGGCCCCCATGATGGCCGCTTCCATCTTCCTCGACGCCCTCAATGTGTTCACCTTCTTCCTCAACATCTTCAGTCGACGGGACTAGCCGAGTCCGTTCGTGTTCCGCCACTGCCGTCCCCGGCGACTCCACTTCCACCGTCGCCGCCAGCATCGAAGAAGAGCCTGGCCATCCCCAGGCGCCGGTGCAGTTCGCATCTCCGGAGTGCGGTCTCGTGGCCGACTGGAGCACCTGGCTCCGGCGGGCCTGCTGGCAAAGACAGTTGTCTCGGCGATCCATCGGTCATGTACCTGGCACCTGTTCGATCCGGGTTCCCCGGGTGCCGTCGAGGAGTCCGACGACGTCCTCCATTCGGCCGATCATGGCCGGACGCCCGGTTGCCTCGACGAACCGGCAGGCGGCCGCGACCTTGGGGGCCATCGAACCGGCGGCAAAGTCGTGGGTCCGCAACTCGTCCGGGGTGGTGTGCCGGATGGTGCGGGCTTCCGTGGTGCCGAACCCGAGCTGCACACCCTCGACGTCGGTCAGGATGAGTAGCGCCTCGGCACCGAGCTCCCGGGCCAGCAGCGCCGAGGTCAAATCCTTGTCCACGACCGCTTCCGCCCCGCGGAGTGATCCATCCCGTTTCCGGTAGACGGGGATGCCGCCGCCCCCGGCGCACACCACCAATGCGCCCTGCGCCAGCAGGTGGCGGATACTGGACAGTTCGAGTAGCTCAAGGGGCTCGGGCGAGGCGACCACCCGGCGCCATGCCGTCCCATCCTGTTGAAACTGCCAGCCGTGGGCCGCCTGAAGCGCCGTGCTCCGGGCCTCGTCGTAGGCGGGACCCACGAACTTGGTCGGGTCGTGAAAGGCTGGGTCTTCGGCGTCCACCAACGTCTGGCAGATGAGACCAGCCACCTGACGCCCGGGGAGAGTGCTCTCGAAGGCCTGGACCAGCCAGTACCCGATCATTCCTTGGGTTTGCGCCCCAAGGGCGTCGAAAGGGTACGGACCGGGAAGTGATGAATCGGCCGCACTCTCCTGGGCCAGCAGCCCGACTTGGGGGCCATTGCCGTGGGTAACGACGAGATCGTGGGACTCGGCCACCGGGACCAGGCTCGATGCGGCCCGGTGGACGTGGTTCTGCTGCACGTCGGCCACAGGCGCTTCGCCCCGCTGGAGGAGGGCGTTGCCCCCGAAGGCGACGACCAGCACCTCAGTCCCTCACCCCCAGCGTAGCCACCATTACCGCTTTGGCGGTGTGGAGGCGGTTTTCGGCCTGGTCGAAAACGACCGACGAAGAGGACTCGAAGACCTCGTCGGTCACTTCGAGCGCGTCCAAGCCCCGCTGCCCATGGATCCGCCTCCCGAGGGCGGTGGCCAGGTCATGCAAGGCGGGGAGGCAGTGCATGAACTGCACTGACGGATTGCCAGTCGACTCCATCAACGATCGATTGACCTGGTACGGCAGCAGAAGGTCGATCCGCTTCCCCCATTCATCGTCGGGCTCCCCCATCGACAGCCAGACGTCGGTGTAGACGAAGTCGGCACCGGACACCCCGGCGGCCGTGCTGTCCGTCACCGATAGCCGGGCTCCGGACTTGGCCGCCAGCCCCTCGGCCAGCGAGCGGACGGGGAGAGAGGGCCACAACGAAACCGGCGCAGCGATCCGGACGTCGAACCCGAGCAGGGCGCCGGTTACGAGAAGGGAGTTGGCGGTGTTATTGGTGCCATCCCCCAGGTAACAGAGGACAACCTGCTCGAGCGGTTTATCGCAATGGTCGATGATGGTGAGGACGTCGGCCAGCATCTGGGTGGGGTGCCACTGGTCGGTCAGACCGTTCCAGACCGGGACCCCGGCGAAACGGTCCAGGGTCACGACGTCGCTGTGGGCAAAGCCCCGGAATTCGATTCCGTCGAACATGCGACCAAGGACCCTGGCAGTGTCCTTGACCGACTCGCTCTCGCCCAAGTGGGACTCATCGGGACCCATGTAGGTCGTCTGTGCCCCTTGGTCGTGGGCGCCGACATCGAAGGCCGACCGGGTGCGGGTCGAAGGCTTCTCGAAGACGAGGGCTAGGTTCTGGCCGATCATTCGCTTCTGCTCGGTGCCCGAGCGCTTGTCGTTGCGCAAGCGCTTGGCCAGCGCCACCAGCCCGCGGAACTCATCGCGGTTCAGATCGGCGATCTCGAGAAGACTTCGGCCCTGAAGATCCACGACGGGCTCCACCGGGCGCCTAGGCCGGCGCCCGCTCGATCGGACAGGTCATGCAGCGGGGGCCACCCCGCCCTCGCCCGAGCTCACTGCCCGGGACGGTGATCACCTCGATGCCGTGCTTGCGCAGCATGGTGTTGGTATTCACGTTTCGGTCGTAGCCCATCACCACCCCGGGAGCCACGGCCAGGTAGTTGGTGCCGTCGTCCCACTGCTCGCGCTCGGCCGCCCGAACGTCCTCGTCGGTGGTCAGCACGCTGATGCGGTCGACACCCACGACCTTGGCGAGGGTGGTCCAGAGGTTCCGATTGCGGCTGACCCGAAGGCGGCCAGGCCCGCCCCCCGGGGTGATGGTCCAGCTGCGGAGGTGTGGGTCAAAGTAGGGGTAGAGAACGAAGGTGTCCCGGTCGACCATGGTCATAACCGTGTCGAGATGCATGAAAGCATGGGAGTGAGGCAGCTCCGCGGCCACAACCCGGGTCGCATGCCCAGAATCGAACAGGGCACGGGCCACGATCTCGACCGCCATCGGGGCAGTGCGCTCACCCATGCCGATAAGTACGGCGCCGTCCCCCAACACATGGACGTCCCCTCCCTCGATGGTGGCGGGCTGGTGAACTTCGTCGTCGTCGCCGTAGTAGGTAGCGAAGGCGGCGTCTGCAAAGAGCGGGTGGTAACGATAGATCGCGCGACTGTGCAGCGTCTCCCGCTGACGGGCTGGCTTGGCCATGGGGTTCACGGTCAGACCGCCGTAGATCCAGGCCGAATTGTCTCGCTGGAAGAGGTGGTTGGGCAGCGGCATGAGCGCGAAATCATCGGCGCGCAGCATGTCCCAGGTGAGGCTCTTGGTACGGAGCGGCTGCAGGTCGGCCTTGAGGACCCCCCCGACGAGGTACTCGGCCAGCGTGGCCCCATCGAGCCCCTCGCACAGCCGGCGAACCGGCCCGACCAGTGACGGACCCAGGTTCGCCTCGGTGCACAGTCGGTCGAGAACGAAAGCCCTGCCCGCGGCCAGGTCGAGGGTCTCGCCGAGGAGCTGGCCGTAGTAGTGGACGGTCACGCCGTTTTCGCGGAGAGCCTCGGCGAAAGCGTCATGCTCCTCGCGGGCCTTGCTCGCCCACATCACGTCGTCGAAAAGCAGCGCCCCGATGTTCTCGGGGGTCAATCGGGCCAATTCGAGCCCGGGACGGTGGATAATGGCCTGGCGGAGTTGCCCGACCTCGGAATGGACTCCGAGGGGCGGATGTGCCTTGGCCTTCCGTGAGTTCATGGTGGTCATCGCTCCCTTCCCGAGCCTTGCGCCGGGACGCTGGCTCGATCGTCGCCCCCCTGCTCGGGGGTCCTGTCGGTGCCGTTGGCATCCGGCGAGCCGTTTGAGCCGTTCGGGCTCGGTGAGACGTAGTCGACCGGCACGACGAGGGTCTCCCCGTACTCGTGGCGCTCGCTCTTCATCCAGATGTAGACGCCGATGCCGAGGAAGTAGACGAATATCCCGTAGTAAACGGCTTGGTAGCCACTTCCGGCCAAGAACCAGAAGGTGAAGACCAGGGCAACGATCGTGACCACGAGGTCACGGGTGAAGTGGGCCCAGTTTGCCGACCGACCCTTCACGATGAGCCAGTAAAGCTCGGCGGCGGCCGAGTACATGTACGGAATCACCGCAGTGAGGACGCTCAGGAGTACCACGTCGGTGAAGACGGTCTGGAACCGCCAATAGCTGAAGACAGTGAGGATGGAAGCAAGCACCGTGGCCGCGATGATGCCGAATACGGGGATCTCCCGCTTGTTGAGCACGGCGAACTGGCTCGGGAAGAGCTTGTCGTTGGCGGCGGCCATGGGCATCTCGGCACAGATCAAGGTCCAACCGTTAAGGGAGCCGATCCCGGAGATGATGGCCGTGACGGCCATGAGCTGGCCTGCCCAACTCCCACCAAATATGGCGTTGGCTGACGAGGAGAATGGCGCGGTGTTGCCGATCAACGCTTGGTGGGGAACGGTCCCGAAGATGGTCAGCGTTCCGAAGATGTATACGAAAGCACAGGCCACCGTCCCCCATACGGTCGCGCGCGACACGTTCCGTTCGGGGTTGCGAACCCTACTGGCCGCTACCGAGATCGTTTCCAATCCGATGAAGCTAAAGAGGGCGATGGCCGCAGCCGCCGAGATGGCGGCGACGATCGACAGATGACTGGGATTGAAGGAGCCGAAGTTCGCCGTCTTGATGAAGAAGAGGCCGACAGTAGCCATGAACAGGAGCGGAATGAATTTGAGCACCACGGTGACGTTCTGGAACCACCCAATGTTCCGCACTCCGGTAATGTTGATGAGGGCGGGCACCCATAGCCCGACCATGGCGATGGCCGCCGATCCCCATTTGTTCCCACCCTTGTTGACGAACACCTCGACATAGCCCACCCAGGCAACCACGATGGCCGCGTTTCCGATCCAGGCGGTGAGCCAGTACGACCACGCAGTGAAGAACCCACCGAAATCACCGAAGGCATCCCGGGCGTAGAGATAGGGACCACCCGAGCCGGGGACTCGCTTGTTCAGCCACCCGAAGACGAGCGCCAGAGCGATGGCTCCAATCGTCACCAAGCCGAAGGCCACCAGGCTGGCGAGGCCGTACGGAGCGAGCGCCGACGGAAGTGCGAAGACACCCGTCCCGATGATCGAACCCACCACGATGGCTGTGGCCGTGGGCAGGCCGATCTGGTTGGTGAACTTCGTCCCAGCCGAAGTATCGCCGGTGCCGGTGTCGACCGCTCCCCTATTGATACCGGCCGGGCTCGGCGCCTTCCCCGAAGTGGTCGGCCCTGTGGGTCCGACCGCTTCACTTCTCGGCACGTTGAGGGAAGCCACGTCGCCAGCATGCGAGATTGAACCGACTGCAGGCATCACGCGACCACGTAATGCCGGTCATCGGACGTGAAGGACGCGAACGCGTGATGTCGCGGAACCAGCGGACCCGCAAATATGAGTTGACCGTTCAGGGAGAGCCGATGTCGTTCATTTCATTCCTACTCCGAGACCTCTGGTCGAAAAAGGCCCGATCGATCGCGCTGATGCTTGCGGTCGCCTTCGCGATCATGATCATCGTCACCCTGCAGGTGACCAGCAATGGCTTGGAGCAATCCGCCGCCTCTGTCATCTCGATCGGAAAGGCCGACATCACCGTGGCCCAGAAGAACGTCTCGGATGTGTTGTCGAGCAGCATCGACCAGGGCGAGTTGGCCCGCATCCGGGCTGTCCCAGGTGTTCGAAGGGCCATCGGAGTGCTGGTCGAAACGGAGCACCTCAACGCGCAGACGCCACTGTTCATCGAGATCGGCATCGCCCCCCAGGATCAGGCCCCGTTCGGCGTGCATGTGGTGGCAGGTCAGTCCTACGCAGCCGCTGCCGCCAACCAGGTGATGCTCGGCTGGCGCGCCGCTGCAAATCTCGGACTCCGAGTCGGCAGCCAATTCCACGCCGACGGGGCCTGGAACACCGTCACCGGTATCTACTCCACAGGCAACTCATACGGTGATTCCGGGGCCATGTTCCCACTTCCCGCACTCCAGGCCTACAACCGGCTTCCCAGTACGGTAACGCTCGCCTTCGTTCAGGACGCCCCCGGGGCTTCGGCGGCCGCGGTCGCGTCGCGAATCGCCTACCGGCTGCCCGAGCTCACGACAATTCGCACCGCCTCACAATTCGGGCGAGCCGACCGCAATCTCATCTATCTCAAGGCGGCGGTGACAGCCAGCACGATTCTGGCGGTTCTAGTCGGAGCGGTGATCGTAGGAAACGCCATGTACCTCTCCGTGATCGAGGAAACACGGGAGCTCGGCCTTCTGCGGGCCATCGGCTGGACCCGACGGCGGATGGTGAACTTCCTGTTCGGTGAAGGATTCATCCTCACCCTGGCCGGGGCGGCCCTCGGCGTCGCGCTCTCCTTCGCCGTCACCGCCATCCTCCAGGCTCTGCCGGATCTTGTCGGGGTGCTCCATGCCGACTACACGGCGGCCGCATTCGGCACGGCCCTACTCACGGCGGTGGCCATGACTGTGCTCGGTGGGCTCTACCCGACCGCCCGGGCTGCCCGCCTCGAGCCGCTGAAAGCGCTGAGCTATGAGTGACCAACCTTCGGGCGGCGGAATCGCCGTCAAGCTTTCCTCGGTGGTCAAGAGCTTCCCCGGTAACGTGCAGGCCCTCCGTGGCGTTGATCTCGAGATCGAGCAAGGGGAGTTCGTCGCTATCACAGGCCCATCCGGATGCGGGAAGTCAACAAGCCTCAACCTGGTCGGCGCCCTCGACACGGCGACATCGGGGCACGTGTGCGTTGACGGCCGTGACCTCCGGACGCTTGGAGACCTCAGCGGCTATCGACGGCAGGAGGTGGGAATCGTCTTCCAGCTCCACAACCTGATCTCCCGGCAGACAGCAGCGGCCAATATCGGGGCAGCCATGTTCGGAACCAACCTCAGCGTCCATGACCGCCAGCAAAGGGCCACTGACCTTCTGGCCAAAGTGGGACTGCAGGGACGCGAGAATCGGCTTCCGACCGAGCTGTCCGGGGGTGAGCGCCAGCGCGTGGCCATCGCCAGGGGGTTAGCCAACGAGCCAAAGCTTCTGTTGGCGGACGAGCCGACCGGAAGCCTCGATTCGGACGCAGCCGACCTCGTGATGAAGCTGTTCAAGCAGGTCCACAGCGAGGGTATGACCATCATGTTGGTGACGCATGATCCCGCCGTCGCCGCCTGGGCGGAACGAACGGTCGAAATGAAGGATGGTCGGGTGGTTGCCACCGGGGTCGCTGCGCCGGCCGCCTGACTCCTGTGGATCGGCCCGTCACTGTCATCCCCGGGGAAGCTGAATCAAAACTCAATTTGACCTTCGCCCAGGTCAATGGAGTCTTCCCCCCAGGGGAGTCACCCGTCACTCAGACGCGAGGTTGCGTTCGCCGTACTCATGGGCTCTCCCCCGTGGGCGGGACACGCGTTCGCCATGTCGGGTTCATTGGGCACATGTGCCTGGTCGGGAGCCTCCTACGAGTACCTCGTGTTGACCGACTGGTCCCGGTCCACTGGGCGATTGACCAGCGGCGCAGCGGCACGGTGTCGCGGCGGCACGGGGTCAATGGCCGAACATCCTCATCAGGAGGGCTGGGTCCCACCTACCGGTGATCCGGTGAGCTCGGCTCCCCGATATCGATGACGGTAGATCGCGTAGGCAACGATTCCGGCTAGCAGGGGAAGCCAGTAGGAAGCCACCCGGTACGCCAGGGTGGCCACCAGGGCCTCGTTCAGGGGCACCCCGGCCAATACCAAGAGTCCACTGAGGCTCCCCTCCACGATACCGAGCCCGCCCGGCGTTAGGGGAAGGAGGGCGATGATGTTAGTTGCCGCGTAGGACAGCAGCACGAGCGACGGGCTGGGGCGAGCCCCGGTGGCCCGCAATGCGAAAAGCAAGCTTCCAAAGTCGAATACGAGCTTTCCCCCGACCAAAAGGACGGCCTGGACCCAGTGATGACCGAGGACCGAACGAATGGAATCCCGCTGATGGAGAAGCTTGGTATCGAAGCCGGTGGATGGTTGATGGTGTCCGGGGCGCCGGTTCCAGACCCACTGCGCAACTCGACCGGCCGTGGCGAGGGGTCGATTGGTGGCCAGGACGACAATCCCGCCGACCACGAAGAGCACGAACCCGGCCACACCGAGGAGGGCCGTGTGCACGAGCCCCTGGCTCACGTTGGCGCCACCGACTATGGCCGGCAACGCGAATATCGGGAGGGCGAGGAGTCCGCCAATCCCGAGCAGCGAGGCTGCGCTCATGCCGGCCCCGGCCCTGCCGGCATCGATGCCGGCTTCGGAAAGCATCTTGAACTGAACCCCGGCGCCGGCCGCATCTCCGCCCGGAAGTATGCCGGTCACGGTGTTCCCCACCAGCCCCGCCGTGACCACAGCGAACCAACCCTTGGTGCCCAACACCAGTCGCTCGAGACCGAACGCGCAGGCGAAACTGCATGCCTCCGACAACACGACCGCACCGAGCCAAAGGGGACCGAGGCCTCTGAGTCTTGGCCACGATGCCAGCACCCGCCCCAAACTGGGGAGCACCACGTAGAGTGCAACTCCACTCACCAAGACGGCGAGTCCTCTCTTGACCCAGGCCCGCCGCGACCCTGGTAAAGATGATTTCCACCTATTCGGTGCGTCTCCAGATCCGGTTACCGGTAGGTGCGAGGAACCCTGATCGACGCCCGAGCTGCCGTCGGAGGGCGAGTATTCACTCACCGACCGCGGGCGCCGCTATCCGGCCAGGCTAGAGATGACGTCCCCGCTGTCCCGCACTGATGCCGACATGGCCAGCATCGAGATCCCATAGGCCAGACTGAACAGGCCGAACAGGAGGGCAAGTGAAACGGCTCCGATGCCGGGCCGAGCGAAAAGGACGATCCCGAAGGCGACCGAGACGAGGCCACCGAGTCCGATGAGCGCTCGCTGGCCGCCGGATTCACCGGCGGCAAAGGCCATGGCGATTTCGCCAATCCCCCCGACCACCGCCCAGGCACCGATGAAGATAGTCAGAACGTAGGCGGTGATACCGGGCCACGCGACGGCGGCCACGCCGGCGGCCAAGTCGATGAGTCCGAGCAACAGATGGCCGATAACCGGTCCGGCCCCGTCGCTGGAAAAGGCGGCGACGGCCTCCACAAAGCCGCTAGAAAATGCGGCGATGGCGAAGATTATGACCAGCGCGAAGACCGTCACGCCTGGCCACGCGATGGCAATTATTCCCACCACCAGCGCCAAGATGCCTCGCCACAATAGAGAATTCGAGAAGGAGCTCACTGTTCATTGCCTTTCGCTATGGCCGCCCGTTCGGGTTCCGTGATGCTTTTCCGTTCACCACTGTGCGGCATTGGACACAGATTTGAATCCCGCACTCGCGGGTTCATTCACAACCTGAGCGCCCAGGCGGCAGCAAGGTGCGACTGAGGCGTTGGGGTGTCCGAGTTCCAGCCACATGTCTTTGGGCTTCCTCTGCCCTCCGCCGGCGACGCCCCGCAACCTTTCGCCCCAGAAGTGCAAGTCCGCCAGGATCTCGGGGATGGGAGGAGTCCTCTCTGCCCCGGCTTCACGTCCCGTCGACGCTACCCAAGCTCGGTCAAGCTCGCCCGGTCGCTCCCATGTTTGGCCTGCAAGCTCATGGGCTTTCCGCGGACCCACACTCGATCGACTTCGATGCCCTCCCACGCGGAAGGCATCGTGATAGGCCCTTCGAGCCATGTATCAGGCGTCCCCGGTCCGAGGTGGATCCTCGGCAAGCCGTAGATCAGGCTGGTCAGGAATCCGCCGAGGTTGGCGAAGAGTGGACCCACACGCGGACGATCAGGAAATCGGACTCGATTGAACTCACTCGTCTCGGAGAATGGCGGCGTGATGAACTCCGCGTATCCGGCTTCGAACAGATCCGTCGATCGCGATCGGTCTCCAAGGCGTGCGGCGTAGACACCGAGCAGCGACGAGAGCATCGGATACCCGACGTACGGTTCGACCCGGCCGAGATAGAAGGAGAGGGTTGCTCGTTCGACGGCTGCAGATGTCCGGTAGCCGAAAGGAAAGAACCCGGCCAGCGCCTCAGGTGTGGCGCCCGCAACCCCACCCTCACGCACAGTGAACCGGTCATGATTGGCGATCACCCCCGTCCGTCTGTTGACCGGTACGAACATGCGCTTCGATGCCTCCGCCCAGGATTCGGTGGGAAGGCCGAATTTTCGACCCAGCATCACTGCTTCATCCAGCACGACGATGGCTGCCATATTGACATAGGCATCGTTGTCGACGGTGTGCCCACGATTCTCAGCAATGCCGACCGTGTTCTTGATCTCAAGCCCACGGTGCGTCGCCATCACCCGGCTCAATATCCAGTTGGCGATGCCTCGCAGTACCGGCCATGCCTCGAATCGGGCGAACTCATCGTCACCACTCGCATGACAAAACTGGGCAAACGCCAGTCCCACGCTGAGGTTGACGTGCTGCTCCATTCCCAAGAGCTGCCCGTCAGGAGGTGTGGACTCCTGCCCGAAATCGGCACTGCTCTCCCATGGGTATTGGATCCCGGCGTAGCCTTGCATGGACGCGTTCAGTCGGGCCGCCGGCAGCCGAGTAAAGCGGTAGTCAAGTAAGCCCCGTGCCGTGTCCGGCGCAGTCAGCAGGAATGGTGGAAAAGCGAACGTCTCAATGTCCCACATGACGTGACCGAAGTAGTAGGAGTAGTCGGGCCAGAAAGCCAGGCCGAACATGGCAGTGCTGAACAGCGACGCTGGATGGGCTGACGCTTGTAGATAGTAGAAGGCAGCATCGGCGATCGCCTGCCAACGCTCACTAGCGCCGACAAGATGAACTCGTCCCGCCCAGATTTCGCTCCAAGCCTCCTGATTGGCTTTCCGCAATGCGTCGAAGCCGCTATTCCGACCGATGCTGACGAGTCGGCAGGCCTGCCGGTCCGGCTCGGCGTGGAGTGCGCTGGCCACCAGCACACTTATCTGTCGCACCACGTATCGCCGTCCCGAGCGGGCACGCACTCCATATGACGTTGAGACTGGAGCCAAGGCGTCGGTCAGCTGGCGGGTCTCATCGACCTCGGTCGCCCCTTCGAAGCTCGTCACGTACGCGGCGCCACATCGTGAGAGCCCACCACTCGTCTCCCACAAGAGAGAGCCGTGAGCGACCGAGTCAAGATCATCGACTCTATGCGCCGCCCGGGCGACCAGCCTGCCGGGGACTCCCGTCTGATCAAGCCCGGCGCTGACTTTGAGCTCGCATGCATGGTCAACCCGAACCTCGATCGCCTGCAGGACCGCCGTGGGCAACGATCGGCTACAGAAGCTGACGACGTCGACCGTAGCGGTTACCCCCTGGGCCCGGAACTCGAAACGAGAGTGCAACTCACCGCATGAGAAATCGTAGATCTGTTCGATGAACCTCACATCCTGCAGCGACCGGCTCAACTTATGCCCGTTGATTTCGATGTCGCCGCTGAATGGGTACGGCCCACGAGCAAATGTCTCGATGCCATGGACTGAATCGACGGCTCGCAATCCGCTCACGATCACCAAGCCTTCGACGAGAGGAATGGTGCCAACTCGAACGCCCAAGAAGCCATTCGACAGGTAGGCCGGAAGGTACTCGGGCTTGGGCCGTCTAAGAGGAGCTGGACTGAGCGGGCCTCCAGAGCCATTCCTGGTGGGTGTCTCAGTGGATCGGAACATGACTTTCCTTCTTCGGCCGACGTCTGTGATGACGACTCTCCGACTCTTCCGCTGGGAGTCGCGTTCGCCAAACCTGCAAGCGGCGAGGGCTATTCAGCGCCACACATTCATTCACCTTCGCCAAAAGCCATCGTCCGACTCACCTCATAAACTTCCGCCATCGTGGTGCAACGCACCTCACGCGCACGCGTGATATTGGAGACCTGTGCCGAGATGGAGCCAATCGGTGACACGGTCACAGTGACGGCCGTGAGCCCACCACCTCGGCTGACTCACAGCTTGCTTGCCTCCCAGGGTGCCCAGAAGGGGTCGTTATCCGTCTGGGCGGCCAGGCCGGCGCAGACGCCACCACGCTGGCAGAGCTCTCAACTCGAATCCGAGCGGTCGGCACCGGTGGTAGCGCCGCGACGACGCACCACGCGACCATGACCGTGAGTACCGTCTATCGCTCCTCCAGATAGGTGAGTACAGCCAGCACCCGCCGGTGGTCCTCGGTGGTCTCGGGAAGGTCCAGCTTCATGAGGACGCTGCGCACGTGCTTCTCGACGGTTCCTTCGGTCACGCAGAGCACGTGTGCAATTCCCGCATTCGACCGTCCCTGTGCCATGAGGGCGAGCACTTCGCGCTCACGGGGAGACAAGACGTCGAGTGGCTCGTGTACGTGCCGCACCGAAACCAACTCCTTCACGAGCGCCGCGTCTACGGCAGTTCCACCGCGGACGAGGTGCTCCAGCGTTCCGACGAACTCGTCGACATCGGTGATGCGAGACTTCAACAGATAGCCACTGCGCTCACCACTGCTGATCAGATCGGTGGCCTGCTCCACCTCGACGTGCGCCGAGAGAACCAGAACCGCAATATCGGGGAACTCCTCGCGAATCACCCTGGCTGCGCTGAGACCCTCGGTTGTGAACGTCGGTGGCATCCGAATATCGACAATCACGAGCTCGGGCTTCAGGTTGCGAACCTGCTCGATCAACTCCGTCGGATCGCCGGCCTGTCCCACCACAGCGAGGCCCCGACTCGCGAGCAGACTGGCGAGACCCTCACGGAGAAGCAGGTCATCGTCGGCTACCACCACTCGTGTCGCCGCCATTCCCGAATACTCCTTTCGCGTTGTCATTTCGCGTTATCACAACGCCATGGTCCGGCACCCGAAAACCCGCAGTTGCGGGAGGTCGGAAAGCCGCACAATGACACATGCTGGGTAGAACCTGCACTAGGTGTAAATGCCCTGGTCGATCCAGTGGGACGCCTAGGAATCTACCCCAGAATGCCATGTCAGGACTAGATAACCGTACCCAGGGCGACGATTCGGAAGGAAGCGCAAAACGTGATGAGGGAAGGACCTGGGGCACTAGTGAAGGTGATCGACGTAGTGGGCAGTTCTGAGGTCTCGTTCAGCGACGCTGCGATAAATGCCGTACGGGTGACAGCGTTGAACACCCGCGACATCAAAAGCGTCGAGATCCTCGCCAGCAGCGCAGAAGTGGCTCCCGAACACGAACGCGAACACAGTCTCTACACAATGGACTGCAGGATTACCTTCGTGCCGGGGTATCTCTCGGCTGCACCGGGAAATTAGTAGTGGTCCCCCACCGAGCCGTAGACCCGACCGGCTCAAGCCGGCTCGAGCTCGTCCAACGGTTCCTGATGTCACTCGAACTCCGTGATGCAGCAGCCGCATCAGTGGGGATATCGGCAGGCACGACCTACCAGGTGCCCGGGACCAGTCCCTTGGCCGGCACCTTCAGGGGGCGCCATGAGATCGTTACGAACTTTCGACGGGTGTTCGAGCTGACTTCGAGTTCGGACGTCGTGAAATGGGTCGATTGGATGGTCGGCACCAACCTCGTGTCCGTCCTTGCACACGTGCACCTCCAGTCGGGGTTGATCCAATACCAAGCTCAGCTCCTGTTCCTGTTTTCGTTCATTCCGTCCGGGAC
Source organism: uncultured Acidimicrobiaceae bacterium (assembly GCA_963701325.1). Lineage (GTDB taxonomy): Bacteria > Actinomycetota > Acidimicrobiia > Acidimicrobiales > RAAP-2 > Bog-756. The sequence continues at coordinate 1,831,570 of OY969604.1, forward strand.
GATCGACCGGATTCGGCTCTTCCCGGAGGACCAAGCCCTCTTCGATCAATTTGCCGCTCAGCTACCGGCGGGCGCCGAAGTGACCACCGAAGGTTGAGAACTTCCTTCCGAGCGAAGGACTCGAGACTGCATTGTCTCTGACGTCAATCCGGAACCCCGTAGACGCGGGATGCCGGGCGGGCGGTGCGGTCGCAACATACAGAAGAACACCGGAATCCAAACGAAAGGACCATGATGCACAAGCCAAACAATCTGTTGGAAGAGGACGTCAGAGAAGAGCTCGAATGGGATCCAATGGTCGATGACGGTCGAATCATCGTTAAGGCCAACGACGGCCAGATCACCCTCAGCGGCGCGGTTCCCAGCTACTACGAATCCGACTTGGCCGTGGACGATGCCTTTAGCATTGGCGGCGTGACCTTGGTGAACAATCAGCTGATGGTGGGCATCGTCGGGGAGGCGGTTGCAGACGCCGACATCGCCTCTGCCTGCGCGGCTGCTCTGGACAAGGACAAGCTCGTGCCTCACGGATCGGTGGACGCATCGGCCGCCGACGGTTGGGTCACCTTGACCGGCGAAGTTCGTCATCACTTCCAGCGAAGGGCGGCGATGCACGCCGTCAGACGCGTAGATGGCGTCCTCGGGGTCACCGACAACATCGTCCTCACTTCGCAGCCCATCCCGAGCGACGTGGCCGATCGGATCAACCGTGCCTTCCAACGCAACGCCATCATCGATGACTCCCTAATCAACGTCACCAATGTGGACCACACCATCTATTTGGACGGCACCGTCAGCTCTTGGTACGCGATGGACGAGGCTGTCGATACCGCCTGGGAGGCACCCGGAGTCCGTGACGTGGTCAACCGTCTACTCATCGTTCCGTAGACGGTAGCTCTCCCCGTCCGACCAGCAACTCTCCCGTGTAGGGCCCGGCCCAATGGAAACCATGTATGGGCCGGGCCCTACCTTCATGGACAGCGAGGAGTTCAAGTGACCCGGCCAGTCAGCGTTGGACAGAGATCGAGTCTTGACGGGAAATCCCCGGAAGGCCCTCTGTCGGTGACGAAGGGCGGGCTGATGTCCGTGTCGGACAGATGGCTTCGTCGCTGGGTATGGAAGGAACTCAACTGGGATACGCGGATCGACAACCGACGGATCACGGTAGATGTGACCGGTGGACAGGTGACGCTGACAGGCGTGGTGGAGCATCCCGGCGACATGATCCATGCCACCGACGATGTCTGGATGGTACCTGGGGTGGACAGCGTACTGAACGAACTTCTGGTTGTGAACAGGGGGGTCGAAGACATCAAGGGGACTGGTAGACGAGTTGGACTACTCTGCCGGAAGATAAGGGTTGGATGCCATGACGAAGGCACAGGAAGACCGATTGGGCGACGAGCAGTTCGCCTGCACCAGACTGCGGAAGGAGCCGCCTGTCGACGCTAGCCATGTCCGGAACGCCGTGGCGCGGTTCGACCAGGTAGAGAATGTCAGCGACGACGAACGCGATGACGCTTGGAGGAGCATCCAGTCGGCCGCCAAGTGGTTCGGCGTGGAGCTCTCCGAGAATTCCTGGCGGCAGTTGTCCCATGGGGGTCGACCCAAGCACGGGTCATGACGCCTCACTCATTGGATCCCCTACTGATCCCTCGACACAGACAGATTGACGCCGCCGACGCGCCCGTCTCGGGTCGAAAATTGAGCCTGCAGAGCTCACCCCGGCGAACCATGCACCCTGGGGCCAGTGATCCTGGGACGCCAGCCCCGTCCAACGGCGGTGCCACGAGGCACTGTCGATTTCATCGATGCTGTCGCCATCCCCCTTCCTTCGCGACACCCGCGGTGGTGTTGCTGCGATCCGCAGAAGCTAGGCCGTCACACGGTTGTGGGGACCACCTCCCGGGACCTCGCCGGCCTGGGGCCTGCTGTCCGTGCCGGACACGCCGAAAGGCATGGGCCTAGGCTGAGTGGCAACCGTCCGGTCGACATCAGGCCCGACGATCGTACCTTTCGCTCCATTGAGGACGTCGAAAGCATGATCCAACCTTCCGATCATTGACCGCTTCCCAGTCGTCTCCGCGAATCGACACGCGGCATCAGCCTTGGAGCGCATGGAGCCGAGTGGAAAGGACCCGGCACGCAGATCTGACACGGTGCAGTACCGGAGCGTCTTTGGTCCGAACCCTAACTCGATGCCATCGACATCGGTCAGGAACAGGAGAGCATCGGCGTCCAGATCTCGCGCGAGCAGTGCCGCGGTCAGGTCCTTATCCACCACGCCCTTGGCCCCGCGTATCCGGCCGTCAGCACCGCGACACACCGGGATTCCGCCGTCTCCGGCGCAGATGACGATGGCGCAATCGGCGACCAGCTTACGAATGATCGGAAGCTCAAGGAGCGCCAGCGGTTCAGGGGATGCCACGACGCGCCGCCATTTGGATCCGTCTTGGGCAACGTGCCAGCTCCGCAGGCAGGCGAGTTGCTCTGGTCGGATGTTCGAAAGCCCTGTCGCCATCGTCCACGAGCGTCTGGCAGACGAGGCTGACCACCTCCCGCCCGGGAAGCGCATTTTCCAGGGCCTCGAGGAGCCAATAGCCGGTCATTCCCTGAGCCTCAGAGTCAGGCATGGCGAGGGACTGGTTCTGAAGGAGCGCAACGTCCCCCGCGCCCTCGGGAGCGAGGAGTCCGACCCTGCGGCCGTTGCCGTAGGTGATGACAAGGTCGTGGTCGTCAGCCATGGTGGCCAACGACTCAGCCACCAACGCGACGCACTCCTGCTGAGTGGCATTGCCGCCAAGACCGATAACAACGAGCACCTTGCTCACCGCCCGATGGCGAAGACGGCTCGGAGGTCCTTGAGTGAGGTAACGACGCTGGCTTGAGGCCGTCTCACACCTCCGAAGGACGAGCAGCCGTCTGCGGCAGTGCACAAGCACCGCCCGACCCGATCTTCACCCACTCTTGCGTTCATTGGCACATGCTTCCGGGATCCATGTCCTGTACGTCGATGCCCCACGACCCTTCCATAATTGGTTTCCGAGGTGGCTGGTCACATCCCGTGATCGCGTGTGGGTCGAACCGTCGTCGAAGAGCCAACCCCAATGTGAAGTTGAACGCTCTCAAACGGGCTTGCGTGGTGGGAGGTGTGCCCATCCTGGTGATCTCAGGCGCACAGCCACGTGACCGCGTGATGCCGGTGCGTCGCTCTGGCGTCACACTCGATCGGGAAGGTCGCGCTATCGGTGAGCCGAGGGTGTCTGAAGTGTCGGCCTGGATCATCGGCAGCACACCGAGCTCAATCACTGAAGGTCGATCAATGTTGCTCACAATTAGCCGGCGAGAAGGTACACGACCCACTATCCCCGGTGGGCGAAACAGGGCACGGCACCGGTTGGGTCCCAGATCGAAACTTCGACAGCCTCATACCCAGAGGGTCTCGGGTGAGCGCCGGGTTTGCACTTGTCTCAAGTCCGTGGGGTCCTTGACGTTGGAGCCGGCCGACGGCCCGACTCCGGGAGCAACGTGGTTGCCGCCCTTGGCTACCCGGGACACCCTTTCCGCACGGTTGGTTGGGATGATGGGTGGGGAAGGAGCACGTGAGTAATGGGCGGCACAAAGCCGGCCAAAACGGACAGACCCGCGGCTGGCGATGCCTCTCCGACGGCGCTCCTCACCGAGCTCGGAACCTCAACCAAGGGACTCGCGAGCGCCGAAGTGACCGAGCGCCAAGCGTCCTACGGACCGAACACGCTTGAAAAAGAGAAGGCAACCGGTCTTCGCATTTTTGCCCGGCAGTTTGCCAGTCCGCTCGTGTACTTCCTGGCGCTGGCCGGAATCCTTGCCCTCGCCACAAAGGACTTTTCTGACGGCGGAATCATCATATTTATTCTCCTCCTCAACGGAATACTTGGCTTCTCCCAGGAGTACCGATCAGAGCGAGCGGTCGAAAAGCTCTCTGCATTAATCAGCAACAAGGTGCTGGTCACCCGCGACGACAGTCCCGCGTTGGTCGACGCTTCTGCACTCGTGCCTGGGGATGTCGTTGTCTTGAAGGAGGGTGACGTTGTACCAGCGGACATCAAGCTGCTGCAAGGGGACAACGTCGACGTTGACGAATCCCAGCTCACCGGCGAATCGGTTGAAGTATCGAAGACTGCGTCTCTGGATGCCGGAGCAGGAGATGCATCACTGCTATTCACGGGCAGTACGATCGAGAGCGGTGGGCTCACGGGGGTGGTCTACGCCACTGCTAACGACACAGCCCTCGGGAAGATCGCCACCTTATCGACCGACATCCACAAGGTGACTGAGTACCAACAGTGGCTTTCGTCGTTCAGCTTGCTCCTGACAAAGATCGTGATCGCCTCACTTGCCGTGACGGTGCTGCTAAAGATCGCATTGGAGCACGGATCCGCAAACGTGTCCAGTCTGCTCATCTTCGTGATAGCGCTAGCAGTGTCCGTCGTACCCGAGGCCTTGCCGGTGATTGCTACGGTGACTTTGGCGCGCGGCGCCCTCGAGCTGGCGAAACAGAACGTTGTCGTCAAGCGCCTCTCCTCGCTCGAGGACTTGGGCGACGTGACGATCCTGTGCACGGACAAAACGGGTACGTTGACCCAAGGAAAACCGACCATAACCAGCCTGGCGTCAACGGACGACGACCTCTTCGAAGCACTCGCTTTGGCTGCAGCGGACCCCTCAAGCAAGGGGCAGGAGGGTACTCAGGCCGCGTTTGATGCAGCGTTTGCGACCTTCATCCCCGATCGCATCAAAGAAGTCGCCCGGACCTACGTCATCACTGGGGAAGTCCCGTTCGATCCGGCTGCGCGCCGCCGCCGTGTTCTCCTGTCCCGGGAAGGGACCCGGTCTCAGACACTCGTCGTGATCGGATCTCCGGAGACGCTGCTCGACATTGCCGAATGTCCAACCCACCAGCAGTATCTCGACCAGATCGTCGCTGAGGGCAAGCAGGGCATGAGGCACCTCGGAATTGCATACCGGCAGATCGACGCAGATGGAGAGGCGGCCATCCTGTCCCTCGAACACGATCTGACCTTCCTGGGATATGTGACGCTATCTGATCCATTGAGGGCCGACATCGGCGCCACCATTGCCAAGGCAGAAAGGCTTGGCGTGGGAGTCAAGATCCTCACCGGCGACAGTGTTGAAGTTGCCGCGTACGTTGCCGGCAAAGTGGGACTTCTCACCGATGGCGCACCGGTCTATTCCGGCGCTGACCTGACCAAATTATCCGCCGCAGATTTCTCTCAGGCCTCATTGAAGTCAAACACCTTTGCTCGTGTCTCGCCCGAACAGAAGTATTCGCTCATCGAAGCGTTGAAGAAGTCCGACGTCATCGCCTATCAGGGTGATGGCATCAACGATGCGCCCTCGCTCAAGCTTGCCGATGTGGGAATCGCCGTTGATTCGGCGACTGAAGTGGCGAAAGCCAACTCGGACATCATCCTGCTCGACAAGAGCCTGGCCGTCATTATCAGCGCCATCAACTATGGCAGAAGCATCTTTGCAAATATCAACAAGTACATCAAATACACAATGGTCGGGAACTTTGGAAACTTCATCGCTTTGACAGTTCTTTATCTCTTGGCGACGCACGTGCCCCTCTTGCCACGTCAGCTCCTTCTGATGAGTTTGCTCACTGATATTCCCCTCGTGGCGATCTCGACAGACTCGGTTGACGCGTCAGATCTGGCGCAGCCCTCCAAGTTTGCCGCCGGGCCACTTCTTTCGATCTCGCTCGTCCTGGGTACGCTTACCGCCATTGCTGAATTGCTCTTTTTCCTGACGCTGCATGGCCAGGCCGCGACCGTAAGTGAGACCAGCCTCTACCTGTTCCTATCATTCACTCAGCTTGTCGTGATCTTCTCCATCCGAAACAAGGACCATTTCTGGCGGGCCTCACGACCGTCCGTTCCCTTGGTTGTCGCAATGGCGTTGACCGCTGTCGTTACCCTGGCAGTAACATACGCGCCACCTTTGGCGCATCTTTTCTCGTTCACGGGGCCCTCACTCTCCGAGGTCGGCTATTTAGCTTTAGCCGCCACGGCGTATCTTTTCGCCTTGGATCTAGTGAAGGTCGTCTACTACAAAGTCACGAACGGTTCACAGCGAGGGCAATCCTCGGCTTCGCATCCGACTACTCCTGAGCAACGTGGCAACGCTCAGTCCGAATTGTCGGTTCACGGTTCCGGCCGCTGAGCTCCAACCAACCGGAGTGTTCGTCGCGGGTCATGACCATCCGCCACTAAGACCAGATTGCCTAACTCGTCGGCGGTACCTCCGACGGCAACTGCTGTAAAAGGTGATGCCGACCACTAGGTGGAGCGACCGCCGATGACATCGGCTAACTGGAAAATGAGTATGAGGTGCCTAGGCGTTGACCAATGCGGTTAATCACGCCTCCACCTCCGAAGGCCATAGCGGCGGAGGGACGTGACACGCGGACACGGGATGCCGAGACGTGTCTCTGGGCAGATCATATTAGACAGCGATGCTCTATCAGTTGCCCCAAGAGGATGCACGCCCGAGAGGGAGTTCAGAATGAACCTAACTCTGCGAGCGACGGTCTGAACGGTCAATAGAGAAGGAGACGAACAGTGTCAGTGAGTGTGATCAGAGGCTCAATCTTCGCAGATGCGCTGGGCGGGCATGTGCGGCGATCGAGAACGTTCGTCCCTCGGCGAATCTGCGCAGAGGTGGGCTGCGCAACGCTGCTTTCCATATACAACCCAAGGCCACATTGTGCCATCCACGGGGTCTAAAAAGAGGAGCTCGCTTTGGTCGGAAGGCAGCCATCTCATCTGGACTGTTCCGATGACCGTAAGTGAAATGACGGATTGGAGGGCTAGATAGTGTCATTCTTCAGGTGGATCTTGCCCGCGAAGGTGGGAGGCCTAGGGAATCCGGAGAGCAGTCAGGTTCGACTTGGCATCGGGAAGGGGAACAGCGATGGCCGACGAGGGAGGAAGGCACGGGCTGCGGCCTCGCTAGTAGGCGGTGATGGCTCGGCCAGCTCCCGACTGATAGCTGGTACGGAGGCATTTCTTTCTGGCGACTATGCAAATCATCTACACCGACACAGCGACCGGATCCCCGGTTGGGCACGACTCAATACTCTTGCTCATGGCGATATCGACAGTCTCCGGCGCGCTGAACAGACGCGTTCGGCAGGGAAGCCAACATCACTCACAGATCTGGCTGATGACTCGTGGAGGAGCGCCCTACGCATTCTGGCCCGCGAGCTCAACCAGCTCGTCGGAGAGGATTCTGACCTGCTCACACATCTGCAGCAGTACGCACTTGTGCCCCTTGAATTCCGCTTGATGCGTGAGGGGGGCCTGACTGCGTTCGAACTCGTCCAACTCACTCGGGCCGCGGTGCGCTCGAGTATCTCCTAGGGAGGACCGTTCATGGTCGAAGCTAGCCAGGCAATCAAACGCCCATTCAGCAACGGGGTCAGGGCAATTTCGGGATGTATGTCGTCGGTGGACACGTCGTCGGAAGATAATATGCAGCTTCGATCATCACGAGGACCGGGGCAGGACTCCTCCCGTTACGGGTGCCCGACCGAGCATGTCAGCTCGATCCAATGGCCAGAATCGGTGACCAACGCGCCTCCGGATCGCTTACGCTGGATAGCCGACTACCTCGACGTCGCTGACAGGGCTATTACGGTACTCGCGTGCGTTCAGGGAATCGAATACTCTTCAGCCAGCCACCGAGCCGCGCAGCAGGACCTCCGTCGATGGGCGCGCTGGTTGGAAGTCCGGCCGGCACTTTCTGCGGGGTTCGCCATGGCTAGGTTGGTCCCCGGATCCGAAGACACGTTGGTGCGTTGTCACACCTCGGATTCGTGACCCGGTTAGTTACCACAACAGTCAGTCTCACTGCTCGATGTCGACCCACCTGTCGCCTGAACCATCCATCCGCACTGACACGCCGCTGCACGAACACCGACGTAGTCGCCCAGGGAGGCAAATCCGCAAGCTCGGACAGAGAAATCGACCCGAACCTCTCCGCCGGGTGGGACCGTCAGACGTGCCCTTTCTGACACGGCTGCGGCAACTGTTTCGAGATGACGCCGGGGCCGACGAGTCCTTGGGCACCGGCCATCTGGTTCTGCTCAGCAATGATCAGACGAGACAGGGCGGTCTCCTGCTGACCCCTGGAACACAGCCAATCATGCGATCGGATGTGCTGGCAGCTACCTCCACAAGGGCCGGGCTGAACCCGTCGAACGCAGCCGCTGTGCATCGAGCGAGTCGATCAGGACACCGGGAGGTCAAGAGTTCTTCGGTCCGAGCTCGTTCTTTGATGGGCCGCCGTCAGCACCGGCGGCACTCTGCGTCCCATGATCCTACAGGGACCCGAGGAATCAATCCCGAAATGGAGGCAATGTGGTGATTGCCCGAGGGTTCGTAGGGCCGGATCCCGAACATTGCCCGGTGGGGGTGCTTAGCAATGAGGAAGCCAGTGAACAACAAGCGTCAGAGAAACCACCAAACGACTGACCATCCCGGCGAGAACCCGGGCGCGCCGCCGACACGATCGAGGATTGCCGCCGCGGGAGCCTTGGTGGTGTCCTCGGTCACACTCGTGGCTCTGATTCTCTTGACTACAAAGAACCTGGTCTTCGTGGTGGCGTCGTTCTTGTTTGCCTCGCTCGGTATTTCGGCACTCTGGATCGCCGCTACAAACCGTCGCTTCCGGTGGTGGGCAGGGGTTGGAGCAGTGCTTCTGGTGGGTGCGGCGGTTGCCAGTCTGGTTGCCGCCGGCCGCGGCACCATTGCCGTAGCGGCCGTGATCATCGGCATTGCCATCGCGTCGACACTCGGGAGCGTGGCTCTGGGTTGGGAGGTCAGCCAGGCCCTGGCCAAGCGCTGGCATCCGGTGCCACCCTCGCGGCACGGCGTGGTCCTCATGAATCCATGGTCAGGGAACGGCAAGGTCGCCAAGCTGCAGCTTGCGGAAGAGTCGCGCCGCCGCGGCCTGGAGGCGGTCGAACTCCATCGTGGCGACGATCTCCGGGCCCTCGCCGAGGCTGCCGTGTCGCGAGGAGCCGACGCACTAGGCATGGCCGGCGGCGACGGGTCCCAGGCGGTGGTCGCCGCGGTTGCTGCCAAACATGGGGTCGCCTTTGTTTGCGTGCCGGCAGGAACCCGCAATCATCTGGCCCTCGACCTCGGAATCGACCGTGATGATCCCGTGAGTGCTCTGGACGCCTTCGGACGGGCACGCGAATCGGTCATCGACCTTGGCGAGGTCAATGGCGAGGTGTTTGTCAACAATGTATCGCTGGGTGTCTACGCACAGGTGGTGGCCAACAGCGACTACCGCGCGGCAAAGGAACGAACTGTGGCCGAGATGCTACCGGACCTCGTGGGTCCAGACGCCACACCCTTTGGGCTCTCTATTGATGCTCCAGACGGACCGGTAGCCGACGTTCAGCTCATCCAGATCTCCAACAATCCCTACACGTTGTCCAGCGTGGCCGGTTTCGGCTCGCGCCCCCGGCTGGATTCCGGCGCCCTCGGGGTGGCAACGCTCACAGTCCACCGCGCGTCCGAGGTCAACCGCCTAGTGGCTCTGGAACTGGCCGGCCATCCCGAACGCTTCGAAGGCTGGCATCAGTGGGCCGCGCACCAGGTGGACGTTCAGGGACCACCGACGATTGCCGCCGCGATGGACGGCGAATCCTGTAAGTGGGGGGCTCCTCTGCATTTCGCGATACGGTCGAGTGCATTGCGAGTCCGCATCGCGCCTGGGGAGTATGGAGGTTCGCCGGCCTTTCGTCGGACCCCCATCAGCGTATCAACTCTGATCGGTCTGGTACGGGTGGTACGGGGCAGACCGAGCGGAATCGTTCCCTTCCCGGAAGGATGAGGGAGTTGACCCGCTCTGCCGGGCAGGGGCGGTTGCCAACGGACAACAGTTACCTGCGCTCGCTGGACTGGGTCCGTCGCCTAACTGGGGAAGTGGACGCACTTGACCGCTCCGTCTATGACGCCACCTCGGCCACTCCAACGCCAACGCTCGATAAACCGGTCACCAGACTCTCGAACGCCGCCAATTCCTCGCTACTCTGGATGATGGTGGCGATTCTGGTCGCAGCATTCGGAGGTGTTCGCGGTCGACGCGCAGCTCTCCGAGGCCTGACTGCAATCGGATTGACCTCGCTCGTCACCAACGTAGCTGCGAAACATGCTTTCCGCCGCCGCCGTCCACACCGAGCCGTCGACAACGTCAGGTCCGAAGCCCGTATGCCAACGTCGAGTTCGTTCCCTTCAGGCCACACCGCGTCTGCGTTCGCCTTTGCTGCTGCGGCGACAGCTGATGTCCCCGAGCTCAGCCTGGTCATGTACGGCATGGCCAGTCTTGTCGGCTTCAGTCGAGTACTCACCGGCGTGCACTTTCCTTCCGACGTCATCGGCGGTGGTGTTCTGGGTCTGGTGATAGGCACAGCGACACGGGGGCCAGCTTTCGAGCATCGCCGGGGCCCAATATCTACGCGTTCTGACATCTCGGCCAAAAATCACTGATTTCGTCCCCTGCCATTCAACCAACAACTACGCGCGATGACGGGGGCCTGATGGGTGCAAGGAGAACGTGGCGACCGTGACGCTCACCCGGCCAGTTCGACCGCGATAACGCCGGGGGCGACCTGGGAGCTGTCTCCCTCCTCGAGATCAGCGGGCCTCTCACCTTCCCTGCTCACGTTTCCGGCCTCCTGGACACCGCCCGTGTCCAACTTCTGCCTGTTGTGCCGGAGAGCTCCCTGGAATTCTCAGAGTCGATCTATTCCTCTCCGGGCATCACCTTTTTGCCTGGACAAGACCCCCGGTGGCCGTGGAGCCAACTTCAGCTCCTGGGTATGCGAGGACCACGGATCTTGATTATCAGCTGCGGTAGGGGAATGAGGTCCGTGCTGCCGTGGGCAACAACAACAGGGTGCATGCGGCTCGCCGGACGGAACGTCGGCCGTGATGAACAGCACGGCGGGGCGGCGGTCCACAGCGCCTCCGCAGCCTTGTCGTCGGCCTAAACCCGGATGCCTGCAGGCCATTCGGGATCCCCCACCCCACGATGCCTCCGGATATGGCCATCTCGGTCGCACGTATTCGCGGGATTCCCCATAGACGACTATCGCTCATTGTGGACATATGGAATCTGACACAATCCATCTCGAGCTCCGTCGGGGAACATCCGAGATGAGACAGTTCACGATCACCGGACTTGTGCTCGGCTCGATCGTCCTCGCACGTTGGGATGGCGAGCTCCTCATAGTAAGCAGGATCCTGTACAACTTGGTCTGCCTCGCGCGTGCCGTCGACGAGATATTCCAGGACGCCGAATGCGAAGACCGATGGCGGCTCGCCCTCGATACACCATCACTGATCGCCCTTGAGATCCTGGGGGGTCTCGACTGTGTAACCCAAGTCGACTGCGAGATCGTGGATCATGGTGATCCGGAGTCGCGTCAGTCATAGGCCTGTAAGACCTGCGATCATCGGATAAAACCCGCCTTGTGCTCCGTGGTGCCAGTCAGCCGTCCCTTCTGCTTTGTTGGTCTCCGTCTCGGTGCTTTGCCCGTCTGGGCAATCTTGCGGCATGGCGCGGGTCGGTGCACCCCCCCGGGTCGGTTGAGCGGGTGTCCCGTGAACTGTCAACTGACATGGAATCGGGGTCCGCCGCGCTTACAACCCTGACACGTACCACCCACGGGCCAAGCGACGCAACCGTCGAGCCTCAACCATTGGCTTCGTCGACCAACTGCGCTGTGACACCGGCCCGGGCGATGGGTGCACTCCGAAATCGTCAGGAGATCAACCTGCCCACTCCCACGCCGACCAGTGCAGCAGCAGCGGCAACGCCGATTGTCTCCAGGACCGTTGTCATCATGCGTCGATGGCCGATGAGTGCCCGCCCCACACCAAGTCCAACTAGCAGGACCAACGTGACCGATAGCGAAACCACCCTCGCCAATGACAGGGTCAGAAACGCGAACGGGAGCACTGGGACGAACGCGGCTAACAGATCGGTGACGAACATCCAGACCGACTGGACAAGGGGGCTCTGACGGGTTGACTCCCCCACGCCCAGCTCGACACCGGCTCGGATCTTCAGCCCCGTGTCCGGGTGCTCGGACACTATCCCGATCACGCTGTCCGCCTCGGAGTCCCCGAAACCAGCGCTCACAAGACGGTCGTGGATCTTTGCCCGCACGCTCTGCGGGTCGGCCTCGTACTCCGCTTGCTTCGCGGCAAGATCGGCGTCAGCCTTGTCATTGCTCGATTCGACATCGAGATAGGTGCCCGCCATCATTGACACTGCGGCCGCAGACGCTCCCGTGGCACCGGCTAGAAGTACGGCTGACGAGTTCGGCGCAGCCGCCGAGACGCCGAACACCAGCCCGAAGATCGACACGGTGCCGTCCTCCATCCCGAACACGATGGAGCCGACGGAATTCTGGAATGACCGACCGAATCGCTCGATCCAGCTCGAAGGGGATGCCGATCCGTCACTGCCAGTGGACGCATCACTCACGGACGGTCAACCGGGCCACTCACCAGTGATCCTGTAGGGGTTGACCGTCGCCCGCACGGTCGACTACCAGGGTGGCTGAGGGACGTTTCTGGGGAGTCGACGCAGACTCCGCCCATGCTGGCCACAGGAGTATGGCCCCGGGAAACCGCTTGAGTGGGGGTGTCCAGTCGGGAGTGATCCATGGCACCAGCTTGAGGAATCAGGCATGGGCTCCGAATCCCGCAACTGCGTAGTTGTGATGGATTGCTTCCCGACCGAGACTGAGAAATTCCAGCCCCACGGACCGCTGTCCAGCCGATTCTGCCACCCATCTTGCCGGCCAGTTTTCCAGCTCCACTCAACCGACCAACGAGATCTCGCGAGCCCAGTGGTGTGGTCGTGCACCCGACTCAAACAAGATGGCAGGTGGACGACGGACACACCGCCGAAGTACGCGGATCCGGGATGTCTGGGGAAGGGGGTGTTCGGTAGCGTTTTCCCTGACCAGAGGGAATTGTAATCATGCTCGGTGCGGTCCGTATGCCTAGCGGAAATGCAGATATCCAAACGAGACGCTGGCACAGCCCGGGCCCTACCTGGGGTGCGGTTGCAGGAGCGCCCCCATCGACGCTGTCACGCCAGGGCGGCGTCGCAGTGATAGCTGCGGCATCTGGAAGACGGAGCACACCACGCGCTGGGCAGATTCCGACACGGTCATCCTGATGACCACGGACTCGAAGCCCGCAATCTCCGACGCTCGACAGGCCAAGGCGCTGAGCCGCCGGGCCCGGATCATCGAGACCGCAGAGGCCAACCATGTTCCGTTGCGGACGATTCTGGTCGTCGTGGGGCTCCTGGTCACGGTCTTCGTGGCCGCAGAGCTCCTCTACCGAATGCGGGGGCTCGTGGTCCTCATGCTGGTGGGCGGGTTCATCGCTCTCATCCTGAATCCACAGGTGGTGGCCTTGCAGCGATGGAAGGTCCACAGGCGAGGAGTGGCCGTCGCCATCGTTACAAGCTGGGCCGTGCTGGTCTTCGTCGGTTTGGCGTTCGCGTTTGGCTATCCCCTGGTGAACACTGTCACCCACTTGGCAGACAACCTCCCCGGCTACGTGGACAAGGCCGAGCACGGAAGGGGTTGGCTCGGCCATTTCGTGCGGCGATACCACCTCGACGCCTGGGTGCAGAAGAACTCGCCGAAGCTCGTGAACTACGCCGAGGGGCTCAGCAAACCGGCGCTCTCGATCGGGAAAGGAGCAGCGGGCGTGTTGGCCACGCTGTTCACAACGTTCGTCTTTGTCGTTCTCCTGCTTCTCGAAGCGCCGAAGATGCGCACCTGGATTCTCGGATCGGTATCCGAGGAGCGAGCGGCAACGTGGACCAGGGTCGGTACCGAGGTGAGTCGATCCGTTTCTGGCTATGTTCTGGGCGACGTGCTCACGTCGATCATCGCGGGCGTCGTCGTTTCGGTGACGCTAGCTATCCTCTCCGTACCATTCGCACTGCTGTGGGGCCTCTGGGTGGGGCTGGTGGACTTCCTGCCAACGATCGGTGGCGCGTTGGCCGGCATCCCGACGGTTCTGTTTGCACTGAGCCACTCCGTGACTGCCGGATTGGTGACCGCCGTCGTCTTTGTGGTCTACACCCAGGTCGAGAACCACATTCTGAACCCGGTAATCATGAGCCGCACGGTCAAGGTCAACCCCTTGCTCATCATGCTGTCCGTCCTGGTCGGAGCCGAGATCGGGAGCTGGGTCGGCGGTTTACTTGGAGGATTCGCCATGGCGCTCTTGTCGATCCCCATCGTGGGCGGGCTCCAGGTGATTGTGCGGGAGATCTGGTCGGCCACCTTGCCGGCGGCGTCGCCGGTCCCACTCGATCCGGCTGAACACCCCGCCGTTAGCGTTCAGACGGCGTCTGACGCCACTCTGGTCGCCGAGGTGGACACTATAGATGCCGGATGAGGGAGTGCTGGAGGTCACCACCGAGACCGCGAGGCTGGTAAACCGAGCGTGGTCCGATCACTCAACCACATCACCGCGTGCGATCCCTCGGTCGCTAAAACCGGATCGCGGGCACTGGTTGAGGTCACCAGCGCCGCGCTCCAAGCCTCGAGGCACCTACCCCAGGCCGGAAACAGTATGAATGAGAACAGCGAGCGATAGGACACCGACCACGGCGGTGCACGTCGTTGCCACGACGCGAAAGACCCTCCCGTTGGCCGCCGAACCCAGAACCGAGCGACGGTTCGCCAGAATCAGTACATAGGTGAGCAGGATCGGCGTGATGATCCCATTGAGCACCTGAGCATTCACCACGAGAGTGACTAGATTGCCAGGGGCGAGCGCCATGCCGGCCCCGACGAGGATCTGGATGGTGAACAGGGTGTAGAACAACGGCGCCTGACGGAAACTGTTGGAGACCGAGCGTGGTGCTCCAACAGCATCGGCGATGGCGTAGGAGGTCGAGAGCGGTACGACCGAAGCTGCCAGCAGCGACGCCCCGAGGAGACCTGCTGCGAAAAGATAGGGGGCTGCAGGACCCACCGCGGGAGTCAGCGCCTTCGCCGCCTCCTGTGCTGACTGAAGTGGGCCAGTCCCGCCGATGGCTGCGGCCGTGGCAATGATGATGAAGATGCTGATGATGTCGCTCCAAATCGCGCCGCTGACCGTATCGACCCGCTCCTTCGGATAGTCGGCCGGAGCAACTCCTTTGTCGACCACGGCAGATGCCACGTAGAACTGCATGTACGGGGTGATCGTGGTACCGATCAAGGCCACGACCAGCACCAGGAACGCATTGGTGCCGAGAAAGTGCGGCCACAGCAGGTTGCTGATCACCTCCTTTCCGTTCGGATGGCCCAGGAACGCAGCGATCGGGTAAGCGAGGAAGGCGAGGGTCAGGATGAGGAACAACCGTTCCGCCCTCGAGTACGAGCCCATCACGGTCAGAACCCACACCCCGACTGCGGCGATCGGGATCGAGATGTACTTGGAGACCCCCAGGATCTCCATGGCCGCACCGACTCCGGCGAACTCGCTGACCGTCAGACCTGCGTTGGCGACCAGCAGCAGCACTAGCGCGCCGGTGGTCCCTCTCGCCGAGAACTGCTCCCGGATCAGGCCCCCGAGTCCCTCCCCCGTGAATGCCCCGAGACGGGAGCACATCTCCTGGACCACCACGAGGGCGACGGTGATGAGAACCATCACGAATAGGGTCCGATAGCCGAACTGCGACCCAGCGCTGGCGTAGGTGAGGATCCCTCCGGCGTCGTTGCCGGCATTGGCTGCGATGATCCCCGGTCCGAAGACGGCAAGCACCGCCAGAAGCCGGACCACCCAACGCCGACGAAGCGTTGGGCGTGCCGCAGCTAGGGGCTTCTGGTCCACGCTGGTCACGTGGCCTGCTTCCTACCGAGCAAAGCCAGCAGCCTCGCCTGGTCGGTGGGATCGAGTTCGCCCAGGAGCGCATCGAGTTTGGCCGGCTGGAGACCGCCAAGTACCTGGGCTGCGGTCGACGTCTCCGCTAGCGACGCCAATTGCGCTTGCTGTGGTCGCCCGAGACCGTCCAGCAGGGCGGCGACCTGCTTCGCACCGAGCGTTTGCAGTTCGGCAGCTGGCACGGCCATCTGGACGCTGCTGCCGGCCTCTCCCGCCGAGGCTGCCGGGCCCGCGGGATCCGATGCCATCGGGTTTACGTTGCGCGGCACGAAGGCCTGAAGGCCGGACCAGTCGACCGATCGCACCGGCGGAGGGCAGGTCCGTCGTCGAGGCAGCACCCGGCGGAGGAAGGCCCACAGGCCCACGTCGATCCCCGCCAACTCCCAACCGCGGCCGACGTCGGCCAGATAGGCGTCGGCGGCCCGGACCACCTGTACCCCGGCCACATCGATGAGCTGCCGATCGATCACGTCACGCGACAATGCCATCCGACCGTCACCGCGGACTGGGACGGCAACGACCACAGCGGTGGTCCGAATCTGAACGGCTGACTGCCCCAGAAAGAGATCGCTAATCGGCACGACACCCAATACCCTCCCCGTTCGGACGAGGACTCCGACCACCAGGGGATATGAGGTAGCACCGTCCCACCGGACCACGACATCGCTGACTTTGCCGACCCGGATTCCATCCGGATTGCGGACGGGGGCTCCTACGAGATTGGCCACGGAGATTACCCGGCTCCCCAGTGTCCGACGGACGGTAGCGCGTTCGCGACGCACCTCGGCGGCCCCGGCGTGGTGACGCCGCTCCATCTCGGGCCCAGCCGATTCACCCATGCCGCGCACCCGTTCCGGTCGAGTCAGGCATCCGACCCATCCTGTGGGCAGAGATGTCGGCTGTAGGCGACAAGCGTGACGGCTGCCTCCCAGCATGGCTGACACCGGAAGCCCACGTAGAGCGGGCTTTCTTCGGACTCCGGGGCCCCGTGGTCACCGACGACGTGTCCGTCCAGCCGGTCCTGGATGTCCCGGCGAAGGACCCATTGTCCGGAGTTGTTCCGTTCGGTGAACCCCCAGACCACCAGGTCGTAGAGGTGCGGGGAGAGCAGGTCGGCGGTGAGCCCCGCGTCATAGACGCTGCCCGGCGCGATGCGGCGGGCCCGCCACGGACCGACGGGGTCCGGTGGGCCCACATCGTGTTTCCATTCCACGGACATCGAAGGTTCTTCCTGTCGTGCCTCGGTCCCCGCGAGCCCGGCCCCGGTGAGTCGTCACCGCGGAGCCGGGCTCGTCGGGGCCTCCTCGGGCGCCACAGGGGGGAGGGGGAGGTGGCGCTGCCGTGAGAGAACGAGGCGGGGAGATGGCTAGTAGACGACGACCAAGCGGTTGACCACCTCGGCGACCCCGGGCGCCTGCCAGGCGGTGTCCACCGCCTCGTCCATTGACCGCCATGACCCGACGGTCCCGTCCAGGTAGACGGTGGAGCCCGACGTGGTCACATCGATCAGCGACTCGTCGATGATGGCATTTCGTCGGAAGGCCCGGTTGATCCGGTCGGCCACGTCACTCGGGATGGGGTCACCGTTGATCACGATGCCGTCGGTGATGCCCAGGACCCCGTCCACCCGGCGCACCGCGTGCAACGCGGCCCGGCGTTGGAAGTGCCGGCGCACCTGACCGGTCAGAGTCACCCATCCCTCGGTCACCACCACGTCAATTGCCCCGTGGGGAACCCACCTGTCGTCGTCCAGGGCTGTCACGCAGGCGGCGGCGATGTCCCCGTCGACAATGGCCTCCCCGACGATCCCAACCAGGAGCTGGTTGTCCACCAGGGTCACCCCGCCGATACTCCAGGCGTCGTCGCCGGCCAGAACCGACTCGTAGTACGTGGGCACAGCGCCGGTCAGGGTCACCTCGCCGTCGCTCGCCTTGACCACGATCCGGCTGTTGTCGAGGAGGGGGTCCCAGTCGAACTCCTCCTTCACATCGTGCTCCACAATGTTGTTCGGCTTGTGCATGGCAGTCCTTTCGGGTCTGGTGCGCATCACGGGAGTCGCGTGCGCTTACCCTTTCGATCGTGCGCCACCGGCACCTCGATCTACATCCCGTACTTGCGGGTTTGGTACTGGGGAGCCATCCACGGAGTCGGCCAAAGGGCCGCTCGCCAACACGCGGCGGACCAGTCGATCGACGTGTCTGTAAACCATTCGAGAATTCAGCACCACGGGAGTTCCTGGAGGAGTCGCTGATCGGTGAGGGCACAAAGACGTCGACACAGTGATCGGCATCACCCATCCGGCGCGATCTGGCCGGCGAAATCGAGACCCACCGGTGACCGTCATCATCACGTGCTGGGTGTCGGCACGGTGCGAGTTCGGGCGCGACAGGCCCAGGCAGTGGATCAACTTTGAAGCATTGATCGTCTTGCTCCGATGTGCCGCTTACCCGTCAAGTGATCATCAATTCGAACCGCACGCCTGCGGACGGAGACCGCCTTCTCCAAGACGCGGCGAAACGTCATGCGCCAGCTACCCCTTGGGTGCCTCGCTCGTCGGTCAGGCCTGACGTTTCCCAACCATCACCACTGCCGCCACAGCAACTGCCCCCACGAGCGCCACCGTCGATATGGCTCGCACTCCCCTTCCCGCCCTCTTCATCGTCGAGCGCGCATCCTCGGCAGTCGTCAGTAGGCGGCTCAACAAGTCGATCGCCGCCTCTACCTTGTCGAGGCGGGCATCCGCCTCCGCTCTCCATGTTCCTGAGTCACCCATAGCCTTCTCCTTGTCGTTGCTCTTGGGCACTTGCCCTCCACGCGCCGACCCTGGGTCGGCGACACTATTGGTCCAGTATCCGGCCTCCCGACTAGAAGCACATCACGCGACCTCGCCATCGTCTCGGGCTCGCCAGTCGGACGTCTTGTACCAAGGCCCCTGCATGGGGCTTCGGGGCAAGGCCAATTCGACAGGACTCACCTACACAAGGATCCGTGGACAGCGAGGTCCAGGCGGCCACCGCATTTCCCCTTCTGCGCCTATTGACGTGATGCGGGATGACCGACGCGATACCTTTCATCCAAAGGTGAGGCGCCCAAAGCTCCGAGCGAATCCGTTGCGCACCGACGCCCCAGCCACGCTGAATGCAGCTCTGGAGGAGGGCCACTTTCTGGTGTTTTGCGGACGTACAATGCTGCGAACCAGTTGACCTCCTGCTATCCCGTTAAGCGCGCTATTGGGTTGCCTGTATCTCACCTTCCGGACATCCCCGCTCGGGATGTGTCTGGACTAGCCGCTCGCGACCATGTTCGAACACCCAGCCGGGGATCGAGCCCTGTAGTTGCCCAACCAACGCCGGATCAAGTGTGTCCGGATTCGCCGGTCAGACCCACAACCAGCCCCGGCCCGTTCCGGGACATGTGCCAGAGTCTCCTGTTATCGTGGTGGGCTGGCGCTGGCGCTGGTGGCCATCCGGCGGAAGGCGTGAACGGGTCGGAGGCGTCGTGACGAGGCGACCAAGTAAGAGATCCGTCGACGAGTTGACCACCTTGAAGGGCGCGACGACTCCTGCGGGTGATCTCTCTGAAGCGGTGATGCGTGCATTGGCCGAAGAGTCTCCCGACGCGATCGTCGTGGTTGATGTGCAAGGAAGCATGGTCTGGGTCAACCACCAGCTAGAAAGGCTCTCCGGATACGGCCGGGCCGAGCTCCTAGGAAAGACCGTCGAGCATCTACTGGCTGACGCTCTACAGACGATCCATGTGGATCATCGGGCTTCATTCATGCAAAGCCCGCTTGCCCGGCCGATGGGTGTCGGACTGGATCTCGAGGCGCAAACAAAGGGGGGCGCAACGATCCCCGTGGAGATTAGCCTGACGCCCTTGGAGACCGACCGTGGCGACATGGTGATCGCCACCGTGCGCGACATCACTGACCGCCAGGCGACCGCCAACCAGCAGTCCGCCCTGCGGCGGGTTGCCACGTTGGTGGCTCAGGGAGTGCCGCCTGAGGACGTGTTCGCAGCAGTGACCTTCGAGGTCGGGAGAGTCCTCGGTGTCGACTACACGGCGATGAGTCGCTACCACCCGGAGGGCGCGGCGAACGGTCGTCGCGGCCTGGGCCAGATCCGGCTTGCCGGTGGTGCCGGTTGGCACTCGGGAGACTCTCGGCGGACCGAATGTGCCGACACTCGTCTTCGAGACGGCCCGACCGGCGCGGATTGATCACTACAGCAAGAACGCTGGCCCGGCAGCAGCGGCCGCATTCGCAGCCGGCGTGCACTCAGCCGTCGGCGTGCCGATCCGGGTAGAAGGTCAGCTGTGGGGCCTAATGAACCTGTATTCCACGCAGAAGGATCCATTCCCTCCAGGCACCGAGGAACAGCTCGACCGATTCACCCAGCTGGTCGCGATGGCGATCGCCAATGCCGAGGCCAAGGCCGCCCTGACCGCCTCCCGAGCCCGGATCGTGACCACAGCCGACGCCACCCGCCAGCGAATCGAGCGAGACCTGCACGACGGCGCCCAGCAGCGCCTCGTCACCCTGGCGCTGCAGCTAAGGGTCGTTCAAGCCTCAGTGCCCCCCGATGCCAACGAGCTGGCCCTGCAACTCGATGATGTCGCAACTGGCCTCGGCAAGGTACTCGATGAACTGCGCGAGATTGCCCTTGGCATCCACCCCGAGGCTCTCACGCGTGGGGGACTCAGATCGGCACTCAAAGTACTGGCTCATCGGTCCGCGGTCCCGGTCCACCTGGATGTACGGGTCGACGATCGTTTGCCTGAGCCGGTCGAGCTCGCTGCCTACTACGTGGTCTCGGAGGCACTAACCAACGCTGTCAAGCATGCCTCGGCCTCTGAAGTCGACATCGCCGCGGAGGTAGATCAGCGCGAGCTGAGGATCGAGATTCGCGACGACGGGCGAGGTGGCGCCACCTTCGATCGGGGCTCTGGGCTCGTCGGGCTCAAGGATCGCGTCGAGGCACTCGGTGGCCATCTCTCCGTTCTGAGCCCAACTGGTGCAGGAACCACCATCGCAATCACCATGCCCCTCAGAACCGGCCGAGAGATGCAGCTCAAATCCACAGACCGTGGGCACCTGGGGGGCACCGACAACGAAACATCTGGCTCACCCCCAGGATGAAGAGGCCTCAGAACGTCATCCGACTGTTGATCTGGCCACTCGTGCCCGCTCAAGCTGTTGCGGTTTCAACAGCACCACGGACTCCTGTCCCCAGGTTGCGGGTTCCGACTGGCAGCGCCTGACTTTCTCTCGAAGACTTAGCTTAGGGTGGAGTCTTAGCCAATTCAGAGGTGCAAGTCGGAAGGAGTGGTGACGGCCAGCACGGCAGCCGAGGTTGTAGTTGCAATGCTCAAGGGCTCGCGCTTCCCGGAGAGTCAAGCGATGGGTCCAAGAATCAGAGCTGAGGGCTATCTCCTGATCCCGATTTTGCGACCTTTCGGGCCGGCGGTGGGCGGCAAGAGGTGCTGTCAATTCTTAGAGCCAGCTTGTCTGATCGGACCTGAGTTCCTCAATGACGATGCACGGCCACCGACATACGCCCTTGACCTTGACTGACATAACCACTGATCCGAACCACTTCCCACGCTGCAGGTCTCGATTCGCGTATCTACCCACGCTCGACGCGACCGGCCGTCTGTTACCGGTGCCTAATCAGTTGTTCATCGCCTCGTCGTAGCCAGCCGTCAGGCCGTAGATCACCATCACCATGATGGCGATATAGACGAGCGCCCACACCGGGTAGTACGGCATCAGGATCACAGCGCTGATGGCGCCCAGTGACGCGGCAATAATGCCGACCACCTGCGCCAGCTGGGCGCCATCGCCATTTCCCGGGCCTAGTACAAAGACGCCTGCCAGGATCAGTATGACGCCTGCAACCAGCCACACCCAGGCGTACGTTGTCAGATCGTGGCCCAGGACAGCGTCCCGGAGGTCGTAGGGGATCGCACCGTTGTACTGGAACGCCCAGATCGCGTCCACAATCCGCATGACGCCTGCGAGAATCAGTGCAACGGAGGAGAATATCAACCAGCCAGAGCGGTTCATTCGATTCACCTTTCTTTCGTTCTGCGAACTGTTGAGCTGTTGTGCGACCAAGGAACGAACGGTCCCACCATGCGGGTCTTCTTCCTGGTCGTCAGTTCCGGAAGATCAAGATCAGGACTATGGTCACGATGATTGAGATGGCGATGGATGCCACCCAACCAAGGCGGCTCGAGAAGAAGACGAACACGCGTTATCGCTCCTGATTGGACCGGCACCGGTTCAACCGGCACTCGGTTGCGGACACTTCCAGCATGGGAGGGACGAGATCCCCCCGCATCCCGCGCCTGCGTGGTTGGGCGGCGTGACGGTCCAGCGTCGAAGACAGAATTCCACGCCGCGCACCCGTTCCGGTCGAGTCAGGCATCCGACCCATCCTGTGGGCAGAGATGTCGGCTGTAAGCGACAAGCGTGACGGCTGCCTCCCAGCATGGCTGACACCGGAAGCCCACGTAGAGCGGGCTTTCTTCGGACTCCGGGGCCCCGTGGTCACCGACGACGTGTCCGTCCAGCCGGTCCTGGATGTCCCGGCGAAGGACCCATTGTCCGGAGTTGTTCCGTTCGGTGAACCCCCAGACCACCAGGTCGTAGAGGTGCGGGGAGAGCAGGTCGGCGGTGAGCCCCGCGTCATAGACGCTGCCCGGCGCGATGCGGCGGGCCCGCCACGGACCGACGGGGTCCGGTGGGCCCACATCGTGTTTCCATTCCACGGACATCGAAGGTTCTTCCTGTCGTGCCTCGGTCCCCGCGAGCCCGGCCCCGGTGAGTCGTCACCGCGGAGCCGGGCTCGTCGGGGCCTCCTCGGGCGCCACAGGGGGGAGGGGGAGGTGGCGCTGCCGTGAGAGAACGAGGCGGGGAGATGGCTAGTAGACGACGACCAAGCGGTTGACCACCTCGGCGACCCCGGGCGCCTGCCAGGCGGTGTCCACCGCCTCGTCCATTGACCGCCATGACCCGACGGTCCCGTCCAGGTAGACGGTGGAGCCCGACGTGGTCACATCGATCAGCGACTCGTCGATGATGGCATTTCGTCGGAAGGCCCGGTTGATCCGGTCGGCCACGTCACTCGGGATGGGGTCACCGTTGATCACGATGCCGTCGGTGATGCCCAGGACCCCGTCCACCCGGCGCACCGCGTGCAACGCGGCCCGGCGTTGGAAGTGCCGGCGCACCTGACCGGTCAGAGTCACCCATCCCTCGGTCACCACCACGTCAATTGCCCCGTGGGGAACCCACCTGTCGTCGTCCAGGGCTGTCACGCAGGCGGCGGCGATGTCCCCGTCGACAATGGCCTCCCCGACGATCCCAACCAGGAGCTGGTTGTCCACCAGGGTCACCCCGCCGATACTCCAGGCGTCGTCGCCGGCCAGAACCGACTCGTAGTACGTGGGCACAGCGCCGGTCAGGGTCACCTCGCCGTCGCTCGCCTTGACCACGATCCGGCTGTTGTCGAGGAGGGGGTCCCAGTCGAACTCCTCCTTCACATCGTGCTCCACAATGTTGTTCGGCTTGTGCATGGCAGTCCTTTCGGGTCTGGTGCGCATCACGGGAGTCGCGTGCGCTTACCCTTTCGATCGTGCGCCACCGGCACCTCGATCTACATCCCGTACTTGCGGGTTTGGTACCGAAGGATCACATGCGGGACGAACCCGCCTTTTCCGTGACAGCTTGTCGGGTGGCATTGAAGGATCTCGTCACCAGCGCCAGCATGGATCGGAGGGCCCTCGCTGAGCTGGAGTTCACACACACGAGTTCCTGATAGCCGCGTTGGTTTGGATTGGTGGCTGTTTCTCGAGCGCCTGATGGCATGGACTCGACAACGCGTTGACAGTATCGGCAGCCCACCAGAAGATGCAATGTGCCGTCCGGATCCCGCTTGAGATGGTTAGTGTTTGTCGAGCGGCATCGAACAGATACGTAGCAACCACAGGCACCAATGTCAGGGAAGGACGAGTCGACCGAAGCGCCGACAGTGGACCATCTTGAGAATGGGTCGCGGTGCGTGCAACGTTGACTACTGGATGTGCACCCCGGTGTTCACCAGACTTCGGGATTGCTGGACCAAGCTCGAAGGTCTGTGGGACCCATGGTCTTGATGGCTTCACCTACGCCGCGACCATCCTTACGTTGCCGGACCCAGCAGGCCAACTTCCACCAAAACCTCTACCGTGACGCCAAAGCCTCGTAGTGCTCGCCAACCGCGCGTGCCAGCTCAACCCGGGAGCTCACTCCGAGCTTACGGAACACCTGGCGGAGGTGGGAATCGACGGTGTGGTGCGACACGTACATTTCACGGCCAGCCTCTTTGTTCGTCAGACCACGCGCCACCAACTCAGCAACGGTACGTTCCGAATCGGTGAGCTCGATCCAGCCATTGACCAATGATCGGTCGAGCCAACCGGCCTGTGACCGTTGCTTGTCCAGTTCCGACCTGGAGGAGCCTCCCCAACGGTTAGTTCCTCCGACCGACAGTCGCACGATGGCCCCAATTCCAGATGGATCACTGCGAGCGAACTTACAACGGCCCGTGACCCTGAGCCCACTGTGCAGAGTGAGCGGACTTCCCATCGCCCTGTTGTCCTCAATGACGTCGAGGACCCAGTGCCAGAGAAGGCGCCTATCGCCCGCTTGTAGCAACTCGGAAGCACTCTGATTGGTGATCATTGTCCGCTCGTTGATCGCAATCACCGGGCCCCGCCATCTCCCTCGGCAGACCAGAAATGACTCAAGGAGCGCCTGCTCCTGATCTTTCACCTCCGTCAGGGCGGGCGTTGGGTGACAGTCTGGCATCTCTTCCATTACCAATGCATTCGTCATCCGACACCACCCGAAGTCGGCCCATCCGCCGCTGAATCACGCGGGGAGAGCACCAAATTGGCCTTGCAATCGGCTTGGCTGGATGGTGTTGATCGCCGCAGGGCGTTACTGGGACGGATATGGTTGATGGGGATCGCCGTCTGCCTCGTGTAGCGGTTGTCGATTGATTCCATGGGGACATCATCCCCAGTTACCGAGGCTCTGTCTCCCCGGCCAGCAGCAATTTCGCTTGACCGTCAGCCGGAAGCGCCGGATTCCAGCCACCGGTAACCTTTCGTGGTCTAGCCATGACCAGGGGCCGGTCAAGCTCGGATCTTCCAGCTAGCTGCATTGCGGCTATGGCCTAGCTCCTGTCATGCTTCTGAGAATTATGATCCGTTGCCTGATCGTTGACGACAACGTCGAATTCTTGAACGCGGCTCGAGAACTTCTCACGAACGAGGGCTTCGACGTGGTCGGTATGGTGGGCACCTCCGCCGAAGCGCTGAGCGCGGTCCGGAAATTGCAGCCAGATGTCGTCTTGGTGGACGTGTATCTGGGGGATGAGAGCGGGTTCGATCTGACGAACCAGTTGAGTGTCGACATGAGTCCTGACGCCCCAGCTGTCATTCTTATTTCGACCTACTCCGAGCAGGACCTTGCCGAGCTCGTCGCGGTAAGTCCGGCCGCCGGATTCATGAGCAAAGGTAGCCTGAGCGGCGCTTCGATTCGCGCCATTCTTGGCCTCGGTGCTGGCTGAATATGGTGCCCATGGACCTTGCGAAGAGACCAGCGGAGCCACTAACAATCCACATGCAGAGTGGGATCGGCGACGGGTTCAGGAGTGACCCTGGTCGTAGCCGGCTGCGGTCCCGCCCGGCTGCCCCAATAGGCGCAATCCGAGGCCTGCAAATTTGCCCTGCGGTGCGCAAACTACCCACCTAAACGAAGGAGGAGGGTCGTGCGAAAGGCAGCGGCTGGCGGCTGTCACGAGCCCGTTCAACCGTATCCTCCCGACAGGGTGGCACATCGGGGCGACCTCTCCGACTCGGTCATGCGAACGCTGGCAGAAGAATCGCCTGACGCCATCATGGTTGTCGATGCCGTAGGACGTCTTATCTGGGTAAACCACCAGGTTGAGTCGCTCTTCGGCTACGGCCAAGCGGAACTGCTCGGGCAATCTGTCGAACTTCTGGTTCCCCTAGGGGTCCGGCAGACCCACCTGACTCATCGGACTGCCTACATGGAGAATCCGCACACCCGTCGGATGGGCGTCGGGATCGACCTCGAGGCGCGGCGGAGCGACGGTACTACCTTCAACGTCGAGGTCAGCCTGACGCCACTGTCGACCGACAGCGGCGTCAGCGTGATCGCCACCGTACGCGACGTCAGCGAGCGACAGGCGATCTCCGACCAACAGGGGGCGCTGCGGCGGGTGGCGACGCTGGTGGCGGCAGGCGCGCAGCCTCCCAAAGTCTTGTTCGCGGTGGCGGAAGAAGTCGGCCGCCTACTTGCGGTTGAGGGCGGGTTTGTGGTCCGTTACGAGCCGGACCAAACGGTCACGACCGTCGCCGCCAGCTATACCACCGAAAAGGCGCTACCGCTGGGGGTGCACCGTCCGATAGTCCAGAACGGCCTCAGCTGGCAGGTGCGCGAGAGTGGGCGCCCGGCTCGGACCGACCACGCCGAGGACCCCCTCGCGCTCGAATACGGCATTACCTCCTCCGTCGCAGCGCCGATCACTGTCGAGGGGCGCCTGTGGGGCTACATCGCGGCTTCCTCGACTCGCGACCGACCACCTCCGGAGACCGAAGCTCGCCTTGCCGGCTTCGCCGAGCTGGTTGCGGCTGCGATCGCCAACGCCCAGGCGCGCATCGAGTTGCGGGCGTTTGCCGAGGAGCAGGCCGCGCTGCGCCGGGTGGCGATGCTCGTCGCCAAGGGAGCCACACCCGAGGAAGTATTCACGGCAGTCACCAAGGAGGTCGGCAAGGTGCTCGGCGTCGACTTCACGAGCATGGGAAGGTATCGCCCTGACGGCGCTGAGACGGTCATCGGTGCCTGGTCCCGAAGTGGCGCTCCTGTTCATTTTCCCGTCGGCACCCTGATACCCGGAGGGGGCGTAAACATACACACGCTGGTATTCCAATCCCACAGACCGGCGCGGCTGGATGCAATCCACGATGACGTAGGCCCGGCGCTGGCACCTGCGCTGGCCGCTGGCATCCGTGCATCCGTTGGTGTACCGATCAACGTCGAGGGTCGGCTGTGGGGCCTGATCATCAGCTCATCCAAGCGAGAAGAGCCGCTGCCGGCGGACACGGAGGTTCGAATGGCGGCCTTCACCCAGTTGGTGGCCACTGCGATCGCGAACGCCCAAGCGCGCATCGAGCTCCGTGTTTCTGCGGAGGAGCAGGCCGCCCTGCGGCGCGTGGCGACACAGGTGGCCCAGGGTGTTTTGCCGGAAAAGATATTCGCAGCGGTCACTGAGGAGGTCGGGCGAGCGGTGGGCTCCGACTTCACCGGAATGAGTCGATACAACGGAGATGGCACCGCCACGGTGCTTGGCGAGTGGACAAGGACCGACACTCCCCCGCCCATGCCGATCGGTGAGCGCTTCGATCTCGGCGGTCAGAACGTAACCACGCTCGTCGCTGAGACGGGCAGGCCGGCGCGGGTCGACAACTACGACGCAACTTCGGGAACATGGGCCGATGCCGCCCGTGTCTGGGGGTTCGGCTCGTGCGTCGGGGTTCCCATCCTTGTCGAAGATCGGCCATGGGGTGTGGTGAGCGTGGCCAATTCGGGCACTGAGAGCTTGCCGGAGGATACCGAGGCCCGACTGATCGCATTCACCGACATGGTGGCCACCGCAATCGCCAACGCACAGGCACGAGCCGATCTACGCATATTCGCCGAGGAGCAAGCGGCGCTACAGCGGGTAGCGACGCGTGTGGCTCGGGGTGCGCCATCTGATGAGGTCTTTGCCGCGGTGGCCGAGGAGGTCGGGCGGGTGTTGAACGTCGACTACACGGCGACGAGCCGCTATGAGTCAAATGGCACCCGGTTGGTGGTTGGATCCTGGGCCAGGTCCGGCACCCCAGTTGTGCCGGTCGGCACCTCAGAACTCCTTAGTGGACCGAATGTGCCGACGCTGGTCTTCGAGAGTGAGCGGCCGGCGCGGATCGACCACTATGACGGGAACTCCGGGCCTGCGGCAGAGGCGGCAATCGCCGCCGGCGTGCGCGCCTCGGTCGGTGTGCCGATCCGTGTCGAGGACAGGCTCTGGGGCATCATGAATGTGTACTCGAAGAACGAAGACCCAATGCCAGAGGACACCGAAGAGCGGCTGGCCCGCTTCACCGAACTGATCGCCACTGCCCTTGCCAATGCCGATGCCAAATGCGCCCTAACGGCATCCCGGGTGCGGATCATGGCCACTACTGACGCCACCCGCAGACGTATCGAACGCGATCTGCACGATGGAGCCCAACAACGCCTGGTCTCCCTTGCACTGCGGATGCGTACGGCTCAGGCCACGCGGCCCCATGATGCCGCCGCATTGGCGGACCATTTGCAGGGGGCGGAAAAGGAACTGTCCGGGGTTGTCGACGAGCTTCGCGAGATCGCCCGTGGTATCCACCCAGCTGCCTTGGCGAGCGGCGGGCTCGGAGCGGCGCTCAAGACGCTTGCCAGCCGCTCCGCCGTTCCAGTCCGCCTCAATGTGCGCGTCGACAGGCGTCCGGCCGAGCAGATCGAGCTCTGTGCCTATTACGTCATCTCTGAGGCGCTTACCAATGCGACCAAGCACGCCTCAGCCTCCGAAGCCCAAGTCGACGTCCAGGCAGACCGCACTGAGCTCCGAATCGCAATTCGCGACAACGGGCGCGGCGGTGCCACGTTCGCTCACGGCACAGGACTCGTAGGCCTCAAGGACCGCGTGGACGCACTGGGTGGCGAATTTTCCTTCAGCAGTCCGCTGGGTGCCGGCACCGTCGTCGCTATTGCGCTGCCCTTAGTCCCCGGCAACATGGTGCGGCTTGCCCGGGACGATGCCCGACAGCGATAGCCCGCCGACGGGCAGATCGATCGGCGTGTGAGGTCGAACAATGCGATCGCGACGGGGGATCACTAATTTGTGGTTTGATGCCTTGGCCAGGATGTTCAACGATGGGTGAACCATTGCGAGCTCGGACCGCTGTGATCGTGTTCGGGCTCGTGGGCGGGTTGATGGCGGCCTATTTGGTGTGGCTGATCGTGTTCGCGCCCCAATCGCTGCAACTGGGTTGGTTTAACGGCTGGGTGGGCAGCGCGTTCCGTCTGGTCGCCGCTGTGATCTGTGTGATCGGCGGGTTGCGTCGGCGTCCAGGGTCCTATGTCCCGCTCGTATTCGGCTTGGCCTTGATCTTCACCACCATCGGCAACGTCATTCTGACGGTCGACTCACTCCATGGCCCTCCGCCGCCGCCACCGACGCCCGCCGACTTCTTCGGTCTCGGCACCCTCGTGCTCTTCTACATCGGGATAGCGCTGATGGCGCGCGAGGATCGCGAGCGCCTGAGCCCCCGCGACTCGCTCGACGGAGGTATCGCCGCACTGGGTGCCGCCGCGGTGTGCGCAGCCTTCCTCCTTGCGCATCTGCCGCACGGTCAGGGACTTTCGACGGTGGGTGCCGCCTTCTTGCTCGCGTATCCGATTGGTTATGTCGTCCTCGTGTTCATCGTGGTCGGTGCTGCCACCGTCGCCGGCAAGCGGTCCCGAGCACCGTGGATCGCGCTCACGGCAGCATTCGCATTGCTTGCCTTGGGCTCCGCACTGGGGTCAACTGCGGTGGGCCACTCATCGGCCGTACAACTTCTGACCGAAATTCAATGGCCGGCGGCCATGCTTCTGGTCGCGGCATCGATGTGGGCCGATCCCGGCACGCCAGACCCACTGGCGGCACGCAAGGGTACGGCCGTCTGGATTCCCGCGCTAGCGTGCACTGCAGCGATCGTTGTGCTGTTCGCTGCGACGCTCACACCCGTCGACCATGCGGCAAGCGCTCTCGCTACGGCTGCGCTCGTCCTCGTAATGTTGCGGGCCTATAGCGAACTGCGCCAGGAGATCGCGGCGCGTGAGCGAAGCGAAAAGGATCTGCGGAAGAGTGAGGCCGACTACCGACGGGTCGCCGACGAGCAGTCCGCGCTACGCCGCATTGCTACCCTCATCGCTAGTGGCGCCGACCCCGACGCCGTCTTCACGGCGGTTGCCGAAGAGGTCGGCGGCGCCGTCCAGATGGCGGACATCGCCCTGGTCGGTAGATACGACCCCGATGCCACCATTCAGTACGTCGGTGCTTGGGGGAGAGATGACGACCACCCCAACTTCATCGGGGAACGCGTCCCGCTTGGAGGTCAGAATGTGGCCACCTTGGTGTTCCAAGGTCATGAGCCCAGGCGAATCGATCACATCCCCGACGAGCCATTGCCCGCGACGGCCTTAGCGCGTCGCTGGTCACGGTCTTCGGCTGGGGCGCCGATCAGCGTTGACGGCCAGCTGTGGGGGGTAATGATCGTCGCGACTCGTGAACCATACGGGCTTAGCCCGGGAGTCGAAAATAAGCTGGCCGACTTCACCGAGCTTGTCGCAACCGCGATTGCCAACGCTCAGGCACGGGCCGAACTTAGGGCGTCGCGGAATCGTCTCGTCGCAAGCGCCGACGAGACGAGACGAAAGATCGAACGAGACCTCCACGACGGAGCGCAGCAGCAGTTCGTTTCGGTCGCAATGCAGCTTCGGACCGTCAAAGCATCGGTGCCGCCCGAACAGGCGGGTCTGACTGACGACCTCGACCGAGTCATCGCTAAGCTTTCGGATGCGCTCGACGATCTACGAGAGTTCTCACGCGGCATCCACCCGGCGATCCTCGCGGAGGCCGGGCTTGGGCCTGCGCTGCGGACGCTCGCGCGCCGCTCCGATATACCGGTCGGGCTCGATATAAACATCGAGGGCCGGCCGCCCGAACGAGTCGAGGTCACCGCCTATTACATCGTCTCTGAGGCCCTGACGAACACAGCGAAGCACGCCCACGCCACGATGGCGCACATCGACGTCGACACCACGCAGGTAGCCGTCCGGCTTGCCGTTCGCGACGACGGCGTCGGAGGCGCCGACCCTGCGCGTGGCTCGGGTTTGATTGGACTCTACGATCGCGTCGAAGCAGCCGGTGGGACCATTGTCATTCGCAGCCCAGTTGGCGAGGGGACAGAGCTATTGGCGGAACTCCCATTGTGGCCCATAGGGGCTCCGGCCTGAGTAAGCGCGTGTCATGGCGTCGAGGATGGCCAACAAATTCTGACAGCGTCTCACGGAGGAGTTCCCAACCGGCTACTCCAGTTCTCCTTCTAGTCTGCGCCTTCTTCTTCCAGCAAATCATCGGGAGGTGGACTGAATGGGGATTGCATCCCGGTCGTCATGCGGGCGCCTGGCGTGTGTTTCTCGATCTCGATCCGGCAAGCCGCAGCCGTCTCGGGGTCACCGTCGTCCCCCGCATACTCAGCAAGGTACTCCTGAGCCTCCTCCAACGAGTTCGGGCGCCAACCCTCCGGCCATTCGCTCATGATCGGCACCGTAGCTCCGGCGGGGCTCCAGTGCTCTGGGACTCGTCACTCCCCGCCCTGGTGCGCAAAATCGTCCAATTCGGCAGGGAACTGGATCTCGAGACTTGTGGACGCTGAGCGGGCTCGATGGGGCGTGAGCTCCCAGAACCCGTCGGAATCTCTGCCGTCGGATCAGACTATCCACTCCCCGTTGCGAATGACTGTCCGTCCGGTCAGGTCCACGGCTTCTCTCTAGATCTGGATGCGCGCTTGGGTCTGAGCACCACGTAGAGATAGTCGCTGCCGTCGGTCCGGAGTTTCCACCCCGCCTCGGTGGCTTGCTGCATGGGCCTGAGTCAGGGTGACGTTGCGTAGCTCCAGTATGTCCCCAGGCCAGGGGCCAATTGTCGCGAGGGTGACGTTAAGGGTGACGTTGATTCGGATCATGGGCGACGGCGAGGACGCACGGTCCCGCACAGAGTCCCGGAGGCCGAATGATCCCTCAGCCGTTTGTCTCAAATTCTGCTTCACCCCTGTTGGCTGCCAGCTTCAACATCACCCCGAATAGTTCGCTCCCGGGTTCATCTCAGGTGACGTCGTTCCTTGGTGGGATTGAACAGTGGGCTGTGTACGCCTGCCTCCTCGGTCTGATCGTCGGTGGTGCCAGCCTGTGGTGGGGGGTCCAGAACGGATCCATCAACCGGACGTCAGTCTCCCAGCACAAGGTGCTGGCCGCCTTCGCCGGGGCGGTCATCATCGGAGCCGGAGTCTTCCTCATCACCTGGGCCTTCAACTTCGGCACCTCGGTCAGCTGAGATGCTCATTGGACTCTCACTCCTCGACCCACTGGGTGGCGTCGGCCAGGACATCGTTGGCTGGATCGGACGCTCCATCTCCCAGGGGATCGGCGGGTTCGCCAGTTGGGCAATCGGCGGCGTGGTCCATTCCATGCAATCGACCACCACCCCAGACTTCACGTCGTGGTTCATGGGTCCGTGGCGGGCCATGCTCACCGTGGTCGCCTGGTTGTCGGTACCGGTGCTGTTCATTGGGGTGGGGACCGCGGCCTTGAAAGGAGATCTGACCTCGGTACTCAAGCGGGGCCTCGGGGCCCCGGTGATCATGGCCATCGGGACGGCCGTCGCCTTACCGGTGACCGCCGGCGTCCTCACCCTGGTCAATGCCTGTTGCAGCCTCCTGGTCAACCAGGCCCTCGGAGGTGACCAGGGGTTCGGCCAGGGTCTCGACCACCTGTCCAACTTCGCCCTCTCGGCCACCGCCAGCACCGGCGGCAGCAGCCTGCCTGGACTGGCGGCCGCCCTGATCATCGCCCTCGCCGGGCTGGCCGCCCTGGTCATCTGGTTCGTCCTCGCCCTCCGGGGAGCACTGCTCTACCTGGAGGTACTGGCCATACCGCTCGCCCTCATCGGGCTCTACTGGGGCGGGACGGCCCACTGGATCAAGCGACTGGTGGACCTGATCATCGCCACGATCATCTCCCAACTGGTCATCACCATGCTCATGGTGCTGGCCGCCGCCGACCTCAACAGCGGCCAGCTGTCGGGGACAAATCCCGGAGCGGTGGGCGGGGACATGACCACGCTCTTCCTCTGTCTGGCTTTTCTCATCCTCGGTTCGCTGGCCCTTCCCATGGCCCTCAGGCACGTGCCATCAGCGACCGAACACGCGGTAGCCACAGCAGCCATGATCAGCGCCCCGGGTCGGATGACCTACATGGGTAGCCGCGTTGCCGGTACGGCGAAGATGATGGGCGGCTCGGGCGGGAGCAAAGCCCTGGTGGAAGCGGGGGCCGCAGCCGGGCCAGTTGGTGTCGCTGTCACCGCCGGCGTAGGTGCGGCGGCCGGCGCCTCCAAGGCCGGAGCAAAGGCGGCCACGGGAGCGGCCGCGGCCGCTGAGGGCGCCAACCCAGGTGCGTCCTCATCATCTACCGGCTCCAAGACGGGAGCAGGCGGCACCTCCAGCAGTTCGAATCCCAGTGGGCCGATGTCTGGCCGTGCGCCCGGCGCCGGGGCGGGACCCTCCGGCAGCGCTCAAGCCAGCCCAGGCCAACGTCGGTCGCCGGAAGGCCCGGCTTTCAGTCCGGGCAGTCCAGGTGGGTCCGCCACCTCTGGTCCGGTTGAAGGAGCAGCCAGTCGAGGCGGACGATCGGGTGGCCCATCGACCCCGAAGGCGCCGGGAGGATCCCGTGGCTGAGCACGGCACGCTCTACAACTTCGGCGTTCTCACCAAGCGGTACGAGCTGGTGAGCCGCACCGCCGGCCAGCTCGCCCCGGGCGTGCTCGGCGCCGCATGCGGATTCTTGATGGTCCTGGGCTCGATTCCGATGCCATTGCCCTTCGTGCCCGTGCTCCTTGGCTTCTGGTTCGCCCTCGGCCGGGTGCCCTTCGGCCGCCACCGGGGAACCAAGGTGCGCTCGCTGGTGGGTCCGTACGCACGCTACGGACTCCTCCGTGCCAATGGTCAGGCCACATGGGAGATGCCTCAGACCTGGCGGGCTGTCGGGATCAGCACGGTGACCGACACTGCTCCGGATCTACGGACGACCAGGAGGCCACGCCCTCATCGACGTGGCAGCACCATCGGGGCGGGCGTCAAGCCGACTCGAGATGGAGCGCCTGAAGATCTGAACCGGAAGTCGGGGCCGCGGCGAGCGCGCAAGGTGGTGGCCGAACAGCTGCCACCAGAGCTCGGTCGGCTGCGTTTCGAGGCAGGCACCCTCGACGGATCCGAGGCGGGACTGGTGGCCGAACGGGTGGGACGCCGGAGGCTGCTAACCGCAGTGCTCTCCGTATCGGGAGGCGACCGGTTCGTGTTCTCCGGCCCCGACGAACAGGCCGCCCAGATCAGCCAGTGGGGCGAGGTGCTGAAATCCATGGCCGCTGGAGGCGCCGGCCTGCGGCGGCTCCAGTGGGTCGAACGGGCCACTCCCCAGCCCTCGACCGTCCAGTCGGACTGGTCGGCTGCGGCCATGGGCCACGTGTCGACCGAGGAGTGGGACGACTACCAGTCGCTGCATGCTTCCATCGGCACCGCCGCCATCCACCACGACGTCTACCTGGGTGCCCAGGTGGAGCCCGAGGCCACGGGAGCCGACGCCCTCTCGGAGGCCACCGGCGAACTGGCCCAGCTCTGTGAGCATCTGCTGGCCATCGGTCTGAGGCCGAAGGTCCTCTCCCGCCGAGGCATCGCTGCCGTCCTGCGCCAATGGGCCGATCCGACAGCAGACGGGCGCCTGGCCTGCTGGGGCGACGAATCGATCCCGACCACCCAGGCGGGACCGGCCTCCCGCCTCGTCGGCTACGACACCGTCCGCACCGATGGCTACGTCCACCGGGTCGGCCAGATCGCCGCCTGGCCCCGGATCGACGTGGGCACAGAGTGGATGTACCCGCTGCTGGCCACGGCCGTGCCGGGATCGGTCCGGACGGTATCCATGCACCTCGAGGCTGTCTCCACCGAACAGGCTTTCGCCGAGGTCCGCGACGCCCGGACCACCGGGGGGATGGCCCAGCGGAAGCGGGACGAGAAGGGGATGATCACCACCGAGGAGGAGGAGCGTCGGGTCGACGAGGCCCGTACTCGGGAGCGGGAGCTGACCCGGGGCTTCCGCCAGCATCGGATCGCCGGCCTGGTCATGGTGTCATCTCCAGCAGATGAGACCGCAGCTCGGGCCTGGCGGCAGGCCGAACGCAAGGCAACCGAGTGCCACCTCGACCTGCGGGAGCTCCACGCCCGGGGCCATGAGGGATGGGCTGCCACCCTCCCCCTCTGCCGCCTGCAGTTCTCTCGGGGGCTGCTCTGATGCGGCCGTCTTCCATGTTGCGGCTCCCGCCCATGTCGGTCACCACACGGCACTCGGCCTCTTCCTATCCGTTCCAGTGCCAGGCCGGACTGCCGTTGGTGGGGCCGATCATCGGACAGGAGGTCCTCGGCCAGGGCATGTTCTGTTACGACCCGTTCTGCCTCTATGAGACAGAGACGCTGCTCTCCCCCTGCATGCTGGTCTCGGGCAACAAGGGCTTCGGCAAGTCGGCCTTCGTGAAGGCCTACCTGCACCGCCAGGCCATGGCCGGCAAGTGGATGGCCATCCTCGACCCGAAGGGTGAGTATCTCGACCTGGCCGAACGGGACCAGCTCTCGGTCCTGGCCCTGCGCCCGGGGGGCTCCGTTCGACTCAACCCGCTCGAGGCCGGCCCCGACGTCGTGGAGGTGGGTGCCACCGGGACGGGTGATGACATCCGGGGTCGGCGGATCGGGGTGGTCATCGCCCTGGCCGAGTCGGCCACCGGTCGCCCGGTCACCAGTGACGAGCGTTCGGTGGTAACCGCGGCCCTCATGGAGTTGGAGCGACGGGTCAACGACCGCTCACTGTCTCATCCAACGGCGCGGTGTCGTCCGATGGGGCTGTCCACGGCACCGACGCTGCGCGACGTGATGGATCTCCTGATGGAGCCAACCGTGGGCATGGCCGCAGAGCTCCGCACCGATCCGGCCAGCCTGGCCGCCGACGCCCAGTCGGTGGCCAGAGGACTCCACCGGCTGGTCGAGGGCGACCTGGCCGGGATGTTCGACGGAGAGTCGACGGCCACGGTCGACTGGTCGGGGCCGGGCATCGTCGTCGACCTGTCCGCCGTGCTCCAGTCACCGGCCTTCTCGTCCATCCTGGTCTGCGCCGGGGCGTGGTTGGCCCAGGTGGTGGCCAGGAAAGACCGCCAGCGGATCATCGTCGTCGACGAATGCTGGAAGGCCATCCGTGACGCCGGGTTCGTGGCCTGGGGCGAGGAGACCCAGAAGCTCTCCCGCGGCTACGGGGTCCAGTTCGTGACCATCGTCCAGCGCATCTCCGACCTGGCCTCCCAGGCCGACGACGGAACGGCGACAGCCAAGCGGGCCCAGGGGTTCGTCACCGAAGCCGAGACCAAGGTGACCTTCAACCTGTCGGGGGGAGAGGCCAAAGCCTCCCGGGATGTCATGGACTGGACCGAGTCGGAGACGCTGCTCGTGCCCAGGCTCCCCCGGGGGCGGGCCCTCTGGCGGGTGGGCGAGCACGGCGCCATCGTCCAGACCATCCTGTCGCCCCGGGACATCGCCATGTGCGACAGCAACCAGGCCATGCGGAACCACGTATGACTGATTGGAAGGGGCCGCGTCTCACCGGGTCCCGCTTGGGGATCGGCATCTCGATCGGGCTGGTGCTCTTTGGCGCGATCGATGCCACTGTCCCCCACTCCGCCCGCCCCGTCGTCCGGATTTCCGGGGTGGGGTCGCAGGAGACCCCCGATTCAGCAGTCACAAGTGCCACCACGCCGGTGGTGTCGGGGCAGGACAGCGCAGCCCTGCGGATGGCCGAGGAGTTCGTCGAGGCCACCGGCACTGCCGACCCGACACATCCCGAGGGCGATGCAGCCGAGCGAGCCGCACTGGCCCCGGGCCTTGCCGTGCCACGACGATTGGTGTGGCCGGAGGCCTGGGTGGCGGAAGACCGCCGGACGACGGTGGTGCTCGACCCTCCCGGTCCCGTCGTTGAGGTCGGTTCGGGCCAGGTCGCTGTGGTCGTCACCGGTTGGACAGTCGTGACCACCGATGCCGACCAGTCCTCGGAGGTGCCGGTGGACGAACGGATCACGCTGCGTCCCATCGGCCCGACAGGCACAGCGAACGACTCGGACTGGGTGGTCACCAACGTGGGCCCCGGCTCGTGAACACAGGCCCTGTGGAAACGGTGTCGGGATGAGCACGATTGGAAAGGTCGCGGCGGTCATCATCGGTCTCTGTCTTGTGGTGGCGTGTGCCGTGGCCGGTGGAGCCCCCGCCGTGGCCAGCGACGATCCCTCGTCTGTGGCCAACTCCACCATCCCAGCGGCCCTTCTCTCCCTGTTCCAGAGAGCGTCAGCGGCAAGTAGCTGTGGCGTGCCGTGGACACTGTTGGCCGCCGTCGCCCACACCGAGTCGGACTTCGACCCGACGGTCACCTCATCAGCGGGAGCCGAGGGTCTCTTCCAGTTCGAACCAGCCACGTTCGCCGCCTACGACCGACCGACTCCCGCCGACGGGGCCGTTCCTCCCAGCCCGTTCGATCCGACCGATGCCACCTACGCTGCTGCCCGCTACCTGTGCTCCCTCGGAATCGTGGCCAACCCCACGTCGGCCCTGGTCGCCTACAACTGCGGCAATCCTGGCCCTGCGTGCCAGGCCGCCTCAGCGGGCTACGCCGCCCAGGTGCTGGCCACAGCGGCCAGCTACACGGCAGCTGGAAGCACAGTGGCTGCCAGTACCGGAACCGGGACCTCGTCCAGTCTGCCCACGGTCGTCCAGGCGGCCGCCGTCGCCTACGCCGAATCACAGATCGGTAAGCCCTATGTCTGGGGTGGCACGAGCCCGAGGACCGGGTTCGACTGCTCTGGGCTGGTCGTCTGGGCCTACGGACTGGCCGGAGTGGTGGTGCCCCGGGTGGCCAACGACCAGTGGCACGCCGAGCTACGCGTGGCCATGGGCCAACTGGTTCCCGGAGACCTGATCTTCTTCGGCACCGGGGACTATGCCGACCACGTCGGGATCTACATCGGCGGAAGCGCCATGGTGGACGCCCCCTATGCCGGGGCCGAGGTGCGCATCGACACCATCCCCATGAGCGTCGGCGCGGCCTGGGGCAGCCAGGTCGTGCTCGGAGCGACCGATCCTGCCGCTCAAATCGCGTCCACCTGATGACAACGTACGAGCCGGTCCACGATGCAGACACCCTGGCCACGATCATCCTCTTCCGCCCGGGGCGGTCGACGATGGCACCGCACCCCTCCGTTGGGCCCCCCGAGCCTGTTCCATCCGTGACAGCCGACGACCTCTGCGCGCGCCCTCACCCGACGCCGGTGCAGCTCTCGTTCTTCGAGACCGGCGCCAACCCATGAAACGAGCATCTCCATGAACCAGTCCCAGTCCCAAACCCCCTTCGATGGCACGTTCCTGATGTTCCTGGTCGTGATCGGATTCGTCATCGGCGAGGGCGTGGCCACCGACCTAGCCAGCCAGTTGGCCTCGCTCGCCTTCGGCGCCCACCACGTCGTCCCCGGTGACATCGGCTCAGGGGCCACGGCGTTCCTCCGCCTGTGGAGCCACCCCGGCGACCCGAAGCTGGCCTGGGGACCGAAGGCCCGGCCTCTTCTACCCGGGCCGGTCGCCATGTGGACGGCGCTGGCCGTCACCGAACTGCTCCTCGTGGCCACAGCAATCGTGGCTTTTCGCTCGGTTCGTCGGGCCCAGAGGTCGCTCGGCGGGCTGGGTGGAGGCGCCGGCAAGGTCGGCCGGGCCGAGGTCGAGCGCCGTATGGGACGCAAGGCCGTCGAACGACACACCGTCGCCATCTTCGGGAGCAGTGGCGCCGCAGTGCGTGAGCCCGTGGCGCTCGGAGTAGACGTCGCAACCGGGACCCGGCTGTTCGCCAAGTCGGAGGACTACATCCTCGCCCTCGGAGTGCCCCGGGTGGGCAAGGGTGAAGGCTTCGTGATCCCCTCGGTGCTTCGGCACAAGGGTCCGGCCGTGGTGACAGCAACTCGGCACGACACCTA
Source organism: uncultured Acidimicrobiaceae bacterium (assembly GCA_963701325.1). GTDB lineage: Bacteria > Actinomycetota > Acidimicrobiia > Acidimicrobiales > RAAP-2 > Bog-756. Next base: position 1,870,577 of record OY969604.1, read on the forward strand.
CATGGACACGATTTCCATGCGGGCCTCGGTCGGGCCGGTCTATGTGTTCGATCCCCAGGACCTTGTACCGGGGGCTCAGAAGCTGCGCTGGAATCCGGTCAAGGGCTGCGAAGTCCCTCAGGTGGCCATCCTCCGGGCCCGAGGGTTCGCCGGATTCGCCGGGGTCGGACAGGCGGTGGATGGCGGTGGTGACTACTGGGAGCAGGTGGCAGCCTCGGTCATCCGCTGCTATCTCCACGCGGCTGCCCTCGAGGGCCTGGGCGTCGACCGTCTCCTTACGTGGTCGCGCCGCCCCGGAGCAGGTGATCCGGTCCACATTCTTTCCAGCCACCCGAAAGCTGCGCGTGGTTGGAGCCAAGATCTTGCTGCCTCCACCAGGGTGGACCCACGACATCGAGACTCGATCTGGGCCACCGTGCGTCGGGCGTTCGACTGCTTCGCTGAGCCCAAGGTGCTGGAGGCCACTCGGGTCGACCACGACACGTTCGATGCAGCCAGGTTCTTGGAACACTCCGGAACGATCTACCTCATGGGCTCCCCCGGAGCACAGCATTCGGTCGCCCCCATTGTCGCCGCCCTCATCGAGGACATCGTCGATGAGTCACGCCGCCAAGCCGCGGATTCGGCCACACGGCGGCTCGAGTCGGCGCTCCTCCTCATGTTGGACGAGTGCGCCAACATCGCACCGCTTGGCGACCTGCCCAAACTGGTCGCCGAGCTAGGTGGTCTCGGCATCACCACCGCAGTCATCTTGCAGTCGGTGGCATCTGCCCGCAACGTCTGGGGCGAGGCCGGCGAGCGAGCGCTCCGTGATCTGGCCAACATCACTCTCGTCTGGGGAGGGCAGAAGGACATCTCATTCCTGACGGAAATCAGCCGTCTAGCCGGTGAACACGATGAGCAGGTCGAGACCACGACCTACGGTCCCAGTGGAAAGGTCAGTTCGTGGACTGCGCGGCGCACAGCAGTGCTGCCTATCGAGGACATCGCCAACCTTCCACCGCATCACGCGGTAGTCGTGTCCTCACACCTCAGACCCCGTATCGCCGACCTGCCTCCGTGGCGCGGAGATCGAAGGCTCGCAGCCATTGTGAAAGACGCAGCGACTGGAGAATTGCCCCATGGACCATGACCAACAGACAGCGGGCCTGGGCCTCCTCGGCAATCGAATTGAGGGTCTAGAGGCCCAGCTGATCCAAATGCGGCGCGAACTCACCAAGAGGGACGGTGGCGGGAAGCTCGAACAGGGCAGCGTGAACTCAACGGACGACACCCGGCGATGGCCGTCACCTGAGGAGCAGGTGGCCGAACTCGAACCACTTGCCAAGTGGGTCGACGAGTTACAGAGACAGTACGCGGCCGCTGGCGACTGGTTGGTGCCATGCTGGTGGCAGCATGGCTTCGCTGTGAACGAGCTCATCGCCCTCCGCACAGCATGGCTCGGCGTGAACCCGTCCGATGAGCCAAGCGCTGCACTGGACTGGCACGAAGCCGCCGAGAAGTGCCGGGAGCGCATCCGCCAGTCGATCGGCGACGGGCCGGGCTGCACAGCTGTCGAGCACTATTCCGAACGAGCAGTCACAGAGGATCCTCGCTGGATTGGAGAGCGGAGATTGCTGAGCAATCAGTTGAGAGACAGACCCGAATAGTTCCAACTCCCGACGGTACAAGCAATCTGTCGAGCCGTGCCGCATGAGGATCCCCATACGGGAGGGCCATATAAGAGGTTCCCGCTGGTTATCCCATCGCACGGAGGATGGGCATCTATGGGATATCGACCAGGCGTAGAATCAAATGCATCGGATCAGTGGGTGACGGATCGAAGCCGAAGTGTTGGTAGAAGTCTTGAGCCTCCTCGTCTTTGGCATGGACCAGTAGACAGGCGATCCCGATGGCTTCGGCCGCTGCCACGGTGGTGGTGATGGCCGCTCCGAGTAATGCTGCCCCTAGGCCCTGCCCCCGATGTTTTTCGTCTACCGCCATCCGGGCCAGCATGACGGCTGGGATTGGGTCGGGCATGTTGCGTCGATCCTTACCCCGTGCGTCACAGTGAGCCACTACGGCACTCGACAGCGAATAGAAACCGATGACCCGTCCATCCTCCACCACCACATGGGTTGTGGTGGCTCCCCTGGCCTGGTTGGCCACGGCCCGTTTGACCAACCACTCGTCCAGCTCTGGCTTTCCACATGAGAAACCAGTGAGGACGTGATCGGGGGTGAGGAGCTCTGGCTTTTGCCAGAGCTTGTCCGGCATTCAGTCCTGCCAGGGAGTGGGAGCTGTCAGCAACTTCTCCAGGCGAGGCTTAAAGACAGGTGGCTGGGCCAACAGGGCGTTGAACTCTGACCAGGCGGCATCACCCAGGGCGAAGTAGCGGCGGTCGGCCAAGTCCTCTTTGGCCGCACTGACGGCATGGCGAACCACGTAGTCGGTGATCGTTTCTTGCTGGGACTCGGCAGCACTCTCGATCACCTCCCGTTGCTGGGGAGTGACCCGGAGCTGGAGCCGATCGGATCGGGTTTCGTTAGCCATGACGTCCATTGTACTCCGAATGGCAGTACAGGAAAAGGGGGCACTTCGGAGATACAGGGCAGATACACAGCAAGGTGCCTACCAGGAGATACGCGGATAATGGCCCGTCCACGTGGACCGGCAGGGTGGTGAGGTAGGCCCATATGATGGTGTCTATGTCCCCACGGGCCGGTGGGATGAGACAAAGAGAGGACCCCCCAAATGGGGTGGGATAGCCAACTGCTGATCCACCGGAGTCGGTATTTTTCAGGATGGCTTGCCACGATTCCTCCGAGCATCCCTCTCTCCATATGATCACCCCGGCGGTGGCCAGGGTGGCGCCTCGATAGCGGCATCCCCAGGGAGATGGAGCTTCAGGGGGTATTGGGTCGGCTACGACCAGGCCGAGCTCGTCGAGGACCTTTCGCAACCGGAAGAAGCCCCTGCCGGCATGGCCATGGCGGCCGCAGGGGCGCTGGTCGGGGCCGTTGGCGGCGCCGTGATGACGATGATGGCGGTGGCCGCTGGGGTGTGGTGGCCGTCGCCGGGGAGGCCGTGGTTGGACACGCGGGCGCAGGTCATCGCCTTGGGGACCGACACGGGAATGGCGATCGCCCGCCATCTCAATGCCGTCATCGAGGCGAACCCATCGTACCTCGCCAGCGGGACGATCAGATGATATGGGCGAGCCCGAGCGACGCCGGCACATCGTACCCGGGCCACGTTCGTCAACTGGCGTAGTCAGTCGCTGAGCGGGCAGCGGAGGCATCGATGACCGCCCGCGAGGTAGAAGGTCCCGAACGAGGCAGACCACGGCCCGGGTGCCCAAACGGACGTTCCCCGAAGTCGATTACATGTGGCATGTAATCGTTTGACAGGGAACCTGTATTTCCCTTACGCTCTTGCCCGTGCCTGATACCACGACCACGGAAGCCACCACCGAGTTGGATGGAGCCGACTTCATGGAGTTGCTCTCCATCCAGGGCAACCTTGACTTGATCACCAAGACCGAGCTGATCGAATGGGCTCGAAGGCACGACATACCGCTCACCGGCCGGCAGATCACCTCGTACATCACAGAGGGATTGCTTCCCAAGACGGCCCGGATCGGATCGCGAGTCGCCTACCCAAAGATGGTCACAGACCAGCTGTGGTTTGTGTCGAGGCAGCGACGCCGCGGGATGTCTGTATCCGCGACCCGGCAGTTGCTCCCGCTTTGGCGCTTCATGAAGCGATCGGTCAAGAACAAGTTGGTCTCGCTGAACGAACTCGAGGAAGTGGCGGCGAACACGTTGACCTCCGAGGAGGCGATGTATGCGGCGCCCGGGGTCGTTCAACAGTCAGTGCCATGCCCTCGCTGCAAGAAGCGACAGTATTCCGGACTGAAGTTCGAGATGAAGGACGGCTCGGTGAGGTCAGTCGGGTCTGGGGATGACGTCTCGATTGGATTCGTGTTGGCCATCCGGGACTCGGAGACCAGCAAGCTCTGCGATACGACGACCATGCGGATCGCATTCACCCGAACAGACGAAGGACACAACGAGACGAGCATCATCCTGGGGCTCAAGCCGGGCGAGAATCTTCCAGGACACTCCCCTACGAGGATCGTGGAGCTCAACGATGAGCATGAGGCCAAGAGAGGGGGAGGCCTAAAACAGATCGAGGAGGGCGACCGCTAAGTCACACCCTCCCCGTCTGCGTTCACATACTCGGACGAACCGTAAGTCCTCCGATGGGCTCATCTTACGGGGAATCCGATCCACACGAAAGGGATTGATTTCCCATGTCAACCGCAACTACTAAGTACCAAGTCACGTGGGGCAAGTGCTCCAACAACCAGTGGTGCAATCTCAACACGGTCGATTTGGCGCATGGCGCCTTCGACGGAGACGGCTGCTACGTAATCTGGCACGGAGGCGACACACCCCGGACGGTGTACGTCGGTCAGGGCAACTTCCGGCAGCGGTTCTCCGCCCACCGCACCAACCAACTCATCCAGGCGTATGCCAAGTTCGGGCTGTACGTCACCTGGTCAACCATCAACAAGCCAGCGCGTGATGGAGTTGAGGTGTACCTAGCCTTGGAGCTCAAACCGCTCGTCGGTGAGCGTCACCCCGACGTGCCACCCCTCGCCGTCAACGGGCCGTGGGACTGATCATGACCAAGGTCAGCCCCTACCACACCATCCTTCCCGAGACTGGTGGTGAGCGGAACGTCTACCACGACCAGTCAACCTGCCCCGCCGGAGCCCGGATCAAGCCCGAGCACAAGAGGTCGGGCACGGCTGGGCGTCCGAAGTGCAAGGACTGCCAGAGCATCGGGTAGCAGTCCACCGACGTGATCGAGGGTCGGTCTAAGGACCGGCCCTCGATCCTTCGGGTAGACCCTCTGCCTGGCACTGACCGCAGCCGCTGATAATAGATCTACCTCGTTGCCAGCAACCTCTTGGCCGGCGTTGTCCTTGTACATCTGATCGAGCTCCTAACGAACAGGGCCAACACACCGTCAACTTCGTCATCCGGCATTACCAGGTAGATGGCGTCCTTCGCTGCGTCCCCGATGATCTCGCCCCAGTGCTCACGGAGTCCGGCGACAGGGGTCACTACCGTCCGTTTGACCATCCTCTTGCGGCGACGGCCCGGGTCACGCCAGGCTGCTGGCTGAGGCCGTCCCGTATGCACTGTCCGGTGAAGTGCCCGGGGACGGGACGTCATGCGGGGCAAACCGGAGCGATGGACTCGGATCTCCTCGTTGGATGGTCGTCGACTGTGGCCGGGCTTACAGGCCGAATCCGGAATCGCGATCTCGATCGAGGCCACGGTCCTGATGCCTCCGACCGTGACGTTCCGGCGAGGGCTCGACGGCACCATCGTCCCGTAACCGATCCGCGTCTCGTGACCGGTCAGCAGCCCGCATCGCTTCCCAATGTGTCGCCAGGCTCCCCCCTTCCGACTCAATCCCGGGAGATCCTTGATCGCTGATAAATCCTGCCGCTCCCACGGTGGCCACGGTCGTGCGCCAATGGTCGCGCTGCTCGGGATCGGCCGGCTCGGGGCCCATCGTTGCCGTATCCGTGACATTCCAGCGGGATCGGTAGGCCTCGATGGCACCGGCGGCTGCCTGCCAGCGTTCGGTGGCAGCAAGGCGGTCGGGGAGCGAACCGAGCAGATCGGTGAGGTGCCTGGGCGACGTGTAGGTGGCTGCCCGGCCCAGCCGGTACTCATACCGTCGCAGGAGACCCTCCATCCCGGACCAACGGTTGATCTCTTCCTGGTGACGGTCGACCCATTGGTTGCGGACACGCTGGGCTGCAGCCAGGCTCGCCAAGTCGTGGGTGGCTTCCTCTCTATCCCGACCCGAGGCTCGGGCCCGCTGGTCCCGATCAAGGGCTGCGGCCAACTCATCGGTGACATCGGCTGGCGCGTGATCGTTCAACCAGGCTCCGAGCGCGGCGTGCTCGTGATAGGTGGTGGCGAGGTCGTCAGGGGCGGAGACCGTCGTCTCCGGCAGTCGATCGACGGCCATGGTCTGCTCCCGACTCCGATCCAGGGCGTCGACCAGGGAGTCGAGCGCATCCCGACGGTCGGTGCCGTCGCCGCGGTGTCCGATCTCCCACCGTGGGTTCTCCGGTGCGGTCACATACAGGTTGTTGGACAGACGACCCCGGGAGAGCTGGGTGTAACCGGCCTCCTGGAAGAGGCTGTCGCCACCGAGGCCGAAGGCGTGGTCCACGGTGATCCCTTGGGAGCGGAAGACGGTGAGGGCGTAGCCGAGGCTGGTCGAGCTCTCGACGTAGCCCTGGGGAAGGACGGCCTGTCGCCCGTCATCGAGCTGGACCACGAGATCTGTTCTCGAACCGATTTCCGGGCCGGTCGATGCCTCCTTCTCGCCGGCAATGACAACGTCACCCTCCACTCGAGCAACGTCACCCTCCCTGATCACAGCGCTCTGTTCACCGGGGTTTGGCGGATCGGTGACGCCGACCACGGTGGCAAAGGTGCCGTTGCGGATTCTGACGCTGGCCGCTCCGGCCTCTGATCCTGGCTCCCTCACGCGCTGGTTCTGCTCGAAGATCACCCGGTCACCCACGCTGAAGGCCTTGTCACAGAGCCTGATCTCCTCACCCAGCTCACCACTCGCCTTGCGGTGCTCCCGGACCATCTCATTCAGCGCTCGGACATCCGCCCTCCGCACCGCGAGGATGGCGGTGGTGTGATCGCGGTGAACGGCCCACCAGTCCTCGACCAGGCGTTGTCGTGCCTCGTCGATTGAGCCTGTGATGGTCACCCGGCCGTGGTCGACGTAGGCATGGACGGCCGGGACCACATCCCCACTCCTGAGAGAGGAGAGCGCCTCCCGTTCCCAGTCCTGGTCAGCACCGACCTGACGGCGGTTGATCGTCAAGGTGATCACATCAGCGCCCAGCTCCTGAGATAGCGTCTGCAGCGCTCCCCCAGCGTCGATGGACGACAGTTGTCGGTTGTCCCCGACGAGGACCACCTTGGCGCCGGACGCGTCGGCATGACGACAGAGCTGGTCGAGGGAGCGGCTCCCGACCATGGACGCCTCGTCGACCACGACCACGTGTCGGTTGGTGAGCCCGCCTGCCTCTCTCAGGTCAGCCAGGAAGTGCGTGAGTGACGAGCTCGGGATGCCGGTACCGGTTTCGAGGTCGGCGGCCGTCCGTGCCGCCACAGCTGTGCCAATAACCCGGTAGCCGGCCTGTTCCCAACCGATGCGGGCGGTCGCGAGCAGTGTGGACTTGCCCGTTCCGGCCTGACCGACCACCAGGTCGTAGCCGTTGCCCGAGGTGAGCAGTTTGTGCAGCCCGGCCGCCTGTTCTCCGTCCAGGTGAGGGTGACGTTGTAGGACCTGCTCGACCACGGCTGGGGCCACTTCTGCCGCCCGTTCCCCGATCCGTTCCTGCACCGAATCGATGATCCTCTGCTCGGCGGCCAGCAGTTCTGTGGTCGTGTAGCGCCGGTCGCCATTGGTGAGGGGGATGACCTGCCCGCTCCTGGTCCGGACCTGCTCGCCTGAAGCTTCGGGATCGGCGAGGACCCGGACTACGTCGTCCCGTTCGAGAAGCACCTTGGTCAGTGCCGATGCCCGACCCGGGGTGACGTCGAACGCCTTGGCCACGGCCATGAGGGCCTCTCGGTGGGTGAAGGTAGAGCCGAGCAGGGTGACAGGCATAGCCCGGGAGCCGGGTCCTGTCGCGGCCGCGGGCAAGTCGGCGTCGTCGATCTCCCAGTCGTCGAGGCTGACACCGTTCTCCCCGGCAAGGATCCCCAGAGCGGCTGCGGTCGCCTCTGCCCCCAGTTGGCTGAGCGGTGTTTCTGCATCCAGGGCCGCAGTCACATCGTCAGTCGTGGCTGTTCGGAGTCCACTCTCCCCGTCCGGAAGTTCAATGGTGGCCAGCTGCTCGGCCCACCCTTCCCGCAGAACATCGGTGAGGCCCTCAGTACGGGTTCTGCGCTTTCGGGTGGCAAGGGCTGCGCCCTCTGCCGATTTGGACGATGTCAAGCCCCGCTGTTCCATGGCCGACTCGATATCCACCCTGCGCTTGGAGAAGAACCGCAGAACGGCTTTCGGGATGTCGGAAACTTCCCCTAGCCCGTTACGTCCCACGTGCCAGCGAAGACCGAGAGGCGCCAGCTCGGCCCGGAGCGCCGACTGGTAGAGGGTGCCGGCAGTCTTCTTCCAGGCATAGAGGTGGCGGCCATCAGGTGCTGACCACCGGCCGTCTGCGCCCTGGACCACATTGGCGACGACGACATGGGTATGGAGCTGAGGATCGCCAGCCCTGCTGGTTCGATGACGGAAGGCGGCACCAATGAAGCCGTTGGCCTCGATCAGGTCGGCCCCGCCGTGGCCCCTGCGGGCGAAGCAAGCGTCGGCAGAGAGGTGATCAATGACCGAGGCGACAGCCTGGTCATGGGCGGAGGAGATGGCATCACGGACGTCAACCGTTCCGAATGCCCACAACAATGACACCCCCTTGGGGGCCGAGAAGGTGAGGTCGTAGCCAGGACGTCGGGCTGGCTGCACCTGGAGTCCCAGGGTCTCACCGTCCGCGGACTTGCCGGCGAGGAGGTTGCGGAGTTCCCCCGGCTGGACCTGTCCGGTAAGCCCTAACCCAGCGGCCGCTTGGCCGACCCACAGGCCCGGCGCCTCACCCCGGCCGAGGTAGTAGTCATCGACGTTGTTGGCCACCTTGTCGAGGTAGTAGTCGGCGCCTCCCGCGACGCCCAGCTTCCCTATGGACAGCATCTGGCAACGGCTCGTGCTGCGGTTGCGTACCGGTCCATGCCTCCATCGTCCGGATCGACGTCACCTTCAACGTCACCCCCGCCAGGTTCAGGCCGTCTACCAGGGAGAACGTCGGCCCGGACGGGCTGACATCTCGCCCGTAGGGCGAGATGCGCACTCATGGTGCATGTGTGTGGACATGAGCCGTACCGCTTGCGGCGGAGCCGATTCGCTGAGTCACCCGGGCGCCCGGGGCGGGCTCGATGCCCGCCTGGGCGCCTCTCTCGATCCCCGGAAGGATGTGGGTCCGGGATCCCATCGTGAGGGGCCGCAGGAACGGACGTGAGCCCCGTACAGACCCTTCCGGTCCGAGTGGGGACACAGCAGAGCCCCGGCTCGATGCCGGGGCTCGCTGATCAGGTTCGGTTGTGGAGAGGCTCAGGCGCTGGGTGCGGCTACGTCCTCGGGGAAGACCAGGCGCTCCACCTCGGAGACGCCGTAGCCGACAGACTCCAGGAAGCTCAGGTACCGGGCCAGACGGTCGCTGGGTGTCCGCCACGCCGAACGACCGGTCGTGGCCTCGATGCCGGCGGCCACCTGGGCCAGGAGGAGCATGGGGAGCCGGGAGTCCGGGGTGGCCTGCTCCAGGAGGGCCGTGGCGGCCGGGCGTGACCACCAGTCCCCCGGGGTCGGCTCGTCGTGGCCCAGCACCCGGTCGAGGTCCCTGTCGTCCCCTGCGGTGGCAACTGACGGGTCCAAGAGGAGCATCTCGGTCACGAACCGGAGCGTGCCCTTGGGGGTCGACCGGCGGTGCAGCAGGTCGGTCACGAAGGAACGGCGCACCAGTTCGGCCGAATCCCACGCTTTGTTGTTCGCCACCACCTGTCGGCGCTCGGCTTTCTGCTCCTCGGTCCATCGACCCTCGGTTTGGTCCGAACTCGTCTGACCAGGGGTTTCAACGTCACCCTGATCGAGGGTGACGTGGCCGTGGGCGATGGGATCGAGGCACAGGTAGGCGGCCCCGTAGCTGTCGTCGTCCGATTCGGTGACGGCGGCGGCATGGCCGGGACAGCCCCGGTGCTTGGCCTCGGTAACCGGCTTGTCCTTGACCGGGGGCAGCTCGTCCAGCCACCGGGCGCCCTCGGGGAGCCAGTAGCCGGCCTCGAGCTCGATCACCGGGCACCCGGTGGCCGCGAGCTCGGCCACTGCGGCCTGGTAGCGCTGGCGGTCCTGGCGCTCCTGGCGGAGGCGGGACACCACGTGGGGCCACTGCTCGGGCTGGTTGACGGCGGCAGCGGTGAGCAGCTTGACGGCCTCGGGGTCATCCCCGAAGTCGGCCACCACGGCGGCCTGGTCGAGAGTGAGGTCGTAGCGTCCTGCCACTTCGGTGGCGACCTCGCTGCGGGCCACGATCAGGGCCTGGCGGACCTTTCCGGCCTTGATGCCGGTCATGGCCGTGATGTCCTTTTGGGTCACGCCGTCGAACCCGGCCAGCTGCTGGATGGCCACGGCCTCCTCCACCGGGGTGAGGTCGTCCCGTCCGATGTTCTCGACCAGCATCCCGGCCACCTGGTGGACCGGGGACAGGTCGTTGCGGACGTAGACCGGGATTGTGGCAAGTCCTGCGGCGATGGCGGAGTACTTCCGGCGCTCCCCGGCAATCAGGACCAGCTCCCCGGCCTCCGTGGTCCGCACCAGCGGCGGGGTGAGGATGCCCAGGGCGGCAATGGAGGCAGCGAGTCCCTCCCGGTCACGCTCGGGACGGCGGGCATTGTCCGGATTGTCGAGGACGGTGCTCGGGTCGACGTGGCGTAGCTCCCAGCCTTCGGGACCGGGGGGTGGTGGAGCCTCATCGGGGCTGTAGACGGACGGGTGCTGATGGATGGTGCCGGTCATGGGATTACTTCTCCTTGGGTTGTTCCGGGGCCTCGTGCTCCGGGTCGGCCCACCGGGAGGAGTCACTTCCGGGGAGCCTGCTCGGACCGCGTGACCAGCGGGCGGGACCGGATGACCGGCCCCGCCCGCACGATCACCAGATGCTCAGACCGGGGTGGCCTCGGCGTTCTGGTCGTCGTCGGCCACGGGCCGGTGGACCCGGTGCACGTCGGTGGTGGCGAACCGGAGGGAGGCGGCGACGTCGTCGGCCACGATTTCGACCTTGGACCGGCGCTCCCCTCCATCGGTCTCCCAGCTCCGCTGCTCCAGGCGACCGGAGACCAACACCCTGGACCCCTTGGTCAGGCTGAGGGCGACGTTCTCGGCCAGGTCACGCCAGCAGACGACGTCGAGGAAGGACACCGACTCCTCCCACTCCTTGGTCTGCTGGTTCTGCCACCGGCGGTTGACGGCGACGGACAGGGAGGTTGTGGCCTGGCCCTCTCGGGTGTAGCGGATCTCCGGATCCCTGGTCAGGTTGCCGGCCACCGTGACTGCGGTGATGGTTGCCATGGTGTTTCTCCTTTTCGATTGATGCCGGGTGGGGCGCTTTTCGCCCCGCTTGGCCCGACATCAATCGGTGAATGCCGATTGCCCACGCCGGCCCCGGCAGTCAGGGGAGCGAGCGGAGCGAGAGTGAGAAGCGGAGGCCGGATGGTGAGGCGAGGAACGAGGCGTGCCCGACGGGCCACCATCCGTGCCGGCGCCTCGGAACGTCGACCTTGACGGCCAGGGGGCCGGTGTGCGACTGACAACCGCGCTGAGCAGGGAGGGTGACGCTGCAGGGTGACGCTGCCAAGTCCGAGGGTGACCTTGCTTTTCACACACCGAGCGCCGCACGGCGGCGGTGTGTCGCTTCAATACGCCGGTTCGACTCCGTCCAGACCGGCACAGGTCCGCTGTGTCAGTCCCAGGGAGTCGGGTGCCATGGCGATCGCAACTGACCGACCGGGAAGCCGGCACGCAAGGCGCGGGGATCCCACGGCCCAGGTTGGATCCACCGGCGATCCGAGCCCCGCCCAGGGAACCTCCCGTCGATCACTCCGGACCGGGGTAGGCGTCCCGATCAGAGAAGGGTCCGAAGGCATCGAACTCGCCGACCTGAGCAAGGAGCACGGCGTCCCAGTCCGTGGCATCGAGTCCAGTCATGTCGCACGGCTCGTCGATCGGGCAGTCGTCAGAGTGGGGTGAATCGACCATGTCGGCCTCCTTTTCGTTGAGCGGCGGTTGCCGCTGGGTGCCGAAGAGGAGGTCGCCGGGGACCCCGCCGGGGTCAGGGGGCGTCCCGGAGGGCGAACGAGGACACGAAGGCCGGATGGTGAGGCGAGGGACGAGCCGGCCCAACGGGTCACCTTCCGTGCCGGCGTCCCGCAGTGACCCTTGACCCCAGAAGGGGTGGCGACAGACTGAGAAACCCCAGCAGACCCCTCAGAAGACGCCAGAGCACCGGGAGGACGGCTCGATGTCGTCCGGACGGTGGGCCTGTGCGGCGGAGCCGCTGGGCCCGGTCATGCCGGGACCGCCTCCTCCCCCACCCCATCGGCCTCGAGAATGATGCGGGCGCAGGAAAGCACCTTGGTGGCCGTGGCGGTGACAGCAGCGACATCGCCCCCGCTCCATGCGGTGAGGTAGCCGGTGGAGTAGCTAGAAGTGTCGAGACCCCAGGCAGCGGACACGATGTAGGCGACGGACTCGGCCTCGACCTCGACCGTCCCCCGGTGCTCGTAGAGCCGGTTGCTGTGGAGAAGGACGTGGGCCAACTCGTGAGCGAGCGTCTTGCAGGCGCCGGCGGGATCAGCCGAGCTCTTGACTGTCACCGTCCGGTCCCCGAAGTGGGTGCAGCCCCAGGCGACTCCGAGCGACTCGTCGTGTTCCGGTCCGAACCGGACGGTGTAGCCGGCTTCATCGAGCCGCTGGACCAGGGTGTCCCACATGCCCTCAGGCGCAACACCCACCGGGTGGACGACGTTCAGGCCGTTGTCGGGCAGATCCTCACCCTCGGTGTCGGCCACGTCGAACACGTAACCGACCCGGAACCCGGCAACCCAGGCCCGGGTGGACGTCTCGCCGTTGTCCGTGTCCTCGATCGTCGTCCGGCGCACCCACGGACAGAGGATGGCGATGCCCTTCGAACCCTTCTTCACGCTCCGGCCCAGGGACTTCCAGGTGTGGAACCCGGCCACCCGGGTGGCGTCGGGCCGCTGCATCATGATCAGGAACGTGTTGTTGGCGCTGTACCGGGTGAACTTGGCCGCCACGGCCAGATAGGCCAGCCACTGGCCCGAGGTCGTGATCGCTTCGACACCGGCAACGAGTTGCTCGTGTGCCATCTCCAGTGTGAGCTTCGGTGAACGTCGAGTAGTTGCAGTAGCCATGTCGGCCTCCTTCGGTTGAGCGGCGGTTGCCGCTGGGTACCGAACAGGAGGTCGCCGGGGACCTCACCGGGGTCATGGTCGAGCGCAGCGAGAGTGAGAAGCGAAGGCCGGATGTTGAGGCGAGGGAGGAGCCGACCCGAAGGGTCACCATCCGTGCCGGCGCCCCGAAACGTGCCATTGAGGCCGGAAGGGGTGGCGACATGATGAGCAGCCCCAGCAGACCCCCGAATGCGCCAGAGCGTCGCCCGGACGACTCGATGTCGTCCAGGCGACGGGAGTGCCTTGTTCAGGTGGACGCTGAACGTTCGGATGAACACCAAATCGAAGCAACTATGGGCCAAGAGACATGACACTGAGGCAACGGAGGATTCAATCGGATAGGCCCAATGCCGGTGCTCAGCGCAGATGGCTGGGAGTGTGACGAGCGGCTCAACCAATCGGACTAGGACACTGACGTGAGAGTGGACCTTCGGGTTATGAGCCCCATCTGGACCATCCAGAGCATCCGACTGCATCCTTCGTGGTCCGTCTATATCGGCCTTGACCTGGTTCTTTGTCGAGACAACTCCTTTGAACAGGTTCCCTCTCCAAGCACGCAATTCCGACATCCGTGGGATTTCCGTGGGCCACCACAGTGAGACTCGACACCGACGTGCCCAACATGTGTGGTCTTGCGCTCCTTGACACGATCGCCTCAGGAGACGGTTTGCATGGCCCCGAGTGATCCGAGACGGTGTCGCAAATGATCCGTTCCGATCTCTCGGGTGATCCTTGCGGGCCCGCCTGTCCAGGGGTCGAGGCTGGCACCGTGTGCCGAAGCGTCGATAGCCAACGTGGGGACAGCGGAGGATTGGCCACGAGCCGGAGAGCCACAGCTACATGAGAAACTGACGCCGTGATTCCGTTCAAGTTTGTCGGATACTGCGATGAGAGCGAAGACGATACGAGCCTTGTGATTACCTGCACGTTCGCCCGGGCGGCTGATTGGCTGTTGGTTGTTCAGCCTTGGCAGGCACTTCTCAGCGAATACGAGATGTCGGAGTTCCATGCCGAGCACTGTGAGCACCGAAAGGGATTTTGGGAGAGCTGGACCGACCCGACCGAGCGCTCGGCCGCGGCAGGTCGATTTCTCGATCTCCTAACCGTCAACCACCTTCCGTTTCCTCTGGTGTACGCAACCGGGATCGATCTGAAACATTTCCGAGAGATCGCCGCTCCGATGATCCGCACGGCCCATCCTGGAAAGCACCTCGACGCACCCTGGCTGCTCGCGTTCCATCAGGTTCTTGATGACATGCTCAGCGCCCAGAGCTTTACGAACACCACCGTTGGGACCACGGAGAAGATTGATTTCATCTGCGACGAAAAGGAGGACTTTAGTGCGCGGGTTACTCGCAGAGCCAACGAACCGAAGGAGACTGCCGGCAATCCTCTTGCCGGCGTCAGGTTTGCCAGATCGGAGTCGGCGGTCGGCATTCAGATGGCCGACCTGATCGCCTACGAGATGCGCAAGGCGCTTACGGCCGTAATTCTCAACGACGAAACCCGCGGAATTTGGGACTAGTGGATGCAACTCATGGACGCAAAAGTGCCCGGTGGACAGAACCGCATCTATGCGACCTTCTGGGACGAAGCGGCGATGCGCAGAGGGAACCTGCCTCCTGGTCTCCGGTAAGGAATGTCCGAACCTCGTGAATGCGCTTCACGATCTGGCGAGGGTAAGTCGAGTGCTGCGCTTTGGCGGACGTTGCCTATATGTCACTTCAAGCCGCATGATTAGCCGATGTTCAAGAGCATGAAATTTGGCGGGGCTTGGATCGAGGTGTGGACGCGAGTGTTTGGGTCTGGCGACCCGGACACTTCTTCGCCATGGGGTGGGGGTAAAGGGCGCCGTGTACGCGAAGTGGGATGAACGTTGGGGGATCGAGGGAGGGACCAGCAACGCCAAAGACTTCTTGAGGCACCATCTGGACGACATCCGATCGGACGCCGAGCACGGGCGGAGATGTCGAGAATGCGGTGCCGAGAAGGGACTTCACGCGTCCGATTGCTCTCTTGGAGGTGATTCTGCCTCCAGATTCGAAGAGGCTTGGGCCGCTTTAGGAATGCAGCCGGACGGGACCAGGGCTCATCTTCAGAAGCATTGGTCTGCCTGTCATCCTGGCGGAACAACGATTCAAGCGGCCACATATATCGCGCTGTTTTCAAGCAACATGGATCTGGTGACGGCGTACGTGACATACGTCAATTCGCTGGACGAGACGAATCTCACGATGGTGACACAAGCATTTGCTGTGAAGTGGCCGGGGGAAGTCCTCGTATCGATGACGATTCCGCCCGAGGGCATGCTGAACGAGTGGGTCGAGACCCGGGCAGATTCGGCGGACCGGTTTCTCTGGGTCCAATCGTCTTGGGACATGTCTGGGTCCAGCTCCTAGACCAAGGCCCTTCACGTCGCCAGATGGCGATTTCTACCTGCGTGATGCGGAGCCACGTCCGCCGGCACTCCGTGTGATGAAACAGAGCCTCTGAAACAATCGGAGCCATGATCGACCTCGAACCGGATCAGGTCACTAGCTTGCCAGTCGACCAGCTCGGCATCGTCATCCTGAACGACCTCGCCCAAACGGGGCAGTGGAACGAATACAACTACCTGCTGGAGGCGGATCGCACGTACAAGGGAGAGGCGCTCCTCGCGATCACTGAAGGAATGGCGTGGCTTCGATCGCGGGCGCTGATTGCCCGCACCCCCGGACAGACATCGGACTCGGCGATCTCGATCACCCGAACAGGGAAGCGGATCATTGCCGAAGGTCCGACCGGGTTCTTTGCCTCGGAGCGCCTCCAAGGGGGCATCCATCCACTGATCGAGCGGGAAGCACGACCTCAGTTCCTGATCGGCAAGTATGAGTTGGGCGTCTTCGCATCGATGAAGGCAGTCGAGGTGAGAGTGCGTCAGCTCGGCGGCTTTGGTGGCGACGCAATCGGAGTGGATCTCATGAACCGGGCGTTCGGACCAACCGGGCCGCTCACCGACGGGTCTGTGGCGAAAGGAGAGCAGGAGGGAACGAGAGCGCTCTTCGCGGGTGCGTACGCCCTGCTCCGCAACCCGTCGGGTCACCGCGAGGTGAGCTACGACGACGTCTCGGAGGCGGCGGACGCAGTGCAGACGGCATCGCTCCTGATGCGGATCCTGGACCGAATCGAGCGCCGGATCACTGGCTCGGACTCTTCGGACACGCCGACTTCCTGACCCGACCCGGCGCCAGGCCGGAGCGTGAGTCGCATCACCGCAGGTCGGCGGGGTGAAACCTCAGCCAGTGACACTCCCTGCGACTAGCGTCAGGGCAGTCCCACAAGAGCGAGAGGAGGTGTGGGAGTGCCGAAATTTGAGGGTCGCCTTGAGCTGACCTGGACAAATAAGCACCTGCGCCTGCTCGCCCACGAGGACGGGTCCTACGAGTGGGTTGGACCATCGGACTACCGTGTGGCCGAGGTCAGGCTCCTCCACGACGTGACCTCGGTCGGTGATGTTGGCCGGGTGCGAGCCGCCGACAACCTCCTGATCAGGGGCGATGCACTCAACGCACTGACCAGCCTGTCGAGGTTGCCGGAGTTCGCCAGCGAGTATCTGGGCAAGGTCAAGCTCGTTTACATTGACCCGCCGTTCAACACGCAGCAGAGCTTCCTCCAGTACGACGATGCGCTGGAGCACTCGGTGTGGCTCACGATGATTCGTGACCGCCTGTTACAGGTACGGGATCTTCTCTCGCCGGAGGGGTCAGTCTGGGTGCACTGTGACGACGCCGAACAGCATCGCCTCCGAGCGGCAATGGACGAGGTGTTCGGACCTGAGAACTTCGTGGCGACGGTCGTATGGGAGAAGGCCGACTCCGCCCGAAACGACGCGAAACAGCTGTCGACGGACCAGGACTACATCCTGGTCTATGCAAAGGCGAGCGACTCGTGGTCACCGAATCGGCTGGCACGAACAGCACAGATGAACTCGATCTACGCCTCCCCGGACGGCGATCCAATCCCCTGGTTCGATGGCGACCCGACGGCACCCGGAGCAAAGACGCACCAAGGGATGGTCTATGCGATCCAGTCACCTTTCACCGGGCAGCTGCAATACCCGGGAGTCGGGCGGTGCTGGTTCTCCGAGCAATCACGGATGTTCGCCGCTCTGTCCGAGTGGGCGCCGTACGAGCTGCGAGACATCGGCGACGAGACCAAGCGATCCCAGGTGTGCGGCGTGTCTGAAGGCGAGGTTCGGAGTGGCGTCTCGGCGATCATGTTGGCCGTTCCGGTTGAATCGGCCGCTGCCACCGCTCGCCAGCGCTATGACAAAGGACTCTGGCCTGAGCTGATCTTCCGCTCCGGAGGACCTGGAGGTATCGGAAGGAAACGGTATCAACCGGACACGGGCATGGCACCGAGGACTCTGTGGCTCAATTCCGAGGTCGGACACAACCGAACTGCGAAGGCAGAGATCAAGGCATTGTTCCCCGGGCAGGTGGCGTTCGCTACCCCCAAGCCCGAGCGACTGATTGAACGGATCATCCAGATCGCTACCGACCCCGGCGACATCGTTCTCGACTGCTTCGTGGGTTCGGGTACGACGGCAGCCGTGGCCCACAAGATCGGCCGTCGGTGGGTTGCCACCGAGCGATCACTAGACACGGTGACAACATTCGCGCTGCCTCGGCTGGAGAAGGTGGTTGCAGGGGAGGATCCGGGAGGGATCACGACAGTTGAGGTGCCAACGACGGATGACCCGCCGGAGGGAGTGAAGAAGGGCGAATCCAAGTCGGCGGCCCGAGTCTTCAAAGCGGTCGCAGAAGCCGGTCTTCTCGACGGGATTGACCTCGACGAGTCCCAACTCAGCGCCATCGTCAAGATTCTGCGAGGCATCGACAAGACAACGACGGAGACCATCTGGACAGGTGGAGGTGGCTTTCGCGTTCTCGATGTCTCGCCGTCCATGTTCGAGGCGGATCAGGGGCTTGTTTTCCTTGCGGACTGGATGACCAACGGCCAACTGTCCGAGGCCACCGCTGCGCAGCTCGGCTACGAGTACGAACCTGACCCGCCGTTCTCCGGGCGCAAAGGACGCACCCGACTTGCAGTGATCGACGGCGTCGTCAACGAGTCGGTCGTGCGGCTGGTTGTGAGTGCGCTGCCTGAGCGAGAGCGGGTCGTTGTGTGTGGCACAGCCCTAGATACAGATGCCCGCCCCATCCTTCGGGAGCTGCGGCCAGGGTCAACACTGCGCAAGATTCCGGCTGCCCTTCTCAACGAGTACCGGTCGTCATCTCAGCTCCGCTTCAACACGGCTGAGCCGGATGTACTCTCATCGAGCGCTGTGGATCGCCCCGTTGCCGAACCAGTGACGACCTGAGGATGTCAGATCTGAGGCTGGACGACGACGTGATCGACGAGATTGCGTCGCGTCTCGATCTGAGAGAACCCAACAAGGACGCTGTACAGACCATCGCCGCCGAGACCTCGCAGTGGTACGACGTCGATGAGCGAGATGCACCCTTTGAAGCCGTGATCGACTCGGCAACGGGTGTCGGCAAGACCTACATCCTCGCTGGAGCGATGGAGTACTTCGCGACGGCACGGGATGTTCGCGACTTTGTGATCGTCACTCCCGGCCGAACGATCCTGGAGAAGACCCGGGACAACTTCACGGCCGGCCACCCGAAGAGTCTGCTCGGCCCGATGAGCTTCCGTCCCGTCGTCATCACTGCGGAGAACTTCGCGACGCCAGAGATGCGTACGGCTATGGATGACGAGTCGCAGATCAAGGTGTACCTGTTCACGGTGCAGTCGCTGATCAAGCCAGAGTCCAAGGTGGGACGAAAGACTCATAAGTTTCAGGAAGGGTTGGGCACGGAGTTCTACAACCATCTCCAGCAGACGGTGCCTCTGGTGGTCTTCGCCGACGAGCATCACTGCTACTACGGTCCCGCATTCTCCAAGGCAGTGCGGGACCTCCAGCCGTGGGTGCTCGTCGGATTGACGGCGACTCCGGACCGGAAGACTCCGAAGGAGGAGATCATCTTCCGGTATCCGCTGGCGGCGGCGATCGCCGACCGCCTTGTCAAGACGCCGGTCATCGTCGGACGGAAGGACGATCGCAGCGACCCGCTGACAAAGCTCACGGACGGAGTGATTCTCCTGCACGCCAAGGCGGAGGCGGTCACTGCGTACACGGCGGCGGCTGGAACGGCACCGATCCACCCGGTGATGCTCGTGGTGGCCAAGTCGATCGAAGATGCAGACGAGTACGGAACGATCCTGGCATCCGACGAGTTCTTCGGTGGCGCGTACCGGGATGCGGTCCTTGTCGTGCACTCCAAGTCCCCGGATGAGGCACTTGAGGCACTCGCACAGGTAGAAGACCCCGGATCACCTGTGCGCGTGATCATCTCAGTTGGGATGCTCAAGGAGGGCTGGGACGTCCGCAACGTCTATGTCATTGCGTCGATGCGATCGTCGGTGTCAGAGATTCTCACGGAGCAGACGCTCGGGCGTGGGATGCGTCTGCCGTTCGGGAAGTACACCGACGTCGAGATCCTGGACACTCTGGAGGTGGTCGCGGACGAGCGCTACGAGGACCTTCTCAAGAAGGCCGGCGTGCTCAATGAGGCATTCATCGACTACCGCACTCGGTCCGTCCTGCGCATGAACGCTCAGGGCCAGCTGGTGGCCCGAACGGAGACGGTCACTGCCACAGACCGTCCCGGCGTTGTGCTGGACGGGGACGAGGAGAGGGAGACCGTGTCGGATGACCTGCCGACCTCGGTCGTAACAACAGTCGACGAGCGTGCGACACAGGTCGGGGACGCATCGGCAAAGATGAAACGGACCATCGAACGGCGGGCTGACGCACCGGAGATTCGGATACCGGTGCTGCGTATGTCCGCTCTTCGGAGTGCCTTCACTCTGGCCGACATCACGGACACTGATCGTTTCCGGAAGCTCGGGGTATCGCTGGCAACCAACCCCGAGGACGAACTGTCTCGCACCCTCATCAGTGCACGTTTGGTCACCGGACCGGATGGCATCAAGCACACAGAGCTTGTGACATCGACCGCCGCCGACCGGGTGTATTCGGCCCCGACTCTGTTCGCTCTCGCTGATCTGCGAACCGAACTGACCGAGATGGTGCTGGCCTCGCCCGCGGTGCCCGCCCGAAAGGATCAGCGTGCGGCGGTGGAGCCGATTATTGAGGCGTTCTTCGCTGGCCTTGGTGATAAGGCGGACGAGGTTCTGTCTGCCAACCTCGATCGTGCTGGGGCCAGGCTGGTCCGGCTCGTGGCGGAGGAACAGCGCCGTTTCATGGCCAAGCCCTCCTATCAAGAGGTCGTGGAGCTGAAACCATTCGATCCGACCCGGGTCACGGACAAGGCAATCTCAGGCGATCGTTTTGGCGGATTCGCCAAGGCGATGGCGTACGACGGATGGCACCGATCGCTGTTTCCCGTGGAGTGGTTCGACTCCAAGACCGAGCGGACCGTTGCCAACATGGTGGATGATAATGAACAGGTTGTCTGTTGGATCCGTCTTCACATCGGAGAGTTGCCGATCCTGTGGAACTCAGCCGGCCAGGAGTACAACCCGGACCTCATCGTCATTGACACTGACGATGTCCACTGGGTGGTCGAGGTGAAGATGGAGAAGGAGATGACCGCCGACGATGTCCGCCAGAAGCGAGAGGCGGCCCGTCGTTGGGCTAACTACGTGACGGCGGACGACAAGGTCGGCGTACCCTGGCGCTACCTGCTCGTTTCAGAGAGCGATGTCGAGACTGCCAAGGGGTCCTGGGACGCTCTCAAGGCGTTGGGAAGCTGAACCCCAGAACCTATGCCAGGCAGGGGCGTGAGGACGACCCATGAGCGTCGGCATCAACTTTGTGAACGTCCCCGCTCCGACGGCGGGTGTTGACGGGCGGGTCGCCCTCGCCACATCTCTCCACGCCGCCCCCGGCGTCTACGCCGTCCTTGTCGGTAGCGGCATGTCGTCGGCGGCGGGGGTTCCCACGGGCTGGCAGGTGGTTGAGGATCTGATCCGGACAATCGCCGTGGCCGAAGGCGTCGACCGGGATGTCGTCGAGGCTGACCCCGAAGCCTGGTGGACCGGGCAAGGGCGGCCGGAGCCGCGGTATGACACGATCCTGCCCTCATTGGCCTCGACCGATGCCGCCCGTCAGGTGCTTCTGCGGCGCTATTTCGATCCTCCAGTGCAACCGACGGCTGGACACCATGCGTTGGCAGCCTTGTGCGCCGCCGGGCGGATCCGCGTGATCGTCACCACGAACTTCGACCGGCTCATCGAGCGTGCCCTCGACCAGGTCGGGATCACGCCGCAGGTCATCACCTCACCGACGAGTGTCGCCGGCATGACTCCTCTGACGCATGCGGAAGTCACCGTCGTGAAGCTGCACGGCGACTATGCGACACCCGGGCTGAGAAACTCTCCCGACGAGCTAATGACATACCCCCCGGAGTGGGACTCGCTCCTCGATCGAATCTTTGATGAGTTTGGGTTGGTCGTCGTGGGCTGGTCTGCGGACTACGACGTGGCACTGGCCGCGGCGTTGAGCCGGTCACTCTCGCATCGTTATCCCGTCTTTTGGACATCCCACGAAGGTCGATTGTCTGAGGCGGCTCGGCGCCTCATCGGCAACCGTGGTGCCACCGTCATCGACACAACATCGGCCGACGAGTTCTTGGGGGACCTCGTCGAGCGGGTTCGTCGACTCGACGAGGTCGCTGCTCGTCGGGGTCGGCCATCGGCACTGCGCAGCTATTCGTTCCCTCCCGAACAGACGACACCACAGGGCTGGGCAGTCCTGCCACTTCTCCAGCTCACGGCCGTTGGTGCCGTGGGGCCGGCCACGACGGATACCGTTGGCATGATTCGCCCCCAACAGCGAGAGGCGCTGATCAATGCTCTTCGCGTCGATCCCTTTTCAGCCTTGCTGAGAGGGATCGCGACCATTCCGGCGGCGGTCGCTTCGGTGGAGGGATCGGCCACCGAGTCGGCACCGCCGCTAACGGACTGGGTGGCTACGCCGGGTAGTCATCAGTCGATGGACTATGCGTCCTATCGGCTTGGGGGCGACGCGAGCCGTGGTGTGTCGGCGCTCGTCACTGTGCGGCTCCCCGGATTTGGAATCGTCGGGTCGGTTGTATTCAAAGTCGACATGGCCATTTCCACCAACCGAATGCTCAGACTTGGCGAAGCCGCCCGACTGCTCCGGGATGCGCTCGTCGTCGTCACGGCGGTCCTCCCGGAGGTTCTGTCTGATGTCGTGCCGTCGGATGCGAACGTGCAGCAGGGCGAGG
Organism: uncultured Acidimicrobiaceae bacterium; assembly: GCA_963701325.1. Taxonomy (GTDB): domain Bacteria; phylum Actinomycetota; class Acidimicrobiia; order Acidimicrobiales; family RAAP-2; genus Bog-756. The sequence continues at coordinate 1,893,009 of OY969604.1, forward strand.
TACACATCCTGGCCGCTGCCACGGACGGGAATGGCAAGAATCGGCCGAATGACTTGCTTGAGCGCCTTGATATGACGCCGCTCGGTGAGCCCACTCGTACCCTGGGATCAACTCTCGGGTTCGCCGCTCGACTGACGGGGCCGTTGGCATCTCACGAGGCAGCAGAGGTTGTTGCCGAAGCATTCGACTTCATGGCTTTGGCGATTGGCTACTTGGACCCCCGGGTCGGGATCATGCAGCTGCGCAGCGAGCTGGGCCTTCCACCAGCGACGTAGCAGGCAATGCCAACGAGACCCCGTCACCCCGTGGCTACCGCTCCAGCTCCCAGCAGTCTGCGCAGTAGAAGTCGCCGTCGTCGGAGTAGTGGTGACCCTCGGGGTGGATGAGGGTGGTGTCTACCGATGTCCCGCACCGGTCGCAGAAGACCCAGGTCATCTCCCGCCAGAGGGGTTGGGTCGCCAGGCTCTGGATCTCGCCGACCAGCCGGAAGAGGTTGCGGCCGGCGGTCTCGTCGTCCGGCTCTGCCAGGACGAGGTGGTAGTGGATCAGTTCTTTGATGTCGGCAACGGTGTAGGCCATGACTGCCAGTCCTTTCGTTCTCGGTGCGTTGGGTGCGGAAAGGCACGAAGGGACAGCACGGGGGCAAGGGACTCCGAAGGACGGGGAGAACCGGAGCGGAGTGGAGGCTCGCACCCGCCTTGCGATCGTGCGGCTTCGTGACACGCTGACCAGAACGAACCCGAGACGAGGTGTCCGGACCCCGGCCTGCCGTGTCGATTGCAGAGATGTGATCGCCCCTGGGACTGTGGCCGATGAGCCAACCCAACTGCCGATCCGGCGGCGTCGCCAACGGGTGTCGCGCTGGTCTGGGACAATGTGGCGTCGAAGCAAGGAACGTAGGAGAGAGCGTGGCCGGCATCGTTTTATGGGACGACAATCCATCCTCAGTGGACCTCCTGGGCTTCGACGCGGTGGTACTGCCCGTCATGGAGGCCATCAATGCGCAAGAGCTGGACCCAGTCACGATCGGAGTTCATGCACCCTGGGGTGGTGGAAAGTCGACGGTCCTGGGCCTGATCGCGGATGCTCTCAGTGGCAACGATCGCTACCTGGTCGTTCGCACCGACCCGTGGGAGTACGACGATCAGACAGACGTCAAGGGCACAGTCATCGCAGAGGTCCTCGGCGCACTTGACGAACGATTCAAGGACCAGGCAGGCCTGAAAGAGAAGACGAAGGGACTCCTCAAGCGGATCAGCTGGGCCCGGGTCGGCATTGCGCTGGCAAACGGCGCGCTGACCATGCAATGGAACCCTGAACAGTTGATCGACGCATTCACTCCCCGCACGAAGGAGACACCCGACTCCATGACCGGGTTTCGGTCGGAGTTTGCCACGGTTCTTGGGGGTCTAGAAATTGACCGGGTTGTCGTGCTTGTCGACGACCTTGATCGGTGTCTTCCGGGCGCAGTGACGGCGACCCTAGAGGCGATCAAGCTCTTTCTCTCTGTCAAGAAGATGGTGTTCGTCATCGCTGCGGATCAGGACATGGTTCGCGACGCCATCGCCGTAAGCGTCGACAGTGCTGCTCGGGGAGATCGGTTTGCTACGCGGTATCTGGAGAAGATCATCCAGCTTCCGGTGTCACTACCTCGCCTTGCGCCTCACGAAGCGGGGGCTTACACGACTCTGCTGCTCGCTCGATCCGAGTGCTCGGACACAGAGGCGTATGCCGCGCTCGTCGAGCACTGCAACCAGAGAAGACGGGATCAGCACTTTCCGCTTGTTGGCGACTTCGGAGGACTCCCCTGGCAGCCAGGCGAGCCGTTGCTCCTTCTGGCTGCTCAGCTTGCACAGGGCCTCGGATCCGACAAGGTCTCGAACCCGCGTGAGATCAAGCGATTCCTCAATGCCTTTGGTGTACGAAGGCACATCGCTCTGGCACGAGGTATCGACGTTGAACCGGCGGTCATAGGTAAGCTTCTTCTGCTCGAAGACCGCTACCGTGATGACTTCGACACGCTCGCGGCGACTTCTGAAGCGGAACGAGGGACGCTGCTCGGTGCCTGGGAGACGTGGGCAGCCGGTGGTGACGACGAAGCCATTCCGCACGGAATCTCGAAGGCAACCAGGACGTGGGCTGCGGCCGAACCGGCCCTTGCTGGGAAAGAACTCGGTCCCTACATCACTCTGGCCGCCACACTCGTGGCTGCATCCCTCGGTACTGACCTCAGTGACGAGCTTGCGGCGCTCGTTACCCGTCTGATCGGAGAGTCTGCGGCAGACCGAGCCAACGCTCAGGAGGCACTCGCCAAGCGACCGGTTGCAGATCGTCGCCAGTCGGTTACAGCTTTAGTCAATCGGTCCCGACGTGTGCCAGAGGCGCATGACACCGTCGAGGCTCTGATCGGTATCGCCACCTCCACGCCAGAGCTGGCGGATGAAATTGCTACCAGCATTCAACGGGAGTGTTGGCGGAAATTAGAACCAGCAACTGTTGCGTCCCTGTCGAGTTCAGGCGTTCCACCACTCGTAGCTCTCGTGACTCAGCTTGCATCAGCCACGGACGTGGAGGCGGACGTTCGCGAGGCAGCCAAGCAAATATTGGAGACCTGATGGGAACATCAGGTGCGTATGGCGGCAGTGGACGGCAGGCGTGGAACGACGCCCGGCAGCTGCTGGATGACCTTCCCCTACCCCCTGGTAGCGATGGAAACGGAGAGGGGGACGACTCTGACGAGTCCCCGGACGGCAGCGACGCTCAGGTGGCGGGGCTTGCCGGGGCACTCGCCGATGCGCTGTCGGGTGACGACACCACTCTCCGGAACGCGCCGGCACCTCTGACGCTTGGAAGCTTGCTCCCCCATCGGGGGGCGGGTCGTGGCGGCGGAGGAGGCGGCGGCGGCGCGATTAGCGGTGAGAGCAACGGCTCGGGACGCACGGGCGGCGGATCAAGCCGTTCTGTCACTCGCAGCGCCGCACGCGGGGGTGCAACCATCGGAGGTGCCTTTGCCCTCCGATCGGGTAATCGCGAGGCACTCGCTGAGATCGGACTCGACCTCGATGAACTGCGAAGTCTTGGGCCACGGTCGCGATGCGCTCGAATCCTCGACGCTGTTCTTGGCGAGGGAGGACACCCAGATGAGATGGCGCTTCGCACCGCGGCAGCGGAGCAGCTCAAGGCCATCATCACGATGGACACACCTCCGACAGAGGCGGAGGCCCTGAGGGGATTCGTCGCCGCCTTCGTTTTCCAGATGGCTCTCGTTGAACTTCGATCTGATCTTGCCAAGGGTGTCATCGATTCAGCTACGTCCGCTCGAAAGGAAGGGCGCCTGCGGCGGTACATCCGACAGCGGGTATCTCAATTGGCAGTCCCGGCTGTGGGAACGCTGAGCATTGCTGACTTCAGCGCTCAGGCAGATCGGCTGGTCCGTGAGGCGATCGCTCTGCTGAGGGCGCGATGACGTCATTTGAGCTGCTCCCCGAGGGGGGAACCCCGACACAACAAGGTGCTGAGTATTTCTGGTGGCCGACGGGTCCCGGGTCGACGACCACGGTGATAGCCGACACAGGAGCCTGGCTGGGATCCCTTGGCCCTGTGCCCTCGGTGCTGATCGACCTCGTGCGCATCGCGGCAGGTGCGTACATGGCCGATCGCCGCTCACGCCGAGGACAGGGCTTCACGAGGACGATCGATCTCCATGTGCAGCTCGTGACCAGCGACGCCTTCCGAGAGAGCATCAACGACATCGCAGATCTTCTCGCTTGGCTGACGGGTGACGAATGGTCCGTGTCTCTGTCGGACGACGGGATACCCGTTCCTGACACGACCGAGACTGAAGATCGTCCTGAGGCCGACTCAGTTGCCCTGCTCAGTGGTGGGCTCGATTCCTTCTGTGGCGCGGCGCTCGCCGGACCGGACCGTCGGCTTTTCGTTGGGCATTGGGACAGTCCAACGGTCAAGGGCGCACAGAACAGAGTGAAGAATTGGCTTCATGGTGCTCTGGGTGACACCGCCCAGTACAGCCAGCTCCGACTCATGCAGGCCGAACGAAAACTGGAATCCTCAAGCAGAAGTCGATCGCTGCTGTTCATGGCGCTTGGCTCTGCCATAGCTGAGGCGCGCGGTGCGACCGTGGTGGAGATCCCGGAGAACGGATTTACAAGCCTCAATCCACCACTCGGCCCGGAACGAGGTGGTGCGCTTTCCACTCGTTCGACGCATCCGCTGACAATCGCCCGGTTCAACCGGCTCCTGGACGCGCTGGGTCTCACTGTGCGCCTGTTAGACCCCTACTCGGCCATAACGAAGGGGAACCTTGTGCGATTGGCCTCGGACGCCAACATCCCGGACTTTCGGACAGGAGTCGCTCTAACCCTTTCGTGCGGAAAGCTGGATGGCGGGCGATACCCAGGGGGCAATCCGAACCATCACTGCGGGCTCTGCTTTCCCTGCATCGTGAGACGGGGCGCCATTGCCGAAGCCGGCATTCCTGACGACACGCCGTACCTGTCGAACACTCTGTCCGCTGCGGGGCTGGAGAGGTTGAGGAGCAATCGGAGCGGGGACATAGCAGCCGTGCACCGAATCCTTGACTCGAGGTTCAGCGACGAGGTGCTGATTGCCATGGGTCCGTTCCCACCAGGATACGACCTGGATGGGGCGATGGACCTTTGTGTTGCAGGTCTTGCGGAGCTGGCACGTGTCGACCTTGGATAGTCAGGGACTCCCGGCGCTGGATTGCCACGCCCACATTGCGCCTGACGTGACGGCTGAACAGCTCGACGCACTGGGTGACGTGACGGTTTTCGCCGTCACTCGATCGCTTGCGGAAGGTCGAGCCGTAGTCGATCGACGAGATCTCGAATTGATCTGGGGGTGTGGCGTTCACCCCGGTATCGCCACTGCACGCAGTGAATACAACGAGGAGGCCTTCCGGGATCTCGTCAAGGACTTTGCGTTCGTGGGTGAGGTCGGGCTGGATCGCCGAGCGGGTGCGATCGAGGAACAGACCAGGATATTCCGGTCGGTGCTCGGCGTCATAGCAGGTCTACCGGTGATCGTCTCCGTTCACAGTGCGGGGTGCGTGGACATGGTGCTTGACCTGGTAAGTCAAGAGACTCATCCAGGAATTGTTCTGCACTGGTTTCTTGGAGACCAGACGGCGGTACACCAGGCCACCAAGATGGGGTGCTATTTCTCGGCTAATTCCGCGATGTCTGACGAGGTCCTTCGAATGATCCCCCGTGATCGGCTGTTGCCTGAGACCGATTTCCCTGCCACCAGTCGGCGAGGCGTGAAGCGACCCGGAGACGTAACCGAGTTGGAAGGTCGACTTGCCAATCTGCTCGCGGAGTCAACTGAGCAGGTCAGATGGCAGTTCTACCGAAATCTTCGGACGTTGGCCGTCGCCTCCGGTGCGATCGAGCGTTTACCGGAGTTGTTTGCCGATCGTCTGCTGGGGATCTGACTTCATCACCATGACGTAACTCCGAAAGGAAGACCTGACGTGAACGGCCCGGGACGGTCCAGGTGCACGAGCGGGAGCCGCCCTCGGGCAGCCCCGCTGATGCGCCTAAGCGATGCCCAGCGCCCGAGCAGTGGTGGGGCGAAAGCCCATCTCCCGCTCGACGACCAGCCACTCAGAGGCGACGGTGCTCTCCATCTCGACGAGATTGAAGTAGTCCCATTCGCCACACCCGAGGTCGGCGTAGCCGAATGCGTCACCGGTCTCGGGGTCCAGCTCGGCCACGTACCAGTCGCAGTCGCCCACGAAGTAGTGGACGAAGAGCTGCTTGGCGGCCAGCTCGACGGACTCGGTGGCGTACAGCGGCGGAATGCTACGCACGAGAGCCTTGGTCAAGAGGGCGTGACCGCGCCGACGGAGATTGGTCTCCCCCGCGGGGAAGAGACGCCGCAGCCGGTGGCACGGCGTGCAGAGCATGCCGTCTGCGATGTGCTCGACTCGCTCGTAGCACAAGCGGCACTGATACGTGGTCATGATCCAACGTGCTGTTGACCTGTTCATCTGGATCCTCCTGTGGGCTGGTTGATCCCCCCTGGAGAGAGCGGCGGCTGAGGTGGCTGCAAGGCGGCCGTAGGCCGTTCATCGCGACCCTTGCGGCCGAAGCCGAAGCCAAAGCTAAGAGATCGGGGTAATCCCCAGCCCCAGGCGGGGAGACGGGTAGGCACAAACGATCACCGACCCAGGGCCGATGCAGACTGGGACCGTGAACATCGACCTGACGCTGCAAGAGCCCGCCCTGTCGAAGGGGCTCCTCTGGATGCGGGCTCTCCGCAGATGCACACTCGACTACTGGTATGCAACGGCCGAGGATCCGGAGGCCGCTCACATCGAGGCCGCCCTGGCGACGGTCGCGGTGAACGTCGTCGACGAGGCCATCTTCGAGCGCAGCCACGGAGACCGCTACTGCGATCACCGACGGGCTCATCCGCAAGGTCGGGTGGTGATGGGCCTGGAACTCATCCGCAACTGTGAGATCCATGCCACCGAGCTATCCGACCTCACCACCACAGCCACCTTTGGCGTGCCTGAGTTGGGATTCCGTCAGGTCCTGGCCTGGCCGGACTTCGAGTGTCTCCCCGTGGACTACCGGCAACAGCAGGATGGTGAACCTCGTGCACGAGGCGAAGCCCGCGACGCTTATCGGAAGTGGGTCGCACGCCGGCCCGTCATCGAGACCCTTCTCGACGCGATCGCCTATTTCGAGTTACTGGACTCAAGACTCCGGGCTGCCGAAACCGTCGACCTGCGCTACTCGTTCGTTCCCGCAGTTCCGCTCGGGGTGAAGGAAGAGATGTTCGCCTGCCGCCCGATCGGACTGGACCAGTTGCAACTCGTCCTTCCGGATCTCGCCTGCCGAAACACGGAGCGCCGCTCCCCCTCGTGGCCGTCGGCTGACAAGTGGCTTAAGCGACAGGACCGTGCGATCCGACGGCAAGCACCAGGCGGGACAAGCCGAGAGATTTGCGCCCGAGTCGTAGACGACGCCGGGAAGCTCATCGGATACCGGGGATACGCCGGAGGTCGGGATGACCTGTATCGCCACGCCTGGGTGGAGCGAGCGCCCCAGGTGGGCCGAGACGTACGAACGGGGTTTCGATACTTCCTGCCCGTCGCTGGTGTCGAAGTAGTAGTCGTCGCTGACGACGAGCTCAACGTTCACGCACCCGTCGAAGGGGCGGATGCACTGGGCTCAGTGAAGTCGGAGGAGTCGGCCTTCGCTCTTGAGCACCTGGCCATCAACGAGGCGAATCCAGACCTATACCGTCGTGAACGCCTCGCTCGATAGCGGTCGAGTACGTCCGAGTCGGAATCCTGTGTCGACCCCACGACGGATCCCTTCGATATGGTGCCCGAATGAGGGAACGACGAGCCTCTAGACAGAAATGGCCGGAGATGTTGACCTGTGGCTGATGTGACAGATGGGCCGGACGTTGAGAGGATCGTCCGTGCATGCGAGGAGAAACTGAACTCATCTGATCAATGGGCGGCGTTTCGTGGTTACCCGGACAGCCTCGCGCTGTCCGTCCTCGACTTCATCTGGTCCATCAATGCTCGCTATGCGATCACACGAGGCGTGGTGGAGCGATATCGAGCTCGTCGGTCCTGGCACGGTAATCCAGCCGAGGACGCTCTTTCTGATCTCCTCAGTTTCTACGAGACCATGGGAGGTGTCAACTCGTTCATAGACGAGATCGGCACGCGGAACCGAGTGTCGACGCAACCGGGCGCGGTTCGAAAGGGAGAAGCCGTTTTCGAGGCGGCGACATCGCTGCTCGGGCTTGGAATCGACACCGCAGCACACTTCCGAGACGCCGACGGAACGCCACTCGGTGAGCAGGTCAAGACTGCCTGGCTGGGGCTTCCTGGCCAGCGATCCGGTGTCTCCTGGCGGTACCTCCGGATGCTGGTAGGGCTCCCGGATGTGAAACCAGACAGGATGGTGATCCGGTTCATCGCATCTGCCCTCGACGTCGACGAACAAGGCGTTGGTGGCGAGAGAGCCGTAGCCCTCGTGCAGGCGGCGGCTGAACACTTCAGTGTCGATCAACGTGCTCTCGATCACGAGATCTGGGAGTACCAGAGCGGGAAGCGAGGGGGGCATGATCCTGTTGCTGAGAGTGAACAACTGTCGGCGCTTGCCCATTCATTCATCGGAGCAGCGTTTCCAGAATTGGCACGCCTGCATGTCATACCAACTCCCTATTACCACCCCTTCGTCCAGGTCGGTCGGGACTACGAGGGGGCTGCCGCCAGCGGACCGGAGCTGACCGAGTTCGAATCGACGCTCCAGACGAGGTATCCCGAGCGCTTTGCCGAACCCCTCATTCGGGAAGATGCGGAGTTTCCGAGCACGTACATCTTCAGCTTCCTCGAAGGAGCGATTACTCGCTGCGCCCGCACCGGGGACGACGTCTATGAGGCGGACACCCCGGCGGTACAGGAAGCTGTTGAGGAACTCATACACGTTCTGGACACGCCGGACTCTACGTTGACGTGCTGTCGGGCGATGTCGCATCTCACGACGCGAGACAATGAGCCTGTGCACTTTGGGGATGTCAGCATCTATCCAGAGAACTCGACGCGGGATCTGATCGACCGCACAAAAGACCTCATCCCGGCTGCACCGTCGGCGTTCAACCGTGAGCGGCCATTCTTCTACGATCCGCCCCACAGCCTCATCGTGACATCGACGACCGCGAGTGGTGGAAACCCCTTCGCCGTGGCGGGAACATTGGCGGGATCCATCGATCGGTTCCTCCTCGTGACCCGATTGCTATATGCGGGAACTCCCGAATCGGCCTGGCAAGTCACTGGTTCATCAACGCTCGTCTCACAACTGCACCCGCTGTATCGATCCTTCACAACCTTCAGTATGCCGAATCTCCTGATGCAGAGGGTGATCGAGTTCGTTCCCGAGCACGCACCGGCGATCACTGCACTGAGCGACTTCCTCGATGCAGCGGTCGTGAGGCGGGACAAGATGGTGACGACGTCCTTCGACATCGCTTTGAGCAACTACAACCGCTCCCACGAAGCGGGAGATCACTACGAGAGGGTCGTGGATCTGGCCACGGCGCTTGAAGCCATTCTGACGGGGAGCGACACTGACACCGAAGCCGTTGGCCTGCGCCTACGGAGTCGAGCAGCAGCGCTTTTGTGGACCGATGGCGATTCTGGTCGTGACATCTTTCGTGACGTTCGCGACTCTCTACTCACTGAGGTCCCGACTGGTTCACGGGGCGAAGATTACGCAGAAGGAACTCCTCAGTTGGCTCCATTCAGTATCGACCGTGCCTGAAGACTCGACGTACGGCGTGGCCTTCTCGTTCGCGGTTGATCGCCTGCGCGACCTCGTGCGACGGTCGTTTCTTGCGCGCCTCTGCCTTGCCTCGGGGGATGAGCCGTTCTGGCGCTTTGAAGAGCAGGTCCCGGTCGATGCCGCCCTTTCTAACGAAGTGAGCCGCTCACAGTGGAGGCAGTCGTGGAGAGACACCCTGTCATCACTTGGTGTTGCGGAGGCAGCGGAGCCGGCTATCCGTGCAGTGGACCCACTCCACGTTTCAACGACCGCCGTTGCCGCAATGACGGCCTCCACAAACAGCGGTGAGCCCACCGAACCGACCGAATAGCTCGCCGGCGCACTGGCGACAAGTAGAGAGGACGGTCGCAATGCAATTGCCTCCTCGTCGGCGTGGGGTATCCATAGTTCGCTCTGGGAGGAGATTTCAGCGTGCAAGGTGAGTGCAGCCAGCTGGGAAGAGACCTTAGACGGCCCGGCGGGTGGGAATAACAGCGTCGTTATCGCCCTGTAGCACGACGACTTCGGGAGCCGGTCGCTTCGGTGTGTTGAGCGAATCGAAGAGCGCGACGGTTGCGGGCTCGAGGTCGGCGGCGGGATCACCGTCAATGGCAAGTAGGGCGTAAAGCTCCTGCCAGATTTGTTGGAGGGTGGCGTGATCCTCAGCCCCTCGCAGGAGGACGCGCCAGAGGCCCTGGTCGTAGCGGTTGGCCAGGTGGCCGTGGCGGGCAGCCCAGGTGGCGAGTTGGGATTCACCTTCCGCCAGAGCAATCTCGCCAAGGGCCATGGCGGCGTCGGCGATGCTGTCAGCCATGACGTAAGAGAGGCCCCCGGCCGACGTCCAGGGTGCGGGATCGACTCCGAACGGGACGCCTTGGACAAAATCAAGTGCGGACTGGAGCCCCTCGGAGCCGCCCTCGGAAGCCGCCATCTGGAACTGCTTCCAGTCGGTACCAACCCGCTCGGCCAACGTGAACCGCTGCGTGGCCTTGTCGTACGAGAGAAGATCCGGGGCCCCGGTGATTGCCTCGAGGGATCGCCGGGTAAGGAGCACCAGGTTGCGTACATACCCGTCGGTCAACGCCTTGTCGGGAGAAACATCGGTCAGCCACTCGCCGCGGGTAGCGGTGCCGTCGTGGGCGGCGAGATAGACGATGAGCTCGACCACTCGCCGAGCCTTGGTTCCCGCGGTAGGAGAGACAGCCTGGGCGAGATCGAGTGGCGCCCCGTCGTCGATGGATATCGAGGGCTCTCCCAGGATGGAGACGATCACCTTCTCGGCCGGCGCCCCCTCGGTCGTTGTATTCGCTCCGACCGTCTCGCTGGCACCCGGCAATGTGGCGATTGGATCCTCTTCGGCGATCTCGAAGAGGGTCTGCACCTGCTCGAGGGATTCGTCGGAAACGTGCGAGGGTTGAACAGGTATGAGCGTCTGATCGCCAAAGGACGGATGCACCGGATCCACGACTAGTGCAGTGCCGGCCGGAGCGACGGGCCCAGCCGTGACCAGACGGAGGTTCTCCGTACCGCGGAGGAGATCGAGGAGCTGATCCCTCGTTGTCCGGGGATCGATGAGGATGATGGCCTTCTCGTCGGAACGCACCAACGTCGTGACTTCGTCGAGATCGTCGACGACGACCCCTCCTTCGAGCCGGTCGACCACGCCGTAACCGAACCCGACGGCGACAACTGCTGTCCCGATGGGAACGGTCGTGCCTGCCAGCTCGGTGGCCATGGCGGCAAGGGTGCCTTCGACTCGATCGATCTCGACCGTGATGTGCACGGATTCGTAGTGGTCGAGATTGACCAGCACGGCCCTGGCCGCGCTCTGACCAACCGTGGCGAGGACGAGGGGAAGCGGCTGAACCACATCCGCCTCGGCCACCAAGTCAGGATCCGTAGTGAAGGGCAGGTGCCAGACGCTGGGCTGGTCGGGCCGACGCTCGAACGGGGCCGGAGGATCGGCACCGTCACCGGTGATCAGCACGTCGAGGCCACGGTCAGCAAGCTCGACGGCCATCACATCCGGTGCTGGCACACCAGCTGCGTGTGAGGCTTGGGCAAGTAGCTCGGCCAAGTGGTCGAGCCAGAACACCTGGCCGGCCCGGGCAAAGTGACGGAGCTGCAGCTCCAGATCGGCGAGCAGGCTCCTCGGTTCTGGCCGGGGGATGTGACCGCCGTTGGGCCGCCGCCCCATCTGTCGGCGACGCCGACGGTCCAGGGCGGTGATCAGGCCGATGGCAGCGAGCCCGAAGAGGCCTGCGCCGATGGCGATCGGTGCAATGTCGTCTCCGTGAGTAGCCGGAGCGGCTGGCCTGGTCTTGTGGGCAGCGTGTGACGTATCTGAGCGAGCGGAGGTCGGGCTCTCGGAACGATGGAGAGACAGTGGGGGCCGGACTGGTGCGCCACGATCGCGCTCTGGGTGATGGGAGTGATCCTGATGCGACCGACCGCGGGCGACGGCGCCTTCGGACCGTTGAGCCACAGAACCATGGCTGCCCAACGACGCCTGGCTGACCGAATGGTGATCGGGTCGGGAAAGAGTTGAGGTCGTCGGTGGTGGCGTGGGTGCTTCGGTGGGCGACGCGGCGGGCGGGGCCGACGACGTGGGGGTCGGCGCAGGGGTTGCCGGCACCGTCGGCGACGACAGGTTGGCAGCAGGAATGACGAGGGACCAACCTGGGTAGATCCAGTGAGCATCGGTGAGGGCTCCACCGCCTGGCTGGGGAAGGCCCACGTTGGCCTGGTAGATGGCTCGCCACTGGGTGCCGTCGCCGTAGTACTGGACAGCAATGCTCCACAACGTGTCGCCGGGCACGACAGTGTGGGAGACGGTGGATGGTTGGACGGCTGACATGGGAGCAGATGGGATGACTGCTGAGGTCGTCTGGACCAGCAGCTGCACTACGGGGACCGGCTTCGCCGCTGCCCCGGTGCGCGCTGTGTGAGCACCGCGAAACTGACCGAGGATCAGGACAGCGGCGATGAGGGCCGCCGTAGCGCCCGAGCCGTAGAGCCGGAAGTGGCGACCGGGTCGACGTCCCCTGAGTTCCACGACAAGACCGGCGGCGAACGAGAACACGAAATAGGCCCAGGCCAGCCACGCCAAGGTGGCGAAGAGTCGCGGCCAGAATCGAGTCCGGGATCGCGGCCCCGAAAGCGTGAGCGGCCTGGGAGCCACTCGGAACGTGGTGCGGGAGCGGCCATCCGATGAGGGCGGCAAGGACGATCGGGATGCCGACGAGCCCGACGACCAGTACACAGAGCGCGCCGAGGCCTCCCACGACCTGACGCCCTGTGGGCCCGGACAGAGGTCGGACGGCGGCCCTGGAAGGGTTGAGCAAGGTCATCCTCCTGTGGTGATGCCACTGACATCGGTGGCCGACTCGGTGACGGACAGAGCCAGGCTCCCTACCCCGATGATGCCGAGGAGCTGCGTGGGCATCCGATAGCTGATCTGGGCGTAGACGGTGTTGCCGACCACCCAGGCGGTACCGGGCTGGCCGGCTGCGGTCATGTAGTCCTCGGCCGCGGTAACCGCACTGGCGGGAGCAACGGCGATGGTGCCGGCGTGCAGTTCGCTGATATTGAGGGACCCGGCACCGGCCCGGGCCGCCTGTTCGGCCTCGGACGCGGCCGCCTGTTTGGCATCGAGGTAATGGCCTCCGTCGGCCACCAGGCCGGCGAGGGCCAGGAACATGGTCATGAAGACGGCGGTCATGGCCAGGAACTGACCGTCGTCGGAGCGTCGCTGCAGTCGCCTCCGTAACCTCACTATCGGATCCCCGGTCATGTGCCACCGCCGATGGTTCGGTATTGATCGATGGGGGCAACCGAAGTGGCCGACAGTTTCTTCGCGCCGGGCATCCCGGGCACTGACACGTCGGCCAGGCTGGTCACACAGGTCACGCTCACCGACACCTTGCCTCCGGCAACGAAGTTCGACGTGTCCGTCGTGATCTGGGGAGAGGGACAGGCGAGCCCGGCCCCAGCCAGGGTGCTCGACACCGCGGCGGCCGCCTGGGACTGGGCTTCGGCTGCGTCGGCTTGGACGACGGCCGCCTGGACTCCGGCCCGTGCTGCGGATTCGACGTCGCCCTGGGCCGAATCGACCCGACCGAGGGCCACCATCAAGACGATGATGATGAGTAGAACCGGCGCGACGATGACCAGTTCGGCAATGGCCTGTCCCTCGTCCCCTCGGACCCGGCGTTTCCGGTCACCCACTGGTCCGGTACTCCTGGATCGGTGCATTGCTGGTGGCCGACACGGTGAGGTCGAGCCATGGGATCAGGGCCTGGGCCCGACCAGTGACCGTCACCTGGGCCACGCCTCCGGACTGAGTACTGGTGGAAACCTGTGGATTAGTCAGGGTGCCGGGACCGGTGGTTGCGATGAAGTTCTGGGCCGCCTGGGTTCCAGCGCTCGGATTGGAGCCGTAGCCGGAGGCCACCTGGCTGCCCTGCTCAGCCGCCGCCCGGGCCAGGTGGCTGGCGTGCGACCACAGGGCGTACTGGATGCCTGCGATAACCAGCAGGAAGAAGACGGGTAGACACACGACGAACTCGGCCAACCCGGCATCACCCCTATGGCAGTCTGTCCTTCGATGGCCCGCGGCACGGGAGCCGAGCGGCCTCTCAGACGAGCGTGTCACCGCGTCGGTGGGCGGTGCATTTCGGGCCGCAGCGCCTGGACTCCCAATACCCGTATCCACGAATCGGAGCTCAGGGGGTTTGGATGTTGTTGGCCGTGGTGGTCAGCTTGGTCACCACGATGCCCACGATGGCGATGGCAGCCACGATCACCAGGGCGGTGACGACCACCCAGGAGGCAATCTCACCGCGCTCATCACCCACGAGCGGGGTCAGCCGTGCGCTGATGTAGGCGCGGACCACCGTGAACACGGTTACGACGGTTTCCACGGCTGATCGAGCCGTCTCTCTCAGCTGGTTGGCCACTGCTTGTCTGTGCATGGTGCTCTCCTCAGTTCGGGTCTTGTGGATCGGTTGGCTACATGGTCTGTGTATTGGTTCAAATCGATTCAGGGTTGGCTGGAAAGAGGATTCGGCTCGGATCGGAGGTCAGAGATGGGCCCCGGTGAACGAGGCCAGGGCGGGATAGAAGATCAGCAGGCCGTAGCCGGCCATGAGCAGAACACCCGGAAGCAGCATCTTCTGGGTCACCGCTTGGGCTGAGTCCTCCAGGGCGGAGGTCTCCTTGAGCCGGAGCGAGTGGGCCTTCGCCTCCAGGGAGTCCCGGATACGCGCCCCGTCACCGGCCTGGGCCATGGACCGGGCCAGATCGGTGAGGTCGGGAATGTCGAAGCGGACAGCCAGCCGCTCGAGGCCTTCCCAGGGTTGTTTCCGGTAGGCCTGGGCCCACAGCAGGCTCTGGGCGATCTCGGCCATGGCCCAATCGGTGGACGAGACGGTGGAGGCCACCTCCAGTGCGCTCGACCACCCCATGGCCCCGGCCATGGCCATCGACACCAGGGAGGCGTAGGTGGAGAGCGAGTGGCAGAAGTGCCGCCGTCGACGTTCGGCCGCTTGGTGAAGATCGAAGAACGGCGTGACCGCACCGAGGGCCCCGAGGACCAGCACCCCGAACGCAGGGAGCTCGACTCCAAGGTGCACTCCGACTGCTCCCGAGGCCGCCCACAGCACAGGGCCGAGCAGGGCGAGCCCGATGGTATAGCCGGCGACCTTGACGGCGAAGGTCTCGGTTGGCGTGCCGGTGATGGCGAGGTCGGGAAGCACGATGTCGGTGAGCTTCGGGACCTTGCGGACGTTGATCTCCAAGAGGTGGCCACAGAGGCGACGGGCTCCGCCGACCCCCTGGGTCAGGACGTCGGTCGGTGCCGTCACGTGCTCCCCGGACAGGCGGGCGAGGGCGGCCCGGAGCGTGAGCGGTGGAGGGAAGAGACCCCAGACGATGGCGGCCAGACCGACACCGAAGCCGAGTCCCACCAGGATGATGACGACCATCGGGCCCTCCTACTTCTGTCCAGCCCGGGCCGGCTGAGGATGGTGGCTGAATGACGAGGTGCCAACGGCTGATCCCGGCTTGCTGGACACCGTCGGCGAACCAGACGGACTGTCGAACAGACGGGGCATGGGTTGGGGTCGCGAGAGCCGATTCATGGCCGCGAAACCGGCGGCGAACAGGCCGGCCACAGCCAGCAGGACGATCTGGCCGACCGGGGTGCCGAACGGCTTGAAGTAGCCGTGGCCGATGAGGAGCACGCCGACGGTGAACACCAGGGTCACGGCGATCACCAGACGCATGTCCCGCCGAGGCTTGGCCCGGGCGATCTCGGTGCGCTGCCAGAGGGCGATCTGGTCTCTGGTATTGGCGGCGGCCGTGGCCAGGAGACTCTGGAGGTCGGAGCCTCCGAACCGACTGGCCAGGATGAGCGGGGCAATGGCCTCGTCAACGGCGGCATCGCCCAGCTCGCCGGCGAAGGTGTATAGAGCGGCGTCGAGTGGAATGCCACTTTTGATGCGCACGACCAGGGCCGCCACATTGTCGCGAATGGACGGTGGCGCGGTGTTCACCGTCGACTCGATGGCGGCCAGGAGACCCCGATGGGCGGCGATGCTGTCCCGAAGGGCCTCGATCCAGGTGGCTAGCGCCTCCAGGCGACCGGTGACCCGGCGGGAGGTGTTGGGCTGAAGGGCCGACCGCAAGGTCCAGCCCACCGCCCCGCCGATGGCCGCGCCCACCGGCCAGCGGGTGACGAGCCCGACGACGAGGGCCAGGGCCACCGCGCACAGAGCGGCCTGCCGGTTGGCTGGGTCCAACCGCTTCATCATCGATGCTCGCCTTACCGGGGCACTGGTGGACCAGAAGCCCGAGACGATGAGAGCGATGCCCACCCCGATGCCGGCGCCAAAAAGGACGACGACCGGGGTCATCGGCCGAACCCGTGGATGGGCGCTTCGTAGCCCACGTCGGCCAGGCGTTTGCGGAGCCCGGGTGGCATGCCTAGATGCAGCACCGCCGGTCCCCCACCCTCGGGCTCGGCGAAGATCTCGGTCGAGATGACATGGGGGCCGTCGGCGTCCTCCACCACCCGGACCGAGGACACGTACCGCCGGGCCAGGCCCGAGGCGTCAGGCCGTTTGCGAACGAAGATGACCAGGTCCAGGGCCTGGGCGGTGAGCTGGGCGGCGGCGTTATCGGACAGGTGTTTGGGCGACTGCGAGGCGTAGGTCTTGATCTTGCCGAACGTGCCCTCGGTCGAGTCGGCGTGGATGGTGCACATCGAGCCGGCCTTGCCCGCCGTCATGGCGTTGAGCATGGGCACGATCTCATCCCCCAGGACCTCACCCACGATGACCCGGTCGGCATCGTGGCGGTTGGCCCGTTGCACCAGGTACTCCATGGACACCGCACCCTGGCCTTCGGTGTTGGCCTCCCTGGTCTCCCATCCCACACAGTCCGGATGGCGGTGAGGCAGTTCGTGCAGTCCGAGCTCGTAGGAGAGCTCGATGGTGACGATGCGGTCGGCCGGGTCGGCCTCGGCGGCCAGCGCCCGCAACAGAGTGGTCTTGCCGGCGTCGGTGCCTCCGGAGACGATCATGTTGAGCCTGGCCCGCACCGCGGCAGAGAGGAACCGGCCCAGCTCATCGTTGATGGAGTCGGCCAGGTCAGACAGCACAGGATCGACCAGACGATGCCGTCGGATGGAGACGCACGGCCGGTTGGCCACCTCGATCATGGCTGAGAGGCGGTGGCCGCCGGCCAGGTGTAGGTCGACGATGGGCTTGGCGCTGTCGATCCGCCGCTCGCCCCCGGTGTGGTGAGCCCGGGCCGCCCGCTGGACCAGCTCGATGAGCTCCTCGTCGGAATCGGCGATGGGGTCGACCTGCTCCTTCACCCCGTCGGCGCGCTTGACCCAGACGCTGTCGGCGCCGTTGATGTTGATGTTCTCGATGTCGTCCTCATCGAGCAGCAGCTGCAGCCGGCCGAGCCCGAGTTGGCTGGCCACCAGCCGCCGGACGATCTGCTCCTCTTCGTCCACCGTCGGGGTGGTGACCGCCCCTTCCACCATTGACCGGGCCGCCTCGTCGATGGCTTCTCTGGCCAACTTCTCGACGAACGAGCGGCGTTCGCCCTCGCTCATGCCGGCAGCCCCGTAGCGGACGATGCCGTCGGCCACGTGCTCGGCGGCGAACTGTTCGAGCCCTCGGCGCTCCTGGTCGTTCACCGGCCCGCACCCCACTTGGAGCCCGAAGTCGCCCCGGCCAGCTCGACAGCCGATGCCGGTCGATCAGAGAGTTCTTCCGGCTGTTGGAGGTCTCTGGGGTCCGCCGGCACTAAGACGTCGGCGGACCCGGCGATCCCGGCCGGACCGCCGTCGGCGGAGTCGGTCCCGGCCGTCGGCTCAGGGACCAGGTCATCGGACCCGATCGGCGGCTGCGTTTCGACTCCGAGCGCCCCGATCGTCTCTGCGGCCCACCGGAGCAACCGCGTCCGCTCGAGCCTCTTGGTCGCTCGCCTGTTGGCCAGCGCCTCGGCCCCCGCGGGGTCATCGGGTAATGGCTGGAGGACCTCGACCTGCAACGTGCGTGCGATGTCGGCCGACGAGAACTGGGCGGTTCCCGTGGGAATGATGGCGAGGCGCCGGCCACGAAGCTCGGCCGCCAGCCCAGGCAGGGCCTCCCGCAGATGGACGATGGCCTCCAAGGTTGATTGACACAGGATCGCCAACGCATCGGCGCGGGCCAGCACCTCTCGAACACCGCCTCCGAGGTTCGGGAGGAGGCGTCCGACGTCGACCACGACATCCGCATCGAGTGCGCCGAGCGCATCGGCGACGACCGGCCAGGCCTTCTCGTTGGCCGTGGCCTGGTGCATGCCGGCCAAACCGAAGAGCACGGGGAGACCCCCGGGGAGACGATCGATGTGGGCCCAGACGTCCTCGGGGACGAGGGTGCGCCGCGCCGCGGCGAAGAGAGAGGACAGGCCTCCCGTGGGGGCCATCGCATACCGGGGGGCGAGGTCACCGCCGAACGGATCG
This sequence comes from uncultured Acidimicrobiaceae bacterium, assembly GCA_963701325.1. GTDB lineage: Bacteria > Actinomycetota > Acidimicrobiia > Acidimicrobiales > RAAP-2 > Bog-756. The sequence continues at coordinate 1,911,360 of OY969604.1, forward strand.
GCCTCGACCAGGAGGACCTGGCGACCCTCGGGCCAGCTGGCGGCCAGGGCGGTGGCCGCCGTGGTCACGCCCGGTGATCCTTTGATGGAGGCAAGAGCGACGAGAGTCATTTGGCCCCCTCGCTGACCAGGGAGAGACCGATCTGGTCAGCGGCGGCGTAGGAGGTGACTTGGGCGGCCTCCGATCCCGGAATCGCGAGGGAGACAGACGCCACGTACTGGGTCTGGTTGGCCGGTGGGGGACCGACGGCGAAGACGGTGGCCACGGGGACTAACGTCTTTCCGATCGTCCCCCCGATGGTCGAGCCCTGTCCCGCCTGAGGGACGGCGACCACATGGACGGTGTCGCCGGCCACCAGGGGAACCGAGGGCATCTGGTCACCCTTCAGCAAGGTGCCCACCACCTGTTCACCCGAGGCCAGCTGTGGGGCGGCGGCCAGCATCTGTCTGACCAGGACCTGGCCGGGATAGACGGGGCTGTCGAGCTGCTGGCCCACCACGACCGAGGATCCGCTGGCCGCCATGGCGGTGATGTGGCCAGATGCCGGGATGGATGCGATGGCCAGATCGCCGGCTGTGAGCACGGTGCCGGCGGGCAGGCTCTTGGCCGCCACCAGGATCGACACCTTCTTGGCCGAGGACTGAAAGACGGCGCCCGCCACTGCAGCACAGACCAACACCAGGGCGACGCCGAGGCCGATCTGCCACGGACGGCGCTGGTAGGTGGTAGACGAGATCCGCAGACCACCGGCGCGAGTCTCGCCGGTGGAGGGTGGTTCCGTGAAAGCGGAACGGGTGGGGGCAGTGGTGATGGCCATGGACACTCCAGTTCTTCAGTTGTTCACGGACTCGATCTGGGCCACCTCGAGGGAGGTTGCTCCCTGGGTGGTGAGACTGGGGAGCACACCTGCCGAACCGTTGGGACCTGTCCAGGCAACGCTCCAGGTGATGGCGGCCGTGATCGGGAAGGAGGCATCGTTCGGGTTTCCGTCGGGGGAGGGCTGACCGGCCGAGGTGGTCGTATAGGTATGCGAGCAGGTCGTCGACTGGCTGGTAGCGGGCAGGGCGGTGTCGTACGGGGTACCGGGGCCGTTGCAGGTGACCGTCGATCCGTCGCCGGTGTTCCACGTCACATACGAAGGGGTGGCTGTGGCCGTGGCTACAACGCATCCACTGGCGTTGCAGGCCTGGGCCGTGGTGGAGAGGGAATGCCACGTCGTGGACGTGATCCAGAGCCACTCGGCCAGGTTCACGTAGCCCGTTGTCGACGGACTGAGGGTCAGCGTGGGGCTCGGGAGCTGCAGCTCACTGGCCGCTTGGGCAGCGGCGACGGCCGGATCGGGTGGCGGGACCGTGGGGGCTGCCTGGCCGGTGGCCAACCACACCACGCCGGTGGCCTGACTGGCCGCATTTCCAGTGGCACAGGTATTGAAGTACCAAGCTCCGGGTTGAGTGGCACCGGCCGGCGGAGGACCGCCGTCCTGGCCGGGAAACTCAGACGAATAGGGCACGTAATTCGGACACGTCGGCACGGAGACTGTGGTCGCACCGCCACCACCGCCGGTCGTTCCACCTCCACCCCCGGCTCCCGAACCCGCCGTGCCGGACACCCCGGAGCCACAATTCAAAGTGGAACCGGAGTCGCTGCAGCTCCCGCCGCTTCCCGTCCCGCCGACGCTCGCAAATGCTGACCCTGCAGGGAAGCTGACAAACAGGATCGTCAAGAAAGCCATCCAGGCCGCAGCTGCGACTGCACGGCGGATCAGCACTTGGAGACCGTGGCTGTCCGGTAGGAGGCAATCTTCCACGAACCGCCAGTGAGCTGGACGGTCCAGGTCCCGCTGTAGCTCCCCGCTCCGCCGCCAAGGCTTGTTGGTCCCGGCTTTCCGGTCGACGTCGTGGTTCCCGAGTCATAGACGCAGCCAGTGACTGTCGCCATTGACCCTGCGAGGGCAGACACCTTTGGAGTTCCGAGATCGAAGGACGTCGGGCCGTTGAGCTGGCCCATCTTCACGCCGACGAGGAACGTCTGCTCGGACTTGAGGGCGGGATCGACGAAGTAGTTGGCTAGGTTCGGCCACAACGTGGCGGCCGTCTGGCCAGCCACGAGATTGGCCCGGTCCTGTTGCCACGGCGCCTGCAGGTAGCCGTAGAGGGTCTGCTGAGCCGACTCCCAGGCGTTCAGCACAGCTGTCCCGGTACCAGTGCCAGAGGTAGCGGCCGCCGTCGAAGTCGTCGTATCCGGAAGTGAAGTCGTGGTGCTCGGATGGGTGGTCGGGGATGGAGACGATGATCCTGACCCGCACCCAGCCAAGCCGATAGCGGCAACGCCCGCCAGGCAACCCAAGGACCAGCTCCATGCCCTGCCCTTCCGCCACCGGTTGCTCATTTCGAGTCACCCTTCTCCTCGCCCTAGGACAAAGTCACCCCTGGCGATCGAGGTCGGTACGCCACGGTTTTAGGACTGAACATCCGAGAGCAGCATGAGTGGTCGACGTCACCCTGAACGTCACCCTCGGTGCTCAATCGGCGAAATATCGGAGGATCTTCGTCGTCGAGCTCCCAACGAGTCGTGTAGAAGCCACCGTTCTGATCTCGATGAGGGTCACGGGATGGGCCAACGTCACCTCGAACGTCACCCTCCCTGGTCAGGGCCCTGAATCGTGAGGATCGACGGCGGTGATTCGGATCACCGTCGCAGAGGTTCACTGACCGTGGATGCCGGCCAGGGTGACGTTGTGCGGAGTCCTGAGCTGGAACACGCTGGTTGTCGGAGGCTCGGGGTTCGGCCTTCAGCGACCCTTGTCCAAGGCCCGCCGTAACGCCCAGCTCACGAACTGGGAAACGCTCCAGCCGCGGCCTTCGGCTTCTGTCCGTACTTCCTCCCGCAGGCCTCGATCGAGCCAGTAGGTGGCACGTACGTGCCGGTCTTCCCACGAGCTGCCGTCGGAAGCCCGGCGCTCGGCACCCTTCTGGCTCGAGGTGCCACGTGCTTGTTGAACCACCAAAGTTCCCCTTAATCCGACAGGTCTCGTCTTCGTTAATTGCGGCCCTCGTAAGCAGCACGCTGATCATTGTATTGAATTGACGTACCGTATACAACATACCGTACATCGGATACCGTACGTGGTCAAGCGGACACCGTGCGTGGAGACGCTCAAATCTCAATCTGGAAGAAATTCAGCGAATGCTCGCTCAATCCCACGTCCGTGCTCAGGGTGACGTTGGGCATCGGAAAGGTGACGTTCCGCCCACCGGAATCCTCACGAAAGCGCTCCGGCGGGTGACGATGGGGGTGACGCGCGTCCGAATGATGGGTGGTGTCCGGAGCACGAGGCCCCGGCCATCAACCCTGGGAGACACGATGCCCGGACGATCGTCAGCCGCAGAGAGAAGACCGGATAGTTCGACTTGCCCGAGGGCTGGGCGGGAAACACCGACTCCGTTCAAACGAGCTCGTGAAGAGCCCTTTCGATTGGTCAGCGGAACCAGCGACCGGGATGAATGTGTCCAGACTTCACCTGACATTCAGGTGGTTCTCGTCACGGAAGGTGGTCTCGAGCTACCGCTGGTGGCATCGTCCGCCCAGGTTTCTCGGCTCCTAGAGAGTGTCTCGGAGATGGCCGCCGGCCTTGACCCCGATGGACTCCTGCAGAGCCTCGGGAGAGCCGACCGGCGAGCTCACCCGGTTCGCATGGATCAGGTGCTTAGTCGAGTGCGGGTCGTCGTCTACCGAGGCACCGGCGCTGAAGGACACGCGTCGTGAATGGAGCTGGATCTGCCAATCGACGGTGGGACCGTAGCCAGGGAGGTCGTCGGTCCAGAAGCGTGAGCCGAACCGATCCCTATGGTTCGTACGACGCTCGCAACTGCGCCCAGTGGTTCGCACGGTACGAGGAACGCTCCGAACAGCCCAGAGGTCGACCAAGCCGGAGTGAGGTTCGTCGGCTGCAGAAGGAGCTCGAGGCTCTGCGTCGATTGGTGACCGGTGAGCAGATCCCGTAGGCGAAGGAGAAGGCAGCTGCCGCCGCCCGTCACGACCGAGAAGCGCCCACTATCGAGCTTGGGCAATCAGCGTGCTGGCCAGGACGGGACGAAGTGACTCTCATCGCAGATGCAAACTCCGAGCCCACTTCTGTCGATCTCATCTCGATTCCAGAAGCTGCCCGCCGCCTCGGGCTTCATGCCGAGACCCTGTACCGCCTTTGCCGTAAGGGACAGTTCAGCCCGGCAATCCAAATCGGGAAACGGTGGCGTGTCTCAGTGCCGCGACTCGAGAGGTATCTCCACGGCGTCGATCAGAGCCCCTGAGCTCGAATCTTCGATTTCGCTACCCGATCGACCTTAACGTCTGGTCCAGCAGATTTTGAGCCAAATGTCTCGCCAAGGAGGCCGACAGTCGCTCGGCTCCTCCCAAAAGCTCGCAAGGGCCGTTCGGTGTACCTCGGGCCGGCCTAGGTGTGCAACTGACGTAGGCCGTTTACGCGGTGATCCCGGATTTCTGCCGTAGCCGTTCGTAGGGAGTCTGGCCGCCAAGACCACCATGGGGTCTGTGGAAGTTATAGAAGTCCTCCCACTCCTGGAGTTTCTCGTTGAAGAGGCCTGAGTCATCGACCACTATGCCATCGAGCATCCGGTAGAACTCCTCGTTGTCGATGCGGTGGGATCGCTCCACCTTCCCATTAAGCCTGGGGGTGGCCGGCTTGATGTAGACGTGGCCGATGCCGCGATCCAACAGGTGCCAATGGAAAGATCCCTGGAATTCGGCCCCATTGTCTGTCTGAACGGTCTCGACCTGGAACGGAAGCTTCTCGAGGAGGTAGTCGAGGAACTGGATGGATGTTTTCTGGTTGTTGCGGGGATAGATTCGAAGTACCCGGATGCGGGTGCAGTCGTCGATGGCCGTGTATTGGTAGTACTTCTTCTTCGTCCCCGGCAGGGGCTCGATGAACTTCACATCCACCTGGACACGGTGACCAGGGAGTTTCTTCTCGTACCGCTTCCACCGGTCCTTGTGACGCTTGTAGCGCTGGGAGCTGGGCAGCCGCGAGATCCCGAGGCGATGGAGAATGTTCCAGACTCCGGACGGGCTGATCGTGATGTCGTGATAGCGCTTCAGGTACATCGAGATCTTCTGGGGCCCGAAGTGGTAGTTCTGGCGCAGGTAGACGATCTTGCCTACCACCTCGGTCTTGGTCGCCCTGGGGCTATTCAGGGGTCGAGATGAGCCATCCCGCAGCCCTTCCTCGCCGAGCTCTTCATATCGATGGAGCCACTTGTAGAAGCAGGGCCGGCTGATGCCGTAATAACGGCAGGTCATGGCCACGTTTCCGCTGACTTCTTCGGCATGCCGGATCATCGCCAGGCGATGACGGATCTTTCTCTGCTGCTCTCGCTCGTCCATCAGGATTTCCTCTCACAAGGAGATCACCGATGTAAACAACCTCTGTCAGTTTTATACCTAGGCCGGCAGTAGAGATCCCATCACCGCGGCCGCCTTCGCCGCGCCAGCCGGCAGGGCGTGCGAATACCGGTCGAGGGTCATCTTCGTACTGGCGTGGCCCATTAGCGCCGACACGGTGGTAACGGGGGTTCCGGCTGCGATCTGCTCGCTCCCAAACGCGTGGCGGATGTCGTGGAATCGGACGCCCTCCACCTTCGCTGCCTTTCGCAACTTCGTAAATCGGTCCGTGATGATGGACGGCCGAACGGGCCGGCCGGCGTTCGCGTTGTCGGACAGCAGGTAGGGGTCTACGACCAGTGGCGATTCGGCCTCGGCGGACAGGGCCGTCTGCCATTCCTGGTGCCGGCGCAGGAGGGCCGCTGATCGACCATCGATGCTGACATACCGGCCACGTCCCGTTTTGGTCCCCTTCTCGAGGACCTTCTCGCCGACCTCGCTCAGTGACCGCTCGATCTGGATGGTGGCGACCTCAAGTGGCTCCTCGGCGTCGTCAATGGGAATGAGCGCAAACTCGACATCAGACCACCGGAGGGCGCACAACTCCCCTCGGCGACCGCCGGTGATCCACGCGAGGGCGACGGCGGCAGCCATCATAGGATCGGTCATTTCGGCGGTCGAGATCAGTTGACCGACCTGCTCCCGGTTCGGCGTCACGAGCTTGCGAGTGCTGGCCGGACTCGGTGGGCTCGCCCTCCGTGCCGGCGAGTCGGGAATCCAATCCCACTTGACCCCCTGCGTCAGTGCTGCTGAGAGGATGGCGTGGTGGTGGTGGACCGACAGTGCCGACAGGCCCTCGGCCTGCCACCCGGCATAGGCCCGGTCGAGATCGTGGGCCGTGAGATCAGCTAGCGGTACGTCGCCGAACTTGGGGCGGATCCTCGTCTTGACCTTGCGCTCGTATTCGGCGACCGTTTTGGGGGAGCGGCCGCGGGTCCGCTGGAATCCGAGCCATTCGCTGAGCAAGTCGCCCACCGTCCGCACACGAAGATCCGGCGCCGCCGGCTCTGGCGCCTGGAATTCCAACTTGCGGAGTGCCTTGCGTGCCGCCGCCTCGGTGCCGCGGAATGTCCGTTGAATCTGCTTGCCATCGACCATGACACGCAGACGCCACACGTCGGGAGCGCGTTTGCTTATAGATCCACTGCCGTATGATTGCCGGGTGCTCATCCTGGTCCTTTCCGGTCTACCCCCCAGGCAGATTAGGACAGAGATTAGGACGAACGCAATGCTGGGTCATGGCTAGCCGACATAACTAGCCTCTGACCAGGTACGGAGGGATGCGAGAGCGGACGAATCGGACGGTCTCGAAAACCGTTGTGTCGCAAGGCACCGTGGGTTCGAATCCCACTCCCTCCGCTCATGTGATGTCGCGCGACATAAGCACTTCTGTCGCGCGACATCGGAGACCGGTGTGTCAGGACATTGTGGAGCAGCGAGACCAGCCGACCAGGGCTGCCGCTGGTCGTCCCAAGACACAGTAGGGGGGAGCCGTCGAGGCTCACGATCTCGACGTTCCGGTCACGTTGGCCACTTCCCCTATTGATTTCTCGCCAAGATCCAATGAGCACCACCATCGGAAGTTCGATACAGCGTGTCATCGGGAGACAGGATGGCCCACCCTTGCTGGGCATCTGTGAATGTCAGCTGCATGACGCCTCCATTTGCAGGCAAGCCCTGAGGTGCCCAGGTCCTGCCACCAGTGGTTGACTCGATCAAGGTGCCGTTGTCGAGGGCGATCAAGAGACGCTCAGAGCCGACCGACGTCAGTTGTGTGACGATGCCCAGCACAGGAAGATGACCAACACCTGATTCCGAATCGGAGTCGGACGCAGCCACGAGTACCCAACTGCGCCCGGCATCGACGGAGCGATACAACTCCTTTGTCTGAGTATCGCTTGGGGTGTCACCGCTGCAGAGTACCCAGATGTTCTGGCCGATCCATGCGGCCAGATGCTGGAGCTGGGCGCAGAGACTCGGTAGCGGATGGCTAGCCCACGACTCTCCACCGTTTTCTGTGACATAGAGCGTTCTGTCAGTGGCCTGAGCGGCAAGAAATGCGTCCACCTCAGACGTACGGAGGAGTTGCAGGTACGGGTATTGAAGTGGCGGCGCACCTTGCATTGCCCGCCACGGTCCGCCGTTGGTGGGAGTCGAGTACACAGTGGAGCTGCACCCGGGGATGGCTGGCGGGCATGGTCGACTGAGGGCCCACGTCTTGTTGCCGACAATGGACAGGTCCGTAACCAATCCGGTCAGGCCGCTTCGTTCGAAGGTCTTGCCACCGTCGTGAGTGACGAATGTCTTCGAGCCGTAGATCCACCCGTCCTTTCCATTGGTGACGAAGTTGATGAAGGGATATGAAGCGCGGCTGTCCGGATACGTGACGTGGAGTGCGTGACCAACGGGTGTCCACGTCCGACCACCGTCACCGGTCTTCACGATCGTCAGCGAACATGCCGTGTTGGACGTTGGAGACAGGGCGCAGGCTTGCTCCAAACCGGTACCTTGGGTCAGATTGGCAAAATACACATCGGTGAGCCCATTGGAGGGTCCGGCGAGGTCAACGACTCGAGCGGTAGGAGAGATCCGCAGATAGCGAATCGGGTTGGCGAGATTGCCACCCGGAAGAGTGAGCACCAGCCCGGCCGTCGCCGACACCAAGGCCAGCAGGACAATCCCTATCGAGGCCGTCCTCCGTACACGGCGTTGACGCGCCGCCAGTGCCGTGACCTTCGCAAGACCCGCCGTACTGTCAGGCATGAACGAGCGGCCTGCCCCTTCGAGCAGTTGGGCGATGCTGTTGTCGTCAGTCATTTTCAACCTCGGTGGTAGTGCGATCGTCCAGCGGAAGGGTCCGAAGGTGAGCGAGCGCGGCGTGGAGCGTCGCTTTCACCGTTCCTTCACGACACTGCATAACCTTCGCAATCTGCTTAACGGGAAGGTCAGCGTGATACCGGAGCACGAGTGCCAAACGCTGGCGGGGTGCCAAGTCCCCAAGTGCGGTCATGATCGTCACTTGGGTGGCAACGTCTGCGGCATGGTCTCGGCCTTCCGCTTCCAATGGAAAGGTCGAGGGAGAGCGACTACGGCGGCGCTGCTGTCGCCGAGCCTCCCGCACCGCGACGACAAACACCCATGTCGAGGGCCGATCAAGCCGCTGTACAACGTTCCACTTTCGGAAGGCTCGGGCAAATGCTTCCTGGACCGCGTCCTCAGGATCGAAGCGGTCACCCATCCCCAGCCACAGAGCGCGGCAGACGCCGGGATACTCAGCGTGAAAGAACTCCTCAAAGGATTCGTCCGTCGTAGTCGCCATCATCTCACTAGAGATAGAGGCACGACGAGGAGGAAACGTTTAGTCACGACCACATATCGAGCGATTGATCCCGGTGCGAAGGGAGCCGTGATCAGGAGCGCTCGCATCCGCCGGTGCAGGCACGCCCAGGATGAACGGGATCGATCGGACTGCCAGGATGTTTGGGTGAACGAGGAGATTCTCACGTCTCGCCTCCGGATTCGCCCCTGGCGGGTCGAAGATCTCTCGCCGTTGACTGAATTGTTCGCGAATCCCGAGGTGTGGTGGTACCCATTCGGTCGGGGACTCACCGCCGAGGAGACCGAGGGCTTTCTCCGTAGAAGGTTGGACGCTCAGGAAACAGAGGGAGCCGTCCCGGGAGCAGTTGATGACCGTGCCAGCGGGCGATTGCTCGGGTACATCTCCCTGTCACCACCGGAGTGGCTTCCCGAGGTCATGCCCACGGTCGAGATCGGCTGGCGCCTCGATCGGGCTGTATGGAACCAGGGCCTCGCATCGGAAGGAGCAGCGGCATTGCTCGCCTATGGATTCGAGGAGTTGGCGCTCCCCGAGATCGTGTCCATCTACGAGCCGGACAACGTTGCGTCAGGCCGGGTCATGGAAAAGATCGGTCTGCGGTTCGACCACGAAACGGTCCACCCGTCCCTCGCTCGACCATTGCGCATCTACCGACTCTTGAATGATCAGTGGCAAACACAAGTCAACACGATGTGACGGGAGGCGGAGCTACTGTTGCCGAGCTGGGACTCTTCGGTGTGATCCATCTCACCTCACGTGGTCACTCGGCGCGCTGACCCACTCGCAGAACGCTTAGATAGCGACGCGAGGCGCGGTCGCCCATCCGCGTGCGGATCCGCTCAGCGATGGCGTCGAGGAATGGCTCACGGATCTCGTGATCGAGCCTCCGGTATGGCGAGGTCGAGCGGAGGAGATCGGCAAAGCCCTCACCATCGAACCATTGCACAGCCGGGTACCACCGCACGATCGTCGGGCCGAACAGGTCACCGGGATCCGCGACCAGCCCCCAACCCTCGTCCGTTGTACGCACCTCGTCCTCGAGCGGAGGATGACCCCAATCAGGATTGCCGGGCGAGAATCGCTCGTGGATGTCGGCAGTTTCCGCGTAGACCTCGGGCTCGTCCGGCTGGCGGACAACGACGTTGCCGAGCAGGGCCACCCACCCTCTGGGATCGAGAACCTCATGCGCTCGGCGCCAGCCGACCGACGGCTCGACCCAGTGCCACGCTGACGCAGCCACAAGGACATCGAAACGCCGACCACCGTCATCCCACTCTTCGAACCTCGAGGTCTCGACCTCGACATTGTGAAAGGAGGTGAGCCGCTGACGAGCGAGCGCTGCCATGTCCGCGCCGGACTCGACGGCGATCACCGAACACCCGAGCGCCGCCAGCGAACGGGTCGCCTGGCCGGTACCACAACCCACTTCGAGCACCGACGACCATTCGTTCAGGCCGGTAATGGCGACCAGGTCGGTGAACAACTGATCGGGGTAGGTCGGCCGCACTCGGTCGTAGAGTTCGGGCACCTCGTTGAACACCCGACCGAGGTCACGTCGATCCGAAGCGGCCATAGGACCATTTTGTCGTCGCACGTCCGCGACGCGCCTGATGAGGGGCACCTCAGCGCTGATCTTCCCTGGTTGAATGCCGATTCCGACCGGTTTCCCAGACCGAGCGGCACCGGGCGGCATGGGCCTCCGCCATCCGGGTGCCCGAGCTAGTCGCCGACCAGGAACTCGGCAGCGATCCTGCGTACCCGCTCCGGGTCGGCAACGGCGTCGATCTCGACGATCCGGCCCCCGGTGACGGTGAAACCCATCACCGTCATGGGCTCCTCCCCGAAGGTGACGACCACGCCGGCCGCTCCGTTCACAAGGGCGGGCCGCAGGTGCACGATCGGGCGTGCGAACACTGCCCGCAGCCCGATGCGTGCCTGCTCGGCCACGGCCGCTGCACCATGGACCACCATCGAGGCGGCCGGGTGTTCGGTACCGGCGTCGATGCGCACCACTACTTCGGGGTCGAGCACGGCGACAAGAGCCTCGAAATCACCTCCGCGTGCTGCTCGAAGGAAGGCGTCGACCACTTCTCGTTGGCGAGCGAGGTCGGGATCGGGAGCCGGTACGGCTGCCCCTTTCACTCGGCGCCGCGCCCGGCTGGCGAGTTGCCTCGCCGCCGTGGGGCTCCGACCGACCAGGGGTGCGATCTCCTCGAAGGGCAGGTCGAACATGTCATGGAGTACGAAGGCCAGCCGTTCGGCCGGGGCCAGGGTATCGAGCACGACAAGGAGCGCAAGGCCGACTGAGTCGGACAGGATCGCCTCCTCATCGGGGTGGAGGTCCCTGACCGGGCTGATGACGGGGTCAGGTACGTGCACCTGGATGGGTTCCTCGCGTCGTCTGTTGCGCGCACGCAGCATGTTCAAGCAGACGCGAGCGACGATGGTGGTCAGCCAGGCGCTGAGGTTCTCGACTTCGTCCGTCCCCGACCGGCTGAGCCGTATCCAGGCGTCCTGCACGGCGTCGTCGGCTTCGGCGAGCGAGCCGAGCATTCGGTAGGCCACCGACCGGAGATGGCCTCGCTCCTCTTCGAAACGGTCGGCCAGCCACAGGTCGTCCTCGTCCATCGGTCACATCCTCCCGTCCCCAGGTGTCTATAGCACTGACACCTGGAACACGACAGGTGTGACCAGTCGACCAGATCCGGAAGGAGAACACAGTGCGAGTCTTCGTCGTAGGGGCAAGCGGTGCGATCGGGAGCCGACTCGTGCCCCAGTTGATCGACCGAGGCCACGAGGTGATTGGCACTTTCACGTCCCCCCACAAGGAGGCGCCTCTCCGTGCCACCGGAGCCGAGGCGGTGGCCCTCGACCTGCTCGATGCTCCTGCCGTGCGCAGGGCAATCCTCGACGCCAAGCCCGATGCCATCGTCCACGAGGCGACGTCGCTCGCCGACGCTGGCTTTTCGCGGAAACTCGACAAGACCTTCGCCCAGACCAACCGGCTCCGCACACTGGGCACCGACGCCCTCCTGGCCGCAGCGCGAGAAGCGGGTGTGCTGCACGTCGTCGCTCAAAGCTTCGCTCCCTATCGTTACGCCCGAGAGGGAGGGATGGTCAAGACCGAGGACGATCCACTCGACCCCACCCCACCCGCTGCGGCAACGGAGACCAATGCGGCCATGGCCCACGTCGACCAGGCGGTCACCGACGCCGGAGGGATCGCGCTCCGCTATGGCGGCTTCTACGGCAACCCGCACGTCCAAGTGACCGACCTTGTGCGCAAACGACGGTTCCCCATGATCGGGAAAGGAGAAGGCTGGACCTCGTGGATCCATTTCGACGACGCGGCTGCCGCCACTGTTCTGGCTGTCGAGCACGACGGAGCCGGCATCTACAACATCGTCGACGACGAACCAGCTCCGGCAGGCGAGTGGCTTCCTGCGCTGGCCACCTCGCTCGGCGCCAAACCACCCCGCCACATTCCGGCCGGGCTCGTCCGGGTCATCCTGGGAGAAGACGCTGTGATGGGACAAACACAGGCTCGCGGTGCCTCGAACGCCAAGGCCAAGCGCGAGCTCGGGTGGACCCTCCGCTACCCCAGCTGGCGACAAGGCTTCGTAGCCAGCTACGCATCAACTGTGGCGAACGGTCGCAGGAACTGAGGATCACGCTCGCGGCTGAACTCCCCAATGGCCGCACGGGTTGCCCCGCCGGAGGTCGTCGAGCCGGCGACAGCGGACGAAGCTGATCCAGACCCGTGCAGGTCCCCGGACTGTCAGGCATGATCGATGACGTGGGCGAATCGCCAGTTCCTCTGCAAGTGGTCAATGCCGTCGCTCCGATCCGTATCTGCGACAACGGCGGGTGGACCGACACCTGGTTTGCAGGGCACGGCAAGGTCTTCAACATCGGGGTGTCCCCGTACGTCGAGGTGCAGGTCAAGGCGCACCCGGTCGGTGCTCTACCCCATCGGATCGTTGTCGACGCCGAAAACTATGGCGATCGGTACGGGTTCGATCCTTCCGTTCTCCCGGACCGCCATCCCCTCCTGGAAGCGGCCATCGACCACGTCGGGCTGCCCGACGACGTGTCGTTGGAGATCGGCATCTTCTCGGAGGCGCCGGCCGGATGCTCGACCGGCACCTCGGCCTCGGTGACGGTGGCGCTGATTGGCGCCCTCGACTCGCTCACGCCGGACCGGATGACCATTCACGAGGTGGCCACCACGGCCCATCGGATCGAGGTCGACCGACTCGGGATCCAGTCAGGTGTGCAGGATCAGCTGTGCGCGGCCTATGGCGGCGTCAACTACATCGACATATCCTCCTACCCTCATGCTTCTGTGACCCAGCTCCGGCTGCCGAATGCCGTGTGGTGGGAGCTGGAGCGACGGCTGCTCCTCGTGTTCCTCGGGCGCACGCACCTCTCATCCGACGTCCATCACAAGGTGATCGCCGGCCTCGCCGCGGAAGGCGAGGGCTCCCCCCAGCTGGAGGAGTTGCGCCAAGCCGCCGAGGAGGCGCGGGACGCTGTCTGTGCCGCCGACTTCCGAGCGCTCGGACGGGCGATGACGGACAACACTGACGCTCAGCGCCGCCTGCACAACGGCTTGATCGGCCCAGAAGCAGAGGCCGCCATCGAGGTTGCCGCCGCTCACGGCGCGTTGGGGTGGAAGGTGAATGGGGCCGGGGGCGATGGCGGGAGCATCACCGTCCTGTGCGGGCCGGACATGCGCTGCAAACGTGAGCTCTCGCGCGCACTCCGCCAAACCGACCCGCTCTTCCAGATCATTCCGATCCACCTGAGCCGCAGTGGCCTCCGTGTCTGGAATCCGTAAACAAGCGTCCCCGTCACGGTCACAACTCCGACTCCCAAGTGGATCTCACTAGCCCGCAAACCGAGCCTGCAGCGGCGAACGCCGGCGGTACCCTCAAGGCACACACGGGGAATGCCGATGGATGCTTCATGGTGGCAGAACAGATCCGCGGGTGGCCGAAGCCCACTCCCGAGGAGCTGGCGCTGCGTTCCAGGTATCGTTGCGCGCTGTGCTACAAGCACTGTCCGATACCGTGCCGCTTCACGGCGTCGGAATACCGACAGCTGGTCGAAGCGACCCTCCGGACCGACCACGAGCCGACCGACTGAGCGACTCGGTCCGACGAGCCGGCGCTCAGATCACCGGCCAGCACTCCAATGACACGCTGACAGCGGTAGATGGTCCGCTGCTGTAGAGAGGGGACCCCCGGGGTATCGGGACGCTATCCAAAAGGGGAACGCTCTGTTGCTGGATCTGTCGCTCCGGATTTCGCCCCGGACGAGGGACAGTAACACGCGGGTGCCGAGTGACCGCCAGTGCGTGGGATCAGCGGTCGTCCGATCCGGCCGGACCTGCGATCGGCACCCGTGGCCTGAGGGTGTCGTCCCCCGGTTCCCTCGAGAGCAACGCTTCGATCTCGCTGGCTTCCACCGGCCGCGAGAAGATGAACCCCTGACCGCTGTCACAACTCTCGCCCCGGAGCCCCTCCAGCTGTGACTGCTTCTCGATGCCCTCTGCCAGGGTCACCAGCCCCAGCGTGCGTCCCAACTCGACCAGCGTGTGGATGAGCGCGGCTCCGTCGGCGGAGCCGTCCATCTCGGACACGAACGACCGGTCGATCTTGAGCACGTCCACCGGGAATTGGCGCAGATAGGCAAGGGACGAATAGCCCGTGCCGAAGTCGTCGATCGCGATCAGGACGCCGAGCCCCTTGAGGCGATTGAGCCGCGATACCGTCGCGTTGGCATCCTTCATGAGTGTCGACTCGGTCACCTCGATGATCAGGGAGCCCGGATCGATGCCGTGTGTCTCGAGAGCGCGCCGCACGTCGTCCACCAGCCCGTCGGTCTCGAGCTGCCGCATCGAGACATTGACCGACATCGTCGTCCGGAAGCCCTGATCGTGCCATCTGGCCACCTGACGGCAGGCCTCGTCGAGCACCCAACGGCCGACGTCGACGATCATTCCGCTGTCCTCGAGGACCGGGATGAACTTGTCAGGGGTGATGGTTCCCTTGGTCGGATGGTTCCACCGGAGCAGCGCCTCGACGCCGCTGACCTTGACGCACTGGAGGTCGAAAATTGGCTGGTAGAGGAGGAAGAACTCGCCGTTGCTCCACGCCGTGGCCAGGTCGGACTTGAGCGCGAGTCGATCGTGTGCGGCTGACTGCATGGCGGGCTCGAAGACCACCCAGCGATTCCGGCCCGCCGCCTTCGACCGGTAGAGGGCGATGTCCGCATCGCGTAGCAGCTCCCGTGCGGACGATCGATCCCCTGTCGCAATACCGATGCTCGCGGTGATATTGATCGGAATCTCCTCGAACCCCTCGACCAGGAACGGCGCCTCGAGCACCTGGTGGATGCGCTCGGCGACCAGCTCCGGTCCGGCTGCCAGCGAAAGGCCTTCGGCCAGCACGACGAACTCGTCACCGCCGAGCCGTCCGACCGTGTCGCTCGCCCGGAGCAGGCCGAGCAGCCGGCCTGCCACCGTCTGGAGGACCCTGTCCCCTGCCTCGTGACCCAACGAGTCGTTGGCGTCCTTGAAGTTGTCGAGATCGACGAAGAAGGCAGCGACCGGTTCGTAGGACCGGCGCGCCCTGGCCAACATCTGGTCGGCACGATCCAGGATCAGCTGGCGATTGGCCAAGCCCGTCAAGGGATCGTGGAGCGCGCGGTGTGCAAGCAGGGCTTCGAATTCCTTGCGCTCGGTGATGTCTCGGATGTCCGCGACATAGCCGGAGACCGAGGGGCGATCCATCTGGTTCGAGACGACGGCTTCGACGTCACACCAGGTCCCGTCGTGTCGCTCCATCCGGAACTGGACCAGTGCAGCGTCCGGCTCCACCTGGAGCTGCGAACCGAGGCGATCGGTTATCCGCTGACGGTCATCGGGATGAATGGTGTCGGTGGCTGTGATGCCGACGAGGTCCCCGGGTTGGTAGCCCAGGAGGTCGACGATCGCCGGAGAGACGTAGGAGATCTGGCCCCCTCCCGCGATGACCATCGTGACGTCGGACGAGTTGTGGATGAGCGAGCGGAAGCGATCCTCGCTCAGGCGTACCGCGGCCTCTGCGTCCTCTTTCTCTCCCATGGTCGCACCGGTCATCCGGATCACGAAGATGAGCACGAACGCTCCGACCAGGGTGATGCCGAGGGACTGGTCAAGGGACAGTTCGGAAGGGAACCACCCGCGCCAGAGTCCGATCTCCGCAGCGAGGATGCACACAAGGCTCCAGAAGGCGGACGCGCGCCAGGTGCCCGAGCCGGCGAACGCGACGTTCTCGAGTGCCAGGAATGCGAATGCGCCCCAGAGGACCGGACCCCATCCGGTGAGGTAGACGACCACGGTGACCGCCATCATCTGACTTCCCACCCGCACGAAGAGCATCCGCTCAGAGGGTCTCCTCGCATAGATCCGGTCGATGCCGACGCAGAGGACGATTGCGCCCGAGAACACCGCCGCCCACAGCCAGAAGGATTCGTGCGCCACGACGCCGAAGTGCACGAGGAGCGCGATCGATCCCATGGCAAGGGGGGCGAAGAGGTAGGCCACATAGGTCGAATCGGGCCTGCGCCGCCCGAGCTCGCGGGGCTGCACGGTCGCTCCGCCAGGGTCGTCGGGTGGCGAGGCGTGGCCATCCGTCGCTGTCGTGTCCGCCATCGGGTCTCCTGTCCCACGTCGTGCGCAGAGCCGTTCTTGGAGGTGTCGACACGATCCACCGCTTCCTTGAGGTCCGCCACACCCAGAATCGGGCGTTCCGTACCCAGAATCGGGCCTTCCGTGGCCCCGGATCCCTCGTGGGGATCGTGCGCTCAGCCGACGCGCAGGAGGAGCAGTGCCCCGACGGTGACCGCGAGGCCGGCCCACCACACCCAGGGCGACCGACTCAGGCGAGAGAACCCGCCCCGCCGGTCGCTGCTGGCATCGTCGACACCGACCTCTCCCGACGGACCCGACGCCGCGTGCACGCGCTGCGCTCCACCGTCAGCCGGCACGCGGCGGCGAGAGTCGACGATCGTTCTCGGCTGATCCGGGGAGACTGGCGGCTGCTCGCCGCGCGTGCCGCTCGCTGGAACGAGGCGGGACGCCGCCACCGGGTCGAGCAGAGCCAGAGCGGAGTGCGCCCGAACCCGGCGCTCTGCCGTCTCGACGTCCAACAGGAGCGCCTGGAGCTCGGCCTCGAGCGCATCGATCTCTTGTTCGCTTCGGGCCACCAGGTCCCGAACGACGTCTCCGGGCACCGCGTGCGGGTCCTCGGCCGCCGCGTCCGTCGGCTGGACACGAGGCTCACTCATCGACGACGACCGTCGGCACCGCGGCCGGAGGGAGCGAGCACCCGGCATCTCGTTCGAGGCTGTCGAGGTAGTCCGTTGTCTCAGCTGCGATATCCCGCCGCTGGCGCGCCTCGGCGATGGCCAGCTCGATCCGGGCGCGTTCCTCTGCGACCGCGCGGAGATACTCCTCGACCGACGCTCGGGTGTAAGCGTCGGCCCCGAGCCGCTCACCACGTCGTGGCATGAACATCAACGGTACTCAGCCGAAGCGCCCATGGACATAATCGAGGGTGCGGGGATCCTGGGGTGCATCGAACATGGCGTCAGTCGGGCCGTGCTCGATGATGTACCCGGGCGCCCCCTGTTCGGCCAGGAAGAACGCCGTCTGATCCGACACCCGCTGTGCCTGCTGCATGTTGTGGGTCACGATCACGATGGTGATCTCCGAGCGGAGTTCCTCGATCGTGGTCTCGATCCGACGGGTCGAGCTCGGGTCCAGCGCGGAACATGGCTCGTCCATGAGCAGGACCCGGGGCTGGATGGCCAGGGCCCGCGCGATGCAGAGTCGCTGTTGCTGACCGCCCGAGAGGGCCCCACCCGGTTGCCGGAGCCTGTCCCTGACCTCATTCCAGAGGCCAGCCTTGACCAGGCAGTCGTGGACGATGGCGTCCTTCCGCGCTTGGTCGCGACGCAGGCCACTGAGCTTGAGCCCGGCCAGCACGTTGTCGTAGATCGACATGGTGGGGAACGGGTTCGGCTTCTGGAAGACCATTCCGATCTGGCGGCGCGCGTCGGTCAGCTTGCGGCCGGGCTCGTAGATGTCGACGCCGTCGAGCAGCACGTCCCCGGCCATCGACGCGGACAGGATCAGTTCGTGCATCCGGTTGAGGATCCGGAGGAAGGTCGATTTGCCACACCCGGACGGCCCGATGAGGGCGGTGACCTTGCCCGGCTCCATGACCAGGGAGACCCGGTCGAGCACCTGGTGCTCACCGAACCAGGCCGAGATCTCCCGGGCCACCAACGTGGCCTCCCGGTCGGGAGCGGTGGTCGTGGACAGTGGATCGCGGATCGCGGTGTCGGGCGGCATCTGGTCGTTCCTTACGTCGGTTCAGAGGAGGTTCGGGAGCAGGCGGACGATCTGGTCGGTCAGGAAGACCCAGACCAACAGCATCGGGGTGGTGAAGACGATCCAGGTCTGGGCCCGGCCCCACCTCCGCCAGGACCACACCGCGCCGACGACCAGGATGGCCAGGGCTTCGAGCCACAGGAGCACCGCCCAGAGGGTTCCGGTGTCGACGGCAAGCGGTTCCTCCGCGGCCAGCAGGGTGATGTTCGGCACGGCATCGGCGGCCAGGGGTGGTCCGACCTTGGTCGCATCGACCCAAACCACTCCGGACGGCGCGAGGGCAGGCCCGGAAGCCGTCCCCAGAGTCAGACGGGACGTTCCCGCTGCCGGTGGCCGCACCCGTGCCCCGGCCCTGCGCACGTCGAGCACCCGGAAGTGCGAAGTGCCGACCTGGGTCACGACCGTGATCACCTGGCCCTTCCGCAGATCGGCGATCCCGCCGAACGGGCCCCCGTAGGTGGTGGCGCGCCCGAGGATCACACTGCTGCCAGTACCGCCCGGGAAGACGGTCGTCCGGACATGGCCGGGTCCCTTGGTCAGCACCGAGGCGGTCGTTCCCTCGAGGACCACGGCACGCACGTCGAGTGCGGGGATGGTGATGAGCGCCATCGGCGTGCCCAGCGCCAGCAGGTGGCCCTTGCCGCCCAGCGGACCCTTCGGTGCCGTCCCGAGCGCCACCTCACTCCGGAAGGTGTTGAGGAGCGAGACCTGGGCCGAGCGGTACTCGAGCCTGCTGATCACCACGATCTGCGCCACCAGCCCGACGGCCAGGACGGCGAGGACGATGAGAGCCGACCGCAGCACACGCACCGTGACCGGAAGCCCCGCCGCCGTGGACTGGGCGTCCGCGACCGCGGCAGCGACCGGTCGATCGGGGTCGGCATCCTCGCCGGTCTCCGGACCCGGCCTGGGTCCGGCCACCGGGACCAGGAGCATCTCCCGGTCGAGGGCGGTCTGGGTGAGGGTCACGGCGCTCGTCGGGCCTCACGCAGGTGGTCGTTCCTCCTGCGGTGTCCCCAGCCGAGGAGCATCATCCCGAGCCCGATACCGAGCAGGCCCAGCCCGAGGGCCCTCACCGTCGGGAGCCCGGTAAAGGGCAGGTTCGCGTCAGAGCCCGGGTCGGTGGCGGCAGTCGTGGAACCGGTGCCGCTGCTGCCGGTCCCGGTACCCGAGGCTGCCGTGGTAGCCGCCGTGGTGGAGGTCGTCGACGAGCCAGCACCGCCTGCGGTGGTCGTCGTCGTGGTGGCGCCCGGGCTCGTGGTGGAGGTCGTCGTGGTGGTGGCTGAAGCGGCCGATACTGTCAGGGTAAAGCTCTGGGTGGCCGGTGAGCCGACGCCGTTGGTGGCGGTGAACGTGATCGGGAAGCTGCCGCTCGCCGTGGGTGTCCCGGAGAGGACTCCGGTGGTTGCGTCGAAGGTCAGCCCGTCGAGGGCACCTGTCTCGCTGAGGGTGGGGGACGGATTGCCGCTCGCAGCCACTGTGAAGGTCCCCGAGGTGCCCACGGTCATGGTTGTCGACAATGCCGAGGTGAATGCAGGTGCGGAGCTCCCGGCCGGCGCCGCCGTCCAGGTGAAGCCGTTGGGATCGCTGCTGCTCGCGTTGAAGGTGACGACGGTGTTCCAGTTGTCGGCGAGGGCGCCGCTGCTGTTGGCACAGGCGATCCCGGCATCCCAGATCCCGCTGGCGGTGGAACCCGTCCCCGTGTAGAGCAGATCGGCCAGGGTCACTCCGGGTTCGGTGGCAAGTGCCGCCCACTCGAAGTCGTTCGGGAGGGTCGGGACCTGGCCCGTGGTCACCGCCGTGTTGATCGGGCCGTAGTACTTGCCGTTGGACTCGAACAGTCCGTACCCGGCAGACGGGTGGCTCAGGAACGTCACCGACGAGAGCGTCGTCGCCTGCTGGACCAGATAGCTGTACACGTGGTAGCCGCCGGTGGCGGTGTCGCCGTCGCAGGCAGCCTGGGGCGGGAGCGCGACCGTGAACTGGTCGGTCGACCCTCCCGAGGTGAGCGGGGTCGTGGTCCCCGGGCTGGCGATGGTGGCGACGCCGTTGACGGTCGAGGCCGACGCCGTTCCCGACGCGACGAGCCCCGCCCCACCGACCACGAGGAGCACGGCCGCGACCGAGGTCCATCGGGTGGATGCACCACGGGTGCGAGGACGGAAAGAACGGAGACGATCGATCATGATGACAAGCTGCTCCCTTGGATTCGGCATGGCACTGCGATGGTCTGGTGGATCATGGGGACTCCTCGGCGGTCGCAACTGCGGCCGATGCCTCGGCGACCGCTCGCTTCCTGCCGAGACGGTCGAGCGCGACTGCGCCCAGCGCTGCTCCCAGTCCGATGAGCAGGACCAGCGGAAGGAGCCACCGGATCGCTCCGACGCCGAAGAGCGACGTCCGCACGAGACCGACGGCCGAGTGCTTCAGGTGACGGACGGCCGCGGTCGGAGTGGAGGAGAGGAGGGACGGCGACGTTGTGGCTTCCGTGCCGGTTGCAGGGAGCCCGCTGGTCTCGGCAAGCGTCGAGGTCCCGCTCGGCACGCTGGCCGCGCGGCTTCCCGATGTGGGTGACGTCGAGGACGAACCCGCGGTCGGCTCGGGCGGAGGGTTGAGGATCGAGTTGGTGGCGTCGAGTGCCTCGAGCCGGAGCGCGCCAGGCAGCGGGACGTACCCGGACGGCAACTCTCCCGGCAGCACCCCTTGGGTCTGACCGTCGCCGATCGCATAGAGGATGAACGCCGCATACTGCTGGCGTTGCGGCGGGGAAAGCGTCTCGGGGGTGGTCGCCGCGTAGGTGACCACCGCGAGCGGGTACGCGTCCGGCGCCGTCGTCGACGGGTTTCCGAGGAGCACGCCCGGCACGGAGCTCGGCTCCATCGCCTGCTCGCCTGCGGTCAGCCCGGCGGTGTCCGGCGCGACGAACGTCCGGTCCGGGCCGTCGTCCCCCGCGCGACTGAGGCTGGCCGTCTGAAGCCCGTACTGCGCGGCAGAGGCGGTGTCGGTGATCGAAATGATGAAGTGGGTGCCAGGGACTTGAGGTCCGTTCGCCGTCCATGCCGTGTCCGGGGTCTCGGCGGGATTGAAGGTGGTCTTGGCCCCGTCGTTGGCCGATCCGGTCGACTGGGCCGCGGCATTCATGCCCAGGGAGTACGGCGACCAGTCGAGAATGCAAAGGGGTCGTGCAGGCTGCGGCTTGCCGCCGTTCACCGCATTGACGTCCTCGCCGGTGTTGATGCAGTAGGGGTCACTCTTCGGATAGTTCTCGGGCGTGTTCGACGCAAACGCGCTCCCGTTGGAGCCGCCGGTGCACTGGCTCGGCGCAGGGGTGGACGTGTTGTAGATCGGGTTGACGGTCATGGTGCCGTCCCCCGATGGCTCACCGGAGCTCTTCCCGGCGAGCCACGACGTGGCCTCGGGATCGGCCAGGATCCACTTCCAGATCGCAGTGGCCGCATCCGAGTTCAGGTCCTCGACGAGGATGGTGCTCGCGTCAGTCGCCTGTGTGGTCGTGAGGTTGGCGAATTCGGGATTCCACTGGAGGAAGTCCGGATCGGTCAGCAGCCCGGTGGGATTCCCCTTGACCCAGTTGTAGCAAGCCGGCGTGCTTGCGGTCACGTTCTCGAACTCGGCCTGATACGACTGGGTGAGCAGCTTGGCCAGCAACCGCGGTGTGAGGTAGATGTTCTGTACCTGGTCGCCGGCCAGGGGTTCCTCGCTCTGCCCGTCGGTCACCGAGGGCACCCGCTCGATGTTGAAGGCGACGGCTACCCCTGACAGGGTGAGCGGTGCGTAGACGATGGGGTTGGACGGGTCGACCTGGCTCGGTTCGACCGGATCGGAGAACACCGACATCCCTGCAGACCCGTAGGTGGGACTCACGATGTTCTGGCGCGCCTGATCGTCGGTGTTCTCGATGTAGGCGTAGGAGGGAGAGCCGGGAAGGGAGCAGAGAGAAGGCTGCCAGCTGGACACCGCCGCATTGGCCAGCTCGTCGCCGAGGATCTGCTGCGCTTCGGCGTTGATCGAGCAGCTCGTCCCGATCGGGTTGAATCCGATCGGGAAGGCGATCCGGTTGGCCCAGGCCGCGGCGGTGAGCGGCGAGGTCAGCACGCTCTCGTCGGTGAGCCCGGAGGGATTCTCCTCGGCCGGGGTGCCCCGGGGAACGACGACCAACCAGCACTGCGGGATCGTGGTGCCACTGCCGACGGGCTCGATGTCCTGCCCGCAGCCCAGCCCAGGTGCCTCGAGCCCGGTCTGGACCTGGAAGAGCTGCTGTCCCGTCCCTCCTGCGTACGTCCGGGCGAAGTCGACCTCGTTGGATGTCTCGTAGCGGAAGTAGGGGTCGAGCCAGAACGGCTGTGGGCTGTTGGGATTCTGGTCGTAGTTGTAGTCCGCCTGCTGGTCCACGACCGTGCCGTCGACCGACTGGAAGGGCTGCACGACGAAGCCGGTGCTCGGATCCGGCCAGGGACACGCCGTTGACGGGATCGGGGCTGGGCACGAGCCCTGCGTCGAGCTGTAGGTGCTCCAGGACTGTTGACTCAGCACCCTCGAGTACTCGAACCCCGGATCGGAGACCGGATAGGACGAGCTCGAGGTGGTCTCGGCCCCGAACTGGCACTGGGTGGGAAGCGGGCCCGGGTCAGTCGTGTCAGGGGGGGCGCTCGACTGGGGATCGCCCCAACACTCGAAGATCTGGAGATAGTCGCCTTGAAAAGCGCTCGACGAGGTGGTCTGGACCCCTCCGGTCCAGGACACCGAGATCGCCTGGTTGGTCAGGTTCTGGGTCTGGTTGACGGTGACCTGCAGGTTTGCGTATGGCCCGGTACCGGTCTCGAGCGGTCCCTGGCCCGAGAGGGTCATCGCCGAACCGGTGGCCGGCAGTGACCCGACGATTCCCTGGCTTCCGGCGAGCGAACTCGGCGACGCGGCAGCGGACGGCTCGATGCCCGGGACCGTGACGAAGACGATGAGGCCGACGACTGCGCCGACGGCGGTGCCGAGAAGCACCCGCCCTGCCCCGCGGCGGGTCCGCGCGGCCTTCCGGCGGTGGAGCGGGCGCGTGCGGTGCACCGTCATCGCGACCGCTTGCGCTCGAGTCGCCGCGACAGGAGTCCGGGGACGAGCAAGATGGTCAGGAGGGCCAACCCGATGAGCACCAGCAGGGTCTGGGTGGTCGACCAACCCGTGCCGGCCGGGAGCGTCTCGGCCAAGGCGGCCGGGTCGCCCGTGGAATTGCCGGAGGCGGAGGTGGTGCACGTTCCGGTCGACGGATCGCACACCGCGCTCGCCGAGCCGGTTCCCGAACCCGCGCCGGTCGATCCCCCGCCTGTTGTCTGGGTACCGCTAGAGGACGCCGCCGCCGCACCAGTGCCGGTCGCCGTGGACCCACTCGAGGAGCCGGTGCCGCCTGAGGAACCGGACCCCGATCCCGAGCTCACCGGAGTGGCCACGGCCGCAGCCCCGCCGGTGCCGTAGGTGCACTGGGTCGGACCCTGTTTGTCGCAGGCCGGCGGGAAGGGTGCGGTCTCCGCCAGCAGATTGACCCCGGTCGGTGTGAACGTCGGGTTGTTGCAGCCCTGAATGTTGATCGATTGCACGTTCGCGCCCGGGATCTTGGCGATCTGGGCGAAGCTCGCCTCCACCAGGTTGATGGGCATGGGCGAGTACCCGAGCGCGGCCGACTGCTGCTGGCCCTGGCACATCGCGTAATAGGAGAACGCTGCCAGTGTCGCTCCCTTCGCCGTCGTGAACGACCCCTGGACCGTGGTCGGCAGGATGAGGTACCCGTAGGACGAGAGCTCGTAGGTGCGCGGATCGGTGTCGGCGTACACGCTGCCGAGCTGCTGAGTCAGGTACAACGCCGGGTTGTTGACGTCGGTCGTGTCCACCTTGTCCTGGAGGAGGGAGACAGCGACGTTCTGCGGCGTCGGCTCGGTGTAGTAGCCGGCGGCGTTGAGCAGTTGGACCACCGGGAACTTGTCTGCGAGCGCGTAGTAGTAGTTGACGTATCCGATGGATCCGGCAGCGAACGACTGTGAGACGTAGGACGCCACACCGAGGTCGCCGTTCTGCGCGATCATCCCGGTCACGGTCGGGTAGAACGACGTGGCTCCACAGGCCGGCGCCCGCCCCGACGTCGAGCAGTAGGCATTCCAGAGGCTCGGGTATTGGCTGATCATCCACTGACTGAGGAAGTAGCTCGTGCCCGAGCCGTCGGACCGCACCACCGGCACGATCGTCTGATTGGGAAGTTTGAGCCCGGGATTGTCCGCGGCGAGGGCGGGGTTGTCCCAGTTGGTGATCGCGCCGGTGAAGATCTTGGTGATGTTCTCGCCCGAGAGCCGCAGGTTGGTCACCCGCTGGCCGTTGATGGAGAGGTTGTACATGAACACCGTTCCACCCGCGGTGATAGGCATGTAGGCGTAGCTGCCCGGAGTCGGGTGCTCGGGAGCAGATCCGTCGCCGGGGTCTGTCTGGAAGGGGATATCGGAGGCGGCGAAGTCGTTCTGACCGTTGATGAAGTTCTGCCGGCCGGTGGTCGATCCGTCGGCCGTGTAGTTGATCTGGATGCCATCGGCGTGGACATCGGCGATCCACTGGTCCAGAGCTCCGGCGGACCAGGACGATCCGTCACCGGTCACCGGTACATAGGCCGTGGCACCGGCGGGCGACGCGCTGCCGCCAAACAAGCTGACCAGAGCCGCCAGGACAGCGACCAGTGCGAGGGCGGCACAACGCAGCCACGGGGACGAGCGCGGCGGCATCAGTCGAGCTCATGGATCCTCCATCATCGAGGGGGCGGTGATCGGGCCGGCGGCCACCCCGGCCTTCTGCGCGAACCGCTGGGCGTCCCGTGCAGAGGCCTCCCGGACCCGTCGCATCCCACGATCCGACAGGTGGCCCGGTCCCCATCCGCCGATCTTGCGGGCGGTGACGAACAGCGCGATGACCATGAGGAGGAGGAACGACGCACAGGCGAAGGCACGGGTCGCGTAGGCCGGGACCCCGGTCTGCACGAGCTTCAGCGCGGCGAGGGGCAGTGATGCCATCGGACCGTGGAGTGGATTGGCGTTGATGTAGGTCGTGTATCCGGCTGTGAGGAGCACCGGCGATGCCTCGCCGATACCGCGGGCGATCCCGAGGATGATCGCTGTCGCCAGGCCCGAGCGAGCCGTCGGGATCACCACCTGGAGCTCACTGCGCCAGGCCGGTGCACCGAGTGCGGCCGAGGCCTCCCGCAGGGTGCCGGGCACCAGGCGGAGGGCGAGATCTGCGGCCCGGATCATGTAGGGGAGCATCATCACGCTCAGCGCAAGCGCCGCGGCCAGCCCGCTGCGTTGGAACCCGAGGGTCAGGATCCACGCTGCGTAGATGAAGAGCCCGGCCAGGATGCTCGGCAGGGCCGTCATCGCCTCGACGATCGACCGGAACAGCCGGGACGGTCGGCTGCGGGTCATGTCGAGGTAGACGGCGGCGACCAGACCGACGGGCACGGTCAGGACGACTGCGATCCCGATCATCCAGAGCGTCCCCACGATGGCATGACCCATGCCACCGGCGCTCAGCGGTGCGAGCGGACCGGCGCTCGACAGGTCCTGCGTGTAGGTGTTGAGATGGATGAGCGCAGCCCACCCGCGGGCGACGGTGAAGATGATCACGACGGCAAGGGCACCGAAGGCCAGGACCGCCGTGGAGGCCATCACCACCGTCATCACCGCGTCTTTGACCGCGGGCCGGTCGTGGGAGAGGGAGACCAGGACCGCGTAGGAGCTGACGAAGACGACGTAGGCGACGACGACGATCGCCACCGGCCCGGACACGCCGGTGAGCTGGGTCAACAGGACGGACACACTGAGGCCGGTCACGGCCGCGCCGACCAGATTGAAGACCGTCTCACGGGGTACCCCCCCGAGCTTGCGGCGCACCTGTGGTGTCGGGACGAGATCCTCGCGGGAGGCCGCTGTCAGGACCGGGTCGTCGAGGAGCGTCATCTCACCCGTCGCTCTCTGCGCCCGAACGCGAGCGGGACACGACCGCGGTCGCACTGAAATTGACGATCATGGTCAGGGCGAACAAGGCGAGGCCGGCGGCCATGAGCGCCGAGGTACCGAACGTCGACGTCTCGTTGTAGAGGTTCGCGATGAGGCCGGAGACCGAGTTCCCACCTGACTGGAGGATGTGGAAATTGGCGTTGTAGACCGGGGAGATGATGAGGATCACCACGATGGTCTCGCCGAGTGCTCGTCCGAGACCGAGCATGGTCCCCCCGATGATGCCGCCCTTGCCGAACGGGAGCACGACCGAACGGATCATCCCCCAACGGGTGCCGCCGAGCGCATAAGCGCCCTCGCGCTCGCCCAACGGGGCCTGCGAGAACGACTCTCGCATCACCGAGGTGAGGATCGGGATCACCATCAGCGACACCGCGATGCCGACGATGAACGTGGAGGCGCTGTAGAGCGTGCCGGACTGGACCGGATTCGAGGGATCGGCACCGTTGACCTTGAAGATGGGGAGCCAGCCGAACCAGGTGGCCATCCACCGGGAGACGCCGATCACCCGTCCTTGGAGGAACAAGAGCGCCCAGAGCCCATAGACCACGCTCGGCACCGCCGCCATCAGGTCGACAAGGGACACCAGCGTGCGGCGGATCGACGTGGGGGCGATCTCCGAGATGTAGAGCGAGAGACCCAGCGCGATCGGGACGGCGATGACGACCGCCACCAGGGCGATGAGGATGGTCCCGGTGATGATCCCGGCGATCCCGAAGTGGTGGACATCCGGCTCCCACGCCTGGGTGGTCAGGAAGGAGAACTTGGCCACGCGGAGAGCGGGCACCGCCTTCAGGGCCAGGAAGAGACCGACCAGGGCGATGACCGCGAGGACGACCAGGGCGCTCGTCCGGGTCATCCCGAGGAACGCTCGCTCAGCCGGGGTCTTGGTGACCACCAACGACCTGCGGGGGCGGGTGTCCGGTCCGGACTCCGGAGCGGTCGGGATCATGGTCGCCGTCACGTTTGCACCCGTCCCGCCGGCTCAGGCTGGGGCTCGGGGTCCGGTGCCTCCTCGACGTCGGTCATCGGTTCCGCGAGTTCCTCGACACTCTCCAGCGTGCGCTCGGCCTTCACACGGCGGCGGAGCACGATCGCGTAGGTCGCCGCTGCCGACGCGATCACGAGAAGGGCGATGCCCAACCACAGACCGAGGTCGAAGGAGGTCGGGAGGGACACCCGGCCGACGGTCTTCCAGGTGAATCCGCCGGGGTCCGCCCGGTCCGCGGTGAAGACGGTCTGGGAGTTCCAGTAATCGGTCACCACACCATGGGAGGTCGCGCATGCGATGCCGCCCTCCCAGGTGGCCGTGTGGGCGCCGTGGGCGAAGAGCTCATGGGGCGTGAGCCGGGACCAGGTGAAGGAGGTCGGGATCCCGACGATCTGCCCGCTCCCTTGGGCGGTGTTCACGGCTCCGAAATAGGAGCTGTCGGTGAAGTACCCGGACCACCGGCTCGGGAGACCGGTCTTGAAGCTGACGTCGGTGGGCAGGGCACCGAGGGGGACCAGGTAGCTGTAGACCAGGTATCCGTCGTGGGCAGTGTCTCCGGGGCAGCTCGCACCGGCAGGCAGGGCGACGCCGTACGGCGTGGTCGAGCCTCCCCCTTCGAGGGCGGTGAGCGTCCCGGGTTTGGTGATGAGCGCGGCGCCCACGGTCACCGCACCCGCGGTCGAGGGCTCGGCGACGACACTCGCCGTCACGGCCAGAGCCAGCATCGCCACGACAGCCGTCGCGGACAGAAGGTGCGGACGCGTGAGGAAGCCGCGTACCACGGGCTCGCGGTTGGGCTCCGCTCGGCCCCTCATGCCGCCCCGTAGAACGGCGCATCGAAGGCGTAGACGCCCCCGGCGCGACTGACCAGCCAGTACCCACCGGTCACGGTGTCCGCTGCCATGCCCGAGGCGGGTGCGCTTCCGGGAATGGATACCCCCGAGCCGTGGAACACCGCGCCCCGGAATGCAAAGAGGCCACCGTCGACCGCGAGCAACCAGTAGCCCGTGCCACCCGGGGAGACGGCGATGCCGATGACGGGCTGGTTGAGCACGAGGGAGCCGGTCGACCCGAAGAACGGGGCCCGGAAGGCGAAGATCCCACCGTCGGAAGCAACCAGCCAGTAGCCGCCGTCGGGATCGGCGGCTATGCCGACCACCGGTCGGTTGAGGTGTTGGCCACCCATCGACCCGTCGAACGCGGCGTGTCCGAAGGCGAACACGCCGCCGTCGGCGGCGACCAGCCAGTAGCCGTCCCCTCCGGGAGCGGCGGCCAGGCCGACGATGGGCGCGTTGAGATGAAGGTTGCCGGTCGACCCGTAGAACCGGGCATCGCCGCACGCGAAGACCCCACCGTCGGCGGCGACCAGCCAGTACCCCTTGCCGTCAGGGCTGGCCACAATGTGGACGATCGGCGCGTTGAGGGTGAGACCGGTCAGCGATCCGTAGCTGCGGACGCCTCCACGCGGGGCAACCGCACCGGCCGCGTCCGCGAGCCAATAGCCGGATCCGTCAGGAGCTGCGGCGATACCGACCACCGGGGCGGTCAGCGTGACCGGCGAAGCCGGCGGCGCAACCACGGTGAGGGTGAAGGCCTGGGTGGCCGGGGATCCGACACCGTTGGTGGCGGCGAAGGTGAGAGGGAAGCTCCCGGTCTGGGTCGGTGTACCGGAGAGCACGCCGCCGGCAAAGGTCACCCCCGACGGAAGAGTTCCCGACTCGGTGATCGTCGGACGTGGGTTTCCCGAGGCCGCCGGCGTGAACGACCCGGCGATTCCCTCGGTGAAGGTGGCGAACGAGCCCGAGGTGAACGCGGGAGCCGCGAAGAAGGTGAACTGGTCGGCCGGGGAAGTGGCCGACGTCCCACCGGCTGTGGTCACGGTCACCTCCACCGTGCCGGTTCCGGCAGGCGACACGGCGGTGATCGAGGTCGCCGAGGTGACGGTGAACGAGGCGGCCGCGGTCGTGCCGAAATGGACCGCGGTGGCCGCGGTGAGGCCGGTGCCGGTGATCGCGACGCTCGTGCCGCCGCTCGCCGGACCGGAGGTCGGGGCGATACCGGTGACCGCCGGGGCGACCACGTAGGTGAACTGGTCGGCCGAGGAGGTGGGCGAGGTCCCACCGGCCGTCGTCACGGTCACATCAACCGTGCCGGTGCCGGCAGGCGACACGGCGGTGATCGAGGTCGCCGAGGTGACGGTGAACGAGGTGGCCGGGGTCGAGCCGAAGCCCACCGCGGTGGCCGTGGTCAAGGCGGTGCCGGTGATGAGAACGCTCGTGCCGCCTGCGGTCGGGCCGTCAGTCGGCGCGATGCCCGAGACGGTCGGGACGGGGGCGAACGTGAACTGGTCGGCAGACGAGGTCGCCGACGTCCCGTTCGGGGTGGTCACGGTCACATCCACCGTGCCGGTGCCGGCAGGCGACATCGCGGTGACCTGGGTCGGCGAGTTGACGGTGAACGACGTGGCTGCGGTCGTGCCGAAGTAGACCGCTGTGGCCGCGGTGAGTGCAGTGCCGGTGATCGTCACGCTCGTACCGCCGGCCGCCGCGCCTGCGGTCGGGACGATGCCGGTGACCGTAGGGGCGGGAAGGAAGGTGAACTGGTCGGCCGGGGAAGTGGCCGACGTCCCACCGGCTGTGGTCACGGTCACGTCCACCGGCCCGGTTCCGGCAGGCGACACGGCGGTGATCGAGGTCGCCGAGGTGACGGTGAACGAGGCGGCCGCGGTCGTGCCGAAATGGACCGCGGTGGCCGCGGTGAGGCCGGTGCCGGTGATCGCGACGCTCGTGCCGCCGCTCGCCGGACCGGAGGTCGGGGCGATGCCGGTGACCGCCGGGGCGACCACGTAGGTGAACTGGTCGGAAAGGGAGGTCGCGGATGTCCCACCGGCCGTCGTGACGGTCACATCAACCGTGCCGGTACCCGCAGGCGAGACCGCTGAGATCTGGGTCGGCGAGGTGACGGTGAACGAGGCGGCCGCGGTCGAGCCGAAGTCCACCGCGGTGGCCGTGGTCAAGGCGGTGCCGGTGATGAGAACGCTCGTGCCGCCTGCGGTCGGGCCGTCAGTCGGCGCGATGCCCGAGACGGTCGGCACGGGGGCGAACGTGAACTGGTCGGCGGACGAGGTCGCCGACGTCCCGTTCGGGGTGGTCACGGTCACGTCCACCGTGCCCGTGCCCGGAGGAGACACCGCGGTGATCGAGGTCTCCGAATTGACGGTGAACGAGGCGGCCGCGGTCGAGCCGAAGTCCACGGCTGTGGCCCCGGTGAGTGCCGTGCCGGTGATCGTCACGCTCGTACCGCCGGCCGCCGCGCCTGCGGTCGGGACGATGCCGGAGACGGTCGGACCCGTGGTGAAGCTGAACTGGTCGGCCGACGAGGTGGCCGATGTCCCGTTCGGGTTGGTGACTTTCACGTCCACCATTCCCGTGCCGGCAGGCGACACCGCGGTGACCTGGGTCGGCGAGTTGACAGTGAACGATGCGGCCGCGGTCGAGCCGAACTCCACGCCAGTGGTCGAGCCCAGGCCGAGTCCGGTGATGACCACACTCGTGCCGCCGGACGTCGAGCCCGAGCTTGGGGCGATGCCGGTGACGACGGGGGGTCCGGCCGTGAAGGTGAAGCCGTTCGGGTCGGTGCCGCTGGCGTTGAAGGTGACGACGGCGTTCCAGTTGTCGGTGAGAGCGCCGCTGCTGTTGGCACAGGCGATCCCGGTATCCCAGATGCCGCTCGCAGTGGACCCCGAACCGGTGTAGAGCAGCGTGGCCAGAGTCACCCCATGCATCAGCAGCGGTGCCCACTCGAAGTTGTTGGGGATCCCGATGATCTGTCCGGTGGTGACGGCGGTGTTGACCGGTCCGAAGTAGGTACCGGAACTGTTGAACAGTCCGTATCCCACGGAGGGGTGGCTGAGGAAGGCCACCGACGAGAGGTCGGTACCCGCTGGCACCAGATAGCTGTAGACGTGGTAGCCATCGGTCGCGGTGTCACCGTCACACACCGCCTGCGCTGGGAGCGCGACCGTGAATGGATCGGTCGAACCTCCCGAGGAGAGCTGGGTCGTCGTGCCCGGGCTCGCGATCGTGGCGACGCCATTGAGGGTCGAGGCCGACGCGGCTCCTCCCGTTGCCACCACCAGTGTGGCCGCGGTGACGATCAGGGCCAGCAGCGTGGTCAGGCTGAGCCTCGTCCTCTGCCCCCCCGTCGGGCCGCGCTGATGCGCTTCGCGGTCTGAGCGACCAGTGCGGAGGCGTCCATTGCCGTACATCAGTTCGTTCTCTTCTCTCGTGTCTGCTTGCGTCGGACCACGGGGGAGGCTGAGCGCGGGTCACGGCCCGAGAGGTCGGTGAGTGTCAGCGTGGATCTCACGACCACACCGTTCCCACCGACGCCTACCGGAGGTGTGGATCGGAGTACCACCGGGCTGCCGCCCCCCTATACCAGAGTATTCCTATATCTCAGAGTATTCCTAGCTGTGATCTATGGATACTACACAGACCAGGGCCGCCCTGTCGACAGGCGATCAGTGGTCGCCCCCGGAGCGGGTCGGGCGCCGCGGCGACTCCCAGGCAGTGCTCCTGCACCGCCTGGGTGTCCCCTCACCGACGGTCCGGCCTGCGGCCCCCGTGTCCGTGGCCGGATCGTCCGGCGTGCAGGGTGTGTCTGAGCATTCCCAGGTCAGGGGCCTACTTCACGGTGAGTGGGAGAGTTGCGGTGGCAGTAAGGGCTGTCGGCTTCGTGCTGTCCTTGAGCGAGAACCCGACCTTGTAGCTGCCCGCCTTGAAGGTGGTCGCGATCGTCCCGGTGATCTTCCCGGCCGTACTCAATTTGAGTCCGGCGGGAAGCTTCGGCGTCGTGTTGGTCCAAGTGAACGGAGACTTGCCTCCCTTTTCGACCAGTTGTAGCGAGAAGGCCTTGCCCCTCGTCGCAGTGCCCAACGTCGTGCTGGTGATGCCAATCTCGCCGATGGTCAGCTTGAAGGACTGAGTCGCGGGCGAGAGGATGCCGTTTTTCGCGGTGAAGGTCACCGTCGAGCTCCCGAGCGTCGTCGGCGTGCCCGAGAGGACGCCGGTGGTGGCCTTGAAGGTCACTCCGGCGGGCAGCTTGCCGCTCTCGGTCAGGGTCGGCTTGGGGGAGCCACTTGCGGTCACGGTGAAGGTGTTGGCGACACCCTTGACGAACGTGAACGCGGCGAGGGATGTGAAGGCCGCTGGCGCACTGCCACTCGGGCCGGGAACGGCCGTCCAGGTGAACTTGTCGGTGTCGGTGCTGCTGGCATGGAAGGTCACTTCGGTGTTCCAGTTGTCGGACAGGTCACCACTGCTGTTGGCGCAGGCGATCCCCGCCTCCCAGATGCCGCTGGCAGTGGACCCCGAACCGGTGTACAGCAGCTGGGCCAGGGTCACCCCGTGCGTCAGCAGTTCTGACCACTCGAAGTCGTTGGGGAGCGGGTTGGGGACCGCGCCGGTGGTGACCGCCGTGTTCACCGGACCGTAGTACTTGCCGTTGGATTCGAACAGTCCGTAGCCCTCGGAGGGGTGGCTGAGGAAGGTCACCGACGACAGGGTGGTCCCTTTCTCCACGAGATAGCTGTAGACGTGGTACCCATCGCTCGCCGTGTCGCCGTCACAGGCGGCCTGGGCCGGAAGCGAAACGGTGAACTCCGTCGTCGAACCGCCGGAGGTCAGCGGCGTCGTCGTGCCCGGGCTCGCGATCGTCGCGATGCCATTGAGGGTCGACGCACCGGCCGGACCTCCGGTGGCCACGACCAGACCCGCCGCACCGGCAGCAAACGTCAGCACGATCGCCAGAGCCAATTTCGCCGGATGCCTCCGACGGGCGGCCGGCCGAATGGTGAGTTCAGACGCGGGGTTCGTATTGTCCATGTGTTCGTTCCTCTGTTTCTCTGGGCGTTCTCTGGGCGAGTCCGGTGTTCAGGTGTGGTCGAGCGCAATCCCGCCTGGGGTGCGGTTCAGTGGAGGACCAGATTGAGCGCTCTGTTGGCCTTGAGATGCTGCTGGTCGGTCACGGTGACCGTGATCGCGTAACTACCGGCTGCGTCGGTGGTCTCCGCGCTACCCGAGATCGTGCCGGTCGAGGTGGCGAACGCGAGCCCCGAGGGCAACGAGCCGCCGGAGATGGCCCAGGTGAACGGAGCCGTCCCGCCGAGCTCGGCGAGGGTCTTCGTATAGGGCGTCCCTCGGGTCGCCGGCGGCAGCACGAGGGTCGTGATCTTGATCTTCTCGACCCACAGGGTGAAGCTCTGCGTGACCGGGGTGCCGACGCTGTTGTGGGCGGTGAGGACGACCGGGAACCGTCCGATCGAGGTCGCCGTGCCCGAGAGCACTCCGGTTGCACGCTCGAGCGTGACACCGGTCGGAAGGGTGCCCTTCTCGGTGACGATCGGGCGCGGGAACCCGGACGTCTTCACGGTGTAGGTCCCGGACGTCCCAGCCACGAACGTTGTACCGGCATAACTCCGGATCAACGGAGCCTCGAGCACCACCAGGGTGAAGCTCTGGGTGGCCGGCGACCCGACACCATTGGTGGCGGTGAGCGCGATCGGGAATTCCCCACCCGCTGTGGGGGTGCCGGAGAGCTCGCCGCTGTTGGGGTCCAGGATCAGCCCGTCGAGGTTCCCGGTCGAGCTGAAGGTGGGCGCCGGGTTGCCTGTCGCGACCACTTGGAACGGGGTGATGGAGCCGCCGGTATCGACCCTGACCGTGTCCGGCGAGGTGATCGTCGGGGCATCGTCCACGTCGAGTGTGAACGGCTGGGTGGCCGGTGATCCGACGCCGTTGGTCGCGGTCACGGTGATCGGGAAGTCACCATCCACCGTCGGGGTGCCGGTCAGCTGGCCGCTGTTCGGATCGAGGGTCAGCCCGTCGAGGTTGCCGGTCGAGCCGAAGGTGGGCGCCGGGTAGCCGTCCGCTGTCACCTGGAACGGGGTGATGGGACCGCCGGTGGCGGCCGTCAGCGAATCCGGCGAGGTGATGGTCGGTCCAGCGTCCACAACGAGTGTGAACGACTGGGTGGCCGGCGACCCGATGCCGTTGGTCGCGGTGACGGTGACCGGGAATGGTCCGGATGCTGTGGGCGTGCCACTGAGCACGCCCCCGCTGAAGGTCACACCAATGGGCAGGGTGCCGTTCTCGGTGATGGTCGGCGCGGGGGTACCCGATGCTGTCGGGGTGAAGCTGCCCGAGGAGCCCTCGGTGAAGGTGGTCGACGTCGCGGACGTGAACGCCGCAAAGGCGCTGCCGCTCGGCCCCGGCACCGCCGACCAGGTGAATCCGTTGGTGTCCGTACTGCTGGCGTCGAAGGTCACCTCGGTGTTCCAGTTGTCGGCCAGAGCGCCGCTGCTGGTGGCGCAGGCGATTCCCGCCTCCCAGATCCCGCTCTCGCCGGAGCCGGTGTAGAGCAACTGCGAAAGGGTCATCCTGGGGACGGTCACGAGCGGTCCCCACTCGAAGTCGTTCGGGAGGGTCGGGATCTGTCCGGTTCCGATCGCCGTGTTGACCGGGCCGTAATACGCTCCGTCGCTGTTCACCAGTCCCACCCCGACCGAGGGGTGTCCGATGAAGGTCACCGAGGACAGGTCCGTTCCCTGGGGCACCAGATAGCTGTACACGTGGTAGCCGTCGGTCGCAGTGTCACCGTCGCACGCGGCCTGTGGCGGCAGCGAGACGGTGAACGGTGTCGTCGAGCCTCCCGAGAGCAGCAGCGTCGTCGTGCCCGGGCTCGCGATCGTGGCGACTCCGTTCACGGTCGACGCCGACGCGGGCTGGGCAGCGATGACCGCAACCGTTGCGGCCACCGCCAGCCCCGCTGCCACCAGGATCCTGATTGCAGCCTTCCGAGAAGCACGGGCGCTGGTGAGATCGTGCTCCTCGTGGTTGCCCTGTGTGGCGCGCGTTGCACGCATGGTTCTGTCCTTTGACCGGGTGTTCTGGTGGGATTCGAGCGTTGGAGACGTCGGCTACGGTGACCCGGTTTCGGTCAGCCGTTGCCGGTCTGCGTGGTCGACCCGCAGGTCCCCTCGCCGCCCGTGAGGGCGTCGAACCCGAATTCACGCACGTATGCCTGCTCGGTGCTCCCGCAGAGGGACGACGAGCTGCCGACGAACAGACTGATCAAGGCTTCGTCCGCGAACGACCCCGTGATACTCGACGTCGGGAGGACGGTGTAGATGTTGTTGCCGTAGGTCGTCGACTGGTAGTAGGTCGTGTCCGCCGTGAGGCTGGGCGCGGTTCCGCTGATGGGCTGACCGAGTGAGTCGATCGAGGCGAGGGTGACCCCTTGCGCCACTGCGGTAGACGACCGGTCCACACCACGGCCATTGAGCTGCGAGATCCAGCTACCCGACGAGATCGGGATGACCGCATCGTTGGACGCACCCAGCGTCGACGCCTGTGCATAGAAGGCGTTCCCGCTGTTCTGCACGATGTTGTCGCAGCCAGCGGCGGTGGCGGCAGTGTTGAGCTGGGCGTCGGTCAACCCGAGTGCCGTCGCGAGCTCTGTGCGCGGGGCGGAGCCCGAGATCGTCAGGCACGCCTTGACGGTCTGGCCGTTGATCGTCGCCGTCCCGGTCGACGACGAGTACAGAGCGGTCAGCTCGCCGGTGGTGATCGGAGCGCTCGCCAGGTGACCCGTGTCGTGGTCGTAGGTCGCGATGCCCAGTGCGTCACGGGCGAAGGGCACGAAGGTCAGCGTGCTCCCGGTCGTCTTCGGACCACGGGCTGAGCGGGCAAAGTCGATCTGGCCGGTAATGGTGACCGGGCTGCCGGTGCACGAGGTGACGGTGGTGTTGTCCCATGCGGTGCCGGTGACCTCGTCATAGAGGGCGGTGATGCCCGCGGTCGACGAGCTCGGCCGGTCGAAACTGGGCCCACCCAGCTTGGTCGTGATGCAGCCGGGGTTGGTGGTCACGCCGCCGGAGGGATTGGCGTCGAAGGAGTCGATGGTCAGGTTGCCGGTCGCATTCGACGACATGAGCGGCTGGTACGAGGTCGTGGCGTCGAAGGTGCTCGAGTTGCCGGTGGTCGCGCCGTTTCCGGGTGACGGAGAGAGGCCCGTCATCGCTGCGTAGACGTCCTGGGTGACGTCCGAGCCCACGCCGGCATACGCCGACACGAACGACGGGTCAGCCTGGGCAGTGGAGGTCAGGGCCGTGAGCGAGGCGAGCCCGGCGGATCCGGCGAGCACGGCCAGGACGGTGGCGACCCGCATGCTCCGGGCGGAAGTGGATGAACGCATCGAGACTCCTTGTTCGAGGTGGGTCGTCCGGTTCCGCGCGGGAGCCAGAGAAACCGATAATTCCTACGGGATTACTCAGAATAAGGAGAGTGCAGGCCGATGTCAAGCAAGTCGACTCGTCCGGAACGGGATGCGCGCCCTTCGTGAACACCCGGCCACAGCTAAGACGTGACCCGACAGCGCGCGCGTCGAGTAGCCAGGTCGAGAGTGCCCGGACCTACCTCGACCGGCGACGACCCGCGAGCGACCGCGCTCAGCCCGCGATAGCCGGCGCCTCCACGTCCACTTCGACGCCCAGTCGCGGCACTACCCGGTCGAGCCACCGCGGCATCCACCAGTTGGCATTGCCCAGCACTTCCATGATCGACGGCACCAGCACCATGCGCACGAGTGTGGCGTCGATGAGGATGGCCGAGGCCAGGCCCAACCCGAAGACCTTGAGCACGTGCAGCGGGTCGCCGAACACGAACGACCCGAAGACGCAGATCATGATGGCCGCGGCAGCGGTGATCACCCGGGCGGTTTTGGCCAACCCGTCGGCCACCGCGGTCGAATTCTCACCGGTCAGCCGCCACTCCTCCCTGATACGCGAGAGGAGGAAGACCTCGTAGTCCATGGAGAGGCCGAAGAGGATCGTGAACATCATGAGGGGGATCCACGGGTCGATCGGGCCGGTCGCCCCGATCCCGAAGAACCCGCCCAGCCAGCCCCACTGGAAGACCGCCACGATGACCCCGTAGGCGGCGCCGACCGAGAGCAGGTTGACGACGACCGCCTTGACCGGGATGGCAACGGACCGGAACACGGCCATGAGCAGGAGGAACGAGAGTAGGAGGACCACACCGATGACCAAGGGGAGTCGAGAGGACAGATAGGACGACGCGTCGATCGACCCTGCTGTTTCGCCGCCGACATACGCCGCCACCCCGGTGCCGGAGGTCGCGGTCGGGATGACCTGGTCGCGGAGATGGTTGACCAGCGCTTCGGTCTGTGCCGCCTGCGGCGCGGTCGTCGGGTAGGCGATGACCACAGCCGATGAGCCCGACTGGTTGTAGATGGCCGGGGCGACGAACGCGATCCCGGGGGTGGTCCGGATCTCCGAGGCGAGGCGGTCGACCGCGGCGTGGTCACCGGGTGGGACCGTTGCAGCGACCACCAGGGGGCCGTTGAACCCGGGGCCGAATCCCGTGGCCAGTGCGTCGAAGGCCTGCCGCGTGGTGCTGGTGGCCGGATCGTTGCCCGCGTCGGTGAAGGCCAGCCGCATCGAGAAGAACGGCAGGGCGAGGCAGACAAGGATCAGCAGGGCGGACAGGCCTGCAACGACCGGGTGACGCTGGACGGTGCGGCTCCACCGGTACCAGAATCCGCGTGTCGTCGACCCGGCCCCGCTCTGGATGAGTCCCGGGATCCGCAGGTTGTCGATGGCGCGGCCCGAGAAGCCGAGCATGGCTGGCAGCAACGTGACCGCTGCCAGCATCACCAGCACCACGGCTGAGATGGCCCCGACGGCCAGACCCCGCATGAACGGCAGCTGCAGGAGGAAGAGGCCGAGCAGCGAGATGATCACCGTGGTACCGGCGAAGAGCACGGCCCGGCCCGAGGTGGCCAATGAGATCGCGACCGCGTCGCGGGGGTCGCGCTTCTCGCTCAGGCCGGCCCGGTAGCGGGTGACCACGAACAGGGCGTAGTCGATCCCGACGCCGAGTCCGATCATGGCCATGATCTCGGGCGCGAAGGTCGGCGTCGTCACCACGTGGGAGAGCAGATCGAGGACGGCGAAGGCGACCGCGATCCCGAAGATCGCGGTGATGATGGGCAGACCCATCGCCACCACCGACCCGAAGGCCAGGAGCATGATGATGATGGCGGCCAGGATGCCGAAGCCTTCACTCGAACCCGGCTTGGCCCCGGCGACGAGCCCGATCGCCTCGCCACCGAGCGCGACCTGGTACCCGGGAGCCTGGAACCGCTCGGCGGTGTTGACCACCGTCTGGACGGCTGAGGTCGGCAGGTTGCCCGCCAACTCGTCGAAGTCGACCCGGATGTAGGCAACGTGGCCGTCGCGCGACACCTGGCTCGCGCCCCCCGGCGCGAGCGGGCTGGTCACCGCGGACACGTGGGCGAGGGGCTCGAGGGCCTTGGCCAGTGCGCGGGTCTTGGCCTGGTTGGACGGGTCGGCGAAGGGTGCCGACGTCGTGATGACCACTTGGGCCGGGCTCCCGGCCAGGGCGGGGAACTCGCTGTTGAGGATCTGCTGGGCCTGCTGGGTGCCACCCGAGAGGTTGTTGGTGAACGAGCTCCCCGCCGCCTGTGCCAGGACGTTGACCGCCACCAGTCCGACGATCCAGGCCAGCAGCACCCACCACCGATGGTCGTGGCACCACCCGGCCAGCCGTGCCAGGGCGCTCTGCTCAGCCGGGCGCGACGGCGGTGCGGACGCGCGGGTCGGTACTCCGGGTGCCTCTTGGGTGGTCGTCATGCTGTGCTCTCCGGTCGTAGCAGGGGGAAGAGGATCACGTCGCGGATGGCGTCGACCCCGGCCAACAGCATGGTCAGCCGGTCGATGCCGATGCCGATTCCGGCGGTCGGGGGGAGGCCGTACTCGAGCGCGCGGATGAAGGCCTGGTCGGCGGGATGGGCCTCGAGGTCGCCCTTTGCCACCGCGTCCGCCTCGCGCCCGAATCGCTCCTCCTGCTCCTCGGGCACGTTGAGCTCGCTGTAGCCGTTGGCGAGCTCCCGGCCGTCGACGCACAGTTGGAAGCGGTCGGCCATGGACGGATCGCCGTCGGTGTGCCGTGCGAGCGGCGAGACCTCGACCGGGAACCCGACGACGAAGACCGGGTCGGACACGGTCGGGAGCAGCACCGCGTCGTAGAGCTCGAAGATGAGCTTCCCCGATCCCCATTCGGGCAGGTAGTCGACCTGATGCGCGTCGCAGACCGCCCGGACCTCCTCGACCGGGTCGGTCGGATGCAGGCGCCGGCCCACGACCTCCTCGAGCCAGTCGAGGAGCGCTCGCCTCGGCCATGGCGGCGTGAGGTCGATCGACCGCTCTCCGACCGTGAACTGGAGGCGCCCGGTGGCCTGTCCGGCGGCGTCCGCGATGAGCCGCTCGGTGAGGTCCATCGCGTCGTTGACATCGCCGAAGGCGCGGTAGGCCTCGAGTGCGGTGAACTCCGGGCTGTGCCGGGTGTCGATTCCCTCGTTGCGGAAGTTGCGGGCGATCTCGAAGACCCGCTCGAAGCCACCGACCACCAGTCGCTTGAGGTAGAGCTCGGGCGCGATGCGGAGTGTGAGGTCGACATCGAGCGCGTTCGAGTGGGTGAGGAAGGGCCGGGCCAGTGCGCCACCGGCCTGCGGCTGGAGGATCGGCGTCTCGACCTCGACGAACTCCTCGGCAACGAGGAGGGCGCGCATCGCTGCGACGATCCGGAACCGGATCTCGAAGACCCGCCGGCTCTCGGGGTTGGCCAGCAGGTCGATCTCGCGCTGGCGGTAGCGGGTGTCGGTCTCTGCCAGGCCGTGCCACTTGTCCGGGAGTGGGCGCAGGGCCTTCGCGAGCAGGGTGAGCCCGGTCACGTCCAGCGAGAGCTCGCCCCGCCGGCTCGTGATGACCTCCCCTTCCGCGCCGATCCAATCCCCGAGATCGATCTGGTCCAGGACGAGACCTGCCTCATCGGAGAGGGCCGACTCCTGCATGAGCAGCTGCAGGGTTCCGGTCACGTCCTGAAGGGTCGCGAACGAGAGGCGCCCGTGACCCCGGAGCGCGGTCACCCGCCCGGCCATGCGCACCGTCTCACCGGTCCGGACGTCGGCGTCGAGCGCGTCGTACCGCCCGTGCAGCTCGGCCGCGGTGGCGGTGCGGTCGAACCGGCTCGGATAGGGATCGATGCCCTTCGCGGCCAATGCGTCGCGCTTCTTCCGCCGCTCGGCGCTCAGCAGATCAGCCGTGCGCGCCGGGAGCTCCTCTGCCGGTCCGCCGGACGCGGTGTTGGAATCGGTCGTCACAGTCGCAGCTTCTCCCTCAGCGCACGCGGCAGGCCCGGGGCACAGGGACCGCACCGTCATCTTAGGCAGCCGCCCGTCGGGCCGGTCGAAGCCTGGGGGCGCCCACCTCGTATGCTGCCCGTGCGCCCCTAGCTCAACGGTAGAGCAGCAGATCCTTAATCTGCAGGTTGGGTGGTTCGAGTCCCCCGGGGCGCACGCGCGACCGGAATGTGGATCTCCTCGGTCGGGGGAGCCCAGATCGACAGCAGCACGACCCCCGCGAACATCCCAAGCAGTGCCACCGCCTCGAGCGCGACGGCCGTCGTGGAGTTGGCGAGTCGCTCGCCAAAGAGCTCGATCCCGATGACGATGCTGGCCAGCGGGTCGACGATGAGCAACGCCGACTGCGACGCAGAGAGCGGCCCCGCGGTGAATGCCGCCTCCAGGAGGAACGTCCCACCCAGGCCGGTCACCACCACCGCGTAGACCGGCCAATGGAGGAAGAGGCCTCCCCACCCGTCGCGGGCAAGGGTGAGGGTGGCCGCCTTGACGAAGGCGGCGTCGATCGCCCACACCAGGCCGGCAGACGCTCCGAGCAGCGCTGCCCGGCGCGCAGGAGAGCCCCAGCGGCTGAGCAGGACCAGGAGTGCGATGACTGCGCCGCGTGTGGACAGAGCGACGATCCATGCCTGCGCGGTGGGGGTGCCGTGCCCCTCCTGCGGCCTGGCGACGACCAGGAACCCGACGAGGCCTGCACTCGTGAGGGCGGCCGCGCCCCAGGTGCGCGCCGCGATCTGGTCGTGCAGGAACAGTGAGCGCAGGGCGAGGGTGAAGATCAACTCGGTGACCAGGATCGGCTGCACGGTCGCCAGCTGCCCGAAGTAGAGGGCAAGCGCGGTGAAGGCGAAGGTCGCTCCCATCGCTGCTGTGCCGAGGAGCCACATGGGCCTCCGGATGAGGTACCGGATGGTCTGTCCCACCGATCGGTCGTCCCTGGCCGAGACGTTGGTCCGCCGGTGCAGCACCGAGGCCGCGGCCTGGCTGAGGGCGCCGAGCAGGGCGAACCCAACGGCGATCACGTCGACCTCTCCTCGCTCATCGGCCCGTCCTCCCCCCGGGACCGCTCTGCCCGCTCAGCGCTCGGGCGTCTCCGGGCTGCCGGCAGGTCGACCCGCCAACCAGCGCTGGAGCCCGGCGGCATTGGAATGGACCCCGTTCATCACCTCGAGCTTCTCGCGGTGCTCCTCGGGCACAGCGTCGAGGTCGCTGGAGAAGGCGCTCGACAGCGCGCCGGCGATGTCCTCCCCGTTGCGGAAGGCCGACTCTGCCACCGCGGCCCACCGCCGCAAGGTGCCGTCGGCCTCGTCGAGGACATCGAGCGGATCGGCCAACAACCCGTAATGGGCGAGCGCGAGTCCGGTCGGGCGCCGCTCGGCGAACCGCTGCAGCGAGTGGAGCGCCTGGGTCAGGTCGAAGTCGGGGGGCGGGGTCGAGGGACGGAGGACCCCGGCGTCGGGCAGCTTGACCCCGACAGCGTCCCCCGCGAACAGGATGCCGCTCGAGCTGTCGTGCAGGGCGAGGTGGTGCTTGGCGTGGCCCGGTGAGTCCACGGTGGTGAGGGTGCGGGCCGGGCCGACGCGGATCTCCTCCCCGTCCTCGAGCACATGGATCCGCTCCGCGGGCGTGGGGTCGAGACGGCCGTAGAGGGAGTCGAGCAGGGGTCCGTAGACGAGGGCTGCGGAGTCGATGAGACGGGTCGGGTCGGCGAGGTGTCGGGCGCCCTTCGGGTGGACGTAGACGGTGGCCCGGGGGAAGGCCCGGGCGACGTCCCCCACCCCGCCGGCGTGGTCGAGGTGGATGTGAGTGACCACCACGCCGGCCAGATCGTCGGCGCCGAGACCCAACCGGTCGAGATGGGCGAGCAGCGCGGGCACCGAGCTCTGGCTGCCGGTCTCGATGAGCACGGGAGCGTCACCGTCGATGAGGTACCCGGCGGTCACCCGCTCCCAGCCGCCGAGGAGCGTGTCGAGTTCGAGCACCCCCTCGGCGAGCACGGTTCCGGTCGGTGGCGGCAAGGGATCGGACCCGTCGAACCGGTGGCGATGACCGCCTGGACCGTGCGGGTGAGGACCACTCACGCGATGATCACCGCTTTGCCGCGCGTGCCGCCGCGGCCGCCTTCTTGACCGGTGCGGTCTTCGTTGTCCGGACAGCGGCCCGCTTCTTCGCGCTGGCCTTCCTGGGCGGTGTCGCCTTCTTGGGCGGTGTCGCCTTCTTGACCGATCCTGGCTTCTTCGGCGGGACGATCTCCTTCCGGGCCCTCAGCGTCCGCGGAACAGGAGCCTGCTTCGTGGTTGCGCTCTTCTTCGGGGTGCTCTTCGCACCCCGCGACTTCTTCGGGGTGGTGACGACAGCATCGGGCGGCGACACTCCGTCCGGTTGGGTGTCGGCCGGTCGGCCACCGCGGCGGGAAACCATCTCGCGGATGGCAGAACGCATGGCGGAACCGCTCATGTGGCGGGAGGCCGTCCCAGCGGGACCGCCGCCGAGCGCCTGGCGTGCGAGGCCGGCGAAGACGTGCTCGGCGGTGGGCTTCTGGCTCCCGCTGATCTTGGACGCAGAGTTGACCAGCGACACGTGAGAGAAGGCCTGCGGGAAGTTCCCGACCAGCCGACCGGCGACCGGGTCGTACTCCTCGGACAACAACCCGAGGTCGTTGCGGAGGTCGAGCAACCGCTCGAAGAGCCGGCGGGCATCGTGCTCGCGCCCGAGGAGCATGAAACAGTCGGCCAGCCAGAACGAGCAGGCGAGGAAGGCGCCCTCCCTGCCGCTCAGGCCGTCGACGTCGCCGGTGTCCTGGGTCCGGTACCGGAGGACGAAGTCCCCTTCGAGGAGCTCCCGTTCGATGGCTTCGATGGTCCCCTTGACCCGCGGATCGGTGGCCGGCAGGAAGCCCACCATGGGGATCATCAGCAGGCTGGCATCGAGTGTGTCGGACCCGTAGTACTGGGTGAAGGACCCCTTGGCCGCGTTGAACCCCTGCTCGCAGACCTGGTCGTGGATTTCGGACCGCATCTCTCGCCACCGGTCCACCGGGCCCTCGACGTGGTACTGCTCGACCGTCTTGATGGCGCGGTCGATCGCCACCCACGCCATGACCTTCGAGTGGGTGAACTGGCGCTGGGGCCCGCGGACCTCCCAGATCCCGTCGTCGGGCTCTCGCCAGCCCGCCTCGAGGAATTCCATGAACGCGAGCTGCAGGTCCCAGGACGGGCCCGCGGTGAGTTCGTCCTTCTGGGCCGACTCGTAGAGGGCGGACATGACCTCGCCGTAGACATCGATCTGGAACTGGCCGGCTGCCGCGTTGCCGATGCGCACCGGGCGCGAGCCCTCGTAGCCGGGCAGCCAGTCCACCTCCCACTCGTCGAGACGTCGCTCACCTGCTGCCCCGTACATGATCTGCATCTGGGACGGGTCGCCGGCGGTGGCCCGGAGCAGCCAGGACCGCCAGGCCATGGCTTCCTG
Source organism: uncultured Acidimicrobiaceae bacterium (assembly GCA_963701325.1). Classification (GTDB taxonomy): domain Bacteria; phylum Actinomycetota; class Acidimicrobiia; order Acidimicrobiales; family RAAP-2; genus Bog-756. The sequence goes on from OY969604.1 coordinate 1,955,414, forward strand.
GTAGAAGCCGCCCCGCATCAGCGACTCGAGCGTGAGGGTGGCGTCACGCAGCCAGCAGAACCGGTAGTCCCAGTTGCGCCCTCCACCCAGGGTCTCGGGCAACGAGGTGGTCGCCGCGGCGACGATCCCCCCGGTCGGTTCGTAGGTCAGCGCTTTGAGCGTGATCAGCGAGCGCACCACCGCGTCGCGGTGCTCCCCCTCATAGGTGCACTGGGCGGCCCATTCCTCCCACCACTGCTCGGTGTCCTTGATGGCGTAGGACGGAGCCACCGGCCGGGGAGGTGTGTCGCACGCCGCGAACCACGAAAGCGAGAAGGGGACGCTCTGACCCTCCGACACGGTGAACTCCGAGACAGTGGAGAGATCACGACCCCGGGTGGGCACGGTCGTCCACAGCGACAGGGCGTCGGGCCCGGCGATCGCGGTCAGCGTGCCGTTGGTGTTCCGCACCCAGGGCACGATCTGGCCGTAGCCGAAGCGCACGGTGAGCTGCATCTCCATCTCGACCCGGCCCCGCACCCCCTCGACGAGACGCACCACCTCGGGATGGTCCTGGCGGATGGGCATGCAGTCGACGACCCGGACGGTTCCGGTGTCGGTGACGTATTCCGACTCGAGCACCAAGGTGTCCCCCCGGTAGTGCCGGTGGGTGGCTCGCGTCGATCCCTTCGGTGCGATCTTCCAGCAGCCGTGGTCATCGGTACCGAGGAGCTTGGCGAAACAGGCCCCCGAGTCGAAGCGCGGGAGGCAGAGCCAGTCGATCGAGCCGTCACGCCCGACCAGGGCGACGGTGTGCAGGTCTCCGATGATCCCGTAGTCCTCGATGGGGAGCGCCATGACCCATGTCTAGTCTGGCGGCCTCCGGTCGGTGGGTCCACGCGGGACATGACTCAACCGGGCGTACAGCCGCCGGTGCCCACCGTGCGGGTGGCCGTCTCGGCACGGTCGACCCGCGACAGTACCCCCGGCGAGGTCAGGGCGTAGCCGATGTCCCCGTTGGTCGTCGAGCGCGAGAACACGACCCCGACCACCTCGCCGTCGGGTTCGACCAGGGGACCACCCGAATTCCCGGGACGCACCACCGCCTGGATCTCGTAGACGTCACGGAGGGTCAGTCCCTGGCCGTAGATGTCCCTGCCCTCCGCCGTGAACTCCGCCATCACCCCGGCGGCGACCGCGGTGAACGGCCCGCCCTCGGGATAACCGAGAACGGCTGCCTGCGCGCCACGACCGACGGTGCCCGCGTCGAGGGGGAGGGGCGGCTCGGTGAGCCCGGCGACCCGCATGACCGCGAGGTCGTAGGACGGGTCGAAGAGCACGACCGCTGTGCCGTGGGTGCCGGCGGTGTCCTCGACGGTCGGGTGGGCGATGCCGGCCACCACGTGCGCGTTGGTCACGACCAACCCCGGGGAGACGACGAACCCGGAGCCCTCCTGGATCTGGCCGCAGCCGTCGCCCACGATCTTGACCGTCGAGGCGCTGGCCAACAGGACCGCACGGCGCAGCTCGGCGTTGCCTGGCAACGCGACCGGGGCGGCGGACACCGGGGCGATGCCGGCGAAGACCGGCGGGAATCCCTCCGCCGACAGGAATCCCTGGACCCGGGAGAACACCGAGGGCGGGGCGGGGAGCACGTCGTCGAGCGAGCGGAGGATGCGAGACTCGGAGATGGCCGCGTTGAGGCCGAGTGAGGAGGTGCTGTTGACCAGCGTGCCGGCGAGCAGCCACACGACCAGCAGAGCGGTCACCACGGCCACCACCAGACCCAGGCTGGAGTCCACCGAACCGGCAAGGCCGCGGTGGAACTGCCGAAAGGTCAGCGCACCCACCACCCGGCCCAGGCTGCCGCAGACGGTGGCGACACCCAACATGGTCACGAGCGCGACCACCGCCCGCGCGTTCGGGTCCTGCACCCAGTGGACCGTCACCGACGCAAGCATCGCCCCGAGGAAGAGCCCGGCGACGAACCCCACCAGCGACAGCACCTGCACCACCGCCCCGAGCCGAAACCCGCGGATCGCCGCGGCAACCACCAGGACGATGACCACCAGGTCGACGACGTTCACCGAGTGCCCTCCCCGGCCGTCACCGGCCAGGCTCCGGGGGAAGGGGTAGGCACGGCACCATCCGCCACGGTAGACCGCGCCTGTCCGGTGGTGTTCCTCATGACACCGGCTCTCGCGGACCACGTGGCAAGATCACTCCGGTCCGGGCGGCCGGCCGAGGTCAGCCGGCGTCCCTTCTGTGCGGGGGCCGGGGCCCTGAGCGGCAGGAGAGCGAGGTGCGGTGCGAGGTGGGCGACTCCCTCCTGAGAGGGCACGCCGGCGGGTGGTGCCGACGGTCACCGTCGGCACCCTCCTCCTCATCACCGCGTCCGTCCTGACCGCGTGCGCGTCGGACCGATCGTCCGGCACCACGCAATCGACGATCGCCCGCGGGTCGCCGTGGCAGGGCGGGCTGGCGACCGGGACGCTCCCCACGCCCGTCCACGCCCTCCAGGCCGTGTCGTGCGCGTCCGCCGAACGATGCTGGGCGGTCGGGTCCACGGTCGGCGTGAACGGGGGGGCGAACGGAGCCGCCGTCGTGGCGACCACCGACGGCGGAGCCGTCTGGACGCTCGAGACCATCCCGACCTCGGTCGGGTTCCTCTCCGACATCTCCTGCGGTGACGTCCACCACTGCGCCGCTGCCGGCCAATCCGGGCAGACCGGCGGTGGACCGGGCGTGGTCATCGTGACCGACGACGGCGGAGCCACCTGGACGATCCAGCCCATCCCCAACGGGACCACCGAGGTCGACACGGTCGCCTGCGGCACCGACCTGCACTGCGTCGCGGTCGCAGCCTCGGGGGGTCCGCTCGAGGCCCTGGTCTCGAGCACCCCGGGCCTGCCATGGGTGACCGGCGGCACGCTCCCGAGCGCCGCGACGACGGCCACCGCCCTCGACTGCACCGCCGACAGCGACTGCTGGGCCACCGTGGACGCCACGGCCGGCGCCCAGTCGATCGGCTCGGTGGTGCGCACCACGGACGGAGGCACCACGTGGACCCCGCTCCAGACCCCTGCGGGGGTCGGGGAGCTCAACGGCATCTCCTGTGTCGTGCCGGCTGCCGCACTCCCCTCTGTGCATCCCACTACCACCGTCCCGGGGGAGCGCGGCTCCCCCGCCCCACCGGAGGGCACGACCGCCGCGCCTCCGCCGGGGACCGCCGATCTCGGCGGGATCCGATGCGTGGCCGTCGGGACCACCTCGACCGCTGTCGACAGCGCCCGCACCGGCCAGGGGGTCGTCCTGACCACGTCCGACGGGGGCGCCACCTGGACGCGGCCACCGGCCTCTGCCGTGCCGGCAGATCTGCTCTCGGTGTCCTGTACCGCAGGACCGTGTGTGGCCGTCGGGAGCACCGCGGCGTCGAACCCCCTCACCGGTGTGGTCCTGCTGACCGCGACCGCGGGCACGGCCGCCGGGACGTGGCACAGGGCCGCGGCAGTCCGGGTCGCCCTCCCGCTCGCCGGGGTCAGCTGTGTGTCCCTCTCGGCCTGCGTGACCGTCGGTGTGTCGATGACGGCCCACCTCGCCGGAGGGTGACCGCGGGAGCACGGAGCCCCTCCGCCGGCAGGTCACAGCGTGTCCCTATGATCGGCGTCGTGCCCGGGCGTCCAGATCAGCAGTGTTGCCGTCCATCCCGGCACGAATCGAACACCCGGGCATGACCAAGGTCGAACGGGTCGAGCCCGTCCTCCGCCGGCGCCCCACGACGACCTCTGCCTTCGGGGTGGGTCGCCGCGAAGCCCACGACGCGTCGTCGTTCTACGCCCGCTTCACGCCACCGCGCCTGTCGGAGGACAGCGAGGTCGCGCCGCACTCGGTCCGCGACACGATCTGGGTGGGGGACGCCCGCGAAATGGACCGGTACGGCTCAGTGGCCGACAACTCGGTGGCGCTCGTGGTGACCTCGCCGCCCTACTTCGCGGGCAAGGAGTACGAGCGGGCACTCGGCGTCGACCACGTGCCCGCAGACTTCGCCGCCTACCTCGACATGCTCCACGACGTGTTCTCCCGGTGCTTCGACAAGCTCGAGCCCGGCGGCCGCATCGCGGTCAACGTTGCCAACCTCGGTCGCAAGCCCTACCGGTCCCTGGCCCGGGACGTGATCGATCTACTCGAGGGACTCGGGTACCTGCTGCGCGGCGAGATCATCTGGCAGAAGAGCCAGGCCGCCGGGGGCTCGTGTGCCTGGGGCACCTACCAGCGACCCGGGAACCCGGTGCTCCGCGACATCTCCGAGCGGATCGTCGTCGCCTCGAAGGGCCGGTTCGATCGCGCCCTCTCCCCCGACCAGCGTGCGCGTGACGGCCTGCCGAGCGAGGGGACCATGGCCATGGACGAATTCGTCGACGCGACCACCGACCTCTGGGACATCCCCACAGAGTCGGCCACACGGGTCGGCCATCCCGCACCGTTCCCGGTCGAGATCCCCCGCCGGCTGATCGATCTCTACACCTACCGCGGCGATCTCGTCCTCGACCCGTTCATGGGCTCGGGATCGACCGCCGTGGCCGCCGTCCGCACCGAGCGCCACTTCGTGGGCTTCGACACCGACGCCTCGTACGTCGCGCTCGCCGATCGCCGCGTCGCGGAGGAACGGGCCTCGGGGCCGGTGAGCCGGCGCGTCACGGTCGCCCCCGGCCGGGCGTCGACGGCTGTGGCCGGACCAGGGAGCGAGGACCGGGCGGTCGCCGGCGGACACAAGGCCCGCGACATCGCCCAGGGAGCCCTCGAGGCCGCAGGGTTCACCGACATCGAGCGCGGCGTGGCCTATGGGGACCTCGGGGTCGGCGTCGACTTCCGCGCCAGGGATGCGGCGGGGGGCCTCTGGTTGTTCGAGCTCAGTGGCGCCTACTCGGCCACCCGCCCCGGCCTGCGCCGGCCCGACGTGCTCTTCCGGGCCCTCGGCAAGTCCGCCGTCCTCCACCAGGCCCGTCTGGCCGAGCCCACCCGGACGGACCTCGGACCGCTGGTCCTGCTCTCGACCGACCGGCCGGCCGCCCGCAGCGCCGGCGCCAAGGCGCTCACGATCGCCCGGTCACCCGATGGAGCCGGTCCCGTCCACGACGTGGTCGAGCTCCTCGACGCCGCCTCGATGGAACGGCTCGCCGCCTACGGGAGCGGCAGGGACCGCCGTGCCGGATGACCGGACCACGGTCACCGAGCTCGGGACGGCACTCGGCACCCTCCCGTTCGACGACCCGCTCGGCGCGCTCTGCGCCAGACCTCGCGAGCTCCGTGTCGGGCCCGAGGTCTGGGAGCACCTCGACGCGGTCGTGGCCTCGGGACGGTTCGCCACCGAGCTGACCGGGGCCTTCGCCAACGGCCGGGCCTTCCGCGAGGCAGCCGAGGGTCTGCGCCACCGGCTGCCCGTGACCATCGAGTGGACCGCGGGGCGCAGGGCTCCAGGCGACGAGGTCGCCCCCATCGATCTCCGCATCGACCACGTCTATCTGATCAGCTGCAAGTACGAGTCCGACATCGTGGCCAACGCCTCACCGGCCCGCCTCTTCGAAGGGTTGCTTGCCACCACCGGCACCTGGGAGCGCGGCGACTGGTACGCGACCGTGGCGCCGGACGAGTACCTCGCCCTCTACCGCGCCTGTCTCCGTGCGGTCGGACTGGACGGGCTCCCGGACACCCCGGACGCCTGCACCCGTGAGCAGCTCGCGACCCTCCGCGCCGCGCTCCCCGGTCGCTCCTATCCCGACGCCGATTCCCGCGCCGCCTACATCGATCTGTGCCGGGCGGTGAGCACCACGTCCGCCGCCCGCTGGGCCGAGCGACTCGCCGCGGCCCCGGCGCGCGAGACCATGCTCTGGCGGCTGCTCCGCATCGGCAGCGCTCCCTACTTCGTGCTCGGGAACGACCGCGCCACCGGCGCACCGGCCCGCTACCGGGTGGTCGACCCCTGGGACTGGCGGGACCGGTTCGATCTCCGCACGTTCTCGGTGACCCCGGCCGAGGCGGGTCAGCCGCGGGTCGACTGGTCGTGCACCTACCGCGCCCGCGCAGAAGGCACCGAGAGGACCGCCTCGGGTCACGTCGAGATCCGGTGGAGCCACGGCCGGTTCGCCGGACCGCCCGAGGCCAAGGTCTATCTCGACACGCCGATGGCCCGGCTGCCCGGATACCATCCGCTGGTGGCCGCCGAGGAGCCCCAGCTCACCCTCTTCCCCTCGCTGCCGTGAGCGGGCCGGCCCCCTGGGACGGCGACACCTACCAGAAGCGCTTCGACGACCTTGCCGCCTCCGGGGCAGACGTGCACGGCGAAGCTGCGTTCGTCGCCGGGCTCGAGCCGTCCTCGGTACTCGACGCCGGGTGCGGCAGCGGCAGGGTCGCGATCGAGCTGTCCCGGCGAGGGATCCCGGTCGTGGGTGTCGACCGCGACCCGTCGATGATCGCCACCGCCCGCCTGCGCGGGCCCGGCATCGCCTTCGAGGTCGCCGATGTCTCCGAGGTCGACCTCGGGCGCACCTTCGGCCTCGTGGTCATGGCCGGCAACGTCCCGCTGTTCACGCCCAAGGGCACCCAGGCGCTCCTCGTGGCCGGGTGCGCCCGGCACCTCGGGGTCGGCGGACTCCTGGTCGCCGGGTTCCAACTGGAAGGCCGCTACCCGGTGACCGCGTACGACGCGGACTGCCGCGCGGCCGGGCTCGTGCTGGAAGGCCGCTGGGCGACGTGGTCGGCGACACCGTTCACCCCGGACGCGGCATACGCGGTCTCCCTCCACCGGCGGGAGTCCTGAGCCGCGAGTCGAGAAGGGACCCCATGCGCAATCCGATGTTCGTCTACGACGAGGGGCTCACCGACCTCATCCTCGACTACTGCCGCTGGCGCCTGGCACTCCACCCGGTCCCGCTCGACTACGGAGGGACGGTCGCCGAGTCGCTGGCCTCGAGCCTGGACGGGCTCATCTCGCCCACCGGCACCGATCCCGAGCGCATCATGGACGTCTTCGAGCACGAGCTGGCCACCGCGGTGATCTCCTGTGACAGCCCGCGGTTCCTCTCGTTCATCCCGGCTGCGCCGACCAAGGCATCCCTGCTCTTCGACATGGTCGTGGCCTGTTCGTCCCTCCAGGGGACCTCCTGGATGGAGGCGGCCGGCGCGGTCGCCGCCGAGAACCAGGCGCTCGGTGTGCTCGCCGCTCTGGCCGGCCTGCCGACGCGGGCCGGCGGCTGCTTCGTGTCGGGGGGGTCCGCCGGCAACCTGTCTGCCCTGATGGTCGCCCGCGACACGGCCGCCCACCGGATGGGCGACGGGGCGGCGGCCCGGCCGGTCGTCGCGATCAGCGAGGAGGCCCACTCCTCGGTGGGCAAGGCCCTCCAGGTCCTCGGCGTCGAGGCGTTGGTGGTGCCCTGCGACGATCACCGGCTGACCGGAGAGGGCCTGTCGGCGGCGCTGGGGTCGGACCCGCGTGGCGACGATGCGATCGCGGTCGTCGCGACCGGGGGTACCACCAACGCCGGGATCATCGACGACCTGGCCGGGGTGGCCGCCGTGGCCGCCGAGCGGTCGCTCTGGTTCCACGTGGACGGGGCCTACGGGTGCGCCGCCCTCTTCGCCCCATCGGTACGGGACCGGTTCGACGGCATCGAGCGGGCCGACTCGTTCGTGGTCGACCCGCACAAGTGGTTGTTCGCACCCTTCGACTGCGCCGCACTGCTCTACCGCGAGCCGAACCTGGCCAAGGCGGTCCACACCCAGGACGCCTCCTATCTCGAGGTGCTCCACAGCGACGCTCCCGACGAGTGGAACCCGAGCGACTACGCCTTTCACCTGACCCGTCGGGCACGGGGGCTGCCCCTCTGGTTCTCCCTCGCCGTGTACGGGACCGATGCCTACCATGACGCGATCGAGACGGTGCTCGAGGTCACCCAGCAGACGGCCGACCTCGTCGAGCGGACTCCTTACCTCGAGCTGGTCCGACGACCCGAGCTCTCGGTGGTCCTCTTCCGACGGGTCGGGTGGGACCGGGCCGCCTACGAGGCCTGGTCGACCGAGCTGCTCACCGACCAGATCGGACTGGTCACGCCCACCACCTGGGAGGGGGAGCCGGTCGGGCGGCTCGCGCTCCTCCATCCGGACACCTCGATCGCCATCATCGAGGAGATCCTGGCCACCCTCGCCTGAGGGGTGTGCCGTTCCGGCGGCACATGCCACACTGTGCCCGAACGGGACACGGACGAGGAGGTGTCATGCCGTCTGAGGTGCGGGGCGTGGTGGCGACGGCCAAAGGCGCACCGGTCGAGGTGACCACCGTCGTGGTCCCCGACCCGGGACCGGGCGAGGCCCTGGTCCGGGTGCAGGCGTGCGGCGTGTGCCACACCGACCTGCACTACCGCGAAGGCGGGATCAACGACGAGTTCCCCTTCCTCCTCGGCCACGAGGCGGCCGGGGTGGTCGAGGCGGTAGGTCCGGACGTGACCTCGGTGGCGCCCTCCGACTTCGTGGTCCTCAACTGGAGAGCCGTCTGCGGTGAGTGCCGCTCGTGTCGGCGTGGCCGGCCCTGGTACTGCTTCGCCACCCACAACGCCACCCAACGGATGACCCTGCGGGACGGGACGCCGCTCTCTCCCGCGCTCGGCATCGGGGCGTTCGCGGAGAAGACCCTCGTGGCGGCCGGTCAGTGCACCAAGGTCGATCCGGCCGCCCGGCCCGAGGCTGTCGGCCTGCTCGGATGCGGGGTGATGGCCGGTCTCGGCGCGTCGCTGCTCACCGGGGAGGTCGGTCCGGGCGACTCGGTGGCGGTGTTCGGGTGCGGCGGCGTGGGCTGTGCAGCCGTCGCCGGCGCCCGCCTGGCCGGGGCCGCCACCATCGTGGCCATCGACCTCGACGCGGGCAAGCTCGCGCTCGCCCGCGAGTTCGGCGCCACCCACGTCGTCGACGCGTCGGCGGAGGACGTGGTCTCGGCCGTGCAGGCACTCACCGGGGGCAACGGCGCCGACGTGTGCATCGAGGCGGTCGGCCACCCGACGGTCCTCGAACAGGCCTTCTACGCACGGGACCTGGCCGGCACCCTCGTGCAGGTCGGAGTGCCCACCCCCGAGATGCGCATCGACCTGCCCATGATCGATTTCTTCGGTCGCGGTGGCCGGCTCAAGCCGAGCTGGTACGGGGACTGCCTGCCGTCCCGCGACTTCCCGATGCTCGTGGACCTCTATCTGCAGGGACGGCTCGACCTCGACCGGTTCGTGAGCGAGACCATTGCGCTCGACGAGGTGGAGGAGGCGTTCCACCGCATGGAGCGCGGCGAGGTGCTGCGCTCGGTCGTGGTGCTCTGAGCCAGGCCGTCGACCCATCTGCTGGGCCCTGCGGCCGGACTCGGCCCGGACTCGCTCAGGTGTATCCCGCGGCGATGTGCTCGATCCACCAGTCCGGTGCCGCGTTCATGAGGGTCTGTAGGTCCCAGTAGTCCCACCAACGGAGGATCGACCCCCCGCGCAGTTCCTGGACCGAGACGAAAGGCAGGGTCACCTGTTCCCCGGTGTGCCAGTGCCAGGTCTCGGCGTGCTCGGTCACGACGGTCCCGCCCTCGGCCACCATCAACCGGAGTTCGTGCTCGTAGCCGGAGATCCGCTCGAGGCCGAGGCGCAGCCGGGCCACCACCTGTGCCGGGCCGCGGGCGACGTCGTCCGCCGGAGACGGCACGTCGGTGTACTCGCTCTCTGCAGTGAAGAAGGAGGCGATGGCGTCCCAGTCCCTGGCGTAGAGGGCGGCCCAGAACCGGCGGACCACCTCCTTGTTGGCGGATCCCTCGTCGGTCGCAGCCGGGTCGGTCATGGTGTCTCCTCGCTCATTGCTCGGGCGTCCCGGACCACGCGCTCTCAGGCCTCCGGCTGGTGGGTGGGGACCCAGAGAAACTCCCAGCGATGTCCGTCGGGATCGGCCACCACGCTCGCCCGGCCGCCCCATGACTGGTCGGTCGGGGGACTCACGGGCTGTGCTCCTGCGTCGATCGCCGTACGGGTCGCCTCATCGACCAGATCCCGGGCCGACAGGGGCACGACCAGCGTGACGTGTGACGGGCCGTTGCGCTCCTGCCCGTCGGCAGGACCGTCGTGCGGGTAGAGCGTGAGCACCACCGACCCGAGCTCGTATCGGCACAATTGGTCGGTGGCCCCCGCCTGCTCGGACCAGCCGAGCGCCCGGTAGAAGCGGCGGAGCCTCGGGACGTCATGTGACGTCAGCACCACCATCGAGAGCTCGGCCGGAACGGGCGACTCGGCGCCGGTCATGAGTCCCCCCTCGCCGCCATCCGCTGGAGGCAATCGTAGGCCGCGTACTTGTAGGCGTCACTCATCGTCGGGACGTCGAAGGTGGCGTGGATGAAGTAGTCGATGGTCCCCCCGAAGTGCAGAACCGCCTGACCCTGGTGCACGAGCTCGGTTGCCCCCTCCCCGACGATGTGGACCCCGAGCAACCGTCGGCTGTCGCGGTCGACGAGCAGTTTCACCATGCCTTCGCTCGTCCCGGCGATGGCCGCCCGGCTGTTGTGCACGAACTCCGATGTGCCGGTCAGGTAGTCGAGGCCCTGCGCTGAGGCCTGTTCTTCGGTGAGCCCGACCATGGCACACTCGGGAATGGCGTAGACCCCGAATGGGACGAGCGGGTCGACGGTCTGCTTGAAGGGAATGTTCAGTGCATAGCAGGCGGCCACCCGGCCCTGCTCCATGGAAGCCGACGCCAGCGCCGGGGGTCCGATGACGTCGCCGGCTGCATAGATCCCCGGAGCCGTGGTCTGGAAGTGGTCATCGACCACGACCCGCCCTCGCACATCGGTGTCCACCCCGATGTCGGCAAGGCCCAGGTCCTCGGTGTTGCCCACCCGGCCGGCGGCGAGGATGACCTTCTCGGGCCGGAGCACGGCGTCATGATCCGTCCGGACCGCCAATCCCCCGCTGTCGCGGGTCATCGCGGTGACCGAGGTCTCGGGGAGCACCTTCATGCCGGATGCCTGGAAGCACTCGGTCATGACGGCCGAGCACTCGGCGTCGAGGAAGGGGAGCAGGCGTGCTCCCCGATCGACCAGGGTCACCTCCGCCCCGAGGGCCATGAAGATGGAGGCGTACTCGCACGCGACCGCGCCACCCCCGACCACGACCAGACTCTGCATCGGCCGGTCGAGCTCGCGAGCCGTTTCGGAATCGAGCACGTCGGGGTCGTCGAACGGGATACCGGGCGGATGGAAGGGCCGGGATCCGGTGGCGATGAGCAGGACGTCGGCCGCCAGGAGCCGATCCGGGCCCTCGGTTGCCGACGTGACGGTGACGGTCCGGGTCGGGTCCAGTCGGGCCCTACCCCCCACCAACTCGATGTCGTGGCGGGCGAGGTTCTCGACAACGGCCTGGCTCATCGACGCCGCTACCTCGACCGCCCGGGTCCGCAGTCGGTCGATGACAGCCTGGGGATGGAGATCGATGCCGGCGCCGTAGACATTGCGGCGTTGGAAGCCCGTCAGGTAGAGAGCCGCCTCCCGCATGGCCTTGGTGGTCACGGCGCTGGCCGCCATCGCCCCACCGAGCGCCGGGGCGTCCTCGACGACCGCGACCCTCCTACCGAAGTAGGCGGCCTGGGCAGCAGCCTTCTCGCCAGCCGGTCCGGCTCCCACGACCACCATGTCGAATCGCTCTTCCATCGGTGTGGTCCTGCCCTCCGTCGCCAGTGGCGGTCGTCACGATACCTAACTTCGGATGAGCTGATGGAGCTCGACCTGACCGGGAATTCCGTTCAAGTGGTGTGTTCCCAAGGACACATGGGGTAACCCGGCGGCGGCCGCGACATCCGAGGTGGTGACGACCTCACCGGGCTGGCCCAGCTTGCCGGCGCGGCTGGCCAGGTTGACGATCGGTCCGAACACGTCCCCGTCTCGAAGCAAGACCTCGCCGCTCGCCAGCCCAACCCGCACCTGCGGGATGGAGATGTGACCATCGAAGGCGTCGGCCAGATCGAGCGCAATGGACGCAGCCGACAAGGCGTCCGGAGCGGTGTACATGATTTCGTCGCCGATGAGCTTGACGACCCGGCCGCCACCCTCGGTGATGGTCTCCGTGGAGGTGCGCTCGAACTCGCCCAACGCCATTCCGAGCTCGCTGAGGTCGAGGTTCTCGCCGAGCTCGGTCGAGCCCACCAGGTCGACGAAACCGACGACGAGCGAGCGGCGTTCGATGCCCACGAGTTCCTCATCCAGGTTCGTCAACCGCCGTGCAATGAGCAGGTGCTGACGAAAGAGCGCATCCAGGGCCGGTCCGAAGATCCGAAGCAGACTGGCAGCTTCCACATTGGCACGAGCAACCCCCAACCCGACGGGGTCTTCGCGCTGAGCAGCGGGCGCGACGTTGACCAAGAACGAGGAGATCACTGCATCAGCGATACGCGACATCGCCAATCCGAACACTCGCAGCAGCTGAGTGCTGGCATCCTCACCGAACACATTTGCGAACTCACTCATGTTCGAGATGAATTCGACGAACCCCTCGGTGAATTCGGGTACTTCAGGTTCGGGGTCAGGAATGCCGGCCGCCTGTGCGAGCGCCCTCACCTCGAGGGTGCTCAGTCCTGACCGTGCGGCTGCCTCCTCGAGGGTCAGAGCCGGTCCCCCCCGGACAGAGAGCACGCCTGCCAGCGCTGGAAGCGTGTCCCTGAAGGTCACGAGTTCGTCTGTCGTTGCACCGAGGGCCGTCACATACTGGAGAAGCTCCAGTCGAAGCTCGGCGTTGGGGTCGTGGGGATCGTAGACACCGATCGCTGTGAATTCTTCCGGTTCCATTGGTGCACAAGTACACACGACCCATCACAGCAGATCCACCATCCCTCGAGGACCGGCGACGTCGACCACTGAGCCTGCTGCATCCTCGTGCGGCTGAGGCCGGACCAGAGCGGACACCGTGACCGCGGGCGGTCATCGAGCGTGGCCGAACGGCACAGCGGAGGCGATCCCACCGTGCTACCAATGGGTCGTTGGCTGCGCAGTCCGCAGAGCAAATCACTCCGAGCCAGGAGGTCACCCGTGAAGCGCTGTGTCCCGCTCCTTGTCGTCATCCCTCTCGTCGCGGCCATCCTCGGTTTCGAGCCGGCGGGAGCGGTGATGAATCCCCGGGCCCCGCAGTCGACGTCCTCTCCCGGGTACTGGCTCGTGACAGCGAGCGGAGCCACATACGCATACAACGTCCCCTACCTGGCAGGCATTGCGACGAACAGAGCGGGAGACCCGCTCGACGACATCGACACGTCAGACTGCGGGAACGGTCCTGGGACCCCGATTCCTTCGGTGACGCAGTGTGTCGGCATCTCGGCGAATGCCGATGGGCAGGGCTACTGGGTCGGGCAGTCTTCGTCCTTCGTTCAACATGGCGTCTCGCAGTATGCCGATGCCGGAATACCGCAGGGCTATGTCGAAGGAGAATGCAACGGGCCTGAGTCTGCAGGGTCGTATCAGCCGACCCCACTGGTTGGTATCGCCACGGCTCCATTCGGTGCATGGCTGTCCACTTCGAACGGCGGGGTGTTTGCAATCTGTGGCGCCACGTTCTTCGGGTCGATGGGCGGTACTCGGCTTGCGGCTCCCATTGTCGGGATCGCAGCAACGCCTGACGGCGGGGGCTACTGGCTGGTTGCCTCCGACGGCGGGGTCTTCGCCTTCGGCGATGCTCGGTACTCCGGCTCGATGGGTGCCAAGGTCCTGAACAAGCCAATCGTCGGGATGGCGTCTACCGCTGATGGCAAGGGCTACTGGCTGGTTGCCTCCGACGGCGGGGTCTTCGCCTTCGGCGATGCTCGGTACTCCGGCTCGATGGGTGGAGCGACCATCAACGCTCCGATGGTCGGCATCGCAGCCGATCCTGATGGGACCGGATACTGGACCGTGGCCGCAGACGGTGGCGTCTTCGCGTTCGGCGATGCCCCGTTCCTCGGGTCGGCACGAGGTCAGATCACCGGGACATCGGCCGTGGGGATCACATCCAAGGGCTGACCGGCACCGTCAGCACTCACCTGACCTGAAACTCAGCGCCGGAAGGTACGGGAAAGATCGAGGCCGAGGTCGGGCACCGGCTTGTGCGTTGCAAAGCGGTACAGGATCGTGCGCATGTACATGCCCGCCGCTGCCAGATATGCGAAGGTGACGAAGAGGCCGATCGCTCCGAACGCAGCAATGGGAACACCGAGCAGAGGCGCGCCGGAGAGCGATACCGCCACTCCGACCACGATCACCGCAAGAGCCAGCAGAATCCACCCGAGGAAGAGCATTCCGAATCTCAGGGCCCCCCGCGCGATGGTCCCAAACGTCGTTCTGATCAAGTGCGACGACCGCTTCAGTGCCTCGATCGGACCGACGTCCTCGAAGGCCAGAACCGGGACCACGAGGAACGTCGCAACCGCCCAGGCCAGTCCGCCGAGGACGCCCGCGAGCCGCCCGAACACGCCGAGGCGCCGTTCGACTGCCTGGATGACCGTCCCGACCACTGCTGACAGCAGTGCCCAGCTGAAGACCACCCGGCGGCGGGACCACGCCATGGCGAGCGCTTGGCGGACCTCGATCCTCCGTCCCTCGATCTGCTCGTCTGCCGCGAATGCCAGCGCGACGTTGAAGTACACGCCGACGAACGTCGAAGCCATGATGCCTGGGAGGAAGTAGAGGATGTCCCATGGGGATGATCCGTACGCCCGCAGCAGTGGCCAAGCCACCACTCCCGAGACGGCCAGGAAGGCCACGGCCGATGCAACGCCGGAGAGCACCGGCAACCAGATCATTTTTCGGTTCTGACGGAACAAGCCGAGCGATGCCCGCAGCAGTTGCTTTCCGGTCGGTGCGCCTCCCCGCTGGGGCGAACCTGGTGTCGCGCTGACGGCCGATCGGTGCTCGGTCCATGCCCCTCCGTCCCAATAGCGGATAAAGCCGCTCTCGCTCGGGTCCGGATACCAGGCAGCAGGTGGCAGTTCCGTCGACATGCTGCAATGCTACTGGGCCTTACGAACGCAGGGCGGGCCGGCTTACTGCTGCGCAGCTCCTCGTTCGATGATCCGGTCGCGGCGCGCCGACAACGACCCCTCGTCGAACCGCTCGCGCATCCATTGCGCCGACCACCGTGCCTCCTCGCGGTAGGCCTCCTCGTCGGCCCGGAACGCGAGCGATTCGTACATCTTCCGCAGCTCGGTGACCGTTCCCCGGTCCGACTCCGCGATCGCCCGTCCGAGCTCCGTCACCCGCTCGAGCAGATCGACGTGCGGGACCACCTCGTTGACCAGCCCCCAGGCGCGTGCGGTCGGTGCGTCGATGAAATCGCCGGTCAACGACATCTGGCGGGCGCGGTTGATGCCGATCAGCTGTGGCAGGCGGATGGTCATGCCTCCAGCCGGCATGACCCCGACCCGGGCGTGGGTGTCGGCGAACGTGGCACGCTCGGATGCGATGAGGAAGTCGCACCCGAGCGCGAGCTCGAGTCCACCGGTGACCGCGGCACCGTTGACCGCGCCGATCCGGGGGATCGTGGACCGTGGGACGAGGCCGCGGGGAGCGGCCCCGTCCTGGGGTTGCTGCGCGCTCATGTCGCGATAGGTACTTGCCAGGTCCTTCAGGTCAAGACCGGCACAGAAAGCGGGATCGCGGCCGGTCAGTACCACCGCCCGCACCGACGGGTCGGCGTCGGCCTCGGACAGCACGGTCCGCAGGTCCGAGATCATGGCGGCGGTCAGGGCGTTGCGGGCCTCTGGCCGATCCAGGATGACGATGGCGACTGGTCCGTCCGTCTCGCGGGTGATCACGGCCCACTCTCTACCATTTGGTTCCTCTCGCGTCACCATCCGGTTCGTCTGGCGTCGCACGCCCGGGTCACTGGCATGATGAACGGGGAACCGGCACCGACGAGAGCGGAGGGATGGAGTGGGCGAGCACGCCGACCGAGGACCAGCCCCGGCCTCTGCACCGCCGGCCACCGACTATCTGGACCCGGACCGCTACGAGGCCGAGCGACAAGCGGTGTTCGCCCGCGAGTGGACGGCACTGGGCGATGCGGCCGGCCTCGAGCGACCCGGGGAGTACCGCACCGTCTGGTTGGCCGGATTCCCGCTGGTGGTGGTCAACGACCGGGGCGTCCTCCGCGGATTCCAGAACGTGTGCCGCCACCGCGCCGGACCCCTCGTCGCAGAGGGTTCGGGCTCCATCCGCTCATTCGTCTGCGGCTACCACGGATGGGCGTACGGACTCGACGGCACCCTGCGGTCGGCCCGCGACTTCGGCGAGGAGGTCGCGGCGGCGGACTACTCACTGGTGCCGGTGTCGGTGGCGACCTGGCGGGGACTGCTGTTCGTGAACCCCGACCCGTCCGCCCCCGACCTCTCGTCCTGGCTCGGCCCGTTCACCGAACACGCCGCGCCGTTCGCCATGGAGACCTACGAGGTGACCCACCGTTCGAGCCACGAGATCCGGTGCAACTGGAAGGTCTACGCGGAGAACTACCAGGAGGGCTACCACATCCCCCTGGTCCACCGGAGCCTCAATCGGAGCATCGACGCCTCCCGCTACCGGGTGGAGGTGGACGGAGCGGTCGCGGTCCACTCGGCGCCCACCCGCGACGGGGCGGTGACCAACGGTGCCTGGCTCTGGCGGTTCCCGGGCCTCGCCCTCAACCTCTACCCGTCGGGGCTGTGTCTCGAGAGCTTCTGGCCCACCGGGCCGACGGGCACCCGGGTCGAGTACACCTTCTGCTTCGCCCCGGGCACGTCGGAGCGCGAGGCGCAGGCAGCGGTCGACGGTTCCCTGGCGATCCTCGAGGAGGACCGGGCCATCTGCGAGGCCGTGCAGCGCAACCTGGCCTCGGGCCTCGCCCTGCCCGGGATCCTGAGTCCGCGCCACGAGCAGGGAGTGGCACAGGTCCGAGCCCTGGTGAGCGGTGCACTCGCCAGGCCCTGACCCGGCAGAGGAGCCATACCGGCCGCTGCCGAGCGCGCCCGCGTGGTTCCGGCGCGCGCTCGCGGTACCGCTGACCCATCTCGAGGTACCGGTCGACGGCTGCACGATCCATGCCCTGGCCTGTGGACCGGACGGAGCCCGCGGCCTGGTCTTCGTCCACGGCGGCGGGGCCCACGCCCACTGGTGGACCCATGTCGCGGCGGCGTTCAGCGACCGGTTCCGGGTGGTCTGCGTGGACCTGTCGGGGCACGGCGACAGCGGGCACCGATCGACCTACTCCCTCGACCAGTGGACCGAGGAGGTCATGGCGGTGGCCGGGGTCGGCGCGATCGCGGGACCCCCGGTGGTGGTCGGTCACAGCATGGGTGGGTTCGTGACCATCGCCACCGCAGCCCGGCACGGGGACCAGGTCAGCGGTGCCATCGTCTGCGATTCGCCGGTCACCGAGCCCGACCCCGAGATCGGCGCGTATCGCCTGCGCCAGGCGTTCGGAGAGCCACGGCTCTACCCGAGCCCCGAGGAGGCCGTCAGCCACTTCCGGACGGTGCCACCCCAGGACCACTACCTCGACTATGTCATCGACCACGTGGCCCGACGCTCGCTCCGCCCGGTCCCGGGCGGCTGGCGCTGGAAGTTCGACCGCAACATCTTCGCCCAATTCAGCGGCGGCATCCGGGGTGTGGCGCTCCCGTACCTCGCGGCAGTGCACTGCCGGTTCGCTCTCCTCAGGTCCGAGCACGGCCTGGTGACCGCGGACATCGGGCAGTTCATGTACGAGCAACTGGGACGGGTCACGCCGGTCGTCGAGCTCCCCGAGGCTGGTCACCATGCCATGCTCGACCAGCCGCTGATCCTGTTGACTGCGCTGCGCACGCTGCTCGCCGACTGGGACCACTCCGAACCACTGCGCCGGAGTGAGGGACCCTCGGCTCCACCCTCGGAGCCGACGCCGGGGTGATCCGGTCGGTCGGGATGCGGGACCCCGGCGGACCCGCCCCACCGCCGGCGCGATGCACGGAGCCTTTGGCTGCCCCACGTGCCGATGGGGCAGGATGGTGCGATGGCACACGATCGCAAGTTCCGTTTCGCCGCCCAACTCAGCAACGCGCCGGGGGGAACCGCCGGCTCGTGGACAGACCAGGCACGACGCGCCGAGTCGCTCGGCTACTCCGCACTGCTGATGCCCGACCACTTCGGCGACCAGCTGGCCCCGATCCCAGCACTGGCAGCGGTGGCGGCCGCCACCACCACCCTGCGCATGGGATCCCTCGTCTTCGGGAACGACTACCGCCATCCGGTGGTCCTCGCACACGAGGCGTCGACGCTCGACGTCCTGAGCGAGGGCCGCTTCGAGCTCAGCCTCGGCGCGGGATGGATGCGTACCGACTACGAAGAGGCGGGCATCGCCTACGACTCACCCAGGGTGCGGGTGGACCGCTTCGAGGAGGCGGTACAGGTCATCCAGGGACTCCTGCGCACCGACGGACCGTTCTCGTTCAAGGGCGACCACTACGAGGTGAGCGAGCACCGGCTCCTGCCGAGGCCGGTCCAGCAGCCGGGACCGCCGCTCATCATCGGCGGGGGCGGCCTGCGGGTGCTCTCGATCGCCGCCCGGTACGCCGACATCGTGAGCATCAACGTGAACCTCCGCTCGGGCACGGCCGGCGTGGAGGTGGCACCCAACGCCTCCCCCGCCAGTACCCGCGAGAAGGTGGGCTGGGTCAAGGAGGCAGCCGGCGAGCGCTTCGACGACCTCGAGCTCAACGCGCTCATCGGGTTCGTCGTGATGACCGACGACGCCGACGGGCTCATCGAGTCCATGGCTCCCTCGTTCGGCATCGACCCCGCCGACGCCCGGCACATCCCGCTCGCGCTCATCGGCACCGTCGACGAGATGACCGACGAGCTGCGCTGGCGGCGCGAGGAGTACGGCATCTCCTACTGGTCGATCGAGTCAGACGCCTGGGAGGCCCTCGCACCGGTGGTCTCGGCGCTCGCCGGGACCTGAGGGCGGCGGTGCCCTACTCGGCCGCCGGGGAGAGCATCGCGGTGATCTGGCCGAGGTCGAAGTAGTCACGCCACGCGCTGACCTTCCCGTTACGCACCTCGAAGGTCCCCATGACCGGAAGCGGGGCAATCGTCCCCCCGAGGGTCAGGGTGTCGATGCGCTCGGTGAGCACGACGTTGCCCCGCACCGCCAGATGGAGGATCTCGACCTCCGCACTCTCGAACATGCCGAGGAACCCGTCGAGGAACGCAATCGACGCATCGATCCCGACGGACGGCTCCATCGGCATGTTGTGGTAGACGACGTCGTCGGCCATGAACGGCCGCATGGCTGCGGAGTCGTGCTTGCCGAGCGCCTCGAGGAGGTCCCGCACCACACGTTCTGATTCCTCTTCGATGCCCATGGCGGACCTCCTCTGCTCGGCGATGGGATCACGTTATCGGTACGGGCGGCGGCCGGCCTGCCGCCCGGCTACCGGGGCCAGGCCTAGAGTCTGACCCGACGTAGCGAGGAAGGGACCGGACGATGGGACTGCTGGACGGGCGGAGAGCAGTGGTGACCGGTGGCGCATCCGGGATCGGGCGCGCCACCGCCCGCCGGATGGTCGAGGAGGGCGCCACGGTGTCGGTCATCGACGTCGACGGCGACGGGGCGCGCACGATGGCCAACGAGTCCAACATCTTCGGGTTCGAGGCGGATGTGACCGATCCGGACGGGTTGCGGGGAGCGGTCGACTCGGCCGCCGAGGCGATGGGTGGGATCACCACACTCTTCAACAACGCAGGGATCGGCAACCTCTCCCCCCTCCACGAGTGGGACCCCGCCGAGTGGAACCGATTGATCGCGGTCAACCTCACCGGGGTCTACCTCGGGTTCCGGGCGGCGATCCCCCACATCCTCGCGTCCGGTGGCGGGAGCATCGTCTCGACGGCTTCGATCAGCGGCACCCGCCCGGCGGCCGGCGAAGCCCCGTACTCGGCGGCCAAGGCCGGGGTCACCGCCATCACCGCGTCGGCCGCCCTCGAGTACGGGCCCTCCATCCGGGTCAACTCGGTGGCACCGGGGATGATCCGGACCGCGCTGACCGCGCCGCTGCTCTCGCTCCTCCCCCACGAACAGGAGCGGTACGAGCGGACGACGCCGGTCGGCCGGATCGGGGAACCGGAGGACGTCGCGGACGTGGTCGTCTTCCTGTGCTCAGAGCTGGCCCGCTTCATCACCGGGCAGACCGTCGTCGTCGACGGAGGGATGACCCTCCACGGCTCGGGCATCGACGGGATCCACCGCCAGATCTTCCCGGCACGCTGAGCCGGACCGCGGTTCCTACCCGCCGAGACCGTCCTCAGGATCCGGGGCGGGACTGCTCGCGACCTCGGTGTGCGCCCGCCGCCCGCGGGGCTGGATCACCACCTGCGGTCGCTCGTAGCCCGCGAGTGGCGAGCCGGCGGGCCGGCGCTGCGGAGGCCGGTGCGGCGGAACCACGCCGGTGCGGAGATGACGTCGGGTGCCGGACCAGGGTGCCGGCGGCGCGGTTCCCCGATCGCACAGCCGGTAGGTCAGCTGTTCGTAGTTGACCCGCCATCCTCGGAAGTCCGGCCATGCCTCCTCGGCGGTCCGCTCCAATGGGAACCCGACGGCCGCGAGCATGTCGACGGCATCGGCGAACTCCTCGTAGGAGAGTTCGATCGGTCCCTCCGGGCTCGGGTCGAGGTCCACCGGCCAGCCGAGGGACCTCGCGATGCGGTGCATGAGGGTGAACCCCATGCGCAGACAGAGCCGGGCCTGCGAGGGAGCAGTGCTCGGGGAGAGCGCGAGGTGCATGGCTCCGGCGTCCAGCACCGCCAGCAGTCCGACGCTCCACGAGAGCCACGGCTCGGGAGACCGGAAGAGGAGCAGGACCGGATAGGTGGTGTGGCTCTCGGCGACGTCGGCGGACCATTCCTCCCACGCGTCGTAGAGATCCGGCAGGGTGTCGGTGATCCCCACGAGTTGGTGGCGCGCGAGCAGCTCCGGTCCCCACGCCGGCTCGCCAGCGCGGCTCTCGAGGAGCGCGACGAGACCCTCCCGCCGGTTGTAGGAGCTGTAGAGCGCCGGCAGGTAGGCGATCTGGAGGGCGACGATGACCACCCAGATGGCACCCACGGCGATGTCGACACCGGTGTCGGCCCGACCCCCGATGTGTACCGCCCCGACGGTGAAGAGCGCTGTGAGCGACTGCAAGAGCCCGTCGGGCAGCGAGTGCACGGTGCCCACCAGCATCAGCGCGAACCCGAGCACCAGGCAGACCGCCCAGAAGAGGAGCTGGGCCAGCAACGCGACCGGTGCCGTCGGGGCGAGGATGGCGTCCTTGCCCTCGTACGTCTCTGCCAGTCGCGAGAGCGCGACGAAGGCGAGCCGGACGCTGCGGTTCACCACCAGGGTCATCCGCTCGATCCCCTTGGGCTGGCGGGGCAGGACCAGGGTGAACAGCACGCTGGTCACGGTGACCAGGACGAGGAGGAGACCGAGCGCGAAGAGGAGCTGGTTCACCGTCCGGTCGAGAGCCGCCGCTCGACCGATTCCACCTTGGCGCTCATCCGGTCGCTCGGCGCCTCCGGGCGGTAGTCCACCTTGATCACGACCGAGACCCGTCGGCCACGACCGGACACCGCCTCGACGCACTCGCGGATGACGCCCATAACCTCGTCCCACTCACCTTCGACGTTGGTGAACATGGCGTTCGTCTCGTTGCGGAGACCGCTGGCGCGCACGATGCGCACCGCCTCCGCGACCAGGTCGCCGATCGACTCTTCGCCGCCGACCGGGGTGATCGAGAACGCCGCGAGCACAGCACCATTGTGGCACGGGTCGGGAGGGTCTCAGCGCCCTGAGCTTCAGGTGATGTCGCGCCGTGCAATGAGGGCAAGACCGACGGCGACGAGCGCGGCTGCCCAGGCGACCTGCTTGGTCAGCGACTCGGCGTTGACGACCGCTGTCACCTGCGGCCCCCTGTCTGGTCAGGTTGAGCGAGCGCTGATGCGAGCTCGTGCAGCGCGTCTGAGGTGTTCACGCCGAGCGCGCCCAGCAGCACCGCCGCAGGATCTGGCGATTGGAGAGCGAGGATCTGGGCCAGCACCTGCTGGGCCGTGACCTGGGTCTTCCGGCGATTGGGCTTGACCGCCTGCTCAAGCACTTTCTTTGCCGCGGGCGTCATGCGGAGGCGATCTTTTTGTGCGACGTCTCTGATCCTCGGCTTCTTCGGCACGGCGCGCATCGGCAGTTCGGGAGCGTCGGCGGCGGACCCCAGGCCCACAGCACCCAGGGCCTCTTGATCGAGCGACTCGAGTGCCCGGCGAGCCTGCTGCAGGCTCACACCCAACACGACTTCGATCGAGGGATCCTCGAACAGGGCGAGCAAGAGGTGATCGGTGCCAGTTCGGCGATCACCCCGGCGACGAGCTTCCTCACTGGCCTGCAGATAGATGGCCCAGACGTGAAACACCTCTGGCACAACGGATTCGGTGGTCATGATGACTCCTTGTTGTATTTGGTGTGCACGGATTGGCGGGTGACGCCCAAGGCGTCTCCGATCTGCTGCCACGACCAGCCCTTTTCCCGGGCCGCCGCGACGTGGTTCGTTTCGACCCTCTCGGCCAGGCGATGCAGCGCCAACGAGGCGCGAAGCCCAATTGCCGGGTCATCCGACGAGAGGTTCGCGCTGATGTTCTCGATGTCCATGGTTGTCAGTTTGGACTGACATCCCTACCCTGTCAAGTCAAACTGACAACTGGACGGGACGGGACGGGACGGGACGGGACGGGTAGACGAGCACACCTGCCGGGCAACACCGAAGAACTGCAAAGGGGCGTTTGCGGTACTCCAGCCGCCGCTTGGCTACGAGAGTTGTGCCCTCATCATCACGTTTCGGTGCTTATCGGCCATGTGCGCAGCACCGCGGTCATGCACCCACCGGGACTTGCCAGTCAACCAGGTTGCGGCTCCTGGCGATGCCGATCCCGGCGTGTCCCCATCCACCAAACTGGGAGAGTTCGTCGCTGCCAGCGTAGAGGAGGTAGTAGTAGCCGTCCGCGCTCGACGCGTCGCAGAGAAACGATGCATTCGCCCACTCGTAGTTGATGCTCGAGATGCCCTGTCCCGAGTCCCATGCTGCCTTGGGGATGCTCAGCTCGAACCCGTCGACCCAATGCAGCCAGCCCGATGGTTCGTCGGGATCACCGGACAGTGTGAACAACCACGGCTGATCCAAGACGTTCGACGTCGCCATCAGGTGCCACGAGCCATCGATGCTCAAGAACTCGTATCTCTCTACCGTGCCGCCGTTCACCACGATGTCTGGCTTGCCCACGTAGCGCCACGGCCCCTCGAGCGACCCATCCGTTGACCATGCGATCTCAAAGGCTTGGGCCGAGTTTCCCGTGCTCGCCTTGTATCCGAGGATCACGCCGTGGGGAGTCCAGGCCAGCGAGCCATCGATCATTCGGTCACCAGGGGCAGGCGCGAGCGACTGTGCGAGAGGGTGGGGATTGCTCCATGTGACGAAGTTGTTGGTCGTCCGGTAGTACAGGCGGTCCTGTGCCCCGTTCTTCTGTCCGGGATCTGACTGATATGTCACGACGAACTTCCCTTGTGGATCGCGGACGAGCTGAGGGGCGGCTACGCCGAGAACACCCGGTTGGGCCGGCCAAGGATCGGGGGGCGTCCAGGAAGACATGTTCGTGCTCGAGGAGGTCGCGATATCCCAGTAGACGCCCCCTGGCACGGAGGAGTCATCACGCAGGTAGCTGAAGATCAGGTACCACTTACCGCGAAACCAGGTCATCACCTGGTCCTTCTCGCCTGCCGATGACGAGGACAGGATTGGGTTTCGCAGTCTCGACCAGTCGACGCTCACATGGGCGCCGGCGGGGTTGACGCACTGATGGTCGTCCCCCGGGACCGTTGTGGCGAGAGAACCTCGAACAGGCGCTGCGGCTTCCGGCGCTGACAGGGAGCAAGAACTCGAGACAAGCGCGGTCATGAGCAACAGCGTGCCGATCGCTGTGGGCATGGGAGTCGATCGGAGTTGCACCTCGGCGAAGATAGGTCACGGGTGGTCCGGTGTCACCCCTTCCGTTCGCTCCGTCGTTCTGGACCGCACCTCCAGACGAGCCGATTGGCATGACTTCGGCTGGGCATCAACTGTCCCCGCCGCCTTGGCAAATCAAGACCTCAGGCATCACCTCTCGGACCACGTTCACGGTGACGTTCACACAGAGTTGACGTGGGGCTCTGAACCGACCCTAAGCTGGTTGCATGTGCAGGAACATCACCACGCTGCGAGGGTTGGAGCCGCCGGTGACCCCGGACGAGATCGAGGCCGCCGCGCGTCAGTACGTCCGGAAGGTGAGCGGCATCCAGGCCACCTCGGAGAACACCGAGGACGCGTTCGAGGAGGCGGTCCGCCAGGTGACCGCGGCGACCAGAGGGTTGATCGCCGCGCTACCGCCGCGCCGGCAACCGCCGCCGACCCTCCCTCCGCTGCGACGCAGGGCAGCCGTCTGACCCACGCGTCCACGTAGCTGGGCGGCAGCGAGCCCTCCGCTACCGGCGGGCCGGCAGCTCAGCGTGCCTCTCGTCGCGCCTTCGACTCCGCCGCGAGCACCTTGGCGGTCTCGGCGTTGGCGAGCGCCGCCTCACGGGGCCGGAGCCCGGCCGTGTGCCTGGTCCGGATGTACTCCTGCACGTCCCTCGCGGTGCAGGCGATGGTCAGCAGGTCGTTCGATCCCTGGAGGTGGGTCCGGATCCCCATCATGTCCCACGCCCGGCGGATGTTGGCCTTCGCCGCCATCAGGGTGGTGAGGGGCGCCTGGGCGACGTGGAAGGCGAGCTCGTCGACCTCGTCCTCGAGCCGCTCCCTCGGGACGACCCGATTGATCAGTCCCATCTCCTTGGCCTGCTGGGCGCTCAGCTCCTGTCCCGTGTACATGTACTCGGAGGCCTGCTTCCAGTTCATGAAGATCCACGGCTCGATGCCCGTCTCCATGGTCGGCATCGCCATCCCCTGGAGGACGGGGAACTGGAAGTAGGCGTCTTCGGAGGCGACCGTCATGTCGGTCAGCAGCCCCCAGATCGTGCCGCCGCCGAGGCAGTACCCGTGCACCTGGGCGATGGTCACCTTCGGGAAGTCCCACAGCTTGAGCACCGGGGTGCCGTAGATGTCCCACTGGCCCTTCCAGGTGCTGCCCAGACGCTCGGTGCTCTCGTTGATCTCGCGCATCTCGGTGCCCGGCGATCCGATGACAACGTGCCCGGCGCTGAACCCCGGACCATTGGCCTTGAAGACGACCACCTTGATGTCGTAGTCGCGATCCGCGTCGTCGAGACAGGCGTCGACGTCGAAGACCAGGTCGGACGATTGGATGTTCGCCTTCTCCTGGTAGTCGAGCGTGATCCAGGCGACCGGCCCGTCCTTCTCGTAGACAACCGTGCTCAACTCGCGCTTCTCCATCGAAACTCTCCAGTCAGGACGTGGGTGCCGTCACTCTATGCCGTGTCGGCCGGGTGGGACCCCCGCAGCAGGCGCTTGCGCACCTTGCCGTTGTTGTCGCGCGGGATCTCGGCGACCACCTGCCAGTCGCGGGGCACCTTGTACTTGGCTAGCCGCGCGGCCAGGTGCTCCTCGAGCTCCTCGGTCGGCACCGGGCGGCGCAACTGGACCATCGCTCTGAGCCGTTCGCCGTCGCGGTCGTGGGGGACGCCGTAGACCGCACAGTCCACGACGGCTTCGTGTTCGAAGAGCGCCTCCTCGATCTCTCGCGGGGCGATGTTGACCCCGCCCCAGAGGACCATGTCCGAGAGCCGGTCGGTGATGGTCAGGTACCCGTCCTCGTCGAGGAACCCGATGTCCCCCACGGTGAACGCGTCGTCGCGCCACGCCCGCTCGGTTGCATCCTCGTCGTTCCGGTAGCTGAACCGCTGCGGACCGGCCGGCCGGATGTAGACCACGCCGGGTGTCCCGACCGGCACCGGGCCACCCTCCTCGTCGAGGATCCGGATCTCGACACCCGGCCACGGACGACCGACGCTCCCCGGCCGGGCCCGCCACTCTTCGGGCGAGATCTTGGTCGCGCCACCCTCGCTCGCGCCGTACAGCTCGTGGATCTCGGTCTGCGGAAACGCCTCCATCATCCGGAGCTTGACCGGAACCGGGCACGGTGCGGCGCCGTGCACGATGAGCGAGAGGCTCGAGACGTCGAGCTCGGCGCGGTCCGGCTCGGGGATCTCGAGGATCCGGATGAAGTGGGCGGGGACCATGAAGGAGCGCGTCCCGCGGTGCCGGCTCACCTCGGTCAGCCAGGCCCTCGCCTCGAACTGCTCGGTGATCACCGTGAGCGCACCCACGTAGAGCGCGGTGAGCGACCATCCGAGGTGCGAGGCGTGGTACGCCGGGCCGCTCATCACGTAGACGTCCTCGGCAGTCCACCCCCAGAGGGCCGCCTGACCCTCCATGGCCCGGAACCGGGCACCGGGGTCGGCGAGCGCACCGTGGACCACGCCCTTCGGCCGTGCTGTGGTGCCCGACGTGTAGAACATCAGCTCGGGACCTCCCCCGGCGTCGGCCGAGGCGAGTGGCGTGGCCGACTCGATGCGCTCCTCGTAGTCGCCACCGACCCAGAGCGAACCGGCCGGATGCTGCTCGAGCGCCTGGGCGAGCTCGCCGCCGGGGCCGAGGCTGCCCACAGCGACCGCCACGTCGGCGTCGGCCAGGATGTAGGCGAGCTCCCCGCCACGGAGATGCCAGTTGACCGGCAGGAACGGCGCACCGAGCATGCCGGCGGCCACCGCCACCTCCAGGATCTCGATGCTGTTGGGCACCACGCAGGCGACCGGACGCCCCGGACCCGCGCCGCACTCAGCGAGGACGGCAGCCAACCGCGCAGCCCGCGCGTCGAGCTCGCCGTAGGTGCGGACCCGGTCACCGAGAATCACCGCGGGTCGGTCGGGTCCCGATCGGGCGTGCGCGGTCACTCCTCGAATCGGGTCCGGCGCTGGCATCGGCTGGGACGTTAGCGCCCCATCACCTCGCGCACCGCCCCTGCGAGCCGGTCGGCCGACGGCAGCACGAACCCCTCGAGGGCGGCTGCCGACCCGATCGGGGCGAAGCGCGCCCCGACCCGGCGCACCGGCGCCGCCAGTTCGCCGAAGAGCTCCTCGTTGATGGTGGCGGCCACCTCGGCGCCGAACCCGCCGAACTGCGTGGCGTGGTGGGCGACGACGGCGCGTCGGGTGTGGCCGACCGAGCGGAGGACCGCGTCCGCGTCGAAGGGGACCAGACTGCGCAGGTCCACGACCTCGACGTCGATCTGCTCGGCGGCCAGCTGCTCCGCCGCGGCGAGGGCGTCGCGCACCGTGCGTCCATAGGTCACGATGCTGACATCGCTGCCGCGCCGCTTGACGTCGGCGACGCCGAGCGGGACCCGGTGGTCCCCCTCGGGGACCGGTCCCTTCGTGCCGTAGAGCGCCACGTTCTCGATGAACACGCACGGATCGTCGTCGAAGATGCAGGAGGTCAGCAGGCCCTGCGCATCGGCCGGCGTGGCGGGGACCACCACCTTCAGTCCCGGGACGTGGGCGAGCCAGGCCTCCAGGGTCTGGGAGTGGGTCGCACCCGAGCCGATCCCCCCGAAGACCGCCGTGCGCAGGGTGAGCGGGACGGAGAGCAGCCCGCCCGACATGAAGCGGGCCTTGGCCGCGTGGTTGACCAGCTGGTCCATGGCGATGCTGATGAAGTCCATGATCATGAGCTCCGCAACCGGCCGCATACCGGCGGTCGCCGCGCCGAGCGCCGCGCCGACGATGGCCGCCTCGGAGATCGGCGTGTCGCGGACCCGGTCCGTGCCGTGGCGGGTCGAGAGGCCCTTGGTCACCTGCGAGATGCCGCCGGCGGGGTCGGCCAGGTCCTCGCCGAGGAGCAGCACGGCGGGATCGGCGGCGAGCGCGCGGTCGAGCGCCTCGTTGAGCGCCTCACGCATGCTGCGGACCACGGTCGGCGCTTCCCCGTTGGCGACCCCGTCGGTCATTGCGGTGTCCCGCGTGGGTCCGCGTAGATGTCGACGAGGGCCTCAGCACCGTCCGGGGCGCCGGCCGCGAGCGCCTCGGCGAACGCCCCGTCGACCACACTGCGGGCCTGCTCCTCGATGGCGGCGACGCCATCTGTGTCGAGGACACCGTCGGCGAGCAGTGCCGCCCGGTAGCGCGCGACGGGCTCGGCCTGCCGGGCTGCCTCGAGCTCCTCGGGTGGGATGTACGCCATCGGGTCGCCGAAGTAGTGGCCGAAGAGCCGGAAGGTGGTGCACTCGAGCAGCGTGGGCCCAGCGCCGGCCCTGGCCCTCGCGACCGCCTCGTCGAGGGCCCGGTAGACCGCGTCCGGATCGTTGCCGTCGACGTGGACCCCCGGGATCCCGTACCCCGCGGCCCGGTCGGAGACGTGCCCGACCGGCTGGGCCTCGGCGGTCGGGGTCATCTCTGCGTACCGGTTGTCCTGACAGAGGAAGACCACGGGCAGGTCCCAGAGGGCGGCGAGGTTGGCCGCTTCGTGGAAGGACCCGGTCCCGGTTGCTCCGTCACCGAAGCTGGCCACCGTGACCCGGTCGGTGCCCTGCATGCGCGCGGCCAGGGCGACACCCACCGCGATCGGGATCCCGGACCCGACGATCCCGGTCGAGAGCACGAGGCCGGACGGCGGGTGGGAGATGTGCATGGCGCCGCCCTTTCCCCCGTTGACCCCGGTCGCGCGGGTGAGGATCTCGGCCACCAGCGGACCGATCGGGACCCCCTTGGCCAGCTGGTCGTGGAGTCCGCGATAGGTGGTCACGAGCTGATCGTCCTGTCGAAGGACCGTGCCCATCGCGGCGGCGATGGCCTCCTGGCCGGTCGCCGGCCAGTAGGTGCAGGCGAACTCGCCACCGGAGAGGCCCCGCCGCACCCGTTCGTCGCAGCCGCGGATGAGCACCATGAGCTCGAACATGCGCCGCCGGTCGGCGGCCGACGGCCCGGCAGGGTCCGCGCCGGTCACGACGGCCCGACTCCGGCGGTGGCCGGGACCCCACCCGTGGCATGGACCGCGGCGTGTGCCCCGGCGAGGTGGCCCCAGACCACCGCCATGCCGATCGACGTGCCGCCGCCGAAGTAGGCAGGCCCCGCAGGGGAGGCGATCACGTTCCCCGCTCCGTAGAGGCCGGGGATGGGGCGGTCGTGGACGTGCAGGATCCGCCCGTCGGCGTCGACCCTCGGCCCGCCCTTGGTGCCGACCGTGCCGACATGGACGGGCAGTGCGTAGAAGGGCCCGCGCTCGATGGTCCCGAGGTTGGGATGGGGCGCGGAGGGATCACCGTGGAAGCGGTCGTAGGCGCTCTGCCCGCGCCCGAAGTCGCGATCCCGTCCGTCCGCCACGAACCGGTTCCACCGCTCGACCGTCGCGGTGAGCCCGACCGGGTCGATTCCGACCCTGCCCGCCAGGCCGTCGAGGGTGTCGTGCACCGGCAACCAGTCGGGGTCGGGGTCGGCCGGCCGCACCGTCGTCACCGAGTAGCGGGCGCGGAACTGGCTGTCGAACACCGCCCAGCAGGGGAGGTGCCGGGGGAGGTACTCGTTGGCGTCGAACGAGAAGAACGCCTTCTGCATGTCGTTGTAGTTGGCCGCCTCGTTGACGAACCTGGCGCCGAACCGGTCGACGATGATCGAGTGCGGGGCGGTCCGCTCGACGCCGACGAAGCGCGCGAGCGGCCGCTGCTCGTACTCCTCCCCGGGCACCGACGCCGCCGGGTACCACCAGGCCTCGTTCATGTTGGCGAGGTCGGCGCCCACCTCCATGGCCATGAGCAGCCCGTCGCCCTGGTTGGCCGGCGGGGTGTGGGGATGGGTCAACGGACCGGGGAGGAACCGGGTGCGCAGCTCGCCGTTCCACTCGTAGCCGCCGCTCGCCAGCACCACCGCCCCGGTCGGGAGCACCGAGCGCCGGCCGCCCCCGTCCACGACCAGTCCGGTGACCCGATCACCGCTCATCGCGAGCTCGCACGCCCTGGTCTCGAGCATCGGCCGGATGCCGCGGGCCAGGCAGGCCTCGAGGAGGGCGGCGACCAGCGCCCGGCCACAGGCCACGAGGTGGTCGGCGACGCGTTGTTGCACTGCGGCGGCGTCGAACCGCTCCGGGAAGTAGGCGGGTCGCCAGTCGACGGTGGACTCCTCGAGGGTGAGGGGGAGCCCGAGCACCGGGGCCGGCCGGAGCCTGTCCACCCACTCGCCGAGGCCGGTGGTGTCGAAGAGGACGGGCTCGAGCATCCGACCGGCTGCTTTGGCCCCCTCCATCTCGGGGTGGTAGTCCGGCCAGGACATGGACCGGAGCCGCAGCGGTGTCCGCTCCTCGAGGCCGGCCACGATGCCCGGACCCTGGTCGACGTAGCGCTCGAGCAGCTCGACCGGTGTCCGGCCGGCGGTCATCCGGCCCATGTAGGTGAGCGCCTCCTCCCTCGAGTCGACCACCCCCCGTTCGGAGAGCCGGTGGTTGCACGGCATCCAGATCCCGCCGCCGGAGACCGCCGTCGTCCCACCGACGAAGTCGGTGCGCTCGACGATCGCCACGCGGGCCCCGTGATCGCTGGCGGCGATGGCGGCCGACAGTGCGCCGGCCCCCGAGCCCACCACGATCACGTCGACTGCCGTCGCGTCCGTACTCACCAGGTCACCCGACGACCGGACCGGCGAGATACCGATCGAGCTCGCGGTGCATGTTGACGATGCCGCCTTCGTAGGTGTGCGAGAGCCGCATCCCGGTCACGCTGCTGCTGTGCAGGCCGCGCTGCTGACGGCCGATGTTGGAGAAGTCCTGCATGGGGATGCGAGGCCAGTGCTCGCTGTCGTCCGCGGCGAACGGGCCGCCGCGCACCGGTCGCGGCTCCGGATCACCCTCGGCAGGGATGGTGATCGACCAGACCTCGAAGAGGCACGATTCGGGATCGTTGCCGTTGGGCCGCGACCGGTAGACGAGCGCATTGCCGTACTGGGGCAGGACGAAGTAATTGGGGAAGGCGAAGAACATCCCTCCCCACCGGGCGAGGGTGGATGGCTCGGGCGCAGGCAGCGGGATGGCGGCGTCGGCCGCGTACGCGTAGAGCGACGCGACCAGCTCCTCGCGGAAGGTGCTCCCCTCGGGGATGGGGCGGTGCCGCATCCCCTCGATCACGTGCAGGTCGCGCTCGAGGGTCATCGCCTCGAGGCCGCTGCAGAGCTGCCGGGCCGACTCGATGATTGCGTCGACCTCGCTCACCCCGACCTCTGCACCTTTGCGGGCCTGGGCGTCGGCCCGGAGCTCGAAGTTCGAGTGACCGCCCGGGTGGACCGTGTAGACGAGGCTGTCCGGGTCGTAGCGCTCGGGGTGGCCGAGGGTGAGCTGGGGATGGGTCTGGGGGACGTGGTATCCCTCGAGGAATGCCTCCTGGGCGAGCTTCCAGTTGGCGGGGAGGACGACCGCCTTCCACCAGTGGACCCGCATGTCGCCGAGCCCGAGCGGGTCCAGCAGCGACGGGAGGGGAGCCAAGGCGTGGAGGAGGGGCGGCGCGTCCGGGTCCAGGTTGATCCAGGCGCAGGCGCCCCAGACCTCCACGCGTACCTGCCGGAGGCAGATCTCGTCGGGGGCGAGCAGCGCGGGGTCGAAAGCGTGCGGCGCGTAGACGAAGGAGTTGGTCCCGTCGAGCCCCCAGCGCCAGCCGTGGAACGGGCAGACGATCCCGGCGCCGCCGAAGGTGCCGCTGCCGGTGACCAGCTGGGTGGCACGGTGACGACACGCGTTGTGATAGCCCCGCACGATGTCCGCGTCGAGGCGCACCAGGACGACCGACTGGTCGCAGATCGTGTACTCGACGAAGTCCCCTGGATTCGGGAGCTCCTCGAGCCGGCAGGCCATCTGCCAGGCGTGCGGCCAGAGGCGGTCGCGCTCGAGGTCGGCGAAGCCCCGGTCGAAGTACCGCTCGGCGGCGACGGCGTCCGGCCGGTCGATCGCCCAGGGGGGCGACCGCAGATCGAGGTCAGTCATTGCCGCCCCGGTCGCCCGCATCGAGCATCGAGATCGCACGGATCGAGAAGCGCCACCGGTCGGGACCACGCACCAGCTGGTCGTGATAGCGACCGGCGGCGGCGATGCCCGGACCGGTCGGTCCCTGGCGCACGAACAGGTAGCCGGTGACCGCGTTGGCGGAGTCCCCCTCGACGTCGACCAGCACGTTGGTGGTCACGTGCAGCCCGCGGCCTGCGTCCCCCACCCGCTTCATGTACTCGCGGATGCCGTCGCGGCCTTCGTTGACCGTCCCCATCACGAGGAGCTGCGCGTCCTCGGTGAACAGGTCGGCGAATTCGTCGAGCGACCCGTCGTCCCAGCGGTGGCTGTACTCGGCGATGGTGCGCCTGATCTGGTCCTCGTCGTCCACCCCGGTCCTCCCTCTGCGCCCGCCGGCCGATGCTACTGCGGCATCGCCCGAACGCACCGGGCTCGAGGGGAACGGCCTCAGAGCCGGGGCCGGGCGTCGACCCTTCGGTAGACGCGGTCGAAGTCGGGCCGGTACCCGGTGTCGCCGTCGGCGATCTCCCAGCGTCCGCTGATCGTGTGTCCGTCGTCCCCGAAGCTCCCGGTGAATCGTTGGGAGGACGGTTCGCCGTCGCGCCGGAGTGTCCACTCGCCGTCGCCGATGGTCATCTCGTAGACGCGGCAGACTCCGCGCTCGTCGGAGTAGAGCTGGACGTACGTGCCGTTGGCTCCGTGCATCCGATGATGGAAACGCTGTCGGGCGCCTCGGGATTGTCGACCGTCACCCGCTGGACCAGGTGGGCGCCTGAGTCGTGCCATCCGAAGACGACCCGTCCTTCACCCGGCCACGGCTCGCCGTCGGGCGATCTGGCGTGCAGGGTCCACTCCCCGAGCAGAGGCTCGAGCTCGTGCAACCCTCGCTCCGCGGTTGGTCGGTCTATAGCTCTGTTCCTCTCCCTTGCGGTGTCCTTCTCTTGTGGTGCTGACCCCGCTCAGGCCCCGTCGAGCCTGCCGATGGGCTCCCCGACGGGATAGGTCTCGCCCTCCTGGCCGATCCGGTGGAGGATCCCACCGGACGGAGCGCCGATCTCGCTCGAGACCTTGTCGGTCTCGAGCACGTAGATGGGCTGGTCCTGTGAGACCAGGGCACCGTCCTCGACGAGCCATTCGGCGAGGGTGGCCTCGGTCATCTCCATCCCGAGCTTGGGGATGCGCAGTTCGACGCTCACGCGTAGCGGAGCGATCCGGGAGTGGTGAGCAGCTCGCCACTCTCGAGCCAGGTCTTGAGGCCGGAGAGGATCATCGGCCAACCACCGTAGATCTCGGGGTTGGCTCCCTCGCGCATCTGGTCGTGGGTCACCAGCAGACGACAGGAGTCGCCGACCGGCTCGATCTCCCAGGTCACCCGCGAGGACCCCTCGCGCTCCACCTCCTGGCTCCAGAGCGCCACCATGGTGTGGACGAGTCGCCTCGGGGGGTCGGCCTCGAGCACCTCCCCATCGGCCAGCAGCGGCTCCGGTCCGGTGGACTCGAGCTGGATGCGCGCACCGGGGGTCCACTCCGACTTCGCCGCGGCGCCGAAGTTGTACTTGCTCCTGATCTCGGGATCGGTGATCGCCTCCCAGAGGCGTTCCGGCGTGGTCTTGATGTAGATCTCGAACAGCTTCTCCATCGGTCGCTCCAATTCCTCTTTGAGGCCGGCCAACCCGGCCGCCCAGGGTTTTGCGTACTTGCTCACCCACCGGTCGTGGACGAGCCTGATCGGGACCGGATTCAGAAAATGCAGCTTCTCGCGGCCGCGCCGTGCGGTGACCACCAGTCCTGCCTCCTCGAGCAGCTTGAGATGCTTCATGACCCCGAACCGCGTCATCGCGAAGCGCTCCTCGAGATGGGCGAGCGACTGGCCGTCCCGGACGAACAGCTCGTCGAGCAGCCTCCGCCGGGTCGGGTCTGCGAGCGCCTTGAACACCAGGTCCACGTGGCAATATTATGTGACCTTTTGGTCACCTGTCAAGCAGGCAACGACCAAACAATCTGCGGCGGAGGCGCGCACGAGCCGCCGGTCAGGTCTCGGGGATCAGGGTCGTGATGCAGAAGGGATGGCCCGCTGGGTCGAGCAGCACGCGCCACCGGTCGGGGGTCGGCTGCTCGTCCGCCTTGCGGGCACCGAGGGAGAGCGCGCGGGCCTCCGCCGCCTCGAGATCGTCGACCGACAGTTCCAGGTGCATCTGTTTGGGCGTTCCGCTGCCGGGCCAGTCAGGCGCACGGTGATCCGGGACGCGCTGTGTCGTCAGCAGCACGCCGGCCCCTTCGAGGGCGACGAAGTCCTCCGACTCGAACATCACGCTCACCCCGAGCAGGTCGCGGTAGAACCCCGCCAGGCCGATCGGATCGGTGGCGTCCAGGGATATCGCTGCCAGCCGGATCGCAGCCATGGTTCGTCCTCCGATCGTCCCGCGGGTCGTTCCTGCCGGGCGATGCTAATCCCGGGCCATCTCCCGCCGACACTGGGTCCGCGAGGAGCACCCGGCTGGCTGCCCGATCCGCCGCTATCAGGGGTGCGCAATGCCGGCGGGCGGGCATAAGGTGGCAGAACGACGTCCGAACGTTGGAGGGGAACAGCCGCAGGTGCGGCCGGAGGGGAACGACCGGGCGAGCAGGACTCCGAGGTCGGCAGAAGGGGGTGGTCATCGTCGCACAGCGATCACCGAGTGGTGGCGTTCGCAACGTCGCCCTGATCGGTCACAGCGGGGCGGGCAAGACCTCGCTGGCGGAGGCGCTGCTCTTCGCCACCGGTGCCACCACCCGGCAGGGACGCGTCGAAGACGGCTCGACGGTGACCGACTTCGAGCCCGAGGAGATCAAGCACCACATGTCGATGTCGCTCGCGCTGGCACCGACCATTGCGAGCGGGGTCAAGCTCAACATCATCGACACCCCCGGGTATGCCGACTTCTTCGGCGAGGTCCGGGCGGCCTGCTCGGTGGTCGACTCGGTGGTCATCGTGGTGAGCGCGGTCGAGGGGATCGAGGCGCAGACAGAAGCCGCATGGGAGCTCGCATCGGAACTCGGCCTCCCGCGGTTCGTCTTCGTCAACAAGCTGGACCGGGAACAGGCCAGGTTCGACCGGACCCTCGAGGCGCTCGTCGAACGGTTCGGCGCAGGCATCGCCCCGTTGGAGCTTCCCATCGTCGAGGACGCGCGCCTCCTCGGCATCGCCGACCTCCTCACCGACTCCGCACTCTTCTACGACGGTGGGACGTCACGCCCCGGACCGATCCCCGAGGACCTCGCTCCGACCGAGCACAAGGTGCGCGAGCAGCTGGTCGAGGGGATCGTGGTCGGTGACGACGACCTCATGGAGCGTTACCTCGACGGCGACACTCCCTCCACCGCGGAGCTCGAGGCCACGCTTGCCGGCGGGGTCGCCCAGGGCGTGGTGTTCCCGGTGATCTGCGGTTCGGCCGCCACCGACGTGGGCATCGACCGTCTGGCCAGCCTGCTGGTCGAGATCGCCCCCCCTCCGGAGGCGCGGCCACCGATCGAGGTCCGTGCCGGTGACTCGATGCTCCCGGTGCCCTGCGATCCCGCGGGTCTGCCCCTCACCCGGGTGTTCAAGACCCTCTCCGACCCCTACGTGGGCAAGGTGTCGCTCATGCGCGTGCTCTCGGGGACGATCAAGCCGGACAGCGTGCTCACCAACTCGCGCACGCACCGCGAGGAGCGGCTCCACGTCCTCGAGCTGCTCCGCGGCAAGCAGGCCGAACCGGTCGACGAGGCGCAGGCGGGGGACATCGTCGCCGTGCCGAAGCTCGCCGAGGTCAACACCGGTGACACCCTGGCGCCCAAGGGAACCCCGGTCGTCCTCCCGGTCCCGCCCGCCGAGCCGGCGGTCCTCTCGATCAGCCTGCGGCCCAAGTCCAAGAGCGACGAGGACAAGCTCATGATCGGCCTCCACCGACTCCAGGAGGAGGACTCGGTCCTGGTGGTCGAGCGGAACGACGAGACACATCAGACCATCCTGCGGGGCACCGGCGAGACCCACCTCGCGGTCGCCAGGGAGCGGCTCGAGCGAAAGTTCGGGGTGGAGGTCGTGAGCGAGGACGTGCTCATCGCCTATCGCGAGACCATCACAGCACCTGCCCAGGCAGAGGGGAAGTACAAGAAGCAGACCGGGGGTCACGGGCAGTTCGGCGTGGCGTCGATCCAGATCGAGCCGCTCGAGCG
This sequence comes from uncultured Acidimicrobiaceae bacterium, assembly GCA_963701325.1. Taxonomy (GTDB): domain Bacteria; phylum Actinomycetota; class Acidimicrobiia; order Acidimicrobiales; family RAAP-2; genus Bog-756. Next base: position 1,991,666 of record OY969604.1, read on the forward strand.
CGGGACCGGATTCCGCTTCATCGACAAGGTCGTCGGTGGTGCCATCCCGAGGCAGTACATCCCGGCGGTGGAGAAAGGGGTGATCGAGGCGATGGAGAACGGCGTCCACGGCTTCCCGGTGACCGACGTCCAGGTGACCTGCACCGACGGAAAACACCACCCGGTCGACTCGTCGGAGATGAGCTTCAAGATGGCCGGGTTGCTCGCGTTCCGCGAGGCACTCGCCAAAGCCGGCCCGGTGCTGCTGGAACCCATCTCGTTGCTCGAGGTGACCGTCCCCGCCAGCATGCAGGGCAACGTCCTCGGTGACCTCAACTCGCGCCGGGCGCGCGTGCAGGGGACCGACACCATGGATGGCGGGGTCCAGGTCATCACCGCCCTCGTCCCGACATCCGAGATCCCGAGATACGCGGTCGACCTCCGGTCCCTCACCGTGGGCCGGGGCCGGTTCCGGGCCGGGCACCACCACTACGACGTGCTGCCGCCCAACGTGGCCGATCGGATCGTGAAGGCCAAGGCGGGCTGAACCTCGGAGGGCCGGCGGCTACCGGGTCCCCTCGGGTGTCGCGGCGTCGCTCGTCTCCCATGCGGCAGGGGTGGCACTCGGCATCTCGATCGTCACGTCCCACATCACCCCTCGGCCGTTGCCCGACCGTTTGGCCGCATACATCGCGACATCGGCCCTGGCGAGCGCCTCTGCGGCATCGATGATCCGGTCCACGTGGACAGCACCGACCGCAGCGGACACCGGGAAGGTCATCGTCCCGGAGCGGAAATTCCAGGACATGGCCTCGGCGATGCGCGAAACGACCATCTGGGCGGCGTCCCGATCGGGGACACCCGTGCAGATGGCGACGAACTCGTCTCCACCGATCCGTCCCACGCCGTCCCCGGGACGGACCGCACCCCGGAGCCGGGACGCTGTGTCCACCAGCAGCGCGTCCCCTCCGGCGTGGCCGAGGAGGTCGTTCTGGACCTTCATCCGATCGACGTCGACGAACACCACGGCCAGACCCGGGACGGCGCGGAGCTCGGTCTGGAGCAGGTCGAGGATCGCTGCCCGGTTGAGACACCCGGTGAGTGGGTCCGTCGACGCCCGCCGCTCGAGCTCGGCGGCGACCTGCGCCCGATCGGTGATGTCATCGACGGACAGGACGATGCCGGCCGGCCCCTCGCTGTTCTGCGCCAGGCCCCGGAGGACGATCTCGAGCGTCCGGACGACCGGCGCCGACCGCACGGTCGACGCGGTGAAGATCGCCTCCCGGTCACTGCCCATGACCAGCTCGAACTGCTTGCCGGCGAGCGTGGCACCCTCCTCGTCGAGCTGTGGGAGGACGTCGCTGAGACTGACCCCGCTGCGTACGCCGAGCAGGAGGGTGCACTGTGAGTTGGCGTAGCTCACGACACGGTCCGAGGAGATGTAGGCGACCCCGGTCGACAGTCCCTCGGCCAGGCGGCGCAGGAGCCGCTCACCCGACCGGACCGAGCGAATCGCCTTGAGCTCGGAGACGCGGGGCGCGACGACTGCCGTCTCGCCCTCCACCTTGCCGAGCGCGATCAGCGTGCACTCCACATACCCCTCGTCTTCGAGGAGGTTCCGGTTGGTGACCTCGACGCGGATCCAGGATCCGTCTGCGTGACTGTGGCGGTAGGCGAGCACCTGGGTCGTGCCCGGCAGCTCGAGCATTGCCATCCACAAGGCGACCGCCGCGTCGTGGTCGTCCGCATGGATGAAGTCGAGCGATCGCGCACCGACGACGTCGTCCACCTGCCACCCGAGCACCTCGGTGACCGTCCCGCTGCACGTGAGGATGCCGCCGAACCCGTCCTTGTGCATCACGACCGGCACAGGCTCGAGATGTTCGACCTCCATCCCTCCTGTATCGACAGCCCGGGTGCGTTCCTGAACGACTGGTGCCTTCGGCCCTAGATCGTTGCGTACGCAACAATCTCGCCTTGGGGTCAGGCCACACCGATCAACAGGGGGCGCCACCCATGCTGGGGGCCGGGACGACGATGTTGCTCGCTGGCGTCAGCGGACCACCGGCCGGACGCCGATCATCCGGGCTCACCGCCCACCCAGTCGAACAACTGCTCCCTGGCGAACAGCTCGAGCCTCGCCGCCTCGGCTTCGAGCTCCTGGGCCTGGACCCTGAGATCGAGCGCCACCGCCCGCAGCTTGTCGGCTCGTGCGGTCATCTCATCCTGACGCTCGAAGATGCGCTCGATCGACCATTCGTGCATCCGTCCCTCACTCCCAACAATCACTCATCGGATGACGCTCGCCGGATGCTCACCACAATGCACTGTCGAAAACCTGTGCGCAAGATGGTCGGCCGAGCCCAGGTGCTGGCAGAACGCCACTCTGCGTCCTCATGCTCGCACCAAATGAGAGCCGACCACAAGCACAAATGCACGTGCGGTCCAACCCAGATGCCCGGTCCTATGCCGTGGCGCTGCTCGAGTGTCTATGAGATGCCCTACCCCGGAGGGCCGGGATGAACCCTCTACGGCGCCCGCCGACGACTGATCGGGCGGTGCACCGGGCAGGAGTGGGCGCCTGGCTCAGCTCCGGCTGTGCTGTCCCCGTTTGGTCATCGAGCGCCAGTAGGCGAGCGCTCCGGACCTGCGGCGGGCCGGGGCCGGCCGTTCGGCAGGCAGGCGCCTGCCCGGCGAGTCCGGCGGGGACTCCCATCGCGGGTCGTTGAACAGGTCCACCCGCTGGGTGTCGGAGAACACCTGGGACGGATCCGGCCACAGAGGGGCCTGTTTCATGGTCGTACGCCTGGCCACGTCGAGAATGGTACCGGCGCCACCTGAGCCACCCGCGGATCCGTCCAGATCGGCCGGCGGTGGATGGTCAGGTGAAGACGACCGTCTTGCCCCCGTGGACGAGAACCCTGTCGGTGAGGTGCAGACGGACGGCCCTGGCCAGCACGACGGTCTCGAGGTCGCGCCCCAAACGGACCAGGTCGGCCACGTCGTCGCGGTGGGAGACCGGGGTCACCGCCTGATCGATGATCGGGCCCGTGTCCAGATCGGCGGTCGCGTAGTGGGCGGTGACCCCGATGACCTTGACGCCACGCTCGTAGGCCTGGTGGTAGGGGCGGCCACCCACGAACGCCGGGAGGAACGAGTGGTGGATGTTGATGATCCTGGAGGGGAAGCGCTCGACGAACTTCGGGGTGAGGACCTGCATGTACCGGGCAAGGATCACCAGCTCCACGCCCGCCGCATCAGCGAGGTCCTCGATCGCCCGCTCCTGCTGGGTGCGGTTCTCGTCGGAGACCGGCAGATGGTGGAACTGGGTCCCGAATCGTTCGGCAGCGACCGCGCAGTCGGGATGGTTGCCGGCGACGAAGGCGATCTCCATCGGCAGATCGCCAGTGGCCACCCGGACCAGCAGGTCGTAGAGGCAGTGGTCCAGACGGGAGACGAGCACCGCGGCACGACGCACCTCGTCGGAGTAGCGCAGTCGCCACCTCATGCCCAGTGACTCGGTGATCGGCAGCAGTGCGTCCAGCAGCTGGCGGCGGTCCATGTCGAATCCGTCCAGGCTGAACTCGATCCGCTGGAAGAACACGCCGGATTCGCGGTCGGTGTGCTGGTCGGCATCGACGATGCTGCCCTTGTGCTGCGCCACGAACCCGGTGATCGCGGCCACCAGGCCGGGCCGGTCGGGTGCGGCGATCAGCAGCCGGGCAGTCGCGGGATCAGGCACCCTCGAACCCTTCCGCCCGGAGCAAGGGGTGCCCGGGCACGTGCGAAGCCCGACCGGTCAGGCAGGGCGGCGGTAGAGGAACTGCCGGCAGCCTTCGGGGCTCTTGCGGTTGGACAACAGTTCCCACCCGCCGAGCGCCGGCGGAACCGCCTCCTGCGCCCGCAGGTCGTCGTCCTGGCCGTCCAGCGGCACCAGGCGGAGCTTGTAGCGGAACGGTGACAGTCCGTCGCTCATCGGTCGAGAAGCTACCGCGGGCATTCGGGGCGGTCCACTCTCCGAGGAGATCCTGGTCAGTAGGTACCGGGACTTCGGTCATGCACTCCGACACCTGCGTACCGGCGGGCCGCGGGCACGCGGTCACCGGGCTTTCCCATTCGCCGTGGTGACGGTTCGCCTCCGGTGGCGCCGCACGAACAGTGCCACGATGAGCGCTCCGACAGCGAGTCCGAAGACGAGGATCGCGATGTCGCGCTGCGAATGGTGGCCGGTGGCGACCCTCCCGAGCCCGTAGGCGGCCGGAGCCACCGACAGTGTGAACCCGAGCGAGGCGACGAGGTTCCAGATGACGAACTGGCCGTACTGCATCTTGGCGGTGCCCGAGATGATCGCCGGCGTCACGAACACGGCGAGCCGGCCCCATTTCGCATAGGCCTGTTCGCCCCGCTCGACCAGCTTCTGTCGTCCGGCCTGGCGCTTGCCGGGCCGAGCGAGGAGCTGGCGGCCCCACCGGTCGCCGATCGCGTAGCCGATCAGCCCTCCGACCTCGCCGGCGACCGTGGCGACGATCACGACGGCCGCGATGTTGAGGTGTCCCTGGCTGGCGGCGACAGCGGCGGCACCCAGCACGGTGGCGCCGATGAACGGAACGCCGGCCCACGATGCCATGACGGCGACGAAGAGCAGCAGGTACTCCCACCAGTTGCTCGCGACCGCCGCGGTCGCCACCACCCTGAGCACGATATCGGCCCTACTCGGAGTCGGACACTGGCGGCCGTGCCATCGGGCCCATGTCCAACCTGGGCATCGGCGTGGACGACTGCGGAGGCTCGGACCCGGCGAGCAGGACGATGCCCACCACGGCGACCGCGAGGCCGAGGACGGCCGGGACCAGTCGGCCGTCTCCGCCGCGAGCTTCTCGCCGAACACCGTGATGCCGAGGAGCACGCTCACGAACAAGGTCACCGCGTTGCTCGACGCCATGGCCGGTGCCAGCACGCCCGTCTTGAGCGCGCTCTGCTGGAGGACGAACCCGACCGCGGCCGACCCGATGAGGACGTAGATGGTCCAACTGGTCAGGATGGTGCCGATGCCCTGTCCGATGAGGGACACGAAGACCTTGGTGACCGCTGCCTGCAGTCCGAAGCCCACACCGGCCGCCGAGCCGTAGAGGAGTGCCCGTGACGCGCCCGAGCGGTGCCGCCCGAGATCAGCGAGCACGCCCACGACGATCACCGACACGATGCCCGCCGACCACCATTCGGCCGCGTCGGGATGCGACGTGCCGCCGGTCGGCGACCCGACGGCCAGGAACAGGACGATGCCGGCGACCATGGCCACGGCCCCGAGCATCACCCGCCGGCTGATCTGCTGATCGGTGATGCGGGCACCGAGGGGGAGCGCGATCACCAGGCTCATCGCGGTGAGCGCCTGGACCTGCACGAGCGAGCCACGATCGAGGGCGGCGGCCTGGAGGGCCCACCCACCCGCCTGGGCCACCATGCCCGCCAACCACACCGGACGCTTGAGGATCTGGACGAAGAACCGGGGGTCGTCCGCCTCGGCCGGTGCCTCGAGGGCCCCCTTCTGCTGGAGGACGTTGCCGAGCGCAAAGGCGCATGCCGCCAGGAGTGCCAGGAGAACGGCCATCGCAGCTCCAGTAAAGCCGAGATCCGGTCCGACGGACCGCCTTCACGGTGGGGTCAGAGCAGCCCGTTCAGATCGGCGAACAGCCGCTCGAAGCGGTCGAGGACCGGCCCGGTACCCTCCCCGAGCGCCGTCGGGTGCTCGATGAGATACCGGGCGGCACCGAACCGGTCGTCCTCCGGTACGGCGGGGCCGACCGACAGACTGTCGGACAGTCGGAGCAGCTCCCCGTAGGCATCGGCACCGAGGACGCCTTCGACACCGGCGTCTCCCGCTCCGTCCTCCGCGTAAGACGCCAGCGTGAGGGTGTCACAGCGCTGGAGCCACTCGGACTTCTCCAGCCCGTTCGCGCTCTCCTTGCCGCTGCCGCTGCTGCCCACCAGGATGGCCATCTGGAGGTCGTCCCGTCCGAACAGTGCGAGGAAGCTCGGGACCCTGGAGAGCCCGCCGCAGGGCGTCCCCGTCCACCGCGGATCGAGGCCCTTGCGGCCCTCGGTACGGAGCCGATCGGACGCCCACTGCAGGTAGAGCAGGTCAGAGGGCCCTTCGACCAGGAGGGGGTGCTCGCCGATGAACAACGACCGGGTCAGGTCGTACCCGAGGGCTGCCTGTAGGGGAAAGAGGGTGTCACGGTCCGCACTGAACATCCGATCGCCGACCGTGGTGCCGAGGACGACACCTTCCGGCGACGTCGCATCCTCCACGGTGCGACACGAGGACACATCCCTCGGGTCGATCATGAACGGCGAATGGGTCGTGTAGATGACTTGGTACTTGGCGAGCAGCTCCGCCCGGATGTAGGCAAGCAGGTCCGCCTGTGCACGGGCGTGCAGGGTGAGCCCGGGTTCGTCGAGGAGCACCACGAGGTTCTCTCCGAACTCGCGCTGCACCTCCGAGAACCACACCAGGAACGAGAAGAACCAGATGAACCCGGTGCTCCGTTCATCGAGCCCGATCGTCGCCTCGTGTCTCGTGTTCTCGATGCGGGTCTGGAAGATCTTGCCGGTGTTGAACGGCGGCGCGTCGTCGGGACTGGCCTGGTCGAAGCGGAACCGGACCTTGAGATGCTGGTTCTGGGACCAGTAACGGAAGATCTTCTTGGAGAGGCGGTTCTCGACGGCTTCGAGCTTGCTGATCAAGCCCTCCGAGGTGGCGATCTCGGCGATCTGGGTGGGGCTGGTCCCCACCATCGAGAGCAGGGCGAGGAAGACCCGGGAACCCGGAACCCGATCGAAGTCCTGTGCACTCTGCGCGGCGATCAGCTCGTCGAGCGCCATGCGTCCGGGCAGCCGGTCATAGTGGGAGTAGTAAACGAACCTCGGGAGCCGCTCGGTCAGGTACTCCGAGACGGCGCGCTGCAGACCACCGTCGGACCACTTCGCGCGGAGCTTCGTGCGGAACGCTTTCTGCGCGGATGTCGGATCGGGGAGATCGGCGAGCGCCTTGAGCAGGGCGCTCGTGGTCCGTGCGCCGCTGAGTGGTTCGAGCTCCGTGTCGGACAGCTCCGAGGTCGCAAGGGCCCGGTTGACCGCCGCGTTGAAGTCGAGGGGGATCGACCAGGCGAGGGTGTTGTCGTAGTCCTTGCTCACCGCCACCGGTCCCGGTTCGAGCTCGAGTCCTTCGCCGGCCAACCTGCGGATGTGATCCCTTTCCTCTTGGCTGAGCTCCCACTCGGAGAAGACGGCCACGTCCACTTCCGACGATTCCTCGTACTCGGACCAATTTCATCCGTGGATACTCGGTCTCCCGGAAGTGCCCCCGCTCCGGCCGGACCGAATTGAGTCGCTCGAGCGCCTCGAGAAGGGCGGTCTTGCCGCTCTCGTTCTTCCCCACCAGACAGGTGAGGTCCCCGACAGTGAACCAATCCGAGTCGAGCACCGACTTGAAGTTGGTGACGCGGACACGCTTGAGCTTCATGAGCGGACCGCCCCGGTTGCGGACGCGGGGCACAATTCGGTCGAGCGGACGGCCATGACAGAGGTATCGGCTCGAGCGAGGAGGTCCTTGAATCCGGCAGGCCAGCGCGGTCAGGAATCCGGCCAGATCGTGAGCGAGGCCGCCCACGGTCAGGTGTCGCAACGCCGGCAACAGTGCGTTGTTGGATTCCCCACTCACGATGGTCACCGCTGCCCGCCGTCCGGTCGGGCTCTGCTCACGCGCACCTCGACACGTCAGTCGCCATGCGGGTCGAACAGCTCGTTCAGCTCTGAGAACGGTGTCGCACCCCCGATGCCGGCGAAGGAGCCTTCCTCCGCGATGGTGCGGGCAGCCTCGAGGAACGCCGACCAGGCGGTGCGGGCGAGCGCCGAGCCGACGCTGATGCGACGGACGCCGAGCTCGGCGAGATCGGCCACCCGAACCCCGGTATCGGCACTCATGAGGACGTTGAGCGGCTTGGGCCGGACCGCCGCGACGAGAGCACGGACGTCTTCGAGCTCTCGGACGCCAGGAGCGAACATCACGTCTGCGCCGGCCGCTGCGTAGGCCCGGAGGCGCCAGATCGACTCGGAGAGCGGGTCGGGATGACCGACGAGGAAGGCTTCTGCGCGCGCGGTGAGGAGCACGTCTGCACCAGAGTCGTCGATGGCCGCACGCGCCGTTCCGATGCGTTCGACCGCTTCGGAGCGCTCGAAGAGCGGCCGGTCGGCCACGCCGGTCGTGTCCTCGATCGAGAACCCGGCGACGCCGGCCTCGATGCACCGGCGGACGTGTGTGGCAAGTTGCTCGGGGTCGGCCGCGTACCCCGCCTGGAAGTCGGCGTTGACCGGGAGATCTGTGGCGCCCACGATGGCCGCGATGTGCCCGAGGACGTCCTCCAGGGCGAGGGCGTCCGGCGAGTCGGGCAGGCCACGCGAAAAGGCGAACCCGGCGCTGGTCGTGGCCAGGGCGGAGAACCCGAGCGTCGCGAGTGCGCGGGCCGTGCCGACGTCCCAGGGGTTCGGGATGACGAAGCAGCCGGTGCGGTGCAGTGCCCGGAAGGTTGCACGTGCAGCGGAGCGGTCAGGCGCCGCTGGGTCGCCCTGCAGCGCTCTGGATGGCATCGTCGCCTCCCATGGGACGGTCGCGAGACCCGCCTCTGCCGGGGACCCTGTGCGTCTGGCAGAGTAGTGGAACGGATCGGGCGGCAGCAGCCCGATCGACAGACGCCAGAGGTGAGTGCTGGATCCCGTGGAGACATCGCGCAATCCCATTCAGTTCGCCGACTTGCCCGACACACGCACCAGCTACGGGCTGGGGACCGCTCTCTGGTCTTCGCACTGCAGGCACCACGTCGAACCCGACTGGTGGATCGCGCTCAGCGGGACCCGGTACGTCGACTACAACCTCGCGCTCATTCACGGGGACCAACCGGGTGAGGCGGCGTCACAGGTGCTGGACGAGATCCGCGCCGCAGACGTCCCAGCGGTGATCATGCTGGCGGGACCCGGCCTCAGGGCCGTCGAACCGCTCAAGAGCGCTGGATGGGTGTGCACAGGGGCGATGCCCTTCATGAGCAAGCACGGGGGGACCGCCGAGAACGACCCGAGTTTCCGCCAGCTCGAGCAGCACGAGCTCGCGGCCGCCCGGGCCCTGACAGCCGCCGCATTCGACGTGCCGGACGAGGTCGGTGCCATCGTCTTCGCCGACGATCGACTGCGCCGATCCGACTGGCGACTCTGGGGCCTCTTCGAGGACGGCACGCTGATGTCCTGCGCAGCCAGCGTCTACGTCGAATTCAGGTACGCCGTCGGGTGGGCGCTCGCGACCGCACCGGAGAACCAGCGGGCCGGGTACGGGCGGAGGATGATACGGGCCCTCGCCTATCAGCGTCGGATCGCCGGTCCCCCGACCAGCCTGGTCATGGCGACCGACGCCAGCAAGCATCTCTACGACCAGGAGGGTTACATCACCCTCGAGTACTGGCAGATCTGGTCCCGTCCACGCTGGGTCCTCCCCTAGTGGCGCGTCGCGGATTTGACTCGGGTAAGTGAAGCCCGGCCTCGGCGCACCTTCTTGATGATCTCCTGCGCCGTCTTGTGCCAGATGAAGGGCTGAGGGTCGTCGTTCCAGTGCTCGGTCCAGATCTCGATGGCGTTGATGAGATCGGGCACCGAGGTGAACACGCCACGGCGCAGGCGTCGTTCGGTCAGCTCTCCGAACCAGCGCTCGACGAGGTTCAGCCACGACGACGAGGTGGGCGTGAAGTGGAGGTGCCAGCGGTCGCGCTTGGGGTCAGCCAGCCACTCGGCAACCGGCGGGGCTTTGTGGGCGGAGAGGTTGTCGAGCACGACGTGGACTTCGAGGTGCTTCGGAACGTGGAGGTCGATCAGCTTGAAGAACCGGAGCACATCGGAGGCCGCATGCGAGCGCCGGGTGTCGTAGAGGACCTCCCCGGTGGCCACGTTCATGGCGGCGAACAGATCGGTCGTGCCGTGGCGCTTGTAGTCGTGGGTCATCGTCCCATTCCGCCCCGGCTTCATCGGCAGTGAGGGCTGGGTGCGATCGAGGGCCTGGACCTGGGTCTTCTCGTCGAAGCTGAACACGACCGCCCGCTCCGGCGGGTTGAGATAGAGCCCGACGACATCGACGAGCTTCTCCTCGAAGTGCGGATCGGTAGACAGCTTGAAGGTCTCGACCTTCCAGGGTTTGAGATTGTGATCACGCCAGATGCGGGCCACGGTGTCCTTGCCGATGCCGAATCACCTGGCCATGTGGCGCGTTGTCCAGTGCGTCGAGCCGTCGTCGGGCAGCTCGTGAAGCGTGTCATGGACAACCGCGGCGACCGTGCCGTCGGGCAGCCACGACGTCCGACCCCTCCCCGGCGCGATCCGCCCGACGCCGTCCACACCTTCCTCCTCGAACCGTCGACGCCAGGCGCGCACCGAGTCGTTGGTGGTGTGGCACCGCCGGGCCACTTCATTGGTGCCGACTCCGTCGGCCGCGAGCAGCAGCGCTTTGGCTTGAACCACCTTGCGGTGTCCCATCGAGGTCGAGCGGGCAATCACTTCCAGCTCGCGTCGCTGCTTCTTGGTCATCGCCAGCGGCGGTGCAGTCACAGTGGTCATGCTGCCGCTCTAGTTATCAGAGCTATATCAGCGACGGATCACTAGTGACCCGGTCGGTGTCCCGCGGTCTGGTCCCCCAGAGAGGGGTTACGATTGCGCGGCACCGTGAGGAGGTCAGATGAGCCATCTTCGTCGACTCAAGAAAGAGACCATGGGGGTCCTCGGCGGGCTCGGTCAGACCTCGGACGAGGTGGCGGCATCCCTCCAGGTGGCGAACGTCCGCGGGGTGCCGAAAGACAACCGCTCCTGTGCGCTTGCCGTCTACCTCACGTCGATCATGGGATCCGAGCCCCAGATCCGCTCGGTGACCGTCGGACACTGCTCCTTGCTCGTCGACCTGATCGGGCAGGACCAGCGCCCTGCGGGCCATCTGCTGGTCCAGCTCCCCAAGGCGGTACGCCAGTTCGTGGCCGCCTTCGACGCGTTCCGATATCCCGCCGTCACCAGACCCCCCGCGGTGGTCAGACCAGACTCCGCGGTCCCCGAGGAAGCAGCCGCACCGGCGATCTGAAGTCACCCATTGACGAGCGGCACACTGGGCCGTTCGCCGCTGTCAAAGTAGTAGCCGATGTTTCGCATTGTCATCACATGGCGGGGATGGCTCTTGTCTGTCTCCACCTTTGCCCTGATCCTCTGAATATGCGTATTCAATGTGCGTGTGTCCGACGTTCGATTCGCCCAAATGTTGCAAAGGATCTCTTCCCGAGTGCGAACACGTCCGGGATCGCGAATGAGCATGAACAAGAGGTCGTACTCAAGTTTCGGTAGGTGAACTTCACTCCCTCGAATGAACACTGTTCGCCTGAACGGATAGATCGACACTGGGCCTGCTTTTACAGCTTCAAGATCCTCCGATTCCCGATATGGCAAGTTGGGCGGATTCATCAGGGCCGTATCGATCCTCACGATCACCGACTGAAGATTGATTGGACGAATGATGAAATCCTGAACTCCCGATTGAAGTGCGCTGAGCACAAGGTCCTCCGTTCCGGCCTCTGCCAAGAGAATGGTCGGGAGTCCTAGTTCCTGTTGGATGTATTCGCAAACAGGGGCATCTAGCCTTTCGTATGTCGAAAGGTCCAGAAGAAGCAGATCTGGTTTCCACCGGCGCATCAGGTCGAATATCTGTGTTTCGGTGTGGGCGCACTGAATTTCGAAGCACCGAGACTGCAGCGCGGCGGCAAGAGCATCGCGGAGGGGGCGGGGTTGCTCTATCAGCAAGATCCGCGGAAAGCCCAAGTCAGGCAGAACAGAGCTGGCCACTACAAGATGACTCCCTGAGCGCAGGAAGAGGTGTTTTTCGTCACGTTCTCTTCGCCATTCTCAAGAGTCAGCCGAACCGACCATTCACGTAGTCAAGGGTCCGAGGATCGGATGGTTCGCTGAACAGTTTGGAAGTCGGACCGAATTCGATGAGTTCCCCGGCCTTATCATCACCCATGAGTAGGAACGCGCAGCGATCCGAAATCCGCATGGCCTGTTGCATGTTATGGGTCACGATGATGATGGTCACTCGATGTTTGAGCTCGCCGACCAACTCCTCGATTCGCTTGGTAGCGATCGGATCGAGTGCCGACGTCGGTTCGTCCATCAACAACACTTCTGGTTCCACGGCCAGGGCCCGTGCGATGCACAGCCGTTGCTGTTCACCTCCTGACAGGGTCGAGGCGTGGGCCCTCAGGCGGTCCCGGACGCTGTCCCACAGAGCTGCGGCGACGAGTGCCGATTCGGCCGCTTCCTCGAGCAGCGCTTTCTTCCGTACCCCGTTGAACCTCAGCCCGGCAACCGTATTCTCGTAGATGCTCATGGTGGGGAACGGGTTCGGCCGCTGGAAGACCATGCCCACACGACTCCGAAGCAGCGTCGCGTCCGTCGATTTGGCGTTGACGTCGGTTTCACCGAGCATGATGGTTCCAGTGACGGCAGCCGATCGCACCGCGTCGTGCATTCGGTTCAAGGCACGAATCAGCGTCGTCTTGCCCGATCCCGAGGGTCCGATGAGGGCGGTGATCTCGCCACCGTGTACATCGAAGCTGACGTCGCGCACCGCCTTTCGGCCTGCGAAGGCAACAGTAACTTCCTCGAGACGCATAACCGGACTATCGGCGGCCGGCTCCAGCAGTACTTGGCCAGTGTCAACAGAGATGCCCTCGCCGAGCGGAATGGTTGGATCGATCATCGTCTCTCCTTCTGCAGAAGGGCGGCAAGGACTCGGCTGCCGACGCTCAGCGCAAGCACCACCACCATCAACAGCAGAGCCGCCCCCCAGGCGATCTGCACGAGATCGGCATAGGGCTGACTGCTGTCGTTGAAGATTGTCAAGGGCAGTGCATTCATTGGCTTGCTCGGATTCCATTGCATGTACTGGTTGCCGAAGATCGTGAGGAGCAAGGGTGCCGTTTCGCCCAGGCCGCGGGCCATGGCCAGCAGCACGCCCGTGATGACGCCCGGCATGGCGGCAGGTACCACGACACGGCGGGCGATGGTGGCCTTGCGGGCTCCGAGGGCCGTGGCAGCTTCGTTCAGGTGGCTCGGCACGCCTCGAAAGGCAGTCTCACCTGCTCGGATGATCACCGGCAGCATGATGACCCCGATGGAGAAGGCCCCAGCCAGCCCGCTGTAGCCGAAGTTCCTGACGATGGCGATGTAGCCGAAGATGCCGACCGTGATGGACGGCACGCCGCTCATCACATCGGCAGTGAAGCGCACAGTGGAGGCGACCTTCCCGTCCGATTCGGCCAGGAACAGACCGCAAAGGAGGCCGAGCGGGACGGTCACCGCAGTTGCGATGAGCCCGATCACTGCGGTTCCTACGATTGCGTTGAATACTCCTCCGCCGGGTATTCCCTCGGGGTAGGTGGGCTTGGTGAAGAAGTCGACATTCCAGGCGGGGAGACCCTTGATCACTACGTACAGGACCACACCCACCAAGGGCACGATGGCGATGGCCAAGAAGGCCCAGCAAATACCCACGGCGATCTTCGAGTAGGTCTTCCGCCGACCGAGGGTCGCCGCCGCCACTGCTTGAATCTGCTTGCGACGCAGGAGGATGGGGTCGGACGCGGCGTCCAACGTGAGCGCGGTCATCAGGCTACGGCAACCGACGCAGCACCACTGGCGCGCGCGGTGCCGCGGACCAGGGCTCGGGCGATGGCGTTCACCCCGATCCCGATGATCAGCAGAACCAGGCCGGCCCCGAGCAGCGCGCTCAGCTCGGTGCCGGTCGATTCACCGAAGTTGTTGACAATGAGCGAGGCGAGCGTGGCCGTCGGCGCTTTGATCGAGTCCGCGATGAACGGCGAATTCCCGATAACGAGAGCAACCGCAACCGTCTCGCCGAGGGCACGACCCATGGCCAGGGTGAAGCCACCCAAGATCCCAGTGCGGGCGCCGGGCAGTACCACCTTGCGGAGTACCTGCCAACGGGTCGCACCTAGGGCCATGGCTCCCTCCACTTGTTCTGTTGGCACCACGGCGAGCACATCGCGCGAGATGGCCACCATCGTGGGCAGGACCATGACAAAGAGGATTACTCCGGCCAAGAGCAGACCAACTCCGTAGTTCTGCCCATTGAACAGGCCGGTCCATCCAAACACCGTGGTAAGGAAGGGCTCGATGTGCTCGCGAAACAGCGGGGCCAGCACAATGAGCCCCCACAGGCCGTAGACAACACTCGGTACGGCAGCGAGTAGCTCGACCGCCGTCGAGAGAGCGGGGCGAATTCGGGCAGGAACCAGGTGGGCCAAGGCGATGGCCGTCCCCAGTCCGATCGGGACCGCCAGCAGCATGGCGATGGCGGTGGTTTCGATGGTCCCAAGGATGAATGGGAGCAGACCGTATTTATTGTGGCTTGGGTTCCAGACCTTCTGAAAGATCCACGAGAAGCCAAGGGTAGAGAAGGCCGGCTTCGCCTCGACGGCGATCGAAATCACGTACCAAGCCACCAATGCTACGAAGACCGCCACCATGAGGATCAGGATGCCCCGGTACGCACCGTCGGAGAGCGCGATGCGACCAGCGCGCTTCGCGCTCCTGCGTGTTGGTGTCTCTGAAGTACTCACGGGTGAGGTCAGCCCCCTCTACCTCCTTCGGTCGGTGACCGCCGACTTCACTTGGTGAGAAGTGCTGTCCCAGTGGGACCCTTGACCGTCAACAGTGCTGCGCGATCGGAATTCTGGATCGCGGGTGGGAGCACGACATAGCCCAGGCTGGCGGCCAGATTCTGGCCCCCTCCGGTGTGCGTGGTCCAGTCAAGGACCTTGACCACCTGGGCGCCGGTCGTGCCATTGGTCTGCTTCTCCAGCAGGATGGCCCAGCTGTAGCCGGAGATCGGGTAGCTGGTGGTGCCGGGCTCGTTGACAATGGAGAAATTCGTTGGCGTGATGCCCGTCTTCTGGTTGGCGTCGGCCGCCACCGTGGCGGCCGACGGCACCACGTACACCCCGGAGGCGTTTTTGATCGCAGCGTCCGTGAAGTGGTTTTGGATTGCGTAGGCCAGCTCGACGTAGCCCACAGAATAGGGCGTTGACTGAATGCTCGAAGCCACGCCGGAGTTGTGTGGGGTCTGAATGGCAGCCGACGGCCACGAAATGGTCTTGCTCGCCCCCAGCGTCCACACAGAGGGGGCAGCAGTAGTCAGGAAATCACTGAAGATGTACGTCGTTCCCGAGCTGTCCGCACGCACCTCTGGAACGATGGGTTTGGAAGGCAAGGTCACACCGGGATTCAGAGCGGCGATCTGGGATGCGTTCCACGTCTTGATCGTGCCGTCGAACATGCCGGCAACCGTGGCTGCGTCCAACTTGAGTCGCTTGGTCAAACCCGGCAGGTTGTACGAGACCGCGACCCCACCCAGTGTGTCGGGGATCTGGATGACCGGTCCGGACGACGCGGGCACCTTGGCCAGATCGGAGGCGGACATTGGCACGTCAGAAGCGGCGAAATTGACTGACCCCGCCTGGAAGTCGGTGATACCGGCACCGCTTCCGACGCTGGAGTAGTTGACCTGCAGACCTGAAATTCATCGATGTGTATGTGAAGAACGCCTTGGTGAAGAAGGGCTGCACGAATGTCGATCCAGCCGCTTGAAGGGTTCCGGCTGGCGCAGCCAGGTCGGCATTGAGGTATGCGGAGTTGCTCGCGGAAAGCGTGCCTCCTGGAGCCACTGTCGTGGTGGTAGCCGGTGTGGACGAGGAGCTGCAAGCTGCCAGAAGAAGACTGCCTCCGGCAAGAAATCCAATAGTGAGCATGCGCTTCGTCTTGCGTCGCAATCCTGTCGCCGACTGTGGCGTTGGGTCCACTTCTGCTCCCGATCCCTATTGTGTGCCAAGGCTGATCTGCTTGCCGGGCGGGCCAAGTCCGCCCACTCCCAGGCACATCCGACGAACCTCCCTGACCGTACAGATCAGAAGTGAACGCAACGCGAATTTCTCGTGATCTGTGTGCAAACATCAGGTAATCCCTTGGCCCGACCCTCTTCGGCGCTGGTGCTCGTTCATGTACAACCCTCTGCCGAGGGCTCCATACGTGAATCTCTGGTCGCCACAAAGTGTCCTTGAGATGACGAATGGGTTATCGCTACGCGAATAAATGATCCCCTTCGGGGTAGGGTCTGCGGGTCTATGGAGGCGCACCACGAGCCTGACCTCATCGACCGCAAGGTGGCCCAGTTATTCGCTCTCGTGTCCCAGGCATTGGCCCAGGCCACACACGCACTTCTGGCGGGTGAGATCACCGTCGCTCGGGGGGTGGTCGAAGGTGATCAGGCGGTCGATGACCTCACGTCTGAAGTAGAACTCCTGGTCTGGCGACGGATCGACTTGGCACCTGACCCCTTCGAACTTCGCCGATACGTCGGCCTCCTATTGATTCTTCCCGAACTCGAACGCAGCGCGGACCTCGCAGAGCATGTCGCCCAGCGTGCCGTCGACAACCTCGGGGTGGAGATGAGTCCCGTGAGTCGGGGCGTCGTCCAACGTATGACCGAGCTCGCCCTCGAGATGTGGCAGACCGCTGCGCTTGCCTATGTGGACCGAACGAGCAGATCCAAGGATCTCGCCGAGGATGACGTCGAGATGGACATCCTCCACGCACGCTTGATGGAGGAGATCGACGCGGAGGCCATGCCGACCCCTGTTGCTTCGCAGGTGACCCTGCTGGCCCGCTTCTACGAGCGTTTGGGCGATCATGCAGTGAACCTGGCGAGACGCATTGAACTGCTCTACACGGCTCCTGCATCGAACTGACCAACGCCACCTGGACTCGCCACCGCCGACCGAAATGTTGGGCAGGCATCTCGTGGTGCCTCCTGCTGGCTCCTAGACGGACCGAGCAGCACTGGTCACCCACCGTCGACGGCGAACCGGAGCGTGACCAGTTCGAAGGGCCGGAGCTCGAGTTCGACGACGCCTTCGCGGCTGGTGAGGGGGGACTGCTCCCGCTCGAGGAGGTCGGTGCGGCTGACCGATCCGAAGGGGCGGTGCAGCGTCACTCGACAAGGACCCCGTGACCCCCAGACCTCGCAGAGGCGCACCACGACGGCATCCGCGCGGTCCGCCCACTTGACGGCCTCGACACTCACCCCCGGGCGATCGACCGAGACCACCCTGCCCGCACCCTCGCCGGGCACCAATGACAGCGGGAGGTTGAAGGCCTCCGCTTCGGAGACGACCCCGTCGACCGCCCGCAGGTCGCCGGCGTGGGGGAACAGCGCATAGGCAAACCGGTGCTGCCCCTGGTCGGCTCCCGGATCGGGAAAGCCCGGGCCGCGGAGCAGGGACAGCCGCATGGTGTGGCCACGGATGTCGTAGCCGTACTTGCAGTCGTTGAGGAGCGCGACGCCGTACCCGGGCTCGCTCAGGTCAGCCCACCGGTGGCCGCAGACCTCGAACCGCGCCTGGTCCCAACTCGTGTTGGCCACGGTCGGCCGCTCGATGTGGCCGTGCTGGATCTCGTAGGTCGCCCGCGTCGAGTGGACCGAGACCGGAAAGGCCACCTTGAGGAAGCGGTGCCGCTCGTGCCAGTCCACGGTCGTGTAGAACGCCAGCCGGCGACTCCCGGCAGCGAGGCGCATCGTCTGGGTGATCGTCGACGCTCCGACCCTCCGCACGATGCGCACCCCGGCCCGTAGGGGCGCGCGCTCGACGACCTCGATCGAGTCCGCCGCCACCAGATCGGTGACCTGGTCGAGATAGGAGGCGTCGACATCCCACGCGTCGAAGGCACGGGGGTGGTCCTCGTGGATCTGGAAGAGGTTGCCCCGCTCGCCGGCCGCCAGCACCTCCCGGCCCGTCGCGAGGTCCCGCACCGACTCGAGCAGCCCGTCGCCGTCCCAGCGCACCCTCAGGAGACCGTTGTCCAGCCAGCCGTCGCCGACCGCCACCGGGTCGGGCTCTGCGGACCGGACCGGCCCGACGGTCGACCACCCGCACGCCGGCGCCGAGACGACCGCCAGGGTGCCGTCGGGCAGATCGGTGACCTCGGTCCGGTCGTAGGAGGACGGATTGAACGCGACCAGCCGGTCACCCTCGCCGGTTCCCGCCCCGCTGGTGAGCACACCCTGGGCCTCGGCGATGACCGAGCCCGCGCTGTCGAGGACATCGGCGTAGTCGCGCCGTGCGTCCTCGTAGACCCAGGGAATGCCCGAGCCGGGCAGGATGTCGTGGAACTGCTGGAACAGGAGCAGCTTCCAGGCCCGCTCGAGCTCCGATCGCCGATCGAGGGACGCTGCCACCGACCAGAGCTCGGCGGACCGGAGCGCCTCTTCGCCGCGGCGGTTGGCCAGCTTGACGTCGGCGTGGGTGGTGAGGGTCCCGCGATGGGCCTCGAGATAGAGCTCACCCACCCAGGTCGGGAGGTCCCCGGAGTCCTCGTCGAGGCGGTCCAGGAAGCCACCCACCGAGCCGATCTCGACCCGGGGCAGTCCGTCGATGTCCGAGAGGCGGTCGAGACGCTCGACCATGGTCGCGGTCGGACCGCCTCCGCCGTCGCCGTAGCCGTAGGGGTAGAGGTTGCGCGCAGCGCCGTCCGCTCCGATGCCGCGGTCCTGCCCCATGGCCAGCTCGCCGGGAGAGCAGTCACCGTTGTAGGTGTTGGCCGGTGGGAAATGGGCGAGCAGCCGGCTACCGTCGTGGCCCTCCCACCAGAACGTGGTGTGCGGGAAAGGGTTGGTGTCGTTCCAGCTCATCTTCTGGGTGACGAAGGAGGTCACCCCGGCGCCCCGTGCGATCTGGGGGAGCGCGGCCGAGTAGCCGAAGACGTCCGGGATCCAGAGCTCGTGAGTCTCGACGCCGAACTCCTCGGAGAAGAAGCGCTTGCCGAACACCAGCTGGCGGACCAGAGACTCGCCCGAGGGGACGTTGGAGTCGGGCTCGACCCACATGCCGCCGACCGGCTCCCATCTGCCGCTGCGGACCTGCTCGGTGATGCCCCGGTAGATCTCCGGATAGTCATCCTTCATCCACTCGTACTGGGCCGCCTGGCTGCACACGAAGTGGTGTCCGGGGTACTGCTCGAGGAGGCGGAGCTGGTTGGAGAAGGTCCGCGCGCACTTGCGTCTCGTCTCGCGGACCGGCCAGAGCCAGGCGCAGTCGATGTGGGCGTGGCCGACCGCGACCACCGAGTTGACCGAAGAGCTGGGCGCGTCGAGGACCGGGCTCAGCGCAGCGCGGGCCGTGGCCACCGAACCGGGGACATCCTCGGGGGAGACGAGCTCCGTTGCGGAGCGCAGCGCCCCGAGGATCTCCTCTGTGCGGTCCGGGAGCAGGTCGGCGAGCTCGAGCAGGATCCGCATGTCGAGGTAGAGCCCCTCGACGGACCGGTCCACTGGCGCGAGCTCGGCGGTCTGGAGTCTGTAGAGGGGGGCGCCGCGGTAGTCCGGCGCGAGGAGGGGCCAGTCGGCGAGGTGCCACGGGGGGATCGGGTTGGCCGCTGCCTCGACGAAGAACTCGACCGGTTCCCCTCCGAGCGCCTTGGTGGCCAGGACGAACTCACGGTGCCGGTGGTGCAGGCCCTGCACGGGGCGGCCCGCGGCGTCCCAGATCTGACCCTCGGCGGTGAAGCCGACCATCTGGTCGCCGCCGAGGTGGACGAGGGCCGCCACCTCGGAGCCGCTCCACTCCTGTGGGACCGACCCCCGGAACCGGAACCAGGTGGTGTCCCACATGCCACCCCAGGCGTCACCGAGGGCGAACGGTGTGAAGGTGCGTCCCAGGGCTTCTGCCGGAGGGATCGGCTCACCACCCACGCTGTGGGCCGCGATCTCGAGCGCCGAACGCGACCCGTAGACGGCCGGGCGGACCACGTTGGTGACGAAGCGCCGCAGCGAGACGGGGTCGTCAGCCATTCGCCGGCTCCCTTCCTCGTCGAGCTCCGGTGGCGATTGTACGGATGCACCGTCGGGCTGTCGACCTGCCCCCATCCGATTCGGGGACCACCACCCACCGGGCAGACCGCCCCGTCTGCTGCGCTACACGCCCGAGAGCAGCCGGTACCCGTTGTCCCCCGCCACGCACAGCCCGCTCGAGGGACAGGCGACCGACAGGACCCAGCGGCCGGGGTCAACGGTCTGCGCCGTCCAGGAGCCCGCGCCGCTCAGGGGAGCAGCCGAGGTCAGGATCCGGCCGTGGTCGTCGGTGGCGGCGCAGAACCCCCCGGGCGAACAGGAGACTGCGAAGAGGTGATCGGTCCCGTCGATGCCAGCGACCTGCCACGCGCTCGCCCCGTGCCGGGGGTGGTCCGAGGTGACCACGCCCCCCCGGTCGTCGACCGCCACACACGTCGCCGGCTTGATGCAGGACACCGAATCCAGCCCGTTGCCGTCGATCCCGGTGGTCACCGTCCAGGTCGATGCGCCGCCTGCTGGGTCGGTGCTCGTGAGCACCTCGCCGCGGTAGTCGACGGCCGCGCAGAGCGTCGCACTCGCACACGAGATCGAGGAGATGACCCCGGCCGGATCGACGAACTGGTCGAACGACCACGCCGAGGCCGAACCGGTCGGATCGGTCGAGGTCGCGATGTCCCCGTCCCCGTCGATCGCCACGCACAGGGTCGTCGTCGGACAGGAGATGCCAGTGAAGGTCCGACCCCCGGTGACGTCGACCGACGTCCATGCCGCGGTCTGACTCGTCGGGTGCGTCGAGGACAGGACGTTCCCACTCCCGTCCACCGCGACACAGAGGGTGGTCGAGGGGCAGGAGATGCCCTGGAGCGAGAGGAGCTCGCCGCCGGGCGCATCGACCTGATGCACCTTCCAGGCGGGCGAGGTCCCTCCGGGGTCGGTCGAGGTCAGCACGTCGCCGACCGAATCACCGGCGACGCAGAGGGTGGTCGAGGGGCAGGACACCGTGTTGATCGGGTGGGTGAGATCGAGCTCGTGGGCGATGACCCACTTCGCGGACCCACCGGTCGGATCGACCGAGGAGACGACGGTGCCGGCCGCATCGCCGCCGGCGCAGAACACGCGGGAGGGGCAGCTGAGGGCGGTGACCGGCGCCACGCTGAGCGCCGTGAGCGTCCAGGCCCCCGCACCACCGCCGGCGTCGCTCGAGGTGAGCACGTCGCCGGAGACGTCCCCGACCAGGCACAGCGCCCGCGCCGTGCAGCTGACCGACTCGAGCGCGACCCCCGAGCCGCCCGAGGTGTCCACCTGGGTGACCGACCAGCTGCTGGGGGGACCAGTCGGATCGGTGGTGGTGAGCACGTCTCCGTTGAGGTCGGTTCCCACACAGAGGGCACTCGACGGGCACGCCATGGAAGTGACCGGGTCGGTCGCGTCGATGTGGTCGGTCGCCCAGGACCCGCCCGTCGGATCGGCCGAGGCAAACACGTTGCCGTTCTCGTCACCCGCGACGCACAGGGTCGTCTGCGGACAGGACAGCGAGATGAGCGCGCGGTTGTCGACGGTCACCCCGCTCCATGCGGACGGAGCGCCGCCGGGGTCGCTCGTCGTGTGGACGTCACCCTGGTAGTCGCCTGCGACACAGAACGTCGTCTTGACCACACAGGTGATCGAGGCGCCGATCCAGCCCACGTCGGTTGACGTCCAGGTCGGGGTCGCCGACCCGGCAGTCGACGACGTGAGCACGTCGCCCTGTTGATCCACCGCCACGCACAGAGTCGCGGACGGGCAGGACACACCGTCGAAGCCCACGTCGCCGTCGACGTTCGAGACCTTCCAGCCGGACGCACCGGCGTCGGGGGTGGTCGAGGTCAGGATGTCGCCGCTGAAGGTGACCGCCACGCAGAGCTTCGACGAGGGACAGGAGATCCCGGAGATCTGGCTGTCGACACCGAATTGGGGGACCGGCGTGACGCCGTGCACCGTCCAGGTCAGGCCGGCGGCGCCGGCCGTAACAGCCGGCATCGCGAGCCCGAGCAGTGCCCCGGTACCGATGACCACCCCGAGGGCAGTCACTCGAATTCTCCGGAGCAGGGGCATTTCCCGAGAGTACCGCCCGTGTCCTCCGGAGGGAATGGTCGATGGCGTCCGGTCGGAGCAAGATGACCCGATGGTCACCTCGGGTCCCGCCGGTCTGCTGCTGACCCCCGGCGCGGGCGCCGGCCGGGACCAGGCAGGGCTCGTGGCAATCGATCGGGCGGTCTCCGAACACGGCGTCCCGGTCGAACGCATCGAGTTCCCCGGCCGGACCGCCGGGCGTCGGCGTCCCGACAGCGCGGAGGTCTGCATCGAGACGGTGCGCTCCGCCGCGTCGGCACTGGCAGAGCGGCTCGGCGTCCCGACGGAGCGACTCGCAATGGGTGGCCGCTCCATGGGCGGCCGGATGTGCTCGATGGCCGTCGCAGGAGGACTCGAGGCAGCTGCGCTGGTGCTGGTCAGCTATCCCCTCCACCCTGCCGAACACCCCGACCGGCTCCGCTCCGCCCACTTTCCCGACCTCGATCTGCCCTGCCTCTTCGTCTCCGGCCGGAGGGACGCCCTGGCCGCTCCCTCCGAGCTCGAACAGGCCACAGCGGTCATCCCCAGTCCGGTCACGCTCGTCTTCGTGAACGGGGACCACGGGCTCCGAGCACGTGAGGGCGAGGTAGCGGAGCTCGTCGCCTCGTGGCTCATGGACCTCCCGTGACCGGGGAGATGCGTCCCACCCTGGTCCTCGTGACCGGCGTGCAGGGGACCGGCAAGTCCACCGTTGCCGACGCTGCCGCTCGACTGCTCGGTGCAGCCGTGTTGGCGCATGACTGGGCGATGAGCGCACTCCGCCCGTACGGGACCATCCAGCACGCGCTCGACGACATGACGCCTCCGGGCCATGGAGCCGTGGGGTGGTCGATCCTCACGGCTCTTGCCCGGTCCGAGTTGCGACGCGCTGCAGCAGTGGTCCTCGATGGCATGGCCCGGGCCCACGACGTCGAGCGGTGTCGTGCGGTGGCTCGGGAGGAGGGCGCCAGATTCGTCCTGATCCTGACCGTCCTGTCGGATGCCGAGGTGCACCGCTCGAGAATCGAGGGACGGGACCGCGGCATTCCGAACTGGTACGAGATCGACTGGAGCCACGTCCAACGGTCCGTGGCGACCTGGGAGCCTCCGGACGATGCAGACCTGACCCTGGACGGAGTCGACCCAACCGACGCCAACGCCGCCCGCCTGGCAGCCGTGCTGCTCGGACCGGGTAACACAGAGGAATGAGCCGGAAATGTCTCGTCGGCGAGCGGGGTTGGACGAGGCATGCCGCCGAACACGATTCCTCCGACCCACCGGGACCTCCTGGATGCCAACACCGCAGTCCTTGCGACCGTCGGCGCCGACGGACGACCCCAGCTCAGTGCCGTCTGGTTCCTGGCGGACGAGCAGACGATCCGGATCTCCCTCAACACCTCGCGACAGAAGGTCAGGAACCTACGCGCCGATCCCAAGGTCACCTTCTTCATCCTGGACCCGGCTGCTCCGACCCGCTACCTCGAGGTTCGGGGTGACGCCGAGCTGACCGACGATCCCGAGTACGCGTTCGCAGGTGAGGTGGGCCAGAAGTACGGCGCAGACCTCCGAACCTTCGACGGGGCGGGCGGACAGCGCGTGGTCGTGACGATCCATCCCGTCCGGGTCAATGCGGTGGACATGGCTGCCGGCGGCTGACCGGGGGTCCGCGCTGAATCACGCGGGTGCCATGATTCCGGCCGTGGCGGATTCGCGTGGTTCATCGCTCGCACGAAAGCTCGGGGTCGACGAGGAGGGGCGCCTCGCCCTCCTGTGGGCGCCCGACGATGTGCCCGTCGACGTGCCGACCGGAGTGCACGTCGTGCGCCGACTCGTGCGGACGGCTGATCTGGTCCTCGCCTTCTTCACCCAAGGCGCCGAACTCGAACGGAGGCTGGACCGCCTCGGGGCGATGGTCTTTCCGGGGGGCGGCCTCTGGATCGCCTGGCCCAAACGCACCTCACGAATGGCGACCGACCTGACCGACCACGCGGTGCGCGCCCTCGCACTCCCCCGTGGCCTGGTCGACAACAAGGTCTGCGCCATCGACGAGACGTGGACCGGGTTGCGTCTGGTCTGGCGGCGCGAGCTGCGCGGCGCTCCGGGTCCGCCGGAGCGACCCGGCGAGACGAGCTGAGCGACCCGGTAGGGTGGCGTCCGACCCGACCAGTCACCATGGAGGCACCCGATGACGCTCGGCCGAACCATCGTGGTGGAAGGCATGCTCGAGGAGTACGCCGACTTCGCCGTCCTGCTCCGCGGTCTCACCGCCGAGCAATGGGAGTCTGCGAGCCCCTGCGAGGGGTGGACCGTGGCAGACGTCGCAGGCCACGTCGTGGGTCAGCTGACCGACGTGTCCCAACTCCGGCTCGAGGGCCTCGGCACTGACGAGGTGACCGACCGCCAGGTGCAGGAGCGGCGCGGTCGTCCACCTGCTGCGCTGGCCGACGAGCTCGACGGCGCGGTCGCAACCGCCTCGGCGATCGCCGCCGCCTTCGACGATGACGCGTGGTCGGCGCCGGGACCTCCCGGGACACCGGGCACGCTCGGGCAGGGGCTCGAATCCCTCTGGTTCGACACCTTCCTCCACAACAACGACATCCGTGCGGCGATCGACGAGCCGACAGTGCACGGAGACGGCGTGCTCGCCTCGGTCTCGCACATCGCCCAGGTCCTCACCGACCAAGGGTGGGGTCCGGTGACGCTCCGTCTGGACGGCATGGAGGAGTTCCCGGTGTCCGGTGGCGGCCCGGTCGTCGCCGGCGACCCGATGACCTTCATCCTCGTCTCGACCGGGCGTGCGAGCCCGGACCGCATCGGTCTCGACGACACGGTCAACATCTACCGCTGACCGACCGCCCGACGGAGCTGTCCGTCGGGCGCAGGGCGCTCAGAATCCTGGGAAGGCGCGCCGGAGCCCGTCGAGGTCGGCGGAGCCCCGGTGATCGGGCGTGTGCTCGGGGTCGAGCCGGCCATACACGAGGCGGATCAACGCCTCAGCCGGGAGCTCGAGATCCGGCGCCTCGACGGGGTCGCTCGGCGCCAACGACAACGACTCGACGTCGAGGGTGATCTGGAAGTCTCGTCGCGGGCGGCTCGTGCGCACCGCGACCGACTGCACGGCGCCGGTGGGCTTCCCGGCGAAGCGCGAGATCATCTCGAGGTTGTCGACCACGCACTCGACCGCTTCGGGCGCGACGGTCGCGAGCGGGTCGAGCCCAACCTCGATGTCCCAGAGGTGCAGGGCGACCTCGTTGAGCCGCAGACCGACGGTTCCGTCCAGATCGAGGACCATCGGACCCATGGAGAACCGGAACCGCCCACGCTCCTCGTCGGTGAGCGAGTCGATGCGCTCGACGAGAGCCCGGTTGGCATTGAGGCCGTCGGTGACCTTGGCCTGGGCCTCCTTGGCGTTCCAGGCGTCCCAGACCGGCTGGGCGACGTCGTCAGGCGTCTCTCGGCCCGCGAGGCCGTCGTCGACCCTGCGCTGGAAGAGCACCGCACCGGATCCGAGGTGGGAGAGCACGTCTGCGATCGACCAGTCGGTCGGGTACGCGGAGCGCTCGATCTGAGCGGGATCGAGCCCCCGGACGACCCGGTCCAGGCGGTCGGAGGTTGCCCGCAGAGCATCCATGCGATCTGTCATGCGCTCCACGGTAGTTGCCTCCGCAACTACACGGTTCGGGCCGGCACGGATGCCGCGGGTCGATCTGCCGATGACCGGTACCCTCAGCGTGTGGAGTTCCGTGTCGAGACGGTCTCGGCGCCCGCGACCTGGGGACTGCGGCAAGCCGTGCTCCGCCCCCACGAGACACTCGACCAGTTGGCCCTGGCCGATGACGACGACCCGACGACCGGAACGTTCGCCGCTGTCGGCGACGACGGGGCCGTCGTCGGGACCGTGCGGGTGGCGCTGGAGGCTCCCCCATCGACACTCGGCGAGCACGGTCCACCTCCAGGGTCCTCGTGGCGGCTCCGGGGAATGGCGACCAGGGAAGACCTCCGCAACCTCGGGATCGGACGTGCCGTGCTCGGGGCCGCGATCTCCCATGTCGCCGACCATGGCGGTGGGTTGCTCTGGTGCAACGCCCGGTTGCCGGCGGTCACGCTCTACACCCGTGCGGGCTTCGTCGAGGCAGGTGAGCCGTGGGTCGATCCGCTCATCGGTCCCCATGTCGTGCTGTGGCGAACGGTCGAGCCGTCCGATCGGTGAGCACGGCCGCTCCTCCCCGACTCAGGGTTCCGCGAGCAGCCACTGGGGACCGGACCCGAGGGACGCGGCCACGTCGTCCGGGTTCGACAACTGACAGGTCCGCAACGACAAGCAGCCACACCCGATGCAGGAGTCGAGCCGGTCCCGGAGTCGCTCCAACTCGCCGATCCGAGCGTCGAGGCGGTGCCGCCACGATTGTGAGAGGCGCTTCCAGTCCGCGGCCGTCGGTGTTCTTGCGCTGGGCAGCGATGCGAGGGCCTGCCTGATCTCGTCGAGGGTCAGACCGACGTGCTGGGCAGCCCGGATGAAGGCGACCCGGCGGAGGACCTCCCGCTGGTACCGGCGTTGGCCGCCCGCCGATCTGGATGACTCGATGAGGTGCTCGCGCTCGTAGTACCGCAGGGCCGACTGCGCGACCCCTGCCCGATCCGACAGCTCTCCGATGGTGAGCAGAACTGGCATTGCCATCAACTCCTTGACTTAAAGTTAACTTCAAGGAATATGGTACCAACCATGAACACGGCACTCATCACTGGAGGATCCCGGGGGTTCGGGCTGGCCTTGGCCGGTGCGCTCCTCGCCGAGGACTGGCAGGTCGTCATCGACGGACGCGATCGACGCTCGCTCGACGAAGCCGCGGCGCGGCTCGGACCCCGCTGCCACATCGTGCCCGGGGACGTCACCGACGGCGGTCACCGCCAGGAGCTGGTCTCGACCGCGGGTCGGGTCGGCGCGCTCAGTCTCCTGGTCAACAACGCCGGCGCGCTCGGGCCGACACCACTCCCCGAGTTGCGTGCCGTCCCCCCGGAGGTCCTGCTCGACGTCCTGCGGGTCAACGTCGTGGCCCCACTGGCCCTGACCCAGTTGGCCCTCCCCCAGCTCGAAGCCAACAGCGGGGCGGTCGTCAACATCACCTCCGATGCAGCCGTCGAGCCCTACGAGGGGTGGGGCGTCTACGGAGCGAGCAAGGCGGCGCTCGAGCAGCTGAGCCACGTGCTGGCCGTCGAGGCGCCGGCGGTCAGGGTCTGGTGGTTCGACCCCGGGGACATGCGGACCGAGATGCACCAGGCCGCCTTCCCCGGCGAGGACATCTCGGACAGGCCACTACCCGAGGACGTCGCCCCCGCCATGCTGCGGCTCCTGGCGGTGCGACCGCCGAGTGGACGCATCCGCGCGAGCGAGCTGTTGGCGGGGTCGGCAGGATGAGCGCCAACCGGCTGTCGTTCGAACTCCCGCCGAGTCGCGAGGCCACCGCACCGCCCGAGGCGCGGGGGCTCACCCGCGACGCGGTGCGGATGATGGTCAGCTACCGCTCGACCGGCCAGCTGGTCCACAGTGCCTTCACGCTCCTGTCCACGTTCCTCGATCCCGGTGATCTGGTGGTCGTGAACACCTCGGCGACTATCCCGGCGGCGGTAGACGCGGTCTCGAGCGATCGGACGCCGGTCGTCGTGCACCTCTCCACCCAGATCGAAGGCGATCTCTGGGTTGTCGAGCCCCGGCGTCCGGTGGGGAGGAGCTCGGAGCGCTGGGGAGAGTTGAGCGTGCCGCGCAGCATGCACCTCGGTGAGGGCGCCTCGGTGGAACTGCTCGAGCCACTCCCGGACAGCGACCGACTCTGGATCGCACGTCTGGAGCTGCCGCAGCCGCCGTTGACCTGGCTCGCAGTCAACGGCCGGCCCATCTCCTACGGCTACGTCGAGCGGGGCTGGCCGATCAGCTACTACCAGAACGTCTATGCGAACGAACCCGGGAGCGCGGAGATGCCGAGTGCGGGGCGTCCCTTCACTCCGGATGTGATCACTCGCCTGGTCGCAAAAGGGGTCGGTGTGACCCCGGTCGTCCTGCACACCGGTGTCGCCTCCCTCGGGTCCGACGAGTTGCCCTACGCGGAGCGGGTCAAGGTGCCGACCTGGACCGCCGACCGGGTCAACGGGACCCATCGGCGTGGTGGCAGGGTGATCGCCATCGGGACGACCGTGGTGCGCGCCCTCGAGTCTGCGGCCGATGCGGACGGTCACCTCCGTCCGATGGACGGCTGGACCGATCTGATCATCACCCCCGAACGGGGCGTCCTGGCCATCGACGGCGTCCTGACTGGATGGCACGAGCCCGAGGCGTCCCACCTCCTCATGCTCGAGGCCATTGCGAGTCGTGCCCTCCTCGAGGCCTCCTACCGTGCCGCCCTCGAGTCCGAGTACCTCTGGCACGAGTTCGGCGACACCCACCTCATCCTTCCGTGAGCTGACCGGGACCGACCACCGTTCAGCGACACTGCCACCGCGGGGCGCGGCCATCCTGGCCGGCACGGCGCGCCTCGGTCGCGTCCTCGGTCGACGCCACCACGAGGCGCATGGTCTCGGCGAAGCGGATCGCCTCGACCGGGGGAAGGGTCCGGGCACGTACGGCCATCTCCTTGCACGCCCGGGCGGCGAGGGGAGCCGCCGCGAGCAATCGGCCTGCCAGTGCCCGTGCCGCATCCATCAGCTCTTCGTGGGGCACGACCCAGCCGGCCAGACCGATCTCTTTGGCCCGTTCCGCACCGATCCGCTCCCCGGTCAACAGGATCTCCATTGCGTACTGCCAGTTGATCCGCTGGGGTAACCGGATCGCACCGACCATGGCCGGGACCCCGAGAAGGACCTCGGGATACCCGAACTCCGCCCGGTCGCTCGCGATCACGAAGTCACACCAGGTCACCAGGGTGAGCCCGTATCCGAGGCAGTAGCCGTTGACCGCGGCGATCACCGGCTTGTAGATCTCCCACCCGCTCTCGAACGAGTTCACGGTGGGTTTCTCCCAGAAGGTCCCGGCGAACTCACCTGTGGATCCGGCACCGGAGTAGAGGTCTGCTCCCGCACAGAACGCTCGCCCCGCCCCCGTCACTATGGCCACCCAGGCATCCTCGTCGTCGCGAAAACGCGCAAATGCCTCGTTGAGGGCGCTGCGCATCTCTGCATTGATGGCGTTGAGCGAGTCGGGCCGGTTGTAGGTGATCGTCGCGAGATGACCGTCGAGCTCATAGGTGGCGAACGTGCTCATCGGAACAGCATGCCTCAGCGCGCCGGCGAGGGTGGCCGGAGTCGGTGCCCATGGGGATCCGAAACGGCTTGCTACCGTAGGCCCCGATGCCCCCATACGGCGCGACCCTGCAGTCGAGCGTGTGTGGCTGACGATGGACTCCCCCGCGGAACAAGCCGACACCCTGAGTCGCAAGGAGAGACGCCAGCTCACGAAGCGAAGCAAGCGCCGGAAGCGGGCGCTGCGGATCACGGTGGTCGTGCTCTCCCTCCTGGTGGTACTGGCGGGGGGCGCGGTCGGCTACGGCTACTTCCTCTACTCCAAGATCCATCGGATCCACGTGCGGGGGCTGACCGTTGCCGCCCAGACCGGTGCCGATGCGGGCACCGAGAACATCCTCATGGTCGGATCGACCGACCGCTGCGCGCTCAAGGTCCAGTACACCGCCTACGGCCTCTGCTCCCAGGGTGTGAACGGCGTGAACAGCGACGTGGTCATGATCCTCCACCTCAACTCGGCCACCCATGCGCTCTCCATCCTCTCGATCCCGCGGGATCTCTTCGTCCCGAATGCCCGCAAGGAGGGACCCAACAAGATCGATGCCGCCCTCTACGAGGGTCCGGAGCAGGTGGTGGCCGCGGTCCAGGAAGACTTCGGCATCCCCATCCAGGACTACGTGGAGCTCAACTTCAACACCTTCGCCAACGTGGTCAATGCCCTCGGCGGGGTCAACATGTACTTTCCCGAGCCGGTCTACGACTCATACTCGGACCTCGACCAGCAGACCACCGGATGCGTCCATCTCGACGGGTACCACGCACTCCAGGTCGTGCGGGCCCGCCATCTCCAGTACAAGGCGCCTGGGGTCACCTCGACCGATCCTGCCGACTGGCCCCAGGAGGCCCAGAGCGATCTGGCCCGGATCCGCCGCGACCACGAGTTCATCCGCGTCCTGGCCTCGGCCGTCGCCAAGAACGGGCTCCTGAACCCGATCACCGATACACGGATGGTCGACGGGGTGGCTCCCCAGCTCGAGACCACGCTCTCGATCTCCGAGATGATCAACCTGGTCCTCAACTTCCACTCCGTGAACCCGGACACCGCGCCGCAGTACACGATTCCGGTCCAGGTGGACAACTTCGGCAACTACTACTTCGAGGGCGCGAGCTACGGGGACATCGAGTTCCCGGCCGCCGCCCAGGATCAGCAGGTCATCGACCAGTTCCTCGGGGTCAGCGCCACGACGAACACCATGACCGGAACCCCGCTGCCGACCCCGAGCACGGTGACCGTGTCCGTCCTCAACGGGACCGGTGCGTACAACCAGGGCGCCGACACCGCCTTTGCGCTCCACGCGCTCGGCTTCCAGATCACCGGCGTCGGGGACGCGCCCTCGGTGGGTACCGAGGCGGAGACCGTGGTCAGCTACAGCTCCCTCTCCCCGAGCATCGTGGCTGCGGCGCAGGCGGTCGCCAGATCGCTGTCCGGGGCGGTGGTCATGGCCTACGAGCCGAGCACGACCACCTCGTCCACGACGACGACGTCGCCGACCTCGACCCCGGCCGAGGTCACCGTGACGACCGGCACGGAGTTCGCGGTCAACGCCTCCGCTCCACCTCCGGCACCCGCCACCACACACCGGTCGGGCGTCACCTCGACCACCGTCGCTCCGACGACCACCACCACGACCACACCGACGTCGAGTGCGTTCGCCGCACCGACACCGGCGGTCGAAGC
This sequence comes from uncultured Acidimicrobiaceae bacterium, assembly GCA_963701325.1. Taxonomy (GTDB): domain Bacteria; phylum Actinomycetota; class Acidimicrobiia; order Acidimicrobiales; family RAAP-2; genus Bog-756. Next base: position 2,022,697 of record OY969604.1, read on the forward strand.
ACTGCAACCCTGGGATCCGCGCTCGTGCACCGCGACCGGGGGCGAGGGCCCCTGACCGCGTTCGGCCGACGAACCGTGCGGCCCGTGCGGCCTGATTGCAGCCCGTTCTCGCAGCTTCGCCCGTAGAGTGACCCGATGGCCGACCGCCCGACGCCTCGTCCGGGATTCCTCTCGTCGTCCTGGCATGTCCTGATCGGACGCCCGCTCCGGGCACAGGAGACCGGGAGGCAGCGCCTCAGCCCGATCGAAGGACTACCGGCGCTCTCCCTGGACGCGCTCACCTCGGTCGCCTACGGCCCCGAGGCGATCATCGTGGTCCTCGCGGTGGCCGGCGCCGGCGCGCTGCACCTGGTCCTGCCCATCACCGTGGCCATCGTGGTCCTCCTGGCCATCCTCGTGATCTCGTACCGACAGGTGATCACCGCCTACCCCATGGGTGGGGGTGCCTACGCGGTCTCGAGAGCCAACCTGGGCCCGATGGTGAGCCTGGTGGCGGCGGCCGCGCTCATCGTCGACTACACCCTGACCGTCGCGGTCTCCATCGCCGCGGGAGTCGGGACGTTCGTCTCGGCCTACCCCTCTCTCAAGTCGGCCACGGTGCCCCTCTGTCTCGGCATCCTGGCCCTGGTGACCATCCTCAACCTCCGGGGTCTGGGAGAGACCGCGCGCGCCTTCCTCCTGCCGACGCTGATCTTCATCGTCGGCCTGCTCGGGATCATCGCCGTGGGTCTCATCCACCCGCTCGCGGTCGGTGTCCCCCAACCGGGGGAATCGCTCCTGCCCACCCACGCACTCCAGACGGTGACGGTGCTGCTCGTGCTCAAGGCCTTCTCGGCCGGGTGCAGCGCGCTGACCGGTGTCGAAGCCATCGCCAACGGTGTCCCGCTCTTCAAGGAGCCCCGAGCGGAGCGCGCCAAGCGCACCGAGATGCTCCTCGGCATCATCCTCGGTCTGATGTTGCTCGGCCTCGCCGTGCTCGCCAAGCGCTGGCACATCGGTCCGCGGACCAACCAGACCGTCCTCAGCCAGATCATGGCCGAGGCGGTCGGTCGCCACTTGGCGTACTACATCGTCTCCCTTACGATCACGCTGGTCCTCGCCCTGGCCGCCAACACCTCCTTCGGCGGGCTGCCCGTGCTGTCCAGCCTGTTGGCGCGGGACAACTACCTCCCCCACTTCTTCGCGTTACGGGGGGACCGGCAGGTGTTCGCAAACGGCATCTGGGTGTTGACCATCCTTTCCGGGCTGCTCCTGGTCGTCGTGCGAGGCAACACCAACGCGATGATCCCGCTCTTCGCCATCGGGGTGTTCGTCGGGTTCACCCTCGCCCAGGGCGGGCTCGTCGTGCACTGGTCCCGCACCCGGTCGCCGGGGTGGTGGCGGCGAGCACTGGTCAACGGGATCGGAGCGACAGTGACCGGCGCCTCGACACTCATCTTCCTGGTCTCCAAGTTCGTGGAGGGCGCGTGGGTCGTCGTGCTCGCGATTCCGGCATTCGTCTACCTGTTCAGCCGGATCCACCACTACTACGCACAGCTCGGCGCCGATCTGGGGTTCGGTCAGCTGCCCCTCAAACCGATCGCCAAGCGCACCATCGTGGTCGTCCCGGTGACCGGGGTGTCCAAGCTCACCCAGCACGCGATGTCCGAAGCCCTCTCGCTCGGCGACCAGGTCATCGCGATCTCCGTGCTCCTCGTGCAGGGAGACCAGAGCACGGAACACGAGGACACGCTCCGCCAGGAATGGGACGACTGGGATCCGGGCATCGAGCTGCACATCCTGCGCAACGACTATTCATCCATCGTCGATCCGGTCGCCGACTTCATCGACGGACTCCGCGAGCACTCGGACGACCAGATCGTGGTGCTCATTCCGGTGGTGATCCCCGATCGGGTGCGGTACCGCTTCCTCCACAACCACTTCGATCTCGCCCTGTCCGCGTCATTGCGGTCCCGGACGGACGTCGTGGTCGCCCGGGTCACGATGCCGCTGAGCGTTGTCGAGGCAGACGATCTCGCCTTGGAGGCGGACGCCGAAGAGCAAGGGAGTGTCTGAGCTGTTCAGGCTGCCGTGATCACTCCGTCGTGCGCCGCTTGAAGAAGTGCGACGCCAACGGCGCGGCCACCGCCAGGATCACCACCGACCAGATCAGGGCTGCCTCCACCGGATGTTGCATCGGCCACGCCTGAATGGTGTGTGAGGGGTTGGGGTTGCCCCACAGCTCGCGGGCCCCTGCGGTCGCCGCGCTGACCGGGTTCCAGTCGGCGATGTCCTGGAGCCATTGGGGCATGTGCTGGGTCGGCACCAGGGCGTTGGAGACGAAGGCGAGTGGGAAGAGCACGATGAACCCGAACGAGGCGGCCGACTCCGGACTCTTGCTGTTGAGCCCCACGCAGGCCGCGATCCACGAGAGCGAGTAGGCGAAGAACAGGAGCAGTGCGAACCCGCCGATGATCGAGAAGAAGCCGGTGTCCGCCCGCCACCCGACGGCGAGTCCGGTCGCTGCGACGATGAGTGCACACAGGCACGAGGTCATCAGGTCTGCGATCGAGCGTCCCACGAGGACCGAGGCGCGCCAGATGGGGAGTGCCCGGAACCGGTCGATCATGCCCTCGTGCAGGTCGGTACTGAGTCCGACCGCTGTGCCCATGGTCGAGGTGACCAGGTTGAGGGCGAGCAGTCCGGCCAGCACGAAGTCCTTGTAGCTGCCGCCGCCGGGGATCGGGATACCGCCGCCGAAGATGAAGATGAACAGCACCGTGAACAAGACGGGCTGGATCGTGACGTCCGAGAGCTGGGTGGGTTCCCGCGAGATGTGGACGAGGTTTCGCCGGGTCATCGCCCAGGTGTTGCGGACCCGGCCCCAGATGGCCGCAACGGTCCCTCTCGGGGCGGTCACCACGCTCTGGCGCGGTGCGATGGTCGCGGTGGTCACCGTCGTGCTCCCTCGAGCTCGTGCCTGGTCCCGTCGGGTCCCCCGCCACCGTCGGCAGGTTCCTCGTCGTCGTCCTCTTCCTCGATGTGCCCCCCGGTCAGGGTGAAGAACACGTCGTCGAGCGACGGCTGGCGGACCTCGATGTCGTCCACGAGCACCCCGGCCCGGTCGAGCGCCCGGACCACGGAGGTCGCCAACCCGGGGGCATTGTCCACCCCGGCACTCAGGTGCCGGCCGCCCTCGGTCACGTGCACCTTCCCTTCGACCAGTGGGGCGATGGCCGACACCGCGTCGGGGTGGGCGTCGGCCAGGGTCACCTCGAGGCGCGGCGCTCCGGCTCGCCTCCTTCAACTCGAGTGGGGTTCCGTCCGCGATGACCTGTCCGTGATCGACGACGACGATGCGGTTGGCGAGGGCGTCGGCCTCCTCCAAGTACTGGGTGGTGAGCAGCACGGTGACCCCTTCGCCGAGGAGCTCGCGGATGGCGTCCCACACCCGCTGGCGGCTGGTCGGGTCGAGACCGGTCGTCGGTTCGTCCAGGAACAGCACGGGAGGACGGGTCATCAGGCTGGCCGCGAGGTCGAGCCTGCGGCGCATACCACCGGAGTACCCCTTGAGGACCCGGTCGGCGGCATCGGTCAGTTCGAACTGCGCGAGCAGCTCGGCCGCGCGTGCACGGGACCCCGCACGCCCCATGTCGCTGAGCTCGCCGACCAGGATCAGGTTCTGGCGGCCGGTGAGCAGCCCGTCCAGGGTGGCGTCCTGCGCGGCGACCCCGATGTGGCGCCGGACCTCTGCCGGGTGGGCCACCACGTCGATGCCGGCGACGGTTCCGCGTCCCGCGTCCGGCACTGCCAGCGTGGTCAGGATCCGGACCGCGGTCGTCTTGCCTGCACCGTTGGGCCCGAGCAGTCCGAGGATCGTCCCGGCTGCCACCGAGAAGCCGACCCCTGCGAGGGCCTGGGTCTCCCCGTAGCGCTTGACCAGCCCCTCGGCCTCGATCATCACGTCGGTCGCCATCGGTGGTTGCTTCCTTACCGGTCGATCAGTAGGCTCCTTACCAGCCGCATGGTAAGTTGAGTACTTACCTGTTGTCAAGTAGGTAGGCCGAAGAGAGGACGGGCCAGCTCCGGTGAGAGATGCAGTCGCCGCACACGTCGAACCGGTGGACGACGCCGTCCCCGAGGGGTCGACGGCCGGCGATCCGCCGGTTGCCGCCTCGACCCGTGAGCGCATCCTCGACGTGGCGCTCGATCTCTTCATCGAGAAGGGCTTCGACCGCACCTCGCTCCGGGAGATCGCCGAACGCCTGGGCGTCACCAAAGCGGCGCTGTACTACCACTTCGCCTCGAAGGACGACATCCTCATGGCGCTGCACATGCGTCTCCACGAGGTCGGCAAGAACGCCCTCACGCGGATGACCGGAGAACCGGTGAGCCTCGAGCTCTGGGGCTCCCTGCTCGACGAAGTGCTCGACCAGATGCTGCCGCAGCGCAAGATCTTCCTCATGCACGAACGCAACCAGGCCGCTCTCGAGAAGCTGCACAACGAGAAGCACGACGCCGAGCACGATGACATCCAGGAGAAGTTCCGAATGGTCCTCGTGGACCCCGCGATCTCCGTGCGCGACCGGGTCAGGATGGCCTGCTCGATGGGTGCCGTCTTCGGCGGGCTGTTCATGGCCGGAGACGCCTTCGTCGGGACGAACGATCAGGAGTTGGGTGCGATGGTCCGCGACGTCGTCCACGACGTGCTCGAGGGGTAGCCCCGCCGAGCCTGGCTCCCGGCGTCCGGCTCGCTATTCGGCGGCCGGTGGAGTCGAGGGGGCGTAGTTGAACATCCAGCGCACGCCGAACTTGTCGAGGCAGGTCCCCCAGGTCGCACCCCAGAACATGTCGGCCAACGGTGCGCAGTCGGATGAGCCGTCGGAGAGCGCGTCGAAGAGGCGCTGAGTCTCCTCCCGCGAATCCGGTTCGAGGTTGATCGTCGTGTTGTTGCCGATCTTGAGCTCGTGACCCATCGAGTCGAGCATGTCGGTCGCCATGAGCACGTGCCCGGCGAGGATCGGCAGTTCGACGTGCATGACCAGCTGTTGTTCCGCCTCGGACAGGGTCGGCCCGTTGGGATCCTGAGGGACCTCCCCCATGCGCTGGATCGGTCCGAGGTAATCGGTGCCGAACACCGTCCGGTAGAACTCGAACGCCTCTTCGGTGTTTCCCTTGAAGTTCAGGTACGTGCTCACCCGTGCCATGGTGTCCGCTCCTCTCGGGTCGGTCGGTCAGTGCGGTGGGTCGACTGCGCAGCCGAACAGCGTCCGTCGATCCCCGGCGAAGCCTATGCGTCCGGCCCGACCGGCAGCTGCTGTCATGCTGGGTGTCATGAAGCTCGTCATCCTCGGCAGCGGGAGCCCGCTGCCCGACCCACACCGTGCAGGACCCTCGACGCTGGTCCGCTCTGCAGCCGGCGACCTGCTCTTCGACTGCGGCCGGGGCGTCCTGATGCGGGCAGCCGCGGTGGGCAGCGGTGCGTCGGGCTTCCGTGCGCTGTTCCTGACCCATCTCCACAGCGATCACATCACCGACCTCAACGACATCTACACCATGCGATGGACCATGTCGTTCGTCCCCAACCCGCTCGCCGTGTTCGGACCTGGTGGCACGGCTGCGCTGCTCCGTGCGACCGATGCGATGCTCGAACCGGACATCGGGTTCCGTCTCGCCCACCACGACGACCTCGCCTGGAGACCCGCAGCCGAGGTCACCGAGGTCGAGCGGGGTGTCGTCTTCGAGGACGCCGGCGTCCGGGTCACGGCCGCTCCGACCGACCACACCCCGGTCCGGCCGACCGTGGGCTTCCGGGTCGACGAAGGCGGACGGTCGGTGGTCATCGCCGGGGACACCGTGCCGTGCACGGGCCTCGACGACCTCTGCCGGGGAGCCGATGTTCTGGTGCACACCGTCCTCAAACGGGACCTCATCGAGCGGCTCGGCGTCCCACGGCTGCTCGACATCCTCGACTATCACTCGAGCATTGCCGACGCAGCGCAGACCGCGGAACGCGCCGGCGTCCGGACGCTCGTCCTCACCCATCTCGTGCCGTCACCCGCTCCCGGTACTGAGCAGGAGTGGATCGACCTGGCGTCTACGCATTTCGGCGGCAATGTGGTGCTCGCCGAGGACCTGTTGACCATCGATGTGGGCGCCGATCCTCCGACGACCGAGGCGGCGTGAGCGCCTTCCGCTGAGCTCTGGACGTAGCAGCGGAATAGCATCTCGACATGGCTCGCCTCGACGTTCCACCAGGCAGAGGTGGCGACGCGGTGCAGATCTGGGCGCTCCAACCCGAGTTGGGGACTGCAGCCATGAACCTGGTCGATGCCGCCTACAACAAGAGCATCCTGCCCGTCAGGGTTCGCGAGGCAGCTCGCATGCGGATCGCACAGTTGAACGAGTGCACGGTGTGCCTCGCGTTCCGCGCCGACAAGGTCAGATCCCAGGGATTGGGTGAGGACTTCTACTGTCAGGTCGGTGTGCCCGACGACGACGCAGACTTCAGCCCACAGGAGCGGTTGGCGATGGAATACGCCGAGCGCTTCGCCACTGATCACCTGAGTATCGATGACGCCTTCTTCGATCGTCTGAGGGAATGCTTCTCTGATCCAGAGATCCTCGATCTCACCATCTGTCTCAGCGCATTTCTGGGCCTCGGACGAACCCTCCGTGCGCTCGGGATCACCGAGACGACGATCACTGACGTCTGAGCGTTAGACGGCAAGGTCAGGATCGTCGATGGCCGCCGCGATGCCCTCCGAGTAGGCGCCGGTTGCCAGCGCCCGACGAACCTCGGCCTGCCTATCCCAATCCCACCCGGTACTGCGACCCGGACAGTCCCGGATGGTCGCAAACTCCTGGTCAGATGCCATAAGGCATCTCACTCAGCTTGCAGTCTTGAATTGCTCGTATCGGGTCTCAAGACGCTCAGGGTCCGGTCGAGCCGTTGAGCTCCGTGGTACCCCAATCGTCGATCCGTGCATGTCCTGAAGGCCATGCTTGAGCATTGGTCCGTCGACTTCGTCGAGCAGTTTGCTGTTGATCTGAACCTTCAATGCAGGCGTGATCCCGAGGAAGTTTCGGTCGAACGCGGCATGGTGAATCTTGCAGAGGGCTAGTCCATTCGGAACGATTGGATCGCCACCCTGCTCGGCGTCACCGATGATGTGCGCAGCATCGAGAAGCTCCGGGTGATGTAGGCGACAGACAGCACACGTCGAGCTGTATGCGTGTAGCACCTGCTCTCGGAACACCGGCTGGTGGAGCCGCTGCCGGGTCATCCGAGCGGCGTAGACCTTCTCCGGAGCGCTCAGGTTCCCGAGATCAATGCCAACATCATGGCGGGCAAATGAAAGAGCGAACTCGAGATTGGCCTGATCTTCGCCGATCACGTACACGGGGAAGACGGGACGGTATACGGCCTTCCTGACTCCAATGAAGTAAGCCAGGGGCAGTCCAGCTTGCTGGGCTGCCCTCAGTGCACGGTTGGTCGGGAGGTTCGGGTCAGTGCTCTCGTACTTGTACCTGGGATACCCGTCTTCGCCGATTGAATCTTCGTATGGGCGTTGACTGTTCGGCCCCCGGTACGCAGTGGTGATGGATAGGGCTGCACTCAGTTGCCGCGGCTTGTTGATTCCCTTGCCCCTGGCCTGACGCATTGCAATCGGTTCACCAAGGAAGGAGAAGCGCTCGGTCAGTTCCCAGGAAAGATTGCCGTCTCGGGAGAGGGCGATTCGGCGGTCGAGTTCCTCAAACATGGCTTCGCGGACCGCCAACTCCGTCACGATGTCCATTCCTAAGCCTGCCACCGGTCGCAGGCTGACGTGAGGAGGTCTGTGGCTCAGCCTGAGTAGCTGAGGTCCGGGTACCCTCAGCCTCGGCAGCTGCGTACCAACCAAGGCGGACTCAGCCTGTTGCTGGATTTCAATGCCCTCACATGCTTAGTTGGACGCTGGGACACCGCGTCCAGGGGAGGCGGCCTCATGGTTCAAAGAGCTGGTGCCAATGGGACCGAGGACGAGATACCTCGACGACCGATTCACCAGCGAGCTGCCAAGTGGGTAAGCCGATTCGCGGACCGGTATCCGTTCGTCGGCTCATTCGTATGGATGGCGGCAGTGATCTTCTTCATCGCCCAGGTGTTCGTGGCCTACAGCTGGAAGTCCCGAGCCGCCACCCCAAAAGGAATCGTCCCTCATCATCCCTACAGTTTCTTCGCCAATACGATCAGTGACCTCGGAGAAACAGGCAGGTATACATATGGAACCCCCCGGATGTGGTCACCTGATCACTGGTGGATGAACTTTGCGTTCCTCCTGCTGGGTCTGGTCATGATCATCGGGTCGCCCTTGATCTACCAGGAGTTCAACGAGGGCGACCGGCACAAGGTGTTGATCGCACGGCTCGCCTTCGGCGCACAGATTCTCGCTGGATGTGGAGCCATCGTCGTCGCGTTCTTCCCAGAGAACGAACACCATACGACGCACGTTGTGGGCGCAGCACTAGCTATCGCTGTCGGCACCCTGGGGGTCTTCCTGCTCGGCCTCGCCCTCCCTCTGCCCGGGCGCCTACGCCGCTTCATGATCTTTTGCATGCCAGTCGCCCTCGTCGCGATCGCTCTCTTTGCACTCCAGGAGTACCTAGGCTTCGGTCCAGGGGGAATGGAACGACTTGCCGCGTACCCAGAGGTGATTTGGCTGATCACCTTCGGCTTCTACATCTCGCGCAGCTACTGGAGCCACGACTCGGCGCATCGGGCCCTGCAATCGGTCAGAGCCACCAGAGTTGGTCGAGGGTATGAAGAGAAAGCTGCCCCGATACCTCCCCGGCTCCGATTCCCAGCCCGCGGACGACTCCCAAACGGAAGCGGTGATTCTGCGTACAGCGTCAAACTGACTCCCGTCGGTGGCACGGGCAAACGTGTGGTTTTCGAAGAAGACCCACGCATAGCTCCCGGCCTGACGCTCTCAGTGGACGGACGTATCTGGGGCACGCCGTCCAAACGAGGAAGAAACCGACTTCGTGCCAACGTCACCGACAGCGACGGGACCCGCATCCGAAAGACCTACACGCTTTGGGTCACGCGATGAAACGAGACGAAACGGATCTCCAAACTGAATGACGCAAGGTGTCGTGAGACGCCTGCTTGGCGCAAAGGAGCGCTAGGAGCGAGGCCGACCGACTGGAGTCCCCTGCTACGGGCGAACGAGCCGGAGGATGGTGGCCTCCGGGGGGCGTGGGGCACTGGGCCCCATCTCCTCATGCACCGCTCGGATGACCCGCTCGACAATCTCCCCGGGTCGGCTTCCGGTCGAGAGAGCCACCCGCTCGATCAGCCCACCGAGGTACGAAGCCAGGCTGAGCACGTCACGGCGCTCCGAGATGCCGACAAAGGGCAGTGGCTCGCCCGCTCGGTCGAGGTTTGCGACCGTCAGGACCGCTCGCCGCAGCTGGATCAGCGTGGTGCGAAGGGAGCCCAGATCTGCGCCCGCCCGGCGCATCCAGATCGAAAGACCCAGCTCAAGGGCGGTATCGGAGTCGGCCGCATCGTACAGGCCGAATTCGACGATCCCCCTCAGGATCTCCGGCACGAGCTGCGGGCGCTCGGTTCGACAATCTTCTATTGAGTCCGGGGCTCGCACGGTCCTATTGTTTCGGGGGGGTGTGACAGGGTGGCGGACCCTCTCTGAACAGGACAAAGGATCCTCATGGCACGCACGATCTGGAAGGGCTCACTCAGTTTCGGCTTGGTCAATGTCCCGGTGGGCCTCTATCCGGCGACCCAGGACAAGGCCATCCACTTCAACCAGCTCGAGGCGGGGACGTCCGACCGAATCCGCTACAAGAAGACCAATGAGCGGACCGGCAAGGAGGTCGAGTCCGAGAAGATCGTGAAGGGGTTCGACCTCGGCGGCGGAGAGTACGTGATCCTCAGCGACGAGGAGCTCTCGGCCGCAGAGCCCGAGAAGTCGAGGCTCGTCGAGATCACCGACTTCGTGGACCTCGACGACATCGACCCGATCTACTTCCGCTCCACCTACTACCTGGCCCCGGAAGGCGAGGCCGGTGCCAAGGCCTACGCACTCCTGCGACAGGCCATGCTGGATGTGCGCAAGGTTGCCATCGGCACACTGGTCATGCGGAACAAGGAGTACCCGGTCGCGATCCGGCCCGATGACGAGGTGCTCAAGCTCGAGACGATGTACTTCTCGGACGAGATCCGCGATCCGAGCAAGGAACTGCCGGAGCTCCCGGATACGAGCGAGCTCCAGGAACGAGAGATGTCGATGGCGAAGCTCCTCGTCGAATCGATGGAGTCCACCTGGGATCCGAACCACTATCACGACACGCATCGTGCGAAAGTCGAGGCGCTCGTGGAGTCGAAGCGCCAAGGGAACGAGATCGTGGTGGGCACCGTCGAACGTCAGCCGACGAAGGTGGTCGACCTGATGGAGGTGCTCAGCGCGAGCATCGACTCGGTCAAGGCCGGGAGCAAGTCAGGGAAGGCCACGAAACGGACCGGAACCGCGGCTCGGCCCTCCGCCGCGAAGAAGACGACCACCGCCCGGAAGGCAGAAGCGGCCGACGACAAGGCAGTGGGCGCCAAGGCGCCGACCAAGATCCCGTCGAAGCCGGCGGCCAAAGCCGCCGGTCGTCGCAAGGCCTCTTAGCGGAGGACTCCGCAAGTCGCCTCGTGCTGATCGCAGCCTGATCTCAAACCGGAGCCGGGTAGGCGGCCAGGTGGACGAGGCGGTCCTTGTAGGCCAGACCGATCCCGGCGACGTCACTTCTGAGAAGGATCTCTTCGCCGAGGCCCACCCCATTCCCGGTCTCCCGAGCTGCCGCGTCGACCTGGTTCAGGAAGTGCTCGACGGCACCGATCGAAGCCGGGTCACCTGCCTCCATCGGAGCATCGAGCGCATGGCCGCTGATGATCCCACGCAGGTACTTGTCCAACGTGGACGGCCTGTCGAAGAGATCCACCCCCACCACTCGGTCGCCAACCGAACAGACGACGCCCACCTGGCCAGCGACCGGTGAGCACAGGTCGAGTTGCCCGGCGATGCGGTCCTCGACCTCGTCTTGGACGTCGTCGAGAGCTGCCGTCTCCGATTGGACGCTGTGGGCGGCCGACTGCCGCTCGACCTCGTTCCAGACCAACTGCTGGTTCGAACGCCGGTATGAGTCGTCGGTCGTCCTGGCCTCGAGGTTGGCCGTCTTGGCGGACCGGAGAGAGCCGGGCGCGTGCCTGCTCGAGGTGGACATCGTGCGCCTCGACCCCCAACGTCCGGCCTCGACGCACGACACCGGGACGTCGATCATCGAACGTGGCGGACAGAGCACGGTCACGTTCATCGTCCGGTTCTGATCACCGCCGATCAACATCTCGCCCTCCACCAGCAGGATGGGCACATCGGCCAGATTGGTCACCGCGAGGAACGGGACTTCGGGCGGGTCGAGCTCGCTGACCTCGATCAACCCTGCAGCGAATGCCTCCGGCCCGGTCAGGTAGGGGGGTCCGTCCACCGTTCCGCCGATCAGCGGGAAGACGGTGAGCCCACCGATCGCCACTCCATCTCCCACTTGCACGTCAACGTCGAGCACCTTCATCTTCTTGACTCCTCTTTGTCTTTTGAAGTCACGGTGCATCGAGGGTGTGACGATTACACGGGTGTCATTCACTTCGGAGCGCGGCGGGCGGGCGGTACGCGCCGCGCTTGCCGGCGGGCCGATCTTCGCCAGGTCGGTCGGGCAAGGGACCGTTCGAAGCTCGATCGCTGCGGAGCCAACACGCCCGAGGGTGCTGTCCTCGGGCGACGCGTCCGAACGGACGACTAGACGGACGCGAACAGGTCGCCGAGTACTTCGACCCGTTCGAGCACGGCGTCCGCGGTGAACGAGAGCGACTCGGGGACTCCCGTGTCGGCGCACCCGGTGACCTCGTCCCAGGTCACCGGCGTCGACACCGTGGGCTCGGGACGTGCCCGGAGCGAGTAGACGGCGGCGGTCGTCTTCGCCGGATGGTTCTGGCTCCAGTCGACGAGCACCTTGCCTTCACGCAAACCCTTGCGCATGTTGGACACCACGAGCTCGGGGTGCTCGCGCTCGAGTTGGATCGCGATGTCCTGTGCGTCCTTCCGCACCTTGTCCCAGGTCGGACGTCCCCCGAGCGGCCCATACAGTTGCAACCCCTTCGAGCCGCTGGTCTTCGGGTACACCTCCTGGTCCCGATCCCCGAGGATGTCGGCGATCAGGAGACCGACAACGCAGCAGTCGACGATCGACGCCCCTGGGCCCGGGTCGAGGTCGAACACCATGTGATCGGGCGGTCCCGGAAGGTTGCGCCGTCTCCCCGCGTGCCAGAGCGGGACATGGAACTCGATGCTCCCCAGGTTGGCCACCCAGATGAGGCTCGCCAGATCGCAGACCACCGCGTAGTCGGATCCCGCGCCCGCTTCGCCCGTCGGCACGCTCACCTTCCGCAACCAGTCCGGCGCGTGGCGAGGAGGGTGCTTCTCGAAGAAGGACTCGCCGTCCACGCCGTCCGGAAAGCGCTTCATGGTCAGCGGCCGGTCGCAGAGGTGCCCGAGCATGACCGGGGCGATCCGCGCGTAGTAGTCGAGCATCTGGCCCTTGGTGAATCCGCTGTTCGGGTAGAAGACCTTTTCGAGGTTGGAGATCGTCAGCTCGCGGCCGTCGACGGTCGTCTTGACCGAGGATGCGCTACTCACGGCGTACCTCCTTGACCGACTTGTCCGGTCGGAGGCCCCGCCAGACCGGGTGTCGCAACCGACCGTCGGGCGTCCACTCGCTGAACCGGACCTCACCGACCGTCGATGGGCGGACCCAGTGGAGGTCCTTCCCCACCGCCGCCGGAAGGGGCTCGGTGAAGGGACTCGTGCGCCTGACCGCTGTCCCGAGCTTCGCGAGGAGCTCCTCCCGCGCCGAGCGCGAGAACCCGGTCCCCACTTTCCCGACAAAGGTGAGGGTGGTCGGCGAGCCCCCTGTGGGAAGTCCGAGCAACAGGGCCCCGAAGGTGTCGGTCCGATCCCCCTGGCCTTCGGTCCACCCACCGATGACCACTTCCTGGGTGCGCTGGTCCTTGACCTTGATCCAGTCCGGGCTGCGCACCCCGGGCCGGTATGCGCTCGACCGCCGTTTGGCGACGACGCCCTCCATCCCGAGCGACACCGCTGAACGGAGGACCGCGTCCGCCGGCTCCTCGGTGAACGACGGAGCCACCCCCCAGCTCGGGCCCGCGATCCCGAGCTGCTCGAGGTGCGCCCGTCGATCGTCGTAGGGCAGGCCGATGAGCGACCTCCCGTTGTGGTGGAGGAGGTCGAAGACGACGAAGCTGGCCGGGTAGCTGGTTGCGGCACGTGCGGCGTCCTTCGGTTTCTGGACGTGCATCCGATGCTGGAGGCGCGAGAACGACGGGCGGCCGTCCTCTGCGAGAGCGACGAGCTCTCCGTCCAGGACGATCTGATCCGAGCCCACCGCTTCTGCCAGTTCCCTGAGCTCCGGAAAGGCCGCGGTCACGTCGTTGCCGTTCCGGCTCACAGCGCGGGGACGACCGCCGTCGATCCAGAGCAGGACCCGGATGCCATCCCACTTGAACTCGAACGCCCACCCGCCTCCCCTCGGCAGCTCTCCCGGCACCGCCAGCATCGGTGACAGCGTGGCGGGAAGGGGCTCGAACCCGGCAGGAGCAGGGTCCATCCGGTGGATCATCCAGCTCTTGCCGTGGGTCTGGAACAGGACGTAGCGCCCCTCGACCCGCTCGCCGTGCAGGACCACGATGACCTCGTCGTCGCGCCACTTCTCGCACTCGTAGGTGCCCCGGTCCCAGATCGAGACCGCCCCCGCCCCGTACTCCCCCGACGGGATCTTCCCGCTGAAGGATCCGTACTCCAACGGGTGGTCCTCGACGTGCACGGCCAGGTGGTTCTCGCTCGGGGTCAGCGGTACGCCCTTCGGGAGCGCCCACGATGCGAGCACCCCGTCCCGTTCGAGGCGGAAGTCCCAGTGCAGGCTCGAGGCATGGTGTTCCTGGACCACGAAGCCTGGCGCCTTCGCCGTGCGTGCCTTGCGGGAACGCGGGGCCTTCGTCGTCGTCGGCATCGGTTCGGGCGTGCGGGCCCCGTCCCGCTTGCGGCGGTACTCGGCCAGCGGACGCTCGGGCACGAAGAGAGCATTACCCAGATCACCGGTGCCTGCTCACCTGGCAGGACGTGACGTTGTCACGTTTCCAGCCCGGATGGTGCCTAATTGGAACGATGAGCTACGTGGAACCCGAGTCACCCCAGGGCTCTCCCGGCAGCGAGGGATTCGACGCCTTCTTCCGGCGGATGTATCCCCAACTCGTGCGCATTGCGTACCGGGTGCTGGGTGAACAGGAGGGCGCGAGGGACGTGGCCCAGGACGTCATGCTCGCCGCGTACCCCCGTTACCCCGAGGACCTCACCAACCCGTCCGCCTGGGTCCGGTCCGCCACAGTGCACGCGGCCCTCAACCATGCTCGCGGCGGCCGTCGGCGGGTCCGCCGTGAAGCCAACGAACCGGCACAGCGGGGCGGTCCCCAGCCGGAGGAGAGCGCGCTCCAGGCTGACGAGCGCCGGCGTGTCCGCCAGGCCCTTGCAAAGCTCCCGAAGGAGAAGGCGACCATCCTGGTCCTCCGCCACAGCGGCCTCTCCTACGTCGAAGTCGCAGAGGCCATGGGAATGAGCCCCGGGAGCGTGGGTACCACCCTGCGACGCGCAGAAGAGCAGTTCCGGAGGGAGGTCGAGCCATGACCCATGCCACGACAGGAGAGCTCCGCCGGCTGGTGGACGACCCGTGGGCGGTGCGGGAGTCGTCGCGTCTCCACACCCGAACCTGCGAGCGGTGCACCCGCCGCCGCCGTCGGATGGAGTCCGACGCCGCCGCGGTCGCCGGGTTGCTGCCCGACCTTTCGCCATACGAGATCGGGACGGACCTGGCCTGGGCGCGGTTCGAGCGGGACCTCGACTCGGCCCATCTGGCTTCCGCCAGGCCGGCCAGACGGCGACGTCCGAGCCGCCGGGCACTGACCATCGGAGCGATCGGGATCGTGGTGGTCGGTGCGACCTCGGCGGCGGCCGCAGGGGTGGTCACCGTCCTCACACCCACCCAGGTGGCCCCGATCCAACTCGGTGCGTCCGACGTGTCGGCGCTGCTGCAGGCCCTGCCCACGGCGACCCTCACCCAGACCAGTTCCGGACCGAGCTACCAGGTGGGCAGCCTCGCGCAGGCGGAGGCGGAGACCGGCCTCACGCTCAGCCTGCCCGCCCAGCTTCCGAGCGGCGTCTCGGGATCCCCATCGATCTCGGTGGAGCCGGCGGCCGACCTCACGCTGACCTTCGGGCAGGGTGCGTCGAAGCGGAGCGTGGGCCACGGCGCCGTGCCGGCATGGCTGGCCGGCACCACGCTCAAGATCGACGCAGGTCCTGCCGTGCTCATGACCTACTCGGGCGGACCGGCCTCGGCAGACATCCCGGCCCTCGCCGTCGGAGCTGCCAAGGCGCCGGTGGTAACCGCCGACGGTGCGACCCCACAGAGCATCGAGGACTACGTCCTGTCCCAGCCGGGTGTGTCCCCGGCTCTCGCGGCAGAGGTCCGGGTGCTCGGAGCGCCGGGTGCCGTCCTGCCGGTCCCGATCCCGTCGGACGCCAACGTCTCCGACGCGACGGTCGGTGGTGCGCCGGCAGTGGTGCTCGCTGATCCATCCGGGTTCGCGACGGGCGTGATCTGGGAGCACGGCGGAACCGTACGGATCGTGGGCGGGCTCGTCTCGACCGCGGAAGTGCTGCAGGTGGCCGATGAGCTCGGTTGAGCTGGCTCCGGCGGTCGCGCCCGTCGAAGGCGATACCGCACCGGCGATCTACGCGCGGGGACTCACCAAGGTCTACGCCGGTGGCACGACCGCGTTGGCCGGGCTCGACCTCGAGGTCGGTCGTGGCGAGGTGTTCGGCTTCCTCGGCCCCAATGGCGCAGGCAAGACCACCGCGGTCAAGCTGCTCCTCGGCCTCGTGCGCCCGACCTCGGGTGAAGCGATCGTGCTCGGTGCGCCGATCGGCGAGGTCGAGGTCCGCCGGCGGATCGGGTACCTGCCCGAGACCTTCCGCTACCAGCCGTGGCTCAGCGCGACCGAGGTGCTCGCCTACCACTGCGACCTGCTCCGTCTGCCGCGTGACGGCAGGGACGCAAGGCTGGCGGGGCTGCTCGCGCGGGTCGGGCTCGCCGACCGGGCGGACGACCGGGTCGGTCGGTTCTCCAAGGGCATGCAGCAACGGCTGGGCCTCGCGGTGGCGATGGTCGGCGAACCCGACCTCGTCTTCCTCGACGAGCCGACCTCCGCTCTCGACCCGGTCGGCCGGCACGAGGTCAGGGAGCTCATCCGCGAGCTGCGGGCCGAAGGGGTCACCGTCTTCCTCAACACCCACCTGCTCGACGAGGCCCAGCAGGTCTGTGAGCGGGTCGCGGTCATCGACCACGGCAGGACCCTGGCGATCGGCACGCTCACCGAGCTCCTCCAAGCCCAGCACAAGGTCAGGATCTCAGTGAGCGGTCTCGGCCCGGCAGGCTGGTCGGCGATCGAGCGCTTCGGCCGGTGGACAGAGGCCGAGGACGGCTGGGTCGAGACGATGGGGGTCGCGCCGGAGGAGGTCCCACAACTGGTGGCGACACTCGTGGCGAACGGCGGTCAGGTCCACGGGGTCGTTCCGACCAGGCTCAACCTCGAGGAGCGCTTTCTCCAGATCCTCGAGGCCTCGCGATGAGCGTCATCTCGGTCGTCGCCCGGATCACGATCAAAGAGGCGTCCAGGCGCCGCCTCCTGCTCGCCCTCGCCGGCATCTCGCTCGCGATGGTCGGCTTGAGCGCCTGGGGCTTCTCGCGGTTGAGCCACACCTCGGGCTACCTCCCGAGTGGTGAGGGTCGGTTCGCGACGGCCACCGCGCTCATCCTCTTCATGTTCATGTTCAGCTTCGTGATCAGCCTCAGCGGGGTCGTGATCGCGTCGCCCGCGATCTCCGGTGAGATCGACTCCGGTGTCGCCCAGGCCGTGCTCGTCCGGCCGGTCCGGCGATGGCAGATCCTCTGCGGCAAGTGGCTGGGGATGGCGGTGGTCGTGGCCTCCTATGCCATCCTGGTCGGCTCGCTCGAGGTCCTCGTGGTCTGGGGGGTCACCGGCTACTCCCCGCCCGGCCCGGCGGCGGCCATCGCTTACCTGGTCTTCGAGGGCATCCTCGTCCTGACCCTCACCCTCGCGCTGAGCACCGTGCTCGCGCCGATGACCGCAGGGGCGGTCGCGGTGGCCCTGTTCGGCGCATCGTGGCTGGCGGGCGTGGTCGGCACCCTCGGGGCCGCCCTCAACATCGACTCGCTGCAGACAGCCGGGCGCATCTCGAAGGTCGTGCTGCCCACCGACGGCCTCTGGCACGCGGCGATCTGGTATCTCGAACCGGCGAGTGTGCTGTCGCGGGCCCTGGGCGAGGAGGGCGGCCGTGCGGTCAACCCGTTCGAAGCCAGCAGTGGCCCGCCGATCGTCTACATCGTCTGGGCGGCGGTGTGGACCCTGCTCGTGCTCGGCATCGCGGTCCGGGTCTTCTCGCGGACCGAGCCGTAGCCACGCACAGAGGAGCGTCGGGTGGCTACGCCCGGCGACCGAGGAAGTAGAGGAACTGGGTCTGGGTGTCCGCGCCTGCAGGAGGGTCGAGCTTGGGCCCGAAGACCCCTGGCCGGCGGATCTGATCGTCCATCGGCTTCATCACCTCGTAGGCCAGCGCGACGCTCGCCTCATCGAGCTGCTCGTCGCCGCCCACCGCGCGGGCCAGGTCCCAGGTGTGGACGAGCACGTCCATGCAGACGAAGTTGCCGAGCATCTGCTCGACGGACATCTCGCCCGTCGGGCCTTCGATCACCGTGGCGAGTGCAGCCTGCTCACCGGTGATCTGCAGGAGGGTGCCCCACGCGTGGCGCCAGGCCTCCGCCGGGTCCTCGTCGTCGGTCATCGGTCGCGGCTCGCCTCCGCGGATCCTCGTGGCGAGCCAGCGGTGGTTGCTGACGACGTGGCCCACGACCTCCCGGGCGCTCCAGTCCGCGCACGGCGAGGCGGTGTCCCAGGTGTCCGGTGGGGTCGCCCTGATCCTGGCGTCGAAGCCACCGGCGATCAGGCGGTAGCGGTCGAGTGATTCGCTCATGGACGCCACTGTAGAGACCGGGTGCGCGAGCGGCAACGCCCGTGACCCTCAGATGGATCTCTGGTCGCCCGGCTGGGGGATTCCGAGCAGCCCGGCGATGGCCGGCGCCCACCACGTGGACTCTCGCTGGCGAGTGGTCAGTGCCGCAGCCAGCTCCCGGGACGCCGGATGCCCGCCGGCGATGACGGCCACCTGGGGCGCGGTCCGGGGGCTGCCGTGCGCCCCACGGAGGGGTAGCTCGACGGACGAGAACCACCGCCCCTCCGAGGCCCAGGCCACGACGGTGTCCTCGTCGATGCGGAGCGTGCCCTCGACCCCGGGGACCTCCGACAGCCAGGCATCGTGCCGTGCGAGCTCTCCGCCGACCGTGGCGGCGGATGCGTCGTCGACCACCACGCCGTCGAGCCCGGACCGGGCGGCTGCGGCATGCAGATCGATCGGCGCGGGTTCGGTCACCTCTTCCTGACCGTGGTCGCTGACCACGATGACCACCCACGCCTCCCACTGAGCCCTCAGGTGCACGATCAGCGATGCGAGATAGCCATCGGTCCGCCCGTAGCGGTGCAGGGCCCCGTCGCTGTCCGGTCCGAAGATGTGCGCAGCCGTATCCGGCTCGTTGAGCTGCGCCACAACCAACTCGGCGCCAGTCTCGACGGCTTCCTTGACCATGGCGATCGTCTCACGGTCCTTCGCGTACCCGAGAACGTCGCACGCCACGTCGTCACCGAACCTGCCCTCTTCGGGCCAGACGAAGTCGGCGACAGCTCCGCCCATCACACCGACGAGGTGCTGGTCCCCGAACACCGCAGCGCTCCGGCGCCCCACAGCCCCCATGGAATCGAACAGCGTGGTCACGGCCGGACCGCGCTCCCACGACGGGACCGGACCGGTCGAGAGTGGGATGTGGCTCGCCACGATGCCGTGGCGGGCCGGTGTCACGCCGGTCACCAGGGTTGCGTGGTTGGGGTAGGTCGTCGAGGGCATGACCCCGGTCACGCCGTCCCGGCACCACCCTCCGGAACGGGCCATTGCGGTGAGGTTCGGCATCACCGAGCTGGTCACGTGTCGCGGGGAGACGCCGTCGAGGACGACCATCAGCACCCTGGGCGGTCCGGAACGACCCTGGTCGCTCACCGCGCGACGAGCTTCAGCACGGAACGCCAGGAATCCAGTGCCGACACCGAGGCGCCGGGATCCTTGGCCTGTTCGTCGGCCCGACGCAGACGAACCGCTCCCTCGAAGTGCGGGCTCCGCGAGAAGGCGGCCGCCTCGGCGCCGGTCATGGTTTCCCCTTGCAGCTCGAGGGTCCGCCGACTGCCGGGTGAGAGTCGGCTGCGATAGTCGGGATCGACGGTCACCAGATAGCGCTTGGCCGGGACATGGCCGTCGATGAGGGCGGCCACCCGCTCGCCGAGTAGCGGGCGGACCGCGTCGGCTCCGACCGCCCCGTGGACGTCCTCACGACCGGGGGCGAGGACATGACCCACGTCGTGGAGGAGACCCGCCACCTGTAATTCGGGGTCGTCCGGGTCCGTTTCGGCGAGCAGATCCGCGCACTGGAGTCCGTGATGCAGGATGGACAATCCCGCGATGTCCTCGTTGGGTTCCTCTACCGATGCGGTCGTCTCGAGCAGGGCCATGAGGGACTCCACGCTTGGGAGGTTCGACCCGCTCGCGCTCACCGCCGGGATTCTAGGCTCCATACCCCGCGCCACAAGGGGTGAAACCCATCAGCGCCGTCGCAACCGCCCCGACCATGTCTCGATGTCCAGGGCGACGTGTTCAGCAGTCGTCTCGGGCAGACCCGCTTCGCCGGCGAAGAGCTCCCACTTCGAGACTGCGTCGAGGACCTGCTCGACGACGTCGGTGTAGGCGGGGACGGCAAACCGATCCCCGACCTCCATCACGTCCGCACGGTTGATCTCGACCGTCTGTCCGTTCACCGCCATCAGGTGCTGGCGCGTCCACCTGCTGGCAGGTGCGTGGGCGTGGGTCACGTCGTAGGCGGGGGACAGCCGCCAGTCCCCACCCTCGGGCAGCACGAACGAGAAGTTCTTCGTGTGGTCGTCGCAGATGGCGGTTGCGACGTTGAAGGTCATGCGGCGGAAGACCTCGGCACGTGTGACGGGACCGGTGCCCAGCTGGTCGAGCAGCAGGAACAGCTGGGCGTAGTCGTGTGCCCCGATCTGGCGGAAGTCGAGCTGGCTCAGCGCACACAGAGTCTGGGTATGGATCTTCCGCCCGTCCGTGTCGCGGTCGAAGCGACGGGTCATGAAGTGGGCACGACCGCCCTCTTCGAGCAGACGGCACTCGGTCATCTCGATGCCCGCCGCCAGCGCCATGCGGTGGTAGGCGTACTCGATACGGCCGAAATTGCCGGTTGCACCGAGGTCCGGGTCACGGCCGACGCCGTCCAGCTTCAACAGCCACTGTTCGAACCCCGGATCGGCCGGGACCTGTCCGGATCGGAGCTCACCGGTCGTCGGGTCGAGGGCCACGACCGCCTTGGCACGGGCCCCGCCCGCTGATGTCCCGACGGCGATCAGGTGCTCGAGCGCTTCGGTGATCCCGTCCTCGGTACGGATGTCGCCGGCCAGCGCGCTGCGGGCGGCGGTCACGATCTCGGACAGCTCGATCGCGGTCGCCTTGCGCGTGCGCGGGCCCCGGATCGGGTGGAACTCGAGGGCGCCCATCGCCCGGGTGCCGAGGTAGGCGAGGCGATCCAGCGGCGTGATCTCGTTTGTGCGGATGCCCTCGTTGGCGAGGTACGCCGTCGTGAGGGCGTTGCCGAAGTCATCGGGAAGACAGTCGGCGATCATCGCGGGCAGCCTGCTGAACGTCTCGATCGGTAGGGTCGGAAAGAGGAACGGTGCAACCGCGGCGGAGGTCGGCATGAAGATCGGAGCCAGCTCCACCCGGGACGCCGCCCATCCGGGGGCGTACTCGAAGGCGTAGTAGCCGGACGCCGCATCGCGTGCGAGGGCGCCCACCCGCGATCCCCAGCACTGGACCTCGATGACGTCGACGGGTTGGTACGCCATCAGGACGCTGCTTCCGGTGGCCGCCTCCTGCCGACCCTGGCCCGCGGCCGGGGGGCCCGCTGCTTGGCCCGGAGCAACTGCATCGGCGACACGGCGACCGCGGGTGCCAGCGATTCGAGCCAGTCGAGCCGGTCGAGTGCACGGAGCACCGCGACCAGCGTCCGGAGGGACGAGCCCTTCCCGCGCTCGAGATTCGAGACCGCGCCGATCGAGACGTCGGCGAGCTCCGCCAGACGCGCCTGGTCGAGGTCGCTCGCGATCCGGACCCGGCGGATCTGATCGCCGAGCACGGCCTCCCATTCGCCGACTGTCCTGTGACTGCGGTCTATTTGCATTTTCCTCTGTTTTCATAACCACATTCTGTTGTACACATACTATATTGGTATTAAGCGGAATATCGACTTCCGTAGTACCAATAGAATCCTATGTATTCTCTGTGATTGGCAGTTAATACGTAGTATTTCAGGTGTTGAGTGTCATACTCTACTCCGAGAGCGGCGGTCGGAGTGCGGCATGGCGAGCCCAGGCGACGGCTTTACCCACCTCTCGGACGGCAGTAGTACCAGATTTGGTATCATCAAGGGATGGATGCAGCGGTGCTGCTACAAGAAGCCCGTCGCCGGAGTGGACTCTCCCGGAGGGAGCTTGCCCAGCGTGGACGCACGTCCGCATCGACCCTGTCCGCCTACGAGTCCGGGGCGTCCATCCCATCCGTCGCGACGCTGACGCGGCTGCTCCGGGCCGCGGGCTTCGAACCCGAAGCCACGCTGAGGCCGGTCCCGCCGACGGACGAGCAGGAACTCGCCGAAAAGATCGAGGCCTTGTTCTCGTTCGTCGATGCACTGCCACGTGGCCGGCGGGACCGACCCAGCTATCCCGTGTTCGGAGCTGCGAAGACGGTCTCACCGTGAGGCCGATCCTGGATGCGGTCGTCGAGCTTCACGACGGGCTCACCGCGGCAGGGATGCGCCACGCGTTCGGGGGCGCGTTCGCTCTGCTGTGGTGCACGGGTGAGCCAAGGACGACGATAGACATCGATCTGAACATCTTCGCCCATCCGACGGAGACGCAACGGGTCCTCGATGCATTGCCAGCCGAGATCGTGGTGACCGATGAGGACGCTTCGAGGCTGACGACTCTTGGCCAATGCCGGCTGCTGTTCGACGGAATCCCCGTCGACGTCTTTCTGGACACAACCAACTTTCACGACGAGCTGCATCTCCATGTCGCCGAACACCAGCTGGCCGACAGGCGGCTCCCATTCCTCGGCTGTAATGACCTTGCCGTCTTCAAGGCCTTCTACAACCGCCGTAAGGACTGGGCCGACATCGAGGAGATGCTCCGGGCAGGGCGACTCGATGTCCCCTACGTCACCGGGATCCTGAGTGAGTACGTCGGGCCAACTGACGAGCGGGTCCGTCAATTGCACGCCATCCGCGATGAAACCGCCGGGTCATCAGATTCCTGACGATGCGTTGGGCCGCCCGGTTTCCAGGACGGCGCTCAAGGGTCGGTTCGCCGACGGCTGTGACCTATTCCGGAGCTTCCCCCAGAGCCAGGGCCGCTGCGCCGGCGGTGATCACCTCATAGAGCCCACGAAGCTCACCGATGATCCGCTCCCCATCGGCAGCGAGTGGTGCCGGGTCGAGTTGTCGCAGGACCAGATCGGGTGCAACGGCCAGGCGGGGCCGGGTCTCGATGGCCGCCACATCCGCGTCGACCCCCCATGGCGACATCGAGTCCGCCGCGAGCTTTGCAGTGGTCCGGTCGCGATCCGCGGCCGGCCAACCGAACGCTCCGGTGTCGGTCGGTCCGTCTGCGGCGCGGGATCCAGAGTCATGGCTCGGCTCCGATCCATGCCGGCGGCCTCGCAAGCCGGTGAGGAGATCCTCCTTCGTTCTTCCACGCCAGGTGAAGACCAGGAACGGGTCGGCGTCGAACGATTCCGCCAGCAGGTAGTAGACCGCGGCGATGTGCTTGCACGGGTTCTCCCAGTCCGGGCACGAGCAGGCCGAGTCGAGTTCGTCTGCCGAGGTCGGGAACAGCGAGACCGATGAGTCGGCAAACGCCTCCTCGATCGCCTCGGGCATCTCGTCCGCCAGGAGTCTTGCCGCGAAGACCGCGCTCGAGGCCATGACCGACTCGACAGCCTCCCACTCGGACGCAGTCAGTACGTCCGTCTCGATGAACACCCGGTAGGGCTTGGCTCTCGACCCCTGCACCGAGGCCTTCACCTGACCCCCGGTGATCTCCATGCTGAGCACCTGGCCGGTCCGGGCATAGCGCTTGCCGCGCTGCAGGCGACCGCCGATGCCGAGCGTCTCGAGCACTGCGATGAATCGCTGCGACCACCAGGTGTCCCCGATCCGTCCCCGTTGGCTACGGGCCTGCAGTCCACCCTCGACAGCGATCGGCGTGGACGGGGGTGGCCACCACTTGCGAGGGGTCGGATGGCGCGAGCCCATCAGTCCTCACCGACCGCGTCGGCCGACAGTGCAACGACTTCGCGGAGTTGATCGGTGGACAGTTCGGTGATCCAGCCCTCGCCGGAACCAACGATTCGGTCGGCCAGGGAGCGCTTCGCCTCGATCATTGCGTCGATCCGTTCCTCGAGCGTCCCGCCGCACACGAACTTCCGCACCTGCACATTGGATTTCTGCCCGATCCGGAACGCTCGATCCGTTGCCTGGTCCTCTACCGCTGGGTTCCACCACCGGTCGAAGTGAACGACGTTCGTCGCGGCAGTCAGGTTGAGACCAGTGCCACCGGCTTTCAGCGACAGCAGGAACACGGGTGCTCCGTCCGCTCCTTGGAACCGCTCGACCATCGCGTCCCGTGCCTTCTTCGACACGCCCCCATGGAGCCAGAGGATGTCGCAGCCGAGCCGATTCCCCAGATGGCGCTCCAGGATGTCCCCCATCTGGGTGAACTGCGTGAAGACGAGAGTACGGTCGCCCTCGGCCACCGCCTCTTCGAGCACCTCGACCAGGCGCGACACCTTGCCCGACCGGCCCGCGATCGAAGACCCGTCGGCGAGGAACTGCGCCGGGTGGTTGCAGACCTGCTTCAGTTTCATCATGGTGGCGAGAACCAGCCCACGGCGTTCGATTCCTTCGGCCTCGTCGATACGGGCAAGCATGTCGTCGACGACCGCCTGATAGAGCGTGGCCTGCTCGCGGGTCAGGTTGCAGAACTCCTTCATCTCGAGCTTGTCGGGTAGATCGGCGATGATCAACCGGTCGGTCTTGAGGCGGCGGAGCACGAACGGGCCGGTGATCTGCCGGAGGCGGGCTGCGGCCTCGTCGTCACCGTCACGCTCGATGGGGAGGGCGAACCGCTCGCGGAATGCCTTCTCGGAGCCGAGCATGCCCGGATTGAGAAAGTGCATGATCGACCAGAGCTCGGACAGACGGTTCTCCACCGGCGTCCCGGTCATGGCGATCCGGCGCGCCGCGGGGATCGCCCGGACACTCTGGGTAGTGCGGGCTGCACTGTTCTTGATCTGTTGCGCCTCGTCGAGAACCACCCGCCGCCAGGGCACCTCTGCAAGCAGCGACTGATCACGGGTGGCCAATCCGTAAGTGGACAGCACCAGGTCCGTCGCTCCAGCGTGCCGGATGAAGTTGTCCCCGTCGAGCCGGTCCGACCCGTGGTGGACGTAGACCGACAACTTCGGGGCGAACCGGGCGGCCTCGCGCTGCCAGTTGCCAACCAGAGACATCGGACACAGGACCAACGTCGGTCCCAGTGGAGACACGGGTGCGCTCCGCTTCGCGCGGGCTGTGGTCCTACGCCGCGTCGGCGCTTCGGGGGGACCGGCCCGCTCGTGGACCAAAAGTGCGAGGAGCTGGGCCGTCTTCCCGAGCCCCATGTCGTCGGCAAGGCACGCCCCGAGACCGAGATCGCCCAGAAATGCAAGCCAGCCGAGGCCGCGCTCCTGGTAGGGGCGCAACTCTCCGGCGAAGCCATCCGGCGTCGGAATGGACCGCAGGTGCCGGTCGTCGGCACCTGCGAGGAGGTCCCCGAGCCAGCCGTCTGCCTCGACCTCGTCCACCGGCAGGCCGCACGTTGGATGCTCGAGGCCGAGTGCGGTGCGCAGGATCTGCCCGGACGACATCTGTTCCGCGGTCGCGCCCTTCTTACCGACTGCGGTGATGGCCGCGGCGAGATCCTCTTCATGTAGTTCCACCCACTGACCTCGCAACCGCACGAGCGGTTGCTTGAGCTTCGCCAGTTGACGGAGCTCGGCCAGTCCGATCCTGTCGTCCCCGAGCATTGCCTCCCAGCGGATGTCACAGAGACCTTCGAGCCCGATGGTGCCGGTCGACACGGCGCCCTTTGAACCCGTCCTGGCCTTGAGCCGAAGGGAGAGGCGCGCCTTCGAGGAGCGCCACCAGGGCGGCGCCAGGACTCCGAATCCGGCATCTTCCAGGAGCGGTGCGCTGTCACGGAGGAAGGCGAGGATGCCGGTGGCGTCGGTCGTCTGCCCGGTGGGTGTCATCGCGGCCAGCGCTGGACCGAGGGAGGGCACCAGCCGGGCGGCCCGGCCGAGTCCGCCGAGGAGCTGCTCGTCGGGATGTGCCACATGGCGCTCCAGGGCAGTGAGGTCGGGACCGTCGGCCCAGACGGCGTCAGCGGACACCAGGAGGCTCGGGTCGTCCACCGCCTGGAGGGCGAACTCGATCCGCCATTCGTCGCTGCCTTCGGGCGGGTCCTTCTGACCAGGGTCCCCGTTTCGCTCAACGGCGTCGTCCGCACCCGGCGTGAGGTCATCGTCGCCGCCCACAGGAGGGACGATCCGGAAGCAGGTCCGCACCGGCTCGACGAGTGTGTTCGCCGTCGCCTGCCACGCGTCGAGTGTTCGGGCGAACACAGCGAGCTCGGCGTCGTCAGCATCCACCGATCCATCGGACGAGACCAGTGCGGCCAGCCAGGCGTCGACCGGGCCCGTGGTTCTCGATCGCCGCGGCCGGTCGACCGGTGGGCGGTCAGAGGCGAACCGGCGCGCCAGCGCATCCGTGAAACCCCACATGAGAGAACGGAGGGCATCGCCAGGTGTCTCCGCTCCCGATTCACCGCGTGCGAGCTCCTCGTCCCCGGCGAGCGCGCTCGTGGCCAGGAGTGTCGCGGGAAACGCCCACAGCAGCTCCTCGATCCGACTGCGGTCGGCTCGGTCGATGAGCGGACGCCAGGCGGCCCGCCAACCTGCGGTGGTGCGTTCGAGCGCCGGGAGGACGCGGCCCCGAGTGACCAATTCCAGGACCATCTCAGCCACTCGGGCAGCGAAGCGCAGGTCTGCAGCAAGTGCAATGCCGGACTCGTCAGTGGGCGAGGGCCCGAGGGTGTCGCCGGCAACGGCCGTCAACGCGGCAAGGACGTCCGAGGCTTCGGTCCACTCGATGGTCAGGCCCGGGACCATCCACAGACGCAGCTCAGGTAGGGCTGACGGTGCGGACGACTGCTCGGTGGAGTCGTCCTCGAGCCACGGGGAACAGGCTGGCCCTGCTCCCGTATCGGGCAGTCGGAGCATGAGCTCCGTCTCGCCCGGTCCCGCTGGTCCTCCAATGCCCAACCCTGCCAACTCGAGGGCAGCCAAGCCGATGCCGTCGACGTCGAGGGCGAAGGGATGGGGCCTCGGGCGGGGTCGCCGGGGCGGACGACCGCGACGGGCAGGAGCGGTTCGAGCCCGACGACCGTCCTCCGCCCACAAGGCGAGGCGGTCGTCAGACGCCACCCAACCGGCATGCAGAACGATCACGCAGGAATGGTGCCTCGCGAGTGTGACCGTGTCCAGGTCCGAGTAGGTCGTCTGGCCGAAACCCCAAACCGCCTGTACCCGACATCTGTCGGCCTAAACCTGCAATCGATCGGCGGACACGTTTCGATTGACTCCCTGCGAAGCCTCCTGTAGACCTGAACTGAGCTGCTGCAATGTGCACTCAGTTGGTCTTGACAGGGGGGGTTCGATGGGAGAACGTCAGCGCCGCAACGAGTCGCATTCGACCGATGGCCCATCCAGCCATCGGGGGCTTTCCCGGCGTCAATTCCTTGCAGCGTCTGCGGGCGCCGCCGCGTTGAGTGTCCTCGAGTGGACCCCGGTCTTCCGCGTTCCTGCAGCCAGCGCCGAGAGCACGCTGGCGACACCCCCGAACTTTCCCTCGACGATCCCGCTCTATCAGCAGGCCTTCCAGAACTGGTCCGGTGAGATCGTGCTGCAGCGCGCCTGGACCTGCGCTCCGAGGTCGGACGCCGACGTCGTCACACTGGTCAACTGGGCCTACCCGGTGGGCTACGAGGTCAGGGCGCGAGGCATGATGCACAACTGGTCGCCGCTGGTGATCCCCGTCGATTCCACCGGCGCCGGCCTCGTGCTCGCCGATACCACCCAGTGTCTCACTGCGGTGTCGATCGACACCGCTGGATCACCCAAAACAGTGACCGCCCAGACCGGGGTCACCATGGACGTGCTCCTGCAGGACCTGGAGAACGTCGGCCTCGGGCTCACCGCCCATCCGGCTCCGGGTGACGTCACGATCGGGGGAGTGCTCGCAATCGACGGCCACGGGACGGCCATACCCGCAAAGGGCGAGACGATCATCCCCGGACACACCTACGGTTCGGTCAGCAATCTGATCCTCTCGCTCACAGCTGTCGTGTGGAGTTCGGCCCAGAACCAGTACGTCCTCCGGACCTTCGAACGCTCGGATCCGGCGATTCAACCCCTGCTGGCCCATCTGGGACGGTCCTTCGTGACAGAGGTCACGCTTCAGGTCGGCGCCAACACCCGACTGCGTTGCCAGAGCTTCACTGATGTACCGGCCAGCAAACTCTTCGGCGCACCCGGGTCGAGTTCGCAGACGTTCGCCAGTTACGTGCAGCAGTCGGGAAGGGTGGAGACGATCTGGTTCCCGTTCACGTCGGCTCCGTGGCTGAAGGTGTGGACCGTCGCTCCTCAAAAGCCGCTGCTGTCGCGAGAGGTCACGACGCCCTACAACTATGTGTTCGCCGATGTCATCCCGAAGACGCTTTCGGTGCTCATCCAGGACATCATCGACGGAGACGTCGCTATCACGCCCACCTTCGGCGAGGCCGAGCTCGCGATCGTGACCGCAGGGCTCCTCGCGACCCTGACCGCCGACATCTGGGGCTGGGCGAAGGATCTCCTGCTCTACGTCGAGCCGAGCACGCTCAGGGTGACGGCAAACGGCTACGCCGTCTTGACCGATCGGGCCAGCATCCAGCAGGTCATCTACGACTTCACCACCTACTACGAGAGCCAGGTCGCCGCCTATCAGGCGCAGGGGAACTACCCCATGAACGGCCCCGTGGAGATCCGGGTCACCGGGCTCGACCAGCCGGGCGACGTCGAGATCGCTTCAGCAACAGAACCACAGCTCTCGGCCCTCCGTCTCCGCCCGGACCAACCCGACTGGGACGTCGCCGTCTGGTTCGACATTCTGACCCTGCCGGGGACGCCGCTCTCGGACCAGTTCTACCGGGATGTCGAACAGTGGATGTTCAGCCACTACACCGGCTCCTACGCCGCCGTCCGACCCGAGTGGTCCAAGGGGTGGGCGTACACCGAGACAGCGGCGTGGTCGGACCCGACCATGCTCGGCACCACCATCCCGAACGCCATCGACGCCGGGCAGAGCGCTGGTGACAACTGGAACTCAGCGGTGGCGACCCTCGATGCCTACGACCCCTATCGGGTGTTCAGTAACGCATTCCTCAACACGTTCATGCCGTAGCGACTGCCGGCAGCTCCCGGCTCAGAACGGTGTCGGGATGTAGCGAATCGGCAGGTGGGGCTCCACATAGCCGCCCGGCCGTTCGCGCTCGGGCAGGCTCACGCTCTCGATCTCGAGTGGCTGGTAGGGGATCTGGCCCAGCAGGTGGGTGATGATGTTGAGCCGACCCCGTTTCTTGTCGTCTGTGTTGGCGACGAACCACGGGGCCCAGGCCGTGTCGGTGGCCGCGAACATGGCGTCCCGGGCCCGTGAGTAGTCGTACCACCGGCTGTAGGACTTGAGGTCCATGTCGGAGAGCTTCCAGATCTTGCGCGGGTCGTGGATGCGGCTCTCGAGGCGCCTGGTCTGTTCCTGCTCGCTCACCTCGAGCCAGTACTTGAGGAGGATGATGCCGGAATCGACCATGGCCTTCTCGACCTCGGGGAGCTGATCGAGGAACTTGTCGGCCTGCTCTTGGGTGCAGAAGCCCATGACCGGTTCCACACCCGCCCGGTTGTACCAGGAGCGGTCGAAGATCACGACCTCGCCGGCGGCAGGCAGGTGCGGCATATAGCGCTGGATGTACATCTGCGACCGCTCGCGGTCGTCCGGAGCGGGCAGCGCGACCACCCGGAACACCCGGGGGCTGACCCGTTCGGTGATCCGCTTGATGGTCCCCCCCTTCCCGGCCGTGTCGCGACCCTCGAACACGACGCAGATCTTGGCACCGGTGCGCTTGACCCACTCCTGCATGGCGACGAGCTCGCCGTGCAGTCTGCGCATCTCGGCCTCGTAGTCCTTGCGCTTCATCGGCTCCCCGGGGACCGCCGCGGCCGCTGCGGCGCCGGGATACTGCACCGCTCCCGCTCCCGCGCTCGCCTCGGAATGGCCGTGGCCCTTCTTGTCCGTGTGCTTGGCCATCACGACGCCTCCGATCCCGAGGCAGAGAGTACGGGAACGGGACGGCGGGCCCGGGCGATCGCCTTGCCCGCCTCCCAGAGGACGAGGAGGACCACCGCGGTGAGCAGCGAGAGGCCCCACTGCCGGGCGGTGAGCTGCGTGGTGCCGAGCAGCCGACGCATGAAGTCCGCCTGGGTGATGAGGAAGGCGCCGGCGAACTCGGCCAGGGCGATGAGGTTGAGCCGGGGGCTGTTGAACGTCTCCGGGGTGAGCACCGACCCTCTCTCGCTCCGGGCCTCGAAGGCCGCGACCACCAGCATGAGCGAAAAGGCAACCAGGCCCATCGACTGGCCGGTGAGCACGCTGCCGTAGTGATTCGTCCCGAGGGCGATCATCCCCAGGTTGGCGGCGGCGACGAACAGCCCGGCCAGTCCGCAGGTGACCATGACCCCGGTGGTGAGGATCGAGTCGCCGCGGGGTCGGGGTCGGCGCCTCATGAGGCCCGGCGACTGCTGGTCGAACCCGAGGGCGACGCCGAAGGGGGCGTTGACCAGGAAGTTGATCCAGAGGATCTGCACCGGGGTGAAGGGCTGCCCCCCGGCGATGTTGAGCAGCGTCGCCCCGAGGAAGGTGAGCACGAAGGCGACGAGCTCCAAGAGGACGAAGCGGATGTACTTGTTGAGGTTGTCGTAGAGCTTGCGGCCCTGTTCGACCGCGTAGACGATCGTGGCGAAGTTGTCGTCGGAGAGGATCATCCGCCCGGCGTTCTTGGCCACCTCGGTGCCGCTCCCCATGGCCACGCCGATGTCCGCCGCCTTGATCGCGGGCGCGTCGTTGACCCCGTCACCGGTCATGGCCACCACGTCGCCCTTCTTCTTGAGCGTCTCCGCGAGCAGGACCTTGTGCTCGGGGGCAACCCTGCCGACGACGCCGATGCTGTCGATCCGTGCCAGGCGCTCCTCCTCCGAGAGGGCGGCGAACTCCGCCCCGAGGATGGACTCGCCCGGGATCTCGAGTTGCTTGGCGATGGCCGCACCGGTGACCACGTCGTCGCCGGTGACCATCCGCACCCGGATGTGCGCGGCGATGGCGTCGGCCACCGCGACCTTGGATTCGGCGCGCGGCGGGTCGACCATGCCGACCAGGCTGGCCATCTCGAGGTCCTGCACGTAGCGGAGGAGGTCGCCGTCCGGATCGAACGCGGACACCTCGATGTCCCGATAGGCGCCGGCCATGACCCGGAGGCCGGCCTCGCCCATGCGCTGCACGTGTTCCTGTGCCTTCTGGGAGAGCGTCGTGTCCCAGGGGATGCTCCTGCCGTCGGCCAGTGCGGTCGCCGCCCGCTCGAGCACGGCGGGGGCAGCGCCCTTGACGAAGCAGCGCACGCGCTCCGTGCCCGACGCATCGGTCGCCCGGTTGAAGGTGGCCATGAGCTTGTAGCCCGGGTCGAAGGGCAGGGTGGCCAGCCGGGGCAGACCCTCGCGGGTGGCGTCGACGAAGACGCCGGCCTTGTGGGCCAGCACCAGGAGGGCTCCTTCGGTCGGGTCCCCGACAACCTTGCCGTCGACCAGGGTGGCGTCGCTCGCCACGACGTAGGGGAGGATGACGTCGTCGAGGGCGGGGTTCTTGCCGGCGGGGTGGGTGATCGTGCCCTCGAGGCTGTAGCCGGATCCGGAGATCGCGTAGCGGTCGGTCGCGCTCACCACCTCGACGGCGGTCATCTGGTTCATGGTCAGGGTGCCGGTCTTGTCCGAGTTGATGGCCGAGGTGAACCCGAGGGTCTCGACCGACGGCAGGTCCTTCACGATGGCCTTCTCCTTGGCGAGCTCCACGCTGCCGAGGGAGAGGACGACCTGGACGACCATCGGGAGTGCGAGGGGGATCGCGGCGATGGCCAGGGCCACGGCGGTGTCGAACAGGGTCTTCCACGGCTGACCCCGGTAGGCCCCGAGGGCGAACATCACCAGCATGGTGAAGCCGGCGGCGCTCACGATCCAGAGGGTCAGCGCGTTCATCTGCTTGGTCAGGGGGGTCTCCTCGGCGGCAGTCTGGCCGAGCATGTGGGCGATCTTCCCCATCTCGGTGTCGCCGCCGGTGCCGGTCACGAGCATGACCGCGCTGCCGTGGGTGACCGGCGTGTGCATGAAGGCCATGTTCGACTGCTCGCCCGGAGCCAGATCGCCGACGCCCAGGGTCGTCGCCTCCTTGTCGGCGGGAACGCTCTCTCCGGTCAGGGCGGACTCGTCGATGCTCAGCGCGCTGGCGGAGACGATCCGACCGTCGGCCGGCACCTCGTCCCCGGCGGCCAGGAGGACGACGTCGCCCACCACCACCAGATCCGAGGGGATCTCGGACTCGCTCCCGCCGCGACGGACGCGGGCGGTCGCCTCCATCATCTCCTGCAAGGCGTTCATCGCACTCTCCGCCTTGCCCTGCTGGCGGAGCCCGCCCACCGCGTTGAACAGCGAGATGGCGAAGAGGGCGACCGCGGTGCCCCACTGGGCGATGACCAGGGAGACCACGGCGGCGCCGACCAGGATGATTTGCATGTAGCTCGTGTACTGGCCGAGGAGCCGGCGGAGCATCGAGGGCGGCTGCTCGACCGGCAGAGCGTTCGGTCCGTCCTTCTCCAGGCGTACCGCCGCCTCTGTGGCCGAGAGTCCGAAGTCGACATCGACCTGCAGCCACGAGGCGACCTGCGGAGCGTCGAGCGCATACCAACGAGTACGGGTTGCTGCTGTGCCCGTCGGAGACATTGCTTCCACTGCCACAGTTTCCCCCAGTATCGCTCGAGCCATCGGTCCCGAGATCGGTCGCCAGAAAGTGACCACCAGCGGCCGTCGGCCTCCATTCTTCCAATCTCGGGAGAGCGGGGGCGGGCCACGTCGCCCAGGTCGCAGCCGGCCACTGTATTTCTCCCACCTCGATGGCTTCGGTGGGCACCACGCAGAGGAGACAGCAACCCTCAACTGGGCAGTAAATCGAGCCGATACAGGGGGAACCAAGTTCTGGGTGGCCTCGTGCGAGTGAGAAATTCAGTCTGGAAATACGTCCTGATCTGCGGCCTTGTGGCCGTCGGCGTCTACTTCGCGCTCCCGAGCGCCACCAGTCAGGATGTCCTCTACTCGGCCATGGGCTCCGCATCGGTGGCCTGCATCCTGGTCGGTATCCGCCTCAACCGCCCCGCCGACCGGTTGGGCTGGTACTTCCTGGCCATCGCGGGGACCTGCTTCACCCTCGGCGACGACACCTGGAGCTTCTACAACGTCATCCTGCATGCGAGTGTGCCCTTTCCGTCATTTGCCGACGCGCTGTACCTCTCCGGGTATCCCTTCCTCTTCGCCGGCGTCCTGAGGCTCACCCGCAGCGCCAATCGCTCGATCCGGCGGGAGGACAACGCCGACGCCGCAGTCATCGCATTGGGCGCACTGGCCATCTCGTGGCACTTCTTGATGAACTCCTACGTTCACGACTCGACGCTGGGCAGTTTCGGGATGCTGGTCAACGTCGCCTATCCGATCATGGACATCGCGCTCGTCTTCATCCTGTTCCGGTCGTTGGTCTTCGGAGGCTCGAAGGCACCGTTCCAGCGGATCCTGGCTGCTGCCATGACGGTCCAGTGCCTCGGAGACTTCACCTACGACCTCCTCGTGCTCCACAACAACTACACCACCGGCAATGCGGTCGATGCGCTGTTTCTCATCGAGTATGTGCTCATCGGGGTGGCAGCCCTGCACCCATCGGTGTCGAGGAGTGCTGCTCAACGCGACCCCGGCGACGCGGTCAGCGTCCGCCAGGAATCGGGTAGTCGCAACCGAATTCCAGCCGTGATATTGGCCGGGTTCGTCCCACCCACGATTCTGGTGGTGACCGCATTGCTCGGCGTCTCGGTCAACATTCTGGCGATGGGTATCTTCTGTGTCGCGGTGTTTGCGATCGTCTGTCTGCGGATGGTCTGGATGGTCGATCGGATCACCCGGCAGGCTCATGCGATGAACGAGAACGAGGCAACGCTGCGGCACAAGGCCTTCCACGACGAGCTCACCGGTCTGGCCAACCGTGCGCTCATCTACGACCGCGTCGAGCACGCCCTGGCCACAATGACCCGTTCGGGCGGATCGGTGGCCCTCTGCTTCGGCGACCTCGACGGGTTCAAGATGGTCAACGACACGCTCGGACACCATGTCGGCGACACCGTCCTGGTCAAGGTTGGGGCGATGCTGGAGTCGATCGTCCGTCCGGGTGACACGGTCGCCCGCCTCGGTGGTGACGAGTTCGCCGTCCTCCTGGAGGGCATCGAGTACCCGGGGGCGGCGGTCGAGTTCGCCCATCGAATGGTCTCGTTCATCGGGAGCGGCGCGGAGTCGGACGAGGACCTAGCGGGAATCTCGATGAGCGTGGGCGTGGCCTTCGCCGATTCCACCACGCCCGTCGACCAACTGATCAGCGAAGCCGATGCAGCCATGTACGAGGCCAAGGCCAACGGAAAGAACCGCGTCGAGGTCTTCCAATCGGCGATGCGGAACCGGCTCGTCGATCGCTTGGCCCTCACCAGCGGGTTCCGAGGTTCGCTCGAGCGCTCGGAGTTCTTTCTCGAGTTCCAGCCCATCTATTCGATCGAGGACCGAGTGCTTCGCGGGTTCGAGGCACTGGTGCGGTGGAGGCATCCTTCTCTCGGGATCGTGGCCCCTCTGGACTTCATTCCCATCGCCGAGGAGACGGGCTTCGTCATACCGCTGGGCCGATGGGTGTTGATCGAGGCCCTCGAGCAACTCGCGGGATGGTCCCCGCACTCGGCATCGACGATGATGCTGTCGGTCAACCTCTCGAGACGCCAGCTCGTGGCCCCCGACCTGGTCGACGATGTCCGGTCGGCATTGGCGGTCAGCGGGGTAGACCCGAAGCGGCTGACGCTCGAAGTCACCGAGGGCATCCTCATGGAGAAGCCTGAGCAGGCCGAACTGGCACTGACCCAGCTCCGAGCCCTCGGGGTCACCATCGCCGTGGACGACTTCGGTACGGGCTACTCGTCGCTCAGCGATGTGCAGCGCTTTCCGGTCGACGTGCTCAAGATCCACAAATCGTTCGTCGACACGCTGAACCAGGGCGAACCTGCCGGTTCAGCTCTGGTCACGTCGATCATCGGGTTGGCACACAGCATGAACCTGACGGTCGTGGCCGAAGGGATCGAACGCGAGGACCAGTTCGAGCGGTTGGTCGAGCTCGACTGCGACTTCGGCCAAGGCTACCTGATGAGCCGCCCCGTCGACTCGCAGAGCGCCGAGACCCTGATCGAAGCAGCCGAGCGCTCGGCACTGCCGACCTGAGGGCACCCTCAACGCGTCAGGCCCAGTCGAACTGGGCGCCCTTTCGGCAACGTCGCAGTCCGAGGTCAGCCGCGCACCCGGCGGCTCAGCCTCCTGTTCTTTTGTTATATAATCATCATTGTTATGGTTCTACAAGCGTCGAGCCCGGCGAGTACTCCTTCGAGCGAACTGAGCCGGCCTCGA
The DNA here is from genome assembly GCA_963701325.1 of uncultured Acidimicrobiaceae bacterium. Taxonomy (GTDB): domain Bacteria; phylum Actinomycetota; class Acidimicrobiia; order Acidimicrobiales; family RAAP-2; genus Bog-756. The sequence goes on from OY969604.1 coordinate 2,058,081, forward strand.
CGGGTCGGAATCCTGCTCATCTGCTCGATGAGCCTGCTCATCGTCGGGCTCGATGTGACCATCGTGAACGTGGCCCTGCCGTCGATCGGCCGGGAGTTCCACGCCTCGGTGTCGGGTCTCCAGTGGACGGTCGATGCCTACACCCTGGTGTTGGCCAGTCTCCTCATGCTCTCGGGCTCGACGGCGGATCGATTCGGTCGCAAACGGACCTTCGTGGTCGGTCTACTCGTCTTCTCCGGAGGCTCGCTCCTCTGCAGCCTGGCTCCGAGCCTCACCCTGCTCGTCGTCTTCCGGATGGTGCAGGCGGTCGGCGGGTCGATGCTCAATCCGGTCGCGATGTCCATCATCACCAACACCTTCACGGATCCAAAGGAGCGGGCTCACGCGGTCGGTGTCTGGGCGGCTGTGATCGGGATCAGCATGGCGCTCGGTCCTCTGATCGGCGGCCTTCTCGTCGGCTCGGTCGGCTGGCGCTCGATCTTCTGGATCAATCTGCCCGTCGGGTTGGCGGCGATCGTCCTCACCCTTCGGTTCGTTCCGGAGTCGCGAGCTCCGAAGGCTCGGCGTATCGACGTCGTCGGGCAGGTTCTGGTGATCGCATTCCTGGCCTCGCTGACCTACGGGATCATCGAGGCGCCAGCCCGGGGATGGGATGCACCGATCATCGTCGCCGCCTTCGCAGTGGCGATCGGCTCCCTCATCGGGCTCATCAGCTGGGAAGGTCGGCGAGAGGAGCCGCTCATCGACCTGCGCTTCTTCCGATCGGTGCCGTTCTCCGGTGCAGCCATCATCGCAGTGGCAGCCTTCGCCACGCTGGGCGGCTTCCTCTTCCTCAACACGCTCTACTTGCAGGAGGTCCGAGGTTTCTCCCCCCTTCGTGCCGGCGTCTACACGCTGCCCATGGCCCTCATGACGATGCTGCTGCCACCCATCTCGGGGCGGATCGTCGGTGTCCGTGGGCCACGAATACCTCTGCTGATTGCCGGCGGTGCGCTCACGGTGAGCTGCGTCATGCTCAGCCAGATCGGGGCCGACACACCGACCGCGTGGCTGTTCGCGTGCTACGTGGTGTTCGGGATCGGTTTCGGGTTCGTCAACGCGCCGATCACCAATGCCGCGGTCTCCGGCATGCCCCGGGCACAGGCCGGTGTCGCGTCCGCCATCGCCTCGACCTCCCGTCAGGTCGGAGCCACACTCGGTGTCGCGGTGGTCGGTGCACTGGTCACATCGTCGCTCGGCGTGACCACCCACGTCGGCTCGGCTTCGGCCATCCATGCCGGCTGGTGGGTCCTGGCCGGTTGCGGTCTGGTCGTGGTCGTGCTCGGCGAGGTGGTCTCGACCGGGTGGGCCAACCGAACGGCCGTGCATACCGCCCAAGACTTGAACCCCGAGTTCCTCGAGAGCCGTCTCTGATGGGGAAATCGAAGGCCGGACCCGTGGTGACGGACCCTGCGTCGAATCCGGACGCCGACGCCGCTCACCGGGCCTGGTCCGCCATGTGCGACCTCGTGCTCGACAACGAGCGGCGGCGAGAGGTCAGTGACGCCCTCGACCTCAGCTTCGGACGGATCAGGGCCCTGCGCAGGATCGCGCGTGCGCCGATGACGATGGGAGAGCTGGCCGCCAAACTCGGGATCGACGCGCCCTATGCCACGCTGGTCGTCGACGAGCTGGAGCGACAGGGCCTCGTCGAACGCCGCCCGCACCCAACGGACCGCAGAGCCAAGCTAGTGGCGACGACAAAGCGGGGTGCCAGTGTCGCCCGTGTGGCCGAGGAGATCATGAACCGGCCTCCAGTCGGCCTGACGAGCCTTTCCGGTTCTGACCTGGAGACGCTGGCGACGATCCTCGAGCACGTGCGTACCGAGGCACACATCGATCCGCGCACCTGATCCCGGACGCTTCGAGCTACAGATTCTCGGTGCACGGCCGTCACGAAGTTCAACCGCCGGAAAGCGTCATCGCGCGTCACCGATGCCCGGCCGCCGCCTGTGGCGAAAGCACGAAGACGCCGCACGACAGGGATGCCGGGAGGACGCGCCACGGTGCTCGGTTCGATGCCCTGCCGGTAGATTTGGGACGTGACTTCCTTGCGCTGCCGACGACACCGATTTCGGGCGGTCGCGTCGGCCATCGGCGTGCTCGTCCTGGTCGGCATCGGCGTCGTGGCGACGAGTACTGCGGCGCCGCCCCCGGCCGCTGCTCTGGCAGGGCACGTCGAGTCCGGTACCCCCGGCCCGAATGCCATAACCGCGTTCGGCGCTGCCGCTGCTGTGCCGGGAACGACGCTCCACGGTTTGGCTGGTCCCGTCGTGGGGGTGACGGCCACCCGTGATGGGCTCGGGTACTGGGTGGTGGCCGCGGATGGTGGCGTCTTTGCCTACGGGGACGCAGCCTTCGAGGGGTCCGGCGGCGGCATCCGCTTGAACGCACCGGTGGTGGGAATGGCTGCCACGCCTGACGGCCGCGGCTACTGGCTGGTCGCCGCGGATGGCGGCATCTTTGCCTACGGGGACGCAGCCTTCGAGGGATCGATGGGGTCCACGCACCTCAATGAACCGGCTGTGGGGATGGCTGCCACGCCTGACGGCCGCGGCTACTGGCTGGTCGCCGCGGATGGCGGCATCTTTGCCTACGGGGACGCAGCCTTCGAGGGATCGATGGGGTCCACGCACCTCAATGAACCGGTTGTGGGGATGGCCGCGTCCCCCAACGGGCGCGGCTACTGGCTGGTCGCCGCGGATGGTGGGGTCTTCACGTTCGGGAATGCCCCGTTCGAGGGTTCGATGGGGGCCACGCACCTCAATGAACCGGTTGTGGGGATGGCCGCGTCCCCCGACGGGCGCGGCTACTGGCTGGCCGCTGCCGACGGTGGGGTCTTCACGTTCGGGAACGCCCCGTTCGAGGGTTCGATGGGGGCCACGCCTACGAACGCGCTCGCCGTCGGTATCGCCGGTCGCCAGGGTGGCTACTGGATCGCCTACGGCATCGATCCGCGGGCACAGATGATCGCTGCGATCGCCGCCTATGTCGCCTCTCGGGCCGACAACGTGACCGTCGCCGTGGAGGACCTCACGACGGGTCAGATCTACCAGTTTCGACCAGGAGTGATCGAGAACACGGCGAGCACGGTGAAGGTCGACATCCTTGCAACGTTACTGGCGCAGGCCCAGGCCACCGGGCGCCCGCTCACGTCTCAGGAGCAGAGCCTTGCGGTCCCGATGATCGAGGAGAGCCTGGACAGCGCGGCCGACACTCTGTGGTCCGCCCTAGGGCCCGGTGCCATCGGCGCGTTCGAACATGAGGCAGGTATGACCTCGACGGTGCCGGCCACCGATGGCGTGTGGGGAACCACGACCACCACGGCACTCGACCGGCTCGCCATGATCCGGACCCTGGTGCAGCCCAACCCGCTGCTGACAGATGCGTCCCGGGCCTACGTCCTCGGCCTCATGGAGCAGATCACCCCCTCCCAGGACTGGGGGGCGACTGGTGGTGTACCCCCAGCGGTCACCGTGGCGCTCAAGAACGGGTTCGCCGTCATCAACGGGTGGCAGATCAATACCACCGGCTGGGTCGACGGTGACGGCCGTGACTACCTGATCGCCGTGCTCACGAACGGGAACGCGTCGGAGCCGTACGGCATCGACACCGTCAACGGCGTGTCCGCTCTCGTGTGGAATGCGTTCGGGACCTGACCGGCTGGAGCCGGGTCTGTCGGCGGACCGGGACCCGGGGGAGTGAGAGTGGGTCGCCATCGGAGCTCGTCGCCGACGCCAAGGCTCGGCACGTAGCGCTCAACTGCAAAAGGAGTCGTCGCCCGGTGCCACTACCGCCGCACCAGAAGGACCGAATCAGAAGGTTTTGACAACACCTAGCGTCACAACTACGACAGCGGTCCTCCTCAACGGTCGGTCAGCACGCGTCCAAGCTGTTTGACCGACATCGGGGGCTGTTCCGGTGTCTTCTGTCCGGGCCGCAGTCCGTCGAGGGTGAACTCGAGGAACCGCCGGGAGGTGCCCGGGGCGTCGGGGTCGCAGAGGTCCCCCGAATACCCCGGACCGACATCAGCGTCATAACGACATCCGTGGGGACGATGTCGGGTCTGACCGTCCCCGCCCGTTGGCTGGCCTCGAGGATCTGCCCGATGCGCGGCACCAAGGCGGCCAAGGCGCGGTCGGCACCTCCCCCACTCATGGTCGCCGAGAGGTAGCGGTCCGCCAACTGCTCGGCGCGTCAACGCAGCGCCGGATGAATTCGAAGTCTGCGTCGCCCGGATCCACCTCACCGAGGACCTCGTCGGCAATCTGACGGGTCCTGCGACATAGCCGATGGCGCCGATGACCACCTCGGCCTCGGCGGTCAGGGCAGGGTGCCACTCGCCGAGCACGACCGAGGGACGGCTGCGGGTCGGGATCATGAGGGCGACGATCGCAGCCACCACCAAAGCCCCGCCGCAGACGGCGAAGGCCAGCACATAGCCGTGTTCCCTCGGGTCGGCACCCCCGGTGCAGTGGTCGCTCTGGTCGATGGGGATGAGATTCTGCTCGCGCGATGCAAAGCGGTGTACCGCTGCGTCACGAGAAAGCGCCAGGACCCACGCCACACGAGTTCCGTGTCGCAGCTCTACCCCAGGTGCGTCAGGACGTTCCGAGTGATCTGCTCAATCTGCGGGTCTCGCCCTGCCAGCCCGTGAGCCCAGTCGGTCGATCCCGACGTCATCACTGTCGCCCCCGCCTCGTTCGTGTACGCACCCAACACCGCGTGGCCGTGACGAATGCGTTCCGTCGCCTCGGGCTCACGCGTTCCGAACACGCGTGACGCGATGTACTCCAACTCGCTCGGCTCGCCCGGCTTGGGCGGACGAGGCGCTGTCTCGCTCGTGAAGTGCTGCGTCGGGCACGTGCCGAGGATCTCGAAGTTCGACGGCGTGCCGTCTTTGCCAGTCGGATACGGTAGCCCGTCGCGGTACGTAAACACGCACCCGTCGCACTCGTAGCCGACGACGGTCGAACTGGCACCGAGCACGTCGCCGTAGCCGAGCCCGGTGCCGTCGAAGACCCAGTGACCGGCGCGGTGCACGGTGTAGCCACCGAGGCCGGCAGTCACGTTGCGACCTATGCGGTGATAGCCCCCGCGTGTGAATGAGACGCCCGTCATGTAATTCTCTGGACGACCGACGACCACGTCGGACCAGAAGGTCGTCACCTCGGCTTCGCTGTCGGTTCCCATCAGCGGGTCGTTCTTGAAGAAGCCCTTGTACCCGACCATCACGTCGCGATCGTCACCCTCGATGCGCACTTGCCACAACGACGTATTGCCCGAGAAAAACGCCGCATTGCCACCGCTCGCGATGAATGCCTCGACCGTGTCGCGCATTCCGCGAGACCAGTATTCGTCGTGGCCGACGGATAGATACAGACTCGCGCCGTCCAACACCTCGGGGTGTTCTTCGAGATCAGCATTTGTGCACACACCGATCTCGAACCCCTCGCGTTCGGCCCACTCGATGAACGGCAACTCCCAGTCGGGCCATCCCGCCGAACCGGCATAGCCCGACAGATGATTGATCTGGATGTAGCCGACGTGCGCGGCGTTCTGCGGATCGGGCGCGCCGGTGCCCGTCACGCGACGACCCTTGCCCGGGGGCTTGTAGAGGTACCCCGCTGACATCGGCCGCTGCATGGCAACGTGGGTGCCGCCGGTGTACAGGTTCTGTCCGCCAAAGTCGTTGTAGGCGTGCCACGTGTTGGTCGCCAGCGCGATCACGATGCGTGCGCCTGAAGGCGGACGCACGACGAAGAACGCATGGTCACGCCGCACCTTGTCGCCAACGTCAATCTCCATGACGACTTCGTAGTAGCCGGACCGCCACGTCGGATCGATGTCCAGCGTGAGAGCGACAGGCCAACCGCACCCTTTCGAGGAAGCGTCCTTTGGCGTCTCGTGTTCATCTGCCCCGACTGCATCAGAACTGAACACGACCTCCCGTCGCGCACCGACTCGTGCCACCTCGACGCGGACCGGCCGCCCACCGGACGATGACATGTGCAGATCAACCTGCCCGCCCGGGCACGCTGATTGCGGCCAGCAGTACCCCGTGACCACGTCGCGACTCATCTCCCGACTCTAACTGGGCCACCTCACTCGCTGGTCCGACGAAGGTCATGCGGAGTCATCTTCGCGGAGCCAGCCCTCCATCACGGATCTCAAAGCACCCAGGCTCGGAACTGGGCATTGGAACGAACCCCAAGCGCTGGCGAGATCCTCGGGCCGGGGTGCGTGTCGCTGTCGCAGCGTCGCTGGGAACTGTCGCCGGTGGCGTGGCCTCCCTGTTGACGTTCTGGCAAGCAGCGACGCTCATCGGTTGGGACGTTGGCGTGCTCTTCCTCGGAACGTGGATCTGGTGGGCAGTAGGGAGACTGAGCCCGGAGGAGACTCGATCACATGCGACGAAGGAGGACACCAGCATCCATCTGACCGAACTCATTGTCCTCGCCGCCGGAGTCGCCGTCCTGGCGGCCGTCGGGTTGGCATTGATTCGTGCGGGTAATGCCACCGGGGGAACAAAGGCGTACCTGATCACACTGGGGATCGTGAGTGTCGCACTTTCATGGGGCATGGTCCATACGGTGTTCACGTTGCGCTACGCCCGTACGTTCTACGCCCAACCAGTCGGTGGGATCGACTTCAACGAGGACGATCCGCCGAGCTATTTGGACTTCGCCTACTTGGCGTTGACCATCGGAATGACGTTCCAGGTATCCGATACAAATCTGACGACCAAGGCTATCCGGAGAGTCGCTCTCGCCCATGCTCTGCTCTCGTACTTGTTCGGCGCAGTGATCGTCGCACTCGTCATCAACGTGGTGTCCACTCTCCTCCACTAAGGCGATCGTCTGGGGAGGGTCAGTCGAACATCTTTTGAGTCAGGTCAACACCCTGGGACGTCCCAGCCCGCTGATTGACACGACTGCCCAGACCGCTCTCACAATCACCAGAGAGACTTCCAATCGTCTGTACGTTGACACCATGTTGGTTTGGAATCACAATGATTGCGAAATTCGGAGTAGTGGGTTAGGTACGGTCGAATGAGACGCTCGGTCGAGTGGGTTCCCAAATGGGTGTAGACCTGAAGGTGTCGTCGGGTCAGCGGCTGTAGCAGGGGGACCGATCTCTCCCGAGGAGAGGTTCATGAGCGCAATCGTGACCGACGAATCAGTGGACTCACCCCTGAGTCCCGGACCGGCCACGTTGTTCCCCACGTCGTAAATGGGTAAGGGCGTTCGCACGCGACCTCGTGTGCAACGCCCCGTCTCACGACCAGGAAGGATGATTCGCCATGGCTGGACAGCTTGCTGGCGTGATTGCCGCTAATTCTCGGGCGACTATTACCACTGCAACGTGGATGCACGTGACCCCCGGCCGATTGCAGCCGGGGTCGACCTTCCGCCTGGGCACGGACATCTCCTACCTGACGTCCCCGAAGACCGCCCGATAACGCGCGTTCCCAACTGTCGATCGTCCTGCTGGCAACCGTGCCCTCTCGCCCGCCATGGGCGCATCTGCGGCTTGGAGACAACGACCACGCTTATCCTGGCGAGGTGACCAATCACTTCGGCTACGCGATCGACAAGCGCTACCTGCCAGTGTTGTTGCCCTTTTTGCTGCGACCCGCACGCGACGGCGTCACACTCACTGACGAAGGCACGCTCGTAGCGACCTTCGGCCTCTTCAAGATCGCTACGCCGCTTTCGAACATCACGGGAGCGCACATCACTCGGAACTACCGCTGGTGGACGGCGTTTGGGGTTCGCATGTCACGCGTCGACGACGGGTTGACCCTTGGAACGAACCATTCCGGAGGCGTGTGCATTCACTTCGAAGACAGAGTGCCATCGCCACTGCGAAGAAGCGGCCATTCGGCGCTCACCGTAACCGTTGCTGATCTCGAGGGACTGACGACAGCGTTGGGCGGAGACAAGCAAGAGCCAGCTCCACCCTCTTCCTGACCGATCAGAGGAGGATGTCGGACGCGGCCTTCTTCTGAATCGAAGCACCTGCAGCGAACGCCGTCCGTTCGCAGCGTTGCAAATACTGCCCGATTAGAAAAGGCATGATCTGACCCCAACCAGTGGATGGTGGGCTCGTAACCGGGGGCAGGTCACGGCGTCCAGCTCGTAGTGGCGGAGGCAAGCCAGCTGAGGACCTGACGACGAGTCGTCGGCCCGTGGGGAGCCCACGGGGAGGGAAGCGCTCCATCGCTTCGGAGCCGAGCGGACTCTTCGATGTTCGCGGTGAGTGGATCCGTTGTCATGGCACAGCGAGTAGCAGTTGGGTCGATTCCGAAGAGACTGGCGGCGTTGAGGCCGAAGATGTTTGCTTTCACATCGTCAGTCAAGGCGGGATAGCCGTAAGTATCTTGAAACTCGGTCGTTATCTGAAAGGCCCGCATGGCCATGATCTGCGGTTGCGGGCTTCCGTACCAAATGGCATCAGTTCCCCACATCACCCTGTTCTGACCTACTCGGCTGAGCAGCTTCCCAACAGCGTGAGCTGCCTGGTCAGGTTGGGTAAGGAGCTGGCGCCACACCGTTGCAAGGTCGACCCATACATTGTCGTTCGGCGGCACTTGGTGGCGATCGAGCGCAGCCAGCAAGGTGTCGATGCCGATTGTGGAAGTGGGATCGTAGGGGCCTTCGATGTGAGATGGGTCCCAGGCCCCGTGGTAGACGACGAAGTTCATGTCTGGGAATTGGCGCGAGATTGCCACCATGTCCTCGGGATGATTGAACGACGGGTCGAAGTTCACGAGCGGAAGTCCCTTGTGGGCGACAAAGATCTTGACGCCCAGGTCATGTGCGTGTTGGACCGTCGGGAGACCGATCGATGGGTCCTCCAACGAAAATCCGCCGCCCGTGGGACTCCACGCGGTGTAGACCTTGAACGCAGAAGGGGGGCCGGATTCGACGGCGCTCGACATCTCCTCCAGCGTGGCGCTCAGGGGTCCGACATTCGGGGCGATGATGTTCTCCACGAGCAGTCGCTCGGCGCCACCGTGGACGAGCCCTTCGGTGATCCGCTGGGTGCTCAGGGCGTCGGGGAAAGGAATAGGCGCATTCGACGGGCCAGAGTTAGGGACATCAGTCAGCACCGCCACGGTGGTATCGCTGGCCAAAAATAGGTCGTGGAGGTATGTCGCCCGATCCACGCAGTCGAGCTCTGGGTTCTCCGTACAATCTGGTGGAAGCATGCCGAGCACGAGCCCTACTGTCTCAGGTGAGTTCTGGACCCACGGACCAGCGGGAATGACGTGGTGGGTGTGGACATCAAGAATGAACTCACCGGTACCGCCAAGTGCCTGTTGACATGCAGCCGTATCCTCGGGCGGCGGTGCGCTGAATGATCCGCCACGGTCACGTCGGGGAGACGTGGAGGATGTCCCTGACGCCGAACAACCGGCAAGCTCGAATGCGGCGAGTGACGCGGCGACGGCCCCGGCACCTTGCAAGAAGCGTCGACGGTCGATGCCCGAGCGACGGGCAGCCTCATCGATCGATGCCCTTATCATCTCGTTGATCGCTCGATCTCGAGGAGTCTCGGCCGCAGGGACGAACTCTCCGTTGGAGACGGGTCCGGCGCGGAGCGGTAGGGGTGCAGTCGCACTCTCTTGATCGCGGAGCTTTCGGGAGAACCGGCCCATCACTATGGCCTCGGGCCTAGGCCGAACACTGGACATAGTTGGTCAGCATCGTCAAGGGGGACAGCCGCCCGCCAGCCCACCCACTGTGCCGAACTCCTCACCCAAGCAAACGCCATCACAATCACTCCATTCACTGCAGCGCGGCCCAGAGTTGCCTATGGAAGCCTGCGGTGGCGTTCCACGTTCGTTGCCTGGCATACGCCAGGCCGTGGTCGATTGCCGATGCCCGCATATCGTCGTTCGTTGCCGCGCTCAACAGTCCGGCGGCAATCGAATCAACATCATAGGGATCGACGACGCAGGCAATACCATCGTCGAGTGCCTCCGTCACGCTTGGGACTCGGGGACCGACGACCACCGGGGTTCCCGTGCTCATTGCCTCCAGCGGCGGAAAGCCGAATCCCTCCATGAGCGGGACGTAGGCAAAGAGCCGAGCCCTGGCATAGAGGCCGGCGAGAACCCGTGCGTCGACCTCTCCCAGGCGCATCACGCCGACGGGATCGGGCGGGATCACATCGCTTCTCCATCCGGTGGGACCGACGAGCAGCAGCGGCCACGGCTCAGGGAAGCTAGGTCTCGCGGCCGCATATGCTGCCATGAGACGGTCGAGGTTCTTCCGCGGCTCCGCGGTGCCCACCGACAGGAGAAACTCGCCCTCGACTCCTCGCCGGAGCAGGAGATCGTCAGTTTGTTCCAGGTCCGGAGCAGGCAGATGATCGGCGCCATAGGGAATCACGCTGATCGTTGATCGCAAAGCCCCGGCCTGCTCGAGGTCGTCTGCTGTTGCCTGCGAGGGCACGACGAAGGCATCGGCCGTGCCTAGTGCGCGAAGCAGGGCGCCCTCATGCCATCGCAGTCCACGTTTGCTGGTCGTCTCGGGGAATTGGCGCCATGCAAGATCCTGAATGGCAATCACCGATCTCCCCCGGCGTGTGTCGCTGATCGCTCCACGGGCTGGCGCGGCCAACGACGCCGAATGAACGATGTCGAAGCCGACCGGTGCACGCACCATCCCGACGTCCCACCCTCGGGTGAGCACCGGGCCCGGGAGCCGCGAGATGACCATCTCGAGGCCGAAAACGAGCGAGGGGGTCGGACCCGTAGAGACGAGCACCGCGTCGAGAGGGCCTGCTCGCATGCAGCGTGAGAACAGGCGGCGGAAAGCTGCCTGCGCTGATCTCGGAGAGGCCCTGGATCAATCCTCGAACATAGGTGCCAATACCCCCCGGAACCGAACGCCGGAGCTGCTCGACGACGAAAAGGACTCGTGCTCCGGGCACCCGGTCCCGCTCGGAGGCATGGCATGGACGGCCTTCCATCACTCTGCTCGCGCCCTCGGATCGTGCCGTCCTGCGGCGCGCCACGTTCATGTCCCGGCTCCCGCTGTACTGGAAAACACCACTAGATGGGAATAACCGTTACGAACATCCCCGATGACCTCAGGGCCGCCAGGTACTCGTTCAGTTGATGGGAGGCAGCGCCAAAGGTCCATTGCATCGTCGCTCCGGTACTGATGGTGTGGCCGTTGGCGGTCGTCGGCGGTGGGGCGAGCTGATTCTCGATCTGCGCCGACGGACCTGAGTACGAGAACCCGCCCACAGGACGCCCGAGGCGGATATCCAACTCACCGATGAAGGCGTTGAGCTGGTTGTATGTCGCATTGAGTTGTGCGGAGGCGAAGATGGCCACGTCGGTGGTCGTAGGTAAGGTCTGGTTGTTGACGATGATTGGCACGCCCAGTGGATCGAGCCACTGAATCGTGGCGTTCCACGATCCTCCCTTGGCGCCGATCCCGGACACAGGTTGCGAGAGATACGAGTCTGCGATGGCGGTGAAGAGGGTGGGGTCCTGCAGATTGCTCACCTCCACAAGCGCCCCGCTGGTGGGATCAACGACGATCGTGCTTTGACCCGCGGACGTCCCAGCGGAGAAGCCCTTACCACTCGTTCCCGTGTGGGTTTTCACAGTGCCCAGACTCCTTATGTCGGGCATAGTCGCCAGGGCGCCATAGAGCGCTGAACGGAACAGTGGGCTGGCCCCAGCGTCCGGTCCTACCAAAAGGATCGAAGCGCGCTCGAATCCGACGCTGTGATCACCTTCGGTCGTGAGCTGATCCAGCGCTCGAATTCCAGTCGTCCCCGTTGTCAATTCATGGGCGAGCACGGAGGCGTTCGTCGGAAGGCCCGACACGTCCGTGACTCCTGTGGTCGCTGTCATGCCACCCGATTGGTCTTCATCTGCGGTGATGTTGGTGCACCCGGTTACCGGTTGATCGGCCGGCGTGTCCAACAATCCGGCAGCTTTCCATGCCGCCGCGTTGCTTGAGTCCTCAAACTGGGCCGGAGCCGCCGATGCGGAGACGCATGCTTGACCATTGGTGTTCGACCAGGTGTCGATCGTGGCTTGGACGGAGGCCTGGGCATCGGGCGTCGGGATCGTGCCCACTTCGGTCACCCGGGCAGAGAACGCGACCGTCTGTTGGGTTCGGAGCCACTGGTCTCCGTTCAGGGTCGGGACGGGGTGACCGGCGGCGCGTGCCGCAATCTCGCGGAGCTGAGCTGCTGCCGCAACGGGTTGATACACCGGGGCGCTTGGAAGATTTGGGAGCAGGACAACGATCAGCAATGCGACAGCCGCAATGGCGACCGCACCGCTCAGCGCGAATGCTGGTCCAAATCGCCTGCGTCGAGGTTGACCGTTCCGCAACATGGCCCAAACGTCATCGACGGTCACCGGGGGCTCAACCGCATCGACGTACTCTCGAATCCGCTCAGACAACTCAGGCATGATCTTGTACCTCCAGTGCCGCCCTCAGCTTCTCCAAACCCCGCTCCATGTGGGTTTGGGTCGTCGTCACCTTCGTACCGCTGAGCTCGGCAACCTCCCGGAGCTTCCAGCCGAACCCGTGAATCAAGATGACCGCCGTCCTTTGGGATTCTGAAAGCTGCTGAAGAGCTCTCCCTAAACCTGGCTCTACTACTGGCTCGTGCCATTCCGACCGTTCGAACGTCGGTGGGGTCAGCCGGGTTCGAATCCGGCTCTGGCCGACCCTGAACAGAAACGCAGTTGGATTGTCCATCCTCTGGACACGTCCCCAGTGCTCCCACGCCCACGCCAGAGCCTCAGCCGTTGCGTCGCGACCTCGATCAATTCCGAGTACCGAGAAGAGCGCGCGGCGAAGCCCCGGCTCAACCGCAAGAACGAATGCCTCAAACTCCTGATGGTCTGGCTTTCTCATTGGGCCTATACCCATACTGACCGGTGAGAGCCCAACTTTTACGACAACGGAATCCAAAAAGCTCGGTGGGGGGCGTATGTACAGCGTACGAAGATCCCAGCAGTGTGCACTACGCTGTCATGGGTGTCGTCAGGTTCGAAATTTCGCAGCTTCAAGCCAGGAGAAATCAGGAGGTCTGCGACTCAGCTTTTCAGCGAGTAGACGATTGTGACCTGGGCGCTCGCCTCTTGGGACCCAACCTCAAGCGGTACGGCGGATGGTTGAGCGGAGGTCCCTGCGGCGGCATTGAAGCCCGAGCCCGGCTGTGAGGTTGGGGTGGTGTCAGTGAGCGAGCACACCGGCCCAAGGCGTTCACCCGCGGATGCAGCCATGGTCTGCGCGTGGCTCACCGCCTGATGGACCGCATCGGTCCGGGCATGGTCCTCGAGATCACGGGGGTCCTTGATCGAGAAGGAAACAGAGTTGATCTGGCCAGCATTCCCCGCCGCGCCGGACACCGCGTCGATGACGCTCCCAGCAGATGCAAGGTTGGTAATCATTGCGGTGACGGTGTTATTGACACCGTATCCAGTGAGGACCTCGGTCCCATTCCGGAATGTGTAGTTGGGTTGGACGCTCAGATCAGTCGTCTGAATGTTCTGTTTCGTGACCCCGCCAGCAGCGAAGGCGGCGATCACAGCTGTCCCCTCGTTGTTGTTGTCGGCCAGCGCAGCCTGCGCCGTTGCCTCGGTCGTCGAAATAGTGATATCGACCGTGAGGGTGTCGGGGGTGCCCGTGGCTAGCCCGGTTCCCTGCACGGTCAACTTGGCAGAATTGGCCGAACACGAAGCCACGCTCGGAGTTGAAGCGCTCGCTGTTGTACATCCAGTTGCCGCGAGGCCGGCCATACCGACGGCGGTGACACCAACCAGCACGAACAGGTGACGACGCCCTACGGCGTGTATCCGGGTAACCAAGTGTGCCTTGGGATCCGGGTTGGCCCCGGATCTGCCTCGCATTTGGGATCTATCGTACGTGGTGTCGGACATACCAACTCCTTGTTTTCGGCGCCGGGCAGGGCGCGCTGATCAGCGGGATACGACGACGAGGAGTAGCCACCGCGTCGAGATTTCGGCACATGATGGCGAAACGCTCGTGGCTTGCTCGTTCGAGGCGGGTGCACAGGTGCCCGCGAGGGTTGCCGTGAGCACCACATCACCAGGCGCGACGGCTTCGAATACCGACGGTCCCGTCTGCTTCGCACCTGGTCGGATACGACCTACCGCCCGCATGACGCCCGCATGTGCCGCGGCCTGGCTGACGGATAGTTCTTGGCGGAGCGGTGCCGAAAGACTCGAGGCGGCAACTACGACCGGTGCCCTCCAGGATCCCATTGCCGCCGCGGGCAGGCTGACAGCGACATGCTGGCCTACCTTGACGGTGACCGATGGCGGAGTTGCCGTGGTGCTGGATGTGCCTGCAGCGGCGTTTGCTGTGCCGAATCCCCCCTGAGCGGCAGATGGGGTACCGAAGAACACCCCGGCGCATCGGGGCACTCCCGATTCCACCTTCACTGAGGCGCATTCCGACGTCTCGTTCCTCCGTGTGGGAAGACCCGCACGTTGCGAGGGCCCAGGGACAGCGGCAGAACCGGATCCTGTCGAAGGGGTCGGCCGGTGCACACTGGCTCCCGATGCCTCCCGATTGTTCGTTCTCGACGTGGTGGAGTAGACACCCACCCCTAGCGCAACGGCCACAGCGGCAGCGACGGCACAGCCGGTCGTCACCAGACTGCGCCGTCGCCTCATCCGACGACGACTGACATCGCCCAGGAACTCAGTGGCGGACCGTCCACTCGGCTGCCATACCGACGAGACCTCGTCGAGGGCTCGTCGGAGCCGCGAGTCCAGGTCGTCAGGTGTCATGGCTCATCCTTTTCGAGGCTCATGGAACCGAGCGCGGCTGACAGAGAGGAGCGGGCCTTAGCCAGCTGCGACTTCACCGTCCCTACGCTGCAGCTCAGAATCTTGGCAATCTCGGCTTCAGGAAGATCCTCGTAGTAGCGGAGGATCACCGTTTCGCGTTGGCGGGGAGGGAGACCACGCACCGCGTCCATGACGACGAAGGAGTCGTCCGACGCCTCACTACTGTCGGTGCCCACTCCGCTCGTTGCCTGGCGTTCCGGATCGGTTGCGTAGATCGTGCGGTTCGACCGATCCTCGGTGCTGCGGCGACGCAGCCGAGACCGACACTGGTTGATGACAGCCGTTCGGAGGTACCAAGGGGCACGCTCGAGGTGGCGGATCCGCCACCAAGTCGAGAAGGTCCGCAGAAATGCCTCTTGGACTACCTCTTCAGCTCCGCCCCGGTCACTAAGAAGGAGCGCCGCCAGACGACACAAGCCGTCGTAGTGCTCGACGAAGAGACCCGCGATCTGCTCCTCACGATCAGGCGTGGTGGCGCTCATCGCTATATCCATCCGGGGATGGACTGCTGAGTCCAATTCAGCATGTGCCAGCGCCGGCAGCTGCACTCCCATACCATTCACGACGCACGGGGGTCTCGAAACGTTGCCCACGAGTCAGCAAAATCACCGTACTGATCCTCACAGCGTCCAATCACGCATTCACCTTCTCGCCGTATCGGATCTCTCAACCAATGCCCCTCGAGGGTTCCGGAATGGGCGGATCCGGGTTCGTCACGGGGGCGGAACCCTGAGCGGAGACCGGCCACCGTCTCATCCCATCATTCGCGAGACAAGCTCCCCCGTTGGTTGGCACCTGGAGTAGGCACGGCCTCAAGACTCCCCGTTGTCCTCAGCATCTCGTCGATGTCGTCGGCAACCGATTCGTCCTCCAAGGCATGGCGTGGGCGTAGCTCAGGAGCGTCGTGGGGCGTCCCGATGTCCGAGCCGATGCTGTCCCTGGAGAAGGTCTCCCCGGCTAACCAGATAGGTGGCAACGGTATGACGCAACCGGTGGACACGACCCCTTTAGCCCGGCTTCATCGCGGAGTTGGGCGAACCACTGGCCCATACCGCTTGCGGTCAGGCGGCGGCCGTGGTCCAGATCTCTGGAGAACACCAACTCACCGAGGCCGGAACTGCCATCCATTCGCTCCCGCCACGTCGCCTCGCTCGCCCTCCACAGTTTCGACCGTGGTACGTCCGAAGGTCAAGCGGCGCATCCGTCGGGTCTTCGTCGCCCCCACTTCCCTCTCCCGACACGCCGCGCACGATGCTGAGGATCCTCCCGTCCAGATCATCGAAGTGAGGGGCAACTAACTCCCCCCGCGCTCCCGAATCTGCCGCCAAACGAGTGACCAACCGAACCTGTTCTGCCTTGTGCAATGCCTTCAGCGAAGACACGAGTAGGGTCACCGGTGGATCCCTACTTTGGCTGTCCCCCGCGTTTCGGGCCTTGACTAGTGATAACGCCCCAGAAATTTCAAACCTGCAACCTTCTGATCCGTAGGGAGAGCCCGAGTCGTCCTGCCCGTTCCCCAGCAATCCCAATTTGTCGCATATTTGCAGGTCATCGGTGGTGCCTCCAGAGGGGCACGAAACGCGACGGGACGATCTTGGACACGATGAGACCGAATTGTTGGCTCGGCTGTTAGCTTCGTCTCCCACCTCGTCGCACGTCGTCTCGACAACATCCTGTGGATCGCCACCCCCCCTCTGCGAGCGTCCCGACGAACCTGAGTGGTCCGATGAGCGACAGCGTGCGCACGGAACGCCTTACTTCTCGGGTTCGAGGCCACACTCAAGGAGCTCGGCGGATCCAGTCGATCAGCAGCTCCCCTGCCCTGCGGAACTGAGCCGTCGTGGGGACGTACGACTCCGCCACTCCGGATCGGGCGATGAGACCCACGGTCCGGTCGGCGTCCTCGATCATGCACCTCGTGATCTCGCGTGAGCACCACGGGCCGAGGTCGTGCGGTGCCGCGCGCAAGGAGATGGCGATCGAACGGGTCATCGCCGGATGGGACACCAACCGGAACAGATCGAGATAGTCACCCCCGGCCTTGTCTGCCCGCACTCCTCTTCGCCGTGGTGCCGATTGCAGCTTCATGGCCACAAGACTCGCCGGGACGGCGAACCGACACTGTACCCGAGCGACGATCGTGCCGCCCGTTTCAGCGATAAGGGAGAGCTCATCCGCGGTATCCAGCGCCCAACGGTGAGCGAGCACGAAGATGCGGTCTTCTTCCACATCGGGAAGCTGCTCTGTCGAGAGTTCGGCCGCCGGGACGTCACCCACTGCAATGCAGTCTACCTTCGTTCCATTGAGCGAACCGTCGATTCCTTGGGCGGCGACCACCGCTTCCACGACGGTCGGTTCATCCCCGTGTTGGGTTGCCACGGTATCGAGATCGTCGGTGACTCGGTGTGCTCCTCCGAGGCGTGCAAGGGCCGCCAGTCCGCCGATGACGGCGAACTCGGCATTCGGTGCCGATTCGGTCAGGGCGGCCAGCGACGCCACCAAGTTGCCGATCCCTGGACCTTCCAAGCGAAGCTCACCAGACACGTGTGAACTCCTTCGGGTCCCAATGTTCGAGGACTTCGCGACCCCGCGCCCGGTCCTGGGCCAGGTCGAGGGCTACGACAACCTGGTTCGCCACCGGGTACCCGTCCTGCTGGGCGGACGACTTCCAGCCGAAGCCATACCGGGACGGGCATACGGCCACCTCGGACCCTGTCCACCCGGACGTCGCGCCATAGGCACCGACGACAGTCGCGAGGTCCACGTCGTCGGCCACGTAGAGGCGTGGCCACGTCCCCGCCGCTCCGGCGACGAGAGGGACCCCGAGAGCCAGGGCACCCGAGGTACCGGTCAGCCGGTAGCGCTCCGGCGGCTCGGGAGGCGGTGGAGAGGGCATCGGCGTCCAGCGGGGCTTCCACTCTTCCGCAACTGCCCAGAACAGCTCGGGGATGATCGGAAGGTTGTCCGCCCCGACGAGTCCCTGGCGCCGGAGCGCAGTCAGGATCTCGGAGACCCGGCCAGGAGAGCGACCGATCTCTCGGGCAAGCTGGTTCACGCCGTGTGACTCGAGCGGGAACCGAAGCAAGCCGAGGGCGACATCGAGGCCGGTCCCCTTGAAGATCTCCATGACCCTGTGAGCAGGTGGGCCCGTACTGGGCCGAACATCGGCGTTCACGAAGATCCCCGCCGTGCGGATCCACAGGTGTCCACGGCGATCCAGCCAGGCCAGACCGGCTTGACTCAATTGCGCCCTGGCCGCCTCGGAGATGCGGTCGGCCACGATGATCGTCGGAGGGCGAGCGGACGTGTCGTGGACGTGTGCCAACAGTGCGCCGTCGCTCTCCCGGACGACCTTCACCCGGTCGACGACAAAGGTCGTGTCCCCGATCTCGACCGAGTCGTCCCCAAGCCAGCGCGCCTCGACTTCTGCTTCCTCGAGGGCCCCAGCCAAGTCGTCGGAGCTGTTCGCTGTTCGTGGCACCACGAGTAGAGAATAGCATTTTCAGGCGGTCTGCCCGACTACGAATGTTGATCGGAACCAGGAGGCGAGTGTCGGTCGAAAGCAGGAGTACTCCGGTCAGGCCAACAGGGGCTCCAATTCCCTTTCCAACAGGGAAGGCCGGACCCGCTCCTGCTCGAGGCGGATCGTGGGACCGAATCGGTCTTCGACGAGGTCGCAGTAGAGCACCGCTTCGGCCTCGGTGAGATTCGGAAGGGGTCGATCGGTCGGGCTGGGCTCAGCGACCCACTGGCCTCGATGAGCGAGCAATGTGGCTTCATCCATCAGGATCGATCGAACCGAGTCGAATCGCGACCGGAGCCGATTGAGGATGTCGAATCCGTGCGTGTCGATGTCACCCCAGTACACGATCTCCTTCCCGACCAGCCACGGGAGTGGCCGCAACGAGGCGAGTCCGAATCCCGATCCGAACACCACGAGGGCATCGGGTACGTGAGGAAATGCCAGGTAGGTGATCTCGTTCTCCACCACGAACAGGAGCCGGGAGGTCAGCTCCAGTGACGCGAGCTCCTCCGTGCGCAACGTGAATTCGGTGCACGCCCCGGGCAAGGCCGACTCAGACCCGAGTACACGGAAGCGCGTGTACTCAGGTTTGGCTCGGAAGCGATAGCGACGGGCAAAATCGCCGGCGGTGTAGTGCGTGTCGATTCGTCCTTCAGGCAAGACCGCCGTGAGGAGCTCGTCCAGTACCTTTCTGTGACGATCCACGAACTTGGTGTCGACGCCCTCGACGTCGATCTGCCGCAGATAGAGCTGCTCGGTACTCGCCTCCTTGACCCAGGCGACGATGGCGAGCAGATCGCTCCAGGCGTCTCCGTTGTCGATCGCCTTCAGCGGATGGGAGCGTACCCACGGGACCAGTTCGGGCACGGTACTCCTCGTCCGATCGATGTTCTCATCGAGGCTCCGTACCTCAGGCGTCGTGCCCAGCAGTGCGCACAGCTGGCCGAAGCTCTCGATCCGGATCCGTGCCGGCACCGAGTTCGATCCGAGGCTCCGTCCCCCGATGTTCCGGTACTCCACGGCGAACCTTGCCACCCCAGCCTTGGTCCGGCTGTCACGGCGGAACCGCTCCGCCCAAAGAACGGCGTCGTCGAATCTATAGAGCAGTTCGTCGGTCGACGGTGATTTCACCGGCAGTTCGATCGGTGCCCACGGCAAGCCCTCCGCGTACTCACGCAAGAGGCGGCCTGACTTCCATCGCTTGCGCAGGGTTGCGACCAGGTCGTCCACATTCGTCCAGGTCGTCATGGAGTTTCGGCTACCGCCACGTCCTCGGGAACCTGAGGATCGCTGCGGTTGCCGTGCTCCTCACGACGGCTCCGAAACTCGGTGATGGTCAGGCACTGGAGACGTGAGTAGCTGCCGCTCGGGTTGTCGACGAAACCGACCGCGGCGACATGTGGCTCGATGACATGAATCTTCTGTAGCGGGGTCACGATCAGCAGCTGGAGGCCGAGGCGGGTGAACAGGTCGAGGGCGTAGCGGGTCGAGAGCTCCGAACCCCGGTTGAACGCTTCATCGATCACGACGAACCGGAAGGACTTCGATCGCTCGGAGCCCCAATCCAGCTTGAACTGGTATGCCAATGACGCAGCCAGCACCGTGTAGGCCAGCTTCTCCTTCTGCCCTCCCGACTTGCCGCCCGAGTCCGTGTAGTTCTCGTATTCGACGTCGTAGGCACGCCAGCGTTCGGATGCGGAGAACACGAACCACTGACGGACGTCCGTCACCCTGCGGGTCCAATTGCGGTCCTGATCGGCAGTTCCCTCGCGACCCTTGAACCGCTCGATGATCTTCTTCACCTGAAGGAACTTCTCCTCCGAATACTGATCGTCGGTGACGGCACCGACCACATTGTCCGTACAGGCCCGGAGTTCGGCCCGGAACTCGCGCACCTCGATGTTCGGTGTCTGGTCGGGAACGAGCCGGATGTAGCGACCCTCGTTGTAGTCGATGCCCTTCAACGAATCATTGATGGTCTCTATGCGGTCACGGATCACCCGTTCGTGCTTGTTTAGCTGAGCGGAGAACCCTGCGATGTCTCGGATCGTGTTCTGATTCAAGTAGTTCTTGAATTCCTGTTCGAAGCGGGGGAGATCGTCGGTAGCCACCCGCTGGTGGAGTTGGCGGTACTCGCCGGCCGATCCCATGGAATCGTCGAACTCGGACGTCTCGGTCGGGTACTTCGTCCGGAAGCCACCCATGGCACGGACGATGCGCACCTCGAGGTTTCCCCGTTGCCTGGTGATCTCGTTGAGCCGCTCGGCAAGGTGGGCACCGACCTCCTGCTGAGCCCCCCCGAGGACGACAGCATCAGGCGCATGGCCCTCGAGCAGCGTGGCCACCAGCTTGTCGATGGACGGGAACGACTGAGAGGCGTGCTCGAGCGCATCGTCGTCGGACAGCAACGTGGCGAAGCGGTCGCGCTCACCCTCGGCTGACCGTTGACGCCCCTCCACGGCACCCCGCTCGCGCTGCAACCCGTTCCGCTCCTCCTCGGCGAAGCTCATTTGTTGTCGAACACGTTCGAGCTCGGCGGTCAAGAGGGCCAGTGTGTCTGACGAGGAGGCGATGCGGTCCTGCTCGACTCGGAGAGCGGTGATCTCGTTGATCAGTGCCTTCCAGTCCAGATCCACCCATCGGTCGTGCTCGGCAAGTCCGGCCAATGACTGAAGTTGGGACAATGCGGATCTCTCGCGCCCGATGAGCTCGGCGATCACCTGCGTGGCTGACGAAAGCCGTTGGTGCAGTGAGTTGGCATGGGCCACGAGCGCCTCGACCTTGGCTTTATTGGTCCAACCCAGGACGTACTCCCGACGGTCGTCGATCCTCTTGCGATCGTCCTTCTCGTGCCGGTCCCTGTCCTTGATCTGCCCGGATCGGGTGACCGCCTTCCGGGCGGAGCGGAACTCGCCGATGGTGTCCACGCATTCGTGGTTGGCACGACGGCCAAGTTCGCTCTCCAACCACTGCTCGAATCCCGTGTCAGGCTTGATCTCGAGCATGTCGACCAGGAGTGGATGGACAGACTGGCGCTCCGGTGGGGTTGACCGGGCGAGGCGGGGCGGGACCCGGAAATAGACGACCCGGGCACCGAGGTGGTGGTCGTTGATCCAACCAGCCACGGCTTCGTAGTGGCGTTCCGGGACAAGCAGGGAGAGTGCGAACGAGTGCAGAATCCGTTCCGCCGCGCCTTCCCACTCATTCGCTTCCTCGAGGACCTGGATGAGCTCTCCGGCAAACGGAAGGTCGTCGGGATCGATACCGAGGTCGTCCCCGAGTCGCTGCCGCAATTCGAGACTCACCCGGGGAACGTTGCTGCGACGGGACTGCAGGCTGTGCAACTCGTCATTGACCTGCTTCGACTCCTCGTCGATCGAGCGTTGCCCGAACCGCCGTTCGTTCAGATCGTTCTGGAGAGCGGCGTGTTCGCTCTCCAGCTCTGCCCGTCTGGATTCAGCCCGGGCCCGGGTGGAGGCGAATTGTGTCGCCTCCGATACCGGCGCCATGCCTACCTCTGCCAGGCGCGTATTGTAACGATCGAACTTTTCCTTCCGAACCGGCTTCTCCCTCTCGCGACGTCCGATCTCCAGTTCGATGGCGGCCAATCGATCGCCTCCACTTCCGGCGATCTGGAGGCGCAACTGGCTCTCATCCTGGCGCCACGACTTGATTGCCGACTCAAGCGACTCGAGCAACTGGCCGAGCTCGAGAGCCCGGGTCTCCAGCGCCACGAGCTCCGTGTCGAGGACCTGGCGCATCTGGTCGGCAAAGTAGAGCGGCAGGGCCTGCTGCTCTCGTTCGAGAGAGGAGCGTTGCTCCGACAGCTGATTGTGTACCTCGATGTCGGCAACCAGGGGCTGGAGGAGCTCGAGTTGGGCACGCGCGCGCTGGACGGCATCGTGGGCCCGGGTCAGGTTGTCGAAGTGGTCGATCAGGTCGGCGATCTGGGCGCTGGTGTCGAACGGCTCGAGCATGTGGCTGCGGACGAAATCGTTCAGATTCTCGACCGCTTTCATCGACACGGTCTGGTGGAAGAGCTCCATGGCCTGCTCGGATTCGATGCCGAGGCGTCGACGGAAGTCTCGGCCGTACTCGGGAAACGTTTCGTACAGGCGGGCTCCGGCATCCCGCAGCCCTCGCTTTAGGACGGAGAATTCGGAGCCAAACTCGGCGAATTCCTTGGTGATGGAGAACTCGGTATCGGAGACCACGAAGAACCGCTCGGGCTGGCCGACATCCCTCGTCCGGAACACCTGGGCCAATGTGACCGTCGTGGCGAAGTCAGTGTTTGCGAATACCCCGAGGATGACCGAGAACTGGCGGTCGTCTCGAAGTCCGACCGGCCGTGCGGCCCCGGTCGTCTCATTGCGTTCCGACTTGTAGTGCCCCTGGACGTAGGAGCGTAGATCCCGCTCTCGGGTCTCCGCGCCGGCAGCCTTGTTGTAGGAGATCTTGTTCGAAGGCAGCAGGAGGGTGGTGACGGCATCGACCAGGGTCGACTTTCCCGACCCAATGTCGCCGGTGAGGAGTGCGTTGCGGCCGGCGAGTTCAAACGACCAGATCTTCTGGTCGAACGTTCCCCAGTTGTAGACCTCGAGTCGCTGCAGGCGGCAGCCGGGCAGTCGGTCGGGGCGTTGGTCCTCCAGCTCGATCGGGCTGAACAGCGAGGACGTCACGCCAACTCCTCCGACACATCCAGATCGGACAGATATTCATTGAGTCGTGCGTCGAACTCCGACAGCCACTGCCCATCGATGTAGGCCTTGAGAATCCGTCGGACCTCATACTTGTCCTGCTCGCCTCGGAGAGGGTGCAGAAAGCCCAGTTCGCAGACCCTCTTCACGGTGGTATCGATGTTGTCCACCAGGCGCGCTTCGTTGGTGCTGTCGGGCATGAACGGGCGGAGTAGCTCGATGATCTGGTCGCGGCTGAGAACCAGGCGGACATCTGAGCTGCTGGCATCGAACTCGGCCAGGCGCTTGCGCAACAGGGCCAGGAGTACGCTCACCTTGAAAGGCAGCGTGCGCCTGGCCACCAACCGCGGATATTCGGTTGCGTCCTGATCGATGACCTGACTGCGCAGGTAGGCATATCCCTCCGCCTCGTCGACGACGACACTCAAACCGAGCACGGAGACATAGTCGCCGACCTGGTTCCGCAGTCCGAGCAGGTGGCCCCACTGCTTCTCGTGCAGATCCCGGTAGAGCGGACCCTTCATCAGATGGACCACCACCAGCGACAGGTCCGTCGGCTCATTCGGCGGGCCGATCGGCATGTCCGTCACGACGGCTCCGAATGGTCCCGACTGAACGAGACTGCGGGCAGGTCGGCCGCTCGCTCGACTTCCCCGGTGCTCCACTGAATCTGATCATGGCGTTCCTCGTCGAAGACGACGGTGAGGCCGGGCTCCTGCAACGACAGGTATCCGACCAGCTCGGCCAGGCCCTGCTCCAGCGGCTCACCCGCAATCACCTCACGGAGTCCGACCTGGTCGTCACTTCCGAGCGAGCTGAACACCCGCTGCACGAGCATGTCCCGATCGACATACAACTGGCTCAGCATGGCCGAGGCGTCGAAGTCATCGTCCCCATGTTCCATCGACTCAGTCTCGAGTCGGTTGCGGCGCGAACGACGAAAGAGCGGACGCTCCATCGGCAAGCCGACGGTGACACCGAGGTCGTCAAGCTCCATGGCGACCGCCGGTTCGGGTTGGTTGCGAATGCGGAGTGCCTTGCCCTCGATGGAGCGGAGCAGGTCGAAGACCCGCCGATTCTCGAGCCACACGTGATCGTCGAGGAAGCGGCGCAGCTGGTCGGAGAGGAGACGAACAGTTGCCTGGGTACGCTCGCTGGCGTCGATCCAGTCGAAGTGGATCCGGCGCAGTCGCCCGTCCTGACTCCCGAGATTCTCGATCTGTTGGAGTCGCTCGAGGAGCTCGGTGAGTTCGGCCTGCTTGTGATGGGACAGCAGGAAGTCGTAGAAGGCCTGAAAGCTACGGCCCTGGTCCGACTCGGTGATGCTGGCGCGGCTCCCCAATGCCTCGTCGAGGAGGGCGCCCTTGGATCCCGACCAGCCAGCGATCTGCTCGCGGAGTGAACGGTCGAGCCCGCGGAAGTTCTCTTCGACCTGTCGAAAGTCGGCAAGTAGCTCCCGGGCGGTGCGGGCGAACTGCTGGTACCGGTCGCGCTGGCTCACTGCGTCAAGCATGATGAGTTCCCCCCGCTGGGCGGCAGCGATCTCCTCATCGATCTGCGCTCGCCGCCGCTGAAGCTCGGAGAGACGGCGCTCGGGGTCGTCATCGGCGCCGAAGACCATCTGACGCAGCAGTTCGAAAATCGTATTCAGACGTGACTCGGTACCGATGAACTCGCGAGCCGGAAGATCTTGGACCCAGAGAAGTGCCTTCTCGACTGCGGGGGCCAGGTCGAAATGGGCTTCATCGGCACCGGCCGGGTAGTACTTCCGTAGCCAGCCGTGTTCGGGCGACGCCCAATCGTCGAGGTAGGCGGTTGCGGACCTCGGAAAGGTATCTTCCCCGAGCCGCTGGTTGAGCGCGAACAGCTCATCGTCCAACTGATCAGCGAGTTCACTCGCCGGGATTCCACTGGCGTTGCCGTCGACGAATACCCGACCGAGGAAACTGAGCACCAGGGCGACGTTGTTCGAGCGCAGGAGCACCCACGCCGGGTGTTGGCTCCTCAGGTGAGCGATCTCGTCGTAGTTCATCGTCGCCGCACGTGCCCCTCAGGGGATTGGGAGGACTCCCGGATCGGGCACGGGCGTCTGGTCACGTGAGAATCGTACGTCGCAGGTGTGACGCCGGACGTGGTTCCGTGGCGGCAACGACCCGTTTGCCAAACCAGTGGTGGAGATCCTCCCGCTGCCCCCCAATCTTGCGTCCCGCTCGGGCGTGGCCAGGTGCTCGCCTGCGTTCTCAAGGTCCCCCGCGCTCCGGTGACTCGATCTGAGGCCGGCGCTACGCCGAGTCTTGCGGCAATCAGACGGACGGCATGCCAGCGCATCCCACTTCGCTTCTCCGCATCCCATCGAGGATCAAAGCCAATGTTGGCTTTTCGTCAGTGGCGAACAGGAACCATGTGAGTCCCCTGACAAGGGCTTTCGCGGTTCCCCCGAGGCGCTCGGGCACACAATGTTGGCTCGGTTGCGTCCGCAACAACTCTTGGCAGGCCTCTGACCTGGA
Source organism: uncultured Acidimicrobiaceae bacterium (assembly GCA_963701325.1). Classification (GTDB taxonomy): domain Bacteria; phylum Actinomycetota; class Acidimicrobiia; order Acidimicrobiales; family RAAP-2; genus Bog-756. The sequence continues at coordinate 2,083,713 of OY969604.1, forward strand.
CTTTTAGCGCGCTCGGCAGGATTCGAACCTGCAACCTTCTGATCCGTAGATCTAAAGTGCCCTATATCCCCTTTATACCACCAGTGACCGCCACGCACCCTTATCGGCATCTACCTGGAGCTTTGCGGATATCGGAGTGACCATTACTGACCGCCAAAATCCGCCACTTTCCACCTTTTGCGACCGTTTGGTTCTCACGGGGGTTCTCACGCCGACATCAATTCGGTATTTCATAGTTTAGCGACCAGAAAGCGATCTCCATTTACATTAACTCAGCCGCGCTCTGCACCGTCTTTCCCTACCCGACCGACATCGTCGATTCACGAACACCGGCGTCAAATGCACCACGGTGAGAGTGCGCGATCGGCACAAGACAAGTCCGGGAAGCTCGGTTCACCCGTTGCCTACCGCCTCGAAACTTTGACATGAAGTGGGTGTCAGCGTGAGGAGACTTCCGATCGGGGTTCGAGTCCGGTCACCTCCACCCGCTGCCGGAATAGGAACGTGCTCCGTCACTTCAGAATGTTCACCGCTCGGGCTACCACCAGTAAGGCGACGACGAGTGAAATCGCCTCCTCTGCCATCATCATCAGCTTCATCCACGGTCGGATTGCCGAAACATCCGTAGGGCTGAATGCGGTCGCCGTCGCGAACGAGAAATGGAAGTAGTCCACGAACCTGGGGATCCACCCGGCCCCGACGAACTCCTCATTCTTCATCTCGGGAAACACCAAGGCCGGGGGTCGACTGGCACTTCCGGCACGGGCGGCCGGGCCGCCACGGTCGAGGGCCCAGTACCACAGCCCGAAGGCGATGACGTTGGTGACCCAGATGGCGCCACCGCTGGCCAGGAGGACCTTGGCGTCGTTGGTGAAGGCGGAGACATTAATGATGGAAACGACGAGCCGCACAGCGGCGTCGGCGTTGGCAAGTGAGATCACCGCGATCAGGCAGTTGGTCATCACCCGCAACCAGGGCAGGTTCCGGTCGATACGACCGGGGTCGCCGATGATGAGTACGACCAGCAGGGCCACCACGATGACCGGAAACAGCCATCGCGCATCCCCGTTGCGAAGTTCTGAGGGCAACGTCGCCCGCAAGAGACCGGTAGCCAACACGGCCAGAGCCATTGGCCACCGCGGCTCACCGACGTCAGGCCCACTCCCCGCGTGCAACACCTCCTGACTGTCACTCATTGCACTCATGACCCGACCCAGCGCTCTGTCGCAATGATCCGATGAGTCCAATCGGGGTGGCTCGCGTCATGAGGCTCGGAGCTGCTGACTGTGCTTCACGGCCTGGGTGACCACACGCAGCACCAGGCCCAAGAAAACCAGGTCCAGCCACATTTGCACGGTAACCACCAGTCGTGCGGCCTCGCTCTTGGCCGTGATGTCGCCGAAGCCGACGGTGGTGAACACGGTGGAAGAGAAATACATGGCGTCGGTACGGCTGAGAGGCGCTCCGAACGCGGCCGGATTCGAGTGAGCCATCACAAAGTACGTGGTCGCGAAGAGCAGCATGTAGAGCGGAACACTGAATGCCAGTGCTTCGACGGCCCGGCCGATCGGGTGGCTTGACCGGATGATTTGGCGGACCTGCCATATGATGATCGCTGTGAGCGCTAATGCTCCGAGCGTCAGCTTGATGATCCTGTCGACGCCGGTGCCGCCGCCCAGTGGTAGCAGGAAGTAGAGAACGAGAACCAGGGCTACCGTGGCCACGGTTCGCAATACTGCGAAGACGACCAACCGTCTCCGCCCCCGCTCGGCGAGGTCACCAAACAGCGAGGACGGCGTCTCGTTGGCAGACATCGATTCCTTCTCCTCTCTGGATCCGAGGTTCAGGCTGTCTTGGCGGAGTGCTTCTGGAGCCGATCAGCCGCGAACATCACGAGGAGACCGATGCCTACGCCCATCATGGTGAAGAGCACCCGCCGCCCCTCAGCGGCGTAGTCGGTCGGCTGGGGTAGGTCCGCCGCGATGAGAGCGGCACAGGCGATCGCACCGGCGTAGTAGGCGTAGTTCACGCCCTTGATGGCTATTCCGAGTCCAGCCAGCAGGATGATGATGACCTCGAGCGCGTGCTTGCTCCCGACCAGGATCAGGATTGGTATGGCCGCGGCGGCACCCATGGCCGCACCCACCAGGCGCTGTTCGCCGAAGAGCTTGGATTGCTCCAAGCTGGGCTTCATTGCGACGATGGTGGCGATGGGCATCCAGTCGGCGCTGGGCAGGTTCCACCCGAAGGCGATGGCGGCGGAGGCAGCCAAGGCCAGGGACCGGATCAATGCAAAGAGGACGATCGGTCGGGTCAGCTGCACCGGGGATTGGCTCCCCGGGAGGTCCATGACCGGTGCGGGTCGCCATCTGCCCCTGCTCGCCACCCACACGAGGAACATGAGGGCGATCCACGCCGCGGCCCCGGCCAGCCAGGCCAGTGCCTGGTTCCATGGGCTGATCTTGAGGTGGTGTGTGTCATGCGTGGCCAGTGAGAGTACGACGAGGAACCAGACGTTCAGCAGCAGCCCCGCCGCGAATCGGTGAACCCCGAGTTTGACGGCCAAGCCGCAGACGAGCGTCACGGCGAAGACCGCCAGGACTACAAAACCCCAGGCTTCATCACCCACGTAGAAGCCGAAGGCGGTCACCAGCGCGCCAAGCAGGGCGAAGAGAGACATTTCCCCCATCCGCCTCCCAATTTTTCCGCCTGGGTCACTCTGTGCCACCAAGAGGACTGCGAAGACGACGGGGACGAAATACCTCTGTTGGTTCGTCTGGACGATGAGGAACCACAGCAGGAACAGGAGGGCCGCAACAGCTGCGCCGCTCTTGACGTTGAGTTTCTCTCCTTTTGTTGCGAACACTTTCTCTATCTGGCTCATCGGCCCAGGCCTCGCCATCAGACGTGCTCGAGGTCGTAGACGGGCATGCAGGTGCACAACTCGATCGCTATCCCGTCGATCCGCTTGTCGTCCATCCTCCCGAGTGGGCCAGGGTCGGGAATGCTTCGGGCCTTCACCCGTCCATTCCGAAGTCGGGATTGACGGACACGAGCTCGACGCCGAGTTCCTGGACTCGCTCGATGAGCCCGACAAGGTGCGTCTGATCTGTCACGTCGCCAGTCAGCACCGTGGTGCCCTCGAGCCGCTGCAACTGCATGCCGTCAAACAGGACTCCAAACGAATCGCCCAGCTCCCCACGAAGGACCAGCCGGTAACTGCGGGGTTGCACCCAGTTGTCGTCCATTTCGATGCAGCCTTACATTCCGGCAGGCGACCCGTCATCACCTTCGGCCCGGATTCACCTAGGGGAGACAGTGGGCCGGCCAGGCCAGACCACCCGCCTCTCACGCCCGGCCGGCACCGATCAACGTTCACAGAAATGGAAGGCAGACGTGGGCGGCGCTGCCGATCGAGGGCGTCCGTTGCGTTCGCCCCCGGATACTCGCTAGAGGAGGCCCAGTTCGCGGCTGCGTTCGAGCGCGTCGGCCCGCGACGACACGGCGAGCTTGCGGTAGATCGACCGAACGTGGCTATGGACCGTGTAGTGCGACACATACAGTTCACGACCGATATCCCGCTCCGACAGATCGCTGCGCAGGAGCTGGAGCACCCCGAGCTCCCGCCGTGTCAGCTCGCGATCCTCGGATAGGACGCGGCGGACCCGCGCTGGCCGTTCGAGGGTAGACAGCGTCTCGGCCAGGATCCCCGGATCAGGGCACTGCTCGAGGATCGATCTCGCATCGGCTACCGCGGCCGTGGCCGCCTTGTGCTCGCCCAACGCTCGAAGCACAGGCGCCTGGCCGAGCAGCGCATGTGCCACCTGGATGGGCTGGCCAAAGGTCCGCGCCAGCGCGACGCCGTGCTCGATCAGCGGCAGCGCCTCCTCGGGCCTGCCACAAGCCGCCAGCGATGCTCCGACCGCCAGCGGAACTGTCCCGACGGCCTCCTCCGTGCCGTGCTCCCGTCCGAATTGGGCCGCCGACTCAGCCAGCGTGCGCTGCTCATCTACACAGTCCCGCTCGCCGGCGATCAGCGATCGATAGGCCAGCGACGACGTACCAGACAGCCACTGGGCGCTTGCTGGCGCCAGCGTCGCCGATTCCGCGAACCACTCGTCGGCCTCGTCACGCTCACCCTCGAAGTACAACCCCACGCCAACCGCCCAACAAGCCAATGGCCGCCAAGGCGACCCGGGGCCCTCGAGCTCAACCGCCCGCTTCGCATGCTCCAGCTGGGCCCCGACATCTCCCCAAGGGAAGCCGGCCCGCAGCATCGTCAGGCTCGCCCCAGCGGAGCTGAAGCCATCGCGCAGCGGTCCTGTGTCCAGATCGCCCAGCCGTTGGACCGCTGCGATGGCCCGTGCCGCCTCCTCCTGTCTCGCAGACAGTGACAGCACCCACGCCTGAATCAGGAGCAGATGCACCTCGCTGGTCAGCACCTCGATGGGGAGCTGCCGTAGCCAGGCCAGGACGGTGTCGTACCTCCACGTGTTGGCGTACCTGATCCAGAAGGTTTCGATCAGCTCGACTGCTTCGGCGTAAGCCTCGGCCGCCACGGCGTGCTGGATCGCCTCGTCGGTCGTCCCGTGATCACGATGCCAGGAGTAGGCGCGGCGGTGCAGCACCGACGCCAGGCCCGGCTCCCGCCGCTCGAGCTCCACCCGGAGCAGCTGCGCAAAGACGTGGTGAAAACGGTACGACCCGGCCTCATCGTCGAGCGGAACAAGGAACAGGTTGCTTCGCAGCAACTCATCGAGCATCTCCGCCGAGCCCTCTTGGTCCATCACGGCGTCGCACAGAGGGCCGGTCAGCCGATCGAGAATCGAAGTATGGAGCATCAGCGCCTGCGCCGGCGGCGTATGGGCCTCGAGTACCTCCGTCACCAGGAAATCCACAACGTGACGGTTCGATCCGCCAAATGTGCGCACGAAAGCGTGGCGGTCGGCGATGGGCTGCAGCGAGAGCGCCGCTAGATAGAGCCCCGCCGGCCATCCCTCCGTTTTTCCCACCAGGCTTTCGACATCTTCAGCGGTGAGGTCGAGCCCGAGGCGGCCGTTCAGGAATGCGTCCGCTTCCTGGTCGGTGAATCGCAGATCGGCGGCTCGCAGCTCGAGGAGCTCGCCGTGGGCGCGCAGACTTGCCACCGGCAGGCTCGGTTCCGTCCTGGTGGCGAGAACGACATGGAATCCAAGCGGCGCATGTTCGATGAACCACCGCACACTGGCGCGTGCCGGTTCGCTGGTAACCCGGTGGAAGTCGTCCAGGATGAGGGTGATCTCACCTTGGCCGTCCAGCTCGTTGACCAGGCGAGGCAGAACCCGATCAATCACCGGTGCCACGAGCGAATGCGATGACGTCGACTTGGCGACGTCGGGGTTCACGTGCCGTAGCGCCCCGATCGCATGCGACCACAGGACCACAGGGTCATTGTCGCCCTCATCCAGGGTCAGCCACGCAACGAGTCTCCGTGCGGCTTCGGCCTCATACCAGGTCGAGAGAAGCGTGGTCTTCCCGAAGCCCGCCGGGCAGGCGACGAGCGTGAGCCTGCGGTCCGATCCGCTTCGAAGACATTCCTGAAGGCGTTCGCGGGGGATCGACTGTTTGCGCACTGGCGGCGGCCGCAGTTTGGTACCCACCAGGGTCGCCTGCTCGACACCCCCGTGTCCCCCGCCGCCCGCGGCAGAATCTTGCAGGTCAGGGGTGTCGCTGCGGGTCTCCGGCAGTACCTGACGGAGTGACCGGCTCGGCGCCCGCGCACTACCGAGGGACTCCCTGACAGGGGACATAACGCTTAGCTTGCCAGTTAAGAGTTCCTGGGTCCATGGCCGAAAGTCCCTAGTCAAGGCAGGCGCCGCTCCTTCGCTTGCTCTCAGAGTGGCTTCCAGGGCGACGACGAACCCATTGACGTTGCCGGCCAGACAGCCGGCCAGGCGCCTTACGCCCGCCCGCTACGACCTCCCCAGTAGGCGATGAAATGCCGGATCGGACTTTCGGTGGTCTCCGACGGCCGAGGGCCGTGCTCCATTCTGTGTGCGCACCTCATTGTGAAACGGACAGCTTTCCCCTAGGTGAATCCGGCTCGCAGGTGATGACGGGTCGCCTACATAGGTGTGAACCTTTCGGAGGACGGACCGAACGCTCAAGGTGTAATTCGAGTTGACCGACAGGCGTTCGCCATGTTGAAAGAAGCAAAGTAGCGCCGGAAGCCCCAATGTATGCACAGAAAGAATGGAGAGAGCATCATGGCTAAATCTGACCCCGTGTTTGTCTACGTCGGCACCTACCCGAGCGAAGCATCTGCCCGAGCCGATTACGACGTCGTGAAGGACCTGCACGCCGCAGGAGCTGTCGGCACCTACGACGCTTCGGTGGTCACCAAGGACCCGGACGGCAAGGTCCACGTCGACAAAGACGAGACGTCGACCCGGCACGGGGCCTGGGGCGGAGCAGCAGTTGGGGCGCTTGTCGGCATCATCTTCCCGCCGTCCATCATCGTCGGCGCCGCGGTTGGTGCGACGGTCGGCGGGGTGAGCGGTCACCTATGGAAAGGCATGTCCCGGTCCGACGTGAAGGAGTTCGGGGACATCATCGATGCTGGGCAGGCTGCCCTGGTCATCGTCGGTCAAAGCACCATCGGGGATGCCATCGAGAAAGCCGGCCTCAAGGCTGAGAAGCACGCGGCGAAGGAGCTCGACGTGAGCGCCAAGGACATTGACCAAGCGGTTCAGGAAACAGCGCAGGAGCTCGACTGATCAAGCCGCTGCGCGCTGAACGGCTAGCGCTGCGCCGCAATTGTGGCGCAGCGTAGTTTCCGCAATTTGGAATTCCCAAAAGAAAGGCAGAAATAGAGATGAGTGAAGACCGACCGCTTCTCAACACAGTGCTCGAGATGACCGAGGCCTCGGTGAGCCGCACCAACCTGAGTGACCGAGAGCTCATGATGGTCCGCCTCGCTGCCTTAGCAGCTGTCAACGCCCCCCCGGCGTCATATCTGCTGAACATGGCGGCCGTCGCAGCCGCAGGCACGGATCTGACGCTGGAGGACGCACAAGGCACCCTCATCGCGGTTGCGCCAGTCATCGGCACGCCCAGGACGGTGTCCGCTGCCACTGCGATCGCCGAGGCCCTCGGACTGGCTCTGGCCATCGAGGACGCTATTGAGGAGAGCCAATCATCATCCTGACTTACCGTCACTCCTTCGCTGCACCCACCAGGGGTCTTCGATTCCACAGCGGCTCGAGGACAGCTGGCCGACCAACGAGACCGGCCGGAGGAGCACTGACGTGGTCGGGGGAACCCGGGTGCCGGTCGGTGCGTGCCGTGAGGAGGTAGCCATTCCAGCATCGGTGTTTCAAAGCAGTGCGCCTCGAATTCGGGCGGGCGCACCATGCCCCATACGTGGTGCCGTCCGTTGTCGTGGTCAACGGTCACCTCATGACAGGGCTGTGGTGGTGGACGCCCGCAGGCGCGCGATGGGCCTCTCGCCGCAAGAAACAGCTGTCGGCTTAGCTGGCCGATCCGTCCCTCGGGCAACGCGGCAACTGGGATCAAGACCAAGTCGACCTGCATCTACGTCCATCTAGCGCACTGAAAAGAGGCATGAGATGACTACAGCTGTTGCGCACTCGACCCATAAGGAGCGTGCCGCACTGGGTAAGGCCGACCGGGAGGAGCTGCCACGGGAACGCCATGCTGAATGGTCGGCCAAACAGCGAATGCAGAAGCCGCTCGATCTCTTGGCTGAACAGGGACTGACCCGCGTTCCAGAACTTGTGCCGATCCGATACGGGCGGATGGCAGCGACACCGTTTACCTACTACCGGGGCGCCGCACTGCCCATGGCCGCCGACCTATCCACCGGACCACGCACGAACCTCGATGTCCAACTGTGCGGCGACGCCCACCTGTGCAACTTCGGGGGCTTTGCCTCGCCCGAACGGGAACTGCTCTTCGACGTCAACGACTTCGACGAGACCTCACCGGGACCCTTCGAATGGGATCTCAAGCGTTTGGGCGCCAGCTTTGAAATCGCCGCCCGCAGCCGCAACTTCTCGGCCAAGGTGGGCTCGAAATTGGTCACGAACTCGATGCGCGCCTATCGCGAAGCAATGCATGAGTTCAACAAAATGTCCAACTTGGAGGTGTGGTACTCGCGCCTGGACATGGCCGGTGTCGTCCAGAGGTGGGGCTCCGAAGTCAGTCGCGACGTGCTCGCGGCACTTCAGAAAACCACCACGAAGGCAGAATCGAAGGATCAGCTCAAGGCTCGCGCGAAGCTCACCGAGGTGGTCGACGGCGAGCTCCGCTTCCGAAATGATCCTCCGTTGCTTGTTCGGGTGAGCGAACTCCCTGGCGAAACGGACGCTGGGCAGCTCCAGGACATGATCCACGAAGGCGTTCGTTCGTATCGAGAGACGCTGATCGGGGACCGCCGCCACCTGCTCGAATCCTATGAGTTCGTGGACGTGGCGCGGAAGGTCGTCGGAGTCGGGAGTGTCGGCACCCGTGCCTGGGTCGCGCTCTTTAGGGGAGACGACACCGACGACACGCTCATCCTCCAGATCAAGGAGGCCGAAGCCTCCGTGCTGGAGCGGTTCTGCGGCAAGAGCGTGTTCAGAAATCACGGCCAACGGGTCGTGGAAGGCCAGCGCTTCATGCAAGCGGCGAGCGACATCTTTCTCGGGTGGCATCGGGTCCCGACCGGCATCGACGGCAAGCCTCACGACTACTACTTCCGCCAGTTATGGGACTGGAAACTGTCGGCTGACGTCGACAACATGCCTCCGGAGAGCCTTCTCGTCTACGCAAAGATGTGTGGCTGGGCACTGGCCCGAGCTCACGCCCGATCCGGTGACCGGGTGGCCATCGCTTCGTACCTAGGGTCCGGTGACGCCTTCGACCGGGCAATCGCCGACTTTGCCGTCTCTTACGCGGATCAGAACGGACTTGACCATCAAGTCCTCATTGACGCCATCGCCAAAGGCTCGGTTCAAGCAACGCTTGGTGTCTAGCCCCACCACTGCAACGGAAGACGAGGAGGTGACGCTTGTAACTTCGGCAGACAGGTAGAGAGCACAAATTGAGGGCCGTTGGACCTACCCATAACGGTACTGACGACCCGCCCGACTAGTTGAACCTGGAGGGAAACATGTTGATTGCCTATAGCTTTCCGCTGTTGAGTGTCTTTTGGAGCTTATTGATGTTTGCGCTGCTGGTCCTGTGGATTTTCATCGTCATCTGGTGCTTCATCGACAATTTCCGTCGTCGGGACCATCATGGTGTCGCCAAAGCGATGTGGTTCCTCTTCATCGTCTTTGTCCCTGTGATCGGCGTACTTGCTTACATCATCTCCAGGCCATCCACCGTCGACGTCGAGGTGATGTGAGCACGTCAGTTCCCTAGAGGGTCTCTCATTCCGAACTGGGGCCCCCGGGGCGCGGTCATGCCGCCTTGGGGCATCCCAATCGTACCTAGGTGAAAGGTTTGAACACTGTGAAACGAATTGGAGTGCTGGCAGTGATGATCTCGGCGGCAGCAATTGCCGGTTGCTCAACCTCTACAAGCAATTCGACCACCACGACCCAAGCATCGGCGGCCACATCGAGTACCGTCGCCAACAGCTTGACCGGGACAGTGAAATGGGTCACCAACAACAAGGCGGTGGTCACGGCGCTGAGTAGTGATGTCCGTACGCTGGCAACCGCTCTTCCCGGGGCCGTCTCTTCTCACAACCCCTCGGCGGTGACGGCGAGTTGCCAAGAGCTGGCTACAGACGTAACGAAAGCCAAGACACTTCCCCCCATACCGAACTCGACTGCTCAGAAGGCATGGACGATGCTGCTGAATGAGCTGAGCGCGGCATCCCAGAAATGCAGTGAGGGAATCGCCAAGAACGATACGGGAGCGCTCAGTCAGGCTGCTTCCGAAGTAACCGGCAGCAGCAACACACTCAAGAGCCTCACCGCCACGCTCGGCCTGTGACGGTGACTGCCGGCGGATCCGGGGGGCCGAGCCCCGGTAAGGCTCAGGCAGCGAGCGGTGACAATGTCACAGCCAAGATCGGCTCGCTGGCCCTCGTCGCCTTGGCCACAGCGCAGTTCCTCATGGTGCTGGACCAGTCCGTGATGAATGTCTCAATCAGCTCGCTGGTGCACGATTTCCACACAACGGTGACCACGATCCAGGCGGTCATCACGCTCTACTGCCTGGTGATGGCCATGCTGATCATGACCGGGGCCAAGATCGGCGACATCATCGGTCGACGCAAGGCGTTCGTCATCGGGCTGATCATCTATGCCTGCGGATCGGCCCTGACCGCTGCCTCCCAGACCGTGTTCCAGCTCGCCCTCGGTTGGTCGGTGCTTGAGGGGATTGGAGCGGGTCTCGTCTTCCCGGCACTGGCGGCCCTGATCGCGGGCAACTTCGAGGGACCGAGCCGAAAGGCCGCCTACGCGGTCATCGGGGGCGTCGCCGGTGCGGGGATAGCAGTTGGGCCCATCGTTGGCGGGTGGGCAACGACGGTGCTCACGTGGCGTGTGGTGTTCGTCGGCGAGGTGTTCATCGCCGCCTTCATCCTGATCATGACCCGCAAGGTCAAGGATGCACCGGCTCCTACTCCCAAGCCCAAGCTCGACGTCGTCGGCTCGGTGCTGTCAGCTGCCGGTCTCGGGGTCTTCGTCTTCGGCGTCCTCGAGTCGAGCACGTGGGGATGGGTCAAGCCCAAGAACTCCCCGATCACCATCTTCGGCTTCTCGCTAACGCTCTTCGTCATGGCCGCCGGCGGCATTCTCATCTGGGGGTTCGTCACCTGGCAGCGCCACCGTGAAGACACGGGCCGCGACCCACTCGTCCATCTCTCGCTGGCCCGTATCCCACCGGTGCGGTCGGGGCTGATCGGGATGTTCAGCCAGAACCTGCTGCTGATGGGAATCTTCTTCGTGGTCCCGCTCTATCTTCAGTTGGTCCTCGGACTGAGCGCTCTGGAGACCGGGATCAAAATGTTGCCTATCTCAATCACCATGTTCGCCACGGCGGCAGTCGGGGCACGACTGTCGAACCGATTCCCCGTACGGGCGATCGTCCAGACTGGCCTGATCGTGACGCTCGTCGGCGCCCTCGTATTGCTCGCGACGATCAAGCCGACCCTTTCCAATGCCGGATTCGCCATCGGTATGGCCGTCCTCGGCGTCGGGATGGGCCTGATGATCTCCCAACTGGGCAATGTGGTTCAGTCGTCGGTTGAGGAGTCGGGCCGGAGTGAGGCCGGTGGACTGCAATACACAGGGCAACAGCTTGGCTCATCGCTTGGGGTGGCGCTCATTGGTGCCATTGTCCTGATCGGACTGACCAGTACGTTCATCTCCAAGGTCGAACACGATCCCCGGATCAGCTCCGAGGTGTCCGCCCAGGTAGGGACCGCGGCCGGCTCCAACACGAACTTTGTCGCCTCGACGCAGATAGAGACTGCCGCGCAGAAGGCTGGTCTCGACGGCGACAACGGTGGCGTTGGTGGACGACTACGAGTCGGCACAGCTCCGATCCCTCAAGGCCGGGCTTCTGGCCGCTGCGCTCCTCGCCCTCATCTCGCTTGGGTTTACGAGGGAGCTTCCTCACGAGCGGCCCACCCGGTCACAGAAGCCAGAGAGCTGAGTGTCCGTTCGAACCGCTGAAGGAGTTTCGGGTTCCCCCAATGTGACACAAGAACCTCCGGACTCATCCACCGGACAAATGTTTTGCCGAGGGCGAAACCAACGTGTCGCCTACCGTCCGGTCAGTTGCGTCGGCGGCCGCGCCCAGCATGACATCAATATCGTCAGCCACCTCGCCGTCCTCCAGGGGAAGTGCATGGGCATAGTTCCTCAGCGTGGTCGAGGCATCGCGATGGCCAAGCCTTTGTTGGGCCCGGAGGAGTTCGCCCCGGCCGACCAGAAAGGTGGCCACAGAGTGGCGCAGGCGATGGAGGCTGACACCGACCAGATCTGCCTCAGCGCACAGCTCGGCGAACCAGTGGCCCATGCCGCTGGCCGTGAGACGCCGTTGGTGGTCCTTGTCGGCCGAGAAGACCCATTCACCGAATGGGGCACCCTCACCACGCCCACGCCAGGCCTGTTCGCTGGCCCGCCAGAGCTCGACGGTGGTCCGGCCGAGAGTGAGCCGGCGGGTCCGCTTGGTCTTGGTGGGACCGATCTGTTCCCCCGACACCCCTCGCTCGATGGTGAGCACCCTGCCGGCCAGGTCACCGAACGTGAGGGCGACAAGTTCACCCCGGCGGGCGCCCGAGTCTGCCGCCAGACGCGCCAGGAGTCGCACCTGCTCGGCCTTGTGGAGGACCTTCAACGAACTCACAGAACTGTCGAAGCCTGCCTCGGCCTTCTCCACCAGCTCCTGCGACATGCGGAGCAGTGCGAGGACATCTTGCTGAGGCACGTGCACCCTGGTGCCAGGGCGTGCCGGACCCCGCATATCCCGGAGCGGGTTCCGGTCGATGATCAATTCGGCCTGGGCCCAACCGAGAGCCGATCGGAGTACCCGAAAGCGGCCGGAGACCATAGACACGGTGGCCCCGGAGGCCTGCCACCGGGCCATCGTCACGCGGACCACCTCCGGCCGCAGTGTGGTCACCCGTCGGCCGGCGATGGCATCGGCCTTGAGTGCCTTGGCGTTCGATCGGGCTGATGTCCAGGTCGACGGGCGCCAATCGTGCTGGGCGGCCAACCACCGCTCGAGCAGCTCGCCGACGGTCAGGAACGGTGCGGCCCGGCGGATGGACCGGTATTCGGCGAATTGGACCGTCAGTTCACGGCGGCGCTCCTCGGCGTCGCCGGCACTTCCGTGGAACCAGAATGAGCGCTGCACCGTCCGACCGGACACGGGGTCGACACCGATGGCGATGCGGATTTCGAACACGCCGGGGCGCCGCTCCCGCAACGATCCCTGGCCCCAGGCGCCCACGAGGCCAAAAATAGGGTCAAAAGTAGGGTTACCGGTGGATCCCTACTTCTGCCGCCCATCGAATTTCGGCCTCTGACCAGGGACAACAGCTCCGAAATTCAGCGCGCTCGGCAGGATTCGAACCTGCAACCTTCTGATCCGTACCCGATATCCGTCATATGCCATCAGTGACCATTAGTATCAATTAAGCCCCGTATGCTGGGGTGTTCTTGGTCTGCATTTGACCACTGATGACCATCAGTTGTCGTCAGTTTCCAGGGTTTCCGGCCGTTTGGTTCTCACGGCGGTTCTCACGGCGGCAGCCGAACTCGCCTTCAGCGCCCCGGTGTTAGGCAGGCTTGCCACCGCCGACGCAGGACAGATCTAGCCCCCGGTTGCAGTTAGGGAATCCTTCAGCTGGCGCAACCCGTCTCAACTCCCAGGAACTGCGGCGTCTGGCTATCGACTCTTCGGCGGTTGACCATTCGCTCCTCTTCCGCTCGCGAAAGTTGTGCAACTGACATAGGCCGTTTACGCGGTGATCCCGGATTTCTGTCGTAACCGTTCGTAGGGCGTTTGACCGCCCAGGCCACCGTGTGGTCTGTGGAAATTATAGAAGTTCTCCCACTCCTGGAGCTTCTCGTTGAAGAGGCCCGTGTCGTCGATGACGACTCCCTCGAGCATCCGGTAGAACTCCTCGTTGTCGATCCGGTGGGACCTCTCGACCTTGCCGTTGAGCCGTGGTGTGGCCGGCCTGATGTAGACGTGTCCAATCCCTCGGTCCAACAGATGCCAGTGGAAGGAACCCTGGAATTCGGCCCCATTGTCTGTCTGAACGGTCTCGACCTGGAAGGGGAGCTTCTCGAGGAGATAGTCGAGGAACTGGATTGATGACTTCTGGTTGTTGCGGGCAAAGATCCGTAGCACTCGGATGCGGGTGCAGTCGTCGATAGCCGTGTACTGGTAGTGCTTCTTCCGTGAGCCCGGCAAGGGCTCGATGAATTTGACGTCGACTTGGACCCGGTGACCGGGGAGAGGCTTCTCGTAACGCTTCCATCGCTCCTTGTGGCGCTTGTAGCGCTGCGTGCTGGGCAATCTGCTGATCCCCAGTCGATTGAGGATGTTCCACACGCCCGACGGACTGATCGTGATGTCGTGATAACGGTTCAGGTACATCGAGATCTTCTGAGGCCCGAAGTGGTAGTTCTGGCGCAGGTAGACGATCTTGCCCACGACCTCGGTCTTGGTGGCCTTGGGGCTGTTCAGAGGCCGAGAAGATCCATCCCGAAGGCCCTCCTCGCCGAGCTCTTCGTAGCGGTGGAGCCACTTGTCGAAGCACGGGCGGCTGATGCCGTAGTAGCGACAGGTCAACGCCACATTGCCTGTGACCTCTTCAGCGTGGCGGATCATCGCCAAGCGGTGCCGGATCTTTCGCTGCTGCTCTCGTTCGTCCATCAGGATTTCCTCTCACAAGGAGATCACCGATGTAAACAACCTCTGTCAGTTTTATACGTCAGCGACCGTCTATAAGGGTCAGTTCGAGTTCAAGGGCTCGCTGGCCAGCGTGGTCGGGGTCTCGACCGACCATCTCCCTGACACAGTGATCCTGTCGATGCAGGCGGGAACGTCCCAAGCGGCGCTGGCGGCTGGCCAGATGCTGATCGATGCGACGACGGCCAAGAATGACGATCTCTCAGTCGGGTCGTTGGTCCGGGTGAAGTTCGCCCTGACCGGCACCAGCACGATCCGCATCGGCGGCATCTTCGAGCCCAATGCCCTGATCGGCCACTACCTGGTGGGAAGCGGGTACTTCCTCTCCCACTTCCTCAACCCCCTGCCGATCGGGGTTCTGCTCAAGACGGATGGCAAACCGGGGATGTATGACGCGGTCAACAACGCCACCACCCCCTACCCGAACGTCGGTGTCCAGACCAGAGCACAGTACGAAGCCTCGCAAGTGGAAGGGGTCAACAAGCTCTTGGGCATCGTCTACGTCCTGCTCGCCCTGGCCGTGCTCATCGCCATGATTGGCATCGTTAACACCCTCTTGCTCTCCGTCTTCGAGCGCACCCATGAGATCGGGCTGCTCCGCGCTGTCGGCATGAAGCGCCGACAGATCCGGGCCATGATTGGCACGGAGGCCGTAATCCTCGCTCTCTTCGGGGCGGTCATCGGCATCGTGATCGGGACCGGCCTAGGCGCCGCCTTATCCCGCTCGCTCGAGAAGTCCCAGGAGATCACGGTCGTCTCGATCCCCTTCCCCAGTCTGGTCCTCTTCGTCGTTATTGCCGCCTTCCTCGGGTTGGCCGCAGCGAGTTGGCCAGCACGGCGGGCGGCCAAGCTCGACGTTCTTGCGGCCATCGCCGCGGAGTAAGTGGACTCGGCGTGTCCTGGCGAATTCGTGGCCCAATCGAATTGTGTGCTTGGGGCCGGACAACGCTCGAGGCAGTGCGAGACAGCGCGCTCTGGATTCCATCGGATCCTGAGCTACGGAAAGCTGGTCCGGGCTCCCGAGGTGGGAGGATGAATGCCATGCACGCAGTGGAACTCGTCCTTGGCATCGGGTGGGCGGCGTTCTGGTTCTACTGGCTTCTGACCACCCTCACCTCGAAACGGAGCCGCGTGGCCAACGCGCGGCCAAACAATCCGACGACGACCAGCTGCGTGCACTGGTGTGCCTCATAGCCCTCATCAACCTCTACAACCGCCTCAACGGCATCACCCATCAGCCCGCAGGTGACTACACACCCGGTCAGTGGGGATAAGGGTCTGGGGACTCCCATGCTCCCGATGAATCGGCCCGGGAATCCTGGAGGCTCCTTCCCTTGAGAGGATGGAGCAATGCCAAGGAACACCCGATACTCCCCGGAGGTCCGTGAGGGGGCCGTCAGGATGGTCGTCGAGCACCGACACGAGTACCCCTCGGAATGGGCAGCGATGACCTCGGTGGCCGCCAAGCTCGACATGACACCGGAGACGCTCCGGGTCTGGGTTCGAAGAGCCCAGGTCGATGGAGGTCTCCGGCCCGGGCTCACTACCGACGAGCGCCAGAAGCTGAAGGATCTCGAGAAGGAGAACCGGGAGCTTCGGCGGGCCAACGAGATCCTGAAGGACGCCTCGATTTTCTTCGCGACCGAGCTCGACGGTCGAACGAAGAAGTAGTCCGCTACATCGATGCCCGAAAGGGTCGATGGGGAGTCGAGCCGATCTGCACGACGTTGCAGTTCGCTCCCGCTACTTACTACGCCGCCCGGCACCGGCCCATGTGTGCCCGTCGCACCCGAGACGAGCTGCTGAAGGTCGAGATCAAACGGGTCCGGTCCGAGAACTTCGACGTCTACGGGGCCGACAAGATCTGGACCCAGCTCAACCGGGAGGGCCACAAGGTGGCCCGCTGCACTGTCGAGCGGCTGATGCGTGACCTGGGCCTCGAGGGAGCACGTCGTGGTCGCCAGTGGAAGCGGACCACCATCGGTGATGACACCCTCGACCGTCCCGCTGATCTGGTCGACCGGAAGTTCGTGGCCGACCGACCGAACCAGCTGTGGGTGGCCGACCTGACCTACGTGAAGACCCACACCGGATGGGTGTATGTGGCCTTCGTGGTCGACGTCTTCAGCCGCTACGTGGTCGGCTGGCAGACCTCCACCTCGCTTCGCAGCGATCTGGCCATCGACGCTCTGGAGATGGCCATTCACGGACGCAAGGACGACGGCCTCGACGGTCTCATTCACCACAGCGACCGAGGAGTGCAGGGCGGATTCCAGTGGTCGTCGCAACACCTCGATGATGGAGGTGTTCCACAGTGGGAATCACGAAGCAGCAGAAGGCAACATGGCCGATGCGAGACAAGCTCTACTCGCCGGGACGGCCGCCGGTTTGGCAACGAAATCAGGTTCAGCTGTTCTGGGTTGGAATCGCCAAGGGGCTGTCGAGTGAGGACGCGGCGCTCTCGGTGGGTGTGTCATCCCCCGTTGGGAGTAGGTGGTTCCGTGAAGCTGGCGGGATGCGACCTGTCAGCCTTGCTCCGTCATCTGGCCGTTACTTGTCCTTCGCCGAGCGTGAAGAGATCGCCATCCGCAAGGCGCAAGGCTGCGGTGTAAGGGAAATCGCCCGACAGACGAACCGCTCCCCGTCGACGATCAGCCGGGAGCTGCGCCGGAATGCTGCCACCCGGTCGGGTTCGTCGGGCTACAGGGCCATTAACGCGCAGTGGCACGCTGATCGCCGTGCCAAGAGACCGAAGGTGGCCAAACTGGTCGTCAACGAAAAGTTGCGTGACTACGTGCCGGACCGGCTCTCGGGGATGATCACCCGACCGGACGGAACCGAGATACCGGGTCCGACGGTGCGCTTCATCGGCCGGCGGCACGGACGTCGCCAGGACCGCCGATGGGGAAAGGCGTGGAGCCCCGAGCAGATTTCCAATCGCCTCCGGCTAGATTTCCCCGATGATGGGACCATGCGTATCTCGCACGAGGCCGTCTATCAGGCACTATTTATCCAGGGCCGGGGAGCATTGCGGCGGGAACTGGTCGCCTGTTTGCGCACGGGCCGAGCTCTACGAGTTCCAAGGGCACGAACACAGGGACGGGGCAAGAAGTTCGTCAGTCCCGAGGTGTTGATCAGCGAGCGGCCCGCGGAGGCTGAAGACAGAGCGGTGCCCGGACATTGGGAGGGTGATCTGATCATCGGCCTGGACAAGTCGGCGATCGGCACACTGGTGGAGCGGACCTCCCGATTCACCATGCTGTTGCACCTGCCACCGATGGACGGCCACGGAACCATCGAGCCCACAAAGAACGGGCCGCCGCTCGCCGGCCACGGCGCCGAGGCTGTTCGTGACGCCATCGCCGCCACGATCGGGGCTCTGCCCGAGCAACTACGTCGATCGCTCACTTGGGACCAGGGATCCGAGATGGCCCAGCACGCCCAACTGCGTATTGACACCGGGCTAGCCATCTACTTCTGCGACCCACACAGCCCTTGGCAGCGCGGCACCAACGAGAACACCAATGGTTTGCTCCGCCAGTACTTCCCCAAAGGCACTGACCTTTCCAAGCATCATCCCGACGACTTGGTCGCGGTCGCCACTGCGCTCAACGGAAGACCCCGCAAGACCCTCGGCTGGAGGACCCCCGCCGAATCGCTCGATCAGCTTCTACAATCAGCTGGACAAGGCGGTGTTGCCACGACTCCTTGAACCTGGGCAATACCTTTCGATCCGCTACACCGAGCGACTGGCCGAAGCCGGCGTCGTGAACTCGGTTGGCAGTCGCGGCGACTCCTACGACAATGCCCTGGCCGAGAGCTTCAACGGCCTCTACAAGACTGAGTTGATCCACCGCCGTGGTCCCTGGCGGAACGTCGAACACGTCGAATGGGCCACCCTCACCTACATCGACTGGTTCAACAACCGCCGCATCCACAACGAGATCGGCAAGATCCCGCCGGCAGAGCTGGAAGCGAACTACTACCGTCAGATCGACACTGCAGAATCACTGGCTTCACAGACAACCGAGTCTCTATGAAACCCGGGCCGATTCACTGCTTGCAGCGCAGGCAGGGTAAGGAGCAAGTAATGAAGAAGTACCGGAACTATTGGACGTACTCCATCGGCTGCTTTGTTGTGTGGGGAGTGATCCTGGCCGTACGTGCAACAGCTTGTGGAGGCACCTCGACCACCCACGACGTGCTCTTCGTCTTTGCCGGCTGGTGCATTGCCTGGGTTTCAACCACCATCGCCCGGTTGATCTACCCGCCTCCAAAGCGCTGGCTCCAGTCGAGCGCTCCCGATCCCTGCGAGCTGGAGCAACGTCCACTCGTCCCGAGGAAGATCGTCGTTGTTGGCCCCGGAGTCATTGGCAGCATCTACGGTGACCCTCTCGCCCGGTCGCGATATGAGGAGCGCTACCTGAGCGAGCGGTCTCCCGACAGCTACCCGAAGTACAGGAGTTCGACCAAGATGCTGGTGCCGTTCATCTTTTGAGTGACCAGACGGACGGGTCACTAGTGGGCGATCCAGACTGGCCAGATCGGCTGGGCCAAGGACACACTTTTCCGGGACCGGACCCTCCACTGCTTGCTCCTGCGAGCGGTCGAGACCGATCCGTCAGACCCGGAGGCGAGACAGAGGAGCTGCCAGGCGCTCCAGTCTGGTCACGGCCCACTGGTCACTTGTATGACCCGGCGTGCGCCGCAAGTTTTCCGCATCGGGGCTCGGACCTCAAGCACGCCGGCGGCGTACCTGGCACTTACACTCCATCCGTCCGTGCCGGTCGGGAGGTGGATATCCCTTGTGAACGAACCCTGACGGAGATCCGAGTCTGGGATGCAAACTCCGTCCCTAGCCTGGGCCCGAATATGGAGAACATCAGAGGTGATGGACACCGAAATGTCTCGATCTGGATGCAACCCAGGCAGATCGGCCGCCAATACAAACTTTTCGTCATCACGGAATTCTTCAGCCACGCGAGTCCCCTCCCTCTTGATGTGCGCTTGTCTGCTGGATGGAACGGTGTCTCTCCGATCGGCTGCGAATAGCGACCTGACACGTATCGCTGCATTTCGGGGACCGAACCTGGTTACGAGTTCTTCCGGCGCCGCTCGACGAACCGCAGGATGGTGGCGTGCTTTTTGGTGTCGAGAAGCATGAGGTCTATCACCAGTACCCACAGTGTGGTCTGGGAGAAGGGCCGTAGCCGGCGCCTTATACGCCTGAGTGCCCGATAGTCTGACTGTTCCGATTTCCGCAGCAGTTTGGTCTGCTCCAGGAGATCCCCGTCGATGGCTGTGGGCAACCCGGGGACCGCCGATGTCGGTGGCTGCGAAGCCAATCCCCAGGCCATCGCGTTGCTGAGCTCGACGAGCAGTTGATGGTGCCGATGCTCGTCTGCAAGAATCAGATTGACGAGATAGCGCACGCTCTCGTCGGTCGTCTGGGTCGATAGCTCTTCGTACTTGGCCAGTAGTGCGCCCTCCTCACGCCCGTGTCGGACGATGATCTCGACCAGTTTCCGCATACCGACGCTGGCTCCGGTGGTCCGAAGAGCGTCGATCACCGCGTCGAACGTCGCCTGGGGACGGGTCTCCGAGTCGGGTACGACGTCCAGCGTCTCGACTTGACCGCGTCCTGGCATGCCTGCGCCAGTTCTGCCCGGATGGGTAGCCCTCCCCTCCGTCAGGGTTTCCTCCATGTCACTCTCCTCGCCGTTAGACGCTCTCCTCTCATCATTGTGAAGCAGTCGGCCCGCTGCTAGGGCCGAAAGTCACACCGATTCAGCTCTTCCGCTCCATCAGATGACGAAGGCTCTCCGGATGAACGCTCGCATGATCCTGTTCCTAAGCGAGCGTGCGAAGCGCCCCTACCCCCCAATAACCGATCACGATCTGAGGAGGCTCTCCAGTCACTCCGTCATCTCCTACGAGCCCGCCGCGGCCGTCGTGGTCACGATGACGTTCTTCTTTACACGAGCCCGCCATGGATGAGCCCGGTTCCACGGTCACTACCACGTTCCCGAGATTCTCAAGGGCCGGCTGATTGGGTGACCAACCGCTAGGTGGTTCCAGGCTGAGGCGAAGGAGGAGATCCAACTGCCGCAGACCCCCTCCCGACGCTGGGCGCACGCCCCGAGATGTCCCGATAATGCTGGCGCCAGATGAGCCGGTAAATGCGGCTCCAGCGGGGAATCGAACGGAGCCCGGGGATGAACGGCACGAGGGCAAGGAGTAGGGTAAGCCCCATCATGATGGCCCAGACCTGAAGGTCACCGCTGGCGGAGGCGTTCATTGGCGGGACCTGATACCAAAGCGTGTAGAGCCACAGCCACGCCTGACCCGGATAGTTGCCCGTCTCGTTCATCATGCCCCACTGGTCGCCCGACAGATGCTGGCTCTGGGCCAGATTGGCGAGGTAGGTGCCGTCGGCAATGAACAGGAGCGGCTTGGTGTAGTCAGTCCCGTAGAACTGGCGGGAGCTCAACAGCGCACCGTCGAGAGCGCCACTACGAGCCATCGAGGTGAGCGAGCCGATCATCGTGCCCACCGGGCCGTAGGAGCCGGTCGGAACCTTCAGCCTTCCCCGGGCGAAGGTGGCGCTGGCCACGGCCTTCTCGTAAGCGGCGTTCCAGCTCGCCTGCTGGGCCGACGAAGAAGCGGAGTAGGTGGCGATGGCGGCATCCAAGCGCGGCTGATCGGAGAGCGATTTGAGCGGTGCCAAAACATAGTCATTGGCAGTGTCGATCGGATGGTGGACGCCCAGCCACTGCTCGGGCGAGAAGGGGCCAATCGACTGGGAGGCCCCCGGCGTGCTGTTGTATGGCGGCCCGTACGTTGCGGTTCCACTGGTGCCGTCGAGCTCGGTAATGGCGGTTTGGGCGAAGTCGACCGGATCAGAAGTCGACCACGACTTGACGGTCACCGGCCTCTCATCCGGGGATGAGAAGACCACCGAAAGCCCAACCACCAGGATGACGACAACCAGCAGGGCGACGAGGAACTCTTTCACCAGGTCGTAGGGCAGGTACTTCCCGTGCCATTCTTCGACGTCGCGGTCAGGGTTGAATCGACGACCCCGTCGATGGGGGGTGATCCCGTTCGGGGAGTTCATGATGCTTCCCCGAGCGTCGCCGTTACCTCAGGACCGGAAGGCTCCCCGCCCTCGGCGAGCCGGTCGGGTGGGGCGAAGGGCGGCACCACGCCACGTCGGCGGACGAGGAGGACATGCACGCCCACCAGCACCACGACCACCAATGGCAGGAGCATGATGTGCCACATGAGCATCTGGCCGAAGTTGGTGACATTGAAGATGGCACCGGCACCGGTTGAGTTGATGCCGTCTTTGGCTTGGGTGCTGATCCATTGGGAGTCGAAGTTCTGCTGGGACAGGTAGCCGGTGAAGGCGGCACCGACCGAGACGACGAAGGACACCACCCCGGTGATCCAGGTGGCACGCCGGCGACCGCGCCATGCGGCCATGAAGAATTTTCCCCACAGGTGCACAACCATGGCGAAGAAGAAGACCTCCACGCTCCACAGGTGGAGGGAGTTGACGAAGAGTCCCGTCGACGAGGTATGCCACCAAGTCGGCCCGAAGATGGCCAGCACCATTCCGGTGAGGATTACCACGGCAAGAGCGGCGATCGTCAGGACACCGAAGACGTAGATCCACGACGCCACATAGGCGGGCTGACGATCGGGCATGAGCCGATGAGGAGGCAAGGCCTCGACCGCGGCGTGACGCAGCTTGGCTGTCCACTGTCCGGCGTCTTCAGGCAGGTCGACGGCGACATCTACCGGGGCCTCGGTACCGGAGTGGGTCTCGACGGTCATTGGTCTCCACCCCCGTGTCGATGGAAGGGGACGAGAATGGCGGCAATGAAGGCCACCACCATCAGCCCGATCAGGACCAGGTTGGCCACCGATATCTGAATGAATCCCCAGTGGACGTAGTGGCCCGATCCGTTCAGATTGACCAAACTGCCGAACAAGCTTCCGAGCACCGCTCCAAGCATTTGCATGGATTGACCTCCTGGTGTCGAGGCTAGGGAGAGACGGTCGCTCGGCCCAGTGCCAAAAGTCCCAATCGTCGAGTGGGATCACCGGACCCACCCGGAGCAGGGATACGTGGACGACGAGTTTGGGGAGATCGGTCGCCGCGACCAGTAGTGCGCAGACAATCGAGCAATTCGGCCCTAGTTGGAGATTCCCCCAGTCCTTAGCCTGGACTGCAGAGCCCGACCCACCGCCATCAGGCGGTATCCGGTCTCGTGAGTCGCACAGACGCAGTCCGAAAACACCGTAAGTAGGAGGTTCGTGATGAAAGCTCTCGTATACAAAGGCCCCGGTCAGAAAGCCTGGGACGAAGTGCCCGATCCGAAGATCGAACAGCCAACCGACGTCATCGTGCAGATGGCCGCCACGACCATCTGCGGCACGGATCTCCATATTCTCAAGGGGGATGTCCCTGAAGTAGAGGTCGGCCGCATTCTCGGGCATGAGGGAATCGGCGTGATCACGGAAGTCGGCGAAGGGGTCACTCAACTAGCCGTCGGTGACAAGGTCATTCTTTCCTGCGTCTCTTCCTGCGGACGATGCTCCTATTGCCGCCAGGGGATCTACAGCCATTGTCTTGACCCCGAAGGTACGACGGGTATCGGGTGGATCTTCGGCTACATGATCGATGGGACGCAAGCCGAGTTTGTTCGGGTGCCGTTTGCAGAAAACTCGGTCTACAAGGTCCCTGAAGGAATGAGCGATTCCGAGGGAATCCTGCTCTCCGACATCCTGCCTACTGGATTCGAGATCGGTGTGCAGTACGGGCAGGTGAGCCCCGGCGACGTCGTAGCCGTGATCGGGTCCGGACCCGTTGGGCTTTCCGCCGTCATGACGGCACGGCTCTACGGCCCGTCCAAGATCATCGCCATCGATCTGGACAATGCCCGACTGGATCGAGCCAACGATTTCGGTGCGACCGACACGGTCAACTCGGGGGACCCGAACTGGAAGGACCAGGTGCTCGCACTCACTGATGGGCTCGGTGTCGACGTCGCCATCGAGGCAGTGGGGGTTCCCGAGACGTTCACCATGGCCACGGTCATCGTCCGCCCGGGAGGCAACGTTGCCAACATCGGTGTGCACGGCAAGTCCGTCGACCTCGCCCTCAACGAGCTCTGGATCAAGAACATCGACATTTCCATGGGCCTGGTGAACACGAACACTCTGGGAATGCTGCTGAAACTGGTGGCCGAGCACAAGCTTCCAGTCGAGAAGTTCGTCACCCACGAATTCTCGTTCGACCAGATGCTGGAGGCCTACGACGTCTTCGGGCACGCAGCAGAGCACGACACGCTCAAGGTTCTCATCCACTAGGAGGGCAAGCCGCCCGGAGCCCAGAGTGGGATCCGGCGCACAGATGGCGACCGGCCCAGTCACGGTCCCCAATGACCGTCTGGGAGTTTCTGGAGACGTCTCCAGAGTCCTGACGGGATCCCATCAAATGGGCGATCCATCCCTGTTCACGGCGTCACATCGACCGGGATATCCATTGCGAACTAGCAGGAGCCAGGCGCTAAGTGCTGTCCGGGCTCAGCCATCCGAAAACTCCCTCCCCTCCCCCGTTCCGGTGCGCGGGTGACGGTGCACGACAAGGCAGGCGACGACGACAGCAACCGCCACGATGCCGAGTGTGGCGAACGGAAACACGCTGTAGGGAGCGGGCTGACCGGGCTTGCACAGTTCGACGAAAGGAACGAGGAGGGTGCAAGACCCCAGGATCGGAATCGCCACGTGCCGGAAGAGCGAGAATGAGTCCCTGTGCCGGCGCCACATGAAAATGGGAAGGGAGAGCGTGGTCAGGAAGTAGACGAAGAGAATCACGATGGTCCCCATGGTCGAGCACTCGGCATACAGCCCAACTGGGTTCATCGATCCTGTGTTGCCGGTGACGAGGTGGGACGTCCACCAAACGCCGATTATTCCGAGTCCGGCCGTTGCCATGACCAAGAGCGCGTTTACTGGAGTGTCGACCCGTGGCCGAAGTCGGCCCAGCCAAGCAGGGAGAAGACCAGTTCGACCGCCGTCGAACAGCATGCGTGCCTGCGAGTTCGTGCCCGCGACCAGCGTGGCGAGCACCGAGACGATGCCGGCAAGCCAGGCCAGAATGGCCGCTCCACCGAGATAGTGGTCGGCCACACTGAGGAACGGGATCGACGAGCGCCCGATGGAGGCTACGTCGTAGTTGAATCCGGTGACGGTCGAATAGGCGAAGAGGACGAACAGAGCGCCGCCGATCGCCACCGAGATGTACAGGGCCCTCGGAACGGTGCGCTTTGGAGTTCGGCACTCTTCGGCCAGGGCGGGACCGTTCTCCCATCCGATGAACATATAGAGGGCCAGCGGGAAGCCCGCGGAGAGGCCGGTTAGCCCTCCGGTGAGGTGTGCCCAAGAAAACGGTGCGGCCGAAAGATGGGCACGCTGATCCACCAAGACGATGACGCACACCAAGACCATGACGGTCACCTGTATCAGCACGGCCACGCCGACCGCAGTGGTCGAAAGTTTGACGCCGCGCATGGTGAGCCAGATGGCGCCGACGGTCAAGACGAGAGTCAGTGGTCCCCAGACGAGGTGCCAAGATGTGTAGTGGGCAAGAGTTAGCGCAACCATCCCGCCCGACATGGTGAACACCGCTGCCATGGCGACGGTGTAGCCGACCGTGACCAGAAGAGCTGTGGCGACGCCAGCCCGTGGTCCGAGTCCGGTTTCGACATAGGTGATAAAGCTCCCTGCGGAAGGCTCTACCTTTGTGAACTCGGCCACCGTGAATGCGAGGAGGGTGACAGCCACGCCTGCGGCGAGAATCGTCAGCGGGGCAGCGACGCCAGCGGTTACTGCGATCACTCCGAAGGCGAAGTAGAAGTCGATCCCAGGCCCGATGTTGGCGACGGTTGAGGCCGTCACGTCCGCGGTGCCGAGCTGGCCTGATTTGAGGGTGTTCGCGCCCTGGCTCATCGGGTACCGTTCGACCAGCGACCAATTGTCATTTGCTCCTCATAGCGCGTCATTTATCCAAGGGCACTAGGTCGCTTTCGAACCGTCAAGCTGGGAGTGGATCGTGCTGAGGCGATCTCGGCGGCTCTCTAGAATCCTCCGGTAAGCCGGATTGTCGGTACCGGCGATCTCGCTGCTCATGTCGCTAAGTACCTCTCCAAGGGTGTCGCGGAGTTCCACGGCAAGCGGCTCTGGCAGCTCCAGGATCATCACTCAACCTCCATTTGCGTCCGAATGGTGCACCGCTATCGTCTTGCATCTCACACGTAGACGACAGGGTCGAAGGTCCTATTGCATGCATCCTGGAGTGCCCGCGGGCAGAACCACCATCACCTCGCCGTCACTCGGCCTGTAGCTCGGCCCTAGCCTGGGCCAGAGACTCCAATTCATCCGGGCCGAGCTTCGGGGGCCGAAGATCCAACTGATCGATGGCGTGAACGAGGATGCCGCCCACCAACGCTCGAAGCGCGTACTTGTGGTCCGCCGGAACGATGAACCACGGAGCCCACGGGGTCGAAGTGGCAGTGAGAGTCTCCTCGTAGGCAGCCTGGTACTCGACCCAGTGTTGGCGTTCGGCCAGATCCGCCATTGAGAACTTCCAATACTTCGATGGGTCGTCCAGACGCTCGAGGAATCGATTCTTCTGCACCTCCTTGGACACGTGCAGGAAGATTTTCACGATTCGCGTGCCGTTGCGGTGGAGGTGGTGTTCGAAGGCGTTGATGTCCTCATAGCGGTCGCGCCAGATACGCTCCGCAGACCCGGCGCTCGAGTCGACGTTCATGTCACCGAGGAGCTCGGGGTGCACCCGGACGACTAGCACCTCCTCGTAGTAGGAGCGATTGAAGATCCCGATCATTCCTCGTTCGGGCAGAGCCTCTCTGTATCGCCAAAGAAAGTCGTGCTCCAGCTCTTCGGCAGAGGACTGCTTGAAGGCCACCACTCGGCAGCCCTGCGGATTGACCCCCGACATAACATGTTTGATGGTCCCATCTTTGCCGGCGGCATCCATCGCCTGAAGGATGACCAACAGAGCATGGGAGCCATTCGCCCACAGCAACTCCTGAGATGCTTCTAGATCTTCGACGAAGGAGCGGAGGTCATCCTTGGCAACCTCCTTGCCGTGTGGTCCAGTGGCATGCAGCCAAACGGCCTCAGTGGATTCGGTGCTTCGTCCCTCTAGGTTGGCCGCTTCCCCCGATGAGATTGTCAGCTCTTCGATGACGGTCGCATCCAACTTCATGCGTCATGCTCTCCCGTGACTCGGACCTCGTTCATCGCTGGCCACGCCGTAGCACACCACCAGCGTAGGGTGCTGGAGTGTCGGGCGCTCAGTGCCTCCGTCGTGATTCACTCGATAATAGGACGTTGGGCTCGACCGATACGGCGGAGTGTGGCACCCGAATCGGATGTCACGGGTGAGAGCAGAAGAGATTCCAATTAACCCGTCGGCCCTCGCTCAAGGAAGCGAGACACATTGGGCGCCGCCTGGTCCCCCACAAGGAGGCGGCGCATCGGGTGAGCCCTTGAGTCTGATCCGTGGGGCCGAGCCGTCTAGCATCAGCTGGACTTCAATGGGCATCTGGCGGTGGGTCACTGTGAATCGGAACCGTCAGATTCTGGAGAATCTCGTCTAGATCCCCATCACGGTGCCGAGCTTCGTGCTCCTCATCACGGTGCTGATCTCCGTGTGCCTGCCCGGCAGCCACTGCAACGGTCTGACTAGTCCACGGTCCCATCGTCCCACAGGATAGGCACGACCACCGATGTTGACTTCCCGCTTCTCCGCCCACCTGGATGTTCACCTGCTTGCCCATACTATGAGCGTGACCACTCCGGGTCGGCGTCGTAATCGGTCCGGTCAGAGCTTCGAAGCACAGCCGGGTGATCCCGCGGTTCACCAACCAAAGCTGGAACCGTCGAAGGCTACGGCCGCTTTCAAAACTGACCCACTACCGATCGATCTCGGTACGTGCTGAGTATGAATACCGCGGGCACGTGGCATGATGATGTCAATGGCAAGAAACGGTCCCAGCACGTCGGAACCAGGAGATACAGACCCGGTTGCCGATCTTTCGGGTCCACCTCGACAACTGGACGATATCGGCGAAGAGGAATGCTTCGATCTTCTTCAGAGTCAAGATCTGGACCGACTGGCCATCGTCCATGATGGCCGACCAGAGATCTTCCCCGTGAACTACGCCGTCTCCGACGGCATCATTGCCATCAGGACAGGGCTGGGAGTGAAGTTGAACTATGCCTCACTTGCCCACGTGGCGTTCGAGGTCGAGGACATCGACCTCGAAACCCGTGAAGGTTGGGTCGTCGAAGTGCGTGGATTTGCCGAAGAGATAACGGACGCAGCCAACCCTTGGGCCGAGAGAGCACGCGACTCCGTGGGTCAACCGTGGGTGACGGGTCCCCACGAGCACTACATCTCAATGACGCACTCGCAGGTGACAGGTCGGAGGCTTCGCCCTCCGCCCACAGCTCCATACTCTTGATTCCCACCCCAGTCACACTCTGCATCGTTTCCTAGTCCTCCGATCTGTGTCAGTTAGCGTTTGGTCGCCGACCGATCCCTTTGCTGAGAGTGCCGCGAAAGGATTGGCGGTGTAGTGAAGTTGAGCCTCGGTTCGTCAAGCGAGCGGCAACTGATACAAGCCCGGCGCCCTCGACGGCCTTCGGGTCGACCATGCATAGTTCGCACCCTGTGGTGGCCTGAGGCTGTGGACGACCGCGACCACTGGGGCAACGGGACGGGTGGAGCGCAATTCAACTGCTGCCTCTTACGGGCCATAGTGTCGGATTCGCCGGCCGGTGATCTCATCTACGGAAATTCGAAGCAAGAGGTCCCGATCTCTGCCCGCCCAGGACGACAATCTCGATCCCCGGGCCTGGTCGAGCTCGACTGGGTCCGTGACTTGGACGCATCGTCCGATGACCAACACGCTCCATCCCTCGTGATAAACGATGTCCGTTCCGTCGATCTCAAATGCCACGTTGCCAGTGGCAGTGGCGGTCTCGAGCTCGCCACCCCGCCGTGTACAAAACAAGATTGCCCTGTCGAAGGCGACATAGTTGACGGGAAGGATCACTGGATGGCCACGCACAACGGTCCCAACTCGACCCAGACTGCCACCCGCAAGCAACCGCAGACACTCGGCTTGGTCAAGGCATTCCAAATGGTCGTTGGGTTGAAAGTGGCTCACGATGCCAGGATCTGTCTGCTGGCTCTGCGCATTCGAAGCGAACCGAGCACCTTGCCATCATCACCGTCAACTCCTGTCGATACGACTCTGGTAATGCTGCTACTTCGATCGATTGCTCGAGACACGTCGCCAATCATCGGACTCCTTTGTTCGTCGACTCTGCACCACATGCTGTGACCGACCCCGCCCGACCCGCACTGGTGCCGGGTCGGGCGATGGTCGGACGACTAAGTGATGTGAGGTGCTGCGTGCAACGGAGCCTCAGGCAGGAGCGAGAGATCCCCGGCTGACGTGAGTGGTGTGGGTCACCAGCTCTTCGGCTTCGTCCGTGCGGCGTGCGTGCCAGAGGCCGAACGCCACGAGGATTGCCATCAGGCCGGCGAGAACGAAGGCCGAGATCCCCGCGATGAGAGCGATGGTGGCAAAGGTCCCAAATGCGTAGGCCTCGAGCAACAGACCCCGGAGCGTGGTGCCCTGAAACACGGTCTGCACTTTGGCCTCCGCCGCGGTGTAGGCGACAGATCCCTTGGGCAGTGCCATGGCAGCAGCACTCAGCTGGGCATAGGTCTTGCCTCCACCGATCTCGGCGAGGTGCACGGCGATGAAGTCGTTGGCATAGACCTCAGCCTGTTGTCCGGTCACCAGTGGCTGTCCGGCGTACGTGGAGACCGTGCCAACCATGGAGGGAGTGATCTCACTGCCGGCCACGGGGTGGGCGAAGGCCGCCTTTGCCGGGAAGACGATCTGCTGCTCAGCCAACTGGTTGTGCACGTTGGAATTGGCGAAGCTATAGCCCCACATGAGGAGGCCACCGGCCACCACCAAGACGACCACCATCAATATTCCACCGGCGCTGGCCAGGACATCAAATACCTTGCGTTGCATTGTCTTGCTCCTTTCAGATCGAACCCTCCGAATGAGGAGCTCTAGTTACCCATGGTGACCTCCGAGTGAGGTGCCAAATAGGGCCGAACGTCACTTCGGGCCCCGTTCCCGGACCTTGGAGAAAGGGGGCTGGCCGAATCAGACGCGCCCGATGCCAGTCGTCGCCACAGGCGACCGTCCTCGATGATGAGGGCGGACGCGGTGGAGTTCGCCCCTATTCAGGTCGGGCTGCTGCAACCGAGGCCCATCGATCGAGGCTCGCCAACGTGACGACCCTAGGAGGTAAAAGATCGACCATCGCTCGATCCACGTTCCGCCACACTGCTTCGACTACTCGAGACCACCTCGTTTCGAAGAGGTCGGACCTGGATCTCGGGATTCTCTTGGCCGGGCCCTTCAGCCGATGCGCCGACTCGCCTACATGCGAACCAGTCGGTGACCGTACTGAAATCTCCTCTTAGGCCACACCGTGAGTTCCCGCTCGTCGCAGTACACCAACGATTCTGTCCATAACGGATTCCGGCGTGACCTCGGAAAGAGCCCATGGAGACGTGGCGCGGCTGGTCCCTTGATTTTCGACCATGTCGCCCTCCCAGACATTGATCCGTCTGTTCGCCGCGTCAGCATCGAGTTGCAGAAAGGGGTTCAGATCCTGACGAGGGTTCGCTACCTCACCTTGCATCGCCATCCAGAGGGTCACCCGCGGCTTGTGCAATACGTCCAAGTGGTGTTCCTCGATAAGGCCGCCACCGCCATCGTTTCGGAGGCGTTCAATTGCCACCTCCATTGTCGGGCGTATAACCGAGTCCGTGATGTCTTGAAACTCCTTCAGGAAATGTTCCCTCTCGACCTCGACGTGAGCTTCCTCCTCAGCAGACTCTTGGCGCAGATGGGACCACTGATCGACGATCTGGTCGATCTGTCGTAGCGAATCCTCATCCACCGTGGGGTGCGCACTACCGCCGGAGGACCCCACCTGCCCCCCATAAGGCTGGGCCGCTACACCTTCTGCGGTATCAGAGGATTCGTGGTCATGGTCGGGTCCATTGATCTCGCTCATGGGGTCCGTTCCTCGGGGCTCTTGAGTGTCAAGACCGTCGAGACCCTCAATGTTTCCATGTCTCTCGCGGCACTCAGGATACGACAACCGTTCACCTCACTCGTCATTGAACACGACTCCCCTGGTTTGGAAGAAGCACTAGCACCAACAGCGCGGCCAGTGCCACCACCACAGTGGCGATCACGAGAGCCAGATCCATACCCGACACGAACGCCTGGCGAGCCAGTACTGCGAGCACCTTGCCCTGCTTTTCCGGAGCGCGCTGAGCCACAGCCAGCGCTGCCCCCACAGAGCTCTCGATGAGTCTCTGGACGGAGGCGGAGACGCCGGCATGAGTGATAGCTGGTGCCAGAAGGTGTTGGTAGCGCAGAGTCAGCGCCGTCCCCAGAACGCCGACTCCGAGCGCTCCACCAATCTGCATCGCAGTGTCGTTGGTGGCCGAGCCGACTCCGGCCTCTTCGATGGGGAGGGACCCCATCACCGACTCGGTACAGGGGGCCAGGGCGAGAGCAACTCCGATTCCAAGCACCACAAATGGACCGATGCAATCGCTGTAGGTTCCAGCCAACGTGGTTCGTGACAACACGCCAAGTCCCACAGCGATCAGAGCCAATCCCGAGCCGACCACGAACTTGGTGCCGACCCTACGGGCCACTACCACCGATAGCGGCGCAATGAGGAGAAGCGCCAGGGCCACTGGGGCAATCCGCACGCCAGCTTCGAGGGCGCTGAAGCCGAGGACGAATTGCAGGTACTGGGTCATGAGGAAGAACAGCCCCAGAAGGGCGAAGAGCACGAGGGCCAAAGCAGCGATGGCTGCGCCGTAACGACGGTTGGAGAAGAAGCGCAACGGCAGCATGGGATGGTCGATGCGCCGCTCCCAAACAACGAAAAGGGCGATTGTCAGAGACGCTCCCGCCAGCGCGCCAATGATCAGTGGTGAGGACCAGCCCCGGCCCGGGGCTTCGATAATCCCCCAGAGCAACAGCCCAAGCCCGAGAATGGACAATCCGGCACCGACCGGGTCGGGGCGGGTTGAGGACGGGTTCTTCGAGTTGGGCACCAACCAGACCGCAGCGACCAGCCCGATGAGGGCAATAGGGACATTGACCAGGAAGACCGATCCCCACCAGAAATGGGCCAACAGAAATCCGCCCAAGATCGGACCGAAAGCGACCCCGAGCCCGGTTGTGCCTGACCAGATCCCAATGGCTCGAATCCGGTCTCGCTCCGCGGTGAAGACATTGGTCAGGATCGAGAGGGTGCACGGCATGAGGGCGGCGGCCCCGACCCCCATCACCGCACGAGCCAGCGTCAGGCGGTCGGGACTGCCCGACCAGGCGGCGAATGCCGATCCGCAACCGAAGACGACCAGCCCGGCCATGAACACCCATTTGCGGCCTACCCGATCCCCAAGCGCCCCGAGTGAGAGCAAGAGACCAGCAAAGACCACGGCATACGCGTCGACCATCCACTGCAACTGGCTGGAGCTGGCCCCGATGCTTCGTACGATGGACGGGAGCGCCACGTTGAGAACCGTGTTGTCCAGGCTGATCAGGAGCAAGGTGACGCACAGCACTGAGAGCGTGGCCCAGCGGCGTCGGGCGCTGGGCAGTCGCGGCGTAGACACGTGGTCCAGACGCGCTGCATTGCTCGCTATCAGACTGTCGTCAAACTGATGGGTCCTCACAAGACCAGATTCCCTCTTCAATTCGGGTCAACGCTACGCATCGCGTGGCTCGGGTAGTACACGGAGACGAACGGCTCAAACACCGACGACCTCACCGAACCAGTCACTCTCCTCGCACTACCACGACGGAGCTATGGGCGTGGGTGGCCAGGTGGTGACTCACCGATCCCAAGAGCAGGCCCCGGAAAGCACCGAGACCCCTCGACCCGACGACCAGGAGGTCGGCGCTCCGACTGGCATTCACGAGGGCTACTGCGGGCGGGTCTTCACAGGTCTCGCCCTTGGTGACCACATGCGGCGCCACTTGAGCGACGCGGACCAGGGCATCATGGACAACCTGCTCTGCGGCCTCAGGCACCCCGACGGCAGCGGCGAAGACGAAGCCGGAAGTCCCGGGGAACACCCACGATCCCACCACCTCGAGCAGGGCACCGGTCCGAGACGCCTCGATGGCGGCCCAGTCGAGCGCCATGTTCGATTCATCGGAGCCGTCGACTCCGACGACGATCCTCTGGGGGTTCGTCTCCGAGATATCGGCCTCGGCGTCATCGGAACTACGAATGATCGCCACAGAGCATGGCGCGTGGGTCAGACAGTGCTGACCGACCGATCCGAACAG
Organism: uncultured Acidimicrobiaceae bacterium; assembly: GCA_963701325.1. Lineage (GTDB taxonomy): Bacteria > Actinomycetota > Acidimicrobiia > Acidimicrobiales > RAAP-2 > Bog-756. Next base: position 2,116,661 of record OY969604.1, read on the forward strand.
TAAGCCCCGGAATCCGCCGAAGCCGCGCGACCCGACGACGAGGAGGTCAGCACCTCTGCTTGCCTCGATGAGGGAATGTGCGGCTGGTTCCTTGCAGAGTAGATGCTTGATGGTCACCGCTGGGTACCGGTCGGCGACACTCAGCGCTGCTTGTTCCACAACGAGCTGCGCATCTTCCTCGTTGAGAACGTCGCCGCCGAATCCACCGGAGACCCACGCCCCCACGACGGTCAGTTCGGCTCCGCTTCGCTCGGCCTCGGCCCCCGCCCAGTCAAGTGCCCGCGAAGCACCCGGGGAGCCGTCCATGCCAACCACGATGCGGGTAGTCACGCGGCCATCACCAGAAACGGCGTGGTCCGTTTGTCCTACCTCGGTTCCCTGGATCTCAGCCATCGATCATCTCCCTCAGGCTCGCTCTCTCCCCGTAGTGGTCCTCAGTCATTGTGGAGGAGGAGGGAGGTTGTCGGCAGGGCCAAAAGTCCATGCCTGGACGGGGATCGCGGAAGATCTCTGCTGCGCACCCCTGTCCAGGCCGGTCAGGGCAAGCATCGCTACCACGTGGGTCAAATGGCCCTAGTTCATGGTCCGCATCGGTGCCAGGCTTGGCTCTATGTGGATAGACGCCAAGGGCTCAACCGTGCTTCCGGCTCCCGAGTGCAGGCGATTGCTGGCTCTTGCGGCCAAGGAGGGGCGGGTTGGGCGCCTTGGGATTGCGACCGACCAAGCCCCGGTGGTCATTCCCGTCAACTTCACCCTGGATGGAGGTCTCGTCTTAGCCCGGGTGGGCACGGGCTACCTCTCGCAGACTGCGGCCGGCCAGCTGGTGGCGTTCGAAGTCGACAAAGTCGACCAAGGAGCAGGAAGCGCGTGGAGTGTCCTGGTCCGTGGTTTGGCAACCCTGGTCGAGACCCCGACCGAGTCCGAGCTCGGCGCGGCGGCCGAGCCGCTCGTCCCGGAGCCGGGGGACATGGTGCTGACCGTTCGCCCGGACATACTGACCGGTCGCCGCTTCAATATCCGACCCACAATCTAGCGCCGTATCGATAGTGAGACGAGGTGTGGAGGAGCCCGCTCCGGATCGTTCAGGGCTACTTCTAGGCGACTCCGTTCGCCACGGGTTTTTGTTCCGTGGCGTTCGCTAGTGGCCTATGCCAGCACCATCCGAACATGACGGGCAATCTCGAGATCCTCGCGGGCATGGACGACGAGGACGCCCGGTGTGGTTCCTTCGGGAGATATCAGACGATCGCCCTCCCCAAAATAATTGCTCGGATCGTCCAGTCCGATCTGAAGGAATGCGAGTCCGGTGCAGGTATCAGCCCGCAGGAGAGGGGTAGCCTCGCCCGCCCCTCCCGTGAAGACCAACCCGTCGATCCCGCCCATTGCCGCGCACATGGCGGCCACACTGGTCTGGATTCGATACACGTATACTTCGTACGCAAGTCGGGCGCCAGGGTTCCCGGCGCCCATGGCGGAGATCACGCGCCGGAGATCACCCGACCCTCCCGAGATCCCTCGCAGCCCCGACTCGTGCTCCAGCGCCTGTTGGACTTCATCGACCGACAGACCTCCGTGATGCTGAACCCACAGAATGATCCCGGGGTCGACGCTGCCCGAGCGTGTTGCCATGACCAAACCCTCCAGGGGCGTGAACCCCATCGTGGTGTCCACCGAGCGACCGAAGGCCACCGCAGCCAACGACCCACCGGCACCGAGGTGAGCTGTGACCAGGCGCAACTGTTCAGCCGACCGGCCCAGGAGCTCCCCCGCCCGCCGGCTGGCCCTGGCGTGGCTGAGCCCATGAAAGCCGTAGCGCCGGATGCCCCACCGCTCACGCCAAGACCGCGGTATTGCATACGTCGATGCCTTGGCCGGGATGGTGGCATGGAAGGCCGTGTCGAAGCAGGCAATCTGGGGCAAATCGGGTCGCAAAGATCGCAAGGCGCTGATGGCGGCGAGACCCTGCGGATTGTGCAAGGGAGCCAAATCGGTGAGAGTCTTGAGAGTTGCATCAGTTCGATCGTCGAGGAGCACCGGTTCGACGAACGAGGAACCACCGTGGACTACACGATGGCCGACCGCGCCGACCTCGGGCTTGTCGTCTAGAAATGCACCGAGGACCCCTTCCAGTTCCGAAGGTTGCGGGCGCGGGAGATCACTCGAAGCGACCAGCTCGTCGGCGTCGTCCAACAGGCTCAACTTCAAGCTGCTGGATCCGGCGTTGACGACAAGAATGCGCACCTGCCCACCTTGCCAGATCGAGCCCCGGACAGTGGCGGAATGAGGAGAGCATGGTGAGGCCGCAAAACTCGATCTATCTAGGGAGGGGCCGATGACCGGCACCGCACGATCCATCATCCCGGTCCGAGAGGACGAGCTACTCAGACTCGACACTTACTTTCGGGCAGCCAACTATCTCACCGCTGGCCAGATCTATCTGATGGACAATGCGCTCCTGCGAAGGCCCCTTACTCCTGCGGACATCAAGCCTCGACTGCTGGGTCACTGGGGAACGAGTCCCGGCCTCAACTTTCTCTACGCACACCTGAGTCGGTGTATCAAGGCGCGGGACCTCAATGCCATCTTCGTCTGCGGGCCCGGTCACGGTGGCCCGGCCGTCGTTGCCAACACCTGGCTGGAAGGAACCTACAGCGAGCGCTTCCCTCACATAGCACGGAACGGCGAGGGCATGGCCAGGCTCTTTCGGCAGTTTTCATTCCCCGGCGGGATACCCAGCCACTGCAGTCCGGACACTCCCGGATCCATCCACGAGGGTGGTGAGCTCGGGTACGCACTGAGTCATTCCTTTGGAGCTGCATTCGACAATCCCGACCTCATTGTGGCGTGCGTGGTCGGCGATGGTGAGGCAGAGACGGGGCCAGCGGCTACTGCATGGCACTCGAACAAGTTCCTCGATCCCCGTCACGATGGCGTTGTGCTACCAGTCCTCCATCTCAACGGGTACAAGATTGCCGCGCCGACGGTACTGGCCCGCATACCCACGCCCGAACTCCTCTCACTCTTCACCGGTTACGGATACCGCCCGATGCTCATCGAGGGAGGCTTCGATGGTGAGCCACCCATAGACGTCCACCGACGCATGGCCTCAGTACTCGACGAAGCCCTTGAGGACATTCGTGAGATCCAGGTCTCAGCCCGTTCCCACGGTGCCCGGTCTCGGCCAGTCTGGCCCATGCTGATCTTGAGGACACCAAAGGGCTGGACTGGCCCGAAAGTTGTTGACGGATTACCGGTCGAGGGAACGTTTCGATCCCACCAGCTTCCCCTGACCGAGGTTCGCACCAATCCCGAGCATCTGGCCATGCTGGAGACGTGGCTCCGCAGCTACCGGCCCGAAGACCTTTTCGACGGGGACGGCCGGCCGGTCAAAAGCATTGACGACTTCCCCCCATCAGGTGAGCGACGAATGAGTGCCAACCCGCATGCCAACGGAGGGCTCCTCCTATCTGACCTGGAGCTGCCCGATTTCTGCGACTACGGAGTCGACGTAGCCAGCCCGGGGGCCGTCATGCGTGAGGCCACGCATGTGCTCGGAGACTTCCTCCGGGACGTTATCCGTGCCAACCCCTCCACCTTTCGGCTCTTCGGGCCCGATGAGACCTCCTCCAATCGACTGCAGGACGTGTTTGAGGTCACCGACCGGACGTGGGACGCCGAGATGCAACCCGGTGACGATCATCTTGCCCCGGACGGCCGGGTGATGGAGACCCTGTCCGAACACCAGTGTGAGGGATGGCTCGAAGGGTATCTTCTCACCGGCCGTCATGGCCTCTTCAACTGTTACGAAGCATTCATCCACATCATCGACTCGATGTTCAACCAGCATGCGAAATGGCTGAAGGTGAGCCGCGAGGTCCCCTGGCGCCGGCCCGTGGCGTCGCTGAACTATCTCCTTTCCAGCCATGTTTGGAGACAGGACAATAACGGCTTCTCACATCAGGACCCTGGCTTCATCGACCATGTGGTCAACAAGAAGGCGGAGGTCGTACGGGTCTACTTTCCCCCGGACACGAACTGCCTGCTGTCAGTGGCCGACCACTGCCTGTGTAGTCGGAACTACGTCAACGTCATCGTGGCCGGTAAACAGCCCCAGCACGATTGGCTGACAATGGACGAGGCGCTCGATCACTGCACCCGAGGGTTGGGCATCTGGTCGTTCGCATCCAATGACGGTGACTCACTGCCCGACGTGGTGATGGCCTGTTGTGGGGACATCCCGACGCTCGAGACGTTGGCCGCGGTTCAACTGCTTCGAGAGCGTCTTCCGGAGCTGGTCATACGTGTGGTGAACGTGGTCGATCTGATGCGACTAGAACCGGACACGGAACACCCCCATGGCCTGCCCGACCGTGAGTTCGATACCCTCTTCACCCTCGACCGCCCGGTGATCTTTGCCTACCACGGCTATCCAACCCTTATTCACCGTCTGACGTACAAGCGAACGAACCACAAGAACTTCCATGTCCACGGGTACCGGGAGGAGGGCACCACCACCACCCCATTCGACATGGTGATGTTGAATGACCTCGACCGTTTTCATCTGGTCATCGATGTGCTCGACCGTGTTCCAGACCTCGGTCCACGGACTGCGACGCTGCGCCAAGAGATGATCGATGCCGGCCTTGATGCTCGACGCTACGGCCGCGAACACGGCGAAGATCCGCCGGAGATTGCTCAGTGGAAATGGAGCGGGCTCACGACGGAGTAAGTCGTACAGGATTCGCAGTCGCATCGACACGGTCGGCACCAGCACGCCACTCGGCGATTAAGACCAAGGCCCGCCAGTGGGGCGCCAAATCGTGTCACGAACTGAAGCAGATCTCAAGAAAGGCCTTGAGGCGTTCGCCGTTGCGAGTTAAGAGCAAATGGCCCGTAGAATCCCGCTCGATGTCGAGGGTGGGACAAAACGCTTCCTCTTCACCGAAGAAAAAGTGAGGAGATCCTTGAACACCTCGCTCACGCCCGGACTCCCAATCTGACCAGATCGCGGTGTCATCATTCGTGTCGACTGGTCCAAGGTCCCAGACAGTAGCTAGATGATCAATAACTTGGGCATTCGAGACATCAAGGCCGTCCTCGAAGAGCGCCCTTCGAAGCGCCAAGCTGACCGCCTCGCCAGTCTGGACATCCCGCCCATATGCCGAAGCGGCGAGAGCGAGGGCTGGCAGCGTCGTCATTGGGAACCGGCTCGGATTGAATCCCGTAAAAAGCGTCGGAGCGACTTGAAGGCGGAGTTCATCGACGTGATGAGTCGTGGTCGTTGCGTCGAGAGGCGATCCGTTCACAAGTTCCAGCGGCCACGCCCGCATCACCATTCCAACGTCACTCCGTCCGCGACAGGACCGTTCTTGGAGCGCAGCCATGATTCCAACGTAGGCAAATGGGCACCAAACGTCAGAGTAGACCTCCAAGATGGGCCTGGAGCAACCTCCGGCCGGTCCGCTCACGATCATCACGATGAGGTGTCTTCTCGTCCAGCGCGTCGACCTTGGTGACGACCCGCGTACGCCAACCGATAGGCGTCATCGGGCTGGATGGGGAATCGCACGCTCACGGTTCCGCGCTCGGTAGTGGAGGTCACGTGAAACCCGGATCTCATGAACACCTCGAGCATGTCACCGTTCTCTGACAGGGTCTGGGCCACGAAGCTCGTGATCCCGTGCTTCCATGCTGCGCCGGCCAACCGTTCGAGGAGAACCGTCCCGATCCCCTGATGTTGGAAGTCATCAGCAACGACAAACGCCACCTCGGCATCGGCGGTCCCGGGGATTCGTTCGTAGCGGCCGACGGCGACGAGCCCATCATCATGCTCAGCCACCAGAGCCAAGCGGTCGACATAGTCGACATGGGTGAACTTCTCCGTCTCGGTGACTGACAGTCTCGGATGCATGAAGAAAAACCGTCGGTACACCGATTGCGGCGACAGATTCTCGTGGAATTGAGTCAGGAGGCGACCGTCGTCTGGGCGAATGGGACGCAGGTGGACGGTGCCCCCTGTCGTCGTCTCAACGTCATCCACCAGTTCGAACGGATAGCGGCCGAGCCCGTTACTCGGCCCACCCGGATCCTCACGGTCAACCATCGCCGAACCGCCTTCTGATTCGACGCCCGGTGATCTTCCGAGGGACTACGCGAACATAGGCATCGCGATCTCCTCCAGCCCAGGGGGCGATGGACAGCGATTGGGCACTGTCAACTTCGCTCGGGTCCACGATCACATGGCTCTCTCCCGTGAGCAATACGCTCCAGCCCTCAGTAAGTGCCTCATCGAGATGGTCGACCTCAAACGAGACCTCTCCCCTGGCTAGGTTCCCCAGGAACGCGACCTTCGGCTTCGTACGAAAGACGATGTCGCCATCTAGTACCCGAAAATTCACGGGAAGGGCCGTTGGTCCCCGCTCGTCCGAGAAGACCAACCGACCCACTCCTCCTGACGCGATCAGGGCTTGACACTCGCCGACCGTCAGCGCTTCAAGTGCTGGTCGATCGGACGGATCGGCTCGACCCGGAGGAGCTTCCATTCCGCCGCCGGTGATGCCCTCCACCGACACCTCGAGTGCACCAGCCAACCGCCACATGGCTGCCCGAGACAGCTGCGGCGATGGGCTCGACTCGATAACCCGGACATAGGTTGGACTCATTCCGGACCGAGTGGCAACCTCGTCAACAGTCAAGCCAAGTTGGCGCCGGCGTTCTGCGACCCGACGCCCCAGATCACCAACTGCATTCATCTGTCATTCCTTCCTCTTTTGCGACCACTCGGAGATTCATGCCGGGCAGCACTCGAGCCCGTCAGCAGGGCGCAGGCGCAGGCGCAGAACGATCGTGACCCGATGTTCGCCCGGCGTTCCGATCCACCTGCATCACTTCATTGAATTCCTTGCCGTGCTCCTCAGCAATGTGCGGGCGGGCAACGATCACCACACACTTGGCGTGGCGTGCACACTGATGGGCAACCGACCCAACCAGAGCATCACTGAAGTGAGCGTGGCCCCGGGATCCCGTGACTAGAACATCGGCCTCCTTGGATGCATCGAGGAGGGCCGGGACCGTGGCCTCGGAGCGATCAACCACCTCGAAGGGAACTTCGGGGGCCCACTTCTGTGCATATTCGGTGGCGGCGTCAACAATCTCTCGAGCAAACATCTGAAAGCCGTCGCGAGGTCCCAAAACGAACGCACCAATCGGTGGGTACTGCCACGCATGAACGGCCTCGACCGACGCTGAGCGAACCTTTGCCTCCTCAAGCGCCCATCGCAGAGCTCGTGTGGAGCCGAGCGAGCCATCAATGCCGACGACGATGCGCGATTCGACTGCACGCAGCGGCAGCATGTCCGGGTCCCCATGGACCACCGCGACCGGACAATGGGCATATTGGATGCATTGGTCACTAACCGATCCCAGGAGCAGTTCTTCGAATCCGCCCTTGCCGCGTGCTCCCACTACCAACAGATCAGCCGACCTGCTGGCCACGGTGAGCACCAGCGACGGTGGCCAATCGACAACCTCGCCGTGCACCAGCAACGAAGGATGCCGAGTCGCCACCAGTCCAACCGCATCGTCCACGATCGCCTGCCCGGGCGAAAGATCCGTGGAGCCCGGCTCGTACCAGCTCGGCACGTTCTCCGGACCACTGATTTCGGCGAACAGGATCCTCAGATTCGCCCCTCGGTGCTTCGCCTCATCCGAGGCCCATTTCAACGCAAAGCGGGAATGCTCCGAGCCGTCGATTCCCACGACGACCTCCCACATGTCGCTTTCGCTCTGGACTCGACCATCAATGCTTGGCATGGCACTCCCTTTGGTGGTTTCGATGAAGAACTATCGAGGCTCGACGAACCTGATTCGTTGACTGCGCACCCGGTCGAGTTCCCCCGCTGTCAGCGCTGTGTCCTCGATGAAGTAGGGATTGAGTGCCAGGCGGCTTGAGCGACGTCCCCCCGGGTTCTGCTGGTGATGGCTGTTCGAATTCTTCATGGCTTCCTCCTTGCGCCGGGCAACAAACAGATGCTGCTGGACCCATTGGACCCCGATTCACGACAGAGATGTAGGGCCGAAGGTCCCGCCATCCGCGTCTTGTCCGGTGCCACTCTGGGCTTTGAACGGTCCATTGCCACCAGCCAGGACGAGGAGTGACGCCCTGCCTCACGGTGGAAAGGTGCCCTGTGCCGGTTGATCCCCCTCCGAAGAGGCTCCTGACGGCACGGCCTACGACTCGAACAAAAGACCCGGTGCCCGAACAAATCCCTGAAGAACTAGGTGCAAATCAGCAAGGTGCGCGACCAGGGAGAAGCAAGGGAGACGGATGGCTAGGTGCCTGTGGCGTCCGTTCGCCGCGTCTGGGCTGACCGCTCATTGATCCGTGTGGCGTAGCTGGCGGCTTGAGTCCGACGCTCCATGCCCAGCTTGGCCAAGAGATTGGACACGTAGTTCTTTACCGTCTTTTCGGCCAGGAATAGCGTGGCGGCGATCTGCCGATTGGTCTGTCCGTCCGCTACCAGATCGAGGATGCGCCGTTCTTGAGGGGTGAGTTTGGTCAGTAGAGGGTCTTCTTGAGGACCATCGCGGAGGCGGTCGATGGCGCGCTTGCTGAGTTCCGGGTCGAGCAAAGACTGTCCGTCAGCAACCCGTCGTATGTCATCCACCAGGCTCGATGCGCCCACTTGCTTGAGCACATACCCAGAGGCACCGGCCAAGGCAGCAGCCAAAAGTGCCTCATCGTCGGCGTAGGACGTGAGCATCACGCAAGCGATCTCCGGCGACTTCGAACGTATCTCGCGACAGACTTCGATACCGCTGCCGTCGGGCAGGCGTACATCGAGTAGGGCCACATGAGGACGGGTTGGCGGGATCCGATCGAGCGCTTCAGCCGAGGTCCCTGCCTCACCTACCACCACAAAGTCGTCAGCGGCCTCGAATAGGGAACGGAGCCCTGTACGAACGATCTCATGATCATCGAGAAGAAAGACCCTGATACTCAACGTTCACTCCTCGGCGTAGCCCTCATCCGAGCCAATCGTTCGCCGATAGGTGGCGGAGCGCTAGCATCACCGCAATTAGTCGCCTCGCAATCAGCTTACTTGTTCGGGGTCATTGGAGGCCCTCATGCCGTACCGCTCGATAGACGATCCAGTCAAGCTTCGTCGCGTACTGGAGGCCGCCCTGCTGCTCGAGGCCGACCTCGACCTGCCGACCTTGCTTCGCCACATTGTCGATGAGGCCTGCTCGATGACCAACGCCCGCTACGGTGCCCTCGGCGTCCTCAATGACGAAGGGAACGCCCTTTCCGAGTTCATCACTGTCGGGCTCGAGCCAGACGAGGAGAGGCGGATCGGCGACCGTCCAACCGGCCGAGGCGTATTGGGACTCTTGATTTCTGATCCCAAGCCAAAAAGGCTCGCTCTGTTGAGCTCCGACCCCGCGAGCTACGGTTTTCCTTCCAATCATCCTCCAATGACCTCGTTCCTCGGAGTACCTATCAAGGTGCGAGATGAGGTCTACGGGAATCTCTACCTGACCGACAAGATCGGCTGGTCCGAGTTCACTTCCGATGATGAGTCCTTGATCGGCGCTCTCGCCGTTGCTGCCGGTATCGCCATTGAGAACGCTCGACTGCATTCGCGAGTCCAGGAGGCTGCCGTCTACGAGGAACGGGACCGCCTGGCTAGAGATCTACACGACACGGTCATCCAAAGGCTTTTCGCCATCGGCCTGTCCCTTCAGAGCCTGGCTGGCAATGCCTCCGCCTCGGGTATCTCGGATCGGCTGAAAAGGACGATCTCAGACGTCGATGAAACCATCCGCCAGGTCCGGACCAGTATTTTCGAGCTCGGATCGGACGGACTCAACGGGGGAGTTCGGGACCACGTTCTCACCCTCTTGGAGGAGCTCAAGCCGGTTGTCGGGTTCGGCGTCCCTGCATCATTCGAGGGCCCCGTCGACACGGCAGTTCCCGACATTGTCTGTGAGCACCTTTTGGCCACTGTCCGGGAGGCGATCACCAACATAGGACGGCATGCCCAGGCCACCCAAGCCACCGTCACCATCACCGTGGCCGACGGCCAATGCCAACTGCGGGTCATCGACGATGGTTGCGGGATCGCCCAATCCCAATCGGGGACGGGTGGACTTGGACTGGGCAACCTACGGCGCCGAGCCGAGAAACTGCACGGGAGCTTCGATATCCAGAGCCCTCCGGACGGCGGAACAACACTGACCTGGCAGGTCCCGCTCGCCCAGTAGGGATCGCCCGCTGAACCCTCCCTCAGGGGTCACTGGGCGCCGCCAGATCCGCCCAATCCGTTATGGGACTTTTTCCCCTACTGCAGGTTCCTCCCTTTCCTTACCGTGCAAGTAGACGGTAACCGCGGAGTCGATCGGACTCCCACGGAAAGGAGTCCCGATGTCACTCATCAGCGATCGACCTCAGGTGGAGCAGCCGGCAACACCGGTTCAGCCAGCGCTACCCGTCCAGGGGCTGTCCCGGCGCAACAAGGAAAAGGCCCATGCCCTGGGCCTCACCTCGGCCACTGGTTTGGTCATCGGCAGCATCGTTGGTACCGGCGTCTTCACCATGCCTGCGGTGCTGGCCGGGGCTGGCACCATGGGCATCGTGGTGCTCGGCGTCATCGCCGTGGGCGCCATGCTCCTCGCCACGCTGTTCGGCCAGCTCACCAAGCGAGTTCCGAACAGTGACGGTGGGCTGTACGCCTACTCCCGTCATGAGTTCGGTGACTTCGCCGGCTACCTGGTCGGTTGGTGCTACTGGATCCAGTCGTGGGCCGGCAACGCGGCGATCGTCTCGTCGTGGGTGTTCTACGTCGATGCCCTGTTCGGCTGGGCGCACGTCAGCGGGATGGAGAACTGGGGAATCGCCATGGTGGGCCTGTGGGTGCCGGCCATCATCAATCTGGTGGGAATCCGCCAGATGGCGTGGTTCCAGAACATCACCGTGGTGCTGAAGTTCCTGCCTCTGCTCTTCGTCGGCGTCATCGGGTGGTTCTTCGTCCAGAGTGGCCACTTCGGAGCCTTCAACGCATCTGGCGGCAGTCTGTACAGTGCCACTGGCATCGCTGCCGGCGTGGCCCTCTTCTCCTTCATTGGCGTGGAGGCAGCAGCCATGACGGCCAAGCGGGTGAAGAACCCCCGGGTCAACGTCAGCCGGGCTTCCCTGCTGGGCACCGCACTCAGCGCCATCCTCTACGTGCTGGTCACCGCGGTGGTGATGGGCCTGGTTGCCCACCACACCCTGGTCAATACCGGCTCGCCGTTCGTCAACGCCTTCCAGTCGATCTTCCCTCACGAGGCATGGGCTGGGAAGTTCATCGCCGCCATCGCCGTGATCTCCGGCATCGGAGCCCTCAATGGATGGACCCTGATCGTCACCGAGACTTCTCGGGCTATGGCCCAGGACGACATGTTCCCACGACCCTTCGCCTGGAAGGACCGTAAGGGGACGGCCTGGTTCGGCATTCTGGTCGGGACCGCGTTGCCTTCCCTCCTCATGCTGTGGCGCTACACCACTACCTCGGGTCTCACCGTGTTCACCTACCTCGTTGACCTGACCGTGGTGACCGTGGCCATCCCGTACTTCATGTCGGCCATCGCCCAGCTGACCTACCTGGTGTCCCGCCGCCGCCGAGTCAATGGGTGGCTCCTGGCCCGGGACCTGTCCGTTGCCGGTGCCAGCGTCCTGTTTTCGATGTGGGTGACCTTCGCCTCGGGATACCAGGTCGTGTACCAGGCCCTCGTGGTCATCCTGGCCGGGCTCATCCTCTACGCCTTCTTGAACGCCCGGCGCCAACGCCTCGGTGAGTCCGCGGAGCCGGTGGAACTCGGACTCGAGGGGCTTGACCTCGGCACCGCCAATGGTACAGCCCACCCTGGGGTCACCGTGCCGGTCGTCACGTCGCACGCCGAGGTGACGCCATGACGTTCACTGTGGCCTCAGAAGTCGGCCAGCTGCGCCAGGCCATCGTCCACCGACCCGGGCTCGAACTGTCCCGCCTCACCCCCGAGAACATCGGCGAGCTGCTGTTCGACGACGTGATGTGGGCAAAGAAGGCAAAGGAGGAGCACGACGCCTTCGCCGAGGCTCTCCGGGACAAGGGCGTACAGGTCCATCTCTACGGCCAGCTGCTTGCTGAGACCCTGGAGCTCCCCGACGGGCGGGCCTTTGTCCTCGACCGGGTGTGCACCCCCGAGATCCTGGGCCCGTCCCTCGTCGGGCCCGCCCGGCGGTTGTTCGACGATCTCGACGGTCAAGAATTGGCCCAGTACCTGGTAGGCGGAGTGTTGAAGGCCGATCTGCAACCGCTGCGGACCCACAGCCTCAAGTGGGAAATGCTGCGCACCGACGACTTCGTACTCACCCCACTCCCCAACCACCTGTTCCAACGGGACAACTCGTGCTGGATCTATGGGGGCGTGACGGTCAATCCGATGGCCAAGCCGGCAAGGCAGCGGGAGTCGCTCCACACCCGTGCCATCTACCGGTTCCATCCGTTGTTCGCCGATGCCGACTTCGTCACCTACTACGGCGACGAGGATCGGTCGTACCAACCGGCCACCATCGAGGGCGGGGACGTCCACGTCATCGGGAACGGCGCCGTGCTGATCGGCATGGGCGAGCGCACCACTCCTATGGCGGTGGAAACGGTGGCCCACGCTCTTTTCGATGCTGGACAGGCCACAACGGTCGTGGCCATCGAGCTCCCCCGGTCGCACGCCTTTATGCATCTCGACACGGTGATGTCCATGGTCGACCGGGGCACATTCGTCCTCTATCCCTACTTCGACCAGAATCTGCGCAGCTGGACTGTCTCCGATGGTGACAAGCCAAATGAACTTTTCGTCAGCCAGAATGCCAATCTGTGGGACACATTGGCAGACCTGCTCCGAATCCCCGAGGTCACCGTGCTCACCACCGATGAGGACATCCGGGCGGCCGAACGCGAGCAGTGGGATGACGGCACCAACTACCTGGCCGTTGCACCGGGCGTGGTCATGGGCTATGAGCGCAACGTGGCCACCAATACCATGTTGCGCAAGCACGGCATCGAGGTGGTCTCGATCGCCGGCAGTGAGCTCGGACGAGGCCGTGGCGGACCCCGGTGTATGACCTGTCCTATCGAGCGCGATCCTGCGTAGTCGATCACCACGGAAGGGATGAGAGCGATGAATCTGAAGGGGAGAAGCCTCCTAAAGGAAGCGGACTTCACCAAGTTCGAGTTTCTCTACATGGTTGACCTGGCCGAGGAACTACGACAGGAGAAGCGGGCCGGCTCCGAGCGCCAGCGGATGATCGGGCGAAACATTGCGCTCATCTTCGAGAAGGCCTCGACCCGGACCCGGTCTGCATTCGAGGTGGCCGCCCACGACCAAGGGGCTCACGTCACCTATCTGGGACCGGAAGAGTCGCACATCGGCCACAAGGAAACCACGAAGGACACTGCGCGAGTCCTGGGTCGGATGTTCGATGGCATCGAGTACCGAGGCTTCTCTCAGGAGACCGTGGAGGTTCTGGCACGGTTCGCCGGAGTCCCGGTATGGAATGGTCTAACCGACCAATGGCACCCTACGCAGATGTTGGCGGACGTACTTACCATGCGTGACCACTCCCAAAAGCCACTCAATCGGGTGGCTCTGTGCTACGTGGGAGACGCTAGCAACAACACGGCAAACTCATTGCTGGTGACCGGTGCCCTCCTGGGGATGGATGTCCGGATTGCTGGTCCAGAGGCGCTGCTTCCGTCAGTGACCGTGCAGGCACTGGCCAATGAGCTGGGGGTCAAGTCTGATGCCCAGATCACGATCGGTGAAGACGCGCTCGCTTCCGTCGCCGGTGCCGATTTTGTCTATACCGACGTTTGGGTCTCGATGGGCGAGCCGGCAGCCGACTGGGATGAGCGGATCGATGAGATGCTCCCCTATCAGGTCAATACCGAACTGATGGCGGCAACGGGAAATCCCGACGCCAAGTTCATGCACTGCCTCCCCGCCATACACAACTCCGATACCGAATTGGGGAGGCAACTCTTCGACAAGTGGGGTCTCACCGCCCTCGAGGTGACTGACGAGGTATTCGAGTCTTCCGCATCGATCGTCTTTGACCAGGCGGAGAACCGCCTCCACACCATCAAGGCGGCCATGGTCGCCATGGTTGGCGATTGACATGCGACTTGTTGTAGCTCTGGGAGGAAACGCTCTACTGGAGCGCGGGGAGACACCACTCGCCGAAGTCCAAGAAAAGCACGTTCTCATTGCCGTTGACGCCCTGGCCCCGTTAGCCCGCGATCATGATCTGGTCATCACTCACGGCAACGGGCCCCAGGTCGGCCTATTGGCACTCGAGAGCGCGAGCGATCCCGTTCTTCCGCACCCCTATCCATTCGACGTCTTGGGTGCTCAGACCCAGGGGATGATCGGCTACTTCCTATTGCAAGCATTCGAGAACGCCCTGCCAGGACAGCGCGTGGTGAGCCTGATCTGTCAGACACTGGTGGCTTCCGATGACCCTGCGTTCGCGCATCCGACCAAGTTCGTCGGCCCGATCTACAGCGAAGAGGAAGGGAAGCGTCTCGCACGGCTGCGTGGATGGGAGATCCGGCCGGACGGAGAAGCGTGGCGACGGGTGGTGGCCTCCCCCGAGCCACAGGCCCTCATTGAGATCTCAACCATTCGCATGCTGTTAGCCGACGGATCAGTTGCTATCTGTGCCGGGGGTGGAGGGATACCGGTGTGCCGCAACATAAATGGGGCGTTACGTGGCGTCGAGGCAGTGGTGGACAAGGATCTGACGGCTGCCTTACTGGCCCGCGAGCTCGATGCAGATGCCCTTTTGCTGCTCACCGACGTGGCCGGTATCGAGCGCGATTTCGGCACCGAATCGGCCCAGGTGATCCGGAGGACCAATCCCAAGGCGCTTCGGGAGATGAACTTCCCGGCCGGGTCGATGGGCCCCAAGGTTGAAGCTGTCTGTCGGTTCGTGGAAACAACAGGCAAGCAAGCCATGATCGGCCGGCTTGAGGACGCTCTCGAGCTGATCGAAGGTAAGCGAGGGACCCTCGTGGAGCCGGTTGATCAAAGCTCCCAATTCGATGATCTATCCGGCCAGATCTAGCACCCCTTTGTCGATCAACTAGATACCACCTCCCACCACCGATACGGAACGGGTATGAGGACCTAAGGGCTCGATCTGCTCTGAACCAAACCAGCAGCACTAAAGGAGAGAACACCATGAGTTCACAGCCAGAATCCACCCACCGAATCGTCGTCGGAGTCGACGGATCGCCATCGTCGATGGCCGCATTGGAATGGGCTGCCAATCACGCTGGGCTCACCGGCGCTACCCTCGACGTCCTAATGACGTGGGAATGGCCAGCGAGCTACGGATGGTCGATTCCCATCCCCACCGGATACGACCCGGAACATGACAGCGAGAGGGCGCTGGGTGAAACCCTCAAGCCAGTGCGAGAAGGACACCCGGGCATCACCATCCAATCCAAGGTCATCGAGGGGCATCCCGCCCCCTTACTGGTAAAGGCGTCGGAAGGAGCGGACCTCCTCGTGGTCGGCAGTCGAGGCCACGGTGAGTTTGCCGGCATGTTGCTGGGATCGGTCAGTGAGCACTGTGTCACCAATGCCCACTGCCCAGTACTGGTGCTACGCGATCGCTCATGACGGCCCAGACTATGCAGGCATGGACGGTGGATCGGCCCGGCCCCATTGACACCCGACCCCTGAGGCAGACAGAGCGATCCGTCCCCGCCGCAGGTCCCGGGCAGGTGCGGGTACACGTACGGGTTTGCGGAGTGTGCCGCACTGACCTCCACCTCGCCGAAGGTGACCTCACACCCAAGCACCCTCAGGTCATCCCGGGCCACGAGGTGGTTGGTCTCGTCGATGAACTGGGGACCGGCTGCGTGCGGTTCAACCTGGGAGATCGCATCGGGATTCCCTGGTTGGCCAGTTCCTGTGGAACCTGTCGGTTCTGTGTCGATGGTCGGGAGAATCTGTGTCTTGCGCCTCGGTTCACCGGATGGAATGTGGACGGAGGTTATGCCGAGTATGCAGTCGCGGACGAGGGATTCGCCTATCCCATCCCCGAATCGTTCAGCGACGAGGAAGCGGCGCCGCTCCTCTGCGCAGGCATCATCGGCTACCGGGCCCTTCGGCGTTCCCAACTTCCGCCGGGCGGCCGGCTCGGGATCTACGGGTTTGGTGGATCTGCCCACCTCACCGCTCAGATCGCCATTGCCGAAGGAGCTCGCGTCCATGTCATGACCCGGGCACCGGAGGCTCGCGAGCTCGCTCTCGAACTCGGTGTCGCCAGTGCCGGAGGCGCCGCCGACCCGCCACCCGAACCTCTCGATGCCGCCATCCTCTTCGCGCCGGTGGGATCGTTGGTACCCCCCGCCCTCGAAGCCCTCGATCGGGGCGGAACCCTGGCGATTGCCGGGATCCATCTCACGGATGTCCCCGCGCTCAGCTACGAGAAGCATCTCTTCGAAGAGCGGTCGCTCTGCAGCGTGACCGCGAACACCCGGCACGATGGAAATCAGTTCCTCGAGATCGCTGCCCGCATCCCTTTGCGGGTCTCCACTGTGGCCTATGGACTGGAACAGGCCGATCAGGCGCTCGACGACTTGGCCCACGACCGGGTGAATGGAGCTGCCGTGCTGATCAACCGTTCCGGCTGATGACGGAATGACACTTAGTACGGAACTGTCACCTGTCAGGGCCACGTGACATCGGGTGACACCCAGAACTCGTGACCTTCGGCCCTGGTCCGTGGCGAGCAGATCGAACAACCTGGACCGGTGGCCGACAGCAGCGATCAACTACAGGGTGGCCTGGGAGTGGAAGTTAGGCCGAGGCGGAAGGGTCCGCGCACCCCAGTCGCCGGCCACGGGCATAGCCTCCCCGTCGGTCGGGTTGCTGGGGTCCCCCTTCGCCTCCACTGGACCTTCTTCCTGCTGATCGCCTTTGCGGTGGTAGTCGAGTGGAGTGAAGGCGAGCATGCCATAGTGACGGGACTCGTCTGGATCGTCGCCCTCTTCACATCGGTCGTGGCCCACGAGGTGGCTCACTGCGTCGTCGCTCGTCGACGGGGCGCCCATGTGCTCGGGATCGTCCTCTTCCCCCTCGGTGGCTTGTCACAGGTTGACGCCATGCCAGAGGCGCCCGCTGACGAGCTGGCCGTGGCCGTTATCGGACCCCTGGCCAGTCTTGCCATCGGAGTGATCCTCCTCACGGGTGGACTCCTGATCGGTTCCCGCGTCTGGCCACCGACCCTGTTCGTCGGCAGCTGGTGGGCGCGACTGGGCTGGCTCAACGTGCTGCTCGGGGCATTCAATCTCCTACCCGCTCTCCCCATGGATGGCGGAAGGGTGCTTCGCGCCGCATTGGCTCGACATCGAAGCAATCTGGAGGCGACCATTGTGGCCGGACGACTGGCCCGGTACCTGGGGTTGGCCATGATCGTCATCGGGTTCCTCTGCGACTTCTGGCTGATCCTGATCGGCCTCTTCGTGCTCATGGGCGCGAGAGCCGAGGAAGAAGCCGCCCGCCACCTGCCCAATGAGGCGGGCACGGCACCGATCAGCTCATCGACGTGATTTGATGAGCCACCCCGGTCGGTCATCAGTGTCATATTTGGGACCTTTGGCCCTGGATGGTCTTCGATGGATGGGGCATTCTGCCACCATGTGGGCAAACGAATTCTCCGCCGCTACGGCCCTTACCGAATCGGAGTGCTTCGAACGCCTGAGCCAGGTATCACTCGGTCGGATCGCCGTAAGCATCGATGCGCTCCCGGTGATCCTTCCGGTCCACTTCGTGCTCTCCGACGAGTCGGTGCTCTTCCCTACCGTTACCGGTTCGAAATTCGATGCCGCCACCACTGGCACCGTCATCGCCTTTCAGGCCGACGCCCAGGAGACCCCCGGCGGAGACTACTGGAGCGTGCTACTCCAGGGGATTGCCTCGTCGGTCGGCGACGTGCCAGGGGATGCCCAGGAGAGAGCCATACCGTTGGAACCTCGACCGGACTTGCACCGAAAGCTACACATGGTGCGGATCGAAGCGACCATTGTCAGCGGACGTAAATTCCGAATCGCCGGTGAGGGGCCCTCCATAGAGCTTCCTGACGCCCCTCCTTTGTAGCGATCCCGCTCGGGCCGTCCGGTGCGTGGGACCACCGTCCACCTATCCCTCCTTCACCACCGCGTACCAGACCCGATGGGCCACCCCCTCGAGCCCATCCCCCATCCGAGCACAGCGCCGATAGAGCTCACGACGTCCGGTCACTTCCCGGATGTCGGAGACCTCGAGTAGGGCTGACATGGCCCGGCGATAGACGTGCTCGATAGACCGTTGCCGGCCGACCGCTGCATCGGCGCACTCGGTAGCCCGATCCGGGTGGGACGAGAGGACGGGGAACGCCCCCACCAAGTCTCGAACACCGAGTGCGATGAGGTCAGCCATCTCGGCCATGGGCGCATCGGGGTCCATGTTCACAAGCTCTGATTCACGGATCAGGTTCTTTGCTGCGTTGAGGACCGCGTCCAGGCGCTCGGAGAGCTCGTAGATGTCCTCAGCGCTGATTGGCGTCACGAAGGCGACCCGCACCTGGGTCAACACCTCACGGCTGGCCAGGTCACCTTCATGGTCGACGGCGTGAACAATTGCGGCCTGGGAGCGATCCCCCTTCGACCATGCGCTGAACGCGTCCATGCCCCTGATCGTGATTTCCCCCTGGTGCGCCAACATCCCAAGGAGGTCGGGGGTCTTTGGCAGGAACCACCGTCTCACCCCAACCACCTCCACACGACGAAGAACAGAGCGGCCAACCCTCCACTTACGGGAAGCGTAACCAACCAGGCCAGTCCGATTTCGCCCGCCACGGCCCAGCGTACGTGGCGCCATCGTTCCCCAGACCCAACGCCCACCACGGAAGGCGCGACAACGTCGGTGGTGCTGACTGGAGCGCCAGCGAGCGAGGCGGCCAGAACAATGACACCCGACGAGCCCTGACTGACCATTCCGTCGAGGGACCGGATTCGGTAGATGCGCTTGCCGAGGGTGCGAACCACCTTCCAGCCGCCGAGCAGGGTGCCGAAGGTCAAGAGCAATGCCGACGAAAGGGCCACCCAGAAGGGGACAGCGAAGCGCGAAAGGTTCCCTCCGGCTACCAGTGCTGCGGTGATCAGCCCCATTGTTTTCTGAGCATCATTTGAGCCATGCGCAAAGGCCAGGCCAGCGGAGGCCACCACCTCGCCATAGCGCACCGGTGATTCGACTCTCCGCCGGGCTCGGCGGAGCGAGCGCCGGGCCAGGCGGATCCCCACCATGGCCAATGGCAAAGCGATCGCCGAGGAGAAGAGGAGCCACAAGAGGGAGCCGAAGACCCCTTCCGGACGCAGACCATCGAGGCCACCCCAATGCACGGCGCCGGTGCCGCCTTCGGCCAGTGCCGCGCCGGCCAAGGCTCCAACCAGACAGTGGCCGGAGCTGCAGGGGAGACCCCAGACAAGAGTGATCAAACTCCACACCAGAGCTCCGAGGACTGCGGCGCCCAAGACCTCCAGCATGCGATCGGCCGGGACAATGGCGATGCCAGCGATGGTGGCAGCCACGGCAGTACCTACAGCCAGGGCACCGACAACGTGGAAGACAGCGGCGACGATCACCGCCGGAGCCGGCCGCATGGCACCGGTCACGATCGGCGCAGCAATGGCATTGCCCGCGTCGTGTACACCGTTCACCACGCAATAGGTCGCAGCAAGGATCACCACCACGAAAAGCATCGGTCGATCCTCTCATGACATGGGCGAACATCTGCCCCAGACGATCGACATACAACAGGCAACCGGATTTACAGATGACCTCGGAGGACCCTCCGTCCTCCCACTCGCCAATTGTTCGACTACGGCAGGAAGCGGATCTCCGAGGGAGCTCAACACATATCCTCGCTTCAATAGGTGGAACGAAAGGAAGCAACGATGAGCAGGGCCGAAGACCTGCTCGACGCTCTACATATCTGGCCTTAGCGCTCAAGTACATCCAGTGCCCGCGCCACCGCTTCCCCTGGCCCCAACAATGAAGTGTTGATGACCACCGCTGACGACCACGGGTCCATCGATCGTCCCATCGCCACACCTATTTCTGGAGTTGCTTCGGAGACGTCTGTATGTTCGGAAAGCCGTCGAGCAACTCGGGCGGCTGCATCTCCGGGGTTGGCGTCGCAGCGTACTTCGATGAAGTCGCTCGAGGTACGATCGGCCACCAGCCTCGCTGCATCCCGCCAGGAGGCAGCGATCCAGGATGCGTCAAGGACGACCGATTCACCCTTTCCGAGGTGGTGCTCAGCTTGGCGGAGCAGCTCCCCATACACCGTTGCGGTCACCGCCGACTGGTAGCGACCCTCGCCGTAGCCGGATGGACCGACGTGGGTGGTGATCGCTGCTGACATCGGCTCCCCCACCCCCTGACGGATCGCATCGGAGCGAAGGACAGTCAGATCGGCTGCTGCCGCCACCCCAGCGGCAAGAGTGGATTTGCCGCAGCCGGGAAGCCCGCCGACCAGCACCATCCTTACCCGAGCGCTCCGTAGGTGATCGAGGGTGAGAGCCTGGAGCGCATTCGCTTCAACGTTGGCATCGTCAGCTCCCTGGGCGGAGCGAAGGCAGGCCACCTTGGCGCGGACGTAGGCGTGGCACGCGAGGTAGAAATGGATCAGTGTCTGGGGAAACCGGTCATCGGTCAGTTCTTGGTAGTCGCTGAGGAGTCGGTTCGCCGCGTCGGCACGGTCCAACCGCTCGAGGTCCATGGCCAGGAAGGTCACATCGGCGCAAACATCGCAATGGCGGAGACGATCGGAAAACTCGAGGCAGTCGAGGATACGGACTCCGTCGTCGAGACAGAAGATGTCCTCTGCCTGGAGGTCGCCGTGCCCGTCGCACACGCGCTGTGAGGCAATCCGGTCGTCGAGCAACGGATTGCGTCCGTCGAGCCAGCGAATAACAAGGTGGCGGATCTCAGCCTCTCTGGCGCCATCGAGGATCGTCCCCACGTACGACGAGGTTTCAGCGAAGCTGTCCCGCCATATGCTGCGCAACGCCTCCCCGCTTGCGTCCGCCGAGATCGCTGGTGAGCGTTCGGCCTCCTGGTGAAATGACACCAGCGCCTCCGCCACTCGCTGCACCCAAGGTTCGAGGGCATCCCCACGTCGGGCCAGCGCAGCGAGGCACCTGTTCTCGGACAAGCGTCGCATGACCACCATGTGGTCGATCGGCTTCCCATCCAGGACGAGATCGGCGACCCCGAGGTAGACGTCGGGAGCCAGCCTCCGGTTGAGCGCCACCTCACGCTCACAATCTGTCCGACGGTTGATCCGACGACGGAAGTCGAGGAAATCGAACTGAACCGGCTTGCGCATCTTGTAGACCCGCTCGCCCACAAAGAAGATCGTCGAAATATGCGTCTCAACGACACGGGCTGACGTCCCACTCGCACCGGGCTGGTTCACATCGAGTTGACCGGATTTCCGTTTGCCGAACCGCATGAGATCACCATCCACCGTCATTCCGCCAGGGAACAGGGCCGAAAGTCACGAGCCGACGGGGGTGATTCATCGGATACATGTCTGGGTTCGAGCGACGTCTCAGAAAAGCACGGCCTCGGCCGGCGCCGTCAGGCCCTCACTGACCACGTCGGTGCTCTGGGCAAGACCGACACCGACTGGCACCTACATGGAGGAGTAACGTGTCCGGATAGCGTGACAATGTCCCGGACTTCTATGACCAACGGCCCTGGCCTTGGGTCGCAACAGAGAAGAGTGTTGGCATATGGACATGCGTCATGGGGCTGAGATCCGTCGTCTGACCTGGCCACCGATGAGCGGCGGTTGCGCACAGGCCGTTCTCCCAAGTCTCAGCCCTGGACGGCCATGGCCCACCGAGGCGACGGCGATACGACACGGATGATTCCGTTCCCTTCGGATCGGCTCGATGCCGTCATCTTCGACATGGACGGTGTCGTCAGTGACACTGCCCGCGTCCACCAACGTTGCTGGAAGCTCGTCTTCGATGACTACCTGCGCCGTCGCTCGGCGCGCACCGGCGAGGCTCTCCGCCTGTTTGATTATCAGGATTACGTCCGTTACGTCGACGGTAAGCCCCGCTACGACGGCGTGGAGAGCTTCCTTGCCTCGCGCAACATTTCACTCGCACGCGGCGCTCCATCGGAGGCTCCCGGAGACGACACCGTGTGCGCCCTCGGGAACCTCAAGGATCGCGATTTCGAACAGGCAGTGGCGAAGGACGGAGTGAGTCTCTTCGATCCAACGATTATCTTTCTACGAATCCTACGTGCACACGGCATCCGGACGGCCCTCATCTCGTCGAGCCGACACGCCCGGGCGATACTCGAGACGGCTCGCATCACGATGCTCTTCGATACCATCGTCGATGGAATAGACGCCGAGGCCCTCGAGTTGCCGGGCAAGCCCGATCCGGCCATCTTCGTTGCAGCGGCGCGCCGACTCAATGTTGCTCCCGCCCGAGCCGCGGTGGTGGAAGATGCCCTGGCAGGCGTCGAGGCAGGCCACCGAGGAGGCTTTGGCTTCGTCATCGGTATCGGTGTCGGCTCTCATGCCGATGAGCTCCTTGACCACGGGGCCAGCGTTGTGGTCACGGACCTGTCTGAATTCGAGCTGCAACCCGATGCCGCCAAAGAACCGCGGTGAGCGCGTCGTCAACAGACAGTTCGAACTCGGAGCCTGCGGCCGTGGACGAATGGGTGCTCCGGTACGACGAATTCGATCCCGCATCCGAACGACTACGCGAAGCACTGTGCACGCTCGGCAACGGCTACTTCGCCACTCGGGGCGCGGCTCCCGAGGCGGTCGCCGACGACATCCACTATCCCGGCACCTACGTGGCCGGTCTGTACAACCGGCGCGTCACGCGGATCGCCGAACGGACGGTCGAGAACGAGAGCGTCGTCAACCTTCCCAACTGGCTCTCACTCAGCTTCCGGATCGATGGCGGCCATTGGTTCGACGTCGGCGACGTCGAGATTCTCGACTACTGGCAGGAACTGAACCTTCGTCAGGCCACCGTGACCCGATCACTGCGGATGCAAGACACTACGGGGCGCGTGACCTGCGTCGAGCAACGCCGCTTCGTAAGCATGACCGACCCGCACGTTGCTGGGCTCGAAACGTCGCTCCGAGCAGAGAACTGGTCGGGATCCCTCACGGTCCGCTCAGGAATCGACGGGAGGATTTCCAATGCCGGTGTCGCCCGCTACAGCCAGTTCGACGAGAATCACCTTGTCGATGTGAAGACTTGCACGATCAACGGTGCCATCGCCCTGACCGCTCGAACCAGTCAGTCGGCTGCACGCATCGCGGAGGTGACGAAACTCCGAGTCACGCGAGATGGGAGTCAAATCCACCCGCATCTCGAAGTAGTTGAAGGGCCCGGTTTTATCGCTCACCAGACATCGATCCATGTCGAGGCTCTCGAGACGATCACCATCGAGAAGATCGCCACCCTGTTCACGTCGAGAGATCGATCGATCAGTGATCCGCTGACTGAGGCATGTTCATGGAACCGTCGCCTCAGCACCTTCACAGTCCATCTCGACGCCCACATCCGCGAATGGGACAGCCTATGGAAGCGCTTCTCCCTCGAAATCGAGGGCGATGGCAGCAGGACGAGGCTGGCCCTTCATCTCCACATCTTCCATCTGCTTCAGACCACGTCCCGCAATACCGTTGATCTCGACGTCGGCGTACCCGCCCGCGGTCTCCATGGCGAGGCCTACCGAGGTCACGTCTTTTGGGATGAGCTCTTTATCTTCCCTTACCTCAACCTGCATCTCCCGGAACTGGTTCGATCACTGCTCCTGTACCGATACCGACGATTGCCAGAGGCTCGCTGGGCCGCTCACGATGCCGGCTTCTGCGGGGCCATGTTTCCGTGGCAAAGCGGCAGCAATGGACGGGAGGAGGCACAGGTCGTGCATCTGAACCCCCTGTCGGGCCGTTGGCTGCCCGACTCATCGCACCTCCAACGACATATCAACGTGGCCATCGCCTACAACGTCTGGCAGTACTACCAGGTGACAGGCGATATCGAGTTCCTATCCAACTGCGGGGCAGAGATGATCTTCGAGATCAGCCGCTTCTGGGCCAGCATCGCCCGATTCGATCCAGTACTCGATCGTTACGAGATTGTGGGCGTGATGGGTCCCGACGAGTACCACGATGGCTATGTCGGAGCCGCGACACCGGGTCTGGCCAACAACGCCTATACCAACGTGATGGCTGTCTGGGTCTTGTGTCGTGGACTCGAACTGGTCGATCTCCTGCCAGAGCCCCGAAGAAGCGAGCTCCTCACCCGCTTGTCTCTAGGCGAAGGTGAACTCAAGCATTGGGATGATGTCAGCCGAAAGATGCGGGTTGTGTTTCATGAAGATGGTGTCATCAGCCAGTTCGAGGGCTACGAGGAACTGGCGGAGCTGGACTGGAGCACGTACCGGGACCGATACGGTGACATCTCCCGGCTCGACCGAATCTTGGAGGACGAGGGCGACACCCCGAATGCCTACAAGGCGTCCAAACAGGCCGATGTGCTCATGCTGTTCTACCTGCTCTCGACCGACGCTCTGGGCTCGATCTTCGAGAGGCTGGGTTATGCCTTCGAGTCCGACGCCATCCCCCGATCCATCGAGTACTACCTGCAACGGACCTCGCATGGCTCGACGCTCAGTCGAGTGGTACACAGCTGGGTCCTGGCTCGGTCCAACCGGCAATGCTCGTGGGAGTTCTTCGAAGATGCCTTGCGAAGCGACCTGGACGACACTCAGGGTGGCACCACCGGTGAAGGCATCCATCTGGGTGCTATGGCCGGCTCGGTGGACGTCGTACAGCGCTGCTACCTGGGTATCGAGACCAGCAACGACGTGATCTGGCTCAATCCAGTCCTCCCCACAGAGGTTCGGAGCCTTTCGCTCGACATCTGCTATCGCCAGCGCTGGATGCATTTGACCGTCGCCGACGGTCAGTTCACGGTGGAGCTGGCACATTCGAGCGAAGGTGCGGTGCGCGTAGGCCTGGATGGTGACGTCGTAGAGCTCTCGCCTGGGGACCGCCGACAGTTGATGCTCTGAGAGGCCAAGACAGGTCCACTGGGCACGGTGCTCCCCGCGCTACGGACACAAACTGAAGCGTATGAACTTGCCACCAGCGTTGGCCAGCTGCGGGCCACCGTCACCGGGCGTGGCCACACCCGAAATTGGGGCCAAAAGCCCCTAGGGCCTTGCGTTCGCTCAGAGGACAATGGCAAGCGACGACCGGAGAAGGGGTCGTCCCGAGCGAAGGTAGCGGCAAGATCCCGTGCACTACAGCAACCAAAGCCCGATCGAAGGTGCCCGATGACCTTCTTCGGCCTCATCTTCCGCAACCTGTGGAAAAAGAAGGCGCGTTCAATTGGGCTGGCATTCGCCGTCGCTATCGCGGTGATGGCGGTGGTGACCCTCGATGTCACCAGCAGCGGACTCGAGCAGTCGGCCGCGTCGATCATCTCGGTGGGCAAGGCTGATTTCACGGTGGCGCAAAAAGGGGCATCCGACACCTTGTCAAGCACCATCGATAAGCAGGAGCTGGCTCGGATCGCTCAGACGCCGGGGGTGGCCAGCGCCGTCGGCGTTCTGGTGGAGACCCAGAACCTCAACCCCGACAACCCGGTCTTCATCGAGATCGGTATCAATCCGGGCGATCTGACCGAATTCGGCGTCAAACTCGTAGCCGGACAGCCGTACTCGGCCGTCGCAACCAACCAGGTCATGCTCGGATGGCGGGCGGCGGCCAACTTCGGCCTGCACGTCGGCGATCACTTCAGCGCGAACGGTACGTCCAACACGGTCGTAGGGATCTACTCGACGGGGAATTCGTTTGGGGACGCAGGAGCAATGTTCCCGCTCTCGGCCGTCCAGGGATACAACCGGCTCTCCGGCATCGTGACCCTGGCCTTTGTCAAGGTCACTCCAGGTGCGTCAGTTGCCAGCGTGGCAGCTCGCGTCGCCTACGACCAACCGCAGCTCACAACCATTCGCACGGCTGCCCAGTTCGGGAGAGCGGACCAGAACCTGGTGTACCTCCAGGCCGCAGTGAACGGAAGCACGGTGCTCGCCATCCTGATTGGCGCCGTCATCGTGGGCAACACCATGCTCCTATCGTTGTTCGAGCGGACTCGTGAGTTCGGGCTGCTGCGGGCCATCGGATGGACACGGTGCCGGACGGTTTCTCTTCTCTTAGGTGAGAGCTTGCTGCTCGCCGTCTTCGGTGCCGCCATCGGTGTTGGGTTGTCCTTTATGGTGGCCGCAGGGCTATCCCAACTTCCCGCCCTCAAAGGTATCCTGCATCCTAATTTCACCGAGGGCGCGTTTTGGAGAGCGCTCTTTACCGCCCTCGTCATGACCCTCATCGGCGCCCTCTATCCGACCATCCGTGCCGCGCTCCTCTCCCCCCTAAGCCTCGATCCACCGAATCGCATGGCTGGATCGGCGAGTTCTTGATTTTGGCCCGGTAGCTGATGCCGGCGGTGGCGCTGGGTGGCCTCTCCGGCAATCAGGACGTGGCCGACCAGAGGTTGAGTGGCGGTGATCGAGCTGGGAGCGGCTGGACCGTGGTGGGCCACCCCGTTGTTGATCGGTCAGGTGCGAAGCGAAAGTGCCGACAAGCGGTCGAAGCACTCGGTCCATTCCGAGGCCCACGGCCACCGCGTCGGCAGGTGGAGCTGGGTCCGTCGCGACCGGTGCGTCAGCCGGCCTGGCATGGCGATGTACTTCCGTCTGATGGTCTTGGCCACGACGGCGCCAGTGTGTTCGAGCCCGAGGGCGGCCACCCAGCGAATCAGGTTGTGGGCCAGGGTGGCGAGCACGGACCATGCCGCGTTGGCCGTGAAGGTCCCCGACGGGCAGTGGGCCATCCCCGCTCCCTCCTTCAGGTCCCGGATGGCCAACTCCACGACGGCATGGTGGCGATGGTCGGCATCGAGGAAGACGGCAGTGCCCTCCCGGTCGGTGATGAAGGCGTGGTGTCGCCACGAAGGAAAGAGCTGAGCCTGCTTGCCGATCAGTCTCGTGCGCCGGATGATCAGCCGGTGCCCGTCGCCATAGGCACACTCGGCGACCTGGGCCTTGCCGCCGATCGTGTAGTCGATGTCGCACCAGCGCTCATCGGGAATGGCCTCGATGGCTCTGACCACGGCTTTGTTCTGGTTGACGGTGATGGAGTAGCGGACGTCGTGATCCCGGCAGGCTCTCACCACATGCTTGGAGTGGAATCCCGAGTCGGCCCGCAGAGTGAGTTGGCCGCTGGCACCGGCACGACGAGACCGCCCGATGGTCTCCCGCACGAACCGTTGTGCTCCCCGGCCGCTGCCGGCCGAGCCCTTCCGTTGGCGGATGTGGAGCACCTCCCCGGTGTCCGCCCGTGTGGCGACTAGGGGATGCTCGCCGAGCACACCGGTGTAGCCATAGGCGGCACCTTGTTTCTGCTTCCCATAGACCTGCTGGATGGTGGAGTCGATGTCGATGGTCATCGGGGCATCGCCCGGCCCGGCACCGAAGTCCCATGCGTTGGCCAGCATCTGCTCCGCAAAGGAATCGAGCTGGCGGACGTGGCCGAACGTGAAGGACCGGAGGAACGTGCCGAGGGTGGACGGGGCCATCACCTCGTGTCCGAGGATGCGATGCGTCGATCCTGAACGCAGGACATCGCAGTCGTCGATGCACTCGGCCCCGGCGACCATGGCATGCACGAGGGTGGCCACTTTGCGACCGGGACGAGCGTGCCCGGGACGGTCACCGAGGTCGATCAACTCGTCGGCCCAAGCCGCGAGGTCCAGCCGTTCGGACAACACGGCAGCGAGCGTCAGGCCAGCTCCGGCCACCGCCCGGTCGTCGTCGAAGGTCACGGCAAGGCGCGCCGGATTGTGGGATTCTGTGTGCACCGGAAAGATGCCTTTCTGTTTGGGGATGATGCGTACTGTCGCAAGTCACATCTTCCCAAGACAGGGGGCATTTTCCGCGTATGGTCAGACCTCAGATGACCTGATCAGGGCTGGGATTTCGGTGGATCGAGGCTAAGAGCCCTCAGCTATGAGTGACAAGCTCCTCGCCGTCGACGTGAAGGGAGTGACACGCGTCTATCCGGGCCAGGTCAACGCTCTCGCCGGCGTAGATCTATCCGTGGCCTACGGGGAGACGGTGGCCATCACCGGTCCTTCGGGCTGCGGTAAGTCGACGCTCTTGCATCTTCTGGCCGCCATTGACTCCCCCACCTCGGGTTCGGTAACGGTGGCGGGACATGACCTGGCCCACATGCACGATCTGAGCGGCTACCGCCGGACGGAAGTCGGGCTGGTGTTTCAGTTCCACAACCTTCTACCTCAACTGTCCGCCCTCTCCAACGTGGAGCTCCCGATGTTCGGCCTCCGCATGTCGGCCCGCCAAAGGAAGAGTCGCGCCCGCGAGCTTCTGGCGGAGGTCGACCTCAGTGGCTGCGAACATCGTCTCCCGACGGAACTCTCGGGCGGCGAACGTCAACGTGTGGCGATCGCACGGGCCCTGGCCAACGAGCCCAAGATCCTCCTTGCGGATGAGCCCACGGGAAGTCTCGACTCCGTGTCGACCACTCGATTTTTGGAGCTACTCGATCGCTTGGGGTCCTCGGGCGTGACGATTGTGATGGTTACCCACGCATCGGACGTTGCCGCACATGCCCAGCGCATCATCGACATGCGGGACGGCACCATTGTGCAAGAGAGTGAGCCCCTGACCTTGGCCGCCCCTCTCGCATAGCGCCATGAGGTGCTGCTGTCGTGCCTGCGATTTCACGACATCACGACTAAGCCCCTCCGGCACCGAACCTAGCCTTGGCAACAGAAATGTCTCTGTCGTCGAGGAGCTTGTGGGAATAGATGTCGATCAGCGCTAAGGCGACACGTCGCTCGCCTTCTGCTTCGAACATGTCGGTGCCAAGTGCTCGGGACACGTGGTCATGAAGCAGCGGGATGCCTACCTTCATGGCCGTGATCAGTGCGGCTCGGGTCCTTGAGTCGATGGTAGGTGGATCCGGACGAACTTCGTCCGCACGGGAGAGCCATTGCTCGGTCATGGTCACCATCTCGTCGAAGATCACACCTACGGTGACAGATCCGTCCGCAAGAGCACGAGTCACGTACCGGCCGACAATCTGTGACGCCGGCCGATCGACGACCGAACTGTTCGGATCCGCAAGGATCTGCGCGTTGAGCCCATGCAGCATCTCGACCACATGGTCATCGCACGCTTTGCGCAACCCTTCCTTGGAGCCGTAGTGGTGGCGCAACAGGCCAGGTGAGACACCTGCGGATTGAGCGATCCGGCGGATCGTCGACCGCTCGTAGCCATCCTCGGCAAAATGGTTCAGCGCCGCTTCGCGGATACGGGCACGCGCTGTGAGGTCCTCGAAGGCCACGGCTCCGTCGTAGGGGTGGACCGCCGCGGCGCCCTCGTCTTTCGGTTCGGGGGTCACTCGCCTTGGAGGTCGCGTCGCCTGAACGCCGCTCCACCAATGACTGCGCCGGCACAACCGATGGCCACCATGACTCCGTTCGCCTCCCAGTGCGGTGACACGGCAGGGGACGAGGCCATCTGGTGGAATACCGATGTGTCGAGGACCCAATGGCCGACGGCGCCGATACCACCGACGATCACGATGAGTAGCGACCAGCCCAGCACGGTATAGACGACCACCGACACCATTCGAGGGCGTATCCCGAATGCCAGCACTCCGATGCCCAAGATCGCTACCGCGGGCGGAACCAGGTTCACTCCCGCTTCCAGGAGCCTCGGGAAGCTCACCCCCGCGTGCTGGCTGGCCGCGCCGAGCCATGCGAATACTCCCGCACCTACGCCGCTCACGACGAGAACGGCAAAGGCAACGACAAGCCGGCCACCGAGCCACGATGTACGGAATACCGGTCGGACCAGGACGTGGTCGAGCCTGCCGCCGGCCTCCTCCGAACGTGCCGCAGTGAGCTGCCCGGCGCCGACGAAGGCGACTAGGACGGCCAAGACGAGGAAGCACACGCCCAGCACAGCATCGGCGCCGGTCCCCGGAGCTCCGAGCTTGGAGAACACCTTGTGAACCGAAGAACCCGAAATCGTGCTCCCTGCCGACTTGGCCATCAGCCCGTAGAGCAAACCCGATACGGCGATGGCCGCCCACCAGCCGATGACCGTCGGTCGGACCATTCGAAGGGCCAGACCTGTTGGCCCGGTGAGGAGGCGAAGATGGGGTGGACGGGTAGCCCGGTCCGCTATGACGCTCGCCCCCACGTCCCGCCGGCCGGCCAGATACACGGCGACAATGGCCAGCACCGCGGTGAAGCCGACGATCGGTACAAGCGCCAAGGGTTGGGGTGCGGTGAGCGGCTGGAGCTCCTCCACCCAACCCAATGGTGACGCCCAGATCAGACCATGGACGCCCACACCCGCGTCGGCGATCATCCGCACGGCATAGGCGAGGCCGAGGAACACGGCAGCGTAGGAGGCGGCCTGGCGTCGGGTCGCACCGAGCTGGCTGGTCAGCACGCCGACAGCCAGAAACATGACCGCCGTGGCCACCATGGCCAGGGCGAAGTAGAGGGACGGGCCAGCGGCGATGTCCACCTTCGAGTCCAGGCCGACAAGGATCGTAATCACTGCCGCCAACGCCCACAGCACGACGACGCCGGAACCCAAACCGGCGAGTGCTTGGACCGCGGCACCCCGGCGAGTGATCTGGCCGGCGAGCAGAAGCTCCCAACGTCCGCTCTCCTCCTCGCCTCGTAGCAGCCTGGTGCTGGTCAGTAGTCCCCATACCGCACCGAGGATCATGAGGGTCATCGATATCTTGAACACGGTGAAGCCGGCGACGGTCTGGAGGTCCGGGGCCGGTCCGAACAAAGCGCTCGTGGCCTTGTTGGAGCCGTAGGCGGCGGCCAGAGCATTCCGTTGCGCCTGGGTCTTGTAGATGGTGGTGTAGCTGATGGCTGACGAGGCGGCGGCAATGCCGAAGATATAGCCCCAGATGACTCCGGAACGGATGGCCCTCCGGGCAGTTTGGCCGACTACGACGGTGCGAGGCGAACGACTCACCGACGACCGACGTTGCCGCCGGACGCCCGGGTCAGCGGGCAACCGGGTCGAATTCATCGGGCCGGTCAGCGTCACCGTACTGAGCGAGAAAGAGTTCCTCCAGGGACGGCTCGCGACTCACGAGTCGGGTGACGTCGGCGCCCACCAGATCCTTCAAGAGTGGCTCGATCGATCCTCGAACCTGGCACCGGACCACCTGGCCGTCCGTCTCCGCCGCGGTCACTCCGGACACGCCGGACAGGTCGGGGATCGCACCGGCGAATGTCACCTCCACGCTCAGCGCGCTCGAGGTGTCGCATCTGGGCCAGCGTGCCCATCTCGATGAGTTTGCCCTGCCTGAGTATGCCCACGCGGTCGCAGAGTGCCTCCACCTCGCTCATGATGTGGGACGAGAGAAAGACCGTCTGGCCACGATCACGCGCCTCATGGATGCAACGGCGAAACGCCTGCTCCATGAGTGGATCGAGCCCACTGGTCGGTTCGTCAAGCAATAGAAGGCCAGGCCGAACCATCAACGCGCCGATGAGGATGACCTTTTGCCGGTTCCCCTTGGAGTAGGCGCGGACCTTCTTGCTGGGATCGAGATCGAATCGATCGATCAGTTCGTCCCGATAGGCCGTGTCCAACTGACCCTGGATGCGTCCGAGCACATGGAGGGTCTCAGCCCCGGTCAATGATGGCCAGAGGTTCGCCTCTCCGGCCACGAACGCCAGATGGCGGTGGGCTTCGATGGGCTGGCGCTGACAGTCGAACCCGAAGATCGAGCCACGTCCCCCCGTGGGCTGGATGAGACCCAGCAGCAGTCGGATGGTGGTCGTCTTTCCCGCTCCGTTGGGACCCAAAAAGCCGACCACCTCGCCTTGAGCGATTTCGAGGTCCAGGTCATCGAGAGCGGCGACATCCTCGTAGCGTTTGGTCAGGCCCTCTGTGCGAATGGCGGCGGTTCCCACGCCCACCTCCTATCACCGATGACTGTACATCTGTATAGCTTCCTGTCTGCCTGTATTGGCGGTTGCCTCTCGGGTCGACCGGCCACTGAAAGTCCAGCGACTTCCGAGATTCACGCGGTCAATATTCGGCACCAAGGGCTGGGCCGAGTTGGGAAGGTGACGACGCTTCCGCTCGGCCAGCCGCGTTGGATCGCTGAGGGTGACGACCATAGATCTCGCTTGGCCCAGGTCAGGGCGGATTTCGGGCAGGTGACGTTGAGGGTGACGTTGGGGGTGACGCCCATCCGGATCATGGGTGGAGTCCGGAGCACGAGGCCCGGGCAATCAACCCGGGGAGACACGATGCCTGGACCTTCGTCAGCCGCACACAGAAGACCGCACAGTTCGACTTGCCCAAGGGCTGGGCGAGGAACGCCGACGCCAGCCAAACAAAGGCAGAATGAGCGCCTTCGATTGGTCCGAGGAACCGGCGGGCGGGCGGAATGTGCCCAGACTTCACCCGACGTTCAAGTGGTGCTCGTGACGGAAGGTGGTCTCGAGCTGCCGCTGGTGGCATCACCCGCGCAGGTTGCCCGACTCTTGGAGAGTGTCTCGGAGATGGCCGCCGGCGTCGACTGCAACGGACTCTTGCTGAGCCCCGGGCTAGCCGACGGGCGACCTCACCCGGTTCGCATCGATCAGGTGCTCAGTCGAGTGCGAGTCGTCGTTCAGCGAGGCACGAGCACTGAAGGTCGCGCGTCGTGAATGGAGCCGGATCTGCCAACCGACGGTGGGACCGTAGCCAGGGAGGTCGCCGGTCCAGAAACGTGAGCCGAGTGGATCGGTATGGTTCGTATGACGCTCGGAACTGCGCCCAGTGGTTTGCCCGATTCGAGGAGCGCTCCGGAGGGCCGGCCGGACGTCCCAGCCGCAGCGAGGTTCGGCGACTGCGAAAGGAACTCGAGGCATTGCGCCGATTGGTGACCGGTGAGCAGATCCCGTAGGGCGGATGGTCACATTCCCACGTCGCGCTCGGGTCCAGCTCGCGAAGACTACGCGGGGCACCATAGGAGCGTCGACTGCCATCAACGAGGTGACGAGTGACGTCCACGCCATTATCGCCATTGCACACCGAACCAGCAGAGTCCGGTGGGAGTAGCCATGCGAGCACTACTGTGATACGCCGCGGTCGTTCGGCGGCGCCGGCACAGCGGCGGCTTCTGGACATTGACGTTCTGGCCGAATGGCTCGCAACCTCTCCACGACATATCCGCCGTCTAGTGGCGGAGAGACGAGTTCCGTTCGTCAAGGTGGGCCACTTCATCCGCTTCGACCCAGACGACATCGGGCGCTGGATCGAGGAACAGAAAGTCACGATCGACGGAGATTGAGAGGCCCGGCGACTGCAGGACGACCTGCCAGCCTGCGACCGAACGAGCCAGGATAAATGGCCCTTACTGCGTGCCTCGACTCGGCTCAGGCCTCGGCATCCGAAACGACCGGCGGCCCGAACAGCGCCTCACCGATGCGATCGGCTGCATCCCTTTGCATAGTCGGCGTCACATGGCTGTATAGGTTGGTGAACAGGGTTGGATCCGCATGTCCGAGTCTCTCTGCCGCCACCTTTGGTGGGACGCCGCCGGCCAACATCAACGTCGCGCTAGTGTGGCGCAGCCCGTGAGCAGTCAACCGTGGGAGTCCAAGCTCCTTCGAGTAATCCCCGAGGAGTCGTGACAGCCGTTGGGGGTGGTAATGGCCACCGCGCTCCTTGGTGAAGACATACTCGCTCGACTCATAGTGAGGAGCGATCAGCGCCTCTTGCGCCTGGAGCTTCTGTTGCCGCCGAAGGACATCGCCGAGTCCGTCGTCGAGCTCAATGGTGCGGACCGCATCGTGGCTCTTTCCTATCGACGGAACGAGATCGTGACCGAGTGTGGAAGCGAAATCCACCACTCGCACCCACCCATGGATGAGGTCAACACTTGGCCAGCGCAGCCACACCAATTCGCCGATGCGGAGCCCCGACCCCAGTAGGAATGCCCAGATCGGCCAGGTCCGATCCGCCTCCATCAGCCCGAGGAATTCGCGCGCCTGCTCCGGTGTCCAGTGCTTGGGTATCGAGCGCCTCGGGCGGGGTCGTGGAACCTGGGCGGTCGGATTGCTGGCCACCAGCCCGACGCTCATCGCCAGCTTGAACGCCCCAGACAGCGGTGCCCGGGCAAGGCGGACGGTGTT
Organism: uncultured Acidimicrobiaceae bacterium; assembly: GCA_963701325.1. Taxonomy (GTDB): domain Bacteria; phylum Actinomycetota; class Acidimicrobiia; order Acidimicrobiales; family RAAP-2; genus Bog-756. Next base: position 2,151,043 of record OY969604.1, read on the forward strand.
GGGCGACAGACCCTTTCCGGGCTTCTGATTGCCGTCCTTGTCGACCTTGCGCTTGGTTCCGCCATCCTTGGTCAGCTTCCTTTGCCAGGCCAGGATCACCTCCGGTGTGACGTCTCGGACGCGCTTCTTGCCTAGGTGGGGTCTCACATAGTCGTCGGCCGAGTGCCGGTAATCGAAGCGGGTCTTCTCGGAGAGTCGCCCATCTGCGTCGAGGCCATCAAGATAGAGGTCCAGGAGCTCGTCGATCAGCATGCCGCCAGCGATCGGCTTGAGCTCACCGCGGTCAACCTTCCCGAGCAGCTCCCGACGAGCCCTACCGGCCTCGGCTGCAGTAGCGAATCCCCGTCTGGTCACCTGCTCGCGGCGCCCACTGATCGGGTCCCGACCGATGTTGACCTTCAGATACCAGCCGCCCCTGCCATCGGGGTAAACGCCTTCGGGCTTCGTGGGCACCATTCCTCCGTGAGAACCGTTTGGTTCTCACGAGGTTCTCACGGAGCAAAACTGTGGTCAAGCGCCTCGTCGTGAATAGACTCTGACCTGGACTTATTGTGCGCGCTCGGCAGGATTCGAACCTGCAACCTTCTGATCCGTAGTCAGATGCTCTAATCCGTTGAGCTACGAGCGCTTGGCGCCATGGCCAGTTGCCTACCGCCCTGAGAGCGGCAGGCGGAGAAGCCACAACGGCCCGCCTACCCTACTCGTCCCGCCGCGGCCCACCTGAGGTGCGGAGTCTGTCACAGCCGCCTGCTGAACTGGCGAAACGAGGCTCGGAAATACTGGCCGAGCGGCGCCTGTTGTCCACACCAAGGGCGTAACGCGTCAGATCCGAGCCCTCCAGAACGTCGACAATCCGAGACGCTCTTCTCCCGGCCCCCCACTTCGAACCAGGAGTCCCAGTGACCGACGACACGATGCCCGCTAACAACGGTACGGCAATGGCCACGTCCCTCGAACCCGATCCGAAGCGCTGGTCGATCCTGGCGGTGGTGGTGATAGCGCAGCTGATGGTGGTGCTCGACGCCTCGATCGTGACCATCGCCCTGCCCTCAGCGCAAAGGTCCCTGCACATCTCGGTGGCCAACAGGCAATGGGTCATCACCGCCTACACCCTGGCCTTCGGAGGGCTGCTCCTTCTCGGCGGGCGCATCGCCGACTTCGGTGGTCGCAAACGGATGTTCGGCGTTGGCCTGGTCGGGTTCGCGGCTGCGTCGGCGCTGGGCGGACTGGCACCGAATCAGGCGTTGCTGTTCGGTGCACGCGCCCTGCAGGGGGGCTTCGCCGCCCTGATGGCGCCCGCCGCGCTCTCCATCCTCACCGTCACCTTCCAGTCCGACCCCGGAGAACGGGCGAAGGCCTTCGGAGCGTACGGGGCGGTCTCCGGGGCCGGCGGTGCCATCGGCGTCCTGGCCGGAGGGCTCCTCACCCAATACGCCTCATGGCGGTGGTGCCTGCTGGTCAACGTGCCGATCGCCCTCGTGACCGCGTTCTTCGCCACCCGGGTGGTCCATGAGAGCCGGGCCGAGGGAAGCACCCGCTACGACCTGCCCGGCGCATTCCTCTCGACCGCCGGCCTGGTCAGCCTCGTCTACGGGTTCACCAAAGCCGTCTCCGACGGGTGGGCGGCCGCACCGACCCTCACCTTCCTCGCCATCGGGATCGCCCTGCTGGTCGCGTTCGTCGTCGCCGAGACGCGCACGAGCTATCCGCTCCTCCCGATCCGGGTGGTCGCAGAACGCAACCGGGGCGGGTCGTTCCTGGCGTCCTTCCTGCTCGGAGCCGGACTGTTCGCGATGTTCATCTTCCTCAGCTACTACATGCAGGGCGTCCTCCACTACTCGGCCCTCAAGGCCGGGGTCGCCTTCCTGCCCTTCGCAATCGGCATCGTCGTCGGGGCAGGAGCCTCGTCCTCGCTGGTGCCACGGATCGGTCCCCGCATTCCGATGACCGCGGGCCTCCTGGTGGGTGCCGTCGGTCTCGGGTGGCTCACCCAGATCGGGGTGGACACCTCGTTCTGGGGATATGTCTTCGGACCCCAGGTCCTCATGAGCGTGGGCCTCGGCTTCGCCTTCCCCGCGCTCAGCAGCACCGCTCTGACCAATGTGGACGACCGGGATTCGGGGGTGGCGAGCGCCCTCATCAACACGACCCAGCAGATCGGTGGATCGCTCGGCACCGCACTCCTCAACACGGTGGCGGCAACGGCCACAGCCAGCTACATCGCGGCACACGGGCGGTCGTTCGTCCCGGCAGGGCTCGTCCACGGGTACACGGTGGCCTTCGCGGTCGGAGCCGGCCTGCTCGTGATCGCAGCAGTCGTCACTGCGGTGTTCGTCGACGGCAAGCCCAGTGTGGAGGTGTCACCGCTGGAGCCCGCGTTGGCCGTGACCTGAGCCCCGCCCGCCGGGCCGTTGGCCCTGGCCGGGCGGTAGGGTTCGTGCGATGAGCGGTACGGATGACTCCTTCGATCTCGAGCTGACCGCGGCCTCCCTGCGGGCTGACAGCTCGGACGTCCACATCCTGGTCAAGGTCCTGGTCGACCAGCTCGCCGACGCCCTCGGCTCGCGTCTCGAGGTCCAGCGGTCCGGCGGTCGGTTCCGCAAGAGCGAGGAGATCAAATCGCTCAGGATCTCCATGGACGACGACCAGTTCGACGCCGAAGTCGACGGGACCTCCCTCCGTTGCACGGTCGGCCACTCCTCCGGCGGTATCCGCATCCGCAGCGAAAAGGTCGACATGGACACCTGGCTCGCCCGCCTCCTCACCTCGCTCAAGGCCGAGGCGGCCCACAGCCAGGCCGTGCGCCAGGCGCTCGAGAGCATCGTGATCGGAGGCCCCTCATGACCGCCACACCCGAAGACCTACCCGGAGCCGACGTGCCGCAGGACCTGCCCGAAGGCGCCGGAAAGCGACTCGCCGAGCTCGAGGGCGGGCTGTTCACCTCAGACCTCTCGGTCAACGAGTTCCTCCTCATCAAGGAGGTCGGGTTCCACCCGGTCGGCTTCGTGATGGGCTCCTCGATCTACCACACCGGCATCCAGACCCGGAAGTGGGGCCAGAGCCAGGAGCTCACCAAGCTCACCGAGGCCATGTACAACGCCCGCGAGCTGGCCATGACCCGCATGGAGGAGGAGGCCGCCGAGCTCGGGGCCGACGGCGTGGTCGGGGTGCGGCTCGACGTCAACTACTACGAGTGGGGCAAGGACGCCGCCGAGTTCATCGCGGTTGGCACTGCGGTCAAGGCCGAGAGCGGGGTCTCCCACCGCAACAAGCTCGGCAAGCCGTTCACCTCCGACCTCTCGGGTCAGGACTTCTGGACGCTCATGCAGACCGGTCACATCCCCCAGGGCCTGGTCATGGGCACCTGCGTCTACCACATCGCCCACCGCGGCATCGGGGCCACTCTCGGCTCTGCCGGACAGAACGTCGAGCTGCCCAACTTCACCCAGGCCTTGTACGAAGCCCGCGAGCTCGCCATGACCCGCATGCAGGACGAGGCCAACCAGCTCGGTGTCTCCGGCATCGTCGGGGTCCGCCTCGAGGAGAAGTCCCACCAGTGGGGCAGCCACACCATCGAGTTCCTCGCCATCGGGACCGGTGTGCTCAAGACCTCCGACGAGGTCACCCTCCCGCGGCCGACCACCATCATCTCGCTCGACAACTGATGGCCGACCTGCCGCCCGCAGAACCCGGCGGCCAGCCCGCTCCGCAGGGCGACCTGCCCGAGGCAGCGGTCCGCCGCTTGACCGAGGGCGCCTTCACCTCGGGCCTCACCGTGCCCGACTTCGCCGCCTGCCTCCAGATGGGCCTCGAACCGGTTGGGTTTGTGCAGGGCTACTGCGTGATGCAGTGGCAGTGGTACGGGATGCGGATGGGGATCGGCATGGGGATGGGGATGTACGGGCCCCAGGCCGGCTCCGGCGGGGGCTACGAGGAGACCTGGAACTGCCCGCACGGCTTCGTCTCGGCCGAACACCGGGCGTGGGGGCAGAACTACGAGCAAACCTGGGTCGAGGACGCCTGGGCCGAGGGCTTCACCACCGCCTACGGCCGGATGGTCGAGGAGGCCGCGTCGGGTGGCGCCCACGGCGTCGTCGGGGTGGTCGATTCGAGCCAGTCCCTGAGCGACATGGGCGTCCTCGAGTTCCGGGTCCAGGGCACCGCTGTCCGGGTGGCCGGTGGCGACCCGCCGGCCGACGGCACGCCCTGGACGACCTACCTCGCCGGCCAGCGGCTGGCCAAGCTCGTCGAGGCCGGGTACGCCCCGGTCTCGATCGCGGTCTCGGTGGCGTCGGTGCGGGTCTGGGCCAACTGCATCACCAAGTACCTGACCGAGGGCTCGGTCTCGATGTACGGAGGCACGCGACTGGGCACCGAGATCGAGCAGACCGCCAGCGCCGAGATGGCCGCCCGCGAGGTGGCCCGCAAGCGGATCCAGGGCCAGCTCGGACAGGATTCGCTGCACGGTGCGGACATCCAGACCACCGAACGCGAGCTCGGCGAGGGTGACAGCGAGTACCAGTGCACCCTCCGCGGCAACCGGGTGCGACGGTTCAAGCCGTTCGACCCGATGCCCGCACCCCAGCCCGTGGTGAGCCTCCGGTGAGCCCGACCACACCAGCCGGTGGGCAGTCGCCTGCGGGCGACGAGGTCGACATCGCCGCGGAGATGCGGGCCGCCGCCGCCGCGCTCGCCAAGCCGGCTCCGAAGGACACCGTCCGGATGACCTCCGACCTCTCGATCGACGAGGAGCTCGCACTGCACGCGATCAGCTGGGAGCCGGTGCGGCTGGTCAACGGGGTCTCGATCTTCTCGGTGCCGTCGGGCATCTGGAGCTGGGGACAGGGCGAGATCGGCTATGCCTCGGCTGCGTTCGCCAACGCCTTCGCCCGGGCCACCGACCGACTCCACCAACAGTGCACCCACGCCGGCGGCTACGGCGTGGTCGGGGTCCACGTCGACTGGGCGGTCCTGCGCCACCAGGTCTCCGTCTCCCTGGTCGGCACCGCGGTGCGCCCGGTGGGGGCGAAGACCCTGGGCACCGATCCGGTCTTCGTGTCCGACCTCTCGGGACGCGACTTCGCCCTGCTCCAGGTCTCCGGCTGGGCGCCGCTCGGTCTGGCCGCGGGGGCCAGCTTCGTCTACGCCCCGCGCCGCTCGATGGGCGCAGCCATGCAGCAGTCGGGCCAGAACGTCGAGCTCACCAACTTCACCGAGGCCATGTACGCGGCCCGCGAGTCGGCCATGGAACGCATGCAGACCTCGGCAATTGCGTTGGGGGGGACCGGGGTGGTCGAGGTCAAGGTCACCGAGGGGCCGATGGACTTCGCCCACCACGCGGTGGGCTTCACCGCCTACGGCACTGTGGTGCGGCTGACCGCCGACGCCCACCGCAACCTCGGCGTACACACGGTGCTCCCGATGGACGACCTGACCACGGCATTCGACGCGGCCGCCCTCCGCGGGGCCTGAGGGGACCTGTCCGATGCCGACCGAACCCCCGCTCCGTGGCATCCGGATCCTCGAGTGCTCGGCGCTCGGTCCGGCGGCCATCACCATGCCACTGGTCGACCTCGGCGCTGAGGTCGTCAAGGTCGAACCGCCCTCGGGCGACTACATCCGCGAGATGACCTGGCCGATCGTCGAGGGCGTCTCGCTCATGCACCTCCACATCAACCGGGGCAAGCGCAGCATCGTGCTCGACCTCCGCAGCGACGAGGACGTGGCCACCTTCAAGGAGCTGGCCCGGGTGTCCGACGTGGTGGTCGAGGCCATGCGCCCCGGCGGGCTCGCCCGCCGCGGGGTCGGCTTCGAGGATCTCAAGCTGCTCAAACCGGACATCGTGTTCTGCACCATCTCCGGCTACGGGATGACCGGCCCCTACCGGGACCTCCCCGCCCACGGCGTCGCGTTCGACACCTGGGCCGGCATCGTCTCGCCGCAGGTCAACGACCAGGGGTTCGCCTACCTGCCCGAGCACGCCTCGATGGGCATCCACGCCGGTCCGCTCTTCGGGGCGCTCGGCATCCTCGCCGCGGTGCTCCGGGCGCGGACCACCGGAGAGGGATCCTTCCTCGAGATCGCCCAGTCGGACGCCGCCGCGGCGATGGACTGGTACCGCAGCGAGACCTGGAAGGCCTACGAGCGGCCCGAGGCCGAGGTCACCGGAAACAAGGCCGACGACTACGAGCGCAGGGAACCGGGCACCGCCGGCATGATCGAGGGCGTCCGCTACCAGGTCTACGAAGCAAAGGACGGGCGCTACATCCTGTTCATGGCCTCCGAGCAGATGTTCTGGAAGAACTTCTGTGTGGCGGTCGACCGCGTCGAGCTCTTCGAGCGCTGGCCCGGATCGCAGTTCGCCGACCACGCCCGCAACAACCTCGAGCTGCGCGCTGAGCTCCGGGACATCTTCCGCACCCGCACCGCGGAGGAGTGGATCGACTTCGGCGTGGAGGCCAACTTCCCGGTGGCCCCGGTCAACTCGCCGAAGACCATCGCGTCGGACCCCCAGTTCCTCGACCGCTTCCACTGGATCGACCGGGACCGGCTCGGCGCCGAACAGCTGCCCACCCCCCTCAAGTTCGTGGGCGAAGAGCTGCCCGTCCCCGCCCACGCCCCGACCGTCGGCGAGCACACCGACGAGGTGCTCACCGACCTCCTCGGCTGGGACCCCACCCGCATCGCCGAGGTGCGTGCACGGGGCGGGCTCGGCGGGCCCGCGGCGTCCTGAACCTGTCCCTCCCCCGACCCGCGTGTCTGGGGCGGCGGTAGGCTCCGCCGCGTGGCAACGGTCAAGACCCGGGTTCCTGCGATCGACGGATGGTTCACCCTCGACGAGCGCGCGCCCGCGCTGCTCGGGTCCCGGTGCACGAGCTGCGGGAACGTCGCCTTCCCCAAGGAGACGTATCTCTGCCGGAACCCCGGGTGCCAGGGGACAGAGTTCGCGGAGACCGCGCTCAGCCGCACCGGCACGGTCTGGTCGTACACCGATGCCTGCTACCAGCCGCCGGCGCCGTACGTTGCCGCCGACCCGTACGTCCCCTTCGCGCTCGCCGCGGTCGAGCTGGCCGCGGAGAAAATGGTGGTCATGGGACAGCTCGTCGCCGGGGTGACCGTCGGCGATCTCTCGGTGGGCACCGAGGTCGAACTCGTGCTCGAGACCCTCTACGAGGACGACGAGCACGAGTACCTGGTCTGGAAGTGGCGCCCGACCGGTAGCCCCGCGCGTTCGGCGGCGTCGGGTGCCTGACGACCGACGGGTCGCCGTGCTCGGGGCGGGGATGCATCCCTGGGGCAAGTGGGGCCGCAACTTCGTCGAGTACGGACTGGCCGCGGCAGGCGACGCCCTGGCCGAGGCGGGGCTGCCCTGGACCGACGTCCAGTACGTGGCCGGTGCGGACACCATCCGCAACGGCTACCCCGGCTTCGTGGCCGGCGCGACCTTCGCCCAGGCCCTCGGGTGGACCGGCGCGCGGGTCTCCTCGGCGTACGCGGCCTGTGCATCCGGCGCCCAGGCGGTCAACAACGCGCGGGCCCAGATCCTGGCCGGCCTCTGCGACGTGGCCCTGGTGATCGGGGCCGACACCACGCCGAAGGGATTCTTCGCACCAGTCGGCGGCGACCGGCGCGACGATCCGGACTGGCTGCGCTTCCATCTGATGGGCGCGACCAACCCGACCTACTTCGCCCTCTACGCCCGCCGGCGGATGGAGCTCTCGGGAGCAACCGAGGAGGATTTCGCCGCGGTCAAGGTCAAGAACGCCCGCCACGGCCTGCACAACACGTATGCACGGTACCGCAAGGAGACCACCGTCGAAGAGGTGCTGGCCTCCCCGATGGTGTCCGATCCGCTGCGCCTGCTCGAGATCTGCGCGACCTCCGACGGCGGGGCAGCACTGGTCCTCTCGAGCATGGCGTTCGCCCGGAAGCACGCCGGGACGGACGATCTGGTCACCATCGACGCGGTCTCGACGGTCACCCCGCGCTTTCCCCAGGCGATCATCGAGATGCCCAACTTCTCGACCGACTCCTCGGTCGCGGTGCCCCCGGTCGGCGCACCCTTCAAGCGCTCGGTCGCGCTCGCCGCCTACGAGGAGGCCGGCATCGGGCCAGATGATGTGAGTCTGGCCGAGGTCTACGATCTCTCGTCCGCCCTCGAGCTCGACTGGTACGAGGACATCGGACTGTGCAAGGAGGGCGAAGCCGAACGCCTGCTGCGTGACGGTGACACCACGCTCGGTGGCCGGGTCCCGGTCAACACGAGCGGCGGCCTCTCCTGCTTCGGCGAGGCCATCCCAGCCCAGGCCATCGCACAGGTCTGCGAGCTGGTCTGGCAGCTGCGGGGACAGGCAGCGGGCCGCCAGGTGGACGGTGCCCGGGTGGGGATCACCGCCAATCAGGGCCTCTTCGGGCACGGCTCCTCGATCATCGTCTCGCGGTAACCGGCCCGCGGGGTGACAACCCCGATTGACGGCCAACAGACCGGTCGGTACGGTTGGGCTGGCATCGGACCCGGTGACGGGCAGGAATCGGTTCCGGGCGCTCCGGCAGGATACAGCGGGGCGACCATATCGGGGCAACACTTCCGTCACGAGGGACACACAATGAGTCGAGTTCGAACCACCCGCAGGGTGCTGCTGTCACTGGGCCTTGCGCTCACCGCGGCCGTGGCCGTTGCAGTACCAGGGATCGCCGCGGCGACCACGAGGGCGCCGAGCCAGAGCATCACGGTCACTGCAGACACGTTGAGCGCGACGGTGAGCCAGAGCGCGAGCTTCACCGCCGCCACCTTCACCGCCGGGCCGTCGACGGCCAACCCGTCCAACTTCACGGCCACGATCTACTGGGGAGGGTTCTCCCACCCCAGCACCGGGACGATCACGCAGACGGGCGGCGCGGGCACCCCCTACCAGGTGACCGGCACCCACACCTACGCCAACACCGGCACCTTCCCCACGGGCATCCAAGTGGTGGGTACGACTCCCGGCAAGTTCACAGGCGGGTGGAATCAGGCGAGCGTCACGGTTTCGAACCTCCAGGTCACCTGCACCACGAGCCCCTGTTCGGGGACGGTGACCGGCTCGTCCCAGACCGTGCTCATCACCACCCCGTCGAACACCGGGACGATCGACCTCACGGTCTCGCCGAACGGCACGGTCAGCTGCGGCGACCCGTTCCGCCACGCACCGGAGTTCACCACGGTCACCGACAGCGGGGTGTCCACCGACCTCACCGCGACGGTGACCTTCGAGAACGTCGCCGCCGCGGGGGTCTGGAACGATCCGTTCGAGATCTGCTACACCTCGGTGACCCCGTTCACCGACTACTTCGGCAACACCAACGTGACCACCGGGTTGCTCCCGTTCTGCTCGACCAACGGGAATGTCGCGCCGTGCGTGGAGTCGATCACCGAGTCACCCGACCCGTTGGGCAATCCGGCGGATTCCGGGACGGTCACCGAGCAGCTCCTCGTCCCGCCGGGCGACCCGAAATGGAAGTAGGGCCGTAGACATCCTGATCGGGCGCCCCTCCACTACGGTGTGAGCGGGCGCGGCGGCGCCACCGGGTCACGCAGACCTGCAGACCGGGAGCGTCGCCCGTGACATCGACTGAAGCGCCCCAGAGCACCGCCAACGAGGGTGGCAATCGCCTCGCGCCGTACTTCCCCCGGCTGGCCATCGAGTGGCTGGCCACCGACCCCGGCACCCGTCACCGGGAGCTCGAGGGCACGATCGCCTTCGTCGACATCTCCGGGTTCACCAAGCTCTCCGAAGGCCTCGCCCGCCACGGCAAGGTGGGGGCCGAGGAGCTGACCGCCACCATCGGGACCTGCTTCGTCGCCCTCCTCGACCTGGCCGTTGCCTACGGCGGGCGGCTCCTCAAGTTCGGCGGGGACGCCCAGCTGCTCTACTTCTCGGGCGAGGCGCACGCTGCCGCGAGCTTGTCGGGCCGCTCTCGAGATGCGCCGCGCGCTGCGGACCGTGGGACGGCTCACCGTCCTCGGCCAGAAGGTGCAGCTCCGGATGTCGGTCGGGATCCACTCCGGCCTGTTCCATTTCTTCCTGGTCGGCGAGTCCCACCGTGAGCTCCTCGTCGCCGGTCCCGGAGCCACCGCGACGGTCACGATGGAGGCCACGGCGGACGCCGGCGAGATCGTGATCAGCGACGCCACCGCGTCCGCCCTGCGTCCGGGGGTGGTCGGTGCGTCCAAGGGTCCCGGCCACCTCCTCCGGCGCGCCCCAGCGGTCCCGGCCGACTCCTTCCTCCCCTTCGAGTACGTCGATCCCGATCTCGACCTCCTGCACGGGATCCCGACCGGATTGCGCGACGTGCTCTCGGGGTCCCACCAGGAGTCCGAACACCGTCGGGTCACCGTGGCGTTCATCCACTTCGACGGCACCGACGGGCTCATCGAGCGGGTGGGCCCGACCGAGACCGCCGACCAGCTCGACGCGCTGGTCTCCCACGTCCAGCGCGCGGTCGAGCGGCAGGAGATCACCTTCCTCGCAACCGATGCCGACCAGGACGGCGGCAAGATCATCCTCACCGCCGGTGCCCCCTCGACCTCGGGCGACGACGAGCACCACATGCTCCTCGCGGTCCGGGAGATCATGGACGCCCACGGCCCGTTGCCCATCCGGATCGGAGTCAACCGCGGGGCGGTCTTCGTCGGCGAGGTCGGGCCCCCCTACCGGCGGACCTTCACCGTCATGGGTGACGCGGTCAACCTGGCCGCCCGTCTCATGGCCAAGGCCACACCCGGCCAGATCCTCATCACGCCCGAGATCCTCTCGCGCTCACGCACTGGCTTTGCGACCGAGGAGCTCGAGCCCTTCCGGGTCAAGGGGAAGTCCGAACCGGTACGCGCCCTCGCCGTCGGGGCGATGACCGGCCCGCGGCGGGTCGGCGGTGGTCGCGACCTGCCGCTCGTCGGGCGGGTCACCGAGACGCGGACCCTCGAGCAGGCGATCGGGCAAGCGAAGGCAGGGACCGGGTCGCTGGTCGAGATCATCGGCGAGCCGGGTGCAGGCAAGTCGCGCCTGGTCGCATGGCTCCGTACCGCCGCCGACGACATGGTCCAGCTCTCGACCGTGTGCGAGCGCTACGACGCGTCGACCCCCTACCACGTGGTCGGGCGCCTCCTCCGTACGCTCATCGGGCTCCCACCGGAGGGGAACAGTCCGCAGGTCGCGGCCGCCTTCCTGACCCACCTCGAGCAGCGGACACCGACGGTCCTCTCCCGGGCCCCGCTCATCGCGACCGCGCTCGGCCTCAGCGTGCCGGAGACCCCGGAGACCCGTGACATCGACGAGGGGTTCCGCCGGGCTCGGATGGCCGAGGCGGTCATCGACCTGCTCGGCGAACTGCTCCCGGACTCGGGACTGCTCACCGTCGAGGACGCCCACTTCATGGACGAAGCCTCGGCCGACCTGTTCGGGTACCTGGCGGCCCTGGTGGGGCCGAGCTCGTGGCTCATCTGCGTGACCCGCCGTGACGGCGGGAGCGCCTTCGTCGCGCCTGTGGAGCACACGACCTGCATCGCGCTCGGACCGCTCGAGGTCGACGAGGCCACCGAGCTCGCCCACCTGGCGACGGCCGATGCACCCATCCCCCAGCACCGCATCGATGCGCTGGTCGAGCGCTCGGCAGGCAACCCGCTGTTCCTGCTCGAACTGCTGGAGGTGGCCACGGAGGGGGAGGCGCTCGCGGAGCTGCCGGACTCGGTCGAGCAGGTGGTCGCCGCACGCATCGACCGGCTCTCGGCAGGCGATCGCCGCCTGCTCCGGCGCATCTCGGTGCTCGGCCAGTCGTTCCCCTACGAGGTGCTCACAGAGGTGGTCGACGACACGCCCGGCGAGTTCGACCCGGCGTGGGAGCGGCTCGACGAGTTCGTCGTCCGCGACGGACTCGGTGAGCTGAGCTTCCGCAGCGCACTCCTCCGGGACTGCGCCTACGACGGCCTCACCTTCAGCGTCCGGCGCAACCTGCACGCGCGCGCGCAGGCGACACCATCCAGAGCGCGGCGCTCGACCGTGGGAAGGACCAGCCCGAGCTCCTCTCGTTCCATTACCTGCACGCCCAGCGGTACGCGGAGGCATGGACCTACTCGCTCATCGCTGCCGAACGGGCCAAGACCGCCTACGCCTACGTCGAGGTCGCCGAGTTCTACGAGCGGGCGCTGCTCGCGGGGCGCCGCCTGCCCGAGCTCGACCGGGCCGAGCTCGCCGCGGTGCACGAGGCCCTCGGGGACGCGAGGAACAGCACCGGCGGCTACCAGGGTGCTGCGTCCGCCTACCGGGCGACCCGACGCTTCCTCGGTGACGACCCGGTCGGCGAAGCCCGCCTCGCGCTCAAGATCGCCCAGGTCCAGGGATGGCTCGAGAGCTACTCGAACGCCCTCCGCTGGATCACCAGGGGACTGCGCCTGCTCGAGAGAGAGGACGGCGGCGGCGCGCTCCGGCAACGTGCCGAACTGCTCAGCTGGTACGGCCGGTTCTGCCAGGAGGAGGGTCACCACGCCCGCTCCATCGCCTGGTGCACCCGGGCGGTCGAGGACGCCGAGGCGGCGGGGGACAAGGAGGTGCTCGCCGAGTCCCTCCGGACGATCGACTGGGCGAGGCTGGAGCTCGGACAGCTCGACAAGCCGGTCAACTTGGAGCGGGCGCTGACCCTCTTCGAGGAAACCGGGAACCTGACCGGCCAGGGCACCACCCTCAACGGGTTGGGCATCGTGGCCTACTTCCGGGGTGAGTGGGACCGGGCCGCCGAGCTCTACGAGCGGTCGCGGATCATCGACCGGCGCACCGGCAATGCGGTCAGCGACGCGTTCAACGTGTTCAACATCGGCGAGATCTACCTCGACCAGGGCCGGCTCGATCTCGCCGACGAGCACATGCAGGCGGTCTCGCGTACCTGGCGCGCGGCCGGCTACCGCTCCGGGGTCGCGGCGGTCAAGGGAAAGCAGGCCAGGGTCGCCACCGGCAGGTGCCGGTTCGACGAGGCGCTGGAACTCTTCCGCGAGGCCACTGACGAGTTCCGGGCCATCGGGAGCCATGCCGAGGCGTTCGAGGAACGGGCCCGGACGGCCGAGTGCCTCGCAGCCAGCGGGGACCACGTGGCCGCCCTCGCCACCGCCGACGGGGCGCTCGCCGCCGCCCGCGGCCTCGGGGGGGTCCCGCCCCAGATCCCCCTGCTCCAGCGCGTGCGCGGGGCGGCGCTGGCCCGGTTCGGCCGGACCGACGAGGCCCGGTCGGCGTTCGAAGCGGGCATGGCTGCGGCCCGGAAACGTCACTCGGCGTGCGAGGCCGCGCTCACCCAGCTGGCCATGGCCGACACAGGGATCCTGCCGGCCGGGGTGGACGCAGAGGACCTCCGCGCCGAGGCCTGGGCCACCCTCTCTGCCCAGGGCATGGTCCTGACCCCCGACCTCACCGGGACGACGCCCGGACTCGTGGTCAGGTGACCAGGACGATTTTCCCGAGCTTGCCGCCGGCGGCGAACCGCTCGTAGGCCGCGGCCGCCTCGGCCATGGGGAAGGTCTCTAGCACCGGCACGGCGACCGACCCTCCGGCCAGTAGCGGCACCGCCCGCTCCTCGACCTGACGCGCAACCGCCGCCTTCTCCTCGCTGGAGCGGGAGCGGAGCATCGAGCCCCGGATGGTCGCCCGAGACGCCATCACCGCCAGCAGATCGACCTCGAGCCGGGCGCCGGCCCCGACCCCGATGACCACCACCCGGCCACCGGTTGCGAGCGCGGGCATCACCGACGCCACCCCGGGCGCACCGACCAGCTCGAGCAACACGTCGTACGGTCCGTGCGCGGCCACCTCCTCGGGCAGGATGACCCGGTCGGCGCCGAGCGCCGCGACCTGCTCGTGGAATGACGGGTCCCGGACCGTCGCGACCACCTCGGCGCCGGCGGCGCGGGCCAGCTGCACCGCGGCGGTGCCGACGCCCCCTGCCGCCCCCGAGATCACCACCCGTTCCCCGGCTCTGAGCCCGGCCTGGGTGAAGAGCGCGTCCTGGGCGGTCGAGAAGGCCTCGGGGAACCCGCCGGCCGCGGCGTCATCGGTGCCCTCGGGGACCGGCAGCAGCCAGGTCTCCGGGACCACCACCATCTCGCCCTGGCCGCCGCCGCCGCAGATGGCCATGACCCGGTCTCCGGGGGCGTACCGGTCCGCGCCCGGGCCGCTCCGGAGCACGCGTCCGGCGAACTCGAGGCCGGGGATGTCCTGCGGCGCCGAGGGCGGTGCGGGGTAGAAGCCCCGGCGCTGCATGAGGTCTGCGGCGTTGATGCCCGCGGCGGTCACCGCGACCGCCACCTCGCCCTCCTCCGGGACGGGGTCGGGGTGCTCCTGCCACCGGAGATCACCGTCCACGATGGTCACGGCGCGCATCGGACCAGGGTACCGGCACGCCGCCGGTCGGCCGTGGGGACCGTGGGTCAGTTTGATAGGTCCGCGACCTCCTTAACCGTCACCGACCAGGAGTGATCGGCCACGGCAGCTGCCTTGGCCGATCAGCGTCGTCTCACCCGTGTGCATGTAGTGGGAGCCGACTACCGGCCTGACACCCAGAGATTGACAGGAACTTAGCCTACTTACTAAATTTAGTTAATAGCCTCTATTTAGTGAAGGGAGTAAATAACTATGAATCCGGGCGACTTCAAAAACCCCTACACGCCGGGAGCCGGCCATCCCCCGCCCCACCTGGCTGGTCGCCATTCCGAGCGTGCCGAGTTCGAACGGTTGCTAGGTCAGGACACGATCCTCGAGAACCTCATCCTCACGGGACTCAGGGGTTTGGGGAAGACCGTCCTCCTCGAGGTGTTCAAGCCGGCGGCAATGAAACGTGGGTGGCTGTGGGCGGGGTCGGACCTCTCAGAGTCAGCGAGCATCAGCGAAGCCAGTTTGGCCGTCCGGATCATGACCGACCTGTCGATCGCCGCCACTGGCGTCACGGTCCAGGTCCCGGCCCAACCAGTCGGCTTCCGCTCCGGACAGCCGTCCTTCGACACGCTCGGGTTGTCTTACGAAACCCTTGAGGATATTTACAACGGGACGCCAGGACTGGCTGCCGACCGATTGCGGGCCGTTCTGGAATATGCGTGGTCGTTACTCGAATCCCACAGCAAGAACCATGTCATTTTTGCGTATGACGAAGCTCAGAATCTTGCCGACCACGCCGAGGTCGACGAGTTCCCGCTCTCAGCATTGCTTGACGTCTTCCAGTCGATTCAGCGACGCGGCATCCCGTTCATGCTCGTTCTCACCGGCCTGCCCACGCTCTTTCCGAAACTCGTCGATGCACGGACCTTCGCTGAACGCATGTTCCGGGTCGTCACTTTGGATCGGCTGACAACCGATGAGAGCCGAGAAGCAATCGTTACGCCAATCGAGACAACCCACTGTCCGGTCGAGTTTTCGGATGAATCAGTGGACATGATCGTTCTTGAGACAGCTGGCTATCCCTATTTTATTCAGTTCGTCTGTCGCGAGGTGTACGACATCTTCCTGCAACAGGTCGAGGAAGAGGGAGCGGCCAAGGCCGTCCCATTCGATTCGATCCAGAGGAAGCTCGACGCAGACTTCTTTGCCGGGCGCTGGTCGAGGGTTACGGACCGACAACGAGACTTGTTGTTTGTGATTGCCCATCTCGGTCATGCCGATGATGAATTCAGGATCCAACAGGTCGTGGAGATGTCGCGGTCACTCCTCGCCAAAGGATTCTCCTCTAGTCACGTCAACCAGATGTTGGGGACGCTCAGCGAACAAGGACTCGTCTACAAGAACCGATTTGGGAAATATTCGTTCGCGGTTCCGTTGCTCGGCGCGTTCATCCTCCGGACGTATTCGTAGCTCGTGCCGCCCCGGCGTTTTCCGACCGCCCCGCCGCGAGCTCAGTAGCTCAGGTCTTCCCACCTGTTGACCGCCCAGTTTGCCCAGCTCGAACACTGCGGATCTCATTCATTCGTAAGGGCCGGCGCTCTGGTCCATGATGGCAGCGGCCACGGAGTCGGTCGCGGAGGAGGCTCGATCGCTCCGGCGTGACCCCGGTCTCCGGGTCGGTTCAGCCGATTCCAGGCTCCGCAGATTCAAACTGGGTTACGGGCGCAGCAGTCTCGCCGCGCTCGTAGTGTGTGGGCGGGAGGCCTGGTCGTGAGCATCGAATCGACAGAAGACGAAGCCCTGCAACCGCCGGCCGAACCGGCGTGGCAGGAGGGGGGACCGATGGTCGACGCCCTCTTCCCCGATCCAAGCGCCGGCATGGTGCTGCACCGGGTGCTCGCGATGGCCGCCCGCACCTTCCTCCTCAACGACATGGACGAGCCACTCGACGGCCAGCTCCGTCCGGACGGGTCGGCGGAGGCCCTGGATGCGTCGCTCGGCAGGCGTCCGCTCTGGGCCCAGTCGGCGGTCGGCTCCCTCGAGGGGACCGAGCGGCGCTCGACTGCCTTCGAGCGCACCCACCAGAGCCGGGTGGCCATGCGGCGCATCCGCTCCAACCTGCGCACGTTCCGGCTCCTCCTCGACCCGGGGTGGGGCACCTCGCTCCGCGCCGAGCTGGCCTGGTACGGCAAGCAGCTCGGGCGCTCGCGTGACCTCGACATCCTGGCCGCGGTCATCGAGGACTGCGGGAGCGAGGTCCTCGACCCCGACGACGTCGCACGGCTGCTGGCGGTCGTCGACACGCAGCGACGGGTGACCCGGGAACAGATGACCACCCTCCGGAGCGGTCCGCGTCGCGACCGGTTGACCGAGCAGATGATGGTGCTCTGGGACGGTCCCGAGTTCAAACCCAAGGCGAAGCGCCCTGCCGAGGACGTCCTCCCGGCGATGCTGCAGCGGGCGTGGCGCGACCTGCGCGGGACGGCCCGCACCGCCCGCAAGTCGTCGTCGGACACCAACCTCCACGCGCTCCGCATCCGGCTCAAGGACATGCGCTACGGCTGCGAGACGGTCGCCCTCGTCGAAGGGGCCCCGGCCCGCAAGACCGCCCGTGCCGCCGAGCGGCTCCAGAGCAAGCTCGGCGACCTGCACGACGCGGTCTACTCGCTCGACTGGCTCGAGGCGCTGGCCGACGCCCGGGCCGACCTGGCCGCGCCCATCGGTGAGCTGGTCGTCGCGCAGCGCACCGCCGCCGAGGAGGCCAGGCGCGGGTGGAAGCGCGAGCTCAAGGAGGTCGAGCGCCGCTGGCGCCGTTGGCAGAACGGCTAGAGCCCCCGCTCGTACACGTCAGGTCGTCGGGTCGTCCACCTGGTTGACGGTCAGGTGGATCGGCTCCCAGAGGCGGACGCCGCCGAGGATGCCGGCGGTGTTGTCGACGATGGTCACGTCCTCGGGCAGCTGGGGGCGGAGCACCCGGCGGGAGTTCCCGCCCCCGATGTAGAGATGGTCGAAGAAGAGCAGGGCACGCATAGTGGTGATCGCCTTGAGGACCCGCTTGTTCCAGCGCTCCTCGCCGATCTCCTTGCGGGTCGGCTCGCCGAGCTGCTCGTTGTAGGTCTCGCCCTTCCGGAACGGCTGGTGGGCGATCTCGAGATGGGGCATGAGCTGTCCCCGATAGAAGAGCCCGGTGCCGAAGCCGGTGCCGAGGGTGATCACGAGCTCGAGCCCCTCACCGGAGACGACGGCCGCACCCTGGATGTCGGCGTCGTTGGCCACCTTGGTCGGGATCCCGAATGCCCGGGTGAGGGCGGCCGCCAGATCGAAGCGCGACCAGAGGGTGGCCAGGTGGTGGTCCACCGGGCTGCCCGGCCCGCTCTTGGTCGAGAAGTGGGGGGCCGAGAGGACCGCACCGTCCCGGACCATCCCGGGGAACCCGACCGAGGCCCGCTCCGCCGCCGGGAGGGGGGACACCAGCCGGACGAGCGAGGAGACCAGCGTGTCGGGAGGGTTCGGATAGGGCGTCGGGATCTTGACCCGCTCCGCCACCATCGTGCCGTCCGCGTCGAGCACCGACGCCTTGAGCCCGGTCCCCCCGATGTCCACCGCCAGGGTGAACGGGTGCCGGGGGGTGCTCCCTACCCCGCCCGCCGGGATGCCCGGCACTGATAAAGGGGGGACGGAGGGGTCGTTCTCGCTCATCTGCCCACGCTAAACCCCGGGGCACCGCGACGGACGCCCGCTCCGACGGAGCGGCGGTCCGGCCGCTCCGGGTAGCGTCGCCGCGATGACCACACAACCCTGGCTCGGCGATGCCTGCTCGCTGGTCGAGGCCTTCCGCACCGGCACCGTCCATCCGAGCGAGGTGCTGGAGGCGTCCCTCGCGGCAATCGATGCGTCCGGGCTCAACGCCTTCTCCCACCTCGACGCCGAGGCCGCCCGCACGGTGGCCGCGGTCGCCGACGTGAACCTCCCCTTCGGCGGCCTGCCCGTCGCGGTCAAGGAGCTCGAGCCGGTGGCCGGGTGGCCGTACACCGAGGCCTCGCTGGTCTTCCGGGACCGCGTGGCGACCGATGACTCGACCCAGGTGACCCGCCTGCGAGCGGCCGGCGCGGTGGTCGTCGGCCAGACCACGGCCTCGGAGTTCGGGAGCGTCAACTACACGAGCACCAAGCTGCACGGGACCACCGGGAACCCCTGGGACCCCGCCCGCACCCCGGGAGGCTCCTCGGGGGGATCGGCCGCCGCGGTGGCCGGGGGACTCGTGCCCCTGGCCAGCGGCAGCGACGGGGGCGGGTCGATCAGGATCCCGGCCGGGTTCAGCGGGTTGTTCGGGCTCAAGTCCACCTACGGTCGCATCCCACGCGGTCCCGGCACACTGCAGCCGCCGCTGACGGTGACCTTCGGGTGCCTCTCTCGCTCGGTGCGTGACACCGCACGGTGGTTCGACGTCTGCAACGGGTTCGATCCGCGCGACTCCCTGAGCCTCCCCCGGGTCGAGGGGTGGGAAGCGGGTCTCGGCTCCTTCGACCTGTCGGGCAAACGGGCGGTGATCTCGGTCGACCTCGGCACAGCCATCGTCGAGCCACGGGTTGCCGCGCTGGTCGTGGAGGCCGCTGAGGCCCTCATCGCCGCGACCGGCCTCCGCCGGGTCGACGTGGTCGTCGCGCTTCCCGAAGGCGGCGCCGAATGGGTCCTCTCCAACCTGGTCGGCCTGGCCGGCGACCTCGGCGACCGCTATCCCGCCTGCAGTGACGACCTCACGCCCGAGCTCCAGTTCGCGATGAACCTCGCCACCCACCACTACGACGTGCAGAGCGCCGGCAGGGCGGAGCAGTTCCGGATCCGGGTCAACGAGCAGGTGGCGGATCTCTTCGAGGAGACCGACTTCGTCCTCGCCGCCACCAACCCCCACGTCGCCTTCGACGCCGGGGGACCGATGCCCACCAGGATGGGCGACGTCGACCTCATCGCGACCTACGGCTTCGAGCGGGCCATCGGCAACAACGGCGCACTCACCATCCCGGGCAACCTGGCCGGAGTGCCGGCGGTCTCGATCCCGGCCGGGTCGGTCGACGGGATGCCGGTGGGCCTGCAGGTCATCGGTCGGCACCACGAGGAGCAGCTCCTCTTGGACCTGGCCCTCGCGGCCGAGCGCGATCGCCCCTGGCCCCTGGTCGCACCCTCGGCTCCGGCCTGACCCCGGGTCCGGCCTCCGGTCCGGCGACCAGGGACCGCAGCCACCGGTCGTCGAACCAGGTGCGCAGCCGGAGCCGGGCCGGGGGAAGGTCGCGGTAGACGAGCACCGCGTTGCCGGGTGACACCCTGCGCAGTGCGTCGGGCGGCGCGAGCCGGCGCACCGACGGCGAATGGGTGGTGCTCGGACCGCCCCGTCCCCCCGAGGTCGTCGCGGGCAGCGCGAGCTCCTCGTCTCCCATCAGGGTGCTCGCGTACTCGAGCGTCGTCGGATCGGAGATGCCGGAGAGGAAGAGCTTGGCACGATGGTTGTTGACGACGGTCGAGGCCTTCGGACCGAACCGTGCGCTGATCTGGGCCAGGTCGTGCCAGACGGTCACCAGCTGCACCCCGTGGCCGGCGGCGGTGGCGGCCAGCGCGTCGAGGTCGGAGAGCGGGGCGATGTTGGCCGCCTCGTCGAGCACGACCAGGAGCGGCGGGTCGAGCGGGCGCCCCGCCCGGGCCGCCCGGTCGTACGCACCGTCGAGCACCGCGCGCAACACGCCGACGAACAGCGGGGTGAGCCGGCGTTGGTCGTGGGCCGGGGCGCAGAGGTAGACGGTGTCGGTGCCCGAGAGCAGCCGGTCGGGATCCACCGGTTCTCCTCCGGGTTCTCCGAGCGTCCCGCCCGAGGCTCCCGGGCCACCGGCGAACGGCTCGAGCAGGGTCTCCACGGTCGTGGCGATCGAGCTGCGCTGGCGCTCCTCCTTGGCGAAGGCGGACCGGGCGGCATCGAGGGCCTCGGGCACTCCGGTGTGTTCCAGCACGACGAGCACCTCTGCTTCCTCCCCGGTCTCGACCCAGTGGAGGACGTCGGCCATCTCCTTGCGCCGCGTGAGCGGCGGCGAAGAGGAGCGGCGCGAGCATCCTGGCGGCAGTGGCGTACCAGAAGTCACCGTCGCTCATCGTCCCGACCGATGCCCGGCCCACCTCGGTGAGGGTGGCCGCCGCGCGGCGCGCCCCGGGCCAGGTGCGGGCGCCGGGCAGCGGCGACCAGGGGGACGGCGGGAGTCCCGTGGTGCCGGTCGGGTCGAAGCACTGGACCCGTCCGAGAGTCCGGCGGTGGGCAAGCGTGTGCGCGAGCAGATCGGACTTCACGCTCGCGGCGAGCACCGGGCCCCGCCACTCGAGGATGGCCGGCACGGCGAATCCCGACGTCTTGCGCGACTGGGTCGGGCCGAAGACGATCACCGACTGGGCGAGCTCGGCCGCGATGAGTCGCCGTCCCGACCGGCCGAGGGCGAGGCGCCCCGGCGGAGGCGTGCGCCCGGACACGCTGAGCTCCCTGAGATCGGTCGGTCGCGCCCAGCGTGCTCCCGTGCGCGGTCGGGGCGCAGTTCCTCGTACACGCAGACCGACCGCGTGGCGGAGGGGACTCCTCGAGCCGGCAGCCGGCTTCGGCAACAGGACGGTTGTGCCGAGCGCTGCGGCGCCGAGGACGACTGCCGTCGAGGACACGCTCACCGGGGCGGCTCCGGCCGGACCCCGAACGGCTCGCTCATCGCCTCGTCGGTGTCGGCCAGCCACCGCTCCCCCGCCGCCAGCCGGTGCTCGACCAGGAACGAGCGCCGCCCGACCTTCCAGAGGGCGGTGCCCCGCCGCAGCTCGGTGACCAGCTCGGCCTCGGTCGCGGTCAACCCGAGCAGTTCACCGGTGCGGGCCACCTCGCCCGGGGACTGCGCATAGACCACCCGGGTCTCCGAATCGGCCAGGAGCCCTTCGGCGAGGCCGACCTGCTCCGAGCCGACCGCACCGACCGCGGCCAGGTCCGAGAGCCGGTGGAGCACGGCCATGTTCGCCACGCCGAGGGCGCGCGAGAGCTTCCAGGAGGTCTGGAGCCAACGGGCCACCCCGAGATTGCCGAGGATCGCCCAGGCCTCGTCGACCACCAGCAGGACCCGGCGGTGGCGGCCGCTGCTGACCGCGTGCTGCAGCCACGCCGCGGCGCAGGCCATGAGCACCCCGAGGGCCGGCGAATGGTAGACGGCGGCCAGGTCGAGGACGACCAGTGGACCGTCGAGACGCAGCCCGTCGGTGGTCGGTCCGTCGAACATGCCCCGCAGGTCCCCGTGGACCAGGCGGCGCAGCTCGAGCGCCACGTCCCGCCCTTCCTCCATCAGATCGGTCCGGGTCGTGCGCAGCGCGGACGCGGCCTCCGCTCCGGGGTCGAGGAGCGCCTCGACCACCTGGGGGAGGGTGGGTGCGTCCATGGCACCGTCCCGGGCACGGTCCTCGGCCGCTCCGACCGCGGCGTCGACGGCCGCCCGCTCACGGGGCAGCAGGTCGCGTCCCAGGCAGGCGACGGCCAGCGACGCGGTCAGGGTGGTGCGCCGCCGCCGACCGTCGGCGACCGGGTCGGTCCCGGACGGCCCGTCTCCGGAGGCGGCGGTGTCCAGCGGGTTGAGCCGGATGGTCCCACCGGGGCGCAGCGACAGCGGGACGACCCCCCAGGCCTCGGCCAGCCGACCGTACTCACCCTTGGGATCGACCACCCATGCGTTGCGGCCGAAGACTGCCTGGCGCCAGAGGTAGGACTTCACGAAGGAGCTCTTGCCCCGGCCGATCTGCCCGATGACCACCATGTTGGGATTGGTCACCACGCCCTGTCCGTAGAGGCTGAACGGGTCGTAGACGAACGATCCGCCGAGGAGGTCGCGGCCGATGAGCACCCCCTCGTGCCCGAGCCCGGCCTCGCTCACCAACGGGTAGGCGGCTCCGAGATGGCGGGTCGTGGCGACGTGTGCCGGGAGCCCGGGCGGCAGCCTGCTCGACGCGAGCCCGCGCCCGACGGGGATGCCGCAGAGCAGTGCCGCGTCCTGCTGGCCGTAGAGGAGACGCACCTCGAGCCGGGCCTGGCCGGCAGCCTGCTCGAGCGCGCTCGCGGCCGCAGTCAGCTCGTCCCTCGAGTCGGCGGTCACCGTGAGGTATCCCGAGAACCGGAATTGGGCGTGCCCGTCGGCGAGCTCGGTGTCCCTTGCCTCCACACTCTCCCGTTCCCTCGTGTGGCGCGCGGTGACCAGGAACCCGCCCCGGCGCCGCAGCTCGCCGTCGGCCAGATCGGCCGTCCGGGACTGGGCCACCTCGCGGGCTGCGCGGACCGGGCCGACCGGCTCCATGACCAGGGAGAGCGACCGCCGGAGCGGAGCGAACAGGAGTGGGCCGAGGAAGTCGGGGGTGACCTCCACCCGCGGCCATTCGGCGATCCAGTACACCGCGTGCCAGACGCCGTCGGTCCGGACCGCGTCCCAGCTGGCCTCGACCGCCATCGGCCACGGCGTGCCGGGTGGCCGGTCCTCGATGGGCGGCGGCGTTCCCTCGGCGGCACTGCGCCAGGGCTCGGCGAGGACCGCGCCCAGCGCGCCCGGACCGAGGACGCCGTCCACGATGACCTCGGCACCTTCGAGGGCACGCCGCAGGGCGTCCACTTCACGCGCCAGCAGCGCGCCCGAACCCTGCAACCCGCCGCCAGCGGCGCGGACCAGACGGACGGCACGTGCGGGACGCATCGTCACCGCCAACACCACCTGGTGCCGGCGGGTCACCGGCGACGACTCGTCGACCAGGGCGCGGTAGCTCGCACCCGCGGGGGTCTCGGCTCCGAGCACGGCCCGCTCGTCCACGTACCCGTGCACGGCTGCGCCGTCGTCGGGCAGACAGGTCTCGACCCACTGGACGCGGTGCACGGCACAGCCCTCGCGGGCCAGGGACGCGAGCCCGCGGGCCCAGGCCCCCACCCACGCGTCCTGGTCGTCGGGACCCAGCAGGGCGAAGCTGTTGCCACGCAGCGCGAGCACCGCGGTCAGCGCACGACCCGGGCGGTCGACCACCACCCCCATGGTCACCGACGGGAGCGCGGGATCGACCGCGACTGCCTCGATCTCCAGCCCGTCGAACGGGGTTCGGCGACCCCCGAGCGGACCGCGCTGCGGCTCGCACCGCCAGGCCTCGAGGCTCGGCGGCACCGTTTCAACATCGACGGCGACCGGAACACCCCGCCGTGGCCCCGGGTGCAACTGGCGCCGACGACCGGCCGCCCCTGCCCACGCCCAGCGGACCACCAGCGGGAGCCACTGCTCACCGGTTCGGCCGGCCACCGGCCAGAACGCAAGGGCAACCGCCGCGCTCACGATGATGACTGCCGCGACGACGCCTGCCGCCGAGGGACCGGCCCGCAGCGCGAGCACCGCACACAGGAGCCCGGTGGCAACCGTCGCGATCTGTCCGCCACGCCAGCCGGCGATCACGCCCCGGCGCTCGAGCGGCGGGAACCGGTAGCGCACACGGTGGCCTCGGCCCTCCCCTCCGCTCACCGGTCGCGCCGGTCCGGTGCGGGGCGGGTCGCGACCAGACGCACCCCGAGCGCATCGCTGCCGAGGGCGTCCGCAGTGAGCGCGCCGGACTGCCGCGGCAGCGGGCGCAGTCCGTCCCCGGAGTCTGGGTCCGAGCTCGGCGACGGCCTCGGCGACAGCGCAGGCGACGACGCGGTGGCCGGATCGTCACCCGATCCACCGTCCTCGAGCCAGCGCCGGTAGGTCGCGCTCGACCCGGGGTGCGGCTCCCACATCGGGATCCCGTCGCCCGGGGATCTGCCGGTGCCGACGTCGACGGTGCGGGCGGCGGATCTGCGAGCGCTCGGCTCCACCACCCCACCGGCGATGCCACCCGCACCGCCCACCGTGCCGATACCGGCGGCCGATCCGCCGAGCGAGCCGGCCACCGAGGCCCGCATCGCGACAGCGGCCAGCCCTTTGAGCGGAGCGGTGGACCGGCCGCGCGCCCGGGTTCCGACCCCCTCGAGGTGACCGACCGCGCCGGACTCGACGAAAGGAAGCAGTCGGAAGAGCGCCCACGGACAGACTGCGGCCAGCAGCAGGAGCGCGGCACCGCCGAGGACGGAGGCGAACCCGCCGCCACCCGTGGATGCGCCGGTCGCTGTCGATCCCGTTCCTGCGGCGAGTGCCCCGGCGGCAAGGCTCAGGACCGCCACGATGACGAACTTGGAGAGCACGAGCGCGACCAGGGTGTCGACGAGGCGCCGGCACCAGTGGGCGATGGTCGGCCAGGCCAGGCTGGCGAGGGCCATGGGCAGGAAGAGGACCGCCACGTAGATGGCGGCCGAGCGGATGAGCAGCTCGATCCAGACCATCACCGCGCCGACGACCACCGCAATCGCTCCGAGGAAGACGACGAAGGACGGGGCTCCCGGCTGACCGGCCGCGCCGGCAGAAGACAGACCGTCGACGACCGAGGACAGGAAGTGGCCGGTGTCGAGCCCCGCTCCCTGAGCGACCGCCGCGCTCATCTCGTCGGTCACGGCGAGTCCGAGCTGGACGAGGCTCACCGCCAGCGCGGTGAGGAGCAGCGCGAGCGGCGCATTCACCAGGACCGACCGCAGCAGCAGCGACGCGCTCTGCCGGTAGACGGCCTGCACGATGCCGAGCAGGAGGAGCGGGAGCACGACCACACCCGCGAGCGCGGCCATTGTCTCGTAGTGGGCGACGAACCACGGGGCGCCGAGCGCGACCGAGGTGCTCCCCGCGAGCACGCCTCCGATCTGCCCGAGCAGCCAGACGGCCCCCTCGGTGACCCAGCTCCCGAGTGCGTTGAGGACGCTGTCCACCCCGAACCCGGCCACCTGGGTCGCGGCCGAGCCGGCCACCCCGGTCACCCCCGACGCGGCCTGGCAGAGCTGCCCGAGGCCGACACCGCCGAGCGCGCCGGCGGCCGGGGAGCAGGTCAGTTGCGGAACAGCCGGGAGCGCCACGAGGGGCGACACCTCAGTGCACGCCCTGGCCCACGTTGAAGAAGAAGTTGACGATGGCCGGTCCGGCGCCGATGAGCAGGGCGGCGAGTCCCGAGATGAGCACCGCCCGGCGGCCCACGTAGGACTGCTGGTAGTTCTGACCGTGGGAGCCGAGCGCCCAGGCCGCAGCGCCGACCAGCAGCCCGACCAGCGAAAAGGCGAGCGCCCATCCCCCGATCCCGTTCATGAGGTGCTGGAGCACCTGGCCCCCGGGCAGGGCGTTGGTGTCGGGGTCGAGCGTCACGTCGGTGGTCCGCACGGCAACACCGGAGGGCGGCGAGGGCCACCCCCAGGCCAGGTGCACGGTGCTCGGCAGTCGGGACAGGAGTGTCGGTGTCATGGGCTCACGATACGGAGCCTCAGACACTATTTCAAGATGTTTCAATCATTTTCATGTTGTTTCCTGTCCCAAAACCCTAACGTTCCAGTGGCGCTCCGGGCCTGCCATGCTTAGGCGGTGAGCCCCTACGTGATCGGATACCTCGTGCTGGGCGCTGTGGCCGTGGTAGCGGTCATCGTGGCCGCCCGGCTCGGGCGGAGGGCCGGCCGGCGGAGCCTCCAGCAGCGGCTCACCGCGCTCTCCAACCGCCTCGGGGTCGAACCCCCCGACGAGGGTGGGGTCGAACCCGTCCTGAGCCACCTGGAGCGGGTCACCGGGGAGGCCGCCGAGGCAGTCACCGAGGCCAGCTCGGACGCCATCCGGCTGCGCCGTGCCCTCGACACCCTCACCCAGGGGGTCATCGTCTGCGACGAGAACGGGGACATCGCCTTCCGCAACGCCCGCGCGGTCGGGCTCATGAACAACCGCCACGGCGACGCGCTGGCCGCCCAGGCGGTCACCGAGCTGCTCGAGAACGCCTGGCAGGACGGATCGGCCGAACGGAGCCTCGACCTCTACGGGCCGCCGCGCCAGACCCTCACCGTGCGCACCCGGCTCATGGACGACGGCCGGCGGCCGCTCGGGGTCATCGCCATCATCGACGACGTCTCCGAGCGCCGGCGCCTCGAGGAGATCCGCCGCGACTTCGTGGCCAATGTGAGCCACGAGCTCAAGACCCCGATCGGCGCGCTCGGGCTCCTGGCCGAGACCCTCACCGTCGAGCCCGATCCGGAGGTCGCTCAGCGGCTCGCATCCCGGATCCACGCCGAGGCCTTCCGGGTCAGCCGGATCATTGACGACCTGCTCGACCTGAGCCGCATCGAGTCGGAGGAGGCTCCGCCTCGCGAGCCGATCTACATCAACCTGGTCATGGCCGAAGCCATCGAACGGGTCCGGAGTGCCGCCGAGCAGCGCCGCATTACCATCGAGCTCGATGAACCCAGCCCGCCGGTCCATGTGCTGGGCGACCGCCGTCAACTGGTGTCGGCCATCCACAGCCTGCTCGAGAACGCAGTGACCTTCTCCTATGAGGACAGTGCTGTGCAGGTCGCCGGGAGCCAGGACAACGGGGAGATCCGCCTCTCGGTGGCGGACACCGGCGTGGGCATTCCCGCCCGGGACTTGGAGCGCATCTTCGAGCGGTTCTACCGGGTGGACCACGGCCGCAGCCGTTCCTCGGGCGGGACCGGACTCGGGCTCTCGATCGTCCGCCACGTGGCCAGCAACCACCAGGGCAGGGTCGAGGTCGACTCGCGCGAGGGAGAGGGATCGACCTTCACCCTCGTCCTCCCCAATCCTCCCGAATACGCCGCATGAGCGAACTGGCGGAGGTGGACCCGACGCAGACCAAGGTGCTCCTCGCCGAGGACGACGAGTCGTTCATCGACGCGTTGGTGATCGGTCTGGCCCGGGAGGGGTTCGACGTGACGGTCGCCCGCGACGGCACCGAGGCCCTGCGGCTGTTCGCGTCGGTCGAGCCCGATCTGGTGCTGCTCGACCTCATGCTCCCGCGGCTCTCGGGCATCGACGTCTGCCGGTCCATCCGGGCCCGCTCGTCGGTGCCGATCATCATGGTCACCGCCAAGGGGACCGAGATCGACACCGTGGTCGGCCTCGAGGTGGGCGCCGACGACTACGTCTCCAAGCCCTACCGGCTGCGCGAGCTGGTGGCCCGGATGCGGGCGGTGCTCCGGCGCACCCCCATCGGCGAGCACGGCGCCGGGACCCGGCTCGCCGCGGGCGACGGGTCGGGGAGCGGGCGCAACGAAGGATCGGACAAGGCTGCGTCGCCCGACGGTGGTGGGGGCTCGGTCCTCGAGGCCGGAGGCATCCAGATCGATCCCGACCGTCACCTCGTGTTCATCCGCGGCAAGGACGTCCACCTGCGACGCAAGGAGTTCGAGCTCCTCTCGCTGCTGATGGAGAACGCAGGGCGCCTGCTGACCCGTGACGTCCTCATCGACCGGGTGTGGGGCTCCGACTACTTCGGCGACACCAAGACCCTCGACGTGCACATCAAGCGGCTGCGCAGCCACGTGGAGGAGGATCCGTCCTCCCCCAAGTTGATCACGACCATCCGGGGAGTCGGCTACCGGTTCGACGCACAGCGCTGAACGATCCTGCTCCGGGTGTTCAGGCGCGTGGCGGTATGACCGTTTCGCCGCCCAGGTAGGGCCCGAGCACCGCCGGCAGCACGACCGAGCCGTCCGTGCGGCGTCCCGTCTCGACCAGCGCGGCCCAGATGCGCGCCCAGGCCAGCGCGGAGCCGTTGAGGGTGTGCACGAAGGCCGGGCTCCCGCCACCGGCCGGCCGGTAGCGGATGACCGCGCGCCGGGCCTGGTAGTCGCTGCACCAGCTGACCGACGAGACCTCGAGCCACTGGTCCACCCCGGGCGAGTAGACCTCGAGGTCGAAGGTGCGAGCCGCCGAGTTGCCCATGTCCCCTGCGCAGAGGTCGAGCACCCGGTACCGGAGCCCGAGCTGCTGGAGCAGGCCCTCGGCCCTCGCCACCATCGATTCGAGCAGTGCGGGTGCCTGCTCTGGGGTCGCGTAGGCGAAGAGCTCGACCTTGTCGAACTCGTGCACCCGGAGCAGGCCCCGGGTATCCCTGCCCGCCGCACCTGCCTCGCGCCGGTAGCAGGCGGTGCCGGCGGTGAGCTTGAGCGGCAGATCGGCCTCGTCGAGCACGTCGCCGCGCCACATCGAGGTCAGGGGGACCTCGGCGGTCGGGATGGCCCAGAGGTCGTCGCGCTCGAGGTGGTAGGCGTCCTCGGCGAACTTCGGGAGATGACCGGTCGAGACCATGGTCTCGGTGAGCACCAGGGTGGGAGGGCGCACCTCCTCGAACTCGTCGGCGTGGCTGTCGAGGGCGAACGAGCTCAACGCCCGGAGCAGGCGGGCCCCGGTCCCCCGGTAGAGGGGGAACATCGACCCCGACAGCTTGGCCCCGCGCTCCATGTCGAGCAGCCCGAGCTCGGTGCCGATCTCCCAGTGGGGCACCCGCTGCGCCGGGCTGTAGTCGGGCGGTTCGGCCGGCCAGCTGCGTGCGAGGACGTTGTCTTCGGGACCCGCACCGTCAGGGGCCTCCGGCGAAGGCAGGTTCGGGAGATAGAGGAGCGCCTGGCGGACCGCATCCTGGGCCCGGTCTGCCTCGGCATGGAGCGCGGGCTCCTCCTCGCCGGCCGCCCGGCTCCGTGCCGCCAGCTCCCCGGCCCGGGCCTCGTCCCCGGAGCGCCGCGCCTCGCCGACCTCCCTCGAGAGGGCCTTGATCGTGGCCCGGAGCTCGTCGCGTGCCCCGATCGCGGCCCGCTGTTCGGTGTCGAGTGCGAGCAGACGATCGACCTCGGCCGGATCCACCCCCCGGCGGCCGAGCGCGGCTTTGACCACCGCGGGGTCCTCCCGCACCAACCGGATATCGATCATGACCGCACAACGGTAGCGTGACCACTCGTGCACGGCGCCGACTCCGAGTCCGACGACACCGCGCGGACCGGCCGTCGGGACGATGAGGTCGCCGTCGCCTGCGAGCGCATGGTCGTCCGCTACGGCGAACGGGTGGCCGTCGACCACCTCTCCTTCGTGGCCCACCGCGGCGAACTGGTCGCCCTGCTCGGCCCCAACGGTGCCGGCAAGACCAGCACGGTCGAGGCGCTCGAGGGCTACCGGACGATCGCCGGCGGCACCGCGCGGGTCCTCGGCCTCGACCCTCGGCGCGACCACACCGCGCTCGTGCCGCGCATCGGGGTCATGCTGCAGCGCCCGGGCGTCTACCCGATGCTCAACCCGGTCCAGGTGCTCGACCTCTTCGCCCGCTACTACGAGGATCCCGAGGACCCGGCGGCACTGCTCGACCGGGTCGGCCTCGGTGCCGTCCGCCGCACCCGGTGGCGGCGGCTCTCGGGAGGGGAGCAGCAACGACTCTCGCTCGCCCTCGCACTCATCGGCCGGCCCGAGGTGCTCTTCTTGGACGAGCCGACGGCGGGGGTCGACCCCGAGGGCCGGATCGTGGTCCGCGAGATCATCGCCGACCAGCGGGCACAGGGCCGCTGCGTGGTCCTGACCACCCATGAGCTCGCGGAGGCCGAGCGGTTGGCCGACCGGGTGATCATCATCGATCGCGGGCGGCTACTCGCAGAGGGCACCCCGGCCGAGCTCACCACCGGGACCGCTGACGGCTCGATCCGGTTCTCGACCGCTCCGGGGATCGAGACCGGCTCGCTCGGTGCCGCCCTCGGAGAGGGGACCGTCGTCGAGGAGGAGGGGCCGGGTCGGTACCGGCTGCGCGTCCCTGCGGGTACACCCACCCCCGGGGTCGTGGCCGCCCTCGCCGCGTGGCTCGCGGAGCGTGACCTCTCCCTCGGCGACCTGCGCACCGGTCAGTCGCTCGAGGAGGCCTACCTGGCCATCACCGCCACCCGCGAAACCACCGACTCCACGGAAGACGCGCCGGGGGCACCGGCTGGGTCGCCGGCTCGCGGCCGGCGCGGTGCGAGGAGCTGATGCGACCGCTCGCCGCACAGCTCCGCGCCGAGGTGACCATGGTCCTCACCAACGGCGAGACCGTCCTGCTGACGCTCGGGATCCCGGTCGTGTTCCTGCTGTTCTTCTCCGCGGTGCACGTGCTGCCCACCGGGACCAGCCACCCGGTGGACTTCCTCGTCCCTGGCATCCTGGCCCTGGCCGTCATGTCGACGGCGATGACCGCCCTCTCCATCGGGACCGGGTTCGAACGTGGCTACGGGGTGCTCAAGCGCCTCGGGTCCACCCCGCTCGGCCGGCCGCGCCTGCTGGGCGCCAAGATCACGACCGTCATCGGCGTCGAGCTGCTGCAGGCCGCGGTGCTGGTGGCCGTCGGCTACGCGATCGGATGGACCCCCGGCGGACCGGGCGGGGCGGGCGCACTGGCCGGTGAGGCGCTCGTCGCCATGGTGCTCGGGACGGTGGCGTTCGGGGGCATCGGGCTCATCCTGGCCGGGTCGCTCGCGCCGCTGGTCAACCTCGCGCTCGTCAACAGCCTCTTCGTGGTGCTCCTCCTGCTCGGGGGGATGCTCATCCCCCTGGGCAAGCTGCCCGCCTGGATGGCCGACATCTCGCGCCTGCTGCCGGCCGCAGCACTCACCGACGCGCTGCACGGGACGCTCGGCCACGGCACGCCGGTCGCGGCCCGCGACTGGGTCGTGCTCGGTGCGTGGGCGGTCGCCGCTCCCCTGGTCGCCGGGCTCACCTTCCGCTGGGAGTGAGGGCGCCCTTCGCTACCGTCTGACCGCGCCGCCCACCGCGACGGTTCAGACCGGGCTCCCGAGCCGCCCGAGCCATCCGTGGAGCTGGGCCGCGGTGACCGGTCCGATCGTATGCCCGATCACCCGGCCCGACGCGTCGATGAAGAAGGTGTTCGGCTGGGCGTCGAGCCCGTAGAGACCAGAGGTGACCCGGATGTTGGCGTCGACCCCGACCGGATAGGGGATGCCGGACTTCTGGACGAATGCGAGCGCATCGGCGGTCGGGTCGGCCACGTCCACGCCGACGAACTGCACGGCCGCTCCCTTCGCCTGCTCGGCACGGGCCGTCGACGCCAGCAGTGGCGTCTCCTCCTGGCACGGGGCGCACCACGAGGCGAAGAAGTTGAGCACCACCGGGCGGTGCCGGTCCGGACCGAGGCGGTCGAGCCTCACCGGCGACCCGCCGGTGAGGGAGGGCAGGGTGAAGTCGGGGGCGATCGACCCCGGAGCGACCACCGCCCCCGACCCGGACGCGGTCTTCGGAGCGTTCCCGAGCCCGACGAAGAGGAAGACGCCGAGGCCGGCCGCGATCACGCAGCCGATGAGCAGTGCGCGCAGGCGGTGCGGGGGCGGTGGGGCGCTCGCCTGCGGTGGCATCGGGGGCTCCGAGCCGGTCGCCGCGGCAGGGGTGTCCGTCAATGGTGGAGGAAGACGTCGACCGCCATGCAGACGAAGAGGAGGGTCAGGTAGGTGATCGAATAGCTGAACAACTGCATGGCGGCCTTGGGGGTGGCCCGCATCCACAGGCGCACGGAGAACCCGATGAACCCGAGACCGAGCACGGTGGCCGAGACCAGGTAGAGACCACCGAGGTGGGCGACCGGGACGAGCAGCAGCGTGGCCCCGACCATGACCACGGTGTAGAGGAGGATCTCGACGGCGGTCCGCTGGACGGTCGCGACCGCGGGGAGCATCGGGACCTTCGCGGCCTGGTAGTCGTCCTTGTACTTGACCGCGAGGGCCCAGAAGTGGGGCGGGGTCCAGACGAAGATGATGGCGAAGAGCACGAGGGGGGTCCAGGCCAGACTGTCGGTCACCGCGGCCCAGCCGACGAGGACTGGCACGGCACCGGCTGCACCGCCGATGACGATGTTCTGACTGCTGGTCCGCTTGAGCCAGAGCGTGTAGACGAACACGTAGAAGAGGGTGGCCGAGACCGCGAGCACCGCCGAGAGCAGGTTGACCCACGCCCAGAGCTCGACGAACGCGGTCACCTCGAGGGCAATGGCGAAGATGAGGGCGTTGCGGGGTGCGACAGCCCCGGTCACCAGCGGGCGGCTCCGGGTCCGGTGCATGAGCTTGTCGATGTCCCGGTCCACGTACATGTTGATCGCATTGGCGCCACCGGCGGCCAGGGCGCCCCCGAGCAGGGTGGCCACCATCAACCAGAGCGGTGGGAGGCCCCGTTCGGCGAGGATCATGGTCGGGAGCGTCGTGATGAGCAGGAGCTCGATGATCCGCGGCTTGGTGAGCGCGATATAGGCACCGAGGCGCACGCTCAGGGAAAGGCGGCTGGGCAGGGCCACAGCGCGGAGGGCCATGGCCGGCACATTACTGCCTGACGCCCGCTCCCACCCATCGACGGCCGGGCGCACGCCTACCGGCGCACCCGGTCCGGGGAGGCGGTCGTCCCGGACCGGCCGGTACGATCGGTAGACGGTGCTCTCTGCGCGATGCGGTCCCCGCCCGTTCCTCCTCCTCTGCCGATGCACGCTGGCAGCGATCGTGGTCAACGTGGCCTCTGGCGCGGCTGTCCGGCTCTCGGATTCCGGGCTCGGCTGCCCTGACTGGCCCACCTGCTCCCAGAGTCGTCTGACCCCGCCGCTCGCGCTTCACCCGGTCATCGAGTTC
The DNA here is from genome assembly GCA_963701325.1 of uncultured Acidimicrobiaceae bacterium. Classification (GTDB taxonomy): domain Bacteria; phylum Actinomycetota; class Acidimicrobiia; order Acidimicrobiales; family RAAP-2; genus Bog-756. Next base: position 2,183,977 of record OY969604.1, read on the forward strand.
ACCAATCGGATGGTCGTGACCCTCCTCGTCGTCGCCTGCGCGTTGACCGCCGTCGCCGCCTTCACCCGCCGGCCAGTCCGCCGCGACCTGCGCTGGCTGTCCGCCGGACTCGTGCTCGGGGTCTTCGCCGAGGCCGGGATCGGCGCCGTCGTCGTCTACAGCAAGCTCAACGCCTACGTGGTCATGACCCACTTCCTGGTGGGGATGGCCCTCCTGACCGTTGGCGTCGTGCTCACCCTGCGGGCTGGCCACGGGCCCGGACAGCGGGGTGGTCAGGGTGGGCCGCCGCGCCCTCACGATGACGCGGATCTACCTCGGCATGCTCGCGGTGGCCATCGCCGCCGGTACCGCGACCACCGGCGCCGGCCCCCACGCCGGCGGGGTGGGGGCCAAGCGGGTGCCGATCGGACTCTCCGCTATGACCCGGATCCACGCGGAGATCGTGCTCGCGACCGGCGTCCTCTTGCTTGCGCTGCTGTGGGAGCTCTGGCACTCAGACGCCCCGGCCCGGATCCAGGAGTCGGGGCGCATCCTGCTTGCCGCGATGGTCGCACAGGGCGTGGTCGGGTACACCCAGTACTTCACCCACCTCCCGGCGCTGCTGGTAGGGGTGCACGTGCTCGGGGCGACGCTGGTCTGGTCGACCGCGCTCTGGTTCCACCACGGGCTCTCGGACCACCGGCCCGAGGTGGTCGACCGAGCGGCGATCCCCTCCGACGGGTCTGTCGAGGCGGGCTCCGACGATCGCGCGGCGGTAGCAGGTACAGCGCCGGTGCCGGAGCCGGCGTGAGGGACTGGCGCTCCCTCCGGTCCCGGGTCAAACCGGGGGATCGCACCGATGCCGCCTCCGGGCTTGCAGGGTCGATGGCCTCCATGCCGGCCGAGACGGTGCCGGCCGGTGACGTGCGCACCGACTTCGACGAGGACGTCGCGACAGATCGGCCGTGGTTGGTCATCGTCTGGAACGATCCGATCAACCTCATGTCGTTCGTGACCTATGTCCTCCAGAAGCTCTTCGGCTACTCGAAGGAGAAGGCGACCAAGCTCATGCTCGACGTGCACCACAAGGGCAGAGCTGTCGTGTCGTCGGGGACCCGGGAGCGGGCCGAGCTCGACGTCTACCGGCTTCGCGAGCACGGGCTGTGGGCCACGATGGAACAGTCGACGTGAGTGCACCGATCCGTCGGCGACGCGACGGTCGGTATGCAGTCAAGCTCGATCGCAATGCGAGGGTCGTCCTTGCCAACCTGGCCCAGCAGCTGCCCGGCGCCCTCGAGAGCCGCGACCCGATGGTCCGGCGGCTGTTCCCACCGGCCTACCCCGAAGAGAAGCTGGCCGACGCCGAGCGCGAGTACCGGGACCTGGTGGACAACGCGCTGGTCAACCACCACCGCGAGGCGCTCGAGGTCCTCATCCGGACGGCAGACGCCGAGACCCTCGACGAGTCCGAATTCGCCGCGTGGCTCGACGCGGTCGAAGCTCTCCGGCTGGTGCTCGGGACGCGTCTCGACGTGACCGAGGGCATGGAACCGCCGGCGCCGGAGGATCCGCGCGCCGCCGAGTACGGGCTCTACGAGTTCTTGGGCGAGCTCCAGTATCTGATGGTCGAGGTCCTCGCCGCAGACCTGCCCGACCAGGGCCGGCCCGAAGGAGGGCTCTGATGCCCTCTGATATCCTCCCTACGCCCAATCACGGTTCGAGCCCCCATCGTCTAGCGGCCAAGGACGCCGCCCTTTCAAGGCGGTAACACGGGTTCGAATCCCGTTGGGGGTGCTTGTGGCCCGGACCCCGTGCCCGAGACCTCCGTGGCCTCCGCGCCGAAACAGCGCTGGCGCCTCCTATGGCGCCGACTGGAGGTGGAGTGCCTTGGTGAGCACCCCTCCCAACGCGAATGTGTAGACCTTGGTCACGTGATCGGAGTTGATGTAGACCTCGTACTTGCCCACGACGGCGGTGCAGGTCTCGGAGCAGAACCACGGGGTCATGTCGAGATACCGTCCGCCGACAGTGGTCACGGCGGCTTGCTCGACCCGGTCGTACTTGATCAGATAGCCGCTCAGCGGAGACGAACAGGCTTGGACGTTGGTCGCGTGCTGTGAGAGACAGGTGGGAGGGTCGGTGCGTAACGAGGGGATGTTGCCGAGGACCAGGATGTGGGTCTTCGGGATGGTGAGCCTGTCGAAGGTGTCGAGTAAGCCCTGCTTCCACTGCTTGCGGGTGAACGCCTTTCCGCTCGCACTGGGTTCGGGTTCTTGACTCACGATGAGCAGGTCGGGATGGATCCGGTTGATGAGGCCGACGGAGAATCGGTGGAAGTTGTCAGCACGCGACGTACGGGCGCGGAGAGGACTCGGCGGGGTTCTGGACCGAGAGGAAGCCGACCGGGCAGGCCGACTTGCCCACCCAGACCAACTTCCAGTGCGCCTTGGCGGCAATGCTGTCGAGGACCGAGAACCACATCGCCGCGTGCGAGTCGCCGAAGAGCACCATGGTCTTCGAGCCGTTCGGGTCACCGAAGGAACAGTTCGGGAGGGTGTCGGCGCTGTAGGGGATCCAACAGGGCCCTTCGGGCTTTCCCCAGTCGTCCGAGGCGTTCCCGAGTGAGGGTTCGAGGTTGGCGGGCAGGGTCTTGATCGACGGGCCGGCAGCCACCAGCTTCGACAGCGTGGCGCTGGAGACCGACTCGTACGACGAGATCGGGTCGGCGTGGGCGCGGAGCTCGAGGGTGGCCACGCCGAGCGAGGTTGCGATCAGGGCGAGGCCGAGCACGATGGGGGGCCACTTGCGACGGGTCAACATCTTGGCGTGGCGCACCGGGTTCTCGATGAACAGGTAGGTCGCGATCGAGATCACCAGGACCATCAGGAGCCAGGGAAGGTTCTGCGAGAAGGGGAGGCTTGTCTTGCTCGCGTAATAGGCCGCGATGATCAGGATCGGCCAGTGCCAGAGGTAGATCGAGTAGGAGAGCTTGCCCATCCACTGGAAGGGGGCCAGGCGCAGCAGCGACTCGGCCCCGAAGGCCGGGGCGGTCATCCCGCCGGCGATGACCAGGGCGGTGCCGACCACCGGGACTGCGACGGCCGACCCCGGGTAGGGGGTGTTCCGGGTGAACTCGAGGGCGGAGAATGCGATGGCGGCGAGACCGACCCAGCTCATCGCAGTACCGATCCGCCGGGGGACGGACAGCAGCCACCGGGTGGCCACCGCGACCAGGGCACCGAGGGCGAGCTCCCAGGCCCGGGTGAAGGGGGAGAAGTAGGCCACGGTCGGGTTGGCGGAGGTTTGGAGCACCGAGAGGAGGAAGGAGGCCACGATGGCGACCCCGAGGGTGAGGGCCAGCCTGGCCGCGAGGGACAGCTTCGTCTTCAGAGAGGCCACCACGATGAAGATGGCGGGGTAGACCAAGTAGAACTGCTCCTCGACGGCCAGGGACCAGAAGTTCTGGAGCGCGGATGGCGGCTGGGTGGAGGTGAGGTAGTTGGTCCCGATGGCCGAGAAGTGGAAGTTGGCCAGGAAGACCGAGGCCCACCGTGCGTCTGTGGCCGTCTGGTTCCCGTAGATCACACCCAGCATCACGTAGGCGGCCGAACAGGCGGCGATGATCACCAAGGTCGCCGCCGGGATGATCCGGCGAGCCCGACGGCCGTAGAAGCCGAGGATGGACACGCGGCCCGAGGCCTCCCGCTCCCGGAGCAACACCCCGGTGATCACGAACCCCGAGATGACGAAGAAGACGTCGACCCCGACGAAGCCCCCGGTCAGCCAGGTGACGCCGGCGTGGAAGCAGACCACCAGCAGGACGGCCACCGCCCGCAGCCCCTCGACGTCGGGACGGAACCGGCGATCGGACGGGGCCGTGCCCGACTCGTCCCCGGTGGGCAGGAACCGTTCGTCGACGTCCGGCGCCTCGGATACGGCCACCCTGCTCCCCCCAAGCAACCCTGCTCGATACCCGACGACCCGCATCGAGAGCAATCAGTGTGCATGGTGCCGGCCACCCCCGCAACCCCGCCCCCCTCGACGACTCGGGGTGGGATTCAGCCCGAAAGGTGCAGGTAGTACGTCGTTCTGTGGCTCGATTCCACGGAAGAACTGCTGCTCGGAGCCACTGATAGAGTCGCGGTTCCAATCCCCGGTGGTGCGGGGGTGCGGTATGCCCCAGCGCAGAGCAGCTGGTTGGGGACCTGTGGTGCAGTTTGGAGTGCACGCCGCCCTGTCAAGGCGGAGGTCGCGGGTTCAAATCCCGTCAGGTCCGCCACCCCGGTCCCACCGGGGCGAGGTCGGGTAGCTCAGTTGGTAGAGCGCGCGCCTGAAAAGCGTGAGGTCACCGGATCGACGCCGGTCCCGACCACTGAGCCAGCATCGCAAGCTCCAGGCGCTGTGCTTCGTGCGAGCCTGGCTGTGTCGCTGACGTCCCTCGGTGGTGGCGCCCTCGAGCAGACCTCCCGTGGGTGTTCGCGGCGAATTCGGTCTATGGCCGAAGCATATGAAATAGACCGTCTCGCGCTCTCCTCCCTCTTCTTCCCTTCGCTTTGTCGTGGCTCCTCCCCGGCCTGGCGGGTCCCCTTTAGCTTGGCAGAGCCTCTTGACAACTGTCATATTCCGATATATCGTGAGTGCACGTGAGCAGTCCGGATAGAGACGCTCAGCGGCTCCGGTCACGAGGACCGGGTCCGCACACCATCGAACAGGAGACAGATCACATGCATGGACACGACCATGGACATGGACACCAGCACAACAGGGGCAACAGAGGACCCGCCGGACCCTGGACCGGGTCGGGCGCCGGCGACCCGTCGGAGGGCGCGGTGCGCGGCCGGGGTCGGGGGCGCGGACGAGGGCCGGACGGCTTCGGCCAGGGTCCGGGTTGGGGCTTCGGCCGCGGATTCGGCCGGGGTCAGAAGGTCGGCCGCGGCGACGTGCGCGCGGCCATCCTGGCCCTCCTCAACGAGGAGCCGATGCACGGCTACCAGATCATCACCGAGCTCACCGAGCGGAGCGAAGGGCAGTGGCGGCCGAGCCCCGGGTCGGTCTACCCGACCCTCCAGGCGCTCGAGGACCAAGGACTGGTCACCGCCGACAAGTCGGAGGGTCGCCGGGTGTTCCGGTTGACCCCTGAGGGGAAGACCGAGGCCGAAGCGGCGGGCGACGGACCCGCCCCGTGGGAGGTGGCCTCCCGCGGCGCCAACCGTTCGCTGGTCGACCTCCGGAGCCTCATGGGCGAGGTGGCCGCGGCCACCATGCAGGTGGGCAGGGCCGGCAGCGAGAGCCAGGTCAAGACCGTCGCCGAGATCCTCGCCGAGACCCGTCGCCGCATCTACCTCATCCTCGCCGACGGCAGCCCGAGCACTGATGCTCCCGACCAGACCGGCGGGACCGGCGGAACGGGCGGGGCAGAGGGAGCAGTGCAGTCGGGGCCGGGGGCGTGACCGCCGCCCGGCCGGGTCCAGCCGGCCGGGTTCAGGCGCCCTCGTAGGGGAACCCGAGGTCCGGCGCAGTCAGCAGCGCACGGAAGGCCAGCCCCTCGGCGGCGGCCATCCCCGCGCAGGTGCCGCCACGGTCGACCACCGCGACCAGCAGCACGGGCACCGCGCCGGCCTCCACGACCGCGTGTGCCGCCTCGAGCAGCGAGGTGCCCCGTGTCACCGTGTCCTCGGTGACCACGACCCGGTCGCCGGGATCGAGGGCCCCAGCGATCCGGCCGCCACCGCCGTGGTCCTTGGCGTCCTTTCGAACGCTGAACGCGTTGAGCATCCGGCCTCTCGTGGCCGCGATGCCGGCGGTCACGAAGGCGACCGGATCGGCACCCATGGTCAGCCCACCGATCGCGGTCGCGTCGTCGGGCAGGACCGAGAGCACGCCGTTGGCCACCAGCAGCATCCCCTCCGGCCGGCAGACCGTCTGCTTCGAGTCGATGAACCAGCTGCTCGTCCGTCCCGACTTGAGGACGAACGAGCCACGTTTGACCGAGTGCTCGAGGAGGTGCTCCCGCAGCGAAGCGAACTCGGTGTGGGGAACCGAACCGCTCACCGCCCGACCGCCCCGGACCCGCTCTCGTCGGGCCACAGCGCGGGGCCGACCAGGTCGACACCGCGTCCGCCCGCAACGACCCGACCGACCGTGACCGCAGGCACCCCGGCCCCGGCCAGCGCTCCGAGGGCATCGTCGGCGCTCTCGGGCGCGACCACCAGGATCATGCCGAGGCCGAGATTGAAGACACGGAGCATCTCGTCGTCGTCGACCGGGCCCAGGCGGCGGATCTCGCCGAAGATCCGCGGCACCTCCCAGGTCCCCCGCTCGACGAGCGCGCGGCATCCGGACGGAAGCGCGCGCGGAAGGTTCTCCTCGAGCCCTCCGCCGGTGACGTGGGCCGCTGCGTGGACCTCGGCGGCGGCTAGCGCGGCCCGCACGGCGGGGGTGTAGATGACCGAGGGTCGGAGGAGCTCGTCGGCGACGGTCGTCGTCGCTCCGGGCCAGGCCGGGGAGTCGAAGGCGAGGCCGACCCGCTCGAGCAGGACGTGGCGGGCGAGCGTGTAGCCGTTCGAGCGGAGTCCCGGAGAGGGCAGTCCGAGGAGCACGTCGCCGGGCGACACCCTGGACGGACCGAGGATGGCGTCGCGCTCGACGACGCCGACCGCGAAGCCGACCAGGTCGAACTCCCCGGGCTCCTGGATACCCGGATGCTCGGCCATCTCACCGCCGAGCAGGGTCGCGCCGACCTGCCGGCACCCGTCGGCCACACCGGAGACCAGCTCGGCCATCCGGGACGGCACGAGGGCGCCGGTCGAGATGTAGTCGAGGAAGAAGAGCGGCTCGGCACCCTGGCAGACCAGATCGTCGACGCACATCGCGACCAGGTCGATGCCGATGGTGTCCAGCCGGTCGACGGCCTGGGCCACCGCCGCCTTGGTTCCGACCCCGTCGGTCGACGCCACGAGCACCGGGTGGTCGTAGCGCGCGGTGTCGAGACCGAAGAGACCACCGAAGCCGCCCACATCGCCGAGCACCTCGGCGCGGCGGGTCGAGGCGACCATCGGGAGGATGAGCTCGACCGCACGGCGGCCGGCATCGACGTCGACCCCGGTTGCTGAGTAGGTGGCCGACGTGAGGGGATCGGGAGGGGGTGCCTCGGTCGGCACGCTCCCGCTCACGCCCGCGAGAGGCCCGCAGTCGCGCGCACGCCCGGCCGTTCGCCGAGCTCCACCCCGACCGGCACCGGGTAGGTGCCGGTGAGGCAGGCGTCGCAGAAGCCCGCACCGGGGGCGTCGATGGCCTCGACCAGGTGCTCGAGGCTCAGGTACTCGAGCGAGTCGACGTTCAGGAACTCGGCGATCTCGTCGGGGCTCTTGACCGCGGCAAGCAACTCGGTGCGGTCGGGCGTGTCGATCCCGTAGAAGCACGGCCACTTGAACGGCGGCGACGAGATGCGCAGGTGCACCTCGACGGCACCGGCGTCTCGGAGCATGGTGACCATGGCCCGGGTGGTCGTGCCCCGCACGATGGAGTCGTCGACCACGACGACCCGCTTGCCGGCGATGTTCTCGCGCAGCGGGTTGAGCTTGCGCCGGACGCCGCTCGCCCGCTCGGCCTGGGTGGGGGCGATGAAGGTGCGCCCGATGTAGCGGTTCTTGACGAGGCCCTGACCGTAGGGGATGCCCGAGGCGACGGCGTAGCCCTCGGCCGCCGGCACACCCGAGTCGGGGACGCCCATCACCAGGTCGGCTGCGACCGGGCGCTGGGTGGCGAGCAGCTGGCCCATCCGCCGGCGGGCCCCGTGGACCTCGTTGCCGTAGAGGGTGGTGTCGGGGCGGGCGAAGTAGACGAACTCGAAGATGCACAGCTTGGGGTCGATCCGCTCTTCGGGGAAGGGCCGCTCCGAGCGGACCTGGGTGCCGTCGATGATCACCATCTCGCCGGGCTCGAGCTCGCGCACGAAGGTGGCACCGATGACGTCCAGCGCGGGCGACTCGGAGGCGAGCACCCAGCCTCTCTCGAACTCGTCGGTCGCCTCGAGCCGTCCGAGGCAGAGGGGACGGAACCCGTTGGGATCGCGGACGCCGATGAGCCGGTCGGCATCGAGCAGGACGAACGAGAAGGCGCCCTCGAGCTGTGGGAGGACCCCGGCGAGGGCCCGCTCGAGGTCGTCCGCGTCCTCGGCGCGGCTGCGCTCGGGCTGGTCGGGTGGGAAGGCCTGGGCGAGGAGCTCGGCCACCAGGTCGCTGTCGGAGGAGACCAGGCCGGGCAGCATGTTGGCGACCCCTGCGAGGGAGGTCGTGTTGGTCAGGTTGCCGTTGTGGGCCAGCCCGAACCCGGCCCGCCCGACGCCGCGGAACGCCGGCTGGGCGTTGGTCCAGTCACTCGAGCCGGCCGTCGAGTAGCGGGTGTGCCCGATGGCCAGATGGCCGCGCAGACCGGAGAGCTTGCGCTCGTCGAACACGGTGGTCACGAGACCCATGTCCCGCATCACGGTGATGAGGTCGCCGTCGCTGACCGCCATGCCCGCAGACTCCTGGCCACGGTGCTGGAGAGCGAAGAGCCCGTCGAAGGTCAGGTGTGCCACAGAGCGCCCCGGGGCGTAGACCCCGAAGACTCCGCACGCTTCCTTGGCCTCCATCATCGGTTGGTCACCGCACGCACCGGGGCTCGTCGGGCTCGTCAGCGACGGAACGGTTGCACCAGCTCCCCGAACCGCTCGCTTCCACTCTAGTGGCCCCCGGAGGAGGGCCGGTAGCCTCGGTGACGATGATCGACCTGCACACCCACTCGACCGTCTCGGACGGGAGCGACCCGCCCGAGCGGGTGGTCGAGCTGGCCGCGGCAGCCGGGTGCAGCGCCGTTGCCCTCACCGACCACGACTCTCTGGCCGGTCTGACCGGCGCAGCGGTGCGGGCCGGCGAGCTCGGGATCACCTTCGTCCCGGGGTGCGAGGTCTCCTGCGTACCGGTGGCCTCGGGGGGCATGCACGTCCTCGTCTACTTCGTCGGGGACGACGGGAGCCCCCTCGGGGCCGAACTGGGCCGGCTCCGGGAGGACCGGCGCCGACGCAACCTCGCGTTGGCCGACCGGCTCGCTGAGCTCGGCATCCCGGTCACCTTCCCGATGGCCGCGGCGCTCGCCGGCAGCGAGGAGGGCACCGGGCGGCCCCACTTCGCGGCGGCCATGGTCGCAGCGGGCGTGGTCGGCTCGATCGACGAGGCCTTCGACCGCTTCCTCGGGAACGACGGCCCGGCCTTCGTGCCCAAGGCCCGGCTGACCGGGGCGGACGTGGCCGGCTTGGCCGAGGCGTCCGGGGGCGTCGCGGTGCTCGCCCATCCCTACAGCCTCGGCCTCGACGGAACCGAGCTGGCCGACGCCGTGGGCGACCTCGCCGATGCCGGATTCGCCGGTCTCGAGGTCACCTACGGTCGCTACTCGCGCCGTCAGCGCACCGAACTCGGTCACCTCGCCCGCCGTTTCGGCCTGGTGCCGACGGGTGGATCGGACTACCACGGCGCGTCCAAGCCGGACCTCGCGGTGGGCACCGGACGCGGCGACCTGCGGGTCGCGAACCGGGTGCTCGGGCAACTCGCAGCCCGCCGCCCGTCGGCCGCCTGAGCCCCGGACGGGTGATCGCTCAGTTGGTCACCGGGGCGAGGCCGTCGAGCAGATCGGGCAGGCGTCCGCGCCAGGACCGGACGGTCTCGTCGAGGTCGAGATCCACGAGGTCCTCGATGACGATGCGGTCCCCCCCGCCGTCCCGAGCACCCGGAAGGCGACGCCGGCTTCGGCGGCCCGGGCGGTGAGCTCGTGGCTCCGGGTCGTACAGACGACCACCCGCGAGGGGGCTTCGGTGAACAGCTCGTGGTGGTCGGCCACCCCGGCGACCCGGACCCCGATACCCGAGCGGACGGCCAGCTCGGCGAGTGCGACACCGAGGCCCCCGCCGGACACGTCGTGCACGCCGTCGAGGAGCCCGTCCCCGCCGGCCACCCCGACGGCCACCTGGGCGGCCACGAACCCGACCAGGCGCCGGTGACCGGCGAGATCGAGCGGTGGGAGGGTCCCGTTGCGGTGCCCCCTCCGCTCGATCGCCCAGCGCGACCCGGCCAGCGAGGGTGGGCCGCGCCGGCCGCCGGCGGTGCCGACGCCGGCGTCGAGGAGCACCAGCGTGCCGCCCTCCACCAGGGTGATCCCCGGCGGCCGGGCGGCGAGACGCTCGATGAGCCCGAGCGCGCCGATGACCGGGGTCGGGTCGATGTCGGCTCCGAGGCTCTCGTTGTAGAGGCTCACGTTGCCACCGATCACCGGGAGGCCGAGGGCGAGGCAGGCCTCGGCCATGCCGTCGACGGCCTCGGACAGCTGCCACATGACCTCGGGGTGCTCGGGGTTGCCGAAGTTGAGGCAGTTGACCACCGCCAAGGGGACCGCGCCCGAACAGGCCAGGTTGAGGGCGGCCTCGGCCACGGTGGACGCGGTGCCGGCCCTCGGGTCGATCGCGCACCAGGCCGGGTTCGAGTCGGTGGTCAGGGCGAGACCGCGCTCCGAGGGCGGCAGGCCGGGTGCGGCCAGGCGGAGCACCGCGCTGTCCCCGCCCGGGCCCTCGACCGTGTTGAGGAAGAGCTGGTGGTCGTACTGGCGATAGACCCAGGACGGGTCGGCCAGCAGGGCGAGGACGTCCGGACCGCAGTCGGTCGGGGCCGGCAGGGTCCCGGGGTCGTCGGCCCGCCGGGCCTCCAAGTCGGTCGGTCCGGCCAGGGGGCGGTGGTAGAGCGGCGCCTCCTCCGAGAGGGCGGCGGCCGGGACGTCACCGAGCACCGCCCCGTCGAATCGGTCGAGGATGCGGAGGCGGCCCGGCTCCCCCGCCGGCGGCTCGGTCACCCGGCCAACGACGGCCGCGGTCACCTCCCACCTCCGGCAGACCTCCTCCACCCGGGGCAAATCGGCGGGGGTCACGATCGCCAGCATCCGCTCCTGGCTCTCGGAGGTCATGACCTCGTAGTCGGCCATCGCCGGCTCGCGACGCGGCACGGCGGAGACGTCGACGTCCATCCCGAGGCCGGCGCGGGCCGCCGTCTCACTGGTGGCGCAGACCAGGCCGGCGCCACCGAGGTCCTGGATGCCGACGACCAACTTGGCGTCGAGCATCTCGAGGCATGCCTCGATGAGACGCTTCTCCTCGTAGGGGTCGCCGACCTGCACGCTCGGGCGCTTGGCCGCGTCGGCGGCCGCGTCGGCAGCCCCGAAACCGGCCGAGGCCAGCACGCTGACCCCGCCGATGCCGTCACGGCCGGTCGAGGACCCGAGCAGGACGGCCAGGTTGCCCACCCCGGAGGCCTGGCCCAGCACCAGGCGCTCCCGCGGGAGCACTCCCATGCACAACACGTTGACCAGGGGATTCTGGGCATAGCAGGGGTCGAAGGTGAGCTCGCCGCCGATCGTGGGCACCCCGACCGAGTTGCCGTACCCGGAGATGCCCGCCACGACCCCCTCGATCAGCCACTGCTGGCGGGCGTCGCCCGGGTCGCCGAAGAAGAGCGGGTCCATCACCGCGATCGGACGGGCGCCCATCGTGAAGATGTCCCGGAGGATGCCGCCCACCCCGGTGGCCGCCCCCTGGTAGGGCTCGATGGCTGAGGGGTGGTTGTGCGACTCGATGCGGATGGCCACCGCGATGCCGTCTCCGGCATCGACGACGCCTGCGTTCTCACCGGGACCCACCAGGACGTGGGGAGCGTCGGTCGGCAGGCGCTTCAGGTGGACCCGCGACGACTTGTACGAGCAGTGCTCGCTCCACATCACGGCGAACAGGGCGAGCTCGAGGTGGTTGGGGGGACGCCTGAGGATCGCCTCGACCTCGTCGCGCTCCGCGTCGGTCAGGCCGAGTGCCCGATGGAGCGACGCGTCACCGGTCGAGCCGGCCGACCGCTCTGCTGCACGCTGCTCCATTCGTCCGAGCGTACCTGCCGGTCACCATCCTCCATGAGTGGTACCGGTGGCATGGACGCTGCTCCACCATCGGATGCCGCGGGGCCTGGACGGTCGTGCATTTTGTCGCTATCGGAGCAGGCGTCGTGTTCGACGCCGACCAGCTTCCGTCGGTCCTTTCGAGCAGTGCTGCAGGTAGGAGGACCGTCCATTGATGCCAAAGAACGGAGCTCTCAATCGGTGATCCAGATGTTCATCCATCGAACCCCCAGCCTGTACGCACTCGAGTGCGAAAACGATTGCAACCGACTCCTATGTGACGGTTCCGGGTTTGCCCCGAATGGATCGCTCTGAGAAGCTGACGAGATGCCTTCGACCACCACAGGGACATCCCGCAAGAAGACGCCGATGTCCGACGCCCACAAGGCCGCGCTGGCAAAGGGACGGGAAGAGGGGCGCATCGTGCGCCAGTACCTCGAGGCCCTCGAGGCGACCAAGCCCCGCCGGGGCCGCAAGCGCACCCCGGATTCGATCCGCAAGCGGCTGACGACCATCGAGTCGTCCCTCGGCACCGCGGATCCGCTTGCCAAGCTGCACCTGGTCGAGGAACGCCAGCGCCTCGAGGCCGAGCTCGCCCACAGCGGCGACACGGTCGATCTGGCCGGCATCGAGAAGAGCTTCGTGAAGGTTGCCCGCCCCTACGGCGAGCGCAAGGGCATCTCGTATTCGGCGTGGCGGACGGTCGGGGTCAGTGCCTCGGTCCTCCAGCAGGCCAAGATCCCCCGCACCCGCGGCTGACCCCTCCGCACCGCCGGCGGGTCAGGCCACCGTCGCCGGCGCAGCAGCGGCACCCGCCGCGACCAACAGGGCGGACAGGAGCACGGCACCGTCCTCGGTCCCGAGCAGCCGGTCGGATGCCCGCTCTGGGTGCGGCATGAGGCCCACCACGTTGCGCTCAGGGTTGCAGACACCGGCGATGTCGTCGACCGAGCCGTTGGGGTTGTCCACGTAGCGGAGCACGATCCGCCCTTCGTCCCGGAGCTCGTGGAGCGTGGCGGCGGCGCAGGTGTAGTTCCCCTCGAAGTGGTTGATGGGCACGGCGAGCTCGGTCCCGACCGGCACCCCGGCGGTGAGCACCGTGTCGCTGCGCTCGACCCGGACGGTCACCGTCGTGCACACGAACCGCAGGCCGCGGTTCTTCTGGAGCGCTCCCGGCAGCAGACCGGCCTCGGTCAGGATCTGGAATCCGTTGCAGATGCCGACCACGGGACCACCCCCGGACGCAAACCCGGCCACTGCTTCCATGATCGGGGAGAAGCGGGCGATCGCGCCTGGTCGGAGGTAGTCGCCGTGTGCGAATCCGCCGGGCAGGACGAGCGCGTCGTACCCGGCCACCGACGTGTCCGCGTGCCAGACCAGGCCGGCCTCGGCACCGAGTCCCTCGAGGGCGCGGACCGCGTCGTGCTCGCAGTTGGTCCCCGGGAAGAGGACGACGCCGACCCTCGGAGCCATCAGCCCGACGCCGCGGCCGGGTGCACGGTCACCACCGACTCCTCGATGACCGGATTGGCGAGCAGGCGGTCGGCCACGACCGTGGCCCGGGCCATGGCGTCGGCGTCGTCGTGGGCGACCAGGTCGAAGCGGAACGACTTCCCGGCCCGGACCGCGGTCACCCCGGCGAGGCCCAGCGCCGGCAGGGCCCGCTCGATGGTCGCTCCCTGCGGGTCGGCGATGCCGTCACGCAGGAGCACCTCGACCTGCGCCGAGAACCGCCGCTCGCCGGCCATCTCAAGCACCGTACCAATCGGCGAGCGAGCGTCCGCAGATCCGCTCGTACGCGGCGACGTACCGCTCCGAGGTCGCAGCCACGATCGTGGCGGGCAGGGGCGGCGGGGGAGGCTGCTTGTCCCAGGGTTGGGCCTCCAACCAGTCACGCAGGGGCTGCTTGTCGAACGAGGGCGGGTTGGTCCCCGGGGCGCAGTCGTCGGCAGGCCAGAACCGGGACGAGTCCGGGGTCAGCACCTCGTCGCAGATGGAGAGGCGCCCGTCGATGAAGCCCAACTCGAATTTGGTGTCGCAGATGACGATGCCCGCCCCCTCGGCGCGCAGTGCGGCACGCGTGTAGGCAGCCAGGCAGAGCTCGGCTGCGGCCTCGGCCGCACCCTTGCCGACGATGTCGATCGCCTCGGCCATCCCGATGTTCACGTCGTGGCCCTCGGTCGCTTTGGTCGAGGGGGTGAAGATCGGTTCGGGCAGGCGGTCGGCGTGGCGGAGCCCGGCCGGCATGGGCATGCCGTGGACGGTGCCCTCGCGCTCGTACTCCTTGTAGGCCGAACCGGCCAGGTAGCCACGCACGATGCACTCGATGTCGAGCATCTCGGCCCTGCGGACCAGCATCGCCCGACCGGCCAGCGCGTCGAGCCCGCCGGGCAGGGCGGCGGCCCCCTCCGGGAAGGCGGACGGATCGGCGCTCACCAGGTGGTTGGGCGCGAGGTCGGCGAGCTCCTCGAGCCAGGCCGCGGTCATGGCGGTGAGCACCCGTCCCTTGTCCGGGATGGGCTCGGCCATGATCACGTCGAACGCCGAGATCCGGTCGGACGCAACCATCAACAACCGGTCCTCACCGGCGTCGTAGAGCTCGCGGACCTTTCCGGACGAGACGAGCGGCAGGGTGACAGGCGACTGGGTCATGGTGCGAGCTCCTCGAGGGCGTCGGTGAATCGGTGCACATGGCGGAGCGTACGCGAGAGGTCGAAGGCCGCGTCCAGTTCGGCCGGGTCGAGGACCACCTCCGGGTCCGCGTCGAGCACCTCGCGGAACGGACGGCCCTCCTCCCACGCGGTTCGGGCGTCGCGCTGCACGATGCGATAGGCGGCGTCGCGGCTCAGCCCACCGCTCACCAGTGCGAGCAGGACCGACTGGCTGAACACGAGACCGTGGCTGCCGTCGGTGAGGGTGGCCAGCGCCCGCTCTGGGTGCAGCACGAGGCCCTCGACCAGACCGGTCGCCTTTCGGAGCATGTAGTAGGTCAGCGCACTCGCGTCGGGGAGCACCACCCGCTCGACCGAGCTGTGCGAGATGTCCCGCTCGTGCCAGAGGGCGACGTCCTCGAGGCCAGCGGAGAGATACCCGCGCAGGACACGGGCGAGGCCACAGAGCCGTTCGGAGAGGATCGGGTTGCGCTTGTGCGGCATCGCCGAGCTGCCCTTCTGGCCCGGCCGGAAGGCCTCCTCCACTTCGCCCACCTCGCTGCGGGCCAGATGGCGGACCTCGGTTGCGATGAGCTCGATGGTCGCCCCGACCGAGGCGCACGCCCAGAGGTACTCGGCGTGCCGGTCGCGGGCGACGACCTGGGTCGCGGGGACCGGTCGCAGCCCGAGGGCGTGGCACACGTGCGCCTCGACCCTCGGATCGATGTTGGAGTACGTGCCCACCGCACCGGAGAGCTTGCCCACCGCGATCCGCTCGCGTGCCGCCCGGAGGCGCTGCAGGTCCCGATCGGCCTGGAGCGCCCAGAGTGCGAACTTCGCGCCGAACGTCGTCGGCTCGGCATGCATGCCGTGGGTCCTGCCGGTGACCGGGAGTTCGATCGCCTCACGCGCCCGCAGCTCGAGGGCGCGGACCAGCCCGGTCGCCGCTTCGACGAGGAGGTCGGCGGCCCGGGTGAGGGTCGCGCACAAGGCGGTGTCGACCACGTCGGACGAGGTCAGGCCGTAGTGGATCCAGGATCCCTCGGGCAGGCCGATCGCGGCCTGGACGACGTCCACGAAGGCGGCGACGTCGTGGTCGGTCACCTGCTCGCGATCGGAGACCGCCTGGACGAACGCGGCGTCCACCACCGGCGCGCGGGAGTGACAGACCTCGGCTGCGGCGGCCGGGACGTCCCCGACCAGCACCCATCCGTCGATGGCCAGCAACTCGACCTGGAGCCACATCGCAAAGCGCGCCTCGTCCGTGAAGAGGGAGGCCATCTCACGGGGCGCGTAGCGCGGGATCACCGGGTCGCCTCGGCCGGCTCGATGCCGGGCAGTGCCGGGTCGCCCGGTGCGGCTCCCGACCCGGCGATGTCGGAACGGCAGTGCATGCCCGGCCAGGAAATGGCGGCGGCGGCGCGGTAGGCACGATCCCTCGCCAGCTCGAGCGAGCTGCCCAGTGCCGTCGCACCGAGCACCCGGCCACCGGCGGTCAGCACGCTTCCCGGCCGGTCGGCACCCCCCGGAGCGGTCCCGGCGTGGAAGACGGTGACCCCGTCGACCGCCGCGGCCGCGTCCAGCCCTGCGATGGCGTCACCCGGCCTGGGCACCTCGGGATACCCCTCTGCGGCGAGCACCACGCAGACGGCCGCCTCCTCGGAGAAGCGCGGCGCGGAGCGGAGCTCGCCGGCGGCCACCTCTGCGAGCAGCGCAGCGACGTCACCCTCGAGGCGCGGGAGGACGACCTGGGTCTCGGGGTCACCGAAGCGCACGTTGAACTCGAGGACCCGCGCACCCTCGGCGGTCAGCATGAGACCGGCGTAGAGGACCCCCCGGTAGTCGATCCCGCGCTCCCGGAGGGCACCCACCAGCGGTGCGACCGCCTCGGCCACCAGCGCGTCGACCTGCGCGTCGTCCACGAAGGGGACCGGCGAGTAGGCGCCCATCCCGCCGGTGTTGGGTCCCTGGTCCCCGTCGTCCCGGCGCTTGTAGTCCTTGGCCGGTGCGAGCGGGGCGAGGCGCTCGCCGTCGCACAGCACCAACAGCGAACACTCCCGACCGACGAGCCCTTCCTCGACGACCACCCGGCGGCCGGCGTCGCCGAACGCCGCGCCGGTGAGCTTGGCCTCGACGTCCCGCTCGGCCTCGGCCAACGAGTCGGTGACCAGCACCCCCTTGCCGGCGGCCAGGCCGTCGGTCTTGACCACCCACGGCCCGGGGAGGGTGCGAAGGAAGGCTCTGGCGGCACCCACCTCGGTGAAGACGCCGAAGCGGGCGGTGGGGACGCCGGCCTCGGCCAGCATCTCCTTCATGAACGCCTTCGAGCCCTCGAGCCGGGCGCCGTCGGCGCCGGGTCCGAACACGAGCTTCCCGGAGGCCCGCAGGCGGTCGGCCAACCCGTCGACCAGCGGAACCTCGGGGCCGATCACGTAGAGGTCGGCCTCGATCTGCTCGACCGGCGTCGCCACGCTGGTCACGGTGTGGCCCTCCGGCGACCGTCCGGCGATCCCGGGGTTGCCCGGAGTGACCACCACCTCGGCCGTACGGGCGAGCGCGGTGGCGAGGGCGTGCTCGCGCCCACCCGACCCGACCACGCAGACCGTGCGGATCGGACCGGCCGGACGGGTGGACCCGGTCGGGGGACGGCGGGTCCCGCCGCTCATGCGGCGAAGCGGACGAACTGCTCGCGACCCGGGCCGACCCCGACCAGCCGGACCGGCGTGCCGATCTGCTCGGCCAGGAAGTGCACGTAGTCGCGGGCGGCCTGGGGGAGGTCACCGATCTCGGTGGCACCGGAGATGTCGGTCTTCCAGCCGGGAAGCTCCTCGAAAACCGGGGTGACCTGATGGAAGATCGACTGGTGGTAGGGCGGGTGGGTGTACCGCTCGCCGCCGGCCTCGTAGGCCACGCAGACCTTGACCGAGTCGAAGGTGTCGAGCACGTCGAGCTTGGTCAGGGCGACCTCGGAGAGGGAGTTGAGCCGTACCGCCTGGCGCATCATGACCGCGTCGAACCAACCCGGCCGGCGGCGGCGGCCGGTGTTGACCCCGTACTCGTGGCCGCGCTCGACCAGAGTGTCACCGATCTGGTCGGTGAGCTCGGTCGGGAAGGGCCCGCTCCCCACGCGGGTCACGTAGGCCTTGGCGATGCCGATGACCTCGTCGATGTAGCGCGGACCGACCCCCGCTCCGGTGCAGGCCCCGCCGGCCACCGGATTGGAGGAGGTCACGAACGGATAGGTCCCGTGGTCGAGGTCGAGGAAGGTCGCCTGGGCCCCCTCGAGGAGCACGTGGGCACCGCGCTCGAGGGACTCGTGCACGAGGCCCACCGTGTCGGCGATCATCGGGGTGATCCGCGAGGCGAGCCCACCCAGGTAGCGCTCGCAGATCTCGTCGGCCGAGAGGGGGAGCCGGTTGTAGACCTTGGCCAGGACCTGGTTCTTCTCCTTCAGGACCACGTCGAGCTTCTGGCGGAAGATCTTGGGGTCGAGCAGGTCCTGGACGCGGAGGCCCACCCGGGAGGACTTGTCGGCGTAGGCCGGCCCGATCCCTCGCTTGGTCGTCCCGAGCTTGTTCTTGCCGAGATAGCGCTCGGCCAACTGATCGAGCTCGTGATGGTACGGCATGATCAGATGGGCGTTGCCGCTGACCAGCAGCTTCGAGGTGTCGATCCCCTTGGACTGGAGGACGTCGACCTCGGCGAGCAGCACGGTCGGGTCCACGACGACCCCGTTCCCGATGACCGGCGTGATGTGGTCGTAGAGGATGCCGCTCGGTACCAGCTGGAGGGCGAAGGTCTCGCCGTCCACCACGATGGTGTGCCCGGCGTTGTGGCCGCCCTGGTAGCGGACGACCACCTCCATCTCCTTGGCCAGGAGATCGGTGAGCTTGCCCTTGCCCTCATCACCCCACTGGGTCCCGACGACGACGGTTGCCGGCACGCGTCTCCTCCGTTGCGGAAAGCGGATTACGCACCAGTGTAGCCCGCTGGCCCGAATGCATCCGCTGGCCGCGGGCTGCGGGAACAGCGGCCCCGGTGGGCCGCCGCCGGGGGTCACACGAGGGCGATCTGACCGTCCTTTTCGTCGATGGTGACCGTCGACCCCTCGGCATAGCGGCCCTCGAGGAGGGCCAGGGCCAGTGGGTCCTCGACCTCACGCTGGATGACCCGGCGGAGCGGTCGCGCCCCGAAGTCCGGGTCGAAGCCGACGTGGGCCAACCAGGAGCTCGCGCCCGGAGTCACCTCCAGCCCCAGCCGGCGCTCGGCCAGCCTGGCGCGCAATCCCTGCAGCTGGATGGAGACGATGCGGTTGAGGTCCGCCTCGGTGAGTGGGTGGAAGCGGACGATCGCGTCGATGCGGTTGACGAACTCGGGCTTGAAGTGGTCGATGGGCTCGCCGGGGATGTTGGAGGTCATGATCAGCACGGTGTTGGTGAAGTCCACGGTCCGTCCCTGCCCGTCGGTCAGCCTGCCGTCCTCGAGCACCTGGAGGAGGGTGTTGAACACGTCAGGGTGGGCCTTCTCGAGCTCGTCGAGGAGGACCACCGCGTAGGGCCGCCGGCGGATGGCTTCGGTGAGCTGGCCACCCTCCTCGTAGCCGACGTATCCGGGGGGCGCCCCGACCAGCCGGGACACCGAGTGCCGTTCCCCGTACTCGCTCATGTCGATCCGGACCATCGCCCGGCTGTCGTCGAAGAGGAACTCGGCCAGTGCGCGGGCGAGCTCGGTCTTGCCCACGCCGGTCGGCCCCATGAAGAGGAAGGATCCGATCGGCCGGTCGGGATCGGAGAGACCGGCCCGGCTGCGGCGGATGGCGTTGGACACCGCCGAGACGGCCTCGTCCTGCCCGATCACCCGGGCGTGGAGCGCGTCCTCCATCCGGATCAGCTTCTCGACCTCGCCCTCGAGCAGGCGGCTGACCGGCACGCCGGTCGCCCGGCTGACCACCTCGGCCACGTCTTCGGCGTCGACCTCCTCCTTGAGGAAGCGCTGGCTCTTCTGAAGTTCGTCGAGGGTGGCGGTGGCCGCCGCGACCCGTTGCTCGAGATCGGGGATGACCCCGTAGGTGAGCTCCGAGGACTGAGCCAGGTTCCCCTCGCGGCTCAGCCGCTCTGCGTCACTGCGCGTCTGCTCGAGCTGGCCCTTGAGCTCCTGGATCGTGGTGATCGCTTCCTTCTCCGACTGCCAGTGCGCGGTCATCGCTGCCGCGTCCTCCTGGAGGTTGGCCATCTCCTCGTCGAGGCGGGCGAGCCGTTCGGCCGATGCCGGGTCGGTCTCCTTGTCGAGCGCCATGCGTTCGATCTCCAACTGGCGGAGCCGCCGGGTCACCACGTCGAGCTCGGTCGGCATCGAGTCGATCTCGATCCGGAGGTGGCTGGCTGCCTCGTCCATGAGGTCGATGGCCTTGTCGGGCAGGAAGCGTCCGGTCACGTACCGGTCGGAGAGGACTGCCGCGGCCACCAGCGCTGCGTCCTGGATGCGCACGCCGTGGTGGACCTCGTAGCGTTCCTTGAGGCCGCGCAGGATGGCGATGGTGTCCTCGACCGACGGCGGGGGCACGAAGACCTGCTGGAACCGCCGTTCGAGTGCGGCGTCCTTCTCGATGTACTTGCGGTACTCGTCGAGGGTGGTCGCGCCGATGAGCCGCAGCTCACCACGCGCCAGCATCGGCTTGATCATGTTGCCGGCGTCCATCGCCCCCTCCGAGCCGCCCCCGGCGCCGACGATGGTGTGCAGCTCGTCGACGAAGGTGATGACCTCGCCCTCGGCGTCGGCGATCTCCTTGAGCACGGCCTTGAGCCGCTCCTCGAACTCTCCCCGGTACTTGGCCCCGGCCACCATCGAGCTCATGTCCAGGCTGATGACCCGCTTGCCCTTCAGGCCCTCGGGGATGTCGCCCTCGACGATGCGCTGGGCGAGCCCCTCGACGATGGCCGTCTTGCCGACGCCGGGCTCGCCGATGAGGACCGGATTGTTCTTGGTCCGCCGCGACAGCACCTGGATGACCCTGCGGACCTCCTCGTCGCGGCCGATGACCGGGTCCATCTTCCCCTGGCGGGCCAGCGCGGTCAGATCACGGCCGTACTTCTCCAACGCCTGGAAGGTCTCCTCGGGGTTCTGCGAAGTGACCCGGTGGCTCCCACGCACGTCGCGCAGCGCGGTCAGCAGGACGTCCCGCTCGACCCCGAGCCGGTCGGCGAGGGCCAGCAGCAGGTGCTCGACCGAGAGGTACTCGTCGCCCATGTCGGTCCGCTGGCGGTCGGCTGCCTCGAGCGCCTCCCGGAGCGAGCGATCGATGGTCGGCGCGTCGCCGCCCACCGCCCGTGGGAGGCGAGCGAGCTGGTCGCCGATGCGGTTGCGGACGACGGACGGCTCGACCCCGACGCGGGTCAGGATCGGACCGGCGATGCCGTCGTCCTGATCGAGGACCGCGGCGAGCAGGTGATCGGGGGTGACCTCGGCGTTGCCCGCGGCCCGGGCGCGCTCCACCGCGGAAGAGAGCGCCTCTTGTGTCTTGATCGTCCAACGGTCGGGGTTCAGCGTCATCGGGCTCCTCCTGTCTCTCGTGCTCCCGTCTCTCGTGCGGCTCGACGGGATGGTCGCGTCGGGGCGGGCAGCTGCGAGAGCGGCACCAGGTCCCGCCGGTACTGCCGATGGGTGACGGCGATCGCCTCGCGGGCGGCGGCCCGCGTGGTGGCCAGCTCCGTTTCGAGACGGGCCACCTCGTCCTCCAGTTCCATCACCCGCCGCACGCCCTCGAGGTTCATCCCCTGGGTGGTCAGCTGCTGGATGTGGCGGAGGCGGTCGAGGTCCTTGTCGCTGAAGCGGCGGCTCCCTCCGCGGGTGCGGCTCGGATCGAGCAGGCCCCTCCGCTCGTAGACCCGAAGGGTCTGCGGGTGGACACCCGCGAGCTCCGCGGCGACCGAGATCACGTAGACGGCACGCGACCGCCCGTCGTCACTCATCCGACGCTCCCGAGGGCGTCACGCGCGGGTGGCTCGATGACCTTGGCCAGATCCTCGAGCGCCGTCCGCTGCTCGTCGGTGAGGTCCCGGGGCACCGCCACCTCGACGGTGACCAGCAGGTCGCCGACGGCCTTCTTGCCGCTGGCGGGAACCCCGCGTCCCTTGACCCGGAAGGTGCGGCCCGACGGGGTACCCGGCGGCACGCGCAGGGTGACCGGGTCACCGAGCGTCGGCACGGTGAGCGTGGTCCCGAGGGCCAACTCTGCGAAGGCGACCGGCACGGTCAGGGTCAGGTTGCGCCCGCGGCGGCCGAAGACACCGTGGCGGTCGACCCGGACCACGACGTAGAGGTCGCCGCTCGGGGCGTTGCCCCGCCCGGCCGCACCACGCCCCTTGACCCGGATGCGTTGCCCGTCCTCCACGCCGGAAGGGATCCGAACCTTCACCGAACGGTTGCGGTGCTCGACGCCGCTGCCCGAACAGGTCGGGCAGGGCGTGGTCACGATGGTCCCGCGCCCGCCGCACTGCGGACAGATCTGGCTGAGCGAGAACAGCCCCTGATCGTCCTGGAGCGACCCGGTCCCCCCGCAACGCGGGCAGGTCGTCGGCTTGGTGCCCGGAGCGGAGCCCGAGCCGCCACAGGTGTGGCAGCGTGCATCGGTGGTGAGGTTGACCGAGGTGGTCACCCCGGCGACGGCGTCCTCGAACGAGAGGTGCAGCTCGGTCTCGACGTCGGCGCCGCGCTGGGGCCCGGTCTGCTGGCCGCCCCGCCGGCCGCGCCCGAAGAGGCCGCCCAGCAGGTCGCCGAAGTCCATGTTGTCGACCCGGAAGGTGGTGCCTCCTCCGCCGCCACCGAATCCTCCCGGGAACCCGGCAGCCGCCGGGCCGAGCGTGCGGACCTCGTCGTACTCCTTGCGGCGATCGGCGTCACCGAGGACGTCGTACGCGGCCGAGATCTCCTTGAACGCCTCGTCGCCTCCCGGGTTGGTGTCCGGGTGGTTCTTCTTGGCCAGCTTCCGATACACGCTGGTGATCTCCTTGGCGCTGGCCGTGCTCGCCACACCGAGGGTCTTGTAGTAGTCCTTCTCGAACCATTCGCGCTGCGGCGCCACCGTCTCTCTTCTCTACTGGGCGTGTCTGTGGGTGCTGGGTCCCCGTGTCGCTCGGCGCGCGGTCAGCCCTGGACCATGACCATCGCCGGACGGACCACCGTGCCCTTCCACCGGTATCCCGGTCGCATGACCCGGCCGACCAGCGGCTCACCGGTGGCCGGGCTGTCCGTGGCGTCGGCGGCCACCTCGATCGTCTCGTCGTCGGGCAGCCGGCCGACGGCCTCGTGGGCCGTCGGGTCGAAGGGCTCCCCCGACGGGTCGATGCGCTCGAGGCCCTCCTTCGCGAGCAAGCCGTGCAGCAGCCCGGAGGCCGCCACGAGTGCCTTGCCATCGGTCGAATCGGGGTCGCCCAGGTGCTCGGCGGCGAGGTCGAGCGCGTCGAGCACAGGCAGCAGCTTCTCGACCAGCGACACCGCCGCACGGGACACCTGATCGGTCTGCTGCTTGCTCACCCGCTTCTTGTAGTTCTCGAACTCGGCCTGCAGCCGGCGGAGCGAATCCAGGTATTCGTCGCGCTCGGACTGGGCGAGCGCGACGGCATCGAGCTCGGGCGAGGTGCCGTCGATGATCTCGGTGGTCACCCCGCCGTGTCCGTCCTCGTCGAGGAGCTCGGCATCGAACACCTCGGAACCGATCCGGTCGTCGTCGAGCTCCGTCTCCTCGACGACCTCGTCATCGGACCCGGCACCGGGAACGGAGGCTCCGCCCGCCCCCGCGCCGGTGTCCCCGAGGTCAGGGCGCGGCCCGTCTCCGATCGCCACCGTGGATCAACCCTTCTCGTCGACGATTTCGGCGTCGACGACCTCGTCATCGGAGGCCTCCTCTGACGGGACCTCGCCACCGGGAGCCGCCGCGCTCTCCTTGGACGCCTCCTCGTAGAGTCGCTGGCTGAACGACTGGCTGGCAGAGAGCAGGGTCTCGGTGGCGGTCTTGATGACCTCCACGTCGGTGCCGGCCAAGGCCTCCTTGAGGCTGGTCAGCGCACTCTCCACCTTCTCCTTCTCGTCGCCCTGGAACTTCTCTCCCTGGTCCTTCAGGAGCTTCTCGGTCTGGTAGACGAGCGAGTCGGCGTTGTTCCGGATCTCGGCCTCCTCCTTGCGGCGGCGGTCGTCCTCGGCGTGGGACTCGGCGTCCTTGATCATCCGCTCGATGTCGTCCTTGGCCAGTGAGGACTGGCCGGTGATGGTCATCGACTGCTCCTTGCCGGTGGCCCGGTCCTGGGCCGAGACGTGCACGATGCCGTTGGCGTCGATGTCGAAGGTGACCTCGATCTGGGGCACGCCACGCGGCGCGGGGGGTAGGTCGACCAGCTGGAACTTGCCGAGCGTCTTGTTGTACATGGCCATCTCGCGCTCACCCTGGAGGACGTGGACCTCGACCGACGGTTGGTTGTCGTCGGCGGTGGTGAAGACCTCGCTCCGCTTGGTGGGGATGGTGGTGTTGCGCTCGATGAGCCGGTGCATGACCGCGCCCTTGGTCTCGATGCCCAGCGACAGCGGGGTCACGTCGAGGAGCAGGACGTCTTTGACCTCGCCCTTCAGCACGCCCGCCTGGACCGCGGCACCGATGGCCACGACCTCGTCGGGGTTGACACCCTTGTGGGCCTCTTTGCCGGTCAGGTTCTGGACCAGCTCCTGGACCGCGGGGATGCGGGTCGAGCCGCCGACCAGGACCACGTGGTCGATGTCGGACTTGCTGAGCCCGGAGTCGGCGATGGCCTGGTCGAACGGGCCCTTGCAGGCATCGACCAGATCGGCGGTGAGCTCGTTGAACTGGGCCCGGGTGAGCTTGACGTCGAGGTGCTTCGGGCCCTCCGACGTGGCGGTGATGAACGGCAGGTTGATCTGGGTCTCCTGGACGGAGGAGAGCTCGATCTTCGCCTTCTCGGCCGCCTCCTGCAGGCGCTGGGTTGCCATCTTGTCGGTGGACAGGTCAACGCCCTCGGTGTCCTTGAATGTCTTGACCAGCCAGTCGATGATGCGCTGGTCCCAGTCGTCCCCACCGAGCTTCGAGTTGCCGGACGTCGACTTGACCTCGAACACGCCGTCGCCGATCTCGAGGACCGACACGTCGAACGTGCCACCTCCGAGGTCGAACACGAGCACGGTCTGGTCGGCTCCCTCTTTGTCGAGCCCGTAGGCGAGGGCCGCGGCGGTCGGCTCGTTGATGATGCGGAGGACCTCGAGGCCGGCGATCGCGCCCGCCTCCTTGGTCGCGGTCCGCTGGGCGTCGTCGAAGTAGGCCGGTACGGTGATCACCGCCTGGCTCACGGTGTCACCGAGGAACGCCTCGGCGTCGCGCTTGAGCTTTCCGAGGATGCGGGCAGAGATCTCCTGGGGCGTATACGCCTTTCCGTCGATGTCGACGGTCCACGACGATCCCATGTGGCGCTTGACCGAGCGGATGGTCCGGTCGGGGTTGGTGATGGCCTGACGCTTGGCCACCTCGCCCACGAGGACCTCTCCGGACTTGGCGAAGCCCACCACCGACGGCGTCGTACCGCGCCTTCGGCATTGGGGATGACGACCGGCTCGCCGGCCTCCAGTACAGCGACCACCGAGTTGGTGGTCCCGAGATCGATACCTACAGCCTTGGCCATCGTGTCTGCCTCCTACTCGGCGTCTTCTCTTTGCGCCGGATCTACTTTCGTCAGGTACCCCAGGTATCAGTATAGCAAACTTGAGTCATCTAACAATAGGATTTATGACTGTTAGGGCATCATAGCAGCCCGGAGAGCGGCTTTGCACCGGAAAGGCCCAGCTCAGAGTCCTGGCTGGGCTCGGGCACCAACTGAGTGGGGCGACGGAGGAGGCACGGACAGACCCAGGAAGGCGCCGTTTGGCGGACCTGCTCTGAGCATCGGGCGATGACTCCCTGAGGTCGGGGAGAGCACTCGCGTACCCTTGGGGCGTGGCTCCGAGCACGCCCCAACCACCCGGCCAGAGCGTCCTTCAGCTGCGGATCCAGTTGGCCGACGTCCACCCGGTTGTCTGGAGGCGGGTGCTGGCGCCGGGGAAGGTGAGAATGGCCAAACTGAGCGAGATGCTCCTGGCGGCCATGGGCTGGACCGACTCGCATCTCCACACGTTCGACGTGGGCGAGAAGCGCTACGGGATGGGCGGCGACGATGACCCCGAGGAGGAGATCGACGAGAAGGGCGTGACCGTGCTCGAGGCCCTCCGAGACGAGCGACGGTTCACCTATGAATACGACTTCGGCGACGGCTGGGAGCACGATGTCGAGGCGCTCGCGGACCCCGAGGACGACGAGCACGACCAGTACCTCGAATGGGTGGGTGGCTCCTTCGACGCGACCGAGTTCGACCTGGCCACAGCCAATGCCACCCTCCAGCGGATCCGCTGATCTCGTCGACGTCTCATGATGCAAACCCGGGCAACCGTCGGGATACGCTCGATGCCATGCCCGAGTTGGTCCTCCTCCGACACGGTCAGTCGCTCTGGAACGCCGAGAACCTCTTCACCGGCTGGTACGACGTCGACCTCTCGGAACAGGGCGAGGAGGAAGCCCGATCGGCGGGCCGGTTCCTCGGAGCGGAGTCCGGGATCGATCTCCGGCTCCTCCACACGTCTCTCTTGACCCGGGCCATCCGGACCGCCGAGCTCACCCTGGAGATCGCCGGCAGGTCCTGGCTCCCGGTGCGCCGGCACTGGAGGCTCAACGAACGCCACTACGGGGCCCTCCAGGGCCTCGACAAGAAGGAGACTGCGACCCGTCACGGCGCGGACCAGGTCAAGGAATGGAGACGGAGCTACGCGACGCCACCTCCTGCCGTCGAGCGCGGCAACGCCCACGACCCGGCCGGTGACCCCCGCTACCGGGACGTGCCGGCTGACGCCCTGCCGCTCACCGAGTGCCTGGCCGATGTGGTGGCCCGGACGGTGCCCTACTGGGAGGACGCCATCGTTCCGGATCTCTTGGCGGAGGCTCCGCGGGGCGGAGCGGTCCTGGTCGTGGCGCACGGCAACAGCCTCCGCGCCTTGCGCAAGCACATCGAGGGGATCGGCGACACGGAGATCGTCGACCTCGAGATCCCGACCGGCATCCCCTTCGTCTACGAGCTCGCCGGCGATCTCTCGGTCATCTCGAGCAGGTTCCTCGGCGACCCGTCGGCCGCCGAAGCTGCGGCCGAAGCGGTCCGGCGGCAGGCCGGCTGAACCCGGACGCGGGAAACGGCCGACCCCGGAGGACCGACCGCTTCCGTTCCCTCGCCCGCCGATCCGCGGTAGCGGGCATGGTCTCTGTGGCCTCGCCGGCCGCCGCCCTTCTTAGCGACGACGGTCGGCGATCAGCCGATGGTCAGAGTGCGTCCACCCCCCGCTCGCCGGTGCGGACCCGGATGACGTCCTCTACGGGCAGGATCCACACCTTGCCGTCACCGATCTTCCCAGTTCCCGCACTGTCGACCACTGCGTTGGTGACCTCGTCGACCTGCGCGTCGTCGACGACCACCTCGAGGCGGATCTTGGGCACGAACTCCACTTCGTACTCAGCCCCGCGGTAGACCTCGGTGTGACCCCGCTGGCGCCCGAATCCCTGGGCCTCGGTCAAGGTCATCCC
The DNA here is from genome assembly GCA_963701325.1 of uncultured Acidimicrobiaceae bacterium. GTDB lineage: Bacteria > Actinomycetota > Acidimicrobiia > Acidimicrobiales > RAAP-2 > Bog-756. The sequence continues at coordinate 2,211,229 of OY969604.1, forward strand.
GTGGACGCCGAGCGTCTTGAGAGCCTCCTTCACCTCGTCAAGCTTGAACGGCTTGACCACCGCTACGATCAATTTCATCTGGGTTGTCTCCTTGTTCTCGTAGGGGTTGGTCAGGTACTCGACTCGCCGGATGGTACCGGGTCGTCTGGTTGCTCAGACGAGGAAGTCCGGTCCCCGGCCATTGCGAAGGCACCGACCCGCTCGGCCAGCGTCTCCACCGGGAAGGCCTCCTCGCCGTGGATGGCGAGGTCACCGACCTCGAGGATCTCATCCTTGTACCGGGCGCCGCGGAGCACCAGGCCGATGAGCTTCATGAGGATGAAGGTGATCAGGGCCGACCAGAAGATGACGAAGATGGCTGCCCGGAACTGTTCCCAGAGTTGGTGGGCCGAGCCGGTATAGACCAGCCCGTTCACCGAGAAGGGGACGCAGTGAGCAAAGGTGCTGCCGTAGGTGTTCTGGGTGGTGGCTATCACCTGCCCCGTGGCGTCGAGGTGACCGCAGCCGTATTCGAGCATGTTCGGATCTCCGAATATCCCGAGGAGCAACCCCCCGAAGAGTCCGGCTATGCCGTGGGTGTAGATGACCCCGAGTGCGTCGTCCACCTTAGAGAACGGCCGCACCTTGGAGAGGAAGTTCCACGCAACCCACACGACCACGGTGCAGATCAGACCCACGTAGATGGCGCCCGCGCCGTTCACCCAGCCGGCGCACGGGGTGATCCCGACGAGCCCGCAGATCATGCCGTTGACCCCTCCTAAGAAGGTGGGTTTCTTCTCCTTGGTGAGCAGAGCGTCCAGGAGCATCCACACGATCACGCCGGTAGCTGTGGCCAGGTTGGTGTTGACGACAGCCGCTGCGGCATCCGTCCCCGCGTAGTACGGGTCACCACCGTTGAACCCGTTCCAGCCGAGCCAGAGGATCCCGGCGCCGACCCCGGCCATGACCAGGTTGTTGGGTATCGCGTGTTGTCGGTCTCGAAGGAGCCGTGGTCCGAGGACCCAGGCGGCCACGAACCCCGATACCCCGGCCGACATATGGATCACGAACCCACCCGAGAAGTCGAGAGCGCCCTCTTGGGCGAAGTAGCCACCGCCCCAGAGCAGGAAGGCATCGACCCCGTAGACGAAGGTCGACCACAGCGGTACAAGCAGGCACCAGGCGAGGAACTTGATGCGGCCGAGCACGCTGCCGAGGAAGAGGAGCGGGGTGATTGCCGCGAAGACGAACTGGAAGTACGCCAACGAGGACGTCGGGAAGTGGAACGGGATCACCGTGTTGGCCGCCGACACCGCCTGGCCCTGTTCACCCACCGGGTTTGTGATCCACCCCGGTTTGCCCAAGAAGTTGTCGATGAATTGGGTCCACCCCCCGACCCCTACCTGGGTCGGCAGGCCGTTCTTGACCCCACCTCCGAAGGAGTTGGGGCCGAAACCCATCTTGAAGGTCCAGAGGAACCAGGTGACCAACACCAGCGAGAAGCCGGCGAACATCATGGCCATGACGTTCACCGCCCACTTCTTCTGGACGATCGACGCGTAGAGGACAGCCAGGCCGGGGAGGCTCATGAGGCCGACGAACGTCGCGGCCACGATCTGCCATGTGTTGTCCCCGGTGTTGAGCCAACTGGGGTATGGAACTTGCGTTACCACTGCTAGCACTGTTGGGTGCTCCTCTCCTGAGATGCCTCGTACTGATTGCGTCCCGGCGTCCGCGCCCCGAGGAGTACCGGCGTGCGGAAACCAAGACAGCCAGATTCGCTCTGACGCCGCAAACAATGCAGGAGGGGGATTTCGGCAGGGTCACGCCTGTGTTACCAACGCGTGAACTGGCGCATCCCCGCAGGTGAACGGGGGGAGACGCCGGCAATGGGCGCCGCTCGGAGGCGGCGCAGGCTCAGCCTGCCTGCTGGCCGTCTCCGCGAGGTGCCTTCGGCGGCTTGCCGGCTCCGTTGGTCGGTGGCGTGTACCGCTTGTTCGCCCGACCCTGATTGCCCCTACCGCCCGGAGCGGACTCCTGAGCCAGCTTCAACTTCTGCTGCAGGCGGTACGCACGGACCAGGTACCAGGAGCCGAACAGGAGGAACGGGACGCCGAATCCCCAGAAGTGCAGATTGAAGATGGAGAGCCCGTAGAGGACCATCGCGATCCCGAGGTAGAGCCGCTTGCGGAACCAGGCCGCGGCCAGCATCGCCAGGGCGAGCGCCAGAAGGGTGAAGGAGAGGACGTGGTACACAGACGAGTAGGACTTCGGGTCGTTGGCCAGCAGGCTGCCAGTCACCAGCAACCCCACCATGCCGGCGAGTGGAGCGGCGAGCAGGCCGATCAGCCGTTCGTTGTCGTTGGCCCGCTTGACGGCCTCTTGAAGCTCATCGACCGTCGTCGGACCCTCGTTCACGGGCCGTTCGGCGGTGTCCGCCTTGATCATCGCCCGGGTGAAGCGTTCGGAGAGCGTCGGCTTGTCCGGATCGCGCGCGGCCATGGGCAAGGCTACCGCGCCCGATCAGCGTCGGATCCCGAGGGCCCACGCCGCGGGGCCTCGCAACGGGGACCCGATGACTCGTCGGAGGCGATCACGACGGTGACCGGTGGCGTGTCCGAACGACGACCAGTGTGAGCAGGCAGGCGAGCACGGCGAGAAGGATTGCCGGGACGAGGTAGACGGTCCACGAGGCATGCTCCGAGTCCACGGTTGCGGGCGTCGAGAACAGTGCTGGGTCCCCCGGCACAATCAGACCCCGAATGGTCGTGCCGGGCGCGTGCAGCGTGTTGCCGGGGATGTCCTCCGTGTACTCGTGCCCGCCCACCGTGTAGGTGCCACTGCAGTCGTACCCCGCGAGGTTCGACCCGCTCCCGCCCATCAGACCGCGGCAGTCGGTCACGGTGAGCTCGACCGGGACCCCGTGGGCGCGCAGGTTGTCGATCTGGCTGTTCTTCTGGTAGCCGGCCACGAGCAGCACTCCGGCCACGACTGCGAGCGCGGCCAGTCCCAGGCCCACTGCGAGGTGGGTCACCCGTCGTACGTCGACCTCGACTGCCGGGCCGCGCAGAACGCCGACCGACCCGTCGGACGGGAGCCCGGCCGCACCCCCGGAGAGGTCCCCGGCCTCGCGGTCCTCTCGGTCGTGTCCAGGTGGTGCCATCGTCATCGTGCGCTCACTGGTCGGTCCCTCCCGGGCTGGGGCTGCCTCCGCCGACCGACGGCCGACCCGGTGAGCGCGAGATGGTAGCAGGGGGGTCGCAGCGGCCTTCGGGCGCGTCGCTTCGTTGCGCGCCCTTGCGGCCGGCCGGTCCCCGGCGTGCAACACATCTCCGAGCTAGCCTCCTCCGCATGGCGCGTGGACCTCAGGCAACCGATCTCAAGTCCATCTGGCTCTTCTCGAGCTGCAGCGGTTCGGAGCTCCGGAAGATCCGGGCCCTGCTCGACGAGCTGGAGGTGCAGGCGGGCAAGGTCCTGGTCGAGGAAGGCCGCATCGGGATGGAATTCTTCATCATCGTGGATGGAACCGCTGCGGTGACCCGCAACGGCAAACAGGTGGCCACCCTCGGCGCGGGGGCCCACTTCGGAGAGCTCGCGCTGCTCGACCGCCGACCCCGGTCGGCCTCGGTGGTCTCGGAGACCCCGATGACCCTGCTGGTGCTCTCCCAACGGCAGTTCAACGGACTGCTCGAGACCGTGCCCACCATCGCCCGCAAGATGCTGGCCGCCCTGGCCGACCGTCTGCGCGAGGCCGATGCCCTTGCCTACGACTGAGTGAGGGACTCCTCGAGGAGCTGGGAGAGATCCAGCACCCGGACCTCGTCCTCCTTGGCATTGGCCCGGACTGCATCGTCCAGCATGATCATGCAGTAGGGACAGGCGGTCGAGACCACGTCGGCGCCTGTCCCGATGGCCTCCTCGGTCCGCTCCATGTTGACCCGCTTGCCGATGTTCTCCTCGAGCCACATGCGGGCACCGCCGGCGCCACAGCAGAAGCCCTTCTCGCGGCAGCGACGCATCTCGATCTGGGTGGCGCCGGGGATGGCGTCGATGACCGAGCGTGGCTCGTCGAAGATCCGGTTGTGGCGACCGAGATAACACGGGTCGTGGTAGGTCACCGAGCCCGTGTAGCCACCGCCCGGGGTGATCCGGCCGGCCCGGACCAGATGGTCGAGCAATTGGCTGTGGTGGATCACCTCGAAGTCGCCGCCCAACGACGGGTACTCGTTGGCCAACGAGTTGAAGCAGTGGGGGCAGGTGGCGATGACCTTCTTGACGCCGGCGCCCGTGAGCGTCTCGATGTTCATCCGGGCCTGCTCCTGATAGAGGTACTCGTTGCCGAGCCGCCGGGCCGGGTCACCGGTGCAGGACTCCCTCGGCCCGAGGATGCCGAAGGTCACTCCCGCCCGGTGCAGCATGCGGGCGGTGGCCTGGGCACCCTTACGAGCCCGCTCGTCGAGGGCTCCGGCACAGCCCACCCAGTAGAGGTACTCGATGTCGTCGGGGATGGTCCCTGTGATGACCGGGACCTCGAAGTCGAGGGACGCGATCCAGTCGGTGCGCTTGGCGCTACCGAGGCCCCACGGGTCACCCTGGTTTTCGACGTTGCGAAGCATGAGCCCGGCCTCGGTGGGGAACTCGGACTCCATGAGTACCTGATAACGGCGCATGTCGATGATGGTGTCGATGTGCTCGATGTCGACCGGGCACTCTTCGACGCACGCGCCGCAGGTCGTGCAGGACCAGAGCACATCAGGGTCGATGGTGTCGCCCACCAGCCCGGCCACCTCGACCCCGGCGGCCCGGTTCTTGGCCATCACCCGGTCGGCGTTGGCGAACAGGTTGTCGCGAAGATCCATGATGAGGAGCTTTGGAGAGAGCGGCTTGCCGGTGTTCCAGGCCGGGCACTGCGACTGGCAGCGGCCGCACTCGGTGCAGGTGGCGAGGTCAAGGAGCTGCTTCCAGGACAGGTCCTCGATGCGCCCGGCCCCGAAGACCACCTCGTCGTTGTCCCCCACGTCCTCCATGGACATGTCCGGGGTCGACGCAAGAGCGCCCAATGCCCGCGGGCGCCGGGAGGTGGCCACGTTGATGGGGGCCAGGAAGATGTGGAGGTGCTTCGAGTACGAGATGAAGACGAGGAACCCGGTGATGATCGCGATGTTGGCCAGCAGGGCCACCGTCTCGATCACGCTGTTGACCCCGGTTCCGAGCGGTGCAAGGGCCTTGGCCAGGGCGTGGGAGGCGAAGGCCGCCCAGTTGTAGGGGAAGTTTCCGGTGTTGATCTGGGCCGCCCGGTAGAAGAGGAGGGTCACCATGACGCCGAAGATCATGAGGAGGACCAGCCAGGCGGCACCGGTGTGGGAGCCGAAGAAACGCGAGCGGCGATTCTCCCGGGCCGGGGAATTCTTGACCCGGATACCGACGAAGACCCCCAGCGAGATGATGACGGCCACCGCGAAGAAGTCCTCGATGAACCCGACGACCGGCCAGCGACCGATGATCGGGATGTGGAAGTCGCGGTCGAACAGACAGCCGAACGCCTCGATGATGGTGAGGGTGAGGACGGTGAAGCCCCAGAAGGTGAACGCGTGTGCCATGCCGGGAACGGTCCACTGGAGGAGCTTCTTCTGCCCGCCGACCTCGACGAGCTCGGCCTTGATCCGCTTCGGGATGTCCTTTGCCCTCGAGGGGACAGCCGGTTGCCCGGCGGTGATGAGCCGGAAGAGCCATGAGAAGCGACGTCCGGCGATGGCGAACATCACGACGGTGATGCCGAGTCCGACGGCGATTCTGAGGGGCACTGCGATCCTCCTAGGAGTGACTGCTGTTCACGAGGCTGTGGTCGTGGGGATTGAGGGGAAAGGCCGCCGGGTCACGAGCCGAAGTTGTCCGAGTACCGGCTCGGGGTCGGGCCCCACTGGCCCTGGTACTTGGAGTGGAGTCCCGCCGATCCGTAGGGGTTGTCCGCCGCGGTGGTCATCTGCAGGAAGCTGATCTGGCCGATCTTCATGCCCGGGTAGACGGTGATGGGCAGGTTGGCCACGTTGGAGAGCTCGAGGGTCAGGTGGCCGTCCCACCCGGCGTCCACGAAGCCGGCAGTCGAGTGAATGAGGAGCCCGAGCCGGCCGAGCGAGGACTTGCCCTCGAGCCGGGCCACCAGGTCGCTCGGCAGGGTCACCTTCTCGGTGGTCGACCCGAGCACGAACTCGCCCGGATGGAGGATGAGGGGATCGGTGCCCACGTCGACCAGTTCGGTGAGGTCCTCCTGGTCCTCGCGCACGTCGATGACCCGGCTGGTGTGGTTCCGGAACAGGCGGAAGTACTGATCGACGTGGAGGTCCACCGACGAGGGCTGGATGCACGACTCGTCCATCGGGTCGATCTTGATCTGACCCGCGGAGAGTGCCTCGCGGATGGAGCGGTCGGAGAGAACCATGACGCACAGACGTTAGTGGGGGACTGGACCGCGGGCACATCTTCGGGCAGGTCCGGGCACATGGGGGTGCGTCCCCGTCGAAACGATCGAGGCGTCGGACAGGCCCGAACAAGGGGTGGCCCAGGCGATAGTCTGTCCTTCTCGTTGCGGGCGTAGTTCAGAGGCAGAACATCAGCTTCCCAAGCTGAGAACGCGGGTTCGATTCCCGTCGCCCGCTCTCTGTTGCCAAGATCGCACGAGGGTCAGGCGGCCCTCCTGGTCATCAGAGCGGAAGCGAGAACTCGACCAGCACGGCCTTGGCTGAGTCCGATCCGACCGCGATGCACTTCATATTGTAGGTGCACCCGACCGCGAGGAGCTGGGTTGTCCCGGGGACCGGAACCGTCACTCCTTGCTTGTTCCCCGTAGTTCCAACGAGGACTCCCTCACCGCCGGAGTTCTGACCGACCGCGACGCAGTACGTGCTTCCCTCGCAGGCGACGGCGTTCAAGCCGGTAGCTCCGAGAACGGTCTCGGTGTTGCCGCCGGTGAGCTTGACGATCGGAAGGATGGCACCTTTCCCCTTCGTGGTATTGCCAACTGCAACGCAAGAGTCCGAGTTGTCCGAGTGGCATCCCGTGCCATCGAGGCTGTCTATGTTGCTCCCGCCCCATTGCGCCTCGCCGCTCGACTGGCCGATCTTCTCGCCGATGGCCAAGCCGTATTGGGGAGGAGGCGGATACGGGTTTACCGCCGAGCCGGTGGCGATGCAGTAGTCCTTCTCGAAACACGAGACCCCGAACATGATGTAGTTGTCGACCGACTGCAACGTCCCGGCCCCGCCGGACTGCACCGGAAAGAGTATTCCACCGAGATACGTATCCGAGCCCGCCACCATGCACTCCGAGGCGTGCGTGCAGCCGACCCCGTACAGGTAGTCCTCGTCGGGGGAGCCCAGTAAGCCCGTCCCCAGTACGTGGCTAACGGAGCCCGGTGTCCCGCTCGTGATCCGAACGATGATCCCCGCCGTCGTGGTCGGTCCCTCAGGGCTCCTGGTAGGACCGCGACCCACCGCGAGGCAGTTCGTCGAGTCCGGACAGCTGATCGCACTGAAGGCCGAATCGCTTCCTGCAGCCGAGACGATCTCTGTTCTTCCCGGAGTGCCGTTCGGTATACGCAGGACCGCCGCCTCGTCGGACTTCGAACCGACCGCGACGCACAACGTCTCCGAATTGCACGAGACACCGGCCAAACTGACCCCGGAGACGTCCACGACCTTGACCGCCCCCGCAGCCGCTGCCGCCGACGCCCCGCTCGACGTCAGAGCGAAACCGATCAACGGCAGCGAGCATGCCAGCGCTCCCAGCATCGAGAGTCGAGCCTTCGCCTTCCCGAGCCTCTTCATCGCTCCCCCTTTTGCATTACTCCCAGGTAGCTCTGGTGTCGGGCCCGCACACCGCGACCTTGATCTGAGTACCTTGGGGTAACGGTCACAGGTTAGACCTCATTGATTGGCGACTCCCGGCGGAGTGAGTCATCGTCGTCAGTCTGAGGTGGGGAAGCGTCGGCTCGATGCTGAGCTGCCCTGCAGCCCCTGGTCACGGCGTGAACAAGCCCCCGATCCCATCGAGCAACTTTCAGGGTCTGCGGACGAAAGGCGGGTGCAGTTCCTCGACCCCGCCCTCGAGGGGGATTCCTGTGGGTTATAGGGGACCGGCACTGTCTGACCCTGTCGGTCAGAGGCCGAGCGGACGTTCACCGATCACGCCCGACGCTTGCAGGTCGGCGATCTCGTCATCCGCGAGTCCGAGCAACCCGGAGAGCACCTCCACGTTGTGCTGCCCGAGCAGCGGCGCCGGAGATCGGTACCAGCCCGCTGGACTGCCCGAGAGGCGCATGGGCCATCCTGGGTAGCGGTGCTCTCCGACGACGGGATGGACGACCGATTCCCAGAAGTCGCGGGCCTGCATCTGAGGGTCCTCGTCGATGGCATAGGCCGGGACGACCGGCTGAGCCACGGCTTCCCCGAGCACGTCGAGGGCGGCGCTGAGCGCTCGAACCGCGCACCATCCTCCGATCGCTTGGTCGATCCGATCGTGTGCTGCGGACCGCCGAGCAACGGTTGCAAGCTTCGGGTCGGCTGCCCACGCCGGGAAGCCGATGGCCTCGCACAGTGCCTTCCACTGCTCCTCGGTGGTCACCGACAGTGCGAGCCACTCATCGGTACCGGCGCACGCGTACACGCCCTGGGGCACAGCCTGCACGCAACGATTTCCCCGACGGGTCATCAGCTCGCCGTAGGCTTCGAACTCGAGGATCTGCTCGGCGGAGACGTTCACGGCCAGGTCAATCATCGGCACCTCGACGTGCTGGCCGCGGCCCGTCCTCTGCCGCTCCTCCAATGCCGCGAGGACTGCGAACGCCCCATGGACGCCCGCGAGCGGGTCGCACAGGCCGGGGGCCATGGGCGCCCCGTCCTGATAACCGGTGACGAAGGCCATGCCGGAGGCCTGCTCCATGGTGGTCGCGAAACCGGGCCGGTCGCGCCAGGGTCCCTCCAAGCCCCACCCCGGCATGCTCACCATCACCACATCGGGTCGGACCTCCCGAATGGCGTCGTAGGTGAGCGCGAAATTCTCCATGACCCGGGGTGTGAAGTTCTCGACGACGACGTCTGATCGGGCGACTAGCTGGAGGAACAGGCCCCGGCCGCGCTCATCGCCGAGGTTGAGCGTGATACCGCGCTTGTTGAGGTTCGCCGAGAGGAAGAGGTACCCCTGCTCCCACCACTGTTCGGTCTTCGGGGAAACCCCGACGTTGAATCGCATCGAGTCTGGGCGCTGGACGGATTCGACTTTGATCACGTCCGCGCCGATCGCGGCGAGGTACTGAGTCGCGCAAGGACCGGCCCAGAACGCGGTGACATCGAGCACCCTGACGCCGTCGAGCGGAAGGCACCCCTCTTCCGCGGAACGTCGTCGCTGCAACACAGTGCGATCCGAACCGAAGGGCGTCGCTGCGTGCTTGCCCACCTTTGGAGCGGCTGCCACCGGACGAGGCTCGGTCGCCGTGCTGAGGAACGGCGGACGCGGATGCGAGAACCCGCCTCGAGGGTTGCCGGTGAAGAGCCCGCGATCGATCAGCGGCTCGAATCTCGGCAGGGTAGCGCCATTGAGGACTGGCGCCGCCGGCACGCGGAACAGTGCTGCCCGTTCGACGATCTCTCCAACCTGGTGCTGCTCGGTCCAGCCGTGGATGACGGGGCGCAGCTCGGCCTCGCGGGCAATGCGCGAGCGAGGACTGTCGAGGCGGCCGTCGTCGATGAGGTCAGGGCGATCGATCATCGCCACGAAGTCGTGCCACTGCTGCGCGGTGAGGGTCGTCAGCCCGACAAAGCCGTCCTTGCAGGGTTCGATACCCGGAACCATTTCGACCGTCGCCCGACGGCGGATGCCCCCGGGAAGAGAAGCCGCCACCGATGGGTAACACATGAGCGTCACTGCGAGCGCTTCGAGGGTCGAGACATCGACCAGCTCGCCGTCGCCTGTGCGATCGAGGCGGGCACGCGCCGCCAGAGCACCCGCTGCGCCGTAGGCGCCGGCGATCCATTCCCCGAGCCCACCACCGACGGCCAGCGGCTCACGACGCCACGAACCATGGTTGTGCAACGACCCGGACATTGCCTGGAGGAGGAAGTCGTTCGCCGAGTCTCCGCTCCGCGGTCCCGTGAGGCCAAAGGGCGTGAGCGAGATCACGGTGAGCTCGTGGTTCACCTCATGGACATCGTCGAAGCGAAGACCTTTGGCATCCAATTGGTCCGCTGGCATGGTGGTCACCGCGATGTCGCTGGCCGCCAGCAGTTCGATCACCCGGTCCTGACCGGCGGAGTCGTCGAGGTCAGCGACGACGCTCCGCTGCCCCGCCGCGAGGAATCGGAACAGAACGCCGTCCTGGTCGCCATCTCGACCCAGCGACCCCGTTCGGGACCAGCGCCGCAGCGGATGGCCCGAGGGGGGCTCCACCTTCAGGACCTCGGCGCCGGCATCGCAGAGCAGCTTCGTGCAGTACGACCCCGCCAGATCATCGGAGAGGTCGAGCACCCGCACTCCGGAAAGTGAGTTCAGCGGACCCCCGGTCACTCGCACAGGGTAACGGACCAACCGTCTCGGGCTACTGAGCTCCAAACGGCATGAGACGGTGTGACTCGTTATTCTGTCCTCGGCGTGCCGCGCCAGGTGGCCTCGGTCGGGGGCCCACGATCCGAGGGGGACGCGACATGACGGCCTCGATCGACGACGGACACGCATTGCGCCAAGCCGGCGGCATGGTGGTGGTCCCCGGCGCTCGCTACACGTCTCAGGAATTCTTCGACCTCGAGATGGAGCGCCTCTGGCCCCGGGTCTGGCAGGTGGCGTGCCGGGAAGAGGAGATCCCCGACTCCGGCGATTTCCTCGAGTACACGATCGGCGACCAGTCGATCCTGGTCGTCCGCACCGCGGATGACGACATCAGAGCCTTCTTCAACGCCTGCCCACACCGAGGCACGCGGCTCGCGTCGGGCGTGGGGAGCTTCGCCACCTCCCAGATCCGGTGTCGCTACCACGGGTGGCGCTGGAGCTTCGAAGGCGAGATCGCCGAAGTAGTGGACCGCCACGAATTCCCGGACACGATGACCGACGATCTCGTCTGTCTCGGCGAGGTGCAGGTCGGCCGATGGGGAGGGTTCGTCTTCGTGAACATGGACCCCGACTGCGAGCCCTTCGACTCGTTCCTCGGCACCATCCCTGAGCTCTTCACCTCCTACCGGTTCCACAGGCTGCGCTTCCGCTCGTATCGGACGATCGTCTTCGAGTGCAATTGGAAGATCGCAGTGGACGCCTTCAACGAGGGGTACCACCCCCAGGCTCTCCACCCACAGATGCTCTCCTGGTTCAACGACACACTGTTCACGTATGAGCAGCTGGGCCAGCACAGCCGCTACTACGTGCCCGAGGAGCGCCAGCGCGAAGCCGGTCCGAGCCCGCGCCTGGGCATCAGGCGGGAGGACGTCGACCCGGCAGAGGTGCTCGCCGAGCGGGTCGACGCCGTCGCCGGTCTCTTCCCGCGTGAGGATCAGGCTGTCCTCGAAGATCTCAAGAAGAACGGCCCTCCTCCCGGCAAGACGATCGGAAAGGTGTTCGATGAGCTCCGACTCAACGCCATGCGCCGCAGCGGAATGGACGTCGAGGGCCTGACAGACAAGGACCTCCGCGGATCGGGGACCATTCACCTCTTCCCGAATTTCCTCGGGCCCATCACCCACGGCAACGCCACGCTCTACCGCGCCAGGCCGAACGGCCTCGACCGCGACAGCACGTTGCTCGACTACTGGGCCCTCGAGTGGGTGCCGCCGGACGCCGACCCAAAGCCGATCGAACGCAAGCTCTACGAGGACTGGTCCACAAAGGACTGGGGCCTCATCAACAACCAGGACTTCGGGAACCTGGTCGAGGCCGCCAGGGGCATGAAGTCCCGCGGCTACCGCGGGGCGCTGTTCAACCCGGTGCAGGAAGCCAACCTCATCCACCACCACCGCGTGATCGATCAGTACATCTCGACCTGAGACGTCGCGGCAGGGCGCGTGACGAAGGTGCCCATACCGCGGTCGTAGAGTCGGCGAGCCAGCCGACACCGGTGACCTGCGCAAAGACCTGCTCACCGTCTTCGAACCCCTGGCCGAGCTGTGATACGGCGGCGATCGACTTGCGCTCCTCGCGCCGACATTCATCGCCGAGGCCGCGCACGACCGGAGATGCGAACGTTCCTAGCTGACAACGTCGTGCGTCGCCGGTACGGTGCGGTCGTGGCCGTGCGTCGGGCACGCCAACGCGGAGAACTGCGTCCGGGTGTCAACATCAACCTCACCGTCGAGATGACCGCCGGTGCCCTGTCCGACCGCGCGTGCTTCCTCGGGAAGCCCGTCACCTCCGCCTACGTCCGGAGCCTCATCGACCAGGCCATCGCCGGAGTGTCGGCCGAACGCTGTTCATGGCGCTGGCCTGACGCCGCGCTTGGTCACCACCGTGTCGCCAACGGGCCGCGCCTGGCACGCGAGCCGGATCTTCTTGCCGGCGTAAAAGGAGCGGCCCTCGAAGAGCGTCAACCCCTTGAGTTCGAGAGACCCGGGCGGCTCGAACGCATCGTCGTCGTCGACTTCGATCCAGCAGACCGTGCACTCGGCATGCCCGTGACAGATGGTCGGCCAGTAGTACCCGAGCCGTTCTGCGGCCCGCATCAGTTGCTCGCCGTAGCGCACAGTGATCTGCACGTTCGACGGCTCGACGCGCACGGTCACAACCGGTTGCTGGTCCGTCATGGACCGGCGACTTGCCCGTCAGTCCCCCAGTGCACGACCCGATAGAGGCTCATCTCCCTCCCTTGGCAGGACCTCGACGTCGATTGGGAGCGCGCCGACGGGTGGAGACCGCTCGACGTGAGACGCCGTGACTCACAATATGCGGAAATGCCAGGGCACCCCGTCGACGCCTAACGTCGCAGAGCGATGACATGCTTCACGCAAGCCCCCGTCGATCAGCGTCTTGTCCTTCCAGGACGGACCCGGTAATCCGTGTCCGTCCACTACGAGCTCGACGATCGGCATGTCGTACGCATCGTCATCGACCGACCCGAACGGCGCAATGCGCTCGACCTCGTCCACTTCGCAGACTTGGCGGCGGCGTGGAAACGATTCGACGCGGATCCCTCCGCGTGGGTCGCGATCGTCACCGGCGTCCCGGGATCCTTCTGCTCCGGTGCCGATCTCCGAGACTTTCTCCCTCTCGCCCAACAGCTCGCTGCCGAGGGCCGTACCGAGCACCAGGGCATCCCGATGTCAGTGGGTACCGATGGTGTGCTCCTGACCCTCGACGTCTACAAACCGATCATTGCCGCCGTCGACGGACCGTGCCTGGCGGGCGGCATGGACCTCCTCGGAGGGACAGACATTCGCCTCGCCACACCCGCGGCCACGTTCGGGCTCCCGGAACCCAGGCGCGGCTTGATGGCCGATGGCGGCACCACCGCCCGCCTTCCCCGACAGATCGGTTGGCCTGCTGCAATGGAGCTTCTGTTGACCGGCCGCACCGTCACCGCGGAGCGCGCCCTGCACCTTGGGCTCCTCAACGAGATCGTGGCCGCCGATGAGCTCGCAGACCGAGCAACCGCGTGGGCAAACGAGATCGCGGCCAACGCGCCACTGGCCGTTCAGGCAACCAAAGAAGCCGTACTGAAAGGCCTCTCCGCACAGAACGGGCTCGCCGGTGCGTACGAGGTCGAGGCCCGGATCGGACGCCGCCTCCTCGCCACAGCGGACGTCACTGAAGGGCTCAACGCCTTCATCGAGAAGCGAGCGCCGCTCTGGCGAGGACGGTGACGACGCATGCCCTAGTACCGTAAAAGGGCCAGTCGCCGTGTCCGGAGCAAGGCGGCGGAACCTATCTCAACGGACACGGCGACTGGCGCTTGCTACAAGCATACCGTCAACCCGGATTGCATGCAACCTGAATTGCATGCAACCCAAGTTGCCCTACGTTTCTCCACGGGCCTCTTTGGCGTATCGAGATGCCATCTGCCGGGAGAACCCCAAATTCGACCCAGCTCATTGATCGAGAGCCCGTGGTCCAGGGCGGACCTGAATGATGCAACCCGTGATTCGCGTCGACGCTGCTCGAGCAGGAAGAGGGCATCGCGGAGATCCTCTTGATCCTCGCTCACATGCGCCTCCTTGACTGCTCCGGCGTAGTCGAGCGCGGGCTCGCGAACACTGATCGCTCGCCGGAGAACTTCTTCACGGTGCTCAAGCACCAGGCGTAGCGCTTGCATCGCTTCGATGACCCGCTCCACACTGCGAATGGCCTCTTTGTCATTCTCCGACAGCACGCCAGACCCCTCATCACCCAGATGCGATCAACGGCAACGGCCCTTGATTGTAGAACCATTCACCTGAATCGACTTGGTCCGCGTGGAGACCGGCCGGTCAGCTGGGACGGGGTGGCGGAGTGAAGCCAGGGTCCGCCTCGAAGAACTGGCGGGCGAGCGCCTCGAGCCCGGCGGCGAAGAGGGTCCACTCCTGCTCCTCGCCGTCGGGTCCGGTCGGCCGGGTGACCCACTCGATGTGGCCGTTGACCCGCTGACGCAACGAGAACCCTTCGTTGAGCGCGGTCACGACCATCACGAAGTGGTCGATCGTCCACGGCTGGCGGATGCGTAGCCCGAGGAGCGCAGCCAGGCCCGCGTAGGCCTCCCCCCAGAACTTGTCTACCGTCCCGTATGCGCTTCGGAGCGCGTCCTGGATCCGCCTGCGCTCGTCGGGGAGTGCGGTCGCCGTCGCCATGGCCATCACGCTGATCCACAGGGAGAAGCTGGTCGAGTCTGCGATTGCGGTGTTGCTGGCCTCGCCACCGACCCGGCACACCTCCCCCAACGCGTAGTCACGCGCCTCAGGGGTCGAGAGGTCGAGATGCCGGAACAGGTCGAGGAGAGCGTGCACGGTTCGCTCCGCCTCGGGCCGTTGCTCGTCGTGGGCGATGGCAACCAGGACATCGGTCTGGAATTCCGCCTGGTTCTCCCAGACCCGCCTGATGACCGAGGCGTTGGTGACCCGGACGCCGGTCTGCTTTTCGACACGGTCGAAGACCCGCTTGAAGGTGAGGTTGGTGGAGTCGGTGTCGAGTCCCTCCTCGAGGAGGATCTCGCGTCCGGCCTCGAGCAGGGTGGCCCGTAGCTCCCCCCGGGTCAGCTGCACCCGGCGCGGCGCGCCCACCCCTGCATTTGACTGCACACCTCCATCGTACGGCATGACCCCGGATTCCCTCATGCGCCCGGCCACTCCCTGTGACAACGGGAGTCACACGCTTCGTGACGGTCGGGCTCAGTCCGCGTCGACCCAGCTGACTCCCAGGATCTCCGACCCGCCGTGGGACCCGATCACCGCTCCCAGCTCGCCGATGCGCAAGCTCGCCCGGGGGAAGCGGGGAGCGATCAGGTCGAGGAACTCCTCGAGGTCCGGCGCCCTGCCGTGCATGACCGCGACATGCTCGATGGCACCGGCTCCTGTCATTCGTTCGTAGAGCATCTGCATGGCGCGCCTGCGGGTGCGCGGCTTGCCCGCCTCCTGGACGACTCCGCCGGTGATGTCGACCACCGGCTTGATCGAAAGCATCGATCCCACCATCGCCCGCGCCCCACCGATCCGGCCCCCCTTCTTCAGGTTCTCGAGCGTGTTGAGTGTCGCCAGCACATGGGTACGCGGGATCATGCCGCCGACCCGTTTCAACACCGTGTCGATGCCGGCTCGGTCGGCGGCTGCCCGGGCGGCCTCCAGTACGAGGGTGCCCAGACCGCTCGACACCGTCTTGGTGTCGATCACGTGGACCGGCACTTGTCCTTCACAGGAAGCGGCAGCCGTCGTCGCGGACTGCACGGTGTTGGACAGATCGCTCGAGAGGGTGAGACAGACCACCCCGTCGGCACCTGCATCGTGCGCACGTGCGAACGCCTGCTCGAAGGCGCCCGGCGACGGACAGGCGGTCTGGGGGAGCACCTCGGAGGCCGCCATCCTCCGGTAGAAGTCCTCGATGCTGAGGTCACGACCGTCGGTGAACTCCTCGTCCTCGAAGCGGATGGTCAGCGGCACGATCTCGACGTCGAGCTGTTCGATCTCGCCCGCCGTGAGGTCGCAGGAACTGTCGGTCACGATATGGACTCCGGACACGGATTCGCTCTCCTCTCTGCGGCCGCCCACCCGGGGGCCGGACGAGACGAAAAGTCTGGCATCTCACCGCACAGCGGGCACCGCCTCCGACTGCGGGCTCGGGAGTCCGGACCCCGGCGGACCCCGCCTTGTACGTTTGGGGTCGCCTTCCGTTCGGGCCCACCGGCGGCGAGAGGAGCGACAGATGTCCGATGCGCAGCCCCCTTCTCCCGACGACCCGTCGGCGGTCGATGCGGCCTCCGGCATCACCCACCGGGTCGTGGGCACGGTCATGCCGGTGCTCCAGGTCGACCTCCAACCGGGCCAGAGCGTGGTCTCGCCGGGTGGCGAAGTGTCGTGGATGTCCTCGTCGATCCAGATGTCGACGTCCACCGCGGGGGCAGGGTCCAAAGGGGTCCTCGGGGCACTGAAGCGGACGGTGGCCGGGGGTGGGCTGTTCCTCACCCGGTACGAGACCGCCGGTGGTCCAGGCACGGTGTCGTTCGCCGCCAAGTTGCCGGGCGAGATCCGACCGGTGGCCATCGCACCCGACCGGGAGTACCTCGTGCACCGTCACGGGTTCCTGGCCGCCACCGCCGACGTCAACATCTCCATCGGCTTCCAACAGAAGCTCGGCGCCGGGATCTTCGGGGGGAGCGGATTCATCCTCCAGCGGGTGACCGGCCAGGGCACCGCGTGGATCGAGCTGTCCGGTGAGCTCGTCGAGTACCACCTGGCGGCCGGCGAGAACCTTCAGATCATTCCCGGCCATGTCGGTCTGTTCGACGCCGGCATGAGTTTCGAGATCAAGATGGTGAAGGGCATCAAGAACCTGCTGTTCGGAGCAGAGACACTCTTCCTCGCCTCGCTGACCGGTCCCGGCATGGTCTGGCTCCAGACCATGCCGATCTCGCAGCTGGCTCAGGCCATCTCGCCGTACCTGCCGCAGCACGACGACGAGAAGTCCGGAGGGGCCGGGGGCATCCTCGGGAACCTCCTCAACAATTGAGCCTCCTCAACGATTGAGCTGACGCCGACAGCCGCCCAGAGAGGCAGCACCACTAGGAACGGCTGGCGAGCACCGCCACGCCTTCGCCCGCGAGCTGAGCGTGCGCGGCCTTGCGCCCTCCCATCGCGAGGACCAGCGCGACCATCGGGCCGCTCACCTCGGGACCGTCCCCCCACGACCAGTCGGCGTCGGTGGACTGGAGGCGGACCCCGTCGATCCGTCGCTTGGCGCCGATCAGCAGGTTCGACTTCTTCCAGCTGTCCGCCACCCCCACCAGCGCTGCCTCAGGCACCTGGTGTTCCTGACCGAGCGGCCGCCGGATGTCCTCACCGTGGGCCACGATCTCGCCGAGCATCGCCATCACCGGCGCAGGTGGGTGGTTGGTGGTCGTGGTCCGGGCTCGGAGTCGGCGTACGAGTTCGTCTGGGCCAACGGTTCCGATTCGCCGTGCCGCACGGTCCGCGAACACGTTGAAGCGGAATCCGGCCTGGAACATCTCCTTGTAGAAATTGAGCGGCGTCTGCTCGGCGGCGGCCACGACGTGCCCGGCGAGGTCCTGAACGGTCCATCTCTCGCACCACGACGCCGAGGCCCACTGCTCGCTCGAGAGTCCCTCCCAGGTGTCCGCCATCTGCGCGCGCTCGTGGTGGATGTACGTCCACGTCTCACCAGTGTTCATGCAGACCCCCGCGTGGTTCGATGACTGTGCCACGCTACCCCGGTTCCGGTGGGTCGCTCAGAAGCAGCCGGGTCTGTGCGCGCGTGTTCGTCCGGGTCTACGCTGCGCTCGGGAGGGGTCCGAACCGAGGACGGAGTATGAGCCACGCGCACCGGTCGCCAGGGGAGGCCGGGTGATCGTCCTCGACCTCGTGCTCATCGGGTTGGCCATCACCCTCGAGCCGATCCCTCTGACCGCATTCATCCTCGTGCTCGCCTCCCGCGGAGGTGTCGTCAAGGGCGCGGCATTCATCTTCGGCTGGATCGCCTCGCTGGCCGTGGTGGTCGCCGCGACGCTCATCATCACCGGCAACAATCCGCCGGAACCGAGCACGGCGCCGTCGCTCGCGGCCCTCGCAGTCAAGTTGGTGATCGGGGTCGTGCTGGTGGGCATCGCCGCGCGGCGCCGCCAACGGATGAGCCTCCCGAAGAAGCCGAAGCAACCACCGAAGTGGCAGACGGGCATCGACCAGATGTCCCCATGGTTTGCCATGGCGCTCGGGCCGCTCGTCCAGCCGTGGGGCCTGGTGGCGGCCGGGGTGGCGGTCATCGTGGACGCAAAGCTGACCTCCGTGCAGAGCTCACTGGCGCTGGTCGGCTTCTGCCTACTGGCGAGCGGGACCTATCTGGCCACGGAGATCTACGCCGCGCTGCGGCCCGATCCGACCCAGGCCTTCCTGGACCGGACCCGGACGTGGATCGATACGCACACCGACCAGGTGATCATCGTGGTCTCGCTCGGGCTGGGGCTCTGGTTCATCGCCCAGAGCACCTACCTCCTGGTCACCTGAGACGACGGTGACCGGAAGGTTCAGAGGGCTGCATCGGTACCCTGGACCGGTGATCCCGTCCGAGCGATGCCCTGGTGACGGAACGACGGGTGTCAGGGTCGTGGCGCACCGGCCTTCGTCCGCGACGGGCGTCGGCTGACGAGTCGGGCATCCCGTGTTGCGTCTCGACACTCCGAGAGGGCGCTGGGTCGTGGTTGCGACCGTGCTCGGCTCGGGCATGGCCGCCATCGACGCGACCGTGGTCGGGATCGCCCTTCCCACCATCGGCCGGCAGTTCCACGCGGCTGTCGGCACCCTCCAGTGGGTGGTCACCGGTTACACGCTCGCCATGGCCGCGCTCCTCCTCCTCGGAGGCTCCCTCGGGGACCGCTACGGACGCCGCCTGATCTTCTGCATCGGTGCAACCTGGTTCGCCGTCGCCTCGGCCGCGTGCGCGCTCGCGCCAAACACCGACGTGCTCATCGCGACCCGGGTCCTGCAGGGGGTGGGCGCCGCCCTCCTCACCCCGGGCAGCCTGGCCATCCTGCAGGCGTCGTTCGAACAGGACGACCGTGGTCGGGCCATCGGGGCGTGGTCCGGGCTCGGTGGCGTGGCCACCGCAGCGGGGCCGCTCCTCGGCGGCTACCTCATCAGTGCCGCGTCATGGCGCTGGATCTTCCTCATCAACGTCCCCGTCGGCGCCGTGGTCCTCTATCTGTCAGCTCGACATGTCCCCGAGTCACGGGACCCCACGGCGAATCAACCGGTCGATGTCGTCGGGGCGGTGCTGGCCACCCTCGCCCTTGCCGGGATCACCTTCGGCCTCATCGAAGGGCCCGCTCAGGGGTGGGGCGATCCGGCCGTGCTCGGCATGCTGGGCATCGGCATCGCAGCCTCGATCGGGTTCGTGTGGGCGGAGCGCGCCTCGTCGGCGCCCATGCTCCCGCTGGCGATCTTCCGTGCACGCCAGTTCACGGTGACCAACGTCGTCACCTTCATCGTCTACGCGGCCCTCGCCGGCGGTCTCTTCCTCCTCCCGGTCCAGCTCCAGGTGACCGGCGGCTACTCGCCCCTCGAATCCGGACTCGCTCTCCTTCCCCTGACCGTGGTCATGCTCCTGCTTTCAGCCCGTTCCGGCCGCCTGGCAACCCGGATCGGTCCGCGACTGCAGATGAGCGTGGGTCCGGTGGTGGTGGGAGCCGGGCTCGTCCTCCTCGGCCGGCTCAGCACCGACACCTCCTATCTCACCGGCGTCCTTCCCGGGGTGCTCGTCTTCGCCTTCGGCCTCGCGATCACCGTCGCACCTCTGACCGCGACCGCCCTCGGAGCAGTGCCCGACGAGCATTCGGGCCTCGCGTCCGCTGTCAACAACTCGGTGGCGAGGATCGGCGGACTCATCGCAGTGTCGGTGCTCCCTGCGCTAGGCGGGATCTCCGGATCCGGGTATCTCGATCCCGCCATCCTGTCCGCCGGATTCCAGACCGCGGTCCGGATCGCGGGGGGCCTCTGCGTTGTCGGCGGGGCCGTCGCCGCCGTCGGCATCCGCAACCCGGAGCGCTCCCCCACGGCAGGTCCCGGGGAGGAGCAGCCGGCCGCGTGCGCCTACTGCGCGCTCGACGCCGCGCCGCTGACCACCGAGGCCTGATGCATGCGAATGGGGTTCGCTATGTGGACTCGCCGATCCAGGCCAGGTATGGGGCCGCACCGCCGGCGATCTCGAAGGTGAGAACCTCCGGCGTCTCGTAGGGGTGCGCGTCGACGACTGCATCGACCACCGCTCCCGCCAGCTCGGCGCGGGTCTTGAGCAGGATCAGCCACTCGTCGGCGCGCGCGAGTGCGCCCTGCCAGCGGTAGTCGCTCACCATCGGGCCGAGCCGCTGGCCACAGGCCACCAGCCGCGACGCCAGCAGCGCTGCCACGATGGCGTCCGCCCGCACCGGATCGTCGATGGTGAACTGGATCTGGACGAAGGTCACCGAGCCCGTTGGGCCGGCGGGGGGTCGGTGCCCGGCACCCCTGCATCGGCCACGTGCTCGGTCCACGCCGACCCCGACCAGTACCGCTGCTCGTGACGCACGAACGGGTCGGTGAACCACCCCGCCGCGGTCCCCGTCGCGGAGGTCGGCTCGACCACCGGTCCGGTCGCGCTGGGTGCGGCCGGCCGCACACCGGGTCCGGCGGTGAACGAGCGTCCGGGCGCGGGGAATCCGCCGGGACCCGGGGCGCCTCTGCGCCGCCGGGACGAGAAGTATCGGATCGCCACGCTCACGCCGAAGACCAGGATGACGAACAATCCTGATCGACCCTGGTACATGCTCGCAGTGTAGGGCCGGCGCCCACAGGACGGTCATCGCCGAGATGACCTGAGAGAGGAGCGAGGGACACGCCGCTCCTGCTCAACCGGACCGCCGCCGGACGGCAGGGTGACAATGCGGCGTATCCTGGACAACCCCCAGCTAGCGGTCGGAATCGTCAGACCGCTACGGTGGCGCAACCAAACTGGACGGACGAGACGGAAGCAGGACGATGGCCAAGCAGATCCCACTGGTCGACTACCTGGTGCTGGGTGACGCCCCGCACCTGGCGGCCCAGGAGTGCACCTCGTGCGGCGCGCGGTTCTTCGACCGGCGCAACGCCTGCGCGAGCTGCGGACTGACGGAGTTCCGCACGGTCGAGATACCGGACGAGGGCGAGGTCAAGGCGTTCACCATCGTCTCGTTCGCCGCCCCCGGGGTTCCCGTCCCCTACGTGGCGGCACTCGTCGACTGCGGAGGCACCAGCGTGCGTGCCAATCTGATCAACGTGACGCCGGACCCCGAGCACGTGACCCTCGGGATGCCGGTTCGCCTGGCCACCGCGGTCATCGGCACCGACGGCGAAGGAACAGAAGCGATCGGGTTCGGATACGAACCCCGAGGAGGGTGACCATGGCATCCGACGACCTGTGGATTCTCGGAATCCACATGACCAAGTTCGGCAAGCATCCCGACCAGGACCTGGTCGATCTGGCATCCGAGGCCGTGATCGGCGCGTTGGCCGACGGCGGGGTGACCATGCGCGACATCGGTGTCATCGGCGCAGGCAATCTGATGGCCGCCAACGCCGGCATCGGCCAGCAGCTCCAGAAGCAGCTCGGCCAGACCGGCATCCCGGTCTACAACGTGGCCAACGCTTGCGCGACCGGGGCGACTGCGCTTCGGGTGGCCTGCATGGCGGTCAAGGCGGGCGAGGCCGACATGGGGCTCGCCTTCGGCGTCGAGAAGCTCTCCGGGGCCGGCCTCCTCTCCGGTGGGACCCGCAAGGAGGACTCGGACACCTATGTCCCCTCCGGGCGGTACGGCGCGGTCGCACCGATCGACGGACGGATCGGCACCGAGATCATGCCCGGGGTGTTCGCACAGATCGGCATGGAGTACGGCCACCGCTACGGCGGCACCAGCTTCGAGCTCTTCGCCCGGATCAGCGAGAAGAACCACGCCCACTCGACCCTCAACCCGCTGGCCGCGTACACGAAGCGGATGACCCTCGAGGAGATCATGGGCGACGTCATGATCGCCTACCCCAACACCAGGCCGATGTGCTCGGCCAACTGCGACGGCGCGGCCGCCGCAGTCGTCGTGAGCGGGGCGAAGCTCCGGACCCTCTCCAAGGAGCAGCAGCGGCGGGCGGTCAAGATCTCCGCCTCGATCCTGACCACCGACCCGTGGGAGGAGGCCTGCCAGGTCCTGCCCGACGTCAACACCCTGACCCGGAACGCAGCGACCCAGGCCTATGAGCAGGCGGGGGTGGGACCCGCGGACCTCGACCTGGTCGAGTTGCATGACTGCTTCGCCACCGCAGAGTTGGTCCACTACGACAACCTCATGCTCTGCGAACAGGGAGGAGCGGTCGACTTCTTCAATTCGGGGGCCACCTGGCGCGATGGCAAGACGCCGGTCAACGTCTCGGGCGGCCTCGAGTCGAAGGGACACCCGATCGCTGCCACCGGGATCGCCAACGTCTGGGAAGCCGCCACCCACCTCCGTGGTGAAGCGGGCGACCGTCAGATCCCCGGGGCCCGAGTCGCCCTCACCCATGTCATCGGACTGGGCTCGGCCTGCGGCGTGCACATCCTCGAAAAGGCGGCCTGAACCGACGGGCGGTCAGCTCGGGAACACGACGCTGACCGCCACGCCGGCAATCGCCAGCAGCAGCGTGCCGGCAGTCACCAGCCGAAGCGTGCGCTCACCCAATGTCCCGGCAGGATCCGGTCCGCGCGCGGACCTCGCGGAGAGTCGCATCCCCACCAGCCAGGTCACCGCACCCGCCGCGGCCAACCCGAGCGCCACTGCGGTGCGCACTCCCTGGAGTGGCCAGAGCCTCCGGAACAGGATGGCGACGACCCCCACCACGGCGAGCCCGGAGCGGTTCCAGGCCAGGTCGGTCCGCTCCTCCGCCAGGCCAGGGTCCGCGACGCCAGGTCCTCCGGTGCGGTCACCGTCGCCGGCCGTCGCCACCGCTCCCTACTTCCTACTTCGAGCCGACGACGGCGAGGACGACCGCTATCACCGCGATCAGGCCGATGCCGATCGAGAGCACCAACGGCATCGGGGAGCGCGGGAGCGGATCGCCCCGCTGCATGGCCCGCTGGTTGGCCTTCCAGTGGGTGAAGCTGGTGAGGGCCACGAGGGCACCCAATCCGATCATGGGGAGCCCGAGGATCTTGCGGCCTCCCGAGAGATGGAACTCGGGGAGCAGTTGCGTGGCTGCGATGCCGGTGGCGATGAGCGCCAGCGCGGTGCGGTTCCAGGCGAGGAAGGTCCGCTCGTTGGCGTAGGTGAAGCGCACGTCGGGCTCGACCTCGTCCGTCTCAGGGCCGTCGCCCGGATCGACGTTCATGCTCGCTGCACCGCGTCAGCCTATCGACCCCGCGCTGCGACCTGGTGGTGGCCGGAGCGTTCCGGACCTCCCGCTCGAGCGACGAGGCGGTGGGTGGACTGTCGGCAATGGCCGTCGCCAACCTGCGTCGGTAGCCTGACCGGCGTGGCCTTCTACCGCGAGCAGGTCGTCCCGCGCCTGGTGGCGGTCACCTGTGGCAGCAAGACCCTGCGCGCCAAGCGCGCTGAGACGACGGAGGGGCTGTCCGGTACCGTCGTCGAGATCGGGTTCGGCTCTGGCTTCAACCTGCCCCATTACCCCGCCGAAGTCGAACGGGTCCTGGCGGTCGAGCCCTCTCCCACCGCGTTCCGCATGGCTGGAACCCGAATTGGGCAGGCGAGTGTCCCGGTCGAGCGGGTCGGTCTCGACGGCCAGTCCATTCCACTGGCCGACGCCAGCTGCGACGGGGTGCCGTGCACCTTTTCGCTGTGCACGATCCCGGACCCTTCGGAAGCACTGGCTGAGATCCGGCGCGTCCTCCGACCTGCCGGTCGCTTCCACTTCCTCGAGCACGGTCTCGCCCCGGACGAAAAGGTGGTGCGGTTCCAGCGCCGCGTCGAGCCCCTCCAGCGCAAGCTCGCCGACGGCTGCCACCTCACCCGCGACCCGGTCGCGCTGGCGCGCTCGGCCGGCTTCGAAATCGAGCAGTTGGACCAGGATTACGGGGTCGGCCCGAAAGCCTGGAGCTATCTGACGCGGGCCGCGACCGTGCGCCCGGGCGACTGACCGGGGCCGTTCCGTCGTGGACCCGACCGATCGAGAAGGCTCCGTGCCGACCACCGCGGAGCTCGCAGCCGGGCTCGCCGCACTGCGACGGCGTGTCGATGCCTCCGAGTCGGTCCTCGCCATCCAGGAACTCAAGGCCCGCTACGGCGACCTCGTCGATGCACGCTTCGCCCGCGGGCGGGTGGTCGACGACGACCGGTTGGCCGAAGTCGCCGACGCCATCGCCGCGCTCTTCACCGAGGACGGCACCTGGGACGGAGGTCCCGGGCTGGGGTCAGTGCAGGGTCGGGATGCGATCGCCGCCCGACTCCGTACCCCGACCCTGGCGTTCTCACGGCACCTCTTCGTGAGCCCACGGATCGAGGTCGAGGATGACCGGGCCTCAGCCCGCTGGGGGCTTCTCTCCCCCTGCAGCCGACCGGATGGAACGGCGTATTGGATGTGCGGGTACGAAGACGACACCTATGCGCGGGTGGGCGGGGTCTGGCTCCACGCCACGATGCGGCTGACCACGGTGTTCTTCGCCCCGACCGGGCACGGATGGGGGCCGGCGGTGCTCGCCTGAACACCCCTTGGGGTCGGCGGTGGCCTGGAGAAGGGATGGCGCTCGTTGATTCCCAAATTGCCGATACGTCATATGCATATGGCGTATCGGAATTCTGAGGAACTGAACACCGACCTGCTGATCGAGGACTGCTGATCGACCGCGAGCGGGCCTGGGAGCCCGCCGGCCCGAAGGCCGGCGGGCCCAGGCTCAGGCCGGGGGGCCGGTGGTGAGGACGACCGTCGAGGTGTGGGTGAGACCGGACGAGTCAGTCCATCCGAGTGTGACGGAGTCGCCAGGGTGATGGGACTCGAGCAGGTTGGTCAGGTCCGAGGACGTGTTGATCGTGTTCCCATCGAGGGAGGTGATCACGTCACCCTGGCTGAGACCAGCCTGGGCGCCCGGCGATCCGGCGAGCGCGCTGTCCACGACCGCACCGTTGGCCGGCGTCCCTCCGCCGAACCCACCCGATCCGAAGCCCCCGCTGCCCGAGGTGCTGGAATCCTCTACGCGGATGCCGAGGAACCCAGTGGCTCCGATGTGCACGGCTGAACTCTCCCGGCCGGCCTCGATCTGGCGAGCCAACGTAAGCGCCGTCGGAATCGGGATGGCATAGGCCTGGGCGGTCGTGACCTGGTATGCGGTTCCGCTCGAGGCTGCCGTGTCCATGCCGATGACCCGACCGGAGGTGTTGACCAACGAGCCGCCCGAGTCGCCGGGCTGGATGCCGGCGTTGATCTCGATGAGACCGGTCAGGCTCTCGGTGTTGCCTCCACTGTCGTCACTCGCGGTGATGGACTGGTTGGTCGCCGTCACCGAGCCACCAGCCGAACTCGGCGTTCCGCCGGTACCACCCGCGTTGCCCAGGCCGACGACGGCCTCGCCGACCGAAACTGAGCCGGTGTCCGGGGTGATCGTCTGGAGGCCGCTGGCGCCGACCAGTTGGATGACGGCGACATCGCCGGTCCGGTCGTAGCCGACCACATTCGCCTTGTAGGTCCGACCGTTACCGACGTCGGTGACGCTGATGCTCGTGGCCCCGTCGATCACGTGGTTGTTGGTCAGCACCTCGCCGTTGGAGGTCAGCACCATGCCCGTGCCTGCCGCCTGCTCGTCCTGGTAGCTGAGGTTGGTGTTGATGTCGACCAGACCCGGGTCGACCTTGCCGGCGATCGATGAGATGTCGGTGGGAGCGCCAGCGCCGGTCGACGTGCTGCCGCCGGAGTTCGAGCTACCGCCCACACTGGGAAAGGCGCCGCCGTCACCTTGGCCGGAGCCGGTGCCCGGGTTGGCGATCGCGCTGGTCGTCGTGTCGCTGGGCCACGCCAGGTGCCCGATGCCGGCGCCTGCGAGCAGCGCGATGGCAGCCACCAGAGAGGCCAGTCCGACCAGGGCGCCGGAGTGGTTCTTACGGGCGGCCGCGGCCGGCGGCGGAGCGGGATAGGCGTAGGGCGGTGGCGGCCAACCGACGCCTGGCGGGACGGTCCCGCCGGCACCCATGCCCCAGCCGCCGCTCGGGGGGAGCGCGATGGGCGGGGGCGTGCCCCAACCCGGACCCTGAGGGGTCGACCAGGTGGCGGCCGGAGTCACCGACGCCGGCTCCTGTGGAGGGGCCGCCGGATAGGCGGTCGGGGGGACCGGCGGGTAGGCGGTCGGAGGGGCCGCCGGGTAGGCGCCGCTCGGGGGGACCGGCGGGTAGGTGCCCGTCGGGGGGGTCGGCGCGGTCGGGGGCCCGTCAGGGGCGCCCGGAACGGAACCGGGGGCGGTGCCCCACGCAGGGGTCGGCTCCTCGGTGCCCTGGATGCCCTCCGTACCCTCGGGTGGTTGGTCGGCCGGCTCGCGGGACGGGTGCCAGTGCTCGCTCATATCTCTTCCCTCCGAAACTCGGGCTCTCGGCAGAGCCTCACCCAGACATTCCACTCGGGGCGCCTAAGTCCACTGTGAGCGGACCATAGGAATCTCATAAGGAAGTCTGCCCGACCGTCAAAAAGCACGTCACAGCCGGCGCGGGTGGACCGCCTCCTTGCAACTTTGAGTTGCACCGGCCCGCCGCGGTGGGCATACTGGGGGCGACGGGCGGCGGATCTACAGCCCGGGAGCGCAGGTTCCCGGGTCCTCGGCGGCGAGGGTGACCGGATGTTCGGGGGGCGCACCGGACACCGGTCACTGTCGTGTCAGGAGGACAATGGCAGTCCAGACAGGCGGACGGGTTCGGCATCGCGGGGGCGCCGAAGCCCACAGCAGCCACCCGGCGCAAAGCTCGCTGGTGCTTCAGACGACGACCGCACAGGTGTCGTCGTTCCGGGTTCCGGAGCAAGCATCTCTCACCCTTCCACGTGACGGCTCCCCGACCGACGACGGGCTTTCCGCCCCCGCTCTCGCGCTCCTTGCGGCGGCCGCCATCTTCGAGGGGTACCGATGGCTCCGTCTCATCCCCGGGCGCCCCTCGGTGCCGGACGCTTTCGCCGTAGCCGCCATCGCCGCGGCGATCACCCTCGGGCTCGTCCGTCCTGCCGGCTGGACCCGGTCCGGACCGGTGCGGCGGGTGGCCCGAGCCGGCGCGTGCTCGATCGTCGCTGCGGCGCTGCTCGTGCCGATAACCGGAGTAGAGGTCATCGATCGGATCGTCGGCACGGTGTCGCTGCTGCTGGCTGTCGCCGCCCTCGTGGGGGTGGCCTCCCGTGAGCAGCACCGCAGGTCGGACCGGCCCAGCGGGGTGGCCCCACCGCACTGACCTGCGTGACGCTGGCCTGAGGGTCGGCCGGGCGGCGGTGGACAGGGGTCGGGGGAGTCCCTATCGTCAGCCGGGTTGACACAATGATCCCCGCGGGATCGACCGACCCGGGACCGGTGGTGCCGCGCGGAGCGACTGCGGCCCGCCGGAACGAGGCCCCATGGAACGATTCGAGCGCTTCGACGGCATCGTCGGCCGGACCCGCGAGGAATCGCAGCCCTGGTGGCCGACTCCGCCCCACCCTGGTCCAGACGCCCCTGACGTCGTCGTGATCCTGCTCGACGACGTCGGCTTCTCCCACTTCGGATGCTATGGGTCCGACCTCTCCACCCCCCATATCGACGCACTCGCCGCGGGCGGCCTGCGCTATGCCAACTTCCACGTGACCCCGCTGTGCTCCCCGACCCGGGCGGCCCTGCTCACCGGACGGAACCACCACGCCGTGGGCATGCGGGCGCTCTCCAACTTCGACAGCGGCTACCCACACATGCGGGGGCAGATCTCGCACCATGCCGCGACGGTGGCCGAGGTGCTCCGCGACCAGGGGTACGGCACGTTCGCCGTGGGCAAGTGGCACCTGTGCCCGATGCAGGACGCCTCGGCAGCGGGGCCCTACGACCAGTGGCCGTGCCAGCGCGGCTTCGACCGGTACTACGGGTTCCTCGAGGGCGAGACCGACCAGTTCTCGCCCGATCTCGTCTACGACAACCACCGGGTCGAGCTGCCGGTCGGTCATGAGGACGACTACCACCTGAGCGAGGATCTGGTCGACCACGCGATCGAGTTCATCCATGATTCGGTTTCCATCCGGCCCGACCGGCCCTTCTTCGCCTACATGGCCTTCGGCGCCACCCACGCCCCCCACCAGGCGCCCCGCGAGTACCTCGAGCGGCACCGCGGTCGCTTCGACGAGGGGTGGGACATCGCCCGGGACCGGTGGTTCGCCCGCCAGATCGAGATGGGCCTGATCCCGCCCGACACCGAGCTGGCGCCGCGGAACCCTGGGGTCGAGCCCTGGGACTCGCTCCCCGAGAACCAGCGGCACCTGGCCGCCCGGCTCCAGGAGGCCTTCGCCGCCTTCCTCGAGCACACCGACACACAGATCGGCCGGTTGGTGGCCGACCTCGACCGGCTCGGCCGGCTGGACAACACCCTTGTCCTGCTGCTGTCCGACAACGGGGCGAGCCAGGAGGGCGGGCCTTTCGGCGTCCTGCACGAGATGAAGTACTTCAACCTCCTGGAGGAGACCCCCGACGAGGCCGTCGGGCGGATCGACGAGATCGGCGGGCCGCACAGTCACTCCAACTACCCGTGGGGTTGGGCCCAGGCCGGCAACACCCCCTTCAAGTGGTACAAGCAGAACACCCACGAGGGCGGGGTGCACGTCCCGCTCATCGCGCACTGGCCGCGACGGATCGGCGACCGAGGTGCGATCCGTGATCAGTTCCACCACGTGAACGACCTGGTTCCCACCATCTACGAGACCCTGGGGATCACCGCGCCCAAGGTCTACCGCGGCTTCGCGCAGCTGCCCACTTCCGGGATCTCCCTCGGCTATACGTTCGACGCCCCCGACGCGCCGTCCGAGAAGCACCTGCAGTACTTCGAGATGATGGGTCACCGGGGGATCTACGCGGACGGATGGAAGGCGGTCACCCGTCACCGCGCAGGGACACCGTTCGATGACGATGTCTGGGAGCTCTACCACCTCACCGAGGATCGGTCCGAGTGCACCGACCTCGCCGCCGAGCACCCCGACACCCTCGCCCGGCTCATCGAACTCTGGTGGGAGGAGGCCGAGGCACAGGGCGTGCTCCCGCTCGACGACCGCACGATCGAGCTCTTCTCGACCCGCTACCGCGACCACTCGGTGCACCCGCTCGACCGGCACTACGTCTACCGGCCGCCGATGTCCCCGCTACCGGCCCAGGCGGCCCCGGCCATGGGCGCTCGTGGATTCGACCTGACCGCGACCGTCGACCGGCCGGTCGGCGCTGGTGGGGTGCTCTTCGCCACCGGTACCCAGAACTCGGGGCTCAGCCTGTTCGTCCAGGGCGAGCGCCTGATCTTCGACTACAACTGCTTCGGCGACCATCAGGTGGTCGAGTCCGACGTCCCGGTGCCGACCGGTGCGCACTCGGTGGGAGTCCGGTTCCGGCGGACAGGTGCCGGCGGCAAGGCCGAGCTGCGTATCGACGATGCGGTGTGCGGGTCGCTGACGCTGCCCTTCGCCATGACGATCATCTCGAGCGTGGGCCCGAGCGTCGGCTACGACCACGCGGGCCCGGTGAGCGATCGCTACTCGGGCTCCTTCCCGTTCGAGGGGACCCTCGATGAGATCGTGATCGACCTGCCGCGCGCCACCGGTACGGAAGCAACTGCAGTGGACGAGCGGGCGGCCATGTCCCGCCAGTGAGCGCCCGCCGGGAACGGCCCCGGCCGGGACACTCCGGGCAGCGCCTTACGCGCTGAACCGCGCCGACGCTCCGGCGTCGACGTCGATGACCGAGCCGGTGATGTGGCGCGCACCCTCCGAGCAGAGGAAGACGACGGCAGCGGTGATCTCGTCGGGCTCGAGCCAGGGGACCGGTTGGACGTGGAGTCCGGTCATGGCAGTGGCCACGTCCTCCCGGGTCGGGTGCTCGAGATCGGGGCGCATGAGCCGGTAGAGGGTGTCGTTGTGGATCATGTCGGTCGAGACGTTGCCCGGAGCGATGGCGTTGACGGTCACCCCGAAATGGGCGACCTCGTGGGCGACCGACTTGCAGAGACCGATGACCCCCCACTTCGACGCGGTGTAGGCCGCGATGCCGGGATTGGCGGAACGCCCCATCATCGAGGAGATGCCGATCATCCGTCCCCACCGCTGGCGGCGCATGTGCGGAGCGGCGGCCCGCATCGCATGGAACACCCCGGTCAGATTGATCTCGATCGTCTCACGCCAGTCGACCGCCTCCATCGTGAAGATCGACCCGAGCGTGGATACCCCGGCGTTGGCGATCAGGATGTCGACCGAACCGAGCTCCAGTTGGACGCGGTCGACGAAGTCGATCATCTCGCCGAGGTCGCGTACGTCGACCGTCGAAGCCAGGCACCGCCGGCCCTCGGCCTCGACCAGGCGCACCGTCTCGGCGAGGTCGTCCTCGGTGGCCATCGGGTACGACACGGTGCCGAGGTCAGCGCATCGGTCGGCGAGCGCGATATCGGCGCCCAGGCGGGCGAGTCCGACGGCATGGCTGCGACCCTGACCGCGGGCGCCCCCGGTGATGACCGCCACCCGCCCGGCGAACTGACCGTCCCCATTCGACTGCGCCATGGTTCCTCTCCTCGAGCAGGCGCCGTCGTGGCCGCGGCCGGCCGGGTCGCCCGCCGGGGATCCTAGGCCGGACCTGCCTCCCGCCCCCAGGCCCGGAGCACCCCGCGGTACCGACGGTCCCAGCGTTCGTAGGCATCCCGGAGGCCGGGGCCGGGCCATGACCCTCCGAGGAGTTCCTCCGGCAGCAGTGGATCGGCCAGCAGGTGACGCACCACGGCTGCGGAGAGTGCGAACCCGGGGGGAAGGTCGTCGGGTCCGTCGGTCTGCGTGGTCGCGAGGCGGCCCCGGAGCACTTCGGCACGGGCCGCCCAACCGGCCAGGTCCCACAACCCGGCGGCCAGGAGGACCGGATCCCCGTCCGGCACCGCGCTGAAGAGGGTCAGGTCGGGGTCCGCGGACGGATCGGGCCGCAGGTCGAGATTGTCGGGGCGAAGCCAGACCCCTTCGCGCTGCTCGGCGAGGCGCGCCACCACCAGCCGGCGACGGCGGGCGGCACGCTCCTCAGCCGACCTGCCGGCAGCGGTGACCACGACGACCCGCCATCCGCCCTGCCAGGGTCGGTTGCGCCCGCGGAGACCCTCGCCCTGTCTGGCCTGACGCTCGAGGAGGTGCCCGGCCAGCCGGTACCGTCCCGCCCCGTCGGTGGTCGCCTCGCCGGAAGCCACCATGCGGCTCAATGCGACCCGGGCCCGGTTCCCGTTGATCCCGAACAGTCCCGACAGGCGGACAAGATGGGAGACGGGCAGCTCGGGCGGGTTCTCACCGAGCAGGGCGCTGGCCAGCACCGACCGCGCCGTCAGCGGGGTCGCTCCGTCGTCTCCGCCGGACGGTCCGGCCACCCCTCCATCCGATCCGGCCATTATTACTCCGTTGCACCAGTTGATTTTCTGTTGTAATATATCTGCATGACCACCACCATGGTGGCCGATCCGGCCGACCGTCCCGCAGTCCTTCCCACCGAGCGGCTGCTCGACAACGGGAAGGCCCGCCCCGAACTGCGGCGCGACCTGCGACGGATCCCGGACGGCCGCAACGCTCTCACGGTGCTCTCGGTCTGGGCATGGGTGGCGGTCATCATCGGCGGCGCGGTCTGGATCGACCAGTGGTGGGCCTACCTGGTGGCGTTCCTTCTCATGGGTCCCATGTACGCCCGGTTCGCCATCCTCATGCACGAGTCGGCCCACAATCTGCTCTTCTCGAAGAAGTGGGTCAACGACTGGGTCGGGACCTGGCTCGTCGCGTACCCGACCTGGACACCGATCTCGCTCTACCGCCGGGGCCACTTCGCCCACCACCGGGAGGAGTTCGGCCCGAACGAACCGGACATCGCCTTCTACGGTGGGTACCCCTGCGACCGGCGCTCCCTCACCCGACGCCTGGTCCGCGACGCGGTCGGCATCTCCGGGTGGAAGAACCTGGTCCCGCTCGTGACCTCGGTGCGCACTCCCGCCTACCGTCGGGTCTCGCTCTCCATCCTCGGAGTCCAGGCCCTGCTCTGGGCCCTCCTCTGGACGACCACCGGGAGGTGGTGGGTCTACCCGCTGCTCTGGTTCCTCCCGTGGATGACCCAGTGGCGCGTGCTCAATCGGCTCCGGGCGATCGCAGAGCACGGCGGCCTGGAGGCCAGCCGCGATCGCCGGGTCACCACCCACAACGTGCGCCAGCACTGGATCGCCCGGTTCTGGTTCGTCCCGTACAACACCGGATGGCACCTCGCCCACCATGTCGACATGGGTGTCCCGTGGCGGAACCTCCCCCGGTACCACACCGAGCTGGTCCGAGCCGGCTACGTCACCGAGGGGATCACCTACCGGAGCTACCTGGCCCTCTGGAGAGCCCTCTCCTCGGCGTGACCACTGTGTTCCGCACGCCCGCCACTCAGACCGGGCGGCCGCGGAGTGTCCGGTAGCGGGTGACCAAGCCGGCCGTCGAGCTGTCCTCGTCGGCGAGGTCGGGCGCTGCGTCGTCGCTCAGCGCTGGTGCGAGCGCACCGGCCATCACCTTGCCCAGCTCCACACCCCACTGGTCGAACGAGTCGATCCCCCAGATCACGCCCTCGACGAAGACCGTGTGCTCGTAGAGCGCGATGAGCTGGCCCAGCACCGACGGGGTGAGTTTGGGCGCGACGATCGTCGAGCTCGGATGGTTGCCCGGCATCACCTTGTGTGGCACGACTCCGGGCGGGGTCCCCTCCGCCTCGATCTCCTCTTTCGTCCTGCCGAAGGCCAGGACCTTGGACTGGGCGAAGCAGCTGGCCATGAGCAGGTCCTGCTGGTCGCCGTCCTCGTGGGTCGACTCGGCGAAGCCGAGGAAGTCGGCGGGGACGAGGGTGGTCCCCTGGTGGAGCAGCTGGTAGAAGGCGTGCTGGCCGTTGGTGCCCGGCTCCCCCCAGAAGATCTCCCCGGTCTCGCCCCAGACGGGGGAGCCGTCCCACCGGACCGACTTGCCGTTCGACTCCATGGTCAGCTGCTGGAGATAGGCCGGAAAGCGGGCCAGTCGTTGGCTGTAGGGAAGCACGGCGTGGGTCTGTGCGCCGAGCAGGTTTCGGTACCAGACGTTGAGCACGCCCTGGATGACCGGAAGGTTCGTCTCGAAGCGCGCGGTTGCGAAGTGGCGGTCGAGCGTGTGGAAGCCCGCCAGCATCTCGGCGAAGGCCTCCGGTCCGATGGCCACCATCAGGGAGAAGCCGATGGCCGAGTCGACGGAGTAGCGCCCACCCACCCAGCTCCAGAAGCCGAACATGTTGGCCGGATCGATCCCGAATTCGGAGACCCCGGGCGCGTTGGTCGAGACCGCGACGAAGTGACGGGCGACCGCCTCGTCACCGCTGCCCAGTCCGTCGAGCAGCCACCGGCGGGCCGCACGGGCGTTTGTCAACGTCTCGAGGGTGGTGAAGGTCTTCGAGCTGACCACGAAGAGGGTTTCGGCCGGGTCGAGGTCACGGGTCTTGGCGTAGAGGTCCACCGGGTCGATGTTGGACACGAACCGGCAGTCGATCTCGGGGGAGGCCGAGTCGGCCAGCGCCTGGTAGGCCATCGCCGGTCCGAGATCCGACCCACCGATCCCGATGTTGACCACGCTGCGGATCCGCTTACCGGTCCACCCGGTCCACTCGCCGGAACGGATCCGGGCGGCGACCCCACCCATCCGGTCGAGCACTCGGTGCACCTCGGCGACTACGTCGTGGCCGTCGACCTCGAGCGTCGCCCCCTTCGGCATCCGGAGCGCGACGTGCAGCACCGCCCGGTCCTCGGTCGTGTTGACGTGTTGTCCGGCGAACATCGCGTCGCGCCGCTCGGCGACCCCGGCACGGCGGGCCACCGCGAACAGGGCGTCGAGGGCCGGGCCGTCCACACGGTGTTTCGCGTAGTCGAGGACGAGGTCCCCGGCGCCGGCCACCATCCGCGAGCCGCGACCGGGGTCCCCGGCGAAGAGCTCGCGCAGGTGCCGGTCCCCCACCCGGACGGCGTGCTCCTTCAGGGTGCTCCACTCCGTGGTCGAGGGGAGATCCACCGGTCTACCGCTCTCGTCCATGGTTCCTCCTGTCGCAACGCCGGTCGATCCTGACTCGGCCGGGCTGTCGGTCCCCGACCCGACTGTAGACAGCCGCCTGCCCACCGGCGAGAAGATAACCGAGTGATTACCTTCCATTGACGCGCCGATCGCGTCACGTTCACCTGGCCTTCTTAGGGTGATCGGTGATGGCCACGCATCCGAGCACCCACTGTCACCCACCCGACCGGCCAGCCGGTGGGCGTGACAGCGGGCTTCACGGTGCGACCTGCCGTCCGGGGGCCTGGCCCCCGCTGCCTCTCACGGCAACCCCGCCTGCACCGGCCCCGCCGGTCAGGCAGTCCAGCAGCGGCGCGGCCGCTCGGGCGCGGCACAGTCTCCGAGCATCGACCGCGTGTGCCCTCTTCCGGGGCCTCCAGGCACGACCATGACCCTGGCGCTGAGCGAGGTCGACCCGCAGGCCCTTCAGGAAGAGGCGCCCCCGACCATCCTGATCATCGACGACGACCACCTCTCGCGCGACTCGCTGGCCGCCACCCTCTCCATCGAGGGATTCGACGTCGTCACCGCGACCAACGGTGACGAGGGCATCTCTCTCGTCGCGTCGGCTGCTCCCGCCCTCATCCTGCTCGACACCCAGCTCGGTGACTCGCAGGGGTTCAGCGTCTTCCGCACCATCAGCTCGGTGGCCCCGCGGGTGCCAGTCATCATGGTCACCTCACGGGACGACGAGCTCGACGCCGTCCTCGCCCTCGAAGCCGGCGCCGCCGACCACATCACAAAGCCACCCCGCCCCCGCGAGCTGACCGCCCGGATCCGAGCGGTCCTCCGCCGGGTCGGTGGGCAGTCCCTCGACCTGGTCCCCGTGCCGCCGAGCGGTGTCTATGCCTTCGGGCCGGTGACCATCGACGTCTCCCTGCGGGAGACCTGCCTGGACGGCAAGGTCGTCGAGCTCTCCCGCAAGGAGTTCGACCTGCTGGCCCTGCTCGTGTCCGAAGCCGGGCACGTGGTCACCAGGAAGCAGTGCATGGACCGGATCTGGCGGGATCGCAAAAAGGGGGACAGCCGCACCCTCGACACCCATGTGAAGCGCCTCCGTAAGAAGATCGAGTCCAACCCGGCGGAGCCCGAGCATCTCATCACGGTGCGGGGGGTGGGATACCGCTTCAAGCCGTAAGCGTCCGCCCGGCGTCGCCGTTGCCTATGCCCTCCCCCTTGGTCGTGACCGTGGCGTGCGGGCGGACCCTTACGGTTTGAGGCCCCCACCCGGGCCATCGGTCCTCCATCGGCTGTTCTAGTCTGGCGACGGACATGGAGCGCTCCCGGCACGGCACGCTCCTGCCCCACGGGCCATGGGCGCTGGTGGCCATCGCGGCAGGTGGGGCGCTCGGGACGCTCTGCCGCTACGGCGTGGAGCGGGGGCTCCCCACAGCGCTCGACCACTTCCCCTGGGCCACGCTCATCGTCAACGTGGTGGGTTCGTTCCTGCTCGGCACAGTCCTGACCCTGGTCGTCGAGCGGTGGCCGACCGACCGCTTCCTCCGCCCCTTCGCGGCCGTCGGGTTCTGTGGAGGCTTCACGACCTTCTCGACCCTGGCCGTGGAGGTCGACCAGCGCGTCCAGCACGGCAGGGTCGGCCTAGCCGCTGTCTACGTGGCGGTCAGTCTGGTGCTCGGCCTCGGCGCGGCCATGGCGGGCATCACCCTGGTACGGGGCAGGATCCTGCCCCCCACCCGGGCCCAGGGGATTCCCGACCCGGATGTGCTGGAGGACGACGACCGCATCGTCGGACCGGGGGAGGGGGCCTCGCCATGACCGTTCTCCTCTTGGTGGGAGCCGGGGCGTGCGGGGCACTGCTGCGCTACCTGGTCGAGCGCGCCGTCCACCTGCGGCTCGGGCCCGGCTTCCCCTACGGGACCCTCCTCATCAACGTGACCGGCTCCTTCGTCCTCGGCCTCGTGGTCTCGGTGGCCGCGGACCACCACCTGTCGGCCTCCGTGGTCACCGTGGTCGGGACAGGGCTGCTCGGGGCGTACACGACGTTCTCGACCTTCTCGTTCGACACCGTGAGCCTGCTCGAACGCTGGCGCCTCCGGGCGTCGGGCTCGAACGTGGGCTTCACCCTGGTCGCCGGGCTCGGTGCAGCCGGGGTCGGACTGGCCCTCGGCTCGCTCCTCTGAGGAGGCCGCGCCTGCCGCGCAACGTTCACCGAACGATCATCCTGCGGTCGCAATGGGGACGGGTGGCGTTCACCTGGGCTCCGTAGCCTCCTCTCTGGAGGATCGCCCTGTGGTCGCTGTCGGAGAACACATCAAGGTCCTGGTCATCGAAGACGAGGAGTCCTACCGTCAGGCGCTCTCTTCGGGCCTGCGACGCGAAGGGTTCGGTGTCGCGCTGGCCGAGGACGGTTCGGCCGGTCTCCGCCTGTTCAGCGACTACCAGCCCGACATCGTCCTCCTCGACATGCTCCTGCCGGGCATGCACGGCATCGAGGTCTGCCGGCGGCTGCGGTCCTTCTCCTCGGTCCCCATCGTCATGGTCAGCGCGGTGGACAGCGAGCTCGACGTGGTCCTCGGCCTCGAGCTCGGCGCATCCGGCTACGTGACCAAGCCGTTCCGGCTCCGAGAGCTGGTGGCCCGGATGAACGCCATCCTGCGCCGGGTGGGACCGACGACCGGATCCCTCGAGATGACCGGGCCCGACGACGCCAGGCGTCCGCCCGATCAGCCGGTTGCGACCACCCAACGCTCCTTCGGGGCGGCGGCCGTCGACTTCGTGCGCAGGGAGGTCACCGTGGCCGGGGCCCCCACCCACCTCTCCCGGCGCGAGTTCGACCTGCTCGCCGTGCTGCTCAACCCCTCGCGTCGGGTCCGCACCCGCGACGAGCTCATCGACCTCCTGTGGCCGGACCGATACCTCTCGGACAGCCGGACCCTCGACACCCACATCCACCGGCTGCGGGCCAAGCTCGAACCGGACCCGACCGACCCCCAGTACATCGTGACGGTGCGCGGGGTGGGCTTCCGGATCGACCCGGACGGGACCCGTGGGGAGCCGCCCGCCCCCGCGACGTCGACGAGCTCGCCGACGAGCACGACCTGGCCGCGACCCACCAGGTCAGCGCCTGACCGTAGGCGTCTGCCGCCCCGCGACCGTGCCGGGGTGCCCCCGAGGCGGGCCCTCTGGGGAATACACGTTCGATTTCTCCCGTTGATCCTCTGATACAGCCGCGCTGACGCGTGGTATCCGGCGACACAGAGACGTCGCCGGCGAAGACACCAGGAGGACTGATGGACCACGCAACCGAGAACCTGCCTCTCCTGCCCCTGACCTCAGGGGTGCTGCTGCCAGGGATGGTCTTCTCCATGGCCCTCGAGTCCGACGAGGCCAAGGCGGCCGCGGCCGCGGCCGAAGCGGCAGGTGGCCGGCTCGTGATCGTCCCCTTCATCGAGGGGCGGTACGCGGCCGTCGGCGTGATCGCCGAGGTCATGGAGAGCGGTGAGCTGCCGGGCGGTCTGCCGGCCGTCGCCGTGCGCGGCCTCGAGCGGGCCAGACTCGGCACCGCCGTTCCGGGCACCGGTCGTGCCCTGTGGGTCGAGGTCGAGGTGCTGCCCGAAGGCGAGCCAACGGAAGAGGCGGTCGAACTGGGTCGCGAGTACCGGGCGGTGCTCGAGAACATCCTGCTCACGCGCGGCGCGGGCAGGCTCGCAGAGCGCCTCTCCGACGTGACCGGTCCGGGCCGCATCGCCGACATGTCCGGGTACTCGCCCGATCTGAGCCTGGAACAGAAGGTCCAGGTCCTCGAGACCCTCGATGTCACCGAGCGACTGCGGACCGTCATCGGGTGGGCCCGCGAGATCCTGGCCGACCTGACCCTGCGCCAGCGGATCAAGACCGACGTCGAGGAGGGCATGGAGAAGACCCAGCGCGAATTCCTGCTACGGCGCCAGCTCGACGCCATCCGGCGCGAGCTCGGCGAGCTCAGCGACGACGAGGCGGCGCCCGACGACTACCGGGCGCGCATCGCGGATCGGACCCTGCCCGACCCGGTGCGTACCGCGGTCGAGCGCGAGATCGAGAAGTTGGAGCGGATGAGCGAGCAGAACCCAGAGCACGGATGGATCCGTACCTGGCTCGACACCGTCCTCGAGCTCCCCTGGGGCGAGCGGTCCGAGGACCGTCTGGACATCGGCGAAGCCTCACGCATCCTCGACGAGGACCACGAGGGACTGCGCGACGTGAAGGATCGCATCCTCGAGCACCTGGCCGTGCGCAAGCTGCAGGCCGAACGGGGCCTGGCCCCGGTCAGCGGGCGCGGCGCGGGCGCCATCCTGGCCCTGGTCGGTCCCCCGGGTGTGGGCAAGACCTCGCTCGGCGAGTCGGTGGCCCGCGCCCTCGGGCGCTCGTTCGTCCGGGTCGCCCTCGGTGGCGTCCGGGACGAGGCCGAGATCCGTGGCCATCGCCGCACCTACGTGGGCGCCCAGCCCGGGCGGCTGGTCCGCGCCCTGCGCGAAGCCGGCACCATGAACCCGGTCATCGTGCTCGACGAGGTCGACAAGCTCGGTGCCGACTACCGGGGTGACCCGTCCTCGGCGCTGCTCGAGGTGCTCGACCCCGCACAGAACCACACCTTCCGCGATCACTACCTCGAGGTCGAGCTCGACCTCTCCCAGGTGCTGTTCGTCGCGACGGCCAACGTGGCCGACACCATCCCCGGGCCGTTGCTCGACCGGATGGAGGTCATCCGCCTCGACGGGTACACCGAGGACGAGAAGGTGGCCATCGCGCGCACCCACCTCGTCGCACGCCAACTCGAGCGCGCCGCGCTCGACGCGAGCGACGTCGAGGTGTCCGACGACGCCCTGCGCACCATCGTCGCCGACTACACGAGGGAGGCCGGCGTGCGCTCGCTCGAGCGCGAGCTGGGCCGGCTCCTCCGGAAGGTGGCGGCACGCATCGCCGCCGACGGCGGGGAGTCCGAGACCGGCGAGCCGCTGGTCGTGGACGCGGACGACGTGCGCGGCTGGCTGGGCCGGGCCCACTACTTCTTCGAGTCGGCCGACAGGACGGCTGTGCCAGGAGTGGCCACCGGACTGGCGGTGACCGGAGCCGGTGGGGACGTCCTCTATGTGGAGGCCTCGGTCATGGACGGCCCGGAGGGCCTGACCCTCACCGGGCAGCTCGGCGACGTCATGAAGGAGTCTGCGGAGATCGCGCTCTCCTACGTGCGCTCGCATGCGCTGGAGCTGGGCATCGACCGTTCGGCCTTCACCGGCAAGCGGTTCCACCTGCACGTGCCGGCGGGAGCCATCCCGAAGGACGGCCCCTCGGCCGGGGTCACCATGACCACGGCCCTGGTCAGCCTCCTGCGGAACGAGCCGGTGCTCCCGTCGGTCGGGATGACCGGTGAGGTCACCCTGCAGGGCCGGGTCCTGCCCATCGGCGGCGTCCGCCAGAAGGTGCTCGCCGCCCACCGGGCCGGCCTCACCACGGTGGTGCTGCCCTACCGGAACGGCCCCGATCTCGAGGACGTGCCCGAGGCGGTGCGCGATGCGATGACCTTCCACCTGGCCACCGACATCGACGAGGTGCTCTCGGTCGCCCTGGCCGCGGGCAGCCCTGTGCCCGAGGTGCTCCTCGAGGCGGCCGCCGCGGTCGCCGGGCAGGAGCGCGAGCGGGCGGCCTGAGCCCGGGCCCGCCCGGGACCGCTCGGGACCTCAGTCCCCGTAGACGAACCCGGACACGATCCGGGCCAGGTCGAGGGGCCGGTCCCCCTGGATGCTGTGGCCGGCCCCCTCCACGGTGACGACGCTGTCGGAGGGGCGCCGCCGCAGGAATTCGGCGGTGTCGGCATCGTCGACGACCGGCGAGAGGCTGCCCCGGGCGAGCAGGACCGGAACGGCGATCCGTTCGAGGTCGTCCCACTGGGACCCGAAGTCGACCCGCTCGATGTGCAGCCCGGTCCGGCCGGAGGTCCGCCCGATCTGATGACGCCAGGTCCAGGACCCGTCCGGCCGCTGGACCGCGTTGTGCAGCACACCCCGCCGCAGCGAGGACACCGACCGCGTCGGATTGAACTGGATCGTGCGCTCGAGGATCTCGTCGAAGGAGGCGAAGCTCTCCGGACCGGCCAGGAACGCCGCGATGTCCGAGGTCTTGTCGCCGTCGACGCCCGGGGTGATGTCGACGAGCAGGAGCCTGCGCACGAGCTCTGGATGGCGGGTGGCCAACGCGATGGCGGTCGCCCCACCGAGGGACATGCCGACAACGCCGGCCGCCTCGGGCGCCAGCGCGCGGACGACCACGGCCACGTCGTCGGCCATCGCCGACGGATCGAGCACGGCCGAGGCGGCCGGCCAGTCGGAGTGACCGTGGCCGGGCAGGTCGACGGCCACCAGTGGTCGGTCGAGGGCGAGGGCGACGGTGTCCCAGGTGTGCGCGTTCTGCCCTCCGCCGTGGAGGAACACCAGTTCCGGTGCACGGTCACCCCAGACCAGCGCGCTCGAGGCGGCGGCCGGGCGCGACCTCCACCGACTCGCGGCGGACGGTCGGGGGACCGGAAAAGTCGAGGCCGGCCTCGGCCGCGTTCTCGTGGAAGTACGAGAACTCGTCGTAGGTGATGGGCGTGTCCTCGGTCACGGTGTCTCCTCGAACCTCTCGACAGCTCTCCGGGTCGCGGCGCCCGATCTCGGCTGCGCCATCCGTCGGTGACACACTGGGGCCGTGCCACCAACATTCTGCACGCCGGAGGAGGCAGCCGCATTCATCCGGCCGACCGACACGATCGGGTTCGGGCTCGGTCCGGCCAACCCCGATGCGCTCTTCACCGCACTCGGCGGCCGAGACGACTGGGTGGACCTGACCTTCGGCGGGGCGCTCCTCCTCGGTTTCTACCCGGTGCTCTCCCACCCCGGCGTGCGCTACCGCTGCGGCTTCTTCGGTCCGGCCGAACGGATGCTGCTGGCCCACGGCGCGTCGATCGAGCTGGTCCCCGGCGGCTTCCGGCAGTTCGCGCCGATCCTGCGCCGCTTCGATCCGAGGGTCATGGCGGTGCAGGCCACGCCACCGGCTCCTGACGGGACGGTCAACCTCTCGCTGCACCTCGGCGCCACCTACGAGGAGCTGGTGATGGCCGGTCGGGATCCCGACCGCCTGCTCATCGTCGAGGTCAACCCCAACCTCCCCGCCACCAGCTCGCTCCCACCCGACTACACCAACACCCTCCCGCTCGACGTCATCGACGTCGTGGTCCAGGCCGACGGTGCCCCATTCGCCCTGCCCCAGTCCCCGCCCGACGAGGTGGACCGGGCCATCGCCGACCAGGCCCGGTCCTTCGTCACCGACGGCACGACCCTCCAGGTCGGCATCGGCGCGGTGCCCAACCTGGTGGCCTCCGGGCTCGCCGAGGGCCCCGGCGGGGGGTACGGGATCCACAGCGAGATGTTCACCGACGGCCTCATGCACCTCCACCAGGCGGGCAAGGTCACCAACGACGCCAAGAGCCTGTTCAACGGGGTCTCGGTCACCACCTTCGCCCTCGGGTCGACCGAGCTCTACCGGTGGCTGGACGGCAACGCCGATGTCGCGTTCGTGCCGGTACAGGTGGTCAACGATCCGACGGTCATCGCCAAGAACCACTCGTTCGTGTCCGTCAACGGTGCGCTCAGCGTGGACCTCTACGGGCAGGTGGTGGCCGACAACATCGACGGCAAGCAGATCTCCGGGGTCGGCGGCCACGAGGACTTCGTCGCCGGGGCGGAGCTGCGCCTCGACGACCACTCGTTGATCTGCCTGCGCTCGACCGCGGTGACCAACGGGCTCACCCGCTCACGCATCGTGCCACTCCTCCCGGAGGGCGCGGTCGTCTCGACCCCCCGCCACCACACCGGGGTGGTCATCACCGAGCACGGCGTGGCAGAGCTGTCGGGGCGCACGGTGCGCGAGCGGGCGACCGCCCTGGCCGAGATCGCCCACCCCGACTTTCGCGACGAGCTCCGGACGGTCGCCGCCGAGCTCGGCCGGCGCTGACCGGGGTGGGTGGTACGGGGCCGGGGCATCGCAGCGCGGCCGACGGGACGCCGGACGTCGTGCGTCTGGCCACGTTCAACGTGCACATGGGCGTCGACGGGTGGGGTCGTCCCTTCGATCTCCTCACCGAGTGTGCCGCCCTCGACGCCGACATCCTCATCCTCCAGGAGGCCTGGACCTCGGACGACGGGACCCCTGGGACGGCAGCCAGCGTGGCCGACCGCTGCGGGTACGAGGTCGTGGTCGAGGCACCGTTGGCGCGCGCCCGGCTCTACGAAGCCGTCGACACCGGTTCGACCCGGTGGGCGCCTGCATTCGGCCAGGTGCGCAAGACCCTCCGTCTCGACCTCGAGAAGTGGAAGGTGCCTGCCGGCCGGCGGCACCGCGCGGCCGACCGGGGAACCTGGGGGGTCGCCCTGCTCTCGCGGGTGCCCTGCCGCGACCCCGAGGTCCTCAGTCTCGGGAAGCTCCGGCGTGACCCGGCGGCACGGGTGGTCCTGCGCT
Organism: uncultured Acidimicrobiaceae bacterium; assembly: GCA_963701325.1. Classification (GTDB taxonomy): domain Bacteria; phylum Actinomycetota; class Acidimicrobiia; order Acidimicrobiales; family RAAP-2; genus Bog-756. Next base: position 2,254,134 of record OY969604.1, read on the forward strand.
GCACCATCGACCTCGGCGGGCGCGAGGTCACCGTGCTCGGGACCCACATGTCCCACATCACCCACTGGTCGCCGGCCCAGTACCGGCGACTCGGCAACCTGCTGCCCCACCCCGACCGCGCCGCCGTGCTGGCCGGGGACATGAACATGTGGGGCCCGCCGGTCAACTCGTTCTTCCCGGCCTGGCGGCGGGCGGCGACCGGTCGGACCTGGCCCGCCCACCGGCCCCACAGCCAGCTCGACCACGTGCTCATCACCCCCGCCCTCTCGGTGGTCGACGCCCGGATCGTCCCCTCCTCGGGGTCCGACCACCGGCCGGTCGTGGTCACCCTGGCGCTCTCCTGAGCAGCCCGACCGGCCCCCGGCCCGGTCCCGCCGGGCCGGATAGCGTCGGGCCCATGCCCGACCCGCTCGACGGATTCGAACGCACGACGTTCAGCGCCGAAGGCACGACCCGCACCGTCTACAGGACCGGCACCGGGCCGGCCGTCGTCGTGGTCAGCGAGATGCCCGGCATCACTCCGAACGTCGCGGGCTTCGCCCGTCAGGTCGCCGGGATCGGCTGCACCGCGGTCGTGCCGCACCTCTTCGGCGAGGACGGCCGGCCGCCGAGCGGCGGCTACACGCTCTCGTCGTTGGCCAAGGTCTGCATCTCGCGTGAGTTCGCCCTCCTCGCCGTCGGGCGGACCAGCCCGGTCACCACCTGGCTCCGGGCTCTCGCCCAGGACGAGCACGGGAGGTGCGGCGGGCCTGGGGTGGGCGCGGTCGGCATGTGCCTGACCGGCGGCTTCGCTCTCGCCATGATGGTCGACGAGGTGGTGCTCGCTCCCGTGCTCAGTCAGCCCTCGCTCCCCTTCCCGCTCGGTGCGTCGCGCCGGGCTGCCATCGGGATCTCCGAGGAGGACACCCGGCGGGTCGTCGAGCGGGTCGCCGCAGGGACCTGCCTGCTCGGCCTCCGGTTCTCCGGCGACAGAACGTCGCCGCCGGAGCGCTTCGAGACACTGCGCGCCCTGCTCGGCGACGGGTTCGTCGGGGTGGAGCTCGACTCCTCGCCGGGCAATCCGTACGGGCACCGCAAATCCGCCCATTCGGTCCTGACCGAGGACCTCGACGACCGGCCGGGTACCCCGACCCGGGCGGCGCTCGACCAGGTGCTCGATCTCTTCCGCACCCGGCTCCTGGGCTGACCCACCCCGGGTCCGGCACGCCCGGCCGCGGGACCTCGAGCGGTCCGGGTCAGGCGGTCGCCACCACCTCTCCGTGGAGCACCGCGAACCAGGCGTCCGGCGAGCCCGTCCACCGGTGCCAGGCGCGGGCGAACGTCTCGAGGTCATCGCGCTCCGCGATGCCGTGTGCGAGCAGCTGGTCGGCCATCGCTGACCGGGTGAAGCGGTCGGCCCAGAGTCCACCCCACCACGTGCGCTCCTCCGGGGTGGCGAAGCACCAGGCGGATGCCGACGCCGCGATCTCGGAGAAGCCGGCGGCCCGGGTCCATCCGAGCAGCAGGCGGCCCGCGTCCCAGTTCGCCCCGTTGACCCGGGTCAGCGTGCCGTAGGCGGCAAGCGCCCGGTCGAGGTCGGGATCGCCCGGGGTGAAGGTCATGGCCGGGTAGTCGCTGTCCCGGCACGCCACGTGGCCTCCCGGGCGGCAGACCCGTCCCATCTCGCGCAGCGCGGCGACCGGGTCGCCCACGTGCTGGAGCACCTGATGGGCGTGGACCACGTCGAAGGAGTCGTCAGCGAAGGGGAGTGCGAAGAGGTCGGCGACCTCGAAGGCGGCCGAGGACAGCCCGACGCCGGCGGCGACCCGGCGGGCCTCGTCGATCACATCACTCGAGGCGTCGATCCCGACCACCCGGCCGGGGGACACCGATCCGGCGAGGTCGCAGGTGAGGGTGCCCGGCCCGCACCCGATGTCGAGCAGGTCCTGGCCGGGTCGCAGGTACGGGAGGAGGTAGGCGGCCGAGTTGGCCGCCGTGCGCCACCGGTGCGAGCGGAGCACGCTCTCGTGGTGGCCGTGGGTGTAGGTCGTGTCAGGCACCGTCGCCGACTCCGCCGGTCACGCCGATCACCGGGTGGCCGTCCTCGAGATAGAGGGTTCCGGAGGCTCCGAGGGTACGGCTGACCCGCCGTCCGAGCGGACCGCTCAACAGATCGACCGCCTCGTCCGGGAGGGCCCACCGCTGATCGCTGATCTCCTCCTCCTGGAGCACGATCGTCGCGCGCTCGACTGCGGTCACCTCCCCGCAGTCGAACAGGAAGCGCAGCCCCCCGGGGCGGCCGCGTCGGGGGTGGAGGAAGTCCACGCACACCAGTCGCCCGGTCGCCACCGTCAACCCGGTCTCCTCGTGCACCTCCCGCCGGCACCCGTCCCACGGCGATTCGCCGCTCTCCTCGATCTGACCACCGGGGATGGTCCACCCCTTCTTGTAGGTCGTCTCGAGAATGAGGATGCGGCCCGCCCCGTCGTGGAGGAGGGCACCGGCCGACGCCGGGATCCTCGGGAGCTCGTACCCGTCCATCCCCCCATCATCACCGATCCGGAAAGTGCGGGATGACGCCGCCGATGCACGGCGGCTGCCAGCACCGCTGACGATATTCGGCGCCCTACACCCGGGCCATGTTGTCGAACCGTGCGTGGTGGCCGATGAAGGCCAGACGGGTCACCCCGGTCGGGCCGTTCCGGTGCTTGGCCACGATGACCTCCGCCGTCCCCTGGCTGTCGGTCGAATCCGGGTTGTAGAGCTCGTCCCGGTAGAGGAAGAGCACCACGTCTGCGTCCTGCTCGATGGAGCCGGACTCGCGCAGGTCGGCGAGCATCGGCCGCTTGTCCTGGCGCATTTCGAGGCCACGGGAGAGCTGGGAGAGCGCCACGACCGGAACCTCGAGCTCGCGGGCCAGGATCTTGAGGCCGCGGCTGATCTCGGAAACCTCGACCTGACGGTTTTCCGCGCCGTGGCGACCCGTCATCAGCTGGAGGTAGTCGACGACCACCAGGCCGAGCCCCTCGCGGCTCTTGAGCCGGCGGGCGCGGGCGCGGATGTCCATCACCGTGAGATTGGGATTGTCGTCGATGAAGATCGGCGCCTCGCTCATCCGGCTGATCGCATTCCCGATCTTGGGCCAGTCCGCCTCGCGCAGCTTTCCGGTCCGCATCCGGTTGGCGTCGACCCGGGCCTCGGAGCAGAGCAGGCGCTGGGTGAGCTCGAGGTGGCTCATCTCGAGGGAGAAGAGCAGGACCGGCTTGCCCATCTTGACCCCGGCGTGGGAGACCATGCCGAGGGCGAAGCTCGTCTTGCCCATGGCCGGGCGGGCCCCGACCACGATGAGGTTGGACGGCTGGAGTCCGGCCAACTGCTCGTCGAGGTCCGTGTACCCGGTCGCAAGACCGGTGACCGACTCGCCGCGGCTGAAGAGCTGTTCGAGATGGTCGAGGCTCTGGCCCAGCAGGTCGCGCAGTGGGGTCATCGTGTCCACGACCCTGCGCTGGGCCACACCGAACACCAGGCTCTCCGCGCGATCGAGCACGCCACCCACGTCCTCGGGCACGCTGTAGCCCAGTTCGGTGATCTCGCCCGCCACCGACACCAGACGGCGCAGCAGGGCCAGCTCCTCGACGATCCTCGCGTAGTACTCGGCGTTGCCGATCGACGGGGTGTTGGCCTGGAGCGAGACGAAGACCGAGGGGTCGCCGATCGCTTCGAGCAGCTCGCGACGCCGGAGCTCCTCGGTGACCGTCACCCAGTCGGCTGGCTCCCCCCGGCTGAACAGCGAGGTGACCGCCTCGAAGATGTACCCGTGGGATGTCTTGTAGAAGTCCTCGGGTCCGCAGATCTCCATCGCAGCGGCGATCGCGTCGCGCGAGAGCAACATCGCTCCGAGCACCGACTCCTCCGCCTCGATGTTGTGGGGTGGGACCCGACCCGCCGGAGATCCGGCACCTCCGCGGGGAGCGAGGAGTTGGCGGGGTCGCGTGTCATCGACGGCGTTGACCATGGTGCCTCAACACTCCCTGATCGGGTCTGTGGAGGGGTAGAGCCTCTTCCTGAGGAAATGAGCGTCCTGCGGTGTGGACGCGACGTGATTCCTGTGGAGATGACCGTCCCGCGGTGTGGACGGGACGTGGACAACCCGAGCCGGCCTGCGGACGGTGGTGCACATCGGGCCATCATCCCAGGCGGGTGTACCACGGCAGTGGACAGTGCACACCGGGCATGGAACAGCCGGGCGTGCTCCCGGCGCGGGTCAGCTTTCGGGGGTCACCTGGACGGTGAGCTCGAACACCACACCGCCGACCAACTCGACCCGGACGCTGTGCTCACCGATCGTCTTGATGGGTTCCTCGAGAACCAGGTCATGCCGGTCGACGACCGCGCCGGTCTGTTGCTCGACGTGACGCACGATGTCGGCCGCCGCCACCGAGCCGAACAGCCGCTCGCCGGAAGCCCGGGCCGGAATGGTGATGGCGGTCCCGACCAGGGCGCGCGCCACGGTCTCGGACGACTCGCGGTCGCGGGCGTCGCGGAGGTCCCGCGAACGGCGCATGGCCGCTGCCTGCTGTTCGACCCCTGCCGGCGCAACGATGGCCTTTCCGGCCGGGAGCAGGTGGTTGCGGGCGAACCCACCGGACACGTCGATCACGTCACCGCGCTTGCCGACTCCGTCCACGTCACTGCGGAGGAGCACCTTCATCAGCTCTCACCCGGTTCAATCACGTCCTCGACGACGAGCGTGTCACCGCTCTCGGCGACCGCTACCTCGACGACCTCGACGACCTCCTCGGGGGTCTCGGGGGTCTCGGGGGTCTCGGCAGGAGCGCTCGGGAGGGGCGTCCCCTCGGGCACGGCGGTGGAGGTTGCGTCCGCCGACAGCGAGCGCTCCTCGTCGCGCCCGCGCCGTCCGCCGCCGCCATAGCCGCCGTCACGACCGCCCCGGCCCCCACGGCCACCGGGACGTTCGGTCGTGGTCCGCTGGGTGTAGGGCAGAAGGACCAGCTCGCGGGCGGTCTTGATCGCGATGGCCACATCCCGCTGGTGCTGGGTGCAGTTGCCCGAGACGCGCCGGGCCCGGATCTTGCCCCGGTCGCTCATGTACTTGCGGAGCAGGGCGACGTCCTTGTAGTCGACCCACTCGATCCTGTCCTTGCACAGCGCGCACGGCTTCTTCTTGATGCGCCGACCGGCGTCCTTGGGGGACCGCCTGGTCGTACCTCCACGATCGTTGTTCCGTGCCATGACTAGAAGGGCTCCTCGCCGTATCCGTACCCCTGGGCCGGAGGCGCCGCGCCGCTCCCGCCTGACTGCCCGCCTCGAGCGCCGCCGCCCGACGGTCCGTCCCCGGGTGCGCGCCGCTCGTTCTTGGTCACCTGGGCGGTGGCCCAGCGGATGCTCGGTCCGATCTCGTCCGCGACCACCTCGACCTTCGAGCGCTTGTCGCCGTCGGGTGTCTCCCAGCTGCGCTGCTCGAGCCGACCGGTCACGATCACCCGCGATCCACGGCCGAGGCTCTCTGCGGCGTTCTCCGCCATCTCGCGCCAGCAGACCACGTCGAAGAAGGAGGTCGCCTCCTCCCACTCCTGGGTCTGGCGGTTCTGCCACCTGCGGTTGACCGCCAGCCCGAAGCTGGCCGTCGCCTGGCCGGTGTTGGTGAAGCGGAGCTCGGGGTCGCGGGTGATGTTGCCCACCAAGGTCACTGCATTTCCGTTCGCCATGATCAGCCCTCCCCTGTGACGGCGGCCGCTGCAGCTGCCCGTCGGCCCGCCACCTTGTCCGGCAGCCGGATGACCTTGTGGCGGAGCACCTCGTCGGCGAGCACCAGGACCCGTTCCATGTCGGCGACCGCCGGCGGCTCGGCGGTCAGCTCGATGACCACGTAGTAGCCCTCGCGCTTGTGCTGGAGCTCGTAGGCGAAGGTCCGGCGCCCCCAGCGCTCCACCCGGCCGGGGTTGCCCCCTTTGGCCTTGAGCGCGGCGAGCGCCCGGTCGAGGACGCCGTTGACCGCCGACTCGTCCGCGGCGGTATCGAAGATGACCATTGTCTCGTAGGGCCGCACGTGCGGCTCACCTCCCTCTGGACCGGGCGCCCAGGGCGTCCGGGCCCCACGGCGTGGGGCAGGTCGGAACTGGATGGACCACCATCGGTGGCCGGTGCGACCGGGGAACTCTAGCCGCTGCTCAATGGTAGCTCTCCGCGTCGGCCGGGAACGCCCCCGACCGGACGTCGGCGGCGAAGGCGGACACCGCTTCTGTGGCCGCTCTGCCGAGCTCGGCGTAGCGGCGCACGAACTTCGGCGTGGTCGGGGTGATCCCGAGCAGGTCGTGGAGGACCAGCACCTGGCCGTCGCAGTGCGGTCCGGCACCGATCCCGATGGTGGGCACCTCGATGGCGTCGGTCAGTGCCGCCCCCACCTTCTCGGGGACCCCCTCGACCACCAGCGCGAAGCATCCGGCCGCGACCAGCTGCTCGGCGCTCTCGACGAGCGCCCGCGCCGCTTCGTCGTCGCGGCCCTGGACCCGGTACCCGCCCATCGCGTGCAGCGACTGGGGGGTCAGCCCGACATGGCCCATCACCGGGATCTCGGCGTCCACGAGGGCCCGCACCATCGGGGCCCGGACCGCGCCGCCCTCGAGCTTCACGCACCGGGCACCGGCCCGGATGAGGATCGCCGCGTTGCGAACGGTGTCGACCGGGTCGAGGTGATAGCTCATCCACGGCAGGTCCCCGACCACCAGGGGGGTGGGACGGGCCCGGGCCACCGCGGCGACGTGGTGGGCCATGTCGGCCACGGTGACCTGCAGGGTGTCCGGGTAGCCGAGGACGGTGTTGGCCACCGAGTCGCCCACCAGGATCAGGTCGACCCCGGCGGCGTCGGCGATCCGCGCTCCGGGGGTGTCGTACGCGGTCACCATCACCAGTGGTGTATGTCCGTCACGTCGTTTGGCGGCGCGGACAGCGGGCACGGTGACCGGCGCAGGGCGGGTCTCGGGCATGTGTTCCTCCAGGTCTACCGTCCAGCGCCCGGAGGCTGCCGGCGGCGTGTGCGGGGCGGTGCCCCGCGGAGCCCAGATGCTCCGACCAACAGCGTACTGCGGCAGGGTCGGGTCCGACAGGGGTCGGCCGACCGGGCCGGACCGAGCGCGGACGCCGCGGCCGGCGGGTTCAGCGAGCGGGGCGGTCGCGCCGCGCGGAGCCGGCCACTGCGGCCACCCCGTCACCCGCCGGGTACATGCGGACCAGATGGTTCCACCGGCAGCCGCAGCAGACCTCGACCACGTAGCAGACCACCGGTTCCTTGCGCCGCCAGTACCGGGTGAGCTCGGCCTGTGAGGTCACGCAGCGCCCACCCGAGGGAAGCCGCGATCCGAAGACGAAGGTCACGTCGACCAGGTCCGCCTCCTCGCAGATGGGGCACCCTTCGCCGGTCTGGCGGCCCAGATTGGAAGCCGCCCGCATCAACTCGGGGTGCGCATCGCAGACATCGAGGCGGGAGAGACGGCCGCGGTGGAACTCGCGGACGACGGCATTGCGGGCGAGCAGGTACTCGACCTGTCCCCCCGTGGGGGAGGCCTGGACGCCGTCGAGCGCTCCGGGGCGGAAGCTCACCGGGCCAGGGTACTCCCCGGGCCGTACAAAAGGCACGGTCCGAACGGATCGGCGCCCAGGGGGCCGAAGGGCCATTGCGTTGCATTGATATATCGGATTGATATATCGTCTCAGGTATGCAATCGGTGAACACCGGGCTCGTCGCGGCAGACAGCCGGCGCTGACGTGCTCGACCTGGCCATCCTGGGCCTGCTCCACGAGCAGGAGATGCACGGCTACGAGATCCGCCGGCGACTCCGCGACGAGCTCGGACTGTTCGCCAACATCTCCTTCGGCTCGCTCTACCCGTGTCTGTCCCGGCTCGAGCAGGCCGGGGCGGTGGCGGTCGCCGAGTCTGCCGGGACGCCGACCGTGGCGTCGATCCCCTTCACCGGCTCGCTCGGCGGCGAGCGGGCCGGGCTGCGTGCCAGACGGGCCGGGGCCCCCCGGACCACCAAGCGGTCGCGCAAGGTCTACCGGATCACCGACGAGGGACGCGCCCTCTTCGAACGCCTCCTCGACGCCGAGGAGCCGGCCGGCACCGATGACGCGCGCAGCTTCGGCCTCCGGCTCGCCTTCGCCCGCCATCTGGCCCCGTCCGCCCGCCTGGCCCTGCTCGAGCACCGTCGGATCCAACTGACCCGTCGCCTCGCGCACGACCGGACCCGTGCCGCCGGCGACGGCCTCGACGTCTACATCCGCTCGCTCGTCGAGCACAGCACGGAAGCAACACAGCACGACATCGACTGGCTCGATCGGCTCATCGAGGCCGAGCGCCAGAAACAGGCCCCACGGGGCGCCGCCAGAGCAACGAAGGGAACCGATTCATGAACAAGATCCGAGTGGCAATCGCCGGGGTGGGCAACTGTGCGAGCTCTCTCATCCAGGGTGTCGAGTACTACCGCGGCGCGGACCCGGGCGAGACCGTTCCGGGACTCATGCATGTGGTGCTCGGCGGCTACCACGTGAGTGATCTCGAGTTCGTCGCCGCGTTCGACGTCGACAGCACCAAGGTCGGGACCGACCTGGGCAAGGCCATCTTCTCGGGCCAGAACAACACCATTCGCTTCGCCGGGGTCGGCCACCTCGGGGTGACCGTGCAGCGCGGTCCGACCCTCGACGGGTTCGGCACCTACTACCGGGAGATCGCCGAGGAGTCGCCGGCCGATCCGGTCGACGTGGTCGCCGCGCTGCGGGACTCCGGTGCAGAGGTCCTGGTCAGCTACTTACCGGTCGGCTCCGAGCAGGCCCAGCGGTCCTATGCAGACGCGTGCCTCCAGGCCGGGGTCGGATTCGTCAACGCCATCCCGGTCTTCATCGCGTCGGACCCCGACTGGGCCCGGAGGTTCCGGGCCGCCGGCCTGCCCATCGTGGGTGACGACATCAAGAGCCAGGTCGGGTCCACCATCGTCCACCGCATCCTGACCCGGCTCTTCGAGGACCGCGGCCTCGCCCTCGACCACACCTACCAACTCAACGTGGGTGGGAACATGGACTTCAAGAACATGCTCGAGCGGACACGCCTCGAGTCGAAGAAGACCTCCAAGACCCAGGCCGTCACCAGTCAGATCGAGCACGGTGCCCTGCCCGACGAGGACGTCCACATCGGGCCGTCGGACCATGTGCCGTGGCTGCACGACCGCAAGTGGGCCTACATCCGCATGGAGGGCCGGAACTTCGGCGACGTCCCGCTCAACCTCGAGCTCAAGCTCGAGGTCTGGGACTCCCCGAACTCGGCCGGGGTCATCATCGACGCGGTCCGCTGCGCCAAGCTCGCGCTCGACCGCGGCATCGGTGGCCCTCTCGTCGGCCCGTCCGCCTACTTCATGAAGTCGCCGCCGGTGCAGTACCACGACGACGTCGCCCACGATCTCGTCGAGCAGTTCGCCGCGGGCGATCCGGGTCCGGTCTGGCCCGCCGACTGACCGGCCCCGCCCGTCAGGAGCGCTGCTCCCCCCACCAGTCCGACAGCCTGCGACGGGCCTCCTCCTCGCCCAGCGGGCCCTCGTCCATCCGGAGCTCGAGCAGGAAGTCGAGTGCGCGTCCCACGTCGCGACCGGGGGGGATGCTGAGGGCCTCCATCACCTGGGTGCCGTCGAGGTCGGGACGGATGGCATCGAGCTCCTCCTGCTCGCGTAGGGCCGCGATGCGGCCCTCGAGCTCGTCCATCCGCTGGGCGAGCGCCCGGGCCTTCGACGCGTTGCGCGTGGTGCAGTCGCACCTGGTCAGCTCGTTGAGGCGGTCGAGCAGCGGGCCCGCGTCGCGGACGTACCGGCGCACGGCGCGGTCGGTCCAGCCCAGCCGATAGGTGTGGAAGCGCAGATGCAGGTTGACCAGCTCGGTCACCAGCTCGACCTCGTCGCTCGGGTAGCGGAGCGCCTGCATCCGCAGGCGGGTCATCCGCGCACCGACCACCTCGTGGTGGTGGAAGGTCACCCCCCCGTCGACGAACGCCCGGGTCCGCGGCTTGCCGACGTCGTGGAACAACGCGGCGAGGCGGAGCAGGCGGTCCGGGGAGGTCTTGTCCGCCACGGCCAGGGTGTGGGCGAGCACGTCCTTGTGCTGGTGGATCGGGTCCTGTTCGAGCGCGAGGCCGGGGAGCTCGGGGAGGAACTCGCCGGCCAGCCCGGTCCGGACCACGAACCAGAGGGCGACCGAGGGCACCGCCACCACCATGATCTTGTCGAGCTCGTCGCGGATCCGCTCGGCCGACACGATCGAGAGGCGTCCGTGATCCGTCTCGACCGCCGCCACCAGCTCGGCCGTGGGTTCGAGGTCGAACCGGGCGATGAAGCGGGCGGCCCGGAGCATGCGCAGGGGGTCGTCGGCAAAGGACTCCTCCGGGTCGAGGGGGGTCCGCAGGCGGTGCTCGGCGAGATCGGTGAGGCCACCGAAGGGATCGATGAGCTCGAGTTCGGGTAGGCGGAGCGCCATCGCGTTGACCGTGAAGTCCCGGCGGGCAAGATCGTTCTCGACGCTGTCCCCGAAGGCGACGTCCGGCTTGCGCGAGTCCGGACGGTACGCCTCTGCCCGGTGGGTGGTGATCTCGTACTTCTGCCCGCCCCGCATGCAGGCGATGGTCCCGAATCGCTTTCCCTGGGTCCAGACCGCGTCGGCCCAGCCGCGCACCACCGCTTCGATCTCGTCGGGCCTCGCGTCTGTCGTGAAGTCGAGGTCTCCCTCGGCGTCGGTTCGGTCACGACCGTGATCGACGACGATCGCGTCGCGCACCGAACCCCCCACCAGGTAGAGCGTGTGACCTGCCGCCCGGAACCGGTCCGAGAGGTCGGAGGTGGCCGCCACGAGGGGCCGCAGTCGCTCGGGGAACACGCCGCCGAGGGTAGTGCGACTGGCGTAGGCTGCGGTCCGAAGTGGATCGGGAACGAGGCAGAGCCTGCCCGGACGGCAGCAACCCCCGCGGCGGCGTGCCACTCGGGGGCTCGCCCGCCCCCGCCATCGGGGTGGGATCGGGTGGTGCCCATCCGAGCCGCGATCCCCCGGTGCGTTGTGCGCGCGGCGCGACCCGGACCGTCGCGACAACACTCGTCCTCCTTGCCGGCCTCCTCCCCGCCCTCATCGCCGGCACGCACCCCGCAGATGCCGGCCCGGCTCCGACGACACAGGCCGCTGTCGCCGCGCTTCACGCGTCGGGCCCGCTCGTGCTGCTCGCCCAGACGCCGTGGGTGACCCCGGGCCAGACCTTCGACCTCCATCTGCAGGCCGCCGTCTCGGCCGGCGCCCAGACAGACCTCGGGGTGGCCGTGGCTGTGTTCCCCTGCCTCTCGAGCGTTTCCGCATTCGACCAGTCGGTCACCTCCGGGCCGACCGGCTCCCCGATCTCCTCGACCACCGGCGCGCTGCCGCTGCACACGCTCGCCGCGTTGCCGACGGGCGGGTTCGACCTCCCGATGCCCGTCGTGACCGGTGGATCGGAGTCAGGTCCCGGGCCGAACGGATCGGGGTTCACCATCCACCTGATCGCGAACGATGCCGAGTGCGGAGCGTTTCCCTCGGGCGTCTACCCGGTCCGGGTCCAACTCGTCAACACCGGGAATGGCAGCATCCTCGGCTCGTTGGTCACCCACCTGGTGTACACCCAGGCAAGCGCCACCACCCAGCGCCTCCGGGTCGCAGTCGTCCTTCCGGTACAGACCACGGTCGGTGCCGCCGTTGCACCGCCGCCCGCCGTCCTCGTGACGCGACCGGGCGCCGCGATCGCGACGCCGTCGACCGACGCGCTGGCGGCGGTGTCCGGCACGGTCGCCGCAATTTCGGCGCACAGCTCGGTGCCGGTGACCCTCGAGGTCAGCGGCCAGACCGTCGGCCTCCTCGAGAGCGCCGCCCACCAGACGACGCTCAGCCAGCTGGCGGGGTTGGCCGGTGCCGCGTCGGTCCACGAGCTGACCGCTGCTCCCTACACACCGGTCGACGCGGCGGCGCTCATCGGCGCGGGACTACCGGACGAGCTGTCCCTGCAGATCGCCCGCGGCACCGAGGTGGTGGCCGCGGCGACCGGGCAGTCCGTCCCCGATCCGACAGCCGGGCTCGGGGCGTGGATCACCAACGACGGCCTGGACAGTGCCACGGTGGCAGCCCTCGTGGCCGACGGCTACGGCGAGCTGGTCCTGCCGTCGAGCGCGCTCAGCGGGGCCCCCGCCAGCGGTTCGACGACCCAACCCTTCTCGCTCCCGGCGGGGCGCGGCTCCACGGTCCGGGTCATGGCCTCCGACCCCGATCTGGCCGCACGGTTCTCGGCCGATCCGGGCGATCCGGTCCTGGCCGCCTACCAGCTCTCGGCCGAGCTCGCCCAGCTCTACTACGAGCAACCGAACGGCACCTCCCCCCGGGCGGTGGTCGCGGTCGCCTCGGGCTCGTGGACCGACAGTCCCGCCTTCGTCGACACCCTGCTCGGCTCGCTGTCCGCGAATCCGATGGTCCAGCCGGTCACGACCGACCAGCTCTTCTCCCTCTTCTCGACCCCTGCCGCCTGTCGCAACGGCGCGTGCCGGCTCGTCGCGCCGAGCGCGCCGAGCGGACTGCCGACCACCGCCATCGTCAGCGAGCGTCAGCGGGTCAACGCCTTCGCCGCCGCCGCACCGGGCAACCAGGTGCTCGGCCAGCAGCTCGGAGACCTGGTGCTGGCCGGCGAGGCCGAGACCCTCCGGCCTGCCCAGCAGTCGGCCGTCCTCCACAATGCAGGTGTCGCGGTCGACGCCCAGCTCGGGTTGCTCAGCGTCGAGGGGGACCAGTCGATCACCCTCACCGCCAGCAGCGGGAGGGTGCCGGTGACCGTGCTCTCGAACGCCCCCTACGTGGTGACCGGGTCACTCGTCCTCTCGAGCGACAAGCTCCTCTTCGACAACGGTCAGACCCAGTTGTCGATGCGGATCACCCTTCCCCCCCGGTACACCAAGGTCGTCTACGTCCACGTCCGGACCAGGGCCTCGGGGACGTTCAGGATGGACGTCGCCCTGCGGTCCCCGGACGGCCTGCTCCAGCTGGCCACCGGTGAGATCTCGGTGCGATCGACGGCCACCTCTGTGGTCGGGATCGTGCTCTCGATCGGTGCCGTCGCGGTGTTGGTGGTGTGGTGGGTCCGTACGTCGCGCAAGCGGCGGGTCCTGCGCCTGGCGGAGGAGTCGGTGGATCCGGGCGCGCCCGGTGAGCATCGATGAGCGAGATCACGGTCGACGGCCTGCCTCCCGCAGCCGGTGGTGGCCGGCGCAGGCTGGCCGGTGCGACGGTGGGCATGGCGATCGGGACGACCCTGTCCAGGCTCACCGGTGTCGGCAGGGTGATCGCGCTGACCGCGGCGCTGGGAGGCAGCGGATTCGCCGACGCCTACAACCTCGCCAACACCACCCCCAACATCATCACCGACATCGTCATCGGCGGCGTCCTGGCCGCCACCTTCGTGCCCGTCTTCGTCTCCCAGCTCACGACCCGGACGGCCGACGAAGCCTGGGAGGCCATCTCCGCGGTGGTCACGGTGACCGCGACCGTCCTGGTGGTGGCCACCGTTGCCTTCTTCGTCCTCACGCCATCCATCGTGGACCTCTACACCGTCACCAACCACCACGCGGATGTGCACCAACAACAACAGGTGGCCATCTTTCTGCTGCGCTGGTTCGTCCCCCAGCTCACCTGTTACGGGTTGATCGCCCTCTTCAGCGCCCTCTTGAACACCCGGGGGAAGTTCGCGGCGCCGATGTTCGCCCCCATCGCCAACAACCTCGTGGTCATCGCGGTCCTCGCCTGGTTCCACACACTGGTCCCCCACCCCGACCTCGCCTCGATCGACGCGCACCACACCGCACTGGTCCTCCTCGGCCTCGGCACCACCCTCGGGGTGGTGGTCCAAGCCGTCCTGCTGGTCCCGTCGCTGCTCCGGTCCGACCTCCACCTGCGATTCCTCTGGCGCCCGGGTCACGAGGCGATGCGCCGGATCACCCGGCTGGCCGGATGGACGTTCGGGATCGTGCTCTCCAACCAGGTCGCCCTCGTCGTGGTCCTCGCGCTGGCCGACGGGGCCAAGGTTCCGGGGGCCGTCTCGGCCTACACCTACGCCTACACCTTCTTCCAGCTGCCCTATGGGGTGGTGGCCGTGTCGGTGATGGCCGCGGTGACCCCCTCGCTGTCCGCCCGGTGGGCAAAGGGTGACCTGGTCGCCTTCCGCCACCGCATGGCCTTCGGCCTCCGCGGCATCCTGGCCATCATCATCCCGTCGGCGGTGGGCATGGTGATCCTGGCCCACCCGCTCATCGACCTCGTGCTCAACCACGCGGCCGAGACCTCCGCCGAGGCCGACGCCACCGCCACGGCCCTCGCCATGTTCGCGCTCGGCTTGCCCGGGTTCTGCACGTTCCTCTACATGGTGCGGGTCCTCCAGGCCATGCAGGACACCCGCACCGCCTTTCGCATCTACCTGGTCGAGAACGGGATCAACATCGTCCTCGGGATCCTCCTCGTCGGCCCCCTCGGGGTGCGCGGTCTGGCCCTGTCGGTCTCGATCGCCTATTCGGTGGCGGCCGTCCTCGGCCTCTCGGTGGTGCGGTCGCGGGTCGGTGGGCTCGGCGGGGACGATCTCACGACACCGGTCATCCGGGTGCTCGGAGCGTCCGCGGTGATGGCGGTCACCACCGTCCTCACCCTCAGCGTGTCCGGGGCCGATTCCGGAGTGGCCCTGCTCGGTCGGGTGGTCGGCGCAGTCCTGGTGGGCGCGGTCACCTATGTCGGAGCTGCCGCGGTGCTCGGGGAGCGAGCGGCCCGCCGCGCAGCTGTCGACCGCGCGGCCGCGCGCCGGGTCACAACCGCACCGGTCACCGTCGAGCCATCCGGACGCCCCGGTGAGACCGACTCGTCGTCGGTACGGTTGATCGACCCGGCTTCCGGAGAACCCACCTCGTCGGTGCGGTTCCGTGGCAGACTCGACGACGAACCTGCAGGTCCTCCGGTTCGCCATCTCCGTCCGGTGCCGAACAGTTCGGGGGATCTCCCCGAAGGCGCATCGGTGGACGGCCCGGCCACCGGCGACGGGTCGGGGGAGGTACCGGTGGAGCCCAGGCTCCCGGACGAGGAGGAGGAGACCCATGGCCCGGATCCGGGTGGTCACCGATAGCGCGTGCGACCTGACAACCGAACTGGCCGAGCAGCACGGTGTCACCATCGTCCCCCTCTCGATCCGCTTCGGCTCCGAGGAGTACGTGGACGGCTCGACCCTCTCGACCGACGACTTCTGGGCGCGCTGCAAGTCCAGCCCGGTGCTACCCGAGACCGCGGCACCTTCTCCGGGCGCATTCCAAGAGGCCTTCCTCGAGGCAGCCAGACAGGGATACGACGGCGTGCTCTGCCTCACGCTCTCGGGCGGGGTCTCGGCCACCCTCCAGGCGGCGACCGCCGCATCCAAATCGGTGTCCGACACCATCGCGGTGCGCGCAGTCGACTCGCGGTCGCTGACTCTGGGCCTCGGCCTCATGGTCATCGACATCGCCGAGCGTGCCGCGGCGGGAGCCGGCCTCGACGAACTCGAGGCCCGCGTCGCGGCACTGGTCCCACGGGCGAGCGTCTACGGCGCGGTCGACACGCTCGAGCACCTGGAGAAAGGGGGCCGGATCGGGGGGCGCGCGCGCTCCTCGGCTCCCTCCTCTCGATCAAGCCGGTGGTCACGCTCGTCGACGGCGTGGTCGAGGAGGAGTCCAAACAGCGCACGCGGGTGCGCTCCCTCCAGTACCTGGCCGACAAGGCACGCGACGCCCCACCGCTGAGCCGGATCGCGGTGGCCAACGGTGCCGCTGCGGACATCGAACGGTTCGTCGCCCTGCTCTCCGACGTGAAGAGCGAGCACCCGCTCCTGGTCTGCGATCTCGGGCCGGTCGTGGGCACCCATACCGGTCCCGGCACCATCGGCCTCTGCATGCTCACCGTGGATTGAGGAGTCGTCGGGACCGGCTCTCCTGACCAGGGGGGTCGCGCGGACGCGCAGAGTATCCTCAGCCCATGGATCCCAAGCCCGATGCCCATGCGTCCGTTCTCCCGGGCCTGGACGCGCTCAACGACCTGCCGACCCGTGGCGCGGACGCGGTCGACACGCTGGTCGATCTGGTCCGCAACAAGGCGGTCCGGCCGCTCACCCTGGCCACCCGGGCCATCGTCTTCGGAATAATCGTCCTGGTCGCGAGCGTTGTTGTGCTGACACTCCTCTCGATCACCCTGATCCGCCTGCTGACCGTCTACGCATTCGACGGCCGGGTGTGGCTCTCGGACCTGGTGGTGGGGGCCGTGTTCGTCATCATCGGGGTGGTCGCCTGGAGCCAGCGGATCGATCGCTCCGCCCGCAACGGAGGAAGCGCGTGATCGAGTCGCGGCAGGTGGTCATCGTCGGATCCGGGCCGGCCGGCCTGACCGCGGCGGTCTACGCCGCCCGGGCGCAACTCTCCCCACTGGTCATCGAAGGGGAGCCGTCGTCGACGAGCGACCAGCCGGGGGGCCAGCTCATGCTCACCACCGATGTCGAGAACTACCCCGGCTTCGTCGAGGGGATCATGGGTCCGGAGCTCATGCAGGCCTTCCGTGAGCAGGCGGCCCGGTTCGGCGCCGACTACCTGACGGCCAAGGTCTCCCGGGTCGACCTTTCCGGCCGCCCCTTCGGGCTCTGGGTCGGGGATCCCGACAGCGCGGAGCCGACCATCGAGGCCGACGCTCTCATCGTCGCCACCGGCGCCAAGTCACTGATGCTCGGTCTCCCCGGCGAAGAGCGACTGCTCGGGTACGGCGTGTCGACGTGTGCCACCTGTGACGGATTCTTCTTCCGCGGCAAGGACATTGCGGTCGTCGGAGGCGGAGACTCCGCACTCGAAGAGGCCCTGTTCCTCACCCGGTTCGCCGACTCGGTCACGATCATCCACCGGCGCGGTGAGCTGCGCGCCTCCAAGGTCATGCAGCAACGGGCATTCGCCCACCCGAAGATCGTCTTCCGGTGGAACGCCTCGGTCACCGAGGTGCTGGGCGAGACCACGCTGTCGGGAGTCATGCTCCGCGACAACCTGAGCGAGGAGGAGTCGCTCCTGCCGCTGTCCGGGTTGTTCGTGGCCATCGGGCACCAGCCCAACACCGAGCTGTTCAAGGGTCAGCTGGACATGGAGGACACCGGCTACCTGCGCACGATGGACGGCACCCGCACCAATGTGGACGGGGTCTTCGCCTGTGGCGACGTTCAGGACCACCGCTATCGGCAGGCCGTCACCGCTGCCGGGTCGGGTTGCATGGCTGCCATCGACGTCGAGCGGTGGCTCGAGGAGCGCCAGGCGGGCGTGGCCTGACCGGCGCGCCGAGACCCCGCGCGCCGGTGCGGGAATGAGACACCGTCCCCGATGGTTGACCTAGCGTGTCCGACGAGAGACACGGCTCGGCCCAAAGGGGCCAGGAGGAACCGGCATCATGAGTGAGAAGATCGCGACCCTGAGCGACGCTAGTTTTGACGAGCATGTCAAGTCCTCGGAGGTTCCCGTGCTCGTGGACTTCTGGGCGGAGTGGTGTGGCCCGTGCAAGATGATCGCCCCGGTACTCGAGGAGATCGCCTCGGAGCAAGAGGGGAAGCTCGGGGTGGCCAAGCTCAACATCGACGACAATCTCGACATCACCCGACGCTTCGATGTGATGAGCATCCCGACCCTCATCCTGTTCAAGGACGGGGAGCCCGCCGTACGCATCGTCGGGGCAAAGGGCAAGGGCCAGCTGCTCCAGGAGTTGTCGGCCTACCTCTGAGCACCCGGGCCGGGGGCGCCGGACCGGGTCGGGCGTGACCCCGGAAGGCGAGATCCACCTGGGCATCGGGGCAGAAGGGCAGGCGGTGGCGGACATCCAGCGGCGCCTCGCCGAACTGGACTGCCCTCCAGGAGTCGACCCGACGGGCTCCTTCCGGGAGGGCACCCGTGCGGCAGTCGAAGCCTTCCAGTACCGACGCGGTCTCCGGGTCGACGGCGTCTGCGGCCGCCAGACCTGGTCTGCACTGGTCGAGGCGGGACGCCGCCTCGGCGATCGGTTCCTCTATCGGCGCTCCCCCATGCTCCGCGGCGACGACGTCGCCGAACTGCAGCAGCGGTTGAGCGCCCTCGGATTCGACACCGGCCGGGTCGACGGCATCTTCGGCGATCTCACGTCGGCCGCGCTCGGCGAGTTCCAGCGAAATGCCGGACTCCCGGTCGACGGGATCGCCGGGGCTGCAACCGTGTCCGAGCTCCTGCGGTTCGGTTCCCGACACGACGGTACCGAATTGGTGACCTCGGTCCGGGACCGCGAGCTCCTGCGCCAGGCGCCGCGCACCCTGGCCGGCCGCACGGTCGCCATCGGCGAGGAGGGTGGGCTCGGCGCCACCGCCGGCGCGGTGCGCCGCCTGCTGGTGAGCCACGGTGCGCTGGTCACCACCCACCACCATCCGGACAGTTCGGTCCAGGCCTCCGAGGCCAACGCAGCCCGGGCCGAGGTCTACGTGGGCATCCGGCTCGGCCAGAGCGAGGGATGTTCGACTGCCTACTACGAGGGCTACCGGTACTCGTCGCCCGGCGGGCGGCGACTGGCCGATCTCCTTCACGTGACCCTCTCCCATACCCTGGGGCTCCCCGACCGCGGCAGCCACGGCATGTCGCTCTCGCTGTTACGCGAGACCAGGATGCCGGCGGTGCTCTGCGAGATCGGGCCCGCATCGGTGGTGGTCGAGCGTTCGACCATCATCGCCCAGGCCGTGGTCGACTCGCTCACCGAGTGGGTCGACACCGCCTGGGACTGAACCGATCCGGTGGGTGGACCTTCACTTCAGGTCGGTGCTGACGGTAATCCACAACTTCATGCACAGGTTGTGGATTACCGAAGGTCTACAGGCGGTTGAGGGATCGATCCCAACACGGAGAGTGCCCTTATGAGCTGGGATGACGCGTATTATGTCTCCGGATTCCCACTCAACGTGAGGTCCCACATTCACACACCGGCAACCTCGGTCCCGCCCACCATGAGCTTGTAGATCCGTTCGAGGTCTTCGAGCGTGGCGAACTCGACGATGACCTTCCCCCGCTTGGAGGAGAGGTCGACCTTCACCCTCGTATTGAGGTGGCTCGAGAGCAGTTCCTCGAGTTCGAGGATCCCCGGGGGCGGCAGCCGTCGCGGACCGGTGAGAGCGGTCGGCGCCCCGCCTGCTGCCGCATCGCCGTCTTCGACCGCGTCGAGTCCCGAGACAGCGGGAACACCGGTCAGGGCCCGTCCACCGATCGCACCAGGTCCTTCGTTGTGCTCCCGCACGAGGTCCTCGACGGCACGGACGGTGAGCCCGTCGGCCACCGCCGATTTTGCAAGGACCTCCTGGTACCCGCGGTCGGGTGTGCCGAGCAGCGCCCGCGCATGCCCCGGGGAGATCTGTCCCTCGGCAAGGAGGCGCTGCACCCCCGAGGGGAGCTGCAGCAGTCGCAGGATGTTGGTCACCGCGGTGCGGCTCTTGCCGACCCGAGTGGCCACTCGGTCGTGGGTGAACCCGAACTCCTCGATCAGCTGCTGGTAGGCCGCTGCCTCCTCGAGGACGTTGAGGTCCTGCCGGTGCAGGTTCTCCACCAGAGCCTGCTCGAGACTGTGCGTGTCGTCGGCCGACTGGAGCAAGACGGGGATCGTGTGCAGGCCCGCCCTGCGGGCGGCACGCCACCGACGCTCGCCGGCGATGAGCTCGAACTCGTCGGATGCCTCGCCGCCGATACGGCGGACGAGGACCGGCTGGAGCACTCCGAGCTCCTTGATGGAGGCGGCGAGCGAGGACATGGTCTCCTCGTCGAAATGGACCCGCGGCTGGCGCGGGTTCGGCCGGATGCTCGCGATCGGGACTTCCTGCAGCGCCGACGACCGGTCTCCGGTGACCTCGGTGGGGATGAGTGCGCTCAGGCCCTTTCCCAGACCGCTACGACGTGCCACCGCTGACCTCCTTGGCTAGTTCCCGATAGGCAATGGCGCCGCGGGAGGCGCTGTCGAAGACCGTGATCGGTTGCCCGAACGAGGGAGCCTCCGAGAGCCGCACCGTGCGGGGGATGACGATCCGGCAGACCTTGGCACCGAAGTGCTCCCTGACCTCTGAGGCCACCTGGTCGGCCAGCTTGGTCCTGGCGTCGTACATCGTCAGGACGATGGTCGAGATGTCGAGTTGAGGGTTGAGGTTGGAAGCGATCAGATGGACATTCCGCATGAGCTGGCTCAGGCCCTCGAGGGCGTAGTACTCGCACTGGATCGGGACCAAAAGCTCGCTGGCCGCCGCCATCGCGTTGATCGTGATGAGGCCCAGCGAGGGCGGGCAGTCGATGAGGATGTAGTCGAAGTCGTCGAGGACGGACTCGACGGCTTTGCGCAACTTGAGCTCCCGGCTGAACGCGGGGACGAGCTCGATCTCGGCCCCGGCCAGCGCGATCGTCGCCGGAGCGACGAAGAGGTTCTTCATGCTGGTCGGCTCGACGCAGTCTTCGAGAGAGGCGTCGCGGATGAGGACGTCGTACATCGAGAGTTCGAAGTTCCGGGCGTCGATCCCGAGGCCGGTCGTCGCGTTCCCCTGCGGGTCGAGATCGATCACGAGGACGCGGAATCCGATCTCCGCAAGAGCCGCCCCCAGATTGACCGAGGTCGTCGTCTTGCCGACGCCGCCCTTCTGATTGGCCACGGCCATCACACGGGGGAGGGGGGTACCCGACGCCGCCTGCGGGCGGCTCGCCGGTTCCTCGGTCTCGGTGGGGGTGGACAGCGCGGATGCGGCCGACGGGTCGGAGGCAGGTCGATCCCGGGGCGGCGCGACGACCGGGCCGGCAGATGCGCCACCAGAGGAAGCCGCAGAAACCTCAGCCCGGTCGTCACCGGACTCTCCTCCGGACTCCCCGGACTCTTGTCCAGACTCCTCTGACCCGACCTCCGGAGACCCGACGCCTGAAGACTCGACCTCAATAGCAGACTCTTCGACGGACTCGACGGGAACGTCCATCTCGACGTCGAGCACGGAATCCGCCTCGGCCACGGCGACCGGAGTCGCACTCTTTGATTCCAGCAATCTCACCGCCCCCTCGCTCCCGGTCCCCTCGCCGGAGTTGGGCTCGATCGACTGGGGGCTCTCCGGCGACGGCCTGTTCCGACCACGACGTAGGCCGCGGATTAGCGTCTCCTCGAGTAGGCAGGGTTCAAGGGCTTCATCCTCCCCTCCACGGGCTCAGAGGTCAAGCATTCTCGTTGAGATGTTCCACGTGGAACATCTCAACGGACGTCTCAGGGGATCGATCGGGCATCCCTGCCGGATGTTCCACGTGAAACATCGGCGCCGCTCTCAGAAGATCGGTCGTTTCGCCGGGATCCCGATCCGGCGCGGGTATCGCTCGGAAAGAGGCTCGGTCTTCCGAAGGATCTGGTAGCCGAACCGGTCCTCGTGGCGAATCGCTTCGACAGGGGACAGGCCGACGATCGAGAGCCCGGTCGATGGCCACCGCTCCTCGGATCGGCTATCCGGTGGCTCGGAGACCACCAGACAACCCTCGACCTCGAGAAAGCAGGAGCCGTTCTCGGCAGTCACCGCAGGTCGCCCGAACGACCGGGAGGTCACCAGGTCGAACTGCTCTCGTAGCCGGGCGTCCCGACCGAGGGTCTCTGTGCGTCCCCTGATCACCTCGACCGGGGACCGTTCCCGGAAGGTGCCGCTCACTTCGATGAGGAACTGCGTGCGCCGCTCGTTGGCATCGACGAGCACGATCCTGGCGTCGGGCCAACAGCTGGCGACGACGAGTCCGGGCAGGCCGCCACCGGAGCCGAGATCGACGACCGCTCTCGGCTGGATCCCGATAGACGCCTCCACGACGGCAACGAAGCCGAGTGCGTGGTCGATCTGGTCGTCCACAGGGGCCTCACCGAGGAATCCCAGTGACGCCGCCCGCTCGAGGACCCGATGGACCTGGTGCTCGACCCGGAGTCGCAGCGCACTCGGTGTACCGCCAAGGGCGGGCTGGGTCACGCCGGAGAGATGACCACGTACCTCGACGGCTCGAGTCCCTCGGAGCGGGTCTCGACACCCTCCAGCTCGTTGACGGTGTCGTGGATGACCTTGCGGTCCGCCGGGGACATCGGTTCGAGCGCGCGCTCTGCCCCCGAACTCTTGACCTCTTCGACGATCCCCTTGGTGAACCGGCGGAGGGCCGCAGACCGCTTCTCGCGGTACCCACCGACGTCGACCAGGATCCGGTCGGTCCGGTTCTCGGACTGACGCTGCACGAATGTCCTCGTGAGGTCCTGGACCGCGGCGAGCGTCGATCCCCTCGGGCCGACCAGCAGACCGAGGTCGTCCCCGGTGGCTGCCACTTCGACCGTGTCCTCGTCGATCTCCGAAAAGTCGATCGTTGCATCGAGCCCGAACTCTCGGACCAACCCGGAGAGGAACTCTTGGGCCGCCTCTCCCTGCTGCTCGAGCGTCAGCGATTCTTCCATGCCGTCCTCACTCCCTTTGCTGCTTCCGGACACGCGGTCCGATGATTGCTGTCTCTGCGGTTTGGCGGAGCCGCCGGCTCCTGACCCGCCTCGCGATCGACGCCGTGCCGGCGCCCCCGGCCGCCCATGGCCGTTGCCGTTGACCGAGACCCGGTCGCCCGACGGGCTCCCGCCCTCTGGCTCCGGCCTTCCCTCGGAAGACTCCTCCGCCCCGTCGCGGCGGGCCCGCTGGCTCCCTGCCGCGCCGTTCGAGGATTGTCCCTTCGATCGCGACTGCGACTCGCCGCCGCGCTTGCGTTCCGGTCTCTGGCGCCGGGTGCGCTTGGGGGGCGGCACGACCGGTCGCACCCTGGCCTGCACCCGGGCTTCTCCGCGCACCCGACCGAACAGACCGGCCTTGGGCTCGCTGATGATCACGAACTCGGCATCGTCCTCGGCGACTCCGAGGACGTCGAGAACGGTCTCCTTTGCCTCGGCGAGCGACTTGCCACCGGCTTCCACCCAGTCCACTTCTTACCGCGCCTTCCTGGCCCGCTTGGCCTTCGATCGGGGATGCTTCTTGGCTGCGTCGGCGGTGCTCTCCTCCGTCTCGTCCGGCTCAGCGCCGTTGGATCCGTTCGCCGAACCGCCGGTCTTGGCGGCCGGGCTTCCGGTCGAAGCCTTCTTGCCGTTGGATCCGTTCGCCGAACCGTTGGTCTGTTTGGCGGCGTCGGAGCTCTTCCCGTTCTGAGCGGGTTTGCCGTTCTGGGTCGCTTTTGATCCGGTGGTGGCTGCGGGTTTCGGACCTGCGGATTTCGGGAGCGCCCGTTCGGCCTCGTCCACAGTCGCCGCCTTCGGTGACGAGAGGGTCTTGGGTTTGCCGGACGGCTTGGCGGTCGGTGGAGTGCCCGGTCCCGCAACGATGCCCTTGCGGAAGAGCACTTCCTGGGTCGCGATACGGATGGCGCTCGAAACAATGAAATAGACGTTCAGAATAGCGGCAACATTTAGGTAAATAAGACCGAAGATAAGCGGCATATATCTCTGAAGCATCGCCGCCTGAGGATTGGCCTGTGCGGCTTGCGGATTACGCGCATTGAGACGGGACATCTGCAGGTACTGGAGCCCGACCGAGGCGAGCACCAGGAGAAGGAACGGGATGGCCGCCCAGATCGAGCCGTGGTGGGACAGCAGCTTGTCGGCGAAGTTCATTCCGAAGGAGTTGAGTTGCCCATGAGCTGCGACGATGTCGTGATACATCTTGGTCGTCGGGGAGATGTACCGCGGGTCGGCGCAGACGGTCGAGTGGCAGGTGAGGGTCGTGGTCGAGCTGGTCCCGGGGTCGGTGACCGTGTACTTCGCACCCTTCGAGACCGTGTTGGTGATCCCGCGGATGACGCTGTAGAGAACGAAGAATGCGGGCATCTGGAGCAGCATCGGCAAGCACCCCGATGCGGGGTTCACATTGTGCTCTTTGTAGAGCTTCATCATTTCTTCGTTCAACTGGGTTCGGTTGTCCGGACCCTTGTACTTCTGCTGGAGCTTCTTCATCTCCGGCCCGAGGGCCTGCATGGCCGCCATGTTCTTGGTGCTCTTGACGGTCAGCGGGGTCAGCGCAGCCATGATCACGATGGTGAGGAGGGCGACGTCGATCGGGTAATTGGGGATGATCTCGTAGAAGAACGCGAGGATGTCGGCGACACCCTTGAGAATCGGTTGGAAGATCGCACCGATCGAGATGCTGGCGACGGTGTGGGTGAGCAGCCTCATGGCACCATCCGATCAGGCACCGGGTCGAGACCGTGTCCGCCCCACGGTCCGCAGCGGGCAAGGCGGCGCAGGGCGAGGCCGGCGCCGCGCAGCGCACCGTGCTCGTCGATGGCCTGAACGGCGTATTCCGAGCATGTCGGGAGGTAGCGGCAGCCGGTCGGCCGCCCCGAACGGGCCAGTTGGTAGGCGTGGATGGCAGCGACCAGGGCCCTTCCCGGACCGGACCGCCGCACGTCGGACCTGCTCGAATCCGCACCCGAGGATCCGGGCCGTTCCCTGAGCGAGGCGGCGGTCATCTGGCCGGTCCCCGCGAGCGACGGGTCTGGCCCCGCGACCCGATCACCGGTCGACTCGTGGCCTGCTCCACTGCTCGGCTCATCGCCATCCTCAGTTCGTCGAAATCGAGTGCCGCCCCGTCGGGGGCGCTCTTCACCAAATAGGCTCCGGCCGGCAGGCCGACCGCCTGCTCGCCCAGGATTGCACGCATCCTCCTACGCAGCCGGTTGCGGACGACAGCACCCCCGACCTTGCGATTCAGCGCGTAGGCGACCTCGGAGCGGGTCCAGTCGGGTCGTGCCACGAAGTTCACCGAGACCGGGCCGGACCGACCCCGGCACGAACTCCGATGCAGGGCACCGAAGGTCCTGCTCGATCGTACCGGGCCGATGCCACCCACTGTGACCTGGGCGTTCTCCCGCGAACTCACACCGACAGGCGCTGCCGCCCCTTCGCGCGGCGAGCCTTGATCACGGCTCGACCGGCTTTGGTCGACATCCGCTTGCGGAATCCGTGGGTCTTGGCGCGCTTGCGCACGTTGGGTTGGTACGTCCGTTTCATCCATCCACTTCCTTCCTCGCCCTGGACCGCGGACCTCGACGTCCTGTCCGGCAGGGGGCCCGTTCACCGAGAACAGGACATTCCGGCACATGGTATGCCCAAAAGCATCCTGGGCTCTAGTCGAGGCCCACAAGACGCCCATGAGCCCACGGTGTACCGTTCCGACCGACAGGCACGACACGCCCGGTCGAGCGGGATCCCGCCGCCTGGCGTAGCGTGCGCATTCCAAAGACGCAGGCCCACACGACGTACATCCGCATCCCATCTCGGACCGCCCGGGCGGAGGTACCACCATCACTTGCTTGTCCACACCTGTGGACATCGTTGTGGACCGATGGCCCAGTGCAAGGGCGGAGGCCCACGTGAACGACACCGAAGACGTGTGGAAATCGTGTTCCGACGCCCTGCGCGAACAAGTCTCCGACGCCATATGGCAGGCCTATCTGTCGGGGATCACACCATTGTCCATCAAAGACAATGAGATCGTGCTCGGGGTGCCCAACACGCTGATACGCGACCGGGTCGAGTCCCGGTTTCTGGGGCTCATCCAGGACACCGTCACCGGAACCATCGGTCGGGACCTGGTGGTCCAACTCGAGGTGGTCGCACCGATCTACGAACCGCCCGAGCCGGGGTTTCTCGGCGGTGACCTCGAGAGGGTCCTGTCTGCATCACCCGATCCATCTGCCGTGGTCACCGCGATGCCACGGACCGTTCACCGGGATTCGCCGATCCTCGACCCCCGCTACACCTTCGAGACCTTCGTCATCGCCTCGTCCAACCGGTTCGCCCACGCCGCCGCCCAGTCGGTCGCAGAGTCGCCAGCCCGCTCCTACAACCCCCTCTTCATCTACGGCGACGCCGGACTCGGAAAGACCCACCTTCTCCACGCCATCGGCAATTACGTGCAGGAGAACTTCGCCGGGAGACACGTCCGCTACGTGACCACCGAGACCTACATGAACGAGTTCGTGGACGCCATCCGGACCAACACCACGACCGCGTTCAAACGTCGTTACCGCGAATGCGACGTGTTGCTCATCGACGACGTGCAGTTCATGGAGCGAAAAGAGTCCTTGCAAGAGGAGTTCTTTCACACTTTCAACTCGCTCTACGGGGCGTCCAAGCAGATCGTCCTGACCTCTGACCGGCCGCCGAAGTCCATTGCCACGCTCGAGGACCGCCTCCGGAGCCGGTTCCTCTCGGGCTTGATCACCGAGGTGCAGCCGCCCGAGCTCGAGACCCGGTTGGCCATCCTCCAGACCAAGGCCGAGCACGAACAGGTGGCCGTGCCCGATGACGTCCTCGAGTTCATCGCCACCCACGTGAAAGAGAACATCCGCGAACTGGAGGGCGCCCTCATCCGGGTGACCGCCTTTGCCAGCCTCAACGGCCAGCCGATGAGCCGCGAGCTCGCAGAGCAGGTCCTCTCGGACATCGTTTCTGCGGATCAGCCCCGTCGGATCACTCCGCAGCTCATCCTCGAGGCCACATCGGAGACCTTCGGGTTCACCGTCGAGGAGCTGCGTGGCCCGAACCGGCGGCGCCCGTTGGTGACTGCCCGCCAGGTGAGCATGTACGTCTTCCGGGAGCTGACCGACTTCAGCTACCCGGCGATCGGTCGGGAATTCGGCGGCCGCGACCACTCAACTGTCATGCACGCTGTCGAAAAGATCACCGGGCTCATGCGGGAGCGCCATCAGATCTACAACCAGGTCACCGGTCTCATCGTCCGAATCAAGAGTGGCTCGTGACCGGAGACGCCGCCTATCCGGAGGTTGTGCACCTTCTGTGGAAATCTCCTCATTACCTTGGGGTAATTCTGTGAACTCCGGTGAACTTGTCCATAACCGGATGCTTTGGCGACACCCTGGGCACCCCTCGATCACCATTCGGGGGACGACGGGTGGAAATCTCCGTGCCCTCCAGGCTGGGACGACGGCCGGTCATCCGCAATCCACAGGCCTTACTACCATCACTATCAATTACCAATTGAAAGACAACAGAACAACCCATGCAGAAACCTGAAAGGACCTCCCCGTGAAGTTTCGATGCGAGCGTGACTCGTTGGTGGAGGTATTGGTTACCGCCGGCAGGGCGGTCAGCACCCGTTCGTCAGCCACGATGGCTCTCGGTGGTCTCCGGATCGAGTCGGTGGGCAACCGCCTCTCCGTGGTGGGCACCGACCTGGACCTCACGGTCCACGTGGAGACCGAGGTCATCGGGATCACGGACGGCATCTGTGTCGCCCCGGCCAAGTTGTTGGCGGACATCGTGCGGTCGTTGGAACCCGGGGCGGTGACGATCGAATCGGAAGGGGAGAAGATCGAGATCGGCGCGGCGCGTTCTCGGTTCGGCCTGCGCACGTTCGCTGTCGAGGACTTCCCGTCCCTGCCCGATCCGCCAGAACCGGCGACCTTCCTGCCGGCGACCGCACTCGCCGGCGCGCTTCGTCAGGTTGTCCGGGCAGCGTCAGGGGACGATGCCCGACCGCTCCTCACCGGAGTACTCATCGCCCCCGAAGGGAGCGGCGTCCGTCTAGTGGCAACCGACTCCTACCGGCTTGCCCTGCGCGACATCGACGGGAGCGATGCCCTCGCCGACAACTCGCAGATCCTCGTGCCGGCGAGGGCACTCGCCGAACTGTTGCGTCTCTCCACGCTGGGTGGTGCCAAGGAGGCGGTCGCCACCGACGCGGGAAACGGGACGGCGGGTGCAACGGGCCCGACCGTCGGCCTCGCCATCGGCGAGCACGACGTGACGTTCACCGCAGGCGATGTGAAGGTCAGCACGCGGCTCCTCGACGGGACGTATCCCGACTACCGGCAGCTGATTCCGGCCGAGTATCCCAACCGGCTCCACGTGGGCAAGGATTCGCTCCTCGACGCACTCCGTCGGGTGCGTCTTCTGGTGCGGGACAACACCACGCCGGTCCGGCTCTCGATGCGCCACGCCGGGGTGGATCTGACCGTCGTGTCCCAGGAGGTGGGTGACGCGAGCGAAACGGTCGACGCCGATTTCGACGGCGAGGAGCTCACCATCGCCTTCAACCCCACGTACCTGATCGACGGGGTCGAGGCTGTCTCCGGTGACGAAGTGCTGCTCGAAACGGTCGACGCCACCAAACCGGCGACCGTGCGCTCGGCTGAGCTCACCGACTTCCAGTACCTGCTCATGCCGGTACGGGTCTCGTAACCGGTCTCTGCCCGCTGTCGTGCACCTCGTGACGCTGACGATCGCCGACTTCCGGAACATCAGCGAGATCGCCCTCGAGCCCGACCCGGACGGAACGACGCTGATCACCGGAGCCAACGGCGCGGGGAAGTCCAGCGTGCTCGAAGCGATCGGCTACCTGTCCACCCTCCAGTCGTTCCGTGGAGCGCCACGGGACGCACTGGTGCGGCGGGGCGCCGAACAGGCGATCATCCGATGTGAGACCCGGGTCGGCGATCGTTCCCTGGTCATCGAGGCTGAGCTTTCGACGCTCGGTCGCTCACGTGCACAGGTCAACCGACAGGCGGTGCGCCGCCGCGACGATCTCCACGACGCGCTCCGGACGACCGTGTTCTCGCCGGAGGACGTCGGCGTCGTCCGCTCCGGCCCCGCCGAGCGCCGACGGTTCCTCGACGACGCACTCGCCGTGATGGATCCGAAGGCGGCGCGGATCGCCGAGGACGTCGAGCGGGTGCTCCGGCAACGCACCGCGCTCCTCCGCAACGCCGGCCGGCGTCTGACCCCCGAGGTCGCGAGCACGCTCGACGTCTGGGACTCGAGGCTCGCCGAGTCCGGGACGGCGCTGGTGGAGGCGAGGGAGTCCATGGTCGATCAGATCGCGCCCCTGGCGAGAGCCCACTACTCGCGTCTCTCCGGGGTCAAGACCCCGGTCGGGCTCGAGTACCGACGCTCGTGGTCGGGGGCACTCGCAGCTGCCCTCGAGCAAGCCCGCGCCGAGGACGTGTCCCGCGGGGTGTCCACCGTGGGTCCCCACCGGGACGAGCTCGAGCTCACCCTGCGCGGGATGCCGGCGCGGACCCATGCCTCTCAAGGGGAACAGCGCTCGTTGGCCCTGGCCCTGCGGCTGGCCGGCCACCAGTTGGCCACCGAGCGGCTCGGGTCACCACCGGTGCTCCTGCTCGACGACGTCTTCTCGGAGCTCGACCAGTCGCGGTCACGGGCACTCCTGGCCGGGCTCCCCCCCGGGCAGGCCATCGTGACCACGGCGCTGCCGCCCCCCCCGGAGGTCAGCGTGGCCAAGGCGTACTCCT
The DNA here is from genome assembly GCA_963701325.1 of uncultured Acidimicrobiaceae bacterium. Taxonomy (GTDB): domain Bacteria; phylum Actinomycetota; class Acidimicrobiia; order Acidimicrobiales; family RAAP-2; genus Bog-756. The sequence continues at coordinate 2,283,542 of OY969604.1, forward strand.
TGGTGGCCGGGGGCCGCGCTGTCGTCGAGACCGTGGCATGAGGGCCGATCGCGACCGGGGCAACACGGGCCCGAGGCCGCTCGAGGGCTCGCTCGACGTCCTCTCCGCCCGGCTGGGGATGGAGGGCGCGCGGGCCCTCGGTCGCCTGTTCTCCGGCTGGACCGAGATCGTCGGCCCGGCCATGGCCGAGCACGTCCGACCGATCCGGATCGACCCCGACGCGCTGGTCGTCACGGTCGACCACCCCGCCTGGGCCACCCAGGTCCGGCTCCTCGGGGACACCCTGCTCGACACGGTGAGCGAGCGGGTCGGGGTGGACCGCCCGACCCGGCTCGAGGTACGCGTGAGGGGCTGACCGGCTCGGCGGTCGAGGGCCGGATACGGCCCGGGGTCGGACACCGGGGGGCTACACTGGAACATCGGAACCGGGAGATCACTGCCGCTCCGGAAATGCGCATTGCGCAACCGGAATGGGATCGATGCGCTGGTTCCCACTCGTGAGGACGACGGTGAAAGGGCGCGCCTGTGGCGCTGAAAGCGGAGAACGAGCGGAGCGTGGAGGACGACACGTACGACGCTGATGACATCACCGTCCTGGAAGGTCTCGACCCGGTCCGCAAGCGGCCCGGGATGTACATCGGATCCACCGGCCCGACCGGTTTGCACCACCTGGTGTGGGAGGTCGTCGACAACTCGGTGGACGAGGCGATGGCCGGGTACTGCACCCGGATCGACGTGACGCTGCTGGCCGACGGCGGGGTGAAGGTGGTTGACAACGGCCGGGGGATCCCTACGGGGCCGATGGCCAAGCAGAAGGGGAAGTCGGCGGCCGAAGTGGTCCTCACCGTGCTCCACGCGGGGGCGAAATTCGGCGAGGGCGGCGGCTACAAGATGTCCGGCGGGTTGCACGGGGTGGGAGTCTCCGTCGTCAACGCCCTCTCGAGCCGCTTACGCCTCGAGATCGACAGCGGTGGTGACCACCACGTCATGGAGTTCGAGCGGGGCGGCAAGCCCACCGGCAAGCTGACGGTCACCGGACCGGCGCCGCGGGGACGCACCGGGACGACGATCAGCTTCTGGCCGGACACCAAGATCTTCGAGGACGTCGAGTTCCGTGCCCAGACCGTGGTCGAACGCCTCCAGGTGATGGCCTTCCTCAACAAGGGCCTCGAGATCAACTTCGTCGACGAGCGGACGGACGGGAAGCCGGCCCAGTCCTTCAAGTACAAGGACGGGATCGTCGACTACGTGCGCCACCTCAACGCGTCGAAAGAGGCGCTCTTCCGCAAGGTCTGCTCCTTCGATCAGAAGGAGGAGACCATGGAGGTCGAGATCGCCCTCCAGTGGAACTCCGGCTTCTACGAGTCGATCCACTCCTTCGCCAACGGCATCTCGACCATCGACGGCGGCATGCACGAGGAGGGGTTCAAGAAGGCGCTCACCAACGTGGTCAACAAGTACGCCCGGGCCAAGGGAGCGCTCAAGGAGAAGGACAAGAACATGGAAGGGGAGGACATCCGCGAGGGCCTCACCTCCATCATCTCCGTCCGGCTCCAGGATCCCCAGTTCGAGGGTCAAACCAAGGGGAAGCTCGGGAACGTTCCGGTCCGATCGCTCGTCGAGCGGGCCACCAACGAGAAGCTGGCCGAGTGGTTCGAGGAGAACCCCCGCGAGGCCAACCAGATCGTCCAGAAGGGGCTGCTGGCCGCCCGGGCCCGGCTGGCCGCCCGCACCGCGCGTGACCTCACCAGGCGCAAGTCGGCCCTCGACGGCGCGGGTCTGCCCGGCAAGCTCGTGGACTGCTCCTCACGCGACCCGCGCGAGAGCGAGCTGTTCATCGTCGAGGGCAACTCGGCGGGTGGATCGGCCAAGGACGCCCGGAATCCGAGGACGCAGGCGATCCTGCCCATCCGCGGCAAGATCCTCAACGTCGAGCGCGCCCGCATCGACAAGATGCTCAAGAACACCGAGATCCAGGCGCTCATCTCGGCCATCGGCGCCGGCCTCGCCGAGGATTTCGACGTCGCCAAGATCCGGTACCACAAGGTGATCATCCTGGCCGACGCCGACGTCGACGGATCGCACATCCGCACCCTCCTGTTGACCTTCTTCTTCCGCCAGATGAAGCCCTTGGTCGAGGGTGGATTCGTCTACGTGGCCCAACCGCCGCTCTACTCGACGCTGGTGGGCAAGGAGAAGGTCTACCTGAAGGACGATCATGCCCGGACCGCGTTCCAGGCCGAGAACCCGAATCACAAGGCGGACTTCCAGCGGCTCAAGGGCCTCGGCGAGATGGACTTCGGCGAGCTCAAGGACACCACCATGGACCCGGGTCAGCGATCGCTGCTCCAGGTCGCGGTCGAGCAGGCGGTCATCGCCGACGAGGTCTGCTCGGTACTGATGGGGGAAGACGTGGAGCTGCGCAAGCAGTTCATCCAGACCAACGCGAAGGACGTGCGCTTCCTCGACATCTGAGGAGATCGCGTACAGATGGGAACAGTGGATGCCAGGGCGTGACGACGAGGGCCGCGGCGGGGCCGGGACCGGGACCGAGGACGAGACACAGGGGTTCATTGACCCCATCGAAATCCAGGAAGAGATGGAGCGCTCGTTCCTCGAGTACTCCATGTCGGTCATCGTCTCCCGGGCACTGCCCGATGTGCGGGACGGCCTGAAGCCGGTCCACCGCCGGATCCTGTACTCGATGTACGACCAGCGTCTGCTGCCCGACCGACCCCACTCGAAGTGCGCAAAGGTCGTGGGGGACGTCATGGGCTCCTACCACCCCCACGGCGACTCGGCCATCTACGAGGCGCTGGCCCGCATGGTGCAGGACTTCTCGATGCGCCACCCGCTCATCGACGGTCACGGCAACTTCGGGGGTACCGGACCGGACGAGGGTCCCGCAGCGATGCGGTACACGGAATGCCGCCTCGGCTCGCTCGCCCTCGAGCTGATGAGCGGCATCGACCAGGAGACGGTCGACTTCGTCCCCAACTACGACGCGACATCCGAGGAGCCCACGGTCCTCCCGTCGCGGTTCCCCAACATGGTGGTCAACGGGTCCCAGGGGATCGCGGTGGGGATGGCGACCAACATCCCGCCGCACAACCTCGGCGAGGTCATCGACGCGACCACCCACCTCTTGGAGCACCCGGAGGCGACCCCCGACGACCTGATGGCGTTCATCAAGGGTCCGGACTTTCCGACAGGGGCGCTCATCCTCGGTCGCCAGGGCATCCTGGACGCGATGCGGACTGGGCGTGGTTCGATCAAGCTGCGTGCCACCGCTGAGATCGAGGAGGGCCGGGCCGGTGAGACCCGGATCGTGGTCAGCGAGATGCCCTACCAGACCTCGATCGCCTCGGTCTCGAAGAAGATCGAGGACCTGGTGCGAGCCGGCGACCTCGACGGCATCGCCGAGGCACAGGACGACTCCTCGGGTGGGAAGACCCGCCTGGTGATCCGCCTCAAGCGCGACGCCAACGCCAACGTCGTCCTGAACAATCTGTTCAAGCAGACACCGATGCAAACCACGTTCAGCGTGAACGCGGTGGCTCTGGTCGACGGGGTGCCGCGGACGCTCAACATCGCAGAGATGCTCACCCACTATGTGGCCCACCAGGTCGAGGTGGTCACCCGGCGCTCCGAATTCCTGTTGGACAAGGCCCGGTCCCGCGCACATGTGGTCGAGGGCCTGCTCAAGGCCATCGACATGCTCGACGCGGTCATCGCGGCCATCCGTGGGTCCGACGACCGCCCGGCTGCCCTCGAAGCACTGCGGGCGGCCCCCTTCGAATTCTCGGAGGAGCAGGCCAACCACATCCTGGACATGACCCTGGCCCGCCTCACCCGTCTCGGCCGGACCAACCTGGAGGAGGAGCTCGCCAAGCTGCTCGAGGAGATCGCCGAGCTCGAGTCGATCCTCAACGATCCGGCCAAGCTGCGCGGCGTGATCGCCGGCGAGCTCGGCACGATCCGCGAGAAGTTCGCCAACGAGCGTCGGACCGTCATCACCCACGATCCGGGCGACATGAACGTCGAGGATCTGGTGGACGACGAGGAGTTGGTGGTCACCATGAGCCGGGCCGGCTACGTGAAGGCGGTCTCGGTCGACGCCTTCCGCACCCAGGGGCGGGGTGGCCGGGGCGTGCAGGGGGCCCGACTCAAGGAGGAGGACCTCATCGACGACGTCGTGCACACCTCCTCGCACGCCCACCTGCTCCTGTTCTCCAACCGGGGCCGGGTCTTCAGGCTGCGCGCCCTCGAGATCCCGATGAAGGAGCGCACGGCACGGGGAACGGCCATCGTCAACCTCCTCCCGCTCGCCCCGGACGAGAGCATCCAGGCGATCATCGGCACCCGTGACTTCAGTGCGGACCACTTCCTCGTGTTCGCGACCAAGAAGGGCCAGGTCAAGAAGACGGCATTCAGCGAGTACGACAAGTCGCGGCGTGAGGGGTTCATCGCGATCAACTTGCGCGACGGGGACGAGCTGGTGCGGGTCGTCGAGACGAGCGGGGACGACGAGGTGTTCCTGGTCACCAGCTCGGGGATGACCATCCGGTTCTCCGAGCAGGACGTCCGTGCCATGGGGAGGGACGCCGCCGGGGTACGTGGGGTGCGGCTCAAGGCGGAGGACGAGGTGGTCTCCTGCGATGTCGCCCGGGACGAAGCCGACATCCTGATCGTCACCGATGCGGGCTACGGCAAGCGCACCAAGGTCGAGCGGTTCAACCGGCAGGCGCGAGGAGGACAAGGCGTGCGTGGGATTCGCCTGACCGCCCGGCGGGGCCGGGTGGTGGCAGCGTTCATGACCAGCCTCGATGACGAGATCCTGCTGGTCTCGACCTCCGGCGTGGTCATCCGTACTTCGGTGCGTGAGATCGCCTCCCAGGGTCGGGACGCCACCGGCGTGCGGGTGATGAACCTCGGGGAAGGTGACGCGGTGGCGGCGGTGGCCCGGATGGCGGGCGACACGCCGGACAACGGTCAGTCCCCCTTGCCCGGGGTGTAGCGTCGCGAACCGGATTCCCGGGGGCTATAGCTCAGTTGGTTAGAGCGCAGCACTGATAATGCTGAGGTCGCTGGTTCGATTCCAGCTAGCCCCACCAGCGAGTGCACTCTCGTGGACGAGATGCCGGAGAACGGCGAGTCTCCGAGTCCAACGCGATGTCACCACGGATACACCCTTCGTCCTTGCACCGGGCTCGGGCCCCGTGTGATCCGACGTGGATTCCTGGAGGAGCTCACCCAGTCGGAGCCCAGGAGGCTCGTCTCGTCACGGTGACCGGCGGACATGGCGGCGCGTGTCATGGAAAGCTGCAGGTGTGGAGGCGAATGCCCTGGGGGTCCCCGGCGTCGAACGGGGGACCGACGGAGGCCAGTCTTCGCCGGGAGCCCGCACCGTCGAGGCCTGCAAGCAGTACGGAACCGGAGACGCGACCGTACATGCCCTTCGCGGGGTGAGCGTGGAGTTTGCCGCGGGATCCTTCAGCGCCATCATGGGCCCTTCCGGATCAGGGAAGTCGACCCTGCTGCACTGCACAGCGGGATTGGATCGCTTGAGCTCCGGTCAGGCCTTCATCGGCGATCTCGAGGTGTCGAACCTCTCGGAGAATGACGCCGCCGTGATGCGCCGCAACCGCGTCGGCTTCGTGTTCCAGTCTTTCAATCTCCTGTCGACCATGTCGGTGCGCGAGAACATCACTCTCCCGTTCTCAATCAGCCGGACGGCGGTGGATGCTGCCTGGATCGAGTACCTCGTCGATCTGCTCGGACTGGGTGACCGAATGGATCACCGTCCCGCCGAGCTGTCGGGGGGCGAGCAGCAGCGGGTGGCGGTGGCTCGTGCGCTGGCCCCGCGCCCCGAGATCGTCTTTGCTGACGAACCAACCGGCAATTTGGACACGAAGGCAGGCAACGAGCTACTCGAGCTGCTCGCCGACGTGGTCCGGACCAGCAGGCAGACCGTGGTGATGGTGAGCCACGATCCCCGGGCGGTCGGCTTCACCGATCGTGTCGTCTTTCTCGTCGACGGGCGCCTGGTCGGCGAGCTCGTGCACCCGACACCCGACACCGTGCTGGACCACATGCGGATCCACGAGGCCCGATGATCCGTATGGCCCTGCACGGGGCTCGGACCCACGCCCGGCGCCTGGGCCTCGTTTCGGCGGCCATTGTGGTGGGGGTCACCTTCATGGCGGGAACCCTCGTCCTCACCGAGACCGTTCGGGCCACGACCACGGCTCAGACCGCTGCCGACCAACCACCTGGCCTGGACGCAGTGGTGTTCGGCCCTGGCTCACTCCCACAGGAGAAGGTGTCGGAGATTGCAGCCGTGCCGGGGGTGTCGGGGGCTGCTGGGGTGGTGTCGGGCTACGCCCAATTGCTGGTGGGGGGACGATTGGTGGGTTCGCCCCAATCCGCCGCTGTATCGGTCCCCAGCGTGCCGCGACTTCGGGCCGGTCACCTTGTCCTGGGTCATCTTCCGGTGACCAACGGCCAGATGGTCGTGGATGCCGGCACCTTCGATGCCGAGCACCTCAGGATCGGTCAACGGGTGCCTGTGGTGTCGAGCCAGCCCGTCCGACTCTTCACCATTGTCGGAGTGTTGGGCGGTCTGAGCAACCCGAGTTCACCGAATGCCACCTTGGCCGGCGTCAGCTTGACCGCGGCTCAGCAAATGTCCGGACTCGAAGGCCAGGTCAGCGAAGTCTTCGTCTCGTCGTCGCCGGAGATCGGGGCGGACTCCCTGGCCGCGAGGCTGCAGGGGGTGCTCGGACCTTCCTACCGGGTGCTGACCAGATCCGACTTCTCGGCCGTGCTCGCTGCACAGGCCTCGCGCAGTCTTCTGTCCTTCTCGACCACGCTCACCGTCCTCGTCGCCATCGCCCTGATCGTTGGGGCCTTCATCATCTTCAATGCTTTTTCCCTTGTGGTTGCCCAACGACGCCGGGAGCTGGCACTGCTGCGCTGCCTCGGCACCAGCCGAGCCCAGCTGGCTCTGGTGGTCACCGGTGAGGCCGCCGCGGTCGGCCTGGCGGCGTCAGTTGTGGGACTCGTCCTTGGGCTGGCTGCAGCCATCGTCCTCCGGCACCTGGTTCAGGCGTCAGGAACCGTGCTCCCAACGGGACCGCTACAGCTCCACTGGTCGAGCGCACTCATCTGCCTCGCCGCCGGGACGGGAGTGGCCGTGGTGGCCTCGATCGTCCCGGCCGAGCAGGCCGGTCGGGTGCCTGCTCTCGTAGCCCTGCGCCAAGACCCGGTAGCCGAAGGCCGGCTGGCCCACCCGGCCCGGCGCCGCCTGGCCGCGGTGATCGCCATCGGAGGGGCCGGGCTCGTCATCGGTGCGTTGATCGGTGGTCTACCCGCCGGAGTGGTTGCCGGTGTCCTCCTCCTCGTCGTGGGAATCGCCGGCCTCGGCCAGGCGGCTGCGGCATTCTCGGCCGCTGCCCTGGGCTGGCCGATCGCCAAGGTGTGGGGCTTCACCGGTGCCCTGGGCCGTCAGAACGCCGTCCGACATCCGGGGCGGACAGCGGCGTCGGCGGCGGCCGTGGTGGTGGGGGTGGCCCTCATCTGTGCACTGGCGGTCATCGCAAGTTCCGCCCGTGCGTCATCAAACGACGAGCTCAGCCGCACCGTGCTGGCGGACTATGTGTTGACTGCAGCGGGAGCGGGCCCATCAGGCGGCGGTCCCGCCGTGGTCCCGCCGATGGCCCCGGGCGTCGTGGGTCGATTGCGCGCTGAGCCCGGACTGGGGGTGGTCTCTCCCTCGTCGTATCTCACGTTTTCAGTGGGCGGTCGCGGATCAGACTGGGGTGCCACGATCGACCTTTCCACCTACCGTCGGGTGGTGGGCTTGGGCCCGCTCCAGGGAACTTTGGCCGGCTTGCGCACAGGAGGTGTGGCGGTCGAGAAGAGTCTGGCCGACGCACGTGGCTGGCACCTCGGCCAGGTGCTGCCGTTCACCTTCTTCCCTCAGGACGGCAGCGCAGAAGTCACTTCATCCTTCCCCATCAGCGCCATCTTCGACAGCGAGGGGTACTACGGTGGCTTCCTCTTCTCGGCTGCCACTCTGGCCAGTACCTATCCGAAACTTCAGCCGTCGCTGGTGTTCGTCAGCGGGTCTCCCGGCACAACACCATCAGCCTCCAGACTCGCTGTGGCCAGGGCCCTCGCCGGCTATCCCGAGGTTTCGGTGGCCGACCCGGCCGAGGTGCAGGCCACTCAGGACCAGGTCGTGGACCGCCAGATCGATCTTGCCGCGGTGTTGTCGCTCCTGGCCCTGATCATCGGCTACCTGGGCATTGTGACCAACCTCACGTTGTCGATCACCGAGCGGGTGCGCGAACTCGGCCTTCTCCGCGCCCTCGGGATGTCATCCCGTCAGGTGGGGGCAGCCGTGCGATTCGAATCGGCGATCATCTCTGCGCTGGGTGCCCTGGTCGGCACGGCCCTGGGGCTGTTCGTAGGGTGGGCCCTCCAGCGCGCCCTTACCTCCGACGGCATCACCGTGCTGGCCATCCCCTGGGGAACTCTCGCCGCCTACGTGGCGGTGGCGGTGGTCGTCGGGATGGCAGCCGGGCTCTTACCCGCCCGCCGGGCCGGTCGAATCCCCGTACTCGAGGCGATCGCGGAGGAGTGATCAACGCCGGCACGACAGCTTGAACCTCCCAGTCAGTCCGGAACCGGTGCATTACCGGAGATCGCAGGGAGTTCACTCCTGAGCCACCTTCAGATTTGTCCTATTCGATGTCCTACAACGAGTGTCGGTAGCTGCCGTCGGGGATCTTCTAGAACCCCCATCGTTGAAGCTCAGGACTCCACAGGCCGTTTTGGGTCTTCCAGTTCGTCCTCATGAAACGAACTGATAGTGCTGAGGTCGCTGGTTCGATTCCAGCTAGCCCCACCAGGTCAGACTCGACTTCTCATCGTCTTTGCGGTGCGGTCACAGGCAGGGTCACCCGAGCGAGGTCGCCCGCGATCGCGACGGATGACTGACATGCAGAGAACCTCTGACCAGGCCGGATCGTCCACAGCCGTCCATCGGAATCGTGATCGCACCACCGAGGACGCTGAGGTGCACGTTCGATTCGAGCTGGCCCACCGGAGCGAACCAGCCCCGGCGCTAACCTCGGCCAGTGGGGCACCTGTCCCTGGTAATGACGCCTGGAGGATGAACGGAATGACTCTCACCTCGGCAGTGCCTGAGCAACTGGCCGTCGTCGACGCTGACTCCCACCTCACCGATGTCGACGACCTCTGGACGAAGCGGGCCCCTGCTGCCTACAAGAGCGAGATCCTTCACGTCGAAGAGGTCGAGGGAGAGCGCACGTGGGTTATCGAGGGCATCCCTCTTGGAAAGGCCGGTGGCGGCAGCACGATCGACAGGGAGGGCGTGAAGCATCCCTTCCAGGAATCGATGCTCGAGTGGGATTTCGAACGGTCCCACGTGGCAGCGTGGGACATCGACGCCCGGCTCGAGGTTCTCGATGACATGGGAATCGAGCACCAGGTCACGTATCCAAACGCTCTGGGATTGGGGGGCCAGGCGCTGGTCGACGTGAAGGACCCCGTGCTGCGCCGCCTGGCCGTGGAGATCTTCAACGACTCCCGGGCCGAGATACAGAGCCGCACGAACAACCGACTCTTGCCCATGCCGATTCTGCCTGCCTGGGACATCGAGGGGTGCGTGCGCGAAGCGCAGCGGATCGCCGACATGGGTCTCCGCGGAATCAATATGACCTCTGATCCCCAGGACCTCGGCTCCCCGGACCTGGCCAACGCTGCATGGGACCCGCTGTGGGAGGTCTGCGCCGATCTCGAGCTGCCCATCCACTTCCACATCGGCGCAAGTCTCACGGCGATGAACTTCTTCGGCCAGTACTTCTGGGAGTCACAGGACGAGTTCGTCAAGCCCGCCATCGGTGGGTCGATGCTCTTCATCGGCAACGCCCGGGTGGTCATCAACACCATCTTTGCGGGAATCTTCGATCGCTTCCCGAAACTCAAGATGGTTTCGGTGGAGAGCGGGATCGGTTGGGTGCCCTTTATTCTCGAGACAATGGACTGGGAGCTCCCCGAGAACGCCCCCGCGCAGGCGGCGGAGCTCGGGAAGGCGCCGTCGGAGTACTTCAAGTCCAACTGGTACGGCACCATGTGGTTCGAGACCGGGCGCGGGCATCTGCAAGAACTGGTCGACAAGGTCGGCGAAGACAACATCATGTTCGAAACCGACTTTCCCCACCCGACCGCTCTCTGGCCCAAGCCTCTCGAGCACGTGCACGAGGCAATGGCGACGCTTCGGCCCGAGTCCCGTCGCAAGATCCTCTCCGAGAACGGGAAGAAGCTCTACCGCCTGGGCTGAAGCCGGTCTTCGAACTCCCGGGCCGACTGGCAGGAGCACGACGTGGGTACTCAGGAGGAGCAAGCGGCGCGCCTCGTGTGGCAGTACGGCGAGCCCATCCACGCGGTGGTCTTCTTCGCTCCGGAGACCCGTGCGGCAACGGACGGGCTCGGCCTCAAGGGCGGCTGGATGAGCTACTTCGGCTGCCGGGCCGCCCCGCTGGGCGCCGTGTCGGCGGCGGCGGTCACCTCGATCTTCTACGGTTTCCACCCACGACGGGTCGAGCGCGCGATCCCCGACGCGTGGTCCTACGCCGAACCACGACAGCTCATCGATGCCCGACTGTCTGCGATGGACGCGGCGTTCGGTCGGCTGCTCGGAGAAGCGATCGATGGCCCCAACGTTCAGCGAGCAGCGTCACTCGCAACGGCCGCCGTCCACGAAGCCGACTTCGCGGGCCGGCCACTGGGAGCTGCGAACGCTGCGCTCGCCGATCCCGCCGAACCGCACCTCCAGCTCTGGCAGGCCCTCGGAGCGCTGCGTGAGCATCGCGGCGACGGCCATGTCACATGCCTCGTGGCCGATCAGGTCGGCCCGTGCGAATCGCTCGTGATGCAAGCGGCGACCGGGCGCTCCGATCGGGAGAGCCTTCGTGCCAGCCGTGGGTGGTCCGAAGAAGAGTGGCGAACTGCAGCTATGCGGCTTCGTGAGCGGGGGTGGCTCGACGACAACGGGCGTCCCACTCCGGCAGGCACCGAGGCGCGCGACGCCATCGAAGCTGCGACCGATCGACTGGCTGCACCCATGGTGGCTGCCCTCGGCACCCGAGTCGTCGAACTCGTCGAGGCGCTGCGACCGCTCGCGGAACGGATCATGTCGGCTGGCGCGGTGCCGACGCTCAACAACATGGGTCTGCCCTGGCCTAGCCAGGAACCGGACGGTGGCGCACCAGGTGGAGCCTGACTCATTCAGGGCCCGGTGCACTGCAGGGAGCGCCGACGTCGCGCGGAATTCGCGATTCCGATGAACGGAGAGAGCTCCTTCCCGGTAGTCACTGGCGATGAACAACCACACGCCTGACGCCATGAACGAAACCTCCCGTCCTCACCGAAGGACGTCGCTCCGTCGCATTGTCCCGGCAGCGGCCCTCGCAACGTTCGCAGTCTTGGCTGCCGCCTGCACCTCGGCGCAGAGCAGCCCGACGACGACGAAGGTCAGTCCAACCGGATCGAGCGCTCCGACCAAGTCGCTCACGCTCGCTTCAACGACCCTTCCAAGTGTCGGATCGGTGCTGACCGGACCAAATGGTCGAACCCTCTACTACTTCACGACCGATTCTTCGACCGCCACCACCTGTACCGGGGAGTGCGCCGTCGTGTGGCCGCCGCTGATCGTGCCGGCCGGGACCCAACCCATGCTGACGTCAGCTGTTCCGGGCACGCTTGGGACAGTGATGCGCCCCGACGGGTCGACCCAGGTCACCTACAACGGTCGTCTCCTCTACTACTACCACGGCGACACGGACCCGGGCCAGGACAAAGGCCAAGGGGTGGATGGGACGTGGTTTGTACTGAAGACGTCCGCAACGGCACCTCCCGTCACAGCGCCCCCCGCCACCGCACCCCCCGCCACAGCGCCACCAGCCAGGGCACCCACGGCCACGACGCCACCGGCCACCGCACCCACCGCAACGGTTCCACCGACGACGACAACGAGTCCGGGAGGAGGTGGGGGTGGAGTCGGGTTCTAGCCTCCTTCTCGAGCGGTTGGGGGCGGACGAGGCCCCTGCCATCGAGGTTTCGGAGCACTCCTCCGCCGATGCGTTGCCGATGCTCGGGGAACCCGGGGTTGACGGACCAGGACGACCGCAGGCGGCCGCCCGCCCCTATCTGCCCGCGTTCGCAATCGTGGCCGTGGCCGGCGCCCTAATTGGCATCGCCTGGGCGAATCGTTGGGGCGGCTCCAGTTTCTCCTCGTCGATGACCCAATTGCGGGTGGTGGTGGTCGGCCCGATGACCGTCGTGATCCTCGCGGTCATTCTGGTCGTCGAGAGGGTGCGCCCGGCCCAGCGCCGCACACCTCTTGCCCGGGGCTACCGACAGGACGTGCTCTATACGGTCTTGAACGCGAGCCTGGTCGTGCCATTCGTGGCTGCTCTCTCACTTGGCTTCACCGGCATCGCTCAGCGGGATCTGCCGTGGATCGTCGTACCGCGATTCGGACTCGTCCCCCGTTGGGCCACGATCACCCTCATCTTCGTGGCGATGGATGGGTGCAACTGGCTTGCGCATCTTGCGAATCACCGCATTCGTACCCTCTGGCGGTTTCACGAGCTGCACCACTCGCAGGAAGACATGAGCGTGCTCACCGTCTTTCGCACGCATCCACTGATCCACGTCTCGTATCTCCTCGCGCTGGTCCCAGGGGTCGTTCTCCTAGCCAACGGCACCGTCCCGCTCGCAGTGCTCGTCGCCTACGCCGGGTTCGTCGCCTTCGAACACTCGAACACCAATCTGGGTTTCGGCCCGCTGGGGAGGATCTTCGTGAGTCCGAACTACCACCGCATCCATCACAAGTTGGATGGCCCCCAGGACGTGAACCTGGGGTTTGCGTTGACCATCTGGGACCAGCTCTTCCATCACGCTGTCTTTCCGACCGAGCAGACCATCCGGACCGACACCGGACTGCCGGGTCGCCCGCTCGTCGTGGAACAGAGCGGTGAGCGGCCTCGTCATCTGTCGGTACTCCTCGCCCAGCTGTGGGCGCCGTTCCGGCCACTCGATCCCCGCTGCGACGTCCCGGTTGGACAAGGGGGACTCGCCGGCTGCCCACGGGCGAACGGCTCGGGGCGAGATCCTGATGGCAGCGACGCCACGGGTTGGCCGACGAATGAGCCTTCGGGCGCTCGCCGGCTCCATGTTCAGTACCGAACCCTCAGCCCTGGGCACCGATGTCGCGATCGTGCCTGTGCGGATCGCTCTGTTCTGGATCTTCCTCTACTACGGGGCCGGAAAGCTCTTCGGCGCATTCAACGGTCCGGGAATCCACCGCACGGCACTGTTCATGTCGATGACCGCCCACCTGAATCCAGGCGGCTTCTTTGCCGTCCTCGGTGGGGTGATCGAGTTCGGCGGGGCGATCGCGGTCGGGCTCGGTTTCGCGTCGCGGTTGGCCGGACTCGCGCTCTTCGGAGATCAGGTGGTGGCGATGATCACCGTGTCGTGGGTGCACGGCATCAATTCACTGTCGGCGACGCCTGGCTACGAGTTCAACCTGGCGCTCGCCGTCATGGCACTCGCGGTCGTCGGGCTCGGTGCGGGCCGACTGAGTCTCGACGCGATCATCGGCCGTCACCTCCGATCGGCCGATGCGTCCGTGGTCCGTCCGGTTGCGGGGGAAGCCCCATCACCGATACGCGGGCAGGAACGACCGAGAGCCGACGCCTCGCCGGTGTGAATCCGGGCTACTGGTCCCGGGATCAACTATCGGAGCTCCCGGCAGGGGGTTCCCTTACGGCACGCCGGACGTTCGCACTGGAACCGGGGGCTCCCCGACGCCCTCCGGAGCCGTCCTGCTCCCCGGGTCCGTCCCGCCGTTCTGGGATGCATCACCGTTCCGGGACACCCCGTCGTCGGGTCCCGTCGTCGCGACGAACGCCGTCGTCCGCAGCGGAATCTCCTTGATCAGCCAGCTGAGCGCGAACCCCACGACGACGACGGGAACGGCCACCAGGAACGCCGACTCGACCGAGTGGCTGAAGGCGCTGATGACGAAGGTGCGTTGGCCTTGGGGCAGGTGCGCGATCTGCGCCGGGTTGGCCGTCAGGTTCGAACCGCTGACCAGCTTGAGCTCGGCTGCAGTGGCGTGCAGCTTGAGCTCGGAGATCAGTCGGTTGGCGAAGACGGCACCGAGCACGGCCACACCGAAGGCTCCCCCGATGGTCCGGAAGAACGTCGAGGTCGCGGTCGCCACCCCCAGCGCCGAGTGTGGCACCGCGTTCTGCACCGCGACGACCAGGACCTGCATGACCAGGCCGATCCCCAGTCCCGTGATGAACATAAAGACAGACACTTCCCCGTAGGAGGTGTGCGGACCGAGACGGGTGAGCAGCAGGAGGCCCACGGCCAGGACCCCCGTACCGAGGATGGGGAACACCTTGTACCGTCCGGTGCGGGTGACCAGTCGCCCACTCACGATGAAGGTGAGCAGCATGCCGCCGATCATCGGCAACAGCTCGAGACCCGAGAGGGTGGGCGAGGCCCCGTGGACGATCTGGAGGTAGAGCGGTAGGTAGATGATGGCCCCGAACATCGAGAACCCGATGACGAACCCGACCGCGGAGGTCGCGGTGAAGGTCCGGTTCTTGAAGAGCCAGAGCGGGATGATCGGCTCGGCGGCCTTCGTCTCGACCCAGCAGAAGACAGCGAGTGTGACCAGGGCGATCAGTCCGAGGCCGATGATCGTGGACGAGCCCCAGGCGTACTCGGAGCCGGCCCAGCTGGTGAGCAGGATGATGCAGGTCACGCCGACGGAGAGGAGCGCGGTCCCGGCCCAGTCGATCTTGTGGCGGACCCGTGACATCGGGATGTGCAGGGCTGTGGCCACGACGAACAGGGCGACGATGCCCAGCGGCACGTTGATGTAGAAGATCCAACGCCAGGTGAGGTGTTCGGTGAACCAGCCGCCGAGCAGGGGACCGGCCACGTTGGTGACGCCGAAGACGACTCCGAAATAGCCGAGGTAGCGTCCCCGCTGCCGCGCCGGCACCACGTCGCCCATGATGGCCTGTGCCCCGACCATGAGCCCTCCGGCACCGATTCCCTGAATGGCCCGGAAGCCGATGAGCTCGGCCATCGTCTGCGACAGGCCGGACAGCATGGAGCCGGCCAGGAAGATCACGATCGCCAACTGGAAGAGACCCTTGCGACCGTACTGGTCGCCGAGCTTTCCCCACAGTGGCGTCGAGATGCAGGTGGCGAGGAGGTACGCCGTCACGACCCAGGAGAGGTGGTTCAGTCCGTGGAGGTCGCCGGCAATGGTCGGCAGCGCAGTGGCCACGATCGTCTGGTCGAGGGCGGCCAGCGCCATCCCCAGCATGAGTGCGCCCAGGATGACCATGATCCTGCGGTGTTCCGCGTCAGGCAGGGCCTGGTCGACGGGTGCCGTCGTCACCTCAGACACGGGCGTCCTCCAGATCCGCTTCGAGCCCATCGGCGAACCGCCCGAGCAGGACGGCCAAGGTGGACAGGTCGCCGTCGTTCCACCCTTCCAACAGGTGCTCGAGCCAGGCCCGGCGGGCGGTGCGTACCCGTTCGAGGGTGCGCCGACCGGCCGGAGTGAGCCGGATCCGCGATGCCCGACGGTCGTCGGGGTCGGTCTGGCGAACGACCATCCCGTCGCGTTCGAGCTGCTGGACCTTGCGGGTCACGGTCGGGGTGTCGACCCCGAGGAGCTCTGCGAGATCGGTGACCCGGAGCGAGTCACCAGCCGCCGAGAGCTTGAGGAGCAGGGCGGCTCCAGCCTTGTCGAGCCGGACCCCTGCCAGCCGGAGGAGCCGTTCGTGGAGGCGGTGATTGGTGAGCGACCGGGCCACGACGTGCAGCGCCTCCTCGAACCGGTCGACGTGGCCCGCTGCCGGCCCAGGAGCGCCCTCGGGCGCAGTAGTTACTTTCGGCATGCAATTAGTATACAGGACGGTGCGCGCCCGCCGCCACACACGGTGCCGGTTCCAGCGAGCCCGGACAGCGCACCCCTTGGGTGGCTGCCCGGATTCCCGTTACCATCGGGACGACGGGACATCGGCAGGAAGGGGAGGTCGTGACACCAGCAGGCGGGCCCAAGATCTGTCTCATCGGGGCGGGTGGTATGTCGTTCGGCCCGGTGATGGTGCTCGACGCCGTCAATGCCCGCCGCCTCCGGGGAGCGACGCTGATGTTGCACGACGTCAGTCCCGAACGGTTGGAGGTGACCCGGCGGTTCGCCGTCCGGGTCAACGAGCGCCGGGGATCACCGATCACCGTCGAGGCCTCCACCGATCCGGCCGAGGCCATGACCGGCGCTGACTTCTGCCTGACCAGTGCCGAGGTCGGACGATGGCCGCACTGGATCGAGGACTACGAGATCCCGTGTCGACACGGCGCGACGCACATCACGGGTGAGAACGGGGGACCGGGGGCCGTCTTCCACTCGCTGCGTTCGATCCGGACCATCCTCGGGATCTGCGACGACATCCAGCGTCACTGTCCGGACGCCTTCCTCGTCAACCTGACCAACCCGCTGAGCAGGGTGGCTCTGGCCATCACGACCGCCACCCCCATCCGCACGGTGAGCCTCTGCCACGAATTCGCGGGTGGGGTAGCCCGTCTCGCGCGGCTCCTGCGCATCCCAAAGGCACAGATCACCGCGCAGGCCGCCGGGATCAACCACTTCACCTTCTTCACCGACATCCGTCGCTCCGATACCGGCGAGGACCTCTACCCGCGGGTCCGCAAGCTCTGGCAACGTCGGTACTTCGACTACCCGCCGTACGTCACCGCCACCGCCCGTCAGCTGGCCAAGGTGCCGCTGGTCCAGTTGGGGGTCGAGCAGTTCTACGCGCCTCTCGTCTCCTACATGTTCCGGGAGTACGGGCTGCTTCCCTGCTCGACCGACAGTCATATCGGCGAATACGTTCCGTTCGCCCGCGAAATCGCGGGGTGGCACCCGGTGCCGGTCCACTTCCACGAGCGGGTCGGTCGGCAGATGGAGCGATTGGTGACCCGCTACGGCAATGGGGACTCCCACCTGCCGATGCACCGCGCCGGCCGTTCGGCCGAAGAGGTCTTCCCGGTCATCGAGTCCCTCTGGACCGATCGCCCGCGGAACCTCAACGCGGTCAACGTCCCGAACCGCGGCAACATCCCCAATCTGCCCGAGGGCGCCATCGTCGAGGTACCCGCCACGGCGGACGCGAAGGGGATCGTCCCGGCTGCGATGCCACCGATGGTCGAGCCGCTCGCGGAGTTCATGCGCACGCAGATCGAGCTGCAGGACCTGGTGGTCAAGGCCGCGCTCACCGGTGACCCCGCTCCGGCGTTCGAGGCGCTCCTGCGCGATCCCCTCTCGCCACCCGACGAGGACTCGTGCCACCGGATGTTCGAGGAACTGGAGACGGTGCAGGCCGGTTCGCTGCCGTTCTGAGGGGTCAGCGGACGTCGAAGGCCACCTTGATCGCTCAGCAGAGGGGGCGTTACTGCGCTACGACGGAGCGCTTTGTCGCCGTCGGCCAGGATGCGAGCCAATCGGAGAGGTCTTCCGCCGGTAGGGGTCGGGCGAAGAGGTAGCCCTGGGCCACGTCGCATGCCGCCACCGTGAGCGCTGATGCAATCTCCTCGGACTCCACACCCTCCCCGACCACCCGGAATCCGAGG
This sequence comes from uncultured Acidimicrobiaceae bacterium, assembly GCA_963701325.1. Classification (GTDB taxonomy): domain Bacteria; phylum Actinomycetota; class Acidimicrobiia; order Acidimicrobiales; family RAAP-2; genus Bog-756. The sequence goes on from OY969604.1 coordinate 2,301,299, forward strand.
TTGTGGCCGAGGTCGACGATCGAGCGGACGATCGCCTGATGGCCGACGCTCGTGGTCATGTCCGCAATGAAGCTTCGATCGATCTTGATCTCGTCGATCGGAAGTGCAGAGAGGTAGCTCAGCGAGGTTTGGCCGGTGCCGAAATCATCGATGCTGATGCCGATGCCCACACGATGGAGGGATTGGAGGACGAGAGCGGCGCGCTCAGGGTCGGTCATGAGGGCGGTCTCCGTGATCTCGACATAGAGCCGATCGGGAGCGATGCCGGAGCCTTCCAAGAGCTCGACCAGGAACGGGACCAACGCCGCGTGCCCCAAATTGCGTGCCGACACGTTCACTGCCACGGACAGGTCCCCGCCCCACCCGCCGAGATCAGAGACTGCCCGGGTCATCACCCACTCCGTGAGGCGGTCTATCAGGCCGGTCTGTTCGGCAAGCGGGATGAAGCGATCAGGCGAGAGCAGCCCCAGTTCAGGGTGCTGCCATCTGGTGAGCGCCTCGACCGCGTCGACACGGGCGTCTCGCAAGCTCACTTTCGGCTGGTAGAAGAGGACCAGCTGGTCAGCATCGATCGCGTGCCGGAGTTGCGACACAAGGGCGAGGTTCGCCGCGTCGTAGTGGTTCTGCGAGGGGTCATAGCGGGTGACCCCGGCGTGCTGCGCCTTCGCAACGTACATCGCGACATCGGCCAGCTGCAGGAGCTCGTCGACGTCGTCCCCATGCTCCGGCGCAACGACATAACCGATGCTCGCTTCGACACTGAGTGGAAGACCACTGATTTCCACTTCGTGCTCGATGACGTGGCGCAATCGACCGAGGATCTCGTCAGGTTCGCTCACGTTGACGAGCAGGACTCCGAATTCGTCACCTCCGAGGCGGGCCAATGCATCGGGTCCCCGCAGTTGTGCGTTCATGCGTTCGCTCAGTGCGGACAGCAGCCGGTCACCGTTGTAGTGACCGAGTGTGTCATTGACTTCCCTGAACCGGTCCAGATCGATGATGGCAATCGTCGTGGCCTGCATTGTCTCGCGACCTCGACGAAGGGCATCCTGCGCGCGACGGTGGAACAGGATCCGGTTCGGAAGGCTGGTGAGCGCGTCATGCTCCGCCAGATACGCATTCATCCGGACTTGGTTGCGGAGCCGACGACCCACGAATGCTGAGATTCCGAACAGGATCAGGTAGAGCAACGTGAGTCCGATCGCCAAATTCCTGTACAGCGTCTTGAGGCCCGCATTGACATCGGCGGCGATTGGCGCATAGGGGAGGTAGACCTCCATGACACCGACCTGTCGGTGGGAGCCACCGGCATGGAGAGGAAGGTAGACCTCCACCGTTACCGGGCCGATCGCCCCCGTGTCGACGCTGTCCGAGTTGAAGCGAGTCAGGCGGACGACCTCGGCGCCTCTCGACGCATCGAGCGCCTCGTCTTCGGGACGCTGGTGGAAGCCGGATCCGTCATCGGAGAACACGACTGCGCCCGCCTGGTCCCGGAGGCGCAGCCGGAGCACATCACCCGTCCCGATGACGTTGTGGACGAGCCGGGTCATTGCGGCAGTCTCAGGAGGGGTGAGCCCACGGCCCAGCGGGTGCGGAACGGCTCAGAGCAGCGAGGGCACCACGGCTTCGACCAGGCTCGGCCCGGGCGTTGCGAGCGCCCGCCCGAGCTCCTTGCCGAACTCGTCTGCTGTGTCCGCGCGCGCTGCATGGAGGCCGAATCCCGCGGCGAGCTGCACGAAGTCGATGTCCGGCCGACCGAGATCGAGCATCTCCCTCGCTCGCGGTCCTGGAGGCTCGGCACCGACCCGGTCGAGCTCCATGTTGAGCACAGCGTACGACCGGTTGTTGAGCAGGATCGTGGTGACGTCGAGCCCGGAGCGGGCCATCGACCAGAGGGCCTGGACCGTATAGAGCGCGCTCCCGTCCGCCTCGAGCGCGACCACCCGACGATCGGGCGCGGCCACAGCGGCGCCCACCGCCACCGGCAGACCCTGGCCGATGGCGCCGCCGGTCAGGGTGAGCCAGTCGTGCGGGGGACTTCCGGCGGTCGCCCCGGGCGCGAAGAGGCCGGCCGTGTTGCCCTCGTCCGAGACGATGGCGCCCTCGGGCAGCAGCGAGCCGAGGGCCTGACACACGGACTGTGCGGTGAGCGGGCCGGTCGGGAGATCGGGTACTTCGGGCTCCTGGCGGACGCCGCGGCCGGACACGGCTCCGGTCAGCTCGCAGATGGCGGCCATGGCCGAGACGGCGTCGTCGGCCGGTCCGATCGCAACGTGGACCGTGCAGTCTTCGGGCACCAGGTCGCTGGGCTTGTCCGGGTAGGCGAAGAAGGAGACCGGGGACTTGGCGTCGAGCAACACGAGGTGCCGGATGCCGGCGAGCTGCATGGCCGTGAACTCCGCCAGATAGGCCAGCCGTTCGACAGGGGGGCGGCCGCTGCCGCGTTCGAGCCGGGCCGGGAAGGTTTCGGCGAAGAGTCTGGCCCCGGTCGCGGCCGCCAGGTCCGCGGCCGCGTCGAGCAGGGCGCCCCGGCAGACCCGACCCCCGAGCAGCAGGGCCGACGGCTCCCCCGACCGCAGGCCCGCGGCGGCGGCCTCGAGGACACCCGCATCGGGAGCCTTTCCCGGCGCCGGCCCGACCGGCGCGCCCGACCGCGGGGCCACCGCCACCCCCCCCTCGGACCAGGAGACGTCGGCCGGCAGGATCAGGGTGGCCACCGCCCCGGGGGGGCCGTAGGCGGCGACCATGGCGTCGCGGGCGTCCGCGCCCAACGAGACGGTCGATTCGGCGCTGCGTACGAAGGTGGAGACGTTCCGGGCCACCGTGGCGATGTCCGACTGGAGCTGGGCGTCGTAGGCCCGGTGGGAGATGGCGTGGTCGCCGACGATGCTGACGACCGGGCTCCGGGCCCGTCTTGCGTTGTGCAGGTTGGCAAGGCCGTTGCCGAGTCCGGGGCCGAGGTGAAGGAGGGTGGCCGCGGGCCGGCCCGCGATCCGTGCGTACCCGTCGGCGGCCCCGGTGGCAACGCCCTCGAACAGGGCCAGTACCCCGCGCATACCGGTCACGTCGTCGAGCGCCCCGACGAAGTGCATCTCGGAGGTGCCGGGATTCATGAAGCAGGTGTCGACCCCGTGATCGACCAGGGTGCGGATGAGCGACTGGGCTCCGTTCACTGTCGCGGTCGTCCGGCGCCGGCCGGTACGGGATCGGTCGCGGTGAGCATCGTGCCCGGGTTGAGCACGCCGATGGGATCGAATGCCGCCTTGATACGGCGCATGAGGGCGAGCTTGACCGGGTCCTCGAGGTCGGTGAACGCCTCACGCTTGCGCGTGCCGATGCCGTGCTCGCCGGAGATCGCCCCGCCGAGCTCGAACCCGGCGGTCAGGATGTCCCGGATCAAGCGATGGCGGACGGCCGGATCGGGTTGGAAGACCGAGAGATGCACGTTGCCGTCACCGACGTGGCCACAGCCGGTCACGAGGGACCCGGTGTCGGTGGCCAGCCCGCCGACCGCGTCGAGAAAGGCCGGGATCGAGGCCCGCGGCACCACCGTGTCGACGATGTCGTCGGCACCTGCTGCCTTGGCCGCCCAGAAGGCCCGCTCGCGTGCGGCGATGAGATCGGCACCGGCGTGTGCGGGCAGGACGTAGACCTCGAGCGCGCCGAGCTCGACGAGCTGTTCTGCGACAGCGGCGGTGTCCTCTTCGAGCCGATCGGCGTGGTGGTCCTCGAGCACGATGACCAGGTACGCGAGCGCTCGTTCGCGCATCGTCTCGGGGATCCCGAGGTCGATGCCCGCGTTGGCGGTGATGCCGGCCATCGAGATCTTGTCGATGTACTCGACCAGTAGCGGCCCGACGCCACTCGCCACGAGGGGCGGCACCGCGGCGGTCACCTCGGTGATGGTGGCGAACGGGGCGAGGAGGGTGGCGAGGTGCTCCGGTCGCGGATGGAGTCGGAGGATGGCGCGGGTGACCAGCGCGAGGGTACCTTCGGACCCGAGGATGAGCTGGGTGAGGTCGTAGCCGCTGGTGGCCTTCACGAACTTTCCGCCCGACGAGATGACCTCGCCCGTGCCGAGGACGGCCTCGACGCCGAGGACGTGGTGTCGGGTCACGCCGTACTTGACCGCCCGCATCCCGCCGGCGTTGGTGGCGACGTTGCCTCCGAGACTGGCCGACTGCTCTCCGGGGAAGACCGGGTACACCAGGCCGTGGGGGAGGAGGGCGGCGTCCAGGGCCGACAGGGTGACTCCCGGTTCGACCACTGCGACGTGGTTGGCGAGGTCGATCTCGAGGATGGCGTCCATCCGCTCGAAGGAGACCACGATCCCCCCGGGGACCGGGATCGCTCCACCGGACAGGCCGGTCCCCGAACCGCGGGCGGTCACGGGGATTCCCTCGGCAGCGGCAGCGCGCACGATGGCGGCCACCTCGTCGGTCGTCCCGGGCCGGACGACCAGGCGGGGCCGGACCGGCTCGCTCCCGAGGGACTCGTCGTGGGTCGCGTCCTCGTGCACGCCGTCGCCGACGTCCACGTGGGGGGCGCCGATGAGGTCCACCAACAGGTCCTCGATCACCCCGGAACGTGTGCCAGGCACCATCGACAGCCCTCCTCGTCGCCGACCGAACGCTATCGTGCCCGTCGCCGCGGCGGCCCGAATGGGCACCCACTGCCGGCATCGGTAGGCTGAACGGGTGCCTTCGATGCCCGGCATGCCCGGCGTCCATCCTGTGCCGTTCACGCTCCACAACGCGCTCGACCCGCTGGGACGTCTCCCCGTTCGCCATCTTCGTCCTGGCCGCGGTGCTCGCGGTCGGGATCTGGTACCTGCAGTCGGTCTGGGCGCTGTCGGCCAGGGACCGCTCGTGGGGGGCCGGTCGGACGGTCTCCTTCCTGGCCGGGCTTGTCGCGCTCGATCTCGCGCTGCAATCGCCGGTGGCCACGATGACCATGGGGTACTTCCAGGCCCACGTCATCCAGCACCTCCTACTGATGCTGGTGGCTCCGCCGCTCCTGGCGATGGGAGCGCCGATGACGCTGGCCCTCCAGACCTCCGGGAGGTCCACCAAGATCCGGTTGCTCCGGATCCTCAACTCACGGCCGTTCAAGGTGCTCTCCCACCCCCTGCCCGTCTGGTTCCTCTACTACTTCACGATGTTCGCCTTCTTCCTGACCTTCGCGCTTGAGTTCGCCATGACCCACATGTGGGTGATGGACCTCATCAACATCGGCTTCCTGTTCGGCGCCACCCTGTTCTGGTGGCCGGTGGTGGGGATCGACCCGATCCCGCACTGGAAGATGAGCCACGGTGCGCGCATGGTCAACCTGCTGATCGGGGTGCCGGTCGAGTCGTTCCTGGCACTCGCCCTCCTGACCGCCACCCGGCCGGCCGCCGAGATGTACTCCGTCTCGAGCACGCACTCCGGCGCGGGGATCCTCTGGGTCGGTGCAGAGGTGTTCACCTTCGTCGCCCTGATCCCGGTGTTCGTCCAGTGGATGCACTCGGAGGAGCGCCAGACCGCCCGGCTCGACGCGGAGCTGGACGCGGAACGGGCCGCCGCCGGGCAGCCCGATGGTCCGGTGCCCGTCGCCGGAGATGGCGGAGGCACAGAGGGACCGCCGGTCGGGTGGGCTCAGGCAGCGGGGGCCAAGGCCGGCCCGCCCGTCGGGTGGGCTCAGAGAGCCGGAGCGAAGATGTAGGTGAAGGGGGTTGTCGTCGGAGCGACCAAGAGCGCGTTCTTCCCCTTGACCGTGACGCCGACCACCACTCTCGAGGAACCGACCTGCACGGTCATCGTGCCCTGGGACGGGAAGGCGAGGACCTTGCCCCCCGGTTCGACCGCGCTGACCAGCGGCACCGGCGACGTCGAGCTCGTGATCTGGACCCAGCAGGGTCCAGAGGTCGCCACCGCGACGGTGAAGCGCGCGTCGGCCACTGCATAGGAGGCGCTGGAGGGGCTCGAGCCCGAGGACTGCACCGCCGCCGTCTGGTGGTGTCCGCGCCCGTGTGCGGCGGAGCCTGCCTTCGCCGGCGGCGCGGTGGAGGCGGCGGTAACCGGCGGCGAGGTCGGGCTCGAGGTCGGACCCTGAGTCGCCGGCGGCGCGGTGGAGGCGGCGGTCGCCGGCGGCGCGGCACTGAGGGCGCTCGGCTGGACCACGCGGAGGATGTGCCCGCTGGCCAGCAGGTTCGGTCTGATCGCCAGGAGCACGAATCCCGCCAGCACCGCGGCAACCAGGACGACGGCGATCCAGGTGAACAGCTTGAGCGAGGTCGGCGCACGCATCCGGCGACGCTCCCGGGCCAGCGCCCGACGGCTCTGGCGGAGCTCGTTGCGCGGAAGGACGGGGAAGGTGCCGGTCGGAGGTCCGGTCGAGACCTCGTACCCCGACGAGCCCGGGCCGGCCGCCGAGGTCGACCGTCCGCCGACCCGCGGGACCCGGCCGGTCTGGGTGAATGCCCGCAGATGGTCGGGGCCGGTGGTCACTGCGGCCACCACCCCGGTGACCGGCTGGTTGACCCGGGTCCGGTCCGAAGCCGCCGATCCGTCCGGGGCAGCCTGCCAGGCGTCGATGTACTGGAGGGCGAGGGCATCGCCGTCGAGACCGAGAAAGGTTGCATACCGGCGAAGCGTGGAGATGGCCACAGCCTGGTCCGGCAGCCCGTTCAGCTCGCCCCGCTCGAGCGCTTCGATCTGGGTGATCGGCCTGCTCAGGCGGTCGTGGACCGAAAGGAGATCCAACCCGCGGTCCTCGTGGGCCTGCCGGAGCTGCCGGCCGATCGCCTCGGCGGTTGCGGCGGGCGACTGCTCCTGTTGGTCGTCGCGACGGCGAGTGGTTCCGCCTCGGGGCCGCATCACCTGGGTCTCCTCACGTAAGCCTCCGACCAGCGTACTTGTCCGGCGGCGATCGCAGGCCCACAGGCACGGGCCATCCGGCGGAATGTTGTGCGCGCGAACTAGTGTTGGGTGCGGTGGAGACGGTCCCCTGGCACGCTGGTGCACGGGCGGGGGCCGCTACGTGAGGAGAGTGACATGCCTGCAGTGACCGTTGACGACGTACTGACCCTTCCCCGGGTGGCGAGGCCCGACCCCGCAACCGCAACGGGGCGCCCGGTGCTCTCGGTGACCACGGCTCCGGCCGGGCTCGAGGGGGAGGGCTTTCCTGTTCGGCGCGCCTTCGCCGGAGTGGACCCGGTCCATCTGGACCCGTTCGTCCACATGGACCAGATGGGTGAGGTGCACTACGCACCAGGTGAGCCCAAGGGCACGCCGTGGCACCCGCACCGTGGATTCGAGACGGTGACCTACATGATCGACGGCACCTTCCAGCACCAGGACTCGATCGGAGGCGGCGGTCTGATCACCAACGGGGACACCCAGTGGATGACCGCCGGCGGGGGGATCCTCCACATCGAGGCGCCGCCCGAGGAACTGGTCGCATCCGGTGGGCTCTTCCACGGGATCCAGCTGTGGGTGAACCTGCCGCGGGCCGACAAGATGATCGCTCCGCGCTACCAGGACATCGCGCGCGGCAACGTCGCACTCCTGACCACGCCCGACGGTGGCGGGCTGCTTCGTCTCATCGCCGGAGACCTCGACGGTCACGTGGGACCGGGCTCGACGCACTCCCCGATGGCCATGGTCCACGCCACGGTCTCTGCCGGTGCCTCGGTCACGATCCCGTGGCGCGCGGACTTCAACGCCCTCGTCTACGTGCTCGCCGGCGAAGGCACCGTGGGTGAGGAACGGCGCCCCGTCGTCACCGGCCAGCTCGCCGTGTTCGGGGAGGGGGACTCGCTCACCCTGTCGGCGTCGGACACCAGGAGTGGAGGAACCACCGGCCTCGACGTGCTCGTGCTCGGCGGCCGCCCCATCCGGGAGCCGGTGTTCGCGTACGGACCCTTCGTGATGAACACCCGCGAGGAGGTGGCCCAGGCCTTCGAGGACTATCAGGCGGGCCGACTCGGGCAGGTCCCCGCGGAGCACATCGGCTCCTGATTCCCTCAGGTCCCTTCTCCACCCGTTGGGGTGCAGGAACGCGGATCCCAGGGCTGGAGGGCGGCCGTCGCCGGGGTCACCGGTTGGAAGGCGCCGCTCGAGGCGGAGGTGGAGCCGGTCGCGGGCACCGCGGCGGTCGTCGGGGTGGCGGTCGTCGGGGTGGCGGTCGTCGGGGTGGCGGTCGTCGGGGGAGCGACCGGCGACGACGTGGTTGTGGACGCCGGCGGGTTGACCGAGAACTGGGTGCCGGTGACGACGGTGACCTGGGCGCCGTCGCTGGTCGGCCCGAGGGCGGTGATGACGGCTCCGGTCACCGACCGGGCCACCGTCTCGGCAGCAGCCTGGTCGGCCGCGGTCTTGTGGGCGAAGTACACGACGGTCTCTGCTTCGCTACCCACCGGTGTCGAGTCGCCGACGCCGGTGATCTGGAATCCCAGGGCGTGCAGCGCGTCGCCGGTGTCCGTGGCCTGGCTGTAGGTGCCGCTCCCGTTGAGGACCGAGACGGTCACCGTGCCCGGAGCGGGTAGCGGCTCTCCGGTCATCGGGTTGGTCGAAGCGCTGATGTGCAGGAATTGGTCGATGACCTGGTCGTCCTGGGAGATCGACGGGAACTCGATGTCGCCGTAGTAGCCCCCCTGGTAGAGGTACGAACCGAGCTGGTCGACCTCGACCGGAAGGGTGAGCTGGGGAGCCGAGTTCACGTTGACCGAGTGGAAGTCGAGGGCGATCCCCACCATGTCTCCTGACGAGAAGGTGCGGTCGACATTGAGTTGGGACGCCACCCCGCTCACCAGCTGCTCGTCGGTGATGGGGTTGGACAGGCCGTTCTTGGAGACCGCCGTCGCCAGCACGCGCAGGAACTCGTGGTCTCGGAGGATCCGGGCCAGATCGCTCTGGTTCTCCGACGGCCAGTAGGCCGGGTCGGAGGTCGTGACACCCGCTGGCTTGTACTGGAGGTGGCGGGCCCGCACCACCTGGAGGGCATGGAAGCCGTCGAGCGACACGCACCCCGGGGTCAGGACCTTGAGCCCGGAGTAGGCGTCGTAGACCGGCTCGGGGAAGTACATCTTGACCCCGCCGAGCGCGTCGACCACGTTGGCGAAGGTGTCGAAATTGAGCACCACGTAGTGCTGGATCGGGATCCCGAAGTCCTCGTTGATGGCGGCGACCAGCTGACTGGGGCCCTGATAGAGGGCTGCGTCGATCTTGTTGGCGCCGTTGCTGCGGGCATTGGGCACGAACAGGTCGCGGGGGATCGAGAGGATCGAGACGGAGCGCGTGTTCGGATCGAGATGCAGGATCATGACCACGTCGCTGTTGATGCCGTTGACCCCCTGCGAGCACAGACCGTAGGCCGCGTTCTGCACCGTGAGGGCACAGCGGTCGGTGGAACCGACCAGAAGGATGTTCTCGGTCCCCGCGTCGGCACCAGTCGTCGGGACGTTGCTCAGGCCGCGTACGTCGAACCGGTGGATCTCGTGGTTGAGGTACCACGCATAGCCGGCCGTCCCCCCAACGATGACCACCACCACGGCGCCGATCGACCCGAGGACCCACCAGAGCCGGCGGTGACGCGACCGGTGCTTCTGCCGGGATGCCTCGGCCTCGGCGACACGCTCTCCGAGCTCGTGCAGTCCGCTCTCGTCGAACGTGGATACGGACACGGACACGGACACGGACACGGAGGCGGGACCTCTTCGCCGGTGGCGATGGCCCGTCCCGTTGTGCGATCGGGACGAGGAACGGGAGGCCTCCGAGCCGGAGCGCATCGCGTCGCCGAGCGCACGCAACCGGTCTTCGGACGAGATGGGCGCAGGCGACGTCAGAGTGGATTCGGGCCCGGGGCCCTCCGGACCGCCTCGAGCCATGGGTCAAGACGGTAGCAAGGCCAGCCGTCCGTTTGGTGGCAAACACCGCCCGGGAGCAGCGGTCGGAGGGCCATGTGCCGATGCGTTCAGCGCTCCGCGGGGACGCCGGTCGCGACGGGTTCCGGTGCGGGTTCCGACGGCACGTTCCGCTGCGCGGGCATCACGCCGATGTCGTCGGCGCGCAGGCGGAGGGTCTCCCACCAGTATCGGACCGTCCAGGTCGGCCAGTTGTTGGTGATCCGACCCGAGGCGGTCTTGTACCAGCTGGTGCAGCTGCCCGCCCAGGCGGTGCGTGCCATCCGGGATTGGGTGCGCCGGTCGTCCAGGGCGTAGGCCACCCCGCTCACCGCGACCGGAGGGTCGGCACCGGTCGTGCGTGCGCGGGTCTGGAGGGCGAGCGCCTGGAGGACCAGGTTGAGCTGGCGCTCCACCATGAACAGGATCGAGTTGTGCCCGAGGTTGGTGTTCGGGCCGTAGAGCAGGTAGCAGTTCGGGAAGCCGGCCACCGCGGTGCCGAGATAGGCATGGGCGCCCTCCGCCCAGGCGGCCGACAGCGTGCGGCCCCCGGTCCCGGTCACCGGGATGTGGGCGAGGAGGTCGGTGGTCGAGAACCCGGTGCCGAAGACGAGCACGTCGGCCGCATGGCGGGTGCCGTTCGCAGTGACCACGGCGTCGGCCTCGATCCGCTCGATGGGCGAGTCGACCACGGTGACCTCCGAGCGGAGGAGGGTCGGGTACCAGTCGTTGGAGATCAGGATCCGCTTGCAGCCGACCGGGTAGTCGGGGACGACGACCTCCTCGCGGATCCGCTCGGAGACCATGCCGGCTCGGATCCCTTCGGTAAACATGCCCTGGAGTTTGCGGGCGGGCCAGCTGTCCCTGCGGAACCACAGCCACCGCACCTCGAGGGTCCAGTAGATCCACCACCGATAGGCGGTCCGGGCCGGTTTGACCCGCTCGAGCAGGTTCCGGGTGGCCCGCGCGTAGGAGCGGTCCTTCTTCGGCGCGACATAGTTGGGGCTCCGCTGGAAGATGGTGACCGACGCGGCCGCCGCAGCCACCGGTGGGACGAACTGGATGGCGCTCGCCCCGCTCCCGACCACAGCGACCCGCCTCCCGGTGAGGTCCACCGTGTGGTCCCAGCGGGCCGAATGCCAGGACGGGCCGGCGAAGGTCTCGAGACCGGGGAGATCGGGAATCTGGGGTCGGTTGAGTTGCCCGCAGGCGAAGATCACCGTGTCGGCGGCGAGCTCGTCGCTCACCGGCCCGGCTGTCCCGGACGATGCGGCAGTCAGCCCGAGGCGCCAGGTGGCGGTCGACTCGTCGTAGGTGGCCGACTCGACCGTGGTGCCGAGCCGCAGGTGCGGGCCGAGCCGGTGGCGATCGACCAGCTGCTCGGCGTAGGCGAGGATCTCCGGCTGGTCTGCGAACCGTCGCGACCAGTCGGTCTTCGGGGCGAAGGAGAACGAGTAGAGGTGGGAGGGCACATCACAGGCGCAGCCCGGGTAGACGTTGTCCCGCCAGGTCCCTCCGACCCCCGCTGACTGCTCGACGATGGTGAAGGAGCGGACGCCCGAGCGCGCGAGCTGGACGGCAGCGGCAAGTCCGGAGAGCCCACCGCCCACGATGACCACCTGCGGTGTGGTCCGACCCCTGTCCCGTGCGGCGCGGGCCTCGCGGTGGAGGCGCCGCCGTCCGATGTCCAGTGCCATGACTCCCCCTCGTGCCGGGGACCGCCAGCAGCGTCCGACCCGTCACCCGTGCTCCAGTGGTCGCGTGTCGGAGCGTAGTGGACGAGACGGTCGAAGAGACCCGGCGCGCCCGGGTCGGCGCGGTGCAGGCCGGGTTGCGGCCCCCGCGGGCGCTCACCAGACTCGGGGCGTGCGCGGTCGACCGGACGAACCCGGAGCGGACGGAGGCGGAGCCTCATCTCCGACCCCGGGAACGACGAGGCTGGCCAGGGCGCGGGCCATGTGCGCCCAGGCCCTCCGTTCGCTGCTCCGGCCCGAGGGACTCCCCCCCGGAGCCTCCGCCGAGCTCGAGGCCGCCTTCGGGGACATCGGCCGGGAGGCGCTTGCCGCAGGTCCGGGGCGGCTCGGGCGGATCCGGGCCGCGGTCCGGGAGGCCCCGCCGCGCCTGCTCGACTGGATGTCGGCACAGGTGATCGAGCACCCGGCGGTGCTCCACGACCGGGTCGACGTCGAGGAGCTCTCCGCCCGCCAGAGCCGGTCGATCACCACGGCGGTCGGAGCGATGCAACTCGCCCTCGTCGCCGCGGCCTCGGCGTCGACGCTCGAGGGCGGTCCGGTGCTTGCTCTGGCCATCGACGGCCTGGTCGGGCAGGTGGCGTCGATCGTCCACGGCCTCTGCGACTGGTACAACACGGGTTCCTACCTGGTCCGGCAACTCGACGAGGTCGGGGTGACCGTCGACGCCGGCGAGGTGCGCCGGCTCACCAACGCGACCTTGATGTCGAAGGGCCGCACGGTCGACGAGCGGTTGCTCCCGCGCTCGACCGAGCTGCGCCTGGCCCGGCGATGGATCGGGCACGGTCTGGTGGACGCCCTGCCGTTCGGGTCGTCCCTCGGGAAGGCTTCGGCGCGGGCGGCGGAACGGATCGACCGGACCGATCTGCCCCGGCTGGTCGCCGCGCTGCACGAGAGCCCGGGGAGCTGATGAGCCTGCCGGGGATCCTCGCTTAGTCCACCCTGTACGCGGCCATCGAGAGCGAGCCCCCCACGTAGCCGTCGACGAGGGTGGTCACCGTGCCGCCCGAGGCAGCGGCGAGACCGGCGATCGGGGCGAGCGGGAGGAAGTGCTCGGGGGTCGGGACCGCGAGGTGGTAGTCGGGGTGCTCGGCCAGGCTGCCCACCCGCGCCGGGTCCTCGCGGATGAGCTCACCGCACCGCTCGTTGAAGCGAACCGCCCACTCGGCGCCGGCCTCGCCGTCGTTCCAGTCGAGGAGGCCGAGATTGTGGACGACGTTGCCGCTGCCGAGGACGAGGATCCCGCGCTCGCGGAGGGGTGCCATCCGCACCCCCAGGTCGAAGTGCTCGTCCCATCCCTCGGCGGCGTTGACTGAGAGCTGGACGACGGGGACACCGGCGGTGGGGAGGACGTGGACCAGCACCGACCAGGTGCCGTGGTCGAGTCCCCAGCCGTCCTGGTCGAGCCCGGCCCAGCGCGGGGCGATCGCCTCGACGATCTCGCCGGCAACCTCCGGGGATCCGGGTGCGGGGTACTCGACGTCGAAGAGGGCCTGGGGGAAGCCGTAGAAGTCGTGGATCGTCCGTGGTCGCTCCATGGCCGTCACCAGGGTCGATCCGACGTACCAGTGGGCCGAGACGGAAACGACCGCTCTGGGCAGAGGTAACGATGCACCGAACGCCCGCCAGGCGCGGGTGTAGGTGTTGTCCGCCAGTGCGTTTCGGGGGTCGCCGTGCCCAAGGAAGACCGCGGGCATCAGGTCAGCGGTCACAGGCGCTCCTGCGGAGCGCGGTCTACGCGGATCCCGTTGGGGCGACTCTGGGTGGATCGAGTCCGGTCGACCGTCCTCCCGACCGGGTGGTCGCCCGTTCGATTTCCCGGTAGTGGGAACGCCAGATGAGGCGGTAGAGACGGGTCCATCGTGGGATCGAGCGTAATCCGGGGATGAAGGGGACCAGGGCGAGCAGGACCGTGAGGATGATCATGATGCTGAACACCTGCAGGTCTCCACTCGATGAGGTCTTCATCGGAGGCACCTGGTACCAGAGGGTGTAGAGCCAGAGCCAGGCCTGCCCCGGGTAGTTCCCCGTCTCGTTCATCATCCCCCACTGGTCGCCGGAGAGATGCTGTGCGTCCGCCAGGTTGGCCAGGTAGGTACCGTCGGCCACGAAGAGGAGAGGCTTCGTGTAGTCGGTCCCGTAGAACTGACGCGAGCTGAGGAGGGCTCCGTCGAGCGCCCCGCTGCGGGCCATCGAGGTCAGCCCGCCGACGATCGTGCCCACGGGGCCGTAGTCTCCTGCCGGGACGACTAGCTTGCCGTCGGTGAACGTGGCGTCTACCACGGCCTTCTCGTAGGCAGCGGTCCACGATGCCTGCTGGGCGGCGGCGGCCGACCGGTACTCGCTCACCGCGGCCGCGACCTCGGGGCTGTTGGGGAGGGTCGCGAGCGGCCCGAGCACATCGTCTTGGGCCGTGTCGATCGGGTGGTGCACCCCGAGCCACTTCTCGGGCGAGAAGGGCCCGATCGACTGGGAGGTGCCGTTGGTGTTGTAGGGCGGGCCGTAGCTGGCGGTCGGACTGGTCTCGTCCAGCTCGGTGATCGCGGTCTGGGCGAAGTCGACCGGGTCGGCCCTCGCCCACGATGCGAGGGTGACCGGTGTGTCGTCGGGGGACCCGAAGAGGACGGCGAGCCCGACCACCAGGAGGACCACCACCAGCAGTGCGGTCAAGAACTCCTTGACCAGGTCGTAGGGCTCGTACCGCCCGTGCCACTCCGCCACGTCCCGGTCGGGTTTGAACCGCTTGCCCGACCGGTGGGACGCGGAGGTCGCGTCGGGGGTCATCGAGGGACCTCGGCGGTCGGCGTCTCACCAGCGGGCTGTCCCTCGGGACGGTCCTCGTTCGCGGCGAAGGGCGGTACCACCCCACGGAGCCGGACCAGCAGGACGTGGACACCCACGAGGACCACCACGCAGAGGGGCAGCAGCATGATGTGCCACATGAGCATCTGGCCGAAGTTGGTCACATTGAAGATGGCTCCGGCGCCCGTCGAGTTGATCCCGTCCTTGGCCTGGGTGCTGATCCACTGCGAGTCGAAGTTCTGCTGGGAGAGGTAGCCGGTGAAGGCGGCGCCGACGGACACCAGGAAGGTCACCACGCCGGTGATCCAGGTGGCGCGGCGCCGTCCACGCCAGGCGGCCATGAAGAACTTGCCCCAGAGATGGACGACCATCGCGAAGAAGAAGACCTCGACGCTCCAGAGATGGAGCGAGTTCACGAACAGCCCCGTCGACGAGACGTGCCACCAGTTGGGGCCCATGACCGCGAGCACCATGCCGGTGGCGATGACCACGACCAGGGCCGAGACGGTGACCACGCCGAAGACGTAGATCCAGGACGCGACGTAGGCGGGTTGGCGGTCGGGGAGGAGGCGGTCGGGGGGCAGCGCTTCCACAGCGGCCCCGCGCAGCTTGGCCGTCCACTGGTCGGCGTCCTCGGGACGGTCCGCGGCGACGCCGGGGTCCGCCCCGGTGGCCTGTGGCGGGGGGTCGGTGATGATCATCGGTCGCCCCTCCCCCGATGCCCGAAGGGGATCAGGATCGCCGCGAAGAAGACGACGATCATGAGGCCGATGAGCACGAGGTTGGCCACGGAGATCTGGATGAAGCCCCAGTGGACGTAGTGACCGGGATGGTTCAGGTCGACGAGGCTCCCGAGCAGGGCTCCAAGCACGGCGGTTGCTGAGTGCATGTCGGTGACCTCCTTGATCGAAGATTACGAAGTCACCGCTGACGACCATAGGGCCGAACGTCGGCGCTATCGGGGACCGCCTTCCGCGGGGATCTCCCAGGCCAATGCCGGCTCGAGCGTTCCGTCCTACGCTGGAATCGCCCGGCCCAACCCCACTCCCTTCGCCCAGGAGGAGCTCATGGAACTCGGTATCCACTTCGCCAACTGCACCTACCCCGGCGGCGCCGCGACGCTCGGCGCGACGCTGGCCGGGACGGCCCGCGCCGCCGAGGAGGCAGGCTGCACGACCTTCAGCCTCATGGACCACTACTTCCAGATGGAGGAGTTCGCCGACCGTCACGAGCCGATGCTCGAGGGCTACACCTCGCTCGGCTTCCTGGCCGGCCAGACCCAGCGGATGACCCTCGGCCTGCTGGTCACCGGGGTCACCTACCGGCACCCGGGCCTGCTGGCCAAGATCGTGACCACTCTCGACGTGCTCTCGTCGGGCCGGGCCCAGCTAGGGATCGGGGCGGCCTGGTACGAGCGGGAGCACCTCGGACTCGGGGTGCCGTTCCCGCCCGTCGCCGAGCGGTTCGGGCGGCTCGAGGAGACCCTCCAGATCTGCCATCAGATGTGGAGCGACGACGACGGGCCCTTCGTCGGCCGGTACTACCGGCTGGACGAGACCATCTGCTCGCCACCGCCGGTGAGCCGACCACGACCGCGGATCCTGGTGGGCGGTGGTGGCGAACAGAAGACACTTCGTCTGGTCGCGCGGTACGCCGATGCGTGCAATCTCTTCGCCGTCGACGCGGCCGAGGTCGCCCACAAACTCGAGGTCCTGCGGCAGCATTGTGACGCGGAGCATCGCGACCCCGCCTCGATCGAGACGACGATCCTGGCGATGACCGATCCGGTGGCCGATCCGGATGGGTTCCTCGCCTCGATGGAGGAGTACGCCCGCCTCGGGGTGCGCCTCGTCGAGGTGATGCCACTGGTCGAGGATCCCGTCCCGTGGGCCGCCCGGCTCGGTGAGCAGGTGGTCCCCCGTCTCGCCGAGCTCGGCCCGACCGGATAGCGCCGAGACCAGCCGACCCGGGCGGCTCGACACGGCCACCACCCCGGGAACCGACCCGCGGGCGAGGGCGGTCAGAGCTGGTCGACGTAGGTGTCGGTGCCCACGATGGTCCGGACGAACGGAGCGGCCAGCTGGAGCCTGCCGGCTCCGTCCGACTCCACGCCATCGGTGTAGGTCCGCACCCGCTCGAGGACTTCAACGGGATCACCGTCGACGAAGAGGAGCTGGACGAGTCGGTCGGTGCCACCGGCCGGAGAGCCGAGGTCCATGGGAGCGTCGGTGCCGCCCTGGTCGGGGGCAGAGGGGACCCACGAGGCGGCGATCTCGATGGAGGGCCCGGCGAGGAGCGCCGGGAGCCGGGCCGACGCGAGGACGGCGTGCAGGTCGGCCCCGGTGCCCGCTGTTGCGTCCCACCAGAGGACGACCAGCCCGCCGTAGCCGTGGTCGAGGGCGAGCTCGACCGGCACCGGATCGTCGTCCCGGTAGGCGGAGCCGACGTAGGTGAACGTCGAGGTGTGTACATGGGTGCGCTCGGCGAACCCCCGCCCGTTGGCGTAGAGGTCGCGCACCTGGTGGATGGACCACTCGCCGAAGTGCTCGCGTTGGTGTCCCTCTTCGACCCAGTAGATCGCCACGTAGTGCCGGCGTCGAGCGGCCGTGCGATCGTGCTCGCGGTGGGCCACCGGAGGTCCTTCAGTGCGCGGGTCGCGACCCACCGGCTCCCCGCGAAGAGCCACGGCCCGACCAGGCAGCCGCTGTAGTAGTGGTCCCGCTCGTACCAGCGGTTGTAGGCGCGCTCGAACCCCTTGTTCGGCTCGACAAGCGTGAGCAGCATGCTGCCCACCTTGACCGGGTAGTCGTCGACACCCCCGACATCGAGTGGGTAGTCCACCGGCTCAGGAGAGCACGACCGGAAGGCGGCGCGGACCACGCACCTGTCCCCCCGCCCAGGTCACCGATTCGGCGTCGTCGAGATGGAACACGGGAACCCGCGCCAGCCACTCCTCGAGCGCGACCCGCAGCTCCATACGGGCGAGGTTCGATCCGGCGCAGCGGTGGATGCCCGAGCCGAACGCCACGTGCCGGTTGTCCCGCCGGTCGAGGATGACCTCGTCGGCCCGGTCGAACGCAGCGGGGTCGCGGTTGGCGGCGGGGAAGTTCATGAGGACTCTGTCCCCGGTTGCCATCGGGCAGCCTGCGATCTCGACGTCCTCGGTCACGATCCGGGCCATGGTCACCGGGGAGTAGGCACGGAGCAGCTCCTCGACGGCCACCGGCATCAGGTCGGGCTCGGCGACGAGGCGCTCCCGGTCCTCGTCGTGGGTGGCGAGATGCCACAAGGACGACCCGATGGCGCTCCAGGTGGTGTCGATCCCCGCGATGAGGGTCAGCATCGCCATGCCGAGGACGATGGAATCCTCGACGGGCGCGCCGTCGACCTCGGTGTGGAGGAGGGCGCTCAGGAGGTCGTCACCCGGGGCGTCGCGCCGTTCCTTCATCCTGTCCCAGAGGAACAGCCCGATGCCGAAGTTCCCGCGCTTGCGCCGTTCCGGATCGTCGGCGAATTCGAGCGAGTCGCGGACCCACCCGGTGAACGTGTCGGACATCGACTCGGGGACACCGAGGATCCCGGCGATGACCCGCACCGGGATCTGTTGGGCATAGTCGACCGCTGCGTCGGCCCTGTCGCGCTCCACGATGTCGTCGAGCAGTGACCCACAGAGCGAGCGGGTCGACGGCTCGTACGATTCGACCCGCCGGTGGGAGAACCAGGGCAGCAGCAGTCGACGGGTCCAGGTGTGCAGCGGTGGATCCGCCGAGATCGGTGGCAGCCCGTAGGGGAGGTGTTCCCGTCCTTCGTCGGACTCGGCCGGGATGACACTCACGTCGATCGAGCTGAACCTCGAGGGATCGTGGGCGATCGCGGTGACGTCGGCGTAGCGGGTGGGGAGCCAGGTGCTCTCCCGCCGCTCGGTGTGGGCGATCGGACAGCTCGAGCGGAGTTGGTCCCAGAGGCCGAAGGGGTCCTCGACGTAGTCCCCGTCGAGCACGTCGAAGTCGTGTGCCCAGTCCTCGACCGCTGCCGTGCGCGCCACGTTTCCCCCCAGCTCCGACCCTCGAGTGCGAATGCACCGGTCGGTGACCGGCGGCACCCTCCTCCCACCGTATCCCCCGAGCGTGCCTGCTTCCAGAGCGACGAATCGACGCCCAGCGAGCCCCGATCGGAAGAGGGGAGTGCCGCCGACAGGTGTGTTCGGGCCAAGACCGGTAGGATCGTGGAGGCCGGGGAACCCCGCCGATCGAGAAGAGTCTCATTGTCGTCCTTGCCGTTGTCTACGCCCGACCTACCCGGGCCCCCCGCAGTCTCCACCGGAAGCCTCAAGCCGGTTCTCGACGTTCTCCCCGAGTCCGTCTACGAGAACCCGACATGGCGCGGCATGACCTACTTCCTCCGCGACGCCGCGATGTACGCCGCCCTCCTCGCGCTGCTCGTGCTGATCGGCAATTTCTTCGTCGTGCTCGTGCTCGAGGTGGCGATGGCGCTGGTCGTGTCCGGACTCTTCGTCGTCGGCCACGACGCAGCCCACGGCGCCCTGTTCAAGTCCAAGCGCACGAACTCGCTGGTCGCCCATCTCGCGATGCTTCCCGGGTGGCACGTCTATGAGGGCTGGGTGCTCGGCCACAACCGCGTGCACCACCCCTACACGGTGCGCCAGGGCTACGACTTCGTCTGGCACCCCACCACGCCGGAGGAGTTCGGCGCGTTGGGATGGTGGCGCAAGACCGTCCACAGGGTCGAGTGGTCATGGGCCGGTACGGGCGTGTACTACGCCCACCAGGTGTGGTGGAAGAAGATGATGGTCGGTCCGAACCCCGCCCGGTGGACCAAGGCCATCCGCCGGGACCGGTGGATCGTCACCGCGTTCATCGCCGGAGCACTGAGCCTCTTCAGCCTCATCGGTGTTGCGATGGGCGACAGTTGGTGGGGCGTCCTCTGGCTGGACGCCCGGACCGTCCTGCTGCCGTTCATCGGCTTCTCCTGTCTGATCGGAGCCGTCGTCCACATCCACCACATCTCCCCGGAGATCCACTGGTGGAAGAAGGCGGAGTGGACCAAGTTCAAGGCGCAGATGGAAGGCACGACGGTCCTGCGCGCACCGAAGTGGGTCAACTTCTTCATCCACTGGATCATGGTCCACGTCCCCCATCACGTGGACATGCGGGTGCCCATGTACCACCTCGAGGAGGCAGCCGCGGCCATCGAGTCCGCCTTCCCCGGCTCGGTCATCGACCGGCCGTTGCGCTTCCGCGACTTCGTGGCCAACTCGAAGGCCTGCAAGCTCTACGATTTCGACGCCGGACGTTGGATCAGGTACGCCGAGCGACGGACCCCGCGGGTGGCCGTCTGAACCTTCAGCGGCGCTCGAGGATCCCTCGCAGGTAGGCCGCCTGGCCCACGTGCTGCAGATCGTCGGCGAGCACGCTGACCAGTCTGACACCGGCGGTCACCGGTGGGTCCCAACGGCTGTCGACCACCCGCTCGAGGTCCGTCTCGGCCAGTTGCCCGAGGTAGTCGAGCGTTCGACCGTGGACGTCCTCGAAGTACCCGAGGAGCGAGGCGGCATCGGCGAGGACGACCGCCACCATGTCCGGATCGTGCCCGTACCCGGTGTCCGACGGATCGAGGGGAAGGGCGAAACGCTCGACCCACCCGTTGGCCGTCCAGGCCTGCTCGGCGCCACTGAGGCCGCACACGTGGTCGTCCTGGATTCTGGTGAGGTGCCAGACGAGCCAGGCGATCGAGTTGGACTCGGCGTCGGCACGGAATGCGAGCTCGTCCTCCGTGAGTCCGTTGACCGCGGGATTGACCGCGTCCCGGATCCGCTCGAATCCGTCGACCAGGATCTCGATGCTGGACATGTCAGGTCACCCCCGCGTCGGCCAAGAGCCTGGTGTCATCCGCCAGGAGCGCGTGCGCGAGGTTGTGGATGAGCCCGACCACTTCCGGATGGTTCTCGGGATCCCACCCCTCGAGCAGGTCGGTGAGCGAGTCGCGCCGTGCAGCGCTCAGCCGGTCGAGAGCGTCGCGCCCCGTGGCGGTGAGAATGAGCGCCGCCGAGCCCGACCCTCCGGCGCTCTCGAGCATTCCCGCGGCCACCAGCGCGTCGACTCCGACGGTGAGCAAGGCCGGATCGACCCCGAGCCGGGCGGCGAGCTCCGTGAGGGAGGAGCCCGGGGCGTCGGCCAGTCGGTAGAGGGTCCAGCAGGCCCACGGTGGCAGATCAAGACCGGCCCGGGTGGCAAGGGTCCCGTACAGCTCGACCCGATTTTCGCGGCCGGCGGCGCGCTCGAGGATCCGGCGGGCCTCTCCGAGGGACGTGCGTGGCTCGGGCAACCCGAGGTGCTCGGCGGGTTCCGAGACGCGGATCGACTTGCGAAGGGCGATCTCCGGGAGGGTCCAACTGAGGATGAAGGCCACGATACCGATCGGTACCCCGATGAGGAAGATGGTCGAGATGGTGTGGGCGATCCCGTGGATCACGGCTGTCTGGATGGCGGGCGGCAGCTTGCGGATGGCTGCCGGGTTGTCGCTGTTGACGCTCAAGCCCGCCGGCACGGCGGTCAGGTGGAGGGCCCGGAGAATGTTGCCGAGGACGAGATTGGCGTAGAGCGCCCCGAAGACCGCGGTCCCGAACGAGCCCCCGATCATCCGGAAGAAGGTGGTGCCCGACGTGGCGGTCCCGAGCTCCTCGTAGGGCACGGCGTTCTGGACGGCCACCACCAGCACCTGCATGACCAGGCCCAATCCCATGCCGAAGATCGCCATGTACCCGGCCATGACCCAGGCCCCGGTGGTCACCCCGATCAGCGACATGAGGTAGAGCCCGATCGTCATGAGGGCTGTGCCGAGCACCGGGAACACCTTGTAGCGGCCGTACCGGCTCACCAGCAGTCCGCTCCCGATCGAGGCCACCAGGAGCCCGCCCATCATCGGGAACAGCCGCACTCCCGAGGCCACCGCACTGACCCCCTTCACTTCCTGGAGGAAGAGCGGCAGGAAGGTCAGCGCGCCGAACATGGCGAACCCGACCACGAATCCGATGGCACTGGCCGCGGTGAACACCTTGTTGGCGAAGAGATGGAGGGGGATGACCGGCTCGACCGCCCGCCGCTCCGCGACCAGGAACAGGATCCCGAGCAGCACCCCGAGCACGGCCAGCGTGACGACGACTGGTGACGTCCACGGGTACGAGGTGCCCCCGAGACTGGTGAACAGGACCAGGCAGCTCGCCGATCCCGCCAACATGAGGGTGCCCAGATAGTCGATGACCCGGTGCTCGCGGCTGAGCGTCCCGGGGAGGGCGGCCGCGGTGACGACGAGTGCAACGGCTCCGATGGGGATGTTGATGTAGAAGATCCAGCGCCAGGAGAGGTACTCGACGAAGAGCCCGCCGATGAGCGGGCCGATCACGGTGGTGATCCCGAACATGGCCATGAACAGGCCCATGTAGCGGCCCCGCTCGCGGGGCGAGACGACATCGCCGACGATGGTCTGGGCTCCGACCATGAGGCCGCCCCCACCGAGTCCCTGGAGGGCCCGGAAGAGGATCAGCTCGAGCATCGTGTGGCTCAACCCCGACAGCGCCGACCCCACCAGGAAGATGACGATCGCTCCCTGGAAGAAGAATTTGCGCCCGAACTGGTCTCCGAGCTTGCCCCAGAGCGGTGTCGAGACCGTCGAGGCGAGGAGGTAGGCGGTCACCACCCACGTGAGGTGCGAGGCGCCGTGCAGGTCCCCCACGATGGTCGGCAGCGCGGTGGAGACGACCGTCTGATCGAGGGCGGCCAGGAACATCCCGAGCATCAGCGCGCCGATGACCACCAGCACCCGGCGGTGGGAGAGCGCTTCCGGCGCCCCGGTCGGCGCTGCCGTCGCCGTCGTGGTCATGAATCCTCAGGCTAACGGGCCGGGTCTCATCGCACGCCGACGGGCCGGAACTGCACGCTGATCCGGGGGCCGGTCGCACGGGTCGTCTTCGGAACGCTGTGCTCCCAGGTGCGCTGGCAGCTCCCGCCCATCACGATGAGGTCGCCGCCGCCGAGCTCGAACCGAACGGTCCGCCCTCCTCCGCCGCGACGCCGGAGGAGCAGCCTCCGTGGTTCCCCGAGCGAGAGGATGGCGACGAGTGTGTCCTCGGTCGCGCCGCGTCCGATGGTGTCACCGTGCCAGGCGACGCTGTCCGCCCCGTCCCGGTAGAGGCAGAGCCCGGTCGTCGCCAGCTCGGCGCCCGGGGTTCCGCGGTAGTGGCTGGCGAGCGCCACCCGGGCATCCACGAGCACCGGATCGGGCAGCGCCTCGCCGGCTCCGTAGAAGGCGAGCAGACGCGGGACGTCGACCACCCGGTCGTACATGGTCCTCCGCTCGGCGCGCCAGGGGACGGAGCGCTCGAGCCGTTCGACGAGGAGGTCTGCGCGGCCCATCCAGGCGGGGAGATGATCGACCCAGGCGCCGTGGGACAGTGCGATCCGCCGGAGCGCGCCGGGCAGCGCCGCCACCGCCGGTTCGGCTCCGGTGTCGAAGAGGGCTGCCTGGACCACGGCCACGGCCGTCCAGTCTAGACGAACACCCGTTCGTTATCTGGCCGACGGGACGCCGCCGCCCGACCGGTCCGGGGCAGCGACGGCCCCGGCTCTGTCCTGCTCAGGAGGAGGCCGTCGACTGGCCGAGGGGGGTGTACGTCGAGCCGGTGGACAGGCCGACCGAGGCAAGCCCGGCAGTCGAGGCGCACGCCGCCTTGAGCTGTGCGGTGGTCTTGCTCAGGGTGAACTGAGCGTGCGTGCTCGACGAGGAGCTGCTCCCCAGACGGAAGGAGGTGTCGGTGCTCTCCGTCGGGCTGAAGCCACTGAAGTTGACCTGGCTCACGCCCACCGTAGAAGGGCTCCATGCGACGGCGATCGACGTGGGCACGGTCGAGGTGGTCGCCAGCTTCGTGCAGTCGTTGGTCGCCAGGGGCAGCTCGAGGGCGGCATTGCCCTGGGTCGCCGTCGAGGCGCCGTCCGAGGCAGTGCAGTCGCTGATCGTGAGGTGGACCAGCACCATCTCCGACGTGGCGGTTGCGGCGTTGATGAGCGGCGGATCGAAGTTGATCGTCCCCGTCACCTTCGAGCAGCTCTCGTTGCCCGGGGCCGAGACATCGGGCGACGCCGACGCCGCCGTGCTTCCGGTGTGGGTTGTCTCGGAGTGCTGCTTGGGCAGCACAGGCTTCACGTACGCCAGGTCGGTGTTGATGCCGGGCAGGTCCGGCATCTGGGCGATCGCCGGCAGCAGCACCGGGTAGGAAATGCAGGGGCTGAACCCGAAGTTCCCGTTGGCGTCGATCGGGAACGGGAAGGGCTCGGAACTCGGATTGCCAGAGGAGACGTTGCCACAGGAGCTGTCGCCACTCTTGGGGCCGATGTCCGCCTCGACCGGGAGCGTCCCCTCCTGGCCGGCCTTGGTCGGGCAGTAGGGTCCGCCGCCGGTCTTGCAGTCGTTGCCGTTGAGGTTGTTCTCGTACACCTCGAACCCGCCGCCCGGATCCCCCTTTGCGTCCTTGGCGGTCTCGAGGAAGTCGAACGGTGTGTTGTACGGAAGCCCGGTCTTCGGGTTGTCCGCGCAGTCGAACTGGCTGCTCAAGCACATGGGCGAGGTGTTGCCGGCGACATACCCACCGATTTCACCGTAGATATTCCAGTCAGCCGGCTGGGTCCAGCCAGCGGTAGTGCTGGCGGTGTTGCCCGCGATCGTGATGTTCTGTCCCGGGCTCGCCTGGACGGTGCACCCCTTGCCTCCGGATATCGGTTCGAGGAAGGCTTTCATCTCGGCGACGGTGTTGTCGGCGAACTCGAACTGGTAGAGCTGGGCGTTGGTCACGCCGTTGAGGATCTCGGCCGGACCGGTGATCGTGTTGTTCTCGACCAGGATGTTGCCCTCCCCCGCGAGCGGATTGCCGCAGTCGGACTCGAGGTCGACGCCAGCGTTGGTCGGGGTGTCGATGGTGTTACCTGCGGCTGAGTCGGCGCCGCCGATGGTGACCCGGTTGGCGAACACGACGGAGACCCCGATCCGTCCCGGCGAGTGGCACTGATTGGCGGCGACCGTGATGTCACCCGCGGGATAGGTGCCGGGCGTCGCGTACTCGTGGAGCCCGGTGATGGTGGTGCAGTCGCCGTAGATCGTGTTCATGATGTTGTTGTTGACGAGGACGCGTTGCCCTCCGTTGATCTGGATCGCCGAGTCGATCTCGTACTGAGATGTGCCGCCGGCGAGGTTGGCACCGTCGATGGTCATGTTCTCGAACTGGAGATCGCACCCGCCCTCGACGTACCACATGATGTCGGTCGGGGGATTGCCCGTTTCGGCCCCGTTCAGCGCATTCGTGGCACCGCCGAAATTGTTGGCGATGCCGCAGTAGGGGTCCTGGATGGTCGGCGGGCTGTGGTCCTCGGGACTGGCCACCGATTGCTGCTCGAACGTCGCACCGTTGCCGTTGAAGATGGTGTCGGTCAGCCCCCGGAGAAAGATCATGCCGTTGATCAGGTAGCAGCCGCCCGAGGCGAACTGCACCTCGATCGGAGCGCTCGGCGTGCCGACGGGCAGGGTGTTGATCCACTGGTCGAGGGCTACCGTCACGTCGACCGAGCAGTCGTCCGGGATGGTCGCCGTCGGCACCTGCTCACAGGTCGACGGGGGCCCCTGCTCCGTGCAGGGCGGCTCGCCGGTCGGCGCGGGGGCGCGGCGATGGCCGCGCTCTGGCCCATGCCCGCAGCGATGGCCGTGCAGGTGGAGCAGAGGCCGACGACCGGCATCTTGTTGAGGATGGGGGCGTCCTGGCAGGCGGTGGTGCACGCGTTCCCCTTGAGCGTGTTGTTGCCGAGCTCCCCGGCGGCGGTCGAGCCCCAGGCGTAGGTCGCCCCGGCCGGGGTGATCGCGAGGTCGAACTGGTCGCCGCCGGAGATCTCAGAGACGCTCGGGAGGTTGGGGACGGTGGCCGGCGTCGGGTCGCACACGTAGGAGGTCTGGCAGGCGGTCCCCGTCGTGGTGCCGTTGCCCAGCTCTCCGACGGTGTTGTCACCCCAGGTGTAGAGGGCGCCGGTGGAGGTCGCCGCCATGCCCTGTTCGAACCCGGCCGACACCGAGGTCACCGTGACCGTTCCGGGCACGCTCGATTCGACCGGCACGTTGTCGCAGGTGTCGTTGCAGGCGTTCCCGGTGAAGCCACCCGTGCCCAGCTGACCCCAACGGTTGTCTCCCCAGCCGTAGACGGTGCCGGCCGACGTCCTGGCGAGAGCGAAGGCGCCGCCGGCGGAGATGCCCTGGACGGTGACCCCGGTGGGCAGCGAGAAGGAGACGGCGCTGCCGAGGACGTCCTGGCAGGTGCCGCCGCAGGCGTTCCCGGCGAGGCCGTTGCCCAACTCGCCGTAGGTATCGTCTCCCCAGACATAGGTCGTGCCGTTGGTCGTCATCAACAGCCCGTCATCTGCTCCGGCGGCGAGGGCCTCGACCGCCTGGCCCTGCGGGAGGGAGGTCAGGCCGACCTCGACCGGCGTGTTCTGGCACTGGTCGCCGGTCAGCTTGAGCGTCGTGGAGCACGCGTCGTTGCCGGAGAGGCTGCCGTCGCCCAGCTCACCGTTGGCCGCGTACCCCCACGCATAGAGCGCACCGGCCGCGTTCAACGCCAGGCCGAAGTCGGCGCCCATGGCGATGGCGGTGACCGTCCCCGGCACGTAGACCTTGAGCGGGGAGTAGTAGACGTCGGCCCCGCCCTCTCCCGTTGTCTTGTAGCCGAGCTGGCCGTACTTGTTGTTCCCCCAAGCGTAGACGTTCCCGTCCGAGGTCAGGGCCATTGCGGAGCCGTTCGAGCCGGCGGAGACCTCGGTGACGGTGGCTCCTGGCGGGAGATTGGAGACCTTGGAACCGGTCGTCGCCTTGACCGGCGACTTGTTGTTCGAACTGCTGTTGCCCGGATCGTTGCCCCAGCCCCACGCTGTCGGGGTGGTTGCCGCGCTGAGCTCGATGGCATGGGTGATGTGGCCGGCGGCGGGCGCTCCCGGCCGAACGCCGCCCGCCTGCTGCCCAGGGCCCGTCGCCGAGAGGGCCCCGATCGGTACCAGGAGCACGAGGCCGAGGAGGAGCACCGCCAGGATCGCAAGAGCGGGACGGCGCAGCGGCAGCCGCGGAGGACGCCCATGGTGCACGGCGGCGAAGGGTCGCTCTCCTTGGTTCATCGCTGCGTTCCCCCTGTCTCCGCCGGGCGGCGGGTTCCACTCGACCCATTCGACACGCCCCTCTGTGTAACCCCTCGACAGGAGATTGTGGCCAACGACGGCCCTTCACTCACCGCTCCAAAGGCTAGAACGTCGTGACAGCGAGTTTCGTTACCAGACGAGGGTCCTGCGACGAATTACGCGGCAAACCGTTGGCTCAGGGACCCGGCGGCTCGGTTCCCTCGAGAAGGGACCCGGCGGTCATCTCGAACATGGCCTCGTCGTCGGAGCGGCGCCAGAGCTCGAGCAACCCGACGGAGAGCGGGTCACACCCGTAGCGCAGCGGCCCGGTGTCGTCGAGGATCGCATCGACGATGTGCACGGCGGCCTCAGCCGGGGCCGAGACCAGCGGATCGGCAGCCTCGCGGCGGAGCCGCGCCGCCTGCTCCGCCATCGCTCGGTAGCCGTCGAACCGATCGGCCGCCTGCTCGCCCGTGCTCAGCTGGAACATGTCGGTGTCGACGGGGCCGGGCAGGATCTCCACCACCCGGATCCCCGAGGGGGCGAGTTCGACCCGCAGGGTGTCGCCGAACGCCGATACGGCCGCCTTGGTGGCGCGGTAGGCCGAGTAGAACGGCACGCTGGCGAGGATCGACGACGAGGAGATGTTGCAGACCACGGCCGGGCGGTTGGTCCGAAGGACGGGGATGGCGGCGATGGTCGTCGCCACGAGCCCGAGCACGTTGGTCTCGAACAGGGCGCGCCAGTCCCCGAGTCGGCTGTGCTCGACGGGCAGGTAGTCGGAATCGATCCCGGCGTTGTTGACGAGGACCCGGAGATCGTCGGGGAATCGGAACGACTCGGGGTCGGTGACGTCCATCCGGGCGACCGTGAGACGACTGCCGACGGTGCCGGAGAGGTCCCTGCCATTCTCTGGGTTGCGCATGGTGGCGACGGTGTCGAATCCCCGGTTCGCGAGCTCGACGGCGACGGCACGGCCGATCCCCCGACTGGCGCCGGTGACCAGCGCGCGTCCCCCGATGTCCATGGGGCCAGAGCCTGTCAAAGATCGCCCGCTCGTTCCAGACGTGCCGCCGGAGATGCGCGATTGCCCGGGCTCACTGCGGCTGGCAGCATCTGCCGGTGAGCATCGATCACTCGAGGAGCCACCTGGCCGAGCAGGTCGAGACCTTCTACGAAGAGTTCGCGGACGCCTATGACGAGGTGGCCGAGGAGGCCTGCTGGATGGCCAACGATGCCCTCGCCGGTGAGCTGGTCGCGGCGCACGGCGTCGACTCGGCCCTCGACCTGGCCTGCGGAACGGGTCAGACCCTGCGGGTCCTCCGCAGGGTCTTTCCCGAGGCGGAGCTCATGGGCGTGGACATCTCCTGTCGCATGCTCCGCCTGGCGGGGGACAGGGTCGGCGATGCCCGGCTTGTGCACTCCGACATCGGCTCGTTCGTGGACACCACGTCCGAGCAGTTCGATCTGATCACGAGCGTCGGAGGGCTCGAGTTCGTCCCCGATCTCCCGGCCATCCTGGCTGGTCTCCGATCGCTGGTCCGCCCGCTCGGCCATCTGATCTTCACCTATGAGCCGGTCATCGAGGGCTGGGGACCGCAGGCGGCGAGGGAGGAGTCCAACCTCGGGAGCAGCGGCCTCACCCTCACGACCCTGCGATGGGAGCCGACCGAGGTGGACGGAGTGTTCCGCGACTGGCAGCAGGTCAGCCACAGGTTGGTGATGTCCTATGTCCGCGAAGACCTCCCGACCATCTACGCGTTGGTGCACGTTGCACGCGTCGCTGGTGACGTCCGACCGGTCCTGAGCCCCTAGAATGGACGGGTTCGAGGCAAGGGGTCAGCTCAGCGATGCGGCGACGAATGCTCAAGTCTAAGATCCACCGGGCGACGGTGACCGCCGCCGACCTCAACTACGTCGGGTCGATCAGCATCGACGCCCAGCTCATGCACGACGCTGACATCCTCGAGCACGAGCAGGTCACCGTGCTCGACGTGGACAACGGTGCCCGATTCGAGACCTACGCCATCACCGGCGAGCCGGGCGAGATCTGCCTCAACGGTGCGGCTGCCCGCCTGGTCCACGTCGGCGACACAGTGATCCTGCTGACCTACGCCGACTACGACGAGGACGAGCTCGGGGCCCATCAGCCCCGGGTGGTGCACGTCGACGAGAAGAACGCAACGCTCAACGCCTGAGCCGCGAGGAGCGGGACCGGGCCGTTGGCCCTGATCCCGCTCGCACCGGCGGTCCCAGCCGTGATCGCTCAGGTGATCTTGAGCGGGGCGGTGTTGTCGATGACCTCGTCGAACAACCCCTCGATATTCGCCGACAAGCTCACGGTCACCACCTCCGACCCCGACGCCCGGGCGGGAACGGTGAAGGATCCCCCGAGAATCGGAGGGGTCAGGGTGGGCGCGTTGTACACGGCGGGCGTCACGGTGACCTTGTTGGCAGCGTTGAGCAGGCCTGTCCCGTTGGGATGGGTGAACTGGACCTGCGGTTTCGGAGCGGCGCCGCCTCCCCCGAGGAGTGCGGTCAGTGCGGCCAACGTGGCCAGCCACCAGTAGGTCTTGGCTCCCGTTTTGTCGCTCACGTTGACCGTGGCACCGGGTGCCGCAGAGCTGGTCGAAAGGCTGACGGTCGGGTTGGCCAGCGGAAACAACTGCTCGTTCGTGAACTGGACCAGAGCGCTGCCCGCCGCGACCGTCTTGAACGTGGTCATGTCGATCATGGCGAGTGCGCATCCGATGAGGCCCTCACGAAACTCCTGGCCGGACGGAGGGCAGGTCGCGTTGGCGTCCGGTGCGTTCGTCTTGGGGAGGGTGTAGTTGAAGTCCATAACGCCCTTCGCATTGCTGTGCTGGACGGTGAGCGCGAGCGCATTGATCTCCGGCAGTGCCTGGATCAGTGCCAGCAAGCCCGGCACCGAGGTCACGTCACCCTGGAGGAGGGGTGCCGCCTTCGGATCGATGGCCAGGAGAAGGCTGGTCTCGAAGAACAGGTAGGGGTGCAGTGGGGTCATCCCGGTGCAGGCGACCGGGACTTTCGCTCCCGGCGTCTCTCCGAGGACGATGGGGACCCCGGAATCCGCGAACGTGCAGGAGGCAGGTGCAGGGGTCGCCGCGGCAGCGGGCGGCGCCGACGCGGTCAAGCTGACCAGGCCGACTCCGACCGATCCCAACAGAGTGAGCAGGCAGAGGCTCAGGCGTGTGATGCGGTCTCTGGTCACGGGATCCTCTTTCGTTCGGGCGGAGGCCCATTCCTTCTGGGCTGAGGCCACCTCGGCAGCTGACGGGACGTGCATCATCCCAAGAGCCAACTATTTCCATTTCTGACCATCTCAAACGAACGAATCTGACGCTGTGTTACATCAGGCGGCAGGCCCTGCCGCCAGCGGTTCTGTTCGCGACGAGTATCCGGGCCCGAAACGGTGGATACTTCGGGCAGTGGGTCTCGAGCGATGACCGGATTGCAGGTGAGGGAGCGGTGGCCCTGCAGGCGGGTGGTCACGCTCATGCTGGCCGCCACTGTGGTCGGTGGACTCGCCGGTGCCCTGCTCGACACCTCGTCGAGCGCTGGGGCATCCCCGGTACCGAGCGGAACCGAGCTCGCCTCCTCAGCTGCGACGGGTTACTGGGAGGTCGCTCGTGACGGCGGCATCTTCGCCTTCGGTGATGCCGGCTTCTACGGCTCGATGGGGGGAAGGACGCTCAACGCGCCGGTCGTCGGGATGGCCGCAACCCCCGACCGGGGGGGCTACTGGGAGGTCGGTGCCGACGGCGGCATCTTCGCCTTCGGTGATGCCGGCTTCTACGGCTCGATGGGGGGCATCCCTCTCAACCAGCCGATCCAGGGCATGGCGGCGTCCCCCGACGGCAGGGGCTACTGGGAGGTCGCTCACGACGGCGGTGTCTTCGCCTTCGGCGACGCGCGCTTCTTCGGTTCAAGGGGAGGCGAACCCGGGTCGTACGGCACATCGGTCCGGGGGATCACTCCGACCGCCGACGGCGGGGGCTACTGGGAGGTGGCCGCTGACGGCACGGTCTTCGGGTTCGGCGACGCCGGCAAGTTCGGTTCGGCAGTGGGACTCGTGCTTGCGCCCAACGACTCGGATGACGACGGCTCGATCCGGGGCCTCGTCCCCACCACAGACGGCAAGGGCTACTGGGAGGTCGGCCACGACGGGGGTGTCTTCGCCTACGGCGACGCCGGCTTCTATGGCTCGATGGGAGGGGTCTCCCTGCGCCAGGGGATCGTGGCGATGGCGGCGGCCCCTGACGGCGGGGGCTACTGGGAGGCCGCTGCCGACGGGGGTATCTTCGCCTTTGGGGACGCGCCGTTCTATGGCTCGATGGGGGGCGGCCCCCTCAATGCGGGGGTCGTGGGAATGGCTTGATCGGATGGGGCCTGGTCCCGGGCGCTCGCCCCTGCACCGGCTCGGTCCAGCTCGTCGCCCAGGAACCATCCGGCAAGCACGGACGCGCTGAGCAGCGCCAGGTTCGCCGCGAAGACCACGCTGTAGCGGAGCGCGGAGATACCCGCTGGGAATCCATCCGTGGGCCAGGAGTGCTGCTGGACCAGGTACCAGGCGACCAGGGTCAGTAGGAGGAGCACCTGGACGACCGGATAGGAGCTGGAACGGCGCCGTCCTTCGATCAGCACGGGCACCGCGGCGATCCAATACCAGAGAATCGGTAGCGCCAGGATCGTGTAGGCCAGATGGCTGACGGGGATGATCAGCACCGCGAACAGCGCGGTGTTGACCACACACAGCATCGGGTCCGACCTTGTGCGGAGAGAGAGGACGAGGAGTCCGACAACCCAGGCGGCCAGGATCGCCGTGAGCAGGTAGCGGAGCTCGCTCGATACGAAGAGCGGCCGGGCCAGCCCGCTCTTCGAGAAGAGCAGCCGGGGGATCCCGCCGACCGAATCGTTGTGCAGCTGCTGGGATTTCGCCTGGAACACATTGGTGAAGAAGGCCCGGAACTCCGAAAGTCCTGCCGGGATGAGGTTGGTGACGAGCCCGATGAGGATCATCAGCGCCACCCCAGCAACCGCTCGCACCCGCGCTCGGGAGCCGATCCCCGTCTGCAGCACCGCCAGGATGATCAGGGCGGGCCAGACCTTGAGGAGGCACGCGCCCCCGACTGCGATACCGAATAACAGGGGGCGCCTCGTATTCAGTGCGGCTGCTGCGAGGACGACCAGGAGCAGGACGTAGATGTCATCGTTGCCCACGAAGAACTCGAAGGTCATGGGCCACAGATGCAGCCCGGTGACGGCACAGAGTGCGAAGAGGACCGGAACCTGCCAGGACGCGAGCCGCTGTCTCAACGAGTAGGTCATCGCTGCGATCGCTCCGGTGAAGACGCACAGCTCGAGTACCGTCCAGGCTCTGAACACGCGAAGCGGTACGGCGTGGGCGAACGGGGAAAGGAGCAGGGCGACGGGCGCGAAGTAGACGTACCCGTTGTCGTCGACCCCGAAGGGGCTCTTCCCCTGAGAGACGAGCTGACCCGCTTGGAAGGAGGTTCGAAAGTCGGGCTGGTTGCCGCCCACAAGGGCGTTCGCCATCGCCCCTGCGTACCGGCGGGCACAGAACTCCACGAGCAGCACCAGTGCGATGACCCACAATCCCGCGGTGAGCAGGTCGGGCACGAAGAAGGCCCGGATCCGGGTCAGCGCTGCGCCGCGTGCCGGCGGGACCGCCACGGTCTCCCCTGAGCCCATTCTCCGCTCCTCCGCCGCACCGAGCCGATGTGATTCGACCCCACTCTCCCCGTTCGAGTGTAGGTCCCGATGGCCGCCTCCGGATGCCGACGGGGCCAGGCCGCCCGGGGTCCTGTTGCCACGCGGCGGCCCAGGTCTCTACGTTGGCTGCGAGAGCGTGGACCAGAACACGGAGCCGCCGACCTCCGTCGGCGCGGGCAGCGGTCCACCTCGGTCGAGAGGATGAGCAATGCAGACCCAAGCAGCGGTGCTCTGGAAGCCAGGTTCGGATTGGTCGGTCGAGTCCATCGACCTCGACCCCCCGCGAAACCACGAGGTGCTCGTCCGGATGGCCGCGACCGGGATCTGCCACTCCGACGAGCACTTCGTCACGGGTGACGTCCCGTTCTTCGGACCCATGATCGGCGGTCATGAGGGAGCCGGTGTGGTCGAGGAGATCGGACCCGAGGTGACGCTCCTGGCCCCCGGCGATCACGTGGTGACGAGCTTCCTCCCTCCGTGTGGCAGGTGCCCGTCGTGCCTCGTGGGCCGTCAGAACCTCTGCGACATGGGCATGTACATCGCCGACGGGTGGCAGGTCGGCGACAAGACCGCACGGCACCATGCACGGGGTGAGGACCTGCGCATCTTCTGCATGTTGGGGACCTTTGCTCGGCATACCGTGAGCGACGAGCGCTCGTTCGTCAAGATCGGCGACGACCTTCCACTCGACAAGGCCTGCCTTGTGGCCTGCGGGGTGAGCACCGGCTGGGGATCATCGGTCCACCGGGCCCAGGTCCGACCCGGTGACGATGTCGCTGTCATCGGCGCGGGCGGTGTCGGGTCTGCAGCCATCCAAGGTGCGCGGTTCTCGGGGGCCCATCGGATCTTCGCCATCGACCCGGTTCCGTTCAAACGGGAGATGGCGACCGGCTTCGGGGCGACCCACACGGCCGCGTCCATCGAGGAGGCCTTTTCGCTGATCCAGGACGTCACCTTCGGACGCATGTGTCATCGGATCATCTGCACGATGTCGGTCGGGCGTGGTGACCTGATGGCGTCGATCATGGCGCTGGCTGCCAAGCGCGGCCGCGTGGTGATCACCAACGTGCATCCGTGGACCGAGACGGATGTGACGATGAGCATGCTCGACCTGCTCACGATGGAGAAGGAATTGGTGGGCTCGATCTTCGGGTCGTCGAATCCGGGCCTCGACACCCCGAGCCTGCTCGACCTCTATCGTGACGGGCTGCTGGACCTCGACGGCATGGTCACCCGGACCTATCCACTGGACAGGCTCAACGACGGATTCGAGGACCTGCGCGAAGGCCGGACGATCCGGGGTGTGGTCGTCCTCGAGTGATCCGCTCAGAGCGAGGTGTCGAGCATCGCAACCGCGATCTCCTGCTGAGATGCCCCGAGGATCAGGAGCGCGTCGGCGACGACGGTGTGGTCCTCGTCATCGCCTGCGACGTCGACGATCGTCCGGATGGCTGCGAGCCGTGACGCCTCCTGGTCGGGATGCCGGCGCCGTCGGTCCCTCACACGTCTGTTGGTACTCACCGGTCGACCTCCTTGGCGGGCGCGGGAGCGGGGACCGGAGATCGATCTGGCTCCTCGGCCCGTCATCGGCAGATTTCCCGGCCGACTTGAGCGGCGCCGTCCGCCCTCCGGCTCGGAGCCGCACCGCTCTCGAGTGCATACAGCCGGTTGAATCGGTCCTGGTGGCGTGCTAGGAACGGTGCGCGGCAGTCCGTCGCCCCGACAGAGCACCGAGAGGAGATCGCATGGCAATCGGTCCGGTCGAATATCTCGTGGTCGGCTTTCCGGGGAATAAATTCTCGGGTGAGATCGCGCCCGAGCTGGCCAAGCTGGTCGAGAGCGGGACCATCCGCATTCTGGACCTGCTCTTCGTGGCGAAGGACGCGGACGGCTCGGTGGTCGCGTTCGAATTCGATCAGCTCGAGGAGCTCGCTCCGTTCGCAGACATCGATGCCGAGGTGGGTGGACTGGCGACTCCGGAGGACATCGAGCACGCCGCCGCCCTCCTCGAGCCGAACTCATCGGCGGCAGTGCTCATCTGGGAGGACCGTTGGGCGGCTCCCTTCGCCGAGGCGCTCAGGAATGCCGGCGGCGTCCTCATCGAGAGCGCCCGCGTCCCCTATGAGCTGGTCGAAGCCGCGTTCGACGGTCTTCCGTCCGCCTGAAGCCCGACGTCAAAAGGAGTTCGACCATGATGAGAAGACGACCGATCGCACGGACGGTGGCCCGAACAGCCGTCGTCGCGGGCACCGCGACCGTCGTGGCCGGGGGAGTGGCCAGGCGACAGGCTGCGCGCAACGAACCGCAGCCGCAACAGATGGAGCAGCCGGCGCCCGTCGAGGCGGCACCCGATGCCGGGTCCGACCCGGTGGCCCGATTGACCCAGCTGTCCTCGCTCAAGGACCAGGGAATCCTCACCGAAGAGGAATTCGCGGCAAAGAAGGCGGAGATCCTCAACGAGATGTGAGGAGTTGGAGGGTTCTGGATGCCGCCTCCCGACGGCGCTTCCGATGCCGGAATCGTGACCAAGAGCGCTTCGGGTTCTGTGGACGAGACGGTCGCTTCACTGACTGCTCTGGTCGAGTCCAAGGGAATGACCCTCTTCGCGATCATCGACCACAGCGGCGAGGCGAGGCGGCACGGTCTCGAGCTCCGTGACACCAAGGTGGTCATCTTCGGTAGCCCGACCGGGGGCACCCCGGTCATGGATGCAGTTCCGCTGGCCGCACTCGACCTGCCGCTCAAGATCCTTGTCTGGGACGACGGTGGACGAACCAGGATCAGCTACACAGACCCCGGCCGCCTCGCCGCGCGTCACCACCTTTCCGACGAATTGGCCTCCCGACTGACCGGAATCGACGGCATCACCGACCGACTCGCCAGCTGAGCTGGACTGGATCGACACTTCGGATCGTTGTCGTAATTGCCGATGAGTGCCCTGTGGGTCCATTCGATTCCAGCGAACGAACGCGAGCGACGAGTCCGCGCAGCCCTGCACCGGGAGGCCCTGGCGCCGACCAGAGGGAGCGCTTCTGGCGGACGCACATCCGCCTCGGTTTTCTCGTCTTCCTCGGAGAAGGCCTGGCCATTTTCATCTATCTCGTCCTCACCCCCGGTGCCCCGCACCGGGCCGTCCTGTTCGGGATGGTGACGGCATGGTTCGCGTTCGCCGTGATCAATCTCTTCCTGATCTCGAAGCTCGTGACGTCGCCCTGGCTGATGAGCTTCTCGGCCGCCTGGACGGTCCTCTCGGTGTTCGCGATCGGCGGGTTCGCACTGCTCGACAACGGCTTGGAGAGCCCGGTGGTACCCCTCCTGTTCCTCCCGATCAGCTTTGCCGCGCTCTCGTTCGCGCCGGCCGAGGTCCTGGTGTGCGGGATCTCGACCCTTCTGTCGGCCGCAGCGGTCGCCGTCCTCGAACCGGGCGCGCGGGTCTCCGTCGGGACCCGATCCATGCTGCTCGCGGGCCTCGCCGGTGCGTCAGTGCTCTCCGTCGCTGCGGCACGGAATCGCGCTCGCCGCGAGCTCCACGAACAGCTGCTGATGAAAGAGATCGTCGCACTGGGATCGACCGACGGGCTGACCGGGTGTGCGGTGCACCGGGTGTTCCACGAACGCTTGGGGGAGGAGATCTCCCGATCGCGGCGCACCGGTCGTCCGCTCAGTCTCATGCTGATCGATGTGGACGGCTTCAAGGGCGTCAACGACACCTATGGGCACCTTGCGGGCGACGCCACCCTTGCCGCCATCGGTGGCATGCTCCGCACCCACGTCCGGACCATCGACCTGGTCGGCCGCGTCGGAGGGGACGAGTTCGCAGTCCTTCTGCCCGAAACCGACCCCGGCGCAGCTGCCGACCTGGCCGATCGGCTCCGCCGTGACCTTCCGTCCGTGCTCGAGATCCCGGTGACTCTGAGCATCGGGGTGAGCGCGCTGAGTCCACTGTCCCGCACGTCCGAGCAACTGCTCGATGATGCCGATCTCGCCCTCTACGACGTGAAGCGTTCCGGACGGGACGCGGTGGCCGTTCGCCTTCCCGGACTCTCCTCCCCCTCGTAGCGCTCCCGGACGCGCTGGGCATTGCTCACCGGGTCATGTGGCGCCGTCGCGTATCCCGTGGACGACCAGGAGTGGCCGTCGCCCCGCCTCCCGTCGATCGATGCCCACCGCGGAGAAGCCCGCGGACTCCATCTCGGCCATCAGGTCGTCAGCTCCCTCGGCGCTCAACCCGTGGGCTGCATGCCCTCGGGCACCGCTTCTGATCAGGCGCTCGGCCAGTACGACGCGGCCACCCGGGACGACGACCCGGTGGATCTCGCGGAGTCCCGCTCTCCGGTCCGTCCAGTGGTGCACCGAACTCAGGGCCCACGCCACCGTGACGCGACCGTCGTCGAGCGGCAGCGACTCCGCAACTCCTTCCATCCAGGTGGCCCCGTGCACCCGGCGGACGGTGGAGATCCACCGGGCAAGGCCCAAGGCCACCGGGGACGGATCGACGCCGATGACCTCGCCGGCCGCCTGCGCTGCCATCCGAGCCGCCGCTCCGGGGCCACAACCGATGTCGACGACCCGATCCTCTCGGGTGAGCTCGGCGGCGGCCGCCACCCATCGCGCCGGGCGCCCTCGGCCGACCGACATCGAGAGGGCGACGAGCGTGTCGTCCGCGATCATGGCGCCGCCCGTCTGCTGGGGATGCGGGTGGTCGTCACGGGGGATGCGGTTCGGGTCATGGCATGTATCTCCTGAGCAACTAGTTGGCTGTAGTACTAAGTAGATGAGAACATAAGTAGTATAGCGAGCGCGTAAACTTCGTGCAATGCCCCACTCGCCGCCAAACGATCTCGCCAAGAGCCTGCAGCGCTTCGGCCTCGAACGGGACCGGATGAGAGCCGCCATCGCCCGCAAAGCCCGCATCGGCGCGACCGACCTCGATGCGCTCGAACACCTCGAGGCGGACGGGCCGCTGACCCAGCGCGAGCTCGGGGACCGGCTTGCGCTGACCTCCGGTGCGATCACCATGCTCGTGGACCGGCTCGAGGAGGTCGGTCTGGTGCACCGGCGCCCGCACCCTTCCGACCGGCGTGCGGTCCTCCTCGAGCTCTCACCTGCCGCAGAGCAGCAGGCTCCAGCGGGGCTCGTGCGTTACCATGCCGCGATCGAAGCCCTGGTCGGACGTGCCGACGGTGAGCATCGGACCGCCATCCGCACCTTCCTGGAAGAGGCTGCGGAGGTCGCCTCCCGTGCGACCGCCGACATGGACGGGGATCGTGCCGGCTAGAGCCTCGCGGGATGCCGGCGTCGTCGTGGCGTGGCTGCGGCCGCGTCCGGCACGCGCCGGTGCCGCCAAGCGGAATGCGGCAGTCCTCGTCCTGTTGGCCATGCTGCCGGCCGTTCTGCTGACCTCGTGTGGCACCACGGCGTCGGTCTCGTCGCTGGCGGTGGCGGTAGCGGATCCGGCGCTCGGGCCGGT
Organism: uncultured Acidimicrobiaceae bacterium; assembly: GCA_963701325.1. GTDB lineage: Bacteria > Actinomycetota > Acidimicrobiia > Acidimicrobiales > RAAP-2 > Bog-756. The sequence goes on from OY969604.1 coordinate 2,339,177, forward strand.
TGGTCCCCTCCGGGCCCCCGGCGGGCCCGAGCTCGTCGACCGGGACGGACGGGTCGTCCTGCTCCATGGTGTCGACCTCGTGTACAAGATCCCGCCCTACGAGGTGGAGGTCAACGGCACCGGGCGCAACGTCCTCACCCCGGCCGAGGCGCAGCGCATGGCCCAGCTCGGCTTCACGGTCGTCCGTCTCGGCGTCATCTGGAAGGGGCTCGAGCCGGGCACCGACCCGATCAACGACCCCGCCATCTGCACGGGAGGCGCTCCCGACCCGTCAGGGGTCGATCAGTTCGACGCAGCCGTCTTCGACGCGTACATGACCCGGCTACAGGACACCATCTCGCTGCTCGCCCGGTACGGGATCTACTCGCTGATCGACATGCACCAGGACGTGTACAACGAGGCCTTCGGCGGCGAGGGGGCACCCAACTGGGCGGTGTGCACCGACGGCATCACCCCGAAGCCCCAGCGGAACCTCGAGGACTGGAGCGTCAACTACACCAGGCCCGGAGTGGCCCAGGCGTACGGCAACCTCTGGACCAACGATGTCCGCGGCGACCTCCAGGGGCAACTCGACGCGCTCTGGACGAAGATAGCGGGCCGGCTCCGGGGCAACCCGTGGGTGGTCGGCTACGACCCGTTCAACGAGCCGTACAGTGCAGGCCTCGCGACGAGTCCCGACAACCCGGCCTTCGACGCCGAGCTCGAGTGCTTCTACACCGGTCGCGCACATCCGGGACTCGACCAGGACGGCCACCCCGTCACCTGTCCGATCGACGATCCCGAAGAGGGCCTGATCCCGCGTATCGAGGTCGCCGACCCCACTCATCTGGTCGCCTACGAGGGCAACTACACGACCGACTCGGGGGTGCCGAACAACGTCGGCGCGATGCCCTACCCGCGGTTGGTGCTCAACTTCCACGACTACTGCTTCCTGCACGTCCCCAACGGTCCGGAGCCGCCCGACTTCGGGTCGGTCTGCGGCCCGCTCGAGCGCGCCGTCTTCACCCAGCACAACCAACAACGGATCGACGATTCGACATCGGAGCAACCGGGCGGCCCGGCCGAGTTGCTCACCGAGTTCGGTGCTACCACCGATGCGGCCGACCTGGGCCGGATCACCGCCGATGCAAACGCCGATCTCGTGGGCTGGATCTATTGGCAGTGGATCAACTACCCCGATCCCACCGGATCGCACTCTTCGGCACTGTGGCCGCCCCGGCAGGCCACCGCGTCACAGCTCGACGTCCTGTCGGAGACCTATGCGTCGGCGGTGGCCGGGACGCCGTTGTCGATGTCCTTCGACCCCGGGACGGCCGCGTTCACGTTGCGCTACCGCTCGAATCCCACGATCTCCGCCCCAACGGTCATCGTCGTGCCAGTGTCGACCCACTATCCGAGGGGCTACTGCGTGCGGGTGACCGGGGCCCGGGTGACCTCGAAGCCCAGCGCCACCCACATCGACATCGCAAACGGGACGACCCCCGTAGCGGTCACGGTCTCGGTGACCGCTGATCCCTGCTGAGCGGACGGTGAGTCCGTGTCGGGGGCATCAGTCCGGGTCGGGAGCCTCCAGAGGCGCAGGGTTGCCGTTGAGTGCGAGCGCCTCCTTGGCGTACTTGGCGGCCCTCTGACGGGAGAACCCGTAGTTGCGGCTGAGCTCGCCGATGGACATGCCCTCCTCGAGCGCGACTGCGAAGATGGCGATGAGCACGGCATGACGGCTCTGCTCGAGGCGTCGGAGCGCTTGGTCGACAGGGTTGCGGACCTCGTTCACCGGAGCGCTCCGCAGCACGTCAGCCGAGACGTGTCCCCGGTTCTTGCCTTCCAGCGTCCTGCGGGTCGATGTCTCGGCGAGGTGCAGGGCCTGCTGGGCGTCACGTAGCGCGTCGGCCACGTCCTCCATGGCTCGTTCGACGGCGGCTTGGCTAGACGTCACGGCCGGTATCGTATGCGACCGCGAGGCGAAGGTGAGGATTCGGCGCGGGTCGTTGCTCCCTCGAAGGAAGGCGTTCCAAATGGCTCAGTACCTCATCATCCAGATCTCCGACGTCCACCTCACCGTGGAGGGGTCATTGCGCCCGGGTATCCATCCCCGCGAAAACCTGGTTGCCGGGCTCGCCAAGCTCGCCGAGGCGGGGCTCGAACCCGACGTGTTCATCCTGACCGGGGATCTCGCCGACACCGGTCAACCGTCGTGCTACGAGGACCTCGCGTCGCTGGTCGGCGCTGCCGCCAGCCCTGGGGGCGCGATGGTGATCTATCTCCCGGGGAACCATGACCTTCGTCCTCCCTTCGCCCGTCACCTGCTCGGCCAGGAGAGTGGTCTGATGCCGATCAATCAGGTCCATTGGCGCGGCGGCCTTCGAGTCATCTCGCTCGACTCGGTGGTGCCGGGTCAGGAGCACGGGTTGCTGGCCGACGAGACCCTCGAGTTCCTTCGCGCCGCCCTGGTGGAACCGGCACCCGACGGAACGGTGCTCGCCGTGCACCATCCACCACTCCCTTCACCGATCGAACCGATGTCACGGATACGGTTGCGTGAGCCCGAATGCCTGGCGCAGGCGATCGACGGTGCCGACGTGCGGGTGATCCTGTGCGGGCACAATCACCACGAGGGCTTCGGCCTGCTCGGCTCGACGCCGGTGTGGATATCACCCTCGGCCGCCTATCGGTTGGACGTCACCAGCCGAACGGCGTTCCGGGGCCTCCCGGGCGGCGCCTTCAGCCGAGTCGATCTCGACGGCAGCGGCGCCTCGGCGACCGTCATCCCGATCCCCTCCCGGGACAGCGGGGACCAGATCCACGCCTGACTTCGAGCGAGCACGAATCAGACGGGAGAGGGACCGGACTCCCGGGGGCGATCCGATCCCTCTCCTCGGTGGCCGGCTACCAGGTCATCTGGTCATCCCGCCGGTGTCAACGTGCCGAGCACGCCGTTCGCGTACCCACCGGGACCAGCGCTGAAGACTACCGACCCCGCTCCGCCGAACGCGGAACTGCCCGGCCGAAGACCCCACAGCCCGGAGATGACGATTGGGCCACCGCTCGTGTTCTTGAGGTACCCGAGGTAGGCACCGGTGGTCGGGTTGAATGCGTTGATCCACCCGTTGCCCAGGTTCCCCACCAGCAGCTTGCCGGCGAAGGGACCGAAACCGGCGGGCGCGATGGCAAGACCCCACGGTTCGTCGAGCGAGCTGTACGCACCGCCGGCGACAAGGTGCCTCAGCAGGACGCCGTTGGAGCTGTAGACGGCGACGTACCCGAGCCCGGCGCCCGGGACCGCGTCGGTCTTCGTGGCGTTCTGCTTGGCGTAGGCGACGTAGACGTCGCCACCGAGCACCTGGATGCCGAAGGGGGCATACCCCGCGGGAATCTTGGGGTCCTTGAATTCGCCGGGCGCACTGACCGGAACGAACGAGCGGTTGAAGATGTCGACCGTCGCGTTGGCCACGTCCGCGGCGAACAGCTCAGGTCCCGCATTGGTGCTGGCTGAGACGGCGAGGCCCTTGAAGATGGCGCCCGGTCGAGTCTTTCCCCCAGGTCCCCCGGTTGGACTGTCCTCGACGACGAACTTGCTGCCGCCGTTCCACGCGGCGATCTCCCCAGGCGACTGGGTGGTGCCGATCGAGTCGGTGCTGACGATGAACGACGCGGCAGTCCCGGCGACCTTGAAGGCCTGCTGTGCGGTGGGCAGACCGAGAGTCGGGTTGTAGACCTGGCCGGTTGCATTGCCTCCGGGAACCGGTACGGTGAGATCCAGTGAGACCGCGCTACCGGACACGCCACCGCTGTAGACGCTGACCTTGCCGGAGTTGTTGTCGGACACCCACAACGGCGAGTCCGGAGCCGACGCCAATCCCCATGCATTGGTCAGATTGGGATCGACCAATTTGGCACCGAACGATTTGTTGTTCGCCACCAGATTGGTCCGGCTGAATTTGTTCGGGGACGACGTACCGCCCGCCGTCGTTGCGGTACCGGCCAGCAACGCGATGCCGGCAAGGGAGGCAGCGCCTGTCAACCACGTCTTTCGTCCACGGACCCGAGTCCTCCCGGGTGGGGTGCTATCGGCTTCGTGCGTTCTCTGCATCGACACGTCTCCTTCTGTCGGTTCTGAATGGGAGAGCAGGCGTTCGGCCGCTGAGGCCCCCGCACCGTTCCCCATCGGATACCGGAGGAGCCCTCGGATCGTTCACCCGATCCGCGAACCGTCGGCCGTCACAGGGACTGTCGAACGTCGTCGGATTCTGAACGAATCGCACTCTGCTCGGGTATACGAGCGAAGAGGCAGGGACACATCCCTACGTACGGAGGTCGTGAGTTGAAGAGTTCACAGTGTGACAAGCGTTGGAGCCGGCTCGATCCAGTTCGCACCCTGCGGACCGGTGCCGCGGCCGGAGTAGTTGCGCTGGCAGGTGCAGCACTCGTGGTGCCGGCTGGGTCGGCCCAGGCAACGACCGGCACGTCTCAGCAGGTGGTGAAAGTGGTGACCCGTGCCCCGTACGGCAAGATGTTGGCGGCAGCGTTCAGTGGGCGCAGTCTGTACGAGACGGCGGGTACCTGCACCGGCTCCTGCCTCAGCATCTGGCCCCCTCTCGTCATGGCGGCGGGAAAGACGGTACCCACCGGGGTGACCGGCCTCAAGACTGCGAGCGTCAAAGTGGGCACCAAGACCGAACTCCAGGTCACCTACTTCGGGAAGCGGCTCTACCGGTTCTATCTCGATACCGGAAGCAGTGTCAGCGGCAACGGGGTCGGCGGGTTCAAGGTGGCGAAGTTCCTCTGAGCACATCCCGGAGGGCGACCGCTGCGCCCGGTCGGGATCGCATCGGGGCTCGACAGAACGCCCAGGCGAAGCACCGATGACGCCGAATGCCACAGGTGTGTGAACAGATCTGCCGGCGGATCGGTAGACACTGGCATGGACTCGAGCACCCCTGACCGTCTGAGGAGCCTGCCGGTATTCCGGTGCTCCCCGGCCGGGGGTTGCCGACGTCGACGCAAGACCATTGGATCCTGATCTTGGCAAAGGTGCATGATCTCAGCATGGAGGAGCGGACGGACGCCGAGGGCAAGGAGACGCTCCAGTCGGCCTACCTCGCCCACGGTGGGGAGTTGCTCGGGTTCGCACGGCGATCCCTTCGTGACGTCCAGCTCGCCGAGGAGGCGGTGCAGGAGACGTTCGCCCGGGCGTGGCGGTCCTGGGGATCGTTCGATCCTGCGCTCGGGGCGATCCGGGCCTGGCTCTTCGCGATCGAACGGCGGGTCATCATCGATTTGTCGAAGCAGCGGTCCGCGCGGCCAACGGTGCCACTCGATCACGAGCCCGTCGCCCACGGCGACGAGTTCGAGCGGGCCATGATGGGGTGGCAGGTCGAGGAGGCGATCCGGCGGTTGCGGCCGCAACACCGCTATGTGCTCGTGAAGACGTACTTTCACCAGAGATCCTGCCAGGAGCTGGCCAAGGAGCTTGGCATTCCGGAGGGAACGGTGCGCAGTCGGCTGTTCTACGCCCTCCGCTCGCTGCGCCTCACACTCAACGAGCTGGGGTGGGACTAGTGACCGGGCAAGGGGACTGCGAGTACTGGAAGGGGCTCCTCGCCGTCGAAGCGATCGGCCAGATCGAAGAGCCCGACCGGGTCGCGCTGCTCGAGCACCTGCACGGGTGCGCACGATGCCGGGCGGATCGGTCGGAGCTGTCCGACACTGCGTCTGCTCTTGCGCTGGCCGAAGGGGCGTTCGTCGAGGAGGGGGCGTGGACGGACGCGTTGCCGGCACTTCGCACCATCGACTCTTCTGACGCAGACGAAGGCGATGTGGTGTCAGCTGGTGCCGATGCTGGGGTCGGGCTCCGTCACGGGGGTCCGCGATCAGGGCGAGCGTTCCGGCGTGGTCTGATCGGAGTGTCCGCAGCGGTGGCCGCGGCACTGGTGATCATCGCAGCTTCTCTCGGGATCTCCAACGGCAGGCCGGGTCCGGCGCCCACCCCGGCGGTCGTGTCGCGCACGGTGTCTCTGCACGGTGCGCCCGGCAACTTCGGCAAGGCCGTGCTCGTCTCGGCGTCGTGGGGAACGTCCATCGAGCTGACTGATCACGTCGCGGTCGCACCTCAGGTGCTCACGGTCGTGATGCGCACGACGTACGGCAGCCCCTGGGTGGCGGGCACCTACTGGACGAGGACGGGAAGTGATGCGCGGGTGACCCTGGGGTGCGCGCTCCCGATCGGCGAGATCCAGAGCGTGACGGTGATGGACAGCGGGGGCCATCAGATCCTGCAGAGCTGAGCCGGCACCGGCGCCTGCTCGCTGGGCGAGTTCCCGAGGGACGACCTCAGTGCATGGATGGAGCAACTTCGCCGCATCCTGATCGGTCATCTGCCATCTCGCGGGTGCGCCCGTAGACTCGGGGGATCATGACGCAACCCTCGACGATGCAGGCCTGGCGGGTCCACGAGTACGGGCAGCCTCGTGACGTCATGCGCCTCGATGTCGTGCCGGTCCCCGAGCCCGAGGCGGGAGAGGTCCGGGTCCGCGTCGAGGGAATTCCGCTCAACCTGAACGACCTCGAGCGGATCACCGGCGGCAACATGATGGTCCGACCGGAGCTGCCCTACAGCCCGGGAATGGAGGTCATGGGCACGGTCGACGCTGCGGGACCGGGCTGTGAGTCCTGGATCGCGGAGCGGGTGGTGGCCGCAACCAGAGGTGCTTACGGTGGATTCGCAGAGTTCGCCATCTGCCCGGTGGCAGGGACCTTCGCCATCCCAGACTCGATCCCGTTGCCCGATGCGGCGGCCCTGTATTTTCCGTTCCACCTCGCTTGGCTGGGGTTGGTCGACCGGGCCGAGCTCACATCCGGTGAGTCTGTGCTGGTCCACGCCGGTGCGGGCGGTGCCGGCTCAGCGGCGATCCAGCTCGCGAGGCAGCTCGGCGCGCGCGCGCGTTCGCGACAGCCGGCACCGCGGAGAAGGTAACGCTGTGCAGTGAGCTCGGTGCCCAGGTCGTCATCAACTACCGGACGGACAACTTCAGCGACATCGTGCTCGAGGAGACAGCAGGACGCGGCGTCGATGTGGTGTTCGACACTGTCGGCGAGTCGGTCATGGAGGCCTCCCTGCGGTGCACGGCATACAACGGTCGCTACCTCATGATGGGATTCGCCTCCAACAAGGTCGTCGCCGACGAGCAGTTCCTCGTGCCACGCCGAGTGGCACTCGGCAACATCCACCTGTGCGGGGTGCTCCTCGCCTACGCCAACGAGGAGACCCAGCAGCTGGTCAAGACCGCAATGGGGTGGAATTTTCCACCGACCTCGCTCGGATCGAGGATCACGGAAGCGATCGTCGATCTCTACGAGCAGCATGCGATCCGGGCGGTGGTAGGACGGACCGCTGCATTCGAGGAGGTCCCTGAAGCCATCGATGCGATGGCTCGACGCGAGTCGACCGGTCGCACGATCATTCTCCTCTAGACCTTCCGGTCCACGGGATGAGGTTGCACATCCACCCCCTTGAGGGGTCCGGCGATGGACTCTGTGGTTCCTTCCAAAGAGCCAAGGAGCCCATCACCGTGACCCGAGCAGAGATCATCTACCAGCGGCGCATTGCCGTGTTGGACCATGCCGCCCGAGTGGGCAATGTCGCCGAGGCCTGCCGGGTCTTCGGCATCTCCCGGACCCGCTACTACGAGTGGAAAGGCCTGGCCGATCGCTACGGCTTGGACGCTCTTATGCCGAAGGACCGCCGGACGCCCCAGATGCCAGAGGCCACCCCGACCCACGTCATCGAGGCGCTGTTGACCCTGGCGGTCACCGTGCCCACTATCGGCTGTCGCCAATACGCCGACCGGCTCGGCGACCAGGGCTTCTCCATCGCCAAGTCGACGGTGCAAAAACACCTCGTCGCCCACAACCTGGGGAAGCGCTCGAAGCGTCTGGCCCGGGCCGCGGCCATCGCCGCTGCAACGACGGGCCTTTTGACCGAGGCGGCGAGAACGGACGAGCTCTTCGGGTTCTGCCTGGCCACGGGCGGCCCGGGCGAGCTCGTCTGCGTTGACAGCTTCTACGTCGGCAAGCTCAAGGGCGTGGGCAAGGTGTACCAGCTCACCGCCATCGACGTCTTCACCCGCTGGGCGTACGTCGCCATCGTGCTCGGCCCGGTCCAGCACACCCAGACCATGCGCTTCATCGACCAGGTGCTCCGCGCCTATCGGCGCCACGGGGTTCGGGTCCGAGCAATTTTGAGCGACAACGGTCCTGAATATGTGGCTGCCAACTTCCGGGCCCACCTCGTGGCCAAGGGACTGCGTCACGAGCGCATCCCGGCCCGCTCGCCCAACCACAACGCCGTGTGCGAGCGCTTCCACCAGACCATCCTCCAAGAGTGCTGGCGGCCCGCCTTCCATCGCCGTCACTTCACCTCGATCCGCCAGCTCCAAGCCGAAGCCGACGCCTGGCTGGTGACCTACCACCACCGCCGGCGCAACCACGGCGACTACATGGCCGGCCGCACCCCTCATCAGATCCTCGACAACCACAAGAAGAACCAGGCAGCATGACAACCATCAACCGCAGAGCCCATCTGTCACCTCGACTCTCGGTCCGGAAGCTCTAGACCCCGGGCGTCGGGAGACGCCTGGTGCTGGGCTCACCCGGAAGCCGGCCAGTCCCGTCGGCGTTCCCCGGTCCGGTAGCCCTCACCGAAGTGGGTGAGCCACCGCTCGCTGTCGGCATAGCCGCCCGGCCGGTTGCGGAGGTGCCAGAGGGCCCGGTGGGAGGACACGACCGACTCGAGGGCCACCGCCAGCGTCCTGCGCTCTGTTTGGGACACGGACCCGAGCGACCCACCGGAGGCGAGGCAGGCCCCGGCATCGTGTGCGAGCAGACGGACCAGCGCGATGGCATTGGAGAGCTCGGCAATGACCAGGTCGGCGTCCTTGCGACCAGCGTGAGCCTGTGCGATGCGGCGCTCGCCTGCGTCGAGCGCCTCGAGGACAGCGTCCACGTCGCGTTGATCGAACGGGGGGGTCGGCCCGCTGTAGAGGTCGAACTGGGGATAGTAGAGGGGGAGCGTGAGGGACGACATGTTGTCGACCTGGAGCCGTGGGAGACGGGTCACATCTCCCAGCTCGACGACGGCGGCGCCGAGCTCGAAGGTGGAGTCGTCGTAGCAGTGCAGTGACAGGGCACGGCCGAGGTCCAGGTCACGGTTGGCCTCGAGGCCCCAGGCGACGGCCGCTCCGTAGGCGAAGCCGGGGTCGGACACCGGGAGGTACTGGAGATGGCCGAGGTCCCCCCAGTCGGTGACGAGGAGCGCCCCTCCCCCGTGGGCGAGAGCTGAAGCGGTCGCGCTCGCGCAGTTGCCGCGGATGTTGGTGACCCGGCCGAGGACCGACGTCCATGCCGACGTCCCCGGCGAGGTCCAGAACGGCCTGCCGGCAGCTTCGAACGCCGACACGTGCGCCTCGAAGGGCGAGTGGTCTTCGTATCCCCAGTCGCAGACCGTCACGCCGTCGGGCAGATCGGAGACCGAATCGGGATGCTCGACCAGGATGTCCCCCCAGACGAGCATCTCGCGCCCCTCGAGCTCGGGCAGCGCGCGCAGTGCCCGCAGCCACCCGAGGTAGTCGTCGAATCGATCGTCGGGCAGGTCCCAGGGCTCGTCGAGCCCGACGTGGATCCGGCTGCTGGTGAAGTTGGGCAGCAGTTGATCCAGCAGATCGCGCACCAGATCGAGCGAGGCGGGGTCGGCGGGGTTCAGGGTCGAGGCGGGGCGGGCGATCCCGTGGTTCACGGACCCCCCGGGAGCGAGGGCCAGGGGACGGTAGCGCGGGTGGCGGAGCCAGCGTTCCATGTGCCCGAGGCAGTTCTGGTTGGGCACGAGTTCGATGAACCGCTCGCGGCACACGGCATCGAGGGTGCGGATCTCGTCGGCAGTGAGCGGACTGGCGTCGCGCCAGACGTCCTCGTGGCCGGAATAGGCGAAGGTGTGCTCGATGTAGAGCTGGATCTGATTGATCTTCCATGACGCCAACCGATCGACCATCTCGATGAGGGTGGCCATGGTCGGCACCTTGTCGCGGGAGATGTCGAGCATGACGCCACGGATCGGCAGATCGGGCCAGTCGGTGACGGTCCCGACCGGCAGTGCTCCGCCGTTGACACGGCGGAGCTGGGCGAGGGTGGTCAGCGTGTAGAATTCACCGGCAGCGTCGGCAGCATCGATGGTCACCGCGCCGTCGTTGATCGTCAGCCGGTAGCCCTGCGCGGGCAGGTCGGGATCGCCAACTGCAGCGGGCTCGGCCCAGGGGACCTGTCGTTCGGTGAGCTCGACACGACGGGGACGCGGGAGGAGGTCCGGCTCCGTAGGGGTCACCGGCGCTTGCGGTAGACGAAGAAGACCGAGCCGATCCGTCCCCCGACCCGGGCGTAGGGAACGATCGGGCCGACCCAGAGGACCTCGATCCGCTCGTACCCACGCGCTCGCATGCGATGCAGGGCGCCGACCAGGAGCGGTCGGCCGGCGCCGCGTCCCATCAGGTCGGGGCGGACGGCGACCGGCCCAAGCGTGCCCGACCGGTTGACGTCATAGGCGCAGAAGCCGGCGACGCCGTCAGCATCCCGGCTGATGAGGAGCGTCCCGCGGTCAAAGGCGCGGAGGACCTCCGCTCGCCAATTCGACCAATGGACCTCTGTCCACCGATCCACCTCGTCCCGGTCGCCCGGGGCGGGTTCGTGAGCAGTGCCGGGATCGGTCGGCAGCTGGTCGAGGGTGACGTCGACGTTGTAGTTGGCCTCTTCCCGACCGTAATGCTCGGACTCGAGGAGGGTGCACAGACCGATCTCGGTGATGGGAACCCCGGGAAACAGGAAGTAGGGGGCATCCGTCCCCACCGTGATCGACCGAACCCCCTCGAGGTCCGCCTCGGCGATGCGGAGCAGCGCGGTCCCCCGACCGGATCGGCGCAGTGGTGGATCCACTGCGATGAGGCGAATGAACCCCTGATCGTCCGACCGGAGGGTTGCGACGACGCCGACGTCCGGATCGAACCGGACGACCGACGGCTCCTCGGGGACGAACAGGGTGTCGCGCAGCTCGGTGACGGTCAACGATTGGCTGACCGCCCGTGCACAGAGCTCGGCGATCCCGTCCAGCGCTTCGGGCCCGACCACCGGGGGATTGCCGCTCACCGTGGGGCCGCCCGTGCGAACCGGAGGCGGATCTCGTCGAGATGGTCCAGCATCAGCGCGGTCAGCGTCAGCTGGGTCCGGCACCGGTCGATGTTCTGGCCGGGATGCACGACCGCGAAGTAGTGGTCGCCCTCGAGGTAGTCGGTGAGGAACCGCACGCCGTTCTCGACCGCCAGCCACGGCCCGGCCAGGTGGAGCGCGTCGACCTCGTCTTCGCCGAGGAGACCGCCGGCCCCGGCCAGGTAGCCCGACGCGACCGCTCCGAGCAGGTCGAGGTCGAAATCGACCGAGCCCGGATCGTTCACATCCTCGGGGGCGTGCGTGGTCGCGGTCCGGACGAGCTCGCCCACGTCGTGGAGCACGGGACCCGACATGACCGTGTCCAGGTCGATGACCGTCACCGCCGATCGGGTAGCGGTTGCGAAGCGCACGTTGCTCATCTTGGCATCGTTGTGGACGATGCGCTGCGGGAGGGATCCCACGATCGGATCGAGGTCGCGTTCGATCCGACCGGCGAGTGCGCGGGCTTGCCGGGTCTCGGTTGCGACTGTGTCGAGGCGGTGGTGGGCGTCCCGGGCGACGGCCTCTTCGAGTGCGCGCATGCGGTGGGGAAGATCGTGGAATCGGGGGATGGTCACTGTCAACGTGGGTGGCGGGAGATCCTCCATGCCGGCCAGGAACGCCCCGAAGATACGAGCGGCTTCGAAGGCGTCATCGGGTCCGGTGGCGAGGTCGCGCTGCTCGGTACCCTCGATGTAGTCGAAGGCCCGCCAGGCGACGCCGGCGTCGTCCGAGTACCAGAGGCGCCCGTCTCGTGTTGTGACCTGGTCCGCGACGATCCAGGACTTGTTTGCAAGGTGCCGGGTGATCCGCCGGCCGTTCTCCTGGAGGCCGTCGACGTCGGGGAAGACACGGCTGTTGATTCGTTGTACGACGTAGCGGCCTCCGGTGCAGGTCACGAGCATGTTTCGATGGATGTGACCCCCACCGAGCGGGCTCCAGGAGACCACATCCCCCCGGAAGCCGAACACCGAAGGAAATGGGAGGAGCGGATCGGTCATCGGTTCTGTCGTCATGGTACGGCCTTCACTACGGGGTGACCCGTGGTGGATCCGCCTACCGGTGAGGGTCCGGGTCCCAGGCGGGTCGCCCGGGACCCCTGGTGCCCGGGACTCCTAGTGAACGAACAGCTCGGTCAAAGACGCCTGGTGGTGGCCCGCGCCCATCGACGTCCAACCGGTGCCGAGGATGTTGTCACGGTGCCCCCAGCATCCCGGGGCACCGGCCTGCCGACAGTCACCGTTCGGGCTGTCGGGTCCGTCGTCATACATCCAGAGGTAGTCGGCGGCGAGCGGGTCGGCAACGCCTCCCGCCCAATTCGATCCCCAGTTCCTTCCGGGCGGACCGATGGGATCGGAGTCATGGTCGGCTCCGACCTGGGCCAGGTCGTCGTACGCTGCCTTCTGGGCAAGTCTGCGGAGCCCTCGAGTGGACCGTTCCGCGTTGGCGACGAAGACCAGCTGCCCGTCGAGCGGCAGGCTCGAAAACGTGGCCGGCAGGGTCATGGGCTTGAGCCCCTCGACGGCTCGTGCGTCGTCGATGTTCTTGAGGGCAGCCGCGCTGCACGCCCGGGTCGGGCTCGACACTCCCTCGCACGCCGCGACGAACGCAGCGGTGGGCGGAATGCTCCTGTGCGGAGTGGACAGCGGCGACGGCCCGGTGACGGCGAACAGGAGGGCGATGGTGAGCGTGAGCAAGGTGTTCTCCGCTTACCAGAGCGGTGACCAGGTGCTCGTACGCAGGAGCTTGCTCTCCCACTGGTCGCGTACCTCCAGGCTCCTGGCCATGTAGCTGCCCGGCCAGGTCGTGGGGTCGGATTTCTCAGAGCGGGTGAGGAGGCCACCCAGGATCGCGGTGTCCACCACCTTCTGGAGGAGGATGGCTTCTGGACGGATCCCCGTACCGTGGGACACTTGAAAGCACGCCTGGACGTCGAGGAGTCTCCGGTCGTGCGGCGTCTGCCGCATGTGTTGCCAGTACTCCTTGTCCCAGAGCTCGATGTAGTCGTCGAGCGGTGCGTCGGGCCAACCGGTGTCCTGCATGAAGAGGGCCAGTTCGTGTTCGCGTCCGTCCGTCGGGACCCCTCCCAGCTCGACCTGTTGCAGCGCCGACCAGGTCACCGGGACGAGCATCTTTCCGTCAACCTGATGACGGAAGGAATCGAGTTGTGCGGCCAACCTGCTCAGATCGCCGGAGAGCATCCGCTCGGCGAGCGCGTGCCACGCCTCACCGCTGGCCACACCGGTCACGGTGACCACGTGATACGCGGGACCGCTCCCCATGGCGTGATTGAAGTACCACAGCAACCGTGCATCGTCGCTCTCCGCGATCGCCCCCATCAGCTGCTCGCGGTAGAGGGCCTCGAACTGAGCGGCGTACCGACCGATGACCTGGTGGGTCTCGTGCATGAAGAGCATGCTCACCACCCACCCGGCTCGAGGACGGTCAGCCCGGCGGTCATTGGAGTGGTGACCACGGCGCCGACCGGAGGATCCTGCTCTGCCACTGGTCCCGCAGCTCGAGGGCGTCGTGCATCCAGGAGCCTGGAGCCACCACTTCGGGAGGGATGTCGTTGGTGAGCAGCCGGATCAGTGGTGGCACTGAGGAGAGCCGCTGCAACAGGGTCACCTCGGGAGATCGCCCCGCTCCGGGCACTGTCTGGAGCGCCAGTTCGATGGACATGTGCATCTGCGAGTCCGGCGCCGCGAGGGTCTTGCGGTAGAAGCTCCCGGATGCCTCGATGTAGTCGCGGATCTTTCCCGGAAACGGCCACATCGTGTCCTCCATGTAGAGAACCGGCTCGTGGAGGACGGGCTCGGTGGGAATTTCAGACAGCGCTGCGATCGCCGGAGACCACTCGAGCGGTGCCAGGAGCCGGCTGGTGGACCCGTGTTGGAGTCCATCGCGGTGGCGAGCCCACGAGCGCAGATCGCCGCCGGCCATGCGCTCGGCGAGCCTGGCCCAGGAGGCGCCGTCGGCGAGAGCGGTCACCGTCACGGCGCGATACGAGAGCCCGCTCCCGTGAGCCAGATCGAAGTACCACAACAGCCGTGCGCCGGAGTCCGCGGCAAGTGCGGGCAGCCAGTCGTCCCGATAGGCATCCTCGAACCGGTCTGCCTCCTTACCGACCACCTTGTGGACCTCGTGCAGGAAGAGCACATCCCCCTTTCCCTGGAAGGCCGTCGATCGCCACCCGCTGCGAGACATTAGAGCCACACCGTTCAGCGTGCGACTGCCTCGTCGATGATCCCTGCCAGCAGCGCCGGCTGCGAGACCATGACCGAATGGCCCGCGTCGATGCGGCGGCGGGCGACGCCGGAGGCGAGGTTGGCGACCATCTCCTCGGCCAGGGCGGGCGGAACCGGTGTGTCCTGGCTCATATTGACGTATGTCGTGGGTATCCCCGACGGGTAGCCGCTCACCCGGGCGTTCATGATCCCCACCGCCTCGGGAACCATCCCGTTCACATGATCCGTCCACTGCTCGTCACTGAGATCGTTGCCGAACAGGGATCGGGCCATCTCGTCGGAGAGGACGCCCATCGATTCCAAGTCGCCCCCGGTCATGATGATCGAGGCACTCGAATCCGGTGGAGGCACCAGCGCTCCCACATAGATCAGGTGGGCGACCCGCTGCGGGCATCTGTAGCCGGTTTCGGTGATCGTGACCCCTCCCAGGGAATGGCCGACGAGAGAGAATCGATCGAAGCCGGCTGCGTCGGCCTCGTCCAACACCGCTGCCACGCAGTCCGACAAGGTCACGGTGTCAAGATCGGCGGGGACCGACCCGCGCCCGGGCAGGTCGACGGCTCGTGCGGGCCTGTCGAGCAACGGCAGCACGGATGCCCAGCAACCCGCTGTGTGCATACCGCCGTGCACGAGGACGATCCCGTCGGTTGTCAAGAGGATCCCCCGTTGTCGACGTCGAGTCGTCCCACCGGTCAGGGTCCGTCGCCCGCACCGACGTTGGCCTCGAGCCACCGTCTGAGGGGTGCGGTCGCTCGGAGTACCTCGGCGATCCTGCGTCTCGGTGTTGTACCGGCGAGCCATGGGCCCACCGGCCATTCCCTCCAGGCCGTGATGCCCTTGTAGCGGAGCAGATCGATCCGCGGGTGGTCCTTCGAGTAGCCGCGGGGTGCCGACTTGAGGGTCTCGTGGGCGGACACCTGGATGCTCTTGCGCCGGAGTCCGTGGACGAGGTCGAGCAGCTCTACACCTGTCTGCTCGTCCGCAACCGCAGCACGAAACCTCATGAGCTGGCTCGGAGATGGCATGTAGAGGCCGGAGCCGACGCCAAGTGTGTCGGCGGACAGCGAAATGTAGCCGGCATCGTTGTGGGCCGCGATGGTGGTCTTGTACGGAGACTTGTCGGCGCTGAACCGCGTGTCGCGGTAGGGCCGAAAGACCCTGCCGTTGCCGAACTCGGGGGTCAACTCGACCAGGAGCATCTGCATCGGCGCGAGGACACTTGCATCGTAGAAGTCCTTGTGGGCCGTCCAGTAGCTCTTGGTGTTGTCCATCTCGAGCTCGTCGAAGAACTCGACGATCTGCAGCGGCCAGCCCCGAAAGACCTCTGCACCACGGGGCCTTGCGGAAGACGGGGAAGCCGCTCTCGTCGGGACCACGTCGAGAGCCTAGGCTTTCTCTTCCATCTCCGGCAGCGGTCAGCAGATGGGGGTCACTCCACATGACCGCATGATCCGAGTGGGGGAGCTAGAGGGTGAATCTCCCCTGGTTGAGTAGGAGCAGCACCGTGGTGCCGGCCTTCTTGTAGACACAGATGGTCGCGCTCGACGGCTCCGCCGATCATCCCGGTGGCCGTGGTCCCGTGGGCCACGACCCTGCCGCTCTCCGTTTCCATGAGATCCTTCGTGAACGTCTTGACTTCGACGCACGTATTCGCCGATCCCGTGTGGTCCACGAGGGTGTAGGAGATCTCAGCCGTTCTTCCGTTCGACCAGTGGATGGTTCCCGTGGAGGTCATCAAGACCCCACGGGTCGGTGACGCACCCGCGTCAGCCGGGACGGCACCGGGTCCAGCGCAATACGCGAATGCTTGGGAGGTCTGCGAACCCAGGAGCCCACCGCACGTGACCGTGAGCGGAGCGGCTGAAGCAGTCACAGGAGGGAGCGCGGCAGCAGCCAGGAATGACGATCCGACCAGAGCAGCGCAGAGCAGAGGCCGAAGAGCAGCAGGAAGTGGCATTGATTCCCCCTCGGGACACGAGCCACACGGCAGATCGGTCCTACCGGCGTCGGAGTGTATCGATGGCAGCCAGAATGCGAGTGATGTCGTTCGATCCCGTCGGTCGGTGGGCGAGCCCCGATCTTGCGCCCACAAGCGCGCTCGGGCAAGATGACCGCGCCAGTGGAGCCATTCACATCGCGAGCGGGGTTACCGCGTCGAGCGGAGCCAGCCAATCCGGTGCACCGTGACGATGATGCCTGACCACGTGCCGGATCCTGCGTCTTCGGGTGTCCACGCCAGGCGATCGGCGACCGGCAAGGAACGAATCGACGCCCTGGACGGTCTTCGCGCGATCGCCCTGATCATCGTCATGGGCTATCACTTCGGAGCCGGATGGCTCAAGGGAGGGTTCTTCAGCCTCGACATCTTCTACGTGCTGTCGGGCTACCTGATCACGGGGCTCCTGCTCGGTGAGTACGCGTCACGGGGCCGAATCGTGCTCTCCAAGTTCTGGCTGCGAAGGGCCCGCCGCCTCCTGCCCGCCCTGCTGGTGGTCCTGGTGGTCGTCTCCCTGGTGGTGCGCTTCGCTGAGCCTCAGGGTCTCTTTCCCGATTTCCGGATGAGCGCACTGTCCGCACTGTTCTATTTCTCCAACTGGTGGCAGATCGCCGCCTCGACAAACTACTTCTTTATCACCGGAGCGACCTCCCCCCTCACGCACACGTGGTCGCTGGCTGTGGAGGAGCAGTTCTATCTGATCTGGCCGCTCGTCGTGGTTGCCGTCATGCACCTGGCCAAGGGGTTCGCCCGTGGAGTTCGGGTCCTGCTCGCGGTCTCGGTGGTCGGAGCTGTTGCTTCGATGCTTGAGATGGCGCTGCTCTACGGGCCCAGGGCAAACCTGACCCGCCTCTACTTCGGCACAGACACCCACGCACAGTCGATCCTGATCGGATCGGTTCTGGCCTGCTCCATGACGTTGATCCAGGCTCGGCGAGGTCTTGGTGGTATGGCCCCACGTGCAACCCGGACGACCGCGCGTTTCATGCTGAGTCTGCTCGGAGTTGCCGGCCTCGCCGGGACGCTCCTCCTCACCTATACCCAGGAGGGAACGTCACCGTTCGCGTACCGCGGCGGCTTCATGCTGTCGGCACTGTCGGCTGCCGCTCTCATCATCGGAGCGGTGTGCGTACCCGGTGGCCCGTTGGCCGCCTGTCTGTCCACGCGCCCGTTGGTCTGGATCGGAACAGTCTCGTACGGGGCCTATCTGTGGCATTACCCGGTCTTCGTCGAGCTCGACGCCCTCCGCACCGGCACGACCGGGGTCGGGCTCTTCGCCATTCGTTTCGCGACCACGCTCTCACTGGCCGCCGCGAGTTACTACCTGGTCGAACGCCCGGTCATGGAGGGCGTCTTCTGGCGCTCGCTCAAGGCACTCGTCCCGGCTGTCGCCCTGCTCGTGGGTACCGTCGTTGTGGTGGTCGCTGCGACCGCCCTCCCGGCCACCGCCGCGGTCGGCATCCACAGATTCCGGACCACCTCCCCGGTGACGAAGCCTCCTGTAGTGGTGGTGCTTGGCGACAGCACAGCGCTCACCCTCGGTTTCGCGCTGGCTGCCACTGCACCCCCGGGGACCCGCGTCGAAAACGACGGGCTCTTCGGATGCGGGTTCGCCATCGGTTCATGGGTGTCCAACGTCCCACCGACGCCCGAGTTGGCTATGTTCCCGGCATGCAACGAGGCAACGCCAACGGATCAGCTGTGGCCCCAGCGTGACGCCGTCAGCGTGTCAGGTACCACCCGTGGCGACCTGGTCCTCTTCGTGGCGGGCGTGTGGGAGGTCCAGGACATGCTCCGTGGCGGTCGATGGGTCAACATCACGGAGCCGTCGTTCCAGCGCTATGAGCTCTCACAGATGCGCTTGGCCGTTCGGATCGGTACCGCCCACGGGGCGCACGTCGACTTCACCACGATGCCGGCCACGGCGGCAGGGGCCAGTTTCGGCGAGCCGCCGTTCCCTCAGGATCAACCGCGTCGGCGCCTCATCTACGATCGGCTCATCAAGACGGTCGCAGCCGAGTTCCCTCGATCGGTGAGCATCGTCGACCTCGGCGGTGTGCTCTCCCCTGGTGGGGTCTTCTACGAATATCTGGATCATGTGCAGGTCCGGACCGCTGACGGAATCCACACCCCCTCCTACGCTCCGGGAAACCCGTTCGCCGGGAATTCGACCGAGGCGGTCGCCAACGCCTTCTACGACTGGCTGTCACCCCGGATCTGGCCCCTGATCATCGGGCAGAGATGAGTCCGACGGAGGAGCGGTCGCGTGGCGTGGTCGCGACGCCTGGATTTGCCATCGCGACAGTCGACCGGCCGCTACGATCGCCGGGGCTGGACAGAGGACGGTGTCGTTTGGAGGTCTCTCCGTGACCACGTGACACTGACCGGGTGAAGGAGGGACACGGGCATGGCGACATACGTGCTGGTGCACGGTGGCGGGCACGGGGGATGGTGTTACCAGCGGGTCTCCCCGATGCTCCGGACAGCCGGCCACGACGTGTATGCGCCGACGATGACCGGTGTCGGCGAGCGGTCCCACCTACTGAGCCAGCATGTCGATCTCGAGATGCACATCAGGGACATCGCGGCCGTGTTGCATTTCGAGGATCTACAGGACGTCATTCTGGTTGGTCACAGTTATGGGGGAATGGTCATCACCGGTGTTGCAGATCGGGCTTCCGACCGGGTCGGCCGCCTGGTATATCTGGATGCGGCGACTCCGATCAACGGCCAATCGCTCGTCGACGTGGCGGGGCCGATCATCGAGGCGGTCCGACCTGACGGGCAGGTGGTCGACGGCGTCGAGTTGGTCCTGCTCCCTTCTCCGGACGCGGGCACGCTCTACGGAGTGAACGACCCTGCCGACCTCCGTTGGATGGCGGAGCGATTGACCGGCCACCCGTGGAGCTGCTTTGCGCAACGCCTCGAGCTCTCCAACGAGCCGGCGTTGTGGGCGATCCCGCAGTACCACGTCGTGTGCACGAGCACGCTCGCCACCCGCGACCCGGAACAGATGGCCACCGCTCGCGCCCTGGGCCGTCTGTGGGACATCGACACGGGGCACGACCTGATGCTCACCGAGCCCCGCAAGGTGGCAGACGCGCTGCTCGAGGTAGCCCTCTCCTGATCCGATCGCCGGGCCACTGCACCCGGTACCCGCTGAAGCTTGTGACGGCGAAGCGGTCCAACGGGGCGGCGTCGACGGTCGGTCCGTCGTACGATCCGGGGATGCTCTAACGACCCCGATCAGGGAGGTTGCCCAGTGAGTGCTGAGCTCGTCGACGTGTGGCGCACGATCGTACCGAGGAAGGACGACCCACACGGCCCGCTACCACCATTGCTGGTGAGCCTCACGGTTGTGACTGGGCTCGTCGACGCGTTCAGCTACCTCACGCTCGGTCACGTGTTCGTCGCCAACATGACCGGTAACGTCGTCTTCCTCGCATTCGCCCTCGCTGGAGCGAAAGGTTTCTCGACGTCTGCATCCCTGGTGGCCCTCGGCTCCTTTGCCCTCGGTTCGCTCGTCGGTGGCAGATTGCATGTCGTCATCGCAGCCCACCGGGGGCGCCTGCTCGCGGTTGCCACTGGACTCCAAGTGGTGCTGGTGGTCGCGGCATTAGCTGTGAGGATCGCCATCGGGTCCCACGGCTCGACGATCGGGCACGACTGGCTGATCTTCCTTCTCGCCAGCACGATGGGTCTGCAGAATGCCGTGGTCCGCAAGCTGGCGATACCCGATCTCACGACAACGGTTCTCACCATGACCACCACCGCGATCTTTTCGGACGCCCGCGTGGTCGGTGGACCAGGATCCAAAGCAGGACGCCGGGTGGTGAGCATTGTCGCGATGTTCGTCGGAGCGCTCGTCGGCAGCGTACTGGTGCTGCACGCATCGAGTGCCCTCAATCTGCTGGTCGTCCTCGTGCTTCTGCTCGGCGTGACCCTTGTGGCTGGACTGCTCTCGCGACATCGAGCGAGCTGGGCGATCAGCGAAAGCCCTTGATCGGGCGGCTCGTCCGGTTCACCTCTGCGAGCCGGAGCCCGCCTCGCTCATTCAGCGAATTCCGCGATGCCGGACTACGAGAGGCGCCGCGGGACTGTTCAGACTTTATTCAGAGCCGCGCCCGATTATGAAGAACCTGTTAAGGGCCGGCGGCGGATACTCGTTCCCATGGCTGATTTCCTCGCAGTACTCGGCATCATCGGGTTCGTCCTGGTGATGCTCGGCCTCATCTGGGCACTGGACCGGGTATGACCTGGACACAGGGTGTCCTCCTCGGCGTCGCCATCGTGATGTTCATCTACTTGGGCTTCGCGATGTTCAAGCCCGAGAAATTCTGAGATGGGCTTCACATGGACCATCATCACCCTGGTCATCGCCCTGGCGCTCACGTGGCGGTACCTGGGGTCGTACATGGCCGCGGTGTTCGATGGGCGGGTCCACTTCCTCGGCTGGGCCGAGCGGCCCATCTACCGGGCCCTCGGTACCGGTCCCGAGCAGGAGCAGAACTGGAAGCGCTACGCCGCCTCGATGGTGATCTTCTCGGCGGTGGCGATGGGCGTCACCTATCTGCTCATCCGTCTCCAGGGATCGCTTCCGCTCAATCCCCAGCAACTCGACGCGCCCAAGCAGGCGCTCAGCTTCAACACTGCGGCGTCGTTCATGACCAACACCAACTGGCAGAACTATGGCGGCGAAACAACCATGTCGTATTTCTCGCAGATCGGCGCACTGACCTTCGAGCAGTTCGTGAGTCCGGCCATCGGCATCGCGGTCGCCATCGGCATGATCCGAGGATTCTCCCGGCGCAATTCTCCGACCATCGGCAACTTCTGGGTCGACATGACCCGCGCTCTGCTCTACATCTTCTTCCCGATCGCCTTCATCTTCGGGATCGTCATCGTCGGCCAGGGCGCGGTGCAGACGCTTGCCGGCACTGTCAGTATCCACGACGCGATCAACGGGGTGACCCAGACCATCGCCCGCGGCCCGATCGGCTCGATGCAGTCGATCATGCAGCTGGGGAACAACGGCGGCGGATTCCTCAACGCCAACCAGGCCACCCCCTTCGAGAGCCCGACCGGTTTCACCAGCTGGCTGGACATGTACCTGCTGCTCGCCGTTCCGTTTGCCCTCACCTACACCTTCGGGAAGATGGTGGGGAGCATCCGCCACGGCTTCGCCCTGGTGGCCGCCATGGCGATCATCTTCGCTGTGTGGGTGGGCTACACCAGCTATGCCGAGCACGGCCAGAATCCTGCGGTAGCTGCTGCCGCGGTGCATTCGACGGTCGGGAACACCGAAGGCAAGGAGGTGCGATTCGGCGATACCACCAGCGCCTTGTTCGGCGTGTCATCGACCAGCACCTCGACCGGATCGGCCTCGTCCTCCTACGACCAGTTCACCCCTATCGGCGGCCTGGGACTCATGAGCGGCATGATGCTCGGGGAGGTGACGCCCGGGGGCACGGGCAGCGGTCTCTACACCATCCTGATCTACGCCATCATCGCCGTGTTTATCGGCGGGTTGATGATCGGGCGAACGCCGGAGTACCTGGGCAAGAAGATCCAGGCCAGGGAGATCAAACTCGCCGGTCTCGGCGCCCTGGTCATGCCCATCATCGTGCTCGTCTTCACGGCGATCGCCGTGTCGATCCACGCCGGGCGGGTAGGCCCCCTCAACTCGGGCCCCCACGGGTTCTCGGAGATCCTGTATGCCCTGACGTCACAGGGGAACAACAACGGCTCGGCGTTCGATGGGCTGACCGGCAACACCACGTTCTACAACGTGATCGGTGCGATCGACATGCTGATCGGTCGAGTCGGCATCATGATCCCGGCCCTTGCTCTTGGGGGATCGTTGGCGGCCAAGAACGTGGTACCTGAGTCCCTCGGGACCTTCCGCACCGACAACGGAATGTTCGTCGGCCTCACTATCGGAGTCATCGTGATCATCGGTGGTCTTACCTTCTTCCCCGCACTCGCGCTCGGCCCGATCGTCGAGCAACTCAGCCACGGGATGTTCTTCTGATGACGATCACCGCTACACAACCGGACCCGGCCACGCCGGGAGCCCAAGCTCATGGGGTGGCCGAGGCCAGAGGTCTCTTCGACGGCCCGATCCTGCGTCAAGCACTGATCGACTCCTTCAAGAAGTTGAATCCAGCGCAGCAGGTTCGCAATCCGGTCATGTTCGTGGTGCTCGTGGGCACGTTCGTCACCTTCATCGAAGCCGTCGCCCATCCCAGCAAGTTCGCCTGGTCGATCACGATCTGGCTGTTTCTGACGGTCATCTTCGCCAATTTCGCCGAGGGCATGGCCGAGGGACGAGGCAAGGCTCAGGCGGACACGCTGCGCCGGATGCGATCGGAGACCGAGGCACGTCGTCTCCTTCCCGACGGCAGCGAGGTTCTGGTACCTGCGGCGTCGCTCACCAAGGGGGACATGGTGGTCTGTGAGGCGGGCGACCTCATCCCGTCTGACGGAGAGATCACCGAAGGCATCGCCTCGGTCGATGAGTCGGCGATCACCGGTGAGTCGGCCCCGGTCATCCGCGAATCGGGGGGCGACCGATCGGCCGTCACCGGCGGAACCAAAGTCCTTTCCGACCGGATCGTCGTGCGCATCACCGCCGAGCGCGGCCAGACCTTCCTCGACCGGATGATCTCTCTCGTAGAAGGGGCCAACCGCCAGAAGACACCGAACGAGATCGCCCTCACCATCCTTCTGGCCGTGCTCACCATCGTCTTCATCCCCGTGGTGGTCTCGCTCCAGGCGTTCGGCAACTACTCCGGAGCTTCGGTCTCCGTCGTCATCCTGATCTCGCTGCTGGTCTGTCTGATCCCCACGACCATTGGTGCGCTGCTCTCCGCAATCGGCATCGCCGGCATGGACCGCCTGGTGCAGCGCAACGTGCTGGCAATGAGCGGGAGAGCGGTCGAAGCCGCCGGCGACGTGCAGACTCTCCTGCTCGACAAGACAGGAACGATCACGCTCGGCAACCGGATGGCATCTGATTTCTATCCCGTCGAGGGCCACCACGAGCAGGACGTTGCAGACGTCGCCCAGCTCGCCTCCTTGGCCGACGAGACTCCGGAAGGGCGATCGATCGTGGTGCTGGCCAAGGAGCGGTTCAACATCCGGGAGCGTGAGCTCGAAGGCGAGCACCAATTCGTGCCCTTTACCGCTCAGACCCGCATGTCCGGACTCGACATCGGAACTCGCCAGATCCGCAAGGGGGCCGGCGAATCGGTCAAGCGCTGGGTCACCGACCAAGGGGGTACGGTGCCCACCGACCTCGATGCCATCGTCGACCGTGTTTCACGTGCCGGGTCGACGCCGCTGGTCGTTGCCGACGGTCGGGACATCATCGGGGTCATCGAGCTCAAGGACGTGGTGAAGCAGGGCATCCGGGAGAAGTTCGACGAGATGCGCCAGATGGGGATCCGCACGGTGATGATCACCGGGGACAATCCTCTGACGGCGGCGGCCATCGCCCAGGAGGCCGGCGTCGACGACTTCCTGGCCGAGGCCACGCCTGAGGCGAAGATGGCCCTCATCAAGTCCGAGCAGGAGGGCGGAAAGTTGATCGCCATGACCGGCGACGGGACCAACGACGCACCCGCCCTGGCCCAGGCTGACGTAGGTGTGGCCATGAACACCGGCACCACCGCAGCAAAGGAGGCCGGCAATATGGTCGACCTCGACTCCAATCCGACCAAGCTCATCGATGTGGTCGAGATCGGCAAGCAGCTCCTCATCACCCGGGGGTCGCTCACCACCTTTTCCATCGCCAACGACGTTGCCAAGTACTTCGCGATCATCCCGGCTCTGTTCATTGCGACCTATCCGCAGCTCGAGCCGCTCAACATCATGAGGCTGCACAGCCCCCAGAGCGCGGTGCTCTCGGCGGTCATCTTCAACGCGCTGGTGATCGTGGCCCTGATCCCGCTCGCCCTCCGTGGCGTTAAATTCCGCGCGGCCGGCTCGGCCGCCATCCTGCGCCGGAATGTCTTCATCTACGGCGTCGGCGGGATCATCGCTCCCTTCATTTTCATCAAGCTCATCGATCTCGTCCTCGTCGCGCTTCACGCCTACTGATGGAGTCCGTCTGATGCTCGTCCATGTCCGCCGATCGATCGTCCTCGCAGTGGTCGCTCTGATCTTGACCTTCGCCTATACCTATCTCGCCACCGGCGTCGACCAGGTTCTGTTCAAGCACCAGGCCGACGGGTCGATCACCCCGAACGGGTCGACTGCGATCGGGCAGAACTGGTCCATCACAAAATGCCCGGGCCACCCGCTCGGGAGCTGCGTGTTCCAGGGCCGCCCGGATGCGCTCGGCCCCTACGGCAGCACGAAGTTCAATCCCAACCTGCACCCAGGCGACGACCCTCTGTACAGCAACGGCCTGACTCAGAGCAGCACCGTGGCCTGTTCGTTCCCCACAGCGTCCTCAAAGCCGATCGAGGACATCCCCGGCGAATCGGGTGGCACGAGCTTCGGCCCACGTTCCAAAGAGTTCCTGACCTACACCCAGTGCCTCGTGAGCTACTGGCACGCGCGGGGCGTGAACCCTACTCCTGATCTGGTGACCACCTCGGGGAGTGGGTACGACCCGGACATCAGTGCCGCCGATGCCCTGGCCCAGATCCCCATGGTGTCCAAGGCCACCGGGATCGCACCCTCAGCACTGCGTGCGCTCATCAACCGCGAGAACAGCAGCGCCCAATTCGGATTCCTGGGCAGCAGTTATATCAATGTGCTGCAACTGAACGAGGCACTCGTCAAACTCCGATAGGCGAGAGGCGGGTCGCGCTACTCCTGGACTGCGTCACCAGACCCACCGAGTAGATCCACCCAGGCGGCCGGTTCCGCTCGGCCGGGTCAGCCGGCACGGACTGGGTGCCGATCGGTCCCCGAGCCCCTGTGGCATCCTGTTTGACACCGACCCCTTGGTGATTGAGGCTTCGGGGGCAGTTGGCTCGATGCTGCACCAGTGACGAAAGGGCGGGGGTCATCATGACCAGGATCCGAATCTCTCGCCTGTGGGTTGCTCTAGCCGTCGGAGGGCTCAGCCTCGTCGCTGCGACAGGACTGTCGGTGGACGCGGCGTCTGCGTCCGGGCTCATCTCCCAGTCCTCACCCACCGGCTCCTCGGTCACCGCGGGCTCGGCCCTCAGCGACCAGCTGGTCGTGACGGGCAACAACGGGACGGCGACGTTCACCCAGAGCACGGGAGACCCCCAAGTCACGGTCTCTGGCTCCGGCGCGGTCTCCGCCCCGGATGACCTCGCGGTCGGCACCTACACCGCCACCGGCGCCGACGCCGATCCGTTGGGGGACACCGGCACCTGGAGCTATCAGCTGACCGTCCTCGCCGGCACGATCTCCCAGTCCTCACCCACCGGCTCCTCGGTCACCGTGGGCTCGGCCCTCAGCGACCAGCTGGTCGTGACGGGCAACGACGGGGCGGCGACGTTCGCCCAGAGCACGGGAGACCCCCAAGTCACGGTCTCTGGCTCCGGCGCGGTCTCCGCCCCGGATGACCTCGCGGTCGGCACCTACACCGCCACCGGCGCCGACGCCGATCCGTTGGGGGACACCGGCACCTGGAGCTATCAGCTGACCGTTCTCGCCGGCACGATCTCCCAGTCCTCACCCACCGGCTCCTCGGTCACCGTGGGCTCGGCCCTCAGCGACCAGCTGGTCGTGACGGGCAACGACGGGGCGGCGACGTTCGCCCAGAGCACGGGAGACCCCCAAGTCACGGTCTCTGGCTCCGGCGCGGTCTCCGCCCCGGATGACCTCGCGGTCGGCACCTACACCGCCACCGGCACCGACACCGATCCGTTGGGAGACACCGGCACCTGGAGCTACCAGCTGACCGTCCTCGCCGGCACGATCTCCCAGTCCTCACCCACCGGCTCCTCGGTCACCGCGGGCTCGGCCCTCAGCGACCAGCTGGTCGTGACGGGCAACAACGGGGCGGCGACGTTCGCCCAGAGCACGGGAGACCCCCAAGTCACGGTCTCTGGCTCCGGCGCGGTCTCCGCCCCGGATGACCTCGCGGTGGGCACCTACACCGCCACCGGCACCGACACCGATCCGTTGGGAGACACCGGCACCTGGAGCTACCAGCTGACCGTCCTCGCCGGCACGATCTCCCAGTCCTCACCCACCGGCTCCTCGGTCACCGCGGGCTCGGCCCTCAGCGACCAGCTGGTCGTGATGGGCAACAACGGGGCGGCGACGTTCGCCCAGAGCACGGGAGACCCCCAAGTCACGGTCTCTGGCTCCGGCGCGGTCTCCGCCCCGGATGACCTCGCGGTGGGCACCTACACCGCCACCGGCACCGACACCGATCCGTTGGGAGACACCGGCACCTGGAGCTACCAGCTGACCGTCCTCGCCGGCACGATCTCCCAGTCCTCACCCACCGGCTCCTCGGTCACCGCGGGCTCGGCCCTCAGCGACCAGCTGGTCGTGACGGGCAACAACGGGGCGGCGACCTTCACCCAGAGCACCGGAACTCCCGAGGTCACGGTCTCTGGCTCCGGCGCGGTCTCCGCCCCGGGCTCACTCCACGTCGGGACGTACAGCGCCACCGGCACCGACAGGGATGCACTCGGTGACTCCGGATCGTGGAGCTTCGTACTCGTCGTCACTCGGAACACATTGTTCCAGGGGGCACCCCTTTCCGCGACGATCTCGCACGGCGCGGCGTACTCGGGGCAGCTGACGATCCAGAATCCCGTCGCTCACGGTGGCCTCATTTCGTGGATCACGACCGATCACTCGAGTGACGTCAGCGTTTCGACCGGAGGCCACATCAGTGTCGCCGCGACCGTGCCCAAGGGCACCTACCGCATCTCCGGAACGGAGTCGGACGCCCTCGGAGACACGGGGACATGGTCCTTCAGCGTGACCGTCCTCGGCCTACAGATCACGACGGCATCGCTGCCGACTGTCTTCAGAGGGACGACATATCCGGCGACGACACTTGTCGCGACCGGTGGGATCACGCCGTACCACTGGTCGATCACGAGTGGCTCGCTGCCCGTCGGCCTCACGCTCAATGCGACGAGCGGCAAGATCTCGGGCACGGTGCGATCTTCGGACGCCGTGAAGACATACGACGTGACGATCGAGGTGACCGACCACGTCCTCTCCAGAGCGACGAAGGCGTTTCAACTACGGGTAGTGGCATGACCTGGTCGGCGATGAACCCGGTCCCACCAGAGGTTTTCTGGCGGTCGACCATGGAGCGGATGGGGCGCGCTATAACTTGATAGTGGATCGTCAGCGGGCCGCTGCCATTGCGTCAGTCGAACGAACCATGCAGGCTTCTGTCGAACTGAGGGCTGCCCTGCGCGACGGGGAGACCATCGGTCGAAGGATGATCAAGAAGCTGAAGAACGGGGTGCCCATCTCCAGCGCGGTCGAGGAGGTCGGTGCAAGCGCATCAGAGCTTCGACAGAGCGCTGCCGAACACCTCTCCTGCTACGAGCATCGGCGCCACGAGATGAGGCTCACCTTCGTGGGAGCAGCATTGGACGAGGGACTGAGTATCGGCGAGGTGGCCAGAAAGCTCGGGGTCTCGCGACAACTCATGGCACGGTTCGCCAAGGAGGCCCGAGACGGCTCTCGGGGTTCCGGTACTACGCACAGCCGGAACGGTACGGCTCGGGTGCGCAACGAGGGCTGACCTCCTCCCGCGCCCACTCCCCCGTGGGGAGTTCCGGCTCGGGAACCTGGGCAAGGGACGCCGGGAACTCGGGGGTCGGCCAGGTCGAATTGCACGGCTTACACGTCCGTCGTCTGCAGCAAATCGGTACGACTGCCCGTGCCGATTCGCTATCCAGACCGTCGCCTCGTCAGCCGGACAGACCCGCGACGTTCTGCGCGGTCGAGGAGATCTGCCTGAGCGAGATCCCGACAAGCACCGGCTTCGTCTCGAACGCCACGTTGCTTCCCGTCCCGAGTTGCCCGTCGTCGTTACGTCCCCAAGCCCAGAGCTTTCCGGCGGTGTCGATGGCGTAGGAGGCGAACCCACCGGAGGCCACACTGGCGGCGACTGCTCCGCCGGGGAGGGCGATGTGGATGGGGATCGTCGAACTGTGCCTGCTTCCGTTCCCGAGCTGTCCCCACGCCCCGTTCCCCCACGCCCACAACGAGCCGTCGGCGAGGATGGCGACCGTCTGGCCGTTCTTCGCGCCACTGCCCCCCTGGAACACCTGCACGACGCTGTCGGGCAAGGTCACGTGGATGGGGAGCGGGCTGTTGACGGTCGTTCCGTTGCCGAGCTGTCCGGCCTGGTTGTAGCCCCAGTTGTAGTACGAGCCGTCGGTCATCAAGGCTCCCGCTCCCCCCCACGACGAAGTGAGTGCCTTGACCGTCCCCTGCGGCAGGCCGAGGACCGGTGCGGGAGTCGGATTGCTCGCCATGCCGCCATTGCCCAGCTCCCCGAACTGGTTCTGGCCGCATGCGTAGACGGTGCCATTGGAATCGAACAGCGAGTGGGTGAGCGCACCCGTGGCCAACGTGACGCCTGTCAGGGGGATCATCGCCGGCAGCGACACCACCAGTCCGTTCGGTAGGCACAGATCGTGTGCAGCGTTGAGACCCCACCCCCAGGCGTCACCTCGGGAGTCGATGGCCAGAGCGCCGTCGAAGGGCATGGGGTTTGGGAGTGAGGTGACGTCCACTCCTGTCGGAAAGGCAACTTCCACCGCTGTGCGCACATACTCCGGATGCGAGCCGTCGCCCAGCTGACCGCTGCTTCCCACGCCCCACGCCCAGACCGTCCCGGACGAGGTCAGCGCATAGGTGGTCGAATTCGAGGTGGCGATCTGGATCACGGTTCCGTCGATGCCGGGGATCGGGGTGGGCTTGTCGTGCTGGGTCTGGACGACTTTTCCTCTCGTGCCGGCGACCCCGAAGGTGTAGACGACCGTGTGGCCGGGGGCCGCGCTCGTGGTTGTGGGCTGTCCAGCTGTTCCAGAACTGCAGGCAGTCAGGCCGAGGGCGGTCAGGCAGGCGAGCGCGGCCGCCAGTCTCCGTGGAAGTCGGGTCATGGCACCGTCTCCGTATGGTTAAGTGTGCCCATGGAATACCGCCTTCTCGGATCGACCGGCGTCAAGGTCAGTGAGCTGTGTCTCGGAGCGATGATGTTCGGAGCCTGGGGCAATCCGGATCATGAGGATTCGATCCGGATCATCCACCGCGGCGTCGATGCCGGGATCAACTTTGTCGACACGGCCGACATGTACTCGTTCGGTGAGTCCGAAACCATCGTGGGCAAGGCCCTCAAGTCACTCGAGCGAGACAACATTGTGCTGGCCACCAAGGTACACGGACCCATGGGCAGCGACCCCAACACTCAGGGCAATTCGAGACGGTGGATCATCGCCGAGTGTGAGAACAGCCTGCGGCGACTCGACACCGACTACATCGATCTCTACCAGATCCACCGGCCCTCCCCCGAATGCGACATCGACGACACCCTCGGCGCCCTCAGCGATCTCGTCCGGGATGGCAAGATCCGCTACGCCGGGAGCTCCACCTTTCCTGCGCATCAGGTGGTCGAGGCACAGTGGGTGGCCGAACGCCGGGTGCGCGAGCGGTTCCGGACGGAGCAGCCCCAGTATTCGATCCTGGCACGGGGCATCGAAGCCGATCTGCTGCCGGTCTGCCAGCAATACGGCATGGGCGTGCTGTCCTGGAGTCCCCTCGCCGGCGGATGGCTGAGCGGGGCATTCGGGGAGGGCAAGGAGAACACGTCCAGGCGCTCGGCCATGCTCCCGGACCGCTATGACCTCTCCCTCCCCGCGAACCAGCAGAAACTCGACGTCGTCATCCGACTGCAGAAGCTCGCCGAGGAGATCGGGCACTCCCTGCTCGAGGTCAGCCTTGCCTTCGTGCTGGCCCACCCGGCCGTGACCTGCCCGATCATCGGGCCTCGAACGATGGAGCAGCTGGAATCCCAGCTCGGAGCGACAGAGATCTCCCTCGCGGAGGACGTTCTTGACCGGATAGACGAGATCGCCCCTCCTGGTCAGAACGTCGGGAGCACCGATGCCGGATGGAGCCCACCGTCCATCGCGGACAAACGTCTTCGCCGTCGATAGACGGGATCGGAGCGGGCTATTTGCCTGTCTGAACCTCTCGGTCGAACGTCAGCGAAAGAGCATGGCCGGGGTGTTCACCTTGTCGGCCGCGATGCGCAGGATGATCCGACCTTGGGGACCGATCGGATTCTGGTAGTCCGTCCCGAGGTAACGATTCGAAAGCTCGTCGATATGAGCCCGGGCGACGTTGCCTCCGACCGTCTCGACCACGTGACCACGCACTTCGGCCCAGTCCCAGGGGCTTTCGGCAGAGTGGATGAGCACGGTGATGCGCGGGTCCCGAGCCACGTTTCGTGCCCGCTGACGTTGGGGCTCGGTGTTGACGAGCAACACGTCTCCATCGGTGTCGATCCAAGTCAGGAGAGCCTGCGGTTGCCCGTTCGGCATGAGGGTCACCACCGTCGCCAAGTTGGGGCCTTTCGCCAGGCGGACCACGTCGTCGTCGAGTGCCATGTCGTACCTACCCTTTCCTTCCCGGTCGAGTGATAATCGACGCGAGCACCCGTCTCGGCCGTCGCTCAGGACTCACGGATCCGAGCAGCGAGGTCGCCACCCACGAACGAGAGCGCGGCAGCCGCGGCCCCGAGCCCCTCGGCCACGCCGATCGACGGGATGCTGAGCAGACTGGTCACGGTATCGAGGGAATCGCTGACGAGTCCTGCCGTGATCCAGCTCCTGGTGGCCTCTCGATCACCCGAGCGTGCCGCTCGGACCGTCCCCATACCGATGACGAGGTCTCGGATGCCGATGGTCCGAAGAAGCAGTCGGGACGCTCCGGTGCCTACCTCCCGCGACGACACCCGGAGCAGGGCACCCGGAGCAGCAATGATCGCCACTCCGACGCCGATCCGGAGCCAGCCCATGCGTTCTCCGTTCATCGGTTCAGTCTATGACCGAAGATGGGACCGAACCCGGGTGCCTTCCCGACGAGGATCACCCGGCGAACTGCTTCCAATAGGGTCGATCGTCGTACCGCTTCTCGATGAGGATGAACACCGTTCCCCAGGGATCGCGAAACCACGACGTTCGCAGCGACGCCACGTCCGCAACTCCGGCAGTCAGGAAGGTCACACCCCGCGCTTCGAGCTCCCGACGGGTCTCGTCGATGTCGTCACACACCAGTCCCACATGGGTCAGACCCGGTTGCGTGATCACGGGTCGGCTCTCTGGTGCGGCGCGAACAGCGGTACGTGGGTATTCGATCAGCTCGAGGACGTGGTCGTCGGCACCGAGACCGACGATGGCGGCCTTCACCACGACTGGGCTCGGTACCAGCTCTGCCATGTCCCGCTCGATGGCGTCGCCGGCCATCTCGTACGGCGGCGAGAGTATTCGGAGCCCGAGCACCTCTGAGTACCACTGAGCGGCCGCTTCCACGTCGGGGACGCAGACAGCGGCGTGGGCGAAGCCCGTCAACATGCACGTGAGCGTAGACCCGAGTCGCGCCACGGTGGAGCTGGTGAGAGCGGTGGGCATTGGACGTAAGCTCCACGCCGGTAGCGAAACGAGGTCATGACGTTGAATGGGTATGTACTCTCAGTAGAGCGAGTGATTGCCGCACCTCCGGAGGCGATCTTTGCCGTGCTCTCCAATGCAGGACGGCACTCGTCGATCGACGGCTCGGGCATGCTCCAGGGGACCTCGTCGGAGGCCGACGAGGATCTGGCGCTCGGATCGACGTTCGGGATGGGCATGAAGATGGGTGGTGTCCGGTACCGCACCGAGAGCCGCGTCGTCGAATTCGAGACCAACCGACGCCTCGCGTGGCAGACCGGTCCCACCGGGACGTGGGGTCGGTATGTGGCAGGACGGATCTGGCGTTACGAGTTGGAGCCGACCGAGGGCGGGACGCTGGTTCGTGAGAGCTGGGATATCAGGTCGGACCATCAGCGGGTACTTCTGAAGCTGGGTGGGATCTACTCCGGCAAGACGCGGCGGGACATGGAGCGAACCCTCGCCCGCTTGGACGGAGTCGTCACCGGAACTGCCGAGCGCTGACCCCGCTGTTTGGGAACTCCGTAACGCTTCCCGTCCGCCCGACGTAAGGCGTTGTCCTTGTCGGCACTCGGAGCGTCCGCTGTCGTCGGGGGCCCGTCAGCCGTTGCCACCTCGGGCCCACCTGCGGTCATCATCCTCACCAACGCGAGCAACGGCAAAACCTGGCCACCAAGGGAGCCCTTGTTCAAGTGAGGCTGGCCTCGACCAACGGGGTGCGCTGGACCGAAGCCGCTGTCGTGCCCCGTGCGACCGTTTCTCCCTGGTCAAGGAGTCGGGGTACATCACGCCCACGGGTTCATCGGTGACGACGTTCAAGGTGATCGGGTACGGCTCGGCAGGGCTCGAGGCCACTGGTTCACCGAGGTGCAGCACGGTCTGCCCGACGTACGTGCTCCTGTGGCGGGCCACCGTGGTCGTACCCGTGCAGGATCCTCCGCCACCGGCCTGAGGGTCCGGCCGGCTCCACCCGCCATCCACGAGCCAGTGCTGGTGCCGTTATCGGCGAATTGGTCAGGAAGTCCCAGGTCAGGGCTCTCGGTTCGATCTGTGGTGCACGCACCCCGAGCACCTATCATCGTCGCAATGGCCAGCGAGACCGCGGGATCGTCACTACGGGGAGCGCTCAGTCGGATCGAGAAACTCAACGAGCATCTCGACAACGTCTGGAGGCTCCGTGACGATGATCCGGAGAAGCTCGCCGGGATCATCCTCGCCTGCCGGCTGCAGAACGACTTCCTCGAGGACATCATCAAGGTCCTGCTCGACGAGCCACGAACGTGACGGAGGAAGGCACCGACAGCGACGTTCTGCCGCCGAGCGGCTTTGCTGCCGACCTGCTTGCCGGCCAGGTCGCGGTTGTGACCGGCGGAGCGACCGGCATCGGCCGGGAGATTTGCCGCGTGCTGGGGGCCCACGGGGCGGCGGTCGCCCTGGCCAGCCGCTCCGAGGAGCGGCTGGTTGCGACCGTCGGTGAACTTCGGTCTGCAGGTATCGACGCCATCCACTCTGTCTGCGACGTTCGGGATGCCGCCGCGGTCAGGGCGGCCATCGAAGAGGTCGTCGCCCGATGGGGCCGCCTCGACATCGTTGTCAACAACGCCGCGGGGAACTTTCCGGCGCCGATGTCGGCGATCTCTCCCAATGGGTTCAAGGCCATCGTCGACATCGACCTGCTCGGAACCTACAACGTCACGCGGGCCGCCTTCGACCTATGGCTGCGCGACCACGGGGGGTGCCTCGTGAACATCACGGCACCGTTCGAGCAGCGGGGGGTCGTCCTACAGGCGCACGTCGCTGCGGCCAAGTCCGGGGTCGACTCGCTGACGCGCACCTGCGCTGTCGAATGGGGTCCCTATGGTGTGCGAGCCAACGCGATTGCTCCCGGTTCGATCGCTGCGACGGAGGGGTTACGTCGATTTTCCGATGCGGTACCGAGTCTGCCGGACCGCCCCACCAACCCACTCGGGCGGCACGGCTATGGCGTCGACATCGCACACCTCGCCCTCTTCTTGTGCAGTCCCGCGGCCCGGTTCATCTCAGGTCAGGTCATCGCGGTCGACGGTGCTGGATCGGTCGACATGCTCCGCCTGCAGCTCGGCCAGATCTGACGGTCGGGTGCGGTCGCGACCAATGAGCTCGGAATGGCACGATGACCGCTGACGGTCACGCCGATTGGGAGCAGACCCTTGCCGAGCTCGAAGAGAGGAAGAGCCGCTCCCGGGCCATGGGTGGCGACGAGCGGCTCCGAAGGCACAGAGACGCCGGAAAGCTCGACGCTCGGGCCCGAATCGAACAGCTGGTCGACCGGGGCACGTTCCGGGAGATCGGAACCCTGGTGGGCGGGGACGTGCCGGCTGACGGAATCGTTGCAGGGACCGGCCTGATCGACGATCGGCCGGTGATGGTCGGCGCAGAGGACTTCACGACGTTGGCCGGCACGATAGGGCCGGGCAGCAATGCAAAGCGCTACCGGCTCGCCGAGCTGGCCCTACGGACCAGGGCTCCCCTTGTGATGCTGCTCGAGGGCGCGGGGTACAGGCCGGAGGAACGGTCCCACGGGCGCTCGCCGACCGACCTGATGATGCAGGCTCGATGCTCCGGGCACGTGCCCCTCGTCGTGGGCGTGTTCGGACCATCTGCCGGTCACGGGGCGCTCATCGCACCGATCTCCGACTTCGCCGTCATGACCTCACTCGGCGCCATCTTCACGGCCGGTCCGCCCGTGGTCAAAGAGTCGACCGGAGAGGACATTTCGAAGGAGGATCTCGGGGGCCCGGGTGTGGCGATCGCCAGTGGCCTGATTCACAACGAGGCCTCCAACGACGCCGACGCGCTGGGCCAGATCCGGGCGTACCTCTCCTACTTCCCGTCGAGCGCCTGGGGATACCCACCGCGCTCGGTGTCGGACGACGCGACCGCTCCGCGTCCCACCGACGAGCTGCTCGACCTCGTCCCGAGGGACAGCCGCCGGATCTACGACATGAGGCGCGTGCTCGACACGATCTTCGATCGCCCCGATTGGTTCGAGGTGCAATCTGGATACGGTCAGGCGATGATCTGCGCGCTCGCACATCTGGGTGGGGAACCGGTCGCGGTTGTCGCCAACCAGCCGGACACACTGGCCGGCTCCATCGACGCGGAAGCTGCCGACAAGGCCGCCCATTTCATCGCGGTGGCAGACGCATTCCACCTCCCCCTCGTCTTCCTGGCAGACAATCCCGGCATGTTGCCGGGTGGCGCTTCCGAGCGGCAGGGAGTGCTGCGTAGCGGGGCCCGCATGTTTGCGGCACAGACCCTGGCAACGACTCCGAAGATCCACCTCACCCTCCGCAAGGCCTACGGGTTCGGTTCGATGGTGATGTCGATGGTCGGCTTCGATCAGCAGGTTGCAACGTTCGCGTTCCCCGGCGCAACGCTCGGAGCCATGGGAGCGAGAGCATCCAGCCGGGCGATGAAGGCGGATCGGGATCTGACCGCCGACCTGCGGGAAGCCGAACTGCAGGCTTCGTACCGGTCGGCCGAGGGACTCGGATTCGACGAATTGTTGGACCCGCGGGAGACCCGCGTCGCCCTGCTGCGCGCTCTGAGCCTCGCCGTGCACTCCCGCCAAGAGGTGGCCACGCCGGTCAGCCGTCCCGCGATCACCCCGTGAGGGACAGACTAGGAGAGACCGTCAGCTGTTGAGGTCGAGGAAACACCGCGTGTAGTGCAGGAGCTCGGTTCGGAGCGTCGTGTCATCGACGTCGGCCACGAGAGGATGGGTGACCGCCCCGCCGATGGCGGACGCGATCATGGCGGCTCGTACCCGCGCTCGAGCGTGGGTGTCCTGATCGAGCAAGACCCGGCACAGACGTTCGATGAACCGCTGGAACGGCTCGTGGTGCTCGAAGAGCTGGATGACGACCGGATCGTACTGGAGTGTCCTGACCATGTTGCGGCGGCTCACAGCGAGGTCGATCACCTGGGTCAGGAGTAAGTCGAGTGTGCCCCGGCCCGGCGGTCCGGCCTCGGCTGCGTCCAGTGCTGCTTCGAGTCTCCCCAGTTCGACCTCGACTGCTGCAACGACGATCGCCTCCTTGGTCGGGAACTGGTGGTACACGGCCGCCTTTGTCACACCGATGGCGTCGGCGATCATCTGCAGCGATGATCCGTTCACGCCGTGCTCCGCGAACAAGTCGAGCGCGGCCGCAACGATCCGCATCTGGACGGCGGTGTATCGATCGGATGCCTGTGGGCTGATCGCGACGCCACTCGAACTCATACCCCGAGGCTAGTGGATCAGCGTCTGGCGCCTGGCCGTTCGGGGCCCCACCCGAAGCTACCGACCGGTCACTTCGGGGCGATCGGCTAGCACCGGCCGAAGGGCTGAGGGCGTGCCCGGGAGCAGCCGCAACACCCGTTTCAAGATCCGGCCCACCACGGTCGATAGTGGAGTATGGCCGACAACGCGAGGGCCGACGAGAACAGGCATTTCAGCGGCGTGTACGTGCGGATGGTCGTACAGTTCCTTGGGGAGTCTCACGGGAGCGATGTCCTCCGGACCATTCTCGACCGTGCGGGCGAGACTCGTTCGCTCGACACGCTCCTCGACGACTCCGCGTGGGCGTCGTATGACCAGATTCGCGGCCTGTTCGAGGCGACGGCATCGGTGCTCGGGAATTCGGAACCGCTGATCCACGCGGCGGCCTCCACAGCGGTCGGCTCCGGATCGAGCGCTGAGATGGCCCAGGCACTGCAGGACTTGGGTTCACCTGACTCACTGCTCGAGACCGCGGTGAGCATGGACTCTGCCCTTGGGCTCTCGACGATCCGTGAGCGCGACGGCGAGCGGATCGGCCCCGGAGAGTGGGTGCTGCGGGAGCGCTTCACTCACGGATTCGAGCCGTTTCCCGAATTCTGCGCGTTCATGACCGGACTCTTCTCGTTGATACCGACGCTCTTCGGGCTTCCGGGCGGCAGCGTCGTCGAGGAGGGCTGCTGTTGTCGGGGAGCCGAGTTCTGCTCATACCTCATCACTTGGAGCGAGGGCGACCGCTTGACACAGGAGCACAGATACTTCGAGACCCGGGTGCAGTTGCTCCAGTCCAGGCTCGAGGTGTTGCAACAGACCGTGGCCGACGTGATCTCCGCACCGGATCCCGATGCCGCGCTCTCTTGCGTCATGGACGCGGCCTCCCGTGCGCTCTATGCCCACTCCTACGTCCTGGTGACCGATCCGGATCTCCCGATGCGCCAACGGCTGCTGGTACGCGGGATGGACGAATCCGAGGGCCGCAGGATCGCACGCGAGTTGCGCACCCCGGAGGGTCGGTCGGCGCCCGGTCGGTTGTGCGTCGAGGTGGGGACGAACCACGAGCGCTTCGGGTGGCTCGCGGCGCTCGACCCTGGCAACCGGACATTTCTGGACCAGGAGCACCAGACGATCGCGTCCTACGCCTCCCTCGCAGCAGCCGCGCTCGGTTCCGCCGCTGCGGTGGAGAGAACCGAGCGCGCTCTCGAAGAGGCCCGTCGGGAGGCTGCCGCTGCGTCGAGCCTCCTCGAGCTGTCACGGGACCTGGCGGCCCTCATCGACCCTGGGCAGCTGGCGGCTCACCTGGCCGGGGCCGTCCGTCGAGTCGTGGACTGCGACCAGTCACTCGTGTTCCTGTCCGGAGACGAGGACGCGGCGGTGGCCGCGGTCGACGGATTTCCAGAGCACGTCGAGGCCCAATTGCACGGGATCCGCCTTCCGGTCGCGGCGCTGGAGCTCCTCGGTCCCGAGCTCACCTACCTCGACGGCGAGGATGTGGCCGCCCTTTCTGCACACTACGGATATCCGGCGGATCAGATCCCAGTGGCCACCGTCTCGGTTCCCATGGTGGCCAACGGACGAGCGCTCGGTTCGCTTGTCGTATCGGTCATGGACCGCCCCGACCGCCTCCAGGAGACCGATCGACTGAGCGAGGCGATGCGCGGAATCGCCGCACAAGGTGCAATTGCTCTCGAGAACGCACTCCTGGTCGGCCGGATCCGCTACCAGGCGCTGCACGACGGGCTGACCGGACTGGGCAACCGGACACTCATGATCGAGCGTCTCGACCACGCTCTGGCTCGGGCCCGGCGGGAGCACCTGGCGGTCGCCGCCCTGTTCATCGACCTGGACGGCTTCAAGGCGATCAACGACACACTCGGCCACTCAGCGGGCGACGAGTTGCTGGCCCAGTTGGGGGCCCGGCTGCAGAGCGTCCTTCGATCCGGTGACAGCGTGGGCCGCATCGGCGGTGACGAGTTCGTCGCTGTGCTCGAAGGTCAAGGCTTCGAAGGCGACCCTGACGAGGTCGCCGAGCGGCTCATGAAGGAGGTGCGGCGTCCCTTTGAGCTCGGCTGCGTCCCCGGACGCGAGCTCTCGGTGACGGCCAGCATCGGCATCGCCGTCGGGGCCCGTCAGTCCGCAGACGAGATGCTCCGCGACGCCGACCTCGCCCTCTACAGGGCCAAGGCGAATGGCAAGGACTGCCATGTCATCTACTCGCAGGATGTGGTCACGACCGTTCGCCCCGCGGTCACACCAGGACCGGTCCGACCCCAGCGGTCGAGTGCCTAGTGGTGGCGCCTCACTAGTCCGGCACGCACCTGCCCGACGTGATTCACTGATGGTCCGGAATCTGTCGAGGCAAGGGGTCGCCAATGGCGCTGGGACGTGAGTTCGGTGGGAAGATCGGAAACGATTGGCGGGATTCCGAGCCCTGGTGGCCTCCAGCACCGTCTCCCCCCACTGGTGCCCCGAACGTCGTCCTCGTCGTTCTCGATGACGTCGGGTTCGCCCAGCTCGGGTGCTACGGATCGGACATCGACACGCCGGTCCTCGACGGTCTGGCGGCCGAAGGAATACGCCTGACCAACTTTCACACCACAGCCCTGTGCTCTCCCACCCGAGCCTGTCTGATGACCGGACGCAACCATCACCGGAACGGCATGGGCCGGGTAGCCGACCTGGCGATCGGGTTTCCCGGCTACTGGGGTAAGCCGCCCATCGAGAACGGGTTTCTGTCTGAGATCCTCCAGGCGAACGGCTACGCGAGCTACGCGGTGGGCAAGTGGCACCTCAGCCCCGATGACGAGACCAACATGGCCGGCTCGCGCAGCTCCTGGCCGATCGGGCGGGGGTTCGACCGGTGGTACGGCTTCCATGGCGGCGAGACCCATCAGTTCATGCCGGCCCTCTACCACGACAACCACGCGGTGACCCCACCTCGTTCGGCTGAGGAGGGATATCACCTGAGCGCTGACCTCGCCGACCGAGGCATCGAGTTCCTGGGCGATCTGCGCGCGGTCGACGCCGACAAGCCGTTCTTCCTCTACTTCTGTACAGGGGCCTGCCATTCTCCGCACCATGCACCTCGAGAGTGGATCGAGCGCTACCGGGGCCGGTTCGCTCAGGGTTGGGATCGTTGGCGCGAGGAGACCTACGCGCGACAGCTCGCACTCGGGGTCATTCCCGAGGACGCCGTGCTCTCGCCTCGTCCAGCATGGGTCCCGTCATGGGAGAGCCTGGATGAGCAGGAGCAGGTACTGGCTGAGCGGTTCATGGAGTGCTTCGCCGCCTACCTGTCTTACACCGATCAGCAGATCGGCCGACTGCTTTCGTTCATCGAGGACCTGGGGGATGCTGACAACACCGTCGTCATGGTGGTGTCCGACAACGGTGCAAGTTCAGAGGGCGGGCAACAGGGAACGATCAACGAGGGCCGACTGTCGAATTTCGATGCCTCAGGGACCAAAGAGATGTATCGACGGATCGACGAGATCGGCGGACCGCTCAGTCACAACAACTACCCATGGGGCTGGACGATGGCGGGTAACACCCCGTTCAGGCGCTGGAAGCGGGAGGTACACGAAGGCGGGATCGCCGATCCCTGCATCGTCCGCCTCCCGTCGGGCGCCCGCGCCGACACCGCCGGCGCCGTGCGCCGACAATTCACCCACGCGATCGATGTCCTGCCGACGGTGCTCGAACTGACGGGAGTCAGGGCACCAGAATCAATCGGGGGTATCACCCAGTCGCACCTCGACGGCACGAGCTTTGCCTATCTGTTGACCGACGACGGAGCAGCTGTACACGGTCAGCACATCACCCAGCACTTCGAGATGCTCGGCTCCCGAGCGATCTATCACGACGGATGGAAGGCGGTGGCGTTCCACCCGGTCGGTCCCCTCTACGACGACGGGCTCAGCATCAATGCACCGTTCGACGAGGACGTCTGGGAGCTCTACCACGTCGAGGACGATCCGTCGGAGACGAACGATCTTGCTGCGGTACACCCCGACCGGTTGCATGACCTCGTCGAATTGTGGTGGGTCGAGGCGCGCAAGAACGACGTGCTGCCCCTCGACAACAGGGTCATGGAAGCCATCGCTCACCCACGACCCGATACCCGTCGCCCGCGAGACACGTTCAGATACTTCCCGGGTGGG
The DNA here is from genome assembly GCA_963701325.1 of uncultured Acidimicrobiaceae bacterium. Classification (GTDB taxonomy): domain Bacteria; phylum Actinomycetota; class Acidimicrobiia; order Acidimicrobiales; family RAAP-2; genus Bog-756. Next base: position 2,379,748 of record OY969604.1, read on the forward strand.
GCCCCGGTACCGGAAACGGTCGCGGTCAAACTCTGCAACCGGCCCCACACGATCTCCGTCACCGTGGACGTCGCCGACCGAGTTGTCCCGAACGGGGTGCTGATCGCTCTCGGCTGTGCGCTCGGTGGATGGTCCCTCCACGTCCTGAACGGGCGACTGCGCTACGTCCACAACCTGTACGGAAGGAAGCGCCACGTCGTGCAGGCAGAAACACTGATCGGGCCAGGACGCCACACCCTGCAGTTCCGCTTCGACCCAGACGGAACCGGAGGTGGCTCGGCCAGCCTTCGCGTCGACGAGAAGATGGTGGCAGAGGGAAATATCGATCGGTTCACACCTGCCGTCTTCAATGAAGTGGGAATCGGTGTCACCTGCGGATACGAGTGGGGTCCGGCCGTGGGAGAAGGGTACTCCGCTCCGTTCGCATTCAATGGGGACATCGTGCGCGCCGAGGTGACGACCACTGGCCCAGCGGTGCTCAATCCAGCGCTGGAGATCGCGGCGATCCTGTCACAGCAGTGACGACGTCAGGGCTGCCGCCGGTCGATCTCAGGGCGATCTGGCTGTTCTCGAACTGTAGTGAGGCAGAGTTGAAGAAGATCCGGCGATCGCTGTCCCAGGCTCAAGTCGGCGAGGAGCAGGTGCTGGTGGGTGAAGGCGAGATGGGAACTTACTTCTTCGTGATCGTCAGCGGGAGGGCCGAGGTGAGGCGCAAGGGGAGGACGATCGCCGAGCTGGGGAAGGGGGACTACTTCGGCGAACTGTCCCTACTCGATCGGAAGCCACACTCAGCGTCGGTCGTGTGCACGGCGGACATGGACATCCTCGTGCTCTCTCGTCACCACTTCGATCGCGTGCTGGAGTCCGTACCGGCCATCGCCAGAAAGGTGATGAAATCCATGGCCGCCCGCCTCCGTGAATCTGACAGCCTGACCTACGGCTGACGGTTCAACCGACGCGTACCGTGCCCGCCGTCAGAGGCCGATCTCGGGCTCGAGCATGGCGACCGTTGCCTGCTCCTCGGTCGTGAGGACCCGGCCGATCGTTCGGTCCCGGAAGATGACCACGGCGATGACGGTGGCAAAGGCGATGCACCCGGCGGCAATGAGGTAGGCGAGGTGGTAGCCCGAGGCCAGTGCCGCGCGTGAGGGCACACGGGCGGCCACGAGGCCGCGGGTCCGGGTTTCAGAGACGCTGGCGAGCAGGGCCACCCCGAGCGCGGCGCCCAGCTGGATCGACGTATTGGCCAGACCGGAGGCCAGCCCGGTGTCGGCCGGGGCCGCGTCGTGCATGGCGAGGGCCACCGAGGGAGAGAAGGCGAGGCCCGCCCCGGCTCCGAAGAGCACCATTCCAGGAAGCACGTCGACCAGATAGGTCGCGTGAACAGGCAGGAAGACGAAGAGCATCAGGCCACAGAAGATCAGGACCAGCCCCGGGATCAACGTGTTGCGGGCCCCGATGCGGTTCATCGCCCGGGCCGTGATGAACAGCGAGAAGAGGGCGATCAGCAGGTTCATCGGCAGGAAGGCGAGGCCGGTTTCCACCGGGCCGTACCCGAGGATGTGCTGGAAGTAGAGGGCACCGATGAAGAAGTTTCCGAACATCCCGATCGGGAACAGGAACCGGACCAGCGTCCCCCCGGCGGTGTTGCGGGATCGGAACATCCGCAGGGGCATCATCGGAGTGTCGAGACGTGACTCGAGCCAGACGAAGAGACCCATGAGCACGAGGGCGATCGCCCCGACCCCGATGGTGCGGACGGTGAGCCAGCCGAACACACTGGCCTCGACGATGGCGTAGACGAGCAGCATGGCCGAGGCGGTGACCAAGATCGCCCCCACAGCGTCCACCCCGTTGCGGATGCCCCTCCCCGGGCGTTCGTGGATCAGGAGCGACCCGAGGACGAGGGTCGCGATCCCGATGGGAACGTTGATGAAGAAGATCCAGTGCCAGCTGAGCTCCTGGGTCAGCGCGCCCCCGACCAGCAGACCGATGGCGCCACCGGCCGAGGCCACGAAGGCGTACACGCCCATGGCCAGCGCCTTCTCCCTGGGCTCGGTGAAGATGGTGACCAGGATGCCGAGGATGGTCACTGCGACGACTGCCGCCCCCGCCCCCTGGACGAATCGGGCCGAGACGAGCTCGACCTGGGTGCCGGCCAGACCGCAGAAGATCGACGCCACGGTGAACAGACCGACCCCGGTGACGAACACCTTCTTCGGTCCCACGAGGTCGCCCACCCGGCCGGCCAGCAGGAGGAGCCCGCCGAAGGTGATCAGGTAGGCGTTGATGACCCAGGCCAGCGACGATGTGGTGAAGTGCAGGTCTCTCTGGATCGACGGCAGTGCGACGTTGACCACCGTTGCGTCGAGCACGATCATGAGCTGACCGACACACAGCACCACGAGAGCGATCCATCGCCGGCGGTTGCTGTTGGCGGACCCGGAGTGCGTCGTGCTGGTACTGGTCGTCAGCGTACGGGGACCGTCGAGGCGAGCGCGATCGTCATCTGCTCGGTGTATCGGACCGAGCCGAGGGGTCCGGCCTGCTGGGACAGGTCGACCGTCTCCTGTTCGCGGAGGATGAGTCCGTTGAGCGTTGACACCCAGAAGTCGCTGGGATTCGTGCCCGACTCAGAGCCGGAGAAGGCCAAGGTGATGTGAGTGTGCAGCGCCGGTACTCTCCGGGTACCGATGGTGACGGACGAGATGCTGAGCACTTTTCCGGAAAAGACGATCTTCTCGCCAGGCGAGTGGCACGTGGTGTGCCACTCCTCGCCGATGAAGGGATGGGGCGGAACGTAGTACGTGCCCGTCGGACAGGAGATGACGGTTGAATCCTGCGTTCCGGCGATCTGCTCGTAGGACGGGCTCGAGGTGATGCTCAGCCCCCCACCTTGCTGTAGGCACTCCACCCACCCCTCTGTGTGTTGCGTGATCGGCTCCCAATTCAAGGTGGCGCATCTGTGGGCTTCGGTCACGATGAGATTCGTGGAAGTGGGAAACGAACGGCTGATGCCAGCGAAGCTCAGCTGCTCGCCGCCAGTCGTGCGGTACCGATAGACCCCGGTCGGAGGAAGGTTTCTGCTGCTGTTTGCCTGCCCCCGCTTCTGTTCCTGTCGATAGAAGTGGAGTGCCTGGCCGAGATCGACCTGGGTGGCGGGGCTGCGCAGCAGGAAATACCACACCGCGACGGCGATGAGCACGATGAGGGTCGTGGCTCCCATCGCCAGCGCCAGGAGACGATGGTGGGCGACCCAGGCCAGTGGTCCCATATCGCCTTCTTTCTTATCAAGCCGGACGCGAGCTGTCCTAATCCGGTGTGCGTCGGACCCGTGGACTGGGGTTCCGACCCGCCCACCAGGGCTCAGTCCCGAGTCGATCCACTCGCCTCTGAGTAGAACTGGCGGAACCAACGGCGGTACTGGGTCACGGGGCCGTCGACCGTCGTGATGATCGGGCGCTCGCGGTAGATCTTGTTCTCCCAGATCGGGACGTCCTGGGTGAACTGGAGATTGGTGATCTGGTCGTTGAGCTCGGAGATCGACTCGGTCGCTCCGGCGTCCGGGAGCCGCTTCATCGAAAAGAGGAGGCTCACCTCGGTGTACTCCTCGTCGATCGGCGTCTGGGTGATGTAGGTGAGCATCTGGACCGGGTCCTGATCGACTTCGACCGCCACGATCCCCGGCCCGCACGTCGTGGTTCTCGTGCTCACCTCGAAGCCGGCATCCGAGATTGCGGTCACCTTCAGACTCTGCTCGACGACCATGGAGGGGCCGGAGAATGTCACATCGAAGGACTCCTTTTCGGGTGGCTCCATGTCGTGCACCGCCGAGAAGTGCGATCGGTTGATGATGTTCTCAGTCAGGTCCTGGACGTGGACGCGTACCGTGTAGCTGTTGGTCCTCCACGGCGTCCAGGCCTCCTCGTCCTCGCGGTAGACAGCCACGTCGTAGCTGGGCGGTGCGCCGTCCGCATGGTGCCAGACGAAGATCCGCCCGTTCCGCTCGCAGACGTCCCACGCCAGAGCGGCCGCCCGGGGTGGGCGATCGAGTCCCGGGACTTCGACGAGCCGGCCGCTGCCGTCGAAGCGCCAACCGTGGAAGGGGCAGGCGATGCCGTCGCCGCAGACGCGCCCCCCGACTCCGAGGTCGGCACCGAGATGGGGGCAGTGTGCATCGAAGACGCGGGCAGCTCCGTCGTCACCACGGAAGAGGACGAGGGAGCGCTCTAGGTAGTTGACCGACCTCACGTCTCCCGGGGCGAGTTCCTCGGAGACGCCGATGCAGAACCAGCCGTTGGGCGAGGCGGGGAACGGATAACGCGAGGCCATCGGTCCTACCCCGCCGGCTCGACGGGCGTGCCCGGTGCCTGTGCCGCGCCGCGCACCCGGCTCGCAAAGGCGCGTAGCGGGAGATCCGAGCTGGTCAGGAGACCGGGGCTCGCCTCACACACTGCACGCATCGCATTGAGCGCTGGCATACCGGTGATGGTCATACCCAACGAGGCGAAGTAGTTCGCGTCCATCAGGCTATGAGGGGTGCCGGTCGCCGGGAAGATCATGTGGCGGTTGACGATCGTGGGGTCGCCGTCGATGGTGGTGATGTAGCAGCCTTGGACGGCCCACCGGGGCTCGGTCTTGGGCGTCATCTGCCATTCGAGGTGGACCTCGATCTTCGGGTCGCCGTCCGAGATCCCCTTGAACTTGGCGAGACTCCCGCCGAGCGACCCCTTCGGAAGCGACCACCAGCCGAGGTCGACGTCTTCAGTGCATGCACCGAGCTCGCACTCGAAGACGATGTCATCGATCTGCAGGTCGAGGCAGTCGGCCATCATGTAGATCGAGTCCGCGAAGACCGTGCAACCCGTTTCGAGCAGGCCGGGGATCTCGGGATCGTCCACCGGCCTGCCGTAGCCGACGTTCTTCCATGTGTCGACCGAGTGGTGGCACGAGACGTCGACCGTCTCCAGCACGGTGATGTGGTCCACTCTTCCCATCCCTGCCGTTGCGACGACGCTCAGTATCTGCGCCAGGCCGGGATTCATGCCGGTTCCATAGAACGATGTGCCTCCGCGTTGGCAGGCGGCTTCGATGAGCTCTGTCGGTTTCCTGCCGGACGGATGTGGGTGATTCCGGTCGCGATGGTGCCCCGTGATCCAGTCGGACGTCGTGACCACGTTGATGCCGTTCTCGAGCAGGGTGCAGAACTGGTCGATGTCCGGCCACACCCCGTTGAAGTTCACGACGTCGGGTTTCAACCGGAGCACATCCTCGATGTCACCGGTGGCTGCGACCCCGAGCGGCCCAATTCCGACGATCTCTCCGGCGTCTCGTCCGACCTTCTCGGGCGAGTAGCAGTAGAGGCCGACCAGCTCGAGGTCGGGGTGTTCGACGATCCGGCTGACCATCTCCGAGCCCACGTTGCCGGTGGCGACCTGTACGACCCGGAGCGCTCTTTTCGACAAGGCGCCTTCTCCCCTTCGCGGCACGAGATCACTGCTACCGCCCGAGCATCGTACGGCGGAGTTGGACACTTGTCCAGGAGAGTGTCCGACTTGGCGAGCACGCAGGTCAGGCTGGCGGCGGCTCGGGCATGATCGTGGACCGTCCCTACACACCTGTCTCGGCAGTGAGACGCCCGGACCGCACTGCGCGGACGAGTGCCTCGTAGTCCCGCTCGTTCTGGTCGGCGTACGCCGCGGAAAAGCCGGCGATTGCCCGATCGAAGACGTCCCCTTTGCCCAGGTACGACGCGATGGCGACGCGATCGCCCCATCGCGCGTGTGCCCGAGCCAACGTCGCCCCGCAGAGACGGGCGTAGACGGTGGCTCCGGGGACGAGCATCTCTTCGACCTCGGGGGCCCCTTTCCAGTCGTGGAGTTGGCGCACGTAATAGTCGCGCTCACCCCCGTCGAGGCCCTTGATGCGCTGCCAGCCGAGGAAGGCGTCGCTGGCCCCCTGCATGAGACGCTGACCCGCCACGACTCGCTGGCCGTGGTGGGGGTACTCGCTCGTTCCGGCGAACGGCTCGAGAACCGACGCCTGTGCTTCCTTCACCTGGAGGACCAGAGGGTCGGTTTCGTCGCGCCCGACCAGCAAGAGGATGTAGCAGCGGGTACCGACACTCCCAACGCCGACGATCTTGCGGGCCGCGTGGACGTAGCGAAACTCCTCCAGTGGGTGGTGCTCGATCCCAAGGGTCTCGCGATAGGAGGCCGACAATTTCTTGATCAGGACTTCGGACTGGGCCCATTCAGAACCCGGTTCCACGAGGTCCTCGACCGGCACGGTGACGGGCGGGTCTGCGACGATCCGAAGTCGGTCGCCGACCTTGCCGACCCGCCGGGTGAACACCCGCATGCTGTCGCGTGTGCGCGCTTTGGCCACACCCTGCTCGACGACCCGGTGTTCCTTCTTGCTGAGTGTGCCCCGGTCGACCTCCGTGCGCATCTCGTCGAGGAGGCGGCCGGCCTCGAGATGGTCGTACCAGACCTGAAGCGTCCCCGACTCGGCGGCCTCGCGCATCCGCTCGCGATATGCCCACACGCCCTCCATGACGACAGTTCGGCGATCCGAGTGCGAGAACCCCCGGTGGCGACCCAAGATCTCGAAACTGGCGGCCAACCGCTTGACGTCCCACTCCCACGGACCCGGCAGGGTCTCGTCGAAGTCGTTGATGTCGAAGAGCAGCTGACGCTCAGGGGTACCGAACAGGCCGAAGTTCGACAGGTGGGCGTCACCGCACAGCTGCACGGTCACCCCGGACGTCGGAGTGGCAGACAGATCCGTGGCTTGGATGAGCGCCGCGCCGCGGTAGAACGTGAAGGGCGAGACGAGCATCCGTCCGTACCGGATCGGGAGCAGATCGTGTACCCGACTTGCGCCCTGCTCTTCCAGCAGCGTCACCGGGTCGGGGCGATCAGGTGGCGGCTCGAATCGCCCGTGACTCGAGCGGGGGGCCTCCGTACGGGCATCACGGCCTCGGGCCACGCGCTCCTCGACGGTGAGGCGCTTCCGCCGCCAAGAGGCCGAGAACGAGCTGCTCGGATTCCCCCCGGTGCCCGGCTGACGCTCTGGTCCGGCGTTCGTCGTCGATCTCTCGGTATCCATCGGGTCTCTCTGTCGAGACTACCCCTGGAGTCTCAGTCTGGCCCGGGTCGACGGTCGTGACAGACTCTCGTGAGTGAGCACCGTTCTCCTTGCCACCGACGGTTCCGAACTGGCCGTGCGGTCTGTCTTAGCGGGGGTGGCGGTCCTGCGCCCAGCAGTTGTACACATCGTGGTGACAGTCGTCGAAGGACTCGATCCGTCTCTGACCCAGGATGGTTCGGGCCACGCTGGACCGTCGATGAGCCCCGATGAGTACGCGAGCGTGCGGGATGAGAAGCTTGCCGAAGGAAGGGCGGTGGTGGATCACACCGCGAGTCTGTTGGACGTCGAGCCGGTCGAGACCCGTGTGATCGAGGGCAGTCCCGGCGCAGCGCTGTGCGCACTGGCCGAAGAAGTGTCAGCCGACGCGATCGTGTTGGGTAGTCGTGGTCGAAGTGGAATTCGACGTGCGTTGCTCGGCTCGGTTTCCGACTATGTCGTCCGCAATGCCCCGTGCGCTGTGGTCATCGCGCGCGCCGACCCGTAGCTGGTCAGTCCCCACGGCGGTCAGCTCGGCGCTCCTTGCGGCGCCGGTGGCGGCGCATCACGCCGAGCCCCACCCAGATCAGCGCTCCGAACGCGGCGGTGACCAGCGTGTAGAGCCACAACGGCCATGAGAAGTTCCAGACGAGGAAGTGGAGTCTGATCCGTTCGGTGTTCTGGATGATGAAGATGAGGAGAAGCCCACCTCCCGCGAGAGCGGTGATTGCTCCTGTTCCGAGCCGCCTCTGGTTCTTGACCCGTCCGTTCTCATCCGACTGAGCCATGGTGCTCCGCTCCCTTTGGAGGTTTCGGCCGCAAACCTCGTGCCAGCTACATTCTTGCAAGCTTGAAGCCGAGACGCGCTCCTGTGCTTGAATTGGACGGAAGGTGGTGGCCGGCGGTTGGCGGCCGCAACAATGCGTCACCCGATGAGGGGCTGAACACATGTCTCCATACTTGTCCCGAACCGTTCGTGGGGTGACTGCTGCATGCGTCGCTGCGACGGTCGTGATCCTGAGCACAAGCGCGGTGTCGTCAGAGGTGTCGTCGGTCGGCGGTGGGTCGCTTCGATCCGTGTCTGGCGGGTCGTCGGTCGGCGCACCCCTCCCGCTCATCCGAGTCGAACCGCACGCCACGGATTCGGACGCGACGCCCCCCGGCCCCGGATCGTGTGGCTGTTACGAGCCGGCCCAGTTCCAGGCCGCGTACGATCTCGGACCGCTGTATGCGAACAAGGACACCGGTGCCGGTGAGACGGTCGTCGTCGTCGATGCGTTCGGCTCGAACACCATTCAGAATGACCTCAGGACATTCGACACCGGGTTCGACCTGCCGCCTCCTCCGAGCTTCAAGATCATTGCGCCGGAGGGGGCGATCACGGGATCCAACGCCAGCTGGGCTACTGAAACGACGCTCGACGTCGAGTACGCGCATGCCATCGCACCGGGAGCGAACATCCTTCTCGTCGAGACACCGGTGGCGGAGACCGAGGGGGCAGTCGGGTTCAAGCAGATCGTCGCCGCCGAGAACTACGTGATCAGTAACGAGAAGTCACTCGGGATAGCGGGTGGCGCTGTGATCTCGCAGAGCTTCGGGGCGACCGAGCAGACGTTTGGGTCAGGCTTCGCAGCCAAGATTGCACCGTTCCGAACGGCCTTCACCGCGGCGAGGTCGGCAGGAGTGACCGTGTTGGGGGCTTCTGGTGACTTCGGCGCCACCAACTGCTCCAACGCGGCGAATCCGTGCGCGCTCTATGCCCACAGAGTCAATTCCTGGCCCTCGAGCGATCCACTCGTCACGAGTGTCGGGGGATTGCAGCTCACGATCAGCACCATCGCCCCGTACCATCAGACGAAATCCCCGGTGGTCTGGAACGACGGGTTGGGCGCAAGCGGTGGCGGCGACTCCGCCGCATTCGCTGTGCCCCCGTTCCAGGACTCGGTGTCCGGCGTCGTGGGCAAGTGGCGCGGCACACCTGACCTGTCGATGAGTGCATCGGTTCTCGACGGTGCCGAAATCTACGAGTCGGGCGGGGGGTGGCTGCCGGTCGGTGGCACCAGTGAGGCGACCCCTGAGTTCGCAGGCATCGTTGCAATCGCAGACCAGGTGGCCGGCAAAGGCCTCGGAGATCTCGACAGGGCCCTCTATGGGATGGAGTCCGCTGGAGCGAGCGGCATCGTCGACGTCACCTCAGGAAACAACTCGTTCAATAGGGTGACCGGCTACCGGGCGGTCAAGGGCTACGACATGGCAACCGGAATCGGGACGGTCGACGGCGCCGCTTTCGTCCCCGAGCTCGTGGCAGAGGTCGCCAAGGTCGGTTAGGAGCAGCCGCGAGCTCTTGTCGATCGAAGCCGTGCTTGCTCGCCAGCCGTGACTTCGCCACACTTGACAGGTCAAGGGAGGGTGGATGTCGATCGATTGCCGGACCCGACTGCTCAAGGAGGTCAGAGCGCTCGAACGCGATGACATGGTGGACGGACTGCTTCCCGATGCCATCGCGGTACATGGTGACCTCGCCGGGCGCGGCGTGGCGTACAAGGAGCTCCCGGCCCTCGGTCTCGAGGTCGATGACCGGAAGATCACACTCCGACGGTCGGGGGGGACCCTCGGAATCCGTGCTGGGACCGACGACGCGGCTGTGGTCGCGGTGTTGTCGGCCGACGCGCTCTCCGACTTCCTCCAGGACGTCCAGTCGGCGATGGGCCTCGCGATGACCTCACGTGTCCGGATCACCTCGGGCAGCATCAACGACTGGATCGCATGGGAGCCGCCGATGCGCGCCCTCCTGGACGGCCGCAAGGTCCACGAGACCGGCGATGTCACCTTTACCGGTCTCGACGGCGGCCCGCTCGACCTCGATCGCATCTTCACGCCGGACGACGATCGCGACGAGATGGCCCACTTCCTCGAGCAGGCCGGTTTCCTCCACCTCCGCGGCGTCTTCGACCGGGAGGTGATGGATGCGATCGGGGCCGACATCGACGAGTGGATCGGCCGTGCCGCCCCCGACGATGGCGAGTCCTGGTGGGCCGAGACCAGCGACGGAGCATCCCAGGCCGTGCGCGTCCTCTTCTTCCACGAGAAGTCGGCCGCCCTCCGCGAGGCGGTCGCCAGCGAACGGTACCGATGGATCGGGGACCTCACGGGCGACGGGCACCAGCACCTCGGCGGGGGGGAGGGCCTCGTGAAGCCGCTCGGGATCGTGCGCGGCCTCTCCGACCTCCCCTGGCACAAGGACTGCGGCCAAGGCAAGCACTCGTATGTGTGCAGCGGACTGACCTGCGGCATCTCGATCACCGGGGCGGATCGCACCAGCGGTGCCCTCGGTGTGATCCCCGGCAGTCACCGCGCCAACACGATGGCCGCCGGCCGCGACCCGGCTCTAGATCTCCAACCCCGGATGCTCGAGACGCAGACCGGTGATGTCACGGTGCACTGCAGCGACGCGCTCCACCGCGCCCATCCACCGATCGATCGTCCGCGGAAGGTCGTCTACTCGAGCTTCGCCCTGCGCCCACTCCCCGGCGACGAGGTGAAACCCGACCCCCGCTACAGCAGGCAGGCGAGGGCCGAGCTCTCCGACGTTCAGGACCGGATCGCGGCGGCCGACAATCCGGTCGCTCAGAGGCGATACCGCGCAGGCCACGGCACGTGATCACGAAGTAGCAGGTGAGGTTCCCCTGGCGCCCGCGAAACACTGAAGAAGACATTTGACTGTAGCTCCCGCAGAGCACATACTCAAGTACATGCTTGACCAAACGATCGACCTGGACCGGACGTTTCAGGCGCTGGCCGACAAGAGCAGGCGCACCATGGTGGAACGGCTCACCGCGGGACCCGCCTCGGTCAGCGAGCTCGCAGAACCCCTGGCCATGTCCCTTGCCGCCGTCGTCCAGCACGTGCAGGTGCTCGAGTCGTGCGGCGTGGTGAAGACCGAGAAGGTCGGAAGGACCCGCATGTGCCGGATCGAGCGTGGAGCGATGACCGCTGCCGAAGGGTGGATAGCTGACCGACGCCGGAGCTGGGAAGCCCGCCTCGATCGGCTGGGCGACCTCCTGACCGAAACCGCCACTACCGAGGAGAAACCGTGATCCTGTCCACCGTCACCCATGACACGTTCGTCGTCGAGCGGACCTTCGACGTTCCGGTCGCCCAGGTCTTCCCGGCGTGGGCGGATCCCACCCTCAAGGCCCGCTGGTTCACCGGCTCCGCCGATGCACTGGGAGCAAGCTACGAACTCGACTTCCGGGTCGGGGGCCGTGAGGCCTTTCGGGGCGGGCCCACCGGCGGACCCGTTCACACGTACGAGTCGCAGTTCCACGACATCGTTCCCGAGCAGCGGATCGTCTACACGTACGAAATGTCCGCCGATGCGGATCGGATCTCGGTATCCGTCGCCACGGTGCAGTTCCACGACCACGACGAAGCGACGCAGCTCGTCCTCACAGAGCAGGGGGTGTTCCTCGACGGCCACGACACGGCGAGCCAGAGAGAGGAGGGAACCCAGTCCTTTCTGGACTCGCTGGCAGCCATGCTGCACGGAGGCGCATCGTGACGACGCAGGTCCTCCAGGCGCACACCTCGAGGCGGAACGACCGATGAGAGCCGTGGCGTCCTTCATCGTCACCAGCCTCGACGGCTTCTACGAGGGCCCGAACGGCGAGTTCGACTGGTTGGTGCCCGACGAGGAGTTCAACGACTTCGCCGTCCGTCAACTCGACGAGGCGGACACGCTCGGGTTCGGCCGGGCAACCTACGAGCACATGGCCGCCTACTGGCCGACGGAGCAGGCTCGAGTGAACGACCCGGCCATCACCTCCCGGATGAACGCCAAACCCAAGCTCGTCTTTTCGACGTCACTCGGAGACGCAGGCTGGTCCAACACCACCATCATCGCCGGCGAGGCCGCCGAGCAGATCGAAACGGTCAAGGCCGCGCCTGGCGGCGAAGTGCTCGTGCTCGGCAGCGCCCACCTCACCGCCCACTTCGCCGCCGCGGGTGTTCTCGACGAGTTGCGGATCATGGTCTGCCCGATTGTCATTGGTCAGGGCCGATCCCTCTTCGAGGACCTGAGTGGCCGGCTTGCGCTCAGTTTGGCCCACCTGCGGGCAATTCGATTCCGGCAACGTCCTCCTCACCTACCGGCCGTTGCGCTAAGTACGGTCGGTGTCGGCTGGCAACTCCTGGCCGACCGGTTGGGCACCCTGACCGTTGGTCGCTGCTCTTCTCTCCTCCAAGGCTGCGTTGTCGCGGAGCACGGCTTCGTTTGCGGCGAACGCGACGCTCTCGGGGCGCGGTCCGTCCCAATCGAGATACCAGTGGCGGGACAGGCTGGTGAGCCACAGATCGCCCGTGGGGACGAGTCCGAATCGGGAAATCGTCCGTTGGCGGCCGATCTGATCTGTGTAGAGCAACTCGACGGTGACTGATTGGCCCCCGTCGATCGCTGCCGCGATCTCTGCGCGCAGCGAATCGTCCGGATTCCGCAACGCTCCCTGCCACATGCCGACATCACTGGACGGGACGTAGAGGTCGCGCGATTGAAGCCGGAGGTCTTCCAACGGCACGTGAGTGGGGTAGTTGGTCGATGCGCTCGGGCCGGGTCTGACCGCCCAGCCCTGACAGACGGCAATGCCGCTGCCGACATTCCGCAAGCTCATTGCCAGATAGACGATGCCGTCGACGTGCTCGACCGCCGCTCGGCCTCCGGCAACACTGACCCAGTGTCCTCCGAGAAACATGATCTTCTGGGTTGGATCCTCGAGGCGGGAGGGGGCAAGGACCGGTCGACGCTGTTCCTGCAGCGCTGCCTCGGCAATGCGAGCCGATCGATTGGACGATCGGACCGCGGCGAACGTGGCGATACCGAGGACCAATGTGCCCACAGCAGTTGCCAACGAAGAGATCGTGGTCCAATCGACCGTCATGGGCGCCATCGGTCACCAGTGTGCCACGCAGCACTCTGAGGAGGCTCGAGAGGGGCTGGCTCGGCGGGAGCAGTGTGCGGGCGTTCGGTCGGGGGAAATCCCGGTTCAGCGACCCACAGCGGAGACGTGGTGCCCACAGCCCCACGGGGTAGGAACGCCTGGGGCGTGAGGGGCTCCCGGTGCACCGCTCGAGGAGGAGGACCTTCAGAACGATGCCTGGATGGTGACATCAGAAGGGAGGTGTCCGATGAGCAATCCAGAACCAGAACCAGAGGCCGAACCCGTCCTCCTACCGACGGTCCCCGACCGCGACCTCGCTCCGGGTCCGATGGCGCCGGAGCAGCTCCGGCGACTCCTGTCTCGCCGCTACCCGAGCACGAGCGACGTGGCCCGGTACCTCACGAGGGATCGCCGCGTTCCGACGAATGGTCGCGTCGTTGTTCGAGACCAGCCTCGAGCGGAGCCCGGGGACGACAGCGACGGTCTCGGCGTCGTGGTGAACATGCCAAGCCGCTCCTTCGACGGTACCGATACCGGCGACAGTGCCCCGGACCGGTAACCCGGGGAATCGTTCGGTTGGCCATCCCGGGCCGCTTGTGGGGGAGGTGGCGATCAGGAGGAACGGCGTGACGCGAGGAGGACCGGGATGATCCGCGTGGTGTTCTCCTGGTACTCGGCATAGGGCGGATAGGCAGCGACTGCTCTCGTCCACCACTCTCTGCGCTCGTCGCCTTCGAGCTCGCGGACGTCGGCGTCGAAGGGTTCAGGACCGTCCTGGATCGCCACTTCGGTGGGGTTGGCTTTCACGTTGTTGTACCAGACCGGATTGGTCGGTGCACCACCCATGGAGGCGACAAGGGCGTATCGGCCATCGTGTTCGACGCGCATGAGGGCCATCTTGCGCACCTTCCCTGACTTGTTCCCGCGGGTCGTCACGATGATGACCGGCATCCCGGTGTCGAGCAGGGTGTTGGCCCGCGTGCCACCCGACCGTTCGTACTCCTCGACCTGGTCGCGGACCCAGTCCCAGCTGCTCGGCTCGTACGTCCCGGTGATCGGCATGTGCCGAATCCTTAGGCACCCGGTGGCGTCGAGTCAACCGTGGGAGGTGGGCGACTCCCATCCGGATCGCGTCGCCGGCCGGCAGACTCGGATGAATCCGCAGCGTATCGGGTCGGATAGTGTCCGGACCGATGGCTTCGATCCGGGTTGACGAGGGACAGCTGTCGGCCAATTCGCAGACGGGCGATCACGGTTGCCGCTGACGAACGGGAGCTCATCAGAAGTCACGTCGGTGTTCGTGCGAGACGGAGACTGCTACGTACCGACGGAAGCGGCCCTTGGTCCCTGGAGCCCGGAGGCCCTACACGGCGCCGCTGTCGCTGCGCTGCTCGCCGGGGTCTTCGAATCCGAGGGCGAGGTCGTGGTGCGGGTCTTCGTCGAACTGCTCGGGCCGGTCCCCCGTGAGCCTCTGAGGATCGACCTCGGCAAGAGCAGTGGCGGACGCCGAGTTCAACGACAGAGTGCGGTCCTCCGCGCAGGAGACAGGCCGGTCGCAGCAGCCTCGGCGACCCGGGTTCGCCGTGCCGAGCTCGGACTTCCCGTCGAAGCGACCGCGCATCCGCTTGCATTCGATCCGGCTCGGATGCCGGATCTCGATCGGCCCAACCGGCACGCGGCCCGTATCGTCGGATGGCCGAGTTTCGACAGCCTCGCGATGGCATCGGTCCGGGAGCGCACCTCTGGACCCAGGTCCCTCGAGCTCTGGCTCCGGCTCGTGATGCCGATCGTGGCCGACGAGAAGATCACCGGTACGCAGCGCGCGGTGGCTGCCGCGGATTACGCGTCAGGCGGCACATCGGAGCGCCTGCCGTTCGACCACTGGTGGTACATGAACGCAGACCTCACGGTCGGTTTGTCGCGGCCTGTGCGAGGCGAATGGATCGGAATGTCGTGCGAGGGGATCGTGCAGCCCTCGGGCACGGGACTGTCGATCGGAGCGATCTATGACAGCGATGGTCGGCTCGGTCAATCGGCCCAGTCCCTCGTCGTCGAGGCGAGATCTTCGCCGCGTCGGGCGTAGGATCGCCAGGATTGTCAACGGAAGGGCTGTCGCTAAACTCGCGCCGGTGAGCGAGTCTCCGGACGCAGGCAATCCGACGTTACACGGCGAATCCTCCTTGGAATTGTCTGGCGCGGCCGCTCCGACGCTGAGTGATGCAGCCCTCGCGGAGCTGGCAGCGTTCGGCGAAGAGACGGTGGTCGAGGTCGGGGACGTGCTGTTCAAGGCGGGTGATGCGTCCTACGACTTCGTGGTCTTGTTGGAAGGCGCAGTAGACATCGTCCGTCCTGATCTGGACGGCGACACGCTGATCACCACCCACAGGGCCGGCCGATTCCTCGGCGAGCTGAACATGGTGACGGGTCAGCGTTCCTACCTCACGGCTCGGGTGAGCGAACCCGGTCGAGTCCTGCGGATCCCCAGCGAAGAGTTCCACCAGATCATGAACCGTAGGCCGGAACTGGCTGACACGATCTTTTCGGCCTTCGTCGCCCGTCGGGAGGTCTTGCGATCCGGTGAAGGTGCACGGGCAGTCAGAATCATCGGTTCCCGATACTCGGGCGATGCCATGGCGCTCAGAGCGTTTGCTGCCAGGTCCCGGTTTCCGCACACCTGGATCGACATCGAGGATGAAGACGGCGTGGACGTTCTGCTGGCCCGCATGGGCTTCACGTCTCGGGATACGCCGGTGGTCATCACCCCGATGGGGGTACTGCGCCATCCGTCACCAGGCGAGTTCGCCGAGCTTCTCGGACTCACCTTCCGTCAACTTCCGGGATACATGTTCGATCTGGTGGTCGTGGGAACTGGCCCGGCCGGCCTGGCGGCCGCAGTGTACGGAGCGTCAGAGGGGTTCAACACCGTGTCACTCGACGCTGTCTCGACGGGTGGGCAGGCCGGCAGCAGCTCGCGCATCGAAAACTATGTCGGGTTTCCGAACGGTGTCTCCGGTGAAGAACTGGCCTCACGTGCAGCGATCCAGGCGCAACGGCTCGGGGCCCATTTGAACGCGCCCTGCGAGGTCACGGGCTTGCGAGCGGAAGCCGGATTCCAAGTCATCGCACTGGCCGACGGCAGTGAGATCCCAACTCGGGCCGTGATCATCGCATCCGGAGCGCGTTATCAACGGCTGGCGGTCGAGGGACTCGAACGATTCGAGGGAGCGGGGGTGTACTACGCCGCAACCGACCTCGAGGCTCGAACATGCAGTCGACTCCCGGTGATCGTGGTCGGTGGGGGCAACTCAGCCGGCCAGGCCGCGATCTACCTCTCGCAGCAAGGATGCCAGGTGTCGATCGTCATTCGGAGCGAAGATCTCGAACACAGCATGTCGCATTACCTCATCGAGCGGATTCAAGCTGAGGAGCGAATCGAGTTGCTCACCAACACGGAGATTCGAGGACTCTCGGGTACCGACCATCTCGAGCAGGTCACCTTGGACCACACGACGACCGGGCAGATTCGTACGGTCGAGTGCTCGGGGCTCTTCTGCTTCATCGGCGCGAAGCCTGCGACCGCGTGGTTGGGGAGTGTCGTGGCACTGGACGCAAAGGGCTTCGTCCTCACCGATCACTCGGTGCCGGAGTCGATCGCCCGGGGGCCGCAGTTCGCGGCCCGCGGCCCCTTACCCTTCGAGACGTCGGTACCCGGCATCTTTGCAGTGGGTGATGTCCGGAGTGGCTCACTGAAGCGGGTTGCCGCGGCAGTCGGCGAAGGTTCGAGCGCAGTGCGTTCGGTCTACGAGCACCTCGCCATGGCCCACTGAGCGGTCGGAAACCAGGGGGAGTTCATGCCAGAGGTCGCACTCGAAGACGTCACACTGGTGTACGAGGTCATCGGCGAGGGGGACCCGCTTCTGCTCATCGCCGGCTGCGGTCAGCCTGCGCAGGCGTTTGAGATCGGCTTGGCCCCGCTACTCGCCGCTGCCGGCTATCAGGTCATCCTCTTCGACAATCGCGGTGTTCCTCCGAGCTCTCTCCCTCCGGCCCCGTACTCGGTGGCCCAGATGGCCGGAGACGCGCTCGACCTCGTCGACCACTTGGGCATCGTCGACCCGATCCGAATCGCAGGCCACTCGCTCGGCGGATGGATCGCGGAGACCCTCGTCATCGACCATCCCGGGCGGATACGCGCCGCCGCCCTGATGGGAAGCGCCAACCGTCCGACATCGTGGGAGAAGGCCATCACAACCCTCGAGCGGGACCTGGCCGCGTCGTCGGTTGCGCTACCGCGCCTCTACTATGCACTCGAGACCATCCGGTACCTGCCCTACCAGGACCTCCAGGACGACGACGTCATCGACGGTTGGCTGGGGCTCATCCGTGACGTCGAGGAGTGGCCGAACCCAGGGCGCCTCGGCCAGTACGAAGCCGCGCTCGCGTGGTCCACCGACCCCATACGAACCGTTGCCTGGTCGACGATCACCGTGCCGTGTCTGGTGATGGGCTTCGAGTACGACATCGACTCGCCGCCGGCCAAGGCTCGGGAGGCGGCCGAAGTGATCCCCGGTGCCGAATACGCGGAGATTGCTGGAGCGAGCCACCTCGGCTTCTTCACCCACGCCCGTCCAGTTGCCGAAGCACTCGTCGACTACTTCGCTCGACACTGAGCGACGCACGCCCAACAGTGCGATCAGCCGTCACTCGTGAGGTGGACCACACGTCCCGATCCGTGCTCTACAGGTCGATGTCGCTCGACGGATACGTCGCTGGAGTCAACGACCAACCGGACAACCCCGGTGGTGACGGCTTCATGCGGCTGCACGAGTGGTACGGGTTTGGGTCGGACACCGGGCCGACAGCGGACTCCACCGCCGCGTCAGGCAGGGAATTCCTCGACGAGATCACCATGACCGGCGCGGTCCTGTCCGGTCGCAACACCGTGGAGCAGGTCGATCACTGGGGCGGTGACCACCACGACGGCGTCCCGATCTTCGTGGCCAGTCACCGGCCGCCGGGGCCGTCGGCCGCACGGTACCCCTTGGTGACCTACGTGACGGACGGGATCGCCAGCGCGATGACACAGGCAAAGGCCGCCGCCGGTGAACGCAACGTGCTCGTCCACGGTGCGTACACGGCACAGACAGCGCTCGAGGCGGGCGTGCTCGATGAGTTGCAGATTCACCTGGTTCCGGTGTTGTTCGGTGCCGGGCGCCGACTGTTCGACATCCTGCCGGCGGGGATCGAGCTCCGGATCGTTCGAGTGATCGATACGCCGGAGGCCACCCACATCCGCTACAGCGTCTGCTCGTAGGTCGAACCAGCGACGTGGCACGGCGTTCGTCCGACTCGCTCGAGGACCCGAGCACGATCGGAGAAGCAGGCAACGGGTCCGCACTCCTACAATCGTCGCATGTCCCCGTTGGCGGCCGAAGACCAGAAACAGAGGCGCAATCCATGAAGACGATGACCTGCAAGCAATTGGGTGGACCATGTGATGTGCCCCACCACGGCAACACCGCAGATGAGGTGATAAAGGCGCAGGACCAGCATCTCAAGGACGTGGTGGCCTCGGGTGACGAGGCGCACGGCCCTACCCTGAAGGAGATGAAGGGTAGGTGGAAGCATCCTGTTTCGGGGATGGGGTGGTATCGACGAGCGAAGCGTGAGTTCGCCGGGCTTCCCGAAGACTGATCGGTGAACTGGCGTTCGTTTGCCGAGGTCGCCCGTCTCCTCCGAGGCGACGAGACATGACACACGCAGTCCTGATACAGGTCGAGCTCAGCCCGGACTCGGACATCGAGCACCGCCGCTCGGTCCTCGACGAGTTCGTGATTCCTCAGGCACGGGCACTGCAGGGCTTCCAGAAGGGCATGTGGATGAACGATGGAGCCGGAACTGGAACCTGTGTCGTCGTCTTCGACACCGAGGACAACGCCAGGTCAGCGATCGCGGCATTGACCCCGGCCGGAGGTCCCGCCGTGACCAGTAGCGGGGTCAGCGAAGTGGAGGTCGAGGCCTGACACGAGGGATCCCTCGCCGGCTACCTACTCGAAGGGGTGCAGCGAACTGCCGACAGCCCAGGTACTGAAGTACTGGTTGTTGGCGCCGTATGCCATGCCGATGGCCACCTTGGCTCCCTCCACCTGGTGTTCCCCGGCCGCACCGCGCACCTGGTTGGCGGCCTCGGCGAACCGCAGGAGACCCGAGGCCCCGATGGGATTGCTGGAGAGGACGCCACCGGAGGCATTGACGGGAAGTGAGCCCGTGAGCTCGGTGGTGCCGTCGTCGACCATCTTCCAACCCTCGCCCACCTCGGCCAGGCCGAAGGCCTCGAGCCAGATCGGCTCGAGCCAGGAGAAGGGGACGTAGAGCTCGGCCGTGTCGATCTGGCGGCGGGGATCGGTGATCCCGGCAGCGTCGTAGACGTCGGCAGCGCACTGGAGGGCGGCAGCAGGCCGTACCGGATCGCGACCGGGGAAGCTGGGTGGCTCGGAGCGGGAGGAGGAGGCCAGGATCCACGCCGGAGGCCGACCGGCGGCCGCAGCAGCAGTTCCCCCCGCCTCGTCGGTGATGACCACGGCGCACGCCCCATCCGACGACGGGCACGACTCGAGGAACCGCGTGGGCTCCCACATCATCGGCGAGGCCTTGACCTTCTCGATGGAGATGTCCTCGATCTTGAGATGGGCGTAGGGGTTCTTCAAGGCGTTGAGGCGGTCCTTGACGGCCACCTTCCACCCGATGTGTTCGGGCGCCCCGCTCCGTTGGATGTACGCCCGGATGAACGGGGCGAAGGCGCCCCCGGCACCCAGCGAGGCCCCCCTCCCGCTGCCGAGGGCGAACTGGGCGTTGCCCTCGGACTGCTTCTCGAATGCGACGGCCAGCACCGTCTTGTGCTTGCCCGCCTGCACGTGCGACGCGGCCACGATGGCGGTCGTGCCGCCGACCGATCCCGCCGTGTGGACCCGGAACATGGGCTTGCCCACCGCACCGAGGGCGTCGGAAAGGTAAAGCTCCGGCTTCATCACGCCCTCGAAGAGGTCGGGGGCCTTGCCGAGCACCACCGCGTCGATATCGGCCAGTGTCATCTGGGCGTCGTCGAGCGCCCGGAAGACTGCTTCCCGCACCAGGCCGCCGAACGACACGTCGAGCCGTCGCGACTTGTGGTGGGTCTGGCCGACGCCGACCACGGCGACCGGGAGTGTGCTCACGATCGTCCTTCCAGGATGCAGACGAGATTCTGCTGCAGGCACGGACCGGAGGTCGCGTGGGCGAGTGCGCGAGTCCCGCCGCCGAAGATGTGGTCGGCGGCGTAGCCCACGCGGCAGAGCCCGGTGGCCATGATCGGATTGTCCCGCAGCGCCCCCCCGGATGGGTTCACGGCCACGTCGTCCCCCAGGCCGAGCACACTGCGCAAGAGCAGCTCCTCGTGGGTGAAGGCGGCCTGGAGCTCGGCCACCTCTACCGGGGCGTCACCCAGCCCGGCGCTGTCGGCCGCGATGCGTGTGGACGGTGAGTCGTCCAGGGCCCGGAAGGACGGGTTGTGGCACTCGGTCCGGTGGTCGAACCCGGTGATGTAGGCCGGTCGTGTCACCAGCTGACGGGCCCGATCGCCTGTGGCCAGCACCATGGCGGCGGCCCCGTCGGTGATCGGGGGCACGTCGTGGCGCCGGAGCGGCTCCCGAACGAACTCCTCGGCCAGGAGGGACTCGACGTCGCCTTTGCCGCGGGCCCGCACGGCCACCTCGGCCATCGAGCGCTCGTCGGCGATGCCGGCCGCGATGACCGCCCGAGCCTGCAGGGCGGCGAAGGTCAGCGGGTCGGCCCCGAGGGGGGCCAGAAAGTACGGGTCCATCTCCATGGGATAGATCAGGGCCGGATCCCCCGTCGAGGAACGACCGGATCCGGTGACCACGGCGATCTGGATGTCGCCCTCCTGCAGGCGGAGCCACGCCTCGTAGAGGGCCCAGGCGCCGTCCATCTCCACGTGGGAGTCCCGTTTCGGGGGCCAGGCGCCGATTGCGTCCAGGTTGGAGACGAAGGAGAAGGCCTGGCCGGTGATGTAGTCGCAGCTCCCCAGGCACGTGAAGTCGATGTCGGCGCGGCTCAGTCCGAGCGGCACGAGTGCGTCGGTGATGACCTCCATCAGCAGCTGGGTCTCCGACTTGTCGGTGTGTCGGACCATGGGGGTTTGGGCCCAGCCGATGACGGCGATGTCGGTGGAGGGTGCGCTCATGGTCAGAAGATTCGGTTCACGAGGTCGGGATCGTCGAGATCCGGCTCGCCGTTGGGGACCCAGCCCAGAAGTGAGCCCCAGCTCCCGCCCATTCCGCCACCCTCCTCGGTCTCCTCGGCCGGCGAGGCCCAGACGGCGTCGACCCGCTGACCGACCCTCACCTGGTCAGCTGGCAACTCGATCACCGCCGAGTAGGGGATGATCACGTCGGTGTCATCGAGGAGGACGAATGCCCGGACGAACGGCTCGGTCTCGGTCTGGCCCGGATACTGCACCGGGGTGACGATGGCGAAGTTGGTGATCGTGCCCTTGTGGGGAAGGTCGACTTCGCACTCCGGACCGAGCTCGATGGCGTCGATGGGGCAGTAGCCGCGGCCGCCCGCGTACACCCGCGCACAGCGCGGGCAGCGCAGACCGAGGAGACGGTGCTCCCGGGATGCCTCGGTGGCCCGGTCGGCGGCCTCGGGCACCGGGTTCCGGTAGGTGATCGAGGCCAGATAGTCCATCCGGGTCACCGGCTCGACTGTTCCACCGGTGTCCTCACCTTCGGTCTCGGCCGTGTCGCCCGGGACGAAGCAGATGATGTCGTCGATTCGCCCCTCCCGGCTGCCCCGCCACCTGGGGGCCACCCGCATCCCTTCGGCCATGCCCTCCGGCGTGCCTGCGTCGACCGCATGGAGCAGGGGTGTGGTGGCACCGTCCAGACGGACCAGCGCGAAGGCGAAGGGATGGTCGAGTGGATGCTGTTCTGACGGTGCGGGTACCCATGTCCACGACTCGATCGTGCCCGCCGGCCCCACCTCGACGAACTCGTGGGGGAGCTCTGCCCCGGTCGCCGGGTTCCACTCCATGGGAGGCACCAGCACGGCGTCTTCGCAACGGATGCCCAGGATCTGCTTCTCGGTGAGGGCGGTCATGAACGTCCCGACGACGGGCCCGAGGGACCGCTTGTACGGGAAGGTGATGGTGCTCTCGATGAACCGGGTCATCGACCCCCTTCGATCTTCAGCTGTGGAGTACGCGGAATTGGAGCACGTTAGCGCGAGCTGTATCGGCGGGTCGTCGGAGTCGAGGTGCGCCAGTCGAGTCGGCAACCCGGGAGGGCCCCGGCTAACTTGTCAATCGGATGCTGTGGGTTTTGCCGGTGCTGATGATGTTGCCAGCCGGGGGCAGGATCCGATGACTGGCACCACGACCCCCACCGGCACCGTTCGGTCTGGCTGGTGGACAGGTGCTCTTCCTCGAGTGAGGGCCAGGGACCCCGAGCTCCTTGCGATCAAACGTTCGATCCGGGCTGCGGTCGTGATGCCCACCGTGTTCGCGCTGACCCATCTGGTCACCACCAACCCCCAGGTCGGTCTGTTCGGGGCATTCGGCTCGTTCGCGCTGCTGTTCCTGGTGGATTTCCCGGGACGCACCGGCGCCCGGCTCTCCTCCTACCTCGCGCTCTTCCTCGTCGGAATCGTCTTCATCACCCTCGGCACAGTTGTCTCACAACAAAAGGTGCTGGCGGTGGTCGCGATGGCAATCGTCGGATTCGGCGTGCTCTTCATCGGGATCGTTTCCCCCCAAGCGGTCACCGCGTCGACGGCGGCGCTGTTGATGTTCGTCCTGCCGGTCGCGGTTGCCCAGCCCGCGGCGAGCGTCGGCCCCCGCCTCGCCGGCTGGGCGTTCGCGGGTGTCTTCTGCATTCCGGCGTGCATGCTGCTCTGGCCCACTCCCTGGCACGACACGCTCCGGCGTCGCCTCGCGTCGACGATCTCGGCTGTGAGCCGGTCAGCGGCGAATCAGGCAGAGGGACGGAGCGATCCGAAGCCCCTGCCATCGGTCGCGTCGGAGGTCTCGTCGCTGCGCCAGGACTTCGCGGCGACGCCCTACCCACCGACTGGAGCGGCATCGGGCGCGGTCGCCTTGGCCAAGCTCGTCGGTCGCGTCGAGTGGGTAGCCGGAAGCGCCGGGCTCGCCGAGGAGGACGACGGTGCCCCTGTGAGCAGCCCCCACGTGCGGGGGGTGATGGAGGCGGTGTCGGACACCTTGGGAAAGAGCGCCGAAATTGATCTGCGATGCCAGCGGGCATCCCGTCCACGATCCTTCTGCGATTGCCGGCGTCCAGCGGTCGATCGAGCGCCTGCAAGGGGTGGTCGCCGAGGTCCTCGACGCGGAGGTGACCACCTTGATCGACCCAGGAGCCGATGCGTCGGGCACCACCGGACACGAGGGAGACCGACCCGGCAACATCGATCCTGGTATCGGCATCGCCTCGTCCTTGGATCCGAGTTTCCATGCTCGGTCCATCGGGATCGCCACGACCATGCTGGCAGACGCAGCGCTCGAGTCCGCCGGCGCCCAGCCCGTTCTCGATCCCACGCTGGGTCTGGTCGACGAGGACCCCGCCCCGTCGGTCTGGAGGCGACTTGCCGCCTACTTCTCGATGCGCTCGGTGTGGTTCCGCAACGCCGTGCGTGGGGCGGTAGGCCTCGCGCTGGCGGTCGCCATCGTTGAGATCACCGACGTCGAGCACGGCTTCTGGGTGGTGTTGGGCACCCTTTCGGTGTTGCGGAGCAATGCATTGGGCACCGGCTCCACGGCCCTTCGTGCCGTGGGCGGAACCGCGGTCGGCGTTGCGTTGGGCTCGGCAATCATGATCGGGGTCGCAGGTCACACTGTTCTCCTCTGGGTCCTCCTTCCTGTCGCCGTCCTGGTCTCCGGTATCGCGCCCTCGATGATCTCGTTCGCGGCCGGCCAGGCCGGGTTCAGTGTCGTCGTCATCATCCTCTTCAACATCATCGATCCCACCGGGTGGAGGGTAGGGCTGACGAGGATCGAAGATGTAGCCATCGGCTGCGCTGTCAGCCTCGTCGTGGGGTTGCTCTTCTGGCCACGGGGGGCAACCGCAGCCCTCGGTCGCGCACTCTCGGATGCCTTTGCAACGAACTCCGGCTATCTCGCCGACGCGGTGGACCGCCTGACCACCACGAGCCGTGCCATCGACACCCGCCCCGCCCAGCGCGAGGCTCACCGGGCCTATCTCCGTCTCGACGACGCCTTCCGTCAGTTCCTGGCCGAGCGTGGGGCCAAGGTCGTGCCGGTCGAAACCGTGGCCGACCTGTTCACCGGGGCAAACAGGATCCGTCTGGCTGCATACACCTTGGCCACCCTGGATGTGCTCCCGCCGGATCCGGGTCGGCCCGAGCTGGAGTCGGTCTCGATCGCAGGAGCCGTGCTCCGTGATTCGTATGCCGCGAGCCATCGTTGGTATGGGGAGTTTGCAGAGCTGCTCGCCGATCATCGCGGTGCCCTCGATCCGCCCCCGGTCCACGATGACACGCTCCACAGGGTTCTCCGCACGGCATTCGACGATGCACGCACTCGAAAACGCGGCGACCGCCTCCGCGCCACCCTACGGATGCTCTGGGCGGACGAGTTGCTCGAGAACCAGCACCAGGTCCAAGTCGACCTGGCACGCTCGGCCGACCTCTTCGTCCGGCGCCGACGTCAGGGTCTGATGATCTGACAACGACCGAACGGGCGACTCCGGGTCGTTATCGGGCCCCTCCGAGGAACATCTTCACAATGGAGAACGGGATGGCCTTCACCTGCGAAGGCGGTGGCACCGTGATGGTGACCGGCGATCCATATCCGGTGAAATCGACGGTAGCGGTGAGCCCGAGCGGGCCCCTCCTGGTAGTACCCGTGACACCCACAGTCGCCTGGACAAGGCGACCCGATGAGTCCGCCCAGACATTCGCCGTAAGGGCACGGGTCGAGCGAGTGGCAACGATCTTGCTGCCCGAGGCCTCGACGCCGTCGACCTTGGCGTTCCCCAACGAAGTCACCGTGGCGTGATGGGCGTCCGCGAACCGCACGATGGCACTCACGTCCCCGAGCGCGGATGCGGCCTTTGTGAACAGGACAGGAATGGTGGACGACGCCTTGGCCGGCAACGCCACGGAGATCCAGGGTGCCCCGATCGTGGAGGCCAGGCTCGGGACCTCCAGGTAGACCGTGGCTCCCGACAGGACGGCGTGGATGACTTCTGGAGCGTCTGAGCCACCAGGAACGCGCTTGGCGACGACGGCCGGCACGGTGACCGTGAGCGACACGGCGTGCGTCGTGAGATCGGCCTGGCCGCTGCCGGTGAGGGTGACGGCCGAGGTCGTCAGGCCGCTGACCGAGGCACTGAACGTGAAGCTGGCCGTGGTCACCGGACTGTCCACCGTCTGACTGACCGAACCCGTGGTACCGCTCGTGGCACCGGCGCCGTTGACCAGGCCGACGGTGGTCCCGATCCCGGCCGCAGCCACCAGTCCGATCGTTGCCAGCCATCTCCTGCTCGATCGCGTCAACATCGCAACTCCTACCGGTCCTCGTCTGCCCGGCGATCGCGGGGCACCCAGAGATTACGACAGTCCGAGGCTCGAGCGGTCGCGTCCTCCTCTTTGCCTGCGTGGAGTGGCAAACTACCGCAGACGGGGGTTCGCTGAGCATGACTGTCGGTCTCGTCAGTCATGTTCCTGATCCCTTCGATCGATCACGGAAGGTGGAATCTCATGCGCATCAGACTGGCAGGCACGGCATTGGTCGCCACGCTCCTGGTCTGCGCCGGCTGTTCGTCGTCGCCGTCTGTCCCATCGGGGTCCCCCTCCGCCTCCAAGGCGCCCTACACGATCGCCATGATCACCTCGCTCACTGGTCCCGGGTCCTCCGAATTCTCCCAGGCTGCGGCCGGGTTCAATGCCCGGATCGCCATGCAGAACGCCGAAGGCGGAGTCAATGGGCACAAGCTCGTGGGCATCGTCCTCGACGACCAGACCAGCCCGTCCTATGTCGTCACGGCCGCCCAGGACGCGCTCTCGAAAGGCGTCATCGGCATCGTCTCGACCAGCCCGCTGTTCTTCGAGGCGGCCCAGTACCCCAACCAGCAGGGCGTACCTGTGACCGGCGGCTTCTTCGACGGCCCCGAATGGGGCGAGCAGCCCTACACCAACATGTTCGCCTCCGACGTCGGGAGCGTTGACCCGAAGTATCCGGTGAACACGGGCATCGGGGCGTTCATGAAGAGCCACGGTGGCACTGTCGTCTGCAGCTACGGCTACAGCATCTCGCCCTCGTCGGCGCGGTCAGCCTATGGGACCGCGCTGTCCTTCGAGCACGTCGGTGGCAAGGAGGGGGTGCTCGACACCTCGGTGCCCTTCGGCAGCGTCGATATGACGACGGAGGCGCTCGTGGCCAAGCAGAAGGGGTGCAACGCGTTCTACGCCGGGCTCGACGACAACTCGAACTATGCCCTGGCGACCGACCTCGGTCAGGACGGCGTGAAGGCCAAGGTGCTCGTCTTTCCGACGGGCTACGAGCCGAGCGTCATCAACTCGACCGCCTGGTCCGCAGTCCAGGGCGATTACTTCGACAGCGTCTTCCGGCCCTTCCAGGTGCCCGACGCCGCCACCGAGCAGATGAAGTCCGCCCTCGATACCTATGCGCACTTCACGTCCAGCGAGTTCCCGAACTTCAGCCAGTACGAGTCCTGGCTCGGCGCCGATCTCATGATCAAGGGCATCCAGCTGGCCGGAACGAACCCGACCCATGCGAGCATCATCACGGCGCTGCGCAACCTCAAGAGCTACAACGGCAATGGGCTGCTTCCCACCTCGATCAATTACTCGACCGTCTTCGGCCACGATCCCGCGGAATCGTGCGGGTGGTACCTACGGGCCGAAAAGAGTGGGTTCGTCCCGGTCTCGAGCCAGCCGGTGTGCGGGACAGACCTGCCTGGAACGACCACGGTACAGTCGTAGCGAGAACCCGAGTCAGCTGTTTTGGCCGCTCCCGGCGTCGGCGTACGTCGGCGCCACTCAGTGAGGGCGGGTTCCAGGCCTTCCGTTCAGGTGATCGGGGCCAGCGCATCGACTTCCGCCGCTTCTTCTGTCGACAGATGCCACTCGGCAGCCGCAGCGTTTGCCCGGATCTGATCGACCGTGGTCGCACCGGCGATGACCGAGGGGATGGCCGGCTTCTCGAGCAGCCAGGCGGAGGCCAGATCCAACAAGCTGTGACCATGCGAGGCCGCCCATGCACCGAGGGCGTCGACGACCTCGAAATTGTGATCGGACAGCAACCCACTCGCTCTCTCACCCCACCGCTGCATGCGGGTGCCCGATGCGGGCGCCTCACCCTTTTTGTATTTGCCCGTCAGCATGCCGCTCGCCAATGGAAAGAACGGTAGGTAGGCGAGTCCCAGACGCCGGCACTCGGGGAGGACCTCACGCTCGTCCCCCCGGTTCAGCAGGTTGTAGTGGTTCTGCACGCTGACGAAGTGGGCGCGATCTGCGGGCACACTCTCGCTGGCCTCGCGCAGCAGGTCAGCCGAGAAGTTCGAGCAGCCGATCTCGCGGACCTTGCCCTCGCGAACCAGTTCGTCGAGCACGCCGAGCGTGTCGGAAATGGGAGTGTGCGGATCGGGCCGGTGGAGTTGGTAGAGATCGATCCGATCCGTGCCGAGTTGCTGCAAGCTGCGCTCGACGGCCTCGCGTACATACGCAGGCGCCGCACCACCAGTGCCTTCCTTGCCGACGGGACTACCGAACTTCGTCGCGATGACCACCTCGTCACGATTGGGGCCGAGTGCCTTGGCCAGTCGTTGTTCGCTTTCCCCGTACGAATCCGACGTGTCGAAGAAGGTGATGCCGGCCTCGAGGGCGGCGTTGACGACCGGGGGTACCTCGTCCTCGTGCATTCCCATGCCGAAGTTGTTGGTTCCGAGGCCCACAACCGAGACCTCGAGCGGTCCGATTCGTCGCGTGTCCATGATCTCCGTTCTACCATTCCCCCTTCCTGGTGACGAGCGAGCGCAGCCGGTAGAGTCGCTCTCATGCGGCCCGCAACGCTGCTACTGCAGACCGAGGGCGAGTGCGACATCGACCCAGGGCGCCTGCTCGACGTGTTCGACGAGCAGCGGCAGCGTTTCGTGACGATCCTCAGAGAGTTCGGTCCGGAGGACTGGCTTGCTCCCACCAGGTGCACCCACTGGTCCGCTCACGACGTCGTCCGTCACCTCGGCGACGCCAACGTGGTCAGCATGCGGGCGACTGCCGAGGACGGCACGCTCGACGTGACCACCGGCTTCGACCCGAGGGTCACTCCTGGAGAATGGCTCATGGCATCGACTGGCGAGTCGACCGATGCGTCGCTGGGGCGCTTCGTGGCCACGACCGAAGAGCTGCTTTCACTTGGCCGGTCTCGGCTGGCCGAGCACCGCAGGTTCGATGTGCGCCTGCCATACGGGCAGATGGACTGGACCGTCGTCGTCCTCCATCTCTTCTGGGATTCGTGGATTCACGAGCGCGATGTGTTGGTCGCGCGAGGTGATGACCACCCCACCGACGACGACGCGACCCTCTATGCGACCTCGTATGGGCTGTTCATCGCCGCAGCGGTGGCATTGATGTTCGGCGATCCGGTTCATGAGGAGCTGAAGCTCGGGGACGGTGTCTTCACCCTTGCCAGCAGCGGAGATGTCTCTCTCGCGGTCGATCGCGTACCCACTGCCGCGTACCCCGCGGCTGACGTCGCAGATGCCTTGGCCGGCCGAGGACCGCTTGGTGCTGCGCTCGATGCCGTTCCGACTCAGTCGCGTACGGCCTTGTTGCGCATGGCCGACTTCATGAACGCGCCCATCGAGTAGAGCCTCACCCGCGGACGCTGTCGTGCAGTGGGCCACCGATGGGCACGTGCACGGGGACGACGTGCGCGATGTCGACAGACGATCTCCCGACGTGGAGCTCGTGTCCTCCGGGATCCATGATCCATCCGCTCTCATCGACCCGCTCTGGCTGCCGCGCCCAGAAGGCGACACGTGCGAGCTGTGCCGCGAGTCGACGCAGCGCCGGATCGACGGTCGCCCAGCGGGCAAACGCCCGATCACCGAGCTCGATCTCGAGGACGGTCGACTCTCCAGGAGCGAGGGAGGCCTTGGCGAAGCCCTTGAGCTCTTTCGGCGGCCGGAACGCCCCGGGGTCCGTGGGCGCCACGTAGAGCTGCACGATCTCGCTCCCCGGCCGGCTGCCGGTGTTGGTGACCGGGATCCGCACGCTGATGCTTCTGCCGGGCTCGATCGTGGGTGTCGACAGCACGGGCGCTCCGATCTCGAAACTCGTGTACGACAGCCCGTGTCCGAATGGGAACGACACGTCGATGTCCCGCGACTCGTACCAGCGGTAGCCGACGAGGACACCCTCGCCGTAGCGAAGGCGGCCGCCTTCGGGCACCAAGTTCCCCCAAGTCGGGGTGTCCTCGAGGTTGATCGGAATGGTGGTAGGGAGCCGACCACCGGGGTCGGACTCGCCGAAGAGGACGTCCACGAGACCGGCCGCCATTTCCTGCCCGCCGAACCAGCACTGGACGACTGCGCCCGCATCCGTGGCCCAAGGGGTGGCGACCGGAGCTCCGACGTTCAGGACGACGATCGCGTGCGGCGCAACCTCGAGGACCCGCTGGACGAGCTCGTCCTGCCTGCCGGGGAGGTGCATCGACTCCCGGTCGGCGCCCTCGGTCTCCCAGTGCTCGTCCGTACCGACCACCAGAATCACCGCGTCGGCCCCCGCGGCGGCCGAGACGGCCCGATCGATGCTGTCGACGGCCGGTGCCGGTCGGATGCCGATCTTGGCCCCGGTCACGATGGCCGGTGCCCGAACGACGGACTGCACCTCGATCCGGACGGGATCCTCCGGTGACAGGTCCAGTGCAACGGTCACCTCCTGCCTGGCAAGCCCGAAGAAGTCATGGCCCGGATCTGGCGGATCGGCGAATCCGTCGAGCACGACGCGGCCGTCGACGAGCAGCCGAGCCGGTGCGGTCTGGACGAGGGAGATCATCCATCGACCTGCTGTTTCCACGGTGAGGTCCGCGTAGGCCCTCCACGAGAAGGCGGTACCGACTTCGCGCGGGGCGCTGCCGAACCACACGATGGAGCCGGTGTCGTTGGTGGCTCTGTGGACCACCTCGCCCCCGAGGTCGTCGGGCCCGTAGAACTCGACGGCCATTCCCGGCCCGGCGTCCACGCTCAGCCACGCTTTCGGCACTTCGGGGCTCGTTCGGGCGATGTCGACGGCGGGTTCGTGGTCGATCTCGACGCCTGGTCCGAGCCGGTCCCGGAGTGCGTCGAGTGGGGAGCACAGGTAGTGCGCCGGTACGCTCGCCGATCCGCCACCCATGATGACCGCTCGCCCGGCGTTCGGCCCGATCACCGCAACGCGACGCAGCTCGGTCTGCTCCAGGGGGAGGACCCCGGTGTTCTTGAGCAGCACAGTTGCGGCAGCGGCGGCTTCGCGTGCGAGTGCCCGGTCTTCGGGTCGGTCCTCGGACGTGGGCTGCTCCTCCGGGTCGTCGTCCAGGGCGCCCACGCTGTCCATCACCGAGAGGAGTCGCAGGACGGCAGCGTCGACCAGCTGTTCATCGACGTTGCCGGAGCGCACCGCCTCGGCCAGCCGGGGCCCGTACCGCGGCCCGGACCGGGCATCTCGAGGTCGAGCCCGGCGGCGATCGCCCTCTCGGTGTCGGCGAAGGCGTACCAGTCGGTGACAACGAAGCCGTCGAATCCCCACTCGTCGCGCAGGAGGTCCTGGAGGAGCCAACGGTTGTCGGGACCGTACTGGCCGTTCATCCTGTTGTAGCTGGTCATGACGCCGAGGGCGTCGCCCTCTTTGACCGCGAGTTCGAACGGCAGGAGATGCAGCTCGCGCAGAGCCCGGTCATCGATGACCGAGTTGGCCACCATCCGGTCCCTTTCGTACTCGTTGCCGGCGAAGTGCTTGACCGTGCAGGCCACGCCGGCGGACTGGGCACCGCGTATATACGCGGCGCCCATCCTGCCGGCCAACAGCGGGTCCTCGGAGTAGGACTCGAAATTGCGACCACCGAGGGGCGAGCGGTGGAGGTTGACCGTGGGGGCGAGCAACACCCGGCACGCCTTGGTGCGGGTCTGTCTGCCGACGAGGGCGCCGATTCGCTCGACGAGTCCTGTGTCCCAGGTCGCACCCAGCGCTGCTCCGCATGGCACGCAGGTCGCGCTCAGAGGCTCCTGCCCGTGTGCCGCACCCGGGAGCACCGGTCCGCGTGCGCCGTTGGGACCGTCGGTGACCCGGACGGGCGGTATCCCGTGCCGTTCCAGGGGAGCCATCGAGAAGATGTCGGCCCCTGCGAGGAGTGTGGTCTTCTCGACGAGGTCGAGTTGGGCCACCAGTGCTGGTAGGTCACGGGACATGGGTGTGTTCTCCGGATCGTCGCGTAGGGAGAGCGGCCAGCGGTTGCCGCCGTCGGTCGGGTCAGGTTGACATGTGTACATCGATACTGTTGCCTTTTGCTGAGGAGTCGGTGGAGCTCCCTCGGCCAGGCGTATACTCGGCCGTCGTTCAGGCGGGCAGTCGTTGGAGGTACTCATGAGACGTGCAATGCGGCGGTTTGCAGTCTGTGGCGCGTTGGTCGCCACTCTCGGGATCCTCGATACGGCCGCTTCCGGGGCGTTGGCGTCGACGGTCGTCCGCGGTGCGGTGCAAGAGGCCGGCATCGGGGCGGTGCCCGCCGGCTGCGATCACCCGCAGCCGCCTGGGCATGTCCAGTGTTACCTGTCCTCCGAGTCTGTTGTCTCACCTGCTCTCGTCCCGGCGACGACGACGTGCACGGTCGACGAGGCAGCCGGGTACACCCCGTGCAACATCCAGAACGCCTACGGCCTTGCCGCTGCGATCGCCAAGGATGGTGCGGGGTCGGTCGTGGCCGTTGTCGATCCCAACGACGACCCGAAGGCTGCTTCGGACCTTGCGGTGTTCCGATCACACTTCAAACTCCCTGCGTGCACAACGGCGAGCAAGTGCTTTACGAAGTACAACCAGACCGGCCAAATTAAGAACTACCCGTCGCCGAATGCCAGCTTCGCCAGCGAGACGGCGCTCGATCTCGACATGGTCTCCACCGCGTGTCCGCTGTGTCACATCTGGCTGGTCGAGGCCAACAGCAACGGGCTCGGAGACCTCCTCACCGCCATCCACGAGGCCACCGTTCTCGGCGCGAAGGTGGTGAGTGACAGCTGGGGTAGCGGCGAGCAGAACCTCGAGGCTTCCCAGGACACCTCGCTCGACGTTCCGGGTGTCGCCATCACGTTCAGCTCGGGTGATGGCGCGTACCAGGGCGGTGTGCAGTACCCCGCGTCCTCCAACTACGTGACCTCGGTGGGCGGGACGGAGCTCACGCCCAACACGCATGTCACGCGGGGCTGGAACGAGTCGACGTGGGTCAACACGAGTTCCTCACCGCCGACGCAGGGTTCGGGCAGCGGCTGCTCCGCCTACGAGGGCAAGCCCGCCTGGCAGAAGGACACGGGATGCTCCAGGCGGACGACTGCCGACGTGAGCATGGTGGCAGCCAACGTCCTGGGCTATGACACCTACGGTGCGAGCGGCTGGTACTACGAGTTCGGGACAAGCGTTTCCTCGCCACTCATCGCGGGGATCTACGGGCTGGCGAAGAACCCGACCTCGATCGCAGTCCCGGTGTCGGCGGCTTACAAGGCCCCCGCTGCCGATCTCCACGACATCACGAAGGGCTCGGCCGGGACGTGCACCCCCGCCTATCTGTGCACTGCCCGCGTCGGCTACGACGGACCAACCGGGCTCGGATCACCGAACGGCATCGGGGCGTTCAAAGTGCTGGCTGCGCCGGCACCGACCGTCAGCTCTGTCACCCTCGGGGGGACGCCGTCCGATCCCACCCTGACTGTGGACGGCTCCAACCTGGGTGCTGTTGCACCTCCGGGATCACCCGAATGGGATTGCAGCGCGGCCTACAGCGGGGACGTCTTCGGGGGCGTCGGCCTCAGCTTCGGCGACACGACCGCAGGATGGACCGCCGGCCAAGGCGGAGACTGCCTGGGGCTGACCGTGAGCGCATGGAGCTTGAGCGGAGCCACCCTGTCGTTCGGAAGTTTCTATCCGGACGTGACGGCGATGCAGGCCGGCGACAGCTACAGCTTCGAGCTCCAGGGACATGTGTTCACTGGAACGCTGGGATAGGCCAAGCAGCGCTCTACCCGCGACCGAAGGTGGCTGAGAACCAGCGTGAAACACCGGTCCTGGCTGTGACCGTCCGCCCGAACCACGTCGACGCGGTCGCGACGCGCCGTGCGCTTCCGGGTGCCGCTCCCTCGAGGAGCTCGTTCCAGAAGATCCCCCAACCGCCGGCCAGCCAATTCCCGAGCACCGGGGCAGTGAGCAGGCGTCCCACCGCGGCGACGGCGCGCGGGCGACCGACCAGCGCGGCGTGGCCGGCGGCGGCGATCCGCTGGTACGGGAGATGGGCGCCGGCCAGGTCGTCGCGGTAGCGGATCGCTGCGTGGCCGGGCGAGCCGAGGACCGCCTCGGCGGCTGATCGCCCGCTGGTCATCGCCTGCGCGATGCCCTCGCCCTGCAGGGGGTTGACCAGGCCGGCAGCGTCACCCACGAGCAGCACCCGGCCGGTTGCGGGCGTGGTCCCGACCATGCCCATCTTGAGCCATCCGCCCAATCGCAGCGGCAGGGGCGAGACGTGCGCCCGGTCGAGGAGCCCGAGGTCGACCAGGTGTTGGAAATAGGCGGGCAGTACCCGAACCGCCTCGGCGCCGGCCTGGCGATCTGCCAACGTACCGATGCCGATTCCGACGTTGGCGGCGCCTCCTGGGCTCGGGAAGATCCAGCCGTAGCCGGGGAATGCATTCCACCGGCTCCTTTCCCACAGGGTGATCGCCGGGAGCTCGACGTGCTGGTCCAGATAGCAGCGCACCGCAAACCCCCAGAGCACCCTCGATTCCTCGACCAGCCCGGCGCACTGCGCGACGTGGCTGGCGGCACCGTCAGCCCCAATGACGAAATCGGCTCGCAGTTCCTCGCGGTCGTTGACCGTAAAGCCTTCGATGTCACCGCCCGACCCGAGTGGGCGGTCGGCTCGCCCGGTGCAGGGGACGGCGCCTGCACCGAGCGCAGCGGTCCGCAGCGCGTCGTCGAACACGGTCCGTGTCATCGCCCGGGCACGACCCGGGTAGGTCATCCCGTCGAAGCTCGGGAGGACGACCCGTCGTCCAGTGGGGCCGACGACCGCCATGGTGCCCACATCGAGCCCGGGCGGTACCGGTAGCCCGAGATCAACGAGGACTTGGAGGGCCCGGGGCCCGATCAGGTCGCCACACGCTTTGTCCCTCGGAAATTGCGCTTTGTCGAGCAGCGCAACGCTGGCACCCGCACGTGCGAGCACAAGGGCGGCGGTGCTTCCCGCCGGACCGGCGCCGACGACAAGCACGTCAAAACGCCTGGGAATCACACGACTCCTTCCGGGCACCGACCGCCTACAGTGAGATCTTCGCACCCGAGGAGGGGTCGTGGACATTCCGGAGCAGGAGGACGCCAACCGGTTCGCCCAGGCGCTCTTCACGCCACTACCCGGACGGTACGATCGCCTGGCCGAACTGTTGTCGATGGGACAGAACGGACGCTGGCGCCGGGCCATGGTCGACCACATCGTCCCGGACGAACCCGAGCTCGTCCTCGATGTCGCCTCCGGGCCGGCCGGCGTGGCGCTCCAGCTCGCCGATCGCACCGGGGCACGGGTGGTAGGCGTCGACCTGACGCTCGACATGCTGCGCCAAGGCCAGCGCACGGTGGCCGAGCGAGGCATGGCCAACCAGGTCCAGCTGGTGGCTGGGCGGGCCGAGCAGACACCCTTCGCGGACGGCACGTTCGATGCACTCACGTTCACCTACCTCCTGCGTTATGTCGACGATCCCCAGGCCACCTTGATCGAGCTCGCCCGGCTGGTGAAGCCCGGATCGGCGGTCGCCAGTCTCGAGTTCCTGCTCCCGCAGAGCCGGTTCTGGAGGTTCTGGTGGTGGGGGTACACGCGGCTCCTGCTTCCCGTCGGAGGCTGGCTGACCGGCGGAAAGGCGTGGCTCGAGGTGGGTCGGTTCCTCGGTCCCAACATCTCGGCCCACTACCGCCGATATCCGGTGGGCTGGACGATCGAGGCCTGGGGGCGAGCGGGCTTTACCGACGTCGGTGTGCGGCGAATGAGCCTCGGTGGCGGGTTGATCATGTGGGGTCGGCGCGCCAATGGATGAGACGCCGCCAGATCCACGACCCGAGCAACGCACCGCGTTCTACGCGGCTCGCCCCGGCGGCTGGCGTGACTGGTGGACGCTGCTCCACCCGCCCTACACCGCGTGGCATCTGGCCTATGTGGTCATCGGCGCGTGCCTGGCGCCGGTGGTCAACACCACGCGGCTGATCGCCACCCTTTTGGCGTTCTTCCTCGCCGTCGGTCTCGCGGCACACGCGCTCGACGAGTTGCACGGACGGCCGCTACGCACCCACATCCCATCGAGCGTCCTCGCGGTCGTGGCGGGCGTCGGACTTGCCGGCGCGGTCGCTCTCGGAGTCGTGGGGATCGTGCAGGTCGGCTGGACGCTGCTCCCCTTCCTCGTCGTCGGACCGGTCCTCGTGGTCGCCTACAACTTCGAGCTGTTCGGCGGTGTCATCCACAACACCTGGGGGTTCGCGGCCAGCTGGGGAACCTTTCCGGTTCTCACCGCCTACGTGGCCCAGGCCGAGGGGTTGACCGTCGCCCCGCTCATTGCCGCTATCGGCGCAGCTCTGCTGTCGGCGGCGCAGCGCGCTCTGAGCACCCCGGCTCGGCTGTTGCGCCGGCAGTCTGCCGACGTCGTGGGGACGATCACCCTGACTGACGGCGGGCAGCTCCCCGTGAGTCGGGCGGTGCTGCTGGCTCCGCTGGAGCAGGCGCTGCGGGCCATGTCATGGGCCGTTGTGCTTCTCGCGGCTGCTCTCGCGGTCGACCGGTTGCACTAAACGCGTTCGATGCGCCGACGGAATCCGGCGACCGTCATCTCGACGACACGGTCGTGGCCCCACTGCAGCAGCGGACCGCCGATCTTGCTGGCGAGGCGCATGGCGGGTTGAAGCATCTCGAGGGTCCAGGCGACCTCAGCCGAGGTTCCGTCTCCCTCGTGATGCAGCCGGAGCCGAGCGTCCCCGATCAGATCCCCACTGACAGTCGCGTCGATCGCGTGTGGACGCTCGCAGTCGACGAGCTCGACACGGAGTCGCATGCGGTACGGGAGCGGAGGGGTGACGACGCCATGGAGGACAGACCCCGCGGACAGGCCGACTCCCTCGGTGCGGAATTCGGTGAGCCACGGCCACCAGTTCTCGAACTGCTCGAACTGTTCGATCCGATCCCAGAGCCGATCGGGAGCCAGGTCGAACCGGTAGCTTCGCCGGTAGGTGATGACGGGCGCTGCCACAGATCCAGCGTATGGCTGTGGGGCCGGCGTTGGTCGTTGGACTGGCGAGAGGGCCTCCCTCGAGCCGTCGGTCGACCGAAGTCCCTGACCGTTCGTTCCGCCGGTGGGGTGCTCACTCAGTCTGCGGCTGTCTCCGACCCGGAACGACGAGGTCGGCATGCGGTGCGCGACAAGACGCCCCGGACCACTCTGCTCCGGGGCGTCTCGTCATCGTCAGATCAGGAAGAGAAGGTAACCGGTCCGACCTGCGTCTCGGTCATTGACCACCCGGTCACAATGGCTCCCGTCGGAGAACCTTTGTAAACGGTTGCCCAGAATGACATCTTGGTACTGGCCGCCGTGATCTTCACTGCGCCAGAGAGGACACACTCACCATCCTCTGCCACAGAGCCGCCCCGATTGTCCACAACGCCGTAGAGACCGCTGGTCTGTGCAGCGAGTGGCTTGGCTTGCTCGCCACAGAGCACTTCTGAGCCAGCAGGGACGTTGGAGATGTCGATCGAGAACACATAGGTGTAGTTCCCGACTGGGAGCACAGGCGACGAGTCAATGGCCGCGAAGTTGTTCGGCGCGCCGTGGATCGCCACGGATTGATGAGCCTTCGTCTGTGTATAGGTCGACCCGAGGGTTGCGGTTGGGACTGCCCCCGCCGGGTTGCCCAGTCAGATAGATCAAAAGTCAACAGGTAGGGAGGGAACGAGAGCGACCCCGGATCTGCTGCGCAGGATGGTCGGAGAGGAGCGGAGGGCCGCCGCTTCCAGCTGTCAGTTTGAGTCACACTCACCTGAAACCGGTACACTTGACGGCGTGTCTTCGAGCGTTCGAGTTCCGCCCGATTACGACCCGCGGGCGTTTCCCCCGGTAGCGGTGACTGTCGACATGGTGGTCCTGACTGTGGAGTACGGGCTGCTGCAGGTGCTCTTGATCGAGCGCGGCGCCGAACCCTTCGAAGGTCGGTGGGCCCTCCCCGGGGGTTTCATCCGGGAGGACGAGACGTTGGACGAAGCCGCGAGGCGCGAGCTCACCGAGGAGACCGGAACGGACCTCGCACCGTTCTTGCAGCAGTTCCACGCGTATGGAGACCCTGCACGAGATCCTCGGATGCGAGTGGTCACGGTTGCGTACCTGGCGGTGGTTCCACGTGTGGGTCGAATCGACGCAGGCACCGATGCTCGGAGTGCTGCACTCGTCCCCGTCGAACAAGCACTCAAGGCGAATGGCCGGCGCCGGCTCGCATTCGACCACAGGACAATTCTGCGCCAAGCCGTGGAGCAAGCCCGGTCACTCTTGGAGACGACATCGATCGCCACCGCGTTTGTGGGAGATCCCTTTACGCTCTCCGAGCTTCGCGGTGTCTACGAGGCTGTATGGGGTCAGACACTCGACCCTGGGAATTTTCGCCGCAAGGTGATCTCCACCCCTGGTTTCGTGGTTGCAACCGGGAACCGAGCCCAGTCGGGCCCCGGGGGTGGCAAACCCCCAGATCTCTTTCATCCCGGAAAGCTGACGAGGCTTGACCCCGCTCTCCGCCGCGCCTAGACAGTGGGCGCTACAGTCGGCTAGTACCCGAATCGTAATTTGCTGAGTTCCAGACGGATGGATCTCATTGAGTGTGGTGGGGATCGGTGGGTTACGACGTCTTCATCTCCTACGCGCAAGACGGGGACGCCCGAGGCGCTGAGGCAGTACGCAATGCTCTGATCAGGTTCGCAAAGCCATGGTGGCGCCGACGGTCGCTGAGCGTGTTCCTCGACCAGAGTGTCCTCGCTGCGAACCCAGGAATTTGGTCATCGATTTCGGCGGCGTTGGACGAGTCGGAATGGATGGTCTTGTTGGCCTCCCCCGAATCAGCGCGATCGGAGTGGGTGAATCGCGAGATATCGCATTGGCTCGAGCGTCGAGGAACCGAGCGGCTGATCGTAGCTGTCACTGCCGGGCGCTGCCGTTGGGACGAGGCGTTGGGTGGGTTCGATGAGCACAGCGATGCCATACCCTCATCCCTTCGGGGAGTCCACCTCGAGGAGCCGCGCTATGTCGATTTGAGCTCGACCCGCTCGGAACCGAAGCTCGACCTGCAGAACGCTCGTTTTCGGGAGCAAATTGCCGAGATCGCCGCTCCGATCCATGGACAGACAAAGGACGATCTCGAGGGCGTGGATCTGCGAGAGCACCGACGGTTCAGGCGCTCGATGGTTGCCACCTTCACGGCCCTCTTGCTCCTGTCGACCGTTTCGGTTGTTGCCGCGATTGCTGCCGTCCGGTTTGCACAACAGAGCTCTGCGCGTACTGCTGATGCTGAGTTCGCCCAACTCGTGGATGAAGCCCGCAACCTGCGGACCTCGAACTTGACCCGAGCCATGCTGCTGGCCGTACAGGCAGTGCACATGAGGTCGAATTCACAGAGTAACGGAGCGCTCCTGGCCACGTTGACTGAAGACAGTCGATTCAACGCACAGATTGTCGGGCACGACCCGGCCTCGGGGTTCACCAGCCTCTGCCTGATTCACAATAGGACGATGGCCCTCGCTGGCATGGAGCGTGGGGGTGTTGCGGTCTTTGATCTGCGCCGAGGAATCCAAGTCGGTGATGTCCTTCATTTCGGACCGGTCCCTTCGAGTGCAACGTCTGTCGCCTGTAGCAGTGCGAGTCCGACGGACCTCGCCTTTGACAGAGCAGGGTACTGGGTGACTCTTGACGTACGAAGCGCTGTCTCGGTCCGCCAGCTTCATCACTACAGCGACTTGTATTCGATGGCAGTGAGCCCTGATGGAGGAACGTTGGCTGCGTCGGACGGAGAGGGTCATCTCGTTCTTGCGCCAGTCCTCGGGAGGTTTCTACCCCGGACCGTGAACGGCGGTGATCCCAGCAGCAGCGGCTTCGGCCTCGCGTTCAGTCCTGATGGGGGAATGCTCGCAGCCGTTAGCAGTAGGGCCTCCGAATTGTGGAATATCGCCACGTTTCACGAGGTCCTCCAAGTCGACGGACCGTCCCTCTCTGCCATCTCAGCCACACCTCGGACGCCTTTGTTGCGTCAGACAGTCGACCAGGGGGAGATTGCCTTCAGTCCCGATGGCCGACTGCTGGCTGTTTCGGCAGATTCGCTGTTGCGCCTCGTCAGCGTGCCGAGCGGTCAGCAGCTGTGGTCGATCCCCACCGCTTGGTACGGGGGCTCGTCACTGGAATTTGACGGTGCCGGTCAACTGCTCGTCAACCTCGCGAGCGGGCAGGTGCAGCAGATCGACGTGGCGGATGGGGCGTCGATCGGAGCGCCGATCGCGCCGACCGGCGGTATCTCCGTTCACTTCGCTGTGGCCGGAACGCGGCTCGTGGCATGTTCCGATTCGAGCCCGGTCCTGTCGGTCTACGACTTGGCCGGAAACGGACCCATTGTGAAGGCCGTTCCTGTTACCGAGCCGTTGCAGCTTGTTCAGTACGATCCCTCGGGACGCTCCCTCCTGCTGCTCCTGCCGGCTCAGTCCACGAATCTCTTCGATGTGACCCGAGCACTCGACGAAGAAACACGCTCACTCGGGCCGACTCTGCCGGGCCTCATCCAACCCCGATTCATAGAGCCTGATTCAGTCGCAGGCCTTCAAGAGGATCTGACGGTTGGTGTCTTCAGCGCGACGAGCGCTCAGCTGGTGAAACCTCCAACGGTCGTGTCGTTCTTCCACTCGACGAACGCCCAGTTCGATCCGATCACCAACGAGATTGCACTTGCCAACACCGATGGCACGATCGATCTGTATGGAGACGGCAACGGATCCCGCACGTTGCGTTGGGCCAGGGTCCCGAGTGCCTATCCGATCTTGAGCAGCGATGGCTTTGCCTCTGACGGAGCCATCGCGGTCTTTGACAGCAGCGCTCAACGAGTGTGGGTACTCAATGCGAGCGGCCACATCGTCCTGCGCAGGGATACCGACGTCGCCATGGCGGCGCTGACCCCAGATGGTCGTGATCTCGCGGTCCTTCACGATCTCCAGGTCGATGTGTTCAGCATGGCCACCGACCGCCTGTTGGGAAGCGTGGCGGTGCCGCCAGGTTCGACAGACTTGGAGTTCAGCCAAGACGGGAAGCGGATGTTGGTCTTCGGTGCGGGACAGGGTCTTGTGGTAGACGTCACTGACTTTCAGCCCCTCGGCGATCCCTTTCCTTCGACCGGATATCTCGCTCTGCGACCGGATGGCAACGAACTGGCGACGGTGTCCGATGGTTCAGTGCTGCTGTGGGACCTCAAGCCCACAGATTGGGAATCCGCGGCCTGCCAGGCAGCCGGGCGCAACCTCACCGAGGGGGAGTGGCACCAATACCTACCGGATGCCGGGCCATACCAACGCACGTGCCCACAGTGGTCTTGAGCCATCAGCACTCACCACCCATCCGAAAACGGGACTGGGGTGACCCGGGAGGATGAGGCTCAGGTAGTGAGGCTCAGGTACTGGAGTCGTGGACCTCAAGCCTGGGCTCAACTCCGACGATACCTAACCGTGGGCAGCTATCTCCCGCCCGGAGCAAGTGATCAGGGCAAGCAGTCATTTGGATCGGAACTCCGGACACAGGTCCGCGATCCCCTGGTGTTGGCCGGGCTGCCCGTTGCCGCCGTGTTCTGTCTACTGCGGTATTTCGGATTGATCGCCCCGGTCCCGTATTGGTTCCTCGTCCTGGTCGTCTTCGTCGCTCAGGCGACGAGCGTCTGGTCTGCCGCCGCGTGGCTCAATCACCCCGAAGGGTGGCGGCTCACGGCGTACATCGCCGCGAACCTTGGTGTCATCGGGCTGGTGACCTACAGCACGGGCTGGGGCCCCATCCTTTCCCTCGGGTTCATCTTTGGAGCGGCCTCAGCATTCGAGGTCCTCGGATCCAGGGTCACGAATACAGCCCTGTTCTGGACCGCCCTCTATATGGGCATCGGCCAGCTGGCGATCTGGAGAGGAATCGCACCGAGCCTCGTCAGCCAGCCCCGCGTCGACGGGCTTGCCGCCTTGTGCCTGGTCGGCGTGCTGCTCACCATCGTGTTGCTGGGTCGATCGACTGCGGCTCGCGAAGAGGTCGAATCGGATCTCCGGCACGCAGCCCGAAGATTCGAAGCACTGGTGCAACACGCGTCCGACATCATCATCGTGGTCGATGAAGCAGGTCAACTCCAATACGTCAGTCCGGCGTTCGAGCGGGTCCTCGGAAAATCACGTGAGGACTTTGGGGCGCGCCCTGCCGTTGAACTGATGCATCCCGACGATGTGATCAGCATGCGGTCTTCGCCGAGTGGTCTGGAAGCCGACATCGGCAAGAGGACCGAACTACGTCTACAGCGCGCGGACGGGACGTGGAAATGGTTCGAAGCGACAGTGACCGATCGCCGCGCAGATCCGGATGTGCGGGGGATGGTGTCGAATCTGCACGACATCACCGACCGAAAGGTGGCCGACGAGGCGCTGAGGGAGGCTCACCAGCGATTCCACTCTGCCTTCGAGCATGCTCCCATCGGCATGGTCATGGCCGACCTCGATGGCGTCATCATGCGTGCCAATCCCGCCCTGGGCCGCATTTTCGGGCGCCCAACAGACGACCTCTCAGGCCAGTCCTTCGAGTCGTTCGCTCATCCGGATGACCGATCGATCAGCCGGCCCGAGGTTGCTGGCCTTCTGTCGGGTAAGTCCGACAGCTACCGTGTCGAAAAGCGCTACCGCCATGCTGATGGTCATGACGTCTGGGCGTCGGTAAACGTCTCGTGCGTCCGGGACCACCAAGGAAGCCCGAGCTACTTCATCTGTCAGGTCGAGGACGTCACCGAGAGTAGGGCGCTGCGAGAGCGACTCGCCCAAGCGGCGATCCATGATCCGCTCACCTCTCTTCCGAACCGCGACCTGTTCATGGATCGCCTCGAGACTGCGCTTCGGCTCGCGTCCAGAGAGCGACGCCGGGTGGTCGTGATGTTCCTCGACGTCGATCGCTTCAAACTCATCAATGACAGTCTGGGACACGACATAGGCGACCAGATCCTGTGCGCCGTCGCGGACCGACTTGGTGGAGTCATGCGAGCAAGCGACACGTTGGCGCGCTTCGGCGGCGACGAGTTCACCGTGCTGTGCAGCGAGAACCACGACGACAAGGATGCGCTCCGGGTCGCTGAGCGATTGGTCAAAGCCATGGCAGATCCGATCGTCCTGCCCAGTGGAGAGATCTTCGTCTCCCTCAGCGTCGGCGTGGCACTGTCGAACGGCGACGGCACTTCGGGTGCAGTGCTGTTGCGCAACGCCGACGTGGCCATGTATCAGGCAAAGCAGCGTGGGCCGGCGCGCATCGAGATCTACCGTGAGGCAAGTGAATCACATGCGGTCAGTCGTCTCCGCACGTCGAATGAACTGCATCGTGCCCTGGAGCGAGACGAGCTGGTGCT
Organism: uncultured Acidimicrobiaceae bacterium; assembly: GCA_963701325.1. Classification (GTDB taxonomy): domain Bacteria; phylum Actinomycetota; class Acidimicrobiia; order Acidimicrobiales; family RAAP-2; genus Bog-756. The sequence goes on from OY969604.1 coordinate 2,422,779, forward strand.
CCACTATCAGCCCATTGTCGACCTGGAGGGGGAGACCCTGGTCGGCATGGAGGCGCTGGTGAGATGGCAGCATCCGACCAGAGGACTGCTTTCCCCCTTGGAGTTCATCCCGTTGGCCGAGGACAGCGGCCTCATCGTCCCGGTCGGGGCATGGGTGCTCAACGAGGCATGCCGGCAAATAGCCGAATGGACCGAGCGCTGCGCTGATCGTGAGCACGATACGACCCGGCTCAACATTGCCGTCAATGTCTCCGCGTTGCAGTTGAGCGAGCCCGGTTTCCCGAGTCTTGTGGCGGAATCCCTCGAGAGTTCGGGCGTCCTCGCAGACCGCTTGTGGTTGGAACTCACGGAGAGCGCCTTGATGCGGGACCCGGACGAAGCTGTGTCCGTCCTGGAGGCTCTTCGTGGTCTCGGCCTTCATCTGGAGATCGACGACTTCGGAACGGGCTACTCCTCGCTCAGCCGCCTGCAACGCTTTCCCGTCGAGACGCTGAAGATCGATCGGAGCTTTGTCGATCAGGTCGACCAGAGCTCCGAGAGTGTGGCGATCGTCAGAGCCATCATCGGCCTCGGAAATGCACTTGGTCTCTCTGTCATCGCTGAAGGGGTTGAGCGAACCGCAGTGGCCGCCAAGCTGCGGTCCCTCGGATGCCATCTGGCCCAGGGGTACCTGTATGGCAGACCTCTTCCAGCAGATGAATTGGGTCACGTTCCCGCCAAGGACGTCAGCTCATGGGAGCCGAGGCTGCAATCGCCACCCACGAGCTCGGACAGTCAGCACGCCCGGTCCAGTTCGGTGATGGTGGTCGTCGGTACCAGTTGAGGCGGTGGGCTCAGCCAGGCTCCGCACCCTTCGCCAGGTTGAGGAGATCGCGCACGTGCACACCCCGGGACTGACGTCTCAGGGCGATCTCGATGTTGCCGTCCGGGACCAGCATGCGCAGGCCCCCCGGATGCGCGAGGAAGGTCATGGGTGTCTCGAGCTCGAGGGCTTCGCCGTCGACGCCGGCGTAGGCCTTGCCGGAGCGTGACCTGATCTCGAACCTCTCGCAGGTGAACTCGGATGCATGTGCGCTGCGGGGCCCCTGGCCGGCGAGCGCCAGGGTGACGACCTCGGCGGCCTGTGCTCCCGTCGTCGCCCCCACCGCGAACACACCGAGCTGCCCCGTGTCGAGCCGGAGTCGTTGGGACGTACTGGGCGACGCTGCGAGCACGTAGGGGTTGTTCGACACCATGACGAGGAAGGAGCCGTCCACCTCGGTGCCGTCGGGCATGACGAACTGCAGATCGAACGGTTCTTGCGTCTCGCCCAGCAGCTCGGGGATGAGCGCCTTCGTTGTCGCGACCTTGGCGTCTCGGTAGCCTTCCTGCTGGACGATCGTGGCGTAGATGCCCAACGAGACGTTGTTGACGAAGAACCGGCCGTTGACCGTCGCATAGTCGACCCGGCGCTCGATGCCATCACGGAAGGCGTAGATGCTCTGGCGCGGGTCCCGCCGGTTGAGGCCGAGATCGAGGGCGAAGTGGTTCCTCGTCCCAGCGGCTACGCACACGAAGGGGAGATCGTGCTCCACGGCGATGGAGGCCACCAGCGCCTGTGAGCCGTCCCCACCCGCCATCCCCAGGCAGTCTGCGCCCCGGGAGATCGAGTCGCGGGCCAGGTTCTCGAGGTCGAGCCCGTGGTCGAGCATCACGGTCTCGACACCGAGGGAGGTTGCCAACTCCACCAACCCGAAGCTCTCGACCTTGCCGCCACCCGACCACGGGTTGCACAACAGGACCGGATGTGAGGGTCGGGTCACCCGGCGAACCCGGCCTGCGGCCGATCTCTGCAGGCCCGCGGCCAACGCCGCCCGTGCCGCCAGAACGGCGGTCACGAGGAGCACGACGCAGATGAGGGCTCGGACGAAGGATTCCCAGTCCTCGTTCCCGGCGCCCAGCAACGCGGCGATCAGAAGGGCCGCACCCACGGCCATCCCGATCAGTCCATAGCCGCGGCGCGGAGCGCGCTTCGTGATCGCCCACCAGCCGCCCGCAATAGCGAGCGCGAAGCCTGCCGCTCCGAGCACCACGTAGACGCCGTTGCGAACCAGGAAGCCGATCAGGGCAGCAGCGAGCAGCAACATCATGGCGAGCGAGACGACGGCAAGGGCCCGGGGTCGAGCAGAGGAGAGGCGATCGGATTCAGACACGTGGTGCCGCCGACCGCCGGTCCTTCCGCACACCATGGGATCCTGCGAGGTTCGCATTACCGAGACGGCGGAGCTCTCCGTGCTGTTCGGGTGTGGACATCGCGATGCACCATTTTCCTGGTCTTGTGCGTGGCCGCATTGTAGGTTCGGATCGCACGGCGAGACACATGTCGATGGTCTCAACTGGATGGGAGCACGGTGGGCGAAGGGCCAGCGGGGATAGCCAGGTGGATACCGGGCGTCGGGGCCGCTCGGACCTACGAGAGGCGGTGGCTGCGGTCCGACCTCGTCGCTGGCGTGGTTCTTGCGGCCATCCTCGTGCCACAGGGATTGGCATATGCCGAACTGGCCGGGCTTCCCCCCGTAACCGGCCTGTATACGTCCATCGGGTGCCTTGTCGGCTATGCGGTCTTCGGGCCGTCTCGGATCCTTGTGCTGGGCCCTGATTCGTCGATCTCACCCATGATCTTCGCCGCCCTCATGCCCCTCCTGGCCGGCGGCGATGCCCATCGAGCCATCGCGCTGGCCGGAATGCTCGCTGTGATCGTTGCCGTCATTGAAATCGGACTGGGTATCGGACGGCTCGGCTTCGTCGCCGATCTCCTCTCGAGCGAAGTGCAGATTGGCTACATGAACGGTCTCGCCCTCATCATCATCGTGGGCCAGCTGCCCAAGCTCTTCGGGTTCTCGACCGACGCGGAGGGCTTCGGTTCTGAGCTCAAGGCGTTCGTGCTCGGGCTCGACGGCACCGTCGGAGCGGCGCTCCTGATCGGCCTGGGGGTGTTGGCAATCCTCGTCGTGCTCCCTCGATTCACCAAGGTCGTTCCTGCGGTCCTCGTTGCTATCGTGGTCGCCACCGCCTTCTCGGCCATCTTCGACCTCCATGCCCATGGAGTATCGACGGTAGGGACACTCCCCAAGGGGATCCCCACGCCCTCCCTTCCCTGGACGAGGTTCGCCGACGTCGGCCCTCTCATGGTGGCGGCCATGGGCATCACTCTTGTATCGCTGGCCGATACGATCGCGACCTCCTCGAGCTTCGGAGCCCGTCGAGGTCAGGAAGTGGATTCCAACCAGGAGATGATCGGTATCGGAGCAGCGAACCTTGCTGCCGGCCTCCTCCAGGGCTTCGCCGTGTCGACAAGTGGGTCGCGCACAGCGGTCGTCGAGCAGGCGGGCGCACAGTCACAGCTCGCATCCCTTGTTGGGGCAGGCATTGTCACCGCGCTGTTGTTGTTCTTCAATTCTCTACTGGCCGATCTTCCCCAGTCAGCTCTGGCGGCTGTGTTGATCGCCGCGGCACTCTCCTTGCTCGACCTCGACGTACTGGTGCGGTACTACCGGGTGCGGAAGAGCGCGCTGGCCCTCTCGATCGCGGCAAGCCTGGGCGTGATCGTGCTCGGCGTCCTTCAGGGGATCGTCATCGCCGTCGTGCTGGCGGTGTTGCTGTTCTTTCGCCGCAGCTGGCAACCCCATGGTGCGGTCCTGGGCCAGGTGGAGGATTTGGAAGGATGGCACAACATCAGGCGGCATCCCGGCGCGCAGGAGACCCCGGGGGTCGTGGTGTACCGCTGGGAGGCACCGCTGTTCTTCGCAAACTGTTCAGCATTCCGCACCCAGATCAGGCACGTGGTCGTTGAACGCCACCCGTCGTGGGTTGTCGTCCAGTGCGAGGCGATGACCGACATCGACGTTTCGGCAGCCCGGATGCTCGAGCAACTGGACCGTGAGCTCAACGCCTCGGGCATCCATATGGCGTTCGTCGAGATGCGGACCCGACTGCAGGACTTGGTTCGTCGCTACGGGCTCTTCGAGACGCTCGATCGTGACCGCTTCTATCCAACGCTGGATGCAGCGTTGAATGCCATCGGAGAGGAGTGACGGGCTGGGTCCGAGTCACCGCTCGGTAGTCCCTGACTTCCCGAGTTGCCCTGGGCAATCACCGTTCTTCCGGCATCTGTCGCCTGGTAGGGAGCCCTCATGGGTAGGGCGGCCTTCGGTGTACCTTTGAGGTCAGACAGTGCCCCGGCAGAGGAGGTAGTCCGATGCCCACTCCGAAGACGTGTTGTCATCGCGTCGGGATCGGCATGGTCGCAGTCCTGGCTGTCGGTATTGCCCTGGCTGCATGCAGCGGGTCAGGATCAGGGCTTCCCCCGGTGAGTCATCCGAGTACCTCTCTCACCACCCCGGGAGGTGGCGGCCTACCCACAACGACTGCCGGCGTCCCTGCGGGCACGGCGCCGACCTCGCTACCGTCGACGAGTACCGAGCGACCAGCGATAGCGACGACGACACTCACCACTGCGACGACGGTGCCGCCGACGACGACACGGCCGGTGACCACCACCACTCAGGAGCCGTCGACGACTGCGACCACGGTCCAGCAGACGACTACCACCGAGCCTCCGAGCAGGTCTACCGAAGCATCGACCAGTACCTCGGCATCCTCGTCGTCCACAACGGAACCGGTGAGCACCACAACGCAACCTCTGACAACGACGGCGTCAGCCTCTTCGACGCCGTGGGGTTGGATCATCGGTGGCGTCGTCCTGGCAGGCCTGCTGCTGGCACTCGTGTTGCTTCTTCTGGCGAGATCGAGGCGAGCAGCACGAGCCGCTTGGTCCCAAGCCGCTCGTCCAGTGCTGCAACAGGCGACTTCTGCCAGGGAGTTACTCGGGGACCCTGAATCCCGGACGACACCCGAGGGCCGGGAATCGGTCGATGGTCATGTCGAACGTGCCGCGCAAGCACTCGACCAGTTGGTGACGACGGCTCCTGACGATGCCTCGCGTCTGGCCGCCACCACGACCGCCACTTCGCTACGGGCTCTCATGTTCTCCCTCGAGGCCGAACGGCTGCTGCGCTCGGGCGCACAAGCGCCCACGGCTGATCAGTTGGTACAGGCCGACGACACCCACCGATCTCGTTCCCGGGAGCTCGACGCGGCATTGGACCGCTTGGCCGCCCAGGTCGGCCCGGAGGTACGACGCCCTGTCGAGTGATGGCACCCGGCCTCGATACCGGAGAAGGCTTTACCAGCTTCGGACGGGATGCGACGCCTCCGCCGGGTCTTGTCGACGCGACGTCGGTCTGGAGTTCCTCATCGCTGGTCTCGCGTAGGCGTCCGGCAAAGCTCCTCGCAAGCGACGGGAAAGGGAACTCATGGTTTGGCTTCGAGCACCAGATTGAACGGTGTCTCGGTTGCGCGTCTGAATGAGGAGAATCCCGCCTCGGTGAAGACCTCCCGGAGCCTTGCCTCGCCTGCCTGAGCTCCCAGGGCCAATCCCACCTCCTGGGACAGGGATGCCGGCGTGCAGAGAAATGTAGATGCCCCATAGAACATTCGTCCCACAGGGTTGACGTTGTCCTCGACGTTGTCCTGGGCGAACGGTTCGACGAGCATCACCGTTCCGTCACTCTTGAGCGTCTCCCGTGCGTGCCGGGCAGCTCCTACGGGGTCGCCCATGTCGTGCAGGCAATCGAAATAGCAGACCAAATCGAGGTCCTCGCCGCTGTGATTCTTTGCCGTGGCGACCTCGAATGCGACCCTCTCGTCGACGCCGGCTTCGGCTGCACGTTCGCGGGCGGCTTCTATGGACTGTTCGTGGTAGTCGGACCCCAGGAATGACGACTTTGGGTATGTCGCAGCCATGATGATCGTAGACGCCCCATGACCGCAGCCAACGTCGGCGACCCTGGCTCCTCTTTGCAGTTTGGATTCGACTCCGTCGAGCGCCGGAATCCATGACGAGGTGAGGTTGGCTCGATAGCCAGGTCGAAAGAATCGCTCCGTTCCACCGAACAGCCGAGGGTGGTGCTCGTGCCACCCCACCCCTTCACCTGTTCGGAACGCGTCGGTGATCTGTTCTTCGGCTGCCCAGCAGGCTCCCACGACGTCGAACGCTCCACCGAGAAACACCGGGCTGTCTTCGTCTGCCAAAGCGAAGGCCTGTTCGTCCTCCAGTTCATACGTCTGTCCGGCGGGATCGAAGGTTATGTAGCCGCCGGCCACCTGATTGTTCAGCCATTCACGCACGTAACGCTCATTGGTGTTCGTCCGCTCAGCGATCTCGGCGGGCGAGAGTGGGCCGGATCCGGCCATTGCCTTGTAGAGCCCCAACTTGTCCCCAATTGCCATGAGGGCAACGGAAACGGTGGCCGCCATATCTGTCACCGCCTGTCCCATGAACGCCATAAGTTTGTCTTCATCAATCGCCATGACAATCCCTCCACCTTGTAACGAAAGCCCCCCGGTGTGACGGTAATGACGCCGTTCCGGATGTCAAGGGGTGGAGCGAACCGACGCCGAAGTGCAACAATTCCGCCAAGGTCAGCATGCCCACGTTGCTCCTGCAGAGAGCAGACACCGTGTTCCCCAATGCGGCGCACTGCCGCTACCTCGCCGAGAACATCCCGTCGTCCCAAGTTGGTTGAGTTGCCGGGCTGCGACACCCTCCACCCGGCGGGAGACACTGCGCCCATGCTCGACGTGCGCCCGGGTGTCGGCCCCCGTCGACCTCGATGAGATCGTGGCGTCGTCAACCGTCAAGGACAGTGTTGTCGGTTCGAGTGTCGAGTTGAGCAACGCGGGGCCACGAACTCAAGGGCGTGGCGGGCACGTGGAGTCGTGTATTGCTGAAGTGCTCTCTCTGCCAGAATCTCAAGAGCGGACGGAAATCAAGCCGACGGCGTTTTCGGTGTCATCCGCAACGTCGCATCAGTGCTCGAACGCCCTGATCTGTCGGCCCCGTCGGGTCGGTCGGTCAAGGGAGTGAGTCAGCCGAGCAACTTTGCCTTTTGTGCCTGGAACTCAGCGTCAGTGAGTACGCCCTGTTCTTTCAGGTCGGCCAGTTTCGCAAGTTCGTCGACACTGCTCGAGGAGCCGGCAGCTTGCCGAACTTGGGCATCGAACGCCTCCTGTTGGCGCTGGGCTTGCGCGAGCGACCTCTCCTGCATCTTCCCACCACGGGCAATGAGATAGACCAGGATCCCCAGGAAGGGGACAATGATCACGAAGATCACCCAGAGTGCCTTTGCCCCTCCGCCCATGTCATCGCTTCGAAATATGTCCCCGAAGATCGCAACAAGGATCCAGATCCAGATGACGAACAGAAAGACCTCGAGCATTGTCCAGAACAAGTCAGCCAGTGGATAGGTGTACGCAAGCATCAATGAACCTCCTCCGTATGGGTACTTTCTAGAATGCGAAGCTGATAGGGGGCATCACCTGGGGATATGCTGTGTTCCAGACACACCATATCTGGCCGACCGATCTGCAACGGGGCAATCGGAGTGGCTTTGCAGCCTACGTGGTCTTCGCAACTGCAACGGGCGCCCGAACGTGCCATTGATTCGCATTGCGGTCCCCTCGCCCAGAGCCGATCGGATCGCTGGGCTCTCGCCCTGTGGCAGGACTGGCGATCCAGCATGTTGCGAGGGCCGGGAGCTCTCATGGTTAGAGGTTGACCGCAGTGGTACATATGAATGTGTGCACGCAATTCGGTCAGATACTCCAGGGGCTCTTCGACCATAGGACGGCAGGAGGACCGCGATGGCAGACGACTACCGCAAGGACCCTGAGGCGATCGCCCAGCTCGACCATCGCCAGTTCGCCGTAACCCAGGAAGGAGCCACCGAACCGGCCTTCGACAACGCGTTCTGGGACAAGAAGGAGGCGGGCATCTACGTCGACATCGTCTCGGGAGAGCCCCTGTTCGCCTCCATCAAGAAGTTCGACAGCGGTTGCGGCTGGCCAAGCTTCACCTTCCCCCTCGAGCCGGCCAATGTGCTCGAGAAGACGGACCGGAGTCACGGCATGGTCCGCACTGAAGTGCGGTCGAGTCATGGGGACAGCCATCTCGGTCATGTCTTCGACGATGGGCCCGCTGAGGACGGGGGCCTGCGCTACTGCATCAACTCGGCCGCTCTGCGCTTCGTGCCCTACGAGAACCTAGAGGCCGAGGGCTATGCACAGTACAAGGGCCTGTTCGACGGTCCGAAGGACGCAGAGGAGGCTGCGCGCTAAAGGGGGCGCACCGAAAGAGCAAGCTACCCGAATGGAGAGAGACGTCACGTTCCGCGCACCAGCTGGATAGTTTCCCCGTGGGAGCGGAATCGCGTCGTGATGGCGCAACCTGATTCTGGAGGAGGAGCTATGAGCGCAGGAAAGTCACAAAGGCCACCGACCACGACTGACGCGGGCATCCCGGTGGCCAGCCAGGAACACTCGCTCACTGTCGGTCCCAACGGTCCCGTCCTGTTACAGGACTTCTACCTGATCGAGCAGATGGCCAACTTCAACCGGGAACGGATCCCGGAGCGTCAACCCCACGCCAAGGGAGGTGGCGCGTTCGGCACGTTTGTCGTGACTGACAACGTGTCCCGCTACACCAAGGCCGCGGTGTTCCAGCCCGGCACCGAGACGGACGTGGTCCTACGCTTCTCGACGGTCGCCGGCGAGCGGGGCTCTCCGGACACCTGGCGGGACCCGCGGGGCTTCGCTGCCAAGTTCTACACAAGCGAGGGCAACCTCGATATCGTCGGCAACAACACGCCCGTCTTCTTCATCCGCGACCCGATGAAGTTCCAGAACTTCATCCGGTCGCAGAAGCGCCTCGCGGCCAACAATCTCCGTGATCCTGACATGCAGTGGGACTTCTGGACGCTCTCGCCCGAGTCTGCACACCAGGTGACTTGGCTGATGGGTGACCGTGGGATCCCTCGTTCCTGGCGCCACATGAACGGCTACTCGTCGCACACCTATATGTGGATCAACGCGGAGGGCGAGCGCTTCTGGGTCAAGTACCACTTCAAGACGGACCAGGGGGTGGAGTACCTCACCCAGGCCGATGCGGACCGTATCGCTGGTGAGGACGGCGATTACCACCAGCGCGACCTTTATCAGGCCATCGAACGAGGCGAGCTCCCGAGCTGGTCGCTCAAGATGCAGATCATGCCTTTCGACGAGGCGAAATCCTACCGATTCAACCCATTCGACCTCACCAAGGTGTGGCCCCATGCCGACTACCCGCTCGTCGCTGTCGGTCGCCTGACCCTCAACCGGAACGTGACCGACTACCACACCGAGATGGAGCAGGCGGCGTTCCAGCCGAACAACATGGTGCCGGGGACCGGGCTGTCGCCAGACAAGATGCTGCTGGCACGTGGCTTCTCCTATGCGGACGCGCACCGGGCACGCCTCGGGGTGAACTACCAGCAGATCCCCGTGAATCGTCCCAAGTCGCCCGTCCACAGCTACTCCAAGGACGGGGCGATGCGGGTGGACAACGTCAACGACCCCGTCTACTACCCGAATTCGTTCGACAGGTCACCGGCCGCTGACATCAATACGTACGCTGAGCAGGCCGTCTGGGCTGCCGACGGTGAGATGATGCGTGCCGCCTATTCGCTGCATGTCGAGGACGATGACGTCGGTCAGGCCCACGCACTCGTCAACGGGGTGATGGACGAAGCGGCGCGGGATCGCCTAGTCGACACCGTCTCTGGACTGCTCGCCGGATTGCGCCGCGACGAGGTGCTCCGGCGGGCCTTCGCATACTGGCGCGCCATCGACAAGCCGGTCGGCGACCGGATCGAGGCAGCGGTGTTACGCAAGCGGACATGAGGCAAGACTGCCACTGACGAGTCCACCGGCACGCCCAAGCGGTGGGACTTCAGCGCCAAATTGCTGGCGCCGACATAATCGGGTTATCCGACGGAGACCAGTCCCACTATCGGGGCGTTGAGCGGCTCCTCAGCCATCGAACCCAGGTAGGCAGCCGCTCCGAAACTGAACACCCCGCCGTCGCTGCGGGCCAGCCAGTACCCCCGACCGGCGTCGGGCAAGGCGAGAGCAACCATCGTGGCATCGAGTGGCTTGTCCGCCATCGATCCGTCGAATCCGGCGTCGCCGAAGGCGAAGACCCCTCCGTCTCGGGCCACCAGCCAGTAGCCGCCAGCGTCGGATGTGGTGTCCATGCCCACGATCGGCTGGTTCAGGGGTCGTCCGCTCATCGATCCGTAGAATCCGGCGTCGCCGAAGGCGAAGACCCCTCCGTCGCGGGCCACCAGCCAGTAGCCGCCACCGTCGGATGTGGTGTCCATGCCCACGATCGGCTGGTTCAGGGGTCGTCCGCTCATCGATCCGTAGAATCCGGCGTCGCCGAAGGCGAAGACCCCTCCGTCTCGGGCCACCAGCCAGTAGCCGCCACCGTCGGATGTGGTGTCCATGCCCACGATCGGCTGGTTCAGGGGTCGTCTGCTCATCGATCCGTAGAATCCGGCGTCGCCGAAGGCGAAGACCCCTCCGTCGCTGCCCACCTCGTCGTATCCGCTGTTGTCCGAGTCGTGGACCAATCCGACAATGGGCTGGTTCAAGAGCTTGCCACCCATCGAACCAAAGAACTGGGCCGAGCCGAAGCTGAAAACGCCCCCGTCTGAGGCCACTTCCCAGTAGCCCTGGCCCAGCGCCGACCCCGGCGCAAGCGAACCGGGAACGGCCAGCACGGTGCCGTAAAGCGCACCGATGGTGGGGGTGGTGGTCGCGCCGAAGGTGATTGTCACACATCCGTTCGCGTACGCAATCTGACTCGAGGCCTGACTCGAGACGCTCTGGTAGCTCGCGGTCAGCGGGTTCCACCATTTGACCGTCGCTCCTCTGGGAACCCCGCACAGTGTGACCACGACGGAGGCATAGGCCGACTGCGGAGCGATCCTCACGTCGTAGTACACCCCACCCGGGACGGTGCTGGTCAGTGGATCGCTGGCGTATCGGGCCACAGTGAGCGAACCAGTCCCCCCCGAGCTGGTGGCACTGATCGAATCGATCGTGCCAGGGGGTCCGAGGCTGGCCGACGTTGATCCGCTAACCGAGTCCAGCGCTGGGGTAGCCGTCGGCACGACGGTGTTCGAAGGTGCTGAGGGGGACGACGACAGTTCTCCGAGGTAACCGCTGACCGTAAAGGTGTAGGCATCACCCACCGCGAGCCCATTGACCGTGAGGTCGGTCGCGCTCCCCGCACTCAGGGGACTGAGTGTCGTTGCCGTGGTCAGATCGGTCGGTGTGATCCAGTAGGTCTGGTCGACCTCCCCGGCCATCCAGGTCACGTTGGCTGAGTCAACCCCCCCGCCCGCGGTGACGGCTGTGGGGGTGCCCGGAAGGACGGTTATCGAGAGAGGCTGGCTGGCTGTCTGGGACGCGGCGTCGGTCACCGTCACGGTGACGGTCGAGGAGCCCGCCGACGTCGGGGAGCCGGTGATGGCCCCGGTGGCGACGTTCATGGTGAGCCCCCCGGGTAATGAGCCGGCAGTCACCGCGAAGCCGTAGGGCGTCGTGCCACCCGAGACGCCGATCATTTGGGAGTACAAGCCGCCGACAGTCCCGGCAGGGAGAGCCGCGGTCGTGATGGTCAGCGTGCCCCCAGCACCAGCCGTCCCAACTCCTACGAAGACGGACCCAGTGGCCGTCGCAGTCACGACGAGCAGGCCGCACAGGAGGATCTGCGTCGTGCTGACGGCGCCGACTGTCGAGCCCCGACAAAGCCCGGAGCTGCACTGCCGATGGCGGCGACCCAAGGCGCCTCTCCTGGCTCCGAGGCCTTGGCTCGGGCGAGCCAAGCGTCCTGCAGACCAACCATTCATGGGGATCCATCCAGTAGCCGAGACCACCGCGTGGCGGAGCGGCGCCATCGAAGGTGCAGCGTCGCATCCACACCATCGGCATGTGGCCCGCCCGGCTTGAGGCTCACGACAGGCCGATGCGTTCCCGTGGGCCCCCGGTGCCTCAGCCAGTTGGTCGTTGCTGGGTCGGTCGAATCGAATCCAATTCGAGTAGTGAGTGGGCCAGCGACAACACCCCCAATCACCTCGGGCTCCGGTCAGTGTGACCCGTAGAAGGGTGCTCCGAACGAGAAGACCCCACCGTCGGCACCGACCAGCCAGTAGCCCCCAGTGCTCGGATCGGTGGCCATCCCGGTGACCGGTGCAACCAGGGACGACGCTCCCATCGACCCACGGAACGGGGCATTGCCAAAGGCGAAGATCCCACCGTCGGATGCGACCATCCAATAGCCCGCTCCGTCGGGGGTGGCGGACATGCCGTTGACCGGCAGATTAAGCTTGATGTTCCCGGTGGAGCCGTGGAAGGCGGCCGATCCGAAGGAGAAGATTCCACCGTCGGTGGCCACCAGCCAATACCCCTGGCCCCTCGGATTGTTCGCCATCCCGACAACCGGCTGATTGAGGTGCTGGCCACCCATCGAACCGAGGAACCGAGCATCGCCGAAGGAGAAGATGCCGCCATCCGACGCGACCAGCCAGTAGCCCTTGCCGTCTCCGGTGGGGGCCAGGTCGACCACCGGAGCGTTGAGGTGCCGGCCGCCCATGGAACCGAAGAACCGTGCGTCACCGAAGGAGAAGATGCCACCGTCGGCCGCCACCATCCAGTAGCCCTTGCCGTCCGGAGTCGAAACGAGGTGATTGATCGGCGCATTGAGCGGCTGCCCTGCCATCGAGCCGTAGGACAGCGCACCCCCATGGGGATGGACCGCACCACTGGAGTCGACGAGCCAATAGCCGTTGCCCGACGGGGTTGAGGCGATCCCAGTGAATATCACGGTCGGGGCAGAAGGCGCGAGGTTGGTCGAAGCGATATAGAGCTGGCGTTGGTTGGCCGACAGGTTTGCCGTGCAGTTGGAGCAGGGATTGTTCCAGGCGGAGAAGGCCAGCCACTGGTGGCCTGTTGCGTCCTGGAAGATCGAGCCACCCCCTGGGCCATGGGCGGAGCCATACGTGGTGAGGAACGGGCCCGGCGGATTGAGGCACGGCCCGAGCGGACCAGAGCAAGAGGCGAGTTGCTCGTTGTAGGAGGAGTCCTCGAAGTTGCCGCCGGAGAATAGGAGGAAGTAGCCACCCCCGCTCTCGACTAACTGAGGATCATCTGTCGTCTGCTCAGAAGGAGTAACTGTCATCAGCAGCGAAGGCGACCCGACGAAACCGGTTCCGTCGGCGCTCAGCTGCACGCCCCACACCTGGGAGGGGGCGGCCGAGGTCCCGTCATTGGACTTCCACTCCAGATACGGCAGATGCGTCGCCGGATCGACGAATGGACTCGGATCCAGGACGCCGCCGGCCGGGCACCACGGTGATCCACTGGAGTTGTCGGTGAAAACCGGGTCCGATGGCGTCAGCGTGGACGCGGTTGCTACTGCGAGGCACGTGAATCCCGAGTCCACCGGATGACCGGCAGTCGACGCGTCGTACCACATGACCCAGTGGCCACCGATGGAGGCGACGCCCGGGGACGTCTGGGTGTCCACCTGCTGCCAGCTCGGTGTGGTCGGCAAGGCTGTCGAGCCGTACGGGTGTCCCGTATAACTCCCATAGCCGCCGGCGGGATTACCCGAAGCGTTGATGACAACCTGGATGTGGTTTCCGAGCGCAGTCCCCGTCGTGAACGCGTAGTAGACGCCGTTGGAAAGGACGACATCCGGATCCCCGGCATTCGCGGCAAGGGACGGAGATGTGGGCGGGCTCACGGCGATCCGAGCGGACTGGGCCCCGGCGACGGATGCACCGCCGATCACCGATCCTGCCAACGTGAACATCGCCATACCCACGGCGACCAACCCCGCGCGCAGAGACCTTATGGTTTCAGTCGTCAAGGGTCAATGCCTTTCAGTCAAGGGCATGGTGCACGCCCGTCTCCATGAATGCCAACACCCGGTCACCGACACGGATGACCGAGGCGGCGTCCGATCGTGTCGAGAGCCGTTGGTGTACTTGGTTGGCGAGTTGAGTCGGCCACTGAAAGAACGTTCCCACCAGGGTGATGGGCGAGCCTGCGGACCCAAAGGCTATTGCGTTCGATGGCACACACTGGGTGATCCGTTGGTCGGTCGGGAGGCCGCCCGGCTACTGTACCGTCGTGGCTAGAGAGCCCATGAGCCCAGATGAGGTCCAGCGACTCCATACGCGACTGTCGAACTGGGGTCGATGGGGACCGGAAGACCAGCTCGGGACTCTCAACTTCATCACGGCGGGGGCAACGGCAACTGCAGCGTCGGCCGTCGTGTCGGGGCAAACGGTGTCTTGTGCCCGGTCTCTGCCCACTCAACCGGCCCCGGATAACTCGATGCCCGTTGTTCACCACATGATCGGGACGGCGACTGAGGGCTATGGGGCCGACTACTTCGCCCTCGCCCCGCATGGCTATGCGACAAGCCACATCGACGCACTCTGCCATATCTTCCATCAGGGGAGGATCTACAACGGATACGAAGCCGAGACGGTTACGGCTCACGGCGCAACCAAGCTCGGCATCCATCACCTCCGATCCGGAATCGTCACTCGGGGTGTCCTGATTGACGTGCCTGCCATCCGGGGTGTCGAGGCACTGGGGCCAGGAGAACCCATCTTCCCCGAGGACCTGGAGTCGGCGGAGAGGGCAACAGGCGTCACCGTGCGGACCGGGGACGCCCTACTCGTGCGCACAGGACGGTGGAAGTGGCGAGAGACGTACGGCCCTTGGGTTCCGATGGATGGCATGGCTGGCCTCGACGCCTCCTGCCTCACTTGGCTACACGAGCGCGAGGTCGCCGTGCTGGGCAGTGACGGGATCTCCGATGTCCTGCCATCGCAGCGTCGACACTGTCCTCATGCCTATTCACACCGTCGCCATCGTGGCGATGGGTGTCCATCTCCTGGACAATCTTGATCTCGACGAGTTGTCCATGGCATGCACTGCTGCAGGACGATGGAGCTTCCTTTTAACCGTTGCACCGCTGGTACTGAATCAGGGCACAGCCTCTCCGGTGAATCCGATCGCAGTCCTCTAATACGAAGCGAACCATTGGAACAGAGGAGGTAATGATGTCTGACAAGCCGAGCTACCTGGGGCTGCTGAACGCGATCGCGCTCAACGAGACGCGGGCGTACCACTACCTTCAAGGCTGGATCGCCGCGACCTCAGACCCCGATGTCAGTGAGGTCCTGCGTACTTTCGCGGCCCGTGAAGGGGAGCACGGGATGACTTTCGCCAAACGCATCAACGAACTCGGCTTCGAGGTGCTCGAGAAGGACGATCAAGGTCTCGAGGAGCGGGTTCCCCTTGCCATGTCACCTGATATCTCCGACATCGAGAAGTTCGAGAGGTTCGGTCTACACGAGCTTGAGAAGGTGCTCTCTTATTTCGACGACATCTTCAAGGACCATTCAATCGACATCAGTACGGGCGAGCTTCTCGGACGCTACGTTGCGGAGGAACACGACAGTTGTCGCCTGCTGCGGAGTTGTTACGACCGTCTTGTGGCTCGCAGCCAGATCACTTCGAATGCCCAGACAAGCTAGAAACCTGGATTCAGTCCCGATAGAGCGAGGGATTCGTTCGAACTAGCCCGGGCCCGACCTACGAAGACCGGATGGTGGCGTCAACCCTCGGTCAAGGAGCGTGGCCAGAATGAATCTGTGGATGTAGCTCGCCTCACACCCCATCCGACCCAAGGTGCCACCTGGGTGCGCGGGATCGCTGAGTTGAGCCGTCGCCTTGGCCCACGCCTCGACCCAGCCTTCAGTCCCGCTCAAGACTGGCGGCGAGAGTCGACCGGATGGAGGAAGTCGTCCACCGTTTGGTAGGGGCTGTCCACAACTCCACAGCGCGAATCCACAACTTCAACCCGTATTTCCCCAGGAAGCTGCTCTTCCCTTCCACAGACCCGTTGGGTGAGAGTTGACGATGGAGGGGTGCGAGAGTGGCCTAACGAGGAGTCTGCCTCCATGTTCGCAGAACCGGGCAACCGAACCATCGAGCTCCGCCTCGAGAGCTCCGTGTGCAGACATTGCGGCACGGTCATCGAGCGGTTCCTGGCCTGCGAAGCCGACCGCAGCTGGCACCACGCACGGACCGGCGAGCTCGGGTGTCCCCGCAGGGGGTCGGCTATGCGCTCCCGCGCCGTCGAGCTCGTCCTGCTCCCTCCGCTCGAAGGCGATGACGAGAGTCCGAGGAGGAGTTGACGACCATCAACGCTGAGCCGGTACCGTCCTCCAGCCTATGGAGGTCAGGGTGTTCATCAATGGCCGGGGAGTAGCGGAACTGGTGTGGCGTAAGCCAACTCGAAATAGTTGTCGCGTGACCGAAGCTCACGAAGCGCTGCTGCAGCGGGTTCGATGTCCACACCCTGGAGTCCGGGAAACAGAGCATCGTGGTGGCAGAGCGCCACTCGGTCTGCCTGCAGGTCACTCACCTGCTCGACAAGAAACTGTGCCACCGACCCCTGGTAGGGATCCCCATCCAGATTTGGACGTCCTGCAACGGACAGTAACGCGACATCGGGGCGCAGCTTTTTGTAGATGCCACGCCAGTATCCCGCACTGCCGCTCACCAGGATCGAGCCCGACTCGGTCATCAGCAAGAACGCCAACTGTCCGCCGTCGTGGGTTGAGGAACGCTGTAGCAGGGCATTCATGGCCGGACCAGGAGGATCGGGAAGATTCGCAATGGAGTCGAACAATCCCGCGACCTTGACAGCTCGTTCTTGGGCACTTACACCCAGGTCTCCAATGCACTCTGCTCCGGAATCCGCGTCGGAGTTCGCGAACAAGCAAGCGTGCAGAGCGGGAAGGACTCGCACGCGTGCACCACGGCCGCAGTCGACTGTCTCTCCGCCGGTGACGATGAGCATCTGCTGTTCCGGTATTCCCGCGGCTCGTAGCACCCGAACGCTCTCAGGAGTCGCGACGACGGTCGCTCCAGTGCGCAGAGCCACTGTGTCGACGCCGCAAAGGTGGTCGAAGTGTGCGTGACTGACGAATACGAAGTCCGCCTCGGTGACTGCCGCGCAGGTGAGTCCAACCGGAGGGAGTCCGGGGAGGCGATCTAGATAAGCGTCAAAGAAGAGAGTAAGACCGTTCACTAGGACACGGAACGTGGACGTTCCGAACCATTCGAGGGTGACGCTCCCGGATCCTGGCATCGAGGCTCCCTTCCTAGTGACCGACGGGTGCTTTCCCCGATAAAACGAATCAACCTGTCTGCCGCTCGCAGTTCTAGTGGATCATGTCGGACCGCGGTACTCCGCCTCCGATCATTCCGTCATGAGCGCGTTGCAGTTGCTGCTCGGCTACCGGCGCTGAACGCGGCGGACATGAGCCCGGCGAGCATTGGGCCAGAGGGCTCGGCTAGGAGGCACTACCGGAGCCGGGCTCCACGTTGCTCCTCGCCTGCAGGGCGAGGATAGAGACGGTGACCCGAATGACGTTCCAGACACTCGCAGGGCAGAGCTGGATCCGCGTCCCTGAGACCTCCCCATGTGACCGCGAGACGAGGAGTGAGCGACCTCGTTATCTCTGCCCGGGCCGGTTGAGGTCTCCGGGCTGGGACGACGGGCCAGTGGAGCCCTACGATGTGGCCATGCGAGCGCTCATGTACGGGGTGGAGCCGGAGGTGCAGCCCATCGACGAGACGGACAACCGCCTGTTGAGGATGCTCGCCCGGACGCCGACGCGGCTCATCGACATCGACAAGCCAGCGTTCATCCGCCCAGATTGGGTGGTGACCAGGCCGAGACTGGTTGGGATCTGCGGGTCGGAGTCCAAGGCGGTGTTCCTCGACTACGCGAGCCTGATCGACCCGGCCAACGCGGCGGGCCAGAATCCGATGAAGGGTTTCGTTTCGATACCCCACGTGATGGGCCACGAGGTGATCGCCGAGGTGGTCGCGGTCGGTCCCGAGGCGAAGGGCCTCGAGCCGGGCGACCGTGTCGCCCTCAACCCGTGGCTCACGTGTGTCACCCGAGGGGTGTCACCCGTCTGCCCGGCATGCGAGGCTGGTGACCTGAGCCAGTGCCACTCGTTCGGGAAGGGCTCATTCGCGCCAGGGATCCACATCGGCATGTGCACCGACGTCAGCGGGGGGTTCGCCGACCTCATGCCGGCCCACGACTCGATGCTCTTCAAGGTGCCGGACACCTTGAGTGATGAACAGGTCGTCTTGGCTGACCCGTTCGCGGTGTCGCTCCATGCTGTCACTCGCCATCCGCCGCAGCCCGGCACCAAGGTGCTGGTATACGGTGCCGGGGCACTCGGCCAGTGCGCCGTCGCCATCCTCCGAGCGTTGCATCCGACAGTCGACGTGATGGTGGTGGCCCGGTTCGACGCGCAACGCCTGCTGGCCGAGACCTTCGGCGCATCGACCGTGCCCCACGAGCCGCGACTGGAGCTCATTGGGCGGGTTGCGGACTGGTCGGGCGGCATACTGCAACCGGCTGACGGGCTCCCCATGGCCTTTCCGGGCGGTATCGACGTGGTCTACGACACGATTGGGGCTGCCGAGACCTTGGAAGTCGGTTGCCGCGTGCTGCGCGCCCGAGGAACCCTCGTGAAGCTGGGTATGCACGGCGCCGCCAAGTGGGACGACACGCCGGTGTACTCCAAGGAGATCACCTATACGGGTTCCAACGCGTTCGGGATCGAGGAGGTCGACGGCGTACGCCAACACGGCATCGCCCACTTCCTGGACATGGTCGGATCCGGCCGGATCGACCTGAGATCGATGCTCACCCACACGTTCCGCCTTGACGAGTGGCGCGAGGCATTCACGGTGCTGGCCGACCAGGAGACGTCAGGGGCCATCAAGGTCGCGATCGACAGCCGTTAGGGTCCCGAGGCTTTGGCCCGGGAACGCTCCGGGTTGACCGTCGGCTCAACCGTGAGGTCGGCAAACCAGGTTCATCGCGTCTCGGCGCTCGTGTCGAGCCCGGCCTGGAGGGCCTCTCGGTACCCTTCGAGGGTCACTCGTCTGTGACCACCATCTCGAGAGCGCCCGCCGGCGTGGCCGGTGAAGCAGCTCCGGGCCGCCGCGAGACGCGGTTCGGCCGGCACATGGGCATCGAAGCAACGCAACAGTCAGGGCCCTGCGCGACACTTTGAGCGTGCAACGCTTCCACGACAAGATCGCGATCGTGACGGGCGCAGGCTCGGGAATCGGACGTGCGACCGCCCGCCGCCTGGCGGCCGAAGGTGCTGCAGTGACCATCGCCGATATCGACGAGGCGGCCGCCGGCACGACCGTCGAGTTGATCCGCACCGATGGTGGAACCGCCCGCGTCCAAGCCACCGACGTCGCCGAGCCGGACGCAGTTGCGCGGATGGTCGCCGATACCCTCACCGCATTCGGCGGTCTAGATCTACTTCACAACAACGCTGCCGCAATCAATCTCAGCCTCACCGACCAAGATGTCGTCACCATGCAGCTCGAAACCTGGTACAGGTCGATGCGCGTCAATCTCGACGGCGTCATGCTCGGCTGCCGCTTCGGCATTCCCGCCATGCTGGAACGCGGAGGCGGGGCGATTGTCAACACAGCATCCGTCGCTGCAACTTACGGGAGCCGCTCTCTCGCTGCCTACGGAACCAGCAAGGCCGGCGTCGTTGCACTTACGCGCTACGTGGCAACCGCCTACGCCGATCGCAACATTCGCGTAAACGCTGTCGCGCCTGGTGTCGTCGTCGACCGCGATCTCCAGGAATCGCTCGGCGGCCCACTTGGCGAGACTCTTGCGTCGATCACTGAGGGTCACCTCGTCGGCCGGCTCGGGTACCCAGAAGAGATCGCAACGGCCGTCGCATACCTCCTGTCCGACGATGCGGCGTTCGTCACCGGCCAGACGTTCACCATCGACGGCGGATATACAGCGCACCGCTGAACGCGATTGGTCACAGGGACGAGAACGCAAATAGGCAACTTGTTACAGCTACACGCAGACTTGCTGTCAGTTCCTCTGGATCGGCAAGGTCAGCCGCTTCCACCCTTCGATCGTCGCCTCCGCTTCCTTCGCCATCACCGTTGGCACCAGGCGGATGGCCACGCGATGGACTTGACCTCGAGCTACTGCTCGAGCCGGCGATACCGTTCTGGCGGCGACGCAGCTCTCCTTGTAGCCGAACGGGACGTCGGCAAAAACTGACGATCGCTGGGCGTCACCTGCTAGGGCTTCCTGGGTGGGTCCCCCCGCTACCAGGGCATTCTGTCCGGGCGTGCGTTAGCCTTCGCACCAGGCATACTCGAGTTGGGGGAATACGCCGAGTCGCTGCAGGACGGGGACAGGAGACCATGACCGATCTCACCAACAACGCTGACGGCCACTCTGCCGACCGAACGGGCGACGGGGCGTCAGGAGGGCCCGTCCCGCCGAAGCGGCGCCGCTTGGCCGGCTCCAGGGGCATGCCGCGGACCGTGATCGTGGCTATCGGCGTGGTGCTCATGACGGGCGCGCTCGGCGCGGTGGCGCTGGCGGCCACCTCGGGGTCGACCGAGGCGAACCCGTCGTCGCAAACGCCTGTCTCCACCGTGTCGGTGGCATCACCGAGGTACAAGCCCCAGGCGGCCGTGGGGGCGACTGACGACTACCACTGCAGCCTGGTAAATCCGCACATCACCCAGAACTCGTACGTGATCTCGAGCCAATTCAAACCGGGCAGTCCCGAAGTCCACCACGCCGTGCTCGCCCTGGTGCCGCCTGCCATGACGGCTCAGGCCATCGCCGCCAATGAGGCCACCAGCGGCAAGGGATGGACGTGCTTCGGCGCGCCAGCGCTACCCGGAGCCTCGCTCGCCGCTTTTATGAGTACCCCCTTCCTGAGCGTGTGGGCGCCTGGACACGGAGAAGACGTGCTCCCCAAAGGTACGGGGATCTCGCTGCCCAAGGGGAGTCTGGTGATCGAGCAAGTGCACTACAACCTGCTGGTGGGTGACAAGCCGGTCACGAACGGGCTCGTGCTGCACACGGTGCCGACGTCCACGCCGCTGTTGCCAATGCAATCCCAGTACCTGATCGCCCCGCCGAACATCCCATGCCCGGCCGGTGTGACTGGGTCGCTGTGCAATTATCAGGCGTCCCTCAACTACCTGAACCAGCGCTTCGGCTCCGGCGGCGTTGAGATGGCCGAGGGCATCGACGTGGTATGCGGTGAAAACCCGAACGACCCGCCTGTCGGTGACACGGCCACGTGCACGTGGCGAATCGGATCGAACGGCTACATCGACAGGATCCAGCCGCACATGCACCTGCTGGGGGTCAAATTCACGATGGTGCTTAATCCGGGAACGCCGCAAGCCAGGATCATCCTGAACGTCCCGAACTACAACTTCGACTACCAAAAGGCCTACAACGTCCAACCCATCCCGGTGAGCAGTGGCGAGCCAGTACAGATCAACTGCAGCTACGACCCAGAGCTGGCGCAAGAGTTGCCGATCCTCCGCAAGGCGCCGCCCCATTTCGTCACGTTCGGGGACGGATCATCCGACGAGATGTGCGTGGGGGTCACGTGGCAGACATCGTCGCTGCCCAACCCCCACGACTCGCTCTGAGCGACGGACGCTGTCGCTGGAGTTCGCGCGAGTGCGTCAGTAACGTCGACGCTCATGAGCTGAGTGAGTGGTTGAGTTTGAGTGAGTGAGTGAGTGGGCTGCCGACAAAACCCCAGGCGCCTGCATGAACGGTGGCCCGGGGATCGCCATTTCCCACGCTATTGGTCCGGATTTTCCCACGTTGTTGCCTTTGCTAACGATTCTGGTGAGCTCCTGACCAGCGGGGGTTCGGGGACCTGCCGCTCTTAGCGAGAACGTCGTTCGACGACAGTGTGACACCGGTTGCGGGTTCAGCCTCTCGGTGCTAAGCCTTCGCGCAGGCGGGTGTGCTGGCGGCACCCCAGAGCGGAGGGGTGCTGGACTGATGACAACGGGACGGAAATACCTCAAGACGCTTCTGGCCGGACTGCTGGTGTTCGGCAGTGCGTTCGTCGGGGTCCTGGTCGAAGGAGCGACGCCTGCGTCGGCGACGTCGGCGACGCTCTACGTCTCGACCACCGGGACCGGCGACTGCACGAGCCTGGCCAATGCCTGCAGTGCCATCTCGGGAGCCATCAGCCAGGCGACCAGCGGCGCCTACGCGGGCGAGGACGTCACCATCGATGTGGCCGCCGGGACCTACATGGAGAACGACAGCCTCAGCGTCTCGTCACTCTCCTCGCTCACCATCGCCGGAGCCGGCGCGTCGTCGACCGTCGTCAACGGCGGCAGCCTGAGCTCGGTGATCACCATCAACTCCGGCACGGTGATCATCTCGGGATTGACGGTCGAGAACGGGTATGTGGACTCCGCCGGGGGCGGGATCGACAATTTCGGCACCACCACGGTCACCAACAGCGTCATCACCGGCAACACGGCCACCGGGAACGGCGCTGACGGTGCCGGCCTCTACAACGACGGTTCGCTCTCCGTGTCCGACAGCACCGTGTCCGGCAACACCGGGGGAGCAGGTGCCGGGATCTACAACTTCTCCGGGCAGCTGACCGTGTCCGACTCCACGATCTCAGACGACACCACCTCCTTGAACGGGGGCGGCGTGTCCAACGCTTCCCCTGGGGCGACCGCTACGATCACCGACAGCACCTTCTCGGGCGACAGCGCAGCCGTTGGCGGCGCCCTCTACGTGACCCGTGACACGGTCACGCTCGCGGCCAGCACGATCGTCGGCAACAGCGCGAATGCGGGTGACGGGGGTGGCATCGCCAACTTCTCGACTCTCGACACGGCAGGCGACATCATGGCCGACAACGGAGCGGGCCTCGACTGTGGGTCGATCGGCTCGGCGGTGACCGACCTCGGGTACAACATCGACGACAACGGATCCTGTGGGTTCTCCGCGACCGGTAGCACCAGCAACTCGTCCACCTTGGACGCCTCCCTCGCTCCTCTCGCAAACAATGGCGGACCGACCCAGACGATCCTCCCCACGGGGGGCAGTCCGGCAGCCGGGGCGATCCCCTATCCGACCACGGTCGATGCGATACAGCTGTGCCCGACCACCGACCAGCGCGGGACCGCCAGCGCGCTGAACACAGCCTGCAACATGGGTGCGGTGCAGGGCGTCGTGGGCCCACCCACCATCAGCGGATTTACCCCGCCGTCGGGCTCATCCGGCACAGTGGTGACCATCACCGGGACCAACCTCCTCGGTGCAACTGAGGTGACCTTCAACGGCAAAGCGGGCACCGTCAACACCGTCGGACAGACAGAGATCACGGTGACCGTGCCAACGGGTGCCACGACCGGGTACATCACAGTCACCACTCCCAGTGGGAATGTGACCAGCGCCACCCAATTCATCTATTTAGGACCCACGATCACCGGGTTCACCCCGTCGTCGGGCCCACCCGGCACGGTGGTGACCATCACCGGGACCAACCTCGCCGTTGCAACTGAGGTGTCCTTCAACGGCAAAGCTGCCACCGACATCACCAGCGATACCCCTACGAAGATCACGGTGAAGGTGCCCACGGGTGCCACGACCGGCTACATCACTGTCACCGCTCCTAACGGGAGTGTGACCAGCGCCACCAAATTCATCTATTTAGGACCCACGATCACCGGGTTCAGCCCGTCGTCGGGCCCACCCGGCACGGTGGTGACCATCACCGGGACCAACCTCTCCCTCACAACGGCGGTGACCTTCGACGGCATAGCGGGCACCGTCACCAGTGACGGGTCCACGAAGATCACGGTGAAGGTGCCCACGGGTGCCACGACCGGTTACATCAGAGTTGTCACACCACTTGAGACCGTGAACAGCACCACCGAGTTCACCGATGCAGCCCCCACGATCACCGGGTTCACCCCGTCGTTTGGCCTAACCGGCACAGTGGTGACCATCACCGGGACCAACCTCTCCGGTGCACATGTGGCCTTCAACGGCATCACGGGCACCGTCACCAGCGACATGTCCACCATGATCACGGTGACGGTGCCACCAGGTGCCGCGACCGGCTACATCACAGTGACAACTTCCTTTGGAAGTACGATGAGCGCCACAAAATTCGCCAAATCATCGGGCCCACCCACGATCACCGGGTTCACCCCGTCGTCGGGCCCACCCGGCACGGTGGTGACCATCACCGGGACCAACCTCGCCGTTGCAACTGAGGTGTCCTTCAACGGCAAAGCTGCCACCGACATCACCAGCGATACCCCTACGAAGATCACGGTGAAGGTGCCCACGGGTGCCACGACCGGCTACATCACTGTCACCGCTCCTAACGGGAGTGTGACCAGCGCCACCAAATTCATCTATTTAGGACCCACGATCACCGGGTTCAGCCCGTCGTCGGGCCCACCCGGCACGGTGGTGACCATCACCGGGACCAACCTCTCCCTCACAACGGCGGTGACCTTCGACGGCATAGCGG
This sequence comes from uncultured Acidimicrobiaceae bacterium, assembly GCA_963701325.1. Taxonomy (GTDB): domain Bacteria; phylum Actinomycetota; class Acidimicrobiia; order Acidimicrobiales; family RAAP-2; genus Bog-756. The sequence continues at coordinate 2,447,207 of OY969604.1, forward strand.
GCACCGTCACCAGTGACGGGTCCACGAAGATCACGGTGAAGGTGCCCACGGGTGCCACGACCGGTTACATCAGAGTTGTCACACCACTTGAGACCGTGAACAGCACCACCGAGTTCACCGATGCAGCCCCCACGATCACCGGGTTCACCCCGTCGTTTGGCCTAACCGGCACAGTGGTGACCATCACCGGGACCAACCTCTCCGGTGCACATGTGGCCTTCAACGGCATCACGGGCACCGTCACCAGCGACATGTCCACCATGATCACGGTGACGGTGCCACCAGGTGCCGCGACCGGCTACATCACAGTGACAACTTCCTTTGGAAGTACGATGAGCGCCACAAAATTCGCCAAAGACTGAGCGAGCAGTCTTGACTCTAAGCCGTACAGTCGCCGGCCTGCGTCTTGTGGCACTGAGCGGATCTGCTGGCACATCGGACCATAGACTTTGCTCGACGGATGTGCTGCTGGAAGAACTACAGGTCGAAAACAACATCACTGGGCCAATATAGGGACACACGCTGGAAAGGTCCGCCGAGATCGCCCAGCTCGCGTTGAGGATGACCAAGCGCAAGGGTTGGTCGGAAATGGCATCCCCGAGGTGCCTGGTTGAGACTTCTTGGCAGACGCTTCGGTCAATTCGTAGCGTTTAGAGGTCCAGACGAGTTAGCTCTCGATGTGCCTGCCGTCGGCGCTGGCTGACTGGCTCTTTAACGAGTGGCTTCCCGTTTGGACCTTGCCGCGGGTGGCTCGAAAGAGGAACGTGCACGAGATCCCAACCAGGAGTGCCCCCGCGTCCCTAACCAACGACGAAGGAGGTACTCATGATGGTGATCATCGGAATCGACCCGCACAAGGCGTCCCACACGGCTGTGGCCATCGGTTGTGACGAGGAGAAGCTGGCCGAGGTCAAGGTCCGAGCCACCTGCCAGCAGACGGTGAAGCTGTTGGCCTGGGCCGAGCCGCTCGGGGAGCGAACGTGGGCCGTTGAGTCCGCTGGAGGAATGGGCTACCTGTTGCCCCGACAATTGGTGGGAGCGGGCGAGCGCGTCCTCGACGTTCCGGCCACGCTGGCCTCGAGGGTTCGGGTACTTGCCACTGGGAAATCAGAGAAGAACGACCCGAACGAAGCGCTGGCCCCGACGGTCCTGACTCGACATTTCGCGACTTCATCAATCGCGAACCCCGCGGCGCACCTGCATGTAGAGAGTTTTGTCGACGCGAGCCGCATAGTTTTGTCGACACCCCTGAGTTGAGTGGGCTACCGACAAAACCCAGTTACCCAGGGGTGATCGGCGCGTCTCTGGATCCGTTTCACACGCTATTGCTCCAGATCTCACACTTATCGCGGAAGCTTCCTGGTCATTGACACGGACGACCCCTCTTCCGGCTTCCGATTTCGTCGGGGTCAGAGGGGGCTTGAGATCGGGCGTTCGGAATTGTGCACCCCACTCGCGCCTACAACGGAATTCCGAGCCGAGAACAGATCTGCGTCACTTCGTCAAAAATCGAACCGGGAACTATGAACGGCTCGGTGGCCGCCACCTCGGCCAGATGGGCCTCGATCGCCTCGGCCGTCGGCGGAGTGCCGTGGGGGGCGACCCAGCCTTCGCCGAGGCCGACGAAGACCCGGGCGAAGCGCCCTGCACACGCGGAGTAGTTCTGATGTGTGAAGGTGCACGCCCGGCTTGTCAGGAAGACGACCATGGGAACCACGAGCTCTGGTTCGATGGCACGAAGGAACGGCACCTCGTCCCCGAGTTCTTCTCGATCGCCAACCGTCTCGGTGACCATCCGCGAGTAGCCAAAGGGCAGAACTGTGTTCGCCAGGATGCCGTGAGGAGCCCCGTCGATGGCGATGACGTTCGCCAACCCGAGGATCCCTGCTTTCGCAGCGGCGTAATGCGCTGAATTGGGTTGACCGAAGAGTCCGGCCGAAGACGCGATAAAGACGAACCGACCTCCACCTTGGACCTTCATGACCCTGTAGGCGGGCTGACTCACGTAGAAGCTGCCGTCCAGGTGGACGTTGAGCATCCGGCGCCAGTTCTCGGCCGGCAGCTCATCGAAGGGCAGGGTCTCGAAGATGCCGGCGTTGCTTACGACCGCGTCGAGCCGTCCAAAGTGCTCCATCGCCTTGTCCACGATGGCCTCCCCGCCCTCCGCCGTGGCGACAGAGTCGTGCGAAGCAACCGCGATTCCACCCTGGCCCTCGATCTCCTTGGTGACGTGATCGGCGACACCCGAATCAGAGCCCTCTCCCTCCATCGTGACGCCGACGTCGTTGACGACGACCGATGCACCTCGCCGTGCCAAATCCAATGCGTACAGGCGGCCGAGACCCCGGCCGGCTCCGGTCACAATGACCGCCTGCCCGGTGAAGTCAATCAAAGTGGGCCGCCTCTCCGTCCATCACCGTTGGAGCTCGTCGGTCGGCCAGGCGACCGACTTGAGCTCGAGGTACTGCTCGAAGCCGGCGATCCCGTTCTGGCGGCCGATGCCGCTCTCCTTGTAGCCGCCGAACGGCACGTCCGCGAAATAGCCGGCACCACCGTTCAGTCCGATGAAGCCCGCCCGAAGTTTCCGAGCGACTGCAATCGAGCGATCGAGCGATCCTGACATTACGTTGCCTGCCAGCCCGTAGGGGCTGTCGTTGGCGATGCGCAGGGCGTCCTCATCGTCATCGAATGGGATGACCACCAGAACGGGGCCGAAGATCTCCTCTCGGGCGATCGTCATCGAGTTGTCCACGTCGACGAACAGCGTGGGGCGCGCGTAGAAGCCCTTGTCGAGCCCTTCCGGCGCACCTGTGCCGCCGACCAGGAGCGTGGCGCCCTCGTCGATGCCCTTCTGGATGTAGCCCTGGACCCTGTCGAGCTGCTTGGCCGAGATGAGCGGACCGCACAGCACGTCGGCTGCCTGGGGGTCACCTGGCTGGACAGACTCGTAGATCCCCTTGAGCATTTCCACGCCCTCGTCATAACGAGACCGGGGAAGGAGCATGCGGGTCGGGGTCGCGCAGCCCTGGCCGGCGTGGAAGCAGGGTGCGATGCCGATCATGCACGCGAGCGCCAGATCGGCGTCGTCGAGCACGATGGTGGCGGACTTGCCGCCGAGCTCGAGGAACAGGCGCTTCATCGTCACTGCGCCCTTCTCCATGATGCGTTTGCCGACCGCTGTTGATCCGGTGAACGAGATCAGGTCGACCTTGGGCGAGATGGTGAGCTCCTCGCCGATCAGGTGGTCGGAAGAGGGGACGACGTTGACCACCCCGGCGGGGATGTCGGTACGCTCGGCCACGAGGCGCCCGATGCGAGTGGCGTTGAAGGGGGTGTCGGGTGCGGGCTTGAGTACGACGGTGTTGCCGGTCGCGAGTGCCTGACCGAGCTTGTGGATGGAAACCTCGAACGGATAGTTCCATGGCACGATCGCGCCGACGACGCCGACCGGTTCGCGCCAGATGCGTTTCGCCGTCAGCTGGCCGGTGAGGGCGGACACCTCCTCGCCGAGGTCAACCTCCCATGGATACTCGTCGATCAGTTTGGCTGGATGGGTGAGCCCGCCGGCCAGCGGCGCGTCGAGCTGGGGTCCATGCGTCACCATCCGCGGACACCCCACCTCGAGGATCAGCTCTTCGCGCAGCTCCTCCTGCTCGGCCTCGAGTGCCTCCTGGAGTTGCTCCAAGCAGCGCTTTCTGAAGGCCCGGTCCGCCGACCACTGGCTCTCGTCGAACGCACGTCGTGCTGCGTCGATGGCGCAATGCATATCCGCCGCCGTGGCGTCGGTGACCTCGCCGATCTCTTCCTCCGTCGCCGGATTGACGTTGGCGAAGGTCTTGCCCGACGCTGTTTCCACGAGCTTGCCGTCGATGAGCATCCTTCGTTCGAAGCTGATGTCAGATGGTGCGACCACGACCTGCTCCTTCCTGGACGGAGATGTGGGTGATTCTCTGTTTCGTAGTCAAGGCGTCCTCTCTCGGGACGTGCCGCTCAGGGCGTCCGTCACCACCCGGAACCATAACCCGACGGGCGTTGTGGACCAAGAGTTAGGTTCGATAAGGTCGATGATGTGGGCGTCTCGAGCGAGCAGGTAGCCGGGCCAGGGCTTGACGCGCCGCCTGCTGGTGCAGGTGGCCGTGGCCTTCCTGTTGAGTTCGGCTCGTCTGTAGTCGGTGCCCAGGGGAGGAATGCGGTCAAGTCCTCTCTCGGCGCTGCTCCGGGACCGCCCCGGTTGCAACGGCGACGAGCGCACCGGGAGCCTTCGCCGGGGACCAGATGGCGGCGGAAATGGACCTCGCTTTCGGCCGGGCTCTGCGTTACGCGATCAGGTTCGTGTCCGGCGCCTACCCTGCCGCCTGCGGGTTGTGGAGGACGTCGGCGTCGGGCGAGAACGTCTTGCGGGTTGCGCCCGTGGTTACGATCATGACGATGTCGACCGACCGTACGAGAAGGACCGAGATCCTCGAGACGGCAGCCAGGCTCTTCGCGACCGCGGGGATGCGGGTGTCACTGAAGGAGATCGCCGACGCCTGCGGAATCCTGCCCGGGAGTCTCTACCACCACTTCGACTCGAAGGAAGCCATCATCATCGAGCTCGTCCGGCGGTACCGGGACGACCTCGACCGGCTGGCAGGCGAGGCTGCCGAGGATCTTCGACGACCGGCAGCCAGGCCTGTCGAGGCGCGCGTCATCGAGTTCGGACAGGCCATCGCAGACTGCGGAGTGCGACATCGCGCTGCGTTGCTCCTCAGTCTTTACGAGCCGCCGGCTGTCCTGGGTGACGAATTGGCTCATCTGGCGAGCCAGGCTCCCACGGCCATCGAGGCCACCATGCTCGAAATGCTCCGCGAGGGACTGGCAACTGGCTCCATCCGTCCGGGGATCGACCTCACGCTGCTCAGCGACCGCCTCTGCCAGAGCATGCTCCATGTCGGCGTGGGCGTGTCTCACATGACCCCGGGCGAGGAGCAGGTGCCCGAGGTACGCCTGCGCATACTGCTCGACGGGATCGCGACGCGGGCACCCTCGAATGCGGCACTGGACGGCTCGCATGCCATCCAGGCCGTGGAGAAGGTCATCGTGGGCTGGGACGAGGAACCGGACCATGAGGATGGTCGGGTACAGCACCTGCGAGCCGTTGCCCGCACGGAGTTCGGGCGGCGGGGATACGAGGCCACGACCATGCGGGATATCGCCGCGGCGGCCGGCCTCAGCACCGGCACCGTCTATCGGTCTTTCAAGTCGAAGGACGAGCTCCTGCTGTCCATCATGCGCTCCTACACCGAGCGGGTGAAGACGGCATGGGAGGCGGTGCTCGGCACCAGTTCCTCACCAGTCGAAAAGCTCGACGGGCTGATGTGGGCCAACGTCCATGTGATGGATCGGTTCAGCGAGGAGTTCCGGATCCAGCTTGCATGGCTTCGGCAGTCACCGCCGAACACGCCCAACCTCGGCCTGTCCTTTGCCTGGCACCTTCGCCAAATCAAAGCCCTGCTGTCGGATGGCGAACGGACGGAGAGTCTCCGAGTCGAGGGCCGCAATGCCGAGATCCGGGCGCGATGCGTGCAGGAGGCGATCGTGTTCCCGCCGAGCATCGTGCGTGCAGCCGGGTCCCGGGCGGCGCAAGCCCTAGCAAGGGACACCGTGCTGCGTGGCGCAGTGCCCCGTCGACGAGCCAGGGTGTAACGGAGCACCATGCGGAGATGGTCGCACGAAAGCCAGCGCCGACACGCGTTGGCGATCTTTGCGGCGACAGGCCCCACACTGGCACCGAACGTTTCCGCGGAGGGTGCTGCCACCGGACTAGGCCGCTATCGTCTTCTTGCATCCGCCATCGCCGGGCGCACGGTCGAGGTGACCTCCGGTGCACCGCACGAGCTTGCGTGGACCGACGGCTCGTCAATCTTCGTGGATCCTGGCGCGAGATCCGGCAACGTGCTGGTCAGCGTCGCCGTGCAAGCGGCTCTGCTCGGCGCCGGTAGCCTCGACAGCAAGATCACTGCGGCCCTCCTTCGCCATCCGAGGCTGGTTGGCCGCTACCTCGCTGTTGAGGGCCACCGCGCCCTGCATGCACACGAAGCGCTGTTGCCCCCAACGGTACGGCGCGTTGCCAACTGGGACGTCGCGAGGGGCACGGACTCTCCGGCGGCATCGCTGGCCCTTGCGAGCGGCCGTGACCAGATTGACGACCCTCCGACCGCCTTCGGGACGATCCTGCCTCGCCGGATGACAGCGCCCATCGACGGTTCTCAGCAGGGGGGGAACGTCGGACAGCACACGCCACGGCGTAGTGGCGAGTCGGCGCTCCGCGAGCTCGATGACGCGGACGACGACGTCGGCCCTCTGATCGACCTGCTCTCCAGCCCGGTCGGCGGGGGCGGAGGCCTCGGCCGGCTGCTCAAGAAGCTGTTCGGTGACGCCCGTTCCGGGGCGAGCGGGCCACCGGGCGCGGACGCCCCTACGCACGGGAGTCGGCGCTCCACGCGAAGGTCCGCCACGGTGACACTCTCAACTTCGGCAGCGCGCGTGTCCGAGCTCGTGACGGTGGGCCATCACCAAGTCGTAACGTACCCTGAGTGGGATCAGCACAGGCGGCGCTACAAGGCCGATTGGTGCACGGTCGAGGAAGTCGAGCCTGGACCGGGCGAACTTACCGCCTTTTGGCCGCCGGACACTCATGCACTGCGGCGTCCGTTGGGACGACTTGGCATGGAGTTCGAGCGGCGTCATCGTCAGCGGCAAGGAGACGACATCGACATTGACGCCGCCGTCGAGGCGCTCATCGAGCTGAAGGCAGGGTCGGCTTCGGACGGAGCCGTCTACCTCGACTCCGTGCGCGGACGGCGTGACCTCTCCGTGCTCGTTCTCCTGGACATCTCGGGATCCACCGGGGAGCGCGGCGCCCTCGGCGTGCCCGTGCACGTCCATCAGCGCGATGCGGCCGGCAGCCTGGCCATGGCCTTGTATGAGCTCGGCGACCGCATAGCGCTCTACGGCTTCCGATCGCAGGGGCGCTCGGCCGTGCACATCGTGCCGGTCAAGCGGTTCGATGAGGAGCTCGACACGACGGTGCTGCAGCGGCTGGGAGGGCTCGTGCCGGGCGCGTACACGAGACTGGGTGCTGCGATGCGCCATGGTACGGCCATTGTCGTGAAAGAAGCTGGCACGGCACGGACGCTGCTGGTCGTACTCTCCGATGGGCTCGCCTACGACCACGGCTACGAGCGTGCCTACGGCGAGGCGGATGCTCGTCGAGCGCTGGCCGAGGCGCGCTTGCAGGGGGTCGGCTGCGTCTGTCTCAGCATCGGATCCGACGCCGACAGCGGGGCGCTGAGCCGCGTGTTCGGGACAGCGGCCTACGCGGCCATCCCGCGGGCAGAGCTTCTCCCGACGGTGGTGGGACCCTTGTTCAGATCGGCGCTCCGCTCTGCCGAGCTGCAGCGGAGGGTGTTCCAGCGTGGAGCACGTCTGAGAGGACACCTCGAGATCGAGAGGAGAACTGCGTGACGCGAAGCGAACGGCCGTACTACGTACCGATCGGGAGCGAGGAGCAGGTGTTCAAGGCCGCCTTTCGCCAGGACCTCTCCGTCCTGCTCAAGGGGCCGACAGGGTGCGGCAAGACTCGCTTCGTCGAGGCCATGGCCTTCGACCTCGAGCGCCCGCTGGTCACCGTCGCCTGCCACGACGACCTGACCACCGCCGATCTGGTCGGCCGGTTCCATCTCCAGAGTGACGCCACGACCTGGGTGGACGGGCCCCTCACGAAGGCCGTACGCGAAGGCTCCATCTGCTATCTCGACGAGATCGTCGAGGCGCGCCAGGACACCACGGTCGTGATCCACCCGCTGGCTGACTACCGACGACAGCTTCCCATCGACCGGCTGGGAGTCACCGTGCAGGCGGCGGAGGGATTCTGCCTGGTCGTTTCCTACAACCCGGGCTATCAGAGCGTTCTCAAGGACCTGAAGGATTCGACCCGGCAGCGGATGGTCGCCATCGAGCTGGACTTCCCTCCGCCCGATGTCGAGGAGAAGATCGTGTCCGAGGAAGCGGGGGTGGACCCGCACACGGCGTCGCGGCTCGTGCAGCTCGGACAGGCCATCCGGCGGCTCGAAACGGTCGGCCTACGCGAGGTGGCCTCGACTCGCGTGCTGGTCGCGGCCGGCCGACTCGCTGTTGAGGGCCTGAGCCTGCGAGACGCCAGCCGTGCCGCGGTCGCTGGACCGCTCACCGACGACCCGGTCGTGACCGCCGGGCTCTTCGAGATGATCGATGCGTATCTGGGCGAGGAGCCCGCTGCAGCGAACTGATTGACGGCGCGCCGGCCGATCGCTAGCTTGTGGAACAAATATCAGGTTATGGGGCGGGACGGGTCCCCTCCCGTGGCCGTCCCAAGGGGGAGTACGTGTCGTACGAGAGCACGGCCGAGCCGATCAAGCTCGGGTATTTGTTCGACTTCAAACTCCCCGACGGCTATCCGGAGGAGTCCCGCTTGGACCTCGTCCGGCCATTCGAGCTCGTGTTCAAACAGGGGCTCGAGCGGGGGATGATCGACCGTCCCGTCCAGATCGTCTTTCGCGAAGTGGAAGGGCTCCCCAAGGGGACGGTCAAGGCAGTCATCGACGCCTATGGCGAGCTGGTGGATGAGGGCTGCTTGGCCGTGTTCGGTCCGGCCATCACGGACAATTGCGTGCCGACCCGCGAGGCCATCGAGCACCGATTCCACGTGCCGGCCATCAGCGTCACCGGATCGGAGGAATGGCTCGGAGAGTGGACCTTCTCACTCTCGATGGGATCGATGACCGATGAGCCCATCTTTTGGGCCGAACTGCTGGCCCACGGCGGCCACACCGAGGTCGGTGCCCTCATCGAAGCATCGCTGGTCGGCGAGTCCTATATCCGGAACTTCCGAACGGCTGCTGCCGCGAACGGCATCCACGTCGCCATCGAGGAGCGGATTCCACAAACCGCTCAGGACATCACCGACCAGGTTCGTGCGTTGCAGCAGGCCAAGGTCAGCGCGTTCGTGCACTGTGGATTCGGATTCGGGCTGCTCAACGTGAACCGGGTACTGAGAGAGCTCGACTGGGACCCGCCGCGTTTCCTCGGCACGGCCTTCCAGAATGCCTGGATCCACCAGATCATGTGGGATGCCATCCTCGGGTGGACGGGACTCGACCAGTACGACGCGTCCAATTCCGTCGGCCAGCGGTTCCTCGACGAGTACGAGGAGGCCTATGGGCGTCGTCCCGAGTACTGCGTGCCGGTCGTCAACCGCGACCTGGCCACCGTGCTCCTCCACGCGTTCGCCGGCGCCCAGCCGCTGTCACCCCGTGGGGTCAAGGAGGCACTCGAGCGGGTGAAGATGTTGCCGGCAGCGTCAGGGGCCAGCGGTACCCGTCTGTCATTCGGCAATTGGATGCGCCGGGGGTGGGTGGGGGCCGGTTACCTGGTGGCGCGCCAGCTCGAGCCGGAGTTCGGCAAGGCGCGTCTTGTCGGGCGCTTCGGGGAGCTCTGAGCCGTGAGCGTGCAGGTGGCCAGCCGTGAGACCACGGTCGCACCCGCACCGACCCGTCCCCCTCGTTGGTCGAAGGGTGAGCGAGCCGCCGCCGGCTGGGCTCTCGTCGGGTGCGCCGTCGTCCTTGCTCTCGTCTTCATCGCGCACAACGCACGTACCGGCGTGGGAGCGACCCGTATCGCGAACCCGGCCGTGCGGGGTCTCCCGCGCCCCGTGACGCCGCTCTTCGGATGGACGCACTGGCTAGTGGCGGAGCAGATCGGAACGATCGTCGCCATGGTGCTGATCGTGGTGGTGTTCGCCCTCCTGTGGCGACGGTACCCAAAGCACCCGATCCTGCTCATGGCCATCTGCTGTACAACCCTCGTGTGGCAGGACCCCATCATGAACTGGGCGCCGTATGCCGTGTACAACCCGCAGCTCTGGCACTGGCCGGAAACGTGGCCCCTGGTGTCGCTGTCGCCGACGGTCGAACCGTTCGTCGTGATCGGATACGTGATGTTTTACCTGGCGCCCTTCTTCCCCGCGATATGGACCCTCAGGCGTCTCCAACGCTCACGCGAGGTCACTTCGTTTGTCTGGAAGCATCCGCTCGTCAGCCTGGGCCTGCTCATCTATGTCATCGGCTTCATCTACGACGCCGCCCAGGAGATCCTCCTCGTGCGGACGGGGATGTACGTCTACTCGCAGGTCATCCCGTTCGGCTCCATCTTCACCGGCCACGCCTACCAGTTCCCACTGATCTGGGAGTCTTCGCTCGTCACGGCCGTCATGATCCCCGTCGGTGTGCTGCTGTACCGGGACGACACGGGTCGCACCGTCGCCGAGAAGTTGGCCCTCAGGATCCGGCTTCGTGCGTTCCGGGGACGTCCGGCGCTCGCCACCTTCGTGGTGATGTTCCTCATCGTCAACGCCGCCTACCTCTTCCTCTACGGCGGTGGTTTCGCCGTCATCCGGGCGAGCGGGGCGGCCACCTCGGTGGCGTGTCCGTTTCCGTATCCCGAGGCGAAGGTCTACGACCCGCAGGGCCTCTACGAAAAGGCGGGTCAACCCGGCCCGTACTCGGCGGGCATCTGGGACGGTTGGGAGACGGCTCAGTCAGGCCGGCCCGTCATACATTCCCCCGCACACCGAGGGCGCTGCAGCCCGTAGTCCGTCGGCCGAAGGTCGTCAGGGATTGAGCTGTTGCGTCGGTCGCACGACGAGCTCGTTGATGCAGAAGCCCTCAGGCCGGCTGACCATGAACGCGATCGCGTCGGCCAGGTCTGCTGCCGATCCAGGGCTACCGTTCCCGGCAAACCATGGGATGTCGGAAGGCGGGATGTCCCCGTCGAAGGTCATGCCCTCGATGGTCAGGCCCTCGGTGTCGAACATGCCGGGCATCACACAGCTCACGTTGACGCCAACTGGGGCGAGTTCCAGCCGGAGCGCGTCGAAGGCAGCACGAAGTCCACGCTTCGTGGCGGCATACATGCCGACGCCCGCCATGGGGGTGATCGCACCCGTGGAGGTGACGATCACCACGTCGCGGCGACCCTCTCCGGGGAAGTGGTCCACCGCATGACGGATCGTCGCGAGCGGACCCAGCAGATTGAGGTTGATGAGCTCCTGCCAGCGTTCAGGAGTGCCGGTCATGATAGACCCGACCATTGACTTACCGGCCACCGTGATCACACCGTCGAAGCCATCGAGCGCCAGGGCCGCCTGGTCGATCGCAAGCGGTAGTGCGGCGAGGTCGGTGACATCGCAGGGGACGGGGACGGACCGCTCACCGAGTTCCTCACGTAGCTCTTCGAGCCGCTCCTTTCGGCGTGCCAGCATGGCCACGGATCCGCCGCAGGCGACGATCGACCGGCAGGTGGCGGCACCGATTCCGCTCGATGCCCCGGTGACGAGGACACGCCGTCCGCCGAGTTCGGTGCTCAGACTCATCGCTGTTCCTCCTTCGGCCCGCGAGCGAGGCGTCAGCCTAACATTTGGTCACTTGATGCCGTGCTGTCGGAGCGCCGGGCGAACGGGAGGCGAGAGGTGACGCAGAACGAGTGCGAGACACCTTAGAAGACCTGGTCGGTGTTGCCCGGGGAGGGCTCGTGCGGCGATTGACTTCGCTCTGATCCCACCCTAGCTTGTGGTTGAACGAATATTTGGTTTTCCCATCAAGGGGGACACGGTGGAGTCAAGTGAGGGTGCGGGAGGGGCGGCTGTAGATCGCCACGGGGGCGACACTGACGGCGCGGAGTTCGGCCTCTTCGACGACGCCGTGGCCGGCGACACGCGTGACCCGTACCCTGAGCTCGCCCAGACACGGCGTGATCACCCCGTGCAACGGCTCGACACATCGCTCATGCCCCACGATGAATCGGCCCCCGTCTTCTTCGTCTATCGCTACGACGACGTGTCCCGAGTGCTGCGCGACTCCGAGACGTTCTGCTCCGGGCACATCATCGACCTCATCATGGGTCCGGTCATGGGCGAGCACATCATGCTGGGGATGGATGGCCCAAAGCATCGCCGGTATCGGGCCCTGGTCTCGACGGCGTTCCGCCCGAAGGCCATGGAACGGTGGGAGTCCGAGCTCGCCGTCGGCATCATCACTGCCCTCATCGACAAGTTCGCAGAACGGGGTCGTGCCGAGCTGGTGCGCGAGTTCACCTTCCCTTATCCGACCCAGATCATCGCCGGCATCCTCGGCTTGCCCCGAGAGGATTACAAACAGTTCCAGCGCTGGTCCATCGACATCCTCAGCTTCCTGAGCAGGCAGGAGGAGGCCATCGCCGCGTCGCAGCAGGTGAAGGAGTACGTCGCCACGATCCTCGACGACCGACGCCGCCAGCCCCGCGATGACCTCATCTCCGACCTCGCCCAAGCCGAGATCGACGGTGAGCACCTCAGCGACGAGGAGATCTTCTCATTCGTGCGGTTGCTCCTCCCCGCCGGCGTGGAGACCACCTATCGGTCGACGGGCAATCTGCTCCTGACGCTGCTGTCGGACGAGGACCAGCTCGAGGCCGTGCGCTCCGACCGCAGTCTCATCCCCGAGGCGATCGAGGAGGCGCTGCGCTACGAGACGCCGCTCCTCAACATCACCAGGCTCGCGACCAAGGACACGGAGATCGACGGTGTGCCCGTTCCCGCAGGCTCGACGATCATGCTCATGCTGGCTGCTGCCAACCGTGAGGAGACCCGCTATCCCGACCCCGACCGGTTCCAGCTCGGCCGGGAGGACCCCAAACCCCATATCTCCTTCGGCAACGGGCCCCATCTGTGCCTCGGCATGCATCTGGCCCGCATGGAGATCCGGGTGGCGTTGAACCTCCTGTTCGACCGTCTGCCCGACCTGCGACTCGACCCCGACGGCGACGACCCCCACATCCGGGGCCAGGTCTTCCGATCGCCGACGGCGATCCCGGTGCTCTTCGGCTAGCGCCGGCGTACCGATCGGCCCGAGTGCACGTGAGGAGAACAGCATGAATACCGACGATCTGATTCTCGTGTCTGTCGACGACCACGTCGTGGAGCCGCCGGACATGTTCGCGGGACACATCCCGGACAAGTACAGAGACCAGGCGCCGAAGGTGATCACCAAACCGGATGGCACCGACGCATGGGTATTCGAGGGCCAGGAGGCGACGAATGTCGGCCTGAATGCAGTAGCGGGCCGTCCTCCTGACGAATACGGCGTCGAACCGACAAGCTTCAGCGAGATGCGGCCCGGATGCTTCGACATCCACGAACGGATCCGAGACATGAACGCGAACGGTGTGCTCGCGTCGATGAACTTCCCGTCCTACCCGCAGTTCTGCGGCCAGTACTTCGCCCGCGCCGATGACAAGGATCTCGCCCTTGCGGTGTTGCAGGCATACAACGACTGGCATGTCGACGAGTGGTGCGGCACGTATCCGGGGCGAATGATCCCCCTTGCACTACCCCCGATTTGGGACGTCGGCCAGATGGCCGCCGAGGTACGACGCGTGTCCCGGAAAGGGTGCCACGCGGTCACGTTCTCGGAGAACCCCGAGAAGCTCGGTTACCCGTCGATTCACAACGAGCACTGGGATCCATTCTGGAAGGCCTGCAGCGACGAGAACATGATCGTGTGCCTCCACATTGGCTCGTCCTCACAGGTGGTCGTGACCTCGATCGAGGCACCTGTGGATACCCTCATCACGTTGCAGCCGATCAATATCGTGCAGGCCGCCGCCGACCTTGTGTGGTCTCCTCTCCTCCGCAAGTTTCCTGACCTCACCTTTGCCCTGAGCGAAGGCGGTATCGGATGGATCCCCTACTTCCTCGAGCGAATCGACTCCGTCTATAAGAACCACCGGGCGTGGACGCACCAGGACTTCGGCGACAAGCTCCCCAGCGAGCTGTTCCTCGAACGCATCGTCACCTGCTTCATCGACGATGCCTTCGGGATCGCCTCACGCGATCGGCTGAATGTCGACATGATCACGTGGGAGTGTGACTACCCGCATTCCGACTCCACATGGCCGAGAGGCCCGGAGACGCTGGCCGGCTACCTCGGAGGCGTTTCCGCAAACGACATCGCCAAGATCACGCACGAAAACGCGCTGCGCCTCTTCTCGTTCGACGCCTTCGTGCACGTGCCCAAACAGGAGGCGACAGTCGGCGCTCTCCGTGCCCAGGCCACCGACGTAGACCTCGGGTACCGCTCATCGGCCCGACTCAAGAAGGAAGGAACGGAGACCGTGAGTGTGCTGACACTGGTCACCGGACTTCCGTCCGCGAGTTAGCAGAATGCTCAGTGCCCATAGGAGGATGAAGATCATGCGCTGTCGCGGCTTGAAGACATTGTTGGTCGTTGCCGCACTGATCCTGCTGCTGAGCACTGCTTCCTGTTCGGCGTCGTCCCAGGCCTCATCTCAGAACTCGCCAGCAGGGTCGCCCCTCACGATCGCCTATGTCAACTCGCTCACTGGGGTAGCAGCTCCGGAGTTCGCCGGCGCACAGGCTGGATTCTTGGCGAGGATCGATCTTCAGAAATTCGATGGGCGGCGTCAACGGGCACAAGCTTGTTCCGCTGGTGCTCGATGACCAGAGCAATCCGAGCACAATCGTAACCGCTGTTCAGCTAGCGCTCTCAAAGGGTGTGATCGGCGTCGTCTCGGGTAGCGCACTCTTCTTCCTCGCGGCGAAGTACCCGAACCAGGCAGGTGTTCCGGTCACCGGCACATTCGCAGACGGGCCAGAGTGGGGTGAACAGCCCTATACGAACATGTTCTCATCCGATCACGGGAGTGTCGATCCCAAGTATCCCGTCAATACATTGATCGGTACCTTTCTGAAGCAGCATGGTGGCAAGGTCATCGGAACATACGGTTACAGCGTCTCACCTATATCCGTGTCAGCCACGATTGGCACCGCCCGTTCGTTCCAACTGGCCGGAGGCAAGGTCGGCGTCGTGGACACGACGGTCCCATTCGGTGGGACTGACTTCACGTCGGCGGCGCTCGTCGCCAAACAACAGGGAGTGGATACGATCTTTCCCAGCTTGCAGAACAGCTCGAACTACGCGCTCATCACGGCTCTCGAGCAAGCCGGTGTGAAGCTGAAGGCCGCGGTTTTTGTTACCGGCTATCAGCCTGACGTCATCAATTCACCTAGCTGGCCTGCCCTGCAGGGGGCGTATTTCTTCAGCGTCTTCCGTCCGTTCTCGCTCCCAAACGCTGGCACGGAGCAGATGGCAGCAGCAATGCAGAAGTACGCCAACTTCAGCAAGACCCAGTTTCCCACCTTCGGGGAGTACGAGGCGTGGGTTGGCGCAGATCTCATGATTGACGGACTTCTGAAGGCCGGACCCAACCCTACTCACGCGTCGGTTGTGAAGAGCTTGCGTAGCATAACGGCCTACAACGCAAACGGGCTACTGTCCACGACGATCAATTACTCGACGATATTCGGTCATGATGCGCCGGATTGCGCGTGGCCCTTGCAAGTACACCCCTCGGGTTTCGTCCCCATTTCGTCTCAGCCGGTCTGTGGTCATGACGTCCCGGGAACGAGCACCTGACGATGTGCATTCGACCCATGGTTCATAGGGAGATCCAAGGGTCAGTCAGCCAGTATCCGGGTGCATAGCCTGTTGACCAGACCTTGGAACGATGTTTGATTGTGCCGTCTTAGAAAGGGGATCTCATGACAGATCGGCTTGAGGGAAAGGTGGCATTCATTACGGGTGCCGCCCGCGGTCAAGGTCGGGCGCACGCCGTACGCATGGCCGAAGAGGGAGCTGACATCATCGCGGTGGACATCTGCCACGACATCGACTCGAACCGATACCCGCTGGCGACGTCCGAGGACCTCACGGAGACAGAACGCCTGGTCAAGGAGCGCGGCCGCAGGATCCTCGCCCAGCAGGCCGACGTGCGCGAACGGGTCGAGCTACGTGATGTGCTTCAGGCCGGTCTCGCCGATTTGGGACGCCTCGACATCGTCGTGGCCAATGCCGGCATCATGCCGATGACGCCCGCTCCGGCGGATGCCCAGGACTTTGTCGATGCGACCGACGTCGATCTCATTGGCGTGATGAACACCGTCGCTGTGTCACACAGCGACCTCGCGGACCACGGCTCCATCATCCTCACCGGATCCACGGCTGGCATGATCACCGGCGCCACGACACATCCTTCGTTCGGCCCGGGTGGCGCCGGCTACCAGTGGTCGAAGCAGGTGATGCAGCAGTACACCGAGCAGATGGCACTCCACTTGGCCCATCGCTTCATCCGAGTGAACTGTATCCACCCCACCAACTGCAACACCCATCTCCTCCACAACAAGGAGTTGTACAAGGTGTTCCGCCCCGACCTGGCGGATCCGACGCGAGAGGACGCCGAGTTGACCTTCCCGCTCTTCCAGGCCATGCCGGTCCCATGGGTGGAGCCGGAAGACATCGCCAACCTCGCGGTGTTCCTGGCGTCTGAGGAGTCGAGGTACATCACCGGCCAGCAGATCCGAGTCGACGCGGGTTCGCTCCTCAAGTGGGCGGGCGGGATGCCCTCGTAGGCCACGCTCCAGCCTGGGGCAGCGGGGACGTAGGTCAATTGGCTCGCCGGCTCCTCAGCCCTGCCGATGCAGAAAGCCGTGGAGGATGGCCTGGATGAGCTCCTCGACGATCGCGTCCCTCGACGGCTGCTTGGTTCCGAAGTAAGTCGAACGCAACGCAGCCATGCCGGCGATCATCGCCACGGTCGAGTAGGCCGCCAGGTCCGGGTGGCTCGACCGCATCCCCCGGATGTCCATACCCTCGGCGCTGATCTCGCCGAGCCCCGCGAGTGCCCGCCGGACGTCGGCAATGCCGGCGTCCGCTAGCTCCTCCTCGCTCAGAGCCTCCGATGCCAAGAGCGTTACAAGGAGGCCCCGGTGTTCGACGAGCACGTCGTAGAGCTGCCCGACGAAATGTCTGGCCAGCTCCTCCTCGTCGGTCTCCTCAGGGACGACCGCCCGCCACGTCCGGCCGAATTCGTCGACGAAACTGGTGAAGGGAAGGACTAGAGCTTCGCGGAACAGGGCCGCCTTCGATCCGAAGTGACGGAAGAGCAGGTGTTCGGTTACACCGGCAGCCTCGGCTATTTCACGCGTGGTGGTGCTGCGGTAGTCCTGGCGGGCGAAGAGGTCTCGCGCGGCATCGAGCAGGAGTCTCCGCGGCGCGCCATGGGGCCGGCGCGTTGCCTGAGCCGGCGTCTCTGTCGGCGTCTCGCTCTTGGTCGAAGGTCGCTGGGGCACAGGCGTTCGCTCCTTGAAACTCGCTCGGCGGTCGACAGATTAGGATAGTGTCCACTATCTAAGCATCTGGAGCTCGCATCGAAGGGGGTCGCGGACGTGGGCGCAGTCTTCATGCTGGGCACGCTGTTCGGACTGATCGTGCTGATCTTCGTCGTGGTGCTTCGGTTCGACCCGGAAGCACGTCGTGCTCCGAGCCAAGGGCGCCAGCGATGAGCCATGAGTTGACGCCGTTGCTGAAGGCGTCCGTCGGCTTCGCCTGGGTCGGGGGGTTCGCGTTCGTCGCCATCGGCGTATTCCTCACGTATCGCAGCCGCCGCCTTCACCCACTCCTGCTCGTCTGCATTGCGGCGGCCTCGATCTCCTGGATCGAGGCGCCCTACGACTGGGCCGTCTTCGCGGAATTCGCTCCAGCCATCCCCCGCATGCCGTCATGGTGGCCGTTGGACATGACATGGCGGGGGCTGCCTGCGTCGGTTCCCGTCGGCTACATCTCCTACTTCGTGACGCCTGCCTTGGTCGGCGCCGCTTTTGGGCGTTGGCTGAGCTCGAAGTTCCACTGGCGCCGGCCGACCACCCTTCTCACCGTCGGGCTCGTCGTCGGCTTCCTCTGGGCCTTTCTCTTCAATGGGATCCTGGGTGCCCGGCTCGGCGTCTTCTACTACGGCCGGGTGATCCCCGGGCTTGCGCTATGGCAGGGGACCAAGCACCAGTACCCGCTCTACGACGCCCTCGCGATGGGCGTGATGATGATGGTCTTCACCTACATCCTCGGACGAACGGATCCCGAAGGACGCACCGTCATCGAAGCGTTGGCCGACACAAGGTCGACGAGCCGTCTTCGATCAACCGCCCTGACCATCATCGGTGTCGTCGTCATCGCAAATCTGCTTTACGGCGCGGTCTTCGCGCCCCATCTCACTGCGAAGTTGGAGGGTTGGGAGACTGCTGGACCCACGGCCCCCTTGTTCCGGGGCGTACCGAACCAGCCCCTGTATGGCACCCATCACCCGGGTCGCTGACGGATCGATCAAAGGACACGCATGACCTCGACGACGCCCGCTGGAGATGTCCTGTACGACCCCTACGACGTGGACATCGACTGCGATCCGTACCCGACCTGGCGGCGGCTCCGGGACGAATCTCCGCTGTTCCGGAACGAGGCGCTCGACTTCTACGCGCTCGAGCAGGTGGGACGACGTCAAGCCTGCGCTTCTCGACTGGGACACATATCGCTCGGGTCGCGGCACGGTCCTGGAGATCATCAGCGCCGGCGTCGAGATCCCACCAGGGATCGTCCTCTTCGAGGATCCGCCAATCCACGACGCGCACCGAGCTCTTCTTGCACGTGTGTTCACGCCGAGACACATGCTCGCTCTCGAACCCCTCATCCGCAGCTACTGCGTTAGCGCGCTCGACGCGTTGGTCGGACGGGACGAGTTCGACGTCATCGGTGAGTTCGGTGTGGAGGTTCCGCTTCGGACCATCGGGTTTCTGTTCGGAATCCCCGAGGCCGATCAGCTCGCCTATCGCAAGCGAACCGACGAGGCACTCAGCACAGATGGCTCGCCGATCGCCTTCGACAAGTCCTCGTTCGACGGCGTCCTGTCCGTGCTCGCCGACTACGTTGACTGGCGCTCGCGGAACCCATCCGACGATCTCATGACCGAGCTGCTGAACGCCGAGGTCGACGAACCCGACGGCTCGCGGCGTCCCCTCGCGCGCGACGAAGTGGTCACCTACGCCAGCATGGTTGCCGGCGCCGGCAACGAGACCGCAACGCGCCTCATCGGCTTCACGATGCAACTCCTCGCTCACCACCCGAAGCAGCGCCGTCTGCTCGTCGAGAACCCTTCGCTGATCCCGAACGCTATCGAGGAGATCCTCCGCCTTGAGTCACCCTCCCCGGTCCAGGCGCGGTATGTACAGCACGACGTCGAGGTGCGGGGGTCGATCGTGCCGAAGGGGTCGACGATGCTGCTCCTCAACGGCGCCGCGAACCGGGACGAGCGTCACTTCACGAGACCCGACGAGTTCGACGTCCACCGCGATGAGGGACCCCATCTGTCGTTCGGCTTCGGGCTCCACTTCTGCCTCGGAGCTGCCCTGGCCCGGTTGGAGGGGAGGGTGGCCCTTGAGGAGATTCTTCGAAGGTGGCCGGCGTGGGAGGTTGACGTCGACCAGGGGAAGATGGCCCACACTGCCAGCGTGCGAGGGTGGGGCTACCTCCCGGTCCGACCCGACGTGACGAGCCACTATGGCTAAAGGAACGTCCGGAGAACTCAAGCGTGCGCCGTGCGACCTGGAGAGGCCGTTGATCCTCTCCTGGCACGCCCTGGGCGCCTGAGCACCCTTATGGACGAGAAACGATCGCGAAGCGTCGTCATCACCGGGACATCCCGAGGGCTTGGGCTCGCGACCGCGACCCACCTCCATCGACAAGGGTGGACCGTGCTCGCCGCCATGCGGACCCCCGATGCCGGTCTCCAGCGCCTGAAGGAGAACCTCGGTCTAGGTCACGACCCCAGCAGGCTGATCGGGATCCGTCTCGATCTCGAAGATCCCGACTCGATCGAGTCCGCAATCGCCCGGATCCTCGACACCGTGGGCGTGCCCGACGGACTCGTGCACAACGCAGGGCTCGCTGGCGCCGGTGCGGTCGAGGAGATGCCGGTTCAGGTGGTGCAGCAGATGTTCGCCGCCAACCTCTTCGGACCGATCCGCCTCACCAAGGGCCTGCTACCCGGCATGCGGGCGGCAGGCCAGGGCCGGATCGTCGTCGTCTCCAGCCAGGCCGCGCTTCGGGGCATTCCGGCGACCAGTGCCTACTCGGCCAGCAAGGGCGCGCTTGAGCGGTGGGCCGAGTCGCTGGCGATTGAGGTCGCTCCGTTCGGCATCGGGGTCACCGTTCTCGTCACCGGTACCTTCAAGACCGACATCCTCGAGCTCACCCCGAGTTGGAAGGACGCGGAAGGCCCCTATGTCCCCCTCCACCAGGCCCTCGAAGCAGCAGGCGAGACCATGCGCCGGTTCGCCCGCCCTCCAGACCGCTTCGCCCCGGCCGTCGAGCGAGCGCTACTCGACCGAAAGCCCTTCTGCCGCCATCCGGTCGGCATCGACGCAGCGCTGCTGCTCTACGGGAGTCGGCTGCTGCCGAACAAAGCCATGCAGGTCCTGATTACGAGGGCCCTCAGGCTCCCAACCCCCGTGAACGCTTCGCGGCGCGCCGCCGTGGCTCAGCGGTCGACGGAGGACTGACCGTGTTCACCCTCCGGTTCGACATGCGGGCGCCCGCGTTCGGAGCGCCCATCGGCGAACTCTATGGCGTTGCGTTCGATATGTGCACCTGGGCCGAAGACCGAGGTGCACTCGTCGCTGTCCGAGCACCACGGCACCGAAGATCGCCATCTTCCGTCCCCGACCGTCCTCGCATCGGCGATCGCGGCCCGTCTTCCGCATCAACCCGGTGGTGACAGGCCCCCGGCCCGTCGTCGCGCAATGATTGGAGCCGAACTTGCGTTTGACAACAAGTGGAATCCTGGCCGCAACGGTCGCTACCTTGGCTGCAGTGACCTGTACATCTTGCTCAGGGTCGACACCGACGGCAGCATCGGCCGGAGGCACACCGCTGGATATCACCTACGTCTCCTCGCTCACGGGCCCGGCCGCCTCCGAGTACGGGAACTCCCAGCAGGGATGTGTGGCGCGGGTGGACCTGCAGAACGCCGAAGGCGGAGTGAACGGGCGGAAGATCGACCTGTCGGTCGTCGATGACCAGACGAATCCGACCCTGACCGCGACTGCGGTCCAGCGCGCCATCTCCGACGATGCTCTGGGGATCGTAGCCAATTCGCCCTTCTTCTTCGAGGGGGCGAAGTATGCCCAGCAAGCTGGTGTTCCGGTCACCGGCAACTCCTCTGACGGGCCAGAATGGGGTGAGCAGCCCTATACGAACATGTTCGACGCGTTCCGGGGAAGCGAGGATCCCACGGAACCCGTCAACGGCATCTTCGGCACCTTTCTGAAGGAGCACGGTGGGACGATCATCGGCAGCTACGGCTACGGAGTCTCCCCGCTGTCGGCCGACGAGGCGAAAGGCGCCGCTGAATCCTTCCAGCGAGCCGGAGGCAAGGTCGGTGTGCTGGATACCAGCGTGCCCTTCGGCAGCGTGTCATTCACTCCCGAAGCGCTGGTAGCCCAGCAGAAGCACGTGGATGCTCTCCTACCCACGATGGACGACGACTCGAATTTTGCGCTCCTGACGGCGCTCGAGCAGGCGGGTGTGAAGCTCAAGGCGGCGCTGTTCTCGGTCGGCTACGAACCCTCAGTCGTGCACTCGCCCGAATGGTCGAGTCTCCAGGGAACGTACTTCTTGTCGCTGGCACGCCCCTTCTCCTTGCCCGACGCAGGCACTGAGCAAATGGCGGCCGCACTTACGAAATACGCCGGCTTCACCAAGAGCGAGTTCCCCAGTTTTGGCCAGGACCTCTCGTGGCTCGGCTGCGACCTCATAATCAAGGGGATTCAAGGTGCCGGGCAGAACCCGACCCGTGCGGCGGTCGTCAAGGCGTTGCGGAGCACCAAGTCCTACAACGGCAACGGGCTGCTCCCGATCAACATCGACTACTCGACAGTGTTCGGTCACGACCTCTCCCAGTGTGCCTGGGTCCTGAAAGCCGAGAAATCAGGTTTCGTGCCGATCTCGTCCAAGCCGATCTGTGGCACTGACTACGCCGGCACAAGCACGCTGGAGGGTTCGTAGGGGCAGGGACGCGTATGTCCGCGGTCATTCCAGAGCCGCATCTGCTGTCGACTTAGGCCACGAACCGGGATGGGGGCTTCGACATACCACCTCGGTTCATGCGGGCGCCGATACGTGGAGCTTCAGGCAGAGTGGATGACGCAGTGGCTCAGGCAGGCTCGCTCGAAGACAAAGTGGTAATCCCGACACCACAAACCGGTTCTCTGCATCGGGTGCGGTGAACCTGCCAGATGGGCGAACGTCTGCACTCTCCCGGTAAATCCATTCGGTGAGATCGATACGCTCGGTGAATCGGTGAAATCGCTAGCCGAGGCGCCTCAGTTCTCCGAACCGGTACTTGTCGGCCGGAGTGCCCCGTTTCTCGGCACCCACAACCCCGCACCCTGCTCGGTATGGCTGTCGCCTCAGCACTTATCGTGCGGTCGACTTACCCTCCGGTTCCAGTCGTTCAGATACCCAATGACGATTACCGATCCACGCCCAACGCCGACGCGAGGGCGGCGACCTGGGTTTGGCGAAACCTGTTCACCACGGGCGACTTGGATACGAAGTCGAAGCCATGAAATGCCCCGGCTACCACTTCGAGGGAACACTCGACGCCGGCAGCCCGAAGCCCACCCGCATAGGCTAGGGACTCGTCGTGGAAGAGGTCGAGGGTTCCTACGCCGATCCACGCGGGCGGGAGCCCCGTGAAGTCCAGACAGCGGCCTGGTGCTGCCAGCGGGGTGACCTCAGGTGAGCCGGCCGGAAGCCCGGTGTAGGACTCCCACCCCAACCGATTGGCCGCGTTGTTCCACAAGCGCATGTAAGTCTCATCGATGTCGGTACGTGTGGCGGTGCGGTCATCGAGCATGGGATAGGTCAGGAGCTGGAAGGCGATGGAGATGTCTCCGTCCATGCGGGCGCGGAGAGCGAGGGCCGCTGCCAACCCACCGCCCACGCTGTCCCCACCGACACTCACCTTGGTTGGATCGATGTCAGGCTGCGAAGCGAGCCACCCCAGCGCCCGGTAGCAGTCGTCGACTGGCGCGGGGAAGCGGTGCTCAGGTGCGAGCCGGTAGTCGGGGGCTGCGACGACGATCCCCAGCTCGTGGGCGAAGTCCCGGCACACGTGGTCGTCTTGCGCTGCACATCCGATCATGTACCCACCTCCGTGAACCCACAACAGCCCCGGGCGGCGCCCAAGGCCAGTCGACCGGCCGTACACGCGGACTGAAGTGCCACCGACCTGGACGATTTGGACGTCGGGTGCCCTGCGCAGGGCCAGGCACTTGGTCGCTGCTCGTACCAACTTCACTGTGCGAGGGCCAAAGGGGGCGCGAGGGAGAAAGCGCGCCGTGCGACGCAGATCGGGATGGAACGGGGACACATCGGTGGTCGCCACGCCGAACCGTAACAAATTGACAGGAACCCTTTTCCACACCCGCAGTGCCGATCGGAGGCACCCTCGGTGGCCCACCTACCCCGCGCTGTGGGACACCCAAGAAGCCCGTCCGGATCGCAGCACATTGCGGGCGGCGGCTATCTCACCGGGAGCGCCCGCTTGCCGATGCTTTCCACATGCAACCCCTTGTGGCAGCTCCACATCATGAAGCGCCCAGCGGCGGTCACCCGGTCTCCTACTCGTCACTGCCTTGTCGGAACGCAAGCCGGAACATGGCGGGCATGAGCCGGGACGGAAGGAGCCGTTGCACGGTGTAGAGCGCCCAGGCATCAGCTCCGACGGGCTGCAGGATCGGTGGGTTCTTGGCTTCGAGGGTGTCGGCAAGCACGGTTGCGAACTGCTCTGGTGACTTGGCGGTCGAAATCATGCGCTCGCGGTAAGGTTCGAGTCGGTCGTAGACGCGGCGGTAGGGGCTGTCGGGGTCCTGGGGTGGCTTCGGTCCGTTCACCATGGAAGTGTCGAACATCCCGGTCTCGAGCGCGTGTGCTGAGATGCCGAAGGATGTGAGCTCGACGGCGAGCGTCTCGATCCAGCGCTCCAGGCCAGCCTTCGACGCGCCGTAGACCGACGCGAACGGGATGCCGATCCGCGCGGTGTAACTGGAGACGGCCACGATGCGCCCGAAGCCCCGGGCGCGCATCGATGGGAGCAGCAAGGCGGTGAGTCGCATGGGACCGAGGAGGTTGACCTGGAAGATCGCTTGCCACGTGTCGACCGGGGTGTCCTCGAAGGTGGCGAACACGCCGACACCGGCGTTGTGCACGATGGCGTCGAGCGGGATAGCGGCGAGTTTCGCGGCGGCGCCGTCGATCAAGGAATCATCGAGGAGGTCGAGCAGTAACGGCTGGACGTCACCGGGGTGGTGTGCGGTCGCGTCTCGTAGCGGGGCGAACTCGTCGTCGATTGAGCGGACCGCGGCGATGACGTTCCAGCCGCGACGGGTGAGCTCGATGGTCGATGCGGTGCCCAGGCCACCGGATGCGCCGGTGAGCAGGACGATGCGGCTCAACCGGGCACGCGCTCGAAGACGAGCGGGAGGTGCTCGACCTGGCGGAGCAGCGGGGTGTACTCAAGCTCGACACCGTCGGGGATGCAGTACTCAGGGATGCGCCGGTGCCACTCGCCAATGGCGACGCGGAGCTCGAGGCGGGCGAGGTGCGATCCGAGACAGCGGTGGATCCCCCGGCCGAAGCCGAAGTGGCGGTTGACCTCACGGTCGAACTCCACGACGTCGGCTCGTTCGTGGATTCGCTCGTCCGTGTTCGCGGAGCCGAGCAGGCACACCACCTGGTTGCCCGCCTTGAGGGGGCAGCCACCCAGTTCGAGGTCCTCGGTGACGATGCGGGGGACGAAGGGAACCGGGGATTCGAAGCGCAGGAGCTCCTCGATCGCCGCGGGGATGATTGCGGGATCATCCACGATGGGCCGCCGGTGCTCAGCCTTTCTGGCGAACCATGCGAAGAAACACGTGAGGCTGTCGGTCACGGTGTCGAGCCCGGCCACGATCATGAGCTGGCAGACGCCAAGCAGTTCCTCCTCGGTCAAGGGCCGCCCATTGATCTGGGCGTTGACGAGGTGTGTGAGGAGGTCGTCGCGGGGATCGCGACGCCGTTCGGCGATAAGGCGGCGGAACCGCTCGTTGGCCCGTTCCTTGGCCTGAAGCAGGAACTCGTTGCTGATCTCCTGACCGTGGAGGAAGTCGTGCTTCAAACGGAGGAAGAAGTCGAGCTCGTCCGGCGGCAGACCCATGAGGTCGAGGAACACGCCGCAAGGAAGCGGAACCGCGAACTCCTGGGCGAAGTCGCATTCGCCTCGTTCGATGAACCCGTCGATCAATCCGTTGGCCCGCCGGGTGATGTCGGGCTCGAGTCGCTTCACGGGTTTGGGGCCGAATAGCGGATCGAGCAGCCGCCGATACTTCCTGTGCTCCGGCGGGTCGATGTTCTCCGGGATCATTGGGAACGGCGCCACCTCCGGTGGCAGGAAGTCCGAGGAGAACAGCGCGGGGTTGTTGAGCACGTACTCGATGTCGCTGTGCTTGGCGACGAAGACGTTGCTCCGCTCGGACCCATACATGTCCGGCAACCTCATCACCGGGTTCGTGTCACGCATTAGCTGGTAGTACGGCTGTGGCGCCCTGGCGAACTCGGGCTGGAGGAGGGAGTCGAACTCGAAGACCGGCTGCTCCATCAACCGGCGGGGACGAGGCCGCTGTAGTCCTCGCCCGAGAGCATCTTCCCGATCAGGCCGGTGTCGAAGTAATCGGTCCAGCGCGTGATCTTCGCGTCGCGCACGACGAAGGTGCCCATCACCGGCACGCCGTGGACGCTGCCGTCGAACCCGCTGATCATGTCGACCCGCTCGGTTAGCACAACCTCGCCGTTGCTGGCGACGTTCACCATCCGGTACTCGTAGGTGTCCGGGAACATCGCGAACTGGCCCGCCAGGTCGGCCAAGACGTCCTCGACGCCTTCCTTCGCCGGCATCCCAGTGTTTTGGTATGCGACGCCGTCGGCCAGGAACTCCCGGAGCGCCTCCGCGTCGCGCTTGCTCATCGCGGCGCAGAACGCCTGCACCACATCGATCGGATCTGCCACCGCAACCTCCTGAGCTCGGGCCCGCACCGGCATACTGACTGTACGTCGACCATACTGGTTGCATGACAGCCGGTCAACGAGACGGCGAGACGAGGCGCAAGCCGCCCTCGGCCGCCGTCGCCGAGCGCGCCGAAGCCACCCGCAGCGCGCTCGTCGCCGCCGCCCGCCAGCTCTTCGTCGAGCGGGGCTACCACGACACCAGCACGGAGGAGATCGTCGCCCTTGCCGCCGTCGGCACCCGTGGAGCGCTCTACCACCACTTTGCCGACAAGCGCGCCCTGTTCGTCGCCGTGTTCGAAGCAGTAGAGGAGGACCTCGTCGTCGTCGCCGGATCTCAGCTCGTCGAGGCACCACCGCTCGAGATGCTCCGCAACGGGCTCCTAGGGTTCCTCGACGCATCACTGACCCCCGAGGTCCAGCGCATCCTCCTCATCGACGGCCCCGCCGTCCTCGGCTGGCAGGAGTGGCGCGCCGTCGAAGCCCGCTACGGCCTAGGCGGAATCCAAGCCATGCTGGAGCTCGCCGTTGCTGACGGCTCGCTCGCCAAACAACCGCTCGAAGTCATGGCCCACCTCCTGCTCGCGACCGCCGACGAGGCAGCCCTGTACATCGCCAACGCGGAGGATTCCCGAGCGGCCCGCGACCAAGCCGTCGCCGCGATCGACCGGCTGCTGGCCGGACTCCGACGCAGTTAGTGGCAGCGCGCAATGACGGACTCTTGGCGCCCCACTCGGCCCGAAGGATTCTCGGGCGCTGAGACGGCAAGGACGCTGCGGAGTGGTCTCGGCGCGACCGCGGATTGTCCGTTCTGCTGTGACTCGGGATGAAAGTTGGAGTCACGGGTGGACGGTACCCGGGGGTGGCTCGATGTCTGAGACCGGAGGCTCCAGATAGCTGGCGGACAGCTTGGCGGCCGATGCGCCTGGGTAGGTGCTCGAAACCGCATTAAGACAGTTGTCCAGAAACTCGTGTAGGCCGAAGAACACGCGCTCCGCAGCTTCAGCGTCCCTATCGTGGGGGAGATAACCGCTATGGGTGATCTTATTGCGAAGAAGGTAGAGGTTGGCCCAATAATGGCCTATTGGACGCCTTTTGTCTGTAATGTCCCACGATCCTCCTAAATGTTCTGCCAGTTCCCGCTTGACCAACGAAGCGAACGGCAGCTGTGCAAGCATATTGTCGATTTCCGACTCGGCAATTCCCTTATCATGGAGCAGTAGAGCCCACAACTCGTAGAGGAGCGTTTCTGCCGCCACTTGGAAGCTAACTATCGCGTCTGCCGAGTCGCCTTCGTACCTCCGACGCTCGGCGCGCGCTTGCCATTGGAAGGCATTGACAAATGGTTTCTGGCGGAGAATCGCGTCAGTCGTATCGGCCAAGCGCGCCTCGATGGCTGCAACAGAGATTGGAACCCGTGGCTTCGCATCGGGCTAACGAGGGGATGAACGGCTACCTGAAGGACGGGGCTCGGGAGGCGCTGGCTGATCCCCAACGTCGGAGAATCCGGGGGGTGGCGGCCCAGAGTGTCTTCGTCGCCGCCCTCCTGTGGGCGGCCAACCTCCGCAAGATCGATGGGTTCCTCACCGAGTGGGCCGCGGTGGTCGTCGGGACCGTCCGCCCACGGCCCCGGAGGCGCCGGACCCAGGCTCTCCGGCAGTGGCTTCCCGGACAGCGACCCCCGGCGTCACCTGTCACCGGGGGTTCCGGTCCGGATCCCCCCACTGCGGCCTGAGAGAGGCGATCGCACCACCAGTTTGGTCACCGCCGAAGCTTCGTCGCGTTCGGGGACGGACCGGATGGGGTATCCCGGGATGCGATAGTCACCCACACCACAGGGAAGGGATCGAGCAGCGGTGTAAGGAGCATTGTTGACCCCCGCGGACACCCACGCGCGACGTGCAGTTGCAGTTTTGTCGTCGCGGCACGAACAGTTTTGTCGACACCCCTGAGTGAGTGGGCGAGGGGGGACTTGAACCCCCACATCCTTTCGGACACAGGAACCTGAATCCTGCGCGTCTGCCAATTCCGCCACTCGCCCGAGTGACCGCGAGAGGCTACCCGATGTTCGAAGCCCTCATCACCGGCAGATCACGATGGACAGCGCCCTCCCGTGACGACGGAATCCGGTCTGCCTGCAACGGTCGATCGGAGCGAAAGCCGATGGTGTCGGTACCGGGCGGCCAGGCCTGGGCCTACTCGGACCAGGGACCCGCTCCAGGCGCCCGACTCGACGGCCAGCAGGGCCGCCGCCGTACCACTACCAGGGGGTTGACACCGATAGGCTGACGCCAACATGGGACTCCAGAAGTTCGAAGGGCGCCTCGAGCGCATGGTCGACGGGACCCTGTCCAAAGCGTTTCGGGGTGAGTTGCACCCCGTGGAGATCGGTCGTCGGGTCACCCGGGAGATGGACCTCCAGCGGCGGCTGGGTATCCAGGGTCGCCTCATCGCGCCCAACGCGTTCGTCATCCATCTCTCACCCACCGATTTCGACCGGTTCGAGAGCTTTCTCGACGCGCTGGTCCGGGAACTGGAAGAGGCCGCCCGTGAGCACGCCCGGAGCGAGGACTACGTCTTCGTCGGCCCGGTCACCGTCTCAGTGGTGGAGGACCCCCGGCAGCGCCGGGGGCGCTTCGCGGTGATCTCGGACGTCCACGAGGGCCCGGCGGGCGTCCCGGCCGCCTCCATCGTGCTGGCGGACGGGGAGCGGGTCGTCCTCGGATCCGATCCGATCACCATCGGCCGCCTCCCCGAGAGCGGGGTGGTGATCTCTGACCCCAACGCCAGCCGCCGCCACGCTGAAGTCCGCTGGACCGGCAGTGAGGTGGTCCTGGTGGACCTCAACTCGACCAACGGGACCAGGGTCAACGGCGCCCCGGTGCACGAGCGGGTCCTGGCCGATGGCGACCAGATCGTGATCGGGACCACCGTGCTCCGTTTCGAGACCTCGTGAGCCTCGGCACCTGAGCCTTGATCCACCTCCTTTCGCTGACACTCCCGGGACCCACGAACAACACCCCGGTCCTGCAGGCCCTCGAAATCGGGGTCATCCTGCTCGTCTGGCTCTTCTTCATGTGGGTCGTCCGAGCTGTGTGGGTGGAGGTGCGACCCCTCAAGCGCGTCCGCCGCCGGCGCAAGGACGTCGACCCGGTGGTCGACGGGAAGCGTCGCCGCCGCCAGCTCCGACTCCACGTGATCCGCCCCGACGATCAGGCCGGCAGGGTCTTCGAGATCGGAGACGAGGTCACCGTCGGTCGAGCCGCCGGATGCGGGGTTCCCATCGACTACGACTCCTACTCCTCGAACCTCCATGCCAGGCTCTTCCGACTCGACGGCGACCTCTGGGCAGAGGACCTGGGATCGACCAACGGGACATGGGTCAACACCATCCGCATCGAGGATCGCACGAAGCTCGAGAAGGGGGATCTGCTCCAGGTCGGCGGGACCGTGTTCGAGGTCGGGAGGTGAGATGACCCTCCTCCGATCGGGATCGGCAACCGACACCGGCCTCGTCCGCTCGGTCAACCAGGATCTGGCCGTCGAATCGCCGACGCTGTTCGCGGTGGCCGACGGAATGGGCGGGCATGCCGGTGGAGAGGTCGCCGCCCGTCTGGCCGTGGACACCCTCTCCGTCTCCTTCGGCCGCCAGCCGACAGGGGCCGGGCTCAGCGAGGCGGTCACCCAGGCCAACACCGTCGTGTGGGAGCACAGCCTCGAGAACCCCGAGCTCCGCGGGATGGGCACCACGATGACGGCGGCAGCCCTGGTCAACGAAGCCGGGCGGGATGTCCTGGCTCTGGTCAACGTCGGGGACTCGCGCTCCTACCGCTTCCACGACGGGGAGCTGACCCAGATCACCATCGACCACAGCCTGGCCGAGGAGATGGTCCGGACCGGCGAGCTGACCGTGGCCGAGGCATCGGTCCACCCCCACCGGCACATCCTGACCAGGGCGCTGGGCGTCTCAGCCGATGTGGCGGTTGATCTCTGGCGGATCCAGCCGGTCCGGGGGGACCGCTTCCTACTCTGCAGCGACGGCCTCACCAATGAGCTCGAGCCCGAACAGATCAGCGAGGTCCTTGCCACGGTCCCCGATCCTCAGACTGCGGCAGACCTGCTGGTTCGAGCTGCCCGGACCCACGGTGGGAGCGACAACATCACCGTCGTCGTCATCGATGTCGTGGTGGGTGAGGACGACGCGGCCGACGCACCCGCTGTGGCTGCTGTCACGCCGGATTTCCAGAGCGAGCTGGTCCCGCCGAGCACCGACGACGGGGCGCCCGAGGAGCCGGTCGAGAGCCTCCCCGGTCCCGAACCGCTCAAGCCGAAGTGGCGCGATCGTCGGAGGGCCAAGCGGCGCGCCAGGCGCGCAGCGCGCGGCCGGCGGGTGATCACCATGCGGATGATCTTGTTCTTCGTCGTCCTGGGCGCGATCGTGGCGGGGGGACTGTTCGCGCTGAAGTGGTACGACACCAACTCGTACTTTGTCCGGGCCAACGGGAACGAGTTGGTGATCTACCAGGGCCGCATCGGCGGATTCCTCTGGTACCACCCGGTGAAGGTGGAGAACACCGACACCACGACCGCCGACATCCCGGCGTACTACATCCCTGCGGTCCAGGCCGGCGTGGAAAAAGGATCGGTGGCCGATGCCCGGACCTACGTGACCAACCTGGTGCAGACTCAGTGTCAGCAGAACCCGAGCGTTGACCCGCTGGGCTGCGCCTCGGCAGGCGCGTCCACGACCACGACCACGACGGTGCCGGCCGGAGCCGGCTCGGTTCCGACCACGACGAGGGCGCCCTGATGGAACGACGCATCCGACGGCTGGGCATCGCGATGATCGTCTGCTTCGCGGCCCTGTTCGTGCAGCTCAACCACATCCAGATCCTCGATGCGAACTCCCTGGCCAACAATCCGGAGAACCCACACGTGATCGCGGTCGCCCGCAGCCAGCCCCGTGGTGACATCCTGTCCGCGGACGGCGTCGTCTTGGCCAGTTCCGTCCCATCGACCGGAACGTACAAATACCAGCGGGTCTACAACCCTGCGACCGCGACCCTGTTCTCACAGATCGTCGGGTACGACACGATCTTCGGTACCCGCACCGGGATCGAGGCCGAATACAACCAGTACCTCGAGTCCCACACCCGGCCGGCCAAGACCCTGCGCGACCTGCTGGTGAACCGCACCACCACCGACAACGTGACCCTGACCATCAACTCAGCGCTCCAGCTGCAGGTGGCCGGCATCGTGGATGGCATCAACCGGGACGGGAGCGCGCCCCAGGCCGCCGCGGTGGTCATCAACGTGAAAACCGGTGCCCTCGAGGCCATGTACGGTCAGCCGACCTTCAACCCGACCCCGCTCGCCTCCCAGAACCCCGCCGTCGTGGACTACGCATATGCGGCCGACAATCCGGCGAACGGCGCAGACAGCCCGCTGGTCTCCCAGGCGTTCCAACACGGATTCCTGCCCGGATCGACGTTCAAGGTGGTGACCTCGGCCGCCGTCTACGACCACGATCCTGCCCTGGCCAAGGTGAATTATCCCCCACCCGTTCCGCCGCTCACACCCGTTGCTGGGTGTATCGCGGTTCCTCAGACACCCCTGCCGTTGTGCAACTACCACCACGAGGTGTGCTTCGGCACGATCCAGCAGACGCTCCCCCAGTCGTGCAACACGGCCTTCGCTCAGATGGGAATGGCCCTCAAGACCAACCTCACGACCGAGGCCGAGGCCTTCGGGTTCAACCAGCAGATCCCACTCGACCTCCCTGGTGTAGGCGTCTCGAACTTCCCGACGGCCGCAGAGTTGCAGAACAACCCCCCTCTCCAGGCCTACTCCGCGTTCGGTCAGGGCACCGCGGTCAGCACCGACGTCGCCACCACCCTCCAGATGGCCGTGGTTGCCGCCGGTATCGCCAATCTGGGCGTGATCATGACTCCGCACGTCATGCAGCAGATTCGCGACTCACAAGGCAACCTGGTCGAGACATACCAGCCGAAGCCGTGGTTGACGGCGACCAACCCCCTGACTGCGGCGGCCGTGACCAGCCTGATGAAGGGGGTGGTGAACGACCCCAACGGAACCGCGGCCAAGGTCGGATTCCCCGCATCATGGGACGTGGCCGCCAAGACCGGCACCGCTGAGGTGGGCACTGCACAGCTTCCACTGACCAACGACTGGATGATCGCCTTCGCCCCGGCCAACGACCCAAAGGTGGCGGTCGCGGTGACGGTGCCCAACCAGGTACCGAGCTCGACCGGCGCCGAGATCTCGGGCCCCCCGATGAAGGCCATCCTCGGCGACGCCCTGGCGGCGACCCCATGACGCATCACCGACCGACCCGATTGACCATCGATCAGAACCCCGGTACCGAGCGAATGCAGGCATAGGCTTTGACCCACATGGACCCCAGCCAGGCGCCGCGCGTCTTTTCCGAGCGCTACGAACTCAGCCATCTCATCGCGCGCGGAGGTATGGCGGAGGTCTACCGCGCCCACGACCGCCTGCTCGATCGACCGGTTGCGCTCAAGGTGCTCTTCCCCGAGCTTTCGGTCGACAGGTCCTTCGTCGACCGGTTCAAGCGGGAGGCGCGGGCTGCGGCCAACCTCTCCCACCCCAACATCGTCCCGGTCTTCGACTGGGGTGAGGACGGCGGGACCTATTTCATCGTCATGGAGTTCATCGACGGCCGTCCGCTCTCGTCCATCCTCAGATCGGCCGGCCCCCTCTCGGCGGAGCGGACCGCAGACATCGGCGCACACGTCGCGGCCGCGCTCGGGTACGCGCACAAGCACCTGGTCGTCCACCGCGACGTCAAACCCGGGAACGTGCTGATCACCGATGATGGCCATGTCAAGGTGACCGACTTCGGGATCGCCAGGGCGATCAACACCGAGGAGAGCCTCACCCAGACCGGCGCGGTGATGGGTACGGCCACCTACTTCTCACCCGAACAGGCCGAGGGGATCGGGGTCGACGCCCGCAGCGACATCTACTCCCTCGGCGTGGTCCTCTTCGAGATGGTGACCGGTCGTCCCCCCTATCTCGGGGAGTCGCCGGTGGCAGTGGCCTCGAAGCACGTACGCGACAGTCCTCCGGCTCCCCGCGAGCTCAACCCGACGATCCCGGCGACCTTCGAGGCCATCATCCTCAAGTCGATGGCCAAGGATCCTGCCCACCGCTACCAGACGGCCGAGGACCTCCGCGCCGACCTGCTCCGCTTCACCGAGGGGCGCAGCGTGCTCGCCGGAGACGACACGACCTCTCTCATGGCCGCGGCAGCGGGCACCGCAACGGTCGCCTCCTATCTCTCACCCGACGACACGCGGGCGGTCTCGACGGTGGGCGGCGATCCGGCCGAGCCACCTGACGAAGGATCGAGCAACCGGACCCGCAACTATGCCATCGCCCTCGCCATCCTCCTGGTGCTCCTCGCCGGCGCCGGGGTCCTCCTCGCCCGCAACCTCGGCTACCTCGGGGGCAGCGCGTCGTTCAACCTTCCGTCGGTGGTCGGCCAGCAACAGGCGGTGGCGACTGCCACCCTCACGGGCGACGGGCTGCAGGTCATCTCGACCAAGCAGGTCTCGAGCGACACCCCGGGCACGGTCATCTCGACCAATCCCGCGGGAGGTGCCCTGGTCAAGAAGGGGGACACCGTGACCATGAAGGTCGCCAAGCTCGCCCCGCCCCAGCAGGTCACCGTGCCCGACGGGTTGACCAACACGACCCAGACCAACGCAGAGGCCATCCTGCAGAGCGCGGGGCTGCAATACACGGTGGTCACCCGGACCAGCACGGCTCAGCAGGGCATCGTGCTCAGCACCAACCCGAGTTCCGGCACCACCATCAACGCGGGCGGGACGGTCACCCTCACCGTGTCGTCGGGTCCTGCGAACGTGACGGTGCCGTCGCTCATCGGCCTCTCGCAGACGGTGGCCGGGCAGACCCTCGGCAGTTACGGCCTTCGGGTGGGCAACGTCTCCTCGCAGGCCTCCCAGTACCCGCCCGGTGTGGTCGTCGCTTCGAACCCCGGAGCCGGAGCGTCGGTCCCACCGGACAGCCCGGTCGACATTGCGGTCTCCTCGGGGCCGGCGCCCTCCACGACGACGACACCGTCCAGCACCACCACGACGACGACGCCGTCTTCCTCGACTTCGACGACCTTGAACCCCGGGGGGAACGGCAACGGGCACGGCAACAACGGCTGACGGTAACTGCGTGTGCCGCCGCGCCGTCGGCGGCGTCAGCCCTTAGCGTGTGGCCCGCTCGAGGAAGTTGGCGAGCAGGGACGGACCGCTCGGGGTGAGGAACGATTCGGGGTGGAACTGGACACCTTCCACGTCGAGGGTGCGGTGACGCAGTCCCATGATCACGCCGTCCGATGTCTCGGCGGTGATCTCCAGCAGGTCGGGAAGCGTCGAGCGCTCGACGATCAGTGAGTGGTAGCGGGTGGCCACGAACGGATCGGGCAGCCCGGTGAAGACCCCCACCCCCCGATGGTGGATGCCCGACGTCTTGCCGTGCATGAGGGTGGGAGCGGCCACAACCTCGCCCCCGAAGACCTGACCGAGCGCCTGGTGGCCGAGGCAGACCCCGAGGATCGGGCACTCGCCGGCGAGCTCGCGGATCACGTCCATGCTGATGCCGGCGCTCTCGGGGCGTCCGGGCCCTGGTGAGATGAGGATGGCGTCGGGGGCGGCCGCCCGGATGCCGGCCACGTCGATGGCGTCGTTGCGGTGCACCACCGGGTCGGCACCCAGCTCGCCGAGCTCTTGGACGAGGTTGTAGACGAAGGAGTCGTAATTGTCGATCACCAGCACGCGGGTGGCCATGGCTCCCGAATGGTACCGGTCGGTCCGGGATGCCCCGCCGTCGCAACCGCACCTCACGGGTGGCTATCCTTCGCCCATGGCAACGAAGGCCACGCAGGGTCCGGGCAGGGCCCAGAAGAAGGGCGGTCGGACCACCCCTTCTGCCAAGGCAGGATCCAAGGCGGCATCCTCGGCCGGGTCGGTCCAGAGCCAGCGCTACACCCCTCCGGTCCCCAAGGGCGTCAAGAGCAGCCCGAGATGGATGGGCATCGTGATCATCGGGCTGTTCGTGCTCGGCGTCCTGGTGGTCATCCTCAACTACGGCGGCGCGCTCCCCGGTGGGGTCAACAATCTCTGGCTCATCGCCGCCATCGGCTCGATCTTCGCCGGGTTGATGATGGCGACCCGATACCACTAGCGAGCTGCTGTCGAGCAGGCGGTGCCCGCCGGCAGTCAGCCGAGGCGTTCGATGATGGTGGCGTTGGCCATGCCGCCCCCCTCGCACATGGTGAGCAGGCCGTAGCGGCCGTTGGTGCGCTCGAGCTCGTTCACCAGCGTGGCCATGAGCTTGGCCCCCGATGCGCCGAGCGGATGACCGAGTGCGATCGCGCCGCCGTTCACGTTGACCTTGTCCATGTCGGCGTCGAGCTCCTTTGCCCATGCCAGGGGGACCGAGGCGAAGGCCTCGTTGATCTCGATGACATCGATGTCGTCGAGGGTCAGCTTGGCCTTCTCGAGCACGGCCCGCGTGGCGGGGATCGGTCCGGTGAGCATGAGGATCGGGTCGCTGCCGACGACGGCGAAGCTGTGGAATCGGGCACGCGGGGTGAGGCCGAGGGCCGCCGCCTTCTCCTCGCTCATGATGAGGACACCGGATGCGCCGTCGGTGATCTGCGACGAGTTGCCCGCGGTGACCCGGCCGCCCTCGGCGCGGAATGCCGGCTTGAGGTTGGCCAGGACCTCCACCGATGAGTCCGGACGGATGCCCTCGTCGGTCGTGATCATCTCGTCGGTGTCCACCCGCTCGTCGTCCTTGATGGCGACAGGGATGATCTCGTGTTCGAAGCGGCCCTCGGCAGTGGCACGCGCGGCGAGGTGGTGGGACCGCACCGAGAACTCGTCGAGCTCGTCGCGGCTGAGGTTCCACTGCTCGGCGATCAACTCGGCGCCCTCGCCCTGTCCGACGAGACCGCCCCGCTCGGCGTAGCGCTGCATCATGCGGGGCCCGAAGGGATAACCGAGCTCGCGGACGACCGAGGACCCCATCGGGGTGCGCGTCATGACCTCCACGCCGCCACCCACGACGATGTCGTAGGCGCCGGCCATCACACCCTGGGCCGCGAAGTGGACGGCCTGCTGGGAGGAACCGCACTGGCGGTCGATGGTCGTCCCGGGGACGGACTCCGGGTACCCGGCGGCGAGGACCGCGTTGCGACCGACGTTGAGCGACTGCTCGCCGACCTGCATCACGCACCCCATGATCACGTCGTCGACCTCGGCGGGGTCGAGGTCGTTGCGCTCCATGAGCGCCTTGAGCGGCTCGGAGCCGAGGTCGGCTGCGTGCCAGTTGCGGAGTTTGCCGTTGCGCTTGCCCCCTGCGGTGCGGACTGCGTCGATGATCACGGCGTTGGTCATGGTGCATCTCCTTCCGAGGTCCGGCGGAACTGATCCTGCCGGCCTGCTCTGATCGGTCGTGCGGTGAGTGGGGCGTCGAGCGCGCGAGCAGGACTGCAGTGCTCGGTGAGCGAGTCTAGCGACCCCCCCGTCCCGGGTCGCCAACCGCCGGTGCGAACCGGTCCAAGGTTCCCACCAGGAACTTCTCCGCGGTGCGGGTGCGGCAGTCCGGTCCCGTCCCATCCCCGCACTACCGTCGGGATCCGTGACGGGCCGGATCAAGGACATGGACCGCTGGCTGGGCGACGGTGGGATGCCGCTCATCGGGACGGTGGGTGCGACCTTCGAGGGCTACGGCGTCGACGGCGAGGATCTCGGTTGGGTGGCCGGGTCGTTTACGCCGGCTGCGGTGGCCGGCAACCTCCGTGGGATCGTGCAGGCCGGCGTGCACGGACTCCTGCTCGACGCCGCCATGAACTTCGCGATCAACGCAGCGCTTCCCGGTAGAGCGCGCACCCGTGCAACCTTGGAGATGAAGGTCGAGACCATGCGTCCGGCCCGGGTGGGTGAGTCGTACCGCCTGCGGGGCGAGGTCGTGCGCCTCGCCCGCCAGGTGGCCTATGCGGAGGCGACGGTCACCGACCCGGCCTCCGGGCTGATCAGCCGCTCGACGGGTACCTTCCTCCTCGAGCGCCCCGACGATCCGACCGCTGGCGGCTAGCGCCACTCGCGGCGCCCCGGCGCCGCCGATGCGACCGAGGCCCCGTGCCGCGACCCGCGGGAGTGCCGTGCCACAGCCCGACGCCGACGGCGATACGGCCTGCACCGTCTGTGGACGCTTGGTGTCCGGCACCGCCGCGGTGTGCTTCTGCTGCCGGGTGCTCGCCGGGCAGCTGGGTCTTCCCCTGGTCCGGCTCACGGCGGTGGTCACCTACCGCCTGGGCGACCGGACCCACCGGTTGCTCCGCGGCTACAAGGACGACCCTGCGGGTGAGTCCCGGGCCGCGTACAGCAGCGAACTCGCCGCCCTGCTCAGCGCATGGTTGGCGTCGTCCGGCGCGGCCTTCTCGGCTGGGGGAGGTGGGGCGTGGACGGTGGTCACCGGGGTGCCCTCGACGTGCCGGCCGGGGAGGGCGCCGGTCGAGCACCTCATCGAGGCGGTCCCGGAGCTGGCGGCCGGTCACCGGCGACTGCTCGGCCGTGGGACCGGCCCGCTCGACCACCTGGTCGCCGATCGCTCGGGGTTCGCCCTTGCGGCGGGGGTGGAGCGTGCCTGGCTCGCCCGCCAGCGGGTGCTCGTGGTCGATGACAGCACGGTGACCGGGGCGCGGGCCCAGAGCGCGGCTGCCGCGCTGCGCCTGGCAGGTGCCCGGGTCGCCGGGGTGCTGGCCGTCGGCAGGGCGCTTCCCGCGTCGGGACCGGTGCGGAGTGCGGCGCGGCCGACCGTTGGGTCGGGCTAGACCGTGCGCATGGACCTCCGCATCTTCACCGAGCCTCAATTCGGCGCCACCTACGACGATCTGCTGGCTGTGGCCCAGGCGGCCGAGCGCTACGGATTCGACGCCTTCTTCCGCAGCGACCACTTCCTCACGATGGGGGGTTCCGGTCTGCCCGGCCCGACCGACTCCTGGGTCACCCTCGCGGGCATCGCGCGGGAGACCGAACGGATCAGGCTTGGGACGCTGGTGACCTCGGCCACCTTCCGCCTGCCCGGCCCGCTCGCCGTCTCGGTGGCTGAGGTCGATGCCATGAGCGGTGGTCGCGTCGAGCTCGGGATCGGGAGCGGGTGGTTCGACGACGAGCACACGGCCTACGGGATCCCCTTCCCCGACCTCGGCGAGCGGTTCGAGCGCCTCGAGGAGCAGCTTGCCATCGTGAGCGGCCTCTGGGCGACCCCTGTCGGCGAACGGTTCGGCTTCGAGGGCGCCCACTACACCCTGGTGGACTGCCCGGCACTGCCCAAGCCGGTCCAACGGCCCGGGCCCCCGATCATCGTGGGTGGTGGCGGTCCGACCCGGACGCCGCGTCTGGCTGCCACGTACGCGGCCGAGTTCAACATCCCGTTCTCGTCGCTGGACGTGACCGCCGCCCAGTTCGCCCGGGTCCGTGGGGCGTGTCGGGTGGCCGGACGGGACGCCGACTCGCTCGTCTACTCCTCCGCCCAGACCGTCTGCTGTGGTGCCGACGATGCCGAGATCGCCCGACGGGCGGCCGCCATCGGACGGCAGGTCGACGACCTACGGGCCAACGGACTGTGCGGTACGCCGGACGAGCTCGTGGCCCGGCTGGGCGAGTTCGCCGACCGCGGCGCCTCACGCATGTACCTGCAGACCCTCGACTTGACCGATCTCGATCAGCTGGCCCTCATCGCCGAGGAGGTCCTCCCGCGGGTCAGCGGGAGCTGAGGCGGTCGCCGGCCCGGCGGCTCACCCCTTGGCGGTCACCAGGTCCTCGATGCGCTCGAGGCTCGTCTCCATGTTCTGGCGGGTCTTCTCCGGCAGGCTGCCCAGCTTGAGGAGGACCCGCTGGCGGTCCTGGCCGACGTCCCAGGTCTCGCGGACCAGCGTGCCGCCCTCGGCAGGCTCGAGCTCGTAGCGCCAGATGCGCCCGGCCACGAACCTGCCCACGGGGCCGCCCGGCCGGGTCTGCCAGCTGATCCGGCGGTTCTCCTCGTACTCGATGACCGTGTTGGCCATCGAGTACTTGATGCCGACCTGCATCGACATGCCGAAGGTCGACCCGGGCCCGAGGCGGGTGGGCGCCCCCGGCTTGACCCGCTTGACCGAACCGGAGCCGTCGAACTCCGGGTGACGCGAGGCGTCGGCGAGCAGATCGAAGATGGCCTCTGGCGGCGCTGGGATCACCCGCTCCACCGAGACGACGTTGCCTTCCATGCACTCCCCCGTGGGTCGTCGCCCTGCCCGTCGTCGGACCTGCTCGGGGTCAGACTAGATGGCTCGGCGATTCCGAGTCGGCCGCCCGCCCTGGACGAGTGGTCCGGGTCGTCTGGCATCATCATCGGTATGGCCACCTCGACCATTCGTGACGCGGTGGCCGTGCTCGGTGCAGGCGACCCCGTGCTGGCCGGCCTCATCGAGCGCCACGGGATGCCACCCCCGCGCCGCCGGATCGCCTCGACAGAGCGGTTCGGGCACCTCGCCGAGATCATCGTGTACCAGCAGCTCGCCGGCCGGGCCGCCGCCGCGATCCACGGGCGGCTGGTCGATGCGCTCGACGGCGAGGTGACCGCCGAACGCGTGTGGGCCACCCCGCTCGAGACGCTGCGGTCCTGCGGACTGAGCGGGTCGAAAGCCGCCTCGCTCCGCGACCTGGCGGAGAAGGTCCGCTCCGGCGAGGTCGAGCTGGCCAGGATCGGGCGCCTCTCGGACGCCGACGTGGTCCGCCACCTGATCGTGGTCCGCGGTCTCGGCCCGTGGTCGGCCCAGATGTTCCTCATCCGGACCCTGGGCCGGCTCGATGTTTGGCCGACCGGCGACTTCGGAGTACGGGCCGGCTACGCGCGGGCCTGGACCCTGGCCGAGATGCCCACACCGAAGGAGCTCGAGCTGCTCGGCGAGCCGTTCCGTCCGTACCGGAGCCTGGTCGCCTGGTACTGCTGGCGGGCGGTCGAGGAGGAGCGCTGAGCCGGCACCGCTGGGCTCCGCCCTGAGTCCCCCGGTTCAGTCGGCCCGACGCCACCCCCGCTCGAACGGCAGGCGCCAGCCGTTGGGGGCGATGAGGTCGCGGATCGCCCCCGGTCCCCACGAGCCGGCCGGGTAGGGGAGGACGGCCGGGGGCTGCTCGAGCAGGGGGGCCGAGACCTCCCAGAGCCGCTCGATGTCCTCGGCCGCGGTGAAGAGGGTCTGGTCGCCACACATCGCATCGTGGATGAGCCGCTCGTACGCCTCCAGCGCGTCGGTGTCCCGTCCGGTCTCGTGCAGCGCGAACTGGAGGCTGAGCTTGTCGAGCTGCATGCCCGGGCCCGGGCGCTTCCCGTAGAAGGAGAGGGAGAGCCGCGACGAGTCGGCCAGGTCGAAGGTGAGGTGGTCGGGGCCCTGCGCCCCGATCCCGGAACCTGGGGGGAACATGCTCCTCGGCGGCTCCCGGAATGCGATCGAGATGATCCGGGCCCCCTGTGCCATGGCCTTGCCAGTGCGCAGATAGAAGGGGACACCGGCCCAGCGCCAGTTGTCGATCTCGCAACGGAGGGCGATGAAGGTCTCGGTCTGCGACCCGGCGGCCACCCCGGGGATCTCCCGGTACCCGTCGTACTGGCCGCGCACGACCTGGGCGGTGTCGATCGGCTGCAGCGACCGGAAGACCTTGTTCTTCTCCTCGCTGATGGCCCGCGGCTCGAGTGAGGTGGGTGGCTCCATGGCCATGAAGGCGAGGACCTGCAAGAGGTGGGTCACCACCATGTCGCGGAACGCGCCCGTCTGCTCGTAGAAGCCGGCACGCGAGTCGACCCCGATCTCCTCGGGGACGTCGATCTGCACGTGGTCGATGTGGGCGCGGTTCCAGATGGGCTCGAAGAGGCCGTTGGCGAACCGGAAGGCCAGGATGTTCTGGGCCGCCTCCTTGCCGAGGAAGTGATCGATGCGGAAGACCTGCTCGGGGGCGAAGACGGCGTGGACCGCCTCGTTGAGGACGCGGGCGGTCGCGAGGTCGGTCCCGAAGGGCTTCTCCATGATGATCCGGGATCGGTCGACGAGGTCGGCCTCGCCGAGCGCCCGTACCACCGCTCGGGCCGCGGCGGGCGGCGTGCTCAGGTAGTGCAGGCGTCGGCTGTGCTCGCCGAGGTCTGCCTCGAGCCGTGTGACCCGCTCGGCGAGGGCGCCCGGACCACGCTCCTCGGGGATGTAGTGGAGCCGGTCCCGGAAGGCGGGCCAATGGGAGTCGACCACCTCCCGCGGGGCGAACCTGTGGCAGGCGGCGAGGGCGAGGTCCTGGAAGCCGGCATCGTCGATCGGGTCGAGCGAGGAGCCGAGCACGTGGCACTCCGGCAGCATCCCGGCGTGCGAGAGGCGCAGGAGACCGGGCAGCAGCTTGCGCTGGGCGAGGTCGCCGGTAGCTCCGAAGATCACGATGACGTGGGGGTGGGGCGCGTCCACTCCGGATGCCCCGACCGGTTCTGCGTCGCCCATGGACAGCGTCCTCCGCATCGACTCAGGCACGCTACCGGTGACCTGTTTCCTGCGTGTGTCGGGCGAACGAGTGGCGCGTGAACACGAGGCAAGGGTGCCGCCTCCCGTGGTGCCGAGCGTTCTGCCCGACCGGTCTGTTCAGTGCGGTCCGGTCGCGGGGAGCCGTTCGGCGATGAGCCGGGACACCTCCTCGATGGTGGAGGAGTCCATGACGACCTGTGATCGGATGCGCGTGCCGACCAGCTTGGGCCAACCGACCCAGACGTCGCCGACCTCGATGGCCGAGGCGAAGCCCCAGTCGGCACGGGTGAGGCAGAGCATGGGATGGATGGGCACCTCGGCGCCCCACGCCGTCGTGCGGAGCGCCTCGCCGACGACCGTCCGACCTTCGATGACCCGCTCGAGCGAGCGGGTGCAGTTGCGCCGGCCCACGTAGAGCTCGTACGGGCCGAGATCGCTCATCGGGCCGGGGCGCTTGGTGTGCACGAGGCCCTTGTAGCTCTTGGTGTCGATGATGAATACGCCGCCCGGCGACACCGCGATGCAGGCGATGGAGTCCCGGGTGCCCGGGATGCGCCGGTCGTCGAGGAGCACGACTCCCTCGCTCTCGTCCAGGTGGAGCCGGACCCGGGCCCGCCGGTCGCGGTCCGCCCGTCGGATCCAGGGCCGCGCGGTCCTCGCGGCGTCGGAGTCGGGCGACTCCTGCACGCCCCCGTCGGCCGTTTCGCCGTCGTGCGGCCGCTCTTCGATTCCGGACATTGGCGAAAGCGTAGGAAACCCGGCTGCCGAATCGGGGGATTCACCGTCCGGAGCAGGCCCGGCGGTGCCGCCGACCGCCGTGTCGCAATTCCGCTAGAAGGTGGTGGCGATCTGGTGCAGGCTTATGGCGTGCTCGACGACCCGGACCGCTGCTATCTGGCCGTGCAGTCGCGTGACCCGCGCTTCGACGGTTGGTTCTTCACCGCGGTCACCTCGACCGGCATCTACTGCCGGCCGAGCTGTCCCGCCCGCACGCCGCACCGCGACCACGTGCGCTTCTTCGCAACCGCCGCCGCCGCCCAGCGGGCCGGCTTCCGTGCCTGCAAGCGATGCCGGCCCGGTGCCACGCCGGGATCCCCCGAGTGGGACCGGCGGGCCGACGTGGTCGCCCGGGCGATGCGGCTCATCGCCGACGGGCTGGTCGACCGGGCCGGGGTGCCGGGACTCGCCGCGGAGCTCGGCTACGGCGTGCGCCAGCTCGAGCGCCTGCTGCTGGCCGAGGTCGGTGCCGGACCGATCGCACTGGCACGGGCCCAGCGGGCCCAGACGGCCAGGGTGCTCATCGAGACCACTGCGCTCCCGATGGCCGAGGTGGCCTTCGCCGCCGGGTTCTCGAGCGTCCGCCAGTTCAACGCCACCGTCCAGGCGGTGTTCGCGCTCTCGCCGACCGCACTCCGGGCGCGTCGGACGGGCGCGATCCGACCGACCGGCGAGGGAGCGGGCACGCTGGTCCTGCGCCTCCCCTTCCGCCGGCCGCTCTGCCCGGACAACCTCTTCGGCCACCTCGCGGCCACCGCGGTCCCCGGGGTCGAGGAGGTCGTCGGCACGACCTATCGGCGCACCCTGCGCCTCGGCCACGGCCCGGGGATCGTCGAGCTGAGTCCGACGCCCGAGCACATCCTCTGTCACGCAGTGCTCTCCGACCTCCGTGACCTGACCGCCACGATCGCCCGCTGCCGGTGGCTGCTCGACCTCGACGCCGACCCCGAGGCGGTGGATCGTCACCTGGGTCTGGACCCCGTGCTCGCGGCAGCGGTGAGCAAGGCGCCCGGCAGGCGGGTGCCCCGCACGGTGGACGGCGCCGAGCTCGCTCTGCGGGCGGTGCTCGGCCAGCAGGTCTCGGTGGCCGCGGCCCACGCGACGGCCGGCAGCCTGGTGCGCGCCCACGGTGAGCCGATCGCCGACCGCTCCGGAGGGCTGACCCACCTGTTCCCGACGCCGGGTGCACTCCGGGACGCCGACCCCGCCCTGCCCGGCGGCCGTGGCCAGACCATGGCCGCCCTGGTCGGAGCCCTCGACGAGCAGCGGCTCGATCTCGGGCCGGGGTGCGATCGGGAGGCTGCTCGGGCGGTGCTGGCCGGGTTGCCGGGGGTGGGCCGCTGGACCGTCGAGATGGTGGCCATGCGTGGTCTCGGCGACCCGGACGCCTTTCCCTCCGGCGACCTCGGGGTGCGGCGGGCGGCGGTCGCGGCCGGCCTCGGAGCGAGCCCGGCGGGCCTGGTCGCACGTGCCGAGCGATGGCGCCCGTGGCGGGCCTATGCGGTCCAGTACCTCTGGGCGACCTCGGACCACCCGGTCAACCGGTGGCCGCCGGCACCGCCGCCTGGCCGCTCGTCATCTGCACCCGCAAGGACTTCCGCACGATCTCGACCCAGAAAGGGAGCATGACCAATGACATCCCTGAAGACACCCACCACGACGGTCACCGAGACGTTCGTGACCACCGTCGAGAGCCCGGTGGGGCAGCTCACGCTCGAGGCCCGCGACGGGTGCCTGGTGGGCCTGCACCTCGAGGAGCAGCGTCACCCGTTCGTCCCACTCCCCGGGACCCGGCGCGACGATGCGGGTTTCGACGACGTCCGGGCTCAGCTCGACGAGTACTTCGCCGGGAAACGCACGACCTTCGACGTGCCGTTACGGCTCGAGGGCACCGACTTCCAACGCCGGGTCTGGGATGCGCTCTGCGCGATCCCCTACGGCGAGACGATCAGCTACGGCGAGCTGGCCGGCCGGGTGGACAACCCGAAGGCCTCGCGCGCGGTCGGCCTCGCCAACGGGCGCAACCCGGTGGCGATCATCGTCCCCTGCCACCGGGTCATCGCCGCCGACGGCACCCTCGGCGGCTACGGGGGTGGTCTCGGCCGCAAGACCGTCCTGCTCGACCTGGAGACCGCTCACCGGCCGTAGTCTGCACGCGATGGACGCGATCCCCCCCGACGGCGACGCCGGCGCGACGCCCTCGGGCCCCGTCGACCCGGGCGCCGCCACGGTCGGGGTGGTCGTCGTCGACCACGGATCGCGGCGCGC
This sequence comes from uncultured Acidimicrobiaceae bacterium, assembly GCA_963701325.1. Taxonomy (GTDB): domain Bacteria; phylum Actinomycetota; class Acidimicrobiia; order Acidimicrobiales; family RAAP-2; genus Bog-756. The sequence goes on from OY969604.1 coordinate 2,491,910, forward strand.
CGAGGCGAACCGTGCCCACAAGCGTTTCGTGACGGACTCGCGGTCCCGCCTGCGGCACCCGATCGTGGAACCGGCGCACATGGAGCTGGCCGAACCGTCGATCCCGACCGCGTTCGACCGGTGCGTGGCTGCCGGTGCCGGCACGGTGGTCGTTGCTCCCTACTTCCTCTGGCCGGGCGACCACTGGCACCGCGACCTTCCCGCGCTGACCGCCGATGCCGCGTCCCGCCATCCTGGTGTGCACTGGATGGTCGCTGCCCCCCTCGGTCCCGACAGCGCCCTGATGGACCTGGTCGACCGACGGGTCGCCCACTGCCTGGCCCATGCGACCGGCGCCGCACCGGAGTGCCCGACCTGTGCGGGGACGGGCAGCTGCGTCCTGCGCTGAGAGCGGGCGTCGGACGCCGGTTCGGGTGCTGCAGTGCGAGGAGCGGCGGCGGCGCGACGGGGTCAGCTGCAGCGGTCGCCCAGCCAGGGCTGCTGGCCGTCGAGGGCGTAGAGGGCGACCGCGACGGTGTCCTGCTCTGCCTTCGTCGCCAGGTTGGGCGGTATGCCTACCAGATAGCCGAGACCGGCCGCTGCGGCAGCGGAGTTCCACGTGGCCTGGCTGAACTGGAATGCGCCCATGTAGAGCCCGTTAGGTGACACCGCCCCGTAGTTGCCGCCCGACTCGGCCTGCACGACGCACTGGAGGAACGGATTGAGCGCCGGGTCGGGCAGGTTCGGGTTGCCTGCCGGTGCCGGGGTGGCGGTTGGCACGGTCGGAGTCGACGAGCTGCTCGCGACGGTCGTCGAAGCCGGGATGGTGGGCACCGTCGACGTGGACGGCGTCGGACGCGGCGCGCTCCGCTGCGCGCGGGCCACTGCTGCCGCGGCCGCTGCCGCCTCGACGGCCTGTTGTTGGGCGACCGCGGTTGCCAGCTGTCCGGACACCAGCGCCTGTTCCGATTCGAGTTGGCCCGCCACCGCGGCGGCGCTGCCGACGTCCGCGGCCTCGCCCGCCTGGTCTGCGCGGTCCTGGCTCTGACGCTGCTCGAGCACCGCCTGATGGGTCTCAAGGGTCTGCTGCGCGGTGTGCAGCTCGTCGAGGGCCGTCGTGATGTCGCCGACCGCGAGCGCCGTGTACTCGCTCGCCGCCTGGGCCTTGGTGCCGCCCCCCGAGAAGAGTGCCGTGTCGGTTCCCGACGTGTCGGACCCCGAGTCGATGTAGGAGAGGATCGCCTGACGGCGCACGAGTTGGCGCCGCTGGTCGATGGCCTGCTGGTCCGCGGTGATCTGCTGGTCGAGCTCGGAGATGGCAGCGGCGTCGGCGGTCACCCGGGCCGCGGCCACCGAGGACTGCTGCCGGAATGCGTCGAGCTGGAGCTGCTCGAGGACGAGTTTCTGGGAGATGGCCGCCGCCCGGGTCTGGAGTGACGAGATCGTGTCGGCTCCGGCGGCACTGTGGCCGGCGGGCACGACAACACAACTCAGGGCGACGAGAGTCGAGAGGAGCGCCGCGCCGACGACGGGCCGGCGGCGTCCTGCTGTGTCGAGCTCCGCCATCGGTGTTACCCGGGCGAGAAACACAAGGCCCTGAACCCTACTTGTGCGTGACCCGGATCACAAGGGTGCCGCCACGGACGGTGGCGAGGATGGGCACAGCCGTCCCCGTTCGGGCAGCATGGGGCCATGATCTCCACGAGAGGGGACGGGACACTCGGGCTGGCCCCCGCCTCGGTGCGCGACTACCGGGAGCTGGCCCGCCGGCGCCTGCCCCGACAGCTCTTCGACTATGTCGACGGCGGCGCCTACGAGGAGACCACGCTGGCCGCCAACCGTCGTGACCTGCAGGAGGTGCTGCTCCGCCAGCGCGTCCTGCGCGACGTCTCGGAGCGCTCGCTCGTCACCACCGCGCTCGGGGAGGACCTCTCGCTCCCCGTCGTGCTCGCCCCGGTCGGCCTCGCCGGCATGCTCGCCACCCGCGCCGAGGTCCAGGCGGCCACCGCTGCAGCCGCGTTCGGGGTGCCCTTCTGCGAGTCGACGGTCTCGATCTGTGGGATCGAGGAGGTGGCCGCCGCCATCTCGCGGCCTCCGTGGTTCCAGCTCTACGTGATGCGCGATCGCAGCTATGCCGAGGACCTCATGGCCCGGGCCACCGAGTGCGGATGCTCGGTCCTGGTGCTCACTGTCGACCTCCCCGTCGTGGGTGCCCGCTACCGCGACGTACGCAACGGGATGTCGGGAACCCTGCCGCGGGCGAAGCAGCTCCGGCGTGGCATCGACCTCGGCCTCCGTCCCCGGTGGCTGCGTGACGTCGCGCTCAGGGGCCGGCCGCTCACCTTCGGAAACCTCGAGAAGGCGGTGCCGGGGGGCGCGACCCCGATGGATTTCAAGCAGTGGGTCGACGGTCAATTCGACCCTTCCGTGACCTGGGACGACCTGGCCTGGGTGCGCGAACACTGGCTCGGCAAGCTGGTGCTCAAGGGCATCCTCGACGCCGACGACGCCCGGGAGGCCGTGGCACAGGGAGCCGACGGCGTGATCGTCTCGAACCACGGCGGCCGGCAGCTCGACGGGGTGCCCTCGACGATCCGGGCGCTGCCCGCCGTGGTGGACACCGTCGGTGACGCGGCCGAGGTGCTCGTCGACGGCGGCATCCGCAGCGGCCTCGATGTGGCCAGGGCCCTCTCCCTCGGGGCCCGGGCCTGCCTGGTGGGCCGGGCGTGGGCCTGGGCGGTGGCCGCGCGGGGTGGGACCGGGGTCACCCACATGCTCGAGATCCTCCGCGGAGAGCTCGAAGTGGCCATGGGGCTGACCGGTGTCACCGACGTGCGTGAGTTCGGTCGCGACGCGTTGCTCGAGAGCGTCGTGCGCGAGCGGGTCGACCCCACGACGTGAGTCACCGCCCGGGGGTGGCCGCCCGGGGATCTATGCAGGCGCGGGTGGACCGGCGGGCCGGGCCACGACCCACCGGAGAGCCGAGCTCACCGCCCGGGCGGTTGGGCGTACGGCGAGCTGATCGACCCACGGCAGGGTCGGGAGCCCGAGCTCCTGGCGGGCCCACGGTGGCAGGACCCCCTGGGCCGCGGCCACCAGGAGCCCGTGGGTGGTGATCTCGTGCGGCCATCTCCCCACCCCGCGCACGATGAAGTTGCGGGCGGTGCGTGCCTCGGCCGTGAGGCGGAGCTCGGGGCGTACAGCCTCGAAGTAGGCCTCGAGCCCGTCGACCGTTCGCGGCACGACCACGGCTCCGAGGTCGACGGCCACCCGGGACATCTCGTCGACGTAGGTGTCCTCCTCGACCGGCGAGAGGTGCCGGGGGGCGTAGGCGCGGGTGGCCGCCAGGAAGCTGGCCACCTCGGTGGTGTGCACCCAGGTGAGCAGGTCCGGGTCGGCGGCCGAGTACGGCCGGCCGTCCGGGGCGGTGCCCACCACCCGGGCGTGCACGCCCCGTACCCGCGGAAGGGCCGCATGCGCCTCGGAGCGGGATCCGTAGGACGTCGTACCGAGGAAGTCGGCAGTCCGATCCAGCCGTCCGAGTGGATCGGACTGGTACTGCGAGTGCTGGGTCACCGCGGCCATGGCCAGCGGGTGGAGCATCTGGAACAGCAGCGTCGACAGACCGCCGATGAGCATCGCCGGCAGGTCGCCGTGGACCTGGCGGGTGATCGAGTCGGGGGGGAAGTAGGCCTCGGCCGGATCGTCGCAGGGGGGCGGTGGGACGCGGCGCATCCCCATCGAGCGCCGGAGCTGGTTGCGGACGTGGCTCCGGGCCAGCTCGACGCCCCCCGCGGTCACCGCGCGTCCGAGGTCCCGCGCCTCGACGACCTGTGCCCGTGGATCCACGAGCGGTGACCATATCGGGACGGACCGCCCGGTCGGTCGCGCTGGACATACGAGCCCTGGGTGTCCAATTTCCAACATTCCGTCTATGGCGTACGCATGTCTACGGCAGAGACCGATCCTGAGAGAGCATCATCCGCCGGCTTCTGCCGCGCGACAGGCTGCGCCGGTCTGCTCACCTCGGGGTTAGCCTGCGGTTCCGATGCGGGGCACCCGGAAGGAGCAGCCATGGCCACCTGCACGATCGGCGGCACCACCATCGCCTACGAGCTCATCGGGGTGGGGCGACCGTTCGTCCTGACACCGGGCGGCCGGTTCAGCAAGGACGTCCCGGGGATCCGTGAGCTCGCGCTCGAGCTCGCCGGACACGGGAACCAGGTGCTCATCTGGGACCGGCCCAACACCGGGGCCTCGGACGTCTGCTTCCGGGGACAGTCGGAGTCGGAGATGCAGGCCGACGCGCTCGCCGGCCTGCTCCGCGAGCTCGACCTCGCACCGGCGGTCATCGTCGGCGGTTCAGGCGGCGCCCGGGTGTCGCTGCTGGCCGCTGCCCGTCACCCCGACGTTGCCGAGCGGTTGGCCATGCTCTGGATCAGCGGAGGGGTCTACGGGCTGCTGCTCCTCGCGGTGCACTACTGCGGGGAGTCGGTCCGGGCCGCGTGGAGGGGTGGCATGGAGGCGGTGGTCGCTCTGCCCGAGTGGAGCGAGGTCATCGAGCGCAACCCGGGGAACCGGCAGCGATTCCTCGCACTCGATCCGCGCGCGTTCATCGCGACCCTCGAGCAGTGGATGATCGCCTACTGCCCCGACCCGGAGACGACCGTCCCCGGGCTTCCCGATGCGCTCTGCGCCGAACTCGAGGTCCCCACCCTCGTCTTCCGGAGCGGCACCACCGACGCCCACCACACCCGCGAGACCTCCGAACGTGTTGCCGCCCTCATCCCCGGGGCCAGGCTGGTCGAGCCGCCCTGGGGCGACGACGAGTGGAACGAGCGCAGCGCTGCGGCCGCCGACGGGACCGGCCACCTGTTCGACCGTTGGTCGCTCCTCGTGCCGCAGCTGCTCGAGTTCACCGGGGGCGGGTAGCGGCCGGTCGGGGCCGGCTCAGGCGGGGACGCGCCAGTCGTCGCGGTCGGGCAGACGGTGGCTGAACAGCGCCGCGGCGTTCCCCCCGGCCACCTTGCGCAGATCGGCATCGGGCAGTGTGCCGAAGACGTTCACCATGGTGCCCTGGGTGTCCGGCCAGGTCGAGTCTGCGTGGGGGTAGTCGCTCTCGACCATCACGTGATCGAGTCCGATCCGCTCGAGCACCGGGACCGCCGAGGGGTCGTCGATCGTGCAGAACCAGAAGTTGCGCCCCAACACCTCGCTCGGGCGCAGGTCCGAGGTCCAGGTGGCGCTCTCGGTGCCCGAGGCCGAGTGGTCGAGCACGTAGTCGGCGCGGTCCATGAGCATGGTGACCCATCCGATCCCGCCCTCTGAGAGAGCCACCCGGAGACCAGGGAAGCGAACCGCGACCCCGGACCAGAGCCACTCCGACGCGGCCAGCAGCGTGTTGACCGGGAAGACGGTGGGGAGCAGTTCGAAGGGAGGGTCCGGCGACGGGAGCGGGGCCCAGGACGAGGCGCCGGTGTGGAGGCAGACCACGGTCCCGGTCTCCTGGCAGGCGGCAAGGAACGGATCCCAGTGGGCGGTGAAGATCGAGGGGTAGCCGAGCTGGGCCGGGAACTCGGGGAAGCTCACCGCCTTGAACCCGAGGGACGTGTTGGCCCGCACCTCGGCCGCAGCGATGGCCACGTCGGCGAGCCAGGGGATCTGGAGCGGGATGATGCGCTCGGGATGGGTGCCGGCCCAGACCTCGTGGTGCCAGCGGTTCCACGCCCGGGTGCAGGCGAGTCCGAGCTCGGGGTCCTCGGCGCGGGCGAAGACCGAGCCGCAGAACCCGGCCACCAGCGACGGGAAGCAGAGGGAGGCCCAGATCCCGCCGATGTCCATGTCGGTCACCCGGGCCTCGATGTCGTAGCAGCCCGGACGCATCTCGTCGAAGCGTGCCGGTTCCATGCTCCACTCCTCGCGTGGCCGGCCGACCACTGCGTTGAGGCCCACGTTCGGGTAGTCGCGACCCTCGAACAGCCAGTACTGGTCGCCGTTCGGGCGTTCCTCGATCCGCGGCGCCGCGCGCGGCCAAGCCGGCCGGCATCCGGCCCTCGAAGAGGTCGGGAGGCTCGATGAGGTGGTCGTCGACCGAGATGATCGGGGCAGCGACCGGCCGCGGCGAGGGGTCCGGCAGCAGTGTGCTCTCCATGGCAGGGGAGAGTAGCGTCGGACTGCGCCGGGGGCGCAGGACAGGGGGAGGGACGCATGTCGACGACAGAGACGGAGGCGGCCATGACGACCGTCCCACTGGTCATCGCGGGTGTCCCGGCAGCCGGCGCGGATGGGACCTACCCGGTGGTGGACCCGGCCAGACCCGAGGAGGTCGTGCTGCTCGCCCCGAGCGTGTCGGCCGACCAGCTCGACCGTGCAGTCGCGGCCGCCCGCGACGCCCAGCCGGAGTGGGCCGCCCTCGATCTCGACGCCCGGGGCGCCCTGGTCACCGCCGCCTGCGACCGGGCCATGGCCGCCATCGACCTCGACGCTGCGGCCGCGCTCCTGACCCGGGAGCACGGCAAGATCCTGGTCGAATCCCTCTTCGACCTCTCGGCCGCGGTGGCCATGGCAGGGGCCTTCGCGCCGCTGGTGGCCGAAGCCCTCGCTCCGGTGCAAGCCGGCAACGCGGTCATCGAACGGGTGCCGCACGGGGTCGTTGCCGCGGTGCTCCCGTTCAACTGGCCGGCGGCGGTGATGGGCAACAAGGTCCTGCCCGCGCTGCTGGCGGGCAACGCGGTGGTCGTCAAGACCCCTCCGACCTGCCCTGGCGCGGTGCTGCTGGCGACGGCTGCGCTGGCCGCGGAGCTCCCGCCGGGGGTGCTCAGCGCGGTCAACGGACCCTCCCCGGCGCTCGGCGCGGCGTTGGTCGCCCACGAGGGCGTGGACATGGTCTCCTTCACCGGCGGGGTGGTCGCCGGGCGGGCGGTGCTCAGCGCGTGCGGCCCGCTCCTGCGGCCGGCCGTGCTCGAACTCGGCGGCAACGATCCGGCGATCGTCGCCCCCGACCTGGAGCCGACCGAGGAGCTCGCGACCCGGCTCCTCGAGGCGGCATTCACGAGCTCGGGCCAGGTCTGCATGGCCGTCAAACGTCTCTACGTGCCCTCCGCCCGGCTCGGCGCCTGGCGGGACGCCCTGGCCGCCGTCCTCGCCCGGACGGTCGTCGGTCACGGTCTGGATCCGGAGGTCACCATGGGACCGGTCCACACCCGCGCGGCCTACGAGCGGGTCGAGGCCATGATCGCCGCCGCGGGTGGCGGCACGACCGAGGTCGTCCGGCCGGCGGCGTTCCGCGGCGGGGACTCGGGCTGGTTCGTCTCCCCGGCCCTGGTGGTCGATCCGGATCCGGCCGCCGAGCTCGTCCGGGAGGAGCAGTTCGCCCCGGCGCTGCCGATTCTCCCCTACGACGACCTCGACGCGGCGGTGGACGCGGCCAACGACACCAGCTTCGGCCTGTGCGCCTCGGTGTGGAGCGGCGACCCGGACCTGGCCGACATCGTGGCCGGCCGGCTGGTCGCGGGGACCGTCTGGACCAACGCCCACGGGATGGCGGCCATGGATCACCTCGCACCGATGGGCGGGTGGGGCGACTCCGGTCTCGGGCTCGAGCTCGGCACAGACGGGATGGCCGCGTTCACCCGGCCGCGGACCCGGAGAAAGGGGACGGCGTGATCGATCTGCTCATCCGCGACGGCCTGGTGGTCGACGGGTCCGGCGCACCCGGCCGCAGGGCGGATGTGGCGATCGACCAGGGACGGGTGGTGGCCGTCGGCACGGTCACCGACAGTGCGACCCGGGTCATCGACGCAACCGGGTGCGTGGTCGCCCCGGGGTTCGTCGACCTCCACACCCACTACGACGCCCAGTTGTTCTGGGACCCGTCGGCGAGCCCGTCGCCCCTGCACGGTGTCACCACCGTGTTCGGCGGGAACTGCGGGTTCTCACTGGCGCCGGCCGGCCCGGACCACGCCGACTACCTCTCGCGGATGATGGCGCGGGTGGAGGGGATGCCGCTTGCCGCGCTGCAGGCCGGGCTCGACTGGAAGTGGTCCTCGTTCGGCGAGTGGCTGAGTCGGCTCGACGGCGCGATCGGGGTGAACGCCGGCTTCCTGGTCGGGCACTCCACGCTGCGCCGGGCGATCATGGGCGAGGACGCGGTCGGCGAAGAGGCCACGCCTGAGCAGCTGGACCGGCTCGTGGCCGCCCTGCACCAGGCCCTGTCCGAGGGCGGCCTCGGCTTCTCGACCTCCCAGGCTCCGACCCACAACGACGGGGACGGTCAGCCGGTGCCGTCACGGTCGGCCACCCGCGAGGAGCTCGAGCGGCTCGCCGCGGCCGTGGCCGACCATCCGGGCACGACGGTCGAGATGATCGTGCCCGGCTGCCTCAACGGGTTCTCCGAGGACGAGGTCGACCTCATGACCAGGATGTCCCTGCTCTCCGGCCGGCCGGTCAACTGGAACGTGCTCGCCCCGTCGGCCGGAAACCCGGACGGCACCACCCACCAGCTCGGCGCCTCGACGACGGTCGCCGGCGCCGGTGGTCGGCTGGTGGCCCTGACCCTGCCCCACACGATGGCCCTCCGCCTCTCCTTCGAGCACGGCGCCATCCTGGACGGGCTGCCCGGGTGGCGCGAGTTCTTCGCCACCACGATCGACCAGCGGATGGCAGTCCTGTCCGACCCGGTGGCCCGGCGGGCCATGGACGAGCGCGCCCAGTCCGACGAGGCCGGCGTCCTGCGCTTCCTGGCCAACTGGGACCGCCTGGTGGTGGCCGAGACCTTCTCGCCCGAGAACGCACGACTCGAGGGCAGGCCGGTCTCGGCCGCCGCCGCCGAGCGCGGGTTGAGCGGATGGGACGCCATCTGCGAGATCGTGGTTGCCGACCGACTGCGCACGGGGTTCTCGGTCCCGATCCCGGCGACCGACGCCGACTGGGTGGCGCGGGCGGCGGTCTGGCGCGACCCGAGGGCCGTGGTCGGCGGCTCGGATGCCGGTGCCCATCTCGACACCATGTGCGGAGCCGTGTACTCGACCACGCTGCTCGGGGAGGGGGTGCGCGAACGCCAGCTGCTCCCGATCGAGGAGGCGGTCCACCTGATCACCGGGGCGCCGGCCGACCTCTACGGCCTGGTCGACCGCGGCCGGCTGATCGAGGGCGCCTGGGCAGACGTGACGGTCTTCGACCCGGAGCGGATCGGCCCCGACGCCATGCGCACGCGCGACGACCTCCCCGGGGGGGCCAGCCGCCTCTACGCCGGCGCCAACGGGATCGAGCACGTGCTGGTCAACGGCACCGAAGTGGTCACCGCCGACACCCTCACCGGGGCTGTGCCCGGAACGGTGCTGCGCTCGGGCACCGACACCGTGACCGTCCCGGTCCCCGGGACCAGCGCGGCCTGACCAGCGCTCAGACCGACCGACCCGGACCGAGCAGGTCCGGGTCCAACCGAAGCTCGCGGCGGGCCATGGCCTCGAAGAAGCCGTGGAACCCCTCTCCGTCCGAGGCGCGGAAGAACGAGCGGGCGGGTGCCGGCAGCTCGCGCCCGGTGCCGATCGCCTCGACCTGCCAGGCGCGCCGGCAGCGGTGCTCGAGCGCGACCGCCCGCTGGTGAGCGGCACGGATGCTGCCCGCCGTCACCAGCACCCCGTGGTTGGCGAGCAACGCCATGTCGGCGGTGCCCATGGCCGCGGCGGCCCGGGCCGCGCTGTCCGAGCTGTTGACCGGCCCGTCGTACTCGTCGACCAGGACGAGCTCGCCACCCCCGAGCGCCGAGCTCTGGTCGTAGCAGCCGGGGAGGCGACCGAGGTCGGCCCAGACCGTGCCGAATTGCGGATGACTGTGCACGGTCACCCCGATGTCGTCACGCCGCCGGTGGAGCTCGATGTGCAGCGGGATCCCGAGCGGCACCGGCCAGTTCCCCTCGATCAGGGCGCCCTCGGGGTCGATGACCAGGACGTCCTCGGGCCGGATCTCCTCCCAGAGGAGGAGCCACGGGTTGCAGAGCAGGGTGCCGTCGGGCTGGCGATAGGTGATGTGGCCCGCCAGGTGGTCGTCGTACCCCTCCCGCCAGAGGGTGCGGGCCAACAGGACCAGCTCCTCGCGGGGGGTGAGCTCGGGCAGCAGCGCCTCACGGGTCGGTCGGGACCCACGGGCGAGGTCGGAATCGGTCACGAGAGGCGGCCCGCTCAGGGGAGGACCGTGTCGGGCAGGGGCCAGCGGTAGAGCGCCGCTGCGTTCTCGTGGGTCAGCTTGCGGAGGTCCGCGACCGGCAGGTGACCCCAGGCCCGCTCGACCACCTCCTGGGTGTCGGGCCAGGTCGTGTCGCCGTGGGGGTAGTCGACCTCGAGCATCACGTGGTCGATGCCGATCCGGTGGCGGGTGTCGATGGTCGAGGGGTCGTCGATCGTGCAGAACCAGAAGTTGCGCTGCAGCACCTCGGCCGGACGGAGACCGCTCGCGTCGTATCCCTGTCCGTAGCCCGAGCGCTCCACGATGTTGTCGAGGCGGTCGAGCAGCATCGCGACCCATCCGATGCCCCCCTCGCTCATGGCGATCTTGATGTCCGGGTACCGGACGGGCAGCCCGGACCAGACCCACTCGGCGCACGCGGTGAGCGACATCTGGCCGAACAGGGTCGCCCCGAGGGCGACCATCGGGCTGTCCGCCGGCAGGTCCGGCATCCCCGAGGAGCCGACGTGGAGGGAGAGGACGGTGTCGGTCTCGACGCACGCGGCGATGATCGGGTCCCAGTAGCCGGAGAAGATGCTGGGCAGGTCGATCCGGTGGGGGCGTTCGGGGAGGGTGACCGAACGGAAGCCGCGTGCGGCGTTGCGCCGGATCTCGGCCGCCCCGAGTACGGGGTCGGTCAGGTAGGTGATCCCGCAGGGGATGATCCGGTCCGGGTGGGGCTGCCACCAGGCCTCGTAGAGCCAGTCGTTCCACGCCCGGGTGACGGCCAGCCCGAGCTCGGGGTCGCGGGCGGCAGAGAAGACCCGGCCGGAGAAGCCGGTGATCATCGACGGGAAGTTGAGGGAGGCCCAGACCCCGTTGAGATCCATGTCGGCGACGCGGGCGTCGATGTCCCAGCAACCCCGCCGCATGTCCTCGAATCGGGTGGGCTCGAGGGTCACGCACTCGGGACGGCGCCCGGCGACCGCGTTCATGCCGACCTGCGAGTAGCGGGTGCCCTCGAACTCCCAGACCTGATGGCCGCGTCGGGTCTCGACGATCTTCGGGGCCTGGTCGGCGAGCTTGGCGGGCACCCGCCCCTCGAACATGTCCGGGGGCTCGACCAGGTGGTCGTCGACCGAGATGATCGTCGCCCGGACCGCGCGTGGCTCGGGGTCCGGGAGCAGGGTGTCCTCTCGAGTGGTGATGGTCACGCTCTCGCCTCCACCGTGAGTATGCCAGGTGCCCGGGCCGGCCGGCTCAGCGCCGGGCCGTGCGTTTCCGGGCCGTGCGCGCGCTCTTGCGCTGTGTCTTCTTCGCCTGGCTCTTGGAGGACCCCTTCCGTTGCTGCGTGGCGGCCGGTCGGTCCGACTCGGCGGCGACCGGGGTGGGATCCGGTCTCACGGCCACGGCCAGCAGGGCGGTGACCCCGACCACCTGGACGGCCCACCAGGTGAACTCCGAGAGCTGCCACTGGCCGACGATCGTCGCGAGGACGGCGATGGTGGCGCCTGCTGCGAAGCGCACCAGGTTGGCGCGTGCCGCCACGATGACCCCGACGGCCAATGCGGGCCACACGTAGTAGGGCGTCATGACCGATTCGGTGTAGGTGCGCAGCGCGAGCGCGAGCGCCGCCGCCCAGACGATCATCTCGGGCCGGTCCCGCCATCGCAGGGCCCACCACCCGAGAGCCGCGGCCAGCGCGAGTGCGATGATCCGGGTCGGGCCCCCGCCGACCTTGGCGTTCTGCCCGCTCCCCCCGAGCTTCGGGGCGAGGAACAACCAGGGGGTGCGGTGGTTGTCCCCCACGTTGGGAAAGGTCGGCTGGTCGACGAGCGCATGGAGGGTGTCGTGCGCGCCCGCAGCGAGCGGCGGGATGGTGAGCACGACTGCCGGGAGGGCGCCCTTGACCACCAGCCCGAGCGCCCGCGATCGGCCGCCGAGCGCGAGGAGCAGCGGGAAGAGGACGATGACCAGTGGTTGTACGGCCACCGCCGCGCCGAACAGCCAGCCCGCGCCGGTGAAGCGCCGGTCGAAGGCGAAGATGAGCGCGTAGACGGCGAGCGCGAGGGCCACGGCGTCCTCGGGATGCCCCGCGAAGACCGTCACCGGCCAGAGCAGCACCCCCTGCACCACACAGAGCACCGCCCGGCGTTGCCGGCCGACCCCGAGCCGCTCGGCCAGTGCGTCGAGGGCGAACAGGGCGACACAGGAGAGGAGCAGCATGACCGGCAGCAGCACGACGCTCGCCTCGCGGTGGATGTCGTAGAGCTTCGAACCCGACCGGGCCACGTCCGCCAGGAAGTACGGGGTACCGGGCAGCAGGAGGTAGTGCACACCCGCGGTCGGCAGGCCGTTCTGGGTGACCTGGATCGCGGTGGTGGTGAAGGAGTTGATGAGCGCCCCGAGCGGTGCGAAGGCGGCGAGGATGCCGGGAAACGCGAGGAAGCCCGGACCGTAGACGGCGCTGAAGTGGCCGTGGGCGGCCGCTGCGGACGCGCGGTAGGTGGTCCAGATGTCCCCTGGGGTGATCCAGAGGTCCGGCTTGTGGCGGACGACGGGCCCCCACCGGAAGCAGTAGAGCAGACCGAGAGCGACGAAGACCACCGAGACGAGGATCGGCAACGCCTTGTCCACGAGCCGCTCGACCATCCTGTCCTCGAGCGTCGGTTTCCGGATCTGGCTCGTGGGCATCGCCGAGAGCCTGCCACGCGATCGGGCCCCGTACCACGAGCGGCGGTTCGCCGACCTCTGTGCCAAGCGCTGCCTCGCCGTCGGCGAGGCAGGCGTGCGGGCCCCGGCTAGCGGACGGTGGTGGTCCCGTCGACGTGGCGGTATTCCTGCAGCAGGGTGTCGAAGGTGGCACCGAAGGCGACCCGGACCGCCTCGCGCTGTGACCGGCTGAGGACGGCCGAGGCGGCGGCGTGTCCGTCGGACGCCCCGGTGCGCTCGGGGTCGTCCCGGACGTTGAACCTGGGCCAGTCCGGTACCGGACTCAACGGGATGCCGAGGGCATCAGCGCAGGCAGCGAGGACGGGCCCTACCGCGTCGTCGTGGTCGTAGGGCAGCACCCGCAGCGATTGCTGCCCGAACACGCCGGCGAATCCCCCGATCAGCCGTGAGTAGTCGAGCTCGATGCCCCCGGGGGAGAAGAACCCGCGTCGCTCGAGCGCCTCGGTGACGAAGGTGTCGAACTCCCCTGCGCGACCCTGGTGCACGAGTTCGTAGTAGAGCGACTCGAGATATTCGGACGGCTCGCGCAGGGTGATGACGACCCGCGTCGAGTACCCGAGATCCTCGTGCAGGTCCCGGAGGACGACCAGCCGGTCCGGCTTGTCGTGGAGATACTCGAGGTCCTCGCTCGAGATGAGCACAGCGGGAGGCCGGTGCTCCCGGAGCTCGTCGGCGAGATCGGCGAGCGAGCCCGCTTCCGGGTCGAACCGTTCGTCCCCGAGGAGCTCCCAGGCAAGGTTGTGCTGCCCGTCGCCGACGCCGATCTGCCCCGTACCGGGGTAGTAGAGCCCCTGCGCGGCGAAGTGCTCCCGGTTGCGGGCGATCATCGTCTGCAACGACGTGGTGCCCGTCTTGTGCATCCCGACGTGCAGCACGACCGGCCGCGAGCGCATGCTCGGAACCTAGCAGCGGGTCTGGGTGCCCGGTTCTCCTAGGTCCCGCCGGCCAGGGCACTCCGGTCGTCCGCCGTGAGATCCGCGTCCTTCACGGGATGGACGATGGCCCAGTGCTCCCCGATCGGGCAGTGCTGATACCTGGTCCGAGGACCCAGCCTGACCGCTTTGAGGCTCCCGCCCTCGATCCAGCCCATCGTGAACAGGTGTCCCTTGCTGCAGCGCACGACGGTCTTTCCCGGGATCGAGTAACCGTGCCGCCGCATGGCCAGGTTCAGTACGACGATCAGGACCGCCACGACCACCAGCACGACCAGTCCGACGATCAGCCCCAGCATCCACGCCTCCCGGAGTCGAAGCTCGAGGGCGACCCGACCATCATGAACCGATCCCGTCGAGCCTGGTCAGATCGTCGTCGGAGAGGGTCAACGCTGCACCCGCGACGTTTTGGCGCAGGTGCGCGACGGACGAGGTTCCTGGGATCAGCAGGATGTTCGGCGATCGTCGGAGGAGCCACGCCAGGGCGACCGCCATCGGTGGGGCAGCGAGACGGGAGGCGACCGCATCCAGCACGTCGGACTGCAGCGGGGTGAAGCCGCCGAGCGGAAAGTAGGGAACGTAGGCGATCCCTTGGCCGTGGAGGGAGTCGACGAGGTCGTCGTCGATCCGGTGGGCGACGTTGTAGAAATTCTGGATGCAGACGACCGGCGCGATGGACTGCGCCTCGGCGATCTGCTCGGCGTTCACCGTGCTGAGGCCGAGGTGCTTGATCAGCCCTTCGTGTCGGAGCTGGGCGAGCATCTCGAACGGCTCCGCGATCGAACCGGCCTCGGGCCCGTGGAGTCCGCCGACGCGCAGATTCACGACGTCGAGGACGTCCAGACCGAGGTGGTCGAGGTTGTCGTGCACCGCCTCTCGCACCTGCTCGGGTGAACGCGCGTGCGGCCAGCCACCCTCGGCGTCGCGTCGTGCACCGACTTTGGTCACGATGTGCAACCAATCGGGATAGGGGTGGAGGGCCTCCCTGATGATCTGGTTCGTGATGTAGGGGCCGTAGAAGTCGCTGGTGTCGATGTGGGTGATGCCCAACGCGACCGCCTCGCGCAGGACGGTCACGGCCGCGTCCCGATCGGCGGGCGGGCCGAACACCCCGGGTCCGGCCAGTTGCATCGCCCCGTACCCCGTACGGGTCACCGTGAGATCCGCGGCCATCGTGAACGTTCCGCCGGGCGGTGCCGTCGACGCCGACCCGCTCACAGCAGACCTCGGTTGGCGACCCCGCTACTTCGGGGCCCGTTCTGGTTGGCGAACGCGACCATGGGAGCGGCCATCGTAGATCCATCGGTTCCGGATCGCCAGGTGCCGCGTCGCTCCCCAGGACCAACCCTGTCCCCTGGACGACGAGCTGTCTCCACCCGCTCTCCACCCGGAAATCCACCCGCCGGTTGACGACGGAGCGAATGGAAGAGCAGATGCTTGCCCTATGACCCTCACCGACTACCTCATCGACATCGCCCTGATCGCCATCGTGCTGCTGCAGGTCCGGGGCCGGAGACTCACCGTCAGGTCCATGCTCCTACCGGTCGTCCTGGTGGCAGTCGTGGCCCAGAGCTACCTGCACGGCATCCCGACCGCGGGAAACGACCTGGTCCTGGTCGTCGGAGCCACCGCCATCGGGGTGACCCTCGGGGCGCTCTGTGGGTTCTTCACATCGATCCTCCCGGGACCCGACGGGCCGGTTGCCAAGGCGGGGCTGCTCGCTGCGGCGCTCTGGGTCCTGGGATGCGGAACCCGCTTCGCCTTCCAGCTGTACGCCACCCACGGGGGCGGAGCGGAGATCGGACGGCTGAGCCACACCTATTCGATCACCAGCGGCGAGGCGTGGGTCGCAGCCCTCATCCTGATGGCGATGGGCGAGGCGCTGGCCCGCACCGCGGTGCTCGGATTCCGGGGTCTCGTGCTCCCGGCTCGGGATGCATCGCCGGCGAGCATCGATCCCGGGGTCAAGATTGTGGACGGTGAGTACGTCTGAGGAGCGCTTCACTGGTCCGGTCGTCGGACCGGTGACAGTCGTCGGGAATGTCGTCGGTCTCGGACTGTTGGCCTGGGGCGTCCTCAC
This sequence comes from uncultured Acidimicrobiaceae bacterium, assembly GCA_963701325.1. Classification (GTDB taxonomy): domain Bacteria; phylum Actinomycetota; class Acidimicrobiia; order Acidimicrobiales; family RAAP-2; genus Bog-756. The sequence continues at coordinate 2,507,798 of OY969604.1, forward strand.
CGAGACCGTCCGGGGGACGGGCGGATCAGGGGCAGCTCCTCTGGCGCTTCTCGGTGCGGCGGCCCTCCTGTGGATAGGGTGGATCGTCGCTCGCACCGGCAGGGTGCGAGCGATCGGGCTTCCGTGCCTGTTCGGACTGGCACTCACCGGTGGGGCGCTCGCCGCGTTCGCTCCGGTCGCACTGGTGTTCCTGGGCGTCGCGGCCCTCGGGGCCGCCATCGCATGGCGACTCGCAATCGCGTTTGCGGTGGCTGCCTGCGGACTCGCCGCGTACATCGTTGCATTCGGCGCAACGAATTCGAGCTCTGCCGTGATCGCAGGTGCGGCGGCGGCTGCCACGAGCGGACTGATCCTCGGCGTGACCCGGCGCGAGAGTGTCCAACGGGCAACCCAGGCCGCACACCTCGAACTCTCGGAAGCGCGTGCTGAGGCGGAACGGGCGCGGGCAGAGCTTCTGGACGGTCGCAACCACATGGCACGGGAGTTGCATGACGTCCTCGCCCACACCCTGTCCGCGTTGTCGGTGCAGCTCGAGGCGCTCGATACCCTCGTCGACGAGGACCGGGGGGTCGGGCCGGAGGTGCGGACGCAGATCGCGGGGATCAAGCGGCTGGTGCGGGAGGGTCTGGACGAGGCCCGGGGTGCGGTGAAGGCGTTGCGAGAGGACCTGCCACCCATCCAGGACCAGTTGTCCCGCCTGACAGCGGACCAGGGCTTCGTCCTCGAAGTGGTCGGCCCTCCCCGGGAGCTGGCCCCCGAGGCGAACTTCGCGCTCTCCCGCGTAGCACAAGAGGCCCTGACGAATGCGATCAAACATGCTCCCGGTTCACAGGCAACGGTCCGTCTGGTCTTCGCGCCGGAACAGGTGACGCTCACGATCTCGAATCCGCCGGGCACCGGACCGCCATCGGGGCTCTCGGACTCCGGCGGCGGGTACGGTCTCCAAGGGATCGCCGAGCGGGTGCTGCTCGTCGGCGGTCAGGTCGAAGCTGGACGATCGGGGGCCGGGTGGCGGGTCGAGGCGAGGGTTCCGGCGTGAAGGTGCTCGTCGTGGACGACCAGCGGGTGGTTCGCGAAGGGCTGGCCACCGTCATCGACCATCTGGCCGGTGTCGAGGTGGTCGGATTGGCGGCGGACGGCAGCGAGGCGCTGGCGTTGGTGGAGGTACACCATCCTGATGTGGTCCTGATGGACCTCCGGATGCCGAAGATGGGTGGGGCCGAAGCCACAGGGCTCATCCGCCGGTCTCATCCCGGCACCCATGTGGTGATCCTCACGACCTTCGCCGACGACGAGTCGATCATCGAGGCACTGTCCGCCGGCGCGATCGGGTTCCTGACCAAGGATGCCACTCGTGAGGACATCCACCGCGCGCTCGACGCCGCAGCGGCCGGCCAGTCCATGCTCGACCCCGAGGTGCAGGCCACACTGGTCCAGGCCGCCGCCCAACGGGCAGAACGGCCTGTTCCCAAGCGCGTCGAGCCGCTGCCGGACAGACTGACCGAGCGTGAGGCCGAGGTGCTCCTCCTCATCGCCAGGGGCGAGTCGAATTCGGAGATCGCCGGCGAGCTGTTCGTGGCGGAGGCCACCATCAAGACCCACGTGAACCACATCTTTGCCAAGACCGGGAGCCGGGACAGGGCCCAGGCGGCGGCGTACGCACACCGGCACGGTCTGGCCGGATAGGTCGTGGCGCCAGGCTCGGCCGGTCAGAGCCGAAGCGGGAGACGCGGGGAGTCGAAGACGACGGCGGGGTCGGTCCAGTCCTTGCCGGGCAGGTCGACATAGAGTTCGACCTCGTTGCCGTCGGGGTCCTGTACGTAGAGCGAATGGGCGAATCCCTCGTCGACGGCGCCGACCACTCGTGCGAGGTCCGGTCGCGCCTCGATGCGTGCGAGCACGGCCCGAAGGTCGTGGTCGCCGTCGCCGACCTTCACGCCGAAGTGGTAGAGGCCGAGGCGGCGCCCGGACGGGATCGGGTCGGCGTCGGACCCGACTTCGATCAGGAGCAGGTCGTGGTGGGTGTCGCCGGCGCGGAACCCGGCGACCGGGTGGCGCCCGGGTGGCCAGATGACCGGCCACCCGAGGATGTCCCGGTAGAAGGCGAGGGACCGGTCGAGATCGGCGACGTAGAGGACGATGTGGCCGAGCCCGCGCACACGGCCTCGCATCATCTCCGCCTCGGTTGCAGCTGTCTGGGTCATGGGAGGCTCCGATCCGCTCCGGACGGTCCACTGTCTGCTCGCTTGCTCTATAAGCTAATGATCGCAGCCATGCTCCCGGGTCCGAGATGCCCGCTCGCACGTTCCGGATGAGGGATCTGGCGGTGGAGCACGCCCTATGAGAGTCCTTCTGCCAGAGCCACATGCGAGCGTCGACCTCGTCGACGCCTACGCGACCCCGGCCCACGTCGGTACCGACAGGCCCTTCGTCCGCTGCAACATGATCTCGAGCCTCGACGGTGCCATCGCCGTCGACGGGCGCTCCGGCATGCTGGGGGGACCTGCCGACAGCAGGCTCTTCCAGGTCCTGCGGTCCCTCGCCGACGTGATCCTGGTCGGCGCCGGCACCGCTCGCTCCGAGGGATACGGTCCGGTCCACCTGAGCGAGGAGTTGCAGAAGCAACGAGGTCAACGAGGACAGTCGGCGGTGCCGCCCATTGCGATCGTGACCCGGTCGGCCAACCTCGATTGGTCTGCGCCGCTCTTCACCGAAGCAGAGGCGCGCACGATCATTGTCACCACGAGCGACTGTGACAAGGACGAGCAGAGCCGCGGACAAGAGGTGGCCGACTTCGTCGTGGCCGGTGATGGACGTGTCGAGCCGGGCCGCGCCCTCGATCACTTCCACCAGGCAGGCTATCGGTCGGTCCTCCTCGAGGGTGGGCCCGGGCTCAATGGAGACGTCCTTCGCGCCGGGCTGCTGGACGAACTCTGTCTCACCCTCTCGCCGCGCCTCGTCGCCGGTTCCGGCTCCCGTGTCCTCGCCGGTCCGGAACTGTCCGATCCGCTCGACCTCGGCATCGTCCACCTTCTCGAAGAGGACGGGTTGCTCTTCTATCGACTGAGCATCACTAGTGGAGGGCGACCTCGATGACTTTCACGCAGACGAGGACGAGGGCGATCACCAGGTAGCCGCGCAGCGTCCCCAAGCCGATCTTGCGCTGCAACGACATGCTCGGCCGGGAGAGGGTGGCGAGCGGCGGCATCCTCCATGTGTCCCGGCCGCCGGATTCGGCGAATGCGTCGTCGACCGTGACGAGATCTCGCCGGCGGTGCGCCTGGAGGAGGAGGAAGAGCCCGACCAGCAGCCCGACGACCGTGCCGCCGGCAGCGACGGCGATGATCTGGGCGCCGGAGATCGTCGGGAACAGCACGCTTGCGGTGAGCACGACCGACAGGATGACCAGCACCCAGATGATCACTCCGGTGATCGCGTTGAGCCGCTTGCTGTTGACCCAGGGCCCGAGCACCGCTTTGTCGTTGCAGAGGAGGAGCAGGAAGACACAGGCGCTCGGCAGGAGGACCCCGGCGAGCACCTGTACGGCCAGGGTGAACAATCCGAGCGGGGCGTGGGGGACGAGGACCAACAGGGCCGCGATGCCGATGAGTCCGGCGTAGCAGGCATAGAACCCCTTGGCCTGCCTCACGGGACGGTGCAACGAGTGCTTGAGGTTCATGACGTCACTGGTGGCGTACGCCGTCGCGAGTCCGACCGCTGCGGCACCGATGATCGCTGCGTCGATCAAGGCGATTGCGAACAGGTCACCGAGTGTGCGCGACGCATAGGTGGCGAGACCGTGGGCGATCCCGGCAGTGTCGGTGAAGTTGCCGAAGCCCGGGGTGTGGCTGAAGGTGGCCGCCACGAAGCTCATGATCGCTGCGCCGCCGATGACCACCAGGACGATGCCGATCACCAGGTCGACCCGCTCGTACTTGATCCAACGAGGCGTGATCCGCTTGTCGATGATGTAGGACTGCTGGAAGAACAGCTGCCAGGGAGCGACGGTGGTGCCGACGATGCCGATGATCAGCAGCATCACGGTCGAGAGGGGTGCGCCCCCGGGTATCCGGGGTACCACGAAGTCGTGCGCGACCTGGCCGATCGGCGGATGCACGACGAACGCAATCGGGACGAGGAGCAGGGAGCCGGCGACCAGCACGAGGCACAGCCGCTCGAAGCGCCGGAAGCTCCCGGTGCTCACGGCGGCGACGATGGCCACGGCGGACACCGCGACAGCGGGGATCTTGGGGAGACCGAGGTAGGAGATGGCCAGTGAGATGCCGATGAACTCGGTGACGATGGTGAGGGCGTTGAGCAGGAACAAGTCGATGACGCTGAAGGCACCCCAGAACTTGCCGAAGCGCTCCAGGATGAGCCGTGCGTGCCCGACCCCGGTCACCGCGCCGAGACGCAGGACCATCTCCTGGCAGACGTAGAGGACCGGGACGAGCAACGCCAGGGTCCAGAGCAGGTGGGTGCCGAAGTTCTGGCCGGCCTGGCCGTAGGTCGAGAAGGCGCCGGCGTCATTGTCTCCGACCATGACGATGAGCCCCGGACCGACGATGGCCAGGAGGGTCTTGAGCTTGGGCGAGAGGCCGGGACGCGGGGCGACGTCACCGTGGGCGATGGTGCCGAGGGCGCCGCGGATGTTGCCGATGTGGGCTTCGTCGAGGACGGCGGATTCCGCCGCAGCCTCGTCGATGCCGGGTGGCGCGAGATGCAGGTTGTGGTTCATGGGAGGTGGTTCCTTTGATCTGTTCGGACCGGGTCGTCTGACCGCTGGCGGCCGGGCCAGGCAGGTCGTCGACGCGAAAGAAGCGTGCTCCGTGCGTTGGTCAGCTGTGTGCCCGTGCGATCGGGTCGCGAATTGCTGACGGCAATGGACGCACTGGTCCAAGTGGGAGGGTGTGTCAGACGCCCCGGCGCATGCTGTCACTCGCCGATCCGGAGGTCACGAACGTGACGTGTCGCGGAACCTCAGAGCGAACGGAGGGGAACGCCGGGGCAGGGCTGTGGAGGTTGGGAACTGGGCGGTTCTGCCTGCATGTGCCCCACCTCCTTGTGCCGTGTCGACTCGAACGATCCAGCACACAGGCTACCTCCGCGAGTCCCGAGTGGACAAGTTCGCTCGATCGGTCCCGGGCCGGTTGGCCGCGCCGGGCTACGTCACGGGAGCGGGTTCGACTGGGGAGCAGTCGGTGCCGCTCCGGGGGCGCACGCGCGCGGGTCCCACCCCTGCAGATTCGATGTCGTCGGGGTGGGCGCGGCGATGGCACCCGAACTGGCTGCCGGCGTCGTGGTCGCCGGCGGCGCGGTCGACGGTGTGGCGGCGGTGGAGCCGGGGGCGCTCTGTGCTGGGGCGTTGACCGTGAACTGCGTTCCCGTCACGACGGTCACCTGCGCACCGTCGATGACCTTCGTGGGGTCGTAGGCCATGATCACCGAGCCCGAGATCGAGCGGACGACTGCCTCGGCGGCCGCCTCGGTGCTGGGGGAGCGGGACCCGTAGTAGACGTAGGTCTCGGCCACATCGCCGGCCGGCTGCGAGTCTGCGACTCCGACGGTGTGGAAGCCGAGCTGGGCGAGGGCCGTTGCGGTGCCGGCCGCCTGGTTGTAGGCGCCCGTCGCGTTCGACACCGACACCGTCACCGACGAGGGGGCGGGAAGCGCCAGGCCCGTCATCGAGTCGGTGGTCGGACCGACACCGAGGAGCTGGTTGATTGCGGCTTGATCCTGCAACTGGGCCGGAAACTCGACATCGCCGTAGCTGTACCCGTGATATTGCAGCGAGCCCCCCGGACCGTCCGGGTCGGTGACCACCGCGACCGGCAGGGTCAGCTGCGGCACGGAGTTGATGTCTATCGAGTGGAAGTCGAGGACCAGGTTGGCCATGTCTTCGACCGACCAGGACTGATCGAACGTGAGGTCGCTCTTCACCGAGTTGATCAGATTGATGTCGGTGATGGGATTTCCGAGGCCCTGTTTGGCGACAGCGCTCCCCAGCACGCGCAGGAATTCGTGATCTCGCCGAATCCGGGCGAGGTCGCTCTGGGCCTCCGGTTGCCAGGAGTACGGATCGTCCGGATTCGACGACGGTGTCTCGTACCGGAGGTGCCGGGCGCGGACGACCTCGAGGGCCTGGGTCCCGTTGAGGTGAACGCACGCTGCAGCCCGCTGGTTGAGGCCCGAGCTCACCGGCTGGTTGCCGCTGACGCCTCCCCCGGTCGCAGCCCAGTCGAACACCGACACCGGGAAGGCCATGTTGATGCCGCCGAGCGCATCGACGATGTTGGCGAACTGGTCGAAGTTGAGCGACACCGCATGCTGGATCGGGATGCCGAAGTCCTCCTCGATGGCGGCAGTGAGCTGGGTGAGGCCTTGGAAGAGGCCGGCGTCGATCTTGTTCGGGCCGGTGCTCCGGGCATTGGGGATGAACAGGTCGCGAGGAATCGAGAGCAGGGCGAGACGATGATGGGAGGGATCGGCATGGAGGATCATGATCACGTCACTGTTGACACCGTTCACGCCCTGAGAGCAGATGCCATACGCGGGGTTCTGCACCGCAAGGGAGCAGCGATCGGTCGAACCGACCATCAAGATGTTCTCGGTTCCCGCCTCTTGACCGGTGGTGAACGCGCCACTCAGTCCCCGGACCTGGACCCGGTTGAGGTCATGGGTGAGGTAGTAGGCGTAGCCGGCCGCAGATCCGACGATCACCAGCAGGACGACAAGGGACACGATGACGATGCGCCTGCCCCGGTGGCGGCCCGTCTTCTTCGCCTTCCGCCGTTCGCTTCGTGAGGTCTTGTGGAGGCCCTCCTCCCCGGCGCCTGCAGCCTCCTCGTCTTCGGCAACCCGGGTTGTGCGGCGGCTGGCGGAGATCTCATTGCCCAGGGCGCGCAACCGTTCTTCGCTGGTCGATCCCGTTGGTTTGCTGTCGCTCACTCTGGCGGAGCCTCCGGGGCGTCGATCGCGAAGATGTCCCGGCCGGTCGACTGTTGGAGGGCCGGGAGGGCCATGGGTAAGAGGAAGATGGTACCTGCAACGTCGGATCGGCCAGCGTCACCATCCGCCTATCCGAAGTGCTCCCGACCGGTCCGGAGGCTCCGGTTGGGAGCCATCGTCATCGACGACGAGTCATGGGAGTTCGGCATCGTGGTCGAGATCCACGAGAGTCCGAGGCACATCCCGTCGGTGGAAGCGTCGCCCCAGGTCACGAGATGCGGCGGTGCGTTGCGCAGGATCGGCACCGCTTGGGCCAACGCCGGAGCAGCTCAGACGGCGTTCTTTCGGATGGCCTCCCGGTAGCGAAGAAGGGCGATGACCGTCCAGATCGCCTCGACCACACCGAACGGCCACGCTCCGGAGAGGAATCCGTAGATGCTGGACAGTCCACAGCCCAGGGCGAACGCAAGGATGAATCCAGAAGCGCGCCGCTCCAGTGCGTACATCACCATCATGAAGGTGAGGACGACGATGCCGAAGATGGTCAGGCTCATGCCCCACGCTACGCCGCCTCGAGATGGGACAGACTTGTGAAACGAATAAGGACGTCGGCACGGGCCGGTGCCGAGCGACCCCACCCGAGCACCACGGCCCTATCTTCGGCAGACTGTGCCGTGCCATGACCGAGCTTCCCGAGACTCGATATGCCCGGACGGTCGACGAGGCGCGCATCGCCTACCAGGTGTGGGGCGACGGGCCTCGGGACCTCGTCATGATCCGGGACGCTTCTGCCCCGATCGACTGCCTCTGGGAAGAGCCACGTGTCGTCCAGATGCTCGAGCGTCTCGGTGGCTTCAGCCGCAACATCTGGTTCGATGCGAGGGGATGGGGAAGCTCGGATTCCCTGACCTTGGCCGGCCTTCCCGGGCTCGATGCGTGGCTCGACGACATCTCGGCCGTGATGGGTGCGGCCGGGTCGGAGCGGGCCGTGATCGGTGGCATGAACGACGGCGGGTCTCCCGTGATGCTGTTCGCCGCCACGTATCCCCAACGGGTCTCAGCCCTGGTTCTGGTCAATACGTATGCACGGTTCGTGCAGGCCCCCGACTACGACAGCGGCCTGCCGGCGGAGTTGTTGGACCCTTATCTGGATGCCATGGTCGCATCCTGGGGAACCCCCGACAATCTGTCTGCGGGTATGGCTCCGAGCATGGTCGGCGATCGGCAATGGAGTCGATGGATGCTTCGCTCCCAGCGCCTGAGCACCAGCCCGACCAGCGTTGACGCGTTCATGCGAGTCGTGTCCGAGACCAACGTCCACCATGTCCTGCCCTCTATCCAAGCGCCGACCCTGATCCTCCACCGTCGAGATGACCGACACGTTCGTGCCGAACATGGCCGCTATCTCGCCCAGCACATTCCGGGGGCTGTGTACAAGGAGCTCGAGGGCGAGGATCACTCGTTCCTCGCCGGGGACACCGACGGCCTCGTCGACGAGATGGAGGAGTTCCTCACCGGGGTACGACCTCCCCGCGACACCGAGCGCGTTCTGGCCACCGTCCTGTTCACGGACATTGTCGGCTCGACTCGCCGTGCCACGGAGATGGGCGACCGCGCCTGGCGCACGCTCCTCGACGCCCATGATGCAATGGTGCGGTCCCAGCTCCTTCGTCACCGGGGGCGAGAGATCAAGACGATGGGGGATGGCTTCCTGGCCGTCTTCGACGGCCCGGCCCGAGCGATCCACTGCGCCTGCGCCGTGCGCGAACTCTTGGGTGGGCTCGGACTCGATGTTCGGTCCGGCCTGCACACCGGAGAGATCGAGCTTCGCGGTGACGACATCGCCGGCATCGCCGTCGCCATCGGGCAGCGTGTCTCCAGCCTCGCCAACGGCGGTGAGGTCCTGGTCTCGTCCACGGTGAAGGATCTCGTCGCCGGGTCCGGGCTCCAGTTCGAAGGACGGGGCGAGCACGAGCTCAAAGGGGTCCTCGGAGCGTGGCGGTTGTTCAGCGTCCGGAGCTGAGGGCGCCGGCCGGTTAGCTCGCCCTGAAGTAGGTCCCGTCGCAGCGGAATCCATTGCTCGTGTCAGTGATCGGCGGGTCGTCGAGTCGTTCGAACGCGCCACGCACGATCTTGCCCAGCAGGTAGCAGGTGATCGGCACCTTGCCTGCCGGGTTGCTCACCGGGATCAGGTTCCCGCTGTCGAACGCGGTGATCTTCCGCAGCGCCTGCAGGAGAGCGCCCCGACTCGGGTTCGTGCCGGCGTTGCGCAGCGCGTCGACGAACAGCTCACCGCACAACCACCCGGTGAGTGTGACGAAGTCGGTCGTGAACCCGGGTGAGACCTTCTGGACCCAGGTATCGAAGGTGGTGATCGTCGGGATCTCGGCTGCGTCCTCGCCGAGGTAGAGCGACGCCCCCTGTTCCAGGTAGGCACCGTCGACCGCAGCAGGTCCACCAGCGTTGCTGACGAGCTGCTTGCTGTAGGCGGGCGCACCCAGCACCACCACTGGGTGGAAGTTCTGCTGGGTGAGGTCTCGGAAGATTGCCGACGTGTAGTTCTGGGGCTCCTGTTCGAGGAAGAGGATCTGCACTCCGGCCCGCTTCATGGCCACGACCTGTGGCGTGAAGTCCGTCGTCGTGGCCGGAAGCGCCGGGTCGTAGAGCACCGAGTAACCGAGGTGCTGCATGGCGTTCTTCTCGCTCCCCCAGGCCAGCTCCGTCGATGGCAGGTCGGCGATGATCGTGGCCGTATGGGTGATCTTCGTCGGGTAGGTCTGCTTGAAGTAGAGGAGCGGACCGGTCGGCCATCCGTCCGAAGCGGGTGTCGGGCTGAAATTGTTCGGGAGCTTCTCGGTGTCCGGGTCGAGCGACGCGTCGATGTCGGGGAATCCGGGATTGGCTTCGATCTGCGGCTCGCTGAAGCTGTCTTCGAGGGAGAACCCTCCTACGCTTGCGAAGTCCGACTGCACGACGCTCTGGACCTCCTGCTTGTTGAGCGCGCCCTCGAACCGGTCGTCGAAGCTCGACACGACGATCCTGCGGCCGTGCACGCCGCCCTGCGAGTTCACGTAGGCCGCGTAGGCCTCGGTTCCCACGAGGGCGCCGGTGAACAGCCCGGCCAACTGGGTCGTGACGTTGCCGATGGTCACCGATGTGGGCGTCACCCCGGTGTGGTCCTGGAAGGCGGGCGCCGGGATCGGGGGTGTCGACGAACTGTTCGCCGTCGTGCTCGCCGAGTTGGTCGAGGAACAGGCGGCCAGCAGCCCGGCCATGAGCGCCAGACAGATGGCGAGTGCTGAGAGCGGGGTCTGCCGTATCCGGAGGATCATATGGCCGTGTCCGGCCACGGTGCCATCGATTTCCTGGTGTCTCCCCACCGACGAGTACCCATCGCCGTTACCATCTGAAACTCGTGTCGGTTCTGGAGATCACATGACAGACATATCCGCCCCGGGGCTGTCCGTCCCGAGCCGGCTCGGGGTGACCGCGCGGTTCGAGGACACTGCCCTCGTCATCGAACTGAGACCCCAGGATGAAGCGCTGCATCACGGGGTCGTCCGGGCCAGCGTCCTCTCGTTCGTCATCGACGTGGTGGCTGGAATCCCCCTGGATCAGGACGCGGACGTCTGGACGCTCACCTCGGACATGTCGGTCCGGATGCGCCCGATGCCCGCACCAGAACGCATCGATGCGACGAGCACGATCCTGCGCCAGGGGCGGCGATCGGCCACCAGCCTGGTCGAGCTCAGGACCGACGAAGGAGCGCCGATCGCGGTCGGTGGCATCGGGTTCGTGAAGGTGTCTCGCAAGTCGACAGATCCGCCAAAACCGAATGTGCCGGTCGGACAGATCCCTCTGCTCTTCCGGGATCCCGGCACGCTCACTCGGCCGCTGCGCGAAGAGGCCGGCATCGAGGTGATCGACGCGGCCGAAGGGGTGGTGCAGGTGGAGGTCACGCCAGGCCTCCGCAATCCTGCCGGGACGCTGCAGGGCGCGATGGTCGCACTGCTGGCCGAGGCTGCTGCCGAGGACCTTCTCGCGACACGATTCGAATCGCCCGTCGTGGTGACCGACCTCGATCTCCGATATCTCCGGATGGCGCAGGTGGGCCCGGTTCGCACCCGGAGCAGGCTCCTGGGCACCGGACCGGAGGCACCGGTGCAGGTCGAGCTCATCGACACGTCCACAGATGAGATCACGACCCTGGTCTACGCCAGAGGGGTCTCCGCCCTCTGACGGCGGGTCGTCCCGCCCACGTGTCGGAGGACCTCGGTGAAGCGGTGATCAGGAGTCGGCGTCGACGTCCAGGGTCAGGCTCGGGAGGGGATCGCTCCCTTGGTTCAGATCGATCGTGACCGGCCAGGTTCCCGGGCTTCCCGAGGTCACCTGGAGCGGGGTCGTCGAGCGGCCGTCGACGACACGCAAGGTTCCGGAGGTCGGTGAGACGCGTACGCCGGTGGCCCCTGACGAGGGAACCACGTGCCACGCGACCGTTCGAACCGACCCGTGGCTCGCCGCTCCTTCTCCCTCCTGCACACCGAGCTGGACGGTGGCGACACCGTTGGCGGGCACGGTGACCGATCCGCCCGGGGTCGTGAACGGGACCGCCGGGGCGGCACCTCGAGAGAACGAAGGTGGAACGGCCGATGCGCTCGACCCCCATGCATCGTTGGGTGTAGGACCCAGGTCGAGGGCCAGAACGGCTCCCTCCGAGAGGGCCGAGGCGGGGATCCACGGCTTGTTCCAGATCGACGACCCGCCTGATCCGATCGCGAGCGTGCCATGTTGGATGTACGCATCGGGGGCGTGTGTGCCGGTGATGGTGACGGTGTGGCCGTTCCCCTCGGTGATGGTCACCCGGGGGAAGAGGGGGCTGGTCATGACCGGGTCGGCGACCCCCGGAGTCTCGGGGTAGAGACCGAGAGCGGCCCAGACGTACCACGACGAGATCGCTCCCAGATCGTCCTCGCCCGGTTCGGCCGCCGGGGCGAGGGGATAGAGCTGCGTCATAATGCGTCGCACGACCGACTGGGTGGCCGAGGGCTCTCCGGCGTAGTCGAACTCGAAGGGGACCCACTCGTCCGGCTCGTTGCCGGCCCAGTCGTAGGGCGCGAACCGGGTCGCATCGAGCTGGGTGACGAACGTGTCGAGCTTGGCCGCTGCCGCCTGGTCCCCGCCCATCAGCCCGATGAGTCCGGCCAGGTTCTGGGGAACCGCCCAGGTGTACTGGATGGCGTTGCCTTCCTCGAAGCCCTGCTGGGCGACCCCTTGGGCCTCGAGCGATGGACTCGCCGGCTGGAATGCCGGTCCGGCCGGGAAGCTTCCGTCGGCCTGGCGGGCCGAGAGGTACCCCGTGGCCGGATCGAAGAGGTTCTGCCAGTTCTGGCCACGCTTGGCGAAGACCGCGGCCTCCGCCTGGTCGCCCGCGGCGACGGCGAGCTGTGAGATGGAGAAGTCGTCGATCGAGTACTCGAGGGTCTCCGAACCGCCGTCGGTGTACGGATACGAGGTCAGATCATAGGTCAGCTCCGGCACCCAACCCTCGGCCTTGTACTGGGCCAAGTTCTGCCGCTCGCTCACGAGGCCGTTCTCGGAAACGGTGGCTCCGTGGATCATCGCCTTGAGGGCATCTGTCAGGCTGAACTGGCGCGCCCCGTAGGCGTAGGCGTCGGCGATGATCGGGTCGGCCGAGTCCCCGTCCCACTGACTCGCGTCGTTGTCGGCGATCGCCCACCTGGGCAAGAAGCCTCCCTTTGTCTGGGCGGCGTCGTTCAGGAGCGACTGGACCATCTGGGAGGTCGGTCCCGGTAACAGCATGGCCAGGAGGGGAACCTCGGAACGGTAGATGTCACCCTCGGAGAAGTTGGCGTACTGCACCTCGCCCTTGGCGAGTGTGTGGACCCGGTGATCGAACCCGATGTACCGGCCGTCATCGTCGCTGAAGACCGATGGGAACAGCAAGGAGTGGTAGAGGGCCGTGTAGAAGGTGCGCTGAGCAGTCACGGTGCCTCCCTGGACGGCCACTCGGCCGAGGAGCCCGTTCCACTCAGCGGTGGCCGCCTCGGAGACCTTCTCGAGGTTCCAGCCCGGATCCTCGGTGGCCAGATTTGCCGCGGCCCCTTCCGGCGACACGAAGGAGACGCCGACCTTGACCAGAACCGTCTTGCGCCCCGACCGACCCGGATGACCGAAGCTCAGCCACGCGCCGCAGGCCACAGCCGTGGTACCCGTGCAGGACTCCCTCGAGCTCACTGCGCTGTTCTGCCAGGTGCCACTCGCGACAAACGCTTGGGAGAAGTGCGCCGCGAAGTACAGGGTGTAGTTGCCCGGGATGCCGCAGAAGTCCCCGCTGGTCACCGATCCGGTGAGCTCGTCGGTCCCGACGACTTGGACCCTCGCGGCGCTCGACCCGTTGGCGGAGTCGCTGACCTTGAACAGGACGTCGTCACCGTCGGTGGGATCGACTGTGTCTGCGGGCGACGTTGCAGGAAAGGTGAACGCTCCCAGGGCGGTGCGTGTGGTGGCGGTCAGGTGGACTCCGATGCCCCGGCCTGCCGAACCGACGCGGACCGCGTAGTTGCCCGCAGAGGCCCGTTCGTTCGTATGCGAGAAGGGCTGAACCGCGTCCTCCGGATTGGCAGGCACCGGGCCGCCGATCGGCAGGATGGGGATGTCCCCGTAGATCGCGCAGCCCGGCCCCGAAAGGTGGGTCAGGCTGAAGCCGGAGATGTCGGAGTCGGCGTAGTCGTAGCCCGAGCCGGTGGTGACCTGGCGATCCGGCGAGGTGTCCGGGCTGAACTGGACCATTCCGAGCGGCACAGAGGCACCCGGGTACTCGCTCACGTTCGCCGGTTCCGCCGACCCGATCCCGGTCCCGGCCTCGGGGTCGACAAGAGTGGCCGGCCCACCCGAGGACGGGCCCATGGGAAGCGTGATGGGCGATCCTGGCGGATTCTCTGCGGGCGCCTCGACGCCCGTCGACCTGGCCGATCCCCAGACGATGACCGCCACGGCTCCCACCGCGAGTGCGACAACCCCGGCCGCCACCGGTATGACCCACCGCCTCGGAGCCCTCGACATGGGGCAACCCTAGGTGCCGGCATGCCTCTGCACACAGGTGTCCCGCTGAGCGACGACGAACCACTGCGGTCGACCGGTACCGTCGAGTCCATGGCAGAACCGGAAGCCGCGGGCCGGGCGTCATCGTTCGGATCCGTCGCCGAGATGTACGACCGTTTCAGACCAGGACCACCGATGACGGCTGTTGATTGGGTGCTGCAATCGCGGGGTGGGCTCGTCGCGGACATCGGTGCCGGGACCGGGGCGCTCACCCGACAGCTCCTCAAGCGGGTTGATGAGGTCATCGCTGTCGAGCCCGACGTCCGGATGCTCCAGGTTCTGAAGAGCCGATCACCGGAACTCTCGGCGATCCGAGGCCGGGCCGAAGAACTGGCGATCCGATCCGGGTCCCTCGATGCTGTGACCATCTCGGCTGCCTGGCATTGGATGAATGCCGATCTGACCGTCGGCGAGATCGGTCGAGTGCTGAGATCCGGAGGGGTGCTCGGAGTCGTCGGGAACGGCGCCGACCGGTCGGTCGAATGGGTCGCCGAGCTATTGGGACCGAGAGACCGATCTCCCGGAGACAGGGAACGGCGTCATCGCGTCGAGCTCCCTCCTCGATCACCGTTCACCGGGGCGGATGGGACCATTCTCAAGTGGTCGATGCCAATGACGCAGGAGCAGCTGGTGGGTCTGGCTGGGACCTACAGCTCCATGATCACGATGTCGCCGGACATGAGGGAGCGGGAGCTGAGCCGTATCGAGGGCGTCGCGTCGTCCATCGCCGCCGATGGTGAGGTCGAGATCCCGATGAGCTGTCGTTGCTGGCGAGCGATACGTCAGTAGATCCAGCAGCGGAGCACCGTCGTAGCCGATGGTCGGGATCCCCTCAACTACTGCCGAGTCGTATCTCCGCCTTTCGGCCTCGAGGACCGCCCTCGCTGTTTCCGGGACAGTTCATCTAACCTTTGTGGTGGAGGACGAACGGAGCACCGAGATGACGGCGGCTGGGGAGAACGTGACGGTCTTGTTCACCGACATGGTGGATTCGACGCGCCTGTCATCCGAGCTCTCGGTCGAGGCAGCCGACGAGCTGCGCCAGCGTCATTTCTCTCTCCTCCGACAGTCCGTCGCGGCCTCGGGTGGCGTCGAGGTGAAGAACCTCGGTGATGGGATGATGGTGGTCTTCTCGGCCGCCTCGTCTGCCCTCGAGTGCGCGGTCGCGATGCAGCAGGGAGTCGAGCGTGAGAACCGCACCTCCCTCACTCCGGTTGGCCTCCGGATCGGGGTCAGCTGCGGCGAGGCGACACGAGAGGACGACGACTACTTCGGCGACCCGGTCGTCGAGGCGTCGCGCCTGTGTGCCAGGGCAGCGGGCGGGCAGGTCCTCGTCAGTGACCTCGTCAAGGGCATGGCCGGCCGCCGCAGCACGTACCCGCTGGAACAAATCGGGGCCCTCGAGCTCAAGGGCCTGCCCGAAGCAGTCGAGACCTACGAGATCCTCTGGGAGCCGCTCGGCTCCGATGCTGACGAGCTTGACGGAGTGCCACTGCCCGCTCGCCTCGTGCACCGGCCGAGTGTCGGCGTGATCGGCCGATCCGAGGAGTTGGCGGTGTTGGACGAGGCCGCCAAGTCGGCGGAGACGGGTCAGGGTTGCCGCACCGTGCTGATTTCCGGGGAGCCCGGCCAAGGGAAGACGACCCTCGTCGCCGAAGCTGCCCGTCGGGCTCACGAGCGCGGGGCGCTGGTGCTTCTCGGTCGCTGCAACGAGGACCTCGGGATTGCGTACCAGCCTTTTCGCGAGTTGCTCGGCCACTTCGTCGCGCACGCACCCGAGAGTGCCCTGCGACGGCACGTCGAGTCTTTCGGAGGCGAGCTCGAACGCCTCGTCCCAGTCCTTCGCCAACGCCTTCCGGATCTGCCGGAGCCGACGTCGACCGATCCTGAGACCGAGCGCTACCTGCTCTACGGAGCTGCCGTTGGCCTGCTGGAAGAAGCGAGTCGCGCAGGTCTTGTCCTGGTGATCGTCGACGATCTTCATTGGGCTGACAAACCGACGTTGCAGCTCCTCCGTCACGTGGTCGGCCACGGCACCTCGAGCCGCCTCCTGGTGATCGGCACCTTCCGGGACGCCGAGCTCTCGGGCACCCATCCCCTGAGCGAGGCCCTGGGAGCTTTGCGCCGGGAGCCCGGGATGATCCGGCTTCAACTCGACGGACTCGACGATGTCGAGGTGGTCACCTTCTTGGAGGCCGCCGCCGGACACGAGCTCGACGAGGTCGGCGTCGGTCTCGCCCATGCGGTCTACCGGGAAACCGATGGCAACCCGTTCTTCGTTGCCGAGCTGCTGTTACATCTGGCCGAATCTGGCGCGATCGTGCAAAACGACGACGGGCGATGGGTGCCCGCCCACCCCGAGGACGAGATCGTCCTGCCGGAGAGCGTGCGCGAGGTCATTGACGCCCGGGTATCGAGGATCGGGTCTGGTGCAGCGAAGATCCTCACGCTCGCCGCGGTGATCGGACGGGACTTCGACGTAGATCTCCTCTCGGTGGTCGCTGGTCTGGAGGAGGACGATCTCCTCGACCTCCTCGATGAAGCACAGGCGGGCGCACTCGTACGAGAGGCACCGGACGTCCCTGGTCGCTACACCTTTGCGCATGCGTTGATCCAGCGCACCCTCTACGACGCCTTGGGTGGGACACGCCGGGCCCGTGCCCACCTGCAAGTCGCCGAGGCCTTGGAACAGCTCCATGGGGAGGAACCCGGCCACGCAGGCGAACTCGCCCACCACTACTTTCTCGCCACCCGCCCGACCCACGCGGACAAGGCGATCAGTTACGCCCGGTGGGCCGGCGAGACCGCGCTCGCCGCGCTCGCCCCGGACGAGGCGGTGCGCTACTTCGCCCAGGCGCTCGAGCTCCTCGGCACCCAGCGCGATTTCGATCTCCGTCTCAAGATCGACCTCCTCATCGGCCTCGGTACTGCTCAGCGACAGGTGGCCGATCAAACCTTCAGAACGACTCTTCTCGAGGCCGCACGTCGTGCCAGAGATCTCGGTGATGGCGAGCGGCTGGTGGAGGCTGCCTTGGCCAACAACCGAGGCTCCTTCTTCAGCACTCTCGGCGTCGTCGACGCCGAGAGAATCGAAATGCTCGAAGCCGCCCTCGAAGCACTCCCTGATGCCGACAGCTCGTCGAGGGCTCGGCTTCTGTCCAGGCTGTGCAACGAACTCGCTTTCGGTCCACTCGAGCGAAGATTGAGCCTGGCACGGGCCGCGATGGCAATGGCTCGTCGTGTCGGTGACGCCGTCACACAGGTCGAAGTCACCTCCGACTGCTCGGCCTCGCTGCGGATCCCTTCGACTCTGGACGAATGCCGAGTGGATCTATTCGAAGCACTCGCGCTGGCCGAACGACTGGATGACCCGGTTCGAAAGTATTGGGTGGCAGCCAACATGGCCATCGAGGCTGTCCGCTTTGGTGACTTCGAGCTGGGCGCTGCCTCACTCGCAGCGCAGTCAGAGTTGGCCGCAAAGCTGCAGCAACCGATGCTGGTATGGCTGACGACCTACATGCGCGCAACAGACGCGAGTCTTCATGGAGATACAACAGTGGCCGAAGAGCTCGCCACATCGGCGCTTGAAATCGGCACCGCGAGCGGTCAACCTGATGTGTTCACCTTCTACGGGACCCAGTTGATGGAGATCCGGCTTCAGCAGGGTCGGCTCGGTGAGCTGGTTTCGCTGGTCGCTGACATTGTCGAACAGAACCCAGGCGTGCCCAGCTACAGCGGCGCGCTGGCCGCCGCCGCCCTCGACGCCGACGACGAACCATTGGCCCGCCGGTTGGTCGAAGAGGCCGTGACCGACGGGTTCGCTCTGCCGATGGACACCGCTTGGTTGGACGGAATGCTCATGTACGCACGGCCCGCGATCGAGCTGGAAATCGCATCTGCTGCCGAACCGCTCCTCGAACTTCTCGCCCCGTACCACTGGCAGGTGCCCCACGAGGGCGTGATGTGTCACGAGCCTGTTGCGATGTTCCTCGGCGGACTCGCCGGCGTGCTTGGCCGATGCGGCGAGTCCGAGGCGTACTTCGAGGAGGCCCACGAGCTCAGTCGTCGCGGTGGCATGCGATTTGCCGAGGTGCATATCGACATCCTGTGGGGTCGGATGTTGCTACGCCGCGGTGAGCACGGAGATTGGGAGCGAGCTCACGGGCTGCTCGAGCGTGCACATGCGAACGCGGTTTCGAGCGGCTACTCCATGCTGGAGAGACGCGCAGCGGCTGAGTTGGCACGACGTACCTGAGCAAGGCACCCCAGATGCCGACCCCTGCCCGAACCGCCACTCGGTCAGGAGGGACCGATCAGGAGCGTTCCATCGACTGGACGTCGAAATAGATCGGAAGCAGGTATTTCACATAGAACGCGTGCACGGTGAGGTGCGGATACACCAGATCCTCGTACTCCTGGATCTGTACTCGATCGTCCTTCTCCCGGTATCGCTGGCACGCTTCGAGAAGGCTGTCGACCTCGATCCGCGAGTCCTGGAGCAGACCGAGATGATCGAATCCCGGCGAGCTCATCGGCTTGCCGCTCTCGGCCAGCAGGATGAACTGATCGGCGTCCGGCAGCAGGATGTGGCACCGCTGACCGACGACGTCGGTATCAGTTGCCGCCCAACCGAACACAGAGTGGTAGAAGGCGTCGACCTCCTCGCGGAACTGATCGGTCAAGGTGCCGCGAGCGAATGTCAGTTCCATGTGGTTGAACCGCACGAGCGAATTCTATGCCGGGTCCAGACCCCGTGCTCGCGGGAAGCGACCACTGTGCCTCCTGTCCTGGCCGGAGAGCCAACGGGGTCTACCTCCCGGTGCTCGACCGTCACAACCGGGCAGCTCGGGCGCCAGAGGTCGTAGCCGGTGGGGCAGACCTGGGTCGGGGTTCGCATGTCGACGCAGAGGGGGAACTGTGTCCTTTCGCCAGGGCGAGGGAGACGGCGTCGTGGTCGCTCAGAAGGAGTCCCCGCGTTCCAACATCCATCGGGTAATTGCCTGGTGGAAGTTGATCGGAGTCGGCTTCGTTTCGTGTGTGAAGAGATACCGGAAGCCGGCACGCTGGAGGGTGCGATTCGGCGCGGTGTTGAATGCGTTCGGCTCGCAGTACAAGCGCTCGAGCCGGAGCACCCGGAAGTAGTGGCGAGCTGATTCCTTCACGAATTCGGCTCCGAAGCCCTGGTGACGCAGGTCCGGACTCACGATGTGGAGGTGCATGAATGCCTCCGCGCCGAACACGATCCGGTCCGCCGAGCTGAAACCGGTCGGACGACCGTCGAGTTCCCAGATCAGGGCAAGACCGTCTCGGTGCTCGATCGGACGTGCAACGTCCTCCAGGTAGGCGGAGCGCCAGGCTTCTCTTGATGGCAGCGATGCTCTGTCGACACCCACTTTCAGGAGGTGCTCATCGGACGAATCGTGGAAGTAGTCGATCCGAATCGCTATCTCGGAGGGCTTCATCTCCCTCACGACGAATCGAGGCAGTGCCGGCATCCCCCTCGACGCTATCGCTGGGGAGCCCGGCGATTCTGAGCACATCGCACCCCAAGGCACACCGAACAGGGCGCTCCCGAACCTCCGCAGTCGCACGTGCTCAGGGACACCCGCCAACCCCAGATACCGTGTCACGGCGTGTTCTCGGCCACCCCACACCATTCTGACGCCCTATCTGGCGGTGCCCCTGGTGGAGATTGCGCTGGTGATTCGCTTCGTGGTCCGGCGGCGTGGGCGTTAGCTGATCTGAGACGAGGTCACAGTCGAGTGGGAGAGAGGGCGAGGTCCGAGTTCAGCTCGGGCAGGTGGTGACCTGAACTCCCGGCAATCCCACTGGCGCGTAGGAGTCCGGGTTGGCGCCCCCTGCGAAGCGATCGCGAATCCAGTGCACCATGTCGTCGAAGGAGGGGGCGATCACTCCTGCGTGGCTCTGGCCCGGGTAGACCCACCGCTCGAGATCCTGACCCAACCCGCACAAATGCGATGCCAAGAGCTGGGTGGATGCCACTGGGATCTGCTCGTCGTGCCCGCCTTGGATGATGAGCAGCGGCACACTGCTGGCCGAGGAAAAGTTCTCCGGGTCGTTCTCGCTGAGCAGCAACTTCCATGCGGGAACGGTGAACGGATCGGTTTTCTCGAACTGCGCGGTCGAGTACTTGTCGACCACGCTCGCCAGGTAGTTGGCGCACCCCTTGGTGAGATCGGGCAGCAGGCTGATACCCAGAGGGGTCAGGACCTGGGTCAACGGTGCTGCCTTGTTGCCATAGGCGGACTGGTATGCGCCCGCGACCATGAAGAGGTAATAGCGGAACGGACTGGTCTTCAGGAAGTCGTAGACCAAGTTGAACTGGGATGGGGGCGCACCGGCGACCACTCCGTCCAAGTGGAGGTCCGGCGCGTACGCGGTGCCGATGTTCAAGGCGAACATCGCTGTCTGCCCACCTTCGGAATGGCCCCACACCACGTAGTTGGCGCTGGCATGTGCCGCCGCAAGATGACGGGCTGCCAGGACGATGTCGATGGTGTTGCGTGCCGCGCTGACACCGACGATGTACGGCAGAAGGCCCGGCGTACCCTCACCCTGATAGTCACTGGCGGTTACTTCCCACCCCTGGTCCAACAGGCCATTGGTGAGTGGCACGGCTTGCGCTGGATCCAACGACGGCGCGCATTGGTCCGCCATACCGTTCGTGCCGTGGCCCCAGCTCACAACCGGGTATCCCCCCGGGGGTGCAGGGCGGTCAGGGACGATCACGAGGCCCGTCACGACCACCGGTTTGTTCTGCACGGACTCCGACATGTACATCACCCGGTAGACCGTGCCGTGGAGTCCGCCGACGGCCACCTTCTGGGACTTCACGAGCGTGCCAGGCGGACCCGATGGCAGCGGCTGGGGAACCGAGTAGAACGCGGGCAGGCCGGTTGGTGCGGGCAGGGACGACGGACTCGACGACCCGCACGCAGCCGCCAACGCGCCGACCATCATCAGGGCGACGACGATTGGCAGGGCTCGCGTGCGTCCTCGAGCGGCTCCGAGCAGGCGTTCGAATTCGCGGCTCCGCGGTTTCTTCCCCATGATCCCCCGATCCGGCACGGCCGATCCTGACGAGGCGTCACACCATGCCTCAACAAGAAATCCGGGCCCGGCGCGTGTCTACCAGAGACTCGTTGGTTAGTCGTGCATCAACTTGAGAGGGTTTCAGCCACAGCGATCTGGATACCATAGAGACGATGGTCAAAAGATGACCCGATGACTCGACCCAGTCGATCTCATCTGGTCGCGCCGCTACCGGAGCGCAGTGCGCCATGGCTGTGATCTCGTACGCCCGGCGGCTGACCGAGCTCGCCCGGCACGATCCGGACCGTCCGGCCGTCACCTGCGGGGAGACGACCGTCACCCGAGCGGAGCTCGAGTCGGATGCCAACCGTCTGGCCCGAGTCCTCGTCTCGCATGGGGTGCAGCGCGGGGACATGGTGACGATTGCACTCGCCAACTCGACCGACTGGTTCGTCTCGGTCGCGGCCTGCTGGAAGGTGGGCGCGATCCCACAGCCGGTCTCGTCCAGGCTGCCCGACAGAGAGTTGCAGGCCGTTCTCGAGCTTGCCCGTCCGACGGTGGTGATCGGGGTCACCGAGAGCCTGGCGGGCGGCTACCGGCTGCTCCCGTCAGGATATGCCCCGGACCCGGACCTACCGGACGACCCGTTGCCGGACGTGACCTCCCCGGCGTGGAAGGCGCCGACCTCGGGAGGTTCCACGGGGCGCCCGAAGTTGATCGTGTCCGGCGACCCGGCCCTCTTCGACGAAGACGCCCCGCCCCGTTTCGGCGGGAGAGCGAATGGATGTCTGGTCATGCCTGGGCCGCTGTACCACAACGGGCCGATCGTCTGGTCGTGCGGAGCCTGGTTGTCCGGTAGCCATGTCGTGGTCTTGCCTCGTTTCGACGCCGAAGCGACGTTGGACGCGATCGATCTGTACGGCGCCGACGTCGTGTATCTGGTGCCGACGATGATGAGGCGGATCTGGCGACTGCCCCGCGATGTGAGGGACCACTACGACCTCTCGTCGCTCGTAGCCGCTTGGCACTTGGCCGAACCGTGTCCGCCATGGCTCAAGGACGCCTGGATCGACTGGCTCGGGCCCGAGCGGATCTTCGAGGTGTACGCGGGCACCGAGGCACAGGCGGCGACCATCATCACGGGAACCGAATGGCTGGCTCATCGCGGTTCCGTCGGTCGCCCGACGCCGGGCACGGTGATGATCTGCGACCCGGTGGGAGCAGAGCTCGGACCTGGCGAGACCGGCGAGGTGTGGATGCGCAGTCTCAGGGAGCGCCCCACCTACCGATATGTCGGGGCGACTGCACGAAGTCGAGAGGGAGGCTGGGAGTCGCTCGGCGACGTCGGCGCGCTCGACGGAGAGGGCTATCTGTACCTCGCTGACCGCCTGCAGGACATGATCCTCACTGGTGGAGCGAACGTGTACCCCGCAGAAGTTGAAGCTGCGCTTCAGGAGCACCCTGCTGTCCGCTCGTGCGCGGTGGTCGGCTTGCCCGATGACGATATGGGCAACGTGGTGCATGCCATCGTCGAGGGCGACGATGCTGTCACCGCTGAGGAGTTGCTCGCCTTCTTGCAGGACCGACTGGCCCGTTACAAGCTGCCGCGGTCGATCGAGTTCGCTGATCATCCGCTTCGTGACGATGCGGGAAAGCTGCGGCGTTCAGCCCTCCGGGCCGAGAGAGTGGCTACCAGGGGTACTGGCCGGGCCGACGGGACGCAGAGCCATCAAACCGTGACGGGCTGAGGGTCCGCCTCAGGTCCGGAGACCGGCCAGCGCCGGCGGCGCGTCGGCCGAGGAGCGCATCGCCGTATAGGCGCCGGTGACGGTGGTCATGTAGACGTTCTCGAGAAGGGCCGCGTTCTCCTCGGTCGGGCGGAGCCGCCACTGGAGGAGCACCGGGTCGAGTGCCCCGATGAGCACGGCCGTGAGCGACATGGCCAGCCGGCGATCCAGGCCGAACTGACGAGCCGACCGGGCGCCGAACGCCTGCACCGTGTCCCGGTCCCGGTCCCGTTGCTCCTCCCGGAGCTCGCGGCTCCAGGCACCGGCGGCCCGGAGGGCGGTGAAGACCTGGCCCCGTTCGGCGGCCGCTCGGAGCGACCCACGGACGAGGGCCAGGAACATCTCCTCGACCGTGCCGGCTTCGGTCACCTCGGCCGCGAGCTCGTCGTGGAGTCGTAGCGCCTCGCGCCGGTACACGGCGGCCAGCAGTTCGTGGCGGTTGGCGAAATGCTTGTAGACGAGCGGACGGCTGACCCCGGCTTGCTCGGCCACCGCCTCCATGGAGACGTCGTGGACGTCGCCGGCGCTCACGAGGGCCGCGGCCGCGTCCACGAGCGCATCGCGACGCCGGAACGCGCTCAGCCGGAGGGGCTTGGCGGGCTCGGGCTCCCCACCCTCCGAGGCCAGTGCCGGTGATGCGTCCACTGTGGCAGTATCCCACGGGATGGTGACATAATGTCACCAGGACCCGGCCAAGGGGGAACCATGACGTATGTTGGCGACCGGAAGGTGCTCGATGCCGACAGCCACGTGATGGAGCTCGCCGACTTCCTCGACGAGTTTCTCGGCCCCGAGCACCGGGGGAAGCTGCGGCCGGGGGCGGCCGACCTCTACGCACCGGTGGTCGACGACGCGGTGGCGCGGGCGGGAGCCCGACGGGCCTCCCCTGCGGAGGCGGCCCGTGCCGAGGAGCGGCTGCTCCACGACAAAGGCTGGTACGCCCTCGGTGCATTCGACTCCGAGGAGCGGCGTCGCGTCCTCGACCTGCTGGGGGTCGAGGGCCAGCTGGTGTTCGCCACCTTTGCGGCATCCCAGTTCGCCGGTCGTGATGTCGGGCTTCTCTACGCCGGGGCGGCCGCCCAGAACCGGGCGATGGAGCGTTTCTGCTCGGCCGACGAGCGACTCCTGTCGGTCGCCTTCGTCCCTCTGGTCGACCCCGGGCGGGCGGTGGACCTCGTCGGCGAGGCGATCGCCGGGGGCTGTGCGGCGGTGATGGTCCCCTCGACGGCGGCCGGCGACCGCGCCCCGACCCACCCCGACCTCGATCCGTTCTGGGGAACGCTGGCCTCGGCCGGCGTGCCCTTCGTGCTCCACGTGGGTGGGGGCGGCCGACTCCTCGATCCGGCCTTCCACAACAACGGCATGCCGGTCACCGACCACCTGGGCGGCGGCGAGAACGTCCGCTCGAAGGACTTCCTCGCGATCCCGCACTCACCCGGGCTCTTCCTCGGGACCCTCGTCTACGACGGCCTCTTCGACCGATTCCCGGCACTGCGCGGGGGGTGCATCGAGCAGGGGGCGGGGTGGGTGGTGTCGTGGTTGCGACACCTCGACGTCGGGGCGCGGGCCTTCCGCCGCACCGAGGAGCCGCTTCGCCGCCTGGAAGGCGCGCCCTCGGAGTACGCGCGCCGGCACCTCAAGTTCACCCCGTACCCCGGCGAGCCGGTCGGCTGGATGATCGAGCAGGCCGGGTCGGAGCTCTTCATGTTCTCGACCGACTTCCCGCACCCCGAAGGGAGTCGGGACCCGCTGGGCCGGTTCGAGGCCGACCTCGTCGGGATCGGCCCAGAGGACCAGGAACGGTTCTTCCATCACAACATGTTCGAGCTCCTCCACGGGAGTACGACCGACGGGTGAACGCGCGCCGCCGGTGCCGGCTGGGGCTGGGACCTGAACCCCGGACTCGGGCCCGCGTCGCCCCGCACTGACGACTGTCGGGTCCCCGCCAACGCGGAGCGATAGCGTCCTCCACATGGTGAGTTGCCTGATCATCCAACATCTCGAGCCCGAGTCGTCCTACGCGATCGGCAGGGCGATGGCCGATATCGGGATCACGGTCGACCAGCGCCGCACCGACACCGCCGACCCTCTGCCTCGGTCCCTCGAGGCCTACGAGGGTCTTGTCGTCATGGGCGGACCCATGTCGGCCGATAGCGACGACGGATTCCCGACTCGCCGGCAGGAGCTGGCCCTCCTGGCCGAGGCGGTCGAGCTCGGCCTGCCCACCCTCGGAGTGTGCTTGGGTGCTCAGCTGCTGGCGGCCGCGACCGGGGGTCGGATCCTGCGGGGGGATACGGGAGCGGAAATCGGGTGGGCCCCGGTCCTCTTTCATGCCGCTGCCGCCGACGACCACCTCCTCTGCTCAGTCCCAAGTGAGCTCTCGGTCCTCCACTGGCACGGCGATACCTTCGATCTCCCGCCCGGTGCCGTCCTCCTGGCCTCGAACGACCGCTATGCACACCAGGCGTTTCGTATCGGCCCCCGGGCATGGGGCTTCCAGTTCCATCTAGAGGTGGACCAAGAGGCGGTCGCCGCCTTCGTCGGCGCCTTCGGCGCCGATCTGCCCGCTGCGGGCACCACGCCCGAGGCCCTCTTGAACGACACGCAGGCCGAGCTGGTTCGCCTCGAGGTGCACCGCCCCCCTGTCCTTGCTCGCTTCGCCGATCTGGTCGCAGCTCGACCCTCTGGAGTCGGCGATTCCGATCTGGCGCTCGGCTTTCGCTGATCCGAGGTCGCCCTGGGACCCCCCGAGCGGTCGTTTTTCAACCGTGTAAATGGATCGTTTCGCCCGTGTGA
The DNA here is from genome assembly GCA_963701325.1 of uncultured Acidimicrobiaceae bacterium. Taxonomy (GTDB): domain Bacteria; phylum Actinomycetota; class Acidimicrobiia; order Acidimicrobiales; family RAAP-2; genus Bog-756. The sequence continues at coordinate 2,533,504 of OY969604.1, forward strand.
ATAATGGGCAACTCGGGTTGTCTTTGAGACAACACCGCCGTAGGTTGCCTTCATGGGACCAGAGATCGGTGCGGTGCTCACCTCGCTCGGGGACAGTTTGCGGGCCACCCGGGAGTTGCGTGGACTGACCCTCGAGCAGGCGGCAGAGTTCTCGGGCATTTCGAAGTCCCACCTTTCGCGACTCGAGTCTTCCGAGCGCCAGCCGTCGGTCGCCTCGCTGTTGAGCCTGGCCGACGCCTACGGCGTGCCGGTGGGCGTCCTCTTCGGGGAACCCCAGGGCAATGCTCCGCTTGCCGTGGCGCCGCCCGACCAGCCCCGGTACTCCTCGAACGGCCTCTCGATCGCAGCCTGTAGCGGCTATCCCGGTTCGAGCGTGATCGACGCCCTCCGGCTCACCATCGACCCCGACCGGGTGCCTCCGGTCCCGGTCCGGCACCCCGGCGAGGAGTGGCTCTACGTCCTGGGCGGCACCCTCCGACTCGAGTACGACGGCGAGGACCACCAGCTCGCAACAGGCACCTCCGTCCACTTCAACGCCGAGCTGCCCCACCGCCTCGCGGCTGAGAAATCGGTCGCCGAGGTGCTGCTGGTCGTGGCCAAGCCCGTTCGCAACCTTCACACCGTCCACTAGCCCGAGGAGGGACCATGACCATCACCGAAGCCGAAGCCACAACCATCGAAGCAACGGGTAGCGCCTTTGCACTCGACGGCTACATGGCCATGCGTGCCCGCACTCGCAAGGCGGTCCATCAGATCGCCGACCAGATCACCGCAGGGCTCTCCGAGGAGCAGGCCAAGGAGGTCGCGCGATCGACTCTGAAGGAGCTCGGGATGCGTCGGGGCTGGCATCACATCATTGTGCGCTGCGGCTCCAACACGACCAAGGACTTCATGGAGCGGTCGGAGCCCGGAGCGGTGCTTCAGGAGAATGACATCTTCTTCATCGACATCGGCCCGGTCTACGGCGATGTTGAGGGTGACGCCGGCGACACGTTCGTCCTCGGCGACGATCCACTCCACCTCAAGGCGAAGCGCGACGTCCGTGAGATCTGGGACATCGTCCGGGACAAGTGGTTCACCGAGGAGATCACGGGAGTCGAGCTCTACAACTTCGCGATCGCAACCACCGAGGAGTTCGGCTGGCGGCTCAACATGGATCTTTCAGGCCACCGGCTCTCTGACTACCCGCATTCGGCCCACTACGACGGTTCACTGGCCGAGGTCACGTTCAAGCCCAGTCCTAACCTCTGGGTGCTCGAGATCGCCATCGCCAATCGCGAGAAGACGTTCGGCGCCTTCTACGAGGACCTGCTGCTCGAGGATCAGACATTCCCGGAGGGAACCTTTTAATGAGGATGCCGGTACCAGAGGAAATTTGAGCAGAATCTAGGGTATCTACTGGGATATCCATTTACCCTTGAAGGACGCGGTTTCCGGGAATCCGACCGCAGCGATCACTACGACCTGATCGCACGTTGACCTGCTTCGATATGGTGATTACCACCTCCCCGCTCGTCATATGTCGCGCCTAGTACTCTGTCCAGTCGTGTTCATTGTCCGTTAACAGAGTCCGCTTGATTTTACAAAATGAGTGGCGCATGGTGAATGAAGAAAGATCAGTATGGCGACGGCCTCAGTCGTACGCACAGGAGATGGAAGGAGACGACCGGTGACCATGATCGAAACCACAAGGCCGACACTGTCGGGTGCGTCGAGCGGGCACAGGCACCACGGCCTCAGGTCCCGGGCACTCGGTTTCCCAACCGTCCTCGCTCAGTCGGTGGCCCTGATCTCTCCGACCATGACCGCGGTGCTGATCATCCCGATCTGCTTCGCCGACGCCGGCAATGGAACCTGGCTGGCCTACGCATTCGGCACCGTGATGCTGCTGTTCGTGGCCCTGTGCCTCAACCAGTTCGCCAAGCGCTCGGCCCTCCCGGGTTCGATGTACGGCTACACGGCCAAAGGTCTTGGACCGGCGGCCGGGGTCATGTCCGGCTGGGCACTCATCTGGTGCTATCTGTTCATCGGGGTTGCCGGGCTGACCGGGTTTTCGATCTTCGCGGCGCAGATCGTGTCCTCGATGGGCATCCACACGACGATCCCGCCGGTCCTCTTCTTCTGCCTGTCGGCCGCCATTTGCTGGGTCATCGCCTACAAGGACATCAAAGTGTCCTCGGTCTTGACCCTGGTCTTCGAGGCGGTATCGGTGGCGTGCATCGTCGCTCTTGCGTGGGTGATCCTGTTCAAGGACGGATTCCCGAGTGATCCGGCTCAGCTCAAGGTCTCGGGTCTGACGCTCCACGACCTGTCCTTGGCCATCGTGATCACCGTCTTCTCTCTCGTCGGATTCGAGAGTGCCACGGCCCTGGGCGGCGAGGCCCGCAAGCCGCTGCGCAACGTGCCCCGGGCTGTGGTGACCAGTTTGCTCATCACCGGCGCGTTCATGGTGTTCATGAGCTACGTCGAGGTGTTCGGTTCGAGGCATGCCGGACTCGACCTGGCGAACCTCGCGGCACCGCTGACCTCACTGTCCGCTGCCTACGGGGTACCGCTCTTCCGGATCCCGATCGACATCGGAGCCATGGTCAGTTTCTTCTCGCTCAGCTTGTCCTGCCTGAACGCCGGGGCGCGGATCGTCTACCCGATGGCCGACCACCATGTCTTGCCGGCACCGCTCGGTCGCACCCACCCGGCCAACAAGACTCCACACGTAGCCATCACCTCGTTCATCCTGGTGATGCTGGCCGTGCCCTGTGTACTCGAGATCTTCACCAAGCCACTCACCACGTTCGGTGACGCCGGCACCCTGGCTGCCTTCGGCTTCATCACCGCCTACTACATGATCACCGTTGCCGCTCCGTTCTACCTCAAGAAGCGGGGCGAACTGAAGCCCGGACACGTCGTTCTGGCGGTGGTGGCCGCCCTCGCCATGGCGGTACCGACGATCGGTAGCTTCTACCCGGTCCCTGCGTTCCCCGTGAACCTCTTCCCGTACATCTTCCTCAGCTGGATGGCGATCGGGGGCACGTGGCTCGTCGCGTTCGAGCCGGCGTCGTGCTCACGTGTTCGACGACATCGAGGCCGATCTCGAAGCCTCAATGACGGCCTCGGTCCGAGAGCACCACGAGGACATGGGTACTCCGGCCCCGTTCGTTCGTCCGGTGGCCCCGACCTTCGAGGAACTGGAGCTGGCCCTTCCGGGTGCAGCCTGAACCGCACCTACCGAAAAGCACGGGGTGGGTAATGGGACGACGTTCGAACTCCTGTTGGCCAGCTGACCTGGGAAAATGAGGCGACTTCGTCCGGGCTCCGCTGGGCTCACCCTGTGCCGCCCAGTGAAGTGACGGGACGAGGGTCGAATCCCCGATCGGAGCGCGTCGAAGAGGGTCGGCACCGGGAGGGGCAGAACGCTCTGGTATCACGAGTTGTGCCAGTGTGACATTGACTTGACACCAGAGTGGTGTCATATTGGCACCATGGAATTGACCGAGCACGTGGAGAGCATTCGCCGGCAATTCGCCGCCGCGGCGGAGGCAGGGGGGGATGAGGCAAAGGAGCAGGCCGAGCGGTTATTCGCGCCTCTCGAGTCGGCCATTCGCCTCGCTCTCCAGGACGTCCTCGTTGCTGCAGCCGAGGAGATCACCTGCGATCTGGCTCCCGGTTCGGTGGAGTTGCGGCTGAGGGGCCGGGAGCCCGAATTTGTTGTGAGCCTTCCCCAGCCCGAGATCCCGTCGGAAGAGGAAGAGGTCCGCCTGTCCGGGCTCGCGTCCCCCGAGGGGGAGGCGGGGGCCACTGCCCGCATCAATCTCCGCCTCCCCGAGCACCTGAAGGTCCGGGTGGACGAGGTGGCCGCGAGCGAAGGCCTCTCGGTCAACACCTGGCTGGTTCGCGCCCTGAGCGCGGCTCTAGAGCGAAATAGTTCGGCCGGTCGTCAAAACCGGCGGGCCCCAACTGGATCTCAGCGATACACCGGCTGGAGCCGGTAGTCAGGAGCGAACCGAAATGGCCGTCTTCCAGACACCCGAACCGATCTGGGTCTCGTTGGAGCTCGGGATCGGTGACGTTCGCCTTGTGGCGAGCGAAAGCATCGAGACAGTGGTCGAGGTAGGACCGACCGATCCCACCAAGGAAGCGGACGTCAACGCGGCACGGCAGACCCTGGTCGAGTACGCGTCGGGTTCCCTCCTGGTGAGGGACCCGAAGAACTGGCGCAAGTGGAGCCTTTGGGGTCCTTGGGGTGGTCGCGCGTCGATCGACGTCGAGATCCAGATACCGGAGGGCTCACATGTGTGCGCGGACGTGGCGATGGCATCCGTGAGCGGTACCGGCCGGCTCGGCGAGCTCGATGTCAAGACGGGCCTGGGTGACATCCGCGTCGAACGGGCCGGTCCGGTGAAGATCAGGACCGGGTTCGGCGAGGTCATGGTCGGACGAGTCGACGGCGATGCAGATGTGAAGACCGGTTCAGGTCGGATCGACGTCGGTTCGATCGGAGGGTCGGCCACCGTCAAGAACTCGAACGGGGAGACCCGTATCGGCGAGGTGGACGGCCGAGCCCGGCTGCAGAATGCGAACGGCACGATCCAAGTGGACATCGCACGCTCACAAGTCACGGCAAAGACCGCCCTCGGGGACGTTCGATTGGGAATGCTCTCGCAGGGGTCTAGCGAAGCCAGGACCGCCTGCGGCCAGATCAACATCGGAGTGCTCGACGGGGTCGCCGCGTGGTTGGACCTCTCGACCGGCTTCGGCCGGGTCAACAGCGAACTCGAGGACACAGATCATCCCCCGGCGGAAGAGCAGACCACTGAGATCCGTGCGCACACGGCCGCAGGCGACATCACCATTCGTCGGGTGTCGGCTCATGCCGAACTGGGGACGAGATCATGAGCACCGCACCACCCACCGCGATCGCCGCATCGGGTGTGTGCAAGTCGTTCGGCAGCCACCTGGTGCTCGACCAGGTGAGCCTGAGCGCGGACGAGGGCACGATCCTTGCACTGCTGGGTCCGAACGGGGCCGGCAAGACCACGATCGTCCGCATCCTCTCGACTGTGATCTCGTCCGATTCTGGCTCGATGCACATCGCTGGTCATGACGTGGACACCGACCCCGATGGAGTGCGAGCGCTCATCGGGGTCACCGGCCAGTTCTCCGCCGTGGACAACCTGCTCAGCGGAGCCGAGAACCTGCGGCTGATGGCCGATCTTCGCCACCTCGGCCGCGACGCTGGGCAATCGCGGGTGGCCGAGTTGTTGGAGCAGTTCGACCTCACCGACACCGCCGACAAACCGCTGTCGACCTACTCCGGCGGGATGCGACGGCGACTCGACCTCGCCATGACGCTCGTCGGTGAGCCCCGGGTGATCTTCCTGGACGAACCCACCACCGGCTTGGATCCGCGGAGCCGCCTCACAATGTGGGGGATCGTCCGCCAGCTCGCCTCAGCCGGAGTCACGATACTGCTCACCACCCAGAACCTCGACGAGGCGGATCAGCTGGCCGATCGGATCGCGGTGCTCGACCAAGGCCGGATCGTCGCCGAAGGAACCCCGGCTGAACTGAAGAGCCGGATCCCCGGCGGGCACGTCCGACTCCACTTCGCTAGTCCCGACCTCCTGAACTCGGCGGCCGGGCTACTCCTGGAGGCCGTCTCGGATCAGGACCAGTTGGTCCTGCAGGTCCCCGCAGGTGGCAGCGTGGACTCTCTACGTGAGCTGCTCGACGAGTTGCACCAAGCACGTGTCGCCGTCGACCGGCTGTCGATTCACAGCCCGGACCTCGATGACGTATTCCTCGCGGTCACCGGCAGCCATGTCACCCCCAGTCACTTCACCGGCCTGTCCGACGAGGGCTCGACACCACAGGAAGCAGCGCAACGATGACCACGCTCGCCTACACCGTCAGCGATTCGCGGGTCATGCTGCGCCGCAACCTGAAGCACCAGCTCCGGTATCCCTCGATGACGCTGATGCTCGTCGGAATGCCGATCGTGCTTCTCCTGCTGTTCGTCTACGTCTTCGGAGGTCAACTCGGCGCCGGCCTGGGCGCCCACCGAGGTCGCGGCGCCTACGTCGATTATGTGGTCCCGGGGCTGCTGCTGATCACCGTGGCCTCAGCCGTCCAGGGCACGTCGATCATGGTCGCGATGGACATGACCGGTGGCATCATCGACCGCTTCCGCACCATGGCCATCTCGCGTGCCTCGGTCCTCACCGGGCACGTTCTCGGCAGCCTCTTCCAAACATTGGCTGCTCTGGCTGTCCTGATCGGGGTCGCCTTCGGTCTCGGATTCCGCACCACGGCCGCACCTCTCGGGTGGCTGGCTATGACCGGGATACTCGCCCTGTTCGCCTTCGCTCTGATATGGCTCGCCGTCGCACTCGGCCTGGCCGCCAAGAGCGTCGAGAGCGCCAGCAACACCCCGATGGTCCTCTTTCTGCTCGTGTTCCTCAGCAGCGGTTTCGTCCAGACCCAAACGATGCCTGGCGGACTGCGTCAGTTCGCCGAGTACCAGCCCTTCACCCCAGTCGCCGACACCGTGCGCGGATTGCTCACTGGCGCGGCCGTCGGCGGGCACGCCACCTCTGCCATCGCCTGGAGCACCGGCATCGCTGTCGTTGCCTACCTCTGGGCCATCCGCCTCTACAACCGGCGTCGAGCAGCCGAGCCAACGTAGCGGGACGGCAAAGGTGCGGAGCCGGAGGCCTCTCTCAGAACCCGCTCAGTGGTCAGAGATTACTCAGGCGAATGTGGACTCCCGGTGACGCAAGATGGCGCAAAGCGTCTCGTTGTACGGCGCCTGAAGTCCGAAGCGATGACCAAGGGTGACGACCTGTCCATTGATGACGTCGATCTCTGAACAGCGGTGCGCAAGGTGGTCGAGTCGCATCGAAGGGCTGGCGTTCGGAATCGTCGCAGCGAACTCTGTCACGTATTGCAACGGGTCGTCGAACGAGAACTGAACCCCCATGGCCGCTGCGAGCCGGTAGGCCTCGGATGTGCACGCGAGGGCAATTCCCCACGACTCGTCGTTTGCCATCAACTCTCCGACAACGACGTCGAAGACCGCGCACGGAGCGCTGAGCGTGACGTTGCAGAGGAACTTCTCCCACACCATGAGGTTCACATCTGCGAAGGCTCGGACGGTGAAGCCGGCGTTGTCCCAGGCTTGCTCGATGCTCTCCAGCCGCTCTGTGATGCCTCCGTCCATCTCGCCGATGCGTATGAGGCGCATGCCCTCGTGGTGCACGTGCCCCGGCTCAGGGATCGACGACCCGAACCCCTCGGCGATGCCGATCAGGATGTGCTCATGCGATAGATGACGTGCGACCCGCTCGCCTGCGCCGAGGCCATTTTGGAATGCCATGACCACACTCTCGGGACGAAGGAGTGGGGCGATCTCCCTTGCTACCTCCTCCACGGCTGCTGCCTTTGTCGCGATGATCCACACATCGCAAGGGCCGGCATCAGCAGGCACACGTCCGACATTCAGATTGTCGACGACGTACGTGCCGCTGGCACCTGAGACCATCAGTCCGGCATTGGCTATGGCGTCGATGTGGTCCTGCCGCGTATCGATAGCCCACACGTCGTGCCCGGCCTTGCCGAAGAGGCCGGCGTAGATCGAGCCCATTGCTCCAGTTCCCACAATCGCGATTTTCACGTTCAATCCCCGCTGGAAGTGCTCAGTGGAAAGCGACGACTTCCTCAGTAATCGTCCAATCGGGATTCGGACATCGGGCCCTTACCGAGCGTACGAATTGGTGGTCCCATGGCTGGCGGAAGGCTGTCGACTCGTCGCTCTGATGCTACGGCCGAGATGATACTGAGAGCGTCCTGATCGCTTCTGTCTCCTGGCCTTTGGTCGAAGGCGAGCAGTCCGAGTCGCCAGAAAAGTGGAATATCAGGTTCCGGTTCTGCTATCGTCGCGATAACCGGAAGCACCTGTTCCGCTCACCAGAACCGGGAGAGACCGTGGAGAAGCGCATCCCCTACGGGGCCACGTTCGCAGTGCTGGCGACAGCCGCCCTGGCCTTCAGTCTCCTGCAGTCGCTCATCATCCCGGCCATCCCGCTGCTCGAGCACACACTGCACACCACGACGACCGGTGCCACCTGGCTGCTGACGGGCTATCTGCTCAGCGCGGCGATCGCCACCCCGATCCTCGGGCGGATCGGCGACATGGTCGGCAAGGAGAAGATGATCGTCGTCGTGCTGGTCACGCTGTCGGCGGGCACCTTGATCAGCGCCCTGGCCACCACCTTCCCGGTCATGCTGGCAGGCCGGATCGTCCAGGGCGCTGGCGGGGCGGTCTTCCCGCTGGCCTTCGGGATCATCCGCGACGAGTTCCCCCCCGAGAAGGTGGCCGGGGCCATCGGGATGCTCTCGGCGATCCTTGGCGTCGGTGTGGGCACCGGGATCGTCCTTGCCGGCCCGATCATCGAGCACCTCTCGTACCACTGGCTGTTCTGGATCCCCCTGGTCCTTTCCATCGGGGCAACGGTGACCACGTTCCTCTTTGTACCCGAGTCACCGATCCGGTCACCTGGTCGGGTCAACTGGGTTGGGGCCTCGATCATGTCGGCCTGGCTGGTCACTGGGCTGCTGGCAGTCTCCTACGGGCCGATATGGGGATGGAAGAGCGTCTCGGTGCTCGGCCTCTTCGCTGCCACCGCCGTCCTGATCCCGTGTTGGATCCGTTCGGAGATGCGCTCGGACACGCCGATGGTCGACATGAGGATGATGAGAATTCCTGCTGTGTGGAGCACGAACTTCGCCGCTCTGCTCTTCGGGTTTGGGATGTTCGCCATGTTCATCGTCCTGCCCCAATTCGCCCAGACACCGGCCCGCGTGGGCTACGGCTTCGGTGCCTCGGTGACCCAGTCTGGCCTCTACCTCCTGCCCTTCGCCGTGGCCATGCTGCTCATCGCCCCACTCACCGGTCGCCTGACCGTCGCCATCGGCTCCAAGCCCCTCTTGATCATCGGGGCGCTCTTCGCTGCGTCGAGCTATGGACTGCTGGTCGTGGCCCACGGTGCGCCCTGGAACATGTACGCGGCCGCCGGACTCCTCGGTGTCGGGGTGGCCTTCGGCTTTGCCTCGATGTCGAACCTGATCGTCGAGGCCGTGCCGGCGAGCCAGACCGGTGTCGCCACGGGTATGAACACCAACGTCCGGAATATCGGCGCCGCTCTCGGGAGCGGGGTGGCCACCAGCCTGATCGTGAGCGGCCTCCTCGTCCACGGCTACCCGAGGGAACACGGCTATGTGCTGGCCTTCGCCGTCTGCGGCGGGGCTTTGGTAGTTGCTGCGATCGTCGCCCTCATGATCCCGACCCGCAGCCGTCCCTCGGTCGTCCTCGGCGAGTCGCACCCTGCCCTGACCGCCGAGGCCGAGGTGGTCATCGGCGCCATCGGCTATGTCGCCGAGGACTGACGTGAGTCAGGGGAGCGCCAAGGTGACCCGTGAGGTGACCGAGGCCAAGCCGCTGCGCCGGGACGCCGAGTTGAACCTGGCCCGGATCCTCGTGGCCGCCCGTGATGTGTTCGCCGAGCACGGTTACGACGCGTCGATGGAACAGATCGCCGCCCGGGCCGAGGTCGGGATCGGGACCCTCTACCGCCGTTTCCCGAACAAAGCCGACCTCTGCGCCGCTGTGGTCGACGCTGCGACGGACAGGACCCGTCAGATTGCCGACGAGGTCCTCGGTGAGGTGGATCCGAGCGACGCAGTCTTCGAGTTCATCCGGCGATGCGTGGACGCGCCGAGCAGTTGGCGGGCCGCTACCTCTCGGCGACCATGGAGCGGGGGAGGTGCCGACCGCGCCTTGGCCGCCTTGGTGCCGCGCATCGGGCAGATCCTCGAGGTCAGCCAACGGGCGGGTACGGTCAGACCCGACATCGTCCCCACGGATGTCGTTGTGACGCTGATGTCGGTCCGGGGTATTCGGGACCTCTGCGACCCCGACGCCCCGGGCACCTCGAGGCGGTTCCTCGAGTTCGCCCTCGACGGCCTGCGGCCCGGGCAGAAGAGTCCGGAGCAGCCCCCGATGTCCGTCAAACAGCTGGGACGCGTGCTGACCGACCGTTGAGGAGGGCTACTGGTCGTCGGGATCTCTGACGCGGCCGTAACGATCATCGAGACGCACAACGTCATCGAGCTCGGTGGTGCTTGCCTCGAGGATGACCGTGTCCTCAAGGGCTGTCATGCGGTGCCGAGTGCCAGGCCGGAGATGGACTGCCTCGCCGGGGAGCAGTTCGAATGACCCCAGCAGGGCGTCGGGATCACCCACCTCGAAGAGCAGTCGGCCCGACTGAACTGCTACCGTCTCCTCCTTTTGCTCGTGGTACTGAAGCGAGAGCGCGTGACCCTCATCGACGTGCAGCACCTTTCCGCAGTAGCGACCGTCGACGAGGGCGAAGTGTTCTTCGTGCCCCCAGGGTTTTTCGACTCGACGGACGGCGGACACCCACGAAGATTTGGTCATCCCACCTCCCTTAGCTTAGTGGCAAGAACCATAGTGATCCTTCACAGACTTGACGCTCATCTGGAGCCCACGGGTTTAAACCAAGCGCGGCGGCTGGCGGCCGACCGAGGACTGCCGCCGTTAGCTGGCGCGCCTACTCCGGGCGAGCAGGGCGGCGATGACCATGTCCTGGTGTGCTGGTGAGCGCCACGACGACGGCACCGACTCAATCGCGAACGAGTTTCAGTGCCAACCTGGGAACGATGAAGGATGCCAGAAAGATCGGCAGGAACCTCTTTCCGGTGCATCGAAAAGTGACGGTCTCGCCCTCGGCGGCGTCGATGGTTTCAGTGCTGCTCGACTTTCGGCCGCTCCGGACCTGCAGGGTATGACGTCCGGGCTCGACCGCTATGTCGATGGTGTCGTTCATTTCGACCGATCCGACCCGCTCACCGTCGACTACGACATCGTACGCACCACGACGGACCTCCGCCCCGATTGCCGTGTGCGTCAACTTCAGCGTTGCCGGCATTCTGTCTACTTCCTCTGCCTCCGACTAGCTGCCGTCACAGCGCTCGGCGACGAACACAATGCACCGGTAACCGTCATCCGATCGGTCCCGAGCCCTTCGCTGCAAAACTGTCATCCACGATATGGTCACCGGTTGCCGCCGGTACGGACTCAACGGCTAGCGAAAGCGGTCCGTCAGCTCAGGATGCGGTAGCGCAGGTTCACGACACCGTTGCCGAATCGGCGCTCCTCCAGCAGGTCCAACTGGACGGGGGCGTCGCCGGAGAATGCGGGCTTTCCCTCACCGACGAGCACCGGATACACGAAGAGCTGGTATTCGTCGATCAGCCCGGCGTCGAACGCGTGGGCAGCGAGGACCGAACCCCCGACGGTCAAATCGCTCGCGGCGGACGCCTTCATCGCCCGGAGCGAATCGGGGTCGAAGCGGCGCTCAAGCCGCGTCTTGGCGGTCGACACGGCGTGCAGCGTCGTCGAGTAGACGATCTTGTCGGCAGCTTGCCAGACATGCGCAAAGTCGGCCATGAGCTGCGACTGGGCAGCAAGGGTGGGGTCGACCTCCCACACGGCCATCGTCTCGTACAGACCCCTTCCATAGAGGTAGGTGCCAATGGGGCGCACAAGGTCAGTGATGTAGGTGAAGACCTCGTCGGCGGGCTCGGTCCAGTCGAACCTGCCCTGGGCATCCTCGATGTAGCCGTCGAGGGACACATTCGCCACGTAGATCAGCTTTGCCATTCCCCTCCTCAGTCGCCCGGGTGACGGTGCCTGGGGGCAACTGTAAATGAGGTGGAGTGTTCGTGGGACTTGTGGTCGGATTCGATCCGAAAAGCGGGATCGTGTTGGTGGAATGAGCTGGACACGGTCTTCGGCCGGACATCTCGTCCTGGCCAGATGGATACTCCAACGTGGTGGGCAGGACGCGCCGGGCTCCCCCAGCGAGCCGAGCGCGGTTGGACGTCGATTGACAGGCCAGGATGCGCGCACGATGATTTCCCGCGAAGGGGAAAGTGCGTCGACCTTCAGCGCCCATCCACAACTCGAAAGGACCTTGACATGCCCTATTCGCTCAATTGCTCAGATGCCGGTCCGGATTGTCCCTTTGCGGTGACGACGAAGACCGAGGACGAGTTGATGCAGCATGTCGCAGCTCACGCGTCGGCTGCTCACCCGGACATGGAGCTGAACCCCGAGACGGTTGCACAAGTCAAGGGTCTGATTCGCACGATCTGACGTACTGCGGCGCCTCTTCGTGAGCCGAAGCCGGGATCGGCTGCATTGGCGTTTGATCGAGCTGGCCTCTGGAGCGATGGCCAGCATGGCTCGAGACGAGCATTCCGAGGGTGTTTGCCGCTGGAGACATCCGCCATGGGTCTGTCAAACGGGTTGCCGCCGCGGTAGGTGAAGGCCCTGCGGCGCCGCTGCTGGTACGAGAACAACTACACCTTCTCCGCGACTGAGCCCTCGAGGGCCTCGAGATGCCCCTCGAGGGACGCGATCCCCTTGCGCTCTGACTGGATCGTTTCCGGGCCCCAGTGTCTGCGCCTTCTCTATACTTTCTGTGGGAGACGTTGAGAAATCTCCACCCACCAACTCCTGATGAGCTCGGTCCGGTGCATGGCATTCGGTTTAACCTCGGGCACCCCACGCGACACCGTCCGTCATCCGGGGGTTCTCGGCAGGCACGCTGGATTGCTCATCTACGTCTGGAGGAACTGTGACGCTTCGACCCATCGCCCGTCAGTCGGTGTTGGCGCTCCTGGCGGGCGGTGCCTTGATCATGACTGGCTGTTCGAGCTCACCGTCGGCTGGGCCCGCGTCGTCGACGAGCCCGGCGCCACCGACGTCGGTCGCCGCCCCGGGAGCAAGCGTCCCGTTCAACCTGGCCGACAATGCCCGTGCCGATGTCTCGACGAGTCCGTGCCGACAGACGGCGAACGGATGGGAGCTGCCGGGGGTGGTGAGGAATTCAGCCAAGGTGGAGAAGAGATTCCAGATCGTGGTCGATTTCGTTAGTCAAAAGGGGTCGACGGTGCTGGCCACCACCGTCCTTAACGTTCCAGCTGTAGCACCCGGCCGCACCGCGGCCTGGGCGGCAACTGGGGCGCAGGGAAAAGCGGGCGTCAGCTGTGTAGTGCGCTTGGCACAATCCATCTGAGCGGGCAGCGGGCAGCGGGCAGCGGGCAGCGGGCGCGGAGGCAATGGCTCCGGGGAAGTGAGTGACCTGGTCAGCCCTTGATGAGGACTCGTTCAGGCCGATCGCGAACCCGAGATCGCGACTCTGGTGCCTGCTCGTCACGGGACCGGCCCGATCGACCGGGGTAGGCCAGCCATCCCAGCGCGCAGAGCTGAGCGACCAGGATCAACTCGCGTGACCACATGCCCTGGACCGCGAAGTGCAGCCACCAGGTCAGCCAGATCGCGAGTGCACAGACAGAGGCCAACCTCCACCACGGCAGCCGAGCCGCGCTAATGGGCGCCAACGCAAGTGTTGGAGCCAGGAAATAGGGGAACAATTCGGGTTCGAAGACCCTGAGGGCGAACAGCATCGCCACGGTCCAGACGACCAGGGCAGCCCCCTGCCGGCGGCTCGATGGCAGGAGCCGCGCCAAGGCGAAAGCCGCTGGGATGGCGGCGAGGGCGACCGCCGAGCGGATATAGGCAGCCACCCCCGGATCGAGTCTCCACGTGGGGCTGATGTACCCGAAGACGTCGTAGACCTTCTGGTGCAGCAGCAGTGGCACGGTCACACCCGGATCCGCGATCACAGGGACGAGTAGGAAGAACACAGGTACCGCGACGATGGGGCTGAGGGCGGTGAGCCATTGCCGGCGCTTGAGGAAGATGAAGGCGATCGGAATCGCCAAGAAGGCGAAGGGCTGGAAGGCGAGCGCGACGCCCAGCCACCAGCCGGTGGCGCGCGGCCGATCCTCGAAGGCCGCGGCAATCCCGTAGAGCATCGCCCCCAAGGCGATCAGGTCCTCCGGGTGACCGCTCGACGGGATCGGCGGGAGGGTGATCGCCAAAGCGCCGAGAACCGTCAGGCGACGACGGATATCGGTCACCCCCATGCCGTTGAGCCACCGGTCGCATGCACAGATCGGTAGGGCCATTCCACCCAGGAACAGGGGTCCGGCCACCCAGTACGCCGTCGGGTACAAGACGGCACTGGGATACGGGAAGTGCAGACCGAAGGCCAGTCGGGCGATCGGTGCGGTGACTACCTGCAGTGCGGGGGCTGTCTCGAGTGTGCGGTCGAGCACATAGATGTGCCCGTACCCGCCGGCGAAGGTCGTGTAGGCCGCGTCGGCCCAGTTCTGCCAGAAGTCTCCGAACGAGGCGACCCCAAACCATTCGCCGAACCCTCGGGTGACCGAGGACTCGAGCATGGTGAAGGCCATGGCGCCGACGACCGCCACCATTGACACCGCGAGCGCCAGTTTTCGGCGGCCGAATGCCTCGGCAATTGCGACGAAGGGTCCTCGCCAGCTCCCTCGCCGGCGCGCGCACCCGACAATGCCTGCCGCAAGTGCGGCCAGGAGGCACAACCAGACGAGGATCAATTCGAGATCGGCCCCACCACCTGAGACTGGAACGCCTCCCGACGGGAGAGCTGCGTATTGCAGATGGGCGGGAGGCACGGTCGCGAGGGGGTCGATGCTCTTCTTTGATCGCGAGGTGATCTCGATGAGAACGGCGACGTTGCCCCGGATGAACGCCGCCACGGCGGCGCCCTTGACTGATGCCGTCGGCCGGTATTGGCAACTTCCCGACACCGCGCCGGGGATCCCGGCGATTCGGGTCGGTGCCCCGACGGGTACGCCGCCAGAGGACGAACAAAGATCGGCGGCGTCTTCGATTGGGTTCGAGAGGCGGACCGTGGCCAGGGAGTTCGACGAGACGAGTGTGATCAGCAAGCCGTATTGGTGGGTGACCCATTCCCATTGTGCTGCGGCCACGTTCGTGTTCGCCGAATTGCCAGCCAGGCGCCGGGCGTTTCGACGCAAGGAGTCGACATACGACTGGCTGTTTGCTGCCGGAATCGCCTGCCAGGCGACGCCGGGGTTCTGCGTCATGAACGGCACGAGCAGCGGGTCGCCGGCAGCCACGGCACCACAATCCGGCGGACAAGTCGGGACGGATGTCGTGGCAGCGCCGGCTGGAGATGCCGTCGCCGTGATGAGCGCCAGCGGCAGAAGAGCCCCCGCCACGCACAGCACGGCCGTGAGCACACCCAGGAATCGAGTGCGCCGGCTCGTTACGCCGGTCGGCCTATGCATCGCCGCCATCCATCGCACGCTATACCCCTGCCTGCAGCGAGCGTCGAGGGCGAGGGGTGGGGTACGTCGAGTGTCCAAATCCCTCAGCGCCCTTCATTTTGGGGATGGCACCGTACATCCATTCGGGTAGGTTGAGGCGATCGTCGGGAACCGGTTCCTGCTGCTGGCCGAACGAAGAGTTCGAGGACGGGGGATGTGAGCACCTGTGGCGCTGAGGCTCTGCGGACCGAAGCGGACGGACGAGGCCGGCAGCGCCTGCAGTCGGGCGGAGTAGCCACGATGACGCTCGCCATCCAGAGAGAACGAACGCCGGAGGGTTTCTTTGTGCGCTTGAGCGGGAACCTAAATGCGCGCATGGCCAGTGCCGTCCTCGAGGCGATCATCTCGGCGCCTGATCTATCGGTCGTCGTCGATCTCTCGGACCTCAATTCCCTCGACGAAGACGGGATGCGTGCCCTCACTGAGGCAAGTCATCGTCTCGCTCGTGACGGAAAGGCGATGATCGTCGTCGGAGCCAGCGATGAGGTGATAGGGGCCATTCGATCGCCGGAGGTCACACTGTCCCCCGAGAACGTTCAGCAGCCAAGCTCCGGTGTCAGATCTGTCCAGCATTGAGTAGGCCGATGGCCTCGGATCTGTCGTTGACCTGGAGCTTGCGAAGGATGGCCGAGACGTGGGAGCGGACGGTCGTCGCTGACACGAACAGGCGTTCGGCGATCTGAGCGGTCGTCGAACCCGTGCGCATCAGCTCGAGTACGTCCCATTCACGCGGAGTGAGCAGGACCGCCCGATCGCTCGGAAGGTTGACCCGGTGGCGCTCTCGACCTCGGAACTCGTCGATCAGCCGAGCCACGAGGTTGCCTGGAAGGCTTGCTTGACCACTCATCACTCGGTCCAGGGCGTCGGGTAGTTCGCCCTCGTCCATCCCCTTGAGCAGGTATCCCTTTGCCCCTGCCCGCAGGGCGTCGAACAGATCGTTGTCGGTTCGGGAGACAGTCAGCATGACGACGGCGGTCTCGGGTAGCTCCGCTTTGATCTGAGCAGCGGCTGCAATGCCGTTGCCAGGCATCCGGATGTCCAGGAGGCAGATGTCCGGCTTCTCACTGAGTGCAGCCGTGACCGCGCTCGGAGCATCCGGTACATCGGCGCAGACCTCGAAGCGTCCGGATTCCTCGAGCACCCTCCGGACTTCGGCCCGCGCCCGAACATAGTCGTCTGCGATCAGGACCCGACATTTCGTCATGCCGGCAGCCTGACTTCGACACGCGTCCCGACCCCTGGCTGCGAGCTGACTTCCAAGCTTCCGCCGATCAATGCACAGCGCTCCTCCATGAAGGTCAGGCCGAATCCGGTGGTCTCGCGATCTCCGGTCTCATCGAACCCCTGTCCGTTGTCCGCGATCAACAGCTGTACGAGGTCGCCATCTTGAGCGAGCCGGAGGGTAACGGTCGATGCCTGGCCGTGTCTGGCCGCGTTGGTGATGGCTTCCCTGACGATCCTCAGGAGGTTCTCCGTCACCTCTCCGTCCAGGACGATGCTCTCGACGATATCCAAGTGGGCGGTCATTCCGTGCCTCGCCGCGAGCTCCTCGACGGTCTGGCCGATCGAAACACGAAGCGTCTCGGGCGTCTCGGAGAGCATCACGATGGCCCGTCGAGCTTCGTCGAGAGCGCGGTCAGCCGCGTCGGCGAGCTGCTGGATCGTCTGTGGTGTGACTCCCGCGAGGTTCGAGGGCGTCGCCTTGCTGGCAATGAACGCCAGCTCCTGGGCAAGGCCGTCGTGCAGCTCGCGAGCGATCCGTCGGCGATCTTCCCGGGTCGCCAGTTCTTCGAGCTGTTCGTGGGCGAGCCAGTTGGACAATGCCAGCTCGACGAGGTGTCCGAGGCTGACCAACTGGTCGACGCTCGTTGTCGGCACTGGTTCCCGTCTGGTGGCAACGCCGAGAACCCCTTGGAGCTCTCCGTTCGGGGCGATCGGGATCCACGTCGCGTGGTTGACCTGGTGTTCGTCCAGTGCGGGCTTCTTGGCGGCTCGGCTCGCAGGCTGGATCACCGGACCGGAGGCAACGGCGCCGGTACGTAAGGCCTGCTCGACAACGGGATCGTGAGGAGCGGGCCACCCGATGTCGATCGCCGATTCCGTGTCGTCCATCTGGTCGAATTGCGAATCGATGGAGACCCGGCCGTCTTCGATCCTCAGAAATGCGGCGCGGCGCCAAGCGCTCCCGGGTCGGGATCCGACCGTCGCGGCAAGCTCCACTGCCGTGCGCTTGATCGACGTTGGATCGGTCAGTACCGCGAGGCGGCCCGCCATTTCGTTGATGGCCTGGGCGTCCTTCAGCAGAAGCTTCGCCCGTTCCCTCGAGCGGACGAGGGGATCGCGCAAGGTGATGATGGCAAACGAGATCACCAGGGACATGCCGAAGTAGAGCGCTGCCCGACGAGCCGTCTCTGTGACTGAGTCGTCGGAGAGGAGACTGATGGCGACCGATCCGACCACGACGGCGACGATCGTGATGCCGGATTCCACCCGGGACCCCATCAGCGCGACCCCGACGATCGGAAGGAACAGCAGGAGGCCGAACCCGGAGTTCTGGTTGGCGGCGAGGGTGAGGAAGCAAGCCGATGCGGCGTAGATCAAGGCCGGTCCCAGCATCGAGCGGGGGTAGTTGTTCCAGAAGAGCAGCGGAAGGGTCAGGAACAGTCCGGTGCTGATCCAGAAGTAGATCGGATGGGACAGGCTTCCCGGCAGGAGGACACTGAACTGAACCAGGTCGATGAGGATGAGGATCGGGAGCACTTGCCGCCAGCTCGCCCGCGGCGGTTTGGATGTCGACCCTCCAGAAGGCGCCTCCGTCTCCTGTGGCGTCGGTATCCGACCTTCCGTCGCCGGGTCCGACCGGGACTGATCAGCCAGTTCCTGCGTCACCCGCCCCCCCCCATTCGAGCTACCTCATCAGCTGCACCGTAGTCCTCCGCCTGTCCTTGCGGCAACGGGGACTGTTCCGGGTCCTGAGGTGGGAGATCGACCGCCGAAATCGATCGAGGCTGCGTCCGAGTGTCGGCCAGCGAATGCGGTACCGAGGTGTGTGTCCAATTCCGTCAACAACCGCATTTTGAGGATGCAATTTGTCGGCAGATGTGTCTCAATGAGGCCTGGCCCATTCTTTGGGGCGGGGTGATTGCTCTACCTCACCGCAGAGGCGTCATGTCATCAAGGAATTGGCCCAGAGACCGAGTAGCTGCACCAGCATCAGCTGGGGATGGGGGATCAATGTTTTCGGACAAGCTGTTCTCTGACGACTCTGGCGCGGCCGAGGGTAGGCGCAGTTCCGACCGGCCCCGGCGGCCGGCGGGCCGGAAACTCGGCATCAAGGGTTTCGGTCGTCTCGTCTTCGGTCTCGTCATCCTTCTCGGTACGTTCGCCGGCATCACGGTCGAGGCGGGGTTGACCGCCAGTCCGGCCTTTGCCGCCGGCACATACACATGGACGACGCCTGCCACGGCTGGGACGTCCGTGACCTGGTACACCGGGGTGGCCAACAGCCAGAACATCGTGGCCTACGGAGTGAGCGGTGTGAGCGGGACGAGCGCGTATCCGGCGTCCATCACCCTCGCCTCCGGCACCCTCCCCCCCGGTACGACCGAGGCGACGTCGACGACGAGCACCCCGGCGTGTACCCAGAGCACCTCGGGTTCGGGAACCACCGAGCACTACATCCTCACCTGTCCGATTTCCGACACGCCGACACCTGCGCAGACCGGCAGCGACCCGGTCACCTTCACGGCCAATGCTGGCACCGACGGCGGCACGGCCGTGACCTCCGGGACCGACACCATCACGGTCTCCAACACCACCCAGACCTGCATCTCCCCAGCTTCGGGCGGCACCGCCACGACCATGGCCCCCGGCTACGCCAACACCTACACCGTGCAGTGTGAGAACGAGACCCACATCTCTGGTACGGCCCTCTACCCGAGCTCGATCAGCATCGCCTCGGGCGGCCTCCCGGCCGACGCCAACCAGACCTTCGCCACCTCGACCTCGAGTTCACCGGCGTGCACCCAGACCACCTCCGGGTCCGGCACCACCGAGGAGTACATCCTCAACTGCGCCCTCACGGCCACGCCCACCGGGGCCGACGCGGGTAGTTACCCGATGACGTTCACCTCTACCGTCGACGGGGTCACCCTGACCTCGGGGACCCTCACCGTGACGGTGGCCCCGGAGACCTTGACCTGCACGGCGCCGGCCTCGGGGGGCACGGCGACGACGTTCAACTCGTCGATCGGCGGCACCAACAACTCCTATTCGGTGGCCTGTTACGGCTCCGGCACACTTGCACCGACCTACCCCACATCGATCACCGAGACGGGAACGCTGCCGAGCGACATTGTCGAGGCCACCTCGACCTCGAGTTCACCGGCGTGTACCCAGAGCACCTCCGGCTCAGGCCTGACAGAGCACTACATCCTCACCTGCCCTGTCACCGAAGACGCGGTCTCCGCCGACAACGGCTCCTACACGGCCACCTTCGGGGCCACCGACTCCAACGACAGCGCCAGCGTGACCTCGGGCACCTGGTCCCTGACGGTGACCGGTCCGTCCGACGTCTGCACGGCACCGGCCTCGGGCGGCACGGCGACCACCTTCAAGGTCGGGATCGCCAACACCTACGCGGTCAGCTGTTACGGCACCGGGTTCGGCTCGGCCAACGCCGGGAACTACCCGACCATCTCGCTCAACAGCGGTACCTTGCCCACGGACGCCAACTTCTTTCCCACCACCGGCACTCCGGCCTGCACACAGTCCACGTCGGGATCGGGCCTCACCGAGGAGTACATCGAGACCTGTAACGTCACCGAGACGCCGACCGCCTCCGACGTCGCCTCCTACCCAGTGACCTTCGCGGCCACCCCTGGGGCCAACGGCGGGACCTCGGTGGTCTCGGGCACCTGGACGTTGACCGTGGCTGGGATCACTCCGACCTGCATCGACCCGGCCTCGGGTGGCACGTCGACGACGTTCTACACGGGTACAACGGACTCCTACACGGTCGAGTGCGAGGCCCAGAGCGGGGTCTCCGGCGTGACCGCCTATCCGTCCTCGATCGCCATCGCGAGTGGCGCCCTTCCCGCTGACGCGAGCGAGAACTTCTTCTCGTCGACCGGATCGCCGGCCTGCACCACCGGGACCTCCGGCTCCGGTGCAACGGAGGAGTACATCCTCGAGTGCGCATTGACGGCCAACCCGACCGTCGCCGACGCGGGTAGTGATCCGTTCACGTTCACGGCGACCGGTCCGGGTGGAGCCGGTACGGCAACCTCGGGAACACTGACGGTCACCGTCAGCCCGCCGACCACGACGTGCTCGACGCCGGCCGCCGGGGGCACATCCGCCTCGTGGGTGGACGGTACCGCCGAGACAGAGACGATCACCTGCTACAGCCAGGGCTTCGCCACCGCCAACGCCGGCAACTACCCGTCGGCCATCACCCTCAACTCCGGCGCCTTGCCCTCGGACGCAACAGAGGCGACATCTCTGACCAGTTCCCCCGCCTGTACGACGGCCACCTCCGGCTCCGGCGTGACCGAGGAGTACGAGCTCGAGTGCGCGGTCAAGGACACGCCGGTCTACGCCGACAACGGCACCTACCACACGACCTTCCTCGCCACCGGTGGTGCCAACGGGGCGCCCAACCTGGTCTCGGGCACCTTGACCCTCACGATCTCCCAGCCTGCACCTGAGTGGTACACAACCGGCACAACCGACGGTAACTACGACTCAGTCATCAAGGGCGTTCCGTTCTGCTACGACCTCGAGGTCAGCGCCGGCCAGCAGGGCCCGACGGGAACGAACCCCGGATCCACCGGTTCCCTGCCCCTGACCGGCCTCACCGCGGGCGCCACGCCGTCGGGTGTGACGAACTACCAGATCAAGAACGTCAACCTGACAGCCGGTACCGCCCAGCTCTGCGGCACGAACAACAACAACGCGGCCAGCGCGCCGGTGACCATGGCACCGGTGGCGACCAACTCGGGTGGTTCGGCCACCGACAGCATCCCGCTCTGGTCGCAGAACGAATGCACGTGGACGGCGAGCGGCAGCACTTCTGTCTCCATGTTCGACACGAACCAGGACCTCGAACAGGCCGGAACGCAGTCGGCGTTCGGACAACCCATCTCCAGCGGTGAGAGCCTTGGCGGGGCGAGTGGTGGAACCGAGAACTATCCGACGTGCACCGGCGGGGTCGGGGTCTCCGCCTCGGGCGGCCTGGGCGACGCCTGGACCATGAATTCGGCGAACCCGCTGCCGACGCCCACCGATAGCAACCCCTCGGCGGCCCTGGGCGATCTGCCATCGTCAAACCTGGATCTGGCCAGCGCTGACAGCACCACGAACTACATCGGCGGCTGCTGGGGCGGAACCAACATCCTGGCGTCGACCAGCACCACCTCATTCGGAGGCGGCTCGTCGACTGCCCACATGACTCTGCCCAGCTCGTGGTCGAACGGTGGGGATTGTGCCTACGGATCACTCGGCTCGAACTCGGCCGGGGGCAACACCGACACACTTGGAGGAACCAACGGCGGACAACCAGCGACGGGTGATGCCAACTGCCCTCCGGATCAAGCCGACGTCAATGCCGGTTACGTGAGTTGTGCCGTGATCGCCTCATCGGGCAACGACGAGAACGGTTCGGTCAACTACTCGAGCATGGACGTCTTCTTCAACGGGCAGCCGGTGCCCCAGACCCCGACCGCCTCGATCTCGAACAGCACCGTCCTGGCCGGGGACACCGTCTCAGTGACCGGTGGGACCAACTGGTGGGGCAGCCCCAGCGGGGCACCCGATCCCAATCCGACGGGTGACTTCCAGAACGGCGCCAGCGACTTCTATTCGGTCGGCGCACCGAGCGTGTACATCGGCACCAGCCGGGCCACCGCCGTGCCCGTGGCCAACTCGACGATCACCATCGGAGGCAACACCTACGCCTGCACCGGGGCCGAGTCCACCACCGTCGGGCCCAACCCCTGCACGCTGAGCGTGGGACAGCCGACCGGGTCATTCCAGGTGCCCAGCAATCTCGCCCCGGGCTCCTACAACCTCTATATCGACGAGTCGAACACCAGCCCGCTCCCGGGTAACGGACCGAACGACTCCTACCAGACGGCGACGAGCAGGAACCTGGGCACCGTCGAGTCCTCCACGCCGATCGACGTGGAGGGCCCGATGGTGGTCAAGACTGCGACCACGGCCTATCCTGACGGCGGCTACTCGGTGGCCGGTGACCAGATCAGCTACAGCTACGCCGTCACGTACAACGGACCCGGCACCCTGACCAACATCACAGTCACTGACAACAAGATCCCGACCGCCGACATCTCCTGCCCGAGCTCGTCTCTGGCCAGTGGCGCATCGGAGACCTGCACCGCCACCTACACGGTGACCCAGGCCGACGTGGACGCGGGATCGGTCACCAACATCGCCACCGCCAGCGGCACCTCGCCGTCCGACAGCACGGTGACTTCGGCCCCCTCGTCGGTCACGGTACTTGCGTCGGATGCCACCTCCAGCCTGAGCCTCACCAAGTCGACGACCTCGACGGGGTACGGAACTGCCGGCGACACCATCCCCTACAGCTACCTGGTCACCAACACCGGGACGACCACCGAGTCGAACATCGCGGTCTCGGACAACCTGGTCGGAACAGTCACCTGCCCGGACCCGACGCTCGCCCCCGGTGCCTCGGAGACCTGCACCGGCACCTACACGGTGACTCAGGCCGACGTCGACACCGGATCCGTGACCAACACGGCGACGGCCGGCGGCACCAACCCGATCGGTACGGCGGTGACCTCGGCCTCCTCGTCCGTCACGGTGGAGGCGTCGAACGCCAGCTCTACACTGAGCCTCACCAAGTCGACCACCTCGACGGGGTACGGGGCAGTCGGTGACACCATCTCCTACAGCTACCTGGTCACAAACACCGGGACGACCACCGAGTCGAACATCGCGGTCTCGGACAACCTGGTCGCCACGGTCAGCTGCCCGGACGCGACGCTTGCCCCCGGTGCCTCGGAGACCTGCACCGGCACCTACACGGTCACCCAGGCCGACGTCGATGCCGGATCCGTGACCAACACGGCGACGGCCGGTGGCACCAACCCGCAGAGTACGTCGGTGACTTCGGCTTCCTCCTCTATCACGGTCGAAGCGTCGAATGCCACCTCCAGCCTGAGCCTCGTCAAGTCGAGCACCTCGACCGGATACGGAGCTGCCGGTGACACCATCTCCTACAGCTACCTGGTCACAAACACCGGGACGACCACCGAGTCGAACATCGCGGTCTCGGACAACCTGGTCGCCACGGTCACCTGCCCGGACGCGACGCTTGCCCCCGGTGCCTCGGAAACCTGCACCGGCACCTACACGGTCACCCAGGCCGACGTCGACGCCGGATCCGTGACCAACACGGCGACCGCCGGTGGTACCAACGGGCAGGATACGACGGTGACCTCGGCTTCCTCGTCGGTCACGGTCGGAACGTCGAATACGACCTCCAGCCTGAACCTCGTCAAGTCGACCACCTCGAGGGGGTTCGCAGCTGCCGGTAACACCATCCCGTACAGCTACCTGGTCGACAACACCGGGACGACCACCGAGTCGAACATCGCAGTCTCGGACAACCTGATCGCAACGGTCAACTGCCCGGACCCGACGCTCGCCCCCGGCGCCTCGGAAACCTGCACCGGCACCTACACGGTGACCCAGGCGGACGTCGATGCGGGATCCGTGACCAACACGGCGACGGCCAGTGGCACCGATCCGCAGGATACGACGGTGACCTCGACTTCGTATTCCCTCACCGTCCTGGCGTCGGGAGCGACGAGCAGCCTGCGCCTGACCAAGTCGACCACTTCGACGGGGTACGGAGCAGCCGGTGACACCATCTCTTACAAGTACCTGGTCACCAACACCGGGACGACCACCGAGTCGAACATTGCAGTCTCGGACAACTTGATCGCCACGGTCACCTGCCCGGACCCGACGCTCGCCCCCGGTGCCTCGGAGACCTGCACCGGCACCTACACGGTGACCCAGGCCGACGTCGATGCCGGATCCGTGACCAACATGGCGACGGTATCGGCAACCGATCCTCATGGTGACTCGATAACCGGCGAATCGTCGCTCACGGTGGAGGCGTCGAATGCCACTTCCAGCCTGAGCCTGACCAAGTCGACCACCTCGACGGGGTACGCCAAGGCCGGTGACACCATTTCGTACAGCTACCTGGTGACGAACACCGGGACGACCACCGAGTCGAACATTGCGGTCTCGGACAACAAGGTCGCCACGGTCACCTGCCCGGACCCGACGCTCGCCCCCGGTGCCTCGGAGACCTGCACCGGCACCTACACGGTGACCCAGGCCGACGTCGATGCCGGATCCGTGACCAACACGGCGACGGCCGATGGCGCCAACCCGCAGAGTACGCCGGTGATCTCGGCCTCCTCGTCGGTCACGGTGGCGGCATCCAATGCCACCTCCAGCCTGAGCTTGACCAAGTCGACCACCTCGACGGGGTACGCCAAGGCAGGGAACACCATCCCCTACAGCTACCTGGTGACCAACACCGGAACGACCACCGAGTCGCACATCGCGGTCTCGGACAACAAGGTGGCAACGGTCACCTGCCCGGATGCGACGCTCGCCCCCGGTGCCTCGGAGACCTGCACCGGGACCTACACCGTGACCCAGGGTGCTGTGAACACCGGATCCGTGACCAACACGGCGACGGCCAGTGGCACCAACCCGCAGTCCACGACGGTGACCTCGGCCTCCTCGTCGGTCACGGTGTACGCAACGGGAGCGACGAGCAGCCTGGGCCTGGCCGTCACATTTTCGCCTGACGGGTTCTCCGCTGCTGGTCAGGTATTGACCTACTCGCTCACGCTGACCAATACGGGCACCGAGACTCTCACTCACCTGAGTGGTCACAGCAGCACGCTTCCCGCTGGAGTCACCTGCCCAGTGCCTCCGTATACCCTGGCGCCTGGAGCAAAGGTCGTCTGCACGGAGACCTACACGACGACCTCTGCCAACGTGACCGCCCGATCGGTGACCAACACTGCGACGGCCAGCGCCAAGAATCCGCAGAACACGACGGTGACGTCTGCATCCGCCACCGTGATCGCCCGGTTGGTTCCAAAGAGCTTGGCCTGCACCAGGGTCGTGGGGAGCGAAAGCTCCACGGTCACCATCTCGGGGTGCAACGTGCCAACGGCCGACAAGCTGACGTACGCGTCCGCTTCGGCTCCAAAGGGTGTGGCTTTGGCCACTGGAGGTACGGTGACCTGGTCGTCGAGCAGGAAGACCACGATCTTCGCGATCACGAAGGTGGTGGCGGGCGGCACGGCCTGCAGAACGGTCCCAGGGACATCGGAGATCGTGGCCACTGGGTCGGTCACCGGCGGTACGGCAGCGCCGGCAATCACTTCGAACGGCCAGTTGGTCTCGGTCTCGATCTGCCTCAATGCGACCACCCATGCGATTACCATCGCACCGGGAACGACCGCCCAGCTTTGAGTACTCGCATCGGTCCCACCGTGCCAGTCTGTGCACGGTGGGACCGATGAGTACGACTGCAATCCGCCTGAGTTGCCAGCTCTGACGGTAACCAGTCCCGCAACTCCCGGTGTCCGCAGGACAGCCTGGCGTCGACCAACTCTGCGAGGGGTCGAGCGCGTTCAGGCGATTCCTATGGAAGCGCTCATGTCGATGATCGTTTGATCGAATAGGGCATCGACGTCCTCGACCACACCGACGAGGCGTCCGAATATCTCGAAGTTCACCGCTCCGAACAGTTGCATCCAAGCTTCTAGTGCCCAAATGATGGCGTCCTTGGGCACTCTCTGCAGCGCTAGTGCTTCCAGCCGGGAAGCTTCTGCTGCTGCTGGCATCGAGAAACTCGGCGCATACTCGGCGCCGAAGGGAGCACGAAGCGCACCAGACGCGGTCGCTTCGTGGATGATGGCAACCAGGGTCAGCGTCACGCGGCTCGCGGGGATGATGGTGTCTTCCGGGGCGCTATAACCAGGAACGGGCGAGCCGTAGATCAGGGCGTACTCGTGAGGATGCGCACGTGCCCAATTGCGCACTGCATGGCAGGTGGCGCTCCACCGTCCGGCGAAGTCGGTGCGCTCACAGCTGGCGTCGACCGCCTCGACGGTGGCGCCAAGATCGTCGTAGGCGTCGATGATCAGTAATTCCACGAGGCTCTCGCCGGCTTGGTGGCCGACGGCAGGACCACCTCCCGGGGGCAGCGAAAAACCCGCTGCAACTCGGCGCCACCTTCTGGCATTTTCCGTCGCGAGAGCCGGGTGACCGCCCCTCCCATCTGGGTACAGAACGTCACGCTTCCGACGCTCTGGGCGCTGGCGAAGGTCTTTCACGTGAACCCCTACCACGAGAGCTGGGACAGCCGTGTCGATGGATAACCGTCGAACGCAGCCTCACGGCTAGGTGCGCGGACACTGCCTACTGGGAAACGTTGTGATTCCGACAACGGACGTTGCTCCCACCCCTCTCAGCCACAGGTCGTCCAGGGGTGCACCGGAGAGGACCATCCGAACGCACGTCTGGCCTCGAGGGTGACTCCGCTACGATGGGAGCACAATGTCACCAAGTGGTGACATTGTGCCGCGTGGCCATGCGCCGATGACAGCAAAATCGCTTCCTACGTTTGGAACAGACAGCCCAACGTGGCGGCAGCGGGGGACCCTACCGGTCCTCGTTACCGCCGCAGCCCTCGTGGCCATCATCTCCAGCCTGGGTGCCCCCCTCATTCCGTCGATCGCTCGGTCTGATCACGTCTCCCTGAGCGCGGCGGAGTGGGTGCTTACGGCCGCACTGATGACGGGAGCGCTGGCCACTCCGGCAATGGGCCGTCTGGCGGACGGTCCTCGCAAGCGCAGGGTCATCGAGGTGGGCCTTACCGTGGTGCTGGCGGGGTGTGTGCTCTCGGCTTTGTCGACCAGCTTCGTCGTTCTGATCGTTGGGCGGGGCTTGCAAGGAGTGGGCCTCGGACTGCTACCGGTGACGATGGCGATTGCGCGGAGTCACTTCTCGCCCGCTGAGGCGGGTCGTGCCATCGCTACGCTCTCCGTCAGCGCGGCGGTCGGGGCCGGGCTCGGCTATCCGGTCACCTCATTGATCGCTCAGCTCTTCGACGTCCAGGCGGCGTTCTGGTTTGGTGCGGTCACCGTTGCATCGACCCTGGTCCTGGTGGTGGTCGTCCTTCCCAAGCGATCGGACGGCCGCTCTCGACGCTTCGATCGGCTGGGAATGGCCACCCTCGGCGCGGCGGTGATCGGGGTGTCTGTTGTCTTGAGCGAAGGAGGGGGGTGGGGATGGACATCGCTGCGATCCCTCGCCCTGTTTGCCTTCAGCGTGGCCATGGTCGGTCTCTGGATCGCACACGAACTGAAGGTCACGGATCCGCTCATAGACGTCCGGCAGGTGCGGAACCGTTCCGTTCTCACCGCCGACGCGTCCGCGTTCCTGATCGCAGTGGCCATGTACCTGTTCCTTCCCATCATCATCGAGTTCGTGCAGATCCCAGTGGCAAGCGGCTACGGCTTCGGCACCTCTATCCTCGTCTCGGGCTTGGTCTTCGTGCCCTTGTCCATCGGGTCCTTCCTGGCTAGCCGCTGTCTGACGGCTTATACGAAACGCTTCGGTGTCAGAAGCATGATTCCGTTCGGTTCCCTGATGTTCGCGGCAGCCACCCTGTTCTTCGCCGTCGAACACCGATCCCTGTGGGAGGCGTTTGTGGCCTCGGGGATGGCGGGCATCGGGATCGGTTTCACGTTTGCCGCAATGCCCGGATTCGTGGTTCGCGCTGTACCAGCATCGGAGACGGGAAGTGCCATGGGCTTCTACCAGGTTCTGCGCAGCATCGGGCTCTCGCTCGGCAGCGCACTCGCTGCTGCCGTTCTCATCACCTATACCGCTCCGGGCACCACGTATCCCAGTTATCAGGGATTTCGGGTCACACTCCTCATCGCGTCCGCCCTCTGTGCCGTGACTGCGCTACTCAGCTACCTGCTACCCGGTAAGTCGATCGGGGGCTCGTCGACGCTGCCGGGGGACGTCGAGGAGATGATGGAGGAAGAGGCCCAGATCCAGGGTGCAGGCCTGATGCTTTCCGACGATCCACTTGGCTCGCAAGTCACCAGCTCCGGCTCATGACCGCCTCTCGCTCTCAACGGCCTGCCCGCTCGGCCTCGGGGAGAGTTCGGCCGAGGAACGCCGGAGCTACCAAGCAGGCGTTGTTGGATGCCGCCCAAGAATTGTTCGGTCAACACGGCTTTGATGGCACGACCATCCGCGAGATCAGCGAGCGCGCTGGGGTTGATCATGCCCTCATCGCTCGATACTACGGAAGCAAGGCCGACCTCTATATCGCCGCTCTGGTAGCTGAAGTCCAAGGCGTTCAGATGCCGTTGGCTTACGAGGGCCTGAAAGACATGGCCGAGGGCCTGGTGACTCGCATGGACGACCACGGACTCGGACCCGTGATGCAAGCCCTGATTCGGACCGACCCTACAGATCCGGTCCACCAATCGGCGCGCGCTCACGTGGTGCGTCGCTTGGTGGATCCGGTCTTCGCCGAAATGACGCGCCGGACGTCCGGCGAGGCGCGCCTTCGATCCGAGCTCGTCGTTTCGGCCCTCATCGGCATCAGTCTCGGGCGGGCCTTGGGATGGTTCGATGAGCTGATGGTTGTGCCCAAAGAGCATCTGGTGGACCTGGTCACAGGACTTCTCGACAACGGTTCGATCAAAGAGGTGGTTGCCGGGTCAAGCCCAGTTGGTTGAGGCCTCAGCTGGGACCACGCGAATACCGGGAACCCGGATGGGATTCAGACCCCGAGGTCGTCCAGTCTCGGCGTGATATCGAACGGGTCAAGCCGTTGGGCTCGACGGGCGGTCGGACGCAACCGGTCAGACCGGCAAGCCTGCGGCCTCTGCGAGCCCGATGGCGGTCGGTGTGGCCCGACGGCGCGCCGATACCAACGAGCCCGCCATGGCCACCAGGTCGTCGCCATAGGCGCCGATGAGGTGCCCGCCAACGGCATGGAATGAGGGGAAGGCCTGGGCGTCGCTCAGAAAGCCGGCCAGGTGCAGCGTCAGCAGCCCATGCTCCATCGACCACAGCTGGATCGCCGCATCCTCAGGGTCGACGTCACCGAATCGCCCCGCGGCGCGGCAGCGCTCGACGGCCTCGAAGAGAGCGCGATGCCCAGCATCACCGAGAGGCCCTCGACACCTTTAGTCGACAGGCGGACGTGCGCTGTGGCCCGCTGGCGGCGGCTCTCTCTTCGAATTGACACCGGATCGCCAAGCTCGCCCGATGCTCCCAGCCTGAAAGTACGCTGCTCAAATTGCTCATCATGGAGGCCATATGACAACCGTCGAGAATCGCTATCTGGCGGGCAACTACGCCCCGGTCACCGACGAGGTAACCGCCACTGAACTCCCAGTCACCGGATCGCTGCCGGAGGCACTGTGCGGCCGCTACCTGCGCAACGGGCCGAATCCCTTGGGCACGCCAGAGCCGTCGGCGTACCACTGGTTCACAGGTGACGGGATGGTGCACGGAATCCGGATGCGTGATGGCCGCGCCGAGTGGTACCGGAACCGATGGGTGCGTTCGGCCGAGGTGGCTCGAGCATTGGGTGAGCCGCTCCGTCCTGGTCCGAGACATGCAGAAATGGACTTCGCCTCGAACACGAACGTGATCGGGCACGCGGGACGGACCTTTGCCATCATCGAGGCAGGAACACGTCCATACGAGCTCACCTACGAGTTGGACACGGTCGGTCCCTCAGATTTCGGCGGCACGCTGCCCGGTGGATACTCGGCCCACCCCAAGCGAGACCCGGCGACCGGCGAACTCCACGCCGTGTCCTACTACTGGGGATGGGGCAATGTTGTCCAGTACACGGTGGTCGACACCGCCGGCCTGGTACGCAAGGTCGTCGACGTCGAGGTGGGTGGTCCGGTGAGCATCCACGACCTGTCGTTGACGGAACGCTTCGCGGTGATCTATGACCTCCCGGTCGTGTTCGATGTCGAGGCGGCCATGTCGGGCGCCAGCTTCCCGTACCGCTGGGACCCCGACTACCGGGCACACGTTGGGCTGCTCGAGCGCGACGGCGGTGCAGAAGACATCACCTGGTTCGACGTGGAGCCCTGTTACGTCTTCCACCCCATGAACGCCTACGACGAGGGCGACAGCGTCGTGCTCGACGTGGTGCGCCATCCCCGGATGTTCGACACCAATCGCCTGGGCCCCGACGAGGGTCCGCCCAGCTTGGAACGGTGGACTATCGACCTGGCGGCGGGCAGGCTTGTCGAGGAACGTCTCGACGACCGGGCCCAGGAATTCCCCCGGGTAGACGAACGGATGGTCGGACGGCGGCACCGCTACGGCTACACCGGCGCCGTCCTCGTGAGCGACAGCGGGTTGATCAAGCACGACCTCGACCGGCGCACCAGCGAGGCGCGACCTCTGGCGTCGCCGGGAGGAGCCTCCGAGGCGGTGTTCGTCCCATCAGGCCCTGATGCGGCCGAGGACGATGGCTGGGTCCTGTCCCTCGTCTACGACGCCAACCGCGACACGAGCGACCTCATCGTCCTCAACGCCGCTGACTTCACTGGGGAGCCCCAAGCTGTCGTGCACCTGCCTCAGCGCGTGCCGTTCGGTTTCCACGGGAACTGGGTGCCAGACGACGCGTAAGCGCTTGATACCCGAGGCGCCAGACGCTCCTACCGCCCATTCTGTCTGTGCCGCAGGGCCTGCACGCTGAGGGTCTTGGTCTCATCGGGCTTGAGTCCTTCGTCGGCCACGCGGCCGCCGACTTCCTGAGGTCGGCCCTACGCGCCGAGGGCGGCGGCCGCTCCATGTCAGCGGTCGAGCGGTGCCACCCGGTACGGATCCAGGTCGATGCCCGGATACCGCTCTGCCACGCCCACGAGCGTGGACTGGTCCCAGTACGGATCTCCCGGCCGGGGCCAGCCGAAGAGGTCGCGCTGGCGCACGCTGCACTGCGGGATGAACTTGGCCCAGCGCTCGGGCGACTGCCTCGGCCACGCCATCTTGCCGCCCCACGTGGTGCCGCGGACCTGGAAGTCGGCGAGCAGCGAGAACCGCGCCCGGCCAGGCGCGCCGAAGTCCGACCCGCGGTGGAGGATGTCGGTCCGGTACATCAGCAAGGACCCCGCCGGTCCGACGCAGCGCACCTCGCGGTCGGCCAGCGAACCGAACGGCAGGTAGAGCGGCGAGAACGGGACGCCCTCGCCGTCGTCGTAGGGGACGATCACGGTTGGCCCGTCGTCCTCCGTGACGTCCGACAGGTAGACAAACGTCGTGATCTGCTGATAGCGGGTCTCGGGTCGTGGTACGACGAGGCTGTGGCTGCCGTAGTCGCGGTGAAGCGGCTGGTCGTAATTGACCGCCCCGGCGTACTTGCCCCACAGCTCGACCTTGTAGAGGTGCAGTTCGGCCGTCTGCAGGTAGCGCTCGACCGCATCGATGAGGTCGGGGTGCACCGCCAACCCGTTCAGGTCCCACGAGCGGTATGGGAACTCGAGGACCCCGGCGAACTGGCTGGTGGCGTACTGGTTGTGCACCCCCGGGTCTGCGAAGTAGTCAGCGGGTCGCGGAAAGTGTAACCACAGCGCTTCTTCGGCAGCTGCGAGCTCGGTGGCACCGAGGAAGCCCTCCATGAGGGCGTAGCCACGCACCCGCAGCTGGTCGAGTGTGGCGTCGGGAACCCACATCGATGGCACCTTACGCCAGGCGGCGCCCGAGCGAGCGGGCTCCGGCCGTCGTACGCTCTGCCCGTGCGCGCCGTCGTGTTCGACTATGCCGATCCCGCCTTTCCCGCCTCGTTGGCCGAGTTGCCGGAGCCGGCGCTGCCGGGTCCGTCGTGGGCCCGCGTTGAGGTGATGACCGGCGGGATCTGCGGGAGCGACCTGCATCTGTTCGCCCACAACACCGGCCCCTCTCCCACGCTGGCTGGGATCGGAGCCTTCCCGTTCGTCCTCGGGCACGAGACGGCGGGCCGGGTCGTCGAGGCCGGGCCCGAGTGCTCGGTGTCCGTGGGGACGCGGGTGGTGCTCGACCCGTGCATCCCCTGTCTGCCTCGCGGCATCGAGCCGCTCTGCGCGAACTGTGCGCGCGGCTGGACGTCGTCGTGCCTCAATCTCGACAGCGGCATCATCAGCTCCGGGCGCTCACTCGGCTACACCTGGAACCTCGGTGGGGGCTGGGCCGACATGGTGGTGGCGCACGACTCCATGGTGCACGAGCTGCCGGACGCGGTGCCCGATCGCGGCGCCAGCCTCTACAAGCCGGTGTCGATCGCCTGTCACGGACTGATGCGGGCCTCCCCAGTCGACGGCGACCCGGTACTGATCGTGGGCGCGGGGATCATCGGCCTTGCTGCATTGGCCGCGTTGCGGGGACTCTTTCCGCAGAGTCCGGTGACCGCGCTGGTCCGGCACCCGCATCAAGGTGCCGCCGCGGCGGCCTGCGGCGCGGCGCACGTCGTCGTCGCCGATCCCGAGAACGGGCACTGGGAGGAGTTGGCCTCGCTGAGCGGCTCTCGGGTGATCGGGCGCAAGAGACACCAGATGCTCATGGGCGGGTTCCCGTATGTCGTCGAAGCTGTTGGCTCGCCACAGTCGGTCACCGAGGCACTGCGGGCCGTGGCGCACCGCGGCACGGTCCTATTGCTGGGCGCCGCAGGCATCAGTGAGGTCGATCTGACGCCGGTCTGGTACAAGGAGGCAGCGCTCGTGGGATCGATCGACCATACGGTCGACGCCGGCTCAGCACCCGGTCTGGCCGGCGGGCCGGGCCGCCATTCGGTCGACCGGGCACTGGACGTGCTGTCGGCCGGGTTGCTGCCAGACGGCGTGGTGGTCACCCACGAGTTCGACCTGGAGCACTATCGCGAGGCGGTCGAGACCGCCATCGACCGGACTGCTTCACACGCCATAAAGGTTGTGTTCCGACCCCAGTCCCACGCGCAAGGAGGGGCATCTCTCGATTCGGGGAAGACGAATTAGAACTCGCCCGGAAGGACCTTCTGGGTGGATTTGTCCATCCACCGGCGTGGTGGATAACGCTGTCATCCTGAAAACGTTGAACTCCTGAATCGGCAGAAGTGGCGGCCTAAGATGGAACTGGCCGGTTCGCCGCGACTTGAGGGCTCTCACAGTGTTTGAGGCCGCGTCTATCGCGGGGCACTTCCAGAGACTCCAACGTCATTAGGAGATGAAGCGGTGGATGGCCTCGTTGGCGTGGTCCTGATAGGACGGGTTGGCCAAATCAGGGAAGATTTCCGCTTGGTCGACCATGGGACCCTTCAACTTGCCGGCCGCGCTGGCGTAGAACACGCCACTCGAAAGCTTCGGGTCGGTGACACCGTCGACGAGTCGCTTCGAGCCCACGTCAAGTTCGTGGGAAATACCGAGGTGGGGCATGATGTGTTTGGCCGCAAAGCGTAGCGGTGGCGCCGCGCCGGCGGCGGCTTCGGTGCCCGTGGTGTTGCCGGGGCTCACAGTGATAAAGCGGAGGTCGGGGTATTGGCGCGCCAGGTGGGCCATCCATAAGGCCCCGATGTACTTGACCTGACCGAAGGCGAGGTTCTGATCGTATTTTCTGTCAGCGAAGTAGCTGCCGTCGATGACGGTTGTGAGTTCATCGGTAGAGGTTGAGACGAAGGTTGGCCGTTTGAACCCCAACTTCGGAATTCCCCTGGCTGCTTCACTTGCGGCGAACACCGCTACCTCGCTAAGTCGGTTCTGGGTCAGGAGCCCTTCGAGGAGAGCGGCGTGACCGAGAACGTTCGTTGCGAACAGTGTGGTGGCCCCGTCAGCGGTCAATTCCATCAAGGTCTCGTTGCCGATTACACCAGCGTTCATGACCAGCGCGTCGAGGGATCCGCTGATGGCCGCTTGGCCAGCGCGGACCGAGCCAAGATCGGCGACGTCCATGAGAATGATGTCGAAGATGTGTCGGCCGGTGACGGCTTCGAGCTCGGCCTTTGCCGTTGACGCTCGATCTTGGTTCCGACACGCCAGATAGATGCGGCCGATCTCAGGACGTATCGCCAGCTGCCGGGCCACATCCTTGCCGATCCCGACATTGGCGCCCGTGATGAGCACCGTCATTCCTGAGGGTGTGCTCACGCTGATTCCTTCTCACCTTCTGTGGACGTAGGGAGGCCGTCGAGCAAGCTGAAACGGACATCCATCGCGAGACCTCGGGCTTCGATTAGCTGCTGATACTCAGGCGAGTTGTACCACCTGAGTGCCGTCTCATGATCTGGAAACTGCACGATCACCCCTGAGGAGAGCCCGGTTTCGCCATCGAGGATCTCCCAGTTGCTATTGGCGAGAATCTCAGCTCCGTTCTCTTTAGCGGGCTTTCCAGCGTTGCCGGCGTACCTCTCACGGTAAACATCTGGGTCCTTAACTGTGAATTCGACAATTACATATGCACTCATGTGGGTACTCCGTAGTTGTTAGTTGTTAGTTGTTATTGGCTTGCTTGGTCTTCGCTCTCAAACGTCACTGCCGACAGCATCACGTGGCGACCCGGCCTCCATCGACTGCAAGAGTGACGCCGTGGACGAAGCTGGCATCGTCACTGGCAAGAAAGACGATTGCGGAAGCGAGCTCCTCTGGCTGGGCGACGCGACCTGCTGGTGCGAGTGCTGCGAGCTGATTCACCATCTCCTCGGGGACCGCTTCCATCATGCGGGTGCGCGTCGGGCCGGGGGCAACGGCGTTCACTCGAACACCACTCGGGCCGTATTCGGCTGCCCAGGTCTTCGTCAGCAGCTCGAGAGCCGCTCGGCTGGCGCCGTACAAGGCCATGCCGGCTTGTCCAAAGCTCGCGACCATCGTGGAAACGTTGACGATCGAACCCCATCCGCGTTCGGCCATGGCTGGCGCCAGTGACGCCACGAGGAAGAAGGGAACCTTGACGTTCAGTGCAAAGGTCTCGTCGAACTGAGCCTCGGTGGCTGCGTTGCTCGGTCCGAGCAAGGCGACACCGGCGTTGTTGATGAGGATGTCGACGTGACCGCCACCTGCCTCAGCGGCCCACTCGACCAGCTCCTGAGCTGATTGGACGTCGCTCAACGTGGTGAGCTTGAACGTCGCGCTGCCTCCGCCGCTCTCGATCTCGGCGACCACATCTTTGGCTCGTTGTTCATTGCGCCCGACCACCAGTACGTGAGCGCCGCGGGCGGCCAAGGCGATGGCCGTGGCCTTGCCGATCCCGCTCGTCGAGCCCGTTACCAGAGCGGTCTTGCCTGTTAGGTCAGTCATGCGTTACTCCGTCCTCTCGTAAAAACTGGGTGGTGCAACTCACTTTGGCAGATCGACACTGGGTTGTCAAACTCAGAATTCCAGCTAACATTGGGAGCATGGTCAACGAGACGAGTGACAGGCCGAAGCTCACCCCAAAGGGAGCACGCACCCGGGCACGAATAGTGGAGGAGGCCGCCGCCCTGATCCATGAACGCGGGGTCGCGGGCACCACCTTGGAAGACGTCAAGGTGGCGGCGGAAGTCAGCGGCTCTCAGATGTACCACTACTTTCCCGACAAGAACGAACTCGTGCAGGCGGTCATCGACTACCAGGCCGAGAGCATCGTCAATCGCCAGCGGCACACGCTCAGCAGTGCGAACGGAGTCGAGGCCTGGCGGAACATGGTGATCACCGCAGCGAAGCGCACCAAAGCAAAGGGGGGCTGCCAACTTGGCTCGCTCGTTGGTCAACTCGCCGAGAGTGACCCCGAGGCCCGAGCGCTCATCGCGGCAGGGTTCGATCAGTGGGCAGCCGCCATCAGCGATGGGCTGAGATCCCTTCATGCCGACGGGAAGCTCCCGTCGGACATCGACCCGGACGACCTCGCCACTACTCTGCTCGCCACGCTCCAAGGGGGACTTCTGCTCGCCCAGGTACAGCAGAGTCCCCGTCCGTTCGAGACTGCCGTCAATACCCTTCTCGCCCTTAGCATCGGCAAATGA
Source organism: uncultured Acidimicrobiaceae bacterium (assembly GCA_963701325.1). Classification (GTDB taxonomy): domain Bacteria; phylum Actinomycetota; class Acidimicrobiia; order Acidimicrobiales; family RAAP-2; genus Bog-756. The sequence continues at coordinate 2,569,901 of OY969604.1, forward strand.
GCCCAAGCCGGGCTCATTCACAGCCATCGCCGAAGTCGGCTCACGGCACTTGGACGACGCACGTGCATCCAACGATGCTCCTGCAGACCCGCGGCCGTTCCTGATGCGGGACACCTCGTCACTCTCAGTGGGTTGCTCAGGTCTGGCTTTCCGTGAGCTCGTTCTACCGACCCTGACTGCTCGTGCCTCTTGGACGTGGACCGGCCTGGTCAAGATGGACGGAATTCGATGACAGCTCCTCGCGTGGGGGAGATGTTCCACCTCGACCTCGACGGGACGGCAATTGCCGGCCGCTACATCGAAGTAGATCCCCCGCACCGCATGCTGTTTAGATGGGATCGTCAAGGAACCGACACAGCGACGCCGACACCTACATTCATTGAGATCGTGCTCACCCCGACGGGTGACGGCACAGATGTGAGGGTGCAATTCTCCGGCCTAAGTGCGGAGGATGCCGCTTTCTATCCGCAACTCTGGGCGCGTCACCTTGACCGGATCGCAGCTGCCTTGGCTAGCGCCCAACCCGCGCAAGGCAACTGAGTCAGGAACCGCATCCTCTGAACGCTTGACAAGCATGAGATCACGAACAGATCCAGGTCCGATTGGTCGACGGCTGGGCCCTATTTCGTGTTATCCAGGCCAGAGTGGGTTCGAACATCGCCATTTGCCTCGGTAGGGAAATGCCAATGAAATACACCCTTTGAGCTGGGAAAACGTTGTCATTCCGACAACACCGTGGAGGTTATGGGACTATGTTCGAACCACTCCTGGACTGCTGACCTGGGGAAATGCAGGCCGAAGACGTGAGCCTGAGCCAATTTCAGGTGCCGAGCCGCTCGCCCAAGGTCAGCTCCGGAAGTGATGGGACTACGTTCGAACCCCTACTGAAAGGGAGCGTGGTAACCCCGTCGTTAGTTGGGCGCAGACCAGGCAGGCCCGTTCAGATCTACCGGATTAGCTTCGATGATGTTGGACTATCCATTCAACCTCAACGCAGCCCGGAGCTGAGTGAAGGCCAATCAACTCAGGTTTGTTCGGATCGCCAACGTTTCCATGGCCAGACGCCGTTGATCTCGACCTCCAACGAAAAACTGAGCACAATCCGAATAAGCACAATCATGCCCAGCACGGCCGTGCCTCGAAGTGTGGGGTCAACAATGATCGTGCGAACAATGTCCCCGACTATTAGGACTTCAAGCCCCAGAAGAATCACCTGCCCGAGGCGGCGTCGGAGTTGTTGATAGGCCCCCTTTCGGGTTTCCTCGCGCAGAGATTGGATGCCGCAATCGACGAATGCAACCAATCCTCCGATGACCATGATCGACGCCCCAATCGCCTCGACCACTTTCACTATGTCGGAGATCGCCTGGTCATACGTCATTCGGCCACTATCCCACGTCGATCGGCCTCGGTGCGTTCCTGTTGCTCGTTGGCCCCGACTGGGAGACGCTCCAGGATGGCGTCTCGCGCTCCCGGTAATTGTGCTCCGGACGCCCATCGTTAGGTCCGAGTGCCCGATGACCAGTTTTTGATCGATCCAGAACGAAGATCGAAAGCACCGACGGTCTTGACGGGGATCGAACGGATGTTTCGAGTGCTCGACGTGAAAGGTGGGTTAGTGGCAGGTGGCCATGGTCACACAGCACCAGGGATCGGACTCTGTGGGGCCAGAATCACTCATGGCCGGTCGGATTGACGGTGGCCTTCGAACGGCCCCGAACTGCTACCAGCCAGGTTTGAGGGAACGAGGTTCTCGATTACCGATCTACGGCAACTCGCCTTCGCCGGCAGTGCCATGGGCCGCAATCCAGTCCTGGGCATCCCGGTTGGCCCGGTTCACAGCGGCTCCGACCCGTTCGTCACCGATGTAGATGTTCTCTCGTCCCACGATGGAGGTGACTCCGGCCAGCTCGAGCTGCTCTCGTACCCGGTCACTGGCCGAAACGATGGCCAGTTTGCTGTGAACCGCACCAAGTGCTTCGGCATAACGAGTGAGCACATCCATGAAGGTGGTATCTAGATCGGTACGGCCCCGCAGACGCAGGATCACGACGCAATTGTGCGAGTCGGCGGTTACTTCGGGGAGTCCCTCCTCGAATACCGGTGCGGCCGCGAAGAAAAGGCTCCCGTAAGGTTGGAGCACGACCGACTCATTGGCAGGCAATTGGTCAGGTGGCTCACCTTCGATCGTGTTGCCATGAGCGTCGAATGTCCAGCGCTTGATAGTGACCTCGTTCGACTGGCGGACGACGTGGAGGATGATCGAAAGTCCCACCCCGACCAGCACCGCGTACTGGAGGGCGATGAGCATGGTGAGCACGAACGTCGTGGTCACCACCACCTTCTGCACCAGTCCGGTCTTCCAGACCGACCAGAGGTCGTCGGGCTTGATCGTCCGGAATCCGATCACCATCAGGAGGCCGGCTAACGCGGGCATAGCGATGTGGCCTACCAGGCCAGCGAAGACCAGAATGACGATGGCCATCACCGCCGAGGAGGCCACTAGCGCCATCCGGGTTCTTGCCCCGGCCACCTTGTTGAGGGCCGAGGCGGACATCGAGCCACCTACGGGCATCCCCTGAAAGACCCCCGACACCACATTGGCTACCCCTTGACCGACGAAGTCGCCCGAAGCGTCCGGGTAGCTACCGTCAGGATTGGGGAAGTTGGCCGAGACGGCAGCGCCCTGGACGAGGCCAACGAAAGCCAGTGACAGAGCGGGGAGCAGTAAGACGGGGACCAGTCCCAGAAGCGGAGCTTGCGGTAAGGGCAGCGATCGGGGAATCGTGCTCAAGTCATCCAAGATGGCTACATCGGTCAGATGAAAGATAGCCACCGCGCCGGAGGTGCCGACGACAGCCGCCACCAGGCCCAGGGCGCGGAGTTTGGTCCGCTCGAGGAGGATGATGAGCACGATGGTGGAGGTGCCGATCGCCAGGCTCCCTGCATGCAGCTGGCCGGGGTGGATCACGGTGTTGATTGCCCGCGCGACCCGGTTGGCCCCTTCAGCCTTGTAGCCGGTGAAGTTGGAGAACTGACCGAGCACGATGTTGACTCCGACGGCACTGATGAAACCGACCATGACGGCATTGGATACAAACCGGAGTGCGGAGCCGAGTTCGAGGAAACCGGCGATGATCATGATCAGGCCGGTAATCATGGCCAGGGTGAACAACGCCCGGGCCGGATTGCTCGATGTGTGGACGGCTGGGACATCAGAGATGATCACTGCCATCGCCCCAGTGGCCTGCACGGCCATGTACGAAGAACTGGTGGCTAACGACCCCGACAACGTGCCGAACATGTACGCGTACAATCCCGAGAGCGGATTCACTCCGGCCAGTAGTCCGGCGGCCAATCCGTCTGGGACGCTCTCAACACCCAGTACCAGGCCAGCGACGGCATCGTCGCCCAACGCCTCGCGACGGATCTGGAATCGACGGGTCAAGCCGGGAATCCTGCCCAGAGGCCGCCGTCCACGTCAATCGCTTCGAACGGACAGCGGGGCGCCCTGCCCTTCCAAGATCCTCGACGGAGCGGGCATTCGGCTCGGGCTCTCACCTCGATGGCGATGACGCGATGGCGGAGCACAAGAGGGCGAGTGGGCGCCATGGATCGCTGCCACGGCCCAAGACCGGGCGCAGAGGACATCCCCCAATCAAGCGGACTGTCCAAGGTACTTCGTGTCCGAATATGGCAACGTTCGGCACTAGGTCGTTACGGGAGTTCTCAAGACCCGATGAGTGCTGAAGCAAGATGACAACGTTCGACTCTCGGGTGCAACAGCCATTCGCTCAGTGTCGCTACCCTCACTCTGTCCGCTTTGGTCGGCCATCTTTGCCAGAGCTTCGTTCAAGGTATCCTTGCCTTGAACCGACCGCCCTCGGCGTCGCCGACGACCGTCTGCACCGCACGGGTTACGGCCAGCTGTGCCTACTCCCCAGCTGAACCCGTCTCCTGGGTTTTGGTCATTCGGACAGGGCATGCACTGTCCGCCCGTGCTGCTCAGCTGTATGGACATCGAGTTCGTCTTGATCGGTGATATGCGGGTTGATGTCGAACACAACCTTCTTGACCGTGCCGGTGAATGCGAATGGCTTTTTGTCCTCATACGCGAGGTCTACAACCCCACCGTTATCGCGACCGATGTCCATCCCGGCGTACCCGGAGAACCTGATCGGCACGCTGTGGTCCATTCGGCCCTTGCCGACCTGCTGATCGTCGATGAACAGTGTTACATCGCCTCCCGTCGCGGGCTTGGCGTCGTCAGCGGCGAACTCCATCCGCACCGTGACGTCCCCTGGTGGCAGATCCTCTTCGGAGACTTGCTTGAAGATGAACACCCCCATCATCGAGTAGGTGTGAATGAGTTTGCCATCCATGACATAGAGCGAGAAGCCTCCGAGATGGTCTGCTTCGGCCACGATCACCCCTTCGGCGCCCCCCTCTGGGATGACAAGATCGGCAGTGATGGTGTACGACCGGTTGTAGACCCTCGGAATCATGCCCGGCATCACGTTTTGGACGTCGCCGCGGTACTCGTAGGTCGTTTTGTCCGGAATGGGAGGCAGAATGCCGAAGAATGTGGAGAGTGCGCCAAGCAAAGGCAACACCTTGTACTTCTCCGCCTCCTGCCAGAACAACTCCTTGAGCTCCTGAACCTTTTCCGGATGATCGGCCGCAACGTCCTTCGCCTGCGAGAAGTCGTCGGGTAGGTAGTAAAGCTCGGCCGGCTCCGCGTCGGGGTCCCAGACGCCCGGTGCGTAGGGGGCCAGCGCCTCGGGGGTGAGCACCCACGGAATCCGCTGGGTTTTTATCGCCAACCACCAGCCGTCTTTGTACATGCCGCGGTTGCCAAGGGTCTCGAAGTACTGCTGAGTGCGGTGCTCGGGAGCGGCTCCATTGGTGAATGAGGCGGCAAAGGATGAGCCGTGCATCGGCTCCTGGTCGATCCCGTCGACGGTGGCGGGCTCTGGGATACCTGCGACTGAAAGTATGGTCGGGCCCACGTCGATGACGTGGGCGAACTGGGAGCGCAGCTCGCCCGCACCCGTGATGCGATCAGGCCACTGAACGACCATCGGATTGCGGGTTCCGCCGAGATGTGAGCCAACCTGCTTGCCCCATTGGAATGGCGTGGCGCCAGCCCACGCCCATGCTGCCGAATAGTGCGGGTCCATCATTGCGCTGCCCCATTCTTCGAGGCCGCCGTAGCGTTCGGCAAGTTGAAGTTGCATCTCGTCGGTGAGCGGAATGCCATTTTGCATCGTGAGCTCGTTGAACGAGCCGGTGATTGTGCCCTCCATGCTTGCCCCGTTGTCGCCCCAGATCCACAGAATGAGGGTGTCGTCGAGCTCGCCCAACTCCTCGACGGCGTCGATGACTCGGCCGATGTTGTAGTCGGCGTTCTCCGAGAACCCGGAGTAGACCTCCATCTGGCGGGCGTAGAACACTTTCAGCTTGTCCGGGACGTCCTCCCACGCCGGGAAGGCATCGTCCCGGGGGGTGAGCACTGTATCGGTTGGGATCACCCCGAGTTCCTTTTGCCGAGCGAAGATCTCCTCACGCAGCTTGTCCCAACCGTGGTCGAATTTGCCCTTGTACTTGTCGGCCCACGTCCTAGTGACGTGGTGAGGGGCGTGGCTACAGCCGGTGGAGTAATAGACGAAAAACGGCTTGTCCGCGTCCTGAGCGCGGACCGCGTGCAACCATTCGATGGTCCGATCGGCCATGGCGTCGGGAAAGTAGAACGGTTCATCAGAGTCGTAGTACTTGTCAGGCGTGCCGATGATCTTTTGGTTCTCGGCCAAACAGGGGTCCCACTGGCTCGATCCTCCGCCAAGAATTCCGTAAAAGTGGTCAAACCCCCAAGCGTTGGGCCACCGGTCGAAGGGGCCGGCGGCACCCTGTTGGCCATCGGGTGTCAGGTGCCATTTCCCGAATATGGCGGTGCTGTAGCCGTTGTCCCTGAGGATCCTCGGAAGCGGCGCACAATCGCGTGGAAGATTCGCCGAATACCCCGGGAATCCGCCGGCGAACTCGCCAATCGAGCCGAAACCCACGGCGTGGTTGTTGCGCCCGGTCAGCAGTGCAGCTCGGGTCGGTGAGCAAAGTGCGGTGACATGGAGCCGGTTGTAGCGAAGCCCCTGCTCGGCAACCCGAGACAGGTTGGGCGTCTCGATCGGGCCACCGAACGTGCTTGGGTTCCCAAACCCTGCGTCATCGATCAGAACCAGGAGGATGTTCGGCGCGCCCTTGGGCGGCGTGGGGTGGCCCATCAGGTTCCAGTCCGGGTGCGAACCGTCCAACGTCCTACCTATCTTTCCCGCGAAAGGAGGCCTGCGGATCGGGAGATGGCTGCGATCGACGTCGCTCATGGTTGTCGTCCTCCTTGGTGGCGGTTTCCTGGCGCGCCCTTGGTGATGACGGCCATGCCGTTCTTCTGCTGGTAGTTGTGCCTCTTGATGGCGTCTGACAGGTGCGAGAAGATTCCGTGGCCGCGAACACGACCTTCTTGAGTGACCCCAGCGGCCAAGGAGTCGACCGGGCTCGCCTCGGCTATGCCGAGACTCGCCGGCAGCTCGGGGACGGACACCGAGCCCGGCGGGGTCAGCTGCATGGATCGATCAACTCGGCGCATCGCCCGCCTGCCGCACGTCGACGAGTTCGAGTCCGAGCGCTCGAATCCGTTCGATCACACCGTGCAAGGCAGCCTGGTCCGAAACGTCGGCGTGCAAGGTCGTGAGCCCGTCCTTCGTGGATAGGTCAAGATCATTAAATGCCGCCCGCACGGCTTTGCCAGCCTCACCCTTGAAGGTGAGGGCGTAGGTGGTCGGTTCCATAGGGTTGTTACCCAGTGTGAACCGTCGCGGGCTGACTGTCCTCACCCCGGAAAGGGTGATTGGGCGATCGCCTTGCTAGCATCCGCTCTATGACCGGCGCCAGGCCGGCGGTCACCAAGTTTGCCCTGCCTACGGTCCCGAACACCGTCGTCAGACGGCCGGGCCTCCTGAGCAGGCTCGATGCGACCGCTCAGCATCCCTGCACGCTCGTCGCGGGAAGCCCTGGGTCGGGCAAGTCCGTGCTGCTCTCCTCCTGGGTCGCCGAGCACCCCGAGACCCGCTGCGCCTGGGTCTCCTGCGATCGGTGGGATTACGACGAGCTTCGGCTCTGGACCTCGATCGCCTCAGCTTTCGCCGTCCTGGAGCCCGGCTCTACCGCCGACACGCTCGACGTCCTCATCGAAGATCCCGACAGCATCGACGACGTGGTGGCCTCTCTGGTGAACGAACTGGCTACGCGGCCAGGAGCGATGTGGCTGATCCTTGACGATCTCCACGTCGTCCCTTCCTCGGCCCTCGGTGGCCTCGCCACCTTCGTGGAACGACTGCCCCCCGACCTCCACGTGGTCATCGCCAGCCGAATCGACCCTGTGCTGCCGCTCCAGCGGTGGCGGGCGCGGGGCCAGCTGGCAGAGATCCGAGACGCCGACCTCCGGCTCGATGAGGGCGACGTTGGACTGTTGATGACGAACTTTGGACTGGATCTGTCCGACGGCGACATCAGCACCCTTACGGGGCGCACTGAGGGTTGGCTCGCTGCCTTACAGTTGGCCGCTCTGTCGCTCCGGCGGGGGGAAGATCCACCCTCCTTCATTCGCCGATTCGCGGGCAGCGAGCAGGTCGTCGCCGACTTCCTCGTGGAGGAAGTCCTCGATCGACAGTCCGATCGCATGGTCGAGTTCTTGAAGGCCACCTCGGTGGTCGACGAGTTCGACGCCGAGCTGGCAAGCTTCCTGCTCGGCGATGGCGGCGGCGACGGCGCTCATTTGCTTCGTGAAGCAATGCGCGCCGGACTGTTCATTTCGCCGCTCGGTGGAGATCTGACCCGCTACCGCTACCACCAACTCTTTCGAGAGCTGTTGCACGCCCAGCTGGCGGAGGATCCGCGCCTTACTCAGGTGCTGCACGCACGTGCGGGCGAGTGGTACGAAAAGACTGGCCAGTATCTGCTGGCTGTCGATCAGTTCGTGCGAGCCCGAGATCTCGGTCGCGCTTTTGACATCCTGCATGAGCACGTGGCCCACGATTGGTTCGCCATCAACCCCACCGATTCCGAGGCCTGGCTAGATCACCTCTCTGACGAGGATGTCAGAGCACACCGGGACCGCATGGTCGACTATGCAATCGCCCTCGGTTTGGCGGGGAAGGTCGAAGAACAGGGCCGATGGCTGGCTCTGGCCTCGAGTCAGGGCAGCGCCGATGATGAGGGCGAGAGCTCCTTCGACATCAGGATGGCCGCGGCCACCGCCCACTGGCACGGGATGCGTGGCGACCCTGAACCCGCCATCGCATTTGAGCGCGACGTCGTTCCTCGCGTGAAGCCGGGCACGGACTACGTCATTGACCAATTCCCGATCGTCTCCGCTAGAGCCCACCTCTACAACGGGCAACCGACCGCCGCCATCACTACCTGCGACCGCGGGCTCACCATGGCCGACCCTGTCTCCCGCGCCGTTCTGCTGGGAATTCGAGGGCGAGCCTTGTTCGAGCTCGGACGGCTCCATCTCGCCCGTCAGGCTGCAGAGGAAGCTACCGAGGTGGCGCGCCAGTGCGGGATCGAGCACCATGTGGGCCACTTCGATGCCCTTCTCACTCTGGGCGGGCTCAACCTCGAAGCCGACCGGCTCGATGAGGCCGAGCGTCTCATCGAAGACGCCACGTCGCGTTCTGAGCGGATCCGACCTCCGTTTGCGATGATGGCCCTCGTCGAGAGGGCGGGTCTCTTTCGCGCTCGGGGAGAACTGATCGAAGGTCTCGCGATACTCGAGCAAGGGAGAGCAGTCTTGCCGGCTGGGGTCGTTTCACCCCTCTACCACCGGGCGGACGCACTCGAAGCGATCATTCGCATCGACATCGGGGAGCCCGAACACGCCTTGGCGCTGGCCCGAACGCTCCCGCACACGCCGCGTCGGCGCCTCATCGAGGCAACGGCGTTGCTGTCCCTGGGGGAGACGGAGAGAGCCGATGAGACGACGGCAACGATTGATCTCCCCAACCAGGACGTCCGGCTGACCCTCGAGCTCTCCGTCATCAGGGCGGAGGTGCAGCGGCAGAGGGGCCCGCCCCATCACGCAGGTCTACAGCACATCATCGATATCGCACGTGTCCAGGACTTCCTCCGGACCGTCCTCGACGGGCCCTTCGGCCTCCTCAGCGATTTGGTCGCCCTCCTGGTGCGCTCACCCCGCGACCAGTACACCGACTCGCTGCTCGCTGCGGCCCACCGCGTCCAAGCACGCCGCGCTGCCGGCCCCACACCGGGAGGCGCCGCCCTCAGCGGGCGGGAGCAGGAAGTTCTGCGCTGCCTGCAGACCCGCCTCACGACCAGGGAGATCACCGGCGAGCTCTATATCTCAATGAACACGCTCAAATCCCATCTCAAGAGCATCAATCGCAAACTTGGTGCGTCCTCGCGGTCTGATGCCGTCGCCCGCGCCAGGACTCTCGGACTGCTCTGAGCCTGCAACCAGCCCGCTTCCACTAGATCTCATCACAGCGGCGGCCGTTGTAATCACCCCCGAAGGGGTGATGACTCGATGGTGGCAAAGTGCGACACTCGGCAGTGAGAGGTGAGCCATAGAACCAAAAAGGGGGGCAATTCGATGGGCCGCGAGCTGCAAATGTGAACTGGATGCGCAATCAACAATAGGAGGATCGGAACTTGTTGGCTTACACATATCCCTTGTTGAGCGTCTTTTGGACGGTATTGATCTTCTTTGGCGTCGCGCTGATGTTCTTCTTCATCATCTGGTGCTTTGTTGACAACTTCCGGCGCCGTGACCACCATGGCTGGGCAAAGCTCGGATGGACGATCTTCATCCTGTTCTTTCCGATTCTCGGGGCCCTCGTCTACATCATTGCCCGCCCGGCCGACATCGAGTGAAAGCGGAGGCACGACATGACAACCGAAACAAAGGTCGACGAGTTGGGACCCGTGGACTACCTCGTCGTCGAGTTCCCTCCCGGCGTTTCGCACTTCACTGGCGAGATGGTGACCGAGCTCAGCAAACTTGTCGACGCAGGGACCGTGCGACTGCTTGACCTTGTCATACTGGCGAAGAACCAAGACGGAACAATTGACGGCATCGAGCTGGAAGATCTCGAACATATCGACGAGCTGAGAGTTGCCGAGACCCAGCTCGCTGAACTCCTTGCCGCCGAGGATGTCGTGAATCTCGCTGCGGCCATGGAGCCGGAAACAGTGGCTGGTGTACTGGTCTGGGAGAACACCTGGGCCGCTCGGTTCGCGTCGGCGGCCCGACGCTCCGGTGGCCAACTAATCGCCAACGGGAGGATACCGATCCAAGCCATACTCGCCTCGCTCGAGTCGGGCGAGCCAACCTCAGGAGTTTGATATGCCACTTCGACCTGCACGTGCCGCCCGCCGCGGCGTGATCGGTGCCCCAGTCGCCCGTACGGCGGCCGTCGTCGGTACCGCAGCCGTGGTGACGCACGGTGTGCGCCGCCGCGAGGACCGACGCGAGGATCGCCGGGAGGACCGGCGCGAGGACCGAGAAGATCGGCGCTGATCGCCATCGGCGACCTGCGTCTCGCGTGATCCTCCTCAAAGGTAGAGGTGGCGAGGAGGCCGAGGCGAGCTGCACCGATCGTCGTTCCAGAGGACTGCAATGAAACCAACTCCCAACGACGCAAGCGCACAGCACCTCACCCCGAACGAACGGGCCGCCAAGGGGAAGGCGGCTCGTGAAGCGAATCCTCGAGCAGGGCATGCCGCCTGGCCGGCATCGCAACGGACGCTCCGCCCGATGTCCCTCCTGCTCGAGCAGGAGGAGACCCGGGTGCCCGAGTTGGTCCCCATACGCCACGGCCGTATGGCCACCTCACCGTTCGCCTATTTCCGGGGTGCTGCCCTGCCCATGGCGGCGGACCTGGTCACCATGTCGCAAAGTGGTCTGCGTGTCCAGCTGTGTGGAGATGCCCACTTGTCGAACTTTGGCGGCTTCGCCTCGCCCGAACGTGAACTCATCTTCGATGTCAACGATTTCGACGAGACGGCTCCCGGGCCGTTCGAATGGGACGTAAAGCGGCTGGCTGCCAGCCTCGAAGTTGCCGGACGGGCCCTGGAGTTCGACGACGAGGCGAGGCAAAAGACCGTTCTGCAGGGTGTGCGTACCTATCGCGAGACGATGCGTCGTTTCGCCCGGATGTCTCGGCTCGACATCTGGTACGCCAAGCTCGATATACCCACCATTCTTGCCCTGTGGGGTTCGGAGGCCGGGGCTGGTGCCCTCAAACGACTGCAGCGAGTGAGCGGCAAGGCCGAGTCAAAGGACCACTTGAAGGCCCGTGACAAGCTCACTTGTATGAAGGACGGTGAGCTGAGGTTCCTCAGCGATCCACCTCTGCTTATCCCGATCGAAGAACTGTACAGCCGGGCCGACGAGGCGGCACAGGTGGAGGCGGTCGTCCACGGCGCGCTTCGGTCATATCGGCGGACACTCAGCAAGGATCGCCGTCAGTTGCTCAACGAGTATCGCTTCGTTGACCTGGCTCGAAAGGTGGTCGGCGTGGGCAGTGTGGGGACACGGTGCTGGGTGGCCCTCTTCGTTGGTCGCGACGAGTCAGACCCGCTGATGCTCCAGGTGAAGGAGGCCGAAGCTTCCGTTCTCGAGCGATTCAGTGGAAAGAGCGACGCATCTAACCACGGCCAGCGGGTGGTCGAGGGCCAGCATCTCATGCAGGCCGCCAGTGACATCTTCCTGGGTTGGCACCGGGTCGAGGTTCCGGATGGGACCCGCGACTTCTACATGCGCCAGATGTGGGACTGGAAGGCATCGGCGGCCGTCGAAACCATGACCCCGGATCTGCTCGGCACCTACGCCAGCATGTGTGCCTGGACGCTGGCCCGTGCTCACGCTCGGTCGGGCGATCCGATCGCCATCGGCGCCTACTTGGGATCGAGCAAGGTGTTCGACCGGGCGCTGGCCGACTTCGCCGCTGCCTATGCCGATCAGAACGACGATGACTTCGAGACCTTCACCCGTGCCATCAAGGACGGCTCCCTCGAATCGGAGATGGGCATCTAACCCGGTGAGGAAGAGTTGACACGGAGCCGTGGGGCGTCGAATGGCGGGATAGGAGCGGGACCCAATGGTTCTGGACCTCATGGTCATCGGTCTCGCCATCACGCTCGAGCCCATTCCGCTGACGGCGTTCATCCTGGTCCTCGCCTCGAGGAACGGGGTGAGGAAGGGGGCTGCGTTTATTTTTGGCTGGTTGGCCTCGCTCGCCGTTGTCGTGGCCGTGACACTTCTGGCCACCGGCAACAACCCACCGAAGGCGAACACTGCCCCCTCGCTCGCCTCCCTTGCCGCCAAGATCGCCATCGGCGTGGTTCTGTTGGTGATTGCGCTGCGCCACTGGCGAAGATTGGGCCAGCCCAAGAAGCCCAGGAAAACTCCCAAATGGCAAACAGGCATCGACAAGATGTCACCGTGGTATGCGATGGGTCTCGCTCCCCTCACTCAGCCCTGGGGTCTGGTGGCCGCCGGTGTGGCCACGGTCACCGAGGCCAAGCTCGAATCCTGGGAAAGTTACGTCGCGATTGTCGCCTTCTGCCTCGTCGCCACCGCTGCCTACATCGCGATGGAACTCTACGTCGGGTTCAGACCCGACAAGGGCCAAAAGCTCCTCAGTCGGCTTCGGGTGTGGATGGACACCCACACCGAACAGGTCATCATCATCGTGTCGCTCGCCTTGGGGGTCTATCTGATCGGGCAAAGCGTCTACCTGCTGGTCACGTCATGATGGGTGGCAGCCCGGCAGCGAGTCCTCGAAAGCGACTGACACCCTTTGGTGGACGAGTGGCTTCTCAGTTTTGCGGGCAGGAGAAGCGGCGGCACCGACGGGCGCCAATCCCCCGTGGCTGAGTCGCCGGCCACGCCGGACGATCCCGGCCCGCTGATCCAGACCAATGTCCAACTGTGCAACCATGCCCATTTGTCGAAATTCGGCGGACGCGCCTCGCCTGAGCGTGATCTGGTCTTCGACATCAATGACTCCGGCCCCTTTGAGTGTGATGTGAAGAGACTCGGGGCCGCCTTGAATGTAGCCGGACGACAGCTGGCGGAGGGAGGGCCGCCGAAGCAGGTGCAGAGACGGAGTGACGGCACCATGGGACCGGATTTGGACTGATGGACGATCACACGGATAATCGCACCGCGGCAGACAGCTCATCACAACCCGACCCCGACACCTTGTTGCGCAGCAAGGACTATCGGGTACTCCTTGTGTTCGCGGCAGTGATTGGGGTCTTGGTGTCCCTCGCCTCATGGGGATATCTCGAGCTGATCCACTACCTCCAAGGGTGGCTCTACAAGGATCTACCGAGCGGGCTCGATCTGTCTCCCGTGCCGACGTGGTGGCCGTTGCCCGTCCTGGCAGTCGCCTCAGTGCCCATCGCCATCGCCATAGCTCGCCTGCCGGGACGCGGGGGTCATAAGCCGGCCGAAGGACTCAAGGCCGGTCCTCCCACCCAGCCGCGTGAGCTTCCCGGGGTACTGCTCGCTTCGCTTGCCTCGATCGGGTTCGGAATGGTCCTCGGTCCAGAGGCTCCACTGATCGCGCTAGCCGGCGGTTTGGGAATCCTCGCAGTGCGGTCGGCCCGCAAAGACGCACCGGACCAGGTTCTCGCGCTGATCGCCGCGGCAGCGAGCTTTGCCGCAATGTCATCTCTCTTTGGCTCTCCCATCGTCGGAGCCGTGATTATTATCGAGGCGGCGGGCTTGGGGGGCGCGACCCTTCCCGTCATTCTGTTGCCGGGACTGTTGGCCGCCGGCGTAGGCTCCCTCGTCTTCATCGGCATGGGGTCCTTGACTGGTCTGAGCTCGAGCGCCTATGCCATTCCACCCTTATCGCTGCCCAAATACCACACCCCGACGCTCTCGGCCTTCGGGTGGACGATTCTCCTCGCCGCAATCGTCGCCGTAGTCATCTTCGTCATCGCACGGATCGGGTTGGTGGTCAATTCGGCGACGTTACGCCGCCCGTTCGTTGTTGTCCCGCTTGCCGCTCTCACCGTCGGAGCGTTGGCGATCGTCTTCGGGCACCTGAGCGGAAAGCCCGAGGATTTGGTCCTTTTCTCAGGCCAAGACACGATGGGGGCGGTGGTCAACCAGGCGGCCACCTTCTCCCAAAAGGCTTTTGCGTTGTTCCTGATATTCAAGGGCCTTGCGTACAGCGTGTCGCTAGGCAGCGCTCGTGGGGGGCCCACTTTTCCGGCCATGTTTCTCGGCATCGTTGCCGGGCTACTGTGCGCCCACCTTCCGGGATTCTCCGAGGAGCCTGCGGTGGCGGCACTGATGGGAGCGGCCACAGTTTCGATCCTCCGACTTCCCTTAGCCTCGATCATCATCGCCATGGTCGTCTCACAAGCCGGGCCGTCCACGACGCCGCTGATCATCGTGGCGGTCGTTGTGGCCTATCTGGTGGTCCTGGCACTGTCGGCCTCGCGCACGTCGGAACTGCCAAAACCCTTGATTGCGAACTCATCGAGCGCTGACGGCAATGGGGCATCGCCCAGAGTCGTCACAGACGAGATCCAACGGTGACAAGGTCATTGCATCATTCCATCCGCCCTCGCGCCTGTTGGGCTGATCGACGCCCGGGGGACTAGTCGATGCCTCCGTCCGCCGCTGGGTCATTTCGTATCCCGACACTCAAGTCAGTCTATGAATTCGACAGCTATGGCGGCGTGGTGATCCTCATCGTGTTCACGTATGTGCTCTCGATCAACCTGTCCAAGGCTTGGGGCTTATCGATTATTCTCGTCGTGCAGATAGCCACAGTCTCCATCATCCTTCGAATCTCGCGAGCGCCCCATCTGATTCGAGGCGTTGCTGCGGTCAGTCTTCTCGTTGCTGTCGCGGCGGCTATTTTGGGCCCGATTCTCCATCGTGAGGTCGTAGACAGGTTCTTGCCGGCGGTCAGTGGTCTCCTGTATCTGATCGCACCTGTCTCGATCCTGCGTCATCTGATCCGCAGGACGGTCGTTGATCAAGAAACTGTCTTGGGCGCGGTGTCCGCCTATCTGCTGATTGGAATGTTCTTCGCGTTCGTCTATCGTGCCGCCGCCGCTAACGGAGCAACAGCCTTCTTCGGCGCTCAGGGCGATGGGACCTTCGCTCAGGACCTGTTCTTTTCTTTCACGACCCTCACGACGACGGGGTATGGAAACCTCGTCCCGGCCGAGAATCCAGGCCAGAGTTTCGCCTTGGCCGAAATGCTCATCGGCCAATTGTTCCTCGTGACCGCGGTCGCCAAGGTCATCAATTCATACCAACCGGTGAAGCGCGGACGTGCTGTCGCGGGGTCGGACTCGGCGGGTGGCGAGCCTCCTTCAGACGATGACTCGTAAGGAAAGAGTGGGGCTGATGTCCATCAAGCCCCAGGCCAATCCTGTGGACTGTCTCGTGGGATATTACGCGAGCAGGGACCGACGACCATGAGTCCGAATGACGAGTCCGGCTGGGGTCTGGGCGACATCCCCCTTCCAAAGAGAATACGGCGCGGCGTCAAGTCGCTCGAACGCACCTACTCGGGTTCCTCGGCCGAGCATCTGTGGAATCGGCTCAATGCCATGGACTTCATCAACAAGGGAATGCTCTTTGCTGCTGTGCTCCTGTTGTGCTTCTTTCCATTCATCATTGTGGCCAACGCTCTTGCCGGACAGTCAGCGGTGACGGGTTTGGTGCGCCACCTTGGTCTGAATCAAGAGGCAGCCAGAGACGTGAGCGGGCTCTTCGCGTCATCCTCGGCGACCTCCAGTGCAGTGACCGGCACCGCCTACCTGTTCTTCATTCTTGGGGGAATCGCGGCAGCGAGCGGAGTACAAGACCTCTACGAGCGCTCGTTTGAGTTGACGGCTGGAGGTCTGAAGGACGTCGGCCGTCGGTTCGTATGGCTCGTGGTGACCGTTGGCTGCGTCTCCCTTGCCGCGGTGGCTGGGCCGTGGTTGCGCACTGCAGTCGGTTTGTGGCTGGTCGCCATTCTGGCGTTGGTCGGGCTGACCCTCTTCTGGTGGGGGACGATGTGGTTCCTGCTCTCGGCGAGGGTGTCGTGGCACGCTCTACTGCCATCCGCAGTGGCAACTGCGCTGTTCTGGGTGGGAATGGAGGTGGTGTTCTCACTTATCTTCTCCGGAACGGTCATTTCGGACGACAAGAAGTACGGTCCGATCGGGGTTGTGTTCGCCCTCATGTCCTGGCTGATCGCCATCGGTGTCGTCATCATCCTGGGCGCAGTCGTCGGACTTGTCTGGCGAGAACGTGATCTGTCCTTCTCGCGGGCCTTCCACTGGGTGATGCGATCAGACCGAAAGAAGAGTGGGCGGACAATTCCCCGCGAGGAGGATGGGGCGATGGAGAAGGGGCCGTGAACCCAGCTAAACGCACCTTGAGGCTGACCAACGTTCGACTGGACGACTGACCTGAAATCGCGTACTCCCAGGTCAGCGCCGGGTTCGAACATTGTCATTTGTCTTGGTTGAGAAGTGACAGCGAAATACCGACTCTGACCAGGGAATACGTTGTCATTTCGACAACACCGTGGAGATGACGGGACTCGAACCCGTGACCCCCTGCTTGCAAAGCAGGTGCTCTAGCCAACTGAGCTACATCCCCGGAGCAGATGCGGGCTGACCCGCTATGACGAGATTACTTGTTCCTCGATTCGATCGGAAACCCCGTCCGCAGACGCTTGAGGCAGGATCCCGTGGTTCTGCGGCAGTCCGGCCGCCACCGCGGCGTCGAGAGCGGCTCGGAGTCGAACCTGTCCGGGACATTCGTCCCACTCGCATTCTTCTCCTGCGCGCCGCCGATCTTCTCCACGGCGTTTCGCTTTCGACGGCGCGCGTTCTATAGGTTTGAGCGGGCATGGATTCAGGCCAAGGGGGGAGTGGGGGGCATCCGGGCGAAAGCCGTCCTGCGGCTGCGCGCCCGAGACAGAGACGCCCACGGTCCGAGTTGCGCGAGATGCTCATCTCGGCGGGCAGGACCGTGCTCCTGGAGGAGGGGCTGACCCTCGGAGTCGAGCGGGTCACCTTCAAGCGCGTGTTCGACGAGGTGGAGCGCACCACCGGAGCCAGGGTGACCAACGCCGCGGTCATCGACCGCATCTGGCGGAATCAGGAGGAGTTCCAGGTCGACGTGCTCCTGGCCGTGCTCGCCGAAGAGGGCACCGATGAGTTCGAGATCACCGAGGAGGCCTTCACTGCGGCGCTCGCGCTCGCCGACTTCTCGACCCCGGACTCCAGGCGGGCGAGCCTGGCCGAACTGATTCGCATCTCGACCGCCGCATTCGTCGAGGCAGCAGAGGGCTCGGCCGTCAGCATCCAGTTCGCCCTCGGGACCTACCTTGCCGCGGGCAGGGCAGCGGTCCCGGACCAACGCCTGATCGACGCGTTCCGTCGAACCAACGACGAACTCACCGAACGCTACGCGGAGATCTACCAGGCGGGATTGGATCTGGTCGGATGGAGGGTGAAGCCCGGGCTCTCGATGCGCGATGCGGCCACTGCCTTCTCTGCCTATGCAGAGGGGATCGTCATGCGCCAGCTGGTGGATCGCGACCACTTTGCGCCGATCAAGGTGATCCGGCCGGCGGATGGAGCCTTGGTGGACTGGACGCTCCTCGGGATCGGGATCAACTCGATGGTCGAGTTCTTCGCCGAGCCCGACCCGGCATGGTCATCGCCCCAAGGGTGAGCGGGGTCGCCCGACCGGGAGGTGAGCTCGCCGCTCTCACCCACTCGGGGTCCGTCACAGCCCCGCCCTACGGTGCAGTCGTCGGACCGTCCGGACCATGCGAGGACCGGATCCGCATGTAGCGCTCCTCTCATCGGTGGACAGAGCCGCCACATCTCGCTCCACGACGGAGCCCTCCTCTCCCGGGGGACCGGCCCCCGACGACCCAGGAGCAGATCCATGGGCTCTCCCGACCGAACCGAACTCCTCGACACACTGGCCGAGGGCATCTCGTCACTGACCGACTCCGAACAGTGGCGGCGCCATCTCGACGTCCAGTCTCGCTTCCATCGCTACAGCTTCGGCAACGCGCTCCTCATCGCGGCCCAGTGTCCCGAGGCGACCCGGGTCGCCGGCTTTGCCAACTGGAAGAGGCTCGGACGGTCGGTCAGCAAGGGGGAGTCAGCCATCTGGATCCTCGCACCGGTCGTCGGCCGGAAGGTCCGGGTCGACGAAGACGAGGAACACCGCCCAATCCGCGGATTCCGGACCGTGCCGGTGTTCGACGTGAGCCAGACCACCGGCGACCCGCTTCCCGAGGTCTGCCACAAGTTGGCCGGAGGCGACCCGTCACGTTGCCTCGATCGGCTCGTGGACCGCGCCGAACGCGTCGGCTACACGGCCGTGTTCACCGACCTCCCCGGCACCGTCAACGGTGACTGCTCCTTCGCCGCCCGCCGGATCCGGGTCGAAGCTCGCAATGCTCGCGACCAGCAGGTCAAGACGCTCGCCCACGAGCTCGCCCATGCCCTTCTGCACGAGGCCGTCGACGATCGCCCCCTCGCGGAACTCGAGGCCGAGTCGACCGCCTATGTCGTGTGCCGGTCGCTCGGACTCGACTCGGGCACCTACTCCTTTGGCTACGTCGCCACCTGGGCTGGAGGTGGCGACCAGGCGATCGCCGGCATCAGGGCGTCCGGCGGACGCATCCAGCAGGCGGCGTCGGTCATCCTCGAAACGCCCGACACTGCTGAGTCGACCGGCGAAGCGGCGTGAGCCCGGAGGATCGCGCGGAGCGACCTGGTCAGCCGGCAGCTGTGGCGCGTTCGCGGGACCGCTCGATCTCCTTCCATGCGGCCTCGACCCCGTCGAACCCACCCACCTTGGTCAGCTTGTCGGGCTCGAGGTCCTTGTAGACCTCGAAGAAGTGCGCGATCTCGAAGGTGAGGTGGGGAGGCAGCCCCTCGAGGTCCTGGACGCCCTCCCACATCGGGTCGCCACAGGCCACCGAGATGATCTTGGCGTCGGGACCCTTCTCGTCGGTCATCCAGAACACCCCGACCGGCCGGCTCTCGACCAGGCAGCCGGGGAAGGTCGGCTCGTCGAGGAGGACCAGCGCGTCGAGCGGGTCACCGTCCTCGGCCAGAGTGTCGGGTACGAACCCGTAGTCGGCAGGGTAGAAGGTCGCAGAGAAGAGCCGACGGTCGAGGCGCATCACGTGCCGCTCGTGGTCGTACTCGTACTTGTTGCGGCTCCCCCTGGGGATCTCCACGACTACCTCGATGGTGCGGTCCGTGTCCATCACCCGTGCCTTTCGCGGTCGGCCTCCTCATTGTGGCCCAGTCCGAGTGGCTTGGCCGGTGGGCCCGCGTCGCGACCCGGATTCGGTCCGGGGTCCGTCAGGGCCCCTTGCTAACGTCTGTTTCCGTGAGCATCGAGGCCCTCCGCGGAACCGCCGGTGGACCAGGGCGCGGCGGCGAGTCGCGGTACTTCGCCCGGCAGCTCTCTGACCTGGACTTCAACGACCGGCTCCTCGACCTGGTCGCCGACGACAATGTCCCGCTCCTCGAGCGAGTGAAGTTCCTCATCCTGTTCAGCGAGCGGATCGACGAGTTCTTCCAGGTCCAGGTTGCCGGGCTGCGCCGTCAGGTGGTGGCCGGCATCAAGAGTCTCGCCCTCAACGGCAGTACCCCCGAGCAGCTCCTCCGCGATGTCCGGGCCTCTCTCGAGCGGATGGTCCGTCGTCAGGAGGCACTCCTCCTCCAGATGATCGATCCCGCCCTCGGCGTCGAGGGGATCGAGCTGTGCGATTGGACGAGCCTCGGCCCGGCCGACCGCACCTACCTCCACGAGGTCTTCGATCGCCTCATCCTCCCTGTGGTCACCCCGCTCACGGTCGACCCCAGCCACCCGTTCCCCTACATCTCCAACCTCTCCCTCAACATCGGCGTGGAGGTGAGGAGCCGGCAGGGCGACAACGCACGGTTCGCCCGGGTCAAGATCCCGCCCAACGTCGATCGCCTCCTGCCACTGCCGGGAGGAGGTGGGGATCGATTCGTCCCACTCGAACAGATCATGGTGGCCTTCCTCGACGAGCTCTTCCCCGGCATGGACGTCGGGGAACCCTGCGTCTTCCGGGTCACCCGCGACGCCGACCTGGCGCTCGATGACGACGCCGCGGACGACCTGCTCCTTGCTCTCCAGGAGGAGCTCCGCCGGCGCCGCTTTCTGCCGGTCGTCCGACTCGAAATCGATTCGCGCACCTCGGAAGCACCGGTCGAGCGTCTGACCGAGGAGCTGGGTCTCGGACCGGACGACGTGTACCGGTTCGCCGGCGCCCTCGGTCTCGACTGCCTCTGGGCCGTCTACGCCCTCGACCGATCCGAGCTCCACGACGAGCCGTGGACCCCCCTCGTGCCTCCGGCCTTCACCTCGGTCGAGCGCGAGGAGGACGCGAGCATCTTCACCGTGCTCGACCGTCAGGACGTGCTCGTCCATCATCCCTACGACTCTTTCTCCGCCTCGGTCGAGGAGATGATGAACGAGGCGGCCGACGACCCCTCCGTGCTCGCCATCAAGCAGTGCCTCTACCGCACCTCGGGTGACAGCCCGGTCGTGGCCGCCCTCGTCCGGGCTGCAGAGCGCGGCAAGCAGGTGGCCGTGCTGGTGGAGGTCACCGCCCGCTTCGACGAGGAGGCCAACATCGGATGGGCCCGCGCGCTGGAAGAGGCCGGGGCCCACGTGATCTACGGCCTGATGGGGCTCAAGACCCACGCCAAGACGACCCTGGTCGTGCGTCAGGACGGCGACGCGGTGCGGCTCTACTGCCATGTCGGTACCGGCAACTACAACCCCAAGACGGCGCGCATGTACGAGGATCTCGGGGTGCTCTCCTCCCGTCCCGCACTCGGCGCGGACGTGACCCGCTTCTTCAACTACATCACCGGCTTCAGCCAGCCCCCCCACTACCAGGAGCTGGTCACCTCCCCCGGTGGAATCCGCGAGCGGGTCGTCGAGCTCATCGACGCCGAGGCAGCCGCCGGACCCGACGGTCGGATCGCCATCAAGGTCAACGGCCTCGACGACGTGGCCGTTGTTGACGCGCTCTACCGGGCGTCGCAGGCCGGCGTTCCGATCGACCTCATCATTCGCGGCATCTGCTGCCTTCGTCCCGGAGTCCCGGGTCTGTCCGAGACGATCCGGGTCCGTTCGATCGTGGGCCGGTTCCTCGAGCACTCGCGGATCCTGCGCTTCGGTGGCGCCGCCGGCCGACCCGCCATCTACTACATCGGCTCTGCCGATCTCCGCCGGCGCAACCTCGATCGGCGGGTGGAGGCCATGATCCCGGTTGCCGACACCGACGCGGTGGTGCAGCTCGAGGAGATCCTCGCCCTCAACCTCGCCGACGACGTCCAGTCGTGGTCGCTGGCCGCGGACGGGTCGTGGCACCGGATCCCCACGGTGGTGGGCATCGCCACCCAGAAGGCGCTCGAGGAGGTCGCCCTCAAGCGCGGCGACCTGCTCGACGAGTCCCGCAGCCACCGTCGCTGAGCCGACGACGGGCTTCTTTGCCGATCGACGGGCGCCTCTCGCCCGCGGGGCCGGCGGATCATACGCTGTGGCGGTGATTTCGGACAGCCGTCCCGGAGGTGTCCCGGACCACGAGCGCGAGATCGAGACCATCCGCCAGGAAGCCCGGCGGATGGCATGGCTGTACGCGGCAGCCGCCGTCTTCCTCGTCCCGTGGATCGTCTTCTTGGCGGTGACCCTTCCCGGTCGGGACGTCGACCGTCACTACAACCTGGCCTGGGTGGGATTCGACGTGCTGCTCGTGCTCGCGATCATCCGCACCGCCTGGTTCGCCTTCCGCATCGACCCCCGGGTGCAGATCCCTGCGGCAGCGACGGCCACCCTCCTCATCGTGGACGCCTGGTTCGACGTGACGACATCCGGGGACCGCAACCAGTTCCTCGAGGCCACCGTGATGGCGGTGTGCATCGAGATCCCGGCTGCCCTGCTCTCGTTGTACCTGGCGCGACGGGTCAACCGGCACCTGAGCGACCTCGCTGATTTCGAGCACCTCGTCCGTGCCCGCAGCCTTCCTCCCCCGGGCGATGCGCGCGGGGTCGGCTCAGATGGCGATGGCGGCGATACGGGACATGATCTCGTCTGACAGCCGGGGCACCACGTCGAGGGCGCCCAGGTTCTCGTGGACCTGTTCGACCCGGCTGGCTCCGGTGATCACCGAGGACACGTGCGGGTTCCTCGCGCACCAGGCAATGGACAACTGGGCAAGGGTGCAGTCGAGCTCCTTGGCCACAGTCGCGAGCTCACGGACCTTGTCGTTGCGCTCCTTGTCGGTGAGCATCTTGCCCAGCCACTCGTAGCCGGGGAGAGTCGCCCGCGATCCCTGCGGTACTCCGTCGAGGTATTTGCCGGAGAGGAGGCCCGAGGCGAGGGGACTCCAAGTGGTGAGGCCGAGGCCGATGTCGTCGTAGAGCTGGGCGTACTCCGTTTCGACCCGATCCCGCCACAGCAGGTTGTACTGGGGTTGCTCGACGACCGGCTTGTGCAGGTGGTGCCGGTCGGCGATGTCCCATGCCTGGCGGATCTGCTCGGCTGACCACTCGGAGGTCCCCCAGTAGAGGGCCTTGCCCGCCGCGATGAGGTCCGAGAGCGCCCACACCGTCTCCTCGATCGGGGTCTCGGGGTCGGGCCGGTGGCAGTAGACGAGGTCCACGAAGTCGAGGCCGAAGCGCTCGAGTGAGCCATCGAGGGCCTGCATGAGGTACTTGCGGTTGAGGGTGTTCCGCATGTTGACGTTCGAGTGGATCCCCCAGAAGAGCTTGGTCGAGAGCACATAGGTGTGGCGTGGCCACCCGAGCGCTGCGATGGCGTCGCCCATGATCCGTTCGGACTCGCCGGCCGAGTAGGCCTCCGCGTTGTCGAAGAAGTTGACGCCCGCCTCGTACGCCGCGCCGAGGCAGTCTTCGGCCAGCGTCCCGGCCAGTTGGGGCCCGAAGGTCACCCAGGACCCGAAGGACAGCGTGCTGACCTTGAGCCCTGACCCGCCCAGACGGCGATACTCCATCTCCATCGTGCCTCCTTCGCTGTGCCCGTCGGGGGGGATCCTATGGGGTGCCGGGCCTGCGCGGGCCGGGCCGGCCGCGCGATGCTCGGTCCCTTGACCAGTCCGCCTCCCCGCACCTCTCCTCTCCTGCCGCTGCCGCCACAGGCGACCGGCGTGCCCTGGCCGACCGCGGACTGGCCCACCGGACCCTTGCCCCCGGGCGTGGATCTCGACGCCCTGATGGACACCGCATTCGACCCGGCGGGGCCCGTGCAGGACACCTACGCGGTGATCGTGGTCCAGGGCGGGGAGCTGGTCTACGAGCGGTACGGTGGCGCCCTCCCGCAGTGGGAGGGTCCCGGCAAGCCGGTGCTACCGGAGACCCCGCTGCTGTCGTGGTCGATGGCAAAGAGCATGCTGCACGCCGCGGTCGGCTTGCTCCTCGGCGACGGCCGGCTCGATCTCGACGCACCGGCCCGGGTGCCGCAGTGGGCGAGCGCAGGGGACCCGAGAGGGTCGATCACCCTCCAGCAGCTCCTCGAGATGCGCGACGGCCTCGCCTTCCTCGAGGAGTACGAAGACCCCGAGACCTCCGACGTCCTCCAGATGCTCTACGGCCGGGGCGAGGCCGACATGGCCGCCTTCGCAGCAGACCGCCCGCTCGCTGCCCAGCCAGGGTCGCTCTTCCACTACTCGACCGGCACGAGTGTGATCGTCTCGGGCATCGTCGCCAGAGAGATCGGCCCGGGTGAGCCGTACCGGCGGTTCCTCTCCGAGCGGTTGTTCGGTCCGATCGGCATGCGGTCGGCCACGCCGGGCTTCGACGCGACGGGCAGCTGGGTGGCCGGTTCCTACGTGCACGCCACGGCGAGGGACTACGCACGATTCGGCCTCCTCTACCTGCGGGACGGCGTCTGGGACGACCGGCGCCTCTTGCCCGAGGGGTGGGTCGACCACGGGCGCGGACCCGGTCGGTGGACCCCGACGACGGCCACCTCTACGGGTGCCACTGGTGGACCCGGGGCGAACCGCTCGGCACCTTCTGGGCGGCCGGGCACGAGGGTCAGTACCTCGACATCTGCCCCGCCCTCGACCTCGTCCTCGTCCGCCTGGGGCGGACCGATGCGGACCACAGCCTCGAGCTGCGGGCCTGGCGTGACGAGGTCATCGACGCGTTCGGGGATGCTCTTGGGAGCTGACCGGCCGCCGCCCGCGCCGAGCGATCCCGCACCGGGTCAATCGACGGCGACCCTCCCGGCCCGGGCCCGGGTGGCCTGCTCCTCCCACTTGCGCTCGATCTCCCCGAAGTGCCAGATGGCGAGGGCCACGATCCAGGTGACGACGAAGATGGCGACGATCACAAACCCGGCCCGGTTGAGGTTGAACGTGGCGAGGAACGCCCAGAAGCCGCCCGAGAGATCGCCTTCCTGGGCGAGCAGACCGAGGATCTCGACGGTCCCGATGAACAGTGCGATGAAGACCGAGAGCCCGGTGATGGTCAGGTTGTAATAGATCTTCCGGATCGGCCGGGCGAAGGCCCAGTCGTAGGCGAAGTTCATGAAGCACCCGTCGATGCTGTCGAAGAGGCACATTCCCGCCGCGAAGAGGATCGGCAACGAGAGCACGGCGTAGAAGGGGAGCCCGCTGACCACAGCGGTGCCCGCGAGGACCAGCAGGGCGACCTCGGTGGCCGTGTCGAAGCCGAGCCCGAACAGCATCCCCACCGGCAACATCTTCCACGGCTGGTCGATCCGCTTGGCGTAGCCGCCGAGGAGTCGGTTCATCAGACCGCGGTTCTGGAGTTGGCGCTCGAGCTCGGTGTCGTCGTAGCGACCGTCGCGCATCTCTCGGGTGATCCGGATGATCGACACGAGCACGACCAGGTTCATGAGGCCGATGGCCCAGAGAAAGGTGCCCGAGACCGACGTGCCGATGATGCCGGTCCATCGGTGGAGCGAGGAGGCGCCGTTCCTGACCGCACCGTTGAGGGCCCGGATGCCGAGGTTCAGCAGCACCGCCAGGATGAACACGATCGAGGAGTGGCCGAGTGAGAACCAGAATCCGGTGGTGAGGGGACGCTTCCCCTCCTGGATGAGCTTGCGGGTGGTGTTGTCGATGGCCGCGATGTGGTCGGCGTCGAAGGCGTGGCGCATCCCGAGCGAGTAGGCGAGCACGCCGGTCCCGAACCCGAAGATCTCCACATTGGTCACGTGGTAGCGACCGCTCGCGGCAGCGAGCAACGACCAACCGACCACGTTGAGCACGACGGTCACGGCGACCATGCCGGCGACCTTGGCCCATTCCTCGGGTGTCAGGCGGTCGCGGATCGTGGCGACGCGGCCCATCTGGTCTGCCATCGAGGAGGTTCCTCCGCGGGGGACGTGGGGGTCGGGAGCGGTGCTGTCGCTACCGTAGAGTAAATGCAACCAGCTTGCAAGAAGGGGGTGTTCGCTCTAGGATACTGATCTTGTGAGCCGATCTCAGTCCGCCCACGAGCACCTCCACGAAGTCCACACCGTGGAAGACGTGCTGGCCCTCGTGCGCGAGCACGGTGGACGGGTGACCAGCCCGCGGCGGCTCCTCCTGGAGGCCCTGTTCGACCGGTCCGGACACCAGACGGCGGAGGATCTGGCCGAGGCCGTGCAGGGCCGGGCGCCGGACGTGGCCCTCTCCACCATCTACCGGAACCTGGACGAACTCGAGCGCCTGGGCGTCATCGTCCACTCCCACCTCGGACACGGACCGGCCACCTACCACCTGGCGGCCACTGCCCACTGCCACTTCGTCTGCCAGGGCTGCGGAGCGGCGGTCGCCGCCCCGGACGAACTGTTCGCCGGCCTGGCCGCGTCCGCTCTGGACCGGTTCGGGTTCGAGATCGACACCCACCACTTCGCCATCCTCGGGCGCTGCGCGGCCTGCCGGGAGGGCTGACCCCCCGCCCCGAGCTCAGGTCCCGTGCCGACCGCCGTCGGTCAGCAGATCGGTGAGCTCGGCGTGCCGCACTCTTGCGACGACCACAGCCATCGGCGAGAGTCTCGTCCGTGCCTGCCCCCTCCACCTACCGCGCCACGGTGGGCTCCCAGCAGGTCGATCTCCCGTTGGTCCCTGTCGGCGACGACCTTCTGATCGCGCTCCTCATCACCGTCGACCTCGGGTTGTCGTTCGCCGATCAGGCGGGACGAGAGCTCGCCGCCGAGCTCGCTCCGCTCTCGCCGGAGGTCGTGGCGTCGGTTGCCACCATGGGCATCCCGCTGGCCATCGAGGTCAGCCGTTCCCTCGGACTGGACGACTACGTCATACTCCACAAGACTCCGAAGATCCACCTCGGAGACACCTACTCCGAGCCGGTGCGCTCGATCACGACGGTGAGCCGCCAGACCCTCCGGATGGACCCGGCGAGGGTTCCGTCGGTGCGCGGCCGCCGGGTCGTCGTCGTCGACGACATCGTCTCGACCGGCGCCTCGATGTCGGCCGCGCTCGCGCTCATCCGCCGGGCCGGCGGGACCCCGGTCGCCATCGGCACGCTGATGACCGAGGGGTCCGCCTGGCGCGAGGCACTCGGAGAGGATGCCGCGCTAGTCCGGGCGCTCGGCGCGCTGCCCGTCTTCCGTCCGGATGCGTCGGGCGGTGTGCAGCCGGACTGGTCGTAGACCGCGTCAGGCGCCGCCTGCGGTTGCTCCGCCGGCGACCTGGTCTTCGATCTCCTTGAGGTCGAAGTAGTCGCGCCAGCGGGTCACCAGCCCGTCCCCGTCGACGTCGACGACGGTGCACCCGTGGATGGTGATCGGGATGGTGCCCCCGAGGGTGCCCCTGCCGATCCACTCGAAGGCACCGCCGGCATCATCACCGTGCACCCAGAGGATCTCCTGTCGCCAGTCGGGGAACGACGCGTTGGTCATCTCCTCGATCGCCGCGAGGTCGGCGGTGGGTTCGTTGACCGGATCGCTGAACAGCGCACCGGGCGCGAAGAACGATGGGAAGTCGCCCTCCGGTCCGAGTGCCGCCTCGAGCCGCTTCGACCATGCCGTCCAGTCCATCGGATCACGGTAGCCCGTCATTGCCGTCCCGCGGCAGGCGAACCGGATCGTCTGTCCCCGGGGCGGCCCGAGACGAGCCGCAGTAGTGTGCGCCGAAGAGAGGCGTACCCAGTGACGAAGCGGGAGGTGTGGCTCAGGTGGCCGGTCAGGGTCTCGAGGGGTTGCGGACAGGGAAGCCCTACATCGTGGTCTCGGCGGACGCCCACGCCGCGCCCGACACCCTCGATGAGTTCCTCTCCTACGTCGATCCGGTGCACCGCGAGGCGGTCGCGGCGTTCGGCGATCTCTCCTCGGTGGCCATCCCCATGTTCGGCGGTCTCGACCCTGGGGAGATCGACGATCCCGATGCCGTGCGGGCGGTGGCCACCCGACGCCTCGCCGGCATGGGGGTCGACACGGCCCGGGCGCGCGGTTGGCTGGCTCGGTACAGCACCGACTGGGTGTTCCCCTCCGACGCGGACGGCAGGCGGCTCGCCTATCTCGAGGACCAGGGGATCCACGCCGAGGTGGTCTTCCCAGGGCCGGTGCTCGCGGGCGGTCTCTCCCCGGCGATGTACCTGGGGGGGCAGACCGACAAGGGGCTCGAGCCGGTCTGGCCTGCTCTCCACGCGTACAACCGGTGGTTGGCAGATTTCTGCGCGGCCGCCCCAGGTCGGCGCACCGGATGCCTCCCGATCGATCTCCACGACATGGAGCGCGCGGTCGAGGAGATCGGTTGGGCGCGCACCAACGGCATCTTCGGCGGGGTCATGCTTCCTGCCATGTCCCTCAAGTCGGGACTCCCGGGATACGCCGACGACTACTACGAACCCCTGTGGAGCGCCTGCGAGGACAATGACGTCGTGGTCAACCTGCACACGGGAGCGTCCGGCACCGCCACCGACGCCAAACAGCTCTACGACGCCAAACACGGGGGCTTCCTCGGACTCTACGAGGTCTTCGTCTTCACCAGGCGCCCGCTCTGGTTCCTGCTCTTCGGCGGGGTGTTCGACCGCCATCCGAGGCTCAAGGTGGTCGTCACAGAGAACGGTGCCCAGTGGCTACCGTCTCTCATCCGCGACATGGAGGCGTTCTTCGACACCCATGGCAGCGCGCCGGTGCGCTCCTATCTCAAGATGCGTCCAGCGGAGTACTTCGACCGGCACGTGTTCCTCGGCGGATCACTCATGAAGCGATCAGAGGCCGAGATGCGCCACGAGATCGGCATCGACCGGCTCATGTGGGGCGCCGACTACCCCCATCTCGAAGGGGCCGCACCCGTGCATCGCCCGATCCTGCGCTGGGTGTTCGGGGGGATGCCCGAAGAGGACGTGCGGCGGATCCTCGGGCTCAACGCCATCCGGGTGTTCGGGTTCGACGCCGCGCTGCTCCAGCCGGTGGCCGACCGGGTCGGTCCGACGGTCGAAGAGCTGTCGACGACCGTCGGACTCGACGAGTTCCCCGAGACCTTCAGTTGGAGCCTGGCCCGACCGGTGCCGCTGTCGTCCACGACGGCTGCCGCATCCTGAGCTCTGCTACGCAGATGGTCCTCGACCTGTGGGTCAACTCGATCTCCAGCAAGGCCGCAGAACGCTTCCTTGCCCAGAAGGGCTTCGGGGGGATCGAGGGGTTCTTCGGGAGCGGCATCCAGGGAGGGATGACCAATCTCGACCTGATCGACGAGATGGATCGGCTCGGCGTCGACCGCGCGGTCCTCACGAGTACGCTCCGATCGGTCGACCCGGAGACGCTCGCCTTCGTCGACGAGCACCGGGACCGCCTCCTGCTCGCAGCGACCTCGGACGACCCTGAGCGACCCCGTGCGCAGAGTGAAGCGGTGCGGTCTCGGGTCGGCGACGGGACCCTCGATCTCGTGCGGGTGTCACCACTCCTGCATCAGTACCCGCTCAACCACGCGCTCTACTACCCGCTCTACGCCACGTGTGAGGAGCTCGCGGTCCCGGTCTCGATCAACATCGGCATCCCCGGCCCGAGGGTGCGCTCCGGCTGCCAGGATCCGGTGCTCCTGGAGGACGTCCTCATCGACTTCCCCGATCTGGTCGTGATCGGCGCCCACATGGGCCACCCCTACGAGGAGTTGCTGATCGAGTACCTGCTCAAGTGGCCCAATCTCTATCTCTCGAACTCCGCCTACCTCGCCAAATACATGCACCCGGCACTGGTGGCCTTCATGGGCTCGCGCCGGGGGCTGGGCAGGGTGCTGTTCGCCTCCGATCACCCGTTCCTCCCGTTGGAGCGCGCGCTGGGCGCGGCCCGCGCCCTCCCGTTGGAGGAGGGTGCGATGGAGGCATTCCTCGGCGGGGCGGCCGAGCGACTCTTCCAGCGGCCTGCCGATGGCTGATCGCCTGCCCGATCAGCTCCGCCTGATGGCCTCGGCCTATCCCGACGAGGAGGCGTACCGCAATCTCGGGGACGGGTCGTCGGTCACCTTCGCGGCATGGGAGCGCGAGTCGAACCGGCTGGCCCGAGGGCTCCAGGACCGCGGAGTCGGAAAGGGCGACCTGGTCGCCATCTACCTCGAGCCCTCCCAGATCCTCGACTGGATCGTGAGCTACAGCGCCGTGCACAAGCTGGGCGCAGTCGCGGTACCGACCAACAACCGTCTCTCGGCGACCGAGGTGCGGGTCATCTTCGAGCATGCGGACGTGCGCGCGGTCATCTGCAGCGGCGCCTACGCCGAGTCCATCTGGCCCCTCCTCGAGTCCGATCCTGCGCTGCTGGTGGTCACGGTCTCGCCATCGGACCTCGACGGCTCGATCGATGTCGAGGAGGTCAAGAGCGCGGACTCCCGGCCGATCCAGGTGCGGCTCGACGACGATGACCTCGCCGACGTGATGTACACCTCGGGCACGACCGGGCGGCCGAAGGGGGTGACCGTCAGGCACGGGCAGATCGCCATGCTGCCCAACGGCCGTCCCGAGTGGCTGGGAACCGGGTGGCTGACCGCATCTCCGGTCTTCACCTTCGCCGGCCTCGGGTTCATCTACAACCCGATGAAGGCCGGGATGACCGTGCTCTTCCTCCCCTCGTTCGACGCCGGCCGGTGGCTCGACATCGTCGAACACGAACGTCCCGTGATCGCGTTCGTAGTGCCGGCCATGGCGCAGCTGCTCATCCATCATCCGGGGTTCGAGTCCGCTGATCTGTCCAGTCTCCGCAGGCTCATCCTCGGGAGCGCCCCCCTTGCTCCGGACACGCTGCTGCGTCTGCAAGAGCGCCTGCCACAGGCGGCGGTCCTCAACAGCTACGGCATGACCGAGGGAGGACACGCCACGTTCACCATGGACCCGGAGGGCGCCCGCACCCGACCAGGAGCGGTGGGGCGACCGACCCCCCCGGTGGAGGTCCGCATCGTGGACGAGGAGGGCGGCCAGTGCCCGGTCGGCAGCATCGGCGAGGTGCTCACCCGCAACCCGAAGGGGCACCGCGAGTACTACAAGGACCCCGAGGCGACCGCACGCATGTGGGAGGGGGGGTGGTTGCACACCGGCGATCTCGGCTACCTCGACAGCGAGGGATACCTCTTCATCGTCGGCCGGAGGAAGGAGGTCATCGTCAGGGGCGGGATGAACGTCTACGCCGACGACGTCGCGGCGGTCCTCCAGTCACATCCCTCGGTGGTCGAGGCGGCGGTTCTCGGGGTGCCCCACGACGTGCTCGGCGAGGACGTTGCGGCGTTCGTGGTGCTCGAGCCCGACCAACGCGTGTCGGCGGAGGAGCTCGTCGAGTTCTCGAAGGAACGTCTCGCCGACTACACGGTCCCACGGTCAGTCACCTTCCTCGCCGAGCTGCCCAGGAACGCGAGCGGCAAGGTCGTCAAGTCGAGGCTCGTCCGAGTGCCGGGCGGCGTACCGGCGGCGGCGTCCCCGGGACCGGTCACCGCCTGACACGGACGCCGTACCCAACAGGATCCGACACCCACCACCAGGAGAGGGAGCGCCGTGCAAGATCATCGGTTCGATTTCATCGTCGACGGGACGCCCGGGGAGATCTGGGACGTCTACTGGAAGGGGATGCGGGCCGGCGTGACCACCGACGCGGTCACGATCACGATCCTCCACCAGGGGGACGAGGCAGGCAACGGCCTCGTCCGCCACTGCCGGTTCCCGGTCCCGAGGTACCTGCTCTCGCGGGGGAGGGCCCAGTCCTGGGAGTGGATCACAGAGTCCGAGCGCCCCATCTCCTGGCGCTACGACGCCATCGGCAAACCCCTGTGGTCCAAGGCGTCGGGATGGACCAGCTTCGAGGACCTCGGGGACGGGCGGACCAGGGTGCACTTCCGGGAGACCTATGCGGCGTTCAATCCGGTGATGCGGGCGCTCCTCGAACGGCGGGTGCACGATTTCATCTCCAAGGACAACGACACGCTGATCGAGGCGGCGCTCGTGCGCTCGCTCAAGCGGTCTCGAGAACGGGACAAGGACTCGCGCTGACCGCCTCTCGCCGGTGTCCCCGGCTCGGCCTGCCCATCGCGTCCGGCGTCCCGAGCGCGTAAGGTATCGCTGCAGCGCCGACCTCCCGAGGTGGGACGGCCGGCTGCGGCCGAGGTGCTCGGACCAGGAGGGATGACCATGAAAACCGACGCAGCAATCCTCAGGGAGATGCGGGGCGATTGGAAGGTCGAGACGATCGATCTCGATCCGCCGAAGACCGGCGAGGTCCTGGTCAGGATCGCCGCGTCCGGCATGTGCCACAGCGACGAGCACCTCCGCACGGGTGACCTCGGCGGCCTCTACCCGATCATCGGCGGCCACGAGGGGGCCGGGGTGGTCGAGGAGGTCGGACCCGAGGTAGCCGACCTCAAGCCTGGCGACCATGTGGTGTTCGGGTTCGTGCCGGCCTGTGGCAGGTGCCCGTCGTGCGCGAGGGGCCACTCGAGCCTCTGCGACGTGGGGGCGGAACTGATGATGGGGACCCAGGCCGACGGCACCTATCGCCACCACTCGGCCGGCGGGGAGGACCTGCACACCATGGTGTGCCTCGGTACGTTCGCCCGCCACACGGTGGTCAACCAGGCGTCGTGCGTGAAGATCCTCGATCACTACCCGCTGGACAAGGCCTGCCTGATCGGGTGCGGGGTCACCACCGGATGGGGTTCGTCGGTCTACGCGGCCGAAGTCCGGCCCGGTGACGACGTCGTGGTGATCGGCATCGGCGGGATCGGTGCCTCTGCCATCCAGGGGGCACGGCTGGCCGGAGCCGAGCGCATCTTCGCCATCGACCCGGTTCCCTTCAAGCTCGAGATGGCCACCAAGTTCGGAGCCACCCACACCGCCGCGAGCATCGAGGAGGCGACGCCGCTAATCAACGAGGTGACCTGGGGCAAGAACGCGGACAAGGTCATCTGCACCATGGGCGTCGGTGACGGACGGTTGATGGAGAGCATCATGCAGCTGACCGCCAAGCGCGGGCGGGTGGTTGTGACCAACATCCACCCCATGGCCGAAACCGACGTGACCCTGTCGCTGACCTGGCTGACCCTGCTGGAGAAGCAGATCGTCGGGACCATCTTCGGCTCGGCGAACATCCGCTACGACATTCCGCACCTGCTGCGCCTCTACGACCAGGGACAGCTCGACCTGGACAACATGGTGACCCGGACCTACCCGCTCCAGGACGTCAACCAGGGCTACGTCGACATGCTCGAGGGGCGGAACATCAGGGGCGTCCTGGTCTACGAGTAACCGACCCACCTGATCGCCGGCGATGGCCGAGCACGGAAGCGACATCGACCGGAGTAGTGAGTGGGCGTCCCTCAAGGCGACCCACCTGCGCCTGCCGGCAGAGCGTCCTGCCTCGAGTGCACGGGGCCTTCACCACTTCGCCCTGCTCTCGAGCGACGTCGAACGGACCATCACCTTCTACCAGGATCTCCTCGAGTTCCCGCTTGCCGAGCTGTTCGAGAACCGGGACTACCGGGGCTCCACCCACTTCTTCTTCGATGTCGGCCACGGTAGCTACCTGGCCTACTTCGACTTCCCGGGCCTCGATCTCGGTGCCTACCGAGAGGTGCTCGGGGGACTGCACCACATCGCGATCTCGGTCACGCCCGAGCAGTTCGAGCGGCTGGTGGCCAAGGTGGAGGCGGCCGGCATCGCGACCCACATCGTGGACGGCACCTCGGCCTACTTCTCCGGTCCGGACGGCGAGCGGCTCGAGCTGCTCAGCTACCCGCTCGACGACATGTACGGGACGATCGTCCGCTGACCAGGCCGGCCCGCAGCACCCTCTGGGTGCGGGACGGGTCCGCCAGAGTCGTCCCGAAGCGGTCCAGGCGGTGACGCCCCGTGCGTGGCCCTGTCCGGTTGACGCGTTAGTCATTGCTAACGTATATTGCCGTGCGTGACCTCGTCGCCATCATCGCCGAGCCCACTCGCCGCCGCTTGCTCGAACTCCTCGGGGACGGCGAGCAGACGGTCAGCGACCTTGCCGCACACTTCGGCAGTACCCGGTCGGCGATCTCCCAGCATCTCGGAGTCCTGGCCGGTGCCGGGCTCATCGAGGCGCGCAAGGTCGGGCGGTTCCGGTACTACCGGCTGCGTCCAGCGGGCATGGCTGAGCTGCGCACCTCGCTCGACCAGTTCTGGACACGGGAGCTCGCGGACCTCGCAACCGCTCGCCAGCCTGGACAAGGAGACACTGCGATGCCGGTAGAGAAGTCGGTCCTCGTGCCGCTCGGAGCCGATGAGACCTTTGCACTGCTCACGGAACCCGACCGGCTCCGCCGGTGGCAGACCGTGACCGCCCGCATCGATCTGCGTGCCGGGGGTGACTATCGGTGGACAGTGGTTCCCGGGCACACCGCCGCCGGTACGGTCGTGGAAGTCGAGCCCGGACGGCGCCTGGTCCTGAGCTGGGGTTGGGAGGATGCCGAGGACCTCCCCCCCGGGGCATCGACGCTGACGATCACCCTCGAACCCGCCGTCGGTGGGACCCTTGTTCGCCTGCTCCATGAAGGGCTCACCGATGCCCAGGCCACCAGCCACGGCGAAGGATGGGATCACTTCCTCGACCGTCTTTCGATTGCCGGCCGCACCGGAGATGCCGGTGCCGACGACTGGGCGGCATCGCCGGATCCGTTGGACCAGCTGTCCGCGGCCGAGGCCGCACTCGCCCTCTGCCAGCTCGCGCTCAGGGAGATGAGCGAGTCAGACGCGAGAGCGTCCACGCCCTGCGCCAAATTCACCGTCGCAGATCTCGTCGACCACCTGCTCGGGTCGATCTCCAATTTGGGTTCGATGGCCGGCGCGGACATCGCGGTCCCACCGAATGGTCCGATGGAATCCCGGGTGGCGAGTGCGGCTCAGCAGACCCTCGAGGCCTGGCGGCACCGCGGGCTCGAGGGGGAGGTCCGCTTCGGATCGAGGCCGATGCCAGCGCCTCTTGCGGCGAGCATCCTCTCGCTCGAGTTCCTGGTCCACGCCTGGGACTTCTCGGCCGCCACGTCGCGGACCCTGACGCCGAGCGACGCGCTCAGCGACTACGTCCTCGGTCTCGCCCGTGAGCTCATCGCGCCGCCCATGCGGGACGGGGACCGCTTCGGCGCCGAGGTCGAGGTCGGTCCGGATGCCGGTGCCATGGAGCGGTTGGCGGCGTTCACCGGGAGGACCGCCTGACGGTTGTGCAGTGCCCGAGCCGGACACATCAACGAAGGAGAGAGCAATGAGCAAGTACGTACTCGCCTACAACGGAGGCGCGATGGGTGCCTCACCCGAGGAGCAGGAGAAGGCGATGGAGGCATGGATGGGCTGGTTCGGATCGCTCGGCGCGGCGGTGCTCGACGCCGGCAACCCCTTCGGGCCCGGCTCGACCGTGGCCTCCGACGGATCGGTCACCGAGGGTGGGACCAGTCGGCTGACCGGCTACTCGATCATCGAAGCCGACAGTCTGTCGGCCGCGGCGCAGAGTGCCAAGGGGTGTCCGGTCCTCTCGAACGGTGGGTCGATCGAGGTCTACGAGGCGATCCCCATCGGCTGATCGGGCGGCGCTGAAGACGAACCTCGACCAGCGGAGGGCGTGTGCCGGCGGTCTGGGTGGACCCGTCCGATCTAGACGGCGGGGCTGGCTGCGGTGACGGCCTGCTCCAGGTACGGCCAGGCGATGTCAGGGGGCAGGCCGCCGACCAACGGCTGGAGCCCCAGGGGCGAGCCACCGGCGACCTGGGCTCGAGCCTCCTCGGGGGTCAGGATCTGGTAAGCGCCCCGTTCGCTCCGGAGCTCCTCGGCGCTCGTTGCGAACGAGATCGAGGCGGTGGCCGGCCGGTCGACGTTCCACCGGCCGTAGGTCAGTGCATCGCGGAGCAGGTACTCCCCGATCTCGTCCCATGCCCGACCCGGATCGTCGGACACGAAGACCGTGAGGGGCACCCCCGCAGCGGGAAAGATGCAGCCGACGGGGGCGACCCCCACTCGGGTGCATTCCTGCAGGTACTCGGACTCGAGCGTCTCGTCGTGGGTCTCTGCGAGGAACAGCATGCCGAGCCTTGCAGCGCGCCGGGCCGCCGCGGCGGTGCCCCCGCCGTAGGCGAGGGTGGGCCCACCTGGAGTGAACGGCGGTGGGGTGATGTGAGCCATCCGGCCTCCCAGATGTACCTCTTCGCCGGCGAGCAGCGCCCGGACGACGCCGATCCGTTCCTCGACAAGGCGGGCACGCTGCCGGCGGTCGATGTCGAAGAGGTCGAACTCATCCTGCCGGTAGCCGATCCCGATGACGTAGGAGACCCGACCACGGCTGATGAGGTCGATCACGGCCACGTCCTCGGCGAGCTTGACCGGTTCGTAGAACGCCAGGAGTAGCGCGGCGACGGTGATGGGCAGGCTGGTCGTCCGGGCAGCCAGCGCGGCGGCCATGGGCAGCGGCGACGGGAGGTACCCGTTGTCGACGTCGTGGTGCTGGCTCACCGCGACGGTCAGGGCCCCGCGTCCCTCGGACCACGCCGCCATCTCGAGTGCCGCTGCGTATCCTGAGGCCCGCTCTCCCGGGTCGGTGCCTGCCGCGGTCATCGTGAAACGCAGCAGGAACATCGCCTCAACCTAACAAGGCCACCCACCGAGGATCTGATCGCGTCCGCCGGCAGTCTCGACAACCGTCCCGGCAACACACTGACTATCCGAAACCATCAGAGAACCTCGCCGAGCTCGTTGCGGCGACCGCTTGAACCCTCCGTTTCTGGGTACAAGGTCTCGGGCAACCAGAGCTTCGGGAGGCGCAGTGAGCCGAGAATGGGGACGGAAGGGGAACGCGGTCTGGGGAGCTGCGCTGGTCGGCGCACTGGTCGTCAGTGTCGCCAGCCCTGCCCGGGCCACGACGCCGGCGCCGCCGCCTGGTGCCCCAGCGGTCGAGTCGGCCCCGGCCAGCCTGACGGGACTCAGCCCTGAGCTACCGCCGGGCGTGATCGCCGCCAGCGCCGCACCGGGGAGCACCTGGACGCCGGAACGTGCGGTGTATGGCACCGCCTCGATCAATGACATCGCCATCCCCGGCGCGGGCGGGACACCGATCCGGGTCAACGAGATCTACCCGACGTTGGCCTCCGGCGCACCCGCGCCGGGCAAGTTCCCGGTGCTGATGACCATGACCCCCTACGGCAAGGGTCAGGGCGGCTCGTCCGCTCCCGGCTCTGCGTCAGCCCCCGGGGGCACGTCGCCGACGGGTGGGGCGGACAACTATCTGGTCCAGCGCGGCTACATCGAGGTCGTGATGGACGTCCGCGGGACCGGTGACTCCAACGGGCAGTGGGGCCTCTTCGACCCGGTCCAACAGCAGGACGCCATCAAGGTCCTCGACTGGGCTGCGCACCTGTCCAACTCGACCGGGTCGGTGGGCACCTACGGCCCGTCATACCTGGGCATCGACCAGCTGTTGCTGGCGGGGGCGGTGGGGAAGGGTTCCCCGCTCAAGGCCATCTTCCCGCTCGTCTCCGCCAACGACATCTACCGCGACACCTCCTTCATGGGCGGACTGCTCGATTTCGAGTTCTCCGAGACCTACCTGGGCCTGACCGGTGGGCTGAACACCGTCACCCCAGCCGAAGACACCGCAAGCGATCCCCAGTTGCTCGCTGACCTTGCCGGCATCGAAGGTGATCACGTCAACGGGCTCGCCAGCTACCACGCCGCCACCACGCTCAACATCCTGAGCGGCGGTGACGAGGCCTACGACGGCACCTACTGGCAGCAGCGCAATCCCTCCAACGTCCTGGCGAGGATCGTCGCCAACGGCATCCCCGCCTATCTGCTCGGAGGCGAGTTCGACATCTTCCAGAACGGCGAGCCGCTCAACTACGCAGCCCTGCAGAACGCCTCTGACGACCGCCCGACCTCCACCCCGATGCTGCCAGGTCAGCCCGTCACCGGGCGCTACCAGCTGATCGACGGGCCCTGGGAGCACATCAATGGGTCCAGCGTGGATGTCGACCCGCTCGAGCTCGAGTGGTTCGACACCTGGCTCAAAGGCCAGCAGACCGGAATGGCCACCACGCCCACCCCGCTCCACTACTACGACCTCGGCACCGGCAACTTCGACGAGACCACGACGTACCCGTTCACCGGGTCCGACCCGACGACTCTGTACTTCGGCGCCGGGGGATCGTTGAGCACCAGCAGACCAACCGCCGGCACGGCGGGCAGCGACACCATCGACTGGAGCCCCGTGGGCAGTGTCTGTGGTCGGCCCGTCGACCAGTGGTCGATGGGCGGTGTCTCCATCGCGTCGAGCGAAGCCGGCATCCTTGCTCCCTGCGTCGACGCGGACAACACCACCCAACTCGGCCCGTGGGAGACCACCTACACGACCGCCCCACTCGCCGAGGCGGCCACCGTCGCCGGGCCGGTCACCGCCACCGTCTACGCCACCGCCAGCACGGCCGAAACGGAGTGGGTGGCTGAAGTCGAGGAGGTCACGCCGGACGGCACCTCCTACCCGCTGACCGAAGGGGCGCTGCTCGGATCGCTGCGGACCACGGACCCCTCTCGGTCATGGACGTCGCACGGGGTCACCGTGCTGCCCTACCACCCCTACACCCGGGCCTCGGCGCAGATGGTCGTGCCTGGCGCGACCGAGGAGTACCAGATCCAGGTATTCCCGACCCTGGTGACGCTGGCCGCCGGTGACCGCCTCCGAGTGACCATCTCGACCACCGACACCCCGCATCTGGTGCCGATCCCATCGCAACTCGCGCAGCTCATCGGGGGCCGGTACAGCATCCAGCGGACGCCGGCATCACCGTCCTCCCTCACCGTCGAACTCGACCCGGCCCTCCACTGACAAGGCGGCGCCCTCCGCAGGACCGACCGAGCGAACAGCACACGGAGTCGTCGTCCCCACCTGTGCGCGATTCACCGACCGGACCAGTCCGTGACGGTCCGGCGTGGGCTTGCTGGCGTAGCTGGGGAACGCGGCCTGAGTTCGCCGCGCATTTCGCCACTACGCTGGCGATCCTCGCCGACGGGGGAGGAAACCATGGATGTTGGAGCTGTTGTGACCGCCTACGGCTCGGCCTGGAACGAGCCTGACGAAGCCGCCCGGCGCCAAATGCTGGAGTCGGCCTGGGCCGACCATGGCATCTACTGCGACCCCACCGCCAACGTCGAAGGCAGAGAGGCGCTCATCGCGCACATCGGTGCGTTGCAGGTTGCCATGCCCGGGAACACGATCGACGTAGTCACGGCTGCCGATGAGCACGACGGCCACGTGCGTTTCGGATGGGTCATGCACGGCCCTGACGGTTCGGTGGTACTCGAAGGCATGGACTACGGGCACCTGGCAGAGGATGGCCGGCTTCAGCAGATAGTCGGCTTCTTCGGTCCCTTCCCGACCCTCGACCCATCGTGACGACGGAACAGCCGGCAGTCACGATCATCGGATCCGGCATCGCCGGTAGCGCGCTTGCAGCAGCGCTGGCGAGCGCCGGAGTCCCGGTCCTCCTCCTCGAGCGGACAGAGCAGTTCGTCGACCACGTGCGAGGCGAGTACATGCACCCCTGGGGGGTCGCTGAAGCCATGCAGCTCGGACTATACGACGGCCTCATCGAGTCCGGGGGCAACGTCATCTCACGTTTCGTCGGCTACGACGAGGCCTACTCAGCGGCCGATGCTGAGGCCGGCGCCGTGCCTCTCGCAGACCTCTTGCCCGGTGTCCCGGGTGCTCTCGGCATCGGACACCCCGTAGCCTGCCAAACCCTCTTCGACGCCGCCGTGCGGGCGGGCGCGCAGGCACTCCGCGGCGTCGAGCAGGTCAAGGTGACGCCTGGCAAGAGTCCCGAGGTCCGGTACGTGCACGGTGGCAGCGAGCATGACGTCCGACCTCGGCTCGTCGTCGCCGCCGATGGACGCGAATCCTCGACACGACGCCAGCTCGGCATCGAGCTGACAAAGACTGACCCCCGCATCTTCCTCGCGGGCATGCTCGTCGACGGTTTCCGCGACTGGCCGAGCACCGACTCGGTCATCGGCACGTCCGGCGACACGATCCTCTACGCATTCCCACAAGGCGAGGACAGGGCGCGGCTCTACATCGGGTACTCGATCGAAGACAAGACCCGCTTGGCAGGCGCTGACAAGGCGAAGAAATTTCTGGAGGCGTTCCGCGGGGACACGATCCCTGACTGCGAGCGTTTCGTCGATGCCAACCCGGCGGGTCCGTGCGCTGCGTATCCCATGTTCGATTCCTGGTCCGATGGCGTCGTTGTCGATGGCATCGTGTTCGCCGGTGACGCCGCCGGCTTCAGCGACCCCACCATCGGAGAGGGCTTGTCGGTCGCCCTTCGCGACGCACGCATGATTCGCGACGTCCTCCTCGGTGGTGAGGACTGGTCGAAGGAGTCCTTCACGCCGTACGTAGAGGAGCGGGCTGAGCGGATGCGGCGGCTGCGATTCGCCGTGCAGGTCTTCACCGACGCCCACATCCCGCTCGGGCTGGACGGAGTGTCCGAACGGCGGCGTCGCTCGAAGCTGATGGCGCAAGACCCCGATCTCTTCATGCTCACCGCTGCCATGACCTGCGGGCCGGAACTGGCGCCTGAGTCCTGCTTTGCGAACGAGACCAGGGAGAAGCTGCTCAACTCCGTTTAGCTTTCGGCGGGCGACCACGTTAGTCATCCCGGGTCATCAGAAGCGCCCTACCGCGACCGCCGAGTCGCACGGAATTCTTCAGGCCGTTGGTTCCCCTGAGACGGAACCCCCAGCCACCGATTTGAACCGGGGACCTCTGCGTCCGAAGGCGTATCAGCCGGTTATCCGCAGGGGACCCACCAGCCCATACGCCGTCCGATCTGGGATGACGCGTACGAGTGCAAGCGTAGAAACACTGGTGGACAGATAGAGGATCGCGACAGAATCGCGACAGGCAATGCCTTGACACTCCCCTGATCCGAGGGTGCCCTCCAACGAATCCTCTTTGAGTCAAGAGGGCAATTTCTGGGCCTTTCGGACGCGACGAGTCAGGCCGCTCCCGACGGCCACGAATGCCTAAGGTTTGGTGGGTCCGGGAGTGACTTCGCCGAAGAGCCGGCCGCCAGGGTGCAGAGCCGGTCACGCAGGCTATGAGTCGTTCCCGCTTGTCCTCCCGGGCCCCTACTTCTGTATGTCGATGAGGAGCTGACGGTAGACAGCGTTGCTGATGTGTCGCTTGAGGGAGCGGATCGCCTCTCGCTTGGTCTTTCCCTCGGCCACCCTGCGCTCGAAGTAGATCCGACCCTCCGAGTCCTTCTGGCGGATCTGACAGATGGCGACCATGTGAATGGCGTGGTTGAGCTGGCGGTTGCCTCGGCGACTCAGCCGATGGACGTTCCGGCCGCCGGACGAATGCTCGATGGGGGCCACCCCGGCGTAGGAGGCGTACTGGTCCCGGGTGGTGAACCGGCTGATATCACCGGTGTGACCGATCAGCGCACAGGCCAGGATGGGGCCGACGCCATAGAGCTCCGTCAGTGTGGTTCCCGAGGCCCGAACCGCCGTCTTGATGCGTTTTGTGGGACTCCTTCAACTGAATGTCGAGCCGCTTCACATCGTCGAGGAGCTCCAGGGCCAGGTCATGGCGGGTCTGTTCCACCGGGGTGATCGGGTCGAAGTCACCGAGCGCTCACCCAGCGGTTCCGCCCAGGCCAACAACCGCGCTGTCTGCTGGCAGGTCGCCCGCACCTTGATCTCTCGTCGCAGCCGATGGCCACCGCCGTGTGGGACGCCTTGTGAGGGTCGATCCCGATGATCACTGTCATGAGAGTTCTCCTTCGTGGTCGGTTAGGAACCGCGAGGGCACTCCTGGTTCGGATCTCGTGCCTGTTCCTCTTTCGAGCCACTCGCGGCGAAGTCCAGACAGGCAGCCACTCGTTAGAAAGCCAGTCAGCCGGAGCCGACGGCAGGCACTTCGAGAGCTACCCCGTCTGGACCTCTAACGCTACGAACAAGCCGCAGCATCTACCAACAAGTCTCAACCAGGCCCATCGGAGACGCGTCCTACCGGTGTTATTCGCAGGACGTTTGGGGACAGTTAGGGACTGGTCGCAGCATGGACAGCTGCCCAAGGCCGAATTGCCAGTTCAGCGGCTGGTTTTGGTCTGCTGATGCAATAGCCCTGTGCAAAATCACATCCGAGACCAGCCAGTAGGGCGAGTGTCTCCTCGTCCTCGATGCCTTCGGCAACGATACGAAGACCCATCGCATGCCCGAGATCAATGGTGGAACGAACGAGGTCCCACTCACGACCGCAATCGTGACCGGTAAGCCCGGTTATAAATGTGCGATCAAGCTTGAGTTCTCCTACCGCGAGGTCCCTCAAATAAGCCAGTGAGGTGACCCCGGCACCGAAGTCGTCAATCGAGATGACGACGCCTAGGTCGCGAAGCTCCTCAATAGCCTGCTGGGATCTTTCGAACTCGGCGATGACGCAGGCTTCTGTGATCTCAAGGACCAGAGAGTCAGCGGGCAACTCGT
This sequence comes from uncultured Acidimicrobiaceae bacterium, assembly GCA_963701325.1. Classification (GTDB taxonomy): domain Bacteria; phylum Actinomycetota; class Acidimicrobiia; order Acidimicrobiales; family RAAP-2; genus Bog-756. The sequence continues at coordinate 2,611,982 of OY969604.1, forward strand.
GATGGTCAAGCTGCTCCTGGATCATCCCGACAAACCCCACTTCGAGGAGATTGGTCGGGGAAACGTTCACTGCGACCGTCAGCGGACGTCCTGCCTGCCGCCACGCAGCACATTGAGTCATGGCTTCCTCGAGCACCCATCTGGTGAGTGTCGGCATGAGTCCCCCGTGTTCGGCAATTGGGATGAACTTGTCTGGAGGAAGAAAGCCAAGCCTGGGATGGACCCAACGAACGAGGGCTTCGACAGCCAACACCTCGCCGCTTCGCAAATCCAGCTGGGGCTGGTAGTGGAGAACGAGGCCGCCCTTTTCGATGGCCGTTCGCAAGTCCTCGAGGAGCCGCATCTGATCCCCGTCGTCGTCGAGGTCCTGGCTGTAGGACGCATATGCGGCGTTACCCAGCTTGGAGCGGTACATCGCAACATCGGCGCACCACACCAGTCCGGCGCTGTCGGTGGCATCGAGCGGTGCGACTGCAATGCCGATGCTGGCACTGATCTTCGCATTGACAACATCTAGAACAAAGGGCTCTACGAGGCTCGCCGTCACTCGATCGGCGACTGATGCGGCGTATTCAGCGTCACCGTCTATAAGCACGACTCCAAATTCGTCGCCGCCCAGCCGCACCAGCAAATCCGTCTCTCTGAGCGATCCGGACAGTCGAGCACCCAACTGTCTGAGAAGCTCGTCGCCAGCTGGGTGGCCGAACGAGTCGTTGATCTCCTTGAAGTGATTGAGATCGACGAATAGAAAGGCCAAGCTCCGCGTGTCGTCTTCCTCGGCAAAGAACGAATCAAGCACCTGGAATAAGTGTCGACGGTTTCGCAATCCAGTCAGATCATCTGTGACCGACTGCAGGTGTCGTTCTTGACTCTGCCTGCGTAGTTGCCGCACCGAGAGTGCGAGCCGAACACCCACGATCACCAAAGTGGCGGTGGCCAGTCCGATGGCGACACGACTGATGGGATTGAGGCTCGAGACTATAAGGACTGCAAGTGCAGCCGCGGAACACAGATTGGGAAGAAGGAAGCTAGCTGGCCTTTCGGATTGGAGTGGATTTGAAGGCCGCTTGCGAAGCCAAACCGACAAAGAGATCACGACGATGGCAGCAGGCCACGCGATCGCATTCAGGATGTACCCCACACGCGATTCCCCGAAAGAGTTCGGAAGGAGGTTGGCGGTGTCACCAAATACATTGAGGGCTAATCCAAAGGCCAACAGGATCCACGGCGCCTTGCTTCTCCTAGACAGCACGGCAAATCCAGCAACCACCAGCCCCAGCAGTAGAACATCACCGATCGGATATGCCAGATTGGTCAACGTTGCGAGTGTGCTACCGCCTTCCAAATGCTGAATGTCATGAAAAGTGAATGCCGCGCACACGGCTGCAGCACCACAGCCAGCGATTCCCCCGTCAAGCCAACTTGGAGCTGTGATCACTCTTGCTTCCCCACGCAGGAACAGCATCACGGCTATGTATGCGAGCGGATAGAAGCACAGATAAAATGCGTCTGCGAGAGACGGGCTTGGCGGCGTAGCTCCTCCGATTGACTGGACAGTCAGGATAACGTCTCCGACCGTCCACGACAGAAGACTGAATCCGAGGACAAGCGCTGCTTTTTGACCAGGTCGTCGGACAAGACCCCTAGCAATGCACAAGACACTTGCGGCTAACTCGACGCCACAGATGACCCAGCCGTCCAACCAGAGCCAGTGTTGGCTATTCCCGCGCAGAAGCAGTGAGATCAAATAGCAAGCGAGTAGAGCACCCAGCGCTGCATAGGTTGCTATCAGAATTTCTGACCTGCTGGTGAGTCGATTTGAAGCGTTGGGGGTAGTCCGCCGATTCGTAGGAATGGCTGTCACAACCTGAATGATCGACAGCGCTGGCACGGTCCTTGAGTTCTGAGTCGTGCGAGCGCAAAAAAATCGTCCGGGCGTGGGCGTCGAAAATGCCGCCGAGCGGAGCTGATCAGGAGGTCCGGTCATTCACTTGCACGAACAACAATGTGGGACGCCGAGAGCAACAGCATGGAAAATGGCGCTGAGCGCCAGGGCGGCTCGGAGTGCGTGAGCGCCGACAGGTGGCCCAAAACGCGCGGCGAGACATTGCGGGGTTGGTAGCCCCATACGCCGGGTTAGCAGCGGTTATCACTCGTGGCTGATCGCGAGGGTGGGCTTGCTCCTCCCGCTACAGCGTGGCGCACAACTGGTCGAGTCGCACCAACGTTTTGGTCATGCCCGCCATCCATGCATTGCCATTGTCGACGGCCTCGCGGACACTCTCAGGGGAATCCGTGCAGTCGTAGGTTTCGGTCACCACGGTTGCGTTCGGGCCATCCGGCGCGAGGTCAAACCTCCAGCGCGATCCGTTCCGGGCAAGTTCGGGGTTGCCAGGTTCCCAAGCGATGCACCGGTCCTGCTCGAACGCCACGACGCGGTTATGCATTTCGTAGTCACCCATTGCGGTGAAGTACATCTTCGTTACGAATACGTCTCCGACGCCAGCGATGACTTCATTGCTGGCTCCCGTCCTCAGCATCTCTGAGCCATCGAAGTCGGGGTGCCTGTCTGGATGGGCCAGAAGCTTGAAGATCACACTGGCCGGAGCCTCGATTCGTCGGGAAACTGACACGGGCTTGCATTCGTCGTTTCCCATCGTGGCTCTCCTATGTCGGTTCCTGGGATTCACCAAGCTAGCCGTGGCCCTGGGACTCAGAGGCGAGGATCAGGAGTATCCCCAGACGCCGGGAGAGGGTCGAGTTCCTGATCCCACCAACCGTGGGCGGATTATTCTTTGGATGCACGGCCCAGATCGCTGAAGCGGACGGTTGGCCCACTGGGTCAGCGGAGGTTTGAACAGGCGTCTATTGGCGCCACGGGTTCCCTCGCTGTTAGTTCAGCGAAAGGAGGAACCGTGGAACAGCACCAAGAGGAAGCGGAGATGCTTCGTCGTGACGCGGAGCAGCTCCAGCGTGTCGTCGACGGAGTAACAGCAGAGCTTCCGCTGCGTCGAGTGGCGCCGGAGATAATCCGGCACCTGACCATCGCTGCTGACGCTCTAGAGCGAAAATAAGTCGTCGGCCGTGCCCCTGGGTCCCGCCATGGGCCCAGGGGCACTCGCCGCCCAAGGATTCCTTCCTACCCGGGGCTCCAGATCGCCGGGAAGGAGCCCTTGTCGCCGACGAGGACAAGCGGGTCGACGCGGCCAACCGACTCGGTAGTCGCTACCGCGACGCGACCGGAATTGGAGATCGAGACAGAATCGCGACAGACGGGTTTGTGAACGAAGAGGCCGGACAGTTGACCCCAGCCACCTGCACTTCTGAGTCGGGCTGCCCGGATTTGAACCGGGGACCTCTGCGTCCCGAACGCAGCGCGCTAACCAAGCTGCGCCACAGCCCGTCGCAGGGACCGGCGTGCTGCCGGCCCCAGGACGGTGCAGATGCTACCCGACGGTGGTGCGGTCGTTCCCCGGCTCCCCCGTGCCGGTCCCGTGGTCGCGGACGGCGGGAGGTGCGGTGCGCTTTGCGACAACCTTGGCGATCCGGCGTTTGTCCATCTCCGAGACCTTGAGCTGCCATCCCCCGACCTCGACCGCCTCCCCCTCCTCGGGGATGTGCCCGAAGGCGTCGAAGAGATAGCCACCCAGGGTCACGTACTCCCCCTCGGGCAGCTCGATCCCGAGGTCGTCGAGCAGGTCGTCGAGGCTCATCTTGCCGTCCACGAGCCACCGCGTGCCGTCCACCCGCACCGCGTCCGGTTCGTCGTCGGGGTCGAACTCGTCGGGCAGGTCCCCGACCAGCGCGCCGAGCAGATCCTTGACCGTGATGACGCCCTCGACGCCGCCGTGCTCGTCGACGACCACCGCGAACGCCCGCCGTTGCCGCCGCATTTCCGCCAGCACATCGAGCACCAGTCGCGACTCCGGTACCAGGAACGGCTGGCGGAGCCGCCGCGAGATGTCGATCGGGCTCGGGGACCTGCCCTCGTCGTCCTCGGCACCCACCTTCCATCCCGCCCGGAACAGGTCGTTGACGAAGAGCACTCCGATGAGGTCGTCGAGGTCCTCCCCGTAGACTGGGAAGCAGCTGTGGCCCGACTCGCGCACCGCTTTGGACACCGCGTCCACGGTCAAGGGGATGGAGAGCGCGACGACGTCGACCCGTGGGGTCATCACCTCGCGCACTGCGGTGTCCCGTACGTCGTGCAGGGCATCGATGATGAACTGCTCCTGGGCGTCAGCGCCGCGGTCGCCGGACAGCCCGGAGGGTCCGTGGCCGCTGCGGTCGGCTCCGCCCCTGCGCCCCTTGGTGGTCTGGTCGGAACGGCGACGGAACACGGACACGGCAGCGACCGGTCAGCTCAGCGATGGGTGTTCAGGCGCCGGCGACGAGCGGTGCGGACACGATGGACAGGGGTAGGTAGGACTCGTCGTAGTAGGTCCCCCCGTCGAGCAGCGCGGCCACCGCCCGCCGCAGCCGGATCGGGTCGAGCGGTTTGACCAGCCAGCCCTCGGCCCCGGAGCGACGGGCCAGGAACACGTCGGGGCGCCGGTCGAGCAGCATGAGGACGGGTACGTGCCCGATCTTGTCGTAGGAGGCCTCGAGACGGAGCTCGAGGCAGGTGGCCATGCCTCCCATGTTGCCCATCTGGAGGTCGACGACGACCAGGTCCGGCTCCTCGTCTGCCACGAGCGCCATGACCTCGGGTCCCGAGCGCGCCTCGACGATGGTGACGTCGGGTGATCCGGCCGTCGCGGCGACCTCGGCCCGCACCGATGGGGCGTCGCTGGCCACGATGACGGTCGGCACACGCGAGAGGTTAGCGCCCGCTGGGACCTTCCCCGGAGGCCCGCCCGCTCAGGGCCGTGACGCGCCGAAGAGCAGGTCGGCGACGGTCTCGAGGCCGGGGAGGTCGTGGACGTCGGTATTGAGGAGCGGTACCCGGTAGACGGGGGCCGGATCGATCCTCGCCACCAGGTCGGCGTGGGCCTGCTCCTCTCGGTCGGAGGCGAGGGTGTAGCCGCGCAGGTTGTCGACGAGGTCGCCGAGGGCGCTTTCGCCGTCGCCTCTGGTCTCGATGGCGGTGAGGGCGTCCAGCTGGGCATCGCTGGCGAACCTCGGCTGGACCCGGTTGAGCACCAGCGCGGCCGTGGACATGTGCGACTCCGCCAACTTGTCGGCGAAGTGCAACGCCTCGTCGACCGAGTCGGGTCTCGGCGAGGCCACCAGCACGAAGGCGGTGCCGGGTTGGACGAGGAGCTCCCGTACCCGGGCGGCCCGGTCCCGGAACCCCTCTTCCATCCCCTCGAAGGCCTGGAAGAACGCCACCGCATCGCTCACGATGTCCGCACCGGCCACCTTGGAGATGGTCCGGAGCAGCGCCTGGGCAGCCACCCCCACGACCCGGAGCCCGGCCCGGGTCGGTTTCATGAGCGCCTGGAAGATCCGGTTCTCGAGGAAGTGGGTCAGCCGCCGGGGCGCGTCGAGGAAGTCGAGGGCGTTGCGTGAGGGCGGCGTGTCCACCACCACCACGTCGAACCCGCCCTCCTCGACCAGCTCGTGGAGCTTCTCCATGGCCATGTACTCCTGGGTGCCCGACAGGGTGCCGGTCAGGTTGCGGTAGATGCGGTTGACCCGGATGTCCTCGGCCTGTTCGTCGGAGTCGGAGTAGCGCGAGATGAGGTCGTCGAAGGTTCCTTTGGGATCGAGCATGAGGGCGTGCAGCTCACCCGGCCAGTCGCCCCTGATCCGGGTCGGGCGGTTGGAGAGCTCGTCCACGCCGAGTGCGTTGGCCAGCCGCCGGGCCGGGTCGATGGTGACCACGCACGCCTTCCGGCCGAGGCGGGCGGCCTGGAGGGCGAGCGCGGCGGAGGTGGTCGTCTTGCCCACGCCTCCCGAGCCGCAGCAGATCACGATCGACCGGTTGCGGGCGAGCTCGTCCATCGTGGCCGGCCGGGTGCCGTTGCCCGACCGGTCGGACTCGGAGTCCGCTGGCCCGGACCTCATACCGACACGTCTGCGGGGTCGGGGAGGGCCTCGATGCCCGCGCCGAGGGAACGGCTCAACTCGTCGAGCTCGACCGGGCCGATGGCGTCGGCGAAGAGGAAGGGGACGCGGATCTGGGACAGGGGCAGCTCGGCGGCCAGACGTCCGGTCTGCTCCTCCTGGAGCTGCTGGCGGCGCGCCCGGAACACCCGGGCTTCCTCGAGCGCCTCGAGCAGCGAGTGGTCGAGGCTCACCCCCGCCTGGTCGGCGGCGGCGGCGGCCGCCACTCCCAGTCCGGCCAGCGGTGGGTAGCAGGCGTTGACGATGATCGGGCCGAGGGCGATCCCGACCTTGTCCTCGAGCGCGTAGGCCGCTTCGATGACCTCGTTGACCGGCATCTCCTCGGGCAGCGTGACCAGCGCGACCTGGCACCGGGTCGGGTCGGTGAGCAGGGCCACCACATCAGCCGCCTGGGCCCGGATCGGCCCGCCACGTGCGGCGTCGAGGAGCCCACCGGCCGAGGACAGGAAGGTCATCGTGTGGCCGGTGGCCGGCGCATCCACCAGGACGAGGTCGGCTGTGCCGCTGCGCTCGATCTGCTTGACCTTGCCGAGTACGAGGATGTCCCGGATCCCGGGGATGGCCCCGGCCACGATATCGACGATTCCCGAGGAGAGGAGACGCTTGGAGACCCGCCGCAGCCCGTGGTCGGCGAGGTACTCGAGGAGGGCGTCGTCCGGGGTGATGGTACGGGCCCGGACGGTGCCCCGCGGAATGGCCACAGCGGCGTCGTCTTCGCCCTCCTCGCCGAGGACTGCCCCGGCTGCGTGGAGGACCTGGCCGGCGTAATCGAGGTCCTCGTCGCTGCCGAAGGCGGCGGAGACCCCACTGCGCCCTTCGAGCTCCACGACCAGGACCGACATCCCGGATCCCGCGGCCAGATGGGCCAGTGCAGCGAGGATGGTGGTTTTGCCGACCCCGCCCTTGCCTGCCACGATCAGGACCCGGCTCTGGCTGCAGAAGGCACGGACGTCCATGACCCACCGAGCGTAGTGTCCTGCCCTCCCGGCGCTGCCGACGGTCCCCGGCGGCCTGCCGTCCCGGCGTGGTGCGCTCGACCCGCCACGCTCGGCGCGAACCGGCCAGATTTTGCCGCGAATCCTGCTCGGGCCTCTTGTTTCCGCCCATGCCGGCGAGTACGTTCCCTACCCTGGAGGTAGGTCCGAAGGGGGAGTCGTTTCGTGGAGCAGGCGGCAGACAGTTGGCAGCTCAAGGCCTCGTGCCGTGGGCCACAGGCCGAGATCTTCTTCCCGCCCGCCCACGCCGAGCGCAAGGAAGAGAAGCTGCAGCGCGAGGACCGGGCCAAGGCCATCTGCCGAACCTGCGTCGTCCGCACCGAATGTCTCGACTACGCCGTCCGCATCCATGAGCCGCACGGCATCTGGGGCGGCCTCAACGAGATGGAGCGCAAGCAACTGGTCGAGCGACGGGTCGGCTGACCTGTCCGGCCGGCCCGCCAGGTCACCCGATGCCGAGCGCCTGGTTGGCGGTGCGCACCGCCTTTGAGTTGCAGACCGCGACCGGCTGTCCGTCGGTGGCGAGGCAGAGGCCCGCGCTGAGCTCGTTGGCAGCGGCGATGATCGCCTGACCGGTGGGTGGCGCAGGGGTCGTCGACTGCGGGGTGGCGGCCAGGGGCTGGGCTGCCTCGCCTGCGATCTGGGCCTGCGACTGGCTGACCACCAGCGCCGGACTGAAGCCGGAGGTGGCGGTCACCATCCGGTTGTCGATGTCCACGAAGGGCCAGGTGCCCGGCGCCCCGCTCCCGTCGACATCGGGCGTGTAGCGCGCGACGAGTGCGGCCTGACCCTGGTCGAGGTGGCTGATCCGGGTGAAGGTCCCGTCGGGGCCGGTCTGGTCGGAGTAGAGCTCGACCCCGGTCAGGGTCAGGTACCGGCTCGAGTAGGTGGTGCCCACGAAGCTGAACGACTGGATGCCCGAGAAGACGGAGAGGGAGGCCGACTGGGAGTTGTGGAGGGTGCCGAACCTGCCGAACCGGTCGAGGGCCACGATGAGTGGCCACCGCTCGGCTGCGCAGAACGGGCAGTACTCCGAGCCCACGAAGAGCACCTCGGGCCGCCCGCCCTGCGAAAGCGGTGGCTGCCCGCTGAGCACGACCGGAGCGGTCAGCGTGGTTCCGGGCACGGTGACGCCGACCGAGTCGAAGGTCGAGGGGGTCACTCCGGCGAGGGTCGCGACGACGTCGGCCGAGGTGACCGACGGCCGGGCCACGCTCGCCGGGGTCGTGGAGCGGGTGAGGGCGTAGGTCACCAGCGCGACGAACCCGAGGAGCAGCACCACGACCGCGCCCCAGGCGAACCGGGCGGTCCTGGTCGAACCGGACGCTCCGTCGTGGTCGGGGTCCGTGCTGTCCGTGCCCGCCGTGTCCGCGCCTGGCGAGGGAGTATCCGGCCCGGTCACCCGTCGTCCGCGGTTCGGATGCGACTACGCCGGGTCGGGTGCGAGGAGCTCGTCATCCTCGAACGCCTGGTCGTCCTCGCCGTAGCTCGGGGCGAGGACGACCGGGGCCGAGGTCACGATGATCACGAAGAGGCTGAACGTGATCAGGTGGACACCCGAGCACCAGAGGCAGATGGCCTTGATCAGGAAGAGCTCGGCGGTGATCAGGTACACGATCATCCCGACCCCGGTGATCGACAGTGCCAGCCGGGCCAGATGGATCCGGCGGTCGGCGGAACGCCAGGCCGCGGGCAGGCAGAGCGCCAGCATGGGCACGAAGAAGAGCAGGCCGAGCATGGCGACCGGGATGCCGAAGATGACCGACTGCGGACTGGTGGTGACCTTCTCGCAATTGATGGCGCCGCCGCTGTTGCAGACCAGGATGGCCTTGTTGAAGTGGGTGATCGTGAGATAGGTCGCGATCCCGAGCCCGGCCAGGCTCAGGAGCAGGGTGGTCAGCGGTTGCCAGCGCAGGGTGGGCATGGTCGGCGGTGGTCGTCGGCGGGCAGCGACTCAGCTGGCGCTGATGCCCATCGACTTGGCGGCGGCCTTGACGCCGGAGCTCGTGCACACGTCGCCGGGCTGGCCCTTGGTGCTCGCACAAACACTGGCACTGATGTAGTTGGCGGTGGAGACGATGGCCTGGGTCACCGGGTTCGTCGGATCGGACAGGCCGCCGGCGATCTCGGTCCAGGTGAGCCCGGCGAGGATCCCGGGGTCGTAGCTCGGGCCTGAGATGAGGGCCACGTTCCCGATGTTGACGAAGGGATAGCTGAGCGAGCCAGGCTGGTAGCCCTGCACGTACTGCTGCGCGAGGGTCGCGTAGTCCTGCGACTCCTGCGTGGTGAGTTTCTCGAGGTTCGCGTAGCCTCCGGCGGCGAGGGGGACATTGGACTGGGCCTCGACCGGGACGAACGTGAGATACGGGCTCGTGAGGTTGGCCGACACGAAGCTGAAGGTGTGGGTCTGCGCATCGACGTCGGTGTACGACGAGGCGGTGATCTGGAGACCCGACCAGGTGCCGAACCGGGAGAGTGCGGCCGCGATCCCCCAGCGCTCGGCCGCGCAGTAGGGGCAGTACTCGGCTCCGATGTACAGCATTGCCGGCGACTTGCCCCCGATGCTCAGAGGGGGCTTCCCCTTGATGATGGTGGGCGGGGTGACCGCGGCCGTCGACGAGGTCACCCCCACCGTGTTGTAGACCGACAGCGGGATGTTGGTGACGTCGTGGACGACCGACGCCGGCGCCGGGGTCACCGGGGTGTAGGAGAGGTTGGCCGGGCCGTTGCTCGTCACCTTCACGATGATCAGGACGGCGACGATCACGACGACCAGACCGACCGCTCCCCAGGTGATCAGCGCGGTCCGGTTGGCCCTCGGGGCCGACGCGGTCGCGGCTCCGGCCTTGCCCCCCGGTCGCGGGGTGTTGCCGCCCTTCCCGGTGGCGGCCCCGCCCTTGCCCGACGGCGCCTTGGCCGAAACCGGCCGGCTCTGCGCACGGCTCTTGTCCTTGGCGCTCTGGCTGGGACCATTGGTGGCCGGCGGCTTGGGCGTGTTCCCGCCCTTGGGCGTCGTGCCGCCGGTGCTGGGCTTCTTCGTGGTGTCGGCCATCGTTCCGCAGTCCTCGATCCGTGGAGTTCTCCGATCCGAAGCGTAACTGGTCCGCCTGGGGCGTTGCGATCGGGCACTGCAGGATGCGGCCGGTACCGCCGGGGCGGGCCTAGAGTGATCGGCCATGTCGGTACATGCATCGACCCCGGACGGCCCACCGCCGTCCGGGACGGGCACCCCCATTGCGCACCCGAGCTCCCCCGCCTGGCGGTGGGTCACCGTCGACGGCCATCGGGTCCGCTACGTCGTCGTCGGATCCGGCCCGCCCGCGCTCTTCCTGCACGGCTGGGGCCTGCGGCCCAACGCCTATCTCCGGCCGATCGAAGCGATGGCTGCCGCGGGGTGCCGGGTCTACGCCCCCGCCCTGCCCGGGTTCGGCGGTACCCGTGAGCTCGAGGCGGAGCAGCGGACCTTCGACGGGTACGGAGCCTGGGTCGGGCGGTTCCTCGACGGGGTGGGCGTCGACCGGGTCGCCCTGGTGGCCGGCCACTCCTTCGGGGGTGGGGTGGCGACCGCCTTCGTGCACCACCGGCCGGATCGGGTCTCCTCGCTCCTGCTGGCCAACCCGATCGGCAGCCCGACCTGGGCCCTCTTCCCCAACGAGGTCCGGACCATGATGCAGCGTCCGTTCTGGGACTGGACCCGCCATTTCGGCGGCGACATCCTCGCCTCGCCTCGGCTGTTCCGTCTCCTCCCCACCCTGCTCGAGGACTTCGTCCCCAATCTGGTGCGCAATCCACTCGGGATGCTCCGCACCGGGGAGTTCATCCGCCGCGCCGACCTGGTCCAGGAAGTCCGGACCATCGCGGAGCTCGGGATCCCGGTCTCGGTTGCCTGGTCCGACCGCGACGGGCTGGTTCCCCGGTCGGCGTTCGACGAGCTGCGTCATGCGGCCGGAGTCGAGGGAGTGGTGATGGAAGGCCCCCACGCCTGGCTCATCGCCGATCCCGCGGCCTTCGGGGAGCTGGCCATCAGCGCCCTCGTCGACGCACGGCCCGCGTCGGCTCAGCCCAACGCCTCCGCCTGATCCACGAGGGACGGTCCGCTCCGGCCCCCGGTGACCCGCGACCCGGACGGTAGCCTGAGTCGGTGACCGTGACCCTGCGCGACGCCGCCACGGTGATGCTGGTCCGCGATGCGGTGGACGAGGTGGGGGGTCCGGCGGTCGAGATCTGCATGCTGCGCCGCAACCTGGCCTCCGAATTCGTTGCCGGCGCCTACGTCTTTCCGGGTGGGTCGGTCGACCCCGAGGACCGCGGCCCCGACACCGGCGAGTTCTGCCGCGGGCTGACCGACGCCGAAGCCAGCGCGATCGTGGGCGTGGAGTCCGGGGGGCTGGCGTTCTGGGTCGCCGCCCTGCGCGAGTGCTTCGAGGAGTCCGGCGTGCTGGTGGCCGAACCCCGGGACGGGTCGGGTGGGGCAGGGCTGCTCGACACCTCGGACCCGGAGACGGCCCGACGCTTCGACGCCTACCGCCTGGGGGTCAACGAGGGGCGTACCGGCCTGCTCGATGTCTGCCGCGCGGAGGGACTGGTCCTCGTGACCGACACCGTCCACTACGTGAGCCACTGGATCACCCCGGACCTCGCGCCGCGCCGCTACGACACCCGCTTCTTCGTGACCGCGGCGCCGCCCGACCAGGTGGCCCGCCACGACGACGGGGAGACCATCGCGAGCATCTGGATCCGCCCCGACGACGCGCTCGCCCGGTTCGAGTCCGGTGAGTTCGAACTGCTCCCCCCGACCGTCTCGAACCTCTCGAGTCTGGCCCGCCACACCTCGACCGACGAGGTCATGGCCTGGGCCCGAGCGGTGACCGACGTCCCCACGATCCTGCCCCTCGTGCTGATCGAGGACGGCCGTCTGCTCATCCTGCGCCCGGGCGACGATGGGTACGACCAGGCCCTCGAGGCCCGCCTGTCCTCCGACCAACCGGTCTCGCCCGAGCTCGCCGCTTTCGTGCGCGAGCGCTGGGGCCCGAAGGCGGATGCCGGGGGACTGTCCTGAACCCGTAACGCCAGGTGAGCGCTCAGTCGGCCACGGCAGCCGCGGCATCCCCGGCGGCGACGGCAGCCTCCACCCGCTCGAGCACCCGGGCGCTGCACCCCTCCATGGAGACCACCGGAGCGGCGGTCGTGACCAGCACATGGGCCATGCGGGCGAACTCGGCGGCCAAGGGCTGGTCGTCGTCGAGGGCGACCGGGGTCCCGGCGTCACCACCGGCGGAGACCGACGGGTGGAGGGGTACCTGGCCGAGGAGCGGCACCCCGATGTCGCCGGCCAGGCGCGCGCCCCGACCCGAGCCGAACAGCGCGTACGACTCGCCGTGGTCGCAGGTGAAGTCGCTCATGTTCTCGACCACGCCGATCACCCGGAGATAGCCCTTGCGGGCCATGTCGGCCGTGCGGGCAGCCACCTTCTGGGCGGCCAGCGGTGGGGTCGTGACCACGAGCACCTCGGTACGGGGCAGCATCCGGGCCAGGCCCATCTGGATGTCCCCGGTGCCGGGCGGCATGTCGATGAGCAGGTAGTCGAGACTCCCCCAGTGGACGTCTTCGAGGAACTGCTGGACCGCCCGGTTGAGGATGAGGCCGCGCCACATGATCGCGTTCTCCTCGTCGGCGAGGAACCCCATCGAAAGCACCCGCAGCAAGCCGTTCCCGACCCGGCGCTCGAGGGGGACCATCTTCTTGTCGTGGGCTTCCACGTCGCCCTGCATCCCGAGCAGCCGGGGCACGCTAAATCCCCAGATGTCGGCGTCGAGCACACCGACCGTGAGACCCCGCCGAGCCAGCGCGACCGCCAGGTTGACGGTCACCGAGCTCTTGCCGACGCCACCCTTGCCCGAGGCGATCGCGATGATCCGGGCGGTGTCGGGGATGTCGGTCGAGGGTGCCTCCTCCCGGGCGTGGAGCCGCGCCCTGGCCATGACCTCCCGCTTCTGGTCGGCATCCATGACACCGGTGGCCACGGTGACCCGGTCGACCCCGGGAAGCGACCCCACGTGCATCTCGACGTCGCGCTGGATCTGGGCACGGAGTGGGCACCCGGCGACGGTGAGGGCGACCTCGACGTCGATCACGCCGCCGTCCGTGCGCACGCCGGTGACCATGCCCAGCTCGACGATGTCGGCGCCGAGCTCGGGGTCGATCACGCTGCGCAGCGCGGCCCGGACCGCCTCGACGGAGGGCGGCCCGGGCCCGGCGGGGGAAGTGTCGGTCCTGGTCACCTCGGCAATTCTACCGGGAGTTGTCCTCCGGCCCGGTTCCCCGGCTGAGCCACGAGGCGGCTCGACGGTCGGCGGTGCTCCGCTGCCGCACGTCCACGGGTACGCTTGTCCCTGCACGGCCCGGACGACCGTCCGGTGACCCAGGAGGATGACCATGAGCTCGGCCATGCAGACCGTCAGCATCGGAAAGAAGCCCAACCCGGTCGACCTGACCGACGTGGCTGCCGCCAAGGTGCGCGAGCTCCTGGCCGAGGAGGACACCGAGGGGTTGGCACTCCGCGTGGCCGTGCGCCCCGGCGGGTGCTCCGGCTTCAGCTACGAGATGTTCTTCGACGCCGACGTGGCCGAGGACGACGTGGTCCGTGAGTTCAGCGGGGTCAACGTCGTCGTGGATGCGACGAGCGCCGACCTGCTCCGGGGCTCGACCCTCGACTACAGCGACGGCCTCCAGGGCGCCGGCTTCCACGTGACCAACCCGAACGCGACCCGCACCTGCGGCTGCGGTTCCTCCTTCAGCTGAGCCTCCATCGGCTGAGCCGTTGATCCCCTGATCCGGCTCAGCGTCAACGGCGCCGACGTCGAGGTCGGCGACGACGACACAACCCTGCTGGACGTCCTGCGCGAGCAGCTCTCGCTGCGATCGGTCAAGGACGGCTGCAGCCCCCAGGGCCAGTGCGGCTGCTGCACGGTCTGGGTGGACGGCGCCCCCAGGGTCTCGTGCGTGACTCCGGTGCGTCGCCTCGCGGGGCGCAGCGTGACCACCCTCGAGGGACTGCCGCCGGCGGTGCGGACGCGTTGGGCCGGGGCGCTGGTCGAGACCGGCGGCAGCCAGTGCGGGTTCTGCACTCCCGGCATCGTGATGCGTCTGGCGGCCATGGCCGGCCCGGTCACCGACGAGCAGGTCGACCGGGCGCTCCTCGCCCATCTCTGCCGCTGTACCGGATGGCACAGCATCGAAGCCGCTGCGCGCACGGTCCTCGGCGGCGCTCCCGAAGAGCACCCGGGCCCATTGCGTGATCTCTCGGCAGCCGCGGCGCGGGCCGCGCTCGAGGGCGGGGTCCCCCAGCGGGTCGGCCCAGAGGTCGTGCTGGGGGAGGCGGGATTCGCCGACGACGACTGCCCGGCCGACGCGCTGGTTGCAGTCCCCGACGGACGCGGCGGCTACGCGATCGGGGAGACACTCCGGGCGGCACGGTCTCTCGCAGGAAAGCTCCAAGGGCGCAGCTCGACGGAGCCCCTCCGCCATCCGGTGGGGGTCCCACCGGGGGAGTGGAGCCTCTCCCTCGTCACGACGTGGGTCGAACCGGCGTACGTCGAACCCGACGCATCGTGGTGCGCCCCGGGCGGCCAACCGGCCTCCCCCTACGGGAACGGCGGGGCCTTCGGGGGCAAGCTCCACTCGCCGGTCTGTGCGGATGCGCGCCGCCTGGCCGACGAGCACGGGCGCGCCGTCCGGGTGCTCTGGTCGCGTGAGGACGTGGTCCGGCATGGCCCGAAGCGCCCACCGATCGCGGGGGGTGTCGCCCGCGACGGCACCGGGGTGCTGCTGGTCGGGGTGACCGGCGGGGGGCTCGCCGCCTCGTGGGACGCGCTGGTCGGTCGGGTGGCCGCGGTCGCTCCGGGGGTGACCCTCGAGCAGGTGCCGATCGAGGGTCCGGACGTCTCGTCCGATCTGCGGGCGGCGGTGTGGGCCGAGGCCGCCGTGTTGGCGGTCGCGGCCGGCTTTGCCGACGCCGGCACGGGTCGCCCGGTCGTGGACGTGCCCGTCGAGGTGGTCGCCCCGTCGGGCGGTCGGGCGGTGGCCCGGTGCGGCGCCGACGGGCAGGTGGCGATCGAGGTCGACGCCGGGGAGGTCCTCGACGAGACGGTCCTCCGCTCGTACGCGCTCGGCGCCGCGGACCAGGCCGTCGGCTGGGTGCGCTCCGAAGGGATCGCCGTCGACGCGACGGGGACGGTCTCGGACCTCACCATGCGCTCCTTCGGGATCCTCCCGGCCCGGGCGATGCCACCGGTCACGATCACCATCGGTGGCGACCGCTCCCGCGCGCCCGTCCCGGCGTCCGACGCGGTGTTCGCCGCGGTCGCAGCTGCGCGCTGGCTGGCCGACGGACTGCCCGCGTCGTGGCCCACCGACCGTGGCGGCGCGGGTCGCCCCTGAACGGACCGACGGACGGGGCCCCGCCGCCACGTGCAGTCGGACAGCCCCGTGCCCGTCGGGTCCCGCGTAGGCTGGCCGACCACCCACCCACCGGTCGCCGCGAGGAGCCCCCATGAGCACGCCCGTCGGTCCCTACACCCCCATCGTGCGGGCCGGCGCATGGCTCGTCTGTTCCGGACAGCTCGGTCTGCGCCCCGCGGCCGACGGCGTCCCGCCCGCTCTGGCCGAGGGCGGACCCGGCCCGCAGCTGGCGCAGGCCGTCGCCAATGCGGCCGCACTGCTCTCCGGCGAAGGGGCCTCCCTGGCCGACGTGGTCAAGACCACCGTGTTCACCACCGACCCGGGTGCCTTCGCGGCGGTCAACGAGGCCTACGTGGCTGCATTCGGGAGCGTCCGCCCGGCCCGTTCGATGGTCGCTGTGTCGGCGCTGCCCATGGGAGCGGCAGTCGAGATCGAGGTCTGGGCCCACCGCGAGCCCGACTGAGTCCACGCTCGGCCGGACTGGGTCAGGGCCCAGGCGCGGTCAGAACGCGGTCAGGGGGACCAGCTGGTCTGCCCGAAGCGGTAGCCGACCGAGCGCACCGTCTGGATGAGGTGGGCATGCTCCTCGCCGAGCTTGGCGCGCAGCCGGCGCACGTGGACGTCCACGGTGCGGGCCCCGCCGTAGTACTCGTAGCCCCAGACCCGGCTGAGCAGGGTCTCGCGGGTGAAGACCTTGCCCGGTCGTGCCGCCAGGAACCGGAGCAACTCGTACTCCATGTAGGTGAGGTCGAGGACCTTGCCGGCAACCGCCGCCTGGTAGGTCTCGAGGTTGAGGATCAGGGGGCCGTGTTCGAGCAGGTCGGGGCGCAGGCCGCGACCGGTGCGCCAGAACAGGTGTGCCAAGCGCGCGCCGAGCTCCTCGGGGACGACCGGCTCGAGGCAGAGATCGTCGAACAGGTCCTCGCGCAGCTCGAGCTCTCCGAGCTGTTCGAAAGGCACGATGACCAGGACGGGGGCGAGGGGGACCTCGCGCTTGCGCAGGTGCCGGCAGAGCTGGAATGCGCTCATCGGGTCGGGCCCGCTACAGATCACCGCACCGCCCCAGCCGTCCTCGGGCTCGTCGACTTCGGCCGACTCGGGACGGTCGATCGCGTGCCAGGGATAGCCGGCCCGATCGAGGACGCTGGTCACCGGGGACGGCGGGGCGATCGGATAGCACAGCAGTGGTTCCATTGCGTCGCTCCCCCTTTCTCGGTGACGGTGGCTGGTCCGGTAGTCGGGCCTTGCCCGGGATGGCTAGAGCAGCGGCAGGTAGCGATCGAGTTCGAACTGGGTGACGTGGGCCTTGTACCCCGCCCACTCCTCGCGCTTGTTGCGGATGAACCACTCGAAGACATGGTCGCCGAGGGTGACGGCCAGCAGTTCGGACTCCTCCATCCGGACAAGGGCCTCGTTGAGGCTGCCAGGAAGGTGGAGGATGCCCTTGTTGGCGAGCTCCTCGGGGCTGAGGGAGAAGAGGTTGGCATCGGCTTCGGGCGGCAGCTCGTACCCCTCCTCGATGCCCCGCAGGCCGGCGGCCAGGATGACCGCGAAGGCCAGGTACGGGTTGCAGGCACTGTCCGGCGCGCGGTACTCGACGCGGGTCGACTCCGATTTCCCTGTCTTGACCACCGGAACCCGGACCAGGGCGGAGCGGTTGTTGCGGGCCCACGAGACGTGGATCGGGGCCTCGTACCCGGAGACGAGCCGCTTGTAGGAGTTGACCCACTGGTTGGTCACTGCGGTGATCTCGCCGGCGTGGCGGAGCAGACCGGCGATGAACTGCTCGGCCACCTCGGAGAGCCCGCCCGGCCGTTCGAGATCGACGAAGGCGTTGGTGTCGCCTTCGAAGAGCGACATGTGGGTGTGCATGCCCGACCCCTGGACGCCTGCGAGGGGCTTGGGCATGAAGCTCGCGAACACCCCCTGCTCGCGGGCCATCTCCTTGACCACCAGCCGTACGGTCATCACCGTGTCGGCCATGGTGAGGGCATCGGTGTAGCGGAGATCGATCTCGTGCTGGCTCGGAGCGTCCTCGTGCTGGGCGTGCTCGACCGGGATGCCCATCTCCTCGAGGGTGAGCACGGTCCGCTGGCGGATGTCGCTCGCTCGGTCCGCGACGGTGAGCTCGAAGTACGAGCCGGAGTCGAGGGTGGCCGGGGCGTGTGAGGGGTCTCCGTCTGCGAAGTAGAAGAACTCCATCTCCGGGGCGGCGAAGAAGGTGAACCCGCGGCTGCTGGCCCGATCCAGGGTCCTGCGCAGCACGTGGCGGGGACAGCCCTGGAAGGGGGAGCCGTCGAGGTCGACGATGTCGCAGAACACCCGGGCCACCTGGGCGACGGGTCCCTCGCCGTTCGTGCCGGGCCCGCCGTGGCCGTGCCAGGGGAGCAGCTGAAAGGTGTTGGCATCCGGCCGCGCCAGCACGTCGGACTCCTGCACCCGGCTGAACCCGTCGATGGCGGACCCGTCGAAGGTCATCCCCTCGTCGAGCGCGTTCTCGAGCTCGGCCGGGGTGATGCTGAACGTCTTGGGTGTCCCGAGGACGTCGGTGAACCAGAGCTGGACGAACCGGATGCCGCGCTCCTCGACGGTCCGCAGGACGTACTCCTCCTGACTCCTCATGGGGTCGGAGTCCTGCGTGGGTTGGGCGCGCTGGGGGAGGGTGTCACGGGGGTCGATCCCCTCATTCTCGCAGCTGGCGGTCGTACCGGTCGACGATCGTGTCTCCGCCCGGGTGGTCAGCTCCCGGCGGCCTCGCCACAGACGGTCTCCACCAGGACGCCGGTCACCTGGTAGGGGTCCATGTTGGCGTTCGGCCGACGATCCTCGAGCCAGCCCTTCTTGGCCTTGGCCACCGCCCACGGGATGCGGATGGAGGCGCCGCGGTCCGAGGTGCCGTAGCTGAACGTGGTGAAGTGAGCGGTCTCGTGGGCACCGGTCAGGCGGCTCTCGATGCCCACGCCGTAGACGGCGATGTGCTCGTCGATGCGCTTCCCGATCGCCTCGCAGCCGGCGATGATGGCATCCCACCCGCCCTCGTCGCGCATCGCCTTGGTCGAGAAGTTGGTGTGGGCGCCCGCCCCGTTCCAGTCGCCGAGGATCGGCTTGGGCTCGAGGGTGGCGAAGACGCCGAAGTCCTCGGCGATGCGGAACAGCAGCCACCGGGCCACCCAGAGATGGTCCGAGATCTCGAGCGGCGGGAGCACACCGACCTGGAACTCCCACTGCCCCATCATCACCTCGGCGTTGGTCCCCTCGATGGCCAGCCCGGCGTCGATGCAGGCCGCGGTGTGCAGCTCCACGATCTCGCGGCCGGGCATCTTGTCGCCCCCGACCCCGCAGTAGTACGGACCCTGGGGGGCCGGGTAGCCGACCGCAGGCCAGCCGAGCGGGCGGCCGTCCTTGAAGAAGGTGTACTCCTGCTCGATGCCGAACATCGGCTCCTGGTCGGCGTAGCGCTCGGCGATCTCGCGCAGCCGGGCCCGCGTATTGGTGGGATGGGGTGTGAAGTCGGTGAGCTCGACTTCGCACATCACGAGCTTGTCGTCGGGGCCGCGCAGGGGGTCCGGGCAGACGAAGACAGGACGGAGGACGCAGTCGGAGTCGTGCCCGAGGGCCTGGTTGGTGCTCGATCCGTCGAAGCCCCAGATGCCGGGCTCGTCACCGTCGGGCACGATCTTGGTCTTGCTCCGGAGGAGCGGCGACGGCTCGGTCCCGTCGATCCAGATGTACTCAGCTTGATACGGCACGTGCGCTCCTCTGCTCCTCGGTCGTGATGCTCGGTTGTTCGATGGCCCTGCTGCCCGGCCGAACGGCCTCACAGCCCGAGCGGCACGCTACCGGACCCCGACCGGTCAGGACCGACGGACCGCGGTTGCGCGAACACCGCACTATCGCAGGGGGCCGTTTCCCCACCGTTACCCCGTTGTGAACGGACGATGAACTCAAGCGTGTGGGACCGCCCCCGTGGAGCTCTCGGCGGCCCCGGTAAGCTGGGGCGATGCCTCGGATACGGGTTGCCGCCTGCCAGATCGACACGGTGGTCGGCGATCTGTCCGGCAACGCCGAACGGATCGGTGAGGCCCTCTCGGTCGCCCAACGGTCGGGCGCGGATCTGGCCGTGTTCCCCGAGCTCACGGTCACCGGCTACCCGCCCGAGGACCTCCTCGGGCGTCCCGCCTTCGTGGCCGACAACCTGGCGGTGTTCGCCGAGGTGGCCGCCGCCACCGACGAGTGCGCCGCGGTGGTCGGCTACGTCGACGTGCTCCCCGACGGCCGGTTGGTCAACGCTGCCGCGCTCTGCCGCGGGGGCGAGGTCGTGGGGTGCTACCACAAGCGGCTTCTGCCCAACTACGGCGTCTTCGACGAGCAGCGCTGGTTCGCATCGGGAGCCGGACCCTCCACCCTCTTCGGTGTCGCCGGCATCCCCGTCGGGGTCACCATCTGTGAGGACATGTGGATGCCCGCCGGCCCGATGACCGAGCAGGCGTCGGCCGGCGCGCACCTGCTCGTGAACCTGAATGCCTCCCCGTACTCGCGCGGCCGTCGGACGGAACGGCTCGCGGTGCTGTGTGCGCGCGCAGCCGAGACCGGATGCGCGATCGTCTACGTCAATCAGGTCGGAGGCCAGGACGAGCTCGTCTTCGACGGCGCCTCGCTGGTGGTCGACAGCCAGGGCACGGTGGTGGCCTCGGCCGTCCAGTTCGCCGAGGAGGTCCTCGTGACCGACCTCGAGGTGGCCGTCCCGGCCGCAGATGCCGGTCACCCGGGGGGACCGGCGGTACCGGTAACCGCGTCCAGCCGGGCCACGGGGAGCCCGTCGGTGCACCCGGTCGCGGCAGTGCTCGACCCGGTGGCTGAGGTCTACGAGGCGCTCGTGCTCGGGACCCGCGACTACCTCGCCAAGAACGATTTCGGCGATGCGGTCATCGGACTGTCCGGGGGGATCGACTCCTCGCTGGTGGCGGCTGTCGCCGTCGACGCCATCGGCGCGGAACACGTCCACGGGGTCACCATGCCCTCGCGCTACTCGAGCGAGGGATCGGTGTCCGACGCGGTCGCCCTGGGCGCCAACCTGGGCATCGACGTCCGTAGTGCGCCCATCGAGGTCGCCCACCGGGCGTTGACCACGACCCTGGCACCACTCGTCGGCGGCGAGCCCGAGGGCCTCACCGACGAGAATCTGCAGAGCCGTATCCGCGGCGTCCTGCTCATGGCCCTGTCCAACGCACACGGATGGATCGTGCTCACCACCGGCAACAAGAGCGAGATGGCCACCGGCTACTCGACCCTCTACGGCGACTCGGCCGGCGGGTTCGCAGTGATCAAGGACGTGTCCAAGACGCTGGTCTACGAGCTCTGCCGGTACCGCAACGCCCGGGCGGGGTTCGCGCTCATCCCCGAGGCGGTGCTGACCAAGGCCCCCTCGGCCGAGCTCCGCCCCGACCAGCGCGATGACGAGTCCCTCCCGCCCTACTCGGTGCTCGACCCGGTGATGGCCGGATACGTCGAGGCCGACCGATCGGCCGACGATCTGGTGGCCGAGGGGTTCGACCCCGCCGTGGTGGCCCGCGTGGTCGGACTCGTCGACCGGGCCGAGTACAAGCGCCGCCAGATGCCGCCCGGCGTGCGGATCTCCGGCAAGGCGTTCGGGCGGGACCGCCGCATGCCCATCACCAATCGCTACCGGGCGGTCGGCGCCTCGGTCGTGCCGTCCTCGTCGCCCACCCCGCCGGTCGAAGAGACCCAGGCCGTTGTCTGAGGCCACCCTCCCCGGCGAGGTGCCGGGAGTGGTCGACGGGGTGCTGGTCGGGAACGTCGGGAACGGCCGGGTCGCCGACCTCCCGACCGCCTTCCCACTCGGGACGACCGCCGCCCTGGTCGGGGAGTACCGATGGATCGAGACCGCGCTCTACGAGACCCTGGGGGCCTGGGTGCGAGAACTGCCGGTCGCGGCCGTGCAGGTCCATCTCGACGGTCAGAGCATGCGGCACGCCTGGCACGCCGAGCTGTGGGGCGATCGCCTGCCCGTCCTGAGCGGTGTGGACCCGGACCAACTCACCCAACCCTCGGTGGCCTCGTCCGCGCTCTTCGCCGCCCTCGACGGTGCAGTCGCGTCAGTCCACGATTCCGGCTCGACCTGGTCGGTGACCGACGAGCCGACCGACCGCCCGGGAGCCCTCCCGCGTCTGGCCGGCCTCTACCGCGTGGTCCTGCCCCGGCTGGTGACCTCGTACACCCGCCATCTGCAGGCGACGGCGTCGGTGGCCGACGGGCCGCTGCGCCGCGCCCTCCGGCTCGTCCTGCGCGACGAGATCGAGGACTGGGCGGCGGGGGAGCGCCTCGTCCAACGCCTGGTCACCGGGCCGCACGACGTCGCCGCGGTCTACGGATTCCAGGAGCGACTCGAGTCGGCGGTGGTCGCCGCCGGTGCCCGCGCGGGGCTGGTCACCCTGCCCGCCTCGGTGCCGGCGGACTGAGGGAGCACCCACCGTGACCAGGCCCTGCGTTCGGGGGGCTTGACGCTGTCCGGTAAACTTCGGAAGCAGCAATCGTTGCGCCCGACAACGCCAGGCCTGCGTCGCCCACCCCGCTCTGCGGGGTACCCCGAATCCTGAGGCGATCCCGAGGCCTGGTCTCCCCCACCGCGGTGGGGAACACGAAGGACCCGGTGAAGTTGGCAAAGGAGCGCCTCGAGCGAGACGACGAGGATCTGGTTCGGTTGTATCTGACCGACATCGGACAGTACCCGTTGCTCACCAAGGACGACGAGGTGCGATTGGCTCAGGCCATCGAGGCCGGGCGGGAGGCCGACGGGCAGCTGGCTTCGGCGCCGAAGGGACTGACCCCGGCCAAGCGCCGGGAACTGCGGCGCACCACCCTTCAGGGGGAAGCCGCTCAGCAGACGTTCGTCCAGTCCAACCTCCGCCTGGTTGTCTCCATCGCCAAGAAGTACCAGGCCTCCGGGCTCCCTCTCCTCGATCTCATCCAGGAGGGCAACCTCGGCCTCATGCACGCCGTCGAGAAGTTCGACTGGCGGAAGGGATTCAAGTTCTCGACGTACGCCACGTGGTGGATCCGCCAGGCCATCACCCGCGGCATCGCCAACACCGGCCGGACCATCCGCCTGCCCGTCCACGCCGGCGACACGCTGGCCCGGGTACAGAAGGCGCAGGCGAGGCTCGAGCTCAAGTACGGCCGACCGGCAACCCTGGCAGAGCTCGGCGCCGAGGTCGAGATGCCCGAGGACAAACTGGTGGAGGCACTCCGCTTCCGCGCAGAGCCCCTCTCGCTCTCCGAGCCGCTGCGCGAGGACGGCGACGCGGAGCTCGGCGATGTGGTCGAAGACCGTTCTGCCGAGTCTCCCTTCGAGGTGGCAGCCGTCTCGTTGCTTCCCGAGGAGATCGGCCGCCTGCTCTCACCCCTCGACGAGCGTGAGCGCGAGATCCTCCGGCTCCGGTTCGGCCTCGACCGGGGTGAGCCCCGCACGCTCGAGGAAGTCGGGGAGCACTTCAACCTGACCCGGGAGCGCATCCGTCAGATCGAGGCGCGGGCCATGTCCAAGTTGCGCCACCCGTCGTCGGACACCGGCGCACGGGACCTGCTCACGGTCTGAGTCCACGGGGCGGGGCAACGCCCCTGGCCGGCCACCATGGGAGCGGGTACGCTCTCTGCCCATGAAGAAGCTCGTGATCCTCGCTGTCATCATCATCCTCGGTGCGGTCGCCGCCAAGCGGTTGCGCTCGACCTGAGCCACCCCGCGTGAGTCCGGCCGCGGGCAGGGTCCACCGGGGTAGCGGGTCCCACCACGCGACCTGCGATATCGCGCGCCCTCTCCGGGGTGCACGCCGGTCGCGACGAGGGCCGGGCGCGAACGCCTAGGCCCGCGGGCGCCGTGCGAGGCGCCACGCGGCCACGATGCCGACGGTGGCGACCACGGTCACCCCGGCCGCTGTCGCGGTGATCGGCAGGCTGGGTACCGAGACCCGGTCCCGCAGACGCACCGGCTTGGTGAAGTGCATGACCTCCCACTCGCGCTCGCGTGCCACCTTGGCCAGCACGCGGTCGGGGTTCACGGCCACCGGGTGGCCCACCGCCTCCAGCATGGGCAGGTCGGTGTACGAGTCCGAGTACGCCGAAGACTCGGAGAGGTCGAGGTCCTCCCGTTCCGCGAGGGCTCGCATGGCCTCGGCCTTGAAGGGACCGTACGCGTAGAAGTCCATCTCTCCCGCGTAGCGACCCTCCTCGTCGACCACCGCCCGCGTGGCGATGCACCCGTCGACCCCCAAGTGCTCGGCGAGTGGTTCCACGATCTCCTCGGGTGCCGCCGACACCAGGTAGACGCGGTGACCCGCAGCCCGGTGGGCCTCGATGAGGTCGAGGGCCTCCGCGAAGATGATCGGCTCGACCGTCTCCTCGAGTGCCTCCCGCACGATCTCCCGGATCTGCTCCCGGTCCCAGCCCTTGGTCAGCATGAGCATCGACTCGCGCACCCGGGCCAGCTTCTGCTCGCTCGCGCCGAGGTGGAGGTAGATGATCTGGGACACCACGGAGCGCGCGATGAGCCTGCGGTTGATCAGCCCGCCCCTGTAGAAGGGCCGCCCGAACGCTGCGATCGACGCCTTGGCGATGACGGTCTTGTCCAGGTCGAAGAAGGCGGCCCGCATGGCGGTCAGGACCCGACCAGCAGGCGCTGTACCTCGTCCTCGGCGTCGGCGGTGACCAGAGCCAGCACTTCGTCGCCGATCGCCAGTCGGGTGTCGCCGCGGGGGACGATGAGCCGGTCGCCGCGGACGACGGCGACCACGGTCGCGTCGCGGGGGACGCCGAGATCGGCGATGGTCGAGCCCGCGGCAGGGGAGTCGTCTGCCAGGGTCACCTCGACCAGGTGTGCATTGCCCCCCTCGAAGCGGAGGAGCCGGACCAGACTGCCCACCGAGACCGCCTCCTCGACCAGGGCGGTGAGCAGCTGGGGTGTCGACACCGAGACGTCGACACCCCAGGACTCGGTGAACAACCATTGGTTCTTCGGATGGTTGACCCGGGCGACCACCCGGGGGACGGCGAACTCCTGCTTGGCGAGCAGGGAGACCACGAGGTTGTCCTCGTCGTCTCCGGTTGCGGCAACCACCACATCGACCGTCGCGAGGCCCGCCGCGTCGAGAGAGGCCACCTCGCAGGCGTCGGCCACCACCCAGGTGATGTCGAGGGAGCTCCGGATCCGTTCGACGAGGTCGGGGTCCCGCTCGATGAGCAGCACGTCGTGCCCCCCGGCGTGCAGGTCTGCGGCGATGGCCGTTCCGACGCTGCCGGCGCCGGCGATGGCGACCTTCATGCCCGCTTCTCGATCAGTGGCGCCGGCCCGGCGCTCCCGCGCAACCGGGTCCGGAGCCGCTCGAGGGCGCCTGTCGTGACCATCAGGTGGAGGACGTCACCGTCCTGGCCCACGAGGTCCCCGATGTCGAGGCGGGCGACGCCGGCCCGGGTGACCGCCACCAGGGTGACCTCGCCGGGAACGGAGAGCTCGGTGAGTCGCTTGCCTGCCCACCGCTCGGGCAGCTCGCGCTCGACGAGGGTGAGCGCGCTGGTCGGATCGGACCACTCGCCCTCCACCTCGTCGGGCAGCAGCCGGCGCCGGACCTGGTCGATCGTCCACGACACGGTGGCGACGGTGGCGATGCCCAGTCTGAGGTAGATCTGAGCGCGGCGGGGATCGTAGATCCGTGCCACCACGTGGGGGATCTCGTAGGTCTCCCGTGCGATGCGCGCGGTCAGGATGTTCGAGTTGTCGCCGCTGGTCACTGCGGCGAGTGCGGACGCGCTCGGCGCGCCGGCCTCCTCGAGGTGGTCACGGTCGAAGCCGGAGCCGATCACCGTGGACCCGGACCACCCGGCGGGAAGCCGTCGGAAGGCCCGCGGGTTCCGGTCGATGATGGCCACCGAGTGCCCCTGTGCCACGAGCCCGACGCCGAGTCCGGAACCCACCCGGCCGCAGCCGACGATGACGATATGCACGGGTTCCATGCAACACGCATCGTCGGATGCGCACAACTCTTGAGCCATCCGGCCGCGGTTTGCCCCGAC
This sequence comes from uncultured Acidimicrobiaceae bacterium, assembly GCA_963701325.1. Classification (GTDB taxonomy): domain Bacteria; phylum Actinomycetota; class Acidimicrobiia; order Acidimicrobiales; family RAAP-2; genus Bog-756. Next base: position 2,637,589 of record OY969604.1, read on the forward strand.
CGGCCGGGGTCCCGGGGGCGCACAGGCACGATGGGGCCCCGTGCTTTACTGAAGGGGTGGACCCGACCGTGACCGGCACCGGGGACCAGGCGACCTCCGAAGTGCCACCGTCCCGGGAACCGGCGCCCACCGGGGAACGGGCCGTGCCGTCTCGGATGAGGCCGGCGGCGCAGGTGCAGGCCGGGGTCGACCTGCCCGAGACGCTCCGGTACCGGCTCAAGAACCGGCTGCTCGGGCCGCCGATCGCCTCGGACCGGCAGACCTCGGAGCGACTCGGGAAACCGACCGCGCTGGCGGTCCTGTCCTCCGACGTGATCTCCTCCTCGGCCTACGCGACCGAGCAGATGCTGATCCCTCTGGTGATCGCGGTGGGCGTGGCTGCCTACTCCCTCGTCATCCCGGTGACCATCGGCGTCGTCTTCGTGCTCCTCTTCGTCACCCTCTCCTACCTCGAGGTGGTCAAGGTCTACACGAAGGCCGGAGGTGCCTACGTGGTGGCGAGGGAGAACTTCGGGCTCACCATCGCCCAGATCGCGGCCATGTCCCTTCTCATCGATTACACCCTGACGGTGGCCGTGTCGGTGGCCGCCGGTGTGTCGGCCATCACCTCGGTCTTCCCGGGGCTGCGGCCGCACACCACGCAGATCGCCATCGCCCTCGTGATCCTCCTGGCGTACGGGAACCTGCGGGGCATCCGCGAGGCCGGCCGGGTCTTCGCCGTCCCGACCTACTTCTTCATCGTCAACATGGTGGCCCTCATGGCCGCGGGGCTCTACCGGGCCCTCGACGGCAGCCTCCACGCCCACGCCATCGTCGGGCAGGGCACCGCGGGGAACCCGACCGTCCACATCGGTGGCGCAGGGAGCGGCCTGCTCTACGGGGCCACCATCTTCGTGGTCCTGCGGGCCTTCGCCTCAGGGGGATCGGCCCTCACCGGCACCGAGGCCATCTCCAACGGTGTGAGCATCTTCCGTCGTCCCGAGTCCCGCAACGCCCGGATCACCATGGTCCTCATGGCCGTGATCCTCGGCTCGCTCGTGCTCGGGGTCTCGCTGCTGGCCTCGGTCACCCACCCGGTGCCCTACGAGTCGGGCACGCCCACCGTCATCTCCCAGATCGCCAAGTTCGTCTACGGCACGAGCGGCCTCGGCAATGTCTTCTACGGCATGCTCCAGGTGGGGACCACACTCATCCTGATCCTTGCGGCGAACACGAGTTTCACCGGCTTTCCGTTCCTCGCGAGCTTCGCCGCCGAGGACTCCTACCTGCCGCGCCAGCTCACCAAGCGCGGCCACCGGCTGGTGTTCTCGACCGGCATCATCGTCCTGACCGCGGTCTCCATCATCCTGTTGTGGATCACCCAGGCCAAGGTCGACAAGCTCATCCCCCTGTACGCCATCGGGGTGTTCACCGGCTTCACCATGGCCGGGGCCGGCATGGCCAAGTACCACCTCACCCACAAGGAGGATCACTGGCGCCGCCGGCTGGCCATCAACGGCACAGCCTCGGTGCTCTCCTTCATCGTCCTCATCATCATCGCCGTGTCCAAGTTCACCGAGGGGGCATGGGTGATCCTCATCATCCTCCCCCTCGGGGTGGTCATCCTCCTGCGCCTCCACCACCAGTACATGAACGAGGAGCGCCAACTGGAGGTCGGAGCGGCCGAGGCGGCAGAGGCGCCGGTGCTCAACCGCCACGTGGTGGTCGTGCTGGTCGATCGCCTGGACATGGCCACGGCACGCGCCCTCCAGTACGCACGGACCCTGCATCCCGACGAGCTCCGGGTGGTCCACTTCTCGCTCGACTCCAAGGCCTCGGCCGAGCTCGAGGACGAGTGGCGTCGTCTCGGGCTCACCCAGCTCCCCCTCGACATCGAGGAGTGCGAAGACAGGAGGCTGACCCGGGCCGCGCTCGAGCTGGCAGCGGAAACAGTGGCCGACGGCGAGACCGAGCTCTCCTTCCTCCTCCCCCGCCGTGGATTCGCCGGCGGGTGGCAGCGCCTGCTCCACGACGCGACGGCAGACGACATCGCGGCAGCGGTGAGCCAGCTCGCGCACGTCAATGCGACCGTCGTCCCCTACCAGCTGACCGGAGGCTGGCTCTCGCGACGACGCGAATGGCGTCGTCGGCCGGATGTGGGAGGGCGGCCGGGCGTGGGATCCCGCTCGGCCGATCGTGCGCACGACCGGGAAGCCGCGGCGCGGGCATTGTTCGACCGGCAGGCCTTCGGCGAGCGCGCCCGGGGTACCATCCCGATCAGCGACGCCGAGTGGCGGAAGCGGGTCCGGGTGGCGGGGCGGGTCAAGTCGGTGCGGGTCCAGCCCCGGGCGGGGACAGCCAATCTCGAGTGTGTCCTGGCGGACGAGAGCGGGAAGCTCCTCCTCGTGTTCCAGGGCCGGCGCCGCATCCCGGGCATCCAGCCCGGAGCCCGCCTGGTCGTCGAGGGGATGGTCGGGGACTGGGCCCGCCGCCAGGCCATCCTCAACCCCGACTACGAGCTCATCGCCGGCTCCGAGGCCGAGGTCGAGCCGGTCTGACCCGGCGGGATGATCCGGGGCCGCCGGCCGCGGGCGTGCCGGAGAGCGGTCGCGGATCGGCCCCCTGGTGTGCTTCCTTGCCCCTGACCCCCATTTGTCGCTATCTTCTGGCCCCATTGCCGGGAACGGCGCGACCTGCGGGTTCGCCACGGTGGTCGGCCGGACGGCCGCGGCGTCGCAGGGGGCCTTGCCCTTCGCGTGCTGCGGTCGATCGCGGCAGGACTGCCGGTCGGCGAGTGACCATGACCCCACCGTGACCCGACCATGACCAGAATGAGGCAGTACAGCAGCCAGCGGCAGGCAATGAGCCGGCGGCACACAATCACTAATTAGTCAGTATCCGAACACGCAGCACACCGAAGGGAGCCACTCAGATGACCCACCTCCTGGCTGAAGGGGGGTACCAGATCTTCTCGCTGCACAACTCCGAGAAGATCTGGCTGTACTTCGCCATCGTCTGCGCCCTCGCCTCCATCGTGACCGGCCTGCTGCTGGCGCGGGGCGTGCTCGCGGCCGATCAGGGCACCGCCTCGATGAAAGACATTGCAAAGGCCATCCAGGAGGGCGCCGAGGCTTTCCTGGCCCGGCAGTTCAAGACCATCGGCATCATCATCGTGCCGCTCGCGGTGCTCATCTTCTTCACCGCGACCAAGGTCACCCACACCGCCACCCACCTGGTGGTGACCGCCGGCTCCATCCACCTGGTGCAGTACACGGTCACCGACCTCACCTTCGCCCAGGCCGGGATCTACCGGGTGATCTGCTTCCTCGCGGGCGCCCTGTGCTCGGGTCTGACCGGCTTCCTCGGCATGAGCATGGCCGTCCGCGGGAACGTGCGCACGGCTGCGGCCGCCCGTGACGGCAAGATGGCACCGGCACTCAGGGTGGCGTTCCGCACCGGGGCGATCACCGGCCTCCTCTGCGTGGGACTCGGTCTGCTGGGAGCCACGGTGATCGTGCTCATCTTCCAGAACACCGCCACCTCGGTCCTCATCGGCTTCGGCTTCGGCGCATCGCTGCTCGCCCTGTTCATGCGGGTCGGTGGCGGCATCTTCACCAAGGCGGCCGACGTGGGCGCCGACCTGGTCGGCAAAGTCGAGGCCGGCATCCCCGAGGACGATCCCCGCAATGCGGCCACCATCGCCGACAACGTGGGCGACAACGTCGGCGACTGCGCCGGGATGGCGTCGGACCTCTTCGAGTCCTACGTGATCACCATCATCGCCTCGATCATCCTCGGGGTGACCGCCTTCAACTCCATCGGCCGCGGCGGGGCCGCGGCCAAGACGGTCATCTTCCCGATCGCCATCCCTGCCATCGGCATCCTCGCCACCATCATCGGCGTCTTCGTGGTGCGGGCAGGGCGCAACGACCGCAACGCCATGGCCCCGATCAACCGGGGGGTCTGGACTGCGGCCATCCTCACCATCGGCGGGGCGGCGGTGGTGGCCGGCGCCTACCTCCACTACTGGAAGGCGTTCTACGCCGTGCTCACCGGCGTGGTGCTCATGCTGGTCGCGAGCCAGATCACCGAGCACTTCACCTCGACCGAGCGGAGCCCGGTCAAAGAGGTCGCCGAATCGGCCCGCACCGGTCCGGCCACCCTCACCCTGGCCGGTATCTCCCTCGGGCTCGAGTCGTCGGTGTGGGCGATCATCGCAATCGTGCTGGCCATCTCGGTGTCGATCGGCCTCGCGGGAGGGAACATCGAGCTCTCGCTCTACCTGGTCTCCCTCACCGGCATCGGTCTCCTCTCGACCGCCGGGATGATCGTCTCCGAGGACAGCTTCGGACCGGTCTCCGACAACGCCGCCGGCGTGGCCGAGATGTCCGGTGAGTTCACCGGAGAGGCCGAGCGGGTCATGGTCAGCCTCGACGCGGTGGGCAACACCACCAAGGCCGTGACCAAGGGCGTCGCGATCGGCTCAGCCGTGCTCGCCTCGGTCGCGCTCTTCGCCTCCTTCATCGAGACGATCGGCTCCCAACTCAATCTGCACGCGCCGTTCGGCGCACCGGTCAACTGGCTGTTCAACCTGCCGCAGACCTCGATCAACGTCTCCCACCCGACCATCTTCATCGGGATACTCATCGGCGGTTCGATCGCCTTCATCTTCTCGGCTCTGGCCATCCGGGCCGTCGGCCGTTCGGCCGGAACCGTGGTCCAGGAGGTGCGCCGACAGTTCCGGGAGCACCCCGGGATCATGGACTACACGGAGAAGCCCGAATACGGCAAGGTCATCGCCATCTGCACCACGGCCGCCCAGCGGGAGCTGGCCACCCCGGCGCTGCTCGCGGTGCTCTCACCGGTCATCGTCGGGTTCGGCATCAGCTACTTCGCCCTCGGCGCCTTCCTGGTCGGGGCCATCCTCACCGGCCAGCTGATGGCCAACTTCCTGTCCAACTCGGGTGGGGCGTGGGACAACGCCAAGAAGTACATCGAGGACGGAAACGAAGGCGGCAAGGGCTCCGACGCCCACACCGCGGCCGTCATCGGCGACACCATCGGCGACCCCTTCAAGGACACCGCCGGCCCCGCCCTCAACCCGCTGATCAAGGTGATGAACCTGGTCTCGCTGCTGATCCTCCCGGCCGTGATCACCCTGCACCCGCACACGGGGGCGCGCCTGGCGATCGCCGGGGTCGCCCTGGTGGTCCTGCTGGGCGCGATCGCCTTCTCCAAGCGCAAGACCGAGTCGATGGACAGCGAACTCCCGACCCCCGTGAACGCCGCCGCCTGAGCGCGGAGGCTGCCCGGGGCGCCTCCTGCGCCGCGCCATGAAGCCCCAGCTCACCGCTCCTGACCGGCCACGGTGGGCCGTGGGCTGGGTTGACAAGGCCGCATCCCACCGTTAACCCTGTGCCCACAGCCATGCCTCCCACGGACCTGACGGAGACGCCTCCAGACGACCTCGACCTCGACACCGACGACGGTGCCGCCGGGGGACGCGCGGGGTGGGGGGAAACCCCTGGTCATCGTCGAGTCGCCTGCCAAGGCCAAGACGATCGCCGGCCTGTTGGGCCCGGGCTACGTGGTCGAGTCCTCCATCGGCCACATCCGGGACCTCCCCCGCAGCGCGGCCGAGGTGCCCGCGGCGTTCAAGGGCGAGCCCTGGTCGCGTCTCGGGGTGGACGTCGACAACGGCTTCAAGCCGCTCTACGTGATCCCCGCCGACAAGAAGGCCCAGGTGGCCAAGTTGCGCAAGCTCGCGGCGGGGCCAGCGAGGTCTATCTGGCCTCTGACGAGGACCGGGAGGGCGAGTCGATCGCGTGGCACCTCCTCCAGGTGCTCTCGGAGGTGCTCTCGCCGAGTGTGCCGGTCAAGCGGATGGTATTCCACGAGATCACCCGACCGGCCATCGAACGCGCGGTGCAGGAATGGCGCACGGTCAACGACAAGCTGGTCGACGCTCAGGAGACCCGCCGGATCCTCGATCGCCTCTACGGCTACGAGGTCTCCCCGGTCCTCTGGAAGAAGATCATGCCCCGGCTGTCCGCCGGTCGGGTCCAGAGCGTGGCCACCCGGATGGTGGTGGTCCGGGAGCGCGAGCGCATGGGCTTCCGCTCGGCCGGCTGGTGGGGGATCGACGCCGCGTTCACCCCCATGGGCGCCACCCCTGCCCCGGAGGGCGTCCCGGCGTCCTTTGTCGCCTCCCTGGTCTCCCTCGACGGTCGGCCGTTGGCCTCGGGCAGGGACTTCGACCAGTCCGGGGTCCTGGCCTCGCCGGGCAGCGTGGTCGTGCTCGGCGAGCCCGAGGCGCGGGCACTCGCCGCCGGTCTCGAGCACTCGCCCTTCACCGTCTCGTCGATGACCCACAAGCCGTTCCGCCGCTCGCCGGCCCCGCCGTTCATGACCTCGACCCTCCAGCAGGAAGCCGGCCGCAAGCTGCGGTTCAGCTCGAAGCGGGCCATGCAGATCGCCCAGCGCCTGTACGAGGACGGGTGGATCACCTACATGCGGACCGACTCGACCACCCTGTCGTCCGAGGCGCTCACTGCCGCCCGCTCCCAGGTCACCGCTCTCTACGGCCCCGAGTACGTACCCGCCCAGCCCAGGCGCTACGAACGCAAGGTCAAGAACGCCCAGGAGGCCCACGAGGCGATCCGTCCGGCCGGAGAGACGTTCCGCACACCCGACGAGGCTGCCCGGGCGCTCTCGGGTGACGAGTTCCGCCTCTACGACCTCGTCTGGAAGCGGACCGTCGCCTCGCAGATGACCGACGCGACGGGGACGAGCGCCCAGGTCCGGCTCACCGGCAGATCGGAGGGCGACGGCGCCGTCCACGAGGCCGAGTTCTCTGCGTCGGGCAAGGTCATCGAGTTCCCCGGCTTCCTCCGGGCCTACGTCGAGGGGGAGGACGATCCGGAGGCCGAGCTGGCCGACCGCGAGGTGCACCTTCCCCCGATGGCCGAGGGGGACCCGGCCTCGGTGGCCGACCTCGAACCAGGGAGCCACGCCACCCAGCCGCCGGCCCGGTACACCGAGGCCTCGCTGGTCAAGGCCATGGAGGATCTCGGGGTCGGCCGTCCGTCCACCTACGCCAGCGTGATCGCGACCATCCTCGACCGCGGGTACGTCTGGAAGAAGGGCACCGCCCTGGTGCCGTCCTTCACCGCCTTCGCGGTGGTCGGCCTCCTCGAGCGGTACTTCTCGTACCTCGTCGACTACGGCTTCACCGCGTCGATGGAGGACGACCTCGACGCGATCGCAGAGGCCCGGGAGGAGTCCCTCCCATGGCTGAGTCGCTTCTACTTCGGCGCTGCCGGCCCCGACGGGGGAACCGGCACCGGATCGGGTACAGCCGCGACAGGCAACGGGAGAGACGGTCACGACGGCCCGCTCCCGGCCGCACCCGGTGCGCTCGGGCTCAAGCGCGAAGTGGCCACCTACCTCGGCGAGATCGATGCCCGGGAGATCAACTCGATCCACATCGGGACGGGCGCCGCCGGCGAGGAGATCGTGGCCCGGGTGGGCCGGTACGGCCCCTACCTCCAGCGTGGCGAGGACCGGGTCTCGATCCCGGAGGACCTGGCTCCCGACGAGCTCACCCCAGAGAAAGCAGAGGCACTCCTCGAGGCGCCCTCGTCGGACCGGGTGCTCGGCCCCGATCCCGAGACCGGCCTCCCGGTCCAGGTCAAGGCCGGCCGCTTCGGTCCCTACGTCCAGCTCGGGGAGCTGGCCGAGGGCGGCCCCAAGCCCCGGACCTCGTCGTTGTTCGCTTCGATGTCGCCGGAGACGATGACGCTCGACGAGGCCCTCAGATTGCTCCGCATCCCGCGGGTCGTCGGGACCGACCCGGAGAGCGGCCAGGAGATCGTGGCCCACAACGGCAGGTTCGGCCCGTACTTGAAGAAGGGGACCGACACCCGAAGCCTTCAGACCGAGGACGCCCTGCTGACCGTCACCGTGGACGAGGCCCTGGCGCTGTTCGCCCAACCGAAGACCCGTGGGCGCAACGCGCGGGGACCGCTCCGCGAGATGGGTGCAGACCCCGACACCGGCCTGCCGATGACGGTCAAGGACGGCCGCTTCGGGCCGTATGTGACCGACGGGACCACCAACGCCTCGCTGCGACGGGGCGACGACATCGACGAGCTGACCGTCGAGCGGGCCTCGGAGCTGTTGGCCGAGCGACGTGCGGCGGGACCGTCGCAACGGACCGCCAAGAAGAAGGCGGCGGCGAAGAAGGCACCGGCCAAGAAGAAGGCAGCGGCGAAGAAGGCACCGGCCAAGAAGACGGCCGCCAAGAAGAAGGCCGTTGGGCAGAAGGCGGCAGCTGAGAGCGCCAGCGGCGACGAGTGACCGTGGCCCGGGGCCGACTCATCGCGCTCGAGGGGATCGACGGCTGCGGAAAGACGACCCAGGCCCGTCTGCTCGCCGAGTGGCTCGGTGCGCTCTGTACGTTCGAGCCTGGGGCCACCTTGCTCGGGGCGTCCCTGCGTGCCCTGCTCCTCGATCCTGACCGCGATCCGGTCGATGCACGGGCCGAGGCCCTCTTGCTCGCAGCCGACCGGGCTCAGCACGTGGCCGAGGTCATCGCACCGGCCTTGTCAGACGGGCGGTGGGTGGTGACCGACCGCTATGTCGCGTCGACCGTTGCCTACCAGGGGTTCGGACGGGGTCTCGACCGCAACGGCCTCGACCGGCTGGCGGCATGGGCAGCCGGTGGGCTGCGACCCGACCTCACCGTCCTGCTCGACCTGCCGGTCGCCGTGGCAACCTCCCGGCGGGCGGGATCGCGTGACGATCGGTTCGAGGCCGAGGGAGAGACCTTCCTCCAGCGGGTGGCCGACGGCTTCCGGGCCCTCGCCGCAGAGGGCCGCGATCCGTGGCTGGTGGTCGACGCCACCGATCCGGCCGAGGTCGTCGCCGCGACCATCCGACAGGCGGTCCAAGCGCTGCCCGGCACAGACCTGTCGTGAGGCTGCCGTGAGTCTCGACACCGACACGGCCGAGCAGCCTCCGGTCGCACGGCTCTTCGAAGGCGTCGTCGGCCAGGAGCGGGCCGTTGCGCAGCTGATGGCGGCGGCGCGTCGGCCGGTCCATGCCTACCTGCTCCACGGTCCGCCCGGTTCAGGGAAGCGGATGGCCGCCCGCGGTCTTGCCGCCGCCCTGCTCTGCCCCCGTGGGGGTTGCGGAACGTGCAACGTGTGCCGTCGAGCCCTCGCCGGCACCCACCCCGACCTGGTGATGGTGGAGCGCTCCGGCGCGTCGCTGGACGTCGACGACGCGCGCACCATCAGCGCCCGCGCCCAACGCCACCCGCTCGAATCGGCGCGTCAGGTGCTGCTCGTCCCGGACGTCCACCTGGCAGTCAACGCCTCCCCCGCGTTGCTCAAGACCATCGAGGAGCCACCCCAGCCGACCGTCTTCGTGCTCCTCGCCGACGATCTCCCGCCCGGCCTGTCGACCGTCGTGAGCCGCTGCGTGCAGGTCCCCTTCGTGGCCGTGCCGTCGGCGGTCGTCGAGCGGTGGCTGATCGCGCAGGGTGTCGACGAGGAGACGGCCGGTTCGGTGGCGTCTGCCTCGGGAGGCAATCTCGACCGCGCCCGCCTGCTCGTGCAAGACCCGGGCTTCGGCGAGCGGCAGCGACTGTGGCAGTCGGTGCCCGGCCGGTTGGACGGAACCGGCGCGGCCGCCTCCCTGGCCGCCGAGGAGTTGCTCTCCCTCGCCGAGGGTGCCCTCGCTCCCCTGCGGGAGCAGCACGCGCACGAGCTCGCCACGCTCGAGGAACAGGCCGAGGCCACCGGGGCACGGGGTATCCCCGGGCGCAAACAGGTCGAGGACCGCCACAAACGGGAGGAGCGCCGGTGGCGGACCGACGACCTGCGGATGGGTCTGGCCGCCCTTGCCGGCGTCTACCGCGACCGCATGGTCGTGTCGATGTCCGGGGCACCCGCTCCGCGGTCGGCCGGGGAGGGGACCATGCGCAGGCAGACCGGGCGCGAGGCGACCGCCATCGAGAAGACGTCGGCCGCGCTCGGACGCAACGCGCAAGAGGGGCTCCTGCTCGAGGCGCTCATGGTCGAACTCTCGGGCCTGCTCGACTGACGAAGATCGGCCGGTCGTTCGATCGCTCCCGGGGCACGTCTCCGGTTCGGATAGCTTGGTGGCCCTCGCCTGGGTAGCTCAGTCGGTAGAGCAACGCACTCGTAATGCGTATGCAAAAATGGAGAAAGTGCAGGTGAGAGGTAATAACCGGAACATAACCGTCTAGTCACCGTTAGGCACGTTTACCAGGGATTTTGCAGGACTAGGCACGGTTTCTAGTCAGGGTTCTAGTCACGTACTTGTGACTAGGGCGCTCAGATTCGTTCTAAGCGCCGATCCGCCCGATTACTCATCAGTACTGCCCGACGGCTTGTCAGGACCACCTAGCGTCTGTAGCGCCTGCTGCCGAGCCTGGATTACCTGCGACCAGACCTCCGTTTTGCTGGACGTGCTGCTCGCTTCAGGACGCTCGCTGCGACCGAGGACTGCAGTGTGGTTGGATCCTCGGTCGCCAACGCGATCTGAGAGCACCCTGCTTCTACACTGCCCGCATGGGCGGCTATCAGTCCGGGCTTTTGCTCCGCTTCTTTCCCCACAGGGCCTCCGGGTCTGGGACGAGGTCAGACATTTCCACGCCAAGAGCGCCTGCAAGGGACTTGACCGTCCGCATGTGGGGAGTTGTGAGTCCGGACTCAAACCTCGCAATCGTGGCCCTTCCGACAGTGGCCTTTTCGGCAAGGTCGTCCTGGGTCAGAAATTGGCTGATTCTGGCTGCGCGGAGGCGCTCTCCGCTCGGCTATGGAAGCCGAAGGTTGCGATCGGCCATGAACACCCCTAGGTAGTTCACAATCGGATTAATGAACGAAATCGTCCGACGGGTACTGGCAGCCAACCAGAAGAGCAAATCACCCAACACCATCTCACTCTCAATCCACGCCCATCCTTGCACCTGCCTACCGTTCTCAAGCCTGACATTGGGATTGTCCGTGCCTTTACCGAGGTTGGCTGCGAACCCCTGACCAAGCACGAATAGCGCATCAAGTCCTATCGGATTGTCTCCTCGATCCCGGTCATCTGCTGCGAGGCGGTCGAGAATTGTCTCAGCGGCTACCTGATTATCAAGAGCAATTGCAAAGTATGGGGGACGTACAAAGTACCGATCCTCAGCAGGATTTACGGCTGAGAATGTCATGCTTCCCACATCCGAATGCTTCTGCAAGCCCTTGAATCTGTGGGCTTTCGCCAAGGTGTCGGCCAGTTCTGCAGTTGTGAGAACTGACTTCACCTCACCTGCGGCTGCCACACCTTCCACGATGAACAGACTTGGACCATCTTCGGAAGACGAGAACGGCTGCTGCTCATCTGAGATCACGACGTCCGTTTGAGTAGATCGATTGCCCAAGGTGTCGATCACTTCACCTTCGCCGACGTCGTATCTTCGGGGCAAGTGAAGCCGAAGAAACTCCCGCACCGCAGTCTCAACGCCTGATCCTCGGTCTCCAGCTTGACCGAACTTCGCTCGCACCTCGTCGAGACTCGTGCGCAGTTGGGCTTCTTTGATCTGCAAAAGTGTCCGGAGGTCTGGGGGCTGTTGCACGTTGCCTATGCTTTCATTTCCCGTGTCCGCTCACCGATGCCACACACTCAGGCACCATGAAGTCCAGGGGTCTGATTGCCGACTCGCCGACAACCTGGTCCGACTCTGCCACTCGTTGGCCTACGCGGGATGTCACGGACTCAAGGGCGATGTAGCGACTGCGTTCCATGATGCGATGCAACCCTGTATCCAGTCGGAGCCAGTGTCACCGACCGGCACATTCTGACCGGCGAAGTAAGTGCAAGCCGTAATGACTTCGGAGCTACTCACCGGACTGAAGACACCTGAAAGGGCCTGCTATCTGAGAGATTGGCCCCATGCGTGAGAACCGATTGGGCCGGTGGTGGGCATTGGCTGTGGCTCTCGTTCTTGGGAGTCTTGGGTGGATTGAGAGCGGCGGTGGGTCGATCACCTCAGCGGAGCGCATCGCTCCTGCATCTGGATTGCTTGGATTGGGTCTCGGCCTGATGGCTGGACTCTTGATTGGGTCGAGTCGTCACGGTCGCCTTCACATCGACCACGGACGGTGGGACATGACAACGGTTCGGGATCCGAGGACAAGGCCGGGGTGGGCGTTGAATGGGCCGATCTCCCTCACCAACAGCGGTGATTTGGATCTCACCCCAAGTCGGATCTATCTACGTTGGTTGCGATGGGGCAAGTGGCACATCAGGGTCCGGGTGTGTCTCGGTAATAGGGTCGGAGAGATTCCAAGTGGTCAAGTCCATCCGGGTGGGCAGCCAGGGCGCTTCCCAGTCCATTTCTACGTCCGGGATAAATCCTCACGGGGGGCACTAGGACCGATTACGGCTCACGTCACGGTACGAGACACCATGCGCCGTCGTCACAGGGGCAAGATTGTCTTTCCTGCGGTACAGCCTGGTCGAGGTGCAACCACGGACCCGTCGTGATGACCTTACCTAATTCGAAATCCTCAGTGAGCAGGAAGTGACGATGTGTGGGCATTTATCGGTGATCTGATTGTCTTCGTAGCGCTGCTAGTCACGCTGGTGATCTTCCTCGTTCAGCGGCGCACGTCCGAGAATCTCGAGATTGACTCCACCCTCAGCGCACTAAACGGCGTCCGTCACGGAATGCATGAATGGAGTAGATACCACTTTGAGGGAGGCTGGGAAGACGAGAGAGCGCTACAGCGTGCTCATCAGGACTACGAGAAAGTCATGGGCATATTTGACAAAGACAAAGGATTCCAAGTGCCACAGAACTTTCGTGTTCCCAAGGAACCGCTAGTGGCGCTAGTAGAGCATTCCGAAAGTCTCGCTCTTCTCGATGTCGAATTGCTGAAGGTTGCAAATGAGGCTCTGCGACGGGTGGACCTCTTCAACCAGTTTGTGCAGATGCAAACTGATTTCAACACAATGCACTTCCACGAAATACTCGATACGGAGCTAGATACTTCACGGCGGCGCAACATAGCAACATCATCGGAAAAGATATCTCGGTGGATTCACCAAGACGCTATCGGCAAGGCAGAGTGGTACGACGCACTTATGAAAGTGATGGATAGCAGCATCACAATACTCGCACAGCGAAAGCGCAAGCATTGGTGGTCACGCCGACCTAAGCAGTGACCCGAGAAAGAATGCGAGAAGACCTTCGGTAGATCCTGCTCCTTATACTGACTGCGCTAATTCTGTCCGGTGATAGTGGGTTGCCAAGCCTCTTTGATTTCAAACGAATCGATGTCTCTCAAAATGTCGCTGATCATCACCACTTGATTGACGATGCGCCCATTCAGTCCCACGTAACGAGGCATCTTGGGAATGGGTGCTCCTATTTGGGCGAACTGCTGTGCCTGTATCAAGTCCACCAAGGCGGAGTCGAGAAGATCGAATACCTCGTCTTGCCATGGTCCGGATTCCCTCAGTACCCGCTCCATGTCGGGAATGCGCAAAATCCGTTCCCCACTCGATTTCAAATCCTCAAGCTGCTCTTGCAACAGCTGCCGACGGTCAACCGTTGGCTTTGGACTCGTTGACACAACCCCCGAGTGCGCTACGACTTCGACCATGGCCGGTTTGCCGATGACTTCCACATCCTGACGACCATCGTCCCAGGCTGTCACCTTGGCGCTCTCCGTGACTCGGAGAATCGCAACCCGCTCGCCTGTGCGTTTTCGTGATCTTCGGGAGTGAAGAGGTGGGATCACGACCACCAAAACTCCGCCCACGATCAGAGCGAAGCCAAACGCCAGCCCGAGCACACCGTGTACGCCGAGCGCCACGGTGGCACCAACGCCTATAGATACCAATCCGGCCTGGAATGTACGGTCCTTTTCAAGAGCGGAGAGTATGACCTTGCTTTTGACACGCAGTCGGCGAACAAGCCGAGTCTGTCCGAGTCTCCCTACGATGCCCATAGACACCTAGGCTACCCACAAGGCAAGAAGGGATCGGCTTCTAAGTGTCGCCCAATCAAGGAGCACTAATGAACAAGTTCAGGAACATTTCAGTATCACGGTGGACTGTGACAGGAATCGCAGTTTTCGTACTAGCAATCTCAGCCACGTTCGGAGTATTGGCAGTGAGCGCATCAGCGACCACACCCACAGCTGCCACTGCATCGACCACAACGCTCTACCAGCAGCAGGGGAATGGTGGTCCGATCAGTTCCACCAGCAACACGGTGGTTTCGCTTTCACCCTACATACCGGCAGGTACCTATCTGGTTTTGGGAGTCGTTGATGTCCAAATAGGCTCGCTGTCGTCCATCACGTGCACTATCGGCAGCAATGCCTCGGGTAGCACAGTGCGAGGCAACCAAGGGAGTGCCGCAAACCTCAGCGACAACGGCATACCATCAGAACCCGTAACCGTCGCCTTGAACGCCACGGCAGTCTTGACGAAATCGCTCAATCGGATCCAGTTAAGTTGCTCGGGATCAAGTGCCTCAGTGAACAACTATTCCGTGACTGAGCAGGCAGTCGCCAAGCTGATTTTGAACTGACTCCGAGGATCGACTTCGACTCAATCCTAAAGGCGTCCCGATTTATGCGGGAGTAGTGTTCGGATATTGCCATGCGGGAAAGGCTCGGTGGCACCAACGATTGGAGGGGTCAGATGTGGGTTCGGGAGATTCGTGGCGGGAGGATTCTGACGGCGATAGCGGGTAGCGGGAGCATTCTTGCTCGGTGGGGCGGCGTTCAGTGCGGTGCAAGTCGCCGGAGCAACAGGGAGCGTGACACCCGAAGCGGTGTGTACCGGCTATCCCCACCTGGGTGTTGACTGGCACGGGTGCGATTTGGAGTATGCGAACTTGGCCGCTCAGTACCTCGGTAATGCCAATCTGGCCACCGCCAATCTGTCCTATGCCACGTTGACAGGGACGATCCTGAAGGACGCCAACCTCTCGAATGCGATTCTCACGAAAGCTAACCTGGGTAAGGACAACTTGAATGGCGTCAATCTAATCGGGGCACACCTGGCAGGCGCTGCTCTCGATGGCGTGTCCTCGGGGGGAATCAAGGGTGTTCCTGCCGAACTTCCAAAGAACTGGATACTGACGAAGGGTTTCCTCATTGGTCCTGAAGCCAACCTCGACGGGGCCAATCTCACTGGCGACGACCTGACGGGAGTCAACCTCTCCGAAGCCGGGTTATCGGGGACCATACTGACTGATGTAACCCTGACGAAAGCGAACCTGAACAACGCGAACCTGATCGGCGCCACTATGACTGATACCACTCTGACTGATGCCAGTCTGGAAGGCACCACTCTGAAAGGCGCCACAGGTCTGACGGCGAGCGCAGTTACTGGAGTCACTTGGAACGATACGACCTGCCCCGATGGCACTAACAGCCACCGAGACGGGAACACCTGCGTAAACGACTTGACGCCCTGAATCTCGGAAACAGTTCGAAGAGACGCTGCAGACGGAGAAAGCCTCCCAGCACCATCAAGCCGGGAGGCTCTCTCTATGCCTTAACGCACGCAACTGGGGAACGCACGGAGCAGCGCAGGGACACAGGTGAAGAAAAGAGGCTAAGAAGCCTGTGCCGTGCGGTGTGACTGATCCACGTCTACTTGCCTGGCCTCGTTTAGCCTGCTGGTGCGTCGGGCAAGAGCAAAGGGGATTGGGATGTTGCGGAAGGCCATGACTGCTGTGTGCGCTCTCTTGATCGCAGCTGCCGTCCTGGGAGCATGTAGCAACAAGGTCAACACAGGGCAGGCCGTTACAACCACGACGACCGATTCAGCGACCGGAAGCACCACGGCCACCACCGCTCCGGCAACCAACACCACAGTTGCAGCTGTTACTGATGCTTCAGTGGCACCAAAGGTGTTAGCAATCCTGACAACGCTGGCTAGTAATAGCAATGCGGCCAACAATGACACCAGTGTTAGTCAAGTTGAATCATTGGCAGCCACAGCATTCAACACGGCTGCTCAGCAGTTGCAGGCACTGCAATACCCGAGTAATGCACAAGCCGATGCAGCCACATTGATCAAGCAGTTCGAAGTGATCAGTGCGGATGCGGCCGTTGGTAACATCAGTCAGTACGAAACAGATGCAGCCACTGCTCATGCCACTGGTGATTCATTGCGGCATGATCTTGGACTGCCACCGGCAGCGAGTTGATTGGTCAACTATGGAATGCATAACCAACGCCTAGATGACAGCCACACCGCTTGAGTACCGTGCCAGCGCAGTCTCGCATGGTTCCGCCATTCCGATCGGATGATCATGCTGCGTCCCTGACTTCGGCAACCCATCGCCGCCATTCGTCTGTAGGCAACGCTGGTGGTTTCCTGTTGATCTGTACACACTCTCGCCGGTACTGCCGTTGGTACTCTTCGAACAGTGCACATTCCTTCTCGTAGTCTACCTCTCCATAGTTAGAGCCCCGGTAGATGTTTAGACCATTTGGTGTGACAAAGCCGTGCTTGGGCATGCGAGGTATGTTCGACGGTTCCGGTGGTTTCACCCGCTTAGTGATTGCTGCATCTGAATGCGGTGGTCGGTCATGCCCACGAGCATCTCGGGCATTGCAAGCGAAATGACTAACTGCAAGCTGCGAGGTGTCGTGCAGCAGCCTTCTTGCTTGACCTTTTGACGTACCAACAACGTTCGCAACTTTGGTGCCGAGATGATCTATCGATGGCCCTAGTGGCTGATTCCCAGGAAGATCCCACCGAATCGGCGCACCACATCGACAACACGGTTTGTCGCGGTCTCGACGCATCACAAGGGATCTGGTGGCTTTCCAGCCGGAAGCGCCTCCGGAGCACAGCTGCCTGGCCTCACGTTCAGTCGTGATGATCTTGGCGTCGTCATGTGCTCGGGCGTTTGGTGATAGGCGAGGCATGAATACATTCCCCTTTCGATGGGTTTGGGCAGGTCAGCGCAGTCTTTGTCAAGCGGAATCGACCTCTGAGGCAAGGGGAGGGATATCTCAAGTCGGCGACGGTCACCATTAGGACCGGGAAAGGCAGATACGCCCCCCACCTCGGAATGGTGCAACTGGTGCCGCCCACCGACCGATCTACCTAAGTAGAGAACTGCGCACTTGGGGAGCCAACACTTCGACACAGAGCAGAAGGTGCGCGAGCCGTGCGTCACGAGATGGCCGTAGCGGATCATCGCCCTGCAGTCGCGCACCTTCTGTTTACAGTCTACCCCATGGCCTAGAAATACCGAAAGGGAGTCTGGTCCTTTGTTCTCAATGCGCTAACGCCGGATCAGAGGTGCCAGCCTTCTCTCTAACTTGATCTTGATCCGGATCCAGGTTTTGGGACTATCTGGATCAGGATCAAGTAGACACTCTCCAACAGGACTTGATCCGGGTTAGTCCTGCTCGACACTTGATAGGTCTATCGCCATCGGCGGTGATTCGTCCGGAAGCTGCCAGTAGGTCAACCGTCCGGACTTCGTGACTTTGACTCCCATTGCGTTCGCTGCACGTTTTAAGGTTGCTTCCGAGATGCCATCAGCTTTCGCCCAAACTTTGTACGCATCGGACATCATCGGTGTGTCTGTCAACTGATCGTGCAACCACTCTTTGGCTTCTTCTAGTCGATCAGGTTTCGGACCTTTCGGACCTTTCGATTCCGTCTGCTTGAGCAGTGCGTTGATGGATTCATCTAGTTCTTCTCCCCATTCGATTCGACCAGCTGTTACATCCTTCTGCTTCTTCTCATCGAATCCGACTACTTCGGTCACAATGCGAAACGACTGCGATGGAGCGTTGCCACCAAGATTGGACTTGGGTCTACCAATCACCTGAACGTCTTCGTCTTCTGGATCTTCAATCACATAGAGCACCGAGCGTGCAACGGCTGTGAACGCTCGTGATCCCATGATCCGTGACAACGCATCCGTTCCTGAACCTTTGTTGACATGGATGATTCCCAACACCGAGCATTCACACTCGTGTGCTAGTTCCACCAAGGGTTCGAGTGCCTTACGTACCTCGGCATCCTTATGTGTGTCCAAGCGAATATCTAACCGAGACAGCAACGGATCGAGGATGATCAACCGAACGTTGCGCTCTTGGATCGCGTCATGCAGTAGGACAAGGTCAATCGGTAGGGTCACCTCGTCTTTGTACTCTTCTTCATCCTCGACGGTTACTTGCACAGTTACCTGCACAACTTGTGTGAGATCAGCTTTCGCAGCCATGAGCCGAGGGACAATGGTGCGGTCTAGTGCGTCCTCGGTGGCAACGATGATCGTTCCACTTGGTTGGTCGTAGAAGTCTCCCGCAAGATCCCCACGGGACAGCTGCGCTGCCAGTTCGTAGGCGATGGTTGACTTTCCGCCACCTTCCCGACCAGCAAGCAGCGTTAGCTCACCCTCCGGTATCCGTTGGTCCCATACCCAATCCGTTGAGGCTGGCGGAATCTGGTCTAGTTGCGTGATTTTCAGTTCACGAGACATGCCGTACCTGCTTCATCCGTTCCGAACGCCGCCGTGCTCGCTCAAGTTCCGACGGTCGATAGGCGACGAACTGCAGCAACGGTGCTTCGTCACCCTCACCAACCCAGTACACCCGACCGAATCCGCAATCGATCATCACTTCGTGTGTGTCTCGATTGATGCCACGGATACAGACGTTCTCCCGCTGCCATTCGACCTGCGGCAGGTAGTAGTCAGCATCAGCCGGAAAGTGACTCTTCTGCAGCACCCATTCCGGTACTAGGTAGGGCAGGTCATCGAAGGTCAGCGTCCGATATCGCTGGATGTCGTCGGCGCTTGCTTCCCTCACGATGCCAAGTCCCTTACCAGTTGAACGACACCCTTGTCAGCGCACTCGAACCACACCACGCCAAACCGACCATCATTGGATGATCCACTGAGATACACATTGCCGTAACTGCCTTGTCCCTCCGGCGCTTGCACCGAAGCGTGCATCTTGTCAACGGCATCCCATCCGGCTTCATCCCGCGTGACATGTACCTTGGCTTGCCACGATCCGCACTCGTAGGTGGTGTGGTCAGCGATCGAATCGACACCCGGCAGTAATTCCAACCCCGACACAACTGAGAGTTGCCAGCCTTCGGCTACCTCCTCAGCGTTGGCGGGCTGACGCTGTTCTAACTCTTCCTCACAGTTGGGACAGAAGTCACCTTCACGACGGGCCGCAAATTTATTGCAGTCGGGACACTGGTTACCCTTCCCACCGCCCTCGTCGCTGGTGAACTCGGACCCACAGTCTCCACACTCGTAATACCGGATGTCACCTTCGTCGGGGTCCACAACCTCGTCACAGCTGGAGCAGTAAAACTCCGAGGCATCCCTAAGTGCCTTGGCTGCCTTCGCTGCCTCTTTGGCTGCCTTCCGTTCCGCGGCTTCGATCTCAGGTTCCTTTATGGCCCAGCAGGAATCACAGACTTCATCTCCGTCTTGCACAGGCTCATTACAGCCAGGCTCACAGCAGACACCTTCAATCAGGGCCGTCCCTGGGGCCCCTGCTGCAGTAACTGCAGTCGGATCCTCGGCCCTCGGTCCGGTGGTGACCTCGATGACCTCGGCATCGATCACCACCCTCGGCTTCGGCTTCAGCTCCACAGCGGCAGCACGGGTCATGAGCGGGTGAACGGTGCCCTTCTCGACGGCTTTGGTAAATGCCTTCTCGGGAAGCTGGGCTAGCTCGTAGAGGGTCGTCCAAGCCGGAGGCAAATGCTGCGCACTGCGCCGAATTTGGTCCGAGCCAGCGATCGCCATCAGCCGTTCAGCGGTGCTGTAGCCACCTCCACCGCCGAGTGCGACTTGGCAGACAGCCTTGAAGTCACCATGCTTGCAATCGGCCTTGGCATCGATCAGTGCTTGGCCCGTGTCGATGATCGCTTGAACGGTCTTCGCCATGTGTGACTGTATGACTGCCACCCAGTGATCAACCTTGTCCTGCTCCAATGCCACGAGGTTGCCCTCGTAGAGTTCGACCTTCATTGATCGGACCCGGTGAACACGGCAGCGAGGAACTGCTCCCGATGGACACGCCAGACGCCACCGGTCTTCACGGCTCCCGGTAGTTCACCTCGCTCGGCCATCCGGTACCCGGTGGACCGGCTCCATTGCATGAACTGGCATACCTGGCCGAGTGTGGCGACGGCTGGAAGGTCTGATTCGGTGGTGGTGCTCATGGGTGCGCCCTATTTCTCTATAGATTCCTCTGGTACTTAGAGGATATCAGGATATGGCGCGCAGCGTCCACCATGCATTGTACCTGCTCAGAGCACATCTGCGATTCATTAAATGCCAACTACTCTTCTAAGTATTCATTCATTAATGCCAGAAACTATTCTTACTTGCAACCAAACTTGTCTTATTTGCAATCCGCACAATCAAAAAGAAAAGAACCTGCACGGTATTCGTGCAGGTTCTCTCACTTTCTGACTGGTGTTGTTTGTGATTTACATCAAGCACTCAGTTCTGGCTGATCATCATCCTCAACTGTCACAGCGTCCAGGGCCGCAGCTGCTCGCTTGAAGGTGTCCGCCCTGGTGCTGGCGTAGTGCCTGGCCGTGGTAGTCACGTCCCGGTGGCCGAGCATCTGCTGTGCTGCTTTGAGTCCAGCTGCATCGGTCACCACGGTGGCGGTAAACGATCGCAGGTCCTTCAGGGTCACATCAGGGCACCCCGCAGCTATGGCGACCCGTCCGAATACACGGCTTACGTGATGTGGATGCAAAGGTTCATCCGTGTTGCCTGGTGACTTCGTGAATACCCATTCAGGGCCACCCGGTTGACGACCTGCAGCTGCCCGCCTGCGGATCAGTGCTCGACGTGCTTTATCTGCCAGGGGAACGGTTCGGGTCTGATGGGTCTTCGTGTCACCTAGCTTCCAGGTCCGTCCGTCCAGCTGTGCCTTGGTGCCAGCTTCCACGGAGTGCCGGACCTGTAGCTCAGTAACGTCTTTGGATACGTCCTGCCACCGAAGGGCGCACACCTCACCATCCCGAAGACCGGTGAACGCCGAGACTGTGAACAGGTCCCGCCACAACTCCCCATCCTTGCGGGTCCGAGCCGTGCGCAGGATCGCGGTCAGCTGCTCATCAGTCGGAGGTGTGGCTTCGGGCACGTTGGTTTCTGGCATCTTCAGCCGTTCGGCTGGATTGACTGCTAGCCCCACCTCACCACCGTTCACAGCGTCAGCGAGTGCCTTGCGGATCACAGCGTGTACCCGGCGACGGCTTGCACGGCTCAAGTGCGAGTAGTAGCGGGTCAGGTCGGCAGGCTTCACGTCACGCAGCTTCCGAGCCTTCAGTGCATCGGGCAGGGCTTGCACAATGCTCCGGTTCCGATATTCGGTGGCTGGCTTCCAGTCTGACGACATATCGTCCAACCACTGGGCCAGGTATCCACCGAAGGTGTCTCGGGTTGTGGACAGTTGACCACCGGTCCCGCCGTGCACATGTGCTGCGTGCAGCTTCTCGGCTTGCCGCTTCCCGATCGGGTGGGCAGTGGTGCCGTAAGTCTCGGCGTGTTGCTTTGGTCGGGTGCGGTCACCGTCCACGTACCCAACCAGCACCCGAGAGCGCCACACACCCGAGCGCACCTCAATTAGAGAGCCACCTGCAGCCATCTCTAGTTACCTCCGCGTTCAGTCCATGACTAGCATCGGACCCTTGTGTGAATCAGCACCACACATTCTAGTCACGGTTCTAGTCACGGAGCACACGAAAACTTCGGACTAGGGTCGTGACCAGGGTCGCCTGGGTAGCTCAGTCGGTAGAGCAACGCACTCGTAATGCGTAGGTCAGGAGTTCAATTCTCCTCCCAGGCTCCAGCTCGGTCCGGCAGCCCTCCCGCGGCGAAGGAGCACACATGGTCGACAAGCTCGAGGTGTCCCGCGACATCGCGGCGGCCCCCGACGAGGTCTATGCGGCGATCTCGGATGTGGCCCGCATGGGTGAGTGGTCCGAGGAGTGCTACGCCTGCGAATGGCACGACGGCTTCGACGGGCCGGTGGTCGGCGCCATCTTCGACGGGCACAACCGTCACGGCGAGCACGAGTGGACGACACAGGCGAGGATCATCGAGGCCGATCCGGGTCGTGCCTTTGCGTTCGAGTGCTCGATGATGGAGTTCCACTTCTCGACGTGGGGATATCGCATCGAGCCCACCGACAGCGGGTGCAGTGTCACCGAGTGGAGCGAAGATCTCCGTCCTGAATCCGCCTTGGAGTTCAGCAAGCAGGTCTCTGGGGTCGACGATCGCACCGATCGCAACCGCCAGACGATGAGCCTGACCCTCGAGCGTCTGGCTGCAGCCCTCGAACGCTGATGCGGCCGGCGCCGCTGCATCGTGCCCTGACCCTGGATGGTGCCGTACTCCGGCGATCTCAGGCGAGCCGCCGCCGGACCCACCAGATGCACGCGCCGACCAGGACCAGTGCCGCTGCGAGGTAGATGCCCAGTTCGAGCCATTGGAACGGCCAGTACCTGCTGGCGGGTTGGAAGGCCACGACTTCGTGGTAGGTGGCACCGAGTTTCGTCACGCACTGTTGGAGCGCGTCCCGGCCGCCGGTCGGCACCGGGCCCGCATTGTGCACCCCGATCCCTCCGGCTCCTGGCTCCCCTGGACCCGGGCCGCCTCCGAGCTGCGGGCATGCAGCCGCCAACACCGCGGAGCTGAGCTGGTGGCCGGTCTTGTCAACGAACTGGGCCGAGTAGATCCACGCATTCGGGATGTTCGGGGTGCCGGCAAAGAGCGTGAACGGCCCGCCGTTCATCTGGCCGAAGCCCTCAACCGATTCCTGGTTCATCACAACGGACGCATGGGACGGTGCGATGAGCTTCGGGAGGACGAAGTGGTTGAAGAGCAGTCGGGTCGCCACGAAACCGACCAGGTGGCTGCCATCGCGGGAACGGTCCGTCGAACGAGCACACCGGCGAGGACACCGAAGGCGAACGCGAACGCGGCATAGCCGATGGGGACGAGGTCTCGTTGGTCGAACGATGTGTAGAGGCTCATGGTGACCCGGTCGACGGGGCTGGACCACCACGTCGCCATGAGACTCATGAGTCCGGCCGCGGCCATGCTGGCCAACACGACGATGCCGAGCTTCAGAGCAAGCCAGCGGGTGCGGGTGACGCTCTGGGTCCACGCGAGCCGGAAGGTACCGGACTCGAGCTCACGGGCAACGAGCGGCGCACCCCAGAAGACCCCGATGATGCCCGGCACCGCGACGACGAGGCCGTCGAGCAAGATCTGCAAGGTCCGGTCGTTGTGCAGGAACGCGGTGTCCGTCGCCGAACAGTCGCCGTGCGCCGCACAGGTGGCGACGGACGTGTCGAACAGATGCACCAGATGTGGGCCTGTGATCGCCAAGATGATCGCCAGCACTGCGAGCCCGCCGAACACGACCAGGGCCTGGTTGCGGAATTGGAGCCACGCGAACCGGATCATCGGAGGATCCCCAGTCCGGACCGACGGGTGCGTCCTTCGTCGCGCGCCTGACCCATGTAGGCGAGCACCAGGTCTTCCAACGTCACCGGCGTGACGGTCCACTCGGGATCGAGGACGGGTTGCTCGGTGCGGACGAGGTACGTGCTCTGTCGATCGGTGTGGCTCTCCTCGATCACCTGCTGGTCCGCCGGCAGTCTTCGTTGATCGCGACGGGGACCGGACAGGCGATGGTGGGTGGCGAGCAGCTCGTCGACCTCCCCTGCAACCTGGACGTGGGACGTGACGAGCACGACCAGGAAGTCACAGACCCGCTCGAGGTCGGCGATGAGGTGCGAGGAGAGCACGACGCTGACCCCGTGTTCGGCGACCACCTCCATGAGCACCTGGAGGAACTCGCGGCGGGCCAGCGGATCCAGGCTCGCCACCGGCTCGTCGAGCAGGAGGAGCTCCGGCCGCTTGGCGATGGCCAGGGTGAGGGCGAGTTGCGCTCGTTGGCCGCCGGAGAGCGACCCCGCCCGCTGGCGGGGGTCGATGTCGAGGGTCTCGATCCGTTGGGCTGCCTGCGCATGGTCCCAGTGCGCGTTGAGGAGCGCTCCCATGCGGAGATGTCCGGCGACCGACAGACGTGCGTAGGTGGGCGTGTCCTGGGCGACGAAGCCCACGTCCGAGCTGATCCGGACCGTCACCCGGGCGTCTGCCGAGGACCGTGATCGCACCGTCGGTCGGAGCGAGCAGCCCGACGGCAAGCTGCAACAGCGTGGTCTTTCCCGCCCCGTTCGGCCCGACGAGCCCGACGACCTTCCCCTCCGGGACGGCGAGGGTGCAGTCGTGCAGCGCCCATTTCCTCCCGTACTGCTTGCCGAGACCGCTCGTCTCCAGGACGGCGGTCATGCCACTCCCTCTGCACTCTCTGCAAAACAGTTCCGGACCGCGGTGCGGAAGATCGCCTCGATGTCGTCGGGACCGAGTCCGGCTGCCCGTGCCGCACGGATCCAGTCGCTCATCGATGCGAGGAATCGGGCCTGGGCGGCCGGATCGGTCCGGGGAGGTGTTCCCACGATGAAGGTCCCCTGGCCGGGCCGCGCCCGTGCGAGGCCCTCGCGTTCCAGATACGCGGTAGGCCTTGAGCACGGTGTTCGGGTTGATGGCCAGTTTGCCGACGACCTGGCGGGCCGTGGGCAGCTGATCTCCCGGTTCGAGGAGACCCAGTTGCAGGGCCTGATGCACCTGCTGGACCAGTTGGAGGTAGGTGGCGACACCCGATGTCGCGTCGAGCTGGAATTCGATCATCACTCCTCATTCCACTAAGCACTTAGTGGAATAGTAGAGCGAACGGGGCCAGGGTGCAACCCGCAGCCCGACCTGGCCATTCATCCGTCCGGTCGAGGGTTCTGAATGGCGACCGCGGGAGTGATCTACCGTGAGCGGATGCCATTCACCCCCGATCCCGCCCGGTACGACCGGATGGTGTACCGCCGCAGCGGTCGCAGCGGCCTCAAGCTCCCCGCCATCTCGCTCGGGCTCTGGCAGAACTTCGGCGAGGCCCGGCCCGCCGACGACGTCCGGGCCATGCTCACCCGGGCGTTCGATCTCGGGATCACCCACTTCGACCTGGCCAACAACTACGGGCCGCCCCCGGGAGCGGCCGAGTCCAATGCCGGCGCGGTGCTTGCCGGCGACCTGGCTCCCCACCGTGAGGAGTTGGTCATCTCGACCAAGGCCGGCTACGACATGGGCCCGGGACCCTACGGCGACGGCGGATCGCGCAAGTACATGCTGGGCAGCCTCGACGCCAGCCTGCGCCGCCTGCAGCTCGACTACGTGGACATCTTCTACTCCCACCGGTTCGATCCGGAGACCCCGCTCGAGGAGACCATGGGAGCGCTGGCCACCGCCGTGCACTCGGGCAAGGCGCGTTACGTCGGGATCTCCAACTATCCACCGAGACAGACCCGGGAGGCCGCGTCCATCCTGGATCGTCTCGGCACCCCGCTCCTCGTCCATCAGCCGGCCTACTCGATGCTCAACCGCTGGCCCGAACGCGGGTTGCTCGAGGCCATCGACGAGGTGGGTGCGGGGTGTGTCGTCTACTCGCCGTTGGAGCAGGGCATCCTGACCGATCGTTACCTGTCCGGGGTGCCCGACGGATCCCGGGCCAGCAGGGAGGAGACCCTGTTCGCCGCCCAGCTCGACACGGGGACGTTGGACAAGGTCCGCGCCCTCGCAGCCATCGCCGCCCGTCGGGGCCAGACCATGGCCCAGATGGCCCTCGCCTGGACCCAGCGCGACCCGCGGGTGACCACCACGCTGGTGGGGGCGAGCAGCCTCGCCCAGCTCGAGCAGAACGTGGCGACCATCGACTCGCTGAGCTTCACGACCGCGGAACTCGAGGAGATCGCGGCGATCCTCCGTCCCGGCTGACCCCTCAGGCCACCGGTCCTGGTTGGGGCGGGGTGTGGCATAGTCCACGCGTGTCGTTGCGGCCGATCGATCCGTCCGTCCTGCGCGTCGACGACGACGGGGTGACCCTGCTCGGGGGACGGTCGGCCAGCTCCGGTCTCCGGCACTTCCCGCGCGCCCCTGTCTGCCCCTTCACCGGCGCCGACGACGTCGAACCGTTGGACCTCCCCCGCACCGGCACGGTCTGGCTCCAGACCGAGGTCGCCCTCTCGCCTCCGGGCTACGGCGGACCGGTTCCCTACCGGCTCGGCGTCGTCGAACTCGACGGCGATCCGCTGCTGCGGGTGGTGTCCCGACTGAGCGGTGACGTCCTGTCTCCCGGCACCCCGGTGCACCTCGACGGCGAGGAGCTGCCCGGCCCCGACGGCGAATCGGTCCTCACCTGGGTCTTCCACCCGTGACCGGCGTCCGGGTGGTCGGGGTGGGGATGCATCCCTTCGGTCGGTTCGAGGGCATGACCGGGACGGCCATGGGCGTGGTCGCGGTCCGTGCGGCCCTCGCCGAGGCCGGCCTCGGCGTGCGGGAGATGCAAGCGGCCTACTGCGGTACCGCCTACGGGGGGGTGGCCGCCGGGCACCGCGTCCTCGGTGCGCTGGCCGGGACGGGCATCCCGATCTACGACGTCGAGGCCGGCTGCGCGTCGGGCGGAGCGGCTCTCGCCCTGGCCGCGTCGTCCATCGCCGCGGGACAGCACGACCGGGTGCTGGTCTTCGGCATCGAGAAGATGCCAAAGGGCGTCATCCGCTCCTCCTTCTTCGCTCCGTGGCAGGAGGCCGCCGGCCTCAGTCCGGCGCCGGCGTTCTTCGCGCTCCGCGCCCAGCGACTGTTCGGGGACACCGGGCTCACCGCCGAGCACCTCGCGCAGGTCGTGGTCAAGAACCGTCGCCAGGGGGTGGCCAACCCCGATGCCATGTTCCGCAAGGAGGTCACGGTCGAGGAGGTGCTCGGTGCCCGGATGGTCTGTCCCCCCCTCACCTTGTTCATGCTCTGCTCGCCGAACGAGGGTGGTGCGGCGGTCGTGCTCGCCAGGGACGGGGACGGTCCGGTGGTCGCCGGCGTCTCGCTGCGGTCCCACCTCCCGGGCAACGTCCTCGGGGAGGACTCGCCGCTGAGCGGCATCGACGACGCCGCGATCACACCACCGACCACCCTGGCGGCAGGTGACGCCTACCGGCAGGCCGGCCTCGGGCCCGAAGACCTCGACGTGGTGGAGTGCCAGGACACCGATGCGGCACGCGAGCTCCTGGCCTGGGCGGAGCTCGGGCTCTGCGCTCAGGGGGAGCAGGCCGCACTCGTAGCCGACGGTGCGATGGCGCTCGGCGGGCGGCTTCCGGTCAACCCGTCCGGCGGCCTGCTCTCCAAGGGGGAGCCGCTCGGGGCGTCGGCCCTCGGTCAGGTGGTCGAGCTGGTACGACAGCTGCGCGGGACCGCCGGGGACCGCCAGGTGCCCGGTGCACGGGTGGGTCTCGCGCACGTGATCGGGCGGGGGGCCAACGCCTGTGTGACTGTGCTCGTGCGCTGAGACCACGGGCCCGTCGAGCGCGAACGGGTCCACCCCGGGGCTGTGTAGGGTTGCCCCATGGCAGAGCAGGCGCTGTTCTCCGACCTGGCCATGGAGTACATGCCCGCCCTCTACACGGCCGCGCTCCGCATGACCCGCAATCCGTCGGACGCCGAGGACCTGGTCCAGGAGACCTACTTGAAGGCCTACCGGGCGTTCGGGACCTTCGAGACGGGCACCAACCTGAAGGCGTGGCTCTACCGGATCCTGACCAACACCTACATCAACACCTACCGGGCCAGGAAGCGCCGCCCCGAGATCGCCGACGTCGAGGATGTCGAAGACCTCTACCTCTATCACCACCTCGCCGGCGACCCGTCCGCGGGCCTCGGGCGCAGCGCGGAGGACGAGGCGCTCGAACGCTTTACCGACACCGACGTCAAAGCCGCCATCGAGTCCCTGCCCGAGACGTTCCGGATGGCCGTGCTGCTGGCTGACGTCGAAGGGTTCTCCTACAAGGAGATCGCCGAGATCACCGAGGTGCCCATCGGCACGGTGATGAGCAGGATCCATCGTGGAAGAAAGGCGCTGCAGAAGGCGTTGGTAGAGCGTGGACGGACCGGGGGCCTGGTTGGGGCCTCCGACGAGGCCAGGTAGGGGAGTACCGACCGTGGGAGCAGACGAAGAGCGAGTGTCCGGCGAGGGAGCACCCGCCGCGGGAGGACCCGGTGTGGACGACCGTCCAGCGGGGTTCGTGGGCTGCGACGAGACGATCGAGAAGCTCTATATCTACCTCGACGGCGAGCTCACCGAGCAGCGTCGCATCGAGATCGCGCGCCACCTCGACCTGTGCGGGCCGTGTGTCGACGCCTATGGGTTCGAGGCCGAGCTGCGCAAGCTGATCGCCAACCGCTGCCGCGACCGGGTGCCCGAGTCGCTCATCGAACGGGTGGCCGAGGCGCTGCGCGCCGAGCACGGCGCCGCCTCCAGCTGAGCGCTCCGCGTTGCGACGCCCCCGGGTGGGGCCCGCCTCCCTACACTGGGCCCCGTGCCCCCCGCCGACGCTGCCCCATCCGCTGTGGATGACATCCCCGGAGCCCCGGCACGAGAGGCGTCCCCGTCCGGCCCCGGGGCGGTCGGGTGGGACACCGCCGAACGGGTTGCCGCCTGGGTCGGAAGCCGGGCCCGGGTGCCCGCGCCTTACCGTCCCGATCTCCTCCAGGCGGACTTCGCCGAGCTGACCGCCCAGGCCGAGGAGCTGGTCGCCGAGTCGACCGGGTTGCGCTCGGCCGCGGGGCCGGCCCGGGCACGGGTCACCGACCGCGCCGGCTGGGTGAGCGCCAACGTGGCGAGCTTCCAGCGACTGCTCGGCCCGCACCTCGACCGTCTCGATCCGTCGCGCCTGGCAACGGCCAACCTGCTCACCGGCCGGCTGGCCGGCCCGCTGGCCAGCGCCGGGCGGACCGTCACCGGGGCCCAGATGGGGGTGGTCCTCGGCTGGCTCTCGACCCGGGTGCTCGGACAGTACGACCTCCTGCTCACCGAAGAGGCCGCCGACGACCAGGACCTGGTCTACTTCGTCGGACCCAACGTGGTCGCCCTCGAGCAGCAGCACGGCTTCGAGCCCCACGAGTTCCGGCTCTGGCTGGCGCTCCACGAGGTGACCCACCGTTGCCAGTTCACCGCGATCCCCTGGATGCGCGACTACTTCGTGTCGCTCGTGGAGGAGGGACTCGGCGCGCTCGAGCCCGATCCCGCCCGGCTCGCCGAGTCGCTCAAGCGGATGGCCGCCGAGATCCGGGCCGGCCGCAACCCCTTGCAGGACAGCGGCGCCCTCGGGCTCGTGGCCACTCCCGAGCAGCTCGAGGGCCTCCACCGCATCCAGGCCCTCATGAGCCTGCTCGAGGGCCATGGGGATGTGACCATGGACCGCGCCGGGGCCGCCGACATCCCGAGCGCGCCGCGCTTCGCCGAGGTGTTGCGCCAACGACGCAAGCAGGCGCACGGACTGTCCCGGCTCCTCCAGCAGCTGATCGGGATCGAGGCCAAGATGCGCCAGTACGAGGAGGGCGAGCGCTTCATCGCCGCCGTCGAGGGGTCGGGCGGCCCCGCGCTCCTCGACCGTGCCTGGCGCGGCCCCGAGTGGCTCCCCTCGCTGGAGGAGATCCGCGACCCGGCGACGTGGGTCTCGCGCGTCGGGGTACCGGCCGTTGCCTCCTGATCTGGGCGAGGACGCGTTCGTCGAGGCGCTGCTCGGACGGTGCACGTTCCCCCCGGCGGGTGAACCGCTGGTGTGCGCCGTTTCGGGTGGTGCCGACTCGCTCTCGCTGCTGGTCCTGGCGGTCGCCGCCGGCTGTCAGGTGACGGCGGTCCATGTCGACCACGGATTGCGCGACGGCTCGGCGGCCGAGGCGGACCTGGTGGCCGCCGCGGCGCGGCGCTTCGGGGCCGCCTTCCGGTCCGAGCAGGTCAGCCTGTCCGACGGGCCCAACCTCGAAGCCCGGGCCCGCGCCACGCGCGGGGCAGCGATCGGCCCGGGGGCGGCCACCGGCCACACAGCCGACGATCAGGCGGAGACGGTCCTCGGCAACCTGCTCAGGGGTGCGGGCGTCCACGGTCTGGCCGGCATGCGGTCCGGTCCGGCCCACCCGCTGCTCGACCTCCGTCGCGCCGAGACGGTGGCCCTCTGCGACCACCTCGACCTCGTTCCGGTCCGTGACCCGTCCAATGACGACCAGCGGTTCGTCCGCAACCGCGTGCGGGCTGAGCTGCTCCCGCTCTGCTCGGCCATCGCCGGGCGGGACGTCGTGCCCGTGCTCTGCCGCCAGGCCGGGGCGCTGGCCGGCGACGCCGACCTCCTCGACCTGGCAGGAGCGCTGCTCGACCCCACCGACGCGGCCGCCCTCGCCGCGGCCCCAACACCGCTGGCCCGCCGGACGGTGCGGCGGTGGCTGACCGGTGCCGGCTCCTACCCGCCGCCCCTCGGGGCGGTCGACCGGGTCCTCGAGGTGGCCCGCCTCGAGCGACGGGCCACCGAGGTACCGGGCGGCGTGCGGGTCACCCGGTCGGCCGGTCGCCTCTCGGTTGCCACGGAGGAGGACGCCCGGCGCTCCGGTACAGTCGTGCCGTGACCATCCACGGGAACCGACGCCGCGACCGCGCCGCGGCTCCTCGAGGACGGGATCGAGGTGGGCCCGGTGATCGTCCCCGAGGACGTGCTCCAGGCCAGGATCGCCGAGCTCGGCGAGGCCATCACCGCCGACTACGCGGGCCGGCCGCCCCTCCTGGTCGGGGTGCTCAAGGGCGCCTTCATGTTCATGAGCGACCTCTCGCGGGCCATCGCTCTGCCGGTCGAGGTCGACTTCATGGCGATCTCCTCGTACGGGAGCGCGACCCGGACCTCCGGCGTCGTCCGCATCGTGAAGGATCTCGACGTCGATCTGCTCGGCCGCCACGTGCTCGTGGTCGAGGACATCGTGGACAGCGGGCTCACCCTCAGCTACCTCCAGCGCTATCTGCTCGCCCGCGAGCCGGCCAGCCTCGAGGTCTGCGCACTCCTGGTCAAGGACGGCCAGCAGCGGACGGCGCTCGACCTGCGCTACGTCGGGTTCCACATCCCGGCCGACTTCGTCGTCGGCTACGGCCTCGACGTGGGCGAGCGCTTCCGGAACCTGCCGGCCATCCACGGGTACGCGGGCCAGGTCGGGTAGTGAGCGCGGAGAGGTGAGCAGACGATGAGCGTGGACAAGGAGCGCATCGAGCGGGCCGTCCTCGAGATCCTGGCCGCAGTCGGAGAGGATCCGAACCGGGACGGGCTGCGCAAGACGCCGGGCCGGGTGGCCAGGATGTACGAGGAGCTGTTCGCCGGATTCGGCGAGAACCCGGCGGACCACCTGGAGATCAGCTTCGCCGCGGAGCACGACGAGATGGTCATGGTCCGGGACATCCCCTTTGCCTCGTTGTGCGAGCACCACATGGTGCCCTTCATGGGGAAGGCGCACGTCGCGTACATCCCGGGCCAGGACGGCCGCATCACCGGCCTGTCCAAGCTCGCCCGACTGGTCGACGGATACGCACGGCGCCTCCAGGTCCAGGAGCGCATGACCTCGGAGATCGCCGACGCCATCGAGAAGGCCCTCGACCCCAAAGGGGTCCTGGTGGTGGTCGACGCCGAGCACCTCTGCATGTCGATGCGCGGCGTGAAGAAGTCGGGCACCTCGACCATCACCTCTGCGGTCCGCGGCCTGTTCCGCACCGACACCTCGACCAGGTTCGAGGCGATGCAGTTCGTCCGCGGCCGCTGAGCGCCGAACGGCCCGGCGCGGACCGGATCGGGCTGGTTTACGCTGTGGCCGATGCCCGGCCCCGCAGCAGAGGAGCGAGCCCTGGTGATGGGGATCCTCAACGTGACCCCCGACTCGTTCTCCGATGGCGGCCTGTGGTTCGAGAGTCGTCAGGCCATCACCAGAGGGCACGAGATGATCGATGAGGGGGCCGACATCGTGGACGTCGGCGGCGAGTCGACCCGGCCCGGGGCCGAACCGGTGCCGGTCGAAGAGGAGCTCCGTCGGGTGCTCCCCGTGATCGACGCCCTCGCGCCGCACGTGCGCGTCTCGGTCGACACCTCCAAGGAGGCGGTCGCAGAGGCGGCGGTGGCAGCCGGCGCAACCCTGATCAACGACGTGTCGGCCTCGCTCTGGCCGGTGGCCGGCCGCCTCGGGGTCGGGTGGGTGGCCATGCACCGGAAGGGGTCCCCTGCCGAGATGCAGGACGACCCCCGGTACGACGACGTCGTGGACGAGGTCCGGGACCTGCTCGTGGACCGTGCGCAGCGGGCCACCGCGGCGGGCGTGTCCGAGGTCTGGATCGACCCGGGGATCGGCTTCGGGAAGACGCTCGAGCACAACCTGACCCTGCTCGCGGGCCTCGGCACCCTGGTGGCCACCGGGTACCCGGTGCTGGTGGGGACCAGTCGGAAGCGATTCCTCGGGGCGATCGGCGCCGGCCCGGACGGCACCCCGCTCCCGGTGGCAGATCGGCTGGCCGGCTCCGTGGCCACGGCCACCTGGGCCATCGCCCTCGGTGCGGGTATGGTCCGGGTCCACGACGTCGCCGCGTCCCGGCAGGCGGCGATCCTGGTCGGCCGGGTGGACCCCGGTGCGGTGGGACGGATGGGGAGGCCGGGGCGTCGAGACCAATCGATGGCGGGCACGGAGGTCGGAGTGTGAAGGGAAAATGGGCGGCGGGGATCCCCCCGCGGAACTTCACCTGGGTCATCAAGGACCGGCTCGCGATGAGCGAGCGGCCCGGCGGCTTCGCTCCCAACCACCGCAAGGTGCGGCGCCAGGAGGAGATCATCTGGCTCCAGGTCCAGGGGTTCACCAGGGTCGTCTCGCTGCTGCCCTCCTCGCACAATCTGCAGGCCTACGAGGAGAAGGAGCTGGCCAGCGTCCACTACCCGTTGCCCAACACCGGCGATGTGCGGACCGTCCTGGCCGACGTGTACCGGGACGTCCACCTCCGGCTGGCCAACGGTGAGCGGATCCTCGTCCACCAGGAGGAGCTCGGTGACCGGGTGGCGGGGGTCATCGCCGGGTACCTGCTCTGGTCCGATCGGCTCCCGAGCGGTCCGCAGGCGACCACCGTTCTCGAGCACATGACCGGGCACCCGATGGGTCCCGCAGGGCGTGAGGTGGTGGCGGCCGCCGGCCAACTCGCCCCGGCACCGGCCCAGCACGGCGGCGGCGCCTCGCGCCCCGCCTGATGCCGCCCGCGGCGGACGACGCTCACGCCGGCGGGGACCGGATCGAGCTCCGGGGCATCCGGGTGGTCGGCACCCACGGGGTGCTGCCCGAGGAGCGGACCCGGGCCCAGCCCTTCGAGATCGACCTCGACCTGGCCGTCGACCTCACGCCGGCAGGCGCTTCGGACCGGTTGTCCGACACCGTCGACTACGGCGCTGTCGCCGGCGTCGTGACCGCCACCGTCGCCGGTCCGCGCTCCTACGGGCTGCTCGAGGGGCTGGCCGGTCAGGTGGCCCGGGCGGTGTTGGCGGTCGACTCGCGGATCAGCGGCGTGACCGTGACCCTGCGCAAGCTCCGGCCACCGCTGCCGATGGACATCGCCAGCGTGGGCGTCCGGGTGGCCCGCGATCGGTGAGCGCCCCGCGCGCCGAGCCACCCACCGAGCGGGCCTTCCTCTCCCTCGGCTCCAACCTCGGTGACCGCCTCACCCATCTGCGCCGGGCGGTGGACCAGCTCCGTGCGGGAGGCGACCCGTGGGTCAGCTCCGTCTCGCAGGTCTACGAGACCGAACCGATCGGCGGTCCCGACCACCAGGACCCGTACCTCAACCTGGTGGTCGAGCTGGCCGTCTCGCCGGGCACCGACCCCTACCGGATCCTCGAGCAGTGCCACCGTCTGGAGGCGGCGGCCGGCCGTGTGCGGAGCGTGCGCTGGGGACCCCGTACCCTCGACGCCGACCTCATCTGGATGGACGGGGTCGTGCTCGACGATCCCCATCTGACCGTGCCGCATCCCCGCTGGCGGGAGCGCCGGTTCGTGCTCGCGCCGCTTGCCGAGCTGGCCCCGGACCTGGTCGACCTGGCCGCGGTGGCGTCCGCTGGTGGCGAGGTCCGGGTCGTGGGTATGCTCTGACCGGCAGTATCCGGATTACCTGACGCGAACGGCACCCACCCGGGGCTGGAACGTCGAAAGGGGTCTCGTGACCAGATTCCGCGTAGTCGGGCCAGGCCGAGCCGGCCGGTCGATGATGGCAGCCCTCGAGGCGGCCGGGGGGTACCACCCGAGAGGCGCCTGGGGGCGCGAGCGCTCTCCGGTCGACGCCGCCGCCGGCGTCGATCTGTTGATCATCGCCACCCCGGACGACACCGTGGCCGAGGTGGCCGCCCGGATCCGACCGGTTGCCACGACCGCGGTCCTCCATCTCTCGGGCTCGCTCGGCCTCGACGTCCTCGAGGGGCACGCGCGGCGGGGTTCGCTCCATCCGCTCGTCCCGCTGCCCACCGCGGCCATCGGGTCCGAGCGCCTGCGCACCGGCATCACCTTCGCGGTGGCCGGCGATCCCATCGCCCGGGCGGTGGCCGAGTCGCTCGGTGGTCATCCCGTCGAGGTCGACGACCGGCACCGCTCGGCGTACCACGCGGCTGCGGTCATCGCAGCCAACCACCTGGTGGCCCTCATGGGTCAGGTCGAGCGGGTGGCGGCGACCGCAGGACTCCCGCTCGACGCCTTCGCCGGCCTCCTGCGGGCGGCCGCCGATGACGCCCTCGCCCTCGGCCCGCGTGCTGCGCTGACCGGACCGGCTGCCCGGGGCGACTGGGAGACGGTCGATCGCCACCGGGAGGTGCTCGCGGCGATGCCCGGGCACCGCACCGAGCTGGCCGCCTACGACGCGCTGGTCGGACTCGCCCGGCGGCTCTCCCTGGATACCTCGGCCGACCCGGGTGCGACCGTGGCCGGCTCCGCTGCCGTGGGCCTCCGGGTGGCCGCGTCGGAGCAGGTGGCATGACGACCGTCTTCGCCCCCCACGTGCTGGCCGGGCAGCCCGCTCCCGCGCCGGGAAGGTTCGCACGCCGCGGCGACCTGAACGTGGTCGAGTCGCTCGCCGGCTTCTCCGGCCTGCTCGACGCCGCCCGCGGCGCGGGCCGGACGGTGGGCCTGGTGCCGACCATGGGAGCCCTCCATGTGGGACACCGTTCCCTCGTCGAACGGGCTGCCGCCGAATGCGACACGGTCGCCGTCTCGATCTTCGTGAACCCGACCCAGTTCGGCGACGCCGGCGATCTGGCCGCCTACCCCCGGACGCTCGAGGAAGATCTGACCCTCGTGGCCGATGCCGGGACCGCCGTTGCCTTCGTCCCCGCGGTCACCGAGATGTACCCCGGGTGGCCCGAGCCGCCGGCCACCTCGGTGTCGGTGCCCTCGCTCGGTCGCCGGTGGGAGGGCGAGTCCCGTCCCGGGCACTTCGACGGTGTGGCCACCATCGTGGTCAAGCTCCTCTCTGCAGCCGGCCGCTGCCGGGCCTACTTCGGCGAGAAGGACTTCCAGCAGCTCGCGTTGATCCGGCAGGTGAGCCGCGACCTCTCCCTCCCGGTCGACGTGGTCGGCTGTCCGACCGTGCGCGACGGTGACGGGCTGGCGCTCTCCAGTCGCAACGCCCGCCTCTCGGCCGAGCAGCGCCGGGCCGCCCTCTCGCTCTCACGGGCACTGCGCGCGGGTGCCGCGGTGCTGGCCCGGGGGGCGTGTCCAGCGTCCGTCGAGGCGGCCATGGCAGAGGTGGTGTCGGCCGAACCGGCAGCCGTCCTCGACTACGCCGCCCTGGTCGACGCCGACGACCTCGAGCCGGCGGTGGACCTCTCCGGCGCCCGACCGCTCCGGCTGCTCATCGCGGCCACCGTCGGCCCGGTGCGTCTCATCGACAACCTCGACCCGCGCGCCTCGGCGTGAGCGGACCCCCGCCGCCACCGGGTGTCCTCGACGTCCTGGTGCTCGGGAGCGGGGTCGCCGGCTTGTCCGCAGCGGTGCGCCTGGCCGCGCCGATGGGCGGGTCCGGTGGGGGCACCGGGGCGAGGGCCGGAGGGCTCCGGGTCGGCGTCCTGACGAAGGCCGAGCTCTCCCAGTCGACCACCCGGTGGGCCCAGGGAGGGGTGGCCGCGGTGCTCGGCGGTGACGAGGACTCGACCGATCTGCACCTCGCGGACACCCTCGCTGCCGGAGCGGGGCTCTGCGACACCGAGGCGGTGCGGGTCCTGGTCGACGAGGGCCCGTCGCGGGTGCACGAGCTCGTGGCGATGGGCGCGGTCTTCGACCGCCAGCCCGGTGGCGGCCTCGCGCTGGCCCGCGAGGGAGGCCATTCGACCGCCCGCGTCGTCCATGCAGGGGGTGCGGCGACTGGTGCCGAGGTCGAGCGCGCCCTGGTCGATGCCACACGCGCCTCGGTGGCGGCGGTGCTCGAGGAGTGGTTCGCCCTGGACCTGCTCATCGAGGACGGCAGGTGCCAGGGGGTGCGCGCCCTCGGGGCCGACGGGCAGCTCATCGAGGTCCGGGCCTCACACACCGTGCTCGCGACCGGCGGGGCGGGCCAGCTCTTCGCGGTGACCACCAACCCGGCCGGAGCCACCGGCGACGGGCTGGCCATGGCCCTCCGGGCAGGCGTCCCCGTTGCGGACGTCGAGTTCATGCAGTTCCACCCCACCGCGCTCCATCACCCGGCGATGCCCCGCCCGCTGCTCTCCGAGGCGCTCCGTGGGCACGGGGCCCTGCTGCGGGACGCCCGCGGCGAGCGCTTCGTCGACGAGCTCGCCCCGAGGGACGTGGTCAGCCGCGCGATGGCCGAGCGCATGCGCGCCCAGGGGGTCGAGAACCTCTGGTTGGACGCCACCGCGCTGGCCTCCTTCGATTCGCGCTTCCCGACCATTGCCGCATCGTTGGCCGCCATCGGGCTCGACCCGGCGACCGACTGGCTGCCCATCGCGCCGGCAGCCCACTACCTCTCGGGCGGCGTCCTGACCGACCTCTGGGGGGCGACGGCGCTGCCCGGCCTCTGGGCGGCAGGAGAGGTCGCCTGCACCGGCGTGCACGGTGCGAACCGGCTCGCCTCGAACTCGCTGCTCGAGGGCATGGTCTTCGGCGCCCGCCTGGCCGAATCGATCCTCGCCGGGCGCGACAGCCCGACGGCGACCGGCGTGCTCGCCCCGGTGCTCACCGGCCGGGTCGAGTCGGCCCCGGCGCCCTGGGTGGAGGCCGCTCCGCAGGGATCGCCGTCCGCGCCCGCGACGGGGGATGACGGCGCGTCCTGGTCCGACGTGGCCAAGACCCGCGACCGCCTCCAGCGGGCGATGACAGACGGTGTCGGGGTGGTGCGCAGTGCCGACTCGTTGGCCCGGGTCAGTTCGCTGGTCGAGGAGCTGTCCCGGGCGGTCGGGGACGGGATCCCGACCGACCGCGCCAGCGGTGAGCTGGCCAACCTGGTCACCGGAGCGGGAAGCGTTCTCGACTCGGCGACCCGCCGCCGCGAGAGCCGCGGAGCGCACGCCCGGAGCGACTACCCGGCGCTGTCCGACGCGTGGCGCTGTCGCGTCGTGCGCACCGCGGACGACACCGTCCTGGCCCGGACCTCGCCGACCCCGTCCGCGCCGCCGACCGACCGGGGACGGCAGTGACCGGTGCCCAGGAGGGTGACGAGCGGGAACCGGAATGCGATCCCCCCCGTGCGGCGGTGGTCGAGGCCGTGGCACGGGCAATTGCCGAGGACGTCCTGCCGCTCGGGGACCTGAGCGCGGCGCTGCTCGCCCCGGGCAGCCGAGCGCTCGTCGACATCGTGTGCAGGGATCGCGGCGTGCTGGCCGGGCGTGCCTGCGTCGTCGAGACCTTCACCCAGATCGACCCGGCGGTGGACATCCGATGGGAGCGGACCGACGGGGCATCTGTCGGCCCCGGAGACGTGGTGGCCACCATCGAGGGGCCGTTGCGCTCGATCGTCACCGCCGAGCGGACCGCGCTCAACTTCCTCGGACACCTGTCGGGTGTGGCAACCATCACCCGAGCGTTCGTGGACGCGGTGCGGGGTGCCAATCCGGCGACACGAGTGCTCGACACCCGCAAGACGACGCCGGGCCTGCGGGCCCTCGAGAAGGCGGCCGTACGGGCGGGCGGTGGCCACAACCACCGCGGCAACCTGTCGGAAGGCGTGCTCATCAAGGACAACCACCTCGGGGGCGTGTCGATCGGCGAAGCCGTCACCCGGGCGCGCCGCCTCTGGCCCGGGCGCATGGTGGAGGTCGAGTGCGACGGGCTCGAGCAGGTCAAGGAAGCGGTCGCCGCAGGAGCCAGCGTGGTGATGCTCGACAACATGCCCCCCGCCGAAGTGGCAACGGCGGTCGACCTCGTGCGGGCCAGCGGTTCGGACCTCCTGGTCGAGGCGTCGGGCGGCGTCACCCTCGCCAACGCTCCCGGGTTCGCCTCGGCCGGAGTCGACCTGGTCTCCGCCGGGAGCCTCACCCACTCCGCGCCCGTGCTCGATCTCGCCTTCGACCTTCGGTCCTGACTCCCGCTCTCCCCCGGCCCGAAAGGACGCCCGTGCTACTCGCCATCGACGTGGGGAACACCGACACCGTGGTCGGGCTGTTCGCCGACGATCCGAGCGCTCCTCTCGACGAGTCGGTGCCGAGGGACGGCACCGAGCCCACCGGGCTCGCCCACCACTGGAGGCTCTCCACGGTCGACGTGCGCACCGCGGACGAGCACGCGCTCCTGCTCACCCAGCTGCTCGGTCTCAACGGCCTCGACCTCGCCCAGACCGTCACCGGCATTGCCGTGACCTCTTCGGTCCCGCTGGTGACCGCCAACCTCCGCCAGATGGTGGCTCGCTGGTTCGACGTCCCCTCGGTGGTCCTCGAGCCCGGGGTCAGGAGCGGGATGCCGATCCTCTACGACAACCCGAAGGAGGTCGGGGCCGACCGCATCGCCAACGCGGTGGGGGCCTACGACCTGTTCGGCGGGCCATGCGTGGTGGTCGACCTGGGTACGGCCACCACCTTCGACGCGATCTCCGCCGCCGGCGAGTACCTGGGCGGGGCGATCACTCCTGGAGTCGCGATCAGCCTGGACGCCCTGTTCGCCCATGCCGCCGCGCTCCGACGGGTCGAGCTCATCGAACCCCGCAGCGTCATCGGCAAATCGACCGTGGAGTCGATCCAGTCGGGGGCCATCTACGGGTTCGGGGCCCAGGTCGACGGGCTGTGCCGCCGCTTCGCAGGGGTGCTCGGCGAGTGCACGGTCGTCGCCACCGGCGGCCTCTCCGAGCTCATCGCTCCCTATTCGGAGGAGATCGAGTACGTCGAGCCGTGGCTCACCCTCCACGGCCTACGGATCATCTTCGAACGGAACGTCGCCGCGGCCTGACGGAGGAGGCGCTCCGGCGGGAGTGCCGGAGGACCGGCACGCTCAGGAACCGAGGAGCACGGTGAGGGCCTCGACCAGGAGGGGCATGGCCTTCTGCGGGTCGAGGCCCGGCGCACCGGCGAGGAGCTGGTACGACTCGAAGCCGGTCAGCAGGTCGGCAGCGGTGAGCACCGCCTCGGCCCGGGTGGCGTCCATCGCCTCCAGCTCGTTGGTGAACAGGGTGCGGATCTGGCCGCGGAGGAACGCCCGTGTTCCGGCGAGGGCCTCGGCCATCCTCGGGTGGAACGGGGCTCGCAGCCGGGATGCCAGGGCTGCATTGCCGATCTCGCCGAAGAGGCGGAACCGCTGTTCCACCAGGGCCCGGACCCGCTCGTCGAAGTCGGCGTCAGCGCCGACCTCGAGCACGACCAGCGGCAGCGCCCGGATCTGTTGGCGGAGTGCCGCTTCACCGGCCAGGTCGTCGGTGTCCTCGAAGTACCGGAAGAGAGAGCGGGGGGAGAGCCCGGCCCGTTCCGCGATCAGGTCGGTTCCGGGGCGGAGGTTGCCCTCGCGGTAGAGATCGAGCAGGGCGTCGACCACCGCCTCGCGGTTGAGCGCCCGGCGCAGACGGCGGCCGTCGGTCTCGGCCGGGACCTCGGACTCCACGTCCGCCGCCGGCACGCCCGGAGCAGCTCCGGTGGCCGGTACACCGGGTGGGGCGCTCTGATGGGGTTCGGCTCCGTCCGCGTCGTGATTCGTCTTGGCTCGGGGCATTCGCAGACCAGTTCATCAGGTGGCAGGATCGGTGACAAGTGGGTGAGTGGCCCGGTCGCCGCGCGTCCGGGCGGAAGGAGCACCATGCCTGAGCCGACCGGAACCGGAGCCGGGCCGCCAGACGGCCTGCTCCTCGACTCGCTGCGGCGACGCATGCGCGCCCTGTTCTCCCTCTACGACGACGCCGTGGCCACCATGGACCTCGAGCAGGTCAACCACTTCGAGCGCGACGGCGTCTTGCCCATCGCGTTCAGCCTCTTCCACATCGTCAACATGGTCGACGCGTCATTTCTCCTCATGACCGGGAACACGCCGGTCTGGGACGACGAGTGGGCCGCCCGGGTCCGCCCGGCCATCCCCGACCACGGCAAGGAACGGAGCGTCGCCGAGATGGTCCATCAGCGCATCGGCGATTACGAGCAGTTCAGGAGCTACATGCAGACCGTGTTCGCACGGGTGGAGGCGTGGCTGGCGTCCCTCGACCCCTCCGAGCTGACCCGGGTGGTCATCGCCCGTCCCTTCCCCGACCAGGTCGCGGGCACCTACAGCGCCAGGGTGGCCGGCCCGGAGGGGATCACCCTGCTCGACGCGACGGAGTGCTGGATCTACCAGCACGGACTGCGCCACATGGGTGAGATCGAACTGGCCCGTGGCCTGGTCGGCCTCGGAGGGATGACCTCCTGACCGGGCGCAGTCCCGACCCCCGAGCACGATCTGGGCGACCCCAGGTCGACCATCACACTCTCCTAACATCTTTCTCATGAATCGCACACCCGGATAGGCGATAACAGAGGTTGTCGGTGCCCGAGGTGCCGACGCCGTCTGGAGGGGCGTGTGACCATCGTGAGCATGAGGAAGCTGATCGGGGCAGCTGCGACGGTGCTGGTGGCGGCCGCAATCGTGGGCTCGCTGTCCCTCGCAGGCGGGATCACCGGCGCGGCGACGCCGCCGACCCACTCCCACGCCAAGACCCACGCGCGCAAGCACAGGCACCACCACTTCTCGATCGCCTCGTTCAATTGCTCCCACGCGGATCGGGCGCTGGCGCGCATCCAGAAGGCCCAGACCCACATCGCGGCCGGGCTGCCGAAACTGACCCACCGCGAGCAGGTCGCGACCCAAAAAGGGAAGACCGTCCGGGCCAACAGGATCGAGAAGCGGATCACGCGCCGGGAGAGCCCCACGTTCAAGACCTTCCTGGCCACGGCCGCTTCGGCGATCGAGGGCAAATGCCACGTGTCGGCGCCCTCGGTCACCGCCCCCCCGGTCACGGCCCCCCATGTCACCGTGCCCGCGGCACACCCGGGAACCACCCAGACCTGACCCTGTTCGCGCGTCCTCGGTTCGCACCCGGGGGCGTCCATGACTCGGCAAGGAGGACCATGAGACTGCGCAGCCTCTCCGTTCTGACCCGCACGCTGCTCCTGACCACGGTGGCCGTCGGCACGCTGACCCCGGCGTCCCTGGCGGTGGCCGGGGCGGTGACCCCGTCGTCGGCCAAGACCTCCCATCGAGGCAACCCGGTCACCGATGCCGAGGCGTTCTTCACCTGCGCGGAGGACCAGCACCGCTTCGACCGGATCCAACGCATCAAACACAGCGTCGGCCAGGAGCTGGCCTCCATACAGGCGTCCGAGAACCAGGCCGGCAAGGCCAACAAGCCGGCCCTCGTCGCGCACCTGAAGGTCGACATGACCCAGCGGCAGCACTACGAGACCTACATCCTCAGGTACTGGCACTCGACCTACGACAAGAAGAAGAAGTACGAGATCTACATCCTCGAGCTGCACAAGAAGAGCGCCACGATCTCGAAGGGAGAGGCCCGCCTCAAGGCCTGCAAGCTCAGCAAGCTCACGTTCCCTCCGTCGAAGCCCACGCCTGCCAAGCCCAAGCCGCCGGCGGGCGCCCCGAGCAAGACCCCGAAGGCTGCGCCGAAGAGCTCCACCACCACGACAGCGCCGAAGGGCTCGACCACCACGACGCCGCCGGCCAAATCGGCGACGACGACGACGCCGCCGGCGAGCACGAGCACCAGCACCACCGCACCGCCGGCGAGCACGACGACCACGACCGGCCCGGCAGCGAATACCGACACCCCGTCGAGCTCGAGCACCACGACCACGCCGGCAACCACGACGACCTGACCGGGCTGCCGATTGGCCCCCGGCGAGCTCTCCGGTCGGTCTCCGGCGAGCTCTAGAGGGCCGCAGGACCTGACCGGGCTCCGGTTGGTGTCCGGCGAGCGCTAGAAGGTGGGCAGGCCGTCGACCAGCGAGTGGGCGAGGTTGGCGAAGCCCTCGGCGAGTGCCGCTGACGGGCCCGTGTGGGCTGCCTCGGCGGCCAGATCGGCGTACCCGTGGGCGGTGACCACCGACCGTTCGATGGCGCCCGATTCGGCCACGATGGCCCGGGCCTTGTCCCGCTCTGGTTGCCCGAGCGGTTGGCCCAACAGGGGGCTCAGCTCCCGTCCGACCGCCGGATCGGTGAGTGCGAGCAGCACCGGGAGGGTGTAGATGCCCTCGGCCAGGTCCTGACCTGCCGGCTTGCCGAGCTCGGCGTCGGTGCCGATGACGTCGAGGATGTCGTCGCGCACCTGGAAGATCATGCCGAAGTAGCGACCGAACGCGGTGAAAGCGTCGACCTCGGCAGCGGGGAGGCCCCCTGTCAGCGCCCCGATCCGGCAGGAGGTGGCCATGAGTGACGCGGTCTTGCCAGCGATCGTCACCTCGTACTGGTGGCGGGAACGATCCGTCCGGAACGCGGCCTGTACCTCGTCGACCTGGCCCCGACACAGCTCGCCCAGGGTGGCGGCCAGGAGCGCCGCGATCTCGACCCCCAGCCCGGCGGCGATCTCGGCCGAGCGGGCCAGCAGGAAGTCTCCCGCCACGATGGCCACGAGATTGCCGAACCGCGAGTTCACGCTCTCCACGTTGCGCCGCATGGTCGCTTCGTCCATGACGTCGTCGTGGTAGAGGGATGCCAGGTGGACCAGCTCCACTGCCACCGCTCCGAGGAGGTCCTCCCGGGAGGCGGGCTGGGCACCCGAGGTCGCCGTCGCCAGGGCCAAGATCGGCCGGAGCCGCTTCCCACCTGCTGCCAGGAGGTGGGTGGTGACCTCGTCGAGGAACGGGTCTCCGGTCACCACGGACTCCACGAGCAGGGGCTCGAGTTCGGCCAGGGGCTCTTCGAGGGCGGGCAGGCCCAGCAGCTCGACGACGTTCACTTCCTACAGACGATAGGCCAGGATGCCGAAGACAGAGACATGCCTGGGGGGAGACACGTGCGAGTGCGAATGACACTTCCGCCTGTAGACTTCAGGTTCAGCGACTGAACCCTGTTTGGAGGCTGTGGGGTGTTCGAACGATTCACAGACCGAGCTCGTCGAGTCCTGGTGTTGGCCCAGGAAGAGGCGCGGCTGCTCAATCACAGCTTCATCGGCACCGAGCACATCCTGCTCGGGCTCATCCACGAGGGTGAGGGCGTCGCGGCAAAGGCGCTCGAGTCCCTCGGAGTCTCCCTGGAGGCCGTGCGTGAGAAGGTCGAGGAGACGATCGGCCTGGCCGGAACCGCTCCCACCGGATCACCGCCCTTCACGCCGCGGGCCAAGAAGGTCCTCGAGCTCTCACTCCGCGAGGCCCTCCAGCTCGGTCACAGCTACATCGGCACCGAGCACATGCTCCTCGGCCTGGTGCGCGAAGGAGAGGGCGTCGCCGCCCAGGTCCTCCAGAGCCTCGGGGCCGACCTGCCGCGCGTGCGCCAGCAGGTGATCCAGCTCCTCTCCGGGTACCAGGGCAAGGAGCCGGTGGGTGCAGGTCCTCCCGGATCCCAGTCGACCGACGCGCCGACCGGCTCACCGGTCCTCGACCAGTTCGGTCGCAACCTCACCGCGTTGGCCCGCGATCACAAGCTCGACCCGGTCATCGGGCGCGAGAAAGAGATCGAACGCGTCATGCAGGTGCTCTCGCGCCGCACCAAGAACAATCCGGTGCTCATCGGAGAGCCCGGCGTGGGCAAGACCGCCATCGTCGAGGGCCTGGCCCAGCGCATCGTCGCCGACGACGTCCCCGAGACGCTCACCGGCAAGCAGCTGTACACCCTCGATCTCGGTGCCCTGGTGGCAGGCAGCCGGTACCGCGGCGACTTCGAAGAGCGCCTCAAGAAGGTCCTGAAGGAGATCCGCACCCGCGGGGACATCGTGCTGTTCATCGATGAGCTCCACACGCTGGTCGGTGCCGGTGCCGCCGAGGGAGCCATCGACGCGGCCTCGATCCTCAAGCCCATGCTGGCCCGCGGCGAGCTGCAGACCATCGGCGCCACGACCATCGACGAGTACCGCAAGCACCTCGAAAAGGACGCGGCCCTCGAACGGCGGTTCCAGCCGATCAAGGTCGAGCAGCCCAACGTGGCGCTGACCATCGAGATCCTCAAGGGTCTGCGCGATCGCTAC
This sequence comes from uncultured Acidimicrobiaceae bacterium, assembly GCA_963701325.1. Taxonomy (GTDB): domain Bacteria; phylum Actinomycetota; class Acidimicrobiia; order Acidimicrobiales; family RAAP-2; genus Bog-756. The sequence continues at coordinate 2,682,168 of OY969604.1, forward strand.
GAGTCGCACCACGCGGTCACCATCACCGACCAGGCACTGGTGGCCGCAGCCAACCTGGCCGACCGCTACCTGGCCGACCGCTACCTGCCGGACAAGGCCATCGATCTCATCGACGAGGCGGGCAGCCGCCTGCGCATCCGCCGGATGACCACGCCGCCCGCGTACAAGAAGCTCGAAGAGGAGATCAGCCGGCTGCGCGCGGACAAGGAAGCCGCCATCGAAAAGCAGGCATTCGACCAAGCCAAGAAGCTCGCCGAGCAGGAGAAGGATCGGCTGGACTCGAAGGAGTCGATGGAGGCCGAGTGGCGTGCGGAGGGGGTCGACCTGTTCGACGTCGTCGACGAGGAGGTCATCGCCGAGGTGCTGGCCAACTGGACCGGTATCCCGGTCTACCGCCTCACCGAAGAGGAGACGGCCAAGCTGCTCCGCATGGAGGACGAGCTCCACAAGCGGGTCATCGGGCAGGAGCCTGCGATCGCCGCGCTGGCCCGTTCCATTCGCCGGACCCGTGCGGGTCTCAAGGATCCCAAGCGCCCGAGCGGGTCGTTCATCTTCCTCGGTCCGACCGGGGTCGGGAAGACCGAGCTGGCCAAGACGCTGGCCGAGTTCCTGTTCGACGACGAGGACGCCCTCATCCAGCTCGACATGTCCGAGTACATGGAGAAGCACACGGTGAGCCGCCTGGTCGGTTCCCCCCCCGGGTACGTCGGGTACGAGGAGGGCGGCCAGCTGACCGAGGCCGTTCGCCGTAAGCCGTTCTCGGTGGTGCTCTTCGACGAGGTCGAGAAGGCGCATGCCGACGTGTTCAACACGTTGCTCCAGATCCTGGAGGACGGCCGTCTCACCGACGCCCAGGGCCGTTCGGTCGACTTCAAGAACACGGTGCTGATCATGACCTCCAACCTCGGCACGGCCGACCTCCGCAAGTCGTCGGTCGGCTTCGCCAAGTCGTCGGAGGCGGTCACCTACGAGCGGATGAAGACCAAGGTCAACGAGGCGCTCAAGGCGCACTTCCGGCCCGAGTTCCTCAACCGCATCGACGAGGTCGTGGTGTTCCACGAGCTCTCCAAGCTCGAAGTGGTCGAGATCGTCGACCTCATGATCCAGCGGGTCTCCAACCAGCTCGAGCTCCAGGGCCTCAGCCTGGTCCTGACCCAGCCGGCCAAGCAGCTCCTGGCCGACCGCGGGTACGACCCGCAGCTCGGTGCCCGTCCGCTCCGCCGGGCCATCCAGCAGATGGTCGAGGACCCGCTCTCCGAGCGGATCCTCTGGAAGGAATTCCGGGTGGGTGAGACGATCATCGTGGACGTCGAGACGATCACGCCCGAGGCCGCCGCGGCCTACGACGTGAAGGGCGCGCCACCCCTGGTCGCCGGCGAGCAGCAGCTGACCTTCACCGCCATCGAGGGCATCGAGCCCCCGCCGGTGGAGTTGGCCGGAGCCGATTCGTCGGCCGAGTGACCACCTAGGCCCGGCCGGCCGCCGGGTCCGATCTCCAGACCGAGCACGATGCCCCGCCCACCGGCGGGGCATCGTCGCGGAGCGTCGGTCCACGCACACAGCGGGTATCCCTCGATCGCGGACCCGCTACGGGTAACTTTCGTTCGCCCTACCGGTTGTGGCATACCGACTGACGAGATCGCGGATCGAGCGGTCACCTCCCGCAGGCGGCGGGGCCAAGTGGATCATCGACGGAGAGCGGAGGCATGCATGGCAAGGCGAACTGGTGACACCCCACCCCTGCAGACGGTCATGCGGACCCTGCTCGCAGCGATCCTCGGGGTGAGTGCCCTGCTGGTGACCACGGTCGCCACCGCCCCCGGCGCATCCGCGGTCACGACGAGCGGGACGGTCGTCTACACGGCAACCGAGAACATCCCCGCACCGCCCCCCTCGAACTTCGCCACGGCATCGGGCGGGGACGGCTGGGCGGTCGCGATGACCCCGACCGCGGTCTACAACGTGTTCCACCATGACGCCATTCTGCAGGTGGCCTGCCACCTGCAGAGCAACGCGCAGTCGTGCTGGACCGCCGGTGCGAAGACGATCACCGACGGCAGCGGCAACAACTTCACCACCGCCGGCCAGCCCGGGCTCTGGATGGACCAGAGCACCGGCCGCCTCTACGTCTTCGCAACCCGGGTGCCCGACGACACCGCGGGCGTGGTCTGCATCGACACGACCCAGCCGGCCTCGGCGACCGGGGCCCAGCTGTTCTGCGGGTTCACCACGCTCTCGGCGGTCGGCGACGCCCCGCTGGGTGGCTCCCTCGACGCAAGCATGGTGAGTGATCCGGTCGCGGTCGGCACCAATTGGTACGCCTTCAACGAGGCGGCCGGCACGCAGTCCGGGACCAAGAACACCATGCTCTGCTTCAGTCTGGTCACTTTCTCCGCCTGCGCCGCCCAGCCCTACGCCGTCGACATCGACGGCGGCAGCGTCGTAGCCGCCCCCCAGGACCCCCCATTCGGATTCCTCACACCTTCCCAGGCAGCATTCGGCAACCAGATCGTGCTGCCGGTGTCGTTGGGGAGCACCCAGATCCTGGCCTGCTTCGATGCCGCGACCGACGGACCGTGTACCGGATCGTGGCCGATCGACGTCACCGCTCTGAGCTACAACTTCTTTTCCGGGGCGCCGTTCCCGATCCTCGACAGCGCTGGGGCGCCGACCGGGTTCTGTCTGGCATTCGGGACCGACCCGTGCTGGTCGCTTTCGGGAGCACCGGTCGCCACGCCCGCGGGCCTTGTAAGCGCGATCGGATCGACCGAATTCTTCGGCGGGCCTGCAGTGAGCATCGGGGACAGGATCTACCTGGCCAACGGCGAAACCAATTCCATCGACTGCTTCGACTACGCGGCCGGCGCGTCGTGTGCGAATTTCCCGAAACTCCTCACCAATCTCGACCTTCCGTACACCGTGAACGCCGATCCCCAACGGCCCACCTGCCTCTGGGTCAACTCGAACGACGGGACGGACGAGATCCAGAACTTCGACGCGTACACCGGTGGTGCGTGCGGACAGGGGTCGCTGCGGGTGCTGGCAGCGGGGCTCGTTGCGCCCTCCGAACAGTGCATCCCCGCCAACTACACCTCGCTCCGGGTCACCGCGCCGGCCCGCAGCTCCTACACGTCGGGAACGGTGCAGTTCGAGAACTTCGACGGCCAGCCCATCACGAGCATCCCGACCCAGAACCTCGACAGCACCGGGTCGGTCGATCTCGCACCGCTCGGCCTGGCCACCGCGAGCGCGCTCCCTCAGTTCCTGATCACCCTCAACGGGGCGGGGTCGCCGCCCGAGGTCGACGTGACGCTGACCTGGACGGGTAGCTACTCGGCTGCCTGCGTGTCCGGAGGACAGACGGTCGCCAACGGTGGCTATCGGTTGGGGGCCTCCGACGGCGGGGTGTTCGCCTTCGGGAACGCGGCGTTCTACGGATCGATGACCGGCAAGCACCTCAACGGCCCGATCGTCGGGATCGCCGCGACCCCCGATGACGCCGGCTACCTGCTGGTGGCCTCCGACGGCGGGGTGTTCGCCTTCGGCGACGCGCAGTTCCACGGCTCGCTCGGCAACACGCTCCATCTCAACGCACCCATCGTGGGCATCGCGGCCACGCCAGACGGAAAGGGCTACTGGCTGGTCGCCGCGGACGGCGGGTTGTTCGCCTTCGGCGACGCCCACTTCCACGGCTCGCTCGGGAAGGGGGGCGCGACCTCCGTGGTGCTCGGCATCGCGGCAACCCCGACCGGGAACGGCTATTGGCTCACCAGCGCGGACGGGAACGTCTATCCCTTCGGCGACGCGGTGTCCTACGGCTCGATGCACGGCAAGCATCTCGACGGACCGGTGGTCGGGATCGCCTCCTCGCACGACGGGCACGGGTACTGGCTGGTGGCCTCTGACGGCGGCGTGTTCGCCTTCGGCGACGCGCCCTTCGACGGATCGATGTTCGGCAAGCATCTCAACGGTCCCGAGGTCGCGCTGCAGCCCACACCGAGCGGCAACGGGTACTGGCTGGACGCCTCCGACGGCGGGGTGTTCGCCTTCGGCGACGCCGACTTCCTCGGATGCCTGGCCGGCTCGTCACTCAACGCGCCGGTGGACGCCCTGACCTCGTGACCTGACCGTGCTCGAGATGTGTTGAGCCGGCTCCAGCCGATTGCACCACCCCCCGCACGGCCGGGGGGTGGTGCGCGTCCGCCGGGGGCACGGGGTCACCCCGAACGGCACACCCGGTCCCTACCATCTGGGCATGCCCAAGACCGCCAAGCGACATCGCTGCATCGACTGCGGCTCGACGACCGCTCGCTGGGCCGGACGGTGCCCGATGTGCGGTGAGTGGAACACCCTGGTGGAGGAGGCGGCCCTCGGTCCCCTGGTCCGGGCCGTGGACGAGCTCGACCTGGCCGCGAGGCACGTCCCGCTGGCCTCGGTGGACATCTCGCTGGCTGCAGCGGTCCCGACCGGGGTCGAGGAGTTCGACCGGGTGCTCTCCGGCGGGCTGGTGCCGGGGTCGGTGACCCTGGTGGGCGGTGAGCCGGGCATCGGCAAGTCGACCCTCCTGCTCCAGGTGCTCGCCGCCCGGGCCGCGGCCGGCCACCGGGTCCTGCTGGTCTCGGCCGAGGAGTCTGCCCACCAGGTGCGTCTCCGGGCCGAGCGCCTCGGCCCGATCCCCCCGGGACTGCTCATCCTCGCGACGACCGATGTGGGCACGGTCATCGAGGCAGTGGTCGATGCGGAGCCCGACCTGGTGGTGGTGGACTCGATCCAGGCGGTCGCGGTCGGGCCGGCCACGCCGGGGGAGCGTCGGGCGAGTGGCGTCCCCGGCTCGGTGACCCAGGTGCGCGAGTGCGCCGATCAGCTGATCGTTCTGGCCAAGGCCCGTCAGGTGGCCGTCGTGCTGGTCGGACACGTGACCAAGGACGGCGCGTTGGCCGGTCCCCGGGCCCTCGAGCACATGGTGGACACAGTGCTCAGCTTCGAAGGGGACCGCCACCACGCCCTGCGTCTCCTGTTGGCGGTCAAGCACCGGTTCGGTCCGACCGGGGAGCTCGGCCTGTTCGAGATGGGCGACCAGGGTCTCAACCGGGTGGAGGACCCCGGGCGGCTCCTGCTCGGAGACCGCCTGACCGGGGTTCCGGGCGGTGTGGTCCTTCCAGCCCTCCAGGGCCGCAGGACCGTGCTGGTCGAGCTGCAGGCACTGGTGGCCCCGATGTGCCAGGCCCAGCCCAAGCGGTCGGTGGTGGGACTCGACGGGGGACGCCTGGTCATGACCCTGGCCGTGCTGGTGCGGCACGCGGGCCTCCCCCTGCTGTCCGTCGACGTGTTCGCCTCGGTGGCAGGCGGCATCAGGGTCACCGAGCCGGCTGCAGATCTCGCCGTGGCCCTGGCGGTCGCTTCGGCCTCGAGCGGGGTTGCGCTCCCGTCGACCCTGGCCGCGGTCGGCGAGGTCGGTCTGGCCGGTGAGATCCGCCAGGTCTCTCACCTCCCCCGGCGCCTCGAGGAGGCGGCACGACTCGGGTTCGATCGCGTGGTCGTGCCGAGCTCCGCCCCTGACGGGCCGCCCGGAGTCGACCTCATCCGGGTCGAAACGGTCGCCGATGCGGTGGGCCGCTTCGGCTGTCTCGCCTCCGCCGGGGGTGACCTCACCCCGCACTGACGGGGGAGCGAGACGGATACGATTCGGCGGTGACGTCACGCCAGCACGCGGCCATGAACGACATCCTGGCCCTGGTGGCGCCCGGATGCCCGCTGCGCGACGGCCTGGATCGCATCCTGCGGGCCAAGCGGGGCGGACTGGTGGTGATCGGGGACGGTCCGGACGTGCTCTCCATCTGTTCGGGCGGGTTCCTCCTCGATTCGGAATTCAGCCCGCAGCGGCTCTCCGAGCTCGCCAAGATGGACGGTGCGATCATCCTGGCGGCCGACGCCTCCCGGATCGGCCGGGCGAACGTCCACCTGATGCCCGAAGCCTCGATCCCGACCACGGAGACCGGGACCCGCCACCGCACCGCCGAACGGGTGGCCCGCTCGATCAACGTGCCGGTCCTCTCGGTCTCCGCGGCCATGTCGGTGATCGCGGTCTACCGCAACGACCAGAAGCACACCATTCAGCCGATCGGGTGGCTGCACGATCGCACCGACCAGGCCCTGGCGACCATGCAGCGGTTCCGGAGCCGGTTCGACGTGGCCCTCAACAACCTCTCGATGCTCGAAGTCGAGGACACCGTGTCGGTGGGGGACGTGGTCGCGGTGGTCCAGGCGGCGGAAATGGTCCTCCGCATCGCCGAGGAGGTCGACGGCTATCTGGTCGAGCTCGGCGACGACGGCCGCCTGGTCGGTCTGCAGTCGGCCGAGCTGGTCGACGGGGTTGCCCGGGACCTCCACCTGGTGGTCCGTGACTACTGTGCGCAGCCCCACCCGGTCAAGCACGCCGACGGGCTGAGCGCGGTCGACGCCATCATCGAACAGTTGGCCCATCTCCCCTCCGACGAGCTGCGCGATCCGGAACGGGTGAGCGAGACCCTGTGCCTGCCCGGCCGCTCCCTCGACAGCCACTCGGGGGTGGAGCCGCGGGGGTACCGGCTGCTCTACCGTCTCCCGCGCTTCTCGGACACCATCATCGAGCGGATCGTCGACCGCTTCGTCAACCTCCAACAGATCATGCGGGCATCGCTGTCGGAGCTCGAGCAGGTGGAGGGCGTCGGCCAGGCACGGGCACACTCGGTCAAGGACGGTCTCACCAGGCTGGCCGAGGCCAGCATCTTCGAGCGCTACCAGTAGCTTCGGCCTGCACAGAGAGCCCCGGGGCTGGATCGGGCCCCTCAGCGTGTACCATTGCATGCTTTCCCTTCGCGGCCCCGTTGACATCGTTCTGTCCGGGTTCCGCGCCGTAACGCCAGGAGGAACGGTGTTCGACATCGGTGACAAGGTCGTCTACCCGCACCACGGCGCGGCCGTGGTCGAGAAGCGTGAGACCAAAGAGGCGTTCGGCAAGAAGCAGGAGTACCTGGTGCTCAAGCTCGCCTACGGAGACCTGACCCTGATGGTGCCTGCCGACAACACCGACGGGGTGGGCCTGCGCGAGGTCATCAACGACGAAGAGGTCGAAGAGGTCTTCGCGGTGTTGCGTAAGAAGGAAGCCCGGATGCCGACCAACTGGTCGCGCCGCTACAAGAACCACTCGGAGAAGCTGCGCTCGGGTGACATCTACCAGGTCGCCGAAGTGGTCCGGAACCTCTCCATCCGCGACAAGGACAAGGGGCTGTCCGCCGGCGAGAAGCGCATGCTGAGCCGGGCACGCCAGATCCTGGTCTCGGAGCTCACCTTCGCCTTGGGAGTCGACGAGGAGACCGCCGAGCTCCGCCTCAACGAGGCGCTTCCCTGAACCGACCGGGGTCTGTCTGGGCCATCGTGGTGGCCGGCGGTTCGGGACGACGGTTCGGCGGTCCCAAGCAGTTCCTCACCCTGGCCGGCCGTCCCGTCGCCGCGTGGTCGGTCTCTGCTGCCCGCACGGTTGCCGCCGGGGTGGTCCTGGTGGTGCCTGAGCAGCTCGCAGACGGCGCCCCGGTGCCGGGGTCGACCGGGGACGATGCGCTCGGTGCCGACCGGGTGGTGCCCGGTGGGGCCACCCGTGCCGCATCGGTGCGGGCCGGGCTGGCCGCGGTGCCCGACGAGGCCGGCATCATCGTGGTCCACGACGCGGCCCGCCCGCTCGCCACGCCCTCGCTCTTCGCGGCGGTGGTCGACGCGGTCCGCAGAGGCGACGGCCTCGGGGCGGTCCCGGTGGTCGCGGTCACCGACACCCTCAAGCGCACCGCCGCGGGCCGGGTCGTGGCGACACTCGACCGCGACGGGGTCGTGGCCACCCAGACGCCCCAGGCCTTCGCCGCCGACGCCCTGCGGGAGGCGCACCGGTCCGGAGACGAGTCGACCGACGATGCCGCGCTGCTCGAGGGGGCGGGGCTGGCTGTCGCCACCGTCGAGGGCGACCCCGGCAACCTGAAGCTGACCCGCTCCGCGGACTTCGAGGTGGCCGTGGCGCTGCTCGCCGGAGTCGACCGGTGAATCCGACGCCGCTGCTGCGGGTGGGCCAGGGGATCGACGTGCACGCCTTCAGCGACGATCCCGGACGGGCGTTGGTCCTCGGGGGCGTGACCATCACCGGCGACGGGGTACGGGGCCTGGCCGGGCACAGCGACGCCGACGCGGTGGCCCATGCCATTGCCGACGCGGTGCTCGGCGCGGCCGGGCTCGGGGACCTCGGCCGGTACGCACCGGACTCCGACCCGCAGTGGGCGGGGGCGGACAGCCTCGGCATCCTGGCGGCGGTGGTCGAACTGGCCCGGAAGGCGGGTTGGACCCCGGTCAACGCCGACTGCACCGTCGTTGCCGAACGGCCGGTCCTCGCCCCGCACGTGGACCGGATGGCCGAGGTGCTGGCCGGTGTCCTCGGTGCCCCGGTCAACGTCAAGGCGACCCGGGCGGAGGGCCTCGGCGCCCTGGGCCGGGCCGAGGGCATCGCCTGTACGGCCAGTGTGCTGCTCTCGGGTGCTCCGACGGACGGCGGCAGCACGTGAGCCCGGCCCCGTCCGGCGGGGGCCGAGGCAGGGGCCGACCTCGGCCGGCGCCGAAGGGCGCGGCACCGGCCGGCGGGAAGCGGGGCGGCACCGATGGGTCGAGAGGTCGTCGGTCGGTGCGGAGCGGTGGGGGAACCAGCGGCAGCGGGCGCGGCGCCTCGAGCGGTCGGGGCGCAGGTGCGAGGCGCGAGGTCACACGCCGTGGCGCTCAGCCGGTCCGCACCCGGCGGTCTTCGGGACTCGGTGGCGAGCAGGTCGAAGGGCGTCAGGCAGTCCGCGAGCTACTCCATGCCAACCGGCGGACGGTGACCTCGCTCCTGATGGCCGACGGGATGGACGCAGCGCCCATCCTCGACGAGATCGAACAGCTGGCGGCCCGACGCCGGGTGCGGATCGACTACGTGTCGAACCGTCGGATCGACGCCGCCACCCGCACCGACGCACCCCAGGGGGTGGTGGCCATGGCCCGCCCCATCGAGGAGACCCCGCTCGAGACGCTCTGCACAGCAACCGGACGCGGTCGCCTGCCGTTCCTGCTGGTCCTCGACGGCATCACCGATCCGCACAATCTCGGCGCGTTGTTCCGCAGCGCCGAGTGCGCCGGGATCACCGGCGTCGTCCTGCCCCGCCACCGCTCGGCGCATGTGACGCCCACCGTGGCCAAGGTGTCGGCAGGGGCGATCGAGTACCTGCCCATGGCTCTCGTCGCCGGCGTGCCCACCGCTCTCCAGCAGCTCAGTGCCCAGGGGGTCTGGGCGGTCGGGCTGGCCGCCGACGCCCGCCAGTCCCTCTACGAGCTCCCGATGGGCGACCAGCCGGTGGCACTGGTGCTCGGCTCCGAGGGCTCGGGCCTCGCCGCGCTGACCCGGAAGCGATGCGACGCGTTGGTCGCCATTCCCCAGCGCGGCACCCTCTCCTCCCTCAACGTCGCCACCGCCGGGGCGATCGCCTGCTTCGACCTGGCGCGCCGCCGTGCCGAAGCCGGGAGCGCGTCCTGACGAGTGCGGACCGGGTGGCCGGATCGACTGTGCGGGTTCCTCCGCTCAGGGACGGCGGGCCATCGTCAGGAGGAACTCGTCACCATCGGACGGCCACATCGCCTCGACCTCGAACCCGCACCCGGTGAGCTCGGCCTCGAGGGTGTCCGGCGAGAACTTGACGCTGATCTCGGTGAGCATCTCGTTGCCGGCCGTGAACTCGAGTTCGAGGTCGAGATCGGCGACGCGGATCCGGCAGTCGTCGCGCGAGCGCAGCCACATCTCGATGCGCTGGTCGGGTTCGTTCCAGCGGGCCACATGCTCGAAACGCGCCGGAACGAAGTCGGCGCCGAGTTCCCGGTTGAGGACGTGGAGCACGTTTCGGTTGAACTCCGCGGTCACCCCGGCCGCGTCGTCGTAGGCGCGCACCAGGCGGCCCCGGTCCTTGATCAGGTCGGTGCCGAGCAGGAGCCGGTCGCCGGGGACCATGGCCGCGGCGAGGTCGCCGAGGAAGCGGCTTCGCTGATCGGGGTCCAGATTCCCGATGGTCCCGCCGAGGAAGGCGAAGAGGCGCCGGTCTCCGCCCCCGAGGCGATCCAGATGCCGGTGGAAATCGCCGACCACGGCTTGGACGCGGAGGCCCGGGTACTCCTCGGACAGTGAGGTGGCCGCTTCCCACAGCGTGGTGTCGCTGACATCGAGGGGCACGTAGCGGCCGAGCCGCCCGCACGACTGCATGGCGTCGAGGAGGACCCGCGACTTCTCGCAGGTGCCCGCCCCGAGCTCGATCAGGACGTCGGCGTCGGCCTGGAGGATCATGTCCTTGGCGTGGGCATCCAGGATCGAGCGCTCGGACCTGGTCGGGTAGTACTCGGGCAGGCGGGTGATCTCGTCGAAGAGGCGGCTTCCCCGGTCGTCGTAGAAGTAGACCGGCGGGAGCTGCCTGGGGTCCGAGGTCAACCCGGATCGGACGTCGGCCTCCATGGCGTCCCGGAGGTCGCTGCTCGAGAGGTAGACGTCGATGGTGGGGGGGATCACGCTGGGCATGGGCTCGGTGGGCTCCCTGGTCGTTGGGCGCGGGTGGCGCGGTGGACGAAGGCCCCTCGTCTCTCCGGGATCAGATGTCGCGGGCCAGCCGCAGGCCGGAGAAGACCCAGCGGGCGGATGGAGGGAAGAAGTTGCGGTAGGTGGCGCGGATGTGGTCCGGGGGGGTCACGCACGAACCACCGCGGAGCACGTACTGGTTGACCATGAACTTGCCGTTGTACTCGCCCACCGCTCCTGGCTCGGGGGCGAAGCCGGGGTACGGGCTGTACGCGCTGGACGTCCACTGCCACACGTCGCCGAAGAAGCTGGACCGCCCCTCGGCCACCGCTGACGGATGGAGGACGTCGGTGTCGAGGAGGTGGGCGGGCTGGTCTGCTTGGCGCGCGGCGCTGCCGCGGTCGACCTCGCGCGCGGCGGTGACCACCTCCCACTCGGCTTCGGTGGGGAGACGGTGGCCCGCCCAACGGGCATAGGCGTCGGCCTCGTAGTAGCTCAGGTGGCAGACCGGCCGGGTGGGGTCGACCGGGCCCTCCCCGGCGAGCGTGAACTCGTGCCAGGTGCCCTGGTGGTCGGACCAGTAGAGCGGGGACTCCCATCCCTCGGCGGTGACCATGGCCCATCCGTCAGAGAGCCACAGCTCCGGGCGCCGGTAGCCGCCGTCGTCCATGAAGGCCATCCACTCACCGCAGGTCACCGTGCGGTCGGCGAGCGCGAAGGGTTCGAGGTGGATCCGATGCCGGGGGAATTCGTTGTCGAAGCCGAACCCGCCGCCGCCGTGACCGATGGGCACGGTGCCGCCCGGATGGGTGCTCCAGGTCAGGGGACCCGGATGGCCGGGCCCGGGGAGGTCGTGCTCCGCGTACGCGGGCCGAAGGGGATTGCGTGACAGCACATGCTTGATGTCCATCAGCAGGAGCTCCTGATGCTGCTGCTCGTGCTGGACGCCGAGCTCGACCAGGAAGGCGCGGTGGCGGTCGAGGCCGCGCTCGAGCAGGAGCGCCATGGCGCGGTCCACGTGGTGGCGGTACTCGGCGACCTCGGCGATCCCGGGGCGGGATACCAGCCCGCGGTCTGGACGCGGGTACCGCGCACCCACCCCCTCGTAATACGAATTGAAGAGGTAGCCGTAGGCCGGGTTGAAGGTCTCGTAGCCGTCGAGCCCGGGGCACAACAGGAAGGTTTCGAAGAACCAGGCGGTGTGGGCGCGGTGCCATTTGGTCGGGCTCACGTCGGGCATCGACTGGACGGTCTGGTCCTCTGCGGAGAGAGGGGCGGAGAGCTCCTCGGTGAGCAGCCGGGTGGTGGCGAACCGCTCGGCCAGGATCTGGTCGTCGACGGTCGTGAGGAGGTCGGACATCCCCGCTCCTTCCGGTTCGGCTGGGGATCGGATGGCCGGCGCACCCGCGCGCCGGCCCGCTGCCACACGGAGAACTTACCCGGAAGTGCTCCGGAGCCCACCGTCGGCCGCGATGCAGTCCCCGACCGGGTGGAACGCGTTACAGACGAGCCCCGGGGACCTCCGGGGCTCGATTCGAGCCGGCGGTGGGAGTCGAACCCACGACCTGACGATTACAAGTCGTCTGCGCTACCAACTGCGCCACACCGGCAGGAGTCCCGGTCAGCGGACCGCCCCCGCCAGTGTACGGCTCCGATGCCCGGGGGGGACCCTTTCGCACCGGTGCTTGCTTCTCCACCAGCCGGTTGGCAGGCTGGCGGCAGTGGACGATCCCCCGGCGAACGACGCGGAGCCCCCCGAACGCCAGGGGGGGAACGGTCACCAGGCGCCGATCGGGCGGGCCGTCCTCGTGCTCGCGCTGTTCGTCCTGGCCACGGTGCTCCTGCTCGGTCGCATCCATCAGACGGCGACGCCGGCGGCGTCGGCGTCCGCAGCCGGGTCGGCCTCGACGACGACGACCACGACCACGACCCACCCGAGGACGACCACGACCACCACCGTTCCGAAGCCGCCGAGCAACGTGCCGGTACTCGTGGCCAATGCGTCCGGCGTGACCGGTGCCGCGGCCGCCATCTCCGCCCGGCTCCAGGCGATCGGGTGGACCATGCAGACCCCGATCGACGCCTCGATCAGTCAGACGACCTCCCACGTGTACTACGTCGCCGGTCAGAAGGCCGCAGCCGACGAGGTGGCCTCGGACCTCCACCTGCCCTCGAGCGAGGTCCTGCCGTACACGACCGCGGCCCCAGTGAGCACCATCGGCACGGCCGAGGTCCTGGTCGCGGTCGGTCCGGATCTCGCCTCGACGGTGAGCCCGTCCGCGACCACCACCACGGTTCCCTGACCGGGACCCCAGGCGGCACGGGTGTCGCGCCGACGCCCGAGGCCCGGGACCGCCTCGCCCCCCTGCTCCGCCGGCCGCAAGAGACCGCGGTGGTCACCGACTTCGACGGGACCCTCGCCCCCATCGTCGAGGATCCCGCGATGGCCCGGCCCCTGCCGGGAACGGCGGCGCTGCTGACCCGCCTCGCCCGGCGGTTCGGCGTGGTAGCCGTCGTCTCCGGTCGTCCGGTGGGATTCCTGGTCGAGCAGCTGGCCACCGCTGGCACCTCGGGCGCGGTGCCGGGCGCGGAGGGCGTGCAGCTCATCGGGCTCTACGGGCTCGAGTGGTCAGCCCCGGGCGGTGGCGTGGTGGTCGAGCCCGCCGCAGCGCCCTGGCGTGCGGTGGTCGCCGAGGTGACCGCACGCCTCCGGGCCGACGCTCCCGAGGGGGCCGGGGTGGAGAGCAAGGAGCTGGCGGTGACCGTCCACTGGCGTCGCGCCCCTGCCGCCGCCGGGTGGGCGGCCGATCGGGTTGGCTCCGAGGCAGAACGCTCCGGGCTGGTGGCACACCCGGGCCGCTGCTCGCTCGAGCTGCGGCCACCCCTGTCGGTCGACAAGGGAACGGTGCTCCGGCGCCTGACCGCGTCCTGCACGGCGGCTTGCTACCTGGGCGACGACCTCGGCGACCTGCCCGCCTTCGCCGAGCTCTCCGACTGGGCGGCGACAGACGGTCGGCAGGGGGTGGCCGTGGCGGTCGTCGACGACGAGACCGCACCCGAGGTGGCCGCGCTCGCCGACCTGACCGTGAGGGGACCCGAGGCCGCAGGGCAGCTGCTCGCGTGGCTGGCTGACACCCCGCTGCCTGCACGAGGGCCGTAGCAGGAGCCGACGCCCGGCTCTCCCGGTCGAGCGCGCCGCGGCGAGCTGGCGGTCGAGCCAGCCCGACGGACTCCGCGAGACGATGGCCTCGCGCAGGAGCTTGGCCCGTACCCGCCGCTCGCCCGGGTCCATGGCCAAGGCCCGGGCCAGCACCGAGGCGGTCCCGGTGACGTCGAAGGGGTTGACCTCGAGGGCGCCGTCGGCGAGCTCGTCGAAGGCGCCGGCCTCGCGGGACAGGGCGAGGACCCCGTCTCGGGTGTTGATGAGCGGTCCCTCCTTGGCCACCAGGTTGAGCCCGTCGCGGACCGGATTGATGAGGAGCACGTCCGAGCGGGTGAGCGCCGCCAACGAGCGGGGGTAGTCGTCCTCGACCTCGAGGACGATGGGCGTCCATCCCGGCGTCCCCCACCGCTCGTTGATCCGCGCGACCGTCGTCTCGACCTCGTCCTGATAGGCGAGGTACTCGGGGAGCCCCTGCCGGGTCGGGTAGGCGAGGGCGACGAAGACGACCCGCTCGCGGTGAGCGGGAACTTGGGCGAGGAGCTCCTCGTAGGCCCAGAAGCCCCGGAGCAGGTTCTTGGAGAGCTCGAGCCGGTCGACCCGAACGATGACCTGGCGGTCCGCTCCACCGACCGAGTCCTCGATGCGGTCCAGCGCGTCGCCCACGGCCGGTTCCCCGGCCGCCGCGGCAAGCCGATCCGGGTCGGTCGAGAGCGGACAGACGAAGGTGTGCGGCCCGGAGGGTGCGGGCACCCCGAACGTGGTCAGGCCGGCGCGGTAGGCGTCTGCCCAACGCGGCGAGTGGAACCCGCAGGCCCCGAAGCCGCGCCATGGCGTTGAGCAGTTCGTCGCCCACCGCGCTCGGGAGCATGCGCAGGACCGAGGGGTCGGCGAACGGGGTGTGGGTGAAGTGGACGGTGCGCAGGTCCGGGCGCAGGTCGCCGAGTGCGGCCCCGACGAGTGCCAGGTGGTAGTCCTGGACGAGGACCCGGCCGCGGTCGGGGGCGACGGCGGCCACCCGCTCGGCGACCTGCCGGTTGAACTCGCGGTACGCGTCCCACGCCTCCATCCACCGCCGATCGGTACGCGGTCTGCGGGCCGCGTCGAAGAGGTGGTGGTGACAGAACCAGAGGGTCCCGTTCGAGACCACGTTGTAGGCGAGGTTGTAGAGGGACGGATCCGGTTCGACGAGCTCGATGCGCAAGCCCTCGACCGACATCAACCCGGCGGCAGCGGCGGCCCGGTCGCCTTGGCCGAGCGCGCTGGCAACCCAGGTTGCGCCCGTGCCGGCGACGAGGGGGTGCAACGATCCGGCCAGCCCGCCCCCCACCGGACCGGGTACCGGCACGCCGTCCTCGATCCGGAACGAGAGCGGTCCCCGGTTGGAGACGAGCACGGTATCCGCCAGCGGCCCACCTGCTGCGGCCGGTGGCCCGTCCCCCGGAGCGGGGGAGGAGTCGACACCCATGCGGACGACGCTACCCCTGCTCCCGGGAGCCACCGGTTCATCCCCCTGTTCGGTGCCCCTTGACAAGGTAGTGAGTGACCACTCACAATAGAACAATGATGGTCTCGAGTCGGATGAGCGCCTCCGAACGTCGGACAGCCGTGTTGGCTGCCGCGATCACCGAATTCGCCCGCTCCGGCTATGCCGGGACCTCGACCGAGGCCATCGCGACCCGTGCGGGCATCTCCCAGCCCTACCTCTTCCGCCTGTTCGGTACCAAAAAGGACCTGTTCGTGGCCACCTACGAACTCGTGGCCGACCGGATCATCGCGGCGATGACCAGGGCGGGCCTCGGGCTCGAGGGCGAGGAGGCGCTGGCCGCGATGGGCGAGGCCTACGTGGAGCTCCTCCAGGATCCCGAGCTGCTCCAGGTCGAGCTGCACGGCTTTGCTGCCGCACCGGGCGACCCGGAGATCGCCGCCAGCTGTCGACGGACCTTCGAGGTGCTCTGGCACCTCGTCCACGAGCGCACCCACCTTCCCGACGAGGACCTCCAGCGGTTCTTCGCGATGGGGATGATGCTCAACGTGATGTCCGCGATCGACCTGCTCTCCGTGCCCGAGCACTGGGCACAGAGCTTCTGCCCGACGCCCGAGAAGATCACCGCCATCCAAGCCGCCAGCCAGGCGATCAAGGAGCAACGCTCCGCCGAGCTGGCACTGTCAACGGAGGTTCCCGCATGAACCAGCCCATTGTCCCCCTTTTTTTGCTGCACAGAGATAGTGATCACTCACAACTCTCGGAGTGGCCGGACCTCGCCCCGGCGCGCCGGGCCTGGCACCTGGTCGCGCGACACCGTTCGACCCGGCCGCAGGACGATCGCGACGACACCGGGGGCGTGAGCGTCGAGCGCCGTTCCGCGGACCGTCCGGCGACACCTGCCGCGCCTCCGACCGCGCCGGTGGGACGGGCCGCGCGGTCGCGCGCGGTGTGGGCGGTCGTGATCACCGGGCTCGCCCTCTTCATGGCCTCCCTCGACAACCTGGTGGTCACGACGGCGCTGCCGGTCATCCGCGTCCACCTCCACGCCGGGCTCTCCGGTCTCGAGTGGACGGTGAACGCCTACACGCTCACCTTCGCCGTACTCCTCCTCTCGGCGACCACGTTCGGAGAGCGGTTCGGGCGTCGGCGCGTCTTCGTCGCCGGCATCGTGTTGTTCACCGCGTCCTCGGCCGCGGCCGCACTGGCGCCGGGCATCGGGATCCTCATCGCCGCACGCGCCCTCCAGGGAGCCGGCGGGGCGATGATCATGCCGCTCTCCCTCACGTTGCTCAGCGCCGCGGTCCCGCCCGCACGCCGCAACGCCGCCCTCGGGATCTGGGGTGCCATCGGCGGGACTGCGGTCGCCGTCGGACCGCTGGTCGGCGGTGCAGTCACCACCGGGTGGGCGTGGCAGTACATCTTCTGGCTCAACGTGCCGATCGGCCTCGTGCTCGCCCCGTTGGCGTGGCGCAAACTGGCCGAGTCGCGTGGATCGGCCTCCCCGCTGGACCTGGTCGGCGTCGGCCTGGTGAGCACCGGGCTGTTCGGTGTCGTGTTGGGTCTGGTCCGGGGGAACGCACACGGGTGGACGTCGTCCTCGGTCGTCGCCTCCTTCGTGGTGGGCACCCTCCTCCTCGGCGCCTTCGTGGCCTGGGAGCTCCGTTCCGATCACCCGATGCTGGATCTCCGCCTCTTCGCCAACCGCGGCTTCACCGCCGTCAACGTGACCGCCATGCTCTTCAGCTTCGGCATGTTCGGCTCGATCTTCTTCCTGACCCAGTTCCTCCAGACCGTTCAGGGGTACTCGCCGCTCGCCGCCGGGGTGCGGGTCCTGCCGTGGACGGCGATCCCCATGCTGCTGGCCCCGATCGTGGGCCACCTGTCCGAGCGCTGGGGCGGCAAGCCCCTGGTCGTGGCCGGCCTCGGCCTGCAGGCGGTCGGCCTGGCCTGGCTGGTGGGCATCACGACGCCGACGACGCCGTACGCGGACCTGGTCGCACCGTTCGTCGTCTGCGGCCTCGGGATGACGCTCTTCTTCGTGCCGCTCGCCTCGCTGGTGCTCGGGACGGTGCGCCCGGCCCTCGAGGGCGTGGCCTCCGGGGCCAACGCGGCCTTCCGCGAGCTCGGAGGAGTGCTCGGCATCGCCGTCCTGGGAGCAGTCTTCAGCTCCCACGGCAGCTACGCCTCGGGCCAGGCCTATGTCAACGGCCTGACTCCGGCGGTGGCGGTCGGCGCCGCCGTCGTGGCGGTCGGCGCGGGAGTGGCGATGCTGGTCCCCGGTCGGCGGCGGCTCGGCTCCGCGGTGTCCCCCTCGGCGATCCCCGACCTCCGGGTGCCGTCGCTCGAACCTGCCGCGGCCTCGTGTTGAGGGTCGTGGGGGCGCGACGCCGCGGTTCCGGCGGTCAGTCGGGGACGATGAGCCCCGAGCGCCGCGAGCGCTGCCCGCAGGATGTCGGTGGCCTGCGGGCGGAGCTCGTCGAGTGGCCGGTTGCGGTGCACCCGCACCCCGAGGTCGACCTGGGCGATGGTCTCGATCCCGAAGCGGGCGGCCACGTCCACGAGGAGGGCGAGCTCGACCGCATAGCCGTCGGCCATCTCGCAGGTCTCGAAGACCCACCGCGGACCGGCCGTCTCGCCGGCGAGGGGCTGCTCGACGACCGCCAGGGAGGGGAACAGGAGGTCGATGACCGGCCTGGCCATGAGCTCGGTCACCCGTCCGCCGCCGTCGCGGGTGCCGTGCAGCGGGCGCTCGTAGAACCCCTTGACCAGCGTCACCGACTCGTCGATCAGCAGCGGACCGAGGAGCCCGGTCACGAAGTGGGGACCGAAGTTGGAGACGTCCCCGTCGACGAAGGCGATGAGATCTCCGTCCGCCTCCTTGAGGGCAAGGCGCATCGCCTGGCCCTTCCCCCCGGTCGCCGAATCGCCTGCGATGACCCGTGCGCCCTCCCGGAGGGCGATGTCGGCGGTGCCGTCGGTCGAGCCGTCGTCGACCACGACCACGTCGTCCACGAGCGGCGCCCCACCCGACCTGCCGACGAGAGCCGAGACGACCGAGCGCACGATCGGCCCGATGGTGGCAGCCTCGTTGCGCGCCGGGATGCACACCGAGATCCGGCGGCCCTCCTTGGCCGCGGCCAGCGCAACGGCGTCGAAGGTCCCGTGGTCGAAGCGGCGCGCGTTGTCCTCCGGAGCAGCCGCGGGTGGCATCTCCCCATCATCGCTCACCCGAACGGGTGGTGGAATCTGGGGCGAGCAGCGCGAACGGGGGCCACCGGCGTGCTCCCGAGCCGGGGTCCCGGCCACGGGGGGACGCCATCGCACCGGCCCTGCGTTGACGGACGCCTCCGGCTCGGTCAGAATGGTTGGCATCATCCAGAGCAGCTGAGGGACCGGGCCCTGTGACGCTGCGGCAACCAGAGCGCTTCTCCGACCTGTCGTGGCAGGTGGGCGGGCGTACCAGGTGCCAATGCCCGAGCGATGAGGAGCTCGACGTGGACTTTGTATCCGGTCTTCGGTGCCGTGAATGCGGCCGTACCTACCCTGTCGAGGCGTTGCACGTCTGCGACTTCTGTTTCGGGCCCCTCGAGGTCACCTACGACTACGAACGGGTGGCCGCAGCGATCAGTCGCGAGAGCATCGAGGCCGGGCCTCGCTCGATCTGGCGCTACGCCGACCTGTTGCCGGTGTCCGACGCCGCCCCGGTCGACCTCGGTGCCGGGTTCACCCCACTGATCCGGGCCGACCGCCTGGCGGCCGAGCTCGGCCTCGGAGAGCTCTGGATCAAGGACGACACCGCGAATCCGACCGGCTCGTTCAAGGACCGGGTGGTCTCGGTCGCCTTGACCAAGGCGCGCCAGCTCGGCTTCAAGATCGCGGCGTGCGCCTCGACCGGGAACCTGGCCAACTCGGTGGCCGCCCATGCGGCGCGGGCCGGCATGGACTCGGTGGTGCTGATCCCCCACGACCTCGAGCAGGCCAAGGTGACCATGACCTCGGTGTACGGCGGACGGGTCTTCGCCGTCGAGGGCAGCTACGACGACGTCAACCGGCTCTGCGCCGAGCTCACCAGTGAGCAGCCCTCGTGGGCGTTCGTGAACGTCAACGTGCGCACCTACTACGCCGAGGGTTCGAAGACCCTGGCCTTCGAGGTCGCCGAGCAGCTCGGCTGGCAGGCGCCCGACCACGTGGTGGTCCCGATCGGGTCGGGCAGCCAGCTGACCAAGGTGGCGAAGGGGTTCGCCGAGCTGTTCACGGTCGGGTTGCTCGACGAGGAGCCGGCGGTCCGGGTGTCGGGGGCTCAGGCGGAGGGATGTGCACCGGTGGCCACCGCGTTCGCCGAGGGAACCGACGCCATTCGTCCGGTCAAGCCCCAGACCATCGCAAAGTCGTTGGCCATCGGGAATCCGGCCGACGGCTGGTACGCGCTCGACGCCATCCGGAAGTCGGGCGGGTCGTGCGCGGCCGTCTCCGACGCCGAGGTGCTCGATGGGATCCGGCTGCTGGCCCGGACCGAGGGGATCTTCGCCGAGACAGCGGGGGGTGTGACCATCGCCACCCTCGCCAAGCTGGCCGGCCAGGGTGTGATCCGTCCCGACGAACGGGTGGTGGCCATGGTCACCGGCCACGGGCTCAAGACTGTCGAGGCCCTGTCCGGTGCCGTCGGCCCGACCGCCACGATCGCACCCACCCTCGAGTCGTTCGCCGAAGCCATGGCGGCCGGATCCACCCTCACCCCCACCACGTCCCCGAGGAGTACCGCATGATCACGGTCCGCATTCCCGCACAGCTCCGCACGCTCACCGGCGGAGCCGGAGAGGTCGGCGTCGAGGGATCGACGGTGGGCGAGGTCTTGAAGGGACTCGATGCGGCCCACCCCGGGTTCGGCGAGCGGCTCTTCGACGGCGAAGGCGGCCTGCGCCGCTTCGTCAACGTCTTCCTCGACGACGAGGACGTGCGTTTCCTCGACGGGCTCGCGACCCCGGTGTCGGTCGGCCAGACCGTCTCCATCGTTCCTGCTGTCGCCGGGGGCTGAGTCCTCGGTCGGGCTGTCAGGCTGCTGACGCAGCGGTCCGTCAGGCCGGTGACGACAGTCCGTTGACCGGCGACGACAGTCCGTTGAGGATGAACTCGACCACCCATGCTGAGACCTGGTCCCTGGGCTCGGGAAACGGCTCGGCGGCCCGGACGGCGATCGCGCCGAAGAGCTGCTGCCCGATGAGGGTGGTGGCCAGATCCGGGTCCATGGGTCGGAAGTCGCCGGCTGCGACGCCGTCCTCGTACACATCGCGGATGAGGCGGGCGATGTCGAGGCTGATCAGGGCGAGCTCGGCACCGACGGCTTCGGCTCCCTGTGCCGGCGTCCCCTGGGTGACCAGGGCGAGGCGGAAGAACGCCGGGTTGTCGTCGATCCGTGCGAGCACTTCCTGGACGAGGAGCTCGAGGCGGTGGGCGGGCCTGGCGTCTTCCTCCCAGGTGACGGCGACTGCCTCCTGGAGCTGGGTGTGCATGCGTTTGAGGCAGGCCCGCAGGAGCTCGTCCCGGTTGGCGAAGTAGACGTAGACCGTGGACCGGGCCACCCCGGCCTCCGAGGCGATCTCGTCCATCGAGACGTCGGTCGTGCCCCGCTCGCCGAAGAGCCGGCGTGCCACATCGATGACCTGGTCGCGGCGGAAGTCCCGGATGACCTCCTTGAGGTCCTGGGAGCTCTTGCGAGTCGCCATCTAACCGGTGACGCGAGGACCGGCGGGGAATCGGATCGGGATGTGCTTGACCCCGCTGATGAAGGCCGACTGGAGGCGCTCGACCTCGCCGTCCGGTTCCAGCTCGGGCATCCGGTCGAGGATGTGTTCGAACATGACCCGGATCTCCATGCGGGCCAGGTTGGCGCCGAGGCAGAAGTGGGGACCTCCGGCTCCGAAAGCCATGTGCGGGTTGGGGTCGCGGGTGATGTCGAACGTCTGCGGGTCGGCGAACGCCTTCTCGTCCCGGTTGGCAGAGATGTGGAAGAACACCACTTTGCTGTCCGCCTCGATCTGCTGGCCACCGAGCTTGAAGGCGGAGGTGCTCTGCCGGCGGAAGTTCATCACCGGGGTGACGTAGCGCAGCATCTCCTCCACCGCGCTCGGCAGGAGCGAGCGGTCCTTGCGCAGCAGGTCCCACTGGTCCGGGTGCTCGAAGAACGTCGCCATCGCGCCCGAGATGAGATTGCGGGTCGTCTCGTTCCCGGCCACCGTGAGGAGGAGGAAGAACAGCTCCAGGTCGAGCGACGAGAGTTGCTCGCCCTCGATCTCGACCTGGGTGAGCACGCTCATCAGGTCGTCGTGAGGGTCGACCCGCTTCTTCCCGAAGAGCTCTGATGCGTATGCGTAGAGCTCCATGGACGCCTGCTGGGCCACCTCCCCTGCCGTCTGGTACTCGGGGTCCTCGCTCCCGATCATCCGGTTGGACCAGTCGAACATCCGGTGGCGGTCCTCGTTGGGGACGCCGAGGAGCTCGGCGATCACGACCAGAGGAAGCTCGGCGGCGATCTGGGTGACGAAATCAGCTGTGCCCTGCTCGATGACCGAGTCGATGATGTCGTCGGCCGCGGCGTCGATTCGGTCGTGGAGCTGGTTGACCATGCGTGGGGTGAATCCCTTGTTGACCAGACGGCGGTACCGGGTGTGGAGCGGCGGGTCCATGTTGAGCATGATCAGCTGCTGCTGGGCGAGATCGTCCTCGGCCAGGTCCCAGAGGTAGGTGGCCCGATTGGACGACGAGAAGTGCTCGTAGTCGCGGTTGACCGTGGTGCAGTCGGCAAGCGAGGTCACCGCCCAGAATCCGGGACCGTCCGCCTCCTCGTGCCACCACACCGGCGCGCTTTGGCGGAGGAAGGCGAACCACTCGTGGGGGACGCGTTCGGAGAACAGCTTGGAGTCGAGCAGATTGATATCGCTGAATTGGATCCCGCTGATGTCCAGCTCGGTCTGACTCACGTCGGACGCCCCTTCCCGGAAGTCGGACACATTGTCCGATCCCGTGGATCCTATGTCCGGTCAGGCGGGATTGTCAATGATCGCCAGGCTGCGCGGGTGCGCGGGCTCGGGTGCGCTGGCCCGGGTGCGCCGGTCAGGAGCTCTCGTCGACGACGCCGTCCATGACGACCCGGGGCTCTTCGGTCAGGACGAACTCGAGGTGGTCGGTGTCGAGAAATTTGGCGGTGTCCTCGAGCACGGCCGGGAAGTCGTCCTCTCCCATGTGGTCGTTGTAGTCCTGCATCGTACGGAACCACTGGACGGTCACCCCGTCGTAGCCGGACCGGTCCTCGTCGCTCCGGTAGTCGTCGAGCGGTCTGGGGTGCTGCTCGTAGCGGATGACGTGGGTCCCGCATCTGCTTGCTGCGACCAGCGGACCGTGGTGGTCCTTCCAGTAGGCCTGGAACTCGGCAGGGGTGAGACCCTCCTTGCGCTTCAGCAGGCAGGTCAGTCTGATCATCGGGCATCCTCCGCTGAGTCGTGATCGGTCGCCAGCGCGGTCGTGGCGAACCCGGTCCCTGTCGCAGAGGCTGCACCGTGCAAGCTGCTTGGGGCAAGCCGATGGACGCGGCAGCCCGTCGCCGGTCAGGTCGTCCGGCCCTCGACGAGGGACCGCGTGCAGAACGTGTCGGCGATGTAGGGAAGCTCGATCGGCTCCTCCAACGTCGCGGCGAACCCGGCTACCTCGTCCAGGAGGGCCCGGCGCCGGGCCTCGGGCAGGACGGCGACGTAGCTCCGGGTTGCGATCTGATCGACGAATGCCGTCCGGTTGAGCACCTGGGTGAACCGGAAGCGGGTCCGCACCACGGGGTCGAACCGACCGCTTGCATCGATGACCTGTCCGAAGTCCCGGCCGACCGGGTAGGGCTGGTGGGTGTCCCATTTGGAGACGCGGACGAGCTCGGCGACCATCGGGTCCGATTCGTCGCGTTCGTTCCAGACGAGCGCCAAGCCACCACCGGGCCGGAGGACCCGGGCGAACTCGGCCAGGGCCACAGGGGCGTCGAACCAGTGGAAGGCCTGGGCCACCACGATGGCGTCCATCGTGCCGCCGGTGAACGGCAGGTGCTCGGCCGTGGAGGCGACCATCGGCACCCCGGGAACGGTGGTGGCGAAGACCTCGCGCATCGACGCAGACGGCTCGGCCGCGAAACAGGTCGCTCCGGTTTCGGCCAACGCACGGGTCAGCTTCCCGGTGCCTGCGGCCACATCGAGGACCTGACGACCGGGCGCGATACCGAGTGCCGCGACCAGGTGGGCCACCGAATCGTCCGAATAGCCGGGTCGCGTCCGTTCGTAGCGGTCCGACCCGGCGGAGAAGCCGGAGCGCCCGAGGCGGGATCTGTCCCGGAGCACCGCATCGGCGTCGTCTGCGTCGCTGACCAGATCAGCCATCGTGTCGGGCGGGCTTCTCGATCACGGCTGTCGGCTCGGGCACGGCGTCATCGTACGGGTCCCCGCTCCCCGCGCTCGGGTGGTTCCAGCGCATGGAACTGGCGGATGGCACGGGAAGCGCCGAAAGCGTCCGGATCGCCGAGCGCTCGGAGGGTCGGATACCGTCGCGAGGTGAGCACACCCAGCCCCGAGCCCTCCCCGCGGGGCCACCACGGCGGGTCGGCCGACGACGGCCACGTTCCTGGGCTGAGCGTGGTGCCTGTTCGACCGGCCCCGACCAGGGTCCGGCGAGGGGAAGTCGGCCACATGGGCCATCGCTTCCTCAACGCAGCCGTGCAGGTCGGGTGGGAGTGGATCGCCCGCCACGGCGCGACCGGACCTGGCGATCACCTCGCCCGCCGGTTCGGTGCCTTCGGCGAGGGATCGTGCCTCGCCTTCCCGGTCGGAGCCGTGTTCGGGGAGCGGTGGATCAGCATCGGACGTGACACCCTCGTCGGACCCCATGTGAGCCTGTCGGCTGGCATGGTTCCCGGCCAGCACATGGTGACCGACCCCGTCGTGCGCATCGGCGATCGGTGCATGATCGGGCGGGGGAGTCACATCGTGGGCCACTTCCAAGTCGAGATCGGCGACGACGTGCACACCGGTCCCCACATCTACATCACCGACCAGAACCATGGTTACGAGGACACCGGTGAGGTCGTCCATACCCAGTGGCCGAACGACGTCCCGGTCATCATCGGTACCGGCTGCTGGTTGGGTGCCGGGGTGGTGATCCTCCCGGGCACCGTGCTCGGTCGCAACGTCGTGGTCGGCGCCGGCGCGGTGGTGCGGGGCACCTTCCCCGATTTCTGCGTGATCGCGGGCGTCCCGGCCAGGATCGTGCGTCGCTACGAGCGGGGCTCGGGCTGGCTGAAGGGGGCCACGACCGCCGGGTCGGGCGATGGCGCGCCGCCGGGTGGACCACCACCGGGCTGAAGGCTGCCGCCGTCTCGGGCATCGTCCTCGGGAGGGGTCGTCCGATCGACCCTCTCCTCTGTGACGTCGGGCCGGACCGCGGGCACCGGGCGAGGGGTCTTCGGGTAGGGGATCGTGCCGAGCCCGTAGCGCCGCACCACCTCGGAGGCCTCCTCGCGACCTTGGGCGATGAAGTGCTCTGTCGTGGAGAAGTCGTCGAAGTCCCGGGTGGTGGTCTCCGGTCCCACGCAGAGGATGACCTCGACCCCGGCGGGAAGGTGGGCCATGTCCCTCGGGAAACGGGAATGGATGGCGATCAACAGGGCGTTGAGTATCGCTTCGGCCGGCCGCCTGGGCTGGGCGGGGGTGAAGGTCGGGGGAGCGCAGAGCAGCACGACGATCCGCGATGCGCCGGCCTCGATCGCCCGCCCGATGGGGACGTTGTCGACCACGCCCCCATCGATGTACCGCTCGCCGTCGATCTCGACCGGCGGGTAGATGGCGGGCATCGCGGTGGAGGCGAGCACCGCCTCGACCGCCGAGCCGTGCGTGAACCACCGCTCCCCCCCGTCGGTGAGGGACGTGGCCACCACCTCGACCGGGATCGCAGCTTCTTCGAGCTGGTCGCAGGCGAATCCCTCCTCGACGACGGCCCGAAGACCGGTGTTGGCATAGACCGAGTCGCGCTGCTGGAGGTAGCGCCACGGGCCGTGGAGGCGACCCTGCGGGTAGATGGAATCACGGCTCAGGCCCTGCCAGATCCGGGTCATCCGGTCCACCCCCTCGGGGGTCGGGTCCCCGGCGAAGGCCACGCCGTTGACGGCCCCGACCGACGAGCCGTACACGCGGTCCGGGACGAAGCCGTGCTCGGCCAACACCTGGAGCATCCCGACCTGGACCGCCCCGCGGGTGCCCCCGCCGCCGAGGACCAGGGCGGTCGTCCCCGCGTCCTCCTCCTCGCCCGAGTCGTCTTCCGCCTCCATCCCCGAGTCGGGTCCGTCGTATCCGTCGCCGAGCCATTCCGCTCGCGCATCGGCTGCCCGTCTGAGGACGAGCCGCAGGGTGAGGACGACGAGCACCAGTGAGGCCACCACGAACACCCCGAACCCGACGGCGAACGTGGCGGTCGAGGTCGCGGGGATCATCGGTCGGAAAGGCTATCGGCCGTCGTCAGGGCCTCGGCGGAGGGGGTCACGTTCAGATGAGAGCTCCGCCAGGTGTCCGAGTGGCAAGGGCCATGCCAATCGCAGTGTCCCCCCTGGTGGTGTCTGCACCCATCGACGCTGGACAGCCCTCACCCCGTGAATCGAAGTGTCGATGGTCGCGTCGTCCACTCGCTCCATCAACGCGTCCGCCTCGGGACTGTTCCGCTCGGCGAGTCGAGAGCGGACACCCGAGCGCTGTCGGGACCTTCTCCCCAGCGATTGACCACACAGTTGGTGACCGCCTTTGCCAACCGGTGTCCGTCGCTGAGCCATTCATCCGTTTGAGCCCCGGTTGCGGCTCCCGACACGATGCGACCGCGTTTTTGATGGCTGGGCTCGCGCGCCGACGCCGCCCGATCCGATGCCCGGTGCTGGCCGGCAGCCAGCTCGGCCCACAGGCCATCTGTCATGTCGAACACGGACTCGACGACGAGATGAGGAAGATCGTGCACGACGTGAACCGCCACTCGCCGGCTCCGGTCGCCTTCACCGAGGAAGACCCTGTCTCGGTTCCGGGCGTCGGTGCCTCGGACGAAGGTGACCAGCACGGGGCAATTCTTCCAGTGATGTGACACCCGGGGATCACACTGTCCGGATGCTCGGCGTGGAGATCGAACCAGTGCAGTCCCGGACGGTGGGGACACGGCGCGATGCACCGGTCGCTTCTCCCGTAGCGGCGAGTGCCCATGGATCGCCTCGTCCGGATCAGGTGGGGGACCCGACCGCACTGTGGGCATTCCCATGGCGGCCGCTGGCCGCTGCGGCGCTGCTCGATCGCCTCCGGGTGACCGGCCGGCCGCGGCCGACCGGGGACCCGGCGCTCGCGGCCGACCTGCGTGCGTTCCTCGAGGAGGGTCTGGGCACGGACGCCGGCACGCCCCCGTGCAGCGCCGAAGCTCGTACCGGCGCAACCGGGCTGGTCGTGACCAAGGACCGGATCACCCGTGCGCTGGCCTGTGAGGTCCACCGGGCGGTCCCCGACCTCGGGGACCGAGCCCCTTCGCTCGCCCTCGCCCGGGGCGCGCTGGTCGACGTTCTCTTCCGTCAGTTGGTCACCGTCGGATGGGTCGGTGACGTCCTGGCCGACGGGCTCGACGCGCTCTCGGTGGACGACTACCAGATCCCCCTGGTGACCTGGATCGGGCAGTTGTCCCGCGCAGAGCGGGGGGAGCTGCGAGCCGAGGTCGAGCGCCAGATCGAAGGCCTCCGCGAGCGGTGGCCAACCTTCGACCCCTCGTGGTTGCCGCGCACCCAGGAGACCCTGCGCGTACCCCTTGGGGCGCACGCGTTGTCGGCTCGAGTCGATCTCGCACTCGGTCGACCCGGTGAGCGCGCCGCGTCGGTAGCGATCGTGGAGGTGAAGTCGGGGGCACGCCGGCTCGAGCACCGCGCAGACCTCCATTTCTACGCACTGGTCGAGACCCTGCGCAGCACGGCGCCACCGTTCGTCGTGGCCACCTACTACACGGGCACCGGGGAGGTCGACATCGATCCGGTGGACGCCGGCCTGCTGGCGATCGCAGCCCGCCGCTGCCTGGCCGGGATCCGGGCGATGGCGGGGCCGTTCCCGAGAGCGGACCTCCTGCATGGTTCCCCGGGGTGGTGCGCTTCGTGTGCCGCACAGCCCGTTCGTGGTCATCGTGGGGCTCGCGCTCACGGACGGCCGGCCGCAGCTGCGCGGGAGCAGGCGGCGTGACCGGCAGTGCCGCCGCGGCGACTCAGGCTCTGCTTGCTCCGCCGGTCGTCACGCTGGCCGAGCCGGTGTGGCGGCGTGTGGACGAACATCTGTGCGCGGGCGTGGCCCAGGCACTGGACGGATCACCTCGGGGTCCCCGTGTCGACGTGACCCTCCGGACCGTGCGTCTGGCCGGCTCCTGCACCTCGGCTGTGGGCATCCCCGAGCCACGGTTCGTGTGGAAGCCGTTCCTGGCCCGTCGCTCTCTCGGTCTCGCGGCCGTGCGCGCGTGCGCGGCCGGCCGCTACCGCGGACCGGCAGAGGCGGTCGCCCCCCTCGCCGAGGCAGCCCTGGAGGAGTGGCGACGGACCGGATGGCGCACCTACTACTGGGAGCCGTGGTTCGCCGGTCTCGGTCCCGGTGCCCGGGCGGTCGTCCTGGCCGAAGGCGTCGGTTGGGCGACGTCCCTCTGGACCGGCCTCGACTGGGGCCTCCTGCACGGGCGGGCCGAGCCCGGCCGTGCAGGAGGATGCTGGTCCTCTCCGGGGTCTCGTACGGTCAGGTGCAAGGCACGCACGGAACTGCGTGTCGCGTGCCCTCCAGCCCGCGGTGTTCGCAGCCCGCACCGCGGGGCGGGGGGGACGGCGCTGGTCTCGCTGTCCGCCGGGTGTCCCGGGGCGGAGTGGCAAGAGGAGTTGGCCTATATCGCCCTGGTGGACGGCCTCGGGTCGTCGACACACCCCGTCGGCACCCGGGTCCTCGGCCTCTGGCCCGACGCGGGGATCCGACGGATCCTCGAGGTCGACGAACCGTTGTTGCACGCCGCCGCCGACCGGGTGATCACGACGGTGTCCGCGGCAGCCGCCACCAACCCCGGGACGACGACCGCTTCCTGAGCAGTGGCGGCACACGGACCGGATCCGATCTCGTCCGGACGCCCGAGCCGGGACGGGACGGGACGGGACGGGACGACACCCATGGGGTATCAGAACAGTGCCTTGGCCGCCTGGACGTCGGGCTTCCCGGCCGGGGTCAACGGCACCGCGTCGACCCACAGGACCTGCCGGGGCATCTTGTAGCCGGCAATCAGTCCGCGGCAGTGCTCCTGCAGCGCCCCGAGGGTGACTGGGGTCGTCCCGGCACGGGCACTCACGACCGCGGCCACCCGCTCGCCGAACCGCTCGTCGGGCAGGCCGACCACGATGGCGTCGAACACGCCGGGGTGGGCCTTGATCGCTGCCTCGACCTCCTCGGGAAAGATCTTCTCTCCACCCGAGTTGATCGACGCCGACCCCCTGCCGTGGACGGTGATCGTCCCGTCCGGTTCGACCGACGCCAGATCGCCGGGGACCGACCATCGGACGCCTGCGGCATCGGTCGGAAAGGTGGCCGCCGTCTTGGTCTCGTCCTTGTAGTACCCGAGAGGGAGGCGTCCGGTGCGGGCCAGCCGTCCGATCCGGCCGTCACCCGGGGCGAGCGGCAACAGGTCGTCGTCGAGCACCGAGGTGTCGGCGCTCATCGCGAACCGGGGGCCGATCCGGCCCGGTTCCACCGCTCCCTGGGCTCCGCCCTCGCTCGAGCCGAATCGGTCCATGATGAGCACCCCGGGGAGCTCCTCGGCCAGTTCCGCTCGCACGGCGGGCGACAGCATGGCTCCGCCAGATCCGATCACCGCCAGGGTCGAGAGGTCGTAGGTTCCCTCGGGAGTCGACGTCAGGGCCTCGGCGAGGGGCCGGGCCATGGCGTCACCGACGAGCGCCGTCGAGACCACGCCTTCGGTGCCGATGAGCCGGAGCAGCCTGTCGGGGTCGAGCCTGCGCTCCGTGTAGAGCACCGCCGTGCCCCCCATCAAGAAGGCGCTCCACATGGCCCACTGTGCGTTGCCGTGCATGAGCGGTCCGACGACGAGCATCGGTACCCGCCCGGCCTCGTCGATGGTGAGCCGACCGGCCAGCTCCTCGGGCTCCGTGATCGGCGCCTGACCCCACCCGCCACCACCCATCGCCGCGAAGAAGATGTCCTCCTGGCGCCAGATCACTCCCTTCGGCATGCCGGTGGTCCCTCCGGTGTAGAGGAGGTAGCGGTCGTCGGGCGAGCGATCGCCGAAGTCCCGGTCCGGCGACACCGCGGCCAACGCCTCCTCGTACCCGACGAGGGACGCTCCCCAGGACGCGAGCCGGTCGTCTCCGCGGTCGCCCGCCTCGGTCTCGACGACGATCAGGTCGAGAGCCCCGGTGTCGCCGGGGTCCCCGGGGTTCCCACCGAGCTCCTGTGGGCCCGAGCCGATGGTCCCGGCGACCAGATCCGAGAGATCGCTCTCGAAGACCAGTGCCCGGAGGTCGGCGTTGTCGATGACGTAGCGGAGCTCGGCGGGGACGTAGCGAAAATTGAGGTTGATCGGCACGGTTCTGGCCTTGTAACAGCCGATCATGGACTCGACCCACTCGGCACGGTTGCGGGAGAGGATCCCGACGTGCGCACCGGTCGGGATCCCCTGCCGGGTGAGGTGGTGGGCAAACCGGTTCGCGCGCTCGTCGAGCTGTCGATAGGTGAGCCGCACGGGACCGGCCACCAGAGCCAGTCGTTCCGGCACGGTGTCGACGACCACCTCGAACAGGTCGGCAAGGTTGATGTGCCGGGTGCTCACTGCCTGTCTCCTCACACGGGCCCGATTGCCGCGCAGCCTGGTCCGTAGCATGCTGCCGGGACACCGAACGGTAGCTGCCTCAGGGAGGGTCTCCGCCGGTCCGGGCCGGCAGACCGCCGGCATCGCAACCAGGAACAACGAAGAGGAGTGCGGGAGTGGACGGGACAGTGCCGACGACGGGAATAGCCGGGTACGCGGCGCTGGTCACCGGGGGAGGAAGCGGCATCGGCCTCGCGACGGCCGCTCGACTGGTCCGAGACGGTGCGCACGTGACGATCTGCGGGCGCACCGAGGAGAAGCTTGCAGCCGCGGTGACCGAGCTCGAGGCGGTCGCAGCGTATGCCGCGCCGGGTGACCGGCCATCCCCCGGACCGACCGGATCTGCCCGCTACGTGGTTGCCGACGTGACCGTAGAAGAAGAGATCGCGGCGGCCATCGCCGAGTCCGCGTCGCCGCGTGGGCACCTCGACATCCTGTTCGCCTGTGCCGGCGGGAGCCTCCACATGGGGCCGATCACCGAGGCGGACACCGACGCCGTGCGAGCCACGGTCGACCTCAACCTCATCGGGACCTATCTCTGCGTCAAGCACGGTGCCCCGCTGATGGCCGCCGGAGCTGGCGTGGGTATCGACGGCGGCGAAGCGCCCGGCGGCTCGATCGTCGCGATGTCGTCGGGGGCCGGACACTTCCCCCACCGACTGCTGTGGGCCTACGGGGCGTCGAAGGCCGGGATCGACATGCTCTGCAGGTATGCGGCCGAAGAGCTCGGAGCGACCGGCGTCCGGGTCAACTCGGTGCAACCGGGGATCGTCGACGACGAGCTGATGGCCATGATCACAGCGGGAGGTCCGCTCCTGGACGACTATCTGGCGAACATGCCGATCAGCCGGCTGGGCACAGTCGAGGACGTTGCTGCGACGGTCCGATTCCTGGCAGGGCCCGAGTCGGGGTGGATCACTGGAGTCAACCTGCCCGTCGACGGCGGCCACCATCTCCGTCGGGGGGCCGACTACGGCCTGCTCTTCGGCCAGTAGGCGAGGGCGGGCAAGCCCGCCGAGGGGGTTCGCCTCCCCCGATCTACAGTGGACGATCGAATCACCAACCCGGACGCGATCACCGACGGAGCCGGACTACGTCGTAGAGCCTGCCCGGGATCCGGTCCGACCGCACGGATCAGGACCACCAGGAACTTCGAGGGAAATGTGGTAGCTCGATGAACATGGCACGCGGGGTGCCGACCAATGACCCCGTGGTGGGCGATGCCTTCCGCTCGGCCCTGAATCATCAGCTGCTGGTCGTGCTCCTTCTGCTGGCCGTCCTCGCCATCGCCTGGAACACCATCCGCACCCTCCGGTTCCGGCGGGACGTCGCCGCCGGGACGATCGGCACCCCGCAGGCAGACGTCTGGCCGTATCCCGAGCCGGCGGCCCGTCGACTCCTCAGGATCTCCTTCGGAATCCTCTGGATCTTCGACGGCATCCTCCAGGCCCAGGGCTCGATGCCGCTCGGGCTCACCGGACAGGTCATCACCCCGGCGGCGTCGTCCTCGCCCGGCTGGGTGCAGCACCTGGTCAACGTCGGCGTGACCATCTGGAACAACCACCCGGTCTCTGCGGCCGCCGCCACCGTCTGGATCCAGATCGGGATCGGCGCCTTCCTCCTGGTTGCGCCGCGGGGACGATGGTCGCGCACCGCCGGCCTGGTGAGTGCCGGGTGGGGCCTCGTGGTCTGGGTGTTCGGCGAGGCATTCGGCGGGATCCTCGGCCACGGCAGCAGCTGGCTCTTCGGGGCACCCGGTGCCGCACTGTTCTACGTCGCCGCGGGCCTGCTGATCGCGCAGGCCGAACCAGCGTGGGAGACGCCCCGTCTGGGGAAGGCCGTGCTCCGGGTGACCGGTCTCTTCTTCGTCGGGATGTCGATCCTCCAGGCCTGGCCAGGTCGGGGCTTCTGGACCGGACAGCCCCACCCGACGAGCGCTCCCGGGACTCTCACCGCCATGGAGAGCCAGATGTCGGCGCTCTCGCAGCCGTCGCTCACCGCGTCCTGGGTCCGGGATTTCGGCTCGTTCGACGCAGCCCACGGGTGGGCGGTCAACCTCGTCGCAGTGGTACTGCTCGCCGCAATCGGGGTCCTCATGCTGACCGGCCGCCGAGCTAGCGCCAGGGTGGGCGTGGTCGCGGCCATCGTGGTCTGCCTCGCCGACTGGGTGCTCGTCCAGGATTTCGGGTTCTTCGGCGGCGTCGGCACCGATCCGAACTCGATGCTCCCGATGGCCCTGGTCTTCACCTCGGGGTATATCGCCATGGTGCACCTGCCGGCGCGCTCAGCTGCGCCAGCGGCGGAACCGGCGACTGATCCCGTCCCGTCCGGCGCACCAACCCGTCGGCTCGACCGTCTGAGCCCGTCGTACCTGCTCCGCAGCCTCGCCGCGATCGGTGCGGTCGGCATCGTGTTGGTCGGTGCGGCACCGATGGCTCTTGCGGCGACCAATCCGAACGCGGACCCGGTGCTCACCGAGGCTGCCAACGGGACGCCCAACCTCGTCGATTCGCCGGCTCCGGCGTTCTCCTTCACCGACCAGGACGGGCGGACGGTGAGTCTGGCAGGTCTGTCCGGTCACACGGTCGTGCTCACCTTCCTCGATCCCGTCTGCACGTCGGACTGCCCGCTCATCGCCCAGGAGTTGCGGCTCACCGACCAGATGATCGGACGTGACGCAGCCGACGTCGACCTTGTTGCGATCGTGGCCAATCCGCTCTACCGGTCGACGGCGACAACGATGGCCTTCACGACCCAGGAAGGACTCGGGCACCTGTCCAACTGGCATTTCGTGACCGGCCCGCTTCCCGAGCTCGAGAGCGTCTGGAACAGCTACGGAATCGAGGCGGACGTCTCACCGGCGGGGGCGATGATCGCGCATTCCGACCTCGTGTACGTGATCGACCGGACCGGCCATCTGCGGGTCGTGATGAACGCCGACCCTGGCGGGCTGGGGGACTCGGCGCTCCATTCGTCGTTCTCCACGCTGCTCGCGGCGCAGGTCCAAGACGTCGTCCACTCGTGACGGTCCCCGACCTGGGGGGCTTCGCGGAGACCGGACGGAGACACCGGTCGCGCAGCTTGGTCGCCGTCGCGACCGGGGTCGCGGTGCTGGCGATTGGGGTGGCAGCGTGCACCTCGCCACCTCCGATGCCTGGGGCCACAGGCGGCCCCCCTGGCGACGCGGCGGGCGCGGTGACCGCCTTCCCGATGGCCGAGGCGATCTCCGGCGCGAGTGGGACGTGGGCAACCCTCGCCATGGGCCACCTCGACGACCCGGTCAACACCTTCTGGCAGCTGTTCGGCCGGTCGGGATGTGTCGCCTCGGGCTGCGCGAGCTCCGGAAGCTGGGTATTGGCTACCCCGCCGGGCGTGGCCAGCAACGGCGGCCTGCTGTTTGCAGCGACTGCCCCGGGGGCGCTCACGGTCGGGTTCGGACCCTCCCTCGACCTCCGGTTCTCGCCCCTCGCAGAGACCACCGACGGGGGGTCGACGTGGTCTCCGGGAGTGCTGCCGGGCGCCCTCGTCCAGGTGCCCGACGCGGTGGCCGGGTCGGGACCGTCCCTCCGCATGGCTCTCCTCTCCGGACACGGGGGCGAAGTGGTGTCGTCGAGCGGTGACCTCGAGACCTGGAGGCCGATTCTGACCGAGCGGATGCTGGCCACGGCGACGGCGTCGTCCGGGTGCGCGCTCGACGCGCTCACCGCTATCGATTTCGGCGTACCGGCTACTGGCGCATCCGCTCAGGCGTACGCCGGAGGAGCATGCACCCACGGAGTCACGGTCCCGATCTACCGGCTCGAGGGCGGTACGGGAGTACCGGTCGGACCACGCCTGGGCATATCGGCCGGGGTGCCGATCCGGGTGGATCGGCTGGTCACAACCGACACAGGACTCGCTGCGCTCATCTCGACAGGGTCTGGGCACTCGGCCGAGCTCGTCCTTGCCACCAGCGTTGACGGAGCGGCGCCCTGGTCGATGTCCGCGCCCATGGCCACCGGCGGCCGATCCGTCGAGTCGACGTCGCTGACCCCGACCGGTGGGATGGTGGTGGTGCTCGCCGGACCCGGCGGATCGGAGATCGCGTCGGTGGTCTCGACCGGGTCATCCTGGCAGGCACTTCCTCCGCTGCCCGCATCCACCAGGGTGGTGGCAGCCGAGCCCGGCGGGCAGTACGAGGCGCTCGTCGCGTCCGGCTCGACCCTCGACGTCCGCGCCCTGGTGGCCGGGGAGTGGCACAAGCGAGCGAGTCTCGACGTACCGATCCAGTACGGCAGCTCGGGATGACGGCTCGGGGTAGCGTTGCCGTGCCAACACCCTGACGGGGGCACCGGAGCGCTGCCGTGCACTACCTCATCGACAATTGGTCATTCGATCCGTTCCTCGTGGTGGTGATCGTCCTCGTCGCCGCTCACGAGGTTGGCCTTTCCCGGCTCCGGGTCCGCTCGGTTCCTGCCCGGACCCGCCAGCGCCGGCTCCGCTCGCTGGCGTTCTACGGTGGGTTGGCAGTCCTGCTCATCGCGGTGGAGTCGCCGATCGACTACTGGGCGAGCGACTACTTCTTCGTCCACATGTTCGAGCACCTGCTCATCGCCTTCTACGCGCCGATCCTCATCGTGTTCGGCGCCCCGTGGATCCCGCTCCTGTTCGCGCTCCCTGTCGGGATCAGACGCAAGGTCGGCCGGTTCCTGATCCTCGGCACCTGGTCGTCCTTCTTCCGGGCCGTCGGACGGGTGGTGCTGAACCCCTGGTTCGCACTCGTCTCCTTCAACGCGGTGATGGTGCTCTGGCATGTGCCCGCACTCTTCGATCTCGCCGAGCAGAACCAGACGGTCCACATCTGGCTCATGCACAGCAGCTTCTTTGTAACCGGGGTCCTGTTCTGGCTTCAGATCATCCCCTCGCACCCGATGCGACCGAAGGCGAGCCTGATCTGGCAGGCCGGTGCCATCATCACCACCAACGTGGTGATGTTCGTCCTGGCAATGGCGCTGAGTATCTTCACCGCCACCAGTTGGTACTCGGGCTACGCCCATATCCCGGGGGTGACGCTGTCCCCGTTCGCCGACCAGCAGATCGGGGCGGCCATCTTGTGGGTGTGCGGCGATTTCTGGGCATTGCCCGCGCTGTTCGTGATCATCAGGCGGGCGATGGATCAGGAAGGCAGTCTGGCTGATGCCGTCGACCGCCTGTTCCACCGCGACCCTGCCGTGGCCCTGGGCGAGCTCACGCAGCCGGGAGCTCTGGGCGACGTCACGCAACCGGGGTGAAATCGCCGGGGTCGGGAGCGGACGGGGCCCCACCGAGGGCCTCATCCCGGCAATGTAGGCACTTGAGCCGCACGGTCGGAGAGCACGGAGCCGCCGGGTCGCAGAGCGCCGGAGGTGCCGGATCGAGGTAATGATTGACGACGCAAGATCGGCAACGTAATGTCCGTGAAGGCCTTGTGCATTGGGCCCCCGTTCGGCCCATGACCTCGGCTTACCTGGTTGTGTAGCGAGAGTTGCAGAGAAGATCGGGGGAAGCGAATTGGCGAGGTCATGGAGGCTCACCCTCAGCGTCGGGCTGGTCGTGCTGGGCATCCTCGTCCTCGTCGGTGGCGGCCTCAGGCTCACCTCTCAGCCGTCGACCCTTACGTTCGCCGCGAACCAGTCGGGACAGGTCAATCTGACCATGCAGACCGTCGGGGCCTACGGATCGGCCCCGCACCCGACCTGGGTGTCCTACCTGACCCAGTCGCCCGCGGGTGCGTGGGAGCACACGACGATCTGGCAGGTACCGGCCCATACCCGGATCAACGTGACGATCTACCAGTACGACTCAGGGAGCCCGCTCCGTAATCAGCAGCTCGGCCAGGTGACCGGGACGACCGGGAACAGTGCCACGCTCAATGGGAAGCGCTTCCAGGTCATCAATTCCAATGCCGGCAACGGAGTCGGGCACACCTTCTCCATTCCGACCCTTGGGATCAGCGTGCCACTCTACGGAAACAACTCCAATGCCAACCTCTGCAGCGTGGCGCCGTGCACCTCGAGCTCACCCCGCAACGTGGTCAAGTTCTCCTTCACGAGCCCCGGGCCGGGCACCTACCCGTGGCAGTGCTTCGTGCCGTGCGGGCTGGGGTATCTGTACGGCAACGGAGGACCCATGTTCACCGTCGGGTACATGGGCGGATTCATGAAGGTCGCGTGATGACAGACAGGACGGCGTGATGCCCGAACCTGTTTCGCCGGGGGACGACGACACCGGGTCGACCGGAGGCGGAGGTGGGAGCGAGCCTCATCACTGGTGGAGGCTCGTCACCATCTGGCTGATCGCCTCGGTGGTGGCTGAGGTGTTGTGGCTGTCTTCGTGGAGCCCCACGTGCCTCCGGGAAGGATGACCTCGACCGCCAACGGGGCGTCGTTCGATTTCAACGTGCTGATGGTCATGGCCCTGCCCATCATGCTGGGCGTGTGGGTCTACCTCGGATACGCCATCGTCACCTGGCGAGCCTCGCGAGGTGGGGCGGATCCGGTCGGCGGAGCGAAGGCGCGCGGCCATCTGAACATCCAGACGGGATGGATCGCCGTGACCACCGTGATCGTGCTCTTCCTAGCCGGCTTCGGGACCTACGAGCTCGTGCAGCCCGAGGGAGCAGGCGGGGGCCAGGGCCCGAACCCAATCTGGACGCCCGCGTCGCATACCGTGCTCGACGTCCAGGTCATCGGCCAGCAGTGGAAGTGGACCTACCGATACCCCTCGTTCGGCGGCTTCGAGACCAACCAGCTGGTGATCCCCGAGAACACCACGGTCGCCTTCAACGTGACGTCGCTCGACGTCATCCACAGTTTCTGGGCGTATCAGCTGGGTGTCAAAGCCGACGCCAACCCGGGCCAGGACAACGTGGCCTTCACCACGCCGACGCAGCTCGGCACCTTCATTGTCAGGTGCGCCGAGCTCTGCGGGCTCTGGCACGGTGCGATGTACAACTCGGGGACTGTCGTGTCGCCGACGACCTTCGAGACCTGGGCCAAGACGACCCAGAAGCAGCTGGCAGCCAACACCAAGCTGCTGCCGCCCTATGCCACCACGTACATCCCCGATGCCAACGGCGCCGATGGCGGCTACTACCCGGACAACGTCGACCCCTACAGCAATGTACAGACTTATGGGGCTCCCCAGCCCGCGGGGGGATGAACCATGACTGCAACCGAACCCACAGCGTCCCTGTCGCTGGAAAGAGGTGACTGAACGCCATGGCCATCGACACCCCCGACACGGCGACAGAGCTCTCGGCCTCCGGCTTCTATCCGGGCGAGACGCCCCTGCATCCCCCAGTCCCGATCATCGGCTCGCCGTGGTTCCGGCCCCACATCCTGTGGGCCATAGGCGGTGGCGCGGGCGGCTATCTGATCGGCCACTGGCTGGGCAACCTCATCTACGGCGGCCAGCCGGTGCCTCAGGACACCGGCCAGAACAACGTGGCCACGGTGTTCGCGCTGGTCTTCCTGGTGATCGGCTGGCTCGCCGGTATCGGAGCGCTGAAATACCCGCTGCTGAAGCTCGTCGGCCGGGAGCCTGCGCCCGCGCTGCCTGAAACCAGCTGGACCCGCTACTTCAAGATGACCGAGGACCACAAGGTCGTCGGGATGCAATACACGGTCGGCGTCCTGCTGTTCCTGTTCACCGGCGGCTTCTTCGCGATGCTCATCCGCACCGAGCTGCTCAGCCCGACCAACCACATCTTCGGCCCGGGTACCTACATCGCCATCGTGTCAGAGCACGGCACCATCATGATGATGATGGCTTCGTCAGCGGTGGTCGGGACACTGGGAAACTGGCTCGTCCCCCTCATGATCGGGGCCCGGCGAATGGCGTTCCCGAGAGTGGAGGCCTTCTCTTTCTGGATCTTCATGGCCGGCTACGTCGTGATCCTGACAGCCCCATTCCTCGGCGGGTTCCAGACCGGCTGGACCGGGTACGCACCGCTGCAGACCCAGTCGTTCGCCGGTATGGACTCCTACCTGGTGGGTTTCGCCACCATCGGCATCGGGATGATCGCAGCCGGCTTCAACCTCGGGGCGACCATCATCAATTACCGGGCGCCCGGCATGACCTGGAGCCGCGTACCCATCTTCGTCTGGGGGATCCTCGCGACCTGCGCCCTGCTGACCCTGGCCACCCCGACGTTGGTCGTCGCGGGCCTGTTCGGTGTCCTCGATCGGACCGCCCAGACCGCCTTCTTCGTCAACGAGCACGGCGGCAGCAACTTCTTGTGGCAGAACCTCTTCTGGTTCTTCGGCCATCCCGAGGTCTACATCATGGCGCTGCCCGGATTCGGCATCGTCATGGAGATCCTCCCAGTCTTCACCCGCAAACCGCTGTTCGCGTACAAGGTGGCTGCCGCCGGGATGCTCGGAGTCGCCCTGCTCTCCTTCTTCGTCTGGCAGCACCACCTCTTCCAGAGCGGGATCAACCCGGACATGCGTCCGCTGTTCATGCTCACGACCGAGCTGATCTCGATCCCAACAGGGTTCTTGTTCCTGGTCACCCTGGGAACGCTCTGGAAGGCGAAGATACGCTTCGAACCCCCGATGCTCTTCGCATTGGGCATGCTGTTCAATTTCCTCATCGGGGGCGTCACCGGCGTCTTCCTCTCTGACGTGCCGGTCAATGTGACGGTCCACGGGAGCTTCTTCGTGTTGGCGCACTTCCACTACACGATCATGGGCGGGTTGATCTTCGCCTTCTTCGGTGGCCTCTATTTCTGGCTGCCGAAGATGACCGGGGTCACGCTGAACCGGAAACTCAGTATTTGGCACTTCTGGACGTTCTTCATCTTCTTCAACATGACCTTCTTCCCCCTCTTCTTCGTCGGCATCCTCGGCCAACCGCGGCGCGTCTTCGAATATGCCCAGAACCTGCAGCCGTGGAACGACTTCTCGTCGATCAGCGCCTATCTGCTCGGCGCCTCGTTCTTCTTCTTCATCTGCAATTTCATCTGGTCGGTGTTCATCGAACCCAAGCGCGCACCGCAGAACCCGTGGAGCTCGCTGGGCTTGGAGTGGCAGACCCCGACCCCCGTGCCGTGGTTCAACTTCGATCGGATTCCGATCGTGTTGTCCGACCCCTATCACTACGGTGAGCCCGACGCCCCGAAGGTCGCCGACCTGGGCGGGGGAGAGTTGGTCGGGGCCGGCACATCGGGGACATCGCCACCAGCCGGAACTGCGGGGGGCGCGGGCTCACCCCCGCCGGAACAGTGAGCGGAGAGGCAATGGCTGACGGAGTGCTTTCCGAGGAATCCTTCCCGGTTCTGAAGGAGACGCCGGAGGAGGTCGCCTTCGAGTTGCGCGCTCACGAAGGGGCGCTGTGGACCGGCGGTCGTCTGCTCATCGGCATCTGGACGTTCGCCTTCGCCGCGCTGGCCTTCGCCTACTTCTACCTGCGCTCGGCCAACAACGAGAACCTGTGGCGCCCCGGCGGGGTCACTGCGCCCACTGGCACGGGGGCGGCCATCTTCGCCATCACGGTGGCGAGTGCCTTCCTGGTCATCTTCGGGTACCGGCGCTTCCGCCGGGGACTGGTGCTCGACTGGGAGGTGGCGGGCTGGACGGCCGTCATCGGGGCCCTGATCGCGATCGGCCTCCAGATCTGGCAGCTCACCCAGCTGCCCTTCTTCCCCGGCTCCAGCGGGTATGCCTCGTGTTTCATCGGCTGGGCGGGGCTCAATATCGCCCTGATCCTGAGCGGGCTCTACTGGATCGAGACCTCTCTCGCCCGGCAACGGCGTCTGCGCCGGGCGGCCGCGGAGGACGGAGGCACCGCCCACTCGGCCCTGCCCACGGCCCGCCTCTTCCGGATCAGCCTCGAGGGTTGCGCCTACTTCTGGGGGTTCATCGCTGTCGTCAGCGCGTTCTTCTGGGTACTGTTCTACGTGATGTGAGCCGAGAGGAGCCGGCATGATCGACGTGATCAACCCCATGTCATCCAACTCCTATTACGGGACCCAGGCCCTCACCATGGCCATCCCGTTGGGGACCCTGTGTGTGGTCCTGTTGTGGGGCTTCTTCCAGCGGCGTTCGTCGAGAGAGGCGGAGGAGCCGCCGAGCAGCGGCTCCTCGTGATCCCCAACCACAGGTCGGCCTGGCTCGCCGCCTGCGGCGTCCTGCTCGTCGCGGTGGCCATCCTCCC
This sequence comes from uncultured Acidimicrobiaceae bacterium, assembly GCA_963701325.1. Taxonomy (GTDB): domain Bacteria; phylum Actinomycetota; class Acidimicrobiia; order Acidimicrobiales; family RAAP-2; genus Bog-756. Next base: position 2,722,530 of record OY969604.1, read on the forward strand.
TCCCCTGGGCACGCTGGCCGGCCGCTACGAGTGGGTCGAAGCCCTGCAGTTCGCGATCCTCGCCGTCGTCGCCCCGGCGCTCGTGGTGATGGGTGCCCCGTGGCGGACCCTGCGCGTCAGGCCCTCGACGCTCGACCGACTGGCTGACGGCCGGCGGCGGCATCCAGAGATGCTCCGCAGCGTCGGCTTCCTTTGCGTCGACCTCGTGGTGATCGTGCTGTGGCGCACGCCGGCGGCTGTCGACGCCCTGTCGGGCCGCCGCTGGCTGGTCGCAGTCGAGGCCGCCAGTCTGGTCGTGGTGGGCGCCGGACTGTGGTTCGAGCTGGTCGAATCGGCCCCCCTGGTCCCCCGGTCACCGTATCCGCGTCGGGTCGCGCTGGCCGCACTGGCCATGTGGACGATCTGGACCATCGCCTACGTGGAGGCCATGTCGACCGCACCGTGGTACCGGGTCTTCCACCACGTCGCCGGTTCCGGACTCAGCGGATCGGCGGATCACCAACTGTCGGCGGCGGTCCTCTGGGCCGTCACGGCGGGCGCCTTCATGCCGGTCATCTTCTGGAATCTCGTGCAATGGCTCCGGAGCGAGGACGATGCCGACGATGAGCTGCATCGCCTCCTGCGGGAGGAGCGACGGCGGTCCGCGGGCGTGCTCTGATCACCTGAGGCGAGCTGCTGGCTATGACGTTGACGGTGCAGGAATCTCGGGGAGGTTGAGCGCGGCGACTTTCGCGTCGAGCATCCGATCGATGGCTTGCACCGACGCGTCGGCGGCGGCCCGGTCCGACGCCATCATGCGCCGGTCCTTGGCCAGCGCGCCGAGGGCAGCTGCGTTGCCCGGATCGGTCGAGAGCGTCTGAATCGCGTCGATGGCGCCGAGCGCGTCGGATGTCGACCACAGGGTGACCGAGTTCACGATGTTCCCGAGCTGCTTGCCCGCCGCTGACCCGGGCACGTCGATATCCGACAAGCTGAAGATCGAGTCGTTCGTGAACGAGCATGCCGTCTGATCGTCGTTCAGCATCCCCGGGACGCTGGCTCGGTCGGAGATCGTGAGCGAGTTGTGGGTCTGGTCGGCGTAGATCGTGAAGGCCTCGCCCGCCGCGAACACGCACGGTGAGATGTCGTCGTTGACCTCCCTGATCAATGCGGTTGCGCTGGCGATGTTGCTGGCGCGCGAGGCGTGCGACGGGAGGTCGGTGATGACCGTGATGGCCAAGATCACGATCACACAGGCAGCGAGGATCACGTTTCGTCGCCGGTACCACGGACCCGGGCCCGATGCCCCGGTGTCCGTCGGAGTTGCCGCCTTCCGTGTCCCGTCGGGGTCCGTCATCGGCATGAGACCGTCATGAGGAGCGGGGGAGCAGGCTCGCGGCGTAGCCGGCGATCCCGTCGGCCGAGCGGCTCACGCTCGAGGGTGGAAGGCTGAACGCGCCCGTCGAGCTCTGGTCGGCCACGGGAGTGACCCGGATCCTCAGTCGCCCCCTCGGATCCACGAAGTAGATGACGTTGTTGTGGGCCACGATTCCCGATGTGGTCGACACATTGATCGTGACACCGTAGCTGCGCCAGACGGCGTCGAGGGCAGCCAACGGCCCGGTCAGGAAGTGCCAGTTGCTCAGAGCGGACAGTCCGGTCAGGGTGACGGCGGCAGGTGGGGGGTCAGTGGCCGTTTGCAGGGGATCCGTGTTCACCGTGAGGAAGACGACCCGGGAGCGGTTGGCTCCGAGATCGGCATCGGCGCTGGTGATATCGGCGGCCAGTACCGGGCAGGCGTCAGTGCAGTCGGCGTCGAAGAAGGTGAGCACGACCACCTTGTTCCGTAGCTGGTCCAGGGAGACGAGTTGGCCGTTCTGGTCGGTGAGCGCTACGGCAGGCGCCTGGCTGGGGGCCAGAGACACGAGGCCCAAGAAGGCCGCCATCGAGGCCCGGAGCTCGGGCAGGGTAGTGGAGGGCGACCTGGTCGCGGGCGTCACCGCAGACGGGGTCGGGTTGAGCCCGACACTCGAGAAGACGCGCTCGAGCGCGGTGCCGCCCAGGGCGAGTACCGCGGCGACGATCACCGCGATGATCACGACTCGGCGTGGAACCTTGGGGGCACCCTCTGCCAACGCGGCCGCACGGTCGACAGTGGGCGTCGCTGCAGGGTCGTCCATGACGTCGGAGTCGGTCATCGTGGGTTGGACGCTCCCGTCGTGAGCCGCGTGATCCAGCCCGAGAGTTGCGCTGTCGACTGGGGTCCGAATGCGGCACCCACCACGCGACCGTCGCGCCCGATGAAATAGGTCGCCGGAAGAGCGGTCACCAGGTACTGGGTGGAGACCTGTGCCTTGGGATCGACGGCGACCGGATAGCTCGCGTGGGCTGTTGCCAACATGGCCTGAGCAGCCAAGGGTTTCTGGTCGTCGGAGTCGACACCGAGCACCGTGACCCCCGTTCCAGGGTCCCGTGCAATCGCAGCCAAGGCCGAGAGCTCTGGCTGGCAGTTCGAACACCACGAAGCGAAGAAGTTCACGACGACAGGGGTCTGGTGAAACTGGGAGAGGCTCAACGGTGGTCCTCCGCCGAGCGGGGCCAGTGAAAACCCTGGAGCCAGGGTCCCCGCGACCAGCACATTCGGAGTGGCTGCGGGGAAATGGAATGTCTTCGGAGCCGGCGTAGACCGCATCGCCAATGCCACGACTGCCACGAGCGCGAGCGCGGCAACCACGCTGGCGAGCTTCCAGATCCGGTCGTTCACCCTAGGAGACGTTTCGATATGGGTCCTCGAGCTCTTCCCACTCGGCAGGCCCCTCTTTGCGGGCGCGCCGTTCCTCGGGGTCTTCGTGGATGAGGTGCCACCAGCCGGCACCGGCGAAGATCGCGAAACCGGGCCACTCGAACGTGTAGAACCAGCTCAGATCGTGACCGCCGAGCGCCCGTGTCGCCTGCCACCAACCGGCAGCCAAACAGCCGAGCACGACCACCACGAACCCCAGGTGGAGCAGGCACGCTCTGCGGGACAGCCAGCGACTCCGCACGGTGCGAGCTTACGTCTTCGCGCGCCGGTCGGCTGGCCGGGGCGGTGTCCCCGCTGGCACCACCGGGGCCGCCTGTAGCTTGGCCCGACTACGGTCTGCGACCCGACTCGTCGAGCACGGTGTGCCCGCAGTTGTAGCCGGGAATGAAGGTGACCCCAGGGCCACCATGGCAGCCCGCGCCGCAGAGGAAGAGGCCCTCGATCGGCACCGGGTTGTCGGGCCAGCCGCGCGGGCCAGGTCGGAACGGACCCATGAACTCGGGTTGCAGCAGTCCGTGGGTGAAGTCGCCCCCCGTGCACCCGAACATTCGCTCATAGGCATAGGCGGGGTAGGTGAACTGTCGATCGACGAGATCGGGGAAGTTCGGCGCCTTCGCCGTGATCTTCTGCACGATGCGCGCCGCCATCTCGTCGCGCAACGTCGCCTGATGCGCATGGGTGGCGCCGATCGGTGCATAGAAACCGAAGCTGCTCGCGACGTGTTTGCCCGCAGGTGCCAGCTCCTTGTCGCGGAGCGATGGAACGGAGAGGTTGAACGAGGGCGATTCCGGTACCAGGCCGCGCACGCATCCTTCGAAATCGAGCTGCATCTGCTCGGCGGTTCCGAAGAACGTCACGTTGTGGCGGAGATCGCCTTCGTTGAGGCTCTCGTATGGCTCGGCGTACTCGGGTAGCCCGTTGAGGGCGAAGTGGATCTGGAAATAGGCCGCCCGGTGGTCGATGGCGTCAATCCTCCGGATGAACGCGTCCGGCAGCACGTCCCGGTCGAGCAATTGGGTGAAGGTGGCCGTCGGGTCGAGGTTGGAGACCACCACCGGTGTAGTCACCACCTCGCCGTCGGAAAGAGCCACTCCGGCAGCCCGGTCTCCGTCGAGGATGATCTTGGAGACCTTGACGTGGCGGCGGAGCTCGCCGCCGTGCTGCTCGAACAGCCCGCACAGGTGGTCGGAGATGGTGCCGATCCCTCCTCGCACCTTGGACATCGTCGCGTCGCCGGGCGAGGCCAGTGCGAAGGCGAGGCAGAGCGCGCTGCCTGGGGAATAGGGGCCGCGGTACGTGGAGTTGACCGACAGGAATGCCAGCATGCTGCGGACCTGGGCGTGTTTCTCGCGGTCGGGGAGGAAGCGGTCGACGACGTCCATGACGCTGCCGAACATGGCGATGCGGATGTCCTCGCGCTCCTTCTCGTTTGCCGCGCTGGCCCACATCTCGTCGAGTGACCGGGGTGGCCGCCGAACCTCGAAGCGTCCGATCGCCCGCGCTGGCGCCTCCGCCCAGGCCGCCACCTCGGCCATGCCCATGACCGCGTCGAGACCGAGCCGTTCGTTGAGGTGCTCGAGGAGCTGGTCGGCGTTGCTGTAGAGCAGGATCGGGGGCTGGCCGGGCTCGCCGATGGCGGCGGACTGCACCTCGGGCTCGTAGATGGGGCACGACGCGAGCCCGAGGTCGTCGTAGATCTCGCTCGGGACCGGAAACTGGATCGATCCGGCCAACTCGAACCGGTACCCGCGTGCCAACTCGGTGGTCGTCGCCATGCCTCCGATGAAATGGTTCTTCTCCAGACAGAGGACCCGCATGCCGCCCTGCGCCATGACGACCGCCGCGGTCAGGCCGTTGTGGCCTGCACCGATCACGATTGCGTCGTAATCCGACATGCACGTCACCGTAGTGCAGGCCCCCGGGAGGAGAGGTCTCTGGTGATAGCTTCATCCCCGCCGAGCCGAGCCGCCGAAGGAGGGTCCGTGGTCGCCCAGGGCGAACGCCGTAATCCTGGAGTTCCGGATTCCCACGATCGGCTCCCGATCCGTCTGGGGATCACCACCCCCGTGCTCACCCTCCTTCCCGGCTGGTACGCACCCTGGGAGGTCGACGGGAACATCGAAGACGTCGCGCTCGTCGCTCGGACGGCCGAATCGCTCGGGTACTTCCACCTGACCTGCAGCGAGCACGTCGTCATCCCGACCGAGGTCGCCGCGTCGCGCGGGAGCCGCTACTGGGATCCCCTTGCCACGTTCGGATACCTGGCTGCAGTGACGTCGCGGATTCGCCTGGCAACCAGCGTGCTCGTCCTCGGGTATCACCACCCACTCGAGATCGCCAAGCGCTACGGCACGCTCGACCAGGTCGCGTCCGGACGGCTGATCCTCGGGCTGGGTGTGGGTTCGCTGCAGGAGGAGTTCGACCTGCTCGGAGTCGACTTCGCGGGGAGGGGGCGCGTGCCGACGATGCGCTGTCGGCGCTGCGGGTTTCTCTTTCGACGAACCGGCCACGTTACGACGGCCCCTTCTACGGCTACTCGGACGTGGTGCTGGACCCCTGCGCGCAGCAGTCATCGGTTCCCCTCTGGATCGGCGGGCGGACCGCCCGATCCCTCCGGCGTGCGGTCGAGCTCGCGGACGGGTGGGTGCCCTTCTCCATCCGGGCCGACGACGTGGCCAGCATGATCGACCTAGCCCGGACCACGTCGGCCTGGGCAGCCCGAACCGGGCCGCTCGACGTGGTGCTGCGGAACGGCCGGCCACTCGACCCGCTGAGCGATCCTGACGGGGCGAAGACACTCGTCGAGCGGCTGATCGGGGTCGGCGCGACCGGGCTGCAGCTCGGGTTCGTCCACGACTCCCGCGGGCACTACCTCGAGCAGCTCGAGGCCATGGCCCACCTGGTGCGCGAGGTGGGGGAACTGGCCGAACCGGGGTCCGGATGAACCGGGTCAAGGCGGGGTTCTTCTCCCTTTCACACCATTCCGCGTCCGGTGACGACCGGTCCTACCTCGACTGGCACCAGCTGGACCACATGCCCGAGCAGTACCAGCTCCCCGGGCTGGTCCTCGGGCAGCGATGGGCATCGACGCCCGCCTGCCGGGCGGCGCGGGCAGCCGCGGTCGGTGACTGGTCTCTCGTCGAACACGTCGTCTGCTACCTGATGGGTCAGCCGCTCGGCGACACCGTCGACGACTTCTTCGCGCTGGGGCGCCATCTCGCCGACCTCGGACGGTTCCCGCACTCGTTGCCGTCGCAGTACCGCGGTTGCCTCAGCCTGCTCGAGTCCTATGCGGCCCTGCGTGTGCTGGTGTCGCCCGAGGTGATCCCCTTCCGACCCCATCAGGGGATATACCTCATCGCCGAGGAACCGTCTGGCGGACCGGACCAGGCTCGCTTTCTGCAGCGGATGCACACCGAGATCCTTCCGGAGCTGGTCTCGGTGCACGGCGTCGCGGGTGCGTGGACCTTCGCTAGCAGCGACGCGATCAGACGGCCCATGTTCACCGCGGGCGAGTACCGCATGACCGTGTGTTACCTGGACGACGAGCCGGCCGTGGTCGGCGAGCGGCTCGCGCCGGTGCTCGAGCGGGTGTGGGCCACCGCGCCGGCACGCCTCCTGTTGGCGGCGCCCTTCGAGTCCCTGATGCGCTGGGACTGGGGCCGCTTCTGATCAATCGGTTGGTCACGTGACCACCTGCTGACCCCCGATCTGCCGGACCCGCTTGTACGATCGACACGGGCGGTTCTTGACCGCTGTGGTGTTCTGTAGTATTATACCCGGTATGCCATCCCCGCCCACGGTTGTGGGCTCCGCGCCGGGAACCCGGCTCTCGCTTACGGACTTGGCGGAGGCTGAGGGCGGGCCGTGAGCACGACGACGCTCTCCGCCGGGATCGGACAGCAGGCCGCAGAGAGCGAATGGGCAGTCGAGACCCACGGGCTCACCAAGCGCTTCAAGGAGAACGTCGCCGTCGACGGGGTGGATCTCCGCGTCCCCCGAGGATCCGCCTTCGGCTACCTCGGCCCGAACGGGGCGGGCAAGACCACGCTCATCCGGGTGCTCCTCGGCCTCACCCACGCAGACGCCGGCACGATGTCCCTCCTCGGGTACGCGGTGCCGCGGCACCGTGATGTCGCGTTGGCCCGGGTCGGGGCCATCGTCGACGAGCCGCGGTTCCACGGTCATCTGACCGGGAGGCAGAACCTCCAGATCCTGGCCGCGGCGCGCGAGCCGGCGGCGAAGGGCCGGATCGGTCCCGCCCTCGAACGAGTCGGCATCCTCCATCGTGCCGACGATCGGGTCACCAAGTACTCCATGGGGATGCGCCAGCGTCTCGGCGTCGCCGCATGTCTCATCGGAGACCCGGAGCTCCTGATCCTCGACGAGCCGATGAACGGGCTCGATCCGGCCGGCATGCAGGACATGCGCGACATGATCCTCTCCCTGGTCGCCGAGGGTCGGACCGTAGTCCTCTCGTCACACCTGCTCGACGAGGTCGAACGCACCTGCGACGCGGTGGCGATCGTCGACCGGGGAAAGATCATCCGGCAGGGACCGATCTCAGAGCTGCTGGCGGGGACCTCGACGGTGCTGGAGATCGAATGCTCAGAGCCCGAGAAGGCTGGTGCACTCCTCAATCGCACCACTCTCGGTGCGCGCGTGGAGGTCGGAGCGGTCGGGCTGGCGATCACCTTGCCCGAAGAGACCGAACGCTCGGTCATCGCAGAGATCAACCGGGTGCTGGTCGAGGGCGGCATCGCCGTCTACCGGCTGCAGCAGCTCCATACGTCGCTCGAGTCGTGGTTCCTGCAGGTCACGAGTCGACTGGGGGAGTCGCAGTGACCACGACCACAGACGTCGGGACCGCGGCATCCGCTCCGCTCCCCTCACCGGCACCGGAGCGTGGGTCGCGCGACCGTCGCGGGTCCTGGATCCCGACCGGGGGCATGATCGCCACCCGGTTCATGGAGCTCCGCAAGCGACGCGGGCTCATGATCGCCCTCATCGTTGTCAACATCGGTCTCCCGACCATCTTCCTGGTCATCCGGCTGCTCTCGCACGCCTTCGCGCCGAAGACCTACGGTCCGGCTGGCGGGTACGACATCTTCACCAACCTGGTGGCCGGCGTGATGTACATCTTCGGGTTCATCGTTGCAGCCGCCGTGGGGTGTACCGCGGGTTCGATCGATCTCACCGAGGGGATGTTCCGGCACCTGGTGATCACCGGCCGCTCCCGACTGGCCCTCTACCTGGCCCGGATTCCGGCCGGGCTGGCCATCGTGATCCCGATCGTCGCGGTCGGCTTCACCATTGTCTGCGCGGTCTGCACCTTCGCTGCCCCCACCCAGCTCAACTACGACGGGGTCATCGTGCCGGCCGGGATGTCTCGTGCGGGGCTCGACAACTGGGCCGCCACGCACGCCAACGAGGTCATCTGCAACTTCAACTACAACGGGCCACCACCCAGCAATACCTTCGCCACCACGATGCAGAACACGCCGTGTAATGCTCCGGGTGGCCCCGGGGGCGAGCAGGTCGTCCCCAAGGGCCCGCCGGGGTCCGTCGTGTCCACTCCGCCGACGCCGGCCATGACGCGGGCAGCGGCTGTCACGATTGCCAACCAGGACTACCTGGACTATCGAAGAACGTTCCTCGCCCCCTCGATCTCACTGATGATCGACACCGGCCTGTGGATCTCGCTCGAGGCGACCATCGGGTTCGTCGTCGGGCTCGGGCTGGCCTCGCTCATGGGGCAGCGAACGGTGCCGGTGGTGCTACTCATCGTGCTCGAGCTGATCCTCACGCCGGCGTTCAGCCGGGACGTGATCGCACACCTCATCAACGCCCAGCGAGGCATCGTGGGTCTCGCGATGGCCCATATCGAGCCGGGCGGTCTGCCGCTGGTCTTCGGCGGCGGGGGCGGTGGACCGAACGGGGTACGGATGTTGGTGCCCGAGTCGAGGACCGTGGCCGTCTGCGTCATCGTCGCCTGGCTCGTCGTCTGGACCGCTCTGGGGGCGTGGCGGATGATGACCAGGGACGCCTGAGTACCAGCAGAGGGATCGGTCCATCCGCAACGGGGGGTTGCATCCGTGGCGGTCATGGCCCATGATGACTCCACGTTGGTGGGATCCCGCCGAACCGGCCTGATGCCGTCCCCGCGGATCTGGGGCGTGTCAGGCCGTTCGTCGTCTTTCGGGTGCAGTCGTCCACCGTCCGTGCAGTCGGCTCGGAAGACGAAGGTCGTACCTGGTCAGCAGCGCGCAACGTGGCGTTGCGCAACGGAGCGCCGGACCAGGGCATTCAGAACGCGTCCAGAGTTGCCGATGGAACAACGTTGAACCAGGCGACCGGGCATCGCGTCTCGAGAGGCCGATTGATGGCCTCTCATGACCGTCCGTTCGCCGGAGGGAGGACGTGATGCACGAGCTCCGGAGGCTCCTGCCTCGACAGTTCACCGACTGGCAGGGCAAGTACATGATCGAGGATGATCCGGACGAGCTCTGGAGGGATTGTCGAGTCGTCGACATGTCGTCCGCCGGGGCTGGCTTGGAGCTCCTCGGGGTCAGACCGGAGGAGCTCCCCGGACACAGGATCATTCTCGCGGTCCAGCTTCGCGGGGAGGTTCGGAACTTCGGGCCGTCCAGAGCGGAGGGGATGAGGGTCGGCATCCAGTTCTCGGATCTCACTCCGGATGAGCGCGAGTACCTCGACTCGTTGATGGAGCTCAAAGCAGCCTGGTAGCACCTGGTTTTCCGCCCGACGTGGGCTCTGGTGCCACTGCTCCAGTCACACGTGGGAGAGGTACAGGAACCCGTATCCCTCGTCCCGGACGGCCACCCCCGACCGCTCGAGCTCGGCGTCCCAGTCCCCGGTGACCGCCGGATCCGCCAGCTGCATGCCGTGATCGGCGACGAGGAAGAACGCGGTGTCATCCCACGCGCCCGCTCGGTCGACCGCGTCGAGCACATGACCGATCCGGGCATCGGTATCACGGACCGACGCCGCGGCGATCTCGGAGTAGGGCCCGCCTTCATGGAACGCTGCGTCGGTGAGGGTGAAGTTCACCCAGCTGAACGTCGGGGACGGCCACGAGCGCCCGCGGTACGCTCCGCTCCAGATCCCGCAGAACTGCTCGGCTGCCGTGTGGTCGATGAGGGACGACCAACGGTAGTCCTTGCTCGGGCGGACGAACCGCTCCGTCGCGTCGGGCAGTGATTCGGCCGGAGGAGGACGGTCGATCGGTTCGCCACGGCGAATGAGGTCGAAGATCGAGTAGTCGGCGCCGGTGTCGCACGGCTCGTTGATCGAGATCGACAGCGCTCCGGGCTTGGATCGATGCACCGCGTCGTGCACCGTTTCGACCGATGCACTGAGCCACCGCATCGCAGTCGACCACGTCGAGGGCGAATTGGTCACCACCTGTTCCCCGGTCAGCCGATCGATCCAGGCGTTGTGCAGGATCCCGTGGTGGCCGGGATGGGCTCCGGTCAAGATGCCCGTGTGATTGGCGAGCGTGACCGTGGGGAGCGACGCGATCGCCCCGTAGCGGTACGTCGTGCCGGCATCCATCAGTCGACTGATGTTCGGCGCATCGCCGGTCGCGGCCATGTCGTAGAGGACGTTCGGGTTGGTCCCGTCGAGCAGCATGGCGACCACGTGAGCCGCCCCGCCCGGACCGGTCAGGAGATCGTCCAGGACGACACCGTCCTGCTGGAGGAGCCTTGCATCCGGCGGGCCACCCGGCGGGGCCGCGCACCCGAGCAGCTCGAGCATCGTGGGTGCCACGTCGACCAGACGGCAGTTCGCCTCGATCTGCCCGAGCGATCGGATGCCCGCGCCGGCTGCGATGAACGGTGCGCGGGCCTGCACGACGCCGAGGGAGCCGTGCTCACCGAGGTGACCCCCCTGGTCACCCCAGAAATGGGCAGCGGAGTGCAAGACGACCAAGTCGGGTGCGGACGGATGATCGAACAGTTGGGCCAGGTGTTCGTATGCATTCGGGTACGAGTTCTCGCCCCGGGTCGGGTGGGGGCTCGATCGTTCCTCGGGGAGGCTGCCGAGATGCCGGGGGTCCTGTCGTGCGACGGGACTGTCCCCGCTGATCGTCTCGGTGTCGAAGCCCGAGGGCGGTCCGGCGCCGGTCCCCGACGCGCCCGGGTGACGGTGGAAGCGAAGGTGCCCGTCACAGGAGGCCACCTCGTACTCCCCGGGACCGACGGACCAGGCGACCAGGTCAACGATGGGCTCTAACGGCTTCCCGAGCAGCACGGCCAGTGCCCGGTCGCGGGCTGCCGGTCCAGCCTTCGGAAGCGCGGACCCGGTCATGCGGCGATTTTTGCACACGGGGGAGGCCGTTCACATCGTCCGGGCTCTGCTCCGGAGTTCCTCCACCAGAGTGGTCACGGGCGGGTCGGCGCTCCTCAGGGTGAGCACCTCGGTCCGGTGGACGAGGGGTGGATGGCGCACCGGTACCGCCACGACGCCGCTGGCACGGATCGGAACCGCTGCCGGCAACAGGGCCGTACCGTGACCTGCAGCGACCAGGTGCAGGAGCGTCGCCGCGTTGTTGCCCTCGTAGGTCACCGCGTTGTGAGCCGCGGGCGTCGCAGCCTCCGTCGCGAGCTCGGGAAGCGCCATCCATGGCGCGTCTGCCAGCATCGAGAGGTCCAGCCAGGGCCGACCGACGAGCGGATGGTCCTCCGGCAGGGCGACCGCGAGGGGCTCCTCGGTGAGGCCGGTGGCCGAGAACAGGCCGGGTTCGGTCGGAGCCAGTGGGGTCTCGGGGGCGGTGATCCCGTCGATGACCGCGACGTCGGTCTCGCCCGTGGCGAGCCGGCTCACCGCTGATCCGGCGCCTGTCGAGCGAACCGTGACGTGGAGCGAGGGATGGTCTCGACGCAGCTGGCGGAGCGCGGTGGCGAGCACGTCCGGTACGGCGAGAGGGCATGCGTCGATGCGCAGCTCTTGGCCGGTGTCCTTCATCCGGCTCAGTTCGCTCCGAACGACGTCCACCCGGAGCAGGATGCGGCCGGCATGCTCGGCGAGGCGGAGACCGGCCGGTGTGGGACGCACCGGCCGGCGTTCGAGCAGTCGCTGTCCGAGCTCCCGCTCCAACGCAGCGACCTGTTGTGACACGGCCGACTGGGTGTAGCCGAGCTCGAGGGCGGCCGCCGTGAACGAGCCCGACCGGACCACGGTGGCCAGAGCCCGCAGATCCCGCAGTTCCACGGGTTCAGCATTTCACATAAGGAAAACTGATGTAGAGATCCAGGCAAATCGTTGGAACTTCTGACCGACCGGGCGCATGCTGCGCCAATGACTGAACGTACCCACCCTCCCCGACTCGCCCTGGTGGGCGATCGCTCGGCATCCGTGGAGGCCCACAACAGGATCCCGGGCCTGCTCGCCGCGCTCGGCGGCGACCGAGCCGAGGCCATCGAGCCCTACTGGGTGCCGAGCACGACCATCGACGCGGGGCGCGACATCTCCGGTTTCGACGGCGTCTGGGTCGTCCCCGGCAGCCCCTACCGGAGCGCCGACGGTGTGCTCACCGCGATCGAGACGGCCAGGACCCTCGGCATCCCGCTGCTCGGCACCTGCGGCGGGTTCCAGCATCTCGTGATCGAATTCGCACGGACGGTCTGCGGATTGCGCGAGGTCGAACATGCCGAGATCCGGCCCGACGCACCGCACCTCCTCATTGCGCCGTTGGCGTGCAGGCTCTTCGGCGAGGAGGCGACGGTCGTCATCGAACCGGGAACCACTGCGGCTCGTGCCATGGGGGCGGGTCCCTCCACCGAGCGGTACTTCTGCCGGTTCGGGATCAATCACGCCTATGAGGACGTCCTGGTTGCGAACGGCATGATGATGAGCGGACGGGATCCGGCCGGTGAGGTCCGGGTGGTCGAGCTTCCGGATCACCCGTTCTTCGTCGGATCGTTGTTCCAGCCGGAGCTCTCCTCTGATGCGACCTTCGTCCACCCGCTCATCGCCGCCTTTGCCGCCGCCGTACGGGACCGGGCGGCACAGCCGGTTGGGGCACCGTGACCCAGGCGGCGCGGGAGTCGCACCGCGCGGGCGGGAGGGGTGGGAGTGGACCCGCATTCAACGCGACCCCTGTCCCCAGTGCGGTCAGCACCCGGGTGCGCTACCGCCGACGTCGCTCGGCGAGCTGGCGGTCCGGTCGGCCGCCGAGTGGCGCGCCTTCCTGGTCGGGGCCGACGACGCGTACCTCCGTGCCCGGCCCTCCCCCGACGTCCACTCGCCCCTTCAGTACGGAGCGCATGTCCGGGACATGCTGCGGGTGTTCGGCGACCGGATGATCCTCGGGGTGGAGCGCGACGAACCGACCGTGCCCTGGTTCGATCCTGGCCCGGACGGCTGGTCGTCGTATCAGCACCTCGAGGCGGAGCGCCTCGCAGACGACCTGCAGGCCCAGGCGGCACGATTCGCCTCGGTCGTTGCGGACCGGGTCCCCTCCGACTGGTCCAGGGGTGTCCTGCGCGACGGGGTCGACCGCTTCACGGTCTGCGGCCTCGCCTGCTTCGGGGTTCACGAGAGCCACCACCATCTGCTCGACGCCGCCGGGACGCTGCGAACGGCAACCGGGCGATCATGAGGCGAGGGTGATCCGCGGGCCGGCCAGGCAGCCGGCTGCCTCATGGCACACGGCAGGTGGGCGGCGCCCGATATCGTGGGCGCGTGGCCGGCAAGGACATCCGGGTCGTCGAGACGTCCGGTCGAATCGTTGAGATCTCGAGCCCGGACAAGGTCTACTTCCCAGAGCTCGGCGCCACGAAGTTCGACCTGGTGTCGTACTACGTCGACATCGCCGACGCACTGGTGAACACCGCGGGCGGGCGGCCGGCCCTGCTCGAGCGATTCCCGGGAGGAGCGGGGGGATCGTCCTTCTTCCAGAAGCGTGTTCCGGCCAATGCCCCGCAGTGGCTCCAGACAACGGTGGTCAGCACGCCCAACGGGACGACGTCGAACGCGCTGGTGGTCGCCGACATCTCGCACGTGCTCTGGGCGGTCAATCTCGGGTGCCTTGGGCTCCACCTGTGGCCGTATCGCGCGGATGACCCCGAGCACGCCGATGAGCTCCGCATCGACCTCGATCCCCAGCCCGGGACCTCATTCGACGAGATCCGGGTGGCGGCTGCACACGTGCGATCGCTGCTCGACGAGCTCGGAATCGTCGGCTATCCCAAGACGACCGGGAACCGGGGCATGCACATCTACGTCCGCCTCGAGCCCCGCTGGGACAGCTTCGCAGTCCGTGCGGCCGCCGTGGCCCTCGCCCGCGAGCTCGAGCGCCGGTTCCCCGACCTGATGACCGCTCAGTGGTGGAAGGAGGAACGGGGGGAACGCATCTTCGTCGACTTCAATCAGAACGCCCCCCACAAGACGGTCTTCGGTGCATGGTTCGCGCGACCCCGCGTCGGGGGCCAGGTCTCGACACCACTGAGCTGGGACGAGATCGACAGCGTCGAGCCGGAGGAACTGACCATCCGAACGGTCCCCGATCTCGTCCGGCGCCGGGGCGACCCATGGAAGGGAATCGCCGATGCACCCCAGTCGCTCGAGCCGCTCCTGGCCATGTCGGCGCGGGACCGCGCCGATGGGCTGCACGATGCACCGTGGCCACCCGAATACCCCAAGCAGCCCGACAAGCCGCCCCGGGTCTCGCCGAGCCGCGCCAAGAAGGGCTAGGCCGTGGATCCGGTGACCGCGCTGCGTCGTATCGCCTACCTGCTCGAGCGCGACGGTGCAGAGTCGTACAAGGTACGGGCGTTCCGGACCGCTGCCGCGGCCGTCGGCGACGTGGCGGTCGACGAGCTGAGCGGGATGACCCCTGCCAGCCTCCAGCGGATCCCCGGGATCGGAAAGACGAGCGCCCAGGTGATCACCGAGGCTGTGAGCGGATCCACGCCGGTGTACCTGGCCAAGCTCGAAGCGGTCGATCCACCGGCGATGAGCGACGCAGCGGCCGCGTTCGCGAGCAGTTGCACGGGGACTGCCACAGCCACTCGGACTGGTCCGACGGTGGGAGTCCGATCCGCGAGATGGCCGAGGCGGCTCGGGAGCTCGGCCACCACTACTGGGCGCTGACCGACCACAGTCCCCGGCTCACCGTCGCCCACGGGCTCGACGCGTCCCGGCTGCGCGAGCAGCTCGACAGGGTCGACGAGCTGAATTCGGAGCTCGCGCCGTTCCGCATCCTGACCGGCATCGAGGTGGACATCCTGGAGGACGGTTCACTCGACCAGGACGAGCAGTTACTCGCACAGCTGGACGTCGTCGTGGCCAGTGTGCACTCGAAGCTCCGGATGGAGGCACCCGAGATGACCAGGCGGATGCTGCGCGCCATCGAGAGCCCGCACACCGACATCCTGGGTCACTGCACGGGCAGGATCCTGGTCGGACGCGGTCGCCCACAGTCGACCTTCGACGCCGAGGCCGTCTTCGACGCGTGCGCCCGGACCGGTACGGCAGTCGAGATCAACTCCAGGCCCGAACGACTCGACCCTCCCGAACCGCTGCTCGCACTCGCACTCTCGCTCGGCTGTCTGGTGGTGGTGGACGCCGATGCCCACGCGCCGGGACAACTCGAATGGCAACGCCACGGCTGCGAGCAGGCCGTCGTTGCGGGCGTCCCGGTCGACCGGATCATGAACACCCGACCGCTCGACGAATTCCTGGCCTGGACGTCCGGGCACGCCGCGTAGGGACCGGTGCCGCAGCTGGTGGCCCGGGTAGCATTTGCCGGTGACGCTTCCCGTGGTACCGCCCGTCCCGCCCATGTTGGCCAAGCTGTCCCGGACACTGCCCGAGGGGGACGGTCTCTTCTACGAGCCGAAGTGGGACGGGTTCCGCTGCATCGTCTTTCGGGACGGTGACGACGTCGTCCTCGGGAGCCGCAACGAGAAGCCCCTCACCCGCTACTTCCCCGAGTTGGTCGCCTCCTTGCTGAGCGCTGTGCCAGAACGCTGTGTCCTCGATGGTGAGATCGTGATCGCGGGACCGTCCGGCCTCGATTTCGATGCCCTCTCGCAGCGGATCCATCCCGCCGCGTCACGGGTCGAGCTCCTCTCGACGTCGACGCCGGCATCGTTCGTGGCCTTCGACCTGCTCGCCCTCGGTGATGCGAGTCTCCTGGACGAGCCGTTCTCCCGCGGCGTGGGGCGCTCGAGAAGGCGCTCGGGAAGGTCGAGCCCCCGATCCACATCACGCCGGCGACCACCCGGCTCGACGTGGCCCGTGACTGGTTCTCGCGGTTCGAGGGGGCCGGGCTCGACGGGGTGGTCGTCAAGGCCGGCGACCTGCGCTACCAACCCGACAAACGGGTCATGTTGAAGGTGAAGCACGAGCGTACCGCCGACTGCGTGGTCGCTGGCTTCCGCTGGCACAAGGTGGGCGGCGTGGTGGGGTCACTTCTCCTCGGACTCTTCGACGAGCACGGGGTCCTCCATCACGTGGGGGTCGCGTCGGGGTTCAGTGCGGCACGACGGGAGGAGTTCGTCGCGCAGCTCGAGCCGTACCGGGACAACGCACTGGCATCCCACCCGTGGCAGCCCGTGGACGTACCGGTCGGTCGCGTTCCCGGTGGGCAGAGCCGCTGGAGCGGCGGGAAGGACCTGAGTTGGGAACCGTTGCGGCCCGAGCTGGTCGCCGAGGTGGCGTACGACCACCTCCAGGGGGACCGGTTCCGCCATGCCACCTCGTTCGTCCGGTGGCGGCCGGACCGGGAGCCGGACTCGTGTGTGTACGCGCAACTCGACACCCCGGTCCCGACCGAGCTCGACGAGGTCTTTTCGACCACGGGGTGACCCGGAGTCAGCCGGCCCGCAGGGCCGCGGCGCGATCGGCGAGCGAGGGGTCCCGGAAGTGGGCGCACACCTCCTCGAACCGCTTGTCCGGTCCGCGCCACTCGAGCGACCCGACCCCCTCGAGCACCGAGGGATCCAGACGGAGGGTCGCCAGCACCCGGAACAGCTCGGCCTGCTCACGCTCACCCGCCAGTCGTGCAGCCAACTTGGCAGCACCCCGCACCGCGCGCCGCACGTCCGGATCCCACTCGTCGACGTCATCGGGTATCTCGTCGAAGCTGCCGTAATGGGCGAGGACCGCAGAGGCCGACCGCCGGCCCCATCCGGCCAACCCCGGGAACCCGTCCGCCGAGTCCCCGACCAGCGCGAGCCAATCCGGGATCGAACCGGGAGCGACCCCGAATTTGGCCCAGACGCCGGCCTCGTCGCTGATCGTCCCGCTCCGGCGGTCCAGTTGCACGACCCGCTTGCCGACCACGCACTGCGCCAGGTCCTTGTCGGGCGTGCAGATGACCACCCGGTCGACCGTCGGATCGCTCGCCGCCACCGACGCGGCTGACGCCAGGGCATCGTCCGCCTCGAGCTCGACCATCGGCCAGAGCGCGACACCCAGCGCGGCGACGGCTTCCTCCAGGACCTCGAACTGGGCCCGCAGCTCGGGGGCGATGCCGGCCCCGGTCTTGTAGCCGGGCCACAGGTCGTTGCGGAACGACTCGATGACGTGGTCGGTGGCCATCCCGATGTGGGTGGCACCGTCGCTCAACATCCCGAGGATCGTGAGTACCACACCGCGGGCAGCTCCGATCTCGCTTCCGTCGTCAGCGGCCCGAGGTGGCTGTCCGAAGAAGTGGCGGAAGAGCTCGTACGTGCCGTCCACGAGATGGACCTCCATCGGTGCAGTCTGCCAGGTCCCCCGTGCGGCCCGGCGGGTCAGCCAGGCGGAGTCAGACGGTCGTGGGCAGGCTGGCGTCGGATCCCGTCGAGCGCCGGGTCCTGCTGACCTCGGACATCGAACCGGCTGGTGAGGACCGTGACAGCGTCAGGTCGGCTTCGGTCCTGGCTGGGTCTTCGGCCGAGTGACGAGGTAGAACTGGGTGATGTCAGGATCGAGCCGCTGGTCGCTGTGGTCGGAGAACTCGGTGTTGAGCATCGGCTCCAAGAACTCGGTCCTGTCGATCGGGTCGATCGGCTCGGCGTTCTCGGTGGGATCGGTCGGATCGTTCGGTTCGGTGCTCTCGGTCGGCTCTGCACTGTGCGTGCTGTGCCTGTTGTCGGAGCGATCTCGCTTCTCCGTCATGTCTTCGGCGTCTCGGCGGGCCGTGATGGCCTCTGAGCGCCGTGGTTCGAACCCCGATGGGTGAAGCCTGCCTCCGCCGCTGAGCGGCGGAGGCCTTACATCATGGCCCGAGCCACGAAGGCCATCACCGTTTCTAGGAACGCCTCGTCGACGGCGTCGGGGTCGATGGCCCGCATCGTGCTGATGCCGCGCATGAGGGCGACGACGATCCGGGCGGCGTGTCTCGCCGGTTCGGTGATCTCGATCCCGTGCCTCTCGCGTTCCCCTTGGATGATCTCGGCGAGGGAGTCGACATCGAGATTGTCGAGCGCGGCCAGCTTGTCGCGAGCCGCGGTATTGCGCATGGCGTAGAGGAAGAACTCCTCGAAGAGCACCGACCAGTTCCCGGAGGCATTGAATTGATCCTGGATCAGCGTCACGAACTCAGAGAGGTGGGCATCGGGGGGCCCGTCAGCGGTCTCGAGGGTGGTTCGGACTTTGGCGAGCTCCCGTTGGTACTCCGACTCGAGCAACGCGAGGAACAGGTCCTCCTTGTTCTTGAAGTTCGAGTAGACCGCTCCCTTGGTGAAGCCTGCGACCGCCGCGACCTCGTCGAGGGAGGCCCCATGGAACCCACGCTCGGCGAAGACCTGCGCGGCCGCCTGGAGGAGGTAGTCGCGGGTCTGCTGTCGCCGGCGTTCTGGGGTGAGGGGTTCGATGGCCATGGGTTGTGCTACCAGCAAGGATAGTAGATACTCAAGAGTATGACGGATCTGAACCAGTACGCCACGCTCGCCAACCCCGGATCGACCACTGTTCCCGCGAGCGAGTGCCCGGCAGTCCTGACCAGGGGGCTCGTCCGGACCTACGGCTCGACGGTGGCCGTCGATGGGATCGATCTCGAGGTCGAACGGGGCGAGATCTACGGCTTTCTCGGGCCGAACGGGGCCGGCAAGTCGACGCTCATCCGGGTGCTCTGCACGCTGCTACGTCCGAGTGCCGGCCTCGCGTTCGTCGCGGGGTGTGATGTGGTCGAGGAGCCGCGAGAGGTACGGGTGCGCATCGGTGTGGCCCTCCAGGACGCGGCACTGGACCAGCGTCAGACGGGTCGCGAACTGCTCGTGCTCCAGGGCCGGCTCTACGGGCTGCGGCCTGCAGAGATCCGCAGCCGTCTCGGTGACGTCCTCGACCTCGTCGACATCGGCGCCGCGATCGATCGGCGCATCGCAACGTACTCCGGGGGGATGAAGCGCAGGCTCGATCTCGCGGCAGCGTTGGTGCACAACCCCGAGGTCCTCTTCCTCGACGAACCGACGACGGGCTTGGACCCCGAGAGCAGGGCACACGTCTGGGACGAGGTCCGCCGACTCAACGCAGGGCTGGGGATCACGATCTTTCTCACCACCCAGTATCTCGAGGAGGCCGATGTGCTTGCAGATCGTGTGGGGATCATCGCCCGGGGCCGCCTAGTCGCCGAGGGGCCACCCGACGTGCTCAAGCGCTCGATCGGAGCCGATCTGATCGTGGTGGAAACCGAAGATGCCGACCCCGGGGCGCTCGATCGGCTCCAACACCTCGAAGTGGTCGACGCTGTCACAGCCGAGAACGGGAGGGTGATCGTGAGCACCCCGAACGGCTCGACCGCGATCGGTCCCGTGGCAGTGGAGCTCGCCAGCTCGGGGGTCCAGATGCGCAGCCTCACCCTCAGGACCCCGACCCTCGACGACGTGTTCAGGGAGCTGACCGGGTCACACATCGGGGTGGAGGGCATGGAGCGGTGAGCCTGACCCAGTCCCAACCGATCCGAGGCCGTGAGGCGGGCTTTGTGCGGGATGTCCGTACCGTGGCGGGACGGGCGTTGCGCCAGATCCCCAGGGAGCCGGCCGCCGTGCTTCCCGCAGTCTTCGTGCCTGCGTTCTTCTACACGGTCAATCTGGGAGCGCTCGAGAATCTCGAACGGGGTGCAGACGGGTTCAGCTACAAGGCGTTTCTCCTCCCCATGGCCATTGCCTTCGCTGTGACGGGGATGTCGAGAGCACCGGGCCTGGTGACCGACATCGAAAGTGGGTACTTCGATCGCCTCTGCATGACGCCCGTGCGGCGCCTCGCGTTGCTCCTGGGGCTCATGGTGGCGGACGTGATCGTGATCGTGGCCCTGTGCATCCCTGTCCTCGCCATCGGGTTCGGAGTGGGGGTGCGATTCTCCACAGGCCTTCTCGGCGTGCTGGCATTCGTCGGGTTCTCCGCCCTCTGGGGCCTGGTGTTTACCGGGTTTCCCTATGCCGTGGCACTGAAGACCGGCAGCCCGGCCGCGGTCAGTGCCTCCTTCGTCGTCTTCTTCCCGCTGTTCTTCCTCAGTGATGCAGTCGTCCCCAAGGAGGCTCTCACCGGTTGGTTCTCGACCATCGCTACGTACAATCCGATCACGTACCTGCTGGGAGCATTGCGCTCGCTCGTCACGACGGGGTGGGAACCGAGGATCCTCGCTGAGGGATTCGCCGCGCTCGCCGGGCTGGGGATCGTCAGCATGTCGATGGCACTCATCGCCCTACGCGGCAGGATCGATCGAGGAGGGTGACGCTGTTCGGGAGCCGACCCGGAGATCGTCGTCGAAACGGAGGGGCCGCCGGTTCGGCTGCTACGGGTTGTTGGCTCCGGGTCCGGCTTGCGCAAATCTGAGGACGCTCGCCGAGGTCTCCCCCTCGTAGGGCGGCCACATCGCCCACGTAGCTCCCCTCGCTTCCAGAGCCTCGAGATCGGTGTCCGGAAATGCGAGCATTGCCACGTCGAAACCATCCAAGGAGCCTCGGTCTTCGGCGACGACGTCCAGCATCCTGGCGAGCTGATCGTCGGTGGTATTCACCGGGAAGAGGCCGTCCAGCTTCGCCGCGCGGCGAAGTGGTTTCGAACTGCCGGTACCTGTTGTCGCTCCCCAGATCGGGATACGGGGCCGCTGGACCGGCCTGGGAAGAAATCGAACGTGATCGGCCGTGAAGTGCCGACCGTGGTGGTCGATCTCGTCACCTGACCAGAGCCCGAGAATGACCTCGAGCGCTTCGTCGAGCCGCTCCGCTTGAACGACCCTGTCTGCGCATTCCCCCAACCGTTCGAGCTCGCCACCGGTGTTGACGCCCAGACCCACCCCGAGGGTCAGTCGCCCATCGGACAGGTGATCGAGGGTGACCGCCTCGCGCGCGACCTTCTGGGGCCGACGCCGCGACAGGGGGGTGATGGTCGGCCCGAGTCGGAGGCGCTGGGTGACCGCGGCAATCGCGGCAAGGGTGACCCACGTGTCGGCAACGTCGAGGTTGTCGCCGGTCGGTCGCCACATGTGGTCCCAGAGGAAGATGCCGTGCCATCCCGCCTCCTCGGCAGCAACCGCCAGATCCACCATCACACGTGGATCGGCGAGCTCCCCGAACGGTGGCAGGTAGAGGGCATGAAACATTGCACCCAGACTAGGGAGGTGGGCCCCTAGGTGGCGACACGATCGTTGTCGACCTCGGGTGGCCGAACGCATTGCGATATCCTGGTGCTGTTCATCCAGAGGATCTGAGGGACCTGGCCCTGTGACGGTCCGGCAACCTGCCTTGCGGCAAGGTGCCAATGCCAGGAGCGATGAGGAGGGCTCATGAGCCTGTTGCAGGAAGTGCCGACACTTCACGGAGTTCTGGTGCGGTTGGAGCCTCTCTCAGAGCGACACGCACCTGACCTCGCGGTCGCAGCAGAAGAGGATCGGAGCGCGTACAGCTTCACCTGGGTCCCCCGAGGGTCCGAGATAGCGGAGTACCTCAGGGCCCAGTTCGAACGGGCCGAGGACGGCACCCTGATGCCCTTCGCTCAGATCCGGTTGACCGATGAACGAGCAGTGGGGTGTACCGCCTACTGGGATTTCCGTCCATGGCCCGACCGGGCAGACCCCTCTGCAGTCGAGATCGGATGGACGTGGCTCGCAGCCTCCGCGCAGGGCACCGGGATCAACCTCGAGTCCAAACTCCTCCTCATCAGGTATGCCTTCGAGCAGGTGGGTGTCGCTCGGGTCGATCTCAAGACGGATGCCCGAAACGAGCGGTCTCGTCGAGCAATCGAAGGGCTCGGCGCACACTTCGAAGGCGTCCTTCGGAATTGGTCGCGGTCGTGGGCGCCGGGCGAGGAGGGACGGCTGCGCGACTCGGCGATGTACTCCATCGTCGATTCGGAGTGGCCTGCCTGTGAAGAACGGCTCAGGAGCCGGTTGGGTCTGTTTGAGGCTGACGCCACCAATGGATGACCGACGTCGCAGCTACGACGCTGTTGCTGAGCGCTACGCCGCGGAATTCGGCTCGGAGCTCGACAGTAAGCCCCTGGACCGTGCGCTGCTCGGTGTCGTCGCCGAACTGGCGGCCCGAGGACCGGTCGCGGACGTCGGGTGCGGCCCCGGCCATGTGGGTGCGTATCTGAGGGGCCTCGGGGTTGCGACCGTCGGGGTCGACATCTCGCCCGGGATGTGCGTCGTCGCGACCCAGGGAGTCAACGTTCCCTCCGCTGCCGGCGACGTGGGTGCTCTTCCTCTCGCGCCTTCGAGTATGGAGGCAATTGTCTGCTTCTACGCCGTGATACACCTCGACTCTGCCGAACGGGACGCTGCCTACTCGGAATTCGCCCGCGTCCTCCGTCCGGGCGGACATGCTCTTGTTGCCTTTCACGTTTTTGATGACGAAAGCGCAGTCGGGGCTATCAGGACTCGTACGGACTGGTGGGGTCACCGCGTCGACCTCACCTTTCGGTTCCTCGATCCCGCTGAGGAGCTCGCTGCGCTCGCCAGGGCGGGCCTGGAGTCAACGGCTCGACTCGACCGCGCCCCCCATCCCGGTGCGGAGCATCCGAGTCACCGGTCATACCTTCTGGTGAGACGCCAGTGATCCGCGCTCAGGCACCACGGGTACTTCTCACACCACGAATTCGCACGTTCCCGCGTCGATCACCGTCTCGCCCAGTTGATTGTCGGCACGGAAGCGAGCTGTGGAGCCCTCGACCCACATGGAGATGGTGAGCGTGTCACCTGGGTAGGTGGGCCGGGAGAAGCGGCCGTACATGGACCGGAACCGCCCCGGATCTGATGCACACAGGGTGTGGAGGAGGGCGCGCCCGACGAATCCGTACGTGCAAAGACCGTGGAGGATGGGACGGTCGAAACCGGCGCGTTTGGCGAATGCGGGATCGGAGTGAAGGGGATTGCGGTCGCCCGAGAGCCTGTAGAGGAGAGCCTGATCGGGACGAGTGCCATAGGTGATGACCTCGTCTGCTGTACGAGAAGGTAGGGGCTCCCTCGCTGACGCCGGCCCGCGCTCGCCTCCGAAGCCACCTTCGCCGCGAATGAACAGACCCGTTCCCGTGGAGAACAGAGGCATGCCGGTTTCTGCATTCACGGATTCCGCTTTGAAGCAGACGAGTGCCCCCGAGCCCTTGTCATAGATCGAGGTGAGCGTCGACGTGGTGGTGACTGTCGCTTCGGTCGGGATTGTGCCGTGGAGCTCGATCGACTGCTCGGCATGCACGAGCATGGCAGGGTCGAAATCTCCCGTCGACGACCTCGAGGCGCCCCCCGCACCGGCGACTGCGGCATATGTCGGAAGAACCTGCTGGGAGACGTCAGCGGAATTCTCGGTCGTGAGCTCGAGCTCGAAGCCAGTTGCGTCGAGGGAGCCTGCACCCACACCGAGGGCGTAGAGCAGGCAGTCGGTCGAGGTCCAGCTGCGCACACTCGGTGGAGACTGTGACCCCACTGCATCGAGGTTCAGGGGCATCGGCTCCTCCTAGCGGATTTCGGATGATGTCAGAAACAGATGTAACATCATTTTGTGTTATAGTCAACTCGTGAGCGATTTCACCGTCGACGAACTTGCCCGGCAGGCAGGAACAACCGGGCGCAACGTTCGGGCCCTTCAGACACAGGGCCTCCTGCCGAAGCCGCAGATAGTGGGCCGTACCGGCTTCTATGGTCCCGAGCACCTCGATCGCCTTCGGACGGTCCTTCGTCTCCAGCACGAGGGGTTCTCGTTGGCCTCGATCGCGGCCTTGTACACGGCATTGGAGACCGGGTTGACCCTCGAGGACGTGCTCGGTCTTCGTCGTCGGCCTGGCGACGACGAAGTCGATGAGTTCTCAGAGATTTTTGGCGGGTGGCCGACGATTCGGGACGGCCAGCTTCTCTCCGTCTTGCCGTCAACTCTGCTCGGACTCCCGGTCGCATCCTGACCCAGGCACGGCAACAGATGCGTCCTTCGTCAGATCTCAAGCGGGCGGTCGGCCCCGCTTCGGCATAGGCGCCGCCTTCTTTGGCATACGCCCGGCATCGTCGAGCGCTCGACGCAGCAGCATTTCGATGTGGGCATTGAGACTGCGGAGATCATCGGCTGCCCATTTGGACAGCGCATCGTGGACGGTCGGATCAATTCGCAGCAGTAACTGCTTGCGCTCATTCACGGACTACGAGTAGAGCGTCCCGGTGTTGACGACGGGTGAGGCTGGCTGATCACCACAAAGAACCACCATCAGATTGCTCGCCATCGCCGCTTTGCGTTCCTCGTCGAGGTTGACGATGCCGCGCTCGCTCAGCCGATCCAGCGCCATCTCAACCATTCCCACAGCGCCATCGACGATACGGGAGCGGGCCGCGACAACGGCGTTGGCCTGTTGCCTGCGCAGCATGGCTTGGGCGATCTCCGAGGCGTATGCAAGATGGCTGATGCGCACCTCGACGATCTCGATCCCGGCGATACTGACCCGTTGGGCCACCTCCTCGGCGAGCTCGCCAGCCACGATTTCGGTCGAGCCCCGCAGCGAGAGGCCATCCTCGGTGGGGCTGTCGTAGGGATGTGTGGTCGCAACGTGCCGTAGCGCCGACTCGGCCTGTACCCGCACGAAATTGAGATAGTCCTCCACGGCGTAGAGAGCACGCGAGGTATCGGCAACCTGCCAAACGACAATGGCGGCAATCTCTACGGGATTTCCGTCGGCGTCGTTCACCTTCAGGTGGTTCGTCTCGAAGTTCCTGACCCGGATACTGACGCTCCGCCGGTCGGTGAGGGGCACGATCCATGTCAGTCCGGGGCGACGCACGGTACCGATGTAGCTGCCGAAGAAGCGGACGACCCTGGTCTGACCGGGCTGCACGATGACCAGCGAGGACAAGATGACGACGGCCACCACGATAGGGACGATGGTGACGAACTTGGCTGCTGAACTCTCGGCTATGAAGCCTGCAGCGACGCCACAACCGGCAACGAGAAGGACACCGAGCCACCCGTTGACGGCCCACGCCGGCCGTTCTCGGATTCTGACGAGGGGCACCGAGTGGCCGGCCGTCCCGGCGTCGCTGTGAGGTTGGACGGACTGGTTCATGATTCCTCCTGGCGAGCGTGCGCTCAATAAAGTGATATCACATTGATATCACTTTACGCTAGGTCGAACAAGGGCTGGGCAAAGACAGGATGGGGGACGGCGATGGCCGTGACGTTCCGGGTGAGGTCGTCAGGCAACGACGGCGCAGCAGTACCATCCGAGCTCGTGGACGGCGACACTGATCGACCCGAACCCCGCCCGTTCGAGCCGACGAGGAAGACCCTCCGGATCGATGGGGTGGTAGGTGTCGTCTCGATGAAAGGCCAACGATCCCTCGCTGAATACTCCGTCGGCGGCAACCAGGACGCCCCCTCTATGGATCACCCTCGCCAACTCGGCGAATGCGAGATCCTGGGTGTCGTCTGACGCTATGTGGTGGAGCATGTGGAACGATGCGCCCCCGCTGAATCGATCGTCGGGAAGATCGAGGGCTGTCGCATCGCCGCAGATAACCTCGACATTTGTGCCCTCTAGCCTGCGCTTCAACGCGGCAGCGAGGTTCGGGTCCAGCTCGACCGCGACCAGACGGTCTGTCCTCGAGCGGAGTACGTCCGTCGTGAAGCCGGGTCCTGGTCCGATCTCGATGACCTCAGAGCCGAGTTCGACATCTCGGAGCGCGTCCGGAAGGACCATCTCCTCGACCATCGTCCGCCACTCAGGACTGGCGCAGAACTCGAGGTGGGCATCGTTCATGGGCGGCCTCTTCAGTGTCCTGTAGCCGGCGCGAGGATGAGGTTCGGAAAGTCTATGGGCCACCTGCTTGGCGGACCCGACCATCTCAAGATGACCCAGAACGTGATCCCAGCGAAGTCCCTCCCCTGCAGGCTCGACGCCGACCATCACCCAGTCGCCGTCGCGCTCCGGCTTCCTCGGCTGTGCGAGGGTGCTCGAAGGGTCGAGGTGGAGCTTGGCGCGCGTGCTGCCTTGGATCGCGATCGTTGCCGTGGGTACTTTCCGGCGCTCGAAGACGTTCAGGGGATCGACAGCGATCTGCCGGCATGTCATGCATTCGCGGCGTGTTTGCCACGCATCAGGCATGGTGGTGCTGACTATCAGTTCAACTTTCTGCGGCTGTCACTGAGGCCGCAGAGCGTCGACCCGGCGTACCATCTCGATTCGGACGCAGCTACTGCGCTGAGCGGTGATGTCTCTTCGCTCCGGCGGCGACGGGTGACGAGGCTCCTGCTGAACCTCAGCTCGCAGAATGATCGGACACTGCACTATCTCGATGTTGACCCACGGTGCGTCGAGCTGGTGGCCGAGGGGTCCTACGTTCGGGCTGCGGATCCGAGCGGGCTCGCTGAGCGAGCACTCACCGCGACAGTCCCGGCCCGGCGCGGGGCCCATGTCGCTGGGCTCGTGTTCGCGGCGAACCTGATCCTGCACTCAGGCGTTGACGGCGCGAGCGGGCATTTTGTCGCGGCTTACGGCATCGATGCCCTGGACGGTGCCAGCTCGATCGGCTGGCCCGCGTAGAACCGTATCAAGAAGCTGTCGCGTAGTTTCTTCAGGGCCGCCGGTTGCAGGCTGTGGCCGAACATGCGTTGGCGCAGCTCGCCGGGTCGGCGCGTTCCGCGTCGACCGTGCGCGAGTGCCAGGTTGTCGAATAGCAGCAGCTCTCCGGGCTGCAGCACGACGTCGATCTCGATGTCGTGAAGGCGAAGGCCGTGGCTCGCAAAGAAGCTGGTCTCGTCGGAGAGGCTGTCGAACTCCAACCCGCAGAGAAAGCCGGGATCGATCTTCACGCTCGGGAGGAGCGGGAAGCGATTGCCCGATGCGGCCTCGACAATGCGCGCGAGACTGCCTTCGATGTAGCCGCGGTCATCGTCCCAGGCGCCGTGCGTTCGACCATACGAGACGAAACGCTCGACGAGCTGGCCAGGCGGCGGCCAGGGGCGCTGACCGAAGAGCGCGACCAGAGGCACCAATCGGGTGACCGCTCGGACAGGCGCGGCTTCGACGGGGACAGACAGCGCGGTGAAGCGCGCAACGTCCTGCTCGATCTTCGGATCGAGCGGCAGGCCGAAGTCGAAATGCAGCGTCTGGAACTCGCGCGATTCCCCAGCTTCCAGGGGTGGGAGAACGAAGTCACCGACGAGTGAGAGAGGGGGAAGGCCGCGTTCAGTCCGGCATAGTTCGACGACTGCTCGGGCGATGTCGTCCACCTCGTCTGTCGTCCGGAAAGGGCCGACGATCCGAGTGAATCCGTACGTCTCCAAGTCCGCTGACACGTAGAACGCAGGGTCCTTGGTCGCAGAGTCGATCGTGCTCACAACGATCGCCCCCAGCCTACGCTTCCTGACCCGGTTCCGGGTGCGGCCGAGAATCTTGTCCGGTGTCCCGCTCCGGGGGCTCGTCTCGGTCGAACGGCGCGTCCCTCTCGACAACGGCTTGTCGGAGTCCGACTTCGGCGGCGCGGGCCGAGAAGGCCCGGGCGTCGGGAGCACGGTGCGCCACGGCGTCGTTGAGGGCCGCGAATCGCTGGAGCTGCGACCGTCCCATGAGCTCGATCCCCTCGTTGACCACCCGCTTGTTGGCCGCCAGCAGGTCCCGCCCGACCAGGGCGATCCGGTCGGCCAGGGACTGCGTGTAGTCGTCGAGCTCCGCACCCGGAACAGCCGCCTGGGCCAGCCCGATGGCCGCGGCCTCGGCTCCGCTGATCGTGTCACCGGTGAACAGCAGCCGTTTCGTCCATTGGGGTCCCACGTGATAGAGCCACATGTTGGTCGGTGGCACCCCCATCGATCGAACGGGCGGGAACCCGAGCCGAGCGTCGCTGGCGGTGACGACGATGTCGCAGTGCAGCGCCAGGTCGGTGCCCCCGGCGAGGCAATTCCCGTGCACCTGCGCGATGACCGGGATCCGGCAGTCCCAGATCCTGGCCCAACCGGCGCCGAGCTCGATCATGGCGGCGACGTCGCCCTCGATGCCGGCCGCAGCGGCGCCCTCCACCGGCTCGATGTCGTCGGGCAGGATCCCGTAGCCCGAGGAGAACGAGCGCCCCGAGCCACGGATGACGATCACCCGGACGTCCCGATCGTTCTCCGCCCGTGCGACAGCCTCGAGCAGCTCGCGGATGCACCGGGGGGTGAGCGGGTTGTGCTGCTTCGGCCGGTTGAGCGTGAGGCGGGTCACCGGTCCGAGCCGCTCGGTCAGGACCGTCGAATCGGCGGTGGTCATCGGCGGGTTCCGCTCGGTTGATCGCGCTTTTTCGGCATCGTGAGCTCCCGGGTGACGACCTTGCCGGCCGCGTTGCGTGGTAGCGCGTCGACGATGCTCAGGTTGCGGGGCACCTTGTAGTCGGCGAGCCGCTCGAGGAGGAAGGCCCGCAGTTCCTCGGGCGAGGTGTGGGAGTCCTCCCGCAGGACCACCCAGGCGGCAACGTCCTCTCCCAGGACATCGTGGGGGATGCCGGCAACGGCCGCCTCGACCACATCCGGGTGGGCATAGAGGACCTCCTCGATCTCCCGCGGGACGATGTTGTTGCCACCCCGGATGATCAGCTCCTTGCTGCGCCCGGTGATCCAGAGGAAGCCGTCCGCATCCAGGTAGCCCAGATCGCCGCTGTGCAGCCAACCGTCCTGCCAGGTCTGATCGGTGGCTGCCGGCTCCTTGAAGTACTCGCGCTGCGGTTCGGGCCCGCGCACGGTGATCTCGCCCTCCACACCGAGCCCGGCGGCCGCGCCACGCCCGTCGACGATACGGACCTCGACCCCCGGAAGTGGTCGACCCACCGAGCCCAGGTGGCGCCCGCGATCCTTGGAGGGTGAGCGGGTCACCGCACCGAACTCGGTCATGCCGTAGCCGACCATGACCTCGGTTCCCGGCAGGCCGGCTCCGAGTCTCTCCAGCGTGGCCCGGGCGATGGGTGCCCCGCCGATGGTGAGCGCGGCCAGGCTCGAGAGGTCCGCCCCGTCGAAGCGCGGGTGCGCCACGATGAGCTGTGCCATGGCCGGAACCAGGAAGGCCGCTACGGGTCGCCGGTCTTCGACCACCGACAACCATCGGCCGGCGTCGAAGCGGGGGAGGTACCACCCGCTCAGCCCGCCCAACATCGGGCCGTGGATGAGCAGGGCGCCACTCGTCGTCGAGAAGGGCGAGCAGGTCAGGAAGCCCAGCCCCAGCCAGTGGGGAGGCACTCCTGCCGCCTGTCCGGAGCTCCGACGCACCACCACCGCCTTGGGCGCAGCGGTGGTACCCGACGTGTACATGATGTCCGCTGGCGCTCCCGGCTCCGGACCCGCCGGCAGCGCCGAGGCGTCGGCGTGGAGCAGCCCCGACCAGTCGGGGGCGTCCGGACTGCCCGTGCTGGCGACCACCCGGATCGTCGGTGCCTCGTCGGTCAGGCCGTCCAGGGAGATCCCGATGTCGACGTCGCGGCCGGCCAGCACGACGCTGGGCTCGGCATGGGCGACGATTGCGCGGAGCTCTGGCGGGGCCAACCGAGTATTGACCGGGACGGCGACGGCACCGCTCCGGTGGATGGCCGCATAGGCGATGAGCCAGGGGAGGGGCTCATCGAGACCGACGGCCAGGATCACCCGCCCGCCGGGGTCGAGGCCGCGCTCGAGGAGCCCCCTGGCCAGTTGGTTGGCCCGGCTGTTCCAGTCGAGGAAGGTCAGGTCGGACCCGTCGGCCAGGTTGCGCCAGGCGACGGCGTCCGGGTGGCTCTCGGCCATCGCCTCGATGGCGTCGGAATCACGTCCGCCCCCGTGTGGTGTCAGCCCCGGTGTCCGGTCGCCCGGGTCGGCCCGGCCGGCTGGTCCGCCGGTCAATACGGCTCGCCGCCTTCGAGGATCCGGCGCGGATTGTCCACCATCATCGTGCTGATGTCCTCGTCCCCGATGCCCATGCGCCGCATCTCGGGCAGGACGTCCTGGGGGATGTGGGTCCACCGCCATTCCTTCCAGGCGCCGGCCATCGAGGCGGGGAACCAGTCGACGTGGCACATCGCGTCGTGGGAGAGGACGATGCGATCGGCGTGCCCGCGGTCGCACAGCACCTTGACCGACTCGATGCGCTCGGCCATCGAGAAGGTTCCGATGCCGAAATGGTCGAAGCCCAGATAGGAGCCGTTCGCCAGGAGGGCCTCGTGATAGGCCGTGTCCAGCGTGCCGCCGGAGTGGCCGATGACGACCCGGGAGAGGTCGACCCCCTCTTCGGCCAGGATGCGCTGCTGCTCGAGCCCCCACGGTTGCGGGGGGGTGGGCGTGTGGGTGGTGATCGGGACGCCGGTCGCCCGGTGGGCCTTGGCCACCGCCCGCAGGACCCGCTCCACCCCCGGGGTGATGCCCGGTTTGTCCGTCGCGCACTTGAGGATCCCGGCGCGCACCCCGCTGTCGCCGACACCCTCCCGGATCTCTCGGACGAAGAGCTCGGTCATCGGTTCCGGGCCTCCGAAGACGGTGTCCGGGCCGCGGAAGTGGAAGAACATCGGCACGTCGTTGTAGGTGTACACACCGGTTGCGGCGACGATGTTGATCTCGGGCACCTGCTCGGCCACGGCGGCGATGCGGGCGATGTTCCGCCCGAGGCCGATGACGGTGAGGTCGACGATCGTGTCGATCCCACTGGCCTTCAGATCGTGCAGGCGCTGCACCGCGAGGGATCGGGCGCCGTCCTCGTCCCACTCCTCCGAGGTCTTCTCGATCTCCGGGCTCAGGACGAAGACATGCTCGTGCATCAGGGTCGATCCGAGTGCTGTGCCCTCGATCGGACCCAGCACCGTGTTCACTGTCGGCACGCCACCCCCATGGATCGTTCCAGCCGGTCCCGAATGTGACGTCAACAGCCACGTCACGTGTTCATTGACGGGAGCCTTCCCGGGCCCAGTATGGCCGATGGCTGACAGCGGCGTCAGGGTCGGCGGTGCCCATCAAGTCACGGAGTGAGGTCTACGACGAAGACGGCTTGGTCACTGTCCAGCCACGACGCTCGAGCTCGGCTGCGAGTTGCTCTGCGGGGACGCGGCGGAGCAATTGGTCCGCCGCCGACTGCCGTGGTGCTGGGACCACTGTGGTTGCAGCCCCATCGGAGTCGGCATCCTGGAGCCGCTCGATGAACGCCGCCGCCTCATCGCGGGTGAACTTCCCGTTCCCCTGACGCTGGGTGAACGCCATCGGGCCGCGTGCGTCGCGGAACCCGGTGTGGCCGGCTGCCTCGAGGAGGGCCAGGAGCTCTTGGAGCTGTCTCGCCGTGGCCGGGGGGCCCGACTGTTGACCGAACGCCATGGTGGGCAGTCTTGTCGACCGTCGCGGCGCCGCGTTCGACCGCAGTGGAGCGGTCGGGCTGCTGGTGTCGCAACAGACGGGTCGATCGGAACCCGCCGGTCGCTTTTCTGATATTTCTCCACCCGTGTGTCGATTCGGGCCCGGTCCGTTCGACGCTCTGTCAGAGTGAGGCGAGAGCCGCCCACGCAGAAGAGAAACGGAGCAGCGCATGCGATTCCTGGGATACACCCTGGCCAATGAGGCGGAGACCCCGACCGAGCCCTCGTCGCCCGACCTGTACGAGAAGATGGGTCGGTTCGTGGAGGAGGCGACCAAGGCCGGCGTGATCGTGGCAACCGGTGGCATCGCCCCGACGTCCGAGGGCGCCCGGATCAGCCTGAAGGATGGCGAGTACACGGTCGTCGACGGGCCCTTCGCCGAGGCCAAGGAGTTGGTGGGCGGCTGGGCGCTCATGGAGTGCCGCGATCTGCCCGAGGCCGTCGAGTGGTCCAAGCGCTTCCTCGGCGTCCTGGGCGAGGGCGAGGTGCGCGTCCGCCCTGTCTTCGGCTGACGCCACGGCGGCGCCGGCCCTCTTCCTGCCGGATGGACGACGCGGTGGTTGAATCGGTGGCATGCCGGCTACCGACTCGACTGCCGCGATCGAGGCCGTCTACCGGGTCGAGTTTCCCCGGGTGGTCGCGGTACTGGCCGCCTTCACCGGCGACATGGCTCTGGCCGAGGAGCTCGCCCAGGATGCGCTGGTGGACGCGCTCCGCCAGTGGCCCCGAGACGGGACCCCACGCAACCCCGGGGCGTGGCTCACCGCCGTGGGGAAGCGAAAGGCGATCGACGTCTTCCGCCGCAACCGCACGTTGGCGGCCAAGTACACCCAGATCGGGCGCGAACAAGCGGGCCGTTCGACTCCCGACGACGGGGACGACGTTGCGCTCGGGGTGGTGTCGAGCGAGGAGATCGACGACGACCGCGTTCGCCTGATCTTCGTCGCCTGCCACCCCGTCCTTCCCATGCCCGCCCGGGTGGCGCTGACCCTGCGTCTCGTCGGCGGGCTCACGGTGCCCGAGATCGCCCGGGCCTACGTCGTCCCCGAGGCCACGATCGCGCAGCGCATCGTGCGGGCCAAGAAGGCCATCGCCCGGGCCGGCGTCCCGTTCGAGGTCCCGGTCGGCGAGGACCGCCTGACGCGCCTGGATGCCGTGCTCGAGGTCATCTACCTCATCTTCAACGAGGGCTACTCGGCGACCGTGGGCGACGACTGGGTACGCCCCGAACTCTGCGGCGAGGCGCTCCGCCTCGGCCGCGTGCTCGCCGCCCTCATGCCCGGCGAATCCGAGGTCCACGGCCTCGTCGCCCTCATGGAGCTCCAGTCCTCCCGTCTGGGTGCCCGCGTCGGACCCGCGGGTGTGCCGGTCCTGCTCCTCGACCAGGATCGCCGTAGGTGGGACCGTCTCCACATCGGGCGGGGCGAGGCCGCGCTGGCCCGGGCCGACGAGCTCGCCGACACCCCGGGTCCCTATGCGTTGCAGGCCGCCATCGCCGCCTGCCATACCCGTTCGTTCCGGCCGGAGGAGACCGATTGGGACGAGCTGGTCGCCCTCTACACGGCGCTTGCCCGCGCCACACCCTCGCCGATCGTCGAGCTCAACCGTGCGGTCGCTGTCTCGTGGGCCTCGGGGCCCGCAGAAGCCCTGGTCCTGGTGGACGTCCTCGTCGGTACCGGCACGCTCGAGCGCTACCACCTCCTGTACAGCGTGCGGGGCGACCTGCTCGACCGGCTGGGCCGCTACGGAGAGGCGGCGTCGGAGTTCGAACGCGCGGCGGCATTGGCCACCAATGGCCAGGAGCGCGCCCTCCTGACCGAGCGCGCCCGGGCCAATCGCAACAGGGGTTGAATCTTGGGCTGATGGTTTTCACCGCTCCGGCATCTGCTGCTGGACACCACGAAGGACACCCAGACACGGCGGTGGGGTTAACCCCACTGCAAAGACGCCGACTAGCGGTATTCCACTGAAGAGGGCGTTCCCTTACCGTTGGTTGTGATGATCACGACACACGCACTGACCAAACGGTATGGCGACGCAACAGCTGTCGACCACCTGACCTTCGAGGTCCCACCCGGTCTGGTGACCGGATTCCTCGGGCCGAACGGGTCCGGTAAGTCGACGACGATGCGCATGGTCGTTGGCCTCGACCTCCCCGACTCCGGGTCGGCGCTGATCGGCGGCAAGTCCTACAGCGAGTTGGACTGGCCACTCCGAGAGGTCGGCGCCCTGCTCGACGCGAAGGCGTTCCACCCGGCTCGTAGCGCCCGCAACCACCTCCTCTGGTTGGCGCTCGCCAACGACATCTCGGTCGCCCGGGTCGAGCAAGTCCTCGATCAAGTCGGGTTGAGCTCCGTTGCCAATCGACGGGTCGGGAAATTCTCGCTGGGCATGACCCAGCGGCTGGGTATCGCCGCGGCCCTGCTCGGTGACCCCGGCGTCCTGCTCTTCGACGAGCCGGTCAACGGCCTCGATCCCGAGGGCATCCGGTGGGTCCGTCACTTCCTCCGCGACCTGGCAAAGGAGGGGCGGACCGTGCTGGTGTCGAGCCACCTGATCAGCGAGATGTCGCTGACCGCCGACCGGCTGGTCGTGATCGGCCGAGGCCGGCTGATTGCCGAGACCAGCGTGGCTGATTTCATCGCCAGGAGCGGCGGGGCCGCCGTCAAGCTCGTCACGCCCGACCCGACAGCGTTCGCTGCGGCGCTCTCTGCTGCGGGAGCCAAGATCGAGAACGGCGACGGGTCTTTGACCGTCGAGGGGCTGACGTCATCGCAGATCGGCGACTTGGCCACTCACCGCGGCCTCCGGATCCACGAGCTGACGCCGATCACCGCATCGCTCGAGGACGCATTCATGGAACTGACCCAGGACGAGGTCGAATTCCGCCCGTCGACGATGCCCGGCACGGTTTCTGTCGGGGAGAAGGAGTCACGATGACCACCGAGATGCTTCTGAACGTCCCGCCGGGGCACTACCGCGTCAAGCACGTGGCCCGGTCAGAGATCGCCAAGATCTTGACCCTGCGATCGACGGCGATCACCCTCGGCCTCACCTTTGTCGCCTGCCTCCTGGTGACGGGTCTGGTGGCGCACAGCGCATTGCACCATGATCCCGGTTGGTACGGCGGCTTCGACCCCACACAGACATCTCTGACCGGCATGATCACCGTTGCCCTCACCGGCGGCGTGTTCGGAGCGTTGCTGATCACGGGCGAGTATTCGAGTGGCACCATCCGCACCACGTTGGCGGCCACTCCGAAGCGGCCGCTCCTGCTCGCCACGAAGATGGGAGTCACCGCCGTGCTCACCGTGGTGTTCTGCGAGGCCCTCAGCTTCGTCTCGTTCTTCCTCGGCCAGGCCATCCTCTCTGGCGGCGGGGCACCGTCAGCCACGCTGGCATCGCCCGGCGCGGCGCGGGCCGTGATCATGACCGGCCTGTTCATCTCGCTCCTCGCTCTCATGTCCTTCGGTTTCGGACTCGTCTTCCGCAGCACTGCGGCGGCGATCGCTGCGTTCGTCGGGGTGATCTTCGTCCTCCCGCTCGTGATGCAAGGAATTTCGCAGAGCGGGGTCCGCTACCTGCCGACCAATATCCTCACCAACTCGATCATGTCCACGGTCAACCAGGGGCAGGGTGGTCCCGGGGGACCGGTCTCCCCGATCGAAGGGTTGTTGCTGATGACCCTCTATGTCGCGATTGCCCTTGCTGTTGGCGCGGCGGTCTTCGTCCGGAATGACGCTTGACGCGCTGACGCAGGACAGCAAACGGGGTGAACGTACTGACCAGTGTTCAGCCTTCGAGCGCGGCGGCCAGACGCTGTCTGGCGTCCTCCACGGCTCCCGGGAGCGTCTCTTCGTAGTACGGGATGAACCAAATCGTCTGCTCGACTACCCAGCCCCGGGCTCGTGCCCACGTCGCCTCGTCAAAACCGAGCGTCCGGCGGAAGACGTCCCGTGCCTCGGGTGGGAGCGCCCACGCCAACATCGCGTCACAGGCCGGATCTCCGATACCTGTTCCTGCCCAATCGATCACGCCCGCCAACCTGTCATCCTCGACGAGGATGTTCCCTGGCAGCAGATCGCCGTGAATCCAGACGGGTTCTCCGTCCCACGGTCCGGCATCGAGAGCCACCTCCCACACTGAACGTGCTCGCCCGCGGTCGACGACGTCGTCCAGTTGCTCGATCCCGAGGCGCGTTGCCTGGTCGCGATCCGCCATTGCCAGACCCCTGTTCCGTGGCGTCGGTCCTCCCTCTGGAGGGATTCGTTCGAGGGCGAGAACGAACTCGGCCACGTCACGGGCGAGCTCTAGCGTCGCCGGCTGGTCCCACTGATCCAAGCTGGTGCCCTCCAGCCACGGATAGACGAGCCAGGGATACGGATAGCCGTCGCCGGGCTCCCCCTTTGCCAGTGCGACTGGAAGAGCGACAGGGAGATCGGGGGCGAGCCGACCGAGCCAGTCGAACTCTCTCGCGATCTGTGCAACAGCCCAGTGGATGCGAGGAAGGCGGATGCCCATGTCGTCACCGAGCCGGTAGATGGCATTATCGGTTCCTGAGTCAGGCAACCGTTCCAGTGACTTCTCAGACCACTGAGGAAGCTGCGATGCAAGGAGGCTGCGAACCGTCGCATCGTCGACACTGACCTCGTCCGTGTGCATCTTGGGACGGTTTGGCTCAGCCATCGACTGCTTCCACCACCCGCGTCTCTAGCACTGAACGAACGAGAGCAGCCGAAATGTCTTGACGGACCTGCTGGGACACTATTCGAACCCTCCGTCAAGCCTCACTTATCTGTTGGAAGAACTGAGCGTGCCGATTACGAGGGAAGGATCTCGGCCGGTTGCGCTAATGTCCGATAGCCGTTGAGACGTTGAGGAATTGCGCAGCACGTCGTCATCCCGTCGACGAGGTGGCATCGCGCAATACGTGGGAGGGATCGGATGGATCCGAGATCTACGAGCCACCGTGGTCCCAGTTTGATCGCCGTGCTCCCTCTGTGACGGTGGCGTATCCGCATTGGCGCGCAGGATTGCAATCGACATGACGGAACGACGAGGCATCCTCCGGTTCCGGTCTCGTCGGTATGGGATCTGGGTTGCAATTACGGCACTCATCTCTTCATGCCTCATCTGTTCGTGTGGCACATCAGCTCCGGTCGGCACAGGCTCCACATCGACTTCCCCGCCCCCTCCCAGAATCACCTGGTCAGCATGTCCGATGGCGAAGGGATATTTGTGCGGGACGCTCCAGGTGCCGCTCGTGTACGGGGGCCCGTCTCGAGGTTCGCCCTCGTTGTCTCTGTCAGTGATCGAACACCCGGTAGCCCATAGCAAGGGCGTCATCGTGTTCAACCCCGGAGGGCCAGGGGAGAGCGGCGTCCTCATCCTGCCAATCCTGGCATCCTTCATGTCGCCCTCAGTGCGGAACCAGTTCACACTCGTGAGCTTCGACGAGCGAGGAACCGGATCGAGTGAACCGCTCCTCTGCGGTCCGTCCCCCGAGGAGGCAAGCAGCGCTGTTCCTGGAACGGCGGCGGCTACCCGTACGTTTGCCGGACTCGATGACGTCTGCCGATCCAAGTACCCGCAACTGTTCTCTACGGTCGACACGACGACCTCGGCACGGGACATGAACAGCCTGCGCCAAGCGCTCGGAGTCGACCGGATCAACTACTACGGTCTCTCGTACGGCACTGTGCTCGGAAGTGTCTATCGGCAGCTGTATCCAACTCACGTCCGGTCAATGGTGCTCGACGGAGCGGTCGATGCCAATTTGAGTCTCTCCGCTGAAGCGGTGCTCGAAGCGCCAGCGATTCAGAATGCGCTTCTACACGTTCTCGATAACTGCTCCGCCGTGGCGGGCTGCACACTCGGTCCGAACGCGCTGGAGTTCTACAAGCAGCTTTCGACACAGCTCAGCCAGCATCCACTTCCCGCCCCAGGGAACGGCGACGACGTTCCGGTAACCGTCGGTGACCTCATGACCGCGACCTTGCTCTACCTTTCGGCGCCTTCGTTTACCCCCGGGTACTTCTCGGCCCTGCAGGCTGCCGCCGCCGGTAACGGTGCGCCGCTGCGTTCGGTCGCTCTCGGCCTCGAGACAGACCTCAACGGTTCCTCGCTCGTCGGAGCCCTCTGGGCCATCACCTGCAACGATGCCGAATCCCACCCGAACGGGACCGCGACCGCGGCTCTGGCCCGAACGCTTGGATCACAGTTTCCCCTCGGAGGTGCCGAAGCAGTCGCCAACAATCTCATTGGCTGTCCTGGCTGGGTCAACTCAGGTGGATCAATTGCGCACCTCGTCGTCATTCGCAGCCAGCCACCGCTGGTGGTCGGCAACACCGGTGATCCCAATACGCCATACGCGGGGGCACATCTACTGGCTCACGCTGTCGGTGGAATCGAGGTCACGTACGTCGGGTACGGACACAGTTGGCTCCTCAACGGATCCACGAATCAGTGTATGCAATCAATTGTGAGCAACTATTTCATTCAAGGTGTTCTCCCGGGTCCCAACACGCGCTGCGTCGCGTAAGGGCCTGTCGCAAGCGACGCTCGCGACGCGGGGTCAAGCCCAAAGAGCGGAGGGAGTGGTGTCTGAGTTCATGACCTAGGCGACATCTGTGTCAAGACATAGGAGACACCTGCTGAGGAGGGTCTCCTGTGGACAAAGGCCGCTTCCTGATCGAGACACACCTGCGTACCGGCCAGCCCCTCGGCGAGCTGGCGAAGGCCCACGGGGTCCACCGCAGCTGGCTCTACAAGCGCCTCGCCCGCTACCGACGAGACGGCGAGGCGGGCCTCGAGCTTCGCTCCACCCGGCCCAAGACCTCACCGACCCGGATCGCCGGCCTCTGGGAAGAGGAGATCGTCCGCTTGAGGAAGGAGCTCACCGATCTCGGTGTCGACGCAGGGGCAGCGACCATCCAGACCCACTTGGCCGACGTCCACGAGACCACCCCGTCGATCCCGACCATCTGGCGGGTACTGAAGGCGAGAGGGTTCGTCACCCCGCAGCCCCACAAGCGTCCGAAGAGCTCCTTTACCCGCTTCGTGGCCGACCTGCCGAACGAGTGCTGGCAGGCCGACATGACCCACGTGACCGTCGCCGACGGAGTGGTGTTCGAAGTCCTCAACGTCATCGACGATCACTCCCGGCTGTGCGTGGCGTCGAGAGCGTTCGTGACAGTGCGGTCGCCCGACGTCGTCCGCACCCTGCATACAGCGGCATCTACCTGGGGCTATCCCCAGTCGTTTCTCACTGACAACGGGGCGATCTTCACGGCCAGCGCGGTCAAGGGGACGAGCGCCATGGAGGCCGAGCTGTTGACGTTGGGCATCCTGTCCAAACACGGCAAGCCCTACCATCCCCAGACCCAGGGCAAGGTGGAGCGCTTCCACCAGACCGTGAAGAAGTACCTCGCAAAACAGGATCCGGCCGTGACGAAGAGGCAACTCCAAGGCCAGCTCGATCGGTTCGTCACCTACTACAACGAGGTCCGGCCGCACCGGTCGCTCGGCCGAAAGCGACCCCTCGTGGTCTTCAATGCGAGGGAGAAGGCGATCCCGACAGGGCCCCGGATCGACACCACCGGCTACCGGGTCCGGCGGGACAAGGTCGACAAGACCGGAGTGGTGACGCTGCGCTATCACAGTCGGATCCACCACATCGGGGTGGGTCGTGCCTACGCCGGCTGGCGGGTGATCCTCCTCGTGGCTGGAACCGACATCCGCATCCTCGGGATGGACGGTTCGCCGCTCCGGCATCTGACGCTGGACATCACAAAGGACTACCAGCCACAGCCGTGACCGATAGCCCTTTGGTTGTCTACGATGTCTTGAGACACCTGTCTCCGATGTCTCGCGACATCACAGAGCGGAGGGAGTGGGATTCGAACCCACGGAGGCTTGCACCTCACGGCTTTTCAAGAGCCGCGCATTTGTCCGCTCTGCCATCCCTCCTCGTGCATCAGCGTGAAAGGGTAGCTGCGGGTTATCGTCGGGTCAGCCCCCGGCGGATCTGGTCGGCACCCGGCGGATTCGGTCATGCACTGCCCGGTGCGGGTGCTGCTCCGTAGAGGTGTCCACCGGTTGCGATCTCGCCACGCAATCCCTCCATCCACGAGTGGGCCTCGCGTCGCGACTGGTCGACTTCCTCCCGGATCGCCTCACCGTGAGGACCGGCTGCCGGGTAGGAGCCGAGGAACTTGACCCCGCCCAGCTCGGCGTGCAGATCGGCCAGGCAGTCGGCGACCACCGCGTCACCGACGTGGCCCTCGAAGTCGATGATGAAGCAGTAGTCGCCGAGGGCTTGCTTGGTCGGCCTCGACTCGAGCTTGGTCAGATTGATGTTGCGAGCCGCGAAGTGGCCGAGGATGGCGTAGAGGCTGCCGGGGTGGTCTGCGCTCTGGAAGCAGGCGATGCTGGTCCGGTCATGGCCGGTTCGGGAGGGGATCCCGGTCTTGGCGAGCGAGACGAAGCGGGTCTGGTTGTCGGGATGGTCCTCGACGTCTTCGGCCAGGATCTCGAGGCCGTAGAGCTTGGCCGCCAGCCGGGGGGCGATGGCCGCTGTCGGCCGGTCCGTCATCGACGGGTCGCCCTCGCCGAGCATGCGGGCGGCGTCGGCGGTCGAGTTGGTGGCCAGCGTCTTCGCATGCGGGAGCTGCTCGTGCAGGAATCGCAGGCACTGGGCTGTGGCCACCGGGATCGATGCGACACGCTCGATGTCTCCGAGCGACGTTCCCGGGGTGCCCATCAGATGGAGGTGGACGTCGAGCACGACCTCCCGCTGGATGCGCAGGTCGAAGTCGAAGACGAGACTGTCGATGATGTCCCTGACCGTCCCCTCGATCGCGTTCTCGAGCGGCACGAAGCCGAGGTCGACCTGGGCACGGTCGACCGACTCGAGCACGTCGGCGAGAGAGTCCATCGGGACGATGTCCCCGTCGGCGTAGTCGGACTCACGGAGGAGAGCTTCCTCGGTGAAGGTTCCCTCCGGCCCGAGGAACCCGATCCGGAGTGGCCGACCGGATGCAATCCCCTGGGATGCGCCTTCGGCCATACACAGGCAGGATAGTGAACATCATGGACGAACTCGCGCTGCAACGCCTCCTCACCGAAGTGCGCTCGGGTGAGTGCTCGCCCGACGACGCGGTGCACCGCCTGCGGCGGCTCCCCTTCGCCGATCTCGGATTTGCCAAGGTCGATCACCATCGTCAGCTGCGGCTGGGCCTGCCCGAGGCCGTCTACGGGCAGGGCAAGTCGGCGACCCAGTGTTCGGCGATCGTGGGCGAGCTGCTGTACGAGGGACGTGAGGGCACCACGCAGGACGCCAAGTCGGTCGGCACGCCGGGCGTCGGCCCGGTCATCCTGACCCGGGCCGACGACGGACAGGTCCGTCTGGTGATGGACGAGCACCCCGGTGGATTCCGGACGGTTACCGGCCAGGCCACGGGCGGCGATCAGGTTCGGGGCGAGCTCTCGACGGTCGTGTGGCGCGCAGCCGCGGCACGCCCGTCCCGCACGCTGGTGATCACCGCGGGAACCTCTGACCTGCCCGTGGCACGCGAATGCGAGGCCACCCTCACCGCTCTCGGGCTCCGCCCGACCCTGTTGGCCGATTGCGGGGTTGCCGGGGTGCACCGGCTGTTGGCCTCGGCCGACGAGCTCGCCGACGCCGACGCCGTCGTGGTGGTGGCTGGGATGGAGGGCGCCCTCGCCAGCCTCGTGGGCGGGATCTCTCCGGCTCCGGTCGTGGCAGTCCCCACCAGCACCGGGTACGGCTCCGCCCTCGAAGGCGTCACCGCGCTCCTCGCCATGCACGCGTCCTGCGCTGCGGGCATCACCGTCGTCGGCATCGACAACGGGTTCGGGGCAGCGTGTGCGATCGCCCGGATGCTGCCGTGAGGGCGGTCCGGTCGGCGGACGGGAGAGGGGCGGCGGCGGCCGGTCCCGGCGCGCGCTCTGTCGCCTGGTTCCACTGCTTCGCGGGGATCGCCGGCGACATGGCGCTCGGGAGTCTCATCGACGCCGGCGCCGACCTCGGCGAGGTGCTCGCACTGCTCGAGCGGTTGCCGTTCAGCGGATGGGCGCTCGAGGTCGAGCCGGTGCTGCGGGGGGGGATCGCAGCGACCCGGGCGATCGTCACCGTCCACGACCACGTGGTGGTGCGTACCTACGCCCACATCGTGGGGCTGGTCGAGGAGGCCCGGCTGCCCGAGCGGGTCGCGGCCCGCGCCCTCGCCACGTTCGAGGTGCTGGCCGAGGTCGAGGCCGGCCTCCATCGGCGCCAGATGGACCAGGTCCACTTCCACGAGGTCGGTGGCCACGACTCGATCATCGACGTGGTCGGGACCGCCGCAGCGCTCGAGGTCCTGGGCATCGACGAGGTGAGGGCCAGCCCGGTGGCCACGGGAATGGGCATGGTGCGGTCCGCCCACGGATTGCTCCCCAACCCCGCGCCTGCCGTGGTCGGGCTCCTGAAGGGCGTGCCCACCTGGGGTCGGAACATCCCGGTCGAACTCACCACCCCGACCGGCGCCGCCCTGCTCGCCGCGCTCTCTGCCGGGTACGGCCCGATGCCGGCCATGCGGGTGAGCAGCCAGGGGTTCGGAGCCGGGCGCCGCGAGCTCGACGAGCTGCCCAACTGCACGCAGGTGGTCACCGGCGTGCGGACCGACCGGGCGGGGAGCGACGACCCCGGCGCCCCCGAGGCGGACGCCGGCCAGCCG
Organism: uncultured Acidimicrobiaceae bacterium; assembly: GCA_963701325.1. Lineage (GTDB taxonomy): Bacteria > Actinomycetota > Acidimicrobiia > Acidimicrobiales > RAAP-2 > Bog-756. The sequence continues at coordinate 2,764,810 of OY969604.1, forward strand.
GTGGCGCTCCTCGAAGTGGCCGTCGACGACGTGACCGGCGAGCAGTTGGCCCACGCCGTCGCCCGGCTGCTCGAGGCCGGAGCGCACGACGCATGGCTGTCGCCCGTGCTGATGAAGAAAGGCCGGCCCGGACACGTGGTGCACGTCCTCTGCGACCCGGTCCAGGTCCGGGAACTGCGCGGGGTGCTCCGCTCGGAGACGGGCTCACTCGGGGTGCGGCTCACCACGGGTGAGCGATGGCCCGCGGCCCGGTCGATCGAGTCGGTCGTGGTCGAAGGCCAGCTGATCCGGGTCAAGGTGAGCGCGGACCGGGTGAAAGCCGAGCACGAGGACGTGGCACTGGCCGCACGCCGGACGGGCAAGCCCCTGCGCGAGCTGGCCTTCCGGGCTGAGTCGCTCTGGCGGACCGAGAACGGCTCGGCGGTCGACCCGCCCGGACGGCATGCTCGGGGCGACGACCACGACCGCCGCAACCCGGGGACCCGGCAGGGCGCGGGCACGCCCCGCGCCTTCGGGCACGAGCAGCGCTCAGGGACGCGCGACGACGGGTCCGCCGGGACCACCGGAAGCGCCGGAACCGATGCGTTCGACGGAGACGACGAGCCCGCTTGAGACGCGGCCCTCAGCCGGATCGCAGGATTCGGGGCGGCACGCTCGGCGCGTCGCCGGGCGTGATCCATCGCCAGCCGTCGGCGCCGGGCTCGAGCCGGTGCCGATGGTGTGTCTTGAGGTAGTGGTGCCAGTGGCAGAGCCTGACCAGGTTCTCCATGCTGGCCATCCCACCTTCGCCGAACGGCAGCACGTGGTCGATCTCGAGCCCCTCGCCGCTGTCGCAGCCGGGAACCACGCACACCGGGTCCCGCTCGGCGAGAGCCCGCCTGAGCGCTGTCGGGATCGTCCGACCGGCGTGGGCGACCCCGGTGACGTCGACCCCGTCGGTGACCAGCACGCTCAGGATCGAGTCGACCGCCAGACGCCGGGCCACCTCGACCGGGATCGGGCCGATGCCCTGGATCTCGCAGAGCTCGCCGGTCTCGACCCGACCGCGGACCAGTGCGGCGTGGTCGACGCGCACGTGCACCATGGTCGGCGGCCCTGGGGGCGCAGTGCCGCGGCCCTGGGTGTCGGGGCTACCGCGGCCCTTGCCGTCGGAGCCTGCCCGAGGTCGACGGCCGCCGGCGACGGCGTAGCCGGCATTCCCCCCGCCGCTGACGAGCGCCACGAGGGCGTCGGCCGCCAGTGCCCGACGCGGCTCTTCGAGGCCGACCCGTCTGGCGTCCGCGGCGAGACGGTCGACCTCGTCCTTGACGGAGGCGAGGAGGCGGGCGCCCTCGTCGGGCGTGAGGCGGGCGTCGAACCGGACCGCACCGTCGCCCTCCACCCAGTTGCGGAAGTAGCGCCCGCGTCGGATGGCCTCATAGGAACCGTGCGAGTCCTGGCCGGCCGCTCGGACCCGCCGACAGCGCAGCTTGAGCACGCTGAGCGGCTGTTGCCCGGCCGCCTCCACCAGGGCCCGCTCGGCACCGGGCTGGAGGATGGCGGCACCGGCGATCTCCTTGAGTTGGGTCTCCGAGAGCTTCCCCTGGCGCACGGCCTCATCCGTTGCGGGAAGGGAGCCCAGGTTCCGCGCGGTCTCGAGGGCGGTGATGGCCGGTCCGAGCCCGGTACCCGTGGCTTCGGCGACATGGGCGGCCGCGGAGCGATGGCCGGTGCGCCGCCAGACGTTGGAGGACTCCACGCGTCGGGCCGCGAGGAGCTTGCCCGCGGCGGCGAGGCGCTCGACCTCGGCGAAGGCGTCGAGCAGGCGGGAGGCATCTGGGCCGCTCAGACACTCGGGGTCGAGGTCGGCCAGGGACGACCGGAGCTGGTCGGTGACCCGGCGGAGCGTGTCGGTGAGCATGGGACCATGCTCCCAGCGGGGTGTATCAGGAAGGAGCGCGGTGCACGCCCGGAGGCGTTCGGGGCGGCTACCGTCTGGCGAGCCGGGTGGCCCGGCGCAGTGGGCTCGGCGTCCCACGACCGAACGAATCAAAAGGAACTCTCTGACATGACCCGTCTGCGCACCTGGTCCCTCGTGGTCCTCGCCCTCGCCGCCCTCGGGTTGGCAGGCTGCGGCGGTTCGTCCTCGAGCCCGACCACCACGTCGAGCCCGACGACGACCTCGACCCCGACCACTTCTGCGACCCCGACGCCTGCCGCTGTTCCGGGGATCGCGCCGGTGGCCGACCCCTCCCCGGCCGGGACCTGGAGTGTGGAGCCGACGGTCGCGGTCCCGCCGGGAGCCCCTCCGACGCAGCTCCAGGCTTCGGATCTGATCGTGGGGACCGGTCCTGCGGCCAAGGCGGGCGACAACGTCACCGTGCAGTACGTCGGGGTGGCCTATTCGAACCAGAAGGTGTTCGACGCCTCGTGGAACCGGCACCAGCCCTTCCAATTCGCCCTCGGGGAGGGCCAGGTGATCCCGGGTTGGGACCAGGGAATCGTCGGGATGAAGGTCGGCAGCCGGCGTGAGCTGATCATCCCGCCGAGCCTCGCCTACGGCGCGCAGGCCCCGGCCGGCTCTGGCATCGCCGACAACGACACGCTCATCTTCATCGTGGACCTGGTCAAGATCGGCTGACGTCAGGAGCAGGGGACGCGAGCATCGCGTCGCGGAGTGCCGCCCTGCCCGGCTGGTCAATGAGCCCGCGGATCACGCCCTCCACGTCCGCAGGCGGCCGGTTCTGGCTGAGCTTGGCTTTCGCCTCGATCCGGGTGATCACGCACTCGACCCCGACGATCCGGCCGAGCATCGCGTCGACATACGCCTCCGGGGCGTCGCTCACCGACCACGGCAATTCGGAGTGTGCCTCGTTGGCATCAGTGAGCGCGGTGACGTTGGCCCGGAGCCACCCCGCGTCGTCGATGGCGCGGGCCGTCCCGTGCAGATGGACGCTCACGTAGTTCCACGTGGGCACGACCCGACCGTGCTCACGCTTGGACGGGTACCAGGACGGGCTCACGTAGCCGTCGGCCACGTCGAACAGGACGACCGAGGGGACCGGGTGCCCGAGCAGGGTCACCAGGGGGTTGCCCCGGGCGACGTGCCCGTTGAGCCGCGCCTCGCCCAGTGGCCCACGGATCAGCCGCCACGGCAGCAGCGACGCCTCCATCCCGACGCCGGAGGAGACCACCAGTGTGCCGGCCACCCGCGCCTCGACCAACGAGAAGGCCTCGTCGGGATCGGTGATCTCGAATGCGGTCACCCGGTACACGACGGCATTCTCCCATGACCACACGCGCGGGCCCTCCGGTTAGGCTCATTCCCCTATGGATCTGGCCCGTGCCCTCGCATTCGCCGACGGCCGCCGCAACGGTCTCCTGACCACCCTGCGCGCGGATGGCCGGCCACAGCAGTCGGTCATTCTGTTCGTGCCGGACGGTGACCGGTTCACGATCTCGCTGACCGACACCAGGGCCAAGACCAGGAACCTGCGGCGGGACCCGCGGGCTGCGCTGTTCATCGCCGGTGACGACGTCTTCACCTGGGTCAGCCTGGACGGGACGGTCGAGCTGAGCGACGTGGCCGCCACTCCTGACGGGCCGGTCGCCGATCTGCTGGTCGAGTACTACCGCCGCGGCAACGGCGAGCACGAGGACTGGTCGGCCTACCGGAGGGCCATGGTCGACGACCAACGGCTCATCGCCACCTTCACCGCCACCTCCGCAACGGGAATCCTTCCCGGCTGACCCGGGCCGGCGATCAGTCCCCCTCGTCGAGCGTTCTGCGGTACACGTTGGTGCTCCGCGCTTCGAATCCCAGGCGCACGTAGAGGCGGTTGGCCGCCTCACGGCTCGGACGCGAGGTGAGGTCGACGGTCTTTGCGCCGACCGCCTCCGCCCGATCCAGGGCCGCCTTGACCAGCGCCTCACCCGCACCCGTTCCGCGGGCCGCGCCGTCGACGACGACGTCCTCGATCCAGGCCCGAACCCCGGTCGGGATCCGGAAGACGGCCAGGGTCAGGGTCCCCACGATCCTGTCCGCACTATCGCGGGCGACGAAGAGAATGCTCGCCTCGGAGGAGACGATCTCCGCCAGCTCGTCGTGGCCGGTGGGCGGAGATGACGACGAGAGCTGGGGGATCAGTCGTACGAACGCCTCGACCAGCTCGGCGGTGATCTCGCGGGCCTCGCTGACGACGACCGCCGCCCCTTTGGCGACCCCGGCGCTGTCGCGGTGTCCGGGTGGGTCGGAGTGCACGATGGTGAGGGGAGGCGTGGCGACCGGGGTCCGGGCCGCCTCAGCCCTTCCCCGGGTCCCCGCGCCAGACGGGCGAGCGCACCGGGTCGTAGAGCACCTCGATCGGGTCCCCCCGCAGTGCCGAGAACACGTGGGCGCCCCACCGTTCCGCCCCGGCCAGCGGGTAGGGCAGATCCTCGAGCGAGAACCAACCGACGTCCGAGCACTCAAGCGGGTGGGCGCGCAGCTCACCGCCGACGGCTCGGCACTGGAAGACCAACGAGTAGAGAGGGATCCGGCTGATCCCCACCCGCAGCCCGTCGAGGACGGCGATGAGGCGGACCACCTCGACGTCGATGCCGGTCTCCTCGAGCACCTCCTTGACCACGACCTCGGCTGCCGAGTAGCCGACGTCTGCCCAGCCGGTCGGGTAGAGCCACACTCCCGAGTCGGCCCGCTTGACGAGCAGCATCTCGCCCTGGTCGTTGCCGACCGCGGCGCCGACCGCGACCTTGGGGGTGACGTAGCCGGGGACCCCCTTGCCCACCGTGCCGAGCCACTCCTCGACGATGCCGTCCACGTCCTCGACGCCGTCGTTCCCGTCCACCGCCATGCGGATGTCGGCGGCCACGTGGAGGATCTCCTCGAAGCGCTCCTGCTCGTACAAGGATTCGGTGAACCCGAGGCCGGTCCGGGCGATGCCGGCCAGCGCCTCGCTCCACCGGAGGAGCTGCTTTTCGGAGGGGGCGGCATCCACGGTGCCGACGCTACCGCACTGACCCCGCAAATCGTCCATCGTCGGGCAGAATGGGGAATGGCCGTTCTGAGCGACTGTCGCCACTACATCATGCAGACGACGACCCACGAGGAGAAGCTCGAGAAGTGCCGCATGGGCGCAAACGAGCAGATCCCGTTCGCCTGCCCGGACGGTTGCCTCTTCTACGAGCCCCGCAAGGTCACCGGAGCCGGCTGGACCATCCGGAAGCCAGAGGAGCCGACCGCCTGACCGCCCTTGCCTAGCTCTCGACGACGTCCCCGAGCAGGTCGACCTGGACGCCCTCGCCCCTCAGCCACTCGAGGGCCTGGTCGAGGTCCACACCGTCGCCGTCGAGCTCGCAGATGATCCAGCCGGAGTGCTCGCCCACGTCGGCCCGCCGGATGTTGGGCACGATGTGCAGTTCGGTGACCATTCGGGCGATGATCGGCTCACGCACCAGTTCCTCGGGGAAGGTCAGCTTGACCCGTACACCGATCACTGCGCCTCCCCGCTCAACGCACCGTCACCCAGGGCGTCGTTGAGGTTGCCCGATCGGAACCCGTCGAGATCGAGGGTCACGTACCGATAGCCCGCGCCGTGCACGGCTGCTGCGACCTCGGCCCGGCGGGCCACCGCGTCGGCCAGATCTTCCGGCGGCAGCTCGACGCGGGCGGTGTCGCCGTAGTGGCGGACGCGCAGCTCACGGAAACCGAGCGCACGCAGCAGCGGACTCGGCGCGGGCGACGGCGTCGAGTGTGGTGAGGGTCACCCGAGTACCGTACGGCACGCGGGAGGCGAGGCAGGCCGCGGCCGGCTTGTCCCAGGTCCGCAGGCCGAGACGCCGGGACCACGAGCGAACGTCGGCCTTGGTGAACCCGGCCCGGACCAGTGGGAAGACCGCACCCCGCTCCGCGGCAGCCGCCTGTCCGGGACGATGGTCCCCCAGGTCGTCGAGGTTCACCCCGAGCACCACCGTGGCCTCACCGCCGGCCACGCGTGCGAGCGGGTCGAGGGCTTCCATGAGCGCCGACTTGCAGTGGGCGCAGCGGCTGCCGTCGTTGGCCGCGTACTGAGGGATCGGCCAGCTCGCTGGTCGCAACCTCGCGGTGGGCGAGTCCCCACTCGGCCGCCAGGGCCCGGCAGTCGGCCAGCTCCTCGGGAGCCAGGGACGGTGAGACGGCTGTCACACAGAGGACGCGGTCGGCTCCGAGCTCGTCGGTGGCCATCCAGGCCAGGAAGGCCGAGTCCGCGCCGCCGCTGAAGGCCACCACCAGCGGCCCGAGCCGGCGCAGCTCGACCCGCAGGACCTCGAGATCGGTCGTCACGACGGCGGACCGAGCGGCTGCCGGCCCCGCGGCAGCGGTCGCGCAGGTCGGCGTGGTGCTCACCCGCCGGGGGCGATCTGTGCCAGGACGTCCTCCACCGGAGCGACCATCCCGGTCAGGAACGGCCCGAACTCGGCGAAGCGGGCCGATCCCTCGTCGAAGCGCATCGTGTAGACGCATTCCTTCAAGTCGTCGGGGTGGACACCAAAGAGGGTGACCCCCCATTCCCAGTCGTCGATGCCGGTCGAACCGGTGATGACCTGCACGATGCGCCCGGCGAACGTCCGGCCCACCGCTCCGTGGCCATACATGAGCTCCTTGCGCTCCTCGAACGGCATGGAGAACCAATTGGAGCCTGGGGTGTCCCCGCGCCGCTTGGACATCGGGTAGAAGCAGAAGGCGGTCATGCCCTCCGGCGGCAGGGTGGGGTAGAGACGGGTCTGCTTCATCTCGTCCGGGATCCCGGCCGCGTACTCGGACACCTCGGTCAACGAGACGTAGGAGCTCACGACCTCGAGGCCGGCCGCCAGCAGGTCGGTCTGGAGCCGGCGCAGGCGCCACAGATCCGGACCGAGCGCCATGACACCGAGATCCGCCTTGTGGCCGAGCATGGCCACGGTGACCACCTGGACCTCGTCGGCCTCGGCCTCCTTGACTGCCCGCACCACCGCCTCGACGTCGTGGCGGGACCGACCGTCGGGCGTGGCCGGGCCGGGGATCTTGCAGAAGAGATGGAGCACGCCCAATCCGACCGAGGGCACTGCGGGATGGAGCACGCCGACCAGTGTAGGGAAGAGAGCGACGGGCGCCCCATTCGGGGGCGCCCGTCGTCAGGAGTGGTGGCCCGACGACCCGCTGGCAGCTGAGCCAGCGGGTCGGTGACCGGTGCGCCCGGACGAAGGGTCGTCCGGGCCGGGATGCTCTTAGAAGTCGTCCATGCCTCCGCCCGGCATGGCGGGAGCCGACTCCTCGGGCTTGTCGACGATGACCGCTTCGGTGGTCAGGAACAGAGCGGCGATGGACGCCGCGTTCTGGAGGGCCGAGCGGGTGACCTTGACCGCGTCGATGACCCCGGCCTGGAAGAGGTCGACGTACTCGCCGGTGAGCGCGTTGAGCCCTTCCGAGGGCTTCTTCAAGTTGCGCACCTTGTCGACGATCACGCCACCCTCGAGACCCACGTTGACCGCGATCTGCTTCAGGGGCTCCTCGACGGCCCGGGCCACGATGCGCGCACCGGTGGCCTCGTCGTCGTCGAGCTTCTCGGCGGTGTCCAGGATCGCGGCCTGGGACCGGAGCAGGGCCACCCCACCGCCGGGGACCACGCCCTCCTCGATGGCGGCCTTGGTGGTCGAGACGGCGTCCTCGATCCGGTGCTTCTTCTCCTTGAGCTCCACCTCGGTGGCGGCCCCGACCTTGATCACCGCGACGCCGCCGGACAGCTTGGCCAGCCGCTCCTGGAGCTTCTCCCGGTCGTAGTCGGAGTCGGTGTTCTCGATCTCAGCCTTGATCTGGTTGATGCGGCCCTTGATCTCGTCGTCCGAGCCGCCTCCCTCGACGATGGTCGTCTCGTCCTTGGTCACGACGACCTTGCGGGCGCTGCCGAGGAGCTCGAGGCCGACGTTCTCGAGCTTGAGGCCGACCTCCTCCGTGACGACCTGTCCGCCGGTGAGGATGGCGATGTCCTGGAGCATGGCCTTGCGCCGCTCGCCGAATCCGGGAGCCTTGACCGAGACGCTGCGGAAGGTGCCCCGGATCTTGTTGACCACCAGGGTGGCGAGCGCTTCGCCCTCGATGTCCTCCGCGATGATCACCAGCGGCTTGCCCGACTGCATGATCTTCTCGAGCACCGGCAGTAGGTCACGCACGGCGGTGATCTTGGAGCCCACCAGCAGTACGTAGGCGTCCTCGAGGACGGCCTCCATGCGCTCGGGATCGGTCACGAAGTAGGGGGAGATGTACCCCTTGTCGAATCGCATGCCTTCGACCAGGTCCATGTCCATGCCGAAGGTCTGGGACTCCTCGACGGTGATGACCCCGTCCTTGCCGACCTTGTCGATGGCCTCGGAGATCATCTCGCCGATCTCGTTGTCCGCAGCAGAGATCGACGCGACCTGGGCGATCTGGCCCTTGGAGTCGGTGTCGCGGGCGATGCCCCGCAGCGACGCCACGGCCGACTCGACCCCGGCTTCGATGCCCTTCTTGAGCGACATCGGATTGGCCCCGGCGGCGACGTTCCGAAGACCTTCGTGGACCATGGCCCAGGCGAGCACGGTGGCGGTGGTGGTGCCGTCCCCGGCCACGTCGTCGGTCTTCTTTGCGACCTCCTTGACCAGCTCGGCGCCGATCTTCTCGAAGGGGTCCTCGAGGTCGATGTCCTTGGCGATCGAGACGCCGTCGTTGGTGATGGTGGGAGCGCCCCACTTCTTGTCCAGGACGACGTTGCGGCCCTTCGGGCCGAGGGTGACGCGCACGGCGTCGGCGAGCTTGTTCATGCCGCTCTCGAGGGCCCGGCGGGCCTCCTCGTCGAACGTAATCAGCTTGGCCATCAGGTGTTCCTCCGTAGTCGTTGGCACTCTGCGATGTCGAGTGCTAATAGCAAACCACGTGTGGGGCCTCGGCGCAACACGGCCCCGGGAGTTCTGCGGACGCCCCGAGGGTGCCTGACGCGGGTCCCCGCCGGAGGGCTCGGCGCGGTCAGGGCGCTGAGCAGGGCAGGTGTCGCCGGTGAGCGCACCGTGGGGCCGCACCGTTCGGCGGAGCCGGGTCCTGAGCAGTGCCGGCCCGGGCCGTGCTCCACTACCCTCCTGCTGGCCGCGTCGTTCCAGCGAGGAGAAGTGATGAGCCAAGAGATCGTCGGTTCGATCGTCATCGGCCGTCTCCCCCGATCCGGCCCCGGCGAGTTCAGCGACGAGATCCCGGTCTCGGTCCGGCAAGCCAGCATCGGGACGAAGGAGGCGGGGAGCCTGTGGGTGATCTTCAATCGGGGCCCCGTGGACGTCCATGTCTGCGAGACGGTCTCGGGTGACTCCGTGACCCTCATCCCGAGCAAGACGGGCCACCTGATCCAGCCGACCGATCACGACATGGATCTCAGTGCCAGGATCGAGTGAGCCTCCACCACCCGCTCCCAGGGGACTCGCTCAGCAGGACGGGGTCGCTGCTGCCGTATGCTTGGCGAGCCCTGTCCCGTCCTGTCTCGAGGTCGTGAACAGGCACGGAGAGGTGCGAGAGCGGCCGAATCGGACTCACTGCTAATGAGTTGACCTGGGTAACTGGGTCCGAGGGTTCAAATCCCTCCCTCTCCGCTCGTTCCGGTCCGGGCCCCCCGCTTGCGACGGGGCCCGGTCCGGGCACAGACCGCCTGCATCCCGGCAATCCGGCCGATCCCGACGCCGGCGCGCGCCCGACCGCCTCCCGATCATCGGGCATGGCCATCCCGCCGGTAGATTGTCCTGGTGGCCGAGCGGTACTGGATCGAGACGTTGGGCTGCCCGAAGAACCAGGTCGATTCGGACAAGCTTGTCGGGACGCTCACCGTGGACGGCTTCGAGGCGGCGGACACCCCAGAGGTGGCAGACCTGGTGGTGGTCAACACCTGCGCGTTCATCGAGGCGGCGCGCCAGGAGTCGATCGAGACCGTGCTCTCCCTGGCGGACGCCCGCCAGGCCGGCGCGCGGTTGGTCGTGACCGGCTGCATGGCCGAACGGTACGGCGACGAGCTGGCTGAGGCCATCCCCGAGGTCGACCTGGTCGCCCCGTTCGGCACGCCGCTCACTACCGGGCGAGGAGGGACCTCCGAGTCACCGGCACCATCGCCGCCGGCAGGGAGCACCCCGGTGGTTCTCGGCAGACGCACCGCAGCGGGCGGAGCGGTCGGTGGGGCAGGCACCGTTCCTCCCTCGTTCGACCTGTTGAACCTCCCGAGGCCGGCGTCGGCGAGGCCATGGTCGTACGTGAAGATCGCCGAGGGTTGCGACCGGAATTGCGGCTTCTGCGCGATCCCCTCCTTCCGCGGCAAGCAGCGCTCGCGCACCGTCCAGTCGATCCTGGCCGAGGTCGACCAGCTGGGCGCGGCCGACGGCACGCTCTCCGAGGTCGTGCTCGTGGCCCAGGACCTCTCCTCCTTCGCGCTCGACCGCTCGACCGGTCGGCCCCGATCGCGCATCGACGGGCCGGTGGCGGGTGGGCGGCGACCCCTCGTCGATCTGGTGGCTGCGGTCTCTGCACGGGTCAGGTGGACCCGGCTCCTCTACCTCTATCCGTCTACGCTCGACGACCTGCTGGTCGAGGCCGTGCTGGCCACCGGCGTGCCCTACTTCGACCTCTCGCTGCAGCACGTCTCCCGACCGCTCCTCAAGCGCATGCGGCGTTGGGGCGAGGGCGAGCGGTTCCTCGAGCGCATCCGATCGATCAGGGCGGCCGAGCCGGCAGCGGCCTTCCGGTCGTCGTTCATCGTGGGCTATCCGGGGGAGACCGAGGGGGACCACGACCTGCTCCTGGCCTGGATCCAGGAGGCCCGGCTCGACTGGGTCGGGTTCTTCCCGTTCAGCAACGAAGCGGGCACCTACGCCTCCGATCTCGACGAGCAGATCGCCGGGGGGCTGGTCGCCGAGCGGATCCGCGAATGCTCCGAGCTCCAGGACGCGATCACCGCGTCCAAGCGCGAAGAGCTCATCGGGTCCACGATCGAGGTGCTGGTGGACGCACCTGGAGAGGCCCGGTCGTACCGGGAGGCCCCGGAGATCGACGGCATCGTGACCGTGCCCCACGATCTCGAGGTCGGGAGCTTCACCGAGGTCGTCGTGCGCGGCGCGGACGGTCCCGACCTGGTGGCCGAGCCGGCTGCGGTCGCGGTGAGGGGCGGGCGATGAGCGGCAGTGCCGTCACCCCGGGCCTCCCTGCCGGCGCCACGTCGGGGACGATCGCTCCGGCCGGCACCTTCGGGCCCTCGGCTCTCCTGACTCCGGCAAACGGGATCACCCTGGTGCGCCTGCTGGCGACCCCGGTGCTCATCATCCTGATCATGGCGTGGGGCGCGAGGTGGTTCACGTTCGCCTTCGGGGGGGTGCTCGCGATGTCCGACGGCATCGACGGGTGGCTCGCACGGCGCCAGGGAACCACCCGTTCCGGGGCCTTCCTCGACCCGTTGGCCGACAAGGTGGCGGTCCTCGGGGCCCTGTTCGCGCTCGTGGCCAAGGGGATCGTCTGGTGGGTCCCGGTGGCCCTCATCGCCGTACGCGAGATCGCCATGAGCGTCTACCGCTCGGTGGTCGGCCGGCACGGCGTGTCCATCCCGGCCCGCAACTCGGCAAAGCTCAAGACGCTGCTCCAGGACATCGCCATCGGGATGTGCCTGGCCCCACCGCTCGCCGGCCACACCGGCATCCTCAACGCCGCCATCTGGGTGGCAGCGGCGATGACCCTCTTCACCGGTGCGCAGTATCTGCTGGACGGCCGGCGGGCGGCCCATGACCCGACCGGGAGCATCCGCGACGGACACCGCCCCGGAGTGCTCGACGCTCCCGGCGCGACCGACTGAGCGGCCGGTGCGCGTCGAGATCGTGGCGGTGGGCACCGAACTGCTCCTCGGGCAGATCGCCGACACCAATTCGCAGTGGCTCGGCGAGCACCTCGCGGCCATCGGCGCGACCTCGCAGTTCCACCAGGCAGTCGGGGACAACCACGACCGGATCGTCCTCGCGTTCCGCACAGCGTTGGCCCGCAGCGATGGCGTGATCGTCTGCGGGGGGCTCGGTCCGACCCACGACGACATCACCCGCGACGCCATCGCCGAGGTGATGAACGTTCCTCTCGAGCGGGACGAGTCGGTGGTCGAGCGGATCCGGACCTTCTTTGCGAGTCGCGGGCGCGAGATGTCGGAATCCAATCTTCGCCAGGCCGACGTGCCCCGGGGGGCGACCGTCATCCCGCAGACCATGGGAACCGCACCGGGCCTGATCTGCCCGGTCGGCCACAAGGTCGTCTACGCGGTGCCGGGCGTGCCCTACGAGATGTCGGAGATGTTCGAGCGGGCCATCGCCGCCGACCTGGGCCGCCGGATGGCGGAGCGCGGTGAGTCGTCCGGGATCATCGCGAGCCGGGTCATCCGCACGTGGGGGATGAGCGAGTCGGGCCTGGGCGAAACCCTCGCCGGCTACATCACACAGCTCGACGGCCTGCCGCCCGCCGCCGACGGGCCGGAGGATCGCGGGGGCACCGGGGAGAACGAGCCGGCGGACGGCGCCACCATTGCGTTCCTCGCCAGCGGCATCGAGGGAATCAAGGTGCGGATCACCGTGCGTTCCGACACCGAGGCGAGCGCTGCCGCACTGCTCGACCAGCACGAGGCGGCGATCCGCTCGATCCTGCACGACGCCGCCGGTGATGTCGTCTTCGGCATCGATGACGATGCGATCGAGGACGCGGTGGCACGGGCACTCGGGGCCCATGGACTCACCCTCGGCCTCGCCGAGTCGCTGACCGGTGGGCTCGCCGCGTCACGGTTGGTCAACGTGCCGGGCGCGAGCGCCTGGTTCCGCGGCTCGATCGTCAGCTACGCATCCGAGGTCAAGGTCGAGGTCCTCGGCGTGCCCGAGGGTCCGGTGGTCAGCGAGCGGGCTGCGTGTGCCATGGCCGAGGGCGCACGCCGGGTGCTGGGCGCCGACGTCGGCCTGTCCATCACCGGGGTGGCCGGGCCCACCGAGCAGGACGGCGAGGCCCCGGGGACCGTCTTCGTCGGCTTCACCTCTCCGGGACGTGCGACCGAAGCGGTCCGGTTCACCGTGCCGGGTGACCGCGCCCGGGTGCGGGACTACGCGACCATCGCCGCACTCGACCTCCTCCGCCGGTGGGTGTCTGCGAGCCCTCCGAAGACCTGAACGTCGGTCGCCCCGGGCGCTTGGCGCGCCGGACAGGTGCGCATCGGCTCAGGGTCGGGTCGTGGTGGCGTGCCCTCCGGCTGCCCCTGACCCCGCGGCCGGTGACGGCGGCGGCGGCGCGGCCATCGTGGTGACCGGAATGGCGTCGGGTACCAGCTCCTCCCAGGTCGCCCCCGGTTGGAGGGTGATCGGCTGGCCGTTGGACGCGGTGAGGGTGGCAGGGTGGGTGAGATCGGTACGGCTCCAGGTCCCGGTGATGGCCACCCCGTTGCGCAGGACGACCAGGGGCCCGGACCCCGTGGCGGTGACTTCGACCTCGTGGGCACCCTGGCTGTTCTCGATCCAGGGTCCGTAATAGGTGACCACGGACATGATGACGACATTGTCGGTCGCGACCTGGGTGCCGTCGACGAGCCTGTTCGGCACGCCCGAATAGGAGCGCAGGTAGTCCGACGTGGACGCGTCCCAGGTCCAGGTGACGTCGGCATCCGAGGAGAACGGGATGTGGGCACCGATCCCCGAGCCCGGTACGGATCCGACGGGCGGGGCGGCGGAGTAGGCGAAGATGGGCGCCGGCGGCGCGGTGTCCGAGCGGGCGACCGCCCACCCGGACGCGGTGGACATGAAGGTGGAGTACGGCGCATACCGCCCCGGCGGGTGGATCACCACCGAGCTCGCTCCGTCGAGGACGTTCTGGTCCTGGATCGGGGCGTCGGCCAGGAGGTTGAGGATCGGGTCGATGCCGCCGGCGTGGAAGAACAGCGGGTTCGAGAGCTGGGAGAGGATCGCGACGTCCGGCTCACGGGCCGAGCGCAGGTCCCCGACGAGCGATGCCTCCTGACACTGGAACACTGCAACCAGACGGGTGTAGGCCCCCTCGACCGGCTCCTCGAAGACCACGTCGGCCTGGTTGAGCCCGGCCGACGGCCGGTCGCCGGAGTAGTTGCCGATCTTGGCGGCCAGGGCCGGTCGGGCCGGGACGACGCCTCCGGGGGCCGGGGCGCCGGTCAACGGGCAGGGGACCACCGGCGCGGGGCGCGCCGTCGTCGAGGTGGTGGTCACCGCCGGCGCCGCGTTCGGATCGCCCCGCGTCACGAACAGGCCGATGACCATGCCGATGAGTGCGACCGCCACCCCGCCGACGACGTAGCGCCAGGTGCGAGACGCACGGGTCTTCTGGCGGCGGAGTTCACGGCGGGAGAGCACGGCCGGCGGGGCCAGATCGGGCGCTGTCGGCAGTCCACCCGCACCCGGCCCAGGGCCCGCTGGGGTGTCGGGGTTCGCTCCGGCGGGGCCGTCCGAGGGGCCCGCCGGCGGCTCGATGTCGTCCGGCATCGGGGTGACGCTAGTGCCTGCCGACCGGGTGCGGTCGGACCCCACCTGACCGGTTCACGCGGTGGCCGGGCATCCGCCATCGAACGTGCGTTCGGGTCTAGAGTGGCTGTGTCGTAGCGCAATCCGGGTAGAGACGATCCGGATTGCAGAGGAAGCGGAGTCACAGCGCGGGCACCGCCGGGGGCCATGGTGCGTCACACCCCCTCCGTAGGGTCGGCCAGGTCAAGAGAGCGACAGCAGCGAGGAGAAGAAGAGCAGACATGGAACGTGACAAGGCACTCGACATGGCCCTCGGACAGATCGAGAAGCAGTTCGGCAAAGGATCGATCATGCGGATGGGCGAGAACCTCCACATGAACATCGAGGCCGTCCCCACCGGGGCGCTCGCCCTCGACCTGGCGCTCGGGATCGGTGGCCTCCCCCGTGGCCGCATCGTCGAGATCTTCGGCCCCGAGTCCTCGGGGAAGTCGACGCTGGCCATGCACGTGGTGGCCGAGGCCCAGCGCAACGGTGGCATCTGCGCCTACGTCGACGCCGAGCACACGATGGACCCCGTCTACGCCAAGGCGATCGGCGTCAACATCGACGACCTGCTGATCTCCCAGCCGGACACCGGTGAACAGGCGCTCGAGATCTCCGACATGCTGATCCGCTCGGGCGCGCTCGACGTCCTGGTCATCGACTCGGTGGCCGCCCTCACCCCCCGCGCCGAGATCGAGGGCGAGATGGGCGACACCCACGTGGGCCTTCAGGCCCGGCTGATGTCCCAGGCGCTACGCAAGTTGACCGGAACACTGTCCAAGTCGCGGACCATCGCCATCTTCATCAACCAGCTGCGCGAGAAGATCGGCGTCATGTACGGCTCGCCCGAGGTCACCCCGGGAGGCCGTGCCCTCAAGTTCTACTCCTCGGTCCGCCTCGACATCCGACGTATCGAGACCATCAAGGACGGTGCCGACCAGGTCGGCAACCGGACCCGGGTCAAGGTGGTCAAGAACAAGTGCTCGCCACCGTTCAAGCAGGCGGAGTTCGACATCACCTTCGGACGGGGCATCAGCCGTGAGGGATCGCTGCTCGATGTCGGCGTGGAGCTCGGCTTCATCAAGAAGTCCGGTGCCTGGTTCACCTACGAGGGTGAGCAGCTCGGCCAGGGTCGTGAGAACGTGAAGACCTTCCTCACCGAGAACCCTCAGCTGATGGCTGAGGTCGACGAACGGATCCGCGAGCACCTCGCCGCGCAGAACGCGGTGAACGCGGTCGATGCGCAGAACGCGATCGACGCGGTCGGGGGCGACCTCCCGGCCGGCTCGGACCTCTCGCTCGACGATCAGCCGATCACGATCAGCGAGTGACCTGAGCGAGGTTCAGGCCGTCGTGTCGGACGCGGCGGCGAGGGCGGAGACAGACCCCGCGGGATAGGCCGCCCGCCACGTCCCAGACGACGGGTGGGTGATGCTGGCAGGCCCCATCCCGATGACCGAGTAGACGTTCACCATGATCCGCAACAGCGTCTCGGTCACCCCGGGCACGGCGGAGGGGAGCACGTTGGCCGGAATGAGCGGTGCATCCGACAGCTGGCCGACCCAGCTGGCGTTGCCGGTGGCGAACACGCCACCTCCGGCGGTCGCCGTGTACCAGGTCACGTCCGAGTAGTTGCCGCGACGGTTGGCGACGAGCGAGTGGGCGATGACGTCCACCCCGGTCGGACCCGGTCCGTCGGGCTCGTAGCGGTCGAACTCGCCCTCGACGACCTTGGGCAGCTGTTGACCGGACCTCAGACCTGTGCCGGCGAGCGCCCACGCGGTCGGATCGGCGATGACCATGTCGGCGTTGGCGCCGACGTCCTGGTACGTGCTTCCGATGAGCTCGGACTCGGGTTCGGAAACCGGCGAGTCGGACCAGTTGACGGTCACCGAGCGCGTCGTCGTGGCCGGTCATCGGGTCCTCTGCCGCCGACTTGTAGCAGATCTGGTGGCGGTTGGGCCCGAGCGGCGACGGTTCGAACCGGATCTGCCGGTAGCAGGCGTTGGCTCCGAGGAAGGCCGTGTTGAGACCCGCCGCCACCCCGGAGACCGCCGCGTCGCGCATGGGGGCCGACCAGTACTCGTCGTGTCCGAGGCTCACCAGGGCGAGGTGGTTGACCAGCAGGTCGGGCCGGGCATGCAGATCGACGTCGGTCCAGTAGGTCACGTCGAGCCCCAGCCGCTCGGCGTGGAAGATGACCGGTAGCTCGTTGCCGACGAAGTCGGCAGCGCCCGACGCCCAGTCGTGGTCGTAGGGCCGGTCGAACGAGACGATCCGCGCCCGGTTCCCGTAGGTCCCCTGCGCAGGCGCGTGGGTGAACGAGAGCGCCCCTCCGTTGTTGCCGTAGTAGAGGGAGTACCCACCCCACCGGTTGTACGCCTGCCAGGTGGTCACGGCGTGCTGGATGGCGATCGCGGCCCGCGAGCTGTCGTCCCGCACGCAGAGGGGAATGAAGCCCTGCTCGGTCGTTGCCCCGACCAGCTTGAGCAGGTACGCACCTGGAGGCCATGTGTCGTCGACGGTCACGGTCAGCGAGGGCGACCAGTCGCACTCGATCGTGTTGGTCGGCCAACGGAGGGCGGGCAGCGGCTGTCGGACTCCGGGAATCTCGTCCGACGTCCACACCAGCCGAGCGCCGATCCCCTGGTAGTAGCCCATCCGGTAGGCCTCGACGTGGAAGGTCGCTGCCTTGGTGTTCACGTAGAGGGTGACCGGGTGGCCGGACACCGTGCTCACCGCATCGGCGTAGCCCTCGATGTCTCCGGACAGCTGGGGGGTGGTGGCCCACCAGGCGTGCCCGGTCAGCGCGTTCTCCGCGATGATCGCCGACGAGGTGGGGAGGGTCACTCCGTCGATCACGGTCACGCCGTCGGTAACCGGCTGGGCCGTGCTCGGACGCGCATGGCTCCGGGGATGCTCCGGACGGCGCGGCGGGGCCGCCGTCCCGTCGAACGCGCCGGCCGCGTCAGCAGCACCGAGTGCGACGGCCGCTGCAGCGCCTCCTACCGCCGACCAAGCCAGGAATCGGCGGCGGCTCAACCGGGGATCCGGAGCCACCGGGTGCGCGAGCGCCGGATCGGATTCCCCGTGCCCTCCGGGTGGATGTGCGCCGTGTCTGCTCATGGGAGGTCCCGTCGTCCGCGCAGCCCCACGCCGGGGTCGTCTCGTCCCCTTCGCGGTGCGCGTGGGGACCGTTCCAGGCTACCGATCCGCCGGCGGGCGTTGGGAGCACGCCGGCCTGCGCCCTCGCCGGTGCCTGGAGGTCGACCACGGCCGGCGGCGTCTGCTGGCGGTTGGCGATGGGCCTGCGTACGCTCGGCCCCGGACCGCCGGGCGGAACAGGAAGAAGGAGCACCCATGGAGTTCGGCATCATCCCGCCGGTCCGCACCGGAGTGACCGCCGACCCGGAGTGGATGACCGGGTTCGCCCGGCACGCCGAGGCGAGCGGGTTCGAGTCGGTGGTGCTCGTCGAGCACGCGGTGGTCATCTCGGACTACACCAGCACCTACCCCTACGCCTCCTCGGGGCGGATGCCGCTTCCCGACGACTGCCGCATCCCCGACCCGCTCGATCTGATGGCCTTTCTTGCCGCGGTGACGTCGCGGATCACCCTGGCCACCGGCGTCCTCGTGGTCCCGAACCACCAGGCGGTGGTCCTGGCCAAGCGGATCTCGACGGTCGACGTCCTCTCGGAGGGCCGGGTGCGGATGTGCCTCGGGGTGGGCTGGATGGAGGAGGAGCTGTCGGCCACCGGAGCCGACCCCCGAACCAGGGGACGACGCACCGACGAGACCATCGAGGCGATGCGGGCCCTCTGGGCCGATTCCGGCGAGGAGGGCGCCTCCTTCGACGGCACGTTCGTCTCCTTCCGTCACGCCCATTCCTTCCCGAAACCCGTCCGGGCCGGCGGCGTGCCGCTCCACATCGGGGGTCACAGCGCAGCCGCAGCACGGCGGGCCGGGCGGTTCGGTGACGGCTTTCAGCCCCTCGGGCTCGCGCCCACCGAGCTCGCGGTCCGCGTGCGCCAGATCCGCGAGGCGGCCGAGGCAGCCGGACGGGATCCCGAGTCGATCGAGCTCTCGGTGTCCGGCTACCTGCCGACCCTGACCGAGGACGAGGTGCTCTCGGCGTCGGCCGCCGGCGTCGACCGGATGCTCCTCTCCACGTCGATGAACGCAGACCTCGACGGCATCCGCGAGGAGCTGTCCACCTTTTCCGAGCGGTTCGCGCTGCGGCCGTCAGCCGGTGGCTGAGCCGGCTCCGCGCCGGGCTGCCCACGACAGGACGGACGCCGCGGACGAGCACGAGCTCCGGGCGCTCTCGACCGGCTACGCCGCCGCAGTCGACGCACTCGACGGAGCGGCCTTCGCCGCGCTCTTCCTCCCCGACGGAGAGCTCTGGGTGCCCGATGCGTCGAGCGGGCCCGACCCGGTCATCAGCCGGATGGGACATGACGCGCTCGAACGGATCCCGTCGGGTCTGGCAGCGGTTCCACGCGACCCACCACGGGGTCAGCGGCGCGCACTACGAGGTGCACGGGGACACCGCAACCGGTGAGGTCGTCGGCGTGGCCCACCACCTCGGGGCGGGATCGGGAGAGAGTGCGCCGGACGGCGACGCCCCGGGGACCGACACCATCTGGTATCTCCGGTACGCCGACACGTACCGCCGGACCGATGACGGCTGGAGGATCGCCCGGCGGGCGCTGTCGCTGCGCGGGATCGAGGAGCGCGCGCTGTCCCGGCTCGGCCCGGGACGCTGACGGTCAGGCTGCGGGGACCGGCTGCGGAGGGGGCGGTCCGATGTAGCGGGCAGCCGGACGGATGAGCCGGTTGTCGGCGGCCTGCTCCATGACGTGGGCGGCCCAGCCGATGGTCCGGCTCGAGGCGAAGGTCGGCGTGAACATCTCCCGGGGGATCCCGCAGGTCTGCATGACCACGCCGGCGAAGAACTCGACGTTGGTGTAGAGCTGCCGCCCGGGTTTGAGATCGGCCAGCACCTCGACGGTGGTCCGTTCGACCTCCTCGGCGAAGTCCACCAGCGGGCCGCCGAGGGAACGGGCCACGTCGCGCAGGAACACCGAACGCGGGTCGTCGGTCTTGTACACCCGGTGGCCGAAGCCCATGATGCGGCCGCCCCGTTCCACGGCTGCGCGGATCCATGCCTCCGCCCGGTCGGGTGTGCCGATGCTGTCCAGCATGTCGAGCGCCCGGCTCGGGGCACCGCCGTGGAGGGGACCGGAGAGGGCGCCTATGGCGCCGCAGATGGCCGCTGCCAGGTCTGCCCCGGTGGAGGTGATCACCCGTCCGGTGAAGGTCGAGGCGTTGAACCCGTGGTCGATGGTCAGCACCAGGTATTGCTCGATGGAGCGCACGTGCGCGGGGAGGGCTTCTCGGCCGTGGAGCATCCAGAGGTAGTTGGCCGCGTACGAGAGGTCGTCCCGCGGCGGTACCGGTTCGAGACCGTGGCGGAGGCGGTGTACCGACGTGAGCACGGTCGGTACCACCGCGCAGAGCCGCAGGGCCTCGGAGCGAAGCTGCTCGGGACCGGTGTCGAGACTCGGCGCCCAGCCGAGCTCGCTCCCGAGGAGCGAGACAGCGGTCCGCAGCGCGTCCAGCTCGCTCCCGAGCGGTGCGATCCGCGGCAGCAGAGACGCAAGGCCCGGAGGGAGGCCGCGCAGCGGGCCGACCTCCTCGGCGAACCTGACCGAGGACTCGCGGTCGGGAAGGGCTCCGTCGAAGAGGAGCTGCCAGACATCCTCCAGCGAGCGGTGGGCGGCGAGCTCGGTCGCCGCGTACTGGCGGTAGTGGTAGAAGCCCTCCCGACCGCGGACGTCGCCCACCGAGGTCTCGGCGACCACCACCCCTTCGAGTCCCCGCGGCACCTCCGCGCCAGGCTCGGCCGCGGGACGGATCTGGGCCACGGTCAACAGGTCGCGGATGGAGACCACGCCGACGAGGTCCCCGCCGTCGACCACCGGAAGATGCCGGTAATGGTGATGGGTGAGACCCGACCAGGCGGCGCCGACCTCCTCCCGCGGGCCGAGGACGTCGGGGTCGGCGGTCATCCACCGCCGCACCGCCTCGTGAGTGGGGTCGGAACGGCCGGCAGCGGCCCGCAGCAGATCGCGCTCGGTCAGGATCCCGACCACCCGGTCACCGTCGGTCACCACCAGCGATCCGATGCGGTGGTCGTTCATGAGCGTGGTCGCCTCGGCCAGTGAGATGCCGGCCGGGCAGGTGACCGGTGGTGAGGACATGAGTTCTTGGACGGCGGTCGGCATGGGCCCTCCTGGCGGTCGGCGGAGCGGGTGTCCGCGCGGTGACGTCGATCTGCTGCTCTCTGCCAGTGTGGACAGGTCGACCAGGATTTGTAAATATTGATCAAGTCAATATGAGTCCCATCGATCGAATGCTCCGGAGCGACGAGGCCGCCCGCCGCCTCGGGGTCAAGGTGACCTCCCTCTATGCCTACGTGAGCCGTGGTCTGCTCGTCTCCCATCCCGAACCCGGCGGCAGGCACAGTCTGTTCTCGGTGGACGACGTCGAGCGCCTCGCTCGGCGGTCGCGCCGCGGCAAGACCGTCGAGACCCGGATGGCCACCATCACCACCGCGATCACCCAGCTCACCGATCGCGGGCCGCTCTACCGGGGGATCCCCGCGGTCGATCTGGCGACAACCGCCTCGTACGAGGAGGTGGCCGGCCTGCTCTGGGCAGAGCCCGGCGGCGCGGGGCCCGGGGCTCCCTGGGAGACCTCGGACCTCGGACCGGCTCCGGCCCTGGCGGCGGGGGACCGCCTGCGGTGGGCGGTGGTCATGGCCGGCGGCACCGACCCGTTCCGGGGCGACCTGCGTCCCCGGGCGGTGGTCCGGATCGCGCGCCGCATCGTGGTCGCGATGGTCGCCGCACTGGACATGCCCGCAACCGCGTCTGCCGGCGGCGCACCGCCGCTCCTGACCCTGGACGGCGGGCGGGTCGTCGAGGACTCGATCGCCGCGCGGATGGCGACCCGGCTCGGTCCCGTCCCGAGCGAGGAACTGGTCCGCGCCTGCAACGCCGCGCTGGTCCTGTTGGCCGATCACGAACTGGCCACCTCCACGGTCGCCGCGCGGGTGGCCGCCTCGGTCCGGGCGGATACCTACGACGTGGTGCTCGCCGGGCTGGGTACCGTCGGTGGCCGTCTGCACGGCGGGGCGAGCCGGGTGGTCCACAGCCTGCTCACCGAGGCGGCCGCCGTCGGTGTGGAGCGGGCCGTCGCCGACGCTCTCCGGGACCACGGTCTCCTCCCGGGATTCGGGCACCCGGTCTACGAGTCCGGGGACGCCCGCTTCGGCGTGCTGGAGGACCTCTTCTGCGCTCTCGCCACGGCCGAGGAGCGTGCGCTGCTCCACTCCCTCCTGGAGCTCGCGGCCGACGCCGACCTCCCGGCGCCCAACGTCGACCTCGGACTGGCCGCTGTGGTCTGGGCGGCCGGGCTCCCGCCTGACGCCGGACAGACCCTCTTCACCGTGGCACGCGTGGCCGGGTGGGCCGCGCACCTCCTGGAGGAGCTCGACGAGCCCCCGCTCCGGTACCGGGCGCGCGCCGTCTACAGCACGCCCGGGCAGGTCTGAACCCTGGCCGGACGCGGAGGGCGTGCCGGAGCGGCGCTCCCGGTCACCCGCCTACGCTTCGTCCATGAGCAGCATTCCCGTCCCCCGCCCGGATCGGACCTGCCTGGTGACGGGCGCCTCGTCCGGCATCGGTGGGGAGATCGCAGCACAGCTGGCGGCCCGCGGGCTCGGGGTGACCCTCGTGGCCCGCTCGGAATCCAAGCTCCGTGCGCTCGCCGAGTCCCTCGCCGCAACGCACGACGTGCGCACGGAAGTCATCGTCGCCGACCTCGCCGACGAAGCGGAGCGTGCCTCGTTGCCCGCGGTCGTCGAGGGACGTGGCCTGGCCGTCAACGTCCTCGTCAACAATGCCGGGTTCTCGACGGTCGGCCCGGTACATCGGTCCGATCCCACGCGCGAGGTGGCCCTCATCCAAACCGACGTCGAGGCGGTCGCCCATCTCTGCTCGCTCTTCCTCCCCGGGATGGTCGAGCGTCGGAGCGGCGTCGTGCTCAACGTTGCGTCGACCGCCGCCTTCCAGCCGATCCCGGGGCAGGCTGCGTACGCGGCGGCCAAGGCATTCGTCCTCTCCTACAGCTACGCGATCCGTGAGGAGCTGCGTCCGCACGGGGTGACGGTGACCGCCCTCTGCCCCGGCCCGGTCGAGACCGGGTTTGCCGAAACGGCCGGGTTCGACGAGGCCGACACCTCCACCCTGCCGAAGGTCATGTGGGTGTCGGCCGCCGACGTCGCCAGGGCAGCGGTCAAGGGAATGGACGCCAACCGCGCGGTCGTCGTCCCGGGTGCGGCCAACCGGGTGACCGCAGCGGTGGCCGGGATCTCGCCGCGGCGGGTGCTCGTGCCGATCGTGGCGAGGAGCCATCCGGGTCTCCGCCCCCGCTGACCCCCCTGTATCGGCAGCCGCGGACCCCACCTTGAGCAATTTCTCGAGCAATTCCTCAGGTTTCCTCTTCTCCCTGGTCAGAGCCCTGCGGTAGAGATCCCGAGCGGCAGCCGGCGGCACCGGGCGGGCCGGTCCGGGGGTCGACCACGCGGAGAGGGTCGCCTGGTGACCCACCGACGGGCCGGCGAGCAGGCCGGGCGGGACGGCTCGTCACACCTCTAGGGTGGACTGCACTCGTGGTCACCACAGCGCGCGCCGAGCCGGCTGGGACCGGGCCCCCCGCGGCGGCTCCCCCTGTGCCGGACGCGGTGTGTCCCGAACGCGCAGCCCACCTCGACGAGCTGCCGGCGGACTCGATCCTCCGCACGTTCCATCCGGCAGTCGCCAGCTGGTTCCACCGGCGGTTCCCTGCCGGCCCGACCCTGCCCCAGCGCTCGGCCTGGCCCCGGATCCAGGAGGGTGGAGACGTCCTGGTGGCCTCGCCGACCGGGACCGGCAAGACCCTGACCGGCTTCCTGGTGGCGATCGACGCCGCCTATCGCGCCCATGCGATGACGGCGGAGGCTGCCTTACCCCTGCCTGTCGTCGACGCAGCGGCCGTTCCGGCGACCACCCGCCCGGTCGGTCCCGGCGTGGTCTACGTCTCGCCGCTCCGCGCCCTCGCGGTCGACGTCCGTGAGAACCTCGAGGTCCCGCTCGCGGGCATCTCGGCGGAAGCCGCCCGGCTCGGGCTGCCCGCGCCGGACCTCTCGGTGGCCGTCCGCACCGGCGACACCCCTGCCGCCGAACGTGCGGCGATGCGCCGGTCGCCGCCGGACCTTCTCGTCACGACCCCGGAGTCGCTCTATCTCCTCCTGACCGCGGCCTCGTCACGGGCGATCCTGACCGGTGTCCACACCCTCATCGTCGACGAGGTCCACACCCTGGCCAGGGACAAGCGCGGGGCCCATCTGGCGCTGACCCTCGAACGGTTGAGCAACCTCGTCGCGGCCCACGGTGGGAGGGTGCAGCGGATCGGACTCTCGGCCACCCAGCGCCCCCTGGCGGTGGTGGCCCGTCTCCTCTCTGGCTCCGATCCCTCGACGCGCCCGACCACGATCGTCGACTGCGGTCACGCGAGGGACCTCGACGTCTCGATCGAGCTACCCGACAGCGAGCTCGAATCGGTGGCCAGCGGGGGCCAGCTCGGCGACGTGCTGGACCGGATCGCCGAGCATGTCCTCGACCACCGGACCACCCTCGTCTTCGTCAACACCCGCAAGATGGCGGAACGAGTCGCCCACCAGCTCTCCATCCGGCTCGGTGCGTCCGACGAGGATGCTGCGGATGCCGCGGCCGACACGGAGGGCACACCGGACGGGGTCCGGCCCCCGCCGGTCCGCGACGGCGATCCGATCGACGCGGCCCTGCAGGTGGCCGCACACCACGGGAGTCTTTCCGCCGCACGCCGCCGCATCGTGGAGCAGCGCCTCCGGGCGGGGGACCTGCGTGCACTCGTGGCGACCGCCTCCCTCGAGCTCGGGATCGACGTCGGTCCGGTCGAGCTGGTCTGCCAGATCGGCTCCCCGCGGGCCCTCGGCACCTTCCTCCAGCGGGTCGGTCGTGCCAACCACCAGTTGGAGGGAACCCCTGCCGGCTTCCTCTACCCGCTCACCCGCGACGAGCTGGTCGAGTGCACCGCGCTCCTTGCCGGGGTGCGTGCCGGGCATCTCGACGAGCTCCACCCGCCGGTCGCTCCGTTGGACGTTCTCGCCCAGCAGCTCGTGGCCGAGGTCGCCGCCGCCGAGGAGTGCGACGTCGATGCGCTCTTCGAGCTGGTCCGCGGAGCCGCCCCGTACGGCGCGCTGCCCCGCGAGGTCTTCGACGAGGTGGTCGACCTCGTCTCGTGGGGCATCACGACCGGGCGCGGTCGGCGCGGTGCCCACCTCCATCACGATGGCGTCAACGGGCGGCTGCGCGCCCGGCGTGGCGCCCGCCTGGCCGCACTCACCAGCGGCGGCGCCATCCCCGAGACAGGGGACTACCGGGTCGTGCTGGATCCCGAGGGGACCACCGTGGGCTCGGTCCACGAGGACTTCGCGGTCGAGGCCACCGCCGGGGACATCTTCCTGCTCGGAACCCACTCCTGGCGCGTCAAGAAGGTCGAGACCGGGGTGGTTCGGGTGTCCGATGCGGGGGATCTCCCGCCGACCATCCCGTTCTGGTTGGGGGAGGCTCCGGCGCGCACCGCCGAGCTCTCCGAGGAGGTGAGCGACCTTCGGGCCGCGGTCGAACCGCTCCTCGCGGCCGGAGACGGCGAGGGAACCCGAGCCCTGATCAGGGATCGGGCCGGCGTCTCCGAGGCGGTGGCCGCGCAGGTGGCGGCCTACCTCGGCGCGGGACTCGCCGCCCTCGGCGCGCTTCCGACCCGGGACCGCATGGTCATCGAGCGGGTCTTCGACGAGGTCGAGGGATCGCAGCTCATCCTGCACGCCCCCTACGGCGGACGGATCAACCGGGCCCTCGGCCTCGCGCTCCGCAAGCGGTTCTGTGTCTCGTTCGACTTCGAGCTCCAAGCCGCCGCCGACGACGACACCGTGGTCATCTCACTCGGACCACAGCACAGCTTCCCCCTCCCCGACGTCCCTCGCATGCTCGCGAGTCGGACCGCGGTCGAGGTGCTCACCCAGGCGGTCCTGCCTCATCCGATGCTGGGTGCCAGGTGGCGGTGGAACCTCACCCGCGCCCTGATCGTGCCGCGGTCACGAGGCGGCAAGCGGCGTCCGATCCACCTGCAGCGGATGGAGGCCGACGACCTCTTGGCTGCGGCTTGGCCGGCACTGGCCGCCTGCCAGGAGAACGCCACGCCCGGCCCGGTCGGGGTGCCCGACCACGTCCTCGTCCGCCAGACGGTCGAGGACTGCCTGACCGAGCCGCTCGACGCCGCCGGGCTGGTGGCGCTGCTCGAGGACCTCGAGTCGGGCAGGGTGGCGGTGCACTGCGTCGAATCGGTCGAGCCCTCCCCACTCTCGCACGGCATCCTCACCGGCAAGCCCTTCACCTTCCTCGACGGGGCACCGCTCGAGGAGCGGCGGACCCGGGCGGTGCCGGTGCCCCGGGGGCTCGGCCCCTCCGGCCCCTCCGGGCTCCCGGGACTCCCCGTCGATCCTGCCGAGCTCGGGCCACTCGATCGCGCCGCGGCAGCCGAGGTGCTCGAGCAGGTGCGACCGCAGCCTCGCAGCGCCGACGAGCTGCACGATCTGCTCCTCTCGCTCGTGCTCACCCGACCGGTGGCCGCCTGGCAACCCTGGTTCGACGAGCTCGCGCGGGACGGGCGGGTGCTCGAGGTCGGGTCCGCGTGGGCCCCCACCGAGCGGCGGGCCTGGGCCGAGGAGCTGGTGGCCTCCCTTTCGGACCCGATGGTCGGTGCTGACGACGCCTTGACCGAGTGCGTCGGGGGACACCTCGAGGTGGCCGGTCCGGTCACGGTGGAGCAGCTGGTCTCCGAGGCCGAGTTGCCGACCGGGTCGGTGCGCGGCGCGCCGCTCACGGTCGGCCGGGCCCGCACGGGGCTGGCCCGTCTCGAGGCGTCGGGATCGGCCATCGCCCTACCCGACGGACGCTGGTGCGCGCGCCACCTGCTGGTGCGGCTCCACGGCGCGAGCCGCAGTCAGCGCCGTCGTCGGGTGGAGCCTGCCACCATCAGCGACCTGGTCCGGTTCCTCGCCTGCTGGCAGCACGTCGCCGCGGGGACCCAGGCGGAAGGGAGGGCCGGCCTGCTCTCGGTCGTCGAGCAGCTCCAGGGCGTCGAAGTCGCCGCCGGCGAATGGGAGCGCCAGGTGCTGAGCCAGCGGGTGTCCGGGTACGACCCGCGCTGGCTGGACGAGCTCTGCCTCTCCGGCGAGGTGACCTGGGGACGACTGACGCCGCGCGCCGAGCCCGTCCCCACCGGTGACGGCTCTGCAGCGGATCCGGGCGCGCGGCGGGGGTCGGCGACGCCGTCACCCGCAACCCCCCTCGCCATCGTGACCCGCGAGGACATGCCCTGGATGCTGGCCGCGGTGCGCACCGGGGAGGGTCCGACCGAGCCGGTCCACGGCGCCGCCGCCGACGTGCTGGCCGTCCTGCGCGAGCGCGGCGCCTGCTTCCGCTCCGAGCTGGCCCCGGCGACCGGTCGGCTCGGGAGTGATGCCGACGAGGGCCTCTGGGACCTGGTGGCCCGTGGCCTCGTGACCGCGGATGCCTACTCGGCCGTGCGGTCACTGCTGTCGTCGCGGACGCGTGGCGCCTCGGGTCGCGGCCACCCGCGCACCCGCCTTGCGGCCCTCGGGCGCCGGCGCGCCGCGGTCGGCACCGGGGTGGGCGAGGGGCGCTGGTCGCTGCTGCCCGACGCGGACGGATCAGGCGGGAGCGCGGTCGGCGGACCGCCCGCCGAGGAGCTGGCCGAGTCGGTGGCATGGCAGCTGCTCGCGCGGTGGGGCGTGGTGTGCTGGGAGCTCTGGGGGCGGGAGTCCTACCGGATCCCCTGGCGCGAGGTCATCCGTGCGCTGCGCCGGCTCGAGGCCCGTGGCCAGGTGCTGGGCGGACGCTTCGTGGCCGGGCTCTCGGGGGAGCAGTACGCGTCGCCGGACGCGGCCGCGCTGCTCTCCGATGTCCGGCGGGACCACTCGCTCGGCGCCGAGGTCACCGTGGCCGGCGCCGATCCGCTCAATCTCACCGGGGGTGTGCTCGACGGTCCGCGGGTGCCCTCGGTGCGCCACCGCGAGGTGCGCTACCGGGACGGCCTGCCCGAGGCCGCCGGGGAGGCGATGCGCGCCGGCTGAATCAGCCGCCGGCCAGCTCGCGGAGCTCGGGCGGCACGAAGTTGTTGACCTCGGTCGCATCGGCCTCGGTGAGCTCGACGAGCTTCGCCACCACTTCGGCCGGATCACCCTGACCGTCGGTCACGAACTGCCGCATCGACTCGAACAGGGGCATGGCCGGTGCGTTGAGCGAGTGCTCGTCGAACCACTCCCACATCGAGTCGGCCATCCGGTTGTTGAACCCCGTCCCGTACGGTCCCGGGTTGAGCAGGGTCACGTCGATCCCCTGGCCGGCGAGCTCGGCCCGCATCGCCTTCCCCATTGCCTCGAGCGCATGCTTGGTCATCGAGTACGGCCCGAAGGCGGGCCCCGAGAGCACACCGGCGATCGACGACATGATGATGATCCGGCCGGACCCTCGGGCCAGCATCCGTGGCAATACCGCCTGGGTGACGGCGAGGGTGCCGAAGACGTTCACGTCGAACAGGCGACGCACCCGATCGATGGGGACGTCCGCCAGCGGACCGGTCTGGCCGGCGCCGGCGTTGTCGATCAGGACGTCGAGGTCCCACTGCGCTGCAAGGTGGACATCATCACCGGTGATGTCCACCTTCTCGACCGTGAGCTCGGGCGCCTCGGTGCGCAGTGCGGCCGCTTGCGCGTCCGTCTCGGTCGTCGCGATAACCGTATGGCCCCGCTCGAGCAGCGCGAGGGCGGCTCCCTTCCCGAAGCCGGACCCGGCTCCGGTGATCATGACGGTCTTGCTCATGGTTGTCGCTCCTCGTGCGCTGGTCTCCGTACTCTATGTGGTCGGTTGCGGGGCGAACCGGCCCGCCCGACCACGGCCCGTCCCGGCAGATGGCGTCGTTGCCGGGTCGTCGTGTCACACTCGCGGTGCCCCGGACGTCAGAGGTGGCATGACTGATCACGTAGTGGACATCGCTGTCGTCGGAGCGGGACTGGCCGGACTTGCGGCCGGGGCGACGGCGGTCGCCCAGGGTCGCTCGGCCGTCGTGCTCGAGGCCCACCAGGTCGGGGGGAGGGCCCGGGTGGTCAGACGTGGCGACGCAGCGCTCAACATGGGTGCCCACGCCCTCTATCGCGGTGGTGCCGGCCGCTCCGTGCTGCGCTCGCTCGGCGTCGACCCGTCCGGGTCATCGCCGCCGCTCTCGCGCTACCGGGTGCATCTCGAGGGCGCGCTGCACGCGCTGCCCACCGGGCCGTCCTCGCTCGTCCGGACCTCCGCCCTCGGGACCCGGGAGAAGGTGGCGTTGGCCGGCCTCCTCCTCCGGATGGGGACCACCCGGCCGACGACCCTCGCCGGCCTCTCCATCGGGGCCTGGCTGGATCGCCAGGAGCTCGCCCCGAGGGTCGACGCGATCGCGCGTGCCGTGATGCGGCTCAGCACCTACACGTCCGACTCTGACGCGTTGTCAGCCGACGCGGCTCTGCGGCAGGCGCAGCTCGCCGTCCGCGGTGGGGTGCTCTACCTCCACGGGGGATGGTCGGCCATCTACTCAGGACTGCAGGAGTTGGTCGAGGTGCGCACCGGAGACCCGGTCGCCGCCATCGACGCGGGTGCGGGCGGCATCGAGCTCCGGACCGGATCGACGACGGTCCGGGCCCGCTCGGTCGTGGTGGCCACCGGGGGTCCCGAGGCGATGTCTCCGCTCCTCGGCGGCCGTCGATGGGAGACGGCTGGGAAGCGGGTGACCGCGGCGTGTCTCGACCTCGTCACCAGGCGGGTCCCCGCACCCGGGTACGTCCTCGACGCGGATCGGCCGATGTACGTGACCGTGCAGTCACCCCCCGGTGCGCAGGTTCCCGCGCCGGCTGCGGTAGTGGCCGCGTTGCGCTACGGCGCCCGCTCGGCCGACGAGGACCGCCCCGAGCTCGAGTCGCTGGTCGCGCTCGCCGGCGTCGAGCAGGAGGATGTCTGCACCAGCCGGTTCCTGGCCTCGATGACGGTCAGCGGCGGGTCTCCCGACCCCGCGCACGGCGGCCTGTCCGGGCGCCCGCGCATCGACGTGTCCGGCGTCCCGGGGGTGTTCCTGGCAGGCGACTGGGTCGGCCCGGAGGGCCTCCTCGCCGACGCCGCGCTCAAGAGCGGGCACGATGCGGGGCTGGCGGCAGCCGCGCGGTGCGGGTGACCTCCGCCATGGGCGACGGCGATCCGGCGCGGCTCGCGGCGGCGCTCTTCGAGGAGCAGAGGCCGCGGCTGCGCGGCCTCGCGTACCGGATGACCGGAAGCCTCAACGACGCCGACGACATCGTCCAGGAGAGCTGGGCCCGGCTCCAGCAGTTCGGCGCCGGCCACATCGACTCGCCGGCCGCCTGGCTCACGACCGTGGTGACCCGGCTCTCGATCGACCGGGTCCGCCAGCGGGCGAGGCGGAAGGAGACCTATCGCGGGCCGTGGCTGCCCGAGCCGCTGGTCACCTCGCCCGGACCGGAGCAGCTCACCGAGCTGTCCGAGTCGCTCACCCTCGCGTTCCTCACCCTGCTCGACGAGCTCACTCCGGTCGAGCGGGCGGTGATCGTGCTGGCCGACGTCTTCGCCGTGCCCTTTCCCGAGATCGCCACCACGGTCGTGCGCTCGCCGGAGGCCTGCCGCCAGATCGCGAGTCGCGCCCGTCACCGGCTGCGCGCGGCCGACCCGACCGTCGCCCCCGGTGGGCGCAACCCGGTCGTCCAGCGGATGGTCGACGCCTTGGTGGCGGGGGACCTCACCTCCCTGGTCGGCCTGCTCGCTCCCGACGTGACCTACATCTCGGATGCGGGGAGTGACCGGCCCGCAGCCCGTCGCCCCATCGTCGGCCCGGTGCGGGTGGGGCGGGTCCTGCTCAGCCTCTCCAAACGTCTCGTGGCGGGCGGGTTCACGGTGGACCCTGCGGTGGTCAACGGTGCGCCCGGGTTCCTGTTCCGCGTCGACGGCGTGCCCGACACGGTGGTCTCCTTCGACATCTGTGGCGATCGGGTGGCCGCGGTGTGGGTGATGCGCAATCCGGTCAAACTGCTCCACGCCGAGAACGCCGGGCCGATCGTCTGACGCCTCTGCGATCCCACCGGTTGCGGTCGCCACCCACCGCTGTCCCACGTCGTCCGTCCCGTGCTCACGTGCGGCGGTCTCGCCGCCCCGTCCAGTCCCCAGTAGGTTCACCGTGACGGGATCGAGCGGAGGCCTCACGGGGAGGGCAGTGGACGAGCGCACGTTCGGACGGCGGTTCGAAGGGAAGGTCGCCATCGTGACCGGTGCGTCGACCGATCCCGGCATCGGCACGGCCTCGGCCCGCCGCCTCGCCCTCGAGGGGGCATCGGTGGTCATCAACGCCCGTACCGAGGACCGGCTGCGGGCCACCGAACGTGCCCTGCAGCACCAGGGTCTCGCCGTGGTCGCCTGCCCCGGGTCGGCTGACGAGGAGTCCGTGCCGGGCAGGCTGGTCGAGACCGCACTCGAGCGGTTCGGCCGTATCGATCTCCTGGTCAACGCCGTCGGGGCTGCATCGTTCGTCGGCTCGGCCCTCTCGATGGACCGCTCGGACTTCCTCGGCACGGTGGCCATCAACACCTGGCCGGCGGTGTCCCTCATCCAGCAGGCGATGGCCCGCGGGTTGGCGGAGGGCGGCGGTGCCGTGGTCAACATCTCGAGTGGCTCGCCGAAGAAGACCACACCGTCGATGGCGGCCTACGCCGCGGCCAAGTCGGCACTCAATGCACTGACCCGGACGCTCGCCAACGATCTCGGCGCAGGTGGGGTCCGGGTCAACGCGGTCTGCCCGGGACTCACCCGGACCGACGCCACCCGATCGATGTGGGAGTCCGACGACGGACGTGCAGCCGGAGCGAACCTGCTCCTCGGACGGATGACCGAGGCCGACGACGTCGCTGCCGCGGTCGCGTTCCTCCTCTCCGACGAGGCCGCGTCGATCACCGGGGTCCTCCTCGACGTGGACGCCGGCAACCACGTGTCGACCGGTTCCTGGTCCCCGTTCAGCCCCTCGGCGATCGGCCGTCCGGGCGGGGCGCCGTCGACGGACCCGCGGTGAGCACCGGGGCGCCATTCGCCGCGGGCTCGGTCTCACTCCGGCTGTACCCCCACAACGAGCTCGACGCGCCCGGTGTCGTGCGCGAGCTCTGCGACCAGGCGGCGCTCGCGTTGTCCGGCGGGTTCGACGGCGTGATGACCAGCGAGCACCACGGGGGGTTCGCCGGCTACCTCCCCAACCCGCTGCAGATGGCGTCGTTCGTCCTCGAGGAGAACCCATCGGGCTGGGCCGCGCCCTGCCCACTGCTCCTGCCGCTCCGACCGGTGGGACAGGTCGCCGAAGAGATCGCCTGGCTCGATGCCCGCCACCCGGGCCGGGTCGGTCTGGGCGTGGCTGCCGGGGCTCTCCCGCTCGACTTCGAGGCGATGGGTGTTCCCTTCGACGAGGCGGTGCCGCTGTTCAAGGCCCGGCTCCCTGCGGTCGTCGCCATGCTGCAGGGTCGGGAGCTCGGAGACCTCGAGAAGGACCGCGCGCTGCAGCGCTGTACGACCTTTCCGATCCCGGTGCTCAGCGCGGCGGTCTCGCCCGGCGCCGCGCGGCGGGCCGCCCGGTGCGGCGCCGGGATCCTCATCGAGGGCATGTCGACCGTCGAGCGGGTGCGCTCGCTCTGCGACACCTACGACGCCGCGGCCGGTGTTGGAGCCAAGGTCGTGATCCGCAGGGTGTGGTTGGGCGAGCCGAGAGCCTGGCAAGTGGCCCGCCAGCGGGCGGTCTACGAGAGCTACGCCGGAGCGGACCTTCTGGCGGTGGCGGACCAGACGATCACGACCACCGATCCCGTGGAGCTGGCCGAGCGGCTCCACGCGGTCCGCCTCGAGACCGGGGCCGACGCCCTCAATTTGCGGGCACATCTTCCCGGGATCAGCCGCGGCGACGTCCGCCTGCAGCTCGGCGCGCTGGCTGAGGGGGTCCTTCCCCGACTGTCCGAGCTCTGGTCCGGGGGCCGTCCCTCGGAGTGACCCGGAGCCGTCACCGGGAGCAGACCAACGCCGCTCGGCTCGGGTTCGAGCTGTCGTGATCGTCCCGGAGAGACCGGCGTGTGGGCCCGCGAATGGGAGCTGCCCTAGGATTGCCACATGCCGAGTTCCGAGCCGACGGTCGCGTACGACCCCGAGGTTGTTCGCACCAAGTACCTCGCCGAGCGCGACAAACGGCTGGTGCCCCACCGGGCCGATATCCGTGACCTCGAGACCGATGAGCACTTCGCCCGGTACCGTGAGGACCCGTTCACGCCGTTGATCGAGCGGGACCCCGCGGTCGACGAGGTCGATGCCGTGATCGTCGGCGGGGGGATCGCGGGGCTGCTCGCCGGTGCCCGCCTCCGCGAGGCCGGCGTCGAGCGGATCCGCATCATCGACCAGGCAGGCGGCGTCGGAGGCACCTGGTACTGGAACCGTTACCCGGGTGTGATGTGTGACGTCGAGTCGTACATCTACATGCCGATGCTCGAGGAGCTCGACTACATCCCGACCCATCGCTACGCGTTCGGCGACGAGATCCGTCGCCACCTGGAGGCGGTCGCGAGCCGGTTCGACCTTGTCGACGACGCCCTCTTCCACACCGGGGTGACCCGCGCCGAATGGCGGGAGGACGCGGCACGCTGGCGGATCCACACCGACCGCGGCGACGAGGTCGACTGCCGCTGGTACGTCTTGGCCGTCGGGATCCTCAATCTCATGAAACTGCCCACCATCCAGGGCATGGAGGAGTTCGCCGGGAACTCGTTCCACACCGCCCGGTGGGACTACGAGTACACCGGCGGGGGTCCGGGGGAGCCGCTCACCGGTCTGGCCGACAAGGTCGTCGCCCTCATCGGCACCGGGGCGAGCGGCATCCAGTGCGTGCCGCCGCTTGCCGAATCGGCGAAGCAGCTCTTCGTGTTCCAGCGCACGCCGTCGGCGATCGGTGAGCGGGGCAACCGGCCCACCGATCCCGACTTCGGCCACGATCTCGCGCCCGGCTGGCAGCAGGAGCGCATGGACAACTTCCAGGGGATCATCATGGGTCGGCCGGTCGAGGTCGACCTGGTGGACGACGGATGGACCCGCGACTACGCCGCACTCCGCAAGGCGCCTCGCCGCGAGGGCATGACGGGCGAGGAATACATGCGGACGCTCGAGGAGATCGACTACGGGATCATGGAAGAGCACCGGCGCCGAGTCGAGGAGCTGGTGGCTGACCCGGCCACCGCCGAGATCCTGAAGCCGTACTACCGGTACCTGTGCAAGCGCCCGTGCTTCCACGACGAGTACCTGCCGGCCATCAACAACCCCAACGTCACGGCCATCGACTGCCCGGGTGGGATCGACCGGATCACCGAGCGGGGCGTGGTCGTCGACGGGCAGGAGTACGACGTCGACTGCATCATCTACGGCACCGGATTCGAAGCCGAGCTGACCCCGCTCTTCCGCCGCGTCGGCCACGACATCGTCGGTCGCGGCGGCGTCACCCTCGCCGAGAAGTGGGCCGACGGTGCAGCCAGCCTGTTCGGGATGATGAGCCGCGGCTTCCCCAACATGTTCGTCATGCCGGCGCCCGGGCAGCAGGCGGTGGTGACCGTCAATTACACCCAGCTGGCCGTGCTCGGGGCTGAATTCGTCGGACGGGCGGTCGGACTGCTCGAGCAGAAGGGCGTGGAGGTGTTCGACGTGAGCGCCGAGGCGGAGGAGGACTGGACCCAGAAGATCGTCGGGTCCTACGTCGACGCCAGTGCCATCATGTCCGCCTGCACGCCCTCACGCCTCAACAACGAGGGTCATCCCGAAACGATGAGCCCGCGCGGCGGCAGCTACGGCGGTG
Source organism: uncultured Acidimicrobiaceae bacterium (assembly GCA_963701325.1). Classification (GTDB taxonomy): domain Bacteria; phylum Actinomycetota; class Acidimicrobiia; order Acidimicrobiales; family RAAP-2; genus Bog-756. Next base: position 2,799,472 of record OY969604.1, read on the forward strand.
GCTTGGGCAACTGGTTCGGCTACCGCGAGCTGCTCGAGCAGTGGCTCGACGCCGGCAGCCTGGAGGGCCTGGACCTCGAGGTCCGCTCAGGCGCACCGTGAGCGCTCGCCAGCGGGTCGCCGTCGTGACCGGCGGCGGGGGCGGGATCGGAGCGGGCGTTGCCGAGGAGCTCGGCCGTCGCGGCTGGTTCGTCGTCACCCTCGACCCTCTCGTGACGCTCGACGGCTCGGCGCAGCTTCCCGAGCCCGAGGAGACCACGGCCGACCGCATCGTGGCGGCGGATGGTTCGGCTCGGGCCTCGGCCGCGTCCGTGACCGATGGCGAGGCGGTCCGCACATTGTTCCGTGAGCTCGCAGACGAGCACGGGGGGCTCGACGCCGTCGTGAACGTCGCCGGGATCACGCGCCAGACCTACTTCGGAAAGGGTACCGAGGAGGACTGGCTGGCGGTGCTCGCCGTGCACCTCGAGGGCTACCTCAACGTGCTCACCGCCGCGCTGCCGCTCATGGCCGGTGCGGGGTACGGCCGCATCCTCGGTGTCACCTCCGGCTCGGGGTGGCGGGCAGCCGATGCGGGCGCCTACAGCTGCGCCAAGCGGGCCGTCGCCGCCCTCACCTGGCAGCTGGGACGGCAGGCGCCGTCGGGGGTCACCGTCAACGCCATGTCGCCCATCGCAGCCACCCGGATGATGGCCTCTGCCCTCGAGCGCGCCCGGAAGGCCGGCCAGACTGGCGGCGGCGGCGTCTCGTTCCTCTCGGTCGCGGGCCCCGAGGACCTCGGTCCGTTCGGCGCTCACCTCGTCGGCGAAGGATTCGAGTGGTGCAGCGGCCAGGTGCTCTTCGTCGGCGGACCGGAAGCGGCCGTCGTCGACGAGCCCCGGCTCATCGAAGTGGTGCGCACCGACCATGTGGTCTCCCTCGCCGGGTTGCTCGACCTGGTCGTTCCCGGTGCCTTTGCCAAAGCCGAGGAGCGGCAGGCCAGCACCGGAGGCAGCAACTCCCGGTTCGGGCCGGTCTTCGACGAGCCGGCCCCGGCCGAGGTCGATCCAGTGCAGACGCGGTCCTGTCTCGTCGTCTCCGACCGCGCCGGATTAGCTGCGTCGTTGACTGCCGCGCTCGAGGCCCGGTCCTTCCGCTGCCACCACACCGAGCCCGTCCGCGGGTTCCGCGACGCGGCCGATGCGCTGGCCGCCGTCGTCGAAGCGAACGGCCCGATCGACGCGGTCGTCGTGGCCCCCGCCGGCGGTCAACCGACCGCTTCTGGCAGCGAGGGGTGGGTGCGGGTGCTCGCCGAGCACAGCGGGATCGTCGAGCACATCCACACCGATGCCGGATGGGCCAGGGCGGTCGCCGACTACGCCGCCGGGGCCGGCCGGCAGGTTCAGCTGGCGACGCTCACCGACGCCACGACGACCGGGGGTCGCAGTCGCGCTCAGGCCTCCGCCCAGCACGCGCGCGTCGCGGCCGGCGCCACGGAAGGGCGGGTCACCGCCTTCGCGGCGAGCGTCGAGGCGCCCGAGCAGGTCGCGGCCCACCCGGCGGGTGAGCTCGTCGCCCACCTGTTCAGCCATCCCGAGGCGTCCGCTCTGGCCGGCGCAGAGCTGGTGGTCGGTGACGGATGGATCGGGCTCCGTAGTCACCCCCGACCGATCGGCAGCGTCACCTACGGTGGTCCGGCGCTCCCCGACTGGCTCGACGGGACGTTGCGCGAGATCGTCGGTGCGACCGGCGACGCATCGAGACGGGAGGGCTGATGCCCGATCGACCCACCCGCGTCGTGGATGCGCACGTGCACATCTGGGACCCCGCCCGAACCGACTGGTATCCCTACCTATCCCACCCGCAGGCACCTGCCACAGCTGACGCGTCGCGGATGTTCCGCCGGTTCGATGTCGCCACCTACCAGACGGAGGCGTCGGGATGGCATGTCGAAAAGTTCGTCAACGTTGCCGCCGCGACCGGTCGTCACTCGGTCGAGGAGACCATCGAGCTCGATGGCAACGCTAAGGCCAACGGCGGTCCCGACGCCATCATCGGCGGCATTCCCCCGGCGGACACGGTGGCAGAAGCTGTCGAGCTCCTCGACAAGCAGATGGCCGCATCGCGCTTTCGCGGCGTCCGCCCGATGGGCCGGTACGAGGGACCGCTTCCCGATGCCGGGGTGCTCCGCGCGCTGCAGGAGCGGAACCTGGTGTTCGAATTGATGACGCACACCGACCAGCTCCGGATCGCGGCGGAACAACTTGCAGGCTTCGACGATCTGGTGGTCGTCCTCGAGCACACCGGGTGGCCACGTTCGGGTTCGGACGAGGAGTTCGCCCTCTGGCAGGACGGCATCGATGCTCTGGCCGGGCTCGGCGAGAGCATCACGTGCAAGCTCTCGGGCCTGGCGATGCCGTTGGAGTCGATGAGTGCCGGTGCCTTTGCCCCGTGGCTCGAGTACGCCATCGAGGCGTTCGGCGTCGACCGCTGCATGTTCGCCAGCAACTTCCCGGTCGACTCGATGTACGGCACCTTCGATGAGCTCTACGAGGCGTTCAGCGCCGTCACGACCGGCCTCGACGATGACTCCCGTTCGAAGCTCTTTGCGACCAACGCCGAGCGCATCTATCGCTGCTGATCACGCCCATGCCTCTCACCTGAGGTGAGGCATGGGCGGTGCCAACGCCTACTCATCTGTGTTCCCGGCAACCATCATCGGCACCACACGGCCATCGGGGGACCACCAACTAGCCGCGTCAACAACCTGGTTGGGCAGAACACCTAGGCAGGTACTGTTCAGGCTGCACCCGGCAATCTTCTCGCAGCGTGTGATGGATCCACCGGCGCTGCGCACGACGAACGAGCGGGTGTTCGCACTGTTCGTCAGAACCCAAGCGCTGCCCCTGCGTCTCTTGCCATGCTCCGTTGGTTCTGCATCGTGGTCCAGACGAGGATGTCATGGATGCGCAACCGAGACAGCGGGACGCCACCCCGTGACGCGACCTCTTCAGCGACGAATTGTTCCAGAGCCTGAAACTGGGCATCGTGATTGGTGAGGTCGCGATGGATGATGTTCCAAGAGTCCACGTATCGCATGTACTTCGTGGTCTCGTCGTCGAGCAATGGGAAGAGCCATGGCCGCTTGTGGTGCAGCGTCTTATGGGCCACCACCGGCCCTACGCCATCGACCGAGACAAGCAGCTCGACGGCACGGTTCATCCACCACGCAGATGAATCGGGTGGGGTCTCGGCCACCTCGTCCGCCGACAGCTCCCAGAAGGTCTGACTCAGGGGAACATGCGCGATCGCCTCGCTGACATGTGGTGCAAGCTCCAACATGCCGGCGATCGCTCCCGTATTGATCTGGCTGTTCAATCCGATCGACACGATGATGTCGAAGTAGTTGAGCGGACCGAGGTCTCCGGGCTGGAAGTCATAGACGGCACAGGCCCACCTGGCTCGCGTCGACTCCTCCGGTGCTGTCATCCCGGCCACAACGGGCTGATAACTCAGGGGTAAGGGCTGTCGGGCGAAGACATACCCACCAACCGTCTGTCGAGCCTCTTCGAGCGAAAACGTAATTTTCCCCTCGGCGAGGACGAAGGGTGAGGCAAGCGGTTCAACTTGCTGATTCTGGTGGGTCAACGGTCGTTCTCCTTGTCGGATGACATTGTGACACTAGGCATTGGTGAAGTTTGGTGACATCTGCACGTTCGCATCGCCAACGAACCGACCCATCGCGAGGCCTCCACCAGTTGCGCTTGGGTACCCGTTAGTGTCGTCGCAGACGGGGGGCAGTTGCAGCGAGCGGTCACAAAGGGCGGGTGGAGTCTTGAGCACGGTTACGACGCTTCCGTTGATCAGTCCGTCCACCCCTTTCAGCCCGAGTGGGTCGAGCTCCTCTTCGACCTCCGTCGGAGGTCTCGGATTGAGCTCCTTCGTCGGACTCGCGCTGGAGGCTCTCGTCGTCCTGGCCTTGATCGCTGTGGTCGGGGTATTCGTCATCATCGTTGTAGCCAATCGAGCGGACCCCGATCCGAGCGGTCGTCGGCCGCAGTCGGTCTACCTGTTTGCCGTCTCCTTCGTCACGATCACGACCTCCATCCTCGGGTCATTCGTGGTCGTGGCAGCCCTGGTGCAGCTCGCGGGATCTCATTCCGCCGACATCACCAACTCAGTCGCTCGTGCCGCGGTGGCGGGCGGATTGATCGCGTTCGTCAGTTTCTGTTTGTTGGTGATGCATCTTCGCCGGGGACTGGTGCTCGCCCGGGCGGATTCGGGCTCACCGAACCCGTCCCGACGGGTCGGACAAAGCTACGTCTCGGCTGTTTCCTTCGTGGCGATCCTCTCGCTGCTCTTCACCACCGTGTTCTCTGTCTATGTGCTGTTCTCCATCGTTGACTCGAGTGTCTTCGGGTCATTCGGTGGTCAAACGTCGGCCGCGCGCGTCTTCGTCATTTCGGTCTATCTCGGAGTGGCGGCCGGTGTCGTCCTCTGGACGCACCGAAATCTCGTCCCACCGGGGCTCAAGATCCTCAGCCGGGGCGCACGCGGTATCGGCCCTCTCGGGGCACCACCCTCACCCGTCCCGCCGTTGGGTCCGCCTGTCCAGTAGGGGATCGAGCCCGAAGACCGTTTCGACCGTTCTGACCTACAGAGCAGTGCCCACGGTTCAATCGACGGACTTCTCTACTGACCCTCGTGAGCTTCTGGATGAACGGCCATGGCCGGTGGAAGCGGTGCACTCTTGTAGCACGGAAGCAACGACGCCGACTCCTTCGTCCCACCTGAGGGAGCGGACCCTCTTACTTTGTCGCAGATCGACGGTCCGGCCGTGATCGGATTCCGCTGGCCGTGACTCTGGGGAGGGGAGTGTTGGATCGGTACACCGCCCAGAGGACCGTTGTTTGACGCAGTCGGAGGGCCCCCGACGATGTGTCCACCTCCGCCGATGGCGAGGAAGGTGATCCCCACGCTGAGGAGGCTGAACGTGATGACTCCGACCAGGAGGATCCTGTGTCTGCGTCGGCGCGCATGAGCCTCTCGAAACAGCAGTTCGGCATCATCGACCGTAGGTCGCGCACTCACCTCGTCGGTGACGACGGGGGCTTGTAGGACGAGCGGCATAGATCTACTATGACTAGGACCATGATCTCTGTCAATATCGACCGGACGGAACCCGTCGCCCTCCACGACCAGGTGGCGGCGGAGATCCGTCGGGCCATTGCCGAAGGTGAAGCCAGCCCAGGGGAGCGCCTGCCTCTCGCCAAGGACATCGCCGCCGTGCTCGGGGTGAACAAGAACACCGTGCTCAGGGCTATGCACATCCTCAGGGATGAGGGCCTGGTCGAGTTCGGACGTGGGAACGGCATCACGGTGACCGGTACGCCTCAGCAAAGTGCTGTGGTCAAGCGAGTACGGGAGTTGGTCGAGTTCTGCCGTATCCAGGGCTACCGGCGTGACGAGGTCATCCAGATGATCGAGGGCTTACCGTGAATCTCTCGGCGATTGCAGATCAGTCCCGATGACGCTCCTCGACGAGCCGTTCCTAGTCGAGGAACTCGAAGCGCAACTCCTCTTCAAGGAAGCACGTCAGCGTCGTCGGCGTCTTCGGATAGTCCGCTCCGTCTTCGTCGTAGCCGTCGTGGTGGCATTTGCAATGCCGGGATTGGAATTTCACGTGATCCCGGGGACGAGATCACACTCGCATCCGTCAGACTCAAGGCCACCATTGGCCCGTGACATCCGCTCCGGGGCGACACTCGTCTACGCATACAGCAGCCTCCGAGTGATCAACGCAGACACCGGAGCAAGCCGCTCATTACCCCTACCCGCACCCCAGGGTGGGAGCAGCGACCTCTCGATGGTGCGGATCGGGAGTTCGCTCCTGCTGAATCGGGGATACACAGCCTGGCTCTATCGCTCTGGTCTACACGGTCCACCCGTCGATCTCGGCGCTTCCTTGCGGGTGATTCCGGGACCGAGTGCCAATGAGGCATGGATCTGGTCGGACCCCTGCGGTGCAACCGTTGGCTGTGACGACAATGGACTTCAGCAGGGCGAACTCAGGTTGGTAGACACGTCGGGAAATCAGGTCGGGTCACCGATTGCATTGCCTGCGGACGCCACCTGGTTTCCCACGGGTGACGTAGTCAATGGCGGCCTCGTACTCGCTGTCGCCTCCATCGGACCGGATGCAGAAGAGGTCTGGAATCCGATCACCAACCGGGTCGTTCGGGTCTTCCCCGGTGATGACGTGTTGGCTGCGAGCGGCGATTTGGTTGCCTGGACCACCGGCGCTGTCTGCCTTCCCCACTGCACGGTCCACTTCACAGACGTGATGACCGGGACCGAGCAGACACTCCACCTGCCTTCGGGCGTCACCAGCACTGACGAGGGAGCGTTCTCGCCGGACGGTTCGACGTTCGCTCTTCCGGTTGGGATCGGGGGATCGCCGGGGGGAACGCATCCGGGAGCCGTGGCTCTGATGGACGTGCGAACGCAGGCGGTCAGACTGCTTCCTGGCACCGAACAGCCGCTGGGTCCAAGAGATGGTTCGCAAGTTGCCTTCTGGTCAAGCGGGGGATGGCTGTTCATCGCCGTCGTCGGGGGTTCACACGTTCTCTCATGGCGACCGGGGGACCAGAGGGCGACGGTTTCCACGGCGAGACTTCCACCCATCACTCTCGATCCACCGCAGTTCCAGACCGAGTACCCGTCCTTGATTGCAATGTAGGCGCCGCTTCCACGAACCAACCTGGAGTGAGAACGGGCGCCGGAACGCCAAGGCCACGACCTGGTGGGCCGTGCGGGTCTCGATCCCGCCACCTTGGGATTAAAAGTCCCCTGCTCTACCGGATGAGCTAACGGCCCGTCGGGGAGCGTATCGGCTCCGACGCCCGAACTCCGGCCCGGTCACGAGCCCCTATCGTCGGAGCAGCGCACCTGCGGTGCTGCCCGCGACGGCGGGCCCGAGGACTTGGAAGGCGGGCATTTCCCCATGCAGGAGCTTGACAACCCGGTCTGGTCCGCCCTGGCCGGTCCACAGCGCCATCTCGGCGTGGCGCTGGACCTCTCGGCGCGGTTCCGGTCCGACGTGGCTCCGTTCGGCGCCTTCTCGGCGCCTCCGACTGAGGCTCACTGGGCCGAGCTCGCCGTGTTGACCGGACCCGGCGGCCTTGTGGCCACCACCGGAGTGCACGGGACGCCGCCGACCGATTGGTCGGACATCGTTGAGATCCCAGGTGTACAGATGGTCTACGAGCGACCAATGGCATCCGGGCGCGCGACAACCGGACCAGCAGTGGCCAGGGATCCCGCCGATCAGGTCGTCGTCCTTGGTGACGGCGATGTCGAGGACATGCTCAATCTGGTCGGGTTGGCCCGACCGGGGCCCTTCCTCCCGCGGACGATCGAGTTCGGTGGCTACGTCGGGATCCGACGGGACGGGGAGCTGGTCGCCATGGCCGGAGAGCGCCTCCGGCCGCCCGGATGGACGGAGATCAGCGCGGTGGCCACCCACCCGGACCACCGTGGTCAAGGCCTCGGAACGGTGCTCGTTCGTGCAGTGATGGCAACCGTCGCCCGGCGCGGGGAGCGCCCATTCCTGCATGCGGCTTCCGAGAACACCGTCGCAGTCCGCCTCTATCGGGAGCTCGGCTTCTCCGTGCGCCGGGAGACCCTCTTCGTCGTCGCCCGCGCCCCTGACTCGGGGGCGGACACCACGACCCCGCCGGCACCATAGAGACGCGTCGCCGAGAGCTCAGGATGCGGTTGCGATAACCACCGCTGACGGTCGCCCGCCGACGGAAATCCGGGAGACGACCCTGCCGGAGGTGAGGTCGACCCCGATAAGGGTGCCGTCCGCACCGCAGACCCAGGCGATCTTCCCGCCGGGCACCACGTCCAATCCTTCGGCGCTGGCACCCACGGCCACGGGCGCCCCGGCGCTGCGGTCGGTCAGCGCGATGGGCGTGATGCTGTCGCCGCCGCTGACCCATGCGGTGGTCGCGCCTGGGGCTCCTGCGATGCCGGTGGGATTGCCTCCGACCGGCACGGCCGGACCAGGGTCGAGACCCGGGAGGGTGACCGGCGTGACCGTGCTCGTCTGGAAATTGGCCACCAGTGCAGTGGTTCCCTGCGACGACACGAAGACCGAGACCGGCTCCTGCCCGACGGCGACCGGAATCCCCGCGCTCAGTGTGGGCAGCGCGATCGGGGTCAGCGTGCCGTCCTCGAAGTTGGCGACCAGGGCCTCCGAGCCGGATGGGGTGACGGCCACCGCAACCGGCTGTCGACCGACGCGGATGGTGGGGCCGGGATGGAGTGTCGGCAGGGACACCGCGGTCACGGTGTTGTCGCCGAAGTTGGTCACGAGGGCCAGTCGGCCGTCGGGGGTGACCGCCACTGCGTCGGGCTCCAAGCCAACGGTCACCCGCCCGACGACCTTGCCCGAGTCGACCGAGACCTCCACCAGCTGGTCGTCTGCTTTGTCTGCCACGAGGAGGAACGCACCGTCTGGAGTCACGGCGAGCCCAGTTGGAAGTGTGCCCGTGGTGATCGGTCTGAGGGTGGTGCCGGACTCGGTGTCCACGACCGCCACCGTGTCGGTCGGCGTGGCCACGTTCGACCCGGTGGCCACATAGGCGGTGGGGACGTGAGCTGGCGCGGCAGACGGCGAGACGCACCCGGCAAGGATGATGCCCGCGGCCGTCAGGGGCACGGCGGCCACCACCGCCCGAAGAGACCGTGAGAGGGTCACCAGGCCCGCTCGATCCGCTGCTCGGCGTCCCGCGGTCACCGGGAGATCGTAGGAGGGTGCGGCCCTCTCCGGTCGCACCCTCACCCGCGGGAGCAGGCGGCACCGAGCTCGTGGGCGGCACCACGCCAGCCGGGCTCGTCGGTGACCGGAAAGAAGTCGCCGGTCGAAGGGTCCTGTTCATAGGGGACGGGTGGTGGGTCGCCAGCAGCGAGGTCGGCCACGGCAGTGAGAAGCGCCTCGATGTCCGAACCGGAGGTACCCAGTCCAGCGCTCGCCCGGACCGCACCGGGGATGTTCCGGTGGTCGCCTCCGACCACGTCGCTGCGGTACGCGTCGACGGCGGCGGCACTGAGACCGAGGAGGCGCACCAGGTAGGGGTGGGCGCAGAAGCAGCCGTGGCGGACTGCGATGCCGTATTCGGCGCTCAGCCTGGCCGCGACCAGCGCATGGTGGAGGCCGGTAACGGTGAACGCCGCTACTGGGAGGACGGGAGTCTGCGTATTCTCTCCCGCGGGACCCTTGGGCCCGAGAAGCCGGACTCCGTCGATCGCCGACAGTCCGGCGTGCAACTTGGCAGCGAGGTCGGACTCGTGAGCGGCCAACGCCTCCCACCCGACATCGTGGAGAGCGTCGATGGCTGCGTGCAGGGCGACCGCCCCGACCACGTTCGGCGATCCCGCCTCCTCCCGGTCGGGAGGGGCCGTCCAGATCACCTCGTCCAGGTCCACGAGGTCGACGGCGCCGCCGCCGGCGAGGAACGGGTCGCCGGTCTCGAACAGGGTGCGCGGCCCGACCAGAGCGCCAGAGCCGAACGGGGCGTAGAGCTTGTGCCCGCTGAAGGCGAGGTAGTCAGCGGTTGCCGGGAGCGGCCGGTGGGGAGCGAGCTGGGCAGCATCGACGAGCACCGGCACGTCGCGCCGGTGTGCCACGTCGATGATGTCGTCGAGCGGAGGCAGCCACCCGGTCACGTTGGAGGCGCCGGTGATCGCCAGCAACGCCGGGGGTGGCCCGACGGCGTCGAGGGCTGCGGTCACGTCGTCGACGGAGAAGGTGCCCGCGGGGCCGCACTCCACGTAGCGGCGCTCCGCCACCCGTCCCCAGGGCAGGAGGTTGGCGTGGTGCTCGACCACGGTGGTCACCACCACGTCGGTGGGTGCGAGCCGGAGCCGGTAGGCAAGGTGGTTGATGGCCTCGGTGGTGTTTCGGCAGAGGATGGCCACGTCCGGTCCGTCCTCGTCGCGGCCGGCGAACGCCAGGACGGCGCGGCGGGCGTCCTCATAGGCGGCGGTCGCGCGTCGAGACCGGTATCCGGCACCGCGGTGGACGCTCGAGTACGAGGGGAGGAACGCTTCGACCCGGGCAGTCACCGCCGGGTGGGCCTGAGTGGAAGCGGCCTGGTCGAGCTCTGCGGCGGGGCGCGCGGTCCCGTCGATGCAGGGAACCAGCTGCCCGGCGCCGACCAGGAGGGCGAATGCATCGGCCGGGTCGGCCGGGCCGTGTCCGATCGCGGGCTCCACCTGGTTCACCCTACGGGACCTCCCGACGGGCGCGGGTACGCTGACCCGACATGGAGACCGGGTCGATCACAGGTGCGGCGGGCGACATCGCGGAGGTCACCGGCGGCGAGGATGCCCAGCTGCGGTCCATCGACGCGGTGGATGCCCTGCTCGACGAAGTCGAGCAGGCGCTGGCCCGCCTCGACGACGGCAGCTACGGCCGCTGCGAGCAGTGCGGTGAGCCGATCGCCGACGAGCGCCTGATCGAGCTCGCGATCGCCCGGACCTGTGGGTCGTGCGCCGGTAGCGGCACACCCGAGCCGACTCCGGTGCCGTCTGCCTGGCCCGTGGCCGAGCCCGCTCCACAGATCGTCGCCGAGGTCGATGCTGACCATGTCGACGACGACAATGCTGACCATTTCGCCTACCAGACCGAACAGGTCGACGACGACACCATCGCTGACGACACCGCCGACGACATCGGCGACTGACACCCTCGACCGGCGAACCCGTACCGGAGGGCCGCTGCCCCGTGAGGGGCGACGCGGCTGCTCTACCCCTTCGACTCCCCGAAGTGGGGAAACGCAGACTCCTTGCGGACCTGCATCGGTCATGAGTGGATGGCGACTGAGGCGCTCGCACGCAGGCGGTTGACGCCGTCGTCCGGCGCAACGCCCGGCCGTCCCTCAGAGCACCCAGACGGCTCTGGGCGACCTCAGTCCCCCCTAGTGCCCTTTTTTCGAAAGTGATATTCTCGGGGCCGGGGCGGCATACACCGCTGAGTGTGAACCAACCGCGTTTGACGAAACAGGGTAGGGCACCAGATGCGTAGTCGGGGCAGCCGGATCATCGCGGCGATGAGTCTGACAGGCGTTCTCTCTCTCGGTGGGGCCACCATCGCGGCGGAACAGCCCGCCGGCGCCGGCGCGCTTACTGCCACTGCCATCACCGCCGGGGGGTACCACACCTGCGCGCTGCTCAGCACGGAGAACGTCAAGTGCTGGGGGCAGAACGCATACGGCGCGCTCGGCAACGGGTCCACCACCAATACGGACGTCCCGGTGGCCGTCACGGGCCTGACAGGGGTGAACGCCATCGCGGCCGGGGAGTACCACCACACCTGCGCGCAACTCAACACGGGGACGGTCGAGTGCTGGGGGTGGAACCTATGGGGCCAGCTCGGCAACGGGACCACCACCAACTCGGACGTCCCGGTGGCCGTCACGGGCCTGAGTGGGGTGACCGCAGTCTCCGCCGGGAATGGCCACAGCTGCGCTTTGCTCAGCACCGAGACGGTGACGTGCTGGGGGCTCAACTCCAACGAGCAGCTTGGCAACGTGAGCGTGACGAACTCTTCGGTCCCGGTGGCAGTCGCGGGAAAACTGGACGGGATGACCGCCATCGCCGCCGGGAGTTTCGACAACTGTGCACTGCTCAGCACCGAGACGGTTGCGTGCTGGGGTGATGGCTCCTTTGGCGACCTGGGCGGCGGGAACGGCACCTCGACCGACGCTCCGGTCCCGGTGGCGGTCAAGAACCTGAGTGGGGTGACCGCAATCGCTGCCGGGGGGTACGACGTCTGCGGGTTGCTCACCACCGGGCGGGTCAAGTGCTGGGGGGACAATCGCTACGGCGCCCTGGGCGATGGGTCCACCGGTGGCTATACAACCCCGGTGCTCGTCAAGGACCTGAGTGGGGTGACTGCTGTCGCCGTCGGCTATGAGCACACCTGTGCACTGCTCACCACGAAGACCGTCAAGTGCTGGGGGGACAACAGCAACGGTCAGTTGGGCAACGGGACCACCACCAACTCGGACGTTCCGGTGGCCGTCAAGGGCCTGAGTGGGGTGACCGCTATTTCGGCGGGATATGAGCACACCTGTGCACTGCTCACCACTGGGAGCGTCAAGTGCTGGGGGTGGAACGCAGACGGCCAGCTCGGCAACGGCACGAGGACCGATTCTTCTATCGCGGTGGCCGTCAAGGGGCTGTAACGGTCACTCGGAGGCTGACCGCGGTTTCGGCACCGCTGCGAGGAGACGAGGCAGCTGGGGACGTCACGCGATGTTCTCCCACGCTTGGCCTTCTGAGATCTCACTGTAAGGATCGCCCTGGTCGACCGTGATCCGGGGATGGCAGTACATTTGAATCCCGAGGGGGAAAGTCATGAGGAACTCGCGATCCGTCCGCGCAGCAGCGGCTGCGGCAGCCGTGCTCGTCGGGGCCGCGACATGCGGGGCCGCCGCGCTGGCGAGCTCAGGCGTTGCGGCCGCAGCAGGTAAGGCGCCGAGCACCCGGGCAGCCCAACCACGTTCGGTGGCTGCATCATCTCGGAAAGCGGTTGCTCAGACCTCGGCCACCCTTCCCGACGGCACGCCGACGGCTATCCACAAGATCAAGCACGTAATCGTGATCATGCAGGAGAACCGGTCGTTCGACGACTACTTCGGGACCTACCCGGGAGCAGACGGCATCCCCGCCGCCAACGGTCAGTTCACGGTCTGCGTACCCGATCCGGTGACCGAGGGCTGCGACAAGCCGTACAACAACCCTTCGACCACCGACGTCGGGGGCTGCCACTCCTACCCCTGCGCCGAGGCCGTCCTGGACGGGGGGAAGATGGACGGGTTCGTCGCGTCCGCCGAGCAGTTCGGGTACCCGACAGACGTCATGGGCTACGAGGACGCGAGGGAGATCCCCAACTACTGGGCCTACGCCCAGAACTACACGCTCGACGACCACTTCTTCGCGTCCTCGTTGAGTTGGAGCCTGCCCCAGCACCTGTACCTGGTCTCGGGCTGGTCGGCCCTCTGCTCGACGGCGCAGGCCTCGAGCTGCGTCAACGACGTCGTCGGGCCCTACGCGCCGGCCGGAGAGCAGAAAGGGGTCAGCCAGGCACTCGCCACGGGTCAGTCGGACATCCACTCGTCGTGGACGGACATCACCGATCTCCTCTACACGCACCACGTGACCTGGCGGTACTACATCGAGAACGGCTCCAAGGTCGACTGCTTCGACGGGGACCTGGCCACCTGCCCGCCCAGCGCTTCGGACTATCAGACGCCCGGCATCTGGGACCCCCTACCGATCTTCTCGGACGTCCAGGCGAACAACCAGATCTCGAACGTCACGCCGCTCGGCGCGTACTTGGCGTCCGCCAAGAACGGGACCCTGCCGACCGTCTCCTGGATCGAACCCAGCGTGCCCAACTCCGAGCACCCCGAGCTCGGGGCACCGGGTCAGGCAACCGATCTGGGAGGGATCCACGAGGGGCAGGCCTACGTGACCAAACTGATCAACGCCGCCGAGAGCGGGCCCGAGTGGGACTCCACTGCGATCTTCCTCACCTGGGACGAGTGGGGGGGCTTCTACGACAACGTCGTGCCCCCCACGGTCGACGGGAACGGGTATGGATTGCGCGTCCCGAGCCTCATCATCAGCCCCTACGCGAAGAAGGGGCACATCGACGATCAGACGCTGAGCGATGACGCCTATCTCAAGTTCATCGAGGACGACTTCCTCGGCGGGCAGCGCATCGACCCGGCGACCGATGGCCGGCCCGACCCCCGTCCGGACGTGCGGGAGAACGAATCCATCCTCGGCAACGTCGCTGACGACTTCAACTTCAACCAGACGCCAACTGCGCCGATGATCCTGCCCCTCAACCCGGCCCCGGGTCCGGCCTCGAAGCCAGGAGGGTGACGGCTGAGCCGTTGCCGTCCGATGCGCCTCGACCGACCCGACGACGATGAAGTGCTCGGTCAGACTGCGTAGGGTCCCGCGGGTTACTTCTTCGACTCCCAGAACATCTTGTCGATCGCGGCGATCTCGGACAGCAGACGGTCGGCAACCGCTACGTCGTTCGTCTTCTTGGCCTCCCCGGCGGTCTTGGTGGCCTTCCAGAACATGTCGTGGAGGTTGGGGAACCGCTCGAGGTGCTCCGGCTTGAAGTAGTCGGTCCAGAGGACCCACAGATGGTGCTTGACCAGGTCGGAGCGCTCCTCCTTGATCAGGATGGCCCGGACCTTGAAGGCCTCGTCGTTCGAGGCGTTGTACTTCTCCATGACGGCCTTGACCGACTCCGCCTCGATGCGGGCCTGGGCCGGGTCATAGACGCCACAGGGAAGGTCGCAGTGCGCGTGCACGGGTGTCGGTTGCGACAGGCGGTCGGCGAGAGCGAGCAGGTGGTCGGCGATGCGCATGGGGTGACTCCTCGGCTTTCCTTGGGTAAGGGCTGGATCCGACGAACGGTCGGAGATGGACGGCGCAACGGCTGCGGGCGATCGGCGCTGGCGGGCCGAGGCCGGACACCGTCTGCTACAGAGTGGTGCATGGGCCGCACCGGCGCCACCTTACCCAGGTTCGTCTGCTCGCGATCCCTGTGTCTGGTGGCATCCGCCCTTGCAGCCGTCGCCGGAGTGGCCGCGGCCCGCTCGGTTCGCCGGGTCGAGGTGCTCGGTGGGTCGATGGCACCCGCCCTCTTGGCCGGAGACCGGCTGGTGGTGGTGAGCCGTCCCTTCGGACTCCCGGCGTGGCCGGAGCCCGGTGGAGTGGTGGCCGTTCGGGATCCCCGGGACCCCACCCGGGTGCTGGTCAAGCGGGTCGGGTCCGTGGACCGGGTCTCGGGCACGTTGGAGGTGTTCGGCGATGCGGCCGAGCGGAGCAGCGACAGCCGCCTCTTCGGCCCGGTGGCCCGGTCAGCGCTGGTCGGGCGGGCCCTCTACCGGTACGCCCCGAGAGGGCGCAGCGGCCGTGGCCCATGGCCGGAGGAGTACCATCGAGCCGATGCCCAGCCACAAGAATGAACTCGGCCGCCTGTTGACCCCCACCTACCTCGACGACGTGGGAAGCCGGTCGCTCGACGATATCCGAGCCATGCGCTCCGAATGCCAGGAAGCCGAAGTGGCCCTCTCGTACCTCCGGCGTCTCGTCCAGGGCCGCCTCGACATCGTCCATGCGTTCCTCGACCGCCCGGAGGGCGGGCCCGCTCCCGATCTGGCCAGCGTGATCGCCGACCTGCCCGGCATCCTCTCGGCCGGCCCCGGGCGCCCGGCGGGCCCCGGCCACCTGCCGATGCTGCTCTCTCCGGACACCGAGGAGGCCGACCTCACCAGGGAGCTCGACGCAATCCTCGGGGTCGACGACCTCGGTACCCTCGGGGACCGCGACAGGAGCCAGCTCCGTGACCTGGCCGACCACCTCGGCGAGCTCGAGCGAGCGATCTCGTTCGACCGACGCGCCCTGCACGAGCGCATCGACGTGCTCCAGGCCGAGCTGGTCGAGCGCCACAAGTCGGGGCGCGCGTCGGTCGACGGCCTGCTCTCGTGACCGACCCGGTTCGCCCGGACGGGAACCCGTTCGTCAAGGACCTCCCAGAACGACTCAACGAGCTCGGCTCGTTCATCCGCGAGCAACGGAGCTCGGCCAGGCTCTCCCTCCGTCGTCTCTCGGAGCTGGCCGGGATCTCCAACCCGTATCTGAGCCAGATCGAACGCGGCCTCCGGCGCCCGTCGGCCGAGATCCTCCAGCAGATCGCCAAGGCCCTCCGCATCTCAGCGGAGACCCTCTACGTTCAGGCCGGGATCCTGGAGCGGCCCGACGGGGACACCGACCTCACTCGCCACATCTTCGCCGACCACCACCTGACCGAGGACCAGCGCCAGGCGATGATCCAGATCTATCTCTCCTTCCGCCACGAGAACGAGGACATGGACGGTCACGACCCGGTCGGCGAACCCGGCGCGACCAGCGAAAATGCCGAGAGTGCCCAGGGTGCGGCCGGATCGGCGGCGGCCGCCGGATGACGGGGGCCTCCCGGTAGGATCGTCGGCGCATGAAGCGTCTGGCCGTCCTCTCCCTCCATACCTCGCCGCTGGCCCAACCCGGCACCGGGGACGGCGGCGGCATGAACGTGTACGTGCGTGAGCTCTCTTCGGCGTTGGCCCGGGCCGGCGTGCTGTGCGACGTGTACACCCGGGCATGGTCGGACGACCTCGCACCGGTGCTCGACATCGAGCCCGGCCTCCGGGTACACCACATCCCCGCCGGTCCGCCGAGGCCGGTGACCAAGGAGTCGCTCCCCGGCGTGGTCGACGAATTTGCAGAAGGGGTCATCAAGTCGATCACCACCGGGGCCTACGGCGGAGACGACGCCCCACCCTTCGACGCGGTCCACGCCAACTATTGGCTGAGCGGGGTGGCCGGCCACGCGATCAAGCATCAGCTCAACCTGCCCCTCGTGTCGACCTTCCACACCCTCGACCGCGTGAAGGCCGAGTCGAGCCCCGAGGAAGTCCAGGCCGACTCCTCCCACCTGCGGGCAGAGGCCGAGGCCACGGTCATCCGGTGCTCCGATACCGTGCTCGCGTCGTGCTCGGTGGAGGCGGCCCAGCTCTCCGACCTCTACGGTGCCGATCCCTCCAGGATCCGCATCGTCGCCCCCGGAGTCGAGCACGCCTTCTTCGGGCCCGGGGACCGCGCCCAGGCCCGTCGGGCCCTCGGGCTGCCTGCCACCGGTCCGCTGCTGCTCTTCGTCGGCCGCATCCAACCGCTGAAGGGTGCCGGCGTCGCGGTCTCGGCCCTCGCATCGCTCGCTCGGGACCACCCCGATGCCCGCCTTGTCGTGGTCGGCGGCCCGAGCGGCCCGCACGGCGACGAGGAGGTCGCGCACATCGTGTCCCTGGTCGCCGAGCTCGGCGTCGCGGGACAGGTCGTCTTCGTGCCGCCCCGTCCCCATGAGTTGCTCTCGACGTTTTACCGTGCAGCTGACGTCTGCCTGGTCCCGAGCCGGTCCGAGTCCTTCGGGCTGGTCGCGCTCGAAGCCGCGGCCTGCGGCACGCCCGTGGTCGCTTCCGACGTGGGCGGCCTGAGCAGCCTGGTCGACCACGGGCGGACGGGCTTCCTGGTCGAAGATGCCGACCCCGAGGCCTACGCGGCCTGGGTCCGTCAGATCCTGGCCGAGCCACTGCTCGCCGAACGGCTCAGCACCGGATCGGTCCTCCGGGCCCGCCGCTACACCTGGGCGCGCGCCGCCCACCTGCTGGTCGAGATCTACGCCGAGCTCACCACGGGTCGCCTCGTCGAGTGCTCGTGACCGACGTCGAGCGCTCGTGACCGACGAGTGGGCGGGCATCCTCGGGGCCGACGAGCGCGAGCAGGTCTGCGCGAGGATCGACGCCTGGGCGGCGCGTGAGCTGGCCTCCGGGGGCGCCCTGGTGGCCGTGGACCGCCAGGCCGGAGGCGACCCGATCACCGGAGCTCCGAGGTGGTACCTCCGGCTGCGTGGCGACGAGAAGGAATTCGTGACCGTCTGGCTCACGCTGCGCCAGCGGACCCTCCGCCACGAGGCCCAGTTCATGCCGGCTCCCGAGACCAACGTCGAAGCCACCTGGGAGTACCTGCTCCGGCGCAACGCCGACCTGGCCGGGGTCTCCTTCGCGCTCGGGGCCGAGGACGCCATCTACCTCGTGGGTCGGGTACCGGTCTCCCGCGTGGACGACGACGAGCTCGACCGGATCATCGGGGCATCACTGGCCTACACCGACGAGTGCTTTCCGACCGCGATGTCCATCGGCTACGCGGGTCGGTACCGGCGAGCGCCGGCGAGGGGCCCGGCCGCTTCCTGACCTGCGCCCGGAGGGGAAGCCGGAGCCGGGGCCGACACGGGGCCCACTGGTAGCGTGCGCGCATGGCTCCCAAGCTCCTGGTGGTCGGCGGCGGCAAGATGGGTGGCGCCCTGGTGACCGGGCTCCTGGGCGGCCGATGGGCGTCCGTGGAAGAGCTCTGGGTGACCGAGCCCGATCCGTCCCAGCGGCGGTCCCTGGAGGAGGCCAACCCCGGGCTCACGGTGACCGCGGGGCCGGTGGAGGCCCCCGACGTCCTGCTCGCCGTCAAGCCCGATGTCGCCGAGGACGTGGCCCGCACGCTGGCGACGACCGGCGCACGGCGGGTGCTCTCGATCGTGGCCGGCCTCTCCTCGGCACGGCTCGAGGCCGCGCTGCCGGACGGCAGCGTCGTGGTGCGGGCGATGCCCAACACGCCCTCGCTGATCGGCGCCGGTGTCGCCGGCATCTCGGGGGGCACAAGGGCGACCTCGGCCGATCTCGACTGGGCAGAGGGGATCCTGGGCGCCGTCGGCACCGTGGTCCGGCTGCCGGAGCGGCAGCTCGACGCGGTGACCGGCATTTCCGGTTCGGGGCCCGCGTACGTTTTCCTGGTCGCCGAGGCGCTGATCGAGGCGGGGGTCGCGGCCGGGCTCCCCCGTGACACCAGCAGGCGGCTGGTGGTCGGGACGCTCCTCGGTTCCTCGCGCATGCTGGACGAGACGGGGGACGACCCGGCAGAGCTGCGGGCCGCGGTGACCTCTCCGGGTGGCACCACCGCCGCGGCACTGCGCACCCTCGAGCTCAAGGCGGTCCGTTCGGCGTTCATCGAGGCGGTGGTCGCGGCGACCGAACGGTCGAAGCAGCTCGGTCGGTGACCAGGCCCGTCCCGGCCGCGGGCGAGGCGCCGGCCGTCTACTTCCTCTCCGACTACGGCCTCGACGACGAGTTCGCGGGTGTGGTCCACGCCGTCCTCCACCGGCGTGCCCCCTCGGTGCCGGTCATCGACCTCTCGCACCGGGTCCCGCCCTTCGACGTGGTGGCCGGCGCCGCCCTCCTGGCCCGCGCCGCTCCGACTCTCGGAGCCGGAGTCGTGCTGGCGGTGGTCGACCCGGGGGTGGGCTCCGATCGGCGCCCGGTCGCCGTCGGGGTCAGGTCGGAGAATGGGGGCCCGGGCTGGCTGGTCGGACCGGACAACGGGCTGCTCGTCCCTGCCGCCGACACGCTCGGTGGAGCCGAGCGGGTGATCGTGCTGACCCGACCCGACCCCGGTCATGTCCTGGCCGGAGCCACCTTCGACGGCCGGGATCTCTTCGCCCCGGCAGCCGCCCACCTCGTGCTCGGGCACGCCCCGGACGATCTCGGACCGTCCGCCGACCCGCGGACCCTGGTCGCGTCCGAAGAGTCAGTCGCCGGGCCCCTGGCCGGAGCGGGTCCCGTCCTGCTCATCGCCGTGGGGTGGATCGACCGGTTCGGCAACGTCCAGCTCGGGATCGACGGCGATGGCGCGGCGGACATCCTCGGTTCCCCGGGTGCACGGTTGCAGGTCGCACTCGGTCCGCTGGGCGACCCTGGCGCGGCGGCGGGATGCCGGGCCGACGACCGTCCTGAGGGATTCGAGGCGTGGACCGAGGTGCGACGGGTCACCGCGTTCGCCGATCTCGACCCCGGCGAGGTCGGTCTCCTCCTCGACGCCAACGGCCGGCCCGCCCTGGTACTCGACCGGTCCTCGGCAGCCGCCCACCTTGGGATCGACGGCCCGGGGCGAACGGTGGCGGTACGAGCGGCCGACTGAGCAACCAGGGCTTCTACGTCTGGCCCCGCTCCGCCGCCGCGCCGTCCTACGATCCAGCCAGTGTCAGCACGACCCCCCGACCCGAGCGGCGTACCCCGGCCCCCAACGTCGAGCACCCAGGGCCGGCGCATCCCAGAGGCCACGGTCGCCCGGCTGCCGGTCTACCAACGCATCCTCGAGGAGCTGCTCCGTTCCGGCACCACCACGGTCTCCTCGGAGCTCCTGGCCTCGGCCGCGCAGGTCAACGCGGCAAAGGTCCGAAAGGACCTCTCGCTGCTCGGCTCCTTCGGCACCCGCGGCGCCGGGTACGACGCCGCCTTCCTCATCGAGCAGATCGACCGCCAACTCGGTCTCGACCGCGTCTGGCCGATGGTCATCGCCGGCATCGGGAACCTGGGCCGGGCGCTGGCCCGCTCCCAGGGGTTCGCGGCGCGGAATTTCCGGGTGACCGCCCTGCTCGACACCGACCCGACGATCATCGGGGAGCGGCTCGACGAGGTGATCGTGCGCCACCCTGACGAGCTGCGTGCCATCGCCGCGGAGGTCCCGCTTGCCATCGGGGTCATCACCACCCCTGCTGCGGTCGCCCAGCGGGTCGCCGACCTGATGATCGACGCCGGGGTGCGCTCGCTGCTCAACTTTGCGCCACGGGTGCTGGAGGTGCCCCCGGACGTCCTGCTCCGCTACGTCGACCTGAGCATCGAGCTACAAGTCATGAGCTTCTACCAGGCCCGGCGGGTTGCCGATGAGTCGAGTGACCGCATGCCGATCATCCGCTCGATCGGCCTCAGCCCGAGCCCGACCGACTGAATCCGGCCGCCCGCACGGCCGCGACTGGCGGCCACGCAGGCGGGCCGCGAAGCTGTGGGGCCGTCTGATCCGATCCGGACTGCCGGAACAGCCCTACTCGGTAGGGTTGACATGTGGGTCCTCGCTCTGTGCGGGGACGAGCCGAGCGAGGCGTGATCAAGTGACCGACCGAGTGAACCTC
The DNA here is from genome assembly GCA_963701325.1 of uncultured Acidimicrobiaceae bacterium. GTDB lineage: Bacteria > Actinomycetota > Acidimicrobiia > Acidimicrobiales > RAAP-2 > Bog-756. The sequence goes on from OY969604.1 coordinate 2,820,097, forward strand.
GCAACGACCGGGACGGTGCTTCCGTGTCGGTGATCGTCGTGGGCCTCGATCAGAAGCACGCCCCGCCCGACCTGCTCGATCGGGTCTCGGTGACCGAGGCCGGGCTGCCCAAGGCGCTCGGTCGCCTCCGGGACCAGCCGAACCTCTCCGAGGCGGTCCTCCTGTCGACCTGTCTGCGCACCGAGGTCTATGCGGTGGTCGAGCGCTTCCACGACGGGGTGGCCGAGCTCCAGGAGTTCCTCTGCGAGGTCAGCGGCAGCCCGGTCGCGCAACTGGCCGAGTACAGCACCATCCGGTTCGACGACGACGTGTCTGCCCACCTGTTCACCGTCGCGGCGGGCCTCGACTCGGCCGTCCTCGGGGAGTCGGAGGTGCTCGGCCAGGTCCGCCGAGCCTGGGAGCGGGCTCAGGGAGAAGCGGTGTCGGGGCCGGTGCTCGGCGCGCTCTTCCGGCACGCGGTCGAGACCGGCAAGCGGGTCCGCTCCGAGACGGCCATCGCCCGCGGGATCACCTCCCTCTCCCACGGTGCCGTGGCCCTGGCCGCCGATCGCCGTACCGGCGGCCTGAGCGGTGCCCGGGTGGCCGTCGTGGGCGCGGGGGAGATGGGGGAGGGCGTGGCCCAGGCCCTCGGCGGGCACGGGGTCGAACGGCTTGTCGTCGCCAACCGGACTCCCGAACGGGCCGAGGCCCTGGCGGCATCGCTGCCCGACGTGGTCGCCCCGATGATCGAGACCCGGTCCCTCGACGACCTCGGCTCGCTGCTGTCCGGCGCGGACGTGGTCTTCAGCACGGTGGACACCTCCCACCCGATCATCGACCGGGCACTGCTCGAGGAGACCCTCGCCGGTCGCGACGGCTCCCCCGCCCTCCTGGTGGTCGACCTCGGGGTGCCCCGCAACGTGGAACCGACCGCATCCGAGCTCGACGGACTCGACCTGGTGGACATGGGGATGCTGCGGGCTGCTGTCGCCGACGCCGTCTCGGGTCGACAGGACGAGGTGGCCGCGGCAAGCGCCATCGTCTCCGACGAGCTGGAGCGGTACCGGGTGGCGGCCCGGGCCCGCGATGCAGCGCCCATCGTGTCGGCCCTCCGCTCCAGGGTCGAGGAGGCCCGGCGCGCCGAGCTGGATCGCCAACGCTCCAAGCGCTCGGACCTCACCGACGAGCAGTGGGAGCAGGTCGACGCGGTGACCGCCTCGTTGGTGGCCAAGCTGCTCCACCAGCCGACGGTGACCCTCAAGGAGGCCGCCGGAACGCCGCGGGGCGAACGCCTCGTCGAGGCCCTCCGCACGCTGTTCGACCTCTAGCCCGTGGCCGGGCCGTCGACACGATGATCGCTCCCGCCCGGTTGCGGTTGGCCACGCGCGGCTCGCCGCTCGCCCTCTGGCAGGCCCGGCGGGTTGCGGCGCTGCTGGGAGTGGCCGGAGTCGACTCCGCACTGGTGGTGGTCGAGACGGAGGGCGACCGGCGCCAGGATCTGTCTCTCGCGCACCTCGGCGGCAGGGGGGTGTTCGTGAAGGAGGTCCAGGCTGCCGTGTCCCGTGGTGACGCGGACGCCGCCGTGCACTCGGCCAAGGACCTCCCGGCTGCCGCAGACCTCGCCGTGCCCGGGCTCGTGCTGGCCGCGGTTCCCGAGCGCGGCGACCCCCGGGACGTGCTCGTGGGCGCGGAACTGGACGGGTTGCCGACCGGGGCGACGGTGGCCACCGGCTCTGCCCGCCGCCGCGTGCAGCTGGCCAACCGACGACCGGACCTCACCTTCGCCGACCTCCGGGGCAACCTCGCCACGCGCCTCGCCCGGGCCGGCACCGACGGCGTCGTGGCAGTCGTGACCGCCCGGGCGGCGCTCGACCGTCTCGCGTGGGAGCCTCCTCCGGGTCTCGCGTTCGAGGTGCTCGCGCCGTCCACGATGGTGCCCCAGGCGGGCCAGGGCGCGTTGGCCGTCGAATGCCGTGCCGAGGACGAGCGCACCCTCGAGGCGCTGGCCGCGATCGACGACGGATCGGCCCATGCCGACCTCGATGCGGAGCGCGCCTTCCTCGACGAGCTCGGCGGGGGGTGCACGCTGCCGGTCGGGGCGCATGCCTCCGGCGACGGCAGCCCGGACGCGGCAGGATGCCGGCCGATGCGACTCACCGGGATGCTGGCCTCCGCGGACGGCCACGTGCTGCTCCGGCACTCGGAGGTCGGCGCGGACGGTCCCGCGCTCGGGAGATCGGTGGCCCGGTATCTCCTCGACCACGCGGGCGGCGCCGACTTCGGGCCGTGGTCCCCCGTCCCGTGACGGTCGCGCTGGTCGGCGCCGGGCCCGGCGACCCCGGTCTGCTCACCCGACGCGGCGCCGAGCTGCTGGCCGCGGCCGAGGTCGTGATCTACGACCGGCTCATCGGCCACGAGCTGCTCGGGTTGGCCCCCGAATCGGCCGAGCTCATCGACGTCGGGAAGGGCCCCGGCGAGTCGACCCGGCAGGCCGGGATCAACGACCTGTTGGTCGAGCACGGCCGCTCGGGCCGCCGGGTCGTGCGCCTCAAGGGAGGCGACCCGTTCGTCTTCGGCCGGGGCGGTGAGGAGGTCGAGGCCCTCCAGCGGGCGGGCGTCGAGGTCGAGCTCGTGCCCGGGGTGAGCTCCGCCTTCGCCGCGCCGGCAGCTGCAGGGATCCCGGTGACCCACCGGTCGGTCTCGACCTCGGTGACCGTGGTCACCGGGCATGCCGGCAACCCGTCGCTCCCCGGGGCGGACTGGGAGACCCTGGGCAAGCTCGACGGCACCCTGGTGGTCCTCATGGGGATGGCCGAGCGCGCGGTCATCGCCGACCGTCTGATGACCGCCGGCCGCCCACCGTCCACCCCCGTCGCGGTCATCCACTGGGGGACCACCGACCGCCAGCAGGTGGTGCGCACGACCCTGGCCGGACTGGCCGCAGTCGAGTTGCCGGCGCCGGCCGTGATCGTGGTGGGACCGGTCGCCGGACTCGATCTCGACCGACCCGGGCCCGAGCGGCGCTGAGATGGGCCCGGCCCGGAGCCGCTCGGCGACGATCCGCCCGCTGGCCGACCGTCGGGTGGTGGTCACCAGGGCCCGGGATCAGGCCGGCGACCTCGTGCGTGCCTTGGTCGATCTCGGGGCGGCGGTCGTCGAGCTACCGGTGATCGCCATCGAGGACCCGGCCGACGGCGGTGCCGAGTTGGCCGCGGCAGCCGACCGGGTCGTGGCCGGCCGCTACTCGTGGGTGGTGGTCACCTCCGCCAACGCGGCGACCCGGCTGCTGACCGTCGTGGGTGATCGGGCTCTCCCGGGGTCGGTCCGGTGGGCCGCGGTCGGACGGTCGACCGCGGAGGCCCTCACGGCGCGGGCCGTGGATCCCGACCTGGTGCCCGAAACCGCGATCTCCGAGGCACTGGTCGAGGCCTTCCCGCGGCCCGGCACGGCTGTCGCACCGCATGATGGCGAGACGGCTGCGGCGGTGCTCTACGTGCGCGCCGAGACGACGCGGGACGTGCTCGTTCCCGGTCTGGCCGCCAAGGGCTGGCTGGTCGACGAGGCGGTGGGCTACCGGACCGTCGCCGGTCAGGTGGACGCCGCCGCGGTGGACGCAGTCGCCGGGGCCGACGCAATTGCCTTCACGTCGCCCTCCACGGTGGACCACGCGGTCGCGCTCCTCGGTGCCGACGGGATCCCGCCGGTCATCGCCACCATCGGTCCGGTCACCTCGGGATCGGTGCGAGGAGCCGGGTTGCGCGTCGCCGCAGAGGCGACGGACCACACCGTCGGCGGGCTGGTCGATGCACTCGTCACGGCGCTCACCAGGGGCGCTATCCCCGCCCCTGACGCGCCCGCCCCGGTCCCGCCCCAAGGGGCGTGACCACCGGCCTGCCGTAGGCTGGGCGTCCGTGGCCATCGACCGTCGACCATCCAGCGGGTCCGTGGCACCCGTTCCGGGGTTCCCGGTACGACGCCTGCGACGCCTGCGCCGGACCCCCGCCCTGCGGCGGCTCGTCGCCGAGACGAGCCTCTCGCCCGGCGACCTGGTCGCCCCCCTCTTCGTGGCCGACGGCATCGACGCGCCCCGTCCGGTGGCCTCACTGCCCGGTGTCTGCCAGCACAGCGTCGGCTCCGTCGTGGACGAGGTCCAGCGGCTGGCCGCGCTCGGCGTGCCCGGCGTGATCCTCTTCGCGTTGCCCCGGCGGGAGGACAAGGACGCGACCGGGTCCGCCGCTCTGCGCCCGGACGGGATCACCGGTCGGGCCATCGGCGCGGTGCGCGACGCGGTCGGCGACCGGATGGTGGTCATGGTTGACTGCTGCCTCGACGAGTTCACCGACCACGGGCACTGTGGGATCGTCGATCCGGCGACCGGTGCGGTCGACAACGACTCGACGGTCGGCCTCTACGCCGAGCTCGCCGTCGTCCAGGCCTCGGCCGGCGCCGACGTCATCGCCCCCAGCGGGATGATGGACGGGCAGGTGGCCGCCATACGCGCCGCGCTCGACAGCTCCGGGCATACGGACACGGCCGTGCTGGCCTATGCGGCCAAGTACGCCTCGGCGCTCTACGGCCCGTTCCGCGAGGCGGCGGACGTGACCATCGCCGACGGGGGAGACCGCCGCGGGTACCAGCAGGACGCCCGCAACCGCCGAGAGGCACTGGCGGAGGTCGCGCTCGATGTGGCCGAGGGGGCCGACATGGTCATGGTCAAGCCGGCGCTTACCTATCTCGACGTCCTCGCCGACGTTCGGGCCACTGTCGACGTGCCGGTGGCCGGATTCCATGTGAGTGGGGAGTACGCCATGGTCATGGCCGCGGCAGAGCGCGGCTGGATCGACGGTCCTGCGGTCGCCCTCGAGCAGATCACCGCCGTCAAGCGGGCCGGCGCCGACTTCGTGCTGACCTACTTCGCCGGCGCCCTGGCCGAGACGCTCGGTGGCTGAGCAGCGGCCCGGCGCGCCGACGTGATGGAGCGCGTCGCGTCAGAGGAACTCTTCGACCGGGCGCGCCGGGTCATCCCCGGCGGTGTCAATTCACCGGTGCGGTCGTTCCGCTCGGTCGGGGGCACTCCCTACTTCGTCGTCCGCGGTGAGGGCGCCTACGTCTGGGACGCCGACGGCAACAGGCTGCTCGACTTCGTCCAGTCCTACGGTGCGTCCATCCTCGGGCACGCCCATCCGGCCGTGGTCGCCGCGGTCCGTGAGGCAACCCGGCGTGGGACCACATTCGGCGCGCCGACGGAAGGCGAGGTCCTGTTGGCGGAGGCGATCTGCTCCCGGGTCCCCGGCTGCGAGCAGGTGCGCCTCGTCTCCTCGGGAACCGAGGCCGCGATGAGCGCGGTCCGGGTCGCCCGGGGCTTCACCGGGCGCGACCGGATCGTCAAGTTCGCCGGGTGCTATCACGGTCACTCGGACGGACTGCTGGCGGGCGGGGGGAGCGGTGTGGCCACCCTCGGACTGCCCGACTCCGCGGGGGTTCCGACCGCGGCGGTCGCCGACACGGTCGTGGCTCCCTACAACGTGGTCCCCGAGCTCGACGAGCGGGTGGCCTGCGTCATCGTCGAGGCGGTGGCGGCCAACATGGGCCTCGTCCCACCGGTCGACGGATTCCTCGAGGGACTGCGCGCCGCATGTGACGCAGCCGGCGCCCTGCTCGTGTTCGACGAGGTGATCACCGGTTTCCGGCTGGGGGAGGGCGGCGCCGCGTCGTGCTCCGGAGTCCGTCCGGACCTCTGGTGCTTCGGCAAGGTCATCGGTGGAGGCCTCCCGGTCGGCGCGTTCGGCGGACGGACCGACGTCCTGGCGACGCTTGCTCCGGGCGGCCCCGTGTATCAGGCCGGCACCCTGTCGGGAAACCCGTTGGCCACCGCGGCGGGCCTGGCCGTCCTCACCGAGCTCGGACCCGCCTCCTACGACGACCTCTCGAGCAGGGTGCACCGATTCGGCGCCGCGCTCGAGAAGGTGCTCGACGCTGGCCTGGCCCGGGGTGGTATGACCGATGCCGGCGGCAACCGGCTCATGGCCCGGGTTCCGGTGGTGGGGCCGCTCTTCGGTATCTTCTTCGTCCCCGAGGGGAATGCCGGAGTCGAGGACTACGACGGAGCCGCCGCATCCGCCGCCACCGGGCTCTACGGACGGTTCTTCCGCGCAATGCTCGACCGGGGCGTTGCGCTCGCCCCGGGTCCCTACGAGGTCGCCTTTCCCTCGCTGGCCCACGGTGACGGCGAGCTCGATGCAGCGCTGGCTGCTGCCTCCGAGGCCGTGGAGGATGCATTCGCCCCATGAACCCGGCTGAGCCGCCCTCCCCCCTCTGTGCCGGCTCCGGCCCAGGTCGACCCCCGATCCGGCGGGGTCCTCCGGGTGGACGGTCCTTCCGCTCGGCGGGCCAATGGGCCAGTATGAGGGGCGTGCAAGTGCCCATCTGGTCGCGCGCCCCGTCCCCGGCACCGCTTGCCCGGGCCCGGCGCCCGGCGACAGAATGCATCAGGGCATCGACGACCGCCGGCACCTGCTTCCAGCCACGAAGGAGATGCGCATGACCGTCGGAATTACGGAACTGCCACCCGAGGGGATGCAGCTCGGCGGCGTGGCCCTGGCCGGCGATGCCGACCGGGGCACCAAGACGACCGAGGGACTGAGCCTCCTGTTCACCACGGCGGGGATCACCGTCCAGGGGCCACAGCCCCAGATCGAGCGTCTCCTCATCTGGTCCGTGCTCGACTCGGCCACGTGCCAGGAGAAGCTCGTGCTCCCCGATGGGCGGCATGCCGCGATCATGGAGCTCACGTCGGGTGGCCAGTCGATCCGGTTCCTGCTCCCGACCGACACGGTCTCACCCGGCCAGGCGGCATACCTCGACCAGGCCCTACCGGCGTGGCTCTCGCGCTACAAGGGCGTCGGAGTCCCGGTGGGCGTTGCCGCCTCTGCGGCTGCGTCCGGCGGAGCGGCCGCAGCGGCAGATCCGAAGACGGGTCGGTCCGAGGGCGCCGGCCAATCATCTGCACCCCCACCCCCGCCACCACCACCACCACCACCGGCTCCCGCCCCTGCACCCGCACCCGCTCCTGACGGATCCCGCGGTACCGCCACCGCCACCGCGGCTGGTGAAGCCGCCGCCGGGGATGCCGCCGCCCGCGCAGCCAACGGTCACGGAAGCGGGAGCGCACCCGGTGCAAACGGGACAGCCTCCGGCACCGCCGAGCCGGGACCGATCGGTGAGCGACGCGGACAGGCCACGACGGCACCCCCGCCACCACCACCTCCGCCCCCACCGCCGCTCGCGGGTTCTGTGGGCTCGGCCCAGGGTGCGTCGGCGGACCCGGATCCCCAGGTGCCGAGGTCGCCATGGGACGGCCTGCCGACCGATGACGTCTCGGCATTCGACGTGCAACCTCCGGCCCAGACCGAGAAGCCCAAGAAGCCAAGGAAGTCGATCACCTGGCGCAAGGCCAAGCCGGAGAAGGACGCGGACCCGACCCTGGGCGCGACCGAGGCCCTGGGTGTGGCTCCGTTCCTGCCCGAGCCCAGCGGGCACCAACCGCCCGACGCGCCTCCTGAGAACCCGGTACCCCTCGGTCTGGAACTGCCGCCCCCGCCCGTGGACCCGTTCGCAGGGTTTCCCGATGCGACCCCCACAGCACCGCCGGAGACGACACAGAAGCAAAAGGTCCGATCCCGGCGGGGACGGCGGGCCAAGGCAGCCGACGCGGTGGTCGCAACCGACGCGGTTGTCGCAACCGACGCGGGCCTTGCGCCCGACGCGGGCCCTGCTGCCGGCGCGGTCGGTGCGGCCGCCGTCGCGTCCGGCGCGGTCGATACACCGGCCCCCCCGGGCGCTCCGGCTCCACCGCCGGATCGGACGGCTCCCGGCTCGATGACCGCACCCGACGTGTTGTCACAGGGTGACGGACCGGTCTCGGCGGAGCTGCCGGATGCTCCGGAGATCTGGGGCGACGCGACGCCTGAGGGTGCGACATCGGGGCTCAGCCGGTCGACCGTGGTGATCCTCCTGGTCGCGCTCCTGGTGGTCGTGCTCGGCGGGGTCGGCTACGTCCTCACCAGGAAGACCAGCCCGACCACCACCCCCACGACGTTGGCAACGGTCCCGAGCCCCGCGGCGGCCGACGTGGCGCTGGCCGCATCGGTCAACCTCAGGTTGGGCGATCTTCCGGCGGGCTGGACACGCACAGCGACGCCTGCGGTCACCCGGATGGAGGGGGCCCCGCCGGTCGCCCAGGTCACCGCCGAGGCGACGCTCGCAACCTGCCTCGGGACGAACGTCGCAACGGTGACGGGGTTGTTCGGGAACGGGTCGGTCCCCGGGCAGACCGCTGCCGTGGATTCTCCGAGCTTCGAGAGCGCGGCCGGTCCGTCCTTCGAGATGTCGTCACGAACCGCGACCTTCGCGTCGACCTCGCCGATCCGAGGGCTCGACGGGGTCCTCGGATCGAGCCGCTTCGTCCCGTGCTTCGGTCAGTACCAGAGTGCCCTGGCCGCGGCGGCCATCCCCGGCTCCACCGCACAGGTCCAGCCGGTGAGCCTCGGCGGACCACCCGGGGTGACCTCGTTCGGGGTGGTGACGACCGTCGCCTCACCCTCCCTCGGGACGGAGGTCGTCGGCGACGCCTTCATCCTCGGCGGCCGGGTGCTCACGGTCCTCCAACCGATCACGACCGGCGCGGCGATCCCGCCGAGTGTCTTCACGCCGGCCTACGACGCGGTAGCCGGCCGGGTGGCGGCCACGGCCAGGTAGCTGCGAGGTCCGCGGTGCTCGGTCAGGCCGGTGATCGGTCGGGCGCCGGGGCCATGCGCGCGATGAGCGCAAGGGCCCGGTAGGCCGTCTCGGCCGGACCGGTCTCGTCGGGCCGGAGCAGGTTGGCCATGATCCGCAGGATCCAACTCATCAGCGTCTCCGAGTGCATGCCCGTTCCCACGCAGAGTTGCATGAGCTCGGGTCGGCTGATGACCCGGATGAAGGCCCGGGCCACCCGGAAGTAGAGGCCGTACGCCTCGTCGAGGCGGTCCTCGTAGCGCAGGAGCGCGTCGAAGCCGTCGCCGGACAGCGCTTCGCCGAGCGAGGCCGCGGCGAGCCGTCCGGTCTCGTAGCCGTAGGCGATGCCCTCACCGTTGAACGGGTTGATGGTCCCGCCGGCGTCGCCCACCACCAGGGTGGTCGCCCCGACCCGCGGGCCGACGGCGAGACCCATCGGCAGCTTGCCCCCGGTGGGCGGGCCGAGGCAGGTCGCGGGGGAGAGCTCCCATTCCCCCGGTGCTCCGGCGACGAAGTGGTCCATGAGGGTCGAGGTGTTGACGCCCTTCCAGCGCCGGTCGGTCGAGAGGAGCCCCACGCCGACGTTGACCCGCCCGTCCCCGAGGGGGAAGATCCACCCGTAGCCGGGGACCACCTTGCCCTCTCCGTCACGGATGTCGAGGTGGGATTCGATGAACGGGCGATCGTGACCGGGGGAGGTGTAGTAGCCGCGTAGGGCCATTCCCATCGGCTGGGCGCGGTCGCGCTGGGTCCCGAGGGCCCGCCCGAACCTCGAGTTGGCCCCGTCGGCCACCACCACGTACCTCGCCCGCACCTCCCGGGGAGCGCCGGCACCCTTCTCCTGGACCACTGCCCCGATGCAGGAGGGGAGCGCTGCCACACCCGCTGGACCGCCGGCGCGGTCACCGGCCGGCGGGTCGTCCAGGATCGGTCGGACGGCCTCACAGCCCTGCCAGACGGTTGCACCGGCCTTGGCCGCGCGATCGCTGACCAGACCGTCGAGGTCGTGCCTGGTGATGGTGTAGCCGTACGAGGGGAACGAGGGGTGCTCCGGCCAGGGCAGGTCGAGCACCCGGCCGAACCCGTGGGCCCGCAGGCCGGTGAAGCGATGGGCGCCGGCCAGCGACCCTTCGATGCCCATGTCGGCGAGCTGGCGCACCGAACGTGGGGTCAGTCCGTCGCCGCACGTCTTGGTCCGGGGAACTCCTTCTTCTCCACCAGGGCCACGTCCCATCCGGCGTCAGCCAACCAGAACGCGCACGACGACCCTGCCGGCCCACCACCGACGACCAGCACATCGTGGAGGTGTGGGGCGCCTGGGCCCCCGGCCCGCCGGGAGCGGTCGACCGCGGGGGCGGTCACCCCGGCGTCGGCCCGGGTGTCGGCAGCAGGGGAGGGGGCGGAGCGCACACCCCAATGGTAGGGGTCGTGGGCCGTGCCCGGGCACCCCCGCGCCGCGCCCCCGGGGTGGGGTTTCGGCCGCTTAAGCCGGGGTCGTCGATGTGCTTCCCCGAAGGGCTGCGTGGTAAAAACAACGACCTGTGGATGATTACCTCCCGATCCTGGTCCTGCTCATCCTCGGGTTCCTGTTCGCGGCGCTGTCCTTCGTCGCCTCGGCCCTCCTGGCACCCGGGAAGCGCCCGACCTCGGCCAAGACCGCCCCCTACGAGTGCGGGATCGTCCCGGGCATCGAACCGCCCACCCGGTTCCCGGTCCGCTTCTACCTGGTGGCGATGATCTTCATCATCTTCGACATCGAGATCGTCTTCCTCTACCCGTGGGCCGTGATCTTCCGCCAGCTCCGGTCCTTCGGGCTCGTCGAGGTTCTCGTCTTCGCCGGGGTGGTCTTCGTCTCCTTCCTCTTCCTGGTGAGCAACGGGGCGCTCAGCTGGGGCCCGTCCAAGCGGTTGGTCGGTGCGCTGCCACCCCGCACCTCCGCGTCGACCATCGCCCGGTTCGCCGCGGGATCGGGCGGACCCGTCACGGAGGCTCCGGCCGCCGCGGCGGCCGCCACCGTGCCCACCGGCCCCGGCCGCGCCGCCTGACCCGGGAGCCGACGAGCGCATGGGCCTCGAAGACCTCCAGCACAATTTCCTGACCGGTCGCCTCGAGGACCTGGTCAAGTGGGCGCGCACCTACTCGATGTGGCCGGCCACCTTCGGCCTGGCGTGCTGCGCCATCGAGATGATGTCGGTGGGCGCGGCCGACTTCGACCTGGCCCGGTTCGGGATGGAGGTCTTCCGGGCCTCCCCTCGGCAGGCCGACCTGATGATCGTCGCCGGGCGTGTCTCCCAGAAGATGGCGCCAGTCCTCCGCCAGGTCTACGACCAGATGATGGAACCCAAGTGGGTCCTCTCGATGGGTGTCTGCGCGAGCACCGGCGGCATGTTCAACAACTACGCCATCGTGCAGGGTGTCGATCAGATCGTCCCCGTCGACGTGTACGCCCCTGGCTGCCCGCCGACACCCGAGACGCTCATGCACGCCATCCTCACCCTCCACGAGAAGGTCCGGACCGGTGACATCACCCGGCGCACCGGGGTCCACGGCGACCGTCCGGCCCCCGCACTCTCCGACGAGGAGGGGGGCGACACCGACGACGCTCGGACCAACGCCGACGAGACCACCAGCGGGTGGAACCCGGACCGCCCCGACGCCGTCCACCTGGGCACTCCAAAGCGCAACCCGGTCATCGCCCGCAGCGTGGGTGAGCCCCTGTGAGTTCAGGGATCGGCGCGGACACCGTCGCGGGGACCGAGCCGGCGAGCACTTCCGGCGGTGGCTCTGCCCCTGGGTCGGGGCGGGGGATCGGAGAGGTGCGCTTCCCGACCCGTGAGGAGTACGTCCCCGTGGCGCAGAGCCTGCGGGACGGCGGCTTCGAGATGTGTGCAGACCTCTGCGCCGTCGACTATCTCGCGCACCCGGACCGGCGCCTCCCCGAGGGCACCGCCGCCGAGCGGTTCGAAGTGGTGGTGAACCTGCTCTCGCTGAGCCAGGTCCGCCGGGTCCGCCTGCGGGTGCAGGTTCCCGCCGTCGACGCGACCCTTCCCACCCTGTTCGACCTCTACCCGGGCGTCGAGGCCATGGAGCGGGAGGCCTACGACCTCTTCGGCATCGTCTTCGTCGGCCATCCCGACATGACCCGGATCCTGCTGCCCGAGGACTGGGAGGGCCACCCGCTCCGCAAGGACTACGGGGTCGGGCGTGTGCCGGTCCAGTTCAAGGACGCGCCGGGTCCGCGATGAGCGACTCCACGCCGCACACGGACACCGAGCTGCCCGACCCGGTCTCCGGTGAGGCCTACGACCAGATCGGTCCCGACGGTGTCCCGCGTGGTCTGCTCATCGAGACGTCCGAGGGAAGCCAGGAGCTCGGGGTACGCGGCAGCACCCCCCGGACGAGCTCCGCCGCGAGATCGGCGCGGTCCTCCGGTTGCCCGAGGGCGTGGCTGTGGACCCGTCCGACATCGACGTCGAACGGACCGACGACGAGACGATGATCATCAACATGGGCCCACAGCATCCGTCGACCCACGGCGTGCTGCGGCTGATGCTCGAGCTCGACGGAGAGACCGTCCTGCGCACGAAGCCGGTCATCGGCTATCTGCACACCGGCATGGAGAAGACCGCCGAGGAGCTCACCTACGTGCAGGGGTCCACCAACGTGACCCGGATGGACTACCTCTCGCCGCTCCACAACGAGTTGGTCCTCTCACTGGCGGTCGAAGCGCTGCTCGGTGTCGAGATGCCGCCCCGGGCGGACTGGATCCGGATGCTGCTGACCGAGCTCAACCGGGTCTCGTCGCACCTGATGTGGCTGGCCACCAACGGCATGGACATCGGGTCGACCTCGATGATGATCTACGGATTCCGCGAGCGCGAGATGATCCTGGCCTTCTTCGAGAAGACCACCGGCCTGCGGATGAACCACAATTTCATCCGGCCCGGCGGAACTGCGGCCGACCTGCCCGACGGCTGGGAGGACGACGTTGCCATCATCTGCGACACGGTGCTCCCGCGGACCGACGAGTACGACGAGCTGCTCACCGGCCAACCGGTCTTCCGCCGTCGTTCGGAGGGGATCGGTGCCCTGTCGGCAGAAGAGGCCCTCGCCCTCTCGCTGACCGGCCCGATCCTGCGCTCGACCGGTGTGCCCTGGGACCTCCGCCGCTCGATGCCGTACCTGCGCTACGAGGAGGTCGAGTTCGACGTCATCGTGGGGACCTTCGGCGACAACTTCGATCGCTACTCGATCCGTCTCAACGAGATCCGCGAGTCGATCCGGATCATCCGCCAGATCGTCGAGAAGATGCCGGCCGGCGACTACCGGGTGCAGGACAAGAAGGTCACCCCGCCGCCCCGCGGCCGCATCGACGAATCGATGGAGGCCCTCATTCATCACTTCAAGGTCTTCACCGAAGGGTTCCGGGTACCCGAGGGTGAGGTCTACGTCGCCATCGAGTCGCCCCGCGGCGAGCTCGGGTGCTATCTGGTGTCCGACGGATCGCCCAAGCCCTACCGCATGCACATCCGGGGTCCGAGCTTCGTCAATCTGCAAGGCCTTCCCCTGATGATGCGTGGTGGCCTGCTTGCGGACGCTGTCGCCGTCTGCTCCTCGGTCGACCCGGTCATGGGCGAGGTGGACCGGTGACCGCGCGCTCGCCGGGTACCCCGGTCGCGCCGCCCGGCGCGGCCAGGCACCCGCACCTCCACACCTCTCGGCGGAGGCGGTGACCCGAGCCCGCCAGACGGTCGCCCTGTACCCCGAACCCCGCTCGGCCCTGATCCCGCTCTGCCACCTCGCCCAGGAGCAGGACGGGTGGCTGACCCCCGAAGCGATGGTCGAGATCGCCGACCTGGTCGGGGTCACACCCGGGGAGGTGCTCGGGACCGCCTCCTTCTACGACATGCTGCACACCGAGCCGGTCGGACGGTACGTGGTATCGGTCTGCACCAACATCGCCTGCCTCCTCGACGGCGCGGCCGAGCTGCTCGAACACGCCGAGTCCTCGCTCGGGATCGGTGCCGGCGGCACGACCACCGACGGGATGGTCACCCTGGAGGAGGCCGAGTGCCTGGCCGACTGCGACCGGGCACCGTGCGTGCAGGTCAACCACCGCTACGTCGGGGCGCAGACACCCGAGTCGTTCGACCGCCTGGTGACCGATCTGCGGTCGGGCGCCCGCGACAGTGAGATCCCACCGCACGGAACCCTGAGCCGGGTGCGCCGGGCCAACGGCCTCGAGGCCGATCCGGGAGCGGTTGCCGAGGAACGCCGGGTGGCGGCGGCGGCCCGGGAGGCGCGGGACACCGCCAAGAGCGCGGCGAGCGGTGGCGACACCTGATGGCGATCACCGACCCGCCGAAGATCGTCACCGCCCGGATCGGGCACGACGATTCCCACACCCTGCAGCGGTACCTGGCCACCGGGGGCTACGACGGTCTGCACAAGGCCCTCACCATGACCCCGGAGGCGGTGGCCGAGGAGGTCGACGCGGCCAGCCTGCTGGGCAGGGGCGGCGCGGGGTTCCCGGCCGGCCGCAAGTGGGCGATGCTCCGGAAGAACCCGGTCACCTACCTGGTGGTCAACGGTGACGAGTCCGAGCCGGCAACCTTCAAGGACCACCTCCTCATCGAGCGCGATCCCCATCAGCTCATCGAGGGTGTGGTCATCGCCGCGTACGCCCTGCAGGTCTCCCGCGCCTTCATCTTCGTCCGCGGCGAGTTCGCACTCGGCATCGAACGCATCCAGAGCGCCCTCAACAACGCCTACGCGCACGGAGCGGTGGGCCGGGACATCTTCGGCTCGGGGTTCTCGGTGGACGTGGTCGTCCACCCGGGAGCCGGGGCCTACATCTGCGGCGAGGAGACCGCCCTCCTCGAGTCGCTCGAGGGAAAGCGCGGATTCCCGCGGATCAAGCCCCCCTTCTTCCCTGCTGCCATCGGCCTCTACGGTGAGCCGACCGTCGTCAACAATGTCGAGACCCTCTCCAACCTGCCCTGGATCGTGCTCAACGGGGGAGCGGCGTTCGCTGCGCTCGGCGAGGGGCGTTCCACCGGGACGCGGCTCTTCGCCCTCGCGGGGCACGTCGCCAACCCCGGTGTCTACGAGCTCGAGATGGTCAAGACCACCTTCCACGACCTCATCTTCGCCCCCCTGCTCGGCGGTGGCATCCCGCACGGTCGGAGCCTCAAGGCGTTCATCCCTGGTGGTGTCTCCGCCCCGTGGTTCGGGCCCGACCAGGTCGACCTCCCCCTCGGCCAGGACGAGGTGGGAGCGGCCGGCTCGATGCTCGGCTCCGGTTCGATCGTGGTGATGGACGACCAGACCTGCGTGGTGCGGGCCGCGTGGCGGATCACCAAGTTCTTCGCGCGCGAATCATGCGGCCAGTGCACGCCGTGTCGCGAGGGCGCGGGCTGGCTCGAGCGGATCATGGAGCGGATCGAGACCGGGCACGGACGCGAGGAAGACCTCGACCTGCTGCTCGACGCGAGCGACAACATCTCCCCTGGCCTGACCTGGCCACCCCAGCAGACGACCATCTGCGTGCTCGGGCCGTCCATCCCCTCGTCGATCCACTCCGCCATCCAGATGTTCCGCGACGAGTTCCTCGTCCACATCAAGGAGGGTGGCTGCCCCTATGGCTGAGCCGTCCGCCCCGACCGGAGCGAACACCGGGACCGGGGACGCACCCGACCCGACGACCGTCGAGTTCACCCTCGATGGTCGTCCGGCGCGCGCCCACAAGGGCGAGCTGCTCATCGCGGCGGCCGAGCGCGCGGGCACCTTCATCCCGCGGTTCTGTTACCACCCGAGGATGGCGTCGGTCGGCGTGTGCCGGATGTGCCTGGTCGAGGTCAGCGGCCCCCGCGGTGCCTCGTTGCAGCCGAGCTGCTACGTCGAGGTCGCGCCGGGCATGGAGGTCACCACCGATTCGGACAAGGTCAAGAAGGCCCAGGACGGGGTCCTCGAGTTCCTCCTGATCAACCATCCGCTCGACTGCCCGGTGTGCGACAAGGGCGGCGAATGCCCCCTCCAGGACCAGACGCTCGCCTACGGCCCTGGGGAGACCCGGTTCGTGGAGGAGAAGCGCCACTTCGAGAAGCCGACGCCGATCTCCGAGCTGGTGTTGCTCGACCGCGAGCGGTGCATCCAGTGCAGCCGCTGCACGCGCTTCGCGGACGAGGTGGCCGGCGAGGCCCAGATCGACTTCATCGGTCGGGGGGAGCACATCGAGGTCGGCGTGTTCCCCGAGCTGCCCTTCACCTCCTACTTCTCGGGCAACACCGTGCAGATCTGCCCGGTCGGTGCGCTGACTGCATCGCCCTACCGATTTGCGGCGCGTCCGTGGGATCTCGATCAGGTCGAGTCGACCTGCACCACCTGTGCGCTCGGCTGCAGGGTGGCTGTGCAGTCGTCCTCTAACCGGTTGACCCGCCTGTTGGGCATCGACATCGACCCGGTCAACCACGGCTGGCTCTGTGACAAGGGTCGCTTCCTGGCCGATGCGGTCAACCGGGACGATCGCCTCGCCGATCCGATGGTCCGCAAGGAGGGGAGCCTGGTGGCCACGTCGTGGCACGAGGCTCTGGCCGCCGCAGCCGCTGGGCTGCAGTCGGTCGTGGACGACGCCGGCGCCGAGGCGGTGGCCGTGGTCGGCGGCTCCCGGCTGACCAACGAGGGTGCATACGCCTGGGCCCGCCTGGCCAAGGGGGTGCTCGGCACCGACTCGGTCGACGCCCAGCTCGCGGACGGGCTGCCGGCAGAGGTGGTCCTCGGTCTGCCGCGGGCCACCATCGACCAGGCGGCGGCGGCGTCCACGGTCATCCTTCTGACCGGCGACATCCGCGAGGAGCTCCCGGTGCTCTTCCTCCGGCTGCGGGCTGCCGCGGTCGGCGGTGGCACAGCGCTGGTCGAGCTCTCCCCGCAGGCCACCTCGCTCACCTCGTATGCCGCGGTCTCGCTGCGCTACTCCCCTGGCCAGGCAATGGACCTCGCCGAGGCCCTGGTCGGGGACGGCTCCGCACCCGGTGACACCGCAGACGGGGACGCACTCTCCGAGGCCCGCCGACTGGTCGCGGCCGGCCCGGTGGTCGTCGTGGTCGGCAGGCCCTCCCTCGCCGAGGACGGCGAGCTGGTGGCCGAGGCCGCGCAGGTCCTCGCACGCGCGCTCCCCGAGGCGCGCTTCCTGCCCGCCTTGCGGCGCGGCAACGTGATGGGCGCCCTCGACATGGGACTCGCCCCTGGGATCCTGCCGGGACGGGTGGCCCTCGACGAAGGGCGTCCCTGGTTCGAGGCGGCCTGGGGCTCGGTCCCACCGGGTCGCGGTCGGGGAGCTGCCGACATCCTGGCCGCGGCTGCCGGGGATCAGGCCGAGGGCCCGCGCGTCCGCGCGCTGGTCGTTCTCGGCGCGGACCCGCTGACCGACTTCCCCGACCGGCGCCTTGCCGGCCGGGCCATCGAGGGTGCCGAGTTCGTGGTGGCAGTGGCCAGCACGCCCGGCGCGCTGCTCGACCACGCCGACGTGGTCCTTCCGGCGGCCGAGGCGCACGAACGGCGCGGCACCACCACCAACATCGAGGGGCGGATCTCCCGCGTCGGGCAGAAGCTGGTCCCCCCCGGCCAGGCCTGGCCGGACTGGATGATCGCCTCCGAGCTCGCCGTCCACCTGGGCAGCGATCCCGGGTTCGACTCGGTCGGTGCCGTCTGGGACGAGATCGAGCGGGTGGCCGTCTCCCACCGGGGCATCACCGGGTCGGTCCTCGACGCGGTGGGAGCCGCCGACGGCGTCACGGCGCCCCTCTCCCTCAGCCCGATCTCGCTCACCATCGGGCGTCCCCGGTTGGATCCGATGGCCGTGCCCGGGGTCGAGTCGGTCGAGCGACAGGGCGCGCCGCCCCTGGCTGGTCTCGCCGGGTGGCCCGCCGCCGGGAGCGGCGGGGACGGCGCCGACGTGGAAGACGAGGGGACACGGGACGAATCCGGCCCGGCCCGGCCCTCCGCGCGCTCTCCGGACCGGCTGACCTCGCGGTGCCCCATGTGGCCCCGATCGACGGCTACTCGGTCCGGCTGGTCGCCTCGCGCACCCTCTACGACGGTGGGGCGGCGATGGATGCGGTCGACGCCCTCTCCGGCTTGGTGGAGCCCGCGGTGCTCCGGGTCAACCCGCACGATCTCGACGCCCTCGGCGTGACCGCCGGGGGATCGGTGCGCCTGCGCTCGGCCACCACATCGACCGTGGTGCCGGTCGCCCCCGACAGATCCCTGCCCCGCCGGGTGGTGGCCACCGAGTTCAACGTTCCCTTCGGTGACGGCACGGTGGCCGACCTCATCGACCGGGCGTTCCCGGTGGTCGACCTGCGGATGGAGACCCCGTGAGCTCCCCTGGCCACCTCGCCGCGGTGCTGTTCGGCACCGATCCCCTCTATGCGAACGGCGTGGACTGGGTCGTCCTGCTCATCGTGCTGATCAAGGTGCTGGTCGTCTTCGGCGCCCTGATGGTGGCCGTCATGCTGATGATCTGGTTCGAGCGCAAGGTCATCTCCGACATGCAGAGCCGGATCGGACCCAACCGGGCCGGGCCCTTCGGCATCGCCCAGACCCTGGCCGACGGGATCAAGCTGTTCTTCAAGGAAGACCTCCTGCCTGACCAGGCCGACCGGTTCGTGTTCAAGCTGGCCCCGTACCTCACCATCATCCCGGCCTTCCTGAGCTTTGCGATCGTCCCCATCGGCGGCGAGGTCACCATTGCCGGCCACACCTTCGAGCTCCAGCTGGCCGACCCGCCCATGGGCATCCTCTTCCTGCTCGCGATGTCGGCCATCGGCGTCTACGGGATCATGCTGGCCGGCTGGTCGTCGGGGTCGAAGTACCCGCTCCTCGGTTCGGTTCGGGCGTCGGCCCAGATGATCTCCTACGAGGCGGCGCTCGGGATGACGGTGGTCATGGTGGTGCTGATCACCGGATCGCTCTCCACCCGGGCGATCGTGGACGGCCAGGCCGGCCACCTCTGGCAGTGGAACGTCATCCGCCTGGCGGTCGTGCCCTTCGTGATCTTCTTCATCGCGGTGATCGCCGAGACCAACCGGCCCCCGTTCGACCTGGTCGAGGCCGACTCCGAGCTGGTCGGCGGCTTCGTGACCGAGTACTCCTCGATCCGGTTCGCGCTCTTCTTCCTGGCCGAGTTCATGAACACCATCACCATGTCGGCCATCACCGTGACCCTGTTCTTCGGCGGGCCCGACGGGCCGATCCCCCACATCCCCTACACCCTGTGGCTGTGGCCCATCCTCTGGTTCCTGGGCAAGACGATCGTCTTCCTGTTCGTCTTCGTCTGGTTGCGGGCCGCCCTGCCCCGCCTCCGCTACGACCAGCTCATGGACCTCGGCTGGAAGCGGCTCATCCCGCTGTCCCTGGGCTGGCTCATGATCGTTGCCGGGTTCGTGATCGACGGCTGGTGGGGGATCGCCATGGTGGCGACCGTCCTGGCAGCGGCAGTCCTCATGACCCGGGCCTTCGGGATCGGCTCCGAGCGCGCACAGACCCGGGCCGTCGTGCCCCAGGTGGGCCTGCGCGTCTGGCGGCGCGCCGGCGAACCGACCGGGCTCCCCTCGAACGAAGGAGTTGACCGCTGATGGCGGACATCGATGTTCCCCACGGGCGACAGAACTTCCTGGGCGGGTTCAAGCTCACCCTCGAGCACCTCGGCCGTCCGCCGGTCACCCGCCAGTACCCCGAGGAGAAACGACCCAAGCAGCCTCGCCAGCACGGCCGCCACGTCCTCAACCGGTACGAGGACGGCATGGAGAAGTGCATCGGCTGCGAGCTCTGCGCCGGGGTCTGCCCGGCCGACTGCATCTACGTCCGTGGACTCGACAACCCGCCCGACCACCCGGTGTCGCCGGGGGAGCGGTACGGCTACGTCTACGAGATCAATTTCCTGCGGTGCATCCACTGCGACCTGTGTGTGGAGGCCTGCCCGACCGAGGCCATCACCGAGTCCAAGCTCATGGAGTTCTCCTTCACCAACCGGGGAGATGCGATCTACACCAAGGAGGAGCTGCTGGTCGACGATGACGGGCGGCCGCGCCACCTGCCCTGGGAGGACTGGCGCGAGGGGGACGACTTGCACACGTCGGGCTGGATGCGGGCCACATCGCCGTCCGGCAGTGCCGAGTTCGAGGGCGAGGTCCAGTGGTCGGGCGAGCTCGGCTTCGGTGTGCGGTCGCCCGAGTCCGGTCAGAGCGGACGGCGCGACGACGCGACCACCGGCAGCATGGCGCTCAGGGACACCCTCGAGCGCCACCTGCGTCCGGCTGACCTGCCCGCGGCGAAGCGCGGCCCGAGGGGCGCCATCGGACGCATGCTGGAGAAGGCAGAGCGGTTCGCCCCCGGTGCCGGCAAGAAGCACCGCGTGCAGGCCGATGCCGAGTACGCCGAGGCGCTGGCGGCCGGCGATTCGGAGCGGGGTCCCGCCGAGACGGCCACCCCGGTGACGGCGGACGACGGGGGCGACGGGGGTAGGACATGACCACCTCGCTGATCGGCGCCCTGGTCGCGGCGACCCACGCCTCCGCGGTGGACGTAGGGGTCTTCTCGGTGGCGGCCGCCATCGTGCTCGCCGGCGCGGTCGGGGTCGTCGCGTCCCGCAACCCGGTCCACTCGGCGCTGATGCTGATCATGACCCTGTTCGGGGTTGCCGTCCTGTTCGTGCTCCAACAGGCCAGCTTCCTCGCCGCGGTACAGGTCATCGTCTACGCGGGCGCCATCGTGGTGCTCTTCCTCTTCGTCATCATGTTCCTCGGCGTCGACCGTGAGGAGAACATCGCCGCCGAGCCGCTGCGTGGACAACGGCCCCTGGCGGTCGCATTGGTGGCCCTCGGGACCACCGGGCTGCTCCTGCTCGGCCAGGTCTCCCACTGGGTGACCGGCGCACCGCACGTGGCGGGTCCGGATACCGGCCAGCCCAACGTCAACCTGCTCGGCAAGTCGCTCTTCACGACCTATCTCTTCCCGTTCGAGGCCACCGCCGCCCTGCTGATCATTGCAGTGGTCGGCGCGGTCGTGCTGTCCCGCCGGCCCCCGGTGAGCGACGCGCTGGCCGAGGACCTGGATGCCGATCCCACCCTCGCCGACACCTCGGGTGCTGCACCACTGGCCGGCGCCGACGACCTGGCAACGCCGGCCATCCCCGTCGGAGAGGTGGACGCATGACCATCAATCCCGACTGGTACCTGGGACTCAGCGTGGTCCTCTTCTCCATCGGCGCCCTCGGTGTGCTGGTGCGCCGCAACGTCCTGATCATGTTCATGTGCGTGGAGCTCATGCTCAACGCGGCCAACCTGGCCTTCGTGACCTTCGCGCGGGTCCTTCATGACATCGGCGGACAGGTCCTGGTCTTCTTCGTGTTGGTCGTGGCCGCGGCCGAGGTCGTGGTGGGGCTGGGCATCGTGGTCGCCATCTTCCGGCGCCGGGCCAACACCAACGCCGATGACCTCCACCTGATGCGGGGCTGACGGCGATGCTGCACGTGACCTACCTCATCATCCTGCTGCCCCTGATCGGGTTCGCGGTGCAGCTCCTCGCCGGCCGGCGCCTCGGCGACCCGCTCGCCGGAGTGGTCGCCACCGTGTTCATCGTCGCGTCGTTCGTCGTCTCCATCGGGGTCTACCTCGACCTGCTCACGGTCCATGCCCCAGTCCGGACCTACACCCAGAACCTGTGGACCTGGATCCCGGTGGACCGACTCCAGGTCCACGCAAGCCTCTACGTCGATCCGCTGTCGATGACCATGGTCCTGTTCGTGACCGGGATCAGCGCCCTCATCCACCTCTATTCGATCGGGTACATGAAGGGGGACAAGGACTACCCGAAGTTCTTCCTCTACATGAACCTCTTCGTGGCCTCGATGCTCATCCTGGTCTTGGGGAGCAACATGGTGGTCACCTACGTCGGTTGGGAGGGTGTGGGGACTTGCTCCTACTGGCTCGTCTCCTTCTGGTTCACCCGGGAGTCGGCAGCCAGCGCCGGCAAGAAGGCCTTCGTCTACAACCGGATCGGCGACGCTGGTTTCCTCCTTGCCATCTTCCTCACCTACGACAAGGTCCACTCACTCGAGTACCAGACCGTCTTCGCCGAGATCCCCAGGATCGGGTCGGCGGGTGTCACCGCCATCTGTCTCCTGCTCCTCGTCGGGGTGATGGGCAAGTCGGCGCAGATCCCGCTCTTCCCGTGGCTGGCCGACGCCATGGAGGGCCCGACCCCGGTCTCGGCGCTCATCCACGCGGCCACCATGGTGACCGCTGGCGTGTACCTGCTCTGCCGGATCAGTCCGCTCCTCCACGCCTCGCCGGCCGCCGCCCTCACCGTGGCCATCATCGGGGCCGTCACCGCGTTCGTGGCCGCCACCATCGCCTGTGCCCAGCAGGACATCAAGAAGGTCCTGGCCTACTCGACGGTCTCCCAGCTCGGGTACATGTTCCTCGCTATCGGGTGCGGAGCCTACGAGGCGGCCATCTTCCTGATGGTGGCGCACGCCTTCTTCAAGGGCCTCCTCTTCCTCGGCGCCGGGTCGGTCATCCACGGGCTCCACGACGAGCAGGACCTCAAACGGATGGGCAACCTGCGCCGCTATCTCCCGATCACGTTCATCACCTTCGGGATCGGCTGGCTCGCCATCGCCGCCGTGCCCCCGCTGTCCGGCTTCTGGGCCAAAGGGGACGTGCTCGAGAACGCCTGGGCGGCCCACCCCGCGTTGTGGGCGGTGGGCATCGTGACCGCTGCCCTGACCGCCTACTACATGAGCCGACTCACCGGGCTGGCCTTCTTCGGGACCGACCGGTGGGCCGACGACGCCTCCACCCATGCCGGGCACGGGGACAGCGGCGCGGCCGAGCCGCACGAATCGTCGTGGATCATGACGGTCCCCCTGTGGATCCTGTCCTTCTTCGCCGCCGTGGCCGGTGTGCTGGCCATCTCCTCGAGCCGCTTCTCGCTCGCCAGCTGGATCGACCCGGTCTTCGGGTCCACCCTCTACGACGACCACCTCTCCTCGGCGGCGGTCTGGACCCTTGCCACCCTGGACGGGATCATCGCGGTGGTCTTCGTGCTCATCGGACTGCGACTCTGGACGACACGGTCCGAGCGCCCAGCCCTCGAATCCGCATTCCTGCGCGGGGCGTGGTACATCAACGAGCTCTACGACGCCGTCTTCGGAAGACCCTCCGAGCGACTCGCCGCCTTCTGCGCCGACGTCGTCGACCCCAAGGTCATCGACGGTGCGGTCAACGGCGTGGCCGGGGCGTTCCGGGGAACCGGGACGGTGCTCCGGCGGACCCAGACCGGGTACGTGCGCAACTACGTGCTCGGGATCGTCCTCGGCTCGGTGCTCGTGCTCGGGTTCATGCTCACCCGGCTCTGGTGGGCGTGATGAGCGGCTCCTTCCCGTTCCTGACGGTCCTGATCCTGGTCCCGGTGGCAGGCGCGCTGGTGGTCGCAGTCGTTCCGACCAGGGCGGTGGCCGGTTGGTTCCACGAGGCCTTCGGTGTGGCGGTCTCGGTGCTGACCCTGGCCGTGGCCGCCGCGATCACGGTCCGGTTCCGCGCCGGGGTCGGCGGCTATCAGATGGTCAGCGACCACGTGTGGACCAAGGACCTGGGCCTCCACTGGTCCCTCGGGATCGACGGCATCTCGCTCTTCCTGGTGGGGCTCACCGCGGTGCTCTTCCCGTTGACCATGCTCGGGGCACGGTCCCACCGCGACCCGCGTTCGTTCGTGGCCTGGTTGTTGCTGTTGGAGGCCGCCTGCATGGGGAGCTTCGTCTCCCTCGACCTGATCCTGTTCTTCCTCTTCTTCGAGCTGACCCTGGTGCCGTCGTACTTCCTCATCGGCGGGTGGGGGTACGCCCGCCGCGGGTACGCGGCCATCAAGTTCTTCGTCTACACCTTTGCCGGGTCGGCCTTCCTGCTGGTGGGCATCGTGGCGGTGGCCTTCATCCACCAGTCGCAGACCCGCGTGCTCACGTTCGAACTGCCGGCGCTCATGCACACCCATCTCTCGGGGACCGAAGGGGTGCTGCTCTTCTGCGCCTTCACCGCGGCGTTCGCGGTCAAGGCACCGATCTTCCCCTTCCATACCTGGTCCCCGGACGCCTACGCAGAGGCGCCGACGGCCGGGGCGATCATCCTGGTCGCGGTGCTGGCAAAGCTCGGCACCTATGGGATCGTCCGCTTCGACCTCAATCTCTTCCCCCAGGCCAGCCGGACCCTGGCCCCGGTCCTGTTGACCCTCGCGGTCATCGGCATCGTCTACGGCGCGCTCGTCGCCTGCGCGCAGCGCGACCTCAAGCGCCTGCTCGCCTACTCGTCGCTGGCCCAGATCGGCTTCATCGCGCTCGGCACCTTCGCCCTCAACAGCCAGGGACTGAGTGGCGGGGTGCTCCAGATGGTCAACCACGGACTCGTGATCGCCACGCTGTTCATCCTCGTCGGGTGGATCTACGAGCGGCGCAAGACCTGGCAGGTCGGCTCGCTGCGCGGGCTCCAGTCACCCGCCCCGGTCCTGGCGGGCGTGTTCACCCTTGCCATGCTCGCCTCGATCGGGGTGCCCGGTCTCAACGGGTTCGTCGGTGAGCTGCTCATCCTCATCGGCACCTTCGTGGCCCACCGCTGGTGGGCGGTGGCGGCGACGGCCGGGGTCATCGTGGCGGCGATCTATCTGCTCTGGGGCTATCAACAGGTCTTCCACGGGGAACCCGCCACCGCGGACGCCGGCACACGTGACCTCTCCTGGAACGAGCGGCTCATCGTCGCGCCGCTCATCGTGCTCATCGTGTTGCTCGGGGTCTTCCCCAAGCCGGTACTCGACCGGATCACCCCGTCGGTCAACCAGCTGGTGATCCACATCGACAAGGTGACCAACACCAAGGTGCCCGCCGGCCTGGACCCGGAGCCGCTGGCCGCTCCGGCCGGCCGGCCCGGATCGAGAGGAGCACCCTGATGGGCTGGATCCTCGCCTCGGCCGCACCGACGATTCATGTGCCCCACATCGACTACCTGAGCATCCTCCCCCTCCTGATCATGCTCGGCGGAGCCGTGGTGGTGATGGCCGTGTCGTCGCTGTTCCACGCGGTGCTCCCGGTGCGGGCCGGCACGCTGATGGCCGCCGGCGTCTCGGCGGCCGCCCTGGTGGCCGCGCTCTTCCAGTGGGACCGGGTCATGACCCACGGTCCCACGGTGACCATCGCGGGGGCCATCGCCTTCGACGGGTTCGACGTCTTCATCCAGATCGTGGTCTCGATCGCCATGCTGCTGACCGCCCTGGTCGGCGACGGCTACCTCGCCCGCGAGGGGATCGAAGGACCGGAGTTCGTGACGCTGGCCATGGTCTCGGCGTCGGGAGCGATGATGATGGGGGCGGCCAACGACCTGATCGTCATCTTCCTCGGCCTCGAGATCCTCTCGATCGCCCTCTACGTGCTGGCGGCGACCAATCACCGGCGGGCCGAATCGGGTGAGGCGGCCCTCAAGTACTTCGTGCTCGGAGGGTTCTCGTCGGCCATCTTCGTCTACGGCATCGCCCTCACCTACGGTGCCACCGGGTCCACCAACCTGCCCCAGATCGCCGACTTCCTCTCGCGGAACGTGGTGGCCACCAACGGGGTCCTCCTCGGTGGCATGGCCCTGCTGCTGGTCGGCTTCGGCTTCAAGATCGCCGCGGTGCCTTTCCACATGTGGTCGCCCGACGTCTACGAGGGTTCGCCGTCGCCGATCACCGGCTTCATGGCGGCGGTGGCCAAGGCCGGTGCCTTCGCCGCCCTGCTCCGGGTCTTCGTCTCCTCGTTCGGCACCGTCCGGGCCGACTGGCAACCCATCGTCTGGGCGCTAGCCGTGCTCAGCCTGGTGCTCGGTGCAGTGGTGGCCCTCACCCAGCGGGACGTCAAACGGATGATGGCCTACTCGTCCATCAACCACGTCGGGTTCATCCTGCTCGGCGTCGAGGCGGCCACCGCCAGAGGGGTGTCCGCCTCGCTCTACTACGTGTTCACCTACATGTTCCTGGTCATCGGGTCGTTCGCGGTGATCACCGTGATGGCCCGCTCCGGTGACACCGGGAACCAGATCTCCGACTACCGGGGCCTCGCCAGTCGCCAACCCGTCCTGGCGCTGGCCTTTGCCGTGCTCCTCCTCGGGCAGGCGGGGGTCCCGTTCACCACCGGGTTCCTGGCCAAGCTCGTCGTGGTGGAGTCGTCGGTTGCCACCCAGGGCTACGCGTTGGCGGCCATCGCCATGGCGTCGGCCGCGGTTGCCGTCTTCTTCTATCTCCGCCTCGCGGTGACCATGTTCTCTCCCGTCGGCATGGAGGGCGACATCGGAGCCGCCGCGGGCGACATCGGAGCCCCCGCCGCTGACGGGATGGGGCTCGACGACCCTCCCGCGCCCGCTCCGGTGGACGGCATCGCCAGCCTCCAGGTGCTGACCGATGCACCGCCCACGGGCGCGGTGCTGGCCCGGGGACCGGTCGCCGTACCGACCCTGACCGCGGTGGTCATCGGGACCTGCGTGGCGTTCAGCGTGGTGTTCGGTATCTTTCCGGCTCCGATCCTCGACTTCGCCCACCAGGCCACCCTGCTGATCGGCTGACGGTTCTCCCCCATGCCCGCCCCCGGTGGGCGCCCCCGGGTACTGTCGACGGAGGCGCAACCGGACCAGGAGGGACTCATGCCCAGATCCTCGGGAGGCGGGGCGTCCCCCGCCAGGAAGCGGGAGCCGAGAGACGTCGCCCGCCTTGTCGTGAGCGGCCTGGCCCTGGTCCTGCTCATCGCCTTCGTGATCGACAACTCCGACACGGTCAAAGTGGGATTCGTGTTCTTCAATGCCGAGGTCAGCCTGATCTGGGTGCTGCTCATCGCGGCGGTGCTCGGCGCCCTGGTCGACCGGCTCGTGATCTTCCTCGAACAGCGGCGCAGGAGGGCCCGCACCGGCTGAGTCGGTCCGCACGGGACGCCTGGTGCCGAGGCTCCTCGGGCAGACGGCTCGGCGGGGTGTGAGAATGATGGCGTGACCCTGCCGACCCCGGAACAGCGAGCAGCCCACGGGCGCGAGGCGCGGGCGCTGGTGCCTCGCACACGCCACGGTGACTGGAAGGTCCCCGCCGACCGGACCGATCCACTCGAGATCCTCGCCCTCCAGGCCACCACCCGGGTCCCCGACCTGGTCCCCATCCGGTACGGACGGATGGCTGCCTCGCCGTTTGCGTTCTTCCGCGGGGCGGCCGCAGTGATGGCTGCCGATCTCGCCCACGAGGTCCACTCCCATCTCGACGTGCAGTTGTGCGGGGACGCCCACCTGGTCAACTTCGGCGGGTTCGCCTCCCCCGAGCGGGACATGGTCTTCGACGTCAACGACTTCGACGAGACCATCCCCGGGCCTTTCGAGTGGGACCTCAAGCGTCTGGCCGCGAGCTTCGAGGTTGCCGGCCGCAGCCGGGAGTTCGACGGCGCCGAGTGCACGTCGCTGGTCGCACTCGCCGCCCGCGGCTACCGGGAGGCGATCCGCGAGTTCGCGACCATGCGGACCATCGAGATCTGGTACGCGAAGCTCGACGCGCAGACCCTGGTGACGCGCTCGGGGTACCGAGGTCGGTCCGAAGATCATCGACGCCTTCCAGCACCGCATCGCCAAAGCCCGGAACAAGGACCACCTCTCGGCCATGGCCAAGCTGACCGAGGAGGTCGACGGCCGGGTCCGGTTCGTGGCCGACCCGCCGCTGTTGACCCCGGTCGACGCGGTCTTCAGCGAACCAAATGCGATGGATCTGGCCAGCACCCTCCTCGGTGGTCTCTCCGATTACCGGACCTCTCTGGCCGGGGACCGGCAACACCTGTTGAACAACTACGAGTTCGTCGACCTGGCCCGCAAAGTGGTGGGCGTGGGCTCGGTGGGGACCCGCTGCTGGGTCGCGCTGTTCGTCGGCCGGGACTCCGGCGACCCCCTGGTGCTCCAGGTCAAGCAGGCCGAAGAGGCCGTCGGGGCACCCTTCCTCAAGCCGAGCGCCTACGACAACCAGGGCCAACGGGTGGTCGAGGGGCAGCGACTGATGCAGAGCGCAAGCGACATCTTCCTCGGCTGGGACAGGCTGAAGGCCCCGGACGGCGTGGTCCGCGACTTCTACGTCCGCCAGCTCTGGGACTGGAAGCTGTCCGCCGACATCGAGACCATGCGGCGCGAGGCCCTGGCTGTCTACGCGCAGATGTGCGGGTGGACCCTTGCACGGGCCCACGCCCGATCGGGGGACGCCATCGCCATCGGCTCCTATCTCGGCGCGGGTACCCGGTTCGACGAGTCCATGTGCCGCTTCGCCTCCTCGTACGCCGACCAGAACGAGAAGGACTTCGAGTCCCTCAAGCTCGCGATCACCACCGACAAGGTCCACGCCATCAGCGACGTCTGAGCGGGCCCGCGGCTCCGCGCCGCACCGTCGTGCGCTAGACCAGCAGCGAGACGACCAGCATCCAGACCAGCGCCGAAAGGTTGACCGCACCCATGCCCCTGCACAAGCACGTGTCCCGTGACGAACTCCTCGAATCGGTCTACGCCGGGAAGGACCTCCTCTCCGCCCTGCCGTCCCACCGATGCCCCGACGATGCCATGCGGGCCGAGGATGCCTTTCAGGCCATCTCGGACGAGCTCCTGCTCGACGGCAACGCACGTCAGAACCTGGCCACCTTCTGCCAGACCTGGGAGGAGGACCAGGTCCATGGTCTGATGGATCTCTGCATCAACAAGAACCTGATCGACAAGGACGAGTACCCCCAGACCGCCGAGATCGAGCGGCGGTGCGTGCAGATCCTGGGCGGCCTGTGGAATGCCCCAGAACGTGGAGGAGCTGTCGGGTGCTCGGCCATCGGCTCGTCCGAGGCGTGCATGCTGGGCGGGATGGCGGCCAAATGGCGGTGGCGGGCCAAGCGCGAGGCCGAGGGCAAGCCGACCGACAAGCCCAACATGGTGTGCGGCCCGGTCCAGGTGGTCTGGCACAAGTTCGCCAAGTACTGGGACATCGAGATGCGGGAGATCCCGATGTCGCCCGGCAAGTACTGCATGGACGTCGACCAGATGCTGGAACGGGTCGACGAGAACACCATCATGGTCGTCCCGACCTTCGGGGTGACCTACACCGGCTCGTACGAACCGGTGCTCGAGCTGTCCCAGGCCCTCGACAAGCTGGCCGAGGAGACCGGTCTCGACGTCGACATCCATGTGGACGGGGCCAGCGGCGCCTTCCTCGCCCCCTTCTGCGCCCCCGACATCGTCTGGGACTTCCGCATTCCCCGGGTCAAGTCCATCAGCACGTCTGGCCACAAGTTCGGCCTCGCTCCCCTCGGTGTGGGTTGGGTGCTGTGGCGGGACCAGGAGGACCTGCCCGACGACCTCATCTTCCACGTGACCTACCTCGGCGGTGACATGCCGGTCTTCCAGATCAACTTCTCCCGTCCCGCAGGACAGATCGTGGCCCAGTACTACAACTTCATCCGGCTGGGCAGGAACGGCTACCGCGACGTTCACGACGCCTGCTACGAGACGGCCAAGTACCTGGCTTCAGAGATCGTGAAGCTGGGTCCCTTCGACATCCTGTGCGACGGCAACCCCATCACCGGGATCCCGTCAGTCGCCTGGCGCATCCGGGAGGGGGAGGACCCCGGCTACACCCTCTACGACATCGCCGACCGGCTGCGGGTGCAGGGGTGGCAGGTACCGGCGTACCCGCTGACCGGCTCGGTCGCCGACATCTCCGTCCAGCGGATCCTGGTGCGCCAGGGGGTCAGCCGCGATCTCGCCTTCTTGCTGCTCCAGGACATGAAGCAGGCCATGGGGCACTTCGACAAGCACCCGGTCTCGGTGGCGATGACCAAGGAGGAGTCCGGCGGCTTCAGCCACCTCTGATCCGGGCGGTCGGGGTCCGCAGGGTCACGCCTCGACGGCCGGGGCCGCGGGCATGGTCCAGTCGACCGCGAGCGGACGGGAGGTGAGCAACCGGGGTCGTCCGACGGTGGCCGGCCGATCGGTGGTCCACTGTGCTGACTCGGCCAGCGTGAGTCCGGCCAGGCCCCGCAACGTCTGGTCGTAAGAAGAGCGGATCCAGGCGAATTGCCGCCAGTACGCCTCCTGCTCGTCGTCCGAAATGGCGGCGAGCGTCTGCAGCCCGTCGAGCGCGGGGAGGAACTCCTCGCGGCGGATCGAGATCTCCGGGGCCGGCTCGGAGACCCGGGCGAGGAGATCGGCCAGGATGCCAGGCGGTTCGACGGGGAGCCCTGCCGCGCGCCCGATCCGGACGATGGTGGGCATGCCGTAGGCGAGGACGAGCATGGGCCCCTTCGCCTCCTCGGACGGGTCCTCGGACGGGTCGGCTAGCGGGTGGAAGCGGATCTCCGACAGCCGGAGTGCGGCTGCATCCAACAGCGAGCCCACCGATGCGACCCACGACTGGCCATGCGCGGACTCGGGGAAGTAGCAGAGCGCGGGAAAGGAGCAATGGGTCTGGTCGAGCTCGAGCATCCACCCTGCCGCGGTGCGCCAGAAATCGGGATTGTCGACGACGTCGAGTCGGGTGAGGTTGCCGAGCAGTGCGGCCGGGGCCGGAGGCACACCGGCGAACGGTCGCAGGGTCGCGATGCCCTGCTCGCGTTCGCGGTGCGCTGCGTAGATGGTGGGCAGGTAGCTGATCAGCAGGGCCACCAGGCCGAGGCCGATGATCGCCTCGACGAACGCGGCGGCGCTCCGCAGGCTCCCCTTCGGGTCGGCGAAGCCGAGCGTGGTGACCGAGGACCCGCTGATCTCGAACGAATGCTGGACGCTGCCCGAATCGATGCCCCAGAAGATGAAGGAGAAGCCCGCGATCACCGAGAGCATCCAGACCAGCGGGAGGCTGACCAGCGCGATGGGGGCGTAGAGGGCCCGGAGGTTGTCGCGGCGCGCCCGGTTGCGCCACGGGTGGACGAGGATCCGGTCGGTCACCGCGAAGGTGACCCGGGCGATGCGCGTGAAACCCTGGCGGGGCAGGACCACCGTCTCGAGGGCGGATACCAGGACGGTCAGGGTGACAGCCGTGCCGATCACGACGGCGCCGACGTGGAGGGCGATCGAGCCGGCGCCCGACGACCCGCTGGCCGCAAGCGGGGCGATCACTGGGCGGGCGCGGGTGGGGTGGCTGTCGCGGTGCCTGCTCTGGCGCCTGCCCCGCGGCGCAGGTCGGCTGGCGTCTGCGGCAGCCACGCCGTGACCACATAGGCGACGACCACGGCCACGATGATGAGAGGCGCGAGGCTCAGCCCGTCACCGGCGAAGAGGAGGGTGGCGAGCAGGGTCGCGGTCAGGGGGAGCCGGAGCATGACCGTGGTCATGGCCCCGAGGCCCATCGCCGCCCCGGGGACCACCGCCATGCCCGGCAGGTGGGAGGCGGCCACCCCGATGGCGACTCCGATGAACATGGCCGGGAAGATCGGTCCGCCCCGGAAGGAGGACAGCGAGACGCCGTAGGCGAGGGATTTGGCGAACACGAGGACGACCAGGGCCCCGACCGTCCACGTCCCGGCATTGAGGACCAGACCGGGAACCGCGCTCTGGCCGGAGAAGAGGACCTCGGCGCTGCTCTTCCCGGTGATCTCGGCGAATGCCACAGCGACGCCGGCCACGACCAGTCCCGCCACCGGCGTGAGCACGAGACGTCGCCGTTCCACGACACCCTGGAGGACCAGTCCGAGCAGGCGGATGCCGGTCCCGAGCAGTGGGGCGAGCGCGCCGATGGCGACGCCCCAGAGGAGGAGGCCCACGGTGGGGTGGCTGAAGTGGGGGAGTCCCGGTATGGCCAGCGAGAAGGTTCCCCATCCGGTCAGATTGTCGAGCCCCACGAAGACGAGGGTGCCGATGCCTGCCGCCAGGAGCCCTGGCACGAGCACCAGGCCGAGCACCGGACCGCCGAGGCCGGAGGCCTCCATCAGCAGGAACGCGCCGATGATCGGCGATCCCAGCAAGGTGCTGATGGCGGCGAAGCTCCCGGCGGCCGCCATCACGGTACCCGCCGTGTCCGGTGCGTCGCGGGCGGCCAGCCGCACAGCGAGGACGCCGAGTCCCCCGCCGATCGCGATGAGCGGAGCCTCGGGACCGAGGACGACGCCGAGGGCGAGGGTCGCCAACGCCGCCAGGAAGACGCCGGGCAACTCTGCCGCTGTCGGCGCCCCGCCGCCGGTCTTGAACCCTTCAGCCGGGTTGTGACCCGCATTGCCGGGGAGGAAGGTGATGGTGAGGCTGACCAGCACGCCCGCCACTGCGAGCAGCGGGAGCGGCCACCACACCGGGGCGCCGTGGAAGCCCACCCCGTCCGGGATCGAGGTGAAGAACCAGTGCTGGAGCAGCGCCACCAGCTTGAGGAACCCGTAGGCCACGGCGGACACCGGGACGCCCACCAGCGCGGCCAGCACGAGGAGCTTGATGTAGGCCGCGGAGCGCAGCATGGCCATCGGGTCGGGAGGGGCGGTCGGCTCTCCGTCTGCTGCCGGTTCTGCGGCTCCGGGTGTCCCCGGGTCACTCATCGTCGGGCCAGTCGTGCTCCATCCGCCGCTTCTTCACGTAGGCGACCACCAACACGATCGCCATTGCCGCAAAGAGGATCGTCCCGATGTAGTACATGCTATTTCTCGTCCTTTCCGCGGTCAGGCGATCCTATGCCGGTCGGCTGCCGACGCACGGTGACCGCTCCGCCCGGGTAAATGCCGCAGCCTGGGACTTTCTGGCGGTAGTCTCGATCTCGTTCCCTACAAGGAGTGACGATCAGCATGCTTGCCTACACCTATCCACTGTTGAGCATCTTCTGGACGATGTTGGAGTTCTTCCTCTTCTTCCTCTGGATCTGGCTGCTCATCATCGTCTTTCTGGACGTCTTCCGGAGCCATGACCTCGGTGGTTTTGCCAAGGCCCTGTGGGTGATCTTCCTGATCATCCTCCCGTTCCTGGGCGTCTTCATCTACCTCATCGCGCGGGGGCAAGATGCACGAGCGGGCGGCAGAGCAGGCCCAACAGCAGCAGAAGGCTTTCGACGCCTATGTCAAGCAGGCGGCCGCGCCCTCGGGGAGTTCGGTCGACGACCTGGCCAAGCTGGCGGACCTCAAGTCCAAGGGCGTCCTCACCGACGCGGAGTTCGAGGCACAGAAGGCAAAACTCCTCGCCTGACCGTACCCGTCCGGCTGCGTGCCGGATCGGGCATCCACACCCATGACCGGCAGGTGGTCGTCCCTGTGTGCAGTGCACGGGGGCGGCCATCGCCGCGTCCGATGCCGGTGCGACGATCCAGGTCCAGGGACCGCCGCGACGGTACAGTGGCCGTGTGTCCCAGGATGATGCCGGCGAGCTCCCCCCCGAACGGGAGCACGACGAGCGACGAGAAGACTCCGGGTCCGTGGGGTTGGACGTGATCACGGACCAAGAGAGCGATGGCGCGACCAAGGTGAGGAACCGGCGCCGCTGGAAGATCGTTTCGTCGTGGATCCTCATCCTGCTCGCGTGCCTGCTGGCGGTGGTCTCAGTCCTCGTCGTCTGGACCAGGGACGAACTCCTCGACACCGACACCTTCGTGGCGACCGTCGCCCCACTGGGCCAGAACCCGGCCATCCAGAACGCGGTGGCCACGAAGGTCAGCAACCAATTGGTCTCCCAGACCAACCTCGAGCAGCGGGTGAAGACCGCCCTGCCGCCGAGGGCCGGTTTCCTCGCGGAACCCCTGTCGGCGCAGGTCAAGAACGTCACCAACCAGCTCACCCTGAAGCTGGTCCAGACTCCCGCCTTCCAGAAGCTCTGGGTCGAGTCGGTCCGCCGCTCCCACGAACAGCTCGAGGCACTGCTGCTCGGGCAGAAGCAAGGATCCGTCAACTCGACCAACGGCGAGGTCACGGTGGACCTTGCCCAGGTGGAGGCCAGGGTCAAGAAACAACTCGATGCCCGCGGGATCACCGTGTTCAACAAGGTCCCGGTCAGCCGCGCCCCGACGCTGGTGCTCTTCCGGTCGACGCAGCTCCTCAAGATCCAGAAGCTGGTCAAGTTCCTGGACAAGCTCGCGGTGTACCTTCCCATCCTCACCCTGCTGTGCTTCGCCGGCGCCATCGTCCTCAGCGCTGACCGGCGCAAGGGAGTGGCCCGGGCCGCCGGCGGGCTCGCGCTCACCATGGCAGTCCTCCTCATCGGGGCCAATGTGGCCCGCAACCAGTTCCTCGGCTCCCTCCTGCCGTCCCAGCCCAAGGACGCCGCTGCCGCGGTCATCGACACGGTCAGCGCCAAGCTCCTCGACGGCATCCGCCTCATCCTGATCGTGGCCGCCGTGGTCACCCTCATCGCGGTGATCGCAGGCAACTCGTCGCTACGCCGGTGGATGGGCAGCCGGAAGAGGCCCGGATGGATGACCGGTGGTCCGGTGCACGGGTTCGTCTCCGGCCACCGCAAGGGGATCCAGTGGGGGGTGCTCGCGCTGGGCCTCCTCGTGCTCGTGGTCTGGGACGAGCCGACCGCTCTGGTGGCGGTCATCGTGATGCTGGTGACCCTGGCCATCGTCGGACTGGTCGGACTGTTCGCCGGCCGGGGGCGCGGGAGGGATGACCGACCCGAGCCGGACGCGGGCCCCGGGCCGACCCCGGCCCTGTCGGGGTGAGCCACCGAACCCCGACGACGGTCTAGACCTCTTGGTCTTCGTTGTCTTCCGCCGGCATGTCCAGGTAGTACCAACGCGAGATGGGCCGGTCGACATCTGACAGCCGGCCGTGCGCCAGGATGCCCAGACGAACGGCAAGGACGTAGACGGCGAGCGAGATCAGCGAGACGACCAGCGCGGATTCCCAGTCCGACAGCGTCGACGTTCCGCCTCCATACGAGGACAAGTAGCTCACGGTAGACATGGCGGCTGCATAGGGCACGATCCACAACGCCGCCACCCACTCGAACCCCGTGTGACGGAAGCCAGGCTGGAACAGTGCCAGCAGGGTCACGATCAGCGCACCGAAGCCGAGGACCAGAAACAGCCGGGAGACCGTCCCCCATCCGACCCATATCAAGAGCAAGTTGGCGATCACAAATGCCAACGGTGCAGTGAGCCGTGCGAAGCGCAGGCGGTACGGGCGGGGGAGGTCGGGTGCTGTCTGGCGGAGGACTGCCAGAGCGAGGGGGGTGGTGGCGTAGACGAGCACCGTGGCTGCAGTGATGAAGGACAAGAGTCCACCCCAGTCGGGCAGGAGGACGATGACCAACAGCTGGGTGAAGTAGCAAACGACCAGGCTTCGAAGCGGAACCTGTCGCCGACTGAGCCGTCCGAACCAACTGGGCAGGTAGCCCTCGCGGGCAAGGGCGAATGGCAGGCGGGACGCCGTCGCGGAGAAGGTCATTCCCGATCCGGCCGGCGAGATGATGGCGTCCGCATAGATCAGATACCCGATGCCGGTTGCGCCGATGACTCCTGCTAGTCCGGCGAGCGGACCGAACTCGCCGTTGAATCGGAGATGCTGCCAGCCATCAGTCAGGGTGCCGTGGGGTATCGCACCGATGAACGCGATCTGAACAACCAGGTAGATCGCGCCGGCGATCACCACGGATCCGATGACCGCCCACGGAACGCTGCGCTGAGGGTCCTTCGTCTCTCCTCCAAGCTCTACGGCCTGTTCGAAGCCAAGGAGCGCGAAGACAACTCCCCCGGTACTGACTGCCGCCAGCACGCCGTGGGCTCCGGTCGGGAAGAGCCCTCCGACTGCGAAGTTGCCAGGGGCAAAGCCGTGAGCGACGAACGCTCCTGCGACGACGACTGGGATCGCGATCTTCCACCAGACGACGACGGTGTTCGTCTCGCTCAGCCATCGCATTCCGGCCGCGTTCAACGCGGTGAAGCCAAGCAGAACGAACGCGGCGACGAGCTGTCCGAGGGGTGTGAGACGCACGACACCCGAGGATTGCGAGATGAGCGAAGGAGCGTAGTTGCCGACATACCGGAGCGCAGCCTCCGTCTCGATCGGGGGAACGCAGACGGCACTGATCCAAGCAAACCAACCTGAGAAGAAACCGGTGATTCGTCCAAAGCCGTACAGCGGGAACCGCGCCGTTCCTCCGTCGACTGGGAACATGGTCCCGAGCTCGGCGTGCACAAATGCCAACACCACGACAAGTGATGCACCGAGGATCCACGACGTCACCGCCCCACCACCGCCGGCAATCTGCGCCGCGTCAAACGAGGAGAACAGCCATCCCGATCCGATGACCGCTCCGATGGAGACGAATACGAGAGCTCTGCGACCGAGGGAACGTCGAGGAGCATCTGAAGGGCTCACGGTCGGCATTCTGCTACGGAAGCGTCGAGGAGATGCGCTCCACCTGGTGATCGTCGGACGAGTGGGCTCGGGACCAACTGGTCTCGGACCTCAGACCCATCCGGATGCACCCAATGGAGCGCTCTCTGACCCCGGCAACGCGCAGCTCCTCTCCGAAGAAACGACCCGGCTCAGCGAGAACTCAGGTTCCGGCAGGGAAGCACCAGGTCCGGATGGCGTTCGCTTACGATGGCGGTGGCCTGGCCGAAGGGGGACCACAGTGCTCTTCATCGATGGCAAGAAGGTCGGTGAGGGACGGGTCGAGCTGCAGATCGGCGATGACAGCAATGACCATCTGATTTCCCCTGAAGAGCTCATGCGGGTGGCGACGGCCATCCGACAGGGAACCGGCTTGACTGCGCCTAGCACGAGCATGCATTGCGCCCGACCGTTGGCACCTACAGGGAGCGAGCATCATTGACCCCCGCTCAGCGAACAGAGGACCAGAACGTCGTGCGGGATGACACCCCAAGGGGGGGACAACGGACCGGGCCGTCGGGAGCCGTTGTTCGCCGCCGATCCGGTCCCATCGATCCGCGCCTTCTGCACTACACGCGGGGGACCCGGCGGTACCTGGTGTTGACCGTCCTCCTGGGCGGATTGACGGCCGCCCTGGTGGTGGCCCAGTCGTGGCTCATCGCCAACACGATTGCCGACGTCGTCGTCCACCATCGAGCCCTCGGAGATGTCCGCCCGTTGTTGGTGACGCTGGCAATGGTCATCCTCGGTCGCTCGCTGCTGGCCTGGCTCGGGGAACGCACCGCCCAGCGCGCCTCGGCATCGGCCAAATCGGACCTGCGCACCGCCCTCGTGGAGCGGATCACCCAACTCGGCCCGGCCGGTATCGACGGTGAACGCTCCGGCAGTCTGGTGACCCTCGCCACCAGTGGAATCGACGCCCTCGACAGCTATTTCTCCCGGTACCTCCCGCAACTGTTTCTGGCCGTGATCGTCCCGGTCACCGTCATCATCGTGGTGCTGGGGGCCGACTGGATCACTGCGGTGATCATCGCTGTCACCGTTCCGCTGATCCCGCTGTTCATGGCACTCGTGGGGGCCTCGACCAAGGCTCGCATGCAACGCCAGGCCCGCCTCCTCCACCGCCTTGCCGGCCACTTCCTCGACGTGGTGGCCGGGCTCCCCACCCTCAAAGCCTTCGGTCGGGCGAAGGTCCAGGTGGTGGCGGTCCGTGACATCACCAATCGCTATCGGACGGCGACCATGGCCACCTTGAAGGTCGCGTTCCTCTCGTCCCTCATCCTCGAACTGCTGGCCACCTTCTCAGTGGCACTGGTCGCCGTGGCTGTCGGACTCCGCCTCCTCGGCGGCCATCTGAGCCTGGCCACAGCCCTGTTCGTTCTGGTTCTGGCCCCCGAGGCGTACCTTCCCCTCCGTCTCCTCGGTACCAACTATCACGCCAGCGCCGAGGGGATGAAGGCGGCCGAGGATGTGTTCTGCATCCTCGAGCGGCCGGTACCGGCTCGCGGGCGCCGTTCGGATGTGCCCGATCCGGCCGTGTCCTCGCTCCAGGTCGACCGACTCGAGGTCTGCTACACCGGCCGCAGCCTTCCGGCTCTCGGCGGCGTCTCTCTCGCCGTCGAACCAGGGGAAGTGGTGGCCGTCGCGGGCCCCAGCGGCTGCGGCAAGTCCAGTCTGCTCGGCGTATTGCTCGGCCTGGTGCCCGTCTCCAACGGCTCGGTCACGGTCGGCGGGATCGATCTTGCCGACATGGATCCCGATGCATGGAGGTCCCGCGTGGCCTGGGTCCCGCAACGCCCGCACCTCTTTTCCCGGTCGATCGCCGACAACGTGCGCCTCGGCCGACCCGACGCCACCGATCACCAGGTTCGGTCCGCCGTGAGCGACGCGGGGCTCGACGATGTGGTGGCTCGGCTTCCCGGTGGCCTTGCGACCGTCCTGGGTACCGACGGCGCCGGGCTGTCCGCAGGGGAGCGGCAGCGGGTGGCCCTCGCTCGGGCGTTCGTCCGTGATGCCCCGCTCCTGCTCCTCGACGAACCCACCGCCAATCTCGACGGTCGCACAGAGGAGGGTGTGCTGGCCGCCGTCCGACGCCTGATCGTCGGTCGCACGGTGGTGATCGTGGCCCACCGGCCTTCCCTTCTGGCCCTGAGCGACCGTGTCGTTCGGTTGGAATCGCCCATCGCCACGGCGGTGGCCCCGTGACCCTCTCCTCCGCCCAACGAGAGAGCTCGGGCGAGCTCGCCCCGGTGGGTCGGACCCTGGCCATGGCCAGACCGGCATCCGGCCGCCTGGTGCTCGCCACGCTCCTCGGCGCAGGCGCCATCGCCGCCGACATCGGACTCATCGGCACCGCGGCCTGGCTGATCTCCAAGGCGGCCCAGCACCCCAACGAGTCCGCCCTTGCGGTGGCCATCGTGGCCGTCCAGTTCTTCGGACTGTCCCGCGGGTTCCTCCGGTACGAGGAGCGTCTCGTCGGACATGACGCCGCCTTTCGACTGCTCGCCGACCTGCGGGTCAGGATCTACGGGCGGCTCGAACGTCTGGCCCCTTCCGGCCTGCCCTCGTTCCGGCGCGGCGACATGCTGGCCCGGATGGTCCAGGATGTCGACTCGCTCCAGGATCTGGTCCTCCGGGTGATCCCCCCCTTCGGCATCGCGCTGGTGGTGGGCGCCTCGACCGTCGTCCTCCTCTGGTGGATGTTGCCGGCCGCCGCCGTGATCCTGGCCGTGTGCCTGATGCTCGCGGCCACCGTCGTCCCATCGGTCACCGGCCTGCTGGCGAGGCGTCGCGAGTCACGGTTTGCCGCCGTGCGTGGCGAGCTGGCGGCGACCATGGTGGACCTCACCGAGGGCGCAGCGGAGCTCATCGCCTTCGGGGCTGTCGACGCTCATGTGCGGACGATACGGGATCAGGACGCCGAACTGACGGCGATCGCGTCGACGTCGGCAGGGACGGCAGGCATCGGGCTGGCGCTGACCACCCTCCTCGCCGGACTGGCCTGCTGGGGCTGCCTCATGGTCGGCATCCCCGCGGTGTTGTCGGGCCGGCTCGGGGCGACGGAGTTGGCCGTCATCACCCTTGTCCCCTTGGCCGCCTTCGAGCTCGTCGTCGGACTTCCGGTTGCCACCCAAGCCCTACAGCGGGTGCGACAGGCGACGGCGCGGGTAGTCGACGTACTCGACGCTCCGGCACCAGTCCCTGACCCCGAGCTGGCCGTCCGTCTGCCCGAGTCGCCCTACGATCTCGAGGTCCGATCGATGTGGGCCGGCTACCCGGGTTCACCGGTCCCTGCTCTTCGAGGCATCGACCTCTCGCTTCCCGCTGGGCGGCGGGTCGCCGTCGTGGGGCCGAGTGGAGCGGGCAAGTCGACCGTGGCCGCGGTGCTGGTCGGGTTTCTCGGCTGCCGTGCCGGCTCCGTCACGCTGTCCGGCACGCCGATCGAGCGGTTGTCCGGCGACGACCTCCGCACGGTGGTCGGCCTGGTCGGCCAGGACGCCTACCTGTTCGACACCACGGTGGCGGACAACCTGAGGGTCGGCCGACGCGACGCCACGGACGACGAGCTGCGACACGTGCTCGACCGGGTCGGGCTGACTGCCTGGCTCGACGATCTGCCTCGGCGCCTTGCCACCGAGGTGGGCAACCACGGGGCCCGCCTCTCCGGCGGCCAGCGGCAGCGGATCGCCGTGGCCCGCGCGCTCCTGGCCGATTGCCCGGTGCTCGTGCTCGACGAGCCGGCCGAGCACCTCGATCCTGGGGCGGCCGATGCCCTCACGGCCGATCTCCTCGACGCGACCAACGGACACTCGCTGCTCCTGATCACCCATCGCCTGGCCGGGCTCGAGTGCGTCGACGAGATCCTCGTCATGGAGTCCGGCCGGGTCAGCGAGCGGGGGACCCACGACGCCCTGCTCGGCCGGGCCGGGCGCTACGCCGACCTCTGGTGGGAGGAGATGAGGACCGAGCGCTGTCCCCGATCGCCCGAAGGACCGATCCAGTACCGCCAACCGCAGCTGAAGGCTGCCGACCACCAGGCCGCCCTGAAGGACGGGAGCTCCACTCGATGACCACCGACCTCGCACGATGGCAGTTCGCCACCACCAGCATCTACCACTTCCTCTTCGTGCCGGTGACCATCGGCCTGGCCTTCCTGGTGGCACTGCTCCAGACGACCTGGTACCGAAACGACGATCCGACCTTCAGACGGCTGACCAAGTTCTTCGGCACCCTCCTGCTGATCAACGTGGCGGTCGGGGTGGTCACCGGTCTGGTGCAGGAGTTCGAGTTCGGCATGAACTGGTCGAACTACTCGCGCTTCGTCGGCAACATCTTCGGAGGGCCCCTGGCCATGGAGGGATTGGTGGCCTTCTTCCTCGAATCCACGTTCCTCGGCATCTGGATCTTCGGGTGGGACAAGCTCTCGAAGAAGGTGCACCTGGCGTGCATCTGGCTGGTGGCCGCAGCCAGCATGCTGTCTGCCCTCTTCATCATGGCGGCCAACTCGTGGATGCAGCACCCGGTCGGCTATGTGATGAACAGCCAACACCAGCCACAGCTCACCGACATCTGGGCCCTGTTCACCAACCCGGTCTTCGTCTGGGCCTTCCCGCACGTGATCCTGGCGTCGTTGGTGACCGGCGCCCTCGTCATGCTGGCCGTCTCCGCCTGGCACCTGAGGAGGAAGAGTGCCGTCGACGCCTTCCGCCGAACGGCCGTCATCTCCCTGGCTGTCCTCGCACCGGCCGTGTTCGTGAACATGTTCATCGGCAGCGAGCTCGGGGTGGTCGAGGGCAAGTACCAGCCGATGAAGATCGCCGCTGCCGAGGCACTGTGGAACACCTGCGACTCCCACTGCTCGTTCTCCCTGTTCCAGATCGGCGGTGGCAACAACGATGAGACCCCCACCCAGATCTGGGAGGTTCCCGACCTGCTGTCGATCCTCGCCACCAACCATGTGGACGGTGAGGTCCAGGG
The DNA here is from genome assembly GCA_963701325.1 of uncultured Acidimicrobiaceae bacterium. GTDB lineage: Bacteria > Actinomycetota > Acidimicrobiia > Acidimicrobiales > RAAP-2 > Bog-756. The sequence goes on from OY969604.1 coordinate 2,861,195, forward strand.
TCTCAACAACCTGCAGGCCCAGTACGTGAAGGAATACGGACCGGGCAACTACATCCCCGACGTCTTCATCCAGTACTGGGGGATGCGGGCGATGGCCTACCTTGCCGCAGTCATCGCCCTGTTTGCCCTGTGGGGACTCTGGCTCATCCGCAGGAAGACGCTCGAGAAGGCCAAGTGGTTCCTCTTCATCGCCCCGTGGTTCGTCATCGCGCCGTTCCTCATGAACACGGCCGGGTGGCTGCTCACCGAGAGCGGCCGACAACCCTGGATCGTGCAAGGCCTCATGAAGACCTCCCAGGCCGCCTCGCCCTCGGTCACCGCGACCGACATCTGGATCAGCCTCACCGTCTTCGTGCTCCTCTACGCGGCCCTCGGGGTGGCTGACTGCTATCTCATGGTCCACTACGGGCGCCAGGGGATCGAGCCGGGCCAGGACGATGGCGACGGCAGTGACTCCGATCGGGCGGGGGGCGGCTCGGCGGACCAGTCCGAAGACGACCGGGTTCCGGCCCTCATCTACTAGGAGACGACCATGGTGCATCTCAACAACATCTGGTTCATCATCGTGGCCATCTTCTGGGTGGGGTTCTTCGTGCTCGAGGGGTTCGACTTCGGGGTGGGGATGCTGCACTCCTTCGTCGGGAGGACCGACGTCGAGCAGCGCATCGCTGTCAACACGATCGGGCCCGTCTGGGACGCCAACGAGGTCTGGCTGGTCGTGGCAGGTGCGGCAATCTTCGCCGCCTTCCCCTCGTGGTACGCGACCATGTTCTCGACCTTCTATCTTGCGGTGGTGCTGGTCCTCCTCGCCCTCATCGGGCGCGGAGTCTCCTTCGAGTTCCGCCGCAAGATCGACGATCCGCGGTGGCAGGCGGCATGGCGGTGGTCGATGACCGTCGGCAGTTTGCTCATCCCGCTGCTGCTCGGCACCGTCCTCGGCGACCTCCTCCACGGGTTGCCCATCGACTCCGCTCACAACTACACCGGCAGTTTCTGGGGGCTCCTCGTGCCCTTCGGGCTCTATACGGGACTCACCCTCACCGTGCTGTCCCTGTTCCTCGGGGCGGCCTACCTCACGCTCAAGACGGAGGGCGCCCTGCACGATCGGGTCGCCCGGCTCTCCGGCCGGCTCGGCTGGCTGGCTGCGGTCGTCACCTTCGGCTGGCTGACCTGGATCCACGTCGGCCTCGGCGTGGGCTTCGTCCCCCACCCCGTCGAAGCCGTCGCCCTGGTGGCCGTCATCGGTGCCGCCTGGCTGGCCGAATCCCACTCGGAGGGCTGGGCGTTCGCGGCAGCGGCTGTCGCCATCGGCACAGTGGTGGCCTCGATCTTCTTCGAGTTGTTCCCCCGGGTGATGGTGTCCTCGACCAACTCCGCCTACAACCTGACCGTCGCCAACTCCGCCAGCCCCTCTTACACGCTCAAGGTCATGACGGTCGTGGCCGTTGTCTGCTTCCCGGTCATACTTCTCTACCAGGGATGGAGCCTCTACATCTTCCGGAAACGAATCAGCGGACCGGTGCCCACGGCGGACGCCGGAACTGTCGGGCCCGATGGCTCGACTCCCGGAACGGCGGGCGCGGGACTACCCGTGGTATCGACAGGCGGCGAGTAGCCGTCGCCTGGTCGACCCCCGGGTCCCCGGGTACCCTGACCGCATGCCGGGTCCGTGTTGTTCCCCCAGCCATGGGAACGAATCGCGGCGCCCGGCGCGAAACGGCGATCTGCCGCCCGCCGATGGGTGTGAGCCCGTCACCATGGTCACAGTTCCCGGTGGTCCGTACCAGATCGGCGACGAGTCCGAGTGGTCCTACCCGGGCGACGGCGAGGGACCGGTCCACCAAGTGGTCCTCACCCCGTTCCGGATCGACCGCTTCGCCGTCAGCAACAGCCGGTTCGCCGAGTTCGTCGACGCCACCGGCTGGCAGACCGACGCAGAGGAGTACGGGTGGTCCTTCGTCTTCGGGGGACTGCTTCCCGACGAGTTCCCTCCCACCCGGGGCGTCGAGGCCGCGCCCTGGTGGCGCCAGGTGATGGGGGCCGACTGGTGTCATCCGGAAGGGCCTCATTCCTCCGTCTCCGACCGTGCGGAACATCCTGTCGTCCACGTTTCGTGGAACGATGCGCAGGCCTACTGCAGATGGACCGGGACCCACCTGCCCACCGAGGCCGAGTGGGAGGCGGCCGCCCGGGGCGGACTGGCCGGCCGGCCGTTTCCCTGGGGTGACCAACTCGAACCGCAGGGAGTCCATCAGATGAACGTCTTCCAGGGTGTCTTTCCCGGGGGGAACACCGAGGCGGACGGGTATCTCGGCACCGCGCCGGTCGATGCCTTCGACCCCAACGGGTTCGGCCTCTACAACGTCTGCGGCAATGTCTGGGAATGGTGCGCGGACTGGCTCGACGCCACTTACTACCGGGCATCCCCGGTCGTCGCACCGACGGGACCGCAAGCCGGCTCACTGCGCGTCCAGCGCGGCGGGTCCTATCTGTGCCATTCCTCGTACTGCCGCCGCTACCGGGTCTCTGCCCGGTTCGGCAGTGAGCCCGACAGCTCCAGCGGGAATGTGGGGTTTCGGGTGGCCTCTGGGCCCGCCGACGTGACCATCCTCTGACATCGCCCTGAGAGGGTGATGTCTTCCACGGCGTGCAGCGGTACCGTCCTCGTGCCGCGTGGGGCCCTGCCCTTCAGCGAGCCGGATCCGAAGGGGCTGCCGTCGCCGCAGCAGGACTGATCGTCGCGCCCTCCGCAGTCGGTGCCGGCACCGTACCGCCTGCCGGTACGGCTCCCTCGACCCGCACCGCGCCCTCGTCCCATTGCCCGATCGAGGCGAGGAACTCGTCGGTCTCGCGCTGGGCGGCCAGCATGCGCTTCTCCGCCCCCGCCGCGAGCAGCCGTCCGAGCACCGGGATCTCCCAGAGCGACTCGGCCCGGAGGATGGCCAGCACCACCGGCACCAGGTGCTCGGCGGTGTCGAACACGACGTACCGGGGGAGCCACTCGGGTTCGTATTTGGCGTTGAACCTCCACAGCGACTCGATCTGAGCGAAGTTGGAGAGCCGCTTGAGGAACCAGCGCTCGGCCCGCTGGACCGACCCGTCGCCCTTCTCGCCGGCGAGCGTCGAGCGGAGGGCTGCGAAGTTGAGGCTCAGACCCTCGAATCCCCTGGTCCGGAGATGCTCGATGGTGGAGCAGAGCGCGAAGTCCAGCAATCCGTTCGGGTGCTCCCCCGGGTCGCGGCGCATGAGGTCGAGTGAGTAGCCCCTGATCCCGGGGGCCGGCACGAACTGGCACAGCGCGGCGGCCGCGCCGTCGGGGGCACGGACCACCGCGAGCAGGAGGCCGACGTCCCGTGGATCGAAGACCCGCCCCAGCATCATCGAGAAGCCACGCTCGTGCTCCCCCTGGCGGCTGAGGCGCATGAGGGAGGTGAGCTCCTTGGTCAGTGCGGCATCGATCCGGGCCGGGTCGTAGAAGGCGATCGTGTAGCCGTACTTCTGGATGCGGTTGTGGGCCTGTCGGAGGCCCTTCATGTGCTTTCCCGCGAGGCTGAAGTCCTGCACCTCCACCACGGCCTCGTCGCCGAGATAGATGTTGTGCATCCCCGAGTCCCGGTAGATCGAGAGCCAGTCCTCGCCGGCACCCATCACCGAGGTGGTCCACCCGTGCGTGTCGGCGAAAGCCCTGAACGCGCCCCAGACCTGCTCCCGCTCGTTGCGCGGGCCGATCGGGTCGGGGGAGATGAGGCACACCCCTCCATAGACGGCGTAGGCCACCAGACTGTCCCGGTGGAAGAACCACCGCTTGTCCGACCGGAGGGCGAAGTAGTCGAGGGTCGAGGACCCGTGACGCCGCACGATGTCGCGTGCGCGGTATTCGGCCGCCCGGCCCGACCCGAGCCGTCTGTCGACCACCGGTCGGGTGAGCAGGTAGAGGGTGATCGCGACGATCGAGAGCCCGATGGTCAGCAATGCCGCCGAGATGAACGGGTCGGCGCGGCCGGGGAGGTCGACGGTCTGGATGCCCACGAATCGCTCCGAGACCGCCCAGAAGGCGGACCACCACGGAAGGGTCGAGTGGTGGTGTCGACCCACATGGATGAAGATCTCGATCGAGACGGTGGCCAGCACGGCGATGCCGACCGCGCCCGCCGCGAGCGCCACGAGGGCCGACCGGAGCGACGAGGCGTCGGAAGCCGACTGGAACTCGCTGCGGTTGAGCACGAGGAATGCGAGGACCCCGGCGGCCACCAGGGACTCCTCGAAGTCGGCCCCGGCGACGAGGTGGAGGAAGATCGTGCCACCGAGCAGGGTCACCGCCACCCGCCAGGCCCGCCGCTGGCCCCGGAGGATGCCCCGTCCGAGGGCGATGAGCGCGATCCCGGCCACGGCCACGAGGGCTCCCGCGGCGACGCTCGCCCGCAGCGGGAGGTACTGCCCGAGCCAGTGCAGACGACCGCGCAACGGTGGGGTGATGGCGTCGAGCAGGTCGATGGCCCCGGTCGCGAGGATGGCGGCTCCGCCCCATCGACGGACGCGGCGGGTCCGGCGGTGGGCCTGGCGCAGGTCGGCGGCGGGTGGCCAGGAGGAGCCCACCGGATACGAGGCGACCAGGGCCGGATGGAGTGGCGCGGCGTTGCGGCCGCGGGTGACCATCCGTTCGAGCGGGCTGGTCGAGGCGAGCTCGTTGTGGGCGAGCAACATCCGCACGTGGAGCTCGGCCCCGGCCTCGAGCTCGACCCAGCTCACGCGTTGGTCGTGGAGGAAGACCGGTGGGAGGCCGAAGCGCCCGCGGTGCTCCTCGACCACCTCTGCGGTCGCGCCCACGTTGGCGAAGAAGCCGGCGCCCAGATTGGTGAGCTCCGATTGGAAGGTGGCCGCGGAGATCAGGCCCGCATAGCCGCGGCTCACCAGCCTGCGCGCCTGGTCCCGGGCGATGTCGTTGGCCTCGGCCTCGGCGTGGACGTCGCCGAGGGCGCCACCACCGAGGATCGACCACATCCGGCGGCTGAGCAGCCCGACCACGAGGGCGAGGACCATCAACACGACCAGAGTGGCGAGGGTCGCCACCACGAGCTGGTCGTTGAGATCGGCTTGGTGGGCGTGCCGGATGGCCCGCGCAGGCAACCCCGAGCCGATGTGCCTGAGCACCCAGGGGGTGACCGCCGCCCGCAGGAGCAGTGCCACCCCGATGGGGACGAGGAGCCACCAGGCGTACCGCCCGAACCGGCGGTAGAGCGTGCGGGACACCATGAACCTGCTGAGGGTGGATGGATCGCTCAGGCGGTGCAGGCCCTCGAGCCATGGTGCGTCATCCGGGGCGGACGTGCAGAGATGACGCCACTGGCGGCCGGCCGCGGTCGAGTCCGCACCACCGGGCTTGGCGTCGGCGGTCGGCCGGATCTCCGAGGCGCACTCGGGCAACGGCGGTGCGGGGGCCAGGCTGCTCGAATCGGGTTCGACCCGGACCACCCGGGTGCCGGTCGCGGTATGGAGATGGAGGTCGACCGGGCCGAGCTGTTCGACACCCATCGCCGCCACCGCCGCGACGGTCTCGGGGTCGGTGTCGTACCCCGGTTCGTGGGTGCCGGTCTGGCGGATCACCCGGCGATCGTCCACGGCGAGGAACCGCCCGAGCGATCGGGACAGGGACGGATGGGCGTCCATCGCCCGCCGGGCCTCGGCCACCGGTGAGCCGACCCCGGTCAGGTCGAACAGGTTGCCGGCCACGATCAGGATGCCGGGCCCGTCCCACGCGTCGAGGGCGCGCGCCAACTCGGCGGTGACCGCCAGCGTCGAGGGCGAGGCCTCCGGGGTCAGCAGCAGGTCGCTCACCACCATGACCCTGCGGCCGAGCGGCACGTCGATCCGTGTGCCCCCCGGCTCGACCATGACGGTGGCCTGCCCGCGGTGCGACTCGGGCTCGAGGCCCACCTCGTCCGACGGTTGGGTGGTGGTCACAGCCCCACCATCCTAAATCGCACCCGGCGTTAGGCTGAGGTACGCCTTGGGGTCGTGGATCTCGATGGCGTGGGAGGGTCCCAGTCAAGCCGAGCTGGACCGACCGGACCGGGTGAAACCGCAGGTGTCCGCAGTGATCGGCAGCGAAGGGATGGGGGATCGATGGGCGAGGACCGGACAGGCGGGGGCGGGGCTGCGGGTACCGGGCCGGCCGAGCCCACGATCGAGGACTACCTCGTCGAGGAGCGGGTCTTCCCCCCGTCCGAGGAGTTCCGGGCCACCGCCGTGGTCGCCGACCCCGGACTCTACGAGGAGGCGGCCGCCCTCGGTCCGGAGTTCTGGGCGCGCCAGGCCGGCGCCCTCGACTGGTTCCGCCCCTGGGACAGCGTGCTCGAATGGGAGCTCCCCTTCGCCCGCTGGTTCGACGGGGGGACCCTCAACGTCTCCTACAACTGCCTCGACCGCCACGTGGCTGCCGGACGCGGCGACAAGGTGGCGTTCCACTGGGAGGGTGAGCCGGGTGACACCCGGACGGTCACCTACAGCCAGCTCCTGCTCGAGGTGTCCCGGTTCGCCAACGCGCTGCGCGGCCTCGGGGTGGCCCGTGGCGACCGGGTGGCGATCTACATGCCGATGATCCCCGAGCTCCCGGTCGCCATGTTGGCCTGCACGCGGATCGGGGCGGTCCACTCGGTCGTGTTCGGCGGGTTCTCCGCGGAGGCGCTGCGCGACCGGATCATGGATGCGCAGGCTCGGGTGGTGGTCACCGCCGACGGCGGCTGGCGACGCGGCCAGCCGGTGCCCCTCAAGCCGAACGTGGACCGCGCGGTGTCCGACTCGGACTGCGTCGACCACGTGGTGGTCGCCCGCCGCATCGGGACGGAGGCCGACCCGGGTGGTGCGCAGATGGTCGCCGGGCGTGACCACTGGTGGCACGAGCTCATGAGCGGTGACGACGGTGCCGGCGGTGGCGCGCCGTCGGACGCCTGCCCGCCCGAGCACATGGAGGCGGAGGACCTGCTCTTCCTCCTCTACACCTCGGGCACCACCGCAGCGCCGAAGGGCATCATGCACACGACCGGGGGCTACCTGACCCAGGTGGCCTACACCCATCGGGTCGTGTTCGACCTCCATCCCGATCGCGACGTCTACTGGTGCGCGGCCGATATCGGATGGGTGACCGGTCACAGCTACATCGTCTACGGTCCGCTCGCCAACGGGGCCACCTCGGTCATGTACGAGGGCACGCCAGACTTCCCGGCGCGTGACCGGTGGTGGTCGATCATCGAACGGTACGGGGTGACCATCCTCTACACGGCACCCACGGCCATCCGGACCTTCATGAAGTGGGGGGCGGGCGAGCCGAGTCGCCACGACCTGACCAGCCTCAGGCTCCTCGGCTCGGTGGGCGAGCCGATCAACCCGGAGGCGTGGATCTGGTACTCGACCCACATCGGGGGCGATCGGTGCCCGGTGGTCGACACCTGGTGGCAGACCGAGACGGGAGGCATCATGATCGCCCCCCTGCCCGGCATCACCCCGACCAAGCCGGGGTCGGCGACCTTCCCCCTGCCCGGCATCTCCGTCGAGCTCGTGGACGAGCAGGGGGAACGGATCGAACGGGGCGGTGGCTACCTGGTGCTGACCGAACCGTGGCCGTCGATGCTGCGCGGCATCTACGGCGACCCCGAGCGCTACCGGTCCACCTACTGGAGCAGGTTCGACGGCAGGTACTTCGCCGGGGACGGCGCCAAGCTCGACGACGACGGCTACCTCTGGCTGCTCGGCCGGGTCGACGACGTGATGAACGTCTCGGGCCACCGCATCTCGACCACCGAGGTCGAGTCGGCCCTGGTCGACCACCCCCTGGTGGCCGAGTCGGCCGTGGTCGGTGCGCTCGACCCGACGACCGGACAGGCGATCGTGGCGTTCGTCACGGTGGTGGCCGACGCGGGCGAGCCGAACGACGACCTCGGAGAGGAGCTGCGCGCCCACGTGGCGGCCAAGATCGGCCCCATCGCCCGTCCGAAGACGGTCGTGTTCACCGACGAGCTGCCGAAGACCCGGAGTGGCAAGATCATGCGCCGCCTGCTGCGCGACGTGGCCGAGGGCCGGGTCCTGGGCGACACCACCACCCTGGCCGACCCGGCGGTGGTCGACGAGATCCGTCGATTGGCAGCGGCGTCCCCCGGCGAGGAGTGAGTCCCATGGACGATCCCCCGAACTGGGCGTGGCACCATGAGCGGATCTCGGCTCCCGGCGAGGCGGTCGTCTTCGACGTGGACGGCGTCCTGTCCGACGCAGTCGGCCGGCAGCACTTCATCGAGCGCGGCCGACGCGACTGGGACCGCTTCTTCGACGCCTGCGGTGACGACCCGGTGGTCGAGGAGCTGGCGCGGGTGCTCGAGCTGCTCGACCGGCGGCTCCAGGTGATCCTGTTGACCGGGCGCCCGATGCGGGTGCAACCCCAGACGCTCGCCTGGCTGGAGCGGTACGGGCTGCGCTGGGACCTCCTGGTCATGCGCTCGCGCGGGGACTACTCGCAGGTGACCTGGTTCAAGCGCGACACGGTGGACGAGCTGCGCGCATTCGGCTTCGATTTGCGACTGGCGTTCGAGGACGATCCGAACAACTTCGCCATGTTCCACGCCGAGGGGATCCCCTGCGTCTACATCCACTCGGGCTACTACGAGTAGGACCCGGCCCGCCCCGGCCGGTCGCGACGGCGTGCGAGCAACCAGCCGCACGCGAGGCCGACCAACGAGACGATGAGGACCGGGGTGTCCCCGAACCGTACGAACAGGGTGAGCCCGACCCGCCGGTCGAGGACTGCCGGGATCACCTGGCGGGCCCCGAGCACGGAGCGACGGAGCAGGGTGCCGCGGTTGGTGATCACCGCGCTGTACCCGGTGGGTGCGGCCTGGAGCAGGTCGCGCCCCTGCGTCACGGCCTGGACCTCGGCGGCCGCCACCTCCTGGGTGGGTACCTGGGCGGTCGCGTACGACGAGGTGTTGGTCGGGACGATCAGCACCTGGGCGCCGGCGGACACCGAGGCGCGGCCGCGGTCCGAATAGAAGACCTCGTAGGAGATCATGGTCCCGAGGGGTCCGGCCGGTGTGGTCAGCAGCCCGGTCCCGGTGCCGGGCACCGCGTCGAGCGGCACCGACGAGAGGCTGCCCAGGTGGGCGACGAAGCTCCGGTAGGGGACGTACTCGCCGAAGGGGACCCGGTGGACCTTCTCGTAGCGATCGACGATCGTGCCGTCGGGCCCGAACGCCACAGCCTCGTTGCGGAAGGCGGTCGACGAGATCGTCTCGGTCACCCCGACCACCAGGGTCGAGCCGAGCCGACGGGCCAGGTCGCCGAGAGCGGACTCCTCGGGTGAGTCGGTCAGGGGCACGTCGAGTGACACCACGTCCTCGGGCCAGAGCACCAGTCGCGGGGCGGTGCCGTGGTCGTGCCCCTCGAGCTCGCCGGTGGCGGCGACCTGGGCGGCCAGCACGCGCGCCGGGTCGACCTCGGACTTGCGGAAGCCGCGTGCACCGCCCCCCTGCACCGCGGCCGCGGTGATCACCCCGACCGAGGGGCCGCCGTCGGGGGAGTGGTCGGCAGTCACCCCGAGGATGCAGAGCAGCGCGAGTGCGAGCACGCCGACGAGGGCGGTCGAGCCGTGGCCGGCGACCGCGTCGCGCAGCGGGCGGGAGGGCGAACCGTCCGCAGGCGCGGGGAGCGTCCCGACCCCGCGGTCGGTCCGCGAGAATGCACGGGCGCGTCGCCGGTCGCGCAGCGTGCGGCCAGCAGCCGAGCCGAGCGCGCCGAGACCCACGCCTCCGAGGTAGACGGCGAAGGTCAGGGCGAGCGGGCCACCGAGCCGGGCCACACCGAGGAACGGTCCGTCGGCCTGGCCGAGGAAGACGCCCCCGAGGGGGAGCCCGCCGAACGGCCAGGTCTGTCGCGCCGCCTCGGCAAGGGTCATCGCCGCCGGGAAGGCAAGAGCGCGGGCCGCCACCGGCCCGGTAGGGACGGCCAGGCAGGCCACGGCCACGAACCCCGCCTCGAGCGCGATGAGCACCGCGGCCCCGGCGAGGGTGAAGGAGCGGACCCACATGAGTCCCGGTACGTAGCAGCCGAGCCCGGCCAGCCACCCTGCCCACAGCCGGGTGCGTGGGCGGAGGCCGCCGAGCCGCCACCAGAGCAGGCCGGCAGCCGGAAAGGCCAGGACCCACCACCCCCACGGGGGCAGCGAGAGGGCGAGTCCCACCCCCGAGGCCAGCGCAGGGACAGCGACCCGGCCGCGACCCGGGGTGACCGACCAGGTCCGCCGGTGGGTCATCCGCACCCGTGACGGGCGCCACGACGGCTGCGGGGCGGCCTCCGGGTCGGTCCTGTCCACGGGTTCACCGGTCGCCGGCGGAGCCTGGTTCATCCCCCGTCGGAGCGCGCGCCGGAGGGCGCAGACCGCCGGCCGAGCGAGTCGAGCACCGCCGCGGCCGCCGCCCGCCCGCTCGCGACGCACGCGGGGATCCCGACCCCGCGGTACGGGGCCCCTGCGACGGCCAGGCCGGGCAGCTCGGCCACCGAGCGATCGATCTGGGCCACGCGCAACAGGTGCCCGACCGGGTACTGGGGGAAGGCCTGTTCCCAGCGGGTGACCATCGACTCGGCCGGACCTCCGGAGATGTCCAGGATGCGGGCCAGCTCGGCGAAGGCGGCCGCGGTGAGCTCCGCGTCGTCGAGCGCCTGTGGCCGGAGGTCGCCGCGGCGCCCGACCGAGAGCCGGATGAGCGCTTCACCCGGCCGGGCGAGTCGCGACCACTTGCGCCCGAGATACGTGCAGCCGGTGATCAGCGCCGGCCCTCTGGTCACGGTCGAGGTCCGGGGGACCAGGAACCCGGTGCCGCGGAGGGTGGCCCCGATGCCCGCGCTCGGCACCGTGAGCGTGATGACTGTCACCGACGAGTACTCGATCCCGTCGAGCAGTCCGGCCGCGAGCGGGGCGTGCGGGGAGAGCAGTCCGGCCGCCCCCCCGGCGGGCACCGCCAGCACCACGCCGTCGGCGGCGAGGGGAGCACGGTCGTCGCCCAGGGTGAGCTCCCAGTTCGGGCGGCCATCCCGGCCGGGCCGGGCACGTCCGAGGGAACCCACCCGCGTCCCGGTGTGGAGCACGACGCCCCGCGCGGCCAGCGCGTCGACCAACTCGGCCGCCAGCCGGGCGGTGCCGCCGTCCAGCGACCAGAAGAGGGGCGTCGCCGGAGTGGCGGGATCGGCAGGTGCGGTTGGGGCCGCGGACCGCGACCTGCCGAGGCGGCGCATGAGGCTGCCGGCCTGGTAGTCGGCGGCGAGGAGGAGCGGGGAGGTCGCCGCGGCACTGAGGTCGTCGACGCCGCCGGCGTGGATCCCCCCGACGAGCGGATCGGTCAGCCGCTCGACGACCTCGGGTCCGAGCCGGGCGCGCACGATCTCCCCGACGGCGCGATCACCGGAGATCCCCCGGACCGCCCGGTGGGGACGGACCAGGTCGAGCGCGGCGCGCGCCGTACCGCCGGCCGAGAGGATGCCGGACCGGGCCAGTGGCCACCAGCGTGTGGGGACGCCCAGCACCTGGCCCTCGGGCATCGGCCGGAGCCGGCCCCGCACCCAGAGATCGGCCCCCTCCGCCGCCACGGCAACCAGCCGGTCGGTGATCCCGAGCTCGGCGACGAGCTCGGTGGCCTCGGGGCGCCGGGCCAGGAAGGCGTCCGCGGCGAGGTCGACGGTGCGTCCGGCGAACTCGGTCGCGTGCAACTTGCCGCCGAACCGGTCGCCGGCCTCGAGCACGTGGACCTCTGGAGGCTGGCCGCCCCGGGCGTCCCCGACCAGCTCCCAGGCCGCGGTCAGCCCGGCGATACCGCCACCCACGATGGCCACCACCGGCGGTGGGTGAGACCCGGTGGCGGTCACCGGACGTCGGCCGGCACGGCGTCCCGCACCACGCCGGCGAGCATCTCCAGAAAGGCGGGGTCGTCGTTGAGGGAGGGGGTCCTGGCGAACGCGACCCCTGCCGAGCGGGCCCGCTCCCGGGCCTCGATGTCGAGGTCGTAGACGACCTCGAGGTGGTCCGAGACGAAACCGACCGGGCAGACCACCACCGCCGTGGCCCCCTCGGCGGCAACCCTGTCGATCTCGCTCAGCAGGTCGGGCCCGATCCACCGGTCGGCCGTGCGCCCGGCGCTCTGGAAGGCCACCCCCCAGGTCGTCGTCTGGTCGGCGTCCAGACCGAGCAGGAGTGCAACGTCGGACCCCGACTCGCGCACCTGGTCGGCGTAGGGGTCGCCGGCCGCGACCGCCCGTTCGGGGAGGCTGTGCGCGGTGAAGAACACGTTGGTGCGTGTGCGCACCGTGGGGTCGAGCCCGTCGAGCACGGCTTGCGTGCGCGCGGCCAGCAGGTGCGGAAACGCGGCGGCGCGATGCCAGGAGGGGATCACGACGAGCTCGGGTGGTGGGGACGCGGCAGCGATGGCCTCACCGGCTCGCCGGAAGTACGCCCCCGAGCCGAGCGTCGACTGGTGGGGGGTGAGCACGATCCCGATCACCCGGTCGACCCCGACGGCGACCAGGTCGGCCACGCCGTCCTCGATGGTGGGCCGCGCGTGCTTGGCTCCGAAGCGAACGACGAAGCGACCCGGATCTGTGCGCTCGAGGGCGGCTGCCAGGCCTTCGACCTGGTCATAGGTGCGACGGGTGAGCGGAGAGACCCCGCCGATGGCCGCATAGCGGCCGACCAGCTCGTCGAGGAGGTCGGGGGTCGGGGGCCGACCGGCTCGGATGGAGGTGTAGAAGGCCTCGATCCCCGCGGGTGTGTCCGGCGTCCCGTGAGCCATGACCAGGACCCCGGCCGGTTGCTCCGCCTGTCCGCTCATGACGCGCGCTCCACGCCCGCCCGCCCTTCGGCGTGGACCAGGGTGACCACGCGTTCGAGGATCGACGGGTCCGTTTCTGGCAGCACGCCGTGGCCCAGGTTGAAGATGTGCCCGGGAGCGGTGCCCGCTCGTGCAAGGACCTCACGGGTCTCGCTCGCCGCCACCTCCCAGCTGCCGAGGCAGAGTGCGGGGTCGAGGTTGCCCTGGACGGCCGTCCCCGGTCCGACCCTGAGCCGGGCCTCGTCGAGGGGGACCCGCCAGTCGACGCCCACCACCGAGGCCCCGGCACCTCCCATGAGTCCGAGCAGTTCGCCCGTCCCGACCCCGAAGAGGATGGTCGGGGCGTCCGGGTGTGAGGCCGCGAGCTCGGCGAAGATTCTGCGGGTGGCCGGCAGCACCAGGTCTGCGTAGTGGCGTGGGGTGAGGATGCCCGCCCAGCTGTCGAAGACCTGCACCGCGGCGGCGCCCGCGTCGAGCTGTGAGCGCAGCGAGGCCACGGCCATGTCGGTGAGCCGCTCGACGAGCTCGTGCCAGAGCACGGGTTCCCCGTGCATGAGCGCCTTGATCCGGGTGAAGTTCTTCGACGGACCTCCCTCGACCAGGTAGCTCGCAACGGTGAACGGCCCGCCGGCGAACCCGATGAGCGGGACCTCGAGCGACGAGGCCGCCAGCCCGACCGCTTCGGTCACGTAGGGGGTGTCGAGCGCGGGCTCGAGCGGGCGCAGGCGCTGGAGGTCCTCCTTGGAGCGGAAGGGCTCGGCGACCACCGGACCGGTCCCTGGGGCCACGTCGACGCCGAACCCGACCGCGGCGACCGGCACCACGATGTCGGAGAAGAAGATGGCGGCGTCCGTGCCGTACCGCTCGACCGGCTGGCGGGTCAACTCCGCCACCAGGTCCGGGCGGGCGATCGCCTCGAGGATGCTGCCCGGGCCGCGGGCGGCGCGGTACTCGGGGAGGGACCTGCCGGCCTGACGCATGAACCAGACCGGTACGTGCGGGACGGGACGGCCGCGGCAGGCCCGGATGAAGGGCGCGTCCTCGAATCGGTCTGTTGCGGGTAGCCCCCCGGTCACGGTCTGGTCACGGTCGGGAGCCCGGCGCTCCCGCCGGCACGAACGACGGTGGGACGGCCATGGTCAGAGTCTAGGAGAGCAGGATCGCCGGACTCGGCGGCCGGCGGCCGCGGCACGACAGCGCGGCGGGGCATACAATCGAGGGTTCCCCTTGGCCGTGCGAGGGCCGTGCGGGGCGGGCACGGGACGACAGGAGGTGGGGGTGGCATCGGAGCTGGAGGCCGAGCAGGCGTTCGTCGACCTCGCCTACGCGCGGCTCGACGCGATGCGCGGGGATGCCAACTCGATGCTCGAGGGAGTGCTCGACCTGGGCAAGGGCGGGACCTTCCAGTCCCGGACCGAGCGGGACGTCATCGTGCGCACCAGCCTGGCCCGGCTCGAGCAACTGGACATCGGTGACCAGGCACTCACCTTCGGGCGGATCGACAGGCTGGCCGGCGGCGCACCCGACCGGACCACCCCGGCCACCAACGGCGCGGCGCACGGTGGGTCGGGCACCGAGACGTTCCACATCGGGCGACTGGCCATTCACGGAGCCGACCACGAGCCCCTCGTCGTCGACTGGCGGGCCCCGGTGGCCGAGCCCTTCTACCGGGCGACCGGCCGCGACCCCCAGGGACTCGTCCTCCGTCGCCACCTCGCCCTCCAGGGCCGGCAGGTCATAGGCGTCGAGGACGAGCGGTTCGCCCTCCCCGAAGAGGGTGTCGAGTTGACCGAGGACCGGGCGTACACCCCCGGCGGGGAGGCCACCTCGGGCGAGCTCATCGTCGGCGACCTGCCCATCGGTGGTCCCGCCGCCCTGCTGGCCGCGCTGGACCGTGCCCGGACCGGCCGGATGACCGACATCGTCTCCACCATCCAGCGCGAGCAGGACGAGATCATCCGGGCGCCGCTCGGCGGGGTGCTGGTCGTCCAGGGCGGCCCGGGCACCGGCAAGACGGCGGTGGCCCTGCACCGTGCCGCCTATCTGCTCTACACCCACCGGTTCCCCCTCGAGCGGCAGGGCGTGCTGGTGGTCGGTCCCAACCCGCTCTTCCTCCGCTACATCGAACAGGTCCTCCCCTCGCTGGGTGAGACGGGGGTCACCCTCTCGACGGTGGCCGGCCTCGTCCCCGAGGTCAGGGTCCGCGAGAACGGCCCTGCCGACGTCGCCCGGCTGAAAGGTGACGCCCGGATGGCGAGGGTGGTGGCCCGCGCCGTCCGGACCCGGCAGCGGCCGTTGGCCGAGGACGTCTCGGTCCCCTATGGCGCGCTGCTCCTCCGTCTGCCCGCCGAGGAGACCCGCCGGATCGTCGATTCGGTTTCCCGCCGGCCGGGCAGCCACAACGCGCGCCGCCGCCTGGTCGAGCAGTCGGTGGCCCTGGTGCTGGCCGAGCGGGCCCGCCAGACCCAGCAGCAGTTCGGGATGGGGACCTCGTCGGCGGTCGCCGCCTTCGCCGCGGAGGACGATCTGGCCGAGCTCGAAGACGACGAGTTCGACTTCGAGGACTTCTCCCGCAAGGTGCGCCGGGTGCCGGAGCTGGCCGAGGCGCTCGACCGGATGTGGCCGCGCCTCTCGCCCCACGAGCTGCTCCACGACCTCTTCGGGGCGCCACCGCTCATCGCTGCGGCCGCGAGAGGGATCCTGTCACCCGAGGAGCAGGCACTCCTCCGGCGTCCCCGCTCGGGCTCCTTCGACGAGGTGGCCTGGACGCCGGCGGACGCTGCGCTGGTCGACGAGGCCCGGCACCTGCTCGGTCCGCGCTCGGGGGGCGGCGACGACGGGGTGCGCAAGTACGGCCACATCGTGGTCGACGAGGTCCAGGACCTCTCGCCGATGCAGCTGCGGATGCTGACCCGCCGCTCGCTCTCGGGCTCGATGACCGTGGTGGGGGACATCGCCCAGGCCACCGCCCCCTGGGCCCCGACCTCGTGGGGGGACATCGTCGAGCACCTCCCCAACCGCCGTCCGTCCCGTACGGCCGAGCTGACCGTGAGCTACCGGACGCCCGCCGAGGTGCTGGCCGTCGCCGGCCGGGTCCTCGCAGTCGCCGCTCCCGACCTCAGGCCTCCCCTGCCGGTGCGACGCAGCGGCGTCGATCCGAGGATGCTGGCTGTCCGATCCGACGACGGCGACCCCGGTCTGTCCGATCTGACCCGCACGGTTGCCGAGGTCGCGGCAGGCGAGGTGGACGCCGTCCGCCCCGGGCGGGTGGCCATCGTCGCCCCCGAGACGCTGCTCTCCCCGCTCTCGGCGGCCCTGGCCGATGCCGGGGTGCCGGTGGTCGACGCCCGGGACATGCGCAGGGGCGGCCTGTCCGAGCCCCTGGTGCTGCTGGCGGCCGAATCGGCCAACGGACTCGAGTTCGACTCGGTCGTCGTGGTCGAGCCGGCGACGATCGCGGGGGAGACCTCCCGGGGTCTGCGGACCCTCTATGTGGCGCTCACCCGGCCCACCCGGCGGCTCACCGTCGTCTCGCTCACCCCGCCGCCCGCCGCCCTCGCAGCACCTGGTTGAGGTCCGTCCGAACCCCCCGCAAGGACCGTCGTCGACGAGGTGGCCTGAGTTGGCCCTCCGAGCGCCCGATGGAGTAAAACTTGCTCCGTGACCCAGGCCCTAGCCGCCGATCCGGCCATCGCCAGGCCCACCCGCCACCGCCCGGACAGGCCTTCGATGCTGGCCGTGGGCGTCATCATCTGGCTCGGGTCGGAGGTGATGTTCTTCAGCTCGCTGTTCGCCGCCTTCTTCACCATCCGCGCGCATGCATCGGTCTGGCCACCGACCGGCACCCACTTGGACACGCTCCGGGCCGGCTTCTTCACCCTCATCCTGGTGTCGTCGAGCTTCACCATGCAGAAGGCCGTCTTCGACCAGGAGAAGGGCGAACGCAGGAGCGCCAAGATCTGGGTGTGGGCGACGATCGTCCTCGGCGGCCTGTTCGTGGCCAACCAGTTCTACGAGTGGATCACGCTCTCCCACAATCCGGCAACAGACCCCACCCACACCGCGTACGGGTCGCTCTTCTACATCATGTCGGGTGTCCACGGGCTGCACGTCTTCCTCGGGCTGGCCGCCATGGTCTTCCTGCTCGCCCGCCTCAAGGGTCCGAAGGGTGATCCGGGCGAGACCGCTGTGTTCCAGGGTGTGAGCTACTACTGGCACTTCGTGGACGTCGTCTGGATCGGCCTCTACAGCTGCCTGTTCCTCCTCAAGTAATGCCTGTTCGTCACCCAACGCGCGCCTCGCGGGCCCTGCCGGAGGACCGACCGCCGGGTGGGCTCGGTCGACTCTGGAAGGCGCGGCTCCTGGCGCCCGCGGCCCTGCTCGGCTGCGTCGCCATGATCGGTCTGCTCGCCTTCTCGCCCGGAGCGGCCCGGGCGGTCACGACGTCGTCCACCAAGGCGCCGAGCGCCTCGGCCGCCGTCCACTACGCCGCCCCCTCGAACCAGACGGGCCTCACGTACGTGAACCTGCCGGCGTCCTTCATCGCCCCCGGCCAGGCCCTGTTCGCGTCCAACTGCTCGAGCTGTCACGGCCGTGAAGCCAACGGCGACACCAACCTTGCTCCCAACCTGCAGGGGCTGGGCGCCGGAACCGTCGACTTCTGGGTCTCCACCGGTCGGATGCCGCTCGCCAACTCGAGTACCCAGCCGGTTCGCAAGCCGCCCCGATTCAATCGTCTCCAGACCCTCGAGATCGCCGCCTGGGTGCAGTCGCTGACGCCCGGCGTGGGCACCCAGGTCCCGATCGTCAACACCGCCAAGGCCGACCTCGAGGCCGGCAACACCCTCTTCACCCTCAACTGCGCGGCCTGCCACACCATCACCGGTGCAGGGGACGCGCTGGCCGAGGGGGCCTTCGCCCCGAGCCTCCACCTGGCCACCCCGACCCAGGTGGTCGAGGCCATCCGGTCGGGACCGGGCGACATGCCCCACTTCGGCCCGGGCAACATCACCGACGTCCAGGCACGGGACATCACCGCCTACGTCACCCAGGTGCTCCAGCACCCCGCCAACCCCGGGGGATTCGGCCTCGGCGGGATCGGCCCGGTCGGGGAGGGATTCATCGGGTTGCTGCTCGGCGTGGGCGGCCTCATGCTGGTCTGCTTCTGGATCGGGAACCGGACATGAGCGGCAACGGTTCCCGCCTCGACGGCCCGCTGCCCCCCGCAGCGCTCGACGACGCCCATCTGCAGCCGTACGCGAAGCACCCCGACCGCGCAGAGCTGGTGGCGGCGGTGGCGATGATCGTCGGGTTTGCCGGGTTCATCGGTTTCGGCGTGGCCTACTGGGTCGAAGCCAACACCCAGTGGCAGGCGGTGACCCTCGGGGTCGGCCTGCTGGCTCTCGGATTCGGGGTGACCGCGTGGGGCAAGTACCTCATGCCGCAGGGACCCTTCGTGGAGGAACGCCACGAGTTCCACTCGAGCGAGGCCGAGCGGGAGGCCATGACCGCGGCGGTCGTCGAGCGCGGCGGCATGGTGCTCAAGCGGCGCAAGCTCCTGGGCGGGCTGTTCGCGGTGGGATCGACCGCGATGGGCATCGTCCTCCTCTTTCCGCTGATCCGGTCCCTCGGCCCCAAGCCGACCAAGCAGCCGTTCGACACCAGTAACTCGCTGTTCGCGAGCAACTGGGTGAAGGGAATGAAGCTGGTCACGGTCGACGGCCGGGCGATCACCGTGGACGACCTCGAGGTGGGCGGGGTGCTCACCGTCTTCCCACCCGGCTTCGAGGGCACATCGCCCGACCAGGTCATCCTCATCCGGCTCGCCGACATCGGCCCGAACGAGCCGCCTCTCTACATCGCCCCGCCGGGCAGGACCAGCTGGGGTGTCCGCGGGTATGTGGCCTACTCCAAGCTCTGCACCCACCTCGGCTGCCCGGTCGGCCTCTACCAGGAGCAGACCCAGCAGCTGGTCTGTCCTTGCCACCAGTCCATCTTCAACGTGAGGGCCGGCGCCGTTCCCGAGTTCGGCCCCGCCCCCCGCCCGCTCCCGCAGCTCCCCATCACGGTGGACACGCTCGGGTACCTTCGGGCAAACGGGCGGTTCGATCAGCCGGTCGGCCCCGGGTTCTGGGAGCGCCCATGATCGACAAGTCCCTCCGCTGGCTCGACGACCGACTGGGTATCGCCAAGGGTGGCCGGACCTTCCTCGACAAGATCTTCCCCGACCACTGGTCGTTCATGCTCGGGGAGATCGCCCTCTATTCGTTCGTGGTCCTCATCTTCACCGGTATCTTCCTCTCCCTCTACTACATCCCCTCTGCCCACGAGGTCATCTACCAGGGAAGCTACCTGCCGCTGCGTGGCTCGAAGGTCTCGGAGGCGTACGCCTCCACGGTCGGGCTCTCCTTCGACGTCCGCTCGGGGCTCCTCATGCGCCAGGCCCACCACTGGGCGGCGGACATCTTCCTCGGGTCCATCGCCGTGCACATGGCCCGGGTGTTCTTCACCGGTGCCTTCCGCAAGCCCCGCGAGTTCAACTGGATCGTCGGGGTGTCGATGCTGATCCTCGGGATCGTCAACGGCTTCCTCGGGTACTCGCTCCCCGACGACCTGGTCTCGGGGACCGGGATCCGCATCGCCTACTCGATCATCGAGTCGATCCCGCTAGTGGGCTCCTACCTGGGCTTCTTCCTCTTCGGTGGCAACTACCCGGGTAACGGGGTGATCATCCCGCGCTTCTACATCATCCACATCCTGATCGTCCCGCTCATCCTCATCGGACTGCTCGCCGCACATCTCGGCCTCCTGGTCAAACAGAAACACACCCAGTTCAAGGGCAACGGCGCGACCGAGCACAACGTGATCGGTTCACCCATGTTCCCGACCTTCATGGCCAAGACCACCGGGTTCCTCTTCATGACGACCGCGGTGATCTTCCTGCTCGGCGGGTTCGCCCAGATCAACCCGATCTGGCAATTCGGACAGTACGAGCCCTACCAGATCTCCTACGCGGTCCAACCCGACTGGTACATGGGATGGCTGGACGGGGCGCTCCGGGTCATGCCGAGTTGGGAGTGGGTCGGCTGGGGCCACACCATCCCCCTCGAGGTCTTCCTGCCGGCGGTGATCTTCCCCGGTCTCATCTTCAACATCCTGCTGGTGTGGCCGTTCATCGAGTCCCGCTACACGAAGGACCTCGCCTATCACAACCTGCTGGACCGGCCCCGCGACCGTCCCAAGCGCACCGCGGCCGGTGCGGCCATGCTGACCCTGCTCGGGATGACCTTCTTCGCCTCGTCGACCGACGTGATGGCCAACTTCCTGCAGTTACCGCTCATCGACGTGCTCTGGTTCTTCCGCTTGGCCATCCCGATCGCGCCGGTGATCGCCTACTTCCTCACCTTCAAGATCTGCAACGAGATGCGCGCGGCGGAGGGCGTCGGAAAGCGCAAGCGCGCGGTCGTCGTGCTCCGGACAACAGAGGGCGAGTACACCACGGTTCCCTCCGAGCCGCGCCCCGGCGACGGCCACGAGGAGCTCGAGGCGGTACCCGTCCCGACCTACATCGACCTCGTGCCATCGGAGCTGGCCACCGGCGCCGGCGTCCGCCGGGTCATCCGCTGACCCGGGCGTCCACGCCCTCAGCCGATTGAGGCAGTCGGGTCGGCAGGCTCAGCCTCAAGATGGTGCGCAGCGTCTGTCCGAACTGGCGGTAGAGCGGCCCGGTCGTATAGGGGAGGTCGTACTTCTCGCACAGTGCACGGACGCGCCCGGCGATCTCGGGGTAGCGGTTGCTCGGGAGATCGGGGAAGAGGTGGTGTTCGATCTGATAGCCCAGACTGCCGGCCATCACGTGCAGGAACCGGCTTCCCTCGAAGTTGGCTGAGCCGAGCAGCTGGCGCAGATACCACTCGGCCTTGGTTTCGTCCTCGAGCTCGTCCTCGGTGAATTTCTCGGCACCATCCGGGAAATGCCCGCAGAAGATGATCGTGTAGGACCACAGATTGCGCACCAGGTTGGCCGTCACGTTGGCCGAGAGGGTGGACAAGCAATTCGGACCGGCCAGCAGCGGGAAGATGACGTAGTCCTTGCCCACCTGGCGGCGCACCTTGCCCCAGACGCCACGGAGCTGACGTTTGAGCTCCGTCGGGTCCTTCCGGCGCTCGCGTATGGCCACGATGTCGAGGTCGTGCAGCGCGACGCCCCATTCGAAGAGCAGCGCCAAGAGCGCGTTGTAGACGGGCTGACCCAGATTGGCCGGGTGCCACTTCTGGTCGCGTGTCACGCGCAGGATGCCGTACCCCACGTCGTTGTCCTTGCCGAGGACATTCGTAAATGTGTGGTGGACGAAGTTGTGAGAGTGCTTCCACTGCTCGGCCGGGCAGGTGTTGTCCCATTCCCATGTGCCGGAGTGGATTTCGGGATCGTTCATCCAGTCCCACTGGCCGTGCATGACGTTGTGCCCGATCTCCATGTTCTCGAGGATCTTCCCGGCCGCCAGCATGGCGGTCCCGGCAACCCAGGCCGGGGGGAACCCGCTGGCGAACAGGGTCAGCCGAGCAGCCACCATGAGCCGCCGTTGGGCGGAGATGATCCGTCCGATGTAGGCCGCGTCGTCGGCGCCACGAGACTCCTCGATGTCCTGGCGGATCGCATCGAACTCTCGTCCGAGCGCCTCGACGTCGGCGTCACTGAGGTGAGCGAACGTCACCACGTCCGAAATAGCCATCTGGATTCCTCCTCAGATCCCGAGTACGCCTAGATCCCGAGTACGCAATCGCCGGCGGCGGCCGTGATGCAGGTCTGCACGTCGGCGTTCTCGTGGTATTCCGTGCCGTTGCGAAGGTCTTTGACCGTGCCTTGCTTCAACGGGACGATGCAGGTGTGGCAGATGCCCATGCGACAGCCGAACGGCATCCGGATCCCGGCGGCCTCTCCCGCCTGGAGCAGGGTGGTCGCACCGTCGACCTCCACCGCCTTTTCTGAAGCAGCGAAGGTGACGCGCCCGCCCTCGGCCGATGTGGTGAATACGGCGGAGAACCGCTCGAGGTGGAGCCTTCGTGTGAGGCAGGCGCTCTCCCATCGCCGCTCTGCCGCGGCCAGCATGGGCGCCGGGCCGCAGACCCAGGCTTCGCGGGTCTTCCAATCCGGGCACACCTCCGCGAGACGGTCCACGTCGAGGATGCCGTGCTGGTCGTCGAAATTCTCGATGAGCTGGAGCCCACCGTGACGCGCCGCGAGGGAGAGCCGCTCCTCGCGGAAGATGGCAGCGTCCCTGGTCGGGGCGGAGTGGACGTGGACCACGTCGGACAGGGTGCCCCGGCGGTCCAGCGTACGCAGCATGGACATCACCGGCGTGATGCCACTCCCCCCGGTCCAGAACAGAATCTTGGCCGGCGGGGGATCGGGCAGCACGAACTCGCCCTTGGGCAGTGCGAGGCGAACGATGGTTCCTGGCTCGAGACCGCGGACCAGGTGCTCCGACAGAAATCCCTCGGGCATCGCCTTGACCGTGATCGCCAGCCGGTCGCCACGACCGCTCGGGCTGTCGGCAGGGGACGAGCTGATGGAGTAGGAGCGCCAGTGCCATGTCCCGTCGAGGTGCACGCCGATCCCGACGTACTGGCCCGCCCGGTAGCTGAAGGTCCAGCCCCATCCGGGCTTGATGACCAGGGTGGCGCTGTCGGCGGTCTCAGGAACGACCTCGACGATCCTCCCCCGGAGCTCGCGGGCCGACCACAGTGGATTCACCATGTGCAGGTAGTCGTCCGGCAGCAGGGGGGTGGTCATGCGCTTGACGACGCTCCGGACCAGCTCGGCCGTCGAACCCGGACCCATGTCGTTGCCGCGGGCCTCGTCCGCTGACGGGTCGAACTCGGGATCGCTCCCGGGCCTACGCAGGGTTGTCCGAACACTCATGGTCTGCTCCGAGTGGTGAAAGACGGTTACATGTTACTACCCGTAACAGGTAAGATGCAAACATGGTGCCTCGTGAACACTGGACCAGACCACCAGCCGTTCCTCCCGGCCCCGATGTCCGGTTCTCCGCTGCCCGACGGTGGGTGCGCTGAGATGTCAGATGGACGGCGTCACAACGGCACGACCGAACGAGGCGACCACCCCGCCAGCGCTCGACCCTCGAGCCGTCGGACCTCAGGTGCGTTGCGACGTGATGGCCGCAGCGAGCGCTGGAGGGCCCACCGGGAGTCCCGACGCCGAGAACTCATCGACGCCGCCATTGCGGTGGTCTCCGATCTCGGCCCCGATGTCGGCATGGACGATATTTCGAAGGCATCGGGCATCGCCAAACCGGTCTTCTACCGCTACTTCAAGGACAAGGGAGACCTCTTCTTGGAGGTGGGACGCACCGCGGCCGAACAGGTGGTGCAAGAGACCACGATCGCCATCGACGCGGCAACGACGCCCCGGGCCAAACTGGCTGCCGGTATCGACGCCTACCTCGGCGGCATCGAGTCCCGTCCGGAGTTGTACCGATTCGCCATTCGGCACCGCGATCTCGAGGATTACGTCACCATCGTCGGTCTCCATGCAACCGGCGTCATCGCCGAGCTGATGCAGCAAACGGAGACGGACGCGAGCGCAGCAGAACTCTGGGGCTTCGGCATCGTCGGGATGGTCCGTGCCGCCACCGACCGTTGGCTCGAACATCGCACGATGAGCCGCGCCGCGGTGGTTCGCCATCTCACCGATCTCATCTGGCCTCGAGCATCCGGTCCGTCGGCCGGTTTCCGTGGCGCCTTGGGTGTTCAGGGTGACGGGGCACTCCGGGATCCGGGTCTCGAACCCGAGCCTCTGGGCACCGAGAGCGCGATCGGCAGCCCCTGAGCCGGACCAGACGGTCAGACGGTGCCGCCGCGTCGGCTCTCCACCGTCGCGCCGATGATCGCGGACACGCCGAGCGCGATCGCGATCGGGGCCATCCAGAGCCCGAACGCGAAGGTGAGCGTGGCGAAGAGGGCGGCCATCCCGAGGAGGAACGGCCAGATGCTCGACCCAGGGAAGGATTCGATGACCCCTGCGCCCTCGTCCACGGTGGCGTTGGGCTCGTCGCCGTCGAGCGGCTTCCTCGTGTGCCGCGACCACCAGAAGTAGTAGCTGCCGGGGAGGAGGCCGAGCAGCATCGTCCCCATGAGCATGAGGAACCCGGCGTCCTCGTAGCTGGTGAACCAGTAGACGACGCCGATGATGCCGAAGAACACGCCGATGCCACCGAGGAACAGCCCGTTGACCCTCATGACGGAGCCCCTACCGGCTCCTCTTCGCGGTCCGGTGCCGCCTTCGGCTGATGTTGGATGGTCCGGTGCTCAGGATGGTTGTAGTCCCAGGTGGGCCGCTCCGACCGGATCGGGGGCAGATGGGTGAAGTTGTGGTGGGGCGGCGGCGACGAGGTGAACCACTCGAGGCCCCCGCCGTCCCACGGGTTGTCGCCTGCAGGCACCGGGTGCCGCCAGGAGGTGACCAGGTTCGCGAGGAAGAAGAGGAAGGAGGCGCCGATGATGAAGGCTCCCACCGTGGAGAGCTGGTTGAGGCCGGTCCACCCGTTGGTCGTCAGGTAGTCGGCCACCCGCCGCGGCATGCCCTTGAGACCGACCACGTACTGCGGCATGAAGGTGACCCAGAAGCCGATGAACAGCAGCCAGAAGTGGGTCTTGCCGAGCCGTTCGTTGAGCATCCGCCCGAACATCTTCGGGTACCAGAAGTAGAACCCGGCGAACCCGGCGAAGACCGCGGTCCCGATGAGGACCTGGTGGAAGTGGGCGACCACGAAGTAGGTGTCGTGGGTCATGAAGTCGACCGGCGGCGAGGCCAGCAGCACCCCGGTCACGCCTCCCATCAGGAAGGCGAACAGGAACCCGATACAGAAGAGCATCGGGGTCTGGAAGCTCAGCTGGCCCCCCCACATGGTGCCGATCCAGTTGAAGAATTTGATGCCGGTGGGGACCGCGATGAGGTACGAGAGCAGCGAGAAGAACGGCAGGAGCACCACACCGGTCGTGAACATGTGGTGCGCCCACACCCCGGTGGACAGGGCGGCGATCGACATGGTCGCGAAGACCATGCCCTTGTAGCCGAAGAGCGGCTTGCGGGAGAAGACCGGCAGGATGTCGGTCACCATCCCGAAGTAGGGCAAGGCGAGGATGTACACCTCCGGATGCCCGAAGAACCAGAAGAGGTGTTGCCAGAGCACCGGGACGCCGCCTCCCTGCACCGAGAAGATGTGGGTCCCGAAATGGCGGTCGCAGAACAGCAGCACCACCGCACCGAACAGCACCGGGAAGGCGATCAGGATCAGGATCCCGGTGACCAGCATGTTCCAGGAGAAGATGGGGATCCGGAACATGGTCATCCCCGGGGCCCGCAGGTAGAAGATGGTCGCCACCAGGTTCACGCCGGTGAAGATCGCCGAGAACCCGGTCAGGCCGAGCGAGAGGAGCCACATGTCGGCGCCGACGCCGGGGGAGTTGGTCGCGTTCGAGAGGGGGGCGTAGGCGACCCAGCCGAAGCTGGCCGCGCCGCCGGCGACCATGAAGCTGAGGGTCATGACCAGCGATCCCCCCAGGTAGAGCCAGTAGGAGAGGGCGTTGAGGCGGGGGAAGGCCATGTCGGGCGCGCCGACCTGGAGCGGCACGATGTAGTTGGCCAGGCCGCCGAAGGCGAACGGCCCGGCGAACAGGTACATCATGAGGCTGCCGTGCATGGTGAACAGCTCGTTGTAGGTCTGGAAGTTGACCAACGACGAGGTGGGGTCGGAAAGCTGCACCCGCATCACCAGGGCCATGATCCCGGCGATGAAGAACAAGACCAGCGACGTGATCATGTAGCTCTTGCCGATGACCTTGTGGTCGGTCGAGGTGAGCCAGTTGAGGATCCCGGTCGGACCCTCGTGGTGTGCGTGCTCGGCGTGGTGCTCGTCGGGACCCCGGCCGTCGGGGCCGCCCGGCTCCTCGGGCCCGATGAGCTCGGGCGACTCGATGGTGGTGGTCATAGGGAAGCCTTCTCCGGGGAGGGTGCGGCCAGGGCGTTGGACGGGGTCACGTGGGTCTCGAGGGGAGGCGTGTCATTGGCCGGGATGCCCGACCGTCCGAGGGTGTGGCCGGCCGCGACCTCGGCGTGCGCCCACTGGGTGAACTGTCTCGGGCTCACCGCCCGCACGCTGAACAGCATCTCCGAGTGGTAGAGCCCGCAGATCTGGGTGCACTGCCCGAAGTAGGTGCCGGCCTGGACCACGTTGAAGTCGAAGTAGTTGACCACGCCTGGAAGGGCGTAGCGACTGAAGTTGAAGTCACGCAGGTAGAAGCCGTGGATGACGTCATTGGAGACCAGGGTGATCTGCACGGTCTCGCCGACCGGGAGCACCATCTGCGGACCGTGGTTGTCGGGACCGTTGGTGGTCTCGCCGGCCACCCCGACGTTGAGATTCGGGTAGTCGAAGCGCCATCCCCACTGGAAGGCGGTGACCCTGACGTCGACGATCGGCTTGCCCGTCGCGGTCGCCGTGGCGTTGACCGGGACGGTCGCGTCCACGTTGTTCTCGGTGAGGACGGTGAACCAGAAGAGGACGGCCACGATGATGATCGGGATCCCGGTGTAGAGGATCTCGACCGGGACGTTCTCGTGGAACTGGGTGGGCATGTCCTCCGAGCGCCGCCGGTACCGGAAGAGGGTCCAGATGATGAGCAGGCCGACGAAGCCCCCGACGATGATCCCGGTCGTCATCATGCCGGAGTACAGCTTGAACGTCTCCTGGCCCTGGGTGGTGACCCCTCGGCTCGCACCGTAGGAGGGGTACATGTTGCATCCGGCAAGCGCGAGCGGCACCGCCACGACGAGGCCGACCAGCCATCGCTTCCGTCGAGGGGCCGGCGGCGCGGGCTGCTCGGCACACCCTCCGGCAGACGGGTCGCGCGCCGGGGGGACGGGCGGCGGTCCGTTTGTGAAGGCGTTCACGGCGGTCAGACTAGTGGGGTCAGGAGCAGAATTAGAAGTTGAGAGCCGCCCTTCCCGGCGGACGGCAAATTACCTGTTCAACGAGGTGCGCTTGGGCGGGTGGCACCCCTGTTCGCGGGGGCCTCCGCCGGTGGCGCCGGAACCCTTCAGGACGACCGGTCCTCTGGCACACCCGATGTTCCCGACGTCCAGCGCCCGACCGTCCGTCCGGCCTTCCGCAGGCCGCGGCGGACGTGCGCCTCGACCTCGGGCCGGTTGCGCTCGACGACCCCGCGTCCGGCGGCTGAGGCCGCAGCAGCGGCCCGCCCGGTCCGGTAGAGGGCCGACTCCGCCTCCGGTCCTGCCAGACCCGCCGCCGGCGCCGCTGGCGGGTTCGGACTTGCCGTGGATGCCGTCGGCGACATGGTTCCCGTGGTGTCGATGACCGGAGCGCTCGCACGGGACCGCCGCCCGCCTTCGACCGGCCGCCGGAGGCGGGTGAGCGTCGCGAGGCGGAGCAGGCCGACCGCCCCGAAGGTGGTGACCAGGATGCCTTCGATGTCGGGACGGAGGGCCGGGAGCACCGGGGCGAACGCGATGAGCACGGCCGTGACGGCCACCAGGTGGACGTGGAGGCGCTGTCCACAGATCCGGAGGACACCGAGCGGTCCGTCCGCGGTGAGCGCGAGCAGTGTGAGCAGACCTGCGGAGCCGAGCAGCAGAACGGGATTGTGCACGTGGACCGAGAGCACCGCGAAGGAGACGGCGACGCCGAGTTCGCCGGCCTGGAGGACTGCGAAGGGGATCCAGCGCCGCTCAGAACGGGACGTGCCCGGGGCGCGCGCCTTGTCGTGGTGACTGCCCGGGTCTGTCGGCACCGTCCCGGGTGGTCAGGAGTTGGCGCCCGGCGTCCCGTCCGCGGCGGGTGGGACGGCAGCCCCGGCCTGGGGCTGCGCCGCGGGAGGCGCCTGCACGGCCGGCGGGGGGCTCGCCTCGGCGAGTGACTGGGTCTCGGTGCCGTCGCCCTTGGCCCCTTCGTCGAGCCCCTTCTTGAACTCCTTCTGGGCCGAGCCGAGCGACCGGGCCAGCTTCGGGATCTGGGTGGAGCCGAACAGGACGACGGCGATCACGACGAGGACGATGATGCCTTGTTCTCCGAAGAGGTCTGCTGGAGGGCTGAATGGCACGGCACCGTCTCCCTTGTCGACTGCTGGGACCAGGTTAGACCTGCACGGCGTCGCCCGCTGCGCACGCTGCAGTCACCTTGTTCTTCGTCGCCGACCCGGCGTCGGATGACGGTCAGGGTCCCGATGGCTCAGCCGGCCAGGAAGACGCCCAGGCAGAGGGCCGCCACCGAGGACAGCGCCCCGACGGCGCCCCAGACGGCCAAGCCGGTCCGCGAGGTCGCCCGCTGATGGAGGAAGACCGCCACCCCGGCGAGGAGCACCACGCCGATCTTGATCCCGAGCACGGCGTCCCAGGCCGTCGAGGCGTCTTTGACCTGGAGGGCGCCGATGTTCCAGAACCCGGTCACGATGAGCAGGGCGTAGGCCGGCCACAGCAATCGGCCGAGCGCTCGGGCCACCTTTTTCGGGGCGTCCTCCCCAAGGGTGCGGATGGTCGGGAGGAGGCCGGCCACCGTGAACTGGCCGCCCACCCAGACGGTGGCGGCCAGGACGTGCAGGATGAGCCGGAAGCCGTCGAGACCTCCGGAGAGGGTGGGGGTGGCGTCCGCCAGCACCGTCACCGGACGCCGCTTCGTTACTTGCCCGACCAGTTGGGCTTGCGCTTCTCGGCGAAGGCGATCGGCCCCTCCTGCGCGTCGGCCGAACCGAACACCTCGGGCACGGCTGCGTTGTTGACCGCCCAACCCTCGGCGTCGGGAAGCGCTCCGGCCTGCTTCATGACCCGCTTGGACACCCGCACCGCAAGGGGCGCGTTCTCGGCGATGGTGCCCGCGAGGGCCAACGCCTCCTCCATCAACCTGGCAGCCGGCACGACCCGGTTGATGAGCCCGAGTTCGAGCGCTCGCCGCGCGTCGATGGGGTCGCCGGTGAGGGCGAGCTCCATCGCGATGGCTGCCGGGAGTCGTTTGGGCAGCCGGAAGAGCCCGCCGGCCCCCGCCATCAGGCCCCGTTTGACCTCGGGGATGCCGAAGGTGGCATCCTCGACGGCGACCACCAGGTCGCAGGAGAGCATGATCTCGCACCCGCCGGCCAGGGCCGACCCGTTGACCGCGGCGATGAGCGGCTTGGCGAAGTCACGCTGTGCGATACCCCCGAAGCCCCCCTTGGCACCCATGATCTCGCCCGCCTCGCCTGCGGTGAAGGCCTTCAGGTCCATCCCCGCGCTGAAGGCCTTGTCCCCGGAGCCCGTCACGATGACCACCCAGCAGTCGTCGTCGGCGTCGAGCTCGTCGAAGGCGGCGGTGAAGGCCCGGGACACGGCGCCGTTGATCGCGTTGCGCGCTTCGGGACGGTTGATGGTGAGGATCTCGATGTGGCCCTTGCGTTCGCGGAGCAGTTCGGACATGGCGGTCTCCTGATGGCGTCAGTGTTCCGCCAGACGGTAGCGCGCCGGACCCGGCTCGACGACCAGCTCGGTCCCGACCAATCCGGGGACGTCCACGGTCCCCATGGAGGCGATCACGGCATCATCGGCCGGGGCGAGGGCCATGCGGCGCCCGTCGGGCAGCGCGGCGATGACCGGTGCACCGGTTGCGGTGCCGTCGTGGTCCCGGACCACCGTGGCCGCCACCACCGAGGCGACCGCCCGGGCCTCGGACTCGAGGGCGATCTCGACGGCTGAGTCGTCGATGCCGGCCTGGGCAACCGAGGTGTCCCCGTGGTGGAAGCCACCCGGTGGCGGTGTGGACCCGTAGACGCCCAGCGCGTGTTTGGTTGCGAACCACCCGAGCCCGGTGGCCAGGCCGAGCCGGGTGGACGCCCCACCGGTCGCTCGCAGCCGGTCGGTGAGTGTGGCGATCCCGTGGGTGGTGTAGTTGTTCCCGGGCCCACCGAAATAGGGGAGTCCGCCGGTCACGGTGAGGCCGCGGCGGTCGTCGGTCTCCAGGCCGAGCGCCTCGGCGGCCAGCTCGACCGCCGCCGGAAAGCACGAGTAGACGTCGAGCAGCTCGAGGTCGTGGATGGCGACCGGGCGTCCCGCCGACTCGGTCGTGGCCGCGAAGAGGGCTGCCCCTGCCGCAGCGACGGCAGGCGAGCGCCCGAGGTCGGGACGAGCGGCCACCGAGCGGACGTCGACCGCCTCGGCTCCGGACCAGACGAAGACCGCCCGGTCGGCGACGCCGGCACGACGCGCCTCGGCGAGCGAGCAGACCACGAGCGCGGCACCCTGATCCGAGCCGAGGAAGGCAGTCATCCGCTTGGTGTATGGCTCGCAGACGATGCGGTTCTCGGGTGACGGTGTGGCGATCTCCTCGGCCGTGCGCGCCGAGGGGAACCAGGCGAACGGGTGGGAAGCCGCCACCTCGGTGAAGGGGGCGAACAGCTCCCCCATGTGACGACGCTGTTCCGTGGCGTCGTGCCCGGCCCGCGCGGCCAGCACGCTTTCGAAGAGCGGGTACACGTGCACCGGGGCCATCAGGCCGATGGCCGCCTCCGCCGGCCCGACTCCCGGGAGGTCGTCGCCGACCACGGGGTCGGGGGACAGGCTGGCGTCGCCGAGGTGGCGGGGCAGCCCGGCGGCCCTCCGGGCGCGGGACGAACGGATGGCCTCGGCACCGGCGATCAGCGTCACCGTGAGCCGCCCGGCGGCGATCTCCGAGGCGGCGCGGGTGACCAACCACTGGGGGGAGTTCCCCCCGACGGTGGTGACCTCACACAGGACGCCGTCCGCGATGCCCAGTCGGTTGGCGAGCTCTGTCGCCGGCGCCGGTCCGGTCGCCGTCATCACGTCGACGACGGTCAGGCGCGCGACGCGGCTGCGGAGCCCGGGGACGGAGGCCAGGGCGACGTCGCACGCGCGCTCCATGAGCTCGACGGGATCGACCAGCGCCTCGCGCTCGATCGACTGCCCCGAGGCGATGACCACCGGGGTGCGCTCGGGGTCGACGTGGGATCGGGAGGTGGAGAGGTGCATCGGGGTGGGTGGTGTGACCGGGTGAGGCCCAGGTCCGGCAAGCTATACCATCGCCGTTCTGCTGCAGCGGGCGGACCTGCGGTGGACGGCACCCGGCGTCCCGGGACGGAGGAAGAGAGTGTGACGGTGTCCCCAGCGGGCCGGTCCCCACAGCGCGAGTCCCCGGAGGTGGCGCGACACCAGGCGGAGACCGGGCGCGGTCCGTTGCCCGAGGGATTCCTGTTCGGCGTCGCCACTGCCGGCTTCCAGGTCGAGGGCGGATACAACGGCCCCGGCGAGCCGGCGAACAACTGGCTGGCCTGGGAGCAGGTCGGACGGGTCGAACCGTCGGGCTCGGCGTGCGGCTTCTGGGACCGCCCCGAGGAGTCGCTCGACCGTGCGGCCGCGCTCGGGTGCAACAGCTTCCGGCTCGGGGTCGAGTGGGCCCGGGTCGTCCCCGACGCTCGGGGCGTCGATCGCTCCGCCCTCGACCGGTACTGCGGCATCGCCGAGGCGTGCACGCAACGCGGCCTCACCCCGCTGGTCACGCTGCACCACTTCACCCACCCGGCCTGGTTGGGAGAGGATCTCTGGCTCCGGCCCGACGCCCCGAGCCGCTACGCCGCCTGGGTCGGGGTGGTTGCCGCCGCACTCGCGCCGACGGTGCGTCATTGGGTCACGCTCAACGAGATCAACGTGCTGGCCATGGGGTCGTATCTCCTCGGGATGTTCCCCCCGGGCCGCACCCTCTCGTTCGCAGAGACCGAGGTCGCTCTGGACCAGCTGCTCACCGCCCATGTGCTCGCCTACGCCATCGTGCACCGCGAGCGTCCGGACGCAGTCGTGACCACCAACAACACCTGCCTGAGCATCTACGACTACGACCGACTCCTGCTCGACCTGCTGCTCGCACGGAGCACCGGCGTCGGGCGCGGGGAGATCGACGAGTGGATCGCGGAGCGCCGGCGCAGTCACGATTCGTTCCTCCCCCCGTCCGGACCGGGGGAGCTCGTCCTGCGACGAGCGGGCGCGGTGCGCTCGGCGTACGGGTCCTCCCGGCGTCGGACCGCGGCTGAAGGGCAGCCGGCGCGACGGGTACTCGACGCGCTCTACGAGAGCCCGCACGACCGCACGCTCGACGTGCTGGGTCTCGACTACTACGACCCGATGGCGTCCCGGCACTTCCGCATCCCGGGCCACCGCACCTCGGGAGGCCGCAGCCCGCAGCCCACCCGCGAGCTCTGGGACGATCCCCCCGAGCCCCGCGGGCTGACCCGTTGGCTCGAGGTCCAGCACGCCCTGGCTCCCGGCCTTCCGCTGTGGGTGGTCGAGAACGGCCTCTGCAACCGGGTGCGCAACGGACACTCGTTCCCCCGCCTCGACGGGTGGGACCGTCCGCGGTACCTGCGCGAGCACATCGCCGCGGTGGTCGGTGCCCTCGACCGGGGCGTGCCCGTCGAGGGCTACTGGCACTGGTCGCTGGTCGACAACTACGAGTGGGGCTCCTTCGAGCCCCGCTTCGGTCTCCACGGCATGGACCGTGCGCGTGGCGGGCCCGGTGGCAGCTGGCTGGACACCGACGCCATGGGCGACGACGCCCCGGGCGCGTACCGCCGGATCATCAGCGGCCTGCGCTCCGGGGACCGGTCGGTGCTCGATCCCGGGTGATCAGGAGCGGGCAAACCGTCCCATGGCGGCGAGCACCTGCTCGGCCTCCTCGACGATGCGGGTGACCAGGTCGCCGGCCGGGACGAGGGTCTCGATGGCACCGACCCCCTGGCCGGTCGGATAGCACTCGCGCTCCGGATCGATGTCGGGGGTGTCCGCTCCGCCGCCGAGGTGGAAGGCGCCGTCCTCGATCGACCGCCCGAGCTGGCCGGGGAACGGGACCAGCTCACCGGGGTGCTCCTCGAAGTAGGTGGTGTACCGGTTTCGCAGCACCCGCATCGTCTTGCCCGAGAACGCACGGCTGACCGTGGTCGCGTCCTCGCCGGCCCGCACGAGCGCGTCCTTGTAGCCCGGTACCCCGCGGGCTTCCGGGGTGGCGATGAACCGGGTCCCCATCCACACCCCGTCGGCGCCGAGGGCGAGCGCGGCGGCGAGGCCGCGGCCGTCGAAGATGCCACCCGCTGCCACGACCGGGATCCGGTCCCCGACCGCGTCGACGATCTGGGGGACGAGTGGCATGGTGGCCACGGTCCCGGTGTGGCCCCCCGCCTCGGTGCCCTGGGCCACGACCACGTCGCACCCGGCATCGAGCGCGCGGCGCGCGTGGGTGACCTTGCCGCACATGTTCACCACCAGGACCCCGTGGCGGTGGCAGAGCTCGACCACCTCGGCGGGCACGCCCAGCCCCGCCACGAAGACCGTGGCTCCCCCTTCGATGACCTGCTCGACCTGGGCCACCAGGTCCCCGGGCATTGCGGTGAGCAGGTCGACGCCGAAGGGCCGGTCGGTCGCAGCGCGCACTGCGGCGATCTCCTCCACCATCCTGGTGGCGCTCATGGTGGACGCCCCGAGGCATCCGAACCCACCCGCCTCGGACACCGCTGTCACCAGCGCCGAGTACGAGACGCCCCCCATACCGGCCAGCATGACCGGATGCTCCACTCCCAGGATCTCGGTGAGCCTCGTCTGCATCTGGCCTCCTCGGGGGTCCGTTCCGGCGTGGTGACCATAGCTAATGGGGGTCGGACCCCCGATCGGGCTCCCGGGCATCCGTCGGCCCGGCGGACCCCTCGCCCAGGTAGGGACAGTGGCGGCAGCTCTGGTTGCAGCAGGTCCCACGGGCGGCCAGGTATGCCGAGGTCATCACGAAGTTTCCGGTCGCCGGGTCGGTGTAGCCCGGCTCGCCGGCGGCGAGCGCGTGCCGGTGGGCCTCGAGAATCTCCTCTCGCCGGGGGTGGTGCGGGTCGAGCCGGGACGGATGGGGCTGGTCGGGCGCGCGGCCGGCCGGCGCTCCGGAGCCGGTCATCGCCTCCGGGCGGTCACCCGGTCGGAGCGGCAGAGGGGAGCTCTTCGGCCGGTGTGCCGGCGGCAGGTGCCACACCGGTCGCATCCACGACCGGTGTGGGCCCGGTCCCGTCGCCGGTGACGCCGCCCTGGGCAGGTGCGGTGCTCGGCACGAAGTCCCGCTGGCGGACGAGGATCAGGCAGCCGACGGCACCGACGACGGCGATGATCGAGCCGATGTCCATCAGGTGGTTGAGGGTCTTGGTGAACCCGATCTGGTAGGCGGACAGCAGCGCGTCACGCACCGGGGCGACCGGGATCGCAGCCGCCGCATCGCGGACGCCGCTGCCGGTGATCGCCGCAGTGACCCGCTGGCCCCCGTGGGCGAGCACCTGCTGCCCGGCCGACGAGGACTGCAGAGCGGTCACGGTGGTGCCCTTGATCTGGCTGAGGAAGACCGCCCCGAGTCCGGCGATGCCGGTGGCGAGCCCGACCTGGCGGAAGGTGCTCGCCGACCCGGTCGACATGCCGCTCCGCTCGGGACTGACCACCGAGACCGAGACCGAGGCGAGGACCGGATTGGTGATGCCGACGCCGACGCCCGCGCAGAGGAAGCCGGGGAGCAGGACCGTCCACGTCGAGTCGGGCTGGACCCGGCTCATCAGGCTGCAGCCGAGGGCCACGAGAAAGAGACCCAGCCCGAGCATGTAGCGCGACTGCACGCGGACGGTGAGCTTGCCCGCGATCGGAGCCACCAGGAAGGAGAGCATGGTGATCGGCAGGAATCGCAGACCGGCCTGCAACGGGCTGTAGCCCAGCACCTCTTGGAGGTACAGCGTGAGATAGAGGAACAGGGCGAAGATCGAGGCGGACAGGGCGAACGAGCCCAGCGACACCCCGACCACCGCTGGGTGGCGGAAGAGGGAGAGATCGAGCATGGGGTCGTCCTGGTGCGATTCGGCCACGAGGAAGACCGCCATGAGTACGGCCGAACCGACCAGCATGCCGACGATGAAGGCGCTGCCCCACCCCTTGGCGTTGCCCTGCACCAGCGCGAACACCAGCAGAAAGAGCGATCCGGAGAAGGAGATGAAGCCGATCCAGTCGATGCGCCGGTTGCTGACGAACCGCGCGTTGTCCACCTTGGAGATGGTGATCAGGATGGCGATGACCCCGATCGGGATGTTGACGAAGAAGATCCACCGCCACCCGATGCCGCTCGTGATCGCGCCGCCGATGAGCGGCCCGACCGCGACCGCCCCACCGACCACCGCGCCGTAGACGCCGATGGCCGTGCCCCGTTCCCGCCCCGAGAACGCCTGGGCGATGAGGGCCAGCGAGGTGGCGAACATGATCGCCCCACCCACCCCCTGGGCACCCCGCGACAGGTTGAGCATGAGCGGTGAGACCGAGATCCCACAGAGGAACGAGGACACCGAGAAGATGCCGAGGCCGATGGCGAACACGCCGCGGCGGCCGAACATGTCGCCGAGCACGCCGGCGGTCAGCAGGAAGGCGGCCAGGGTCAGGGAGTAGGCATCGACCACCCACTGCAGGTCGGCGAAGGACGAGTTGAGTGCCTTCTGGATGTCGGGCAGGGCCACGTTGACGACCGTGATGTCCAGCAGCAGCATGAAGGTGCCGATGCAGACGGCGATCAGTGTCCACCACTTGCGATCCACTCAGACCCCCTGGCCCGACCGCTGTGTCACCACCGTCGCGGCAACGGTCGCGTAGCCGCGTGGGCATGTATAGACGAAAGTCGTTTCTCTGGCAATGATCCGGTGCTCGGCTCTGTCGGCCCCGCGAGCCGTTCAGGTGATGTCGCGGCGGGTGAGGATGAGCGAGCCGAGGGTGGCAAAGGCCAAGCCGTAGAGGAGCATCAGCAGGGTCCCCTGCCACCAGTTGAACAGGCCGAAGGCCGCACCCCGTCCCCGGGTCAGGTTTGCCGCCGCGGTCGCCGCGCCGGTCGGGACCCACCGCGCCGCGCCGTGGACCAGGCCGACCAGGATGCCCTCCAGGATGATGAACCAGCCGAGGCTCACGATGAGGGCGGCGACCTGGTTGGTGAGGACGGAGCCGATCCCGACCCCGAGGAGTGCGAACAGCGCGAAGACGAGCATCATCCCGGGGGCGACCGCGGGCACCTGGTGGATCAGGTCGGAGAACGACCCACCCTTTGCCGCCAGCGTGATCCCGCCGCCGACCACCGAGGCGATGAGCATGACCAGCGCCAGCCCGACCCCGAGGAGGGCGGCGATGATCAGCTTGCCGGCCACGAAGACCGGTCGTCTGGGCGTCACCAGGAACGACGTCGTGACCGTCTTGTGCCGGAACTCGGTGGTGATGCAGAGCACGCCGATGAGGAGGGCCAGGATGTATCCCTCGAATCCCGAACCGACCAGGTTGCGCAGCTGCTGAGCGGTGTGCGGCACCGTGTACCCGGGCGAGATGAACGTTCCGTCCCCGCCGTTCCCTCCGCCGTTTCCACCGTTCACGCTGCCGCTGAGGAAGAGGACCAGGATGAGGAGCGCGTCGATCACCAACGCGATCGCGATCATCACCAGCGGCACCGCCGTCGTACGCATCTTGATCCATTCGGATCGGACGATGGCGATCACGAGGGAGCCCCGGGCGTCGGTGCCGGGCCGGCCGAGGTGGCACCCGAGAGGTGTGGGGCCGCAGAGCCGATGCTCTGGGTGAGGCTCAAGAACACGTCCTCCAGGCTCCCCCGTTCGTGGGTCAACTCGTAGAGCACGATCTGGTGCTGGGCGGCGAACGGCCCGAACCACTCGGGAGTGGCGCCGTCGATGACGAGCGTGTCCGGAGCGGTCTGGCGCCAGCCGACCGGGATGGCGTCGAGCGCGGCGGTCAACCGGGCCACCTCCGGGGTCCGGATGCGCATGCCGGTGCTGGTGCCCGCCCGGGTGGCCAGCTCGGCGAGGGTGGTCTGCAGCACCAACCGTCCCTCCGAGATGATGACCACGTCGTCCACCGTCTCCTCCATCTCGGAGAGGAGGTGTGAGGAGACCAGGACGGCGTGGCCGATCGAGGCCTGGTGGCGGATGAAGGTCCGGAGCCACTGGATGCCCTGGGGATCGAGGCCGTTCGAGGGCTCGTCGAGGATGAGGATCTCGGGATCACCGAGTAGGGCAGTTGCCAGCTGGAGGCGTTGGCGCATCCCGAGGGAGAACTTGCCGACCCGGCGTCGGGCGACGTCGGAGAGCCCCACCAGGTCGAGGGTCTCGTCGACCCGGGCCATCGGAATGCCGGCCCCGACCGCCACGGACAGGAGGTGGTCGCGGGCGCGGCGGCCGGGATGGAAGCTGGTCGCCTCGAGCACAGAGCCGACGTGGTGGATCGGCCGCTCGATGTCGACGTAGCGACGCCCTCCGAAGGTGGCGGTGCCCGCGCTGGTCGACACCAGTCCCAAGAGGATGCGCAGGGTGGTGGTCTTGCCCGAACCGTTGGGCCCGAGGAACCCTGTGACCCGGCCGGCGGCGACCTCGAAGGACAGGTCGTTGACCGCGGAGACAGGCCCGAAGTGCTTGGACAGCTGGTGGACCTCGATGGCCGAAGGCATGCCAGACGGTACTCCGACCGCATGGCCCATCGGAGTCATCGACCCGAGCCGACGAACCGGAGCGTGAGGTGCTCAGACCCTGGCGTAGATGTCGCTCGGCAGCAGTAGCCCGATGGCGACGACGAGTTCGTCGTGGACGCGTCCCATGTTGCTCCACCCGTTGACCCAGCCCACCAGTGCCGAGTACCAGACGTGGCCGAGGATGCGGGCGCGGTCGCTGATGTCGGGGGGCTGCGGCTCTGCGATCGCCCGGGTGATGATGCGTTCCATGAGGAGGGAGACCTGCTGCTGGCATTCGATGGCCGCGGGGTCGGGCGACGCCAACGCCGTGAACACGGCCCCGACCAGCAGGGGTTGGCGCCCCATCGAGCGCAGGGCCCGGTCGAGGGCGTCGATGACCCGAGCTGCCGGCGTGTCGCCTTGGGCGGGCACCTGGGCGAGCCGGCTGTCGAGCTGTTCGACCCAGTGGACGAGCGCGGCGGCAAGGAGATGATCCTTGCTCGTGAAGTAGCGGTACACGGTCCCCATGGCGACGTCTGCCCTCGCGGCCACGTCGCGCATCTGCACCGCTTCGTACCCCCCGTCGAGCCCGAGCGCCATGGCTGCATCCACCACGCGCTGTCGTCGAGCCTGCTGGGCGCGCGTCAAGGTGCGCGGCACCGAACCGTTCGCCATGTGACCCACCCTACTCGGCCTGCATTTCGACCTCCCAGGTGGGATGAGCGGCTGCAGACCACGGCGGCCCGTCGAGCCACGCCGGCCCTCGGTACCATGGGCCGCCATGTCTCTCCCCGACAACCAGGAGCCGTCCCCGCCCGACGACGAGGAAGTCATCGCGACGACCGACGGCCGCGTCCCCGGACGGCGGGGGCGGGCCACCCGCCAACGACTGCTCGAGTGCACGGCAGAGCTGCTCGTGGCGACACCGTGGCGGTCGATCAAGGTCATCGACATCGCACGCGAGGCTGGCACCTCACCGGCCACCTTCTATCAGTACTTCGAGAACGTCGAGGCGGCGATCACCGTGCTCGCCGAGGAGCTCGTCGAAGGGGTGGGCGTCCTCGCCGACCTCGTGGACGGCGACTGGTCCGAGGCGGTCTCCTGGGACACGGCGGTGGCCGTGGTCGAAGGCTTCATGGAGTACTGGGAGCACAACCGGGCGGTCTTCCGGGTGGTCGAGCTCACCACCGTCGAAGGAGACCTCCGGTTCCAGGGGCTGCGCGTGCGGGCCCTCAACGCAGTCACCGTGACCCTGGCCAAGGTCATCGCCGGCAACGCCGACCGCTCGGGCGCGCCGGCCGGAACGGACCCGATGGCGGCGGCCGGGACCCTCATCGCGATGCTTGCCCAGGTGGCCGGCCACCGGTACGGCTTCGAGTTCTGGGGCATCCGCACAGCGTCCCTGGTCGACAGTCAGGCCCGACTCCTCCACTGGTCGGTGACCGGACGTCCCGCCCCCGACGGGGTCAGGGTCGCGGGGTCGGGGACCACTCGGCCCCGGAGCGGACCGCTCAGCGCACGGCGACGGGATTGACGGGCGAGCCCAGCGCCGCGGTGAAGGGGAGGGGCGAGGCGTCGAGCAGGAACGTGTACCGCCCGTCGTCGGCGCACGCCTCGCCGAGCTCCTCGAGGAACCAGTTCTGACCCTGGGTCATCCCCATCTCGACAAGGTGGAGGAGGTGGACGGGCAGGTAGAGATCCTCCGACTCGCACGGATAGACCTCGAGCGCCAGGGTGTCGATGGCGACCGCGGCCACATCCCGATCGCGGAACCAGGCCGCAGTCGAAACGGTGAGCCCAGGACTCGGCCAGCTGTACGCCACCAGATCGCGTTGCACGTCCGCGCCCGCGATGCCGCGGCCAGCGGGCAGACCGAGGTGGAGGATCTGTCCGGTACGAACCAGCACCACATCCCCCGGTTCGACGTCGATCCTCCCGAGCGCGCATGCGGCGTCGAGATCCGCAGGGGTGATCGGGTACCCGGGCTCGAGCAGTTGCAGACCCTTCGCGCGGGCAACGTCGAGGAGCAGGCCCCGGGAGACGAGCGTGCGGACGTTGTGGATGCCGAGCCGCGACGCGCCCGCCTCGGTGACCGCGGACGCGGGGTACCCGTTGTAGAGCTTCCCCCCTTCGGGCCCTGCGCCATAGGAGGCGTGCGCAAGGCCGTCCCAGTGGGTCGCGGCCTGGAGGGAGAAGGTCACCACGTCCTCGGAGAAGGCAACCCACTCCGGATCGTCGGTCTGGGGACGGTTGAGGGAGGTCATGGTCCGGCTGGGGTTCACCCGGCCGGGGACGAACCCCAGCTGGATGCCCTCGGCCTCGGACATCGGGACCCCGAGGGAGTACGCGGTACCGTCCAGCACCGCTGCCACACCCCGCCTGCGTGCCGCCGGGTCGATGAGGTTGAGGGTGCCCAGCTGGTCCTCTGGACCCCAGCGGCCCCAGTTCGAGACCCGGGCCGCCACCTCGCCGAACCAGGGTGGGATCGACGGCGGAAGAGGCACAGGCACCTGGATGTTTTAGCCGATCCGGGCAACAGTTTCGCCCAGCATCTGCCGATAGGACCGGTGGGGGCATGCACAAAGACTGGAGGCCGGGCGTGCCGAGTGCGAGACTGTCCGCCGACGTAGAGGGGCGCTCACGAGTGGAAGACAATCGAGTCGGGACTGTTTCCCTGAAGCGCACTTCCTCCATGCAGTCGCGGGTGGCTCGCGCCACCGGGCCGAACGACCCCTCACGCCGCGGGGTCGGCGCGTACGCGGTGCGCGCCCTCGGGGTCCTCGTGCTCCTCGTCTCCGTGCTGATGGCCGGTCTGGTGCTCCGGTCGAGCCCGCTCGACGGCCCGACCACCGCATCGATCGCCCCGCCCTCACTGGGAGCGGTCGAGTCCCTCTACTCGCAGGATCTTGTGGCGCGGATCAACGCCGAGCGCGCCGCACGCAACTCGAGCTCGATCCCGGTCCCCCAACTCCAGGTCGATCCCAACCTGTCCGCAATGGCCCAGTCCTGGTCCGGACAGATCGCGGCGAACGGCGTGGTGCAGGATCCGAGCCTGCCCGCGTGCAGCGGACCGGGCGGGTCGGCACCGTCGGCCGGTCAGGTGTGCATCTTCGCCGCCAACTCCGGCTCGACCGGGTCCGGCTACTGGCCCGGTGATGGTTCCGACGGCATGAACGGCGACTACATGGCGTCTACCGGCCACCGCCAGAACATGCTGGCCGCGTCCTACACCGACGTGGGTGTGGGTGTGACCTGCAGCGGCACCCAGGCATGGACGGTCGAGCTGTTCGGCTTCTCCTACGGTGACCTCGGCCCTGCCGACGGGCGTCAAGCCGTGCAGAACACCGACGAGGGCTATCCGGTGCCGGCGGGTCCTGTCGTAGCGAGTACCCAGACCGGTGACCCCGTCTACTGCCCGGGACAGACGGTCGGGCCCAACGGCGCGATCACCACGACAGGCGGGCAGTACCCCTACCCCTACCCGGTGCCGCCGGTGCCCGGCGAGCCGGGTGCGGTGGCCCCGACGACGACCGTGGGTATGGCCGCGACCCCGAGCGGCAACGGATACTGGCTCGCCCAGGCCGACGGCTCGGTGACCGACCACGGTGACGCAGTGGACTTCGGTTCGATGGCAAGCGCATCCCTTGCCGCACCGATCACCCACATCGTCGCGACCAGCGACGGCAAGGGGTACTGGTTGGTCGGAGCCGACGGCGGCATCTTCGCCTTCGGCGACGCCGGGTTCTACGGCTCGATGGGCGGCAAGCCGCTCAACGCGCCGGTGGTCGACATGGCGCCGTCGCCGAGCGGAAGGGGCTACTGGTTGGTCGCGGCCGACGGCGGCGTCTTCGCCTTCGGGGACGCCGTCTTCCACGGGTCGATGGGCGGGAGCCGGCTCAACGCTCCGATCGTTGGCATGGCCGCCGCTCCGGCGAACGGGGGGTACTGGATGGTCGGCTCCGACGGCGGTGTCTTCGCGTTCGGCGGTGCCGCCTTCCACGGGTCG
This sequence comes from uncultured Acidimicrobiaceae bacterium, assembly GCA_963701325.1. Taxonomy (GTDB): domain Bacteria; phylum Actinomycetota; class Acidimicrobiia; order Acidimicrobiales; family RAAP-2; genus Bog-756. The sequence goes on from OY969604.1 coordinate 2,902,623, forward strand.
ATGGGCGGCAGCCGGCTCAACGCACCCGTCGTGAGCATGGCCGCCGACCCGGCGACCGGGGGCTACTGGATGGTCGGCTCCGACGGCGGGGTCTTCGCCTTCGACGCCGCCTACAAGGGGAGCGCCAGTGGCGACTCACCGGAGGCGCCACTCGTGAGCATGACCTCAGACCCGGCGAGCGACGGCTACTGGCTGGTCGCGTCCAACGGCGGGGTCTTCTCCTACGGCGCACCCTTCATGGGCGCCGGCTGATCACCGCCGGTCTTCCCACCGGACAGTTCCCGACAATCGAGGCGTGCCGGATCGCCCGCCTCCCGTGCGACCACACGCGCTGCGACACCGTCATCGAGCGGTCCACTACTCCGTGGTGAGCCGGGTGAGGAGCTCGAGTAACGACAGATGGAGCGTCTCGAGTTCGTCGGCGCCACAGAGCTCGGCCCAGCGCTTCTCGACGGCAGCGGCAGCCTTGTGTGTGACCAGTGGAATCCGCTTCCCTCGTGCGGTGAGGAAGACCAGCTGCGATCGGCGGTCTGATGGGTTTGGGCGGCGCTCGAGGTAACCGGACCGCTCGAGCTGTTCGACCGTCTGCGCCATGGTCTGCTTGCGAACGTGCGAGCGGTTGGCCAGTTCAGAGACGGTTGCCCCCTCCGAGGTCAGGAACGTGAACACATTCGCGGCTGCCGGGTTGATGTCGTCAAAGCCCGCATCGCGGAGTGCCCCTTGGATGTCCAATGAATAGAGCTGGTAGAGCAGCCGCAGCAGCAGCCCCATCGTCGGGTGCTCCACGTTGTCAGGCATCACTGTTGTCAGGCATCGCTGTTGTCAGGCATCGCTATAGACAGGGTACTGTCGATTTGGTACAGTGGACAGGCACCTGTCGATCATACCGAGAGAAGGAAGCAACTCATGAACGACGTCCCTGCCGCCTACGCCGAGTTCGGTCAGACCCTGGCCTTCACCGAACGGACGATGACCGCTGTGCTCCGCAACCACCTTGCCCAACGGGGCGTCGAGCCCGAAACCTGGTACGCCCTGAAGCTGGTCTCCGCGGGAGGACCGCATGCCGCCCGCAGTTCCCTCGTCCGGGACCTCGAAGGCTCGCGCGGGTTGGACGCGGCCTCCACGAGCGCCCTGCTGGCCCAGCTGGCGGTCGACGGACTCATCGCAGGCGACGACGTGGTCGACCTGACCGACACGGGTACGGCCCTGTTCGAGAACCTCAGGGAACACGTCCTCGGAGCGACGGCGGATCTCCTCGGCGAGTTCGACCTGAGCGACGTCGAGACCACGGTTCGCACTCTCAATGCGATCATACGGCACACCCAGGAAGCAGCCGAATCCGCGGCCTAACGCCAACGAGTTGCCCTCCGCTGAAGCGGACGAGACACGCTCCCCGGTCAGCTCCCATACGGCCTCGTGAGGACCTCCATGTTGTGACCGGAGGGATCTTCGAAGTAGAACCCGCGTCCGTGATTGTTGATGCGGTTCTCCTGCTGGTGTCCGGGGTCAGCCCAATAGGTGAGGCCGCGGTCGGTGACCCGGGCGAAGATCGCATCGAACTCCTCCTCGGTGACGAGGAAGGCGTAATGATGGTGTTCCAGCACGCCTCGGTCGTCGTAGTCGAGACTGACGCCGTTGGCGGTCTCGACGCACAAGAACGGCCCGAAGGCCTTCGGAGGTTCGAGCCCGAGGATCTCGGCGAGAAAGGTGGCGGACGCGACCTTGTCCTCAACGGGAACGATGGTGTGGTCGAGCTGAACTGCCATGGCGCCTCCCAGGGAGATACCGACAGGCCGCGGCGGCCCTACCCGGCCCAGATGATCGACTGCAGTTCCGAGTAGGCCTCGAGGCCGTAGTCGCCACCGTCCCGGCCGATACCGCTCATCTTGAACCCACCGAATGGGGCGTCCATGTTGCGTTGGGCGGTATTGATGCCGACGTGGCCGGCGCGCAGCTGCTTGGCCACCCGGAAGGCCCGGGAGGTGTCTCCCGAGAAGACATAGTCGTAGAGACCGAACTCGGAGTCGTTTGCGATGGCGATGCCCTCTTCCTCGTCGTCGAAGGGAATTGCCACGACCACCGGGCCGAAGATCTCCTGGCGGGCGACCGCCATGTCGTTCGAGCCGGTGATCAAGGTGGGCTCGACGTAGTAGCCGGCGGGCAGGTGCTCCGGCTGGCCGCCCCCGACGACCAGCTCGCCCTCCGATCGCCCGGACGCGATGTGGTCGAGGATCCGTTGGCGCTGCAGCGCCGAGATCACGGGGCCGACCACGGTCTTCGGCGAGGTCGGGTCGCCAACCGTGAGGGCACCTGCGAATGCCGAGAGCCCTTCGACCACCCGGTCGAATATGCTCCGGTGGACGACGGCCCGGGTCGGGGCCGTGCAGATCTGTCCGGAGTGGAAGGCCCAGGTGGAGCCGATCGCGGTGATCGCCCCCTTGAGGTCGGCGTCGTCGAAGACGAGCGCCGCCCCCTTGCCGCCGAGCTCCATGAGCAGACGCTTCATAGTCGGAGCTCCGGCTGCCGCGATCCGCTGGCCGACCACCGTGGACCCGGTAAAGGACACCATGTCGACGTCGGGGGAGGTGGTCAGCACCGTTGCGGGCTCGGGCCCTTGTGCGCTCACCAGGTTGACCACGCCTGGCGGGAAGCCCACATCGTTGAGCACCCGGGCCAGCTCGACCACTGCGAGCGGATCCTGGGGGGCGGGCTTGATGACGACGGTGTTGCCCATGGCGAGCGCCGGCGCGACCTTGCCCGCCATGTTGGTGAGCGGGAAGTTGTAGCTGGCGATGGCGGCAACCACCCCGACCGGCTGCCGGTAGGCGAGGGCGCTGATGAGCCCGCCCGGGGCGAGCGGGGTGGCGGCGGTCGCGATCGGTGGGAGCATCGACTCCTGGACGTGGCGGATGTCCCGGCTGTAACGCTCGAAGCGGTCGGCGCTCACCGGGACCTGCATCGCGCGAGCCGACCGAGGCGGTCGCCCCGGTCTCGGCGATCACCAGCGGCACCAGCTCGTCGTTCTTGGCGCGGATCGCCGCCGACGCCGCCTTGAGCAGAGCGAGCCGCTCGTCGGCGGGCGTGGCGGCCCACGCCGGGAAGGCCTCCCGGGCCGCTGCACAGGCGGCCTCGGCGTCGGCCACCGAGGCGTTGGGTGCTCGACCGACCACCTCTTCGGTGGCCGGGTTGATGATCTCGTAGGTGCCGTCTCCGGAGTCGACCCACCGACCGCCGATCAGCAGCTGTGTTTCGTCACGCGTGGCCCTGGTTCCGATGGTCGTGCTCATCGGGCTGCCACCACCGACGGGTCGACCGTCACCGTGTCGCGTCCCGAGCGCAGGAGGGTGCCGGGGAGGTTCCCGGTCGGCTTGCCGTCTGCCACGGTCTCGGTGCCGTTGACCAGGACCCGCACCACCCCGATCGAGTCGGCGATGAGCCGGGGACTGCCGCCCGGAAGGTCCTGGACGAGGGTGGCCGGCTCCGAGGCCACCGTCTCTGGATCGAAGACGAAGAGGTCGGCCCGAAGGCCCTCCGAGATCCGACCCCGGTCGTGCAACCCGAACAGGTCGGCGGGACCCGCGGTCATCCAGTGGACGGCCCGTTCCATCGGGACCAGTTTGCGTTTGCGTAGGCAGTCGCCGAGGAACGAGGTCGGATAGTTCGAGCCGCACATCCGGTCGAGGTGGGCCCCGGCGTCCGAGCCGCCGACGAGGGCCCCCGGGTTCTCCCACACGTCGACCCGGGCCCTCCACGACGCGTCGTCACCGTCTGATGCCTTCGGCCACAGAACGGTGCGCAGGCCGTCGGCGATGACCAGGTCGAGGAGCGCGTCGAAGGGTGGTTTGCGCTGCTCAGCAGCGATCGAGCCGACGTCCCGCCAGCTCAGGCCTTCGTTCTCGGGTGCGAAGGTGTCCCCGATGATGTAGCTGGACCAGTTCGACAACCGGCGGAAGACGCCGGCGCCCTCCGAATGGGCGAGCTCGTCGAGCCGCGTCCGCACCTCCGGTTCCCGGAGCTTCTCGATGCGCTGCTCGAGGGGTAGTCCCATGACATCGCCCCACCCCGGGATCAGGAAGAGCGCGCAGTGGGTGCGGAAGCTCATGTTCATCGGCACCAGGGTGGGCATGGTCAGGGCGATGATCCTCCCACCGGCAGCGGCCGCGGTCGATGACGCCTCGAGCTGGCGGGCCGTCTTGTCCGGGGTGCGGGAGTCGACGGTCAGGAGGTTCCAGTTGAGGGGTCGCCGTGCGGTGGTGGTCATGGCGACCATCAGATCGATCTCCTTGTCGCTGAACGAGTCGAGGCAGCCGTCGGTGATGTACTCGAGCGTGGTACCCGGATGGTCCCGGACCACCTCGCAGAAGGCGAGCATCTCCCGGCGGTCGGCGTGACGCGACGTGATCGGGTTGCCGTCCCCGTCGGAGTGGGTGCGCGACTGCGAGGAGGAGAACCCGAGCCCGCCGGCCTCGAGGGACTCGGCGAGCAGCGCGGACATCGTGGCCAGCTCCTCGTCGTTGGCCACCTCTGCAGCCCGGTCGGACCCCATGACCCACCGGCGGAGCGCACAATGGCCGACGAGGAAGCCGGCGTTCACCCCGAGCTTCCCTTCGAGCCGCCCGAGGTACTCACCGAACGTGGTCCAGTCCCAGTCGATCCCGTTCTCGAGGGCGTCGAGGGGCATTCCCTCCACCTTTGCCATCATCCGTCGGATGTAGTCATGGTCGCTGGCCTTGATCGGCGCGAGGGTGAACCCGCAGTTCCCTGCGATGACCGTGGTCACGCCGTGCACGTTGGAGGGAGACGCGGTCGGGTCCCAGAACAGCTGGGCGTCGTAGTGGGTGTGCGGGTCGATGATCCCCGGAGCGACAACCAGCCCGTCGGCGTCGAGCTCGGTGGTGCCCGACTCGTCGACCTTGCCGATGGACGCGATGCGGCCGTCACGGATGCCCACGTCGGCCCGGATGCCGGGCGACCCGGTGCCGTCCACGACCAGGCCGTTGCGGATCACGTAGTCGAGCATGTGAAGTTCCCTTCGTGCACGGGGGGCGCGCCGGCCGACGATCACAGCGATGATGCCGAGGATCGACCGGAGCTGACTGACCGTCAGTTTACGATACCGCCGCCCGGCCCGTCGCAGCGCCGACGGTACTGTGTGGGCATCCATCACTCCTGGTTCCAGAATCACCTGCTGCCGGTCGTCGTGCTGCTCCTCGGCGCTGGACTTGCCGTGCGGTTCGCCCACTGGACCGGGGCGCGCCGGCGCCATTGGATCGACGTCCAGATACGCCGGCAGATCGAGTCGGGCACGGTCGCCTCGGAGGCACTCAAGCGGTCCCGCGCGATCAGCGAGGCGGTCGAATGGGCGGTCGTCGCGCTCCTCTACTTCGTGGTGGGGATCCTGGTATTCGACCGCCTCGGCATCCCGCTCACCACGCTGGTTGCCCCGGCCACCGTCATCGGCATCGGCCTCGGCTTCGGGGCCCAGCAGATGGTCGGCGACCTGCTCGCCGGCTTCTTCCTCTTCGCCGAACGCCAATTCGCCTTCGGTGACGTCATCCGCCTGTCGCTTCCGGGCCAGCCCACCGGCGTCACCGGCACCGTCGAGGAATTGACGCTTCGGGTCACCAAGCTGCGGACCGCCCAGGGCGAGCTCGTCGTCGTGCCCAACAGCGCGCTGCGCCAGGTCACCAACCTCTCCAAGGACTGGTCCCGGGCGGTCATCGACATCCCGGTGTCAGTGGCCGAGGACCTCGAACAGGTCACCAGCCTGCTCAAGGAGGTGGTGGCCGAGATGGCGCGCGACCCCAGATGGTCCGACCTCCTCCTCGGCGACCCGGTGGTGGCCGGGGTGGAAGCCATCGACGTCGGCTACGTCCAGCTCCGCCTCATCGCACGGACCCTCCCCGGGCGCCAGTTCGAGGTGGCCCGCGAGATCCGGCTGCGTGCCTCGACCGCCCTGCGAGCCGCCGAGATCACCTCTCCGGGGGTCGCTGGCCCCTCGCCCCGGCCGTCGGTGTGACGACGGCGGACGACGGGTCCGGCAACGACTCCGACGGGTCCGGGTCGGACGACACCGAGGAGTTGCTCGGCCGTTCCGGGATGGCGGATGGGTCGTCGCCGATCGCCGACGGTCCGGTGCCCCACAGCGCACTGGTGGGGTTCATGTCGGTCCCGATCTCGCGCCGGGTCCCGGTCCGCCGGTCGACCGCGCTGATGGTCGTCGCCTTCTTGGGTTTCGGCACCCTGTTCGAGCTCTATCCGCCCGACACCAGCCCCTCTGCAGAAACCCCCCAGCCGGTCACGGTCGTCCCGGGGATCGTCCCGGCGACCACGACGACCACGACCACGACGTCGCCGCCTTCGACCACCTCGACGAGTTCGCCCTCGACGAGCTCGACCACCAGGCCGGCCGGCTCGACGACGACCTCAAGGCCGCCCGGCTCGACGACGACCACCAGACCGGCCGGCTCGACGACCTCGACGCTTGCGGGGTCGACGACCACGACCACCACCTCACGTGGCTCGACGACCTCGACCTCTCAAACGGCCGGGGGGACGACCGCGACCAGCACCTCGACCCCCTGAACCGGGTTCTGCTGCGATGCCGGACGTCAGTCGGGCGTCCGACGGGCGGTGGGCCCCGGTCAGCTCCCGACCAGTGGGATGACTTCTGCGCCGAAGGCGGCCACCTGGTCACAGAGCTCGGTCGCGCTGCGGGCCGGGAACCGGACCTGGACCTGCCCGACCCCCGCGGCGGTGAAGGGTGAGAGGTACTCGGCCAGCGCTTCGGGTGGTCCGGAGACGGTGCCGGGTGGCAGCTCGGCGGTGGCCGGAGGGCTCCCGACGTGGAGGGACGAGGAGATGGCCCCGATGTCGAGTGGCGCACCGTCGCGGTACTCCTCCCGGAGCGCACGCAGACGGTCCAGGAGGTCGGCGTTCGGACCGAGGGACTGGGGTAGCCAGCCGTCCGCGTAGCGGGCAGTGCGCCGCAGTGCCGCGGGGGAGGAACCCCCGACCCAGATCGGCGGCCGCGGAGCCTGCACCGGCCGCGGACGCAGCCCGACACCACTGGCAGGCCAGCGTGGGCCGGGGAGCCGCGGGAACTCGTCGGTCAGTCCTGCAGCGAGCGAGGCGATGGCCTCGTCGGTGGCCGGACCGCGCTGATCGAACGCCGGTCCCATCAGGTCGAACTCCTCGGTGACGTGCCCCGCGCCGACCCCGCAGATGATCCGTCCCCGTGACAGCGCGTCGAGGGTCGCGAACTCCTTGGCCGCACGGAGCGGATGCCGGAGCGCGAGCACGTAGATGTGCGAGAGCAACCGGATCCGCGAGGTGATCCCCGCCAACCATCCCAGGGTCGCCACGGTGTCGTACCAGGTCGTGCTCATCGCCCCGGCCAACCGTTCGGGGATGAACGTGTGGTCGCAGACCCCCACGTAGAAGAACCCCGCCGCCTCGCAGGCCAGGGCTACCTGGGCCAGCTCGTCCGGCCCGGCGGTCGGCTCCCAGGCCTGGACGTAGATGGTCGACTGCGACTGCACGGGGAGCTGCATCCCGAAGACCGTTCGGCCCGGGGGCAGGACGGTCATGACGTCGGCGGGTGGGGCGGGGTGCGGGTCGGTCACCGGGTCACCCTACGTCGCGGGCATCGGGGCAGAGGGGCCTGCGAGGGAGTCAGCGAGCATTTCGGCGAGCTCGCCGTCGGACCCGAACTGTGTGGCCAGGACCCGGGCCCGCTTGTAGGCGAGGTGGGCCGGGACCTCCCAGGTGAAGCCCATCCCGCCGTGCACCTGGATGCACGATCTGCCGTTGGCGAGCGCCGCCTCGTCGGCCAGGAGCTTCGCGCCGGCGGCTGCAACCAGGGCGTCCCCTACGTCCGGCTGGTCGACGGTGACCGCGGCGGCGTGCACCGCGCAACGGGCGACCTCGGTCCGCACCGCCATGTCCGCGCAGAGGTGCTTGACGGCCTGGAACCCCCCGACGGGGCGACCGAACTGCCGGCGTTGCTTGGCGTACTCGACAGCGAGCTCGGTGGTCCAGGCTGCCAGACCCACCTGGAGGGCCGCGGTGAGCACTGCGCCGTCCCGTCGCCACCAGTCAGTGATCTCCGGCCCGCCGATCGCGGTGCCCTCCGGCAGGTGGTCCAGCGACCACACCGGGGTCAGCGGGTCCATCGGTCGGCGAAGTCGGGACGCCGAGAGAGCCCGCGGGTCGAGAGAGGAGACGCCGCTGTCGGCGACGACCAACAGCACATCGAGGTCGGCCAGGTGCTCGACCACCGTCGGCAGGACCACCTCCCTGCTCCGCGAACCGGTTGCCTCGATCAGCCCGACCACCGCCGAGCCGTCATTGGCGCCATCGACCAGTCCGGCGGCCAGATGGGAGGCAACCAGCGGCCCGGGCACCAGGGCGCGGCCCAACTCCTCGAAGACGAGTGCCGCCTCGGCGAGTCCCATGCCGGCGCCTCCCGCTGACTCGGCCAGGCAGAGGTCGAACACCCCGGCCTCTCCCAGGGCGAGCCAGCCGGACCGGTCGACGACGGTGTCGCCTCCCTCCAAGGAGCGAAGACGGTCGAGGGGGAAGCGGCCGTCGCAGAGACGGCGCATGCCGTCGGCGAGCTCGAGCTGCATCTCGCTCGGTTCGAAGTCCATCGTCCGTCCCTAGCTCGGGGGCCCGCTCGAGGACGGCGTCCTCACGCTGCGGGGGTTGCCGTCGGGGCGGACGCGGGCTCCTTGGGCAGGCCCAGGATGCGTTCGCCGACGATGTTGCGCTGGATCTGCGAGGTGCCTGCGGCGATGGTCAGGGAGATGCCCCGCATCCAGTCCTCGACGACGGTCTCGGCCGGCAGGGGGACGCCATCGAGACCGACGACGTCCTGGGCGGCCAACCCGACGCGCCCGAGGAGGGAGAGCGAGAACTCGCCCAGCCGCTGCCGGGTCTCGGTGTAGGCCAGTTTGAAGTACGTGCCGCCGACACCGGGGACCCCGGTGCGCGCTGCCTGGGACACGGTGCGTCTGGTGAGCGCCCAGAGCGCGTCGAGCTCGGCTTTCAGGTGGCCGGCCTGCCGGCGGGTGCCGGGGTCGGACCACGCACCGGTGCGCTGGGCGAGGGCCACGGTCGAGGACAGCAGTTCGATGCCCTCGAGCAGGTCGCCGACGAACGCGGTGCCCCGTTCGAAGCTCAGGGTGACCATGGTCACCCGCCAGCCGTCGTTCTCGTCACCCACCCGGTTGGCCACCGGCACCCTGACCTCGTCGAGGAAGAGCTCGGCGAACTCGGTGGAGCCCGCGATCGTGGTGAGCGGCCGGACCTCGACGCCGGGTGTGGTCATGGGCAGGATGAGCCAGGAGATGCCCCGGTGGCGGCTGTCCTCGCTGCCGGTGCGGACCAGCAGCTCGCAGTAGTCGGCGACCTCGGCGTGGGAGGTCCAGATCTTCGACCCGGTGACCACGTAGTGGTCGCCGTCGCGGATCGCTCGGGTGCGCAGCGATGCCAGGTCGCTGCCGGCGTCGGGTTCGGAGAAGCCTTGGCACCAGACCTCGTCGCCCCGCAGGATCGGGGGGAGGAACCGGGTCCGCTGCTCGTGGCTGCCCTCGGCGATGATGGTGGGGCCCGCGTGCAGCAGTCCGACGAAGTTCACGCCGACATAGGGCGCATGCGCGCGTTCGAGCTCTTCTTTGAAGATGAGCTCCTCCACCGCGGAGGCGCCCCGACCACCGCCCTCGACGGGCCAGTCCACTCCCGCGTAGCCGGCGTCGAAGAGAAGCCGCTGCCAGTGGGTGTCGAAGGCGCGTCGGCCGGGCCAGTCAGTTGGCTGAGGCTTGGATGGCAGCCCGGGCAGCGTCGTCGCCAGCCAGGCGCGGAGATCGGTGCGGAACGCCTGTTCGGCGTCGTTGTAGCGCAGGTCCACGGGCAGACCTACAGCGAGGCGGTCACTGGAGATCGAGGCCGTAGAGGGCGATCGCGTTCCCGCGGACGATGGCGTACCGCTCCTCGTCGGTGAGGCCCTTCATCTGCTTCTCGGCGATCTCCTTGGTGTGCGGCCACGTGGAGTCCGAGTGGGGGTAGTCGGACTCGTAGGTGATGTTGGCCACCCCGATCGACTCGACGTTCTTGAGCCCGAAGGCGTCGCTGAAGAAGCACCCGTAGATCTGGCGGTGGAAGTAGGTGGAGGGAGGTTCCGGCACGATGTCGGCCACGCCGCCCCAGCCGCGGTTCTCCTCCCATACGGTGTCGGCCCGCTCGAGGATGTAGGGGATCCACCCGATCTGTCCCTCGGCATAGGCCAGTTTGAGCTCTGGGAACCGGACCAGCACCCCGGAGAACATGTAGTCGACCATCGAGAACGTCGCGTTGGTGTGGGTGAGGGTCGATCCGACTGCCGGGGGTGCGTCGGCCGAGGTCGACGGCATCTTGGAGGATGACCCGATGTGCATGTTGACGACGGTCCCGGTCTCCGAGCAGGCACGGAAGAACGGGTCCCAGTAGTGCCCGGGGTCGTGCACCGAGGGGAGCCCGAGGAACGGGGGGATCTCGCTGAAGCAGACGGCCCGGACCCCACGGGCGGCGTTGCGCAGTACCTCGTCTGCGGCGAGCTGGGCGTCCCAGAGGGGGATCAGGGTCAGGGGAATGAGCCGACCCTTGGCCTCGGGCCCGCACCACTCCTCGACCATCCAGTCGTTGTAGGCCTTCACGCAGAGGAGGGCGAGGTCCTTGTCCTTGGCCTCGGTGAAGGTCTGGCCGCAGAAGCGGGGGAAGGTCGGGAAGCAGAGTGACGCCTCGAGGTGGTTGAGGTCCATGTCCTCCAACCGGGACCCGACCTGGTAGGAGCCGGGCCGCATGTCCTCGTAGGTGACGCCCTTCATGGTGACTTCGTCGCGGGGCACGCCGACCGCGGAGTCGACCCGGAGGAGGGGGCGCTTGAGGTCCTCGTAGTACCACCAGTCGGTCGGCGACCCCTCTGAGCCCGGCACCACGGTGAGCTGGCCGCCCACGAAGGTGATCTCCCCCATCGGAGCACGCACGATGCGCGGACCGACGTCCTGGTACTTCTTCGGGAGGCGGTCCATCCAGACGTTGGCGGGTTCCACGACATGGTCGTCGACGGAGATGATCATCGGCAATTCGGCCATGCGGTGGAGTGTACCCCCGGTTCTGACGGTGCGTCAGGAGACGGAGCCCGGCACCGGGGGTGCGTCAGAGGGTCGAACCCGAGTCCGGTCAGACCATGGCCACGCCGCCGTTCGGGCGCAGCACTTGGCCGGTCATGAACCGGGACGCGTCCGACGCGAGGTAGAGCACGGCGGCCGCGATGTCCTCGGGCTCGCCGACGGATCGCAACGGGGCACCTTTGCTCATGGCGGAGACGAGCTTGTTCTGCATCACCTCGTCGACGCTGCCGTCTGGGAGTGAGAAGTATCCGGTCGTCATGCCGGTGATGACGAATCCGGGAGCCACCGCGTTGACCCGGACGTGGTTCTTGCCGATCTCGACGGCGAGCGTCTTGGTCATCTGGACCACGCCGGCCTTGCAGATCGCGTAGCTCACGATGTTGGGGCTGGGCGTGTCGGCGGCAGCCGACGAGGCGTTGATGATGCTGCCGCCCTCCGGCTGGGTGATCATCACCCGTCCCGCGGCCTGGCAGCCGAAGAAGACACCCTTGAGGTTCACCGCCAGTATCCGGTCGAGCTCGCTCTCCGGTTCGTCGAGGAAGGGACCCCCGAGCATGATCCCGGCGATGTTGCACCAGACCTGGATCCCTCCGCGCTCGGCGACCACCCGTTCTGCCAGTGCGTCGACATCGGTGCGCGCCGACACGTCGAGCCCAACTCCTTCGGCAACTCCGCCTGCTGCGCTGATCTGGGCCGCGGTGTCAGCCGCGGTGTCCGGATGGATGTCCGCGCAGATAACCGTGGCACCCGCCCCGCCGAGAGCGAGCGCCGAGGCCCGGCCGATGCCGCTCCCGGCGCCGGTGACGACCGCGACCTTGCCGTCGACGCGGAACGCTTCGATGAGCGTGCTGGCTTCCATGGAGATCCCTGCCTTCGTGCATCTGTGGCGCCGTGCCGGAGGTCGGCGCCGGGGTCACCGGAAGAGTAGGCGCGCGGTGTCGCCAGAGTGGCGGGTAGCCAGTCGCGAGGACGCGCGGGACCGTGGCTCAGGTGATGCCGGACGGTCCGTCAGTAGAGGGCCCAGGCCGCTGCGACGTCCGGCGCGAGCACGCTGGTGATGTCGTCGTCGGCGATCGTCCGGGTGCGGGCCGAGTCTTCGTCCCGGCCGTCGGGCCGCTCGGGGGACGGGTCGTCGACCGTCTCTGCGACCTCCGACGTGCCGATCGAGTCGATCTGATCGATCGGGTTCTGATGATCGGTCGGGTCGGGATCGATCGGGTCGAGGTCGCTCCAGACCGGGGCGACCGGCTCGGCGGTCTGGTCGGCGGATGCCATCGGCTCGTCGATCTCGTCGAGCGACAGCACAGGCTCGTCGAGCGACAGCACAGGCTCGTCGCTCTCGAAGACGGACGCCATCGTCGCCACCGTCTCGTCGACCGACACCACGGTGCCGTCGCTCTCGAAGACGGATGTCATCGGCTCGTCGCTCTCGCCCAACGACACCACCGGCTCATCGCTCTCGTAGAGCGACTCCGTCGGCGCGTGGATCTCGTCGACCGACACCACGCTCCCATCGAACGACGCGACGCCCTCGTCGAACGACGCGACGGACTCGTGGCTCTCGAAGGTGGATGCGATCGGTGCGCCGCTCTCGTCGGCCGACGGACCGTGCTCGACGACGCCCGCAGAGGACGAGTGGCTCTCGAACGCGGAGGCAATGGCCGCGACGCTCTCGTCCAGCGACACCAGGGTCCCGTCAGCCGGGGCGCTCTCGTCGAGCGACACCAGAGGCTCATCGCTCTCGTCGGCGTGTCCGTTCCGACCGACGACCGCAAGGGTGAGGCCGAGGCCCACCGAGCTGTCGACCAGGACGGGCATCGTCGACGCCTCTCTGGCCGTCTGCATGGCCGCGCTGAGCGCTTTTGCAGTGGCCGAGGCGATGCGCTTGTGCCCCTCGTCCCCGGGGTGGATCCCGTCCGCCAGGTGCTCTGGGCTGATGATGTCCTCGCCGGCCACCAGCGAGAGCATGGTGTCGCCGGAGACGATCCGATCACGGGTGGCGGCCTCGACGGCATCCCGCAGGTCCACGAGCGTGGCGCCGAGCTTGTTCGGGGTGTGCTCGGCATCGGTGCGTCGGATCGGGCTGATCACGACCATCGGCGTCGTGGGATGCCCGCTCCGGACCAGTGCCAGGAATCCGCGGACGCTCTCGAAGAGCATGGGCGCGCTGTGGGGCGTCCGGGTCCAGCAATTGGCCCCGTAGGCGATCGAGATGACGTCCGCCTGCAGGCTCGCCAGGTGCTCGGCCGACACGATCTCGGCCTGGCCCGAGCCTGCGAATCCGAGGTTGATCAGATCGAGCCCCGACTTCCGGGCGGTGATCGCAGCCCAGCCCTGCGCGGGCCCCGAGGCGATCCAGCCCTGGGTGACAGCGTCGCCGTACGCGAGCCAGCGGGGAAGGGCCGGTGCCGGTGCAATCTCCCCCTTGACCGCAGTGAGCGAGAGCACCAGGGGTTGCATCCCCTCCGGGAGATAGATGACCGCCGGCTTGTCGGGCGACCCTGAGCCCAGCGAGAGTCGGATGAGCCCGTCACCGAGGACGGCCTCCTCCTCGCAGACCTTGCGGCCACTGCGCCAGACGGAGAAGACGATGCCGGCCCCGTCACCGCGGTAGCCGAGACTCCCGGTCACCGTCCGGTAGGCGATGTCGATCGCCTGGGCGTCACCGACCAGTTCGAGTCGCACCCCGGCCGGGACGGAGCCCGAGTGCCACACGTCGGCCGGCAGTCGGGCCACATCGGCCGGGTTGGCACGCGGGTAGGGGACGCCGTTGGCGGCCGGATAGGGGGCCCCGCGGACGAACGGTTCGGGTTGACTCGGCCTGGCTGCCATCACGCCCCCTGACCCATTGGTGCCTCCGCTCCGGGCTCAAAACCACTCTCAGTAGTTATACGACCACATTACCACTCAGCATGATGTTTGCCATAGCCGCACATGGGTATAACTGCGGCCCGCCCGGAAGGCGCCAGGGCGGTCGACCGAGGCGCGCCGCTCGATCCGGAGCTCACCGCCCGAGCCCTCTTCCCCTCGCGGATGGAGAGGGCACCCTGCGAGGGATGCGAAATCCGCGGGATTCGGGGTCACCCCTTCCCACGGCCTCCTCCAGTGCCTAGCATGGGCCGCCATGGATTTGGGGTCCGGGCCGACCACGGACAATTCCACCACTCTGAGTGGTAGAAAAGGGGCCCCCTGGAGCCGTCTTCCCGGGGTCGGGCGGGCGGGACCCGGCACCGTGCGGATCGCGGCGCTGGTCATCGTGACCATCTTCACGACCGTGCTGACCCCGGTGGCGCTCGGAGCGACCGCCCATGCGGGGGCGGCCCCTGTGCCGCACGTCTACCCGGGAGGCGGGGTCATCGGTTTCGGCGACGCGCCCTCGATCGACCCGCCCGTGGATCAGCCGCTCAACTCGGTGATGGTGACCATTGCGGCGAACCCGGCTGCCTCGAGCTCCGACGAGGGGTACTGGCTCGCGTCGGCAGACGGGGGCGTCTTCCCGGAAGGGAACGCCGGCTTCCACGGCTCGCTCGGCGCGCTCCGCCTGCAGGGGCCGGTCGTCGCCATGGCGGCCACCCCCGACGGTGGCGGGTACTGGCTCGCCGCGCTCGACGGGGGTGTCTTCGCCTTCGGCGACGCCGGTTTCTACGGCTCGATGGGTGGCACCCGCCTCAACCAACCGGTGGTCGGGATGGCGTCGACACCGGACGGCAAGGGGTACTGGCTCGTGGCCGCCGACGGCGGCATCTTCGCCTTCGGCGACGCCCGCTTCCTCGGCTCGATGGGCGGCACCCCGCTGGTCGCACCGGTCACCGGGATGGCACCGACCCGGAACGGCCTCGGCTACTGGTTGGTCGCCGCCGACGGCGGTGTCTTCGCGTTCGGCGACGCCGCGTTCCACGGATCGACCGGCGGGACCGTCCTCAACGATCCGGTCGTCGGCATCATCGCCACCGGCGACGGCGGCGGCTACCTGATGGTCGCCACCGACGGCGGGGTCTTCACCTTCGGGGACGCCGACTTCCATGGTTCGCTCGGGGACGGCTTCGGAGGCAATCCCTTCGTCGTTCCTCCGGTGGCCGGCATCGCCGCGACAGAGGACGGCGGCGGCTACTGGATGCTCGAGCCCGACGGGTGGAACTACTCGTTCACGAACCCGCCGGACCCGGCTCCCTCGGCGACCGCCTCGGCCATCGTGTCGGTCGCCGACAGCCAGGTGAACAGCGACCCGACCCCGGGCAACTTCTGCAATCCGTACGGACCGTGCGAGGAGTGGTGTGCCCTCTTCGCCAGCTGGGTCTGGCAGCGGGCCGGTGTCCCCATCCCCTCCTACCCCTTCACCGGCAGCATCTTCGACTGGGCCGCGGCCAACACCGGGGTGCTTCCCCCGACAGCCAGCCCCCTCCCGGGCGACGCCGTCCTCTACGGCACCGGACCCTGGTCCACGTCCACCTCCCTGCACGTGGGGGTGGTGGTCCAGGTCTGGCCGGACGGAGCGGTCGTGACCGTCGAGGGGGACGCCGGACCGGCGCCGGTGGGCTCCCTGGCCGTGGTCGTCAACGGTCCCTACCTGCCCACCGACTCGGCCGCGTACAACGGGATGCCCGTCTACGCGTTCGCCCAGCCCTGAGCCCGGGGCTCTCGCGGTAGGGAGTGACCGCGCCGCTCCAGGTCGGCTACCGCCCGACGAGGAGCGACTCGAGCAGCCGGGCGCGGTGGTCGGCCGCCGACCCCCACGACTCGGCGAGTGCCCAGGCCCGCTTCAGAAACAGGTGCAGGTCGCACTCCCAGGTGTACCCGATGGCCCCGTGTACCTGGAGGGAGACCCGGGCCGCCTCGAGGGCGGCCTCGGAGGCGTACGCCTTGGCCAGAGAGGCGGACCGTGAGGCGTCGCCGGCCCCGGCATCGAGCGCCCACGCCGCCGCGTAGACCGCCGGCCGTGCGAACTCGAGCAGGACCTGGGCCCCCGCCAGGAGGTGCTTGACCGCCTGGAAGCTCCCGATCGGCCGGCCGAACTGGTGGCGCCCCACGGCGTACTCAGCGGCAAGGGTCACCATGGTCCGGGTGAGGCCGAGCAGCTCGGCTGCGACCGCGACCGCGGCTCGGTCGGCGTTGCCTCCGATGAGGGATGCGGCCTCCGGCCCGGCGGCGAGGAGGGTGGCCGGTGTCGGCTCCCACTCGGGCACCCCGAGACGTCGGGTCGGGTCGAGCGATGGCACCGGCCGAACCGCGCAGCTGCCCGCCTCGAGCCCGTGGATCTCCGGGCCGTCCGCGCCGGACGCGGAAAGCAGCAGCAGGTCGGCGCCGTCGGCCCCGGCGACCGGGTCCCCGCGGTCCCGGTCGGTGCCGACCCCGGTGGCCAGGGCTCCCGTCGGGATGCGCTCGAGCCACCGGGCCGCCACGGGCGCGCCCGGCCCCCCCGCTCTCGCCACTGCGTCGAGCAGCGGCGCGGCGAGCGCGGTGGTCTCGACGAGCGGCTCGGGCAGCGCCACCCGTCCGGCCTCCTCGAGGAGCAGCACCAGGTCGACCATTCCGAGACCGAGCCCGCCCCGCGCAACCGGAACGGTGAGACCGATGACCCCGAGGTCGGCGAGGACGGACCACCGGGGTGTGCGTGCCGCCGGGGCCCGGTACGTCTCGCGCAAGTCGACGGTCGTGCACTCGCGCTCCAGCACCTGGCGCACCGCGTCGCGGAACTCGAGCTGCTGGTCGCTGAAGGCGAAGTGCATTGCCCGGTGCCGTTCAGCCGCGGGGCAGCCCGAGCATGCGCTCGGCGACGACGTTGCGCTGGATCTCGTTGGTACCTGCGTAGATCGGCCCGGCGAGTGCGAACAGGTACCCGTCCAGCCAGGGGTCGTCGACCTCGCCGCCGTGGAGCTCGGCCCCGGGCCCGAGGAGCGCGAGGGCTGCGCGATGGATGGCCAGGTCCGTCTCCGACCAGTGGATCTTGTTGGCGCTCGCCTCGGGGCCCACCGATCCCCCCGCGAGGACGCGGGTGGCGGTCCAGAGGGTGTGCAGCCGGTATGCCTCGGCGGCCATCCAGGCGCCGGCCACCGCGTCGGCGCTCCGCCGCGCCGACTCGGGCTCTGCACGGAGCCGGTCGGCATAGAGGGAGACCAGCCGGTTGGCGGCCTCGGTGTAGCGGGCCGGGCTGCGGAGGCTCAGCCCGCGCTCGGAGCCGGCGGTGGCCATCGCCACGTTCCACCCCCGGCCCACCTCGCCCAGCACCTGGGAGTCGGGCACGAGCACCTCCTCGAAGAACAGCTCGGCGAACCCGCACTCGCCGTCGATCTGGGCGATCGGGCGGACGGTGACCCCGGGGGAGGCGAGCTCGATGAGGAAGTAGGTCAGGCCGTGGTGCCGCTCGGCCTCCGGGTCGGTCCGGAACAGCCCGAAGCACCATTCGGCCAACGCGCCCCGCGAGGCCCAGGTCTTCTGGCCGGTGAGCACCCAGCCCTCCTCGCTGTCCGAGCGGCGGGCCCGTGACCGGATGCCGGCGAGGTCGCTCCCGGCGTCCGGCTCGGACCATCCCTGGCACCAGATCTCGCGGCCGGAGGCCATCGGGGGCAGGTACCGGGCCCGCTGCCCATCGGTCCCGAACTCGAAGAGGGTCGGAGCGAGCAGGAAGATCCCGTTCTGGCTCACCCGGAGTGGGGCCTGTGCCCGCCAGTACTCCTCCTCGAAGACCAGCCACTCGAGGAGGCCCACCCCCCGTCCCCCGTACTCCTCGGGCCACGAAACGACCGACCACCGGTCGTCGGCCATCTGCTGTTCCCAGGCCCGGTGGGCCTCGAACCCCTCGGCGGTGTCGAGCGAGGGGAGGGACCGAGGCGGGGGGGCGTGCGCCGCCAGCCAGGCGCGCGCCTCGGCCCGGAACGCCTCCTGGGCGTCGGTGAACGCCAAGTCCATGGCTCGATCGGTCACTCCGGTCCCTCGCTCGGCGGCTGTCGGGGGAAATCTGACACACGGCCAGATTTCCGGCAACCGCTGGGCTTCGGTCACAATGGGGCTATGCCCAGCGCTGTGATCGTCGACGTCGTCCGCACCCCCGTCGGGAGGAAGAACGGACGCCTCTCCGGCTGGCACGCGGTCGACCTCGCCGCCCAGCCGCTCCGCGCGCTGGTCGAGCGGAACGACCTGGACCCGGCGCTGGTCGAGGACGTGATCCTCGGATGCACGATGACCGTCGGCGAGCAGGCCATGAACATCGGCCGCAACGCGGCGCTGGCTGCCGGGTTTCCGGACACCGTTCCGGGCACGACCGTCGACCGCCAGTGCGGCTCGGCCCAGCAGGCCGTCCACTTCGCGGCCCAGGCCGTCCTGTCCGGGGCCATGGACGTGGTCATCGGCGGAGGCGTCGAAGCGATGAGTCGGGTCCCGATCGGGTCGACGACCGAGCCGGGACCCGGCGAGGCCTACGGCCCGACGGTGCTCGGTCGCTTCGACTTCGTCCACCAGGGCCTCTGTGCCGAGGAGATCGCCCGACGGTGGGGGATCACCAGAGAGGAGATGGACCGCTTCGCGCTCCGGTCCCACGACCGGGCCGCCCGGGCCATCTCGGAAGGTCGGTTCGAGCGCGAGATCGTCCCGCTGGCCACCCGGCGGGCCCGGGTGATGGACAAGGTGGCGGTTGCCGGCAGCGACGAGGGCGATCCGGCCGGAGACGGACCGCTGACCGCCGACGAGGGGGTGCGGGCCGGATCGAGCTACGAGACCCTCGCCTCACTCCCCCCGTGTTTCGTGGAGGGCGGTCTGGTCACGGCCGCGACCTCGTCGCAGATTTCGGACGGGGCGGCCGCGGTGCTCATCATGTCCGAGGAGCGGGCGGGACGGCTCGGGCTCCGGCCCCGCGCCCGGTTCCACACCTTCGCGGTGGCTGCCAACGACCCGGTGATCATGCTTACCGCGCCGATCCCGGCCACCACCCTCGTCCTCGAGAAGGCGAAGCTCTCCCTCGACGACATCGATCTGATCGAGATCAACGAGGCGTTCGCCTCGGTGGTGCTGGCCTGGGAGAAGGAGCACCATCCCGACATGGACCGGGTCAACGTCAACGGGGGTGCCATCGCCATCGGCCACCCCACCGGGGGATCGGGGGCGCGGCTGCTCGCCACGCTGCTCAACGAGATGGAGCGGACCGGGGCGCGCTACGGGCTCCAGACCATGTGCGAAGGTGGCGGCCAGGCCAACGCCACCATCATCGAACGTCTCGGGTAGGGATCCGGGCGCGGGCCCGCCCCGCGGCGGGCGCCGGAGCGACCCGCTACGCGGGGAGGTCTGTTTGCGCCGTCGACTCCGAGCGCTTGGTGAAGTCGACGTGGTCGGCACGGGTGGGTCGCGACATCAGGTAGCCCTGATAGAGATCGCACCCGAGCGCGGCGACCCGCTCGAGTTGGATCGGGGTCTCGACCCCCTCGGCCAGGACCACCAGGCCCAGGGCCTTCGAGAGCTGCACGATGGCGGCCACGATTGCCTCGTCGGTGTCGAGGATGCCCAGTCCGTCGACGAAGGACTTGTCGATCTTGAGGATCTTGACCGGGAACCGCTTCAGCCGCGCCAATGACGACTCCCCGGTACCGAAGTCGTCGATCGCAAGGCCGACGCCCATCTCGTGGATGCCGCCGAGCGCGGCGATCGTCTCGGGGGTCTCGCTCATCAGCATCGACTCGGTGACCTCGAGCACGAGCGCGTCTGCCGGGAGGCCGGAGTCGGCGAGCGCGCTGGCGATCGAATCGAGCAGCTCGACATCGGCCAGCTGATGGACCGAGAGGTTCACGGTGATGTAGGCGTTCTCCGCACCGGCGAGTTCCCGTCGCCACCGGGCCATCGTGTGGCAGGCCTCCCGGAGGACCCACCGCCCGAGCGAGAAGATGAGGTCGGTCTCCTCGGCGAAGGGGATGAACTCCATCGGACCGAGCAGGCCGCGGGAGGGGTGGTGCCACCGCACCAGGGCCTCCATGGCCACGATCCGGTCGTCGGCCACCGAGGCGATGGGCTGATAGTGGACGGTGAGCTCGTCGTGGTCGATCGAGTGCCGAAGGTCGTCGTAGATCTCGAGGCGGGCCACCGACTTCGCCCGGAGCGACTCGTCGAAGACCTCGATCCGTCCCCGGCCCTTGTTCTTGGCCTGGAACATGGCAGTGTCGGCCTGCTGGAGGACGTCCTGGGCGGTCTGGCGGCCGCGCATGACGAAGGAGACGCCGACGCTGCAGGTCACCACCACCGAGCGCCCGGTGGACAGATGGACCTGCTCGGCCAGCACCGAGGAGTACTCCTCGGCCAGGGTGACCGCGGTCTGGACGTCGCGGAGGTTGCGGCAGAGCACCACGAACTCGTCCCCCGAGAACCGGCTGACCACGTCGCCCGCCCGCACGGCCGACTTGAACCGTTGGGCCAGGGTGAGCAGCAGCTCGTCGCCGCTGGCGTGGCCGAACGAGTCGTTGACCAGTTTGAACCGGTCGAGGTCGATGAAGAGGACGGCCAGATTGGTCTCGCGCTGCATCGAGATGAGGAGCTCGCGCTCGAGCTCCTCGTTGAAGAGTGACCGGTTGCCGAGCCCGGTCAACGAGTCGTGGTAGGCGAGCCAGTGGAGTTGCGCCTCGGCGGCCTTCCGATCGGTCACGTCGGTGAACGAGCAGACCACCATCGGCGAGTCGACCTGTCCGGTGCCCGAGAGCAGGCGGGAGCTCATCGCCAGCCACTGGCGACGACCGCCCTCGTCGGTGACCCCGATGATCACGTCGTCCTCGGATTCGCCGGTGATCAGGGTCTTGGCGTGGGGGAACATCTCGGGGGAGAGCGGCTGGCCCTCAGCGGACAGGGCGATGGACGCGCCGGTGAACACCTGGTGGCCGGCACCCTCGCTGAGCCGGTCACCCAGGATGCGGGTGGCCGCAGAGTTGTGGGCGCACATGTTGCCGGCCTCGTCGAAGAGGATGATCCCTTCGCTGAGCGACGCGACCACTGCCTCGTAGCGCTCCTCGGCGGCCCGGCGACCGGCCTCGGCCTGACGGGCGTCGGTCAGCTCGGTGCAGACCACGACCCATCCGGACGGCTGGGTGTTGTCGTCGATGAGCGGGTCGATCGAGACCAGGACGTCCACCTCGGATCCGTCCTTGCGGCGGTGGGTGCGCTGGCCCCGCTCGAGGACGGCGGCGCTGTCCGACCGGTTGGCGGTGACCACGGCGCCGATCGAGAGTCCGGCCACCTCGGACTCGGTCCATCCGTAGATGGCCTGGGCCGCTTCGTTCCAGCTCTCGATCTTGCCGTCCGCGTCGATGCCGATGATCGCGTCCGAGACGTGGGCCACGAGGCTTGCCCGGTAGCGGTTGGCGGCTTCGGCCGCGATCCGCATGGACATGTCGCGCATGATTGCCTGGAATGCGGGTTGTCCACCCCACTGGATGCGCACCGAGGTCACGTCCACCACCTTGATGCTTCCGTCGAGTGCCACGACCCGGACTTCTCCGTGCTCGAAGAACGTACCGTCCTCGGTGAGCAGGCCCAGCCGACCGGCCACTGAAGCTCTGTCGTCCGGGTGGACGAAGTCGGCCATGGGGGATCCGTAGTAGTCCTCCATGCAGTCCGCTTGGATCAAGCGGACTGCCGCGGCATTGCCGTAGACCAAATTGCCGTCGCGATGCACGATGATGGCATCGGGGCTCAGCTCCGTCAGCAGGCGGAATCGATCCACCATGTCCTGCAGTTCTCGCTCGACGTGCACGTGATTGGTGATGTCCACCACCGCGCCGAGGTAGACGCCTGCGGTGCCGGCTGCCCCGGGGTGGATCCGGCCACCGGTCGCACTCGGCGACGCCCGGACACTCAACATGTGGGTGGTGCCGTCCGGAGCGGTCACCGTCGTGCGTAGTTCGTATTCGGCGGGAGGTGCACCGGCCCGGATCGGCGCCAGTACCGGCTCCACGATCGACCTGCGCAGGTCGCTGACGATGGTGGAAGCGGCTGCCGTTGCCAGGCTCCCACCGCCCGGCTCGTCGATCAGGCAGCGCGCGGGCCAGGAGTCGTCGACCTCGGTCGTCACGTCGATGGTGAACCCGGTGGTGCCGACGGGGACACCGAAGATGACCTCCTCGATCGGGGACGACCAGCGGATCTCGTCGGCTGCCGGGTCGTAGGACCACGTGACGATGGGAACAGAGGTGAGATCGAAGTCGACCTCCCGCGGAAGCTCCGGGGTCGGCGTCCCCGGAGGGCCCGACTCACCGGAATCGACAGGTCCGTCCAGCTCGTCTCCAGGGCGAGGCTTGCTGAATCGACTGATATTGCCCATGGCCGTTCGTATCGGCAGGTGCGACCCGACGCTTGAGCCAGGCTGCGACGTGGGAATCGACGACCGCACGACCGGCGGGGAGCGGGACGAGACCGGGCACTGGGAGCGGGACGAGGCCCGATCGGGGGTCGGGTCCCGGATCCGGACCCGGTTGCCCGTTTGGCGGGCGGTGGACGAGGCGCGGCCGATGCCGCGGCCCGACCCCGCGGGTCTAGTGGTGTGGCTCGTCCACCACGACGACCGCGTTGTGGCCGCCCATCCCGAGGGAGGACTTCAACATCAGTCCCGGCTCACGTGGGGTGTAGCCGTCGACCAACCGCGGATGGCCCGGGGCCACCTGGGGCGGCGCCGGGATCGAACCGGACTCGAACGCGTAGAGGGTGGCCAGCATCTCGACTGCACCGGCGGCGGCCTGGCAATGTCCGACCAGGGGCTTGACCGAGAAGATCCCCTTGGCGTCGGGATACAGCTCGTCGAGCACACGAGCCTCGGCAGCGTCGCACTGGGCCGTCCCGGGGCCGTGCGCATTGAGGTACGCCACATCCGACGCCTCGATTCCCGCGTTGGCGGTCGCTTCGCGGAAGCACCGGAACACCTCGACGTTGTCGGGGGGAAGTGCGATGGCGTGGTAGCCGTCGCTCGTCATGGCCCCCCCGAGCACCGAGGCGTACGCCCCCTCCGGCCGGTTCGAGACCACCATCGCAACCGATGCCTCACCGCCGACGAATCCCCGGCTCCCCTCCTGGAACGGGCGGCACCCGTCGAACGGGGGCCGGTCGAGGACGGCGGCGCCGAGATCGCGAAACCAGGGGATGTTCTGGTCGATGCCGGAGAGATCTGTCGCCAGCAGAATGACATCGGAGGCGATGCCCGAGTCGATCCACGACTTCGCCAGCAGGATGCCGACGTTGCTCGACGCGCACGTCGCAGACACGGACATCGACGGACCGTGGAAGTCGAACTCCTTCATGAACAATGCGACGGCCGTCGAGGGGATCATGTGCAGCCACCGGCGGAGCTTGGGACGCGGACCGGCGAAGTCACCCTCCTGGCGGTAGTAGTCCCGATACGTCTCGACGTCACCGAGGGCGATGCTGTGGATGACCCCGACCGACCGGCCGGGGGACCATCCCCGTTCCTGGGCGTCGACGATGGCCTCCCGCGCGGAGAAGCGGAGCACCTGGTTGAAGCGGCTCGGCCCGTCCCGAAGATCACCCGAACCCGTGATGGTGGCAAGGTAGGGGGGACTGTCGAGGTACGTGCCCATGCTGGGGACCGGTCTGACAGCGCTCTCGCCGACCAAGAACCCGTCCCAGAGTCGCTTGCGCCCCCATCCATAGCCGGTGACCGCTCCTGCGCCGACGACGCTCATCGGGACCACCCGTCCGGGAGCGCGTGCCCCGTCTCCGATGCTGACGAGTGGAGAGTTTCCGACATCACAACTCCTCTGGGCAGTGCCACGGGGACCCGACCAGGCGGGGCATCGGTCCTGGAAGACCGGGTGCAGCGTGGCGACTGAATGGGCAGGTATCTTGCCAAGCAAGCAGACCAAAGTATTGCCTACCCCGAGTGGCGGCACAATGGGTAGATGCCTTGGGGCTGCAATTCGTACGACAATTTTGTGCGACTGCAGGCGCCGGAGGCGGCGATCGAGGTGGCTCAGCCCGTCATCGAGACCGGCAGCGCCTCGACCCCGCGCAGGATCACGTTGGCTCTGTAGGTCACCTCGTCGGTCGCCAGGGCCAGTCGGGGCGCTCTACGGACCAGGGTCCCCAGGGCCACCTCGGTCTCCATCCTGGCGAGCGGACCACCGAGGCAGTGGTGGATCCCGAGGCCCAGGCCGAGATGGCTGTTGGGAGTACGGGTGATGTCGAAGTCCTCCGGATCCTCGAACTCCGCCGGGTCGTGATTGGCCGACGCGATCAGCAGCATGGCGAAGTCGCCGGCGACGAACTCCGCGCCCCCGAATCGGCAGTCCTCCGTGAAGACCCGCGTGACCAACTGGATCGGTGACACGTAGCGAAGCATTTCCTCGAACGCGCTACGCCGGACACCGGGATCGTCGCGATAGCGGTCCAGCTGGTCGGGCCGGCCCAGCAGGGCCAGCATCCCACCGGAGATCAGGTTGGCGATCGTTTCGTGGCCGGCCACCAGCAACAGGATGCAGGTCGACAGGATCTCGGTCTCGTCGAGCACGGCCCCCTGCTCCTCGACCTGGGCCAGCCGACTCAGCAGGTCTTCTCGGGGTGATCGTTTGCGTTCGGCCAGTAGTTCGAAGAAGTACTGCGCGAATTGCGCCACTGCCGTGCCGCGGGCGTCGATGACCTCGTCGGTCAGCAGGAAGTCGGGGTCGAGTCCCCGGGTCAACGCCTTCGACCATTGCCCGAACCGTGCCTGGTCCTCGGCGGGAACACCGAGCAGATCGCAGATGATCTGCACGGGGAGGGGATACGCGAAGTCGTTGAGGAGATCGACGGTGTTTGCGTCCATTGCCGCGTCGAGCAACTCGTCGACAACCTGTTGGGTCCGGATTCGCAACGACTCGATCATCTTCGGGGTGAAGGCCTTGGCCACCAGGTTCCGCAGCCGTTCGTGATCGGGCGGATCACGGAACAGGAACGGCCTCATCTCGACGATGCCGGCGGCCATCGGGTTTTCCTCTGTGATGGGCCGACGGAAGTGCTCCGGTGCCCCACCTCCCGCCACCTTCGCATTCATGGTGTCCGAGCTCGACCGCCGGTCGCGGAGGATGGCCTTGCAATCGGCGTGGCGGGCTACCACCCAGAACCCCATGTCGTTGCGGTGGATCGGTGCCCGCTCACGAAGTTCGGCGTAGAGGGGGAAGGGATCGCTGGCCCAGCGTGCGTCGAACGGATCGAACACCGGCCGCTCGAATGCCGGTTCCACCGTCGAGCGCTCCACAACCCGTGCATGGTATCGGTCGCGTGTTGACAAGTCAGCGATCGTGGGCCTGGATCGGTTGCGTACTGACCAACCGATCCAGAACCATGGTCGCCTCGCGCACGATCCGACCGATGAGCTCGGCCACGCTCGGGAGCTCCGCGATCTCACCCACGACCTGACCGGTCGGCAGGACGCCGACGTCGGTGCGGCCGTCCACGAGTGCCGCCTTGGTCATCATCGGCGCGTTGGCCGCCATCACCACCTGGGGCCAGGAGAGGTCGTTGCCCCGCCTCATGGCCCGACCCTCCCGCAGCAGTGCCAGCAACGTCGTGTCGGTCTCCCTACGGAAGGCGTACGCGTTGGCGACCGCCCGAGGGAGTCCGCGCAGGCGGCCCGCCCGCTCGAGATGGTCGACCAGGTCGGTGCGGATCATCCGCTGGGGCGCGCCGTCCACCGCGGTCGAGACGACGGTCCCGGTGACCGGCGTCCGGAGGTAGAGCTGCTTGACCTCGTCGGGTACCCGGCTCTCGCGGGTGAGCAGGAACCGGGTGCCCATGGCGATGCCCGAGGCGCCGTAGGCGAGCGCGGCGACCAGGCCGCGTCCGTCGAAGAAGCCGCCGGCAGCCACCACCTCGACCCGGTCGCCGACCGCGTCGACGACGGCGGGGGTGAGCAAGGAGGTCGGGACCGCGCCGGTGTGCCCGCCGCCCTCGCCGCCCTGCGCGATGACCGCATCGACGCCCCACTCGGCCACCTTCTCGGCGTGGCGCCGCGCGCCGACGGTGGGCATCACCACCAGACCGGCGGCCCTGCAGCGCTCGACCAGCGCGGCGTTGGGGGCCTGGGCGAAGCTGGCCACCCGGACGCCCTGGTCGACCATGAGCGCCACCCGGTCGCCGACATCGGCCACGTCGGTGCGCATGTTGACCCCGAAGGGCCGGTCGGTCCGCGATCGCACCTCGGCGACGGCCGCCCCGAGCTCGGACAGGGTCATGGTGGCCGAGGCCAGGATCCCGAGCCCACCGGCCTCGGCGGTGGCAGCCACCAGGCTCGGGCCGGCCACCCAGCCCATCCCGGTCTGGACGATCGGGTAGCGGACGCCGACCAGGTCGCAGAACGAGGTGTGCAGCGCCGGATGCCCGGGACCCGCGGCGTCCGGCTGGCTCACTCCCGGACCTCCCGGTCCCGCAGGCCCGACGGATCGAGGACGGTCCGGATGAGTGCGAGCTCCTCGGGAGTCGGGAGCCGGGTCTCGGGCACCGCCTCGGGGATCACCAGGGCGAAGCCGGTGGCCTCGACCACCTCGTCCACGCCGACCCCGGGGTGGACGGACCGCAGGCGCATCACCCGGTCGGGGGTCTCGAAGTCGAACACCCCGAGATTCGAGATGACCCGGCGGATCTCGTGGAAGCGGCTGGCTGCCGGACCGGCTGCCGCCGCCCGCGCATACCCGACACCGGACACGACGTCGACCTGCTCGACGAAGGTCCGGGTCGAGTGGTTGGGGACCCAGTAGCTCGTGGGGTGGTTGACCGTGTTGCCCGGGGCACCCCGCACCCCGACCAGCTGGGATTTGGGGCGGGCCCAGTCGCCGATGGCGCTGATGTTCTGGTTGCCGGTCCGGTCGATCTGGGAGGCCATCATGATGAGCGAGCGCCTGCCCGACCAGACCACGTCGAAGACCCGGCGGTACGGCATGTGCGACTCGAACACCAGCGACCCGGGGTCGGCCCCGAGCGGCGGTGCCCCGTCGATCAGTGCCGCGTCGCCGTCGGTCAGCACGAGGTCGGGAGCGAAGGTGAGCCGGGCCAGTCGTGCCCCGAGCGCGGGGGCGGTCCCGAAGGCGCTGGCCATAACTTCGCCGTCGCCGCGGAACACCTCGGCGCAGGCGATCGCGCAGTACTCGGACCGGGACACCCCGCTTGCGCCGTCGTTGCGGTCGCCCGTCGTCTCGGACCCGGTCATGCGCCCGCCCCCGCCGCGCCGACCGGTCGGGCAGCTTCCTGGTAGCCCGCCTCGTCGACCTCGAGATAGCGCGTGCTGAAGGCCCGCCAGGCGTCGGGGTCGGCCGCGGCCGCCGCATACTCGCGTTGGAACGCCTCGTCGCGTCCGTAGTCGGGCACGCAGGCGGTGAAGTGGGCTCCGCCGGGGGTCTCGATGACGCCGTCGGTGAGCAGCCGGCTGATGCACAGGCTCTGGAGTGGCCCCTCGTCCGCGAGGCGATCGGTCTCGACGATCCGCTCGGTCGTCACGAAGCGACGCTCCGCCGCGCCGAGGAAGAGGTCGTCGAAGAAGGGGTCGGGTCCGAGGATCTGACCCGAGCCGGTGCGGTCTGCACGGTTCACGTGCACGACCGCCGCGTCGAGGCGGATGGCCGGGACGGCCACCAGCTCCTCGCCGTCGCCGTAGGGCGAGGTGACCGTGCGCAGGGACGGGTTCAGCCGGAGCACGTCGGACCCGAGTCCGGCCCGGGTGGGCAGGAAGGGGAGCCGCTGGGATGCGGCGAGGAGGCCCAGGTAGAACATGCCTTCGTCGAGCTCGGTGGCCCCGACCGCTCCGCTCTGGCGGGCCACCTTGAAGTGGGGGTCGGTGGGGATCGAGTCCAGGGTGACGAACCCGTAGACCACCGAGGCGACTTTTCCGGCCGCGCAGAGCAGGCCGACGTCGGGGCCGCCGTAGGAGACGATCGTGAGGTCGGCGAGGTCCGAGCGGAGGATGGCCCGCACAGCGGCCATCGGCTTGCGGCGCGACCCCCAGCCGCCGATGCCGACGGTCATGCCGCTGCGGAGCTCACCGACGAAGCCGTCGAGGTCGAGGCGCTTGTCAGCCACCGTGCACCGCCCCCATCTCGTGCGCGCTCTCGTTCGGTCCCGGCGGGCTCATCGGGTGGTGTCGGCGGCGCGCTTCTCGACGAAGGCCGACCGTTGCTCGTCCGCGACGCCGGCCACGTGCAGCTCGTAGGTGAACCCCTGCTCGAAGCGGTAGCTCCGCTTCACGTCGACCGGGTCGATCCCGTTGAGGGACTCCTTGGCGCGCCGGATGATGGTCGGACTCTTCGACGCGATGCTGTCGGCCACCTCGTAGGCGGCATCTATCAGCTGCTCGCGTGGTACGACTCGGAGGACGGACCCGTAGTGGTGGAGCTCCGCCGCGGTGGCCACCTCGGCCGTGTAGACCATGGCACGCATGCGGTGCTGGGGAACCAGGCGGGCGAGATGGGTCGCCGCGCCGAGCGCACCGCGGTCGACCTCGGGGAGCCCGAACGTGGCGTCCTCCGAGGCCACGACGATGTCGGCGTTCCCGGCGATGCCGACCCCTCCGCCGAGGCAGAACCCGTGGACGGCGGCGATGACCGGGACCTCGCACTCGTAGACGGCGGCGAAGGCGGCGAAGCACCCCCGGTTGGCGCCGACGAGGGCCTCGTCGCCCCGGGCGTCGATCTCCTTGATGTCGACCCCGGCACAGAAGCCGCGTCCCTCGGCCCGGACGATCACCACGCGCGTGTCCGGCACCCGACCGGCTCCGAGGACGGCCTCTGCCAGGCCGAACCAGCCGGCCACGTCGAGGGCGTTCACCGGGGGATGATCGATGACCACCTCGGAGATGCCGGGTCGTGGCTGACGGGTGGTGATGGGCATGGACTGCTCCGGTGGCCGAGCGGCGCGGACCGCGCCCGCCCCGGTCGTACCGGCGGGGAGGCGGGCAGCCACGCACGCAGCGTGATCTGATCGTGATCTGATACAGCGTCAGGACAGTACCAGTCGGAACCAGGGAGGCAGCAGTGGCACCAGAGGGCAACCCGGGCCGGGCGGGCACCTTCGACTACACGGGGCGGGTGGTCGTGGTGACCGGCGGGGCGAGGGGAGTCGGGCGGGGGATCGCAGAGGGGTTCCTCGGTGCCGGCGCGGACGTGGTCGTCTGCGGCCGCACCGAGGTGAGCGGAGACGCACTGCCCGCGGCGGCGGATCACTCGGGGACGGTGCGCCGCGCCGAGTTCGTCGTCGCCGACGTCCGGGACGCCGAGCAGTGCGCCGCGGTGGTCGACGCCGCGGTCACCCGGTTCGGCCGGCTCGACACCCTCGTCAACAACGCGGGCGGCTCGCCAGGTCGGGACGCTGCGACCGCGTCACCGCGCTTTACGGCGTCGGTCGTGGGCCTCAACCTCCTCGGCCCCCTGTACTGCGCCCAAGCCGCCAACGCGGTCATGCAGGTCCAGGACGAGGGGGGCTCGATCATCAACATCTCCTCGGTCAGCGGGCTGCGGCCCTCGCCCGGTACCGCCGCCTACGGTGCGGCCAAGGCGGGACTCATCAACCTGACCCAGTCACTGGCCATCGAGTGGGCGCCGAAGGTCAGGGTCAACGCCCTGAGTGCCGGCATGGTGGCGACCGAGGGAGCCCACGAGCACTACGGCGGACCGGCCGGGATCGCAGCGATTGCCGCCACCGTCCCGCTCGGGAGGTTTGCCACCCCGGCCGACATCGCCGGGATCTGCCTGTTCCTGGCCTCGCCGCTGGCCTCCTATGTGACCGGGGCCAACCTGGTCGCCCACGGGGGAGGCGAACGGCCCCCCTTCCTCACTGCGCTCGAGGGGGTCATCGGGACCGTCCGCTGACCCCCTCAGCGCGCCCTCGCCTTCGGCCACCGGCAGCATGGCCCTTCTTGCCTCCGACCTGCGGGAAGACCAGGAAGAACGGCTCAAGTTCACCCCGGATCTGGTCGATGCACCGGTCGTGGCCCGAGAACATGCTCCTGCCCCCGAGGAGGGCGGAACCGAACGATGTCGGCGAAACCGGATCGGGTCGTGCTGACCCACCCGGAGGCGACGTTCTCCCTGCTCGGCGCGCCCTACCTCGAGTACCTGCCAGTGATCGACCTCTCCACCGGTCGGCTCCTCGGGATGGAGGCGCTCGTCCGGTGGCGTCACCCGACCGAGGGGAGGATCTCCCCGGACCTGCTGATCCCGGCTGCGGAGGCCAGCGGGGACATCGGTCCCCTCACCGCGTGGATCGTGGCCGAAGCCTGCGAAGAGGCCTGTCGTTGGTCGCCGAGCATCCAACTCGGGGTCAACTGCACGGTCGAGCAATTGCGGCGCGGGGAGGTGTCCAAGGCGGTGGCCCGTGCGCTCGACCAGACCGGGTTCCGCAGTGGCCAGCTCAACATCGAGGTCACCGAGGACGCGGTGGTCGACTCGGTTGCCGCTGCCGATCTCCAGAACCTCTCGGAGATGGGCGTCCAGCTCTCGGTCGACGACGTCGGAACCAACTGGTCCTCCTTCGAGCCGTTCAAGCGGCACGCCATCAGCACGGTCAAGATCGACGGGTCGTTCATCGCCGGCCTCGAGTCGAATCAGGGCATCAACCGGCTGGTGGTCGAGACGGTCATCCACATGGCGCACTCCCTGGGCATGTCGGCGATCGTCGAGTGCGTGGAGACACCCAAGCAGGTCGAGATCGTCCGGGCGTTCGGGGCCGACGCCGCGCAGGGGTTCTTCTTCGCGCTGGCCCATCTCGAGTGAGGAAGTGCTGGTCTTCGCCAGGGGCCCAGAGGTCCCGGTGTTCTCCCTCACCGACGTGCGGACGCTGGTCCGTGGCGACGACGAGCCACTCCCCGTCGAGTCGTTGCTGCACAGCACGGCCGACCCGGGGCCGCTGGACACGGCCAGCTGAGCGCGGGGTCCGGCCCCGAAGAACGCGTCGGTCCGATCGGCGCGGTGCGGTTCTCCGTGCCCGGCACCAGGTGCGGCGTCGCACCGCTCGAGCCTCGCCGATGAAATGCGGGTGGTCCGCATCCCCGTTTGCCTGTATACCTCTTGCCCGTGAAGCTCGCTGTCGTCAAGGAGTCGACCCCCGGGGAACGTCGCGTGGCGATCGTGCCAGAGGTGGCCGCAAAGCTCGTCAAGACCGGGGTCGAGGTCGTCGTCGAGTCCGGGGCGGCCTCGGCCGCCCGCTTCGGCGACGAGGAGTTCCGGGCAGCAGGGGCGACGGTCGTCGAGGATGCCGCTTCCGCCCTGGCCGGCGCCCGCATCGTCGCCAGGGTGCAGCCGCCGACCCTCGGAGAGGTCGCTGCACTGCCGGAGGGTGTCTCCACGCTCAGCTTCCTCCAGCCGTTGGCCGCGACCGACGTGGTGCAAGCGCTGGCGGCCAAGGGGGCAACGGTCTACAGCCTCGACCTGCTCCCGCGGATCAGCCGGGCCCAGTCGATGGACGCCCTCTCGTCACAGGCCACGGTGTCCGGGTACCGTGCCGGCCTGTCGGCCGCCGAGCACCTCGACAAGTTCTTCCCGATGTTCATGACCGCGGCAGGGACGGTGCCGCCGGCCAAGGTCTTGGTGATGGGGGCCGGGGTGGCCGGCCTCCAGGCCATTGCGACCGCCCGGCGGCTCGGCGCGGCGGTCCGCGCCTATGACGTGCGCGCCGCGGCGAAAGAAGAGGTAGAGAGCCTCGGTGCGAAGTTCGTGGAGCTCGGCCTCGAGGCCCAGGAGGGCACCGGTGGGTACGCGAGGGAGCAGTCTGCCGAAACCCTGGCCAGGCAGCAGGAGCTGTTGGCCGCTGAAGTTGCCGCTGCCGACGTGGTGATCACGACTGCCCAGATCCCAGGGCGCAGGGCACCGGTGCTGGTCACCGAGGCGATGGTGCGGAGCATGTCGGAGGGAGCGGTGATCGTCGACATCGCCGTGGACTCGGGCGGCAACTGCGAGCTGTCGGTGGCCGGCGAGGATGTGCTGGTGGACGGGGTGACCGTTGTCGGCATGGCCAACCCGCCGGCCTCGATGCCGACCCACGCCAGCTTCCTCTACGCGCTGCAATGTCGCCAACTTCCTCGGGCTCCTGGTCACGGACGGCGAGCTGGCCCCGGATTTCGATGACGAGATCGTCTCCGGCACCTGCGTGGTCCGGGACGGCCGTATCGTCCACGCCCCCACGGCCGAGGCGCTCGGCCTGGAGCTCCCGGCGCCACCAGCGCCGGGAGCCGCCGGGCCCGACGAGGCGCGCCCATGAGCACGGGGGTCCTCGAGTTCGTCACGATCTTCGTCCTCGCCGCCTTCGTCGGCAACGAGGTGATCAACCGCGTGCCGAGCATCCTGCACACGCCGCTGATGTCCGGCTCGAACGCGGTCCACGGGATCGTCCTCGTCGGAACCATCATCATCATGGGTGACGCCCACGGCACGACGCAGCTCGTCCTCGGCTTCCTCGCTGTGCTGCTGGCAACTCTCAACATCGTGGGCGGGTTCGTCGTCACCGACCGGATGCTCGAGATGTTCAAGGCCAAGCCGGCGGACCGGGCAGCGAAGGCCGCCAGCCCGGAGGCCGAGGTCGAGGGCGGCCCCGAGTGACGCTCGACGACTGGATCGACCTCGTCTACCTGCTGACCGCGGTCGGGTTCATCCTCACCCTCAAGGGACTCAGCTCACCCAAGCACGCCCGCAACGGCAACCTGCTCGGGGCGGCCGCCGCCGCCGCGGCGGTCGGCGTCACGTTTGCGTATCCCGGCGTCCGCGCCCACACCCTCAACCTCGTCTTGACCTTCGTAGCCATGGCCCTCGGCGCGGCGATCGCGGTGCCCACCGCCCGCCGGGTCAAGATGACCGCGATGCCACAACTGGTGGCCATCTTCAATGGGGTCGGCGGTGGGGCGGCCGCCCTCATCTCCATCCTCTACTTCCTCATCGAGGACCCGACCAAGCCGGCGACCTACCACCTCGTCGAGGTGGTGCTCGGGGTGCTCATCGGGTGCGTCTCCTTCTCCGGCAGCGCGATCGCCTTCTCCAAGCTGCAGGAGCTCATGACCGGCCGGCCGATCACCTATCCGGGCCAACAGGGCATCAACGCGATCGTCGGACTGGCGCTGGTCGGCCTGGCCGTCGGCACCATCGTGACCGGCGACGTCCCGCTGCTGGTGGCCACGGCCCTGCTCTCGCTGGTCCTCGGGGTCATCTTCGTGCTCCCGATCGGCGGGGCCGACGTGCCCGTCCTCATCTCTCTGCTCAACTCGTTCACCGGGCTGGCGGTGGCGGCGTCTGGATTCACCCTCGACAACAACCTGCTCATCATCGCGGGCACCCTGGTCGGCGCCTCGGGCATCCTGCTGACCCGGATGATGTCCAAGGCGATGGGCAGGTCGTTGGCCAACGTGCTGTTCAGTGCCTTCGGCTCCGTGGTCACCGCAGGGGCGGGTGCCGACGGCACCGGCGAGACCCGGACGGTCCGGTCGGGGACGCCCGAGGACATCGGGGTGCTGCTCGCCTATGCCCGCAAGGTGGTCATCATCCCCGGGTACGGGCTGGCGGTGGCCCAGGCCCAGCACACCGTGCGCGAGCTCGCCGACCTGCTGATCGCACGCGGCGTCGAGGTCTTCTACGCGATCCACCCGGTGGCCGGGCGCATGCCCGGCCACATGAACGTGCTCCTGGCCGAGGCGAACGTCCCCTACGACGAGTTGAAGGAGATGGACGAGGCCAACCCCGAGATGTCGACCGCCGACGTGGCGCTCGTGGTCGGTGCGAACGACACGGTCAACCCGGCGGCCAAGAGCACCCCGGGGAGCCCCATCTACGGGATGCCGATCGTGAATGCCGACGAGGCCGAGAACGTCGTCTTCCTCAAGCGCTCGATGCGACCCGGCTTCGCCGGCATCGACAACGAGCTGCTCTTCGACGAGAAGACAACCCTGCTGTTCGGCGATGCAAAAGACACCCTGGCCAAGCTGGTCAAAGCGGTGCAGGAGGCGTAGAATAACACTCACAGTGGGTAGGATTCCACTGTGAGTGGAATACATTGCATTGCCGCAGGTCCATCCCGTACCGTCGTCCTGATCACAGATGTGGTCCACGCCCCGCACCGGGGAAGGCAGTGGTGCTCGAGGGACGTGTTGCAAGACGAATCCGGGGGGTTTGATCTATGAGCAGGTCCCGTTCACACGTTGGACATGAAGGATCGGGGACGACGGTGCCCGGTCGGCGCGTCGGACGCGCCAGGACGGTCCTCGGGTCGCTCGCCGGCGTCGGTGCGCTGGCCGTCGCCAGTGTGGGCATCGCGCTCGTGGCTCCGTCGACAGCGGACGCCGTACCGAACAACCCTGCCAACAACCCGACCGCGCCGGCCATCTCCTACGAGGTCGACTGCACCACCGGATTCCAGACCGGTGTCGCCGCGCCGTTCGTGACGACGCTCCTGGGCAACACGACCATCAACTCGGCCCCGCCCACCGGTGTGAAGTTCGGCTTCACCGGGACCGCCGCCACCACCATCGTCGGTGCCTTCATCGCCAACATCTATGAGAACGGTCTGGGCAGCGGCACCTCCCAGCTGCAGTGGACCGAGACGATCGGGTCGACCGACGGCCACGCCACCGGGAGCTACGTCTTCAATTCGAAGACGATCAGCGAGCCGGACGGCGGGGGCACCACCCCGGGAACCGTGACCTGGACCAAGGGCTCGACCACCCTGACCACGACCGGTGGCGGTTTCGCGGGCATCGCGGTCGGTGACGGCATCGCCTCGGGCCAAGCCGGGATCAACCAGGCAGCAACCGTGGCGACCGTGGCCTCGAACAACGACTCGATCACCATCAGCCTGCCGACCACGGCAGCGGCAACCACGGGCGACGGCGCGACGCTCAGCTGGGGCGCGACCACCGTGTTCAGCCAAGCCATCAGCACCGGGAACGTCTTCACCACCAAGGGAACGGCCGGCGGAACCGCCGGGATCGGCCTGGTGAGCGCAACGCAGTTCACCGCTGAGGAGCTCGTCACGTTCGGGGGGGCCACCGGAGTCGGGCCGAGCAACTGCCTGCTCACCGGATGGACCGGACCGCCCACGCCGGTCGCGGGCCCGCCCCAGACGGGCGGCTCGAGCCCGACCGGGGACACCGAGCCTGTGCTGCCGGCCGGGAGCACGACCCCACTGATCAGCGCCTCGCCGGTCAAGGTGCAATCGGCTGCGTTCGTGGACCTCAACGGGGTCGCCACGGCGCCCTCGGCCCCGACCGGGGTGAGCGCTACCGCGGGTCCGGTCGGTGGCGGCTATGCGACCGTCTCCTGGACACCCAGTTCTGACAACGGTGCGGCGATCACGAGCAACGTGATCACCGCCTACCAGGGCGCGACCGCTGTCGGCACGACCTCAGTCGGCCCGGTCACCTCGGGCAACGTGGTGGGCCTCCAGACCGGTGTGCCCTACACGTTCACCGTGGCCTCCACCAACAGCGTCGGGACCGGAGCGGCATCTTCCCCGTCCAACGCAGTCACGCTCGCCGCGCTGCCGTTCACCAGCCCGGCCGGGTTCAGGCTCATCACCGCGAACGGTGGGGTCTTCGCCCAGGGTGACGTGCAGGCGTACGGTTCGACCGCGTCGATCAAGCTCAACAAGCCGATCGTCGGGGGAGCGAGCACCTCCGACGGCAAGGGCTACTGGCTGGTCGCCTCCGACGGTGGGATCTTCTCCTACGGCGACGCAGCGTTCCACGGCTCGACCGGCAACATCGCCCTCAACCAGCCCATCGTGGGCATGGCCTCGACACCAGACGGCAAGGGCTACTGGCTGGTCGCCTCGGATGGCGGGATCTTCGCCTACGGCGACGCGGCGTTCAAGGGTTCGATGGGCGGGCACCCGCTCAACCAGCCCATCGTGGGCATGGCCTCGACGGCCGACGGCAAGGGCTACTGGCTGGTTGCCTCGGACGGCGGGATCTTCGCCTTCGGCGACGCCCACTTCCATGGCTCGACCGGTGCTGTCCACCTCAACAAGCCCATCGTGGGCATGGCCTCGACCGGTGACGGCAACGGCTACTGGATGGTCGCCTCCGACGGTGGGATCTTCAACTTCGGTGACGCCCCATTCGACGGGTCACTCGGCGCATCGCATCCCGCAGCACCCATCGTGGGCATGGCGCCGAGCTCGATCGGTGGCTACTGGCTGGCCGACACCGGCGGCACGGTCTACGCACTCGGTACGTCGTACCTCGGTTCGGAGGCCGGAACCCCGCTGACCGGACAGGTCGTCGCCATTATCTCCTGATCGCCCCGGAGGTGGGTCGGGCGCGAGTGGCCCGGCCCACCGGACCGGGACCCGGCTGCGGGGCCGGCGTCACGGTCAGGACCGGCAGCAGGGTCAGGAGAGGACGGACCCTCTCGGCCTGACGGACCGGATCGGGAGGTCGACCTCCGGCTCGTCGACGGCCGGATCGTTGGCGAGCTTGGCGAAGACCATGATGCCCTGGCTGGTCGGACGGGTGGAGAGCACTGTGACGCCCACCGGGCCCTGCTCGATCAGATGGGTGGCGTCGTTGACCACGACCATGTCGCCGTCGGGCAAGTACCCCACCGCCTGGCGAGCCTGACGCCCCTCCTTGACCAGTGTGATCACCAACCGCTCGCCGGGGAGGTGGTCGGGTGAGAGCTCGCTGGCAACCGTGTGCAGGTTGACCGTGGGGAGGTCCCAGGTGGCGGCCGCCTCGACGACGGTCGTCGAGCAGGTCCCGATCCGCAGACCGGTTCGGCGAGCCACCGTGAGCAGCTTGACCGTGGGGTCGTCGACCTCTGGGACCTCATCGGGTGCGATGTGGACGGCGACCGACATCTCCCGGAGCGCCTCCACTGACTCGAGCCCGCGACGGGCCCGACGCGAGCTGACCGGATCGGGGGACTCGGCCACCGAGCGCACGTGGTCGACGACGAACTGCGGGATCACCAATCCACCGGGCAGGAGACCGGCTCGGCCGAGGACGAGCAGGAAGCGGTCCATGACGGCCGAGCCGTCGACGAGGAGGGCGTGTCCCTCGGGCGGACTGATCGCCGGGGAGAGGATCCGTGAGAGTCCGATCGCGGACACGACCTGGCGCCCCTTGGCCGAGCCGAGGCGCCACCCGAGAGTGGCGAGCACCCAGGCCAGCCCAGCTGTGACGATGAAGGCATATCCGGAGCGGACGAGCACCATCAACGGGAGTCCGAGGACCAGTCCGAGCATCATCCCGGTCGTCGAAACGTTCGAGGCGGCGAACACCTCGCCGGGAGGAGTGTTGCGGAACTGGAAGACGGCGCGCTGGAGTCCCTTGTCGAGCAGTCGGCCGGCGATGCCGCCGAGGACGTAGCTCACGCCGGCACCGAGCAGGAGGCCGGTCACGGCTGCGGTCCCCCCGCTGCCGAACGACCGGCCGATCTCGAAGCCGGTCACCGCGCCGGCCAGGACGAAGAGGAGGCGGAAGCCTTCGACGAAGATCACGCTGCGGGATCTGTTGCTCGACTGCTGCGTCCTGATGCCGTCATGTCGGTGCCCACTTCGGTTGTGTCAAGGATTCGGCCCGCACGGTAATTGTCGGTATCGGGGGCGGGAATCTTGAGGATCGGCCCGACTGCCGGATCGGGCGAGGGTCGTCTACAGTTGCCTCGGAGCAGGCCGGCGGGGCCGATCGCCCACTGGGCGGCGCCGCCGGAATCCGCATCGCCCCTGGTCAATTAACACGCAGAGTGGTATGTTGGCCACAGAAACGGGTCAATACTGCCGAGATCGGCGGCGGCCCGGCAATGCCGTCGCGACGATCAGCCATGAGATCCTTCCGCCGCCCGCCCCGTCCGATCACCCGTGAGGTGGACCTCGTCGTCCGCGGCGTCGCGGACCTGCCCCCTGCTGCGTCGGGGGTTGCCGCGGACGATCCGGACCCGGTCGAGCTCTCCCCGGTGCACCTCGGGGCGCCCACCGTCATCCGGACCGGGGAGCAGGGCCTGCTGATCAGCGGACCGGATGGTCCCGAGGTCGAGGTGCCCGCCCTCGTGCCGTGGTCCGCCGTCGAGCGGGTGTCTGCCGACCGCTCCGTCCGACTCCCCGGTGGCACGACCGCACAGGTCGTCGCGATCGAGGTGTCCGAGGACTGGTGGATGGGGGAGGCGGGTTCGTGGCAGTTCGTCGGTTCGGCCGCCGAGATCGGCCCGCTGCTGGCCGCCGTCGAGTCCGGTCGGACTGCGTTCGCACGTCCCGCTCCCAAGGCGACGCGCGCCACACGGTTCGCCCACGCGTCGACCCAGAGAACGGGCAACGATCTCCTACCGGCGTGGGCCCGTCACCGTGTGGTACCCGTGCTGGTCACCCTCGCCGCGCTCGCTCTGTTCACCGGCGGGACGACCTCGACGTTCCAGCCCTCCGCTGGGGGAAGCCCGCGACCGTCCCTCACCATCACGGACGGTCGCGGCTCGGGCAACAGTGCCCAGGCCTTCGCGCACCCGTCCTCCCATCTGGCCGCGGCGACGACTGCACCGGAGCCCGCACCACCCTCACTGGCCGGTGCCCCGCCGTTGCAGTCCCACGAGGTCTTCGGCTACGCCCCGTACTGGACGCTGCCCCAGTCGTCCGGGTTCGACGTCCAGGACCTGACCACTCTGGCCTACTTCAGCGTCGACGCCAACGGCGACGGCTCGCTCGACGAGAGCGGTTCTGGCTGGAACGGGTACGAGAGCCAGGACCTGGTCGACCTCGTGAACCGCGCCCATGCAACCGGCGACCGGGTCGTGCTCACGGTCACCTGCTTCAGCCAGGCCGCCCTCGATCAGATCACCTCCGACCCGAGCGCAGCCGGTCGGCTGTCGGCCGCCCTGATCTCGGCGGTGTCTGCGAAGGCGCTCGACGGGGTCA
The DNA here is from genome assembly GCA_963701325.1 of uncultured Acidimicrobiaceae bacterium. GTDB lineage: Bacteria > Actinomycetota > Acidimicrobiia > Acidimicrobiales > RAAP-2 > Bog-756. The sequence goes on from OY969604.1 coordinate 2,941,613, forward strand.
ACTTCGACTTCGAGGGGGAGGGAAGTGCCGACAGAGCAGGGCTCACCGCGCTGATCACCCATGTCTCTGCCGCTCTCCACGCGACCAATCCGCACTGGCAGGTCAGCATGGCCACCTACGCCAGCGCGGCAGGTGACTCGGGGAGCTTCTACGACGTGGCCGCGCTTGCCCCGGCGGTCGACGCATTCTTCGTGATGGCCTACGACATGAACGACCCGACCCAACCCAGCCCGACCGCTCCGCTGCTCGCGGGGAACGGCTACACCGACTTGAGGGCGCTCCAGGAGTTCACCGCGGTCGTGCCCGCCCAGAAGATCATCCTCGGCGTGCCCTTCTACGGGTACGACTGGCCGACCACCGATGGCTCGAGCACCGCCCAGGCGACCGGCGGAGAGACGCCCTTGAGTGACGCGGTCATCGCGGCCTCGGGTCATCCGACCTACTGGGATCCGGTCACCCAGACCGCGTGGACCTCCTATCTGGACGGTACCCAGTGGCACGAGACCTACTTCGACGACCCCACCTCGCTGGCTCTCAAAGCCGAGTTGGCCGGCCTCTTCCACATCGCCGGCGTCGGCATCTGGGCGCTCGGCATGGACGGGAACGACCCGGCCATGATCGCTGCCCTCCTCGGGAACGCGCCCGCGGCGAAGGACCTGCCATCCGGCCCGCCCCCACCCCCTGGCTCCGGCTTCGTCTCCCTGGGCACCTACGACGGGGTGGCCAACCTCCCGCTGACCCCGATCGACCCGCCGCCGTCGGGTGGCACCCAGCAGCTGATCGGGACCCTGAGCGGCATCGGCACCAGTGACCCGGCCCTCGTCTGCCTCCAGAGCGGCCCGCCCCTGCAGGTGTGGACGTACAGCACGCTGCCGGGAGTGGACGTGGTGGTCGCCAGCCAACCCACCGACTGTGCCACCGCAATGTGGTCGTTCTCCACTCCGCAGGGCACGGCCTCGACCGGATCTACGCCGGGGGCAGGATCAACCGGCAAAGCTGGATCGGGTTCCAAATCGGGCTCGGCATCCAGCTCGTCCACCTCCACCACCACGACCGAGCCGCCGACCACCACGACGACCGCACCGCCGACAACCACCACGACGGAGCCGCCGACGACCACCACGACGACGACCGTTCCGCCGACCACGACCACCACGACCACTCCCTGAGCACCGGGTTCGGACTGCCCGATCAGGCAGGGCCCGGCGTGGCTACCGAAGCAGTCTGCCGGACTACTGTTTCGGGGTACCCGGGGGTGTAGCTCAGCTGGTAGAGCGCTACGTTCGCAATGTAGAGGCCGAGGGTTCGAGTCCCTTCACCTCCACCAAAGGCCCAGGTCAGAGGGCTGAAGTGGGACCCCCAGGACACTGTTGAGCGCTACATGATCGGCCGTAGAGCTCGAAGATGCGAAATGGCCGCATTCACCAAAGGCCCAGGTCACAAGCCGGCAGCCGGATCTCCGTCGCGGTGGGAGGTGCAATCGGGCAGCGCGTGTCTTTACGTGTCTTTACGATCTTGATTTCGTTCGCATGGATCTGGCGCTTACACGAAATGCCAGCGCGAAAGCAGGCGCGATTCCCGATGCCCGGGGGCCAAAACCTGAGTTGGTAACCTTGTGTCGTGACGTTGCATGTGACCCTTCCAACCGAATTGCAGGACGCCGTGAAGCAGGCGCGGCAGCGTGCTGCAGCGACTGGCGAGCTACTGTCATCTCCGGAGGGTGCCGCAACAACGCCGATGTCGGCGACGGTCTCGAAGTTCATCCGCCAGATTCTCACCGACGGCACTTACGAGCAAGAGATCATTCGAATCGGCAAGGAAGATCCCGACTTGGCTTCGATATAGGTCGCGAGCTTCGGCCATTTCAACATGCCCCAAGTTGTGGACGACCTGACATTTCTCGCCATATTGAGTAACAACGCTGGCCCACCCTTGCTCTCGGCCGTCGAGTCCGGAGACGTGTGGACGACGGGAACCTGGTACTACCGGCTTCACAGGGCGATCAATGATCCGAAGTCGACGGGCATATTTTCCCGAATGGCCGCCGAACTCTCCTCGGAGAGGCGGTCGGAGCTCATGCATGCGCTGAACGATCCGCCTGCCCAGATCACAATCCCAGGTCCGCGGTTAGTCGTTCCAGTTATGGGCGCGCTACGTCTTGACCCGCGCCCAAACCTTCTTACGGCCGAGGCCGTTGCCGTAGCGCTCTTGTGCGGTGGCGGCATTCGGCTGGCCACCGCGTCGCCGCCCTTGGCCCAGGCGTGTGAGACATATGGGATTCCCTTGGCCATAGAGGCACCCATCGCATAGACGAGTCAAGCGAAGTCTGGGCAGCCCCCTATGCAGTTGCACTACTCATAAGTCCGCGACCTTCAAGACCGAACCCGAAGAAGGATGGGAGTGGCGTGAATCAACCTCGGGTGCAACCTGGGCCCAAGGTCAGTTGAACGACGGCTCGCCGTGGCTGGCGTTGGGCTGGTCCCGTCGCCAGTAGGCCTTGGACGTCACGGCGTCGCGATCGAGACCGCCCGCGACGAGGAGTTCCTCTGCTGTGCGGACGAGATGGCGTTCACCGAAGAGGTACGCGGCGGCTCCGGCTGCGGGGTGCAGGTCGCTCAGCCTCTCGAGCATCTCTGTTCGATCCAGCCACACGAGGGACGTCGCCGGCCCGGCAGTCGGCGCCGGGCGCGAGTTCGTGCCATGACTCGTCCTGAGGAGGACCGTGGCGGGCGTGTCCGCGGGGAGCGCTTCGAGCAGGACGAAGGCGGCTGGCATCGCGGAGTCATCGACGACGAAGAGATGAGACGTCGCCGTTGGTCGCAGGCTGACCGCACCTCGAGGCCCGATGGCCTCGAGGTGCTGGCCCAGCTCTGCCTTGGCCGCCCAGCGGGAGGCGGGGCCGCGGCCATCGTGGATCTCGATCTCGAAGTCGGCGATGCCTTTCGCTGGATCTGCCCGCCGGATGGTGTAGCGACGGCGGAGGGCCCGGTCGCCATCGGGGAACTCAAACAAGAGATCCTGCCCTGGCGAGTACTCGAATCCCACGAGATCGGACGAGGCCATGGAGATGAGTCGCACGTGCGGCGCGACCTCATCTACGCCGACCACTTCGAGGTCGAGCAGGAACGACCCTTTCAAGCGCCCGCCGAACATGTCGTCGGGAACAGGGCGACGCGTACTGACGGGAGGCCGTTCAGCCATCGAGCACTCCTTCATGTGGCGGCGTTGCCGCGCTTTGGGGGGGACCGGTCGATCGTCGGAAAATCACGCGACCGCCTTCCTAAAGACGCTGGTCGCCCAGCCGAGAACCAATGCGCACAAGGGGACGATGACCGCGAACGCCTGCCAGACGTGATCGCTCGAGAAAGAGCCGGCCGCGAGCGCCCGTGCACCTACAACCACGTAGTACAGCGGATCAAAGTGGGCGAGCACCCGCAGCCACGTTGGACCGAGCGCGATAGGCAGGAGCACGCCGGCAAGCAGCAGAGCGGGAAGGTTCAGGCCGTTCATGACGGAGGCAAAGGCGTCGATCTCCTTGGTCGTGAGTGCCAACGCGACCGACCAGGCCGAGATCATCACCATGAAGATTCCGATGAGCACGGCGAGCACCAGCAGTCCGCCCCAGTGGATCTGGAAGCCAAATGCCCAAGCGACCGCCACAGCGATTGCGTCGAAGAAGTACATAAAGGTCATCGCGGAGACCAGCGGCCCGGTGAGAATCGCGAGGCGGCTCGCCGGGGTCACTCGGAGGCGTTCGATGACGCCAGATCGAAGCTCAAAGATCGTGCCGAACCCCTGGGCACTGCCACTCGCGAAGGCGAGGAGCGCGAGGATGCCGGGAAAAAAGACGTCGAGCACCTCTCCGGTCGACCCCGTTCGAGTGAAGTGCTTGAGCAGCGGTGTGAACAGCACGAGATAGAGCACGGGCGACGAGAGCCCAACGAAGAGCCACACCGGATTGCGCAACTGCTGGGTGAAATGCCGTTGGTACAGCAGGCCGGTGTCTTTCAGGAGTCTCATGCCGCCACTTCCGAGGAAATGCCGGTGTCTCGCAACGACCGCCCCGTATAGCGCAAGAACACCTCGTCCAACGTGGGCTCCGAGAGGCTGATCGACTTCAGCGCGATCTGCGCCCGATCGAGCAGTCGGAGAAGCTCGGGCAAGGCGGCGCTGCCGTCCTCCACGTAGAGACGCAGCCCGCCGTCCTCGACGCCGATCTCCCCGATGAAGGGCTCGGTTCGCAAGAGCGCGCGTGCTCGTTCGACCAGCCCGTCGTCGACAAGGCGGAGCATCACCGAATCGCCGACGACCTCGCGCTTGAGCTCGCGAGGGGTACCCTCGGCGACGATCGAGCCGTGGTCCATGATCGTCAGCCGGTCACAGAGGGCATCCGCTTCTTCGAGATAGTGCGTGGTCAAAAAGACCGTCGATCCGCGCTCTCGGATGGCCCGGATGTGGTCCCACAGGTTCGCCCGGTTCTGTGGATCGAGCCCGGTGGTGGGCTCGTCGAGGAACAGGACCTCGGGTTGGTGAATGAGCCCGAGGGCGACGTCGAGACGCCGGCGCTGGCCACCCGAAAAAGTCGCGACCTTCCGATCAGCGAAATCTGTGAGGTCGAGCACCGCGGCGAGCTCTTTCGCCCGCTGGCGCACGGTGTCGAGATCGCCTCCGTAGAGGCGGCCCTGGAGGATGAGGTTCTCCCAGCCCGTCGACGGGTCGTCGGCACCACCCGCTTGGCTGACGTAGCCGATCCGTTGACGCACTTGCTGCGGCTCGCGCGCGACGTCGGAGCCGGCAACGCTCGCCGTGCCCGAGTCGATGGGCAGCAGCGTTGTGAGCATTCGGAGCGTCGTCGTCTTTCCGGCTCCGTTCGGTCCGAGGAAGCCGAAGATCTCGCCCCGACCGACCTCAAAGCTGACGCCTGTGACCGCTTCGACGGTTGCTTTCCTGCCGCGGAAGCTCTTGCGAAGATCATCCGTCGTGATGACTGCGTCCATCTTCACTCTCCTCGCTCGAACTGGTGGTGTCGGTGTTCAGAGTCAAAGGGTGGTTGGCGCTGAACAGTGAGCCATTTCCCATTTGCGTACTCTGGGGGCGCGCATGGAGGGATGATTTGCGTTATCGAGGTTGCTCTCATCACACAGGCGAGCCCAGTGGCTGTGTCGGCGTTGGTGTCGGTTGGTGGTGTGAGACCACGAAGTCCCGACGTCGGATAAGGACACCGGAACAGACCGCTCCGACAAGCGCTAAGACAGCGCTGACGACGAGCAGAACATCCAGCGCACTGGCGAAGCTGGCGTGAATGGCAGCGACAAGCGGTGCTCGCGACAGCGGGAGGCACGGCGTTGATGGCCTGAGCGGCATTGCCCTGTTGAATGGCGGTGACGACTCCGGGCAGGTGCCGCTCCAGCGATGGGATGCCGGCGACGGCCCGACCCAAGTTCTGGCGGAGAGTGGACGCGAAGACCGACCCGTAGACCGCGATGCCGGTGGCGATGCCGATTTCGCGGAAGGTGGTGTTGACGCCTGAGGCCATGCCGGATTGCTGGGGGGCGACGACCCCGACGGCTGTGGAAGCGAGTGGCGGGTTCACGATCCCGCTGCCGACGCCAGCCACGATGAAGCCAGGGATCAAGTGGGTCCACGAGCTGGTGCCATACAGCCCGGTCATGAATAGCAAACCCACCCCGGTCAGTAGCAGACCCGGCCCGATAAGCCAGCGGACGGGTATGCGATCGCTGAACACCCCGGCGAAGATCGACGAGAAAATAGCCGTCCCACTTATGAGCAGCAGCGCACTGCCGGTCGCAACAGCGGAGTAGCCGAGGTCGTCTTGTAGGTAGAGGACGAGATATAAGAACATTGCGTAGAGCGAACCGTTCAAGGCGAAGGCCGCAGCCAATCCACCGCTGAAGGTGGGGATACGGAAGAGCGACAGGTCGAACAGCGGGTGGTCGGCTCGGCGTTCCACCGCCACGAACGCAACGAAGAAGACGGCGGCGAGAGCGAGGCAGAGAGCGACACCGGTATCGCTCCAAGCCAACTCGCCAGCGCGGATCAATCCGTAGACCAGGCTGACCAATCCGACGGTGAGGGTGGCGAACCCGGCCCAGTCGGGCCGGGCCGCATGTGGCGTCTTGAACTCATCCATCTGCCACCGAGCGACGACCAGCGAGGCCACACCGACCGGCAGGTTGACCAAGAAGATGCCGCGCCAGCTGATGCCGGTGGTGATGACCCCACCCAGTACTGGTCCGAGACCGGCGGACACCCCAGTGATCGCACCCCAGATTCCAAAGGCCATCCCCCTCTCCTTGCCGTGGAAGCTCTGAGCCAGAAGAGCCAGCGAGGTGGCGAACAGGATCGCCCCGCCGATGCCTTGGGCGCTGCGGGACAGGATCAACATGATCGGCGACTGCGCTATCCCGCAGAGCAGCGAGCCGAGAGTGAAGACAATGAGACCGATGGTGAACAGCAATCGGTGCCCGTAACGGTCGGCCAACGAACCGGCGGTGAGCAGCACCGACGCCAGCGTCAGGGCGTAGGCGTCGACGACCCACTGCATGTCGCTGAAGCTGGCGTGCAGGTCCGACTGGATGGTCGGCAAGGCGACGATCACGATGGTGATGTCCAACAGCAACATGAAGGTGGCTGCGCACACCACCATCAGGGTCCACCACTTCTTTTCCATGACAACCAGGCTGACCCTCCGATTGAGCATCCGCCACTACATCCCGTGACTCTGCCTGATTACGCCACCCGCTATGGTGATTTATGTGGGATCCATCAGCCTTGATGTCTTGGACCGAAGAATTATCCAGGCGCTTTACGTCGATCCTCGAGCGCCGTTTAGCCGCTTGGCTGAGGTCCTCGGATCTTCCGAGCAGACCGTCGCCCGTCGCTACCGCCGTCTATTCGACGCTCGCATTCTTCGCGTGGTGGGCCAGCTCGACTCCCAGCGGATCGACCAGTCCGACTGGGCCGTCCGCATCCGTTGCGCTCCGGGGTCCGCACCCACCGTCGCCGCGAAACTGGCGCAGCATCCCGACACTTCCTGGGTGCAGCTGACCTCGGGGGGAACCGAGATCTTCAGCATGATTTACACGCGCAACGACGAACAGGGAACTCCACTGCTGCTCAGCCAGCTCTCGGTCGGTCGACAGGTCGTCGACTACGAGGCCTACTGTCTCCTCCACCTTTTCGCCACTGGATTGTCGGCTCCGCCTGGCCCGAGCGACCTCAGCAGTGGGGAGATTGACCAACTCCTCTCTCCGGCACGAGACAGCCCTTCGATCAATGGCCCGAAAGCCAAGGTGCAGGAGTCCGACTGGCCGCTCGTTCGTGCCCTTGCCGACGACGGCCGCGCTTCCTATCGGCAGGTGGCAGCGCGCACGCACTGGCACGAGTCGACCGTCCGACGGCGAGTCGAGGAACTCATTTCCTCAGGCGTCCTCTTCTTCGACTTGGACTTCGCCAGCGACGACTTCGGAAACCGCTCTCAGGCGCTGTTGTGGATGTCTGTGGCCCCCCGAAACCTGAGAGACATCGGAGAGACTTTGGCCAGCCGCCCCGATTTCCCTTTTGTCGCCGCCACCAGCGGATCCACCAACCTGGTCGCGGCACTGGTGTGCCCAGACGACCGCTCGCTGTATGAGTACCTCAGCGATGACATGACCGCCCTTAACGGCCTCACCCATATCGAGACCGCCCCCGTGATGCAATTCGTCAAGATGCACGCCACCATGGTCCCGCCCTAACCATGACGGGAGCTCTGGTCAACCGGCCTCGGACCTCACGTATCCGCGGCAGCCTCATTGTCACAAATCCAAATTCAATCAGAAGCCACCGAAGAGAGATTCGAGCGGTGAGTGGGGGTGGATAGTGGCTACAAGTCCGCTTGCTAGGTGGACAACGATGTCGTGAGGTCGAACGATGGTGATCAAGACGATGTGGCTGAGCAACGGCATCTGGGTCGAAAGTACGGGTGGCTCGTTGGCCGAAAATCGGGCCTACCGCCAATGGCCGGGGCTGACAGGCCTAGATCGCGTCCGATACAGCGGGGGCTTGACCAGCCGTCGAACCTGGCTCGACACGAATCCCTCGTGACTAAGAGGCGCCCTCGACGTCTATTGCCGATCGACGCCGCTGCGGACTATCTGAGTGTGTCGCGGGCGACGATTGAGCGTCTTGCCTCCCGTGGCGAGCTGCCGATAGTCAAGGTCGCTGGGTCCACCCGATACGACGTTGAGGATCTCGACCGCTACATCGCCATCAACCGGTGTCGGAATCGCACGGAGACGGCCTGAAATCGTGTCTTTATGTGTCTTTATCGAGAGGAAGGGGGAGGGATCGTGATGGAGATTGAGGGGATCAAATGGCCCCGACCAGGAAAGCGATAGAAAAGGGCCTGGTCAAAAGGCCGGGACCCCTACATTCGCAATGTAGAGGCCGTGGGTTCGAATCCCATCACCTCCACCAAAGGCCCAGGTCAGAGGCCTAAAGTGGGAGCCCCAGAATTTCGTTTGGTCCGGCATGACCTTATGTGAACTTATCGGTGAGTCGGAGACGCCCAGAATGACGGTGCGATGCGGTACTGACCCGCAGAACGAGCACGCCAAAACTATGGCCGCAAGCCGAGCTACAAGGCGGTGGTCGGGAGTACTTCCAAGCCGAAGGTCGACGCCACCTCGTCAATGAGCGCTTGCGGGATCGGCTCGTCAGAATAACGGAGGAGGGCGTCGGGCTGATGCCCCGGCTTGCCGAAGAGCGCCAAGCTGTGCAAGCCGCCGTGGACGTCGTGTGCGGCGGAGTACCAGATTCCTGCAAACCCGGCTTGGTGGAGTCGATGGGCCCAGCGTTGCGAACCCTCGTAGTCGTCGCCAGCCCACAACTCAGCTGACAGATGCCACCTCCCGAGAATGGTCCGGTCGGTCGCGTCGGCGACGCGGACGGGCGACGCCAGTCGAAGGCTCGTCAAGGAATGCTGGTCGACCAGTGATCGCGGTATTACCCGAAGGCGGCCGAACTTCTCAACGAAGGCACCGAGGGGATGGCCAGAGAGGTAGCACGTGCCGAACCCGGTTCCCGGTGGCGGATCGAATCGGCAGTCTCCCTTGTCACAGAACCACTCGGCTTCGTGTCGGTCGTGGTGGATGCGCGAATACGGATAATCGGCTGGGACTGTCCGGGCCGGAAAGTCGACGAGCTCTGCGGGATCGTCGGGAGGCGACGCCAGACTCAACGGCCAAGCTCGCTCGCGGTGCGTCGGGCGATCCGTGTGACCTCGCTCGGATCCTTGCCAGCGGCCAGCCACTCTTCGGGCGACATGGCCAACTCGGGCTGATCCGTCGTTGCCCACGACGCGATCACGAGTGGTTCGACCGCGCCGAGCTCGTCGCGGAATGCGGCGATGATCTCGGCGACTACCGTGCGAACCTCATGGGCGTCGAGATCCAACTGCCATACCGGGAACCACGTGGTCCCTCGGCCGGGGACACCGAGAACAGTGCCCTTGACCACACGCTTGTGCAGCGCCTGGCGAGTCACATGCAAGAACTCGGCCACGGTGGTCGTTGACCACCGCTCGCCGACCGCGGCGGCCCAGATAAGCGGGGCCACGGCGGCTTCCGCTCCCTGCGCGCCGAGCTGGCGCGCCTCGTCGAAGGTCAACGCTGAGGTGGCATTCTCGTGGCGACTGAGGAGCGCTCCGAGACGTTCAGCGAAGCCCTCGTGCAGCCCTGCAACGGCATCACCCATGGGCATTAGCGTAAACCCGTCAACCCTACACGTCAACCTGTCAACCTCTGGCCTGGGAGAGTGGGCAGACCCATCATCTATTTCGGGACTTGAAGCGTCTCCTCGAGCAGGATCAGCGCAGCGTCGCAGGTTGAAATCGGGCCATGGATATGTTGTAGCTACAACCGGTCGTTGAGCTGGGACGGCGTAAGGATGGCGAGCCGATCCTCGCTCTGTATTTCGATGCCGTCAGCGATTTGAACCCGCGACGTTCTAGGTCTGTTTGTCGGGATGTCCCACTGATCGGTCCCTGAACCAATCCGGCCGATGAGCTTGACTCTCCCCTTTGGGGAGGCCGCACACTCGATATGGCGAGCTGTCCGGCTCGACGATGAGGGAGTATGAGTTGTGGAAGAGGTCAGCATTGGTGAATTCGCCCAACAGTCGCGTCTTTCTATCAAGGCACTCCGTCTCTACGACAAACGCCGTGTGCTGGTTCCCGCGCGCGTCGACGAAGTTTCTGGCTACCGCTACTACGACGTCGCGCAGCTCGAAGCGGCTCGCCTGATATCGATGATGCGTCAGCTCGACTTGTCGCTTAGCGCGATCCGGAAACTGGTCGCGTGCGATCCCCTTGATGCCGCAGACCAGATAGCGGCGCACTGGCGGAAAGTCGAGTCCGTTCACGACACGCGTCGCGAACTCGCCGACTACCTCGTCAACCGACTGAGTGGAAAGAGCTACCTCATGTACGAAGTGGCCACACGAGAGATATCCGAGCGGAGCATGCTCTGCCTGAAGCGCAATGTCGACGAAAAGGGCGCGTGGGCACTCGGCAAGGAGTTCATTGCGATCATGCGGGAGCGACCCCTGCCGCCGATGGAAGGGCGAGAAGGCGCAGCGTTCTCCATCTTCTGGGGTGAGGTGAGCGCCGACAGCGACGGCCCCGTTGAATGGTGCAAGCCGGTCCCCGAATCGGACGCGAAGACGCTCGCGTCGCACTACCCGGAGTTGAGCTTGCGGACCGAGCCCGCACACCGCGAGGCGTACGTCGTGACGCCACGCGACGCGTTACCGGATGGAGGGAACCCCGGCGTGCATTGGCAACTCGCGGGCGAGGCATTACGTGCCTGGGCGGGCGAGCGCGGCATCGACCATGAGAATCAGGTCGAGGATCTTGGAATGCGAATTACCTACTTCGTGAGCCAGCCGGTGACCGAGACGAGCGTGCCCTCCCGTGATTTCGCTGCACCGTTTCGAATAGAGCGATGATCGAAGCCCAGAACCTGGTCAAACGCTACGGCTCCACCGTGGCCGTCAACGACCTCTCGTTCTCCATCCGGCCTGGCATGGTCACCGGCTTCCTCGGCCCAAACGGCGCCGGCAAGACCACCACTATGGGGATGATCCTGGGCCTCGACGCGCCGACTCAGGGCTCGGTAACCGTCGGCGGCCGTAGCTACCGCGAACTGCCGGCACCGATGCGCGAGGTGGGCGCTCTCCTCGACGCCAAGGGGTTGCACGGTGGCCGCCGGGCCTACGACCACCTGCTCTGCCTGGCCCAGAGCAACGGCATCCCCCGCAGCCGGGTGGACGAGGTGCTCCGCACTGTCGGTCTCGAAGACGTGGCCAAGCGTCGGGCGAAGGGCTTCTCGCTGGGCATGGGTCAGCGGCTCGGTATCGCCTCGGCGCTCCTCGGCGATCCGGCAGTGCTCATCTTCGACGAACCGGTGAACGGCCTCGACCCCGACGGCATCCAGTGGGTCCGGACCCTCATGCGGACGCTCGCCGCCGAGGGCCGCACCGTGCTGGTCTCCAGCCACCTGATGAGCGAGATGGCCCTCACTGCGGACCACCTGCTCGTGATCGGCAAGGGCCAGCTGATCGCCGATGCCAGCGTGGACGAGTTCGTGCAGTCCAGCTCCCAGCAGTCGGTGCACGTCCGGACCCCCCAGGCGGCCGAGCTGGCCGCCCGATGCCGGGAGGCCGGTGCCAACGTCGGGGCCGGGAGCACCTCCCGGGTGGCGACCGCACCCGTGGCCGACACCGGCGCCGGGACCGACCCCGACGTCATTGAGATCACCGGGATGGACAGCGACGCGGTGGGAACACTGGCCGCCGCCCATGGCATCGTCCTGTTCGAGCTCACCCCCATCCGGGCGTCACTGGAGGAGGCATTCATGGAACTGACCCGAGACAGCGTCGAGTACCACGCGACCGAGGCGGACCGATGACCGACGCGACGATCGCCCTCACCGGCCCGGACTACCGGACGACCCTCCGCCCCGCCACCTTCGGCGACGTGCTGCACTCGGAGTGGACCAAGTTGCGCTCCGTCCGGTCGACCTTTTGGGCGCTGACGGTCGCGGTGGTGCTCGCCATCGGCCTCGGGGCCGCCATCGAGCGCGGCCGCCGCCCACGGCTACGCCAAGAGCAGCGTCTCCGACAAACTGAGCTGGGACCCGACTGGTATCAGCACCTCCGGACTGGGAATCGGCAGCCTTGCCATCGCCGTGCTGGGTGTGCTCTACATCAGCTCGGAGTACTCGTCCGGGATGATCCGCACCAGCCTGATCGCCGTCCCCAAGCGAGGCCGGGTACTGGCAGCCAAGTCGCTGGTCTACGCCGTGGTGATCTTCGTCGTGGGTGAGGTCCTTAGCTTCGCGGCCTTCTTCCTTGGGCAGTCGCTGATCAGCGGCCACGCCCCCCACGCCGCGCTGGGCGATCCCGGCGTGACCCGGGCGGTGGTGGGGGCTGGGTTGTACCTGACCGTCCTGGCAGTGCTCAGCGTCGCCGCGGGGACCTGGCTGCGCCACTCTGCCGCCGCCATCACCTGCATGGTGGCGGTGCTGTTCGTCCTTCCCGGCATTGCCCAGGCCCTGCCGGACTCATGGCGCCACCCGGTTACTGAGTTCTGGCCCACCCAGGCGGGGAGCCAGCTCACCAACGTCTATCACTCGGCGCACACTCTCCAGCCCTGGTCCGGCTTCGGCGTCATGTGCCTGTTCGTCGCCATCGTGTACGTCATCGCCTGGATGTCGCTGGACCACCGGGACGCGTGATGTCGGTGAGGCGCGTCGACTTAGCCTCGATCCACCGATGAACGACCTGAGTAGATAGCCGCGCATCCGCGGAAAGTGCCTCCCGGACTGGGAAAATTGCGGTGTCGAGACGCAGTTTTTACCCAGAGCCAAGGAGGCACTTTCAGTGACCGAAGTATCGCGCGGAATCGACCGCATCGAGGTGACCTTCGACGAGCCCAATCTGGTGGCCAACGCCGGGCTGTTGCTGGTGGTCACAGTGACCGTGCGGCTCGGGCTGGAACGCCTGATCAACGCCACCGTCGACCTCTCTGGTCGGGTCGGCGGGGCTCTGCCGGGACGCAAGGTCCTGACGCTCGTGCACGCCATGGCGGCGGGAGGTTCCCCCATCGACCACGCCGACATGTTGCGCTCGGGGGCCACCGGGGCGGTGCTCGGCCACCGGGTCATGGCGCCCTCCACGCTCGGCACGTTCCTCCGGGCCTTCACGTTCGGCCAGGCCACCATCGAGGCAACTCGGCCCCTCGGCATCGATTTGCGCATGGGTCTGCATACCGGCGAGTGCGAGGTGAGAGGTGACGACCTGTGCGGTCTCGCCGTTCACATTGCAGCTCGCGTCGGGTCGCTGGCGGCGCCGGGTGAAGTTCTCGTTTCGGGCACCGTGAAGGACCTCGTGGTCGGCTCCGACATCGAGTTCTGGGACCGGGGGAAGCGTGAGCTCAAGGGCGTGCCCGGAACTTGGAAGCTCTTCGCCGTGAAGAATTGACCCTTGTCCAAGGTTGGTAGCCTTCACGATTGCCTCGTACGAGCACCACTGGAGCACTCTGCCTGGCATCGGGTCGGATGGGTGGTCCGTGGCCGTCGGTGGCTACCCGACCCGGCATCTAGCCAGAACGGAGATGACCTTGGCATCCAAGCAGATGATCGACATCGGGCGCCGCATGATAGCCAACATCGTCGCCGATACCACCGACCAACGGGGCTCTACATTCCTCGGCGAGGGATCGGCCTTCACCGATCCGGACCGATTCGAGCGGGAGCGGGAGGTGCTGTTCCGCCGCACCCCGCAGGTGATCGCCTGGGCCGGCGACGTGGCGGACCCTGGTGACATCGTGGCACGCGAAGTTGCCGGTGTACCGGTGATCGTCACCCGTCATCAGGACGGACAGCTTCGCGCCTTCCTCAACGCCTGCTCTCATCGAGGCATGACCCTGTGCGACGGTGTCGACAACAGCCGCCGCCTCACGTGCCCATACCACGCCTGGAACTACGACCTCCGGGGCGAACTGGTGGGGATCCCGAATCGAGATCGCTTCCCGGAACTCGACGTGGACACTCTCGGGTTGTCGCCACTGCCTGTAGCCGCGCAAGCCGGACTGGTCGTGGTGGGTCTTCGGCCAGAGGTCGAGGTCGACGGGTACCTCGATCCGCTCGGCGACGAGTACACCTGGCTGGGTTACGACCGTTACCGCAGCGGATCCGAACGGTTCCTGGGCAAGAAGGCCAACTGGAAGTTGATGGTCGACCTCAACAACGAGGCGTATCACGTGCCTTCGCTCCACCGTGAGAGCCTTCTCCCTTTCCTTTCCGATCACTGCACCGTCGACACCTTCGGTCCGCACAGTCGGATGTGCGTACCGTTCAAGGGTCTCGAAACCCTTGCCGACGTGCCCGAAGCAGACTGGCCCGAACGGCTCGACACCATCATGGTCAGCTGCATCTTCCCGTCCACCGTCCTGATCGACCATATGCAGGGAGGATCGATGCATCGGATCTCGCCCGGGGCCCAACCCGGCGAGAGCATCATTCACATGATCGAGGGCTGCGCAGGCGAGATGGACGCCGTCGCCCGTGCGAGTTGCGAGGAGGTGATGGAAGTGAATCTCAGCATTCTCGACCGTGAGGATTATCCGGCGACCGAGGCCTGCCAACGTGGTTACAACGCAGGAGCCCGGTCACTCATCGGAGGGGCCGGGGAAGCGCTCATCGGCCACTGGCACACGACCTGGGACGCCGCGATCGCTGGCGAGACCTCGATCGGGTGACGGCTCGGGTCCCCAGGTTCAGCGTTGCTTCGGCGTGGGCAGAGGGTGTGTGCCCTCAGCGGGCAAGGATGGTGACGGCGGCGATACCAGGGGCTCCGTAGACCTGGGCGTAGCCGACGCGCGGGTCGCCTTGGACCTGACGCTCGCCGGCCTGACCGCGGAGCTGGAGCACGAGCTCGTGGACCTGGCGGAGGCCGGAGGCGCCGATCGGCTCACCGTTGGCGATGAGGCCGCCATCGGTGTTGACCGGCATGGAGCCGGTGATCTCGGTGGCACCCACGGCCAGAAGCTTCTCCTGTTCGCCATCGGCGCAGAAGCCGTTCTCGGCCATGTGGATGACTTCGGCACCTGCATCGGTGTCCTGGAGCTGGATCACGTCGACGTCCTCTGGCCCGATCCCAGCTTCCTCGTAGGCGGCGCGGGACGCATACACGGTGGGGGCGACGTCTTCCTCTACGGGGGCCCATGTGGTGTTGACCTCATAGGCGCCGTAGTTGCGTGTGCGGATAGCAGTCGCTTTCACGAACACCGGCGTATCGGTGTATCGGTGGGCGATGTCGGCACGACAGAGTACGACCGCCGCGGCGCCCTCGTCTGGGGCGCAGAACATGTACGAGGTCAGCGGGTAGTTGAGCATCGGCGAGTTGAGGATCTCGTCCTCGGTGATCGGCTTGCGGCGGAAGGCCTTCGGGTTGAGACCGCCGTTCCGGAAGTTCTTGGCTGCCACCTTGGCCAGCGTCGCAGAGGAGACTCCGTAGTCGTGCATGTACTTGTTGATCTTCATGCCGAAGAACTTGGTCGTGACGTATTGCCCGTTGTCGCCGTACCAGGCAGGCACGTTGGTCAGCATCGGGTTGCCCTTGAACGAGCCTCGGGGGTGCTTGTCGGTGCCGATGGCCATGACGATGTCGTCTGTGCCGGCGCGGATGGCGTTTGCGGCCTGCTGGATGGTGGCGGCGCCGGTCGCACACGCGCTGAACACGTTGATGAACGGGATGCCGGTGAGGCCGACCAGACTGGTCATGGGGTCAGTCCAGACCTCCCAGCTCCCGCCGAAGGCGCATTTGACGTCACTCCATGGCACACCAGCGTCGGCCAAGGCCAGCTCCACGGCATCGGCACCCATCTCGAACGCGGACTTGTCGCCGTGGCGGCCGAAGGGGTGGAGGCCGACCCCGATGATGGCGACGTCGTCCATTTAACGCTCCTCGTTGTGCTGGACCCCGACCGGGGCGAAGGCGAAGGTGATGATCTCATTGCCGTCACCGTCGACGTAGAACGGGACGATTCGCAGCTCGACCTCCATGCCGAAATCGAGCTTTTCGGGCTCGCTTTCGGTGAGCCGCGACTCGACTCGGACGACATCGTCGAGCTGTACCAGCCCTACGCCAAAGGGCTCGAAGGATGCCCCTGTCGTATCGCCCATGAAGTCGAAGCTCGGCGGGAACCCTTGGGTCGTCCAGGACACAAGGGTGCCTCGGCGCGGCAGGAGTAGCTCTGCCATGCTCCGGCTGCCACAGCGCGGACACCGGGATTGCATTGGGAATGTGACCGCCCCGCAGCTCTCGCACCGGCTGCCGATCAGCTGCGGGTCGTCCGCCGGCCAAGTGAACACATCCGCGACCGGCTGCTGCATCAATGCTCCTCCACCCGTCAGACTCACCGTGATCACGCTAGTCGGCGGAACTACGAACTTCCAGAGAGCGTGCGCAGCGTGAAGCTGCTCACGGAGAACGTGCCGCTTCCCAACTCGAGGGATTGCGCCCGGCGGGGAAGCCGAGAGGAGGCTGCCTTCGCTTGCCCGTTAGGCGTCCAACAGTTGAAGGGCAACCTTGGCGCGTCGTTCGACATTCCTATACCCCTTGGTGACTGCGGCAGTGTGCGCCTTGCTCAGTAGGCTTCGAGCCCTTTCTGTGTCTCCTGGAGCACGGCGTTCGGCCAGCATCCGCCCCCAGAGAAGGTCAGTTTGGGCGGCGAAGAATGCGGCCCCTATTCGTTCGTGGAACGCCGCCGATTGGGAGAAGTGGGTCTCCGCTTCATCGTAGCGAGCGAGCACGGTGGCGAGCCCACCGAGATAATGGCTTACCTGTCCGGTCGCCGTCGCTCCGCCGTTGGTCGCCAAGAGGTCGGCCCAGGGAGCAAGGTGCCTGTAGAGCGGTTCAGCACAGTCTTCGGCCCCGCACTCGGTGACGGCTGACGCGAACCAGGTCATTGCTGGGAGCCACGTCGGGTCGATCGCGAGGTCGAAGCCTTCGCTCGCTGACCTTGCCAGCAGCTGGCGGGCCTCATCGAACCGGTCAGCCTCGACGTAGGCCATGACCAGGGCAGAATCGAACACTCCCTTTGCAATGTCCGGAGCATTGACGCTCAGCTGTTCGATCGTCGGGATGAGGTCCCCCAGGTTGCCGCGCTGAAGGTTGACAGCCAGGAGATGAGACCCGAAGAAGAGGTCGGCATCAGGCTCTCCGGCATCCGTGCCGAGCTGGTGAGCTTCCACGGCACACCGTTCGGCCAGTTCGACGTCACCGGTGACCTGGGCGTGTATGACATCCCCCATCCGACGCAACCAATGCATCACGGGCTGGTCGAGCTGCTCGGCGATCGTCACGATTATCCGTTGACAACGATCTCTTTCTTCGATATCCCCCGCGAGTAAAGCGACGATGTTCGCCCACATGGCGGCCCAAAAGAACTGCGCCGGGTCACCGACCCGCTCAGCCAGGGCCAGGGCTTCATCGCAGCGCGCCCGCAGCTGACTGAGCTGCTGCGGAACGGTCAGCGGGTACGCCACCTGGTTGAGCACCCGCAGCAGTGTCGTCTCGTCTCCCGAGACCCGGGCAATGGCGATCGCTTCATCAGCGAGCGCCTGACGCCGGTCGATCGGACTGCCGTATGTGAGCTCAGCCGTCAGGGTCGCCAATATCTGTGCCCTGTCTGGATGGCTGGCGGGTAGCCGTGCCAAGGCAACCTCGAGGATGTCGACTCTGTCCGCGTCGATGAAACCGACGACGCTCATCCAGCCGCGGTTGTTGGCCAGGTCGGCGGCCACCAGTCGCTCTGTGTCACCGAGGTCCGCCGCTCGGCGAGCCGCACCGAGCAAGGTGTCGCGAAAGGCTGGGTCCCCCGTCTGGCGCTGGGCAGTGCCGAGGCCGATGGCCAGGTCGATCCCCAGGGTCGCGTCGGGGTCGCTGGCCTGGGGGTAGAGGTCGAGGGCCTGGGCGTAATAGCGAAGGGCATCTGCAGGGGCCAGGGCGTTCAGGGCGGCATCGCCCGCCTGGCGCGAGTAGCTGATGGCCTTGGCCAGGTCGATCGGCTGGGAGGCGCTCATCCAGTGGCGGGCGAGCTCGCCCACTCGGTTCCCTGGCCGGTCCCTGCAGAGCTCCTCCAAGGCCTCGGCCACCTGCCGGTGCGCTCGTGCCCGGCGGTTGTGTCCGAGATCCTCGTACAGCGTGTGCTGGATAAGGGCGTGGGCGAAGTTATACCGCCCCGTATCTCCCAGCTCACGAACCAAGGCCACTGCAGCCGCGGCGTCGAGGATGTCGAGCAGATCATCGTCCGAGGTATCGGTGGCCTTTGCCAGCAGGTCGAGGTCGAAGTCTCGGCCAATGACCGCCGCCATAGACAACACCCGACCTGCCTCAGGCCCCAGGCGTCCGACCCGGGCACCGATCACCTCTCGCACGCTGTCGGGGAGGGCCATCTGCTCCGGGGAGTCCTGAGCGGTCCATCGGCCGGAGGCGTCCTGGAAGATGGCCCTGGTCTCGGCGAGGTGACGCAACACTTCGCTCACGAAGAACGGGTTTCCGTCGGTCTCGCGGTACACGGCGTGGGCCAAGCCCACGCCGTCGTCGTCCAGTGTCTGGCCGGCTGCGGCCTCCATCAACGACAGGACTCCGCTGTCGTCCAAACCGGTCAGCTCGATGCGAGAGAAGCCACGTTGCCGGCGCAAGGCGGCGAGGGTGTCGAGCAGCGGGTGGGACTGTGAGAGCTCGCTGTCCCGGTAGGTCCCGAGGATGAGCACCCGTTTGGCCTCGTCGCTCGCGACCAGATGACGCAACAGCAAGAGGCTGCCCTTGTCCGCCCACTGGAGGTCGTCGAGGACGATGACAACGGGTTGGTGCGCCGACATGGTCGCCAACAACCCGACGACAGCGGCGAAGAGCAGGAAGCGCTCGGTGTCGCTGTCTGTGGCCTTCGAGGGTGGAAGGCCCGGGATCCTGCTGTTCAGGGCCGGCACCAGCCGGGCCAGCTCGGAACCGTGTTCCTCCACGTGGGTGAGGAGATGCTCCTCGGGAGCGTGGGTGACGTAGTGCTTGAGCGCCTCGGCGAAGAGTTGGTACGGGGTTGCGAGGTCCTCCTCGCAGTGGCCGAAGAGCACGCAGGCTCCACTTGCCAGAGCAGCCCGCGCCGCTTCGGCGAGCAACGTCGTCTTGCCCAATCCGGCCTCGCCCGAGACGAGTACAACCTCACGGCTCTCTTCCGCCGCCACCCGCTTGTAGGTGTCGGTCAGGATCTGAACCTCGACGTCACGGGCGACGACTCCGGTGATCGGAACGATCTCGAGACGCGCCGGCAAGGGCACGGAGGTAGTGGCAACGTCGACCTCGCGCTTCGGCTCCCATGCGACCTCGAGTGTCTCGATGGGATCGGGCAGGCCCTTCAACTCCACCTCGCCGAGCGAGGAGAACGTAAAGGGGGTGCGCCGACCGGCGTTGGCGCGTACCAGGTCGGCGGCGAGGATCTGACCCCCTTCGGCCCTGGCGCAGAGCCGTGCCGCCTCGATCACGGGATCACCGAAGTAGTCGTCGGCCTCTCGGGTCGCCTCCCCGGCACTGAGACCCACTCGCAGGCCCAAGGATCGTGCTGCGCCCGCATTGTCCTGGTCAACGGCTTGCTGCATGGCCACAGCACACGACAATGCTGCAGAGGCGATCGGGAACACGACCATGAGGCCATCACCCAGGTTCTTGACCTCGATGCCCCCCGTGGGGGCGATGGCCCGACGGAGGGCCGAGAAGTGCTTGCGGCGTACGTCGTCACCGGCTTCAGGCGTGAGCGAAGCCGCCAGCTCGGTGGAGCCGACCAGATCAGTGAAGAGCACCGTGATGTTCTCGGTGGTCGTGACAACCCCCTTCCGCCGATAGGGAAAGAGTAGGCCAGACCAGGGGTTCTGGTCACGTGGGCAGCCACTTCAAACCCGTTCCCACAGATCCGAGGCCTCAGGCGCTCGAACGTGAGGTGATACCCGTCGAGCTCTCTATCGGCATGCACCGGACTGAACTCCGTTGCGTCTCGTTAGCCCAACTCGAGGAGCCCAGCCAGGTATCCGCACTCGAGGTAGCGGGACAGGCAACCTACGATTCGGGTTCCGACCCACAACTGGCAGGTACTCATGAGCGATGACACCGACCCGATCCAGAGCTCCGGGCCCGAGGCCCTCGGCAGATCGAGGGCAGCACTCGAGTGCCGTGAGATCGCCCCCGGCGTCCACTTTCTGGCTGGTTTCGGCAACACGACCATCATCACCGGCACCAAGGGCGTGGCTGTCGTCGACCCCGGGCTCTTCACCAATGGCCCCCGCGTGGTCAACGAGCTACGGGCCGTTACCGATCTCCCCGTTCGTTATGTGATCTACACCCACGGGCACTACGACCACGCCTTTGGCACCCCGGCGCTCCTCGAGGACGCCGCCGAACGGGGGCACGAGCCGCCGGACATCGTGGGACACGTCAATGTGGCCAAGCGATTTGAACGGTACGCCAAAACCGCAGGACACCTGGCCGGGACATTCGATTCCCAGTTCGCCATGTGGGGCCCGAACGGCGGCGACGTCGTCCGAAAGGCTCGGTACGTTCCGCCGACCATGGCGTACGAGGACCACCTGCTGCTCGACGGTTTGGGCGACCTTCCCCTCGACTGTCGCCATGGCCTCGGCGAGACGGATGACCACACCTGGGTTTGGCTGCCGGGATGTCGGGTCATCGTGGGCGGCGACTTCATCGTGTCGTCCTTGCCCAACGCGGGTACGCCGTTCCGGGTGCAGCGCTATGTGCTGGAGTGGGCCGAAGCGCTCGAAGAGATGGCCGCACTCAGGCCCGCCGCCATCGTCTCCGGCCACGGGGGCGTCTTTCGCGAGCAGGGGGAGGAGATGCTGCTCACGACTGCGAAGGCGCTCCGGTACCTCGACGGTGAGGTCGTCCGCCGGCTCAACGAGGGCCAGTGGCAGGAGCAGATCCTGACCGAGGTGGAGCTTCCCGCCGAGCTCGCCTCGAGCTCATACCTCCAGCCGCTGTACGGGTGCACTCCGTTTCTGGTCCGTGACCTGATGCGCCGGTACATGGGCTGGTACGACGGGAACCCATCGATGCTCTTCCCCAGCACCCGGGCCCAGATCGCCGCTGAGGTCGTCCTTCTCGCCGGCGGCACCGGACCGGTGCTCGACCGGGCCCGGGCCCTCATGGCATCGGGGGCCTCCGACGACATACAAAAGGCCCTCCACCTGGTCGACTTCGTGCTGTTCAACGGCGGCGACATGGTGACCGACGCCCGTGCACTGAAGGCCGACCTACTCGACGCTCGTTCGACACGGGAGCGGTCTTTCGTGGCCCACAACATCCTGGCTTCGGCTGCCCTGCTCGAACGCGAGAACGGGTCGGCTGTCTGAGTCGCGAGATCACCGGACCCGTGGTGTGGAACACCGATCACGCCGGTCAACAGAGGCGCTGTGCCGAGCGGAAGACAGCCGCCACCAATCCTGACAGGGCCCAGGCTCACACACCGGCAAGCGCGAGCGCCTCGTCGTCTTCGACAGGCGCCTCGGTCGCCTCGGTCCCCTCGGTGCGCGCTCGCCGGATCAAGCTGAATGTGGTGACGGCGGCGGCAGCGAGCACGATGGCGCTGAAGGTGAAGGCGGTCGTGTAGCCGTGGATCGCTCCGGCCGCCAGCGTCTCCGGTGACGTGCCGTGCGTTGCCGACGACGTGCCGTGCGTGGCCAGGTACGAGACAGTGGCGCTCGTGGCGATGGTGTTGATGAGCGCGGCACCCATGGTGCCTCCCGTCTGCTGAGTGGCGTTGACCAGTGCGCTCGCCACACCGGCATCCTGCGGGCTCACTCCGATCAGAGCCGTGCTGCTCATGGCGACGAAGGAGAGGCCCATGCCGACGCTCACGATGATCTCGGCCGGGAGCACGGTGCTCAGGTAGGTCGAGTGGATGTCGAGCGTGCTGAACAGCAGAAGGCCCCCCATCCCCATCAGTAACCCACCCGTCAGCAGCGCACGCGGCCCGAACCGAGGCAGTAAGCGACTGGCCGCGGTGGCCCCGGCGATGATTCCGAGAGAAAAGGGCACGAAGGCGAAGCCGGACTTGAGCGCCGAGTAGTGCAGCACTCCCTGGAAGTAGTAGGTCAATGACAGGAACGTGCCGAGTATCGCGGTGCCGACCAACAGGGAGGCCAGGAAGGACCCGCCGCGATTGCGGTCGAGGACGACGCGCAGCGGGAGGAGTGGGTGCTGGGCCCGCTGCTCGATGAGGACGAAAGCGATCAGGAGCACGGCGGCCATGGCGAAGAGGGTCACCGTGACCGACGAACTCCAGCCGTCAGTGCCCGCTTTGGTGAAGGCGTAGACCAGCGCCAGGAGGCCACCGGTGACGGTCGCCGCCCCAGGGAGGTCGTATCCGTGGTTCGCCGAGGCCCGGCTCTCGGACACGTAGCGGAAGGCGGCAACTGCGGCGGCGATCGCAATGGGGACGTTGATGAGCAGGGTCCAGCGCCACGAGGCGAATTCGGTCAACACGCCGCCGAGGATGAGGCCGATGGCGGCGCCTCCGCCGGCAATGCCCCCGTAGACGGCGAAGGCCCGGGCCCGCTCCTTCGGCTCGGTAAAGGCGACGGTGAGCAGTGAGAGAGCGGCGGGTGCCATGACGGCTGCGAAGGCACCCTGTAAGGCGCGGGCACCGAAGAGCATGGCGGAGTTCTGGGCCAGGCCGCCGAGTGCGGAGGCGCTGGCGAAGCCGATCAGGCTGATCACGAACATGCGCTTGCGCCCGAAGTAGTCGGCGATGCGGCCGCCGAGGAGGAGCAGCCCGGCAAACGCCAGGGTGTAGGCGGTCAGCATCCACTGGCGGTTGGCTGTCGAGATGTGCAGGGCGCGCTGGGCTGAGGGCAGGGCAATGATCACCACCGAGGCGTCCAGCACCACCATGAGCTGGGCGACTGCGATGATGGCCAGCGCCCGGAAACGCCTGGGGTCGAGGGCGGGCCCGGGGCCAGTCTGGTCCGGGCGATCGAGGGTCGAGGTCATGGCGTCTCCGTCTCCTGGGAAGGGTCCGGATCCCGACTCGCCAGCCTGGGCCGAGAGCCTGCTCACCTGGGAGGGTCTGGTCTCGGCGGCCCTGATGGCCTATAATCGGAATCGGAATATCGGTTCCTTTTACACTATACGGAGCGCGTATTCCGTTTGTCAACCGGGGAGGGAGAGATTTCCGTGGGCCCGACACCGAAGGTACCGGGAGGCTGTGACGAGCCGGACGCCGTCACCGCTCGCCCGCTGCGGGCCGATGCCCAGCGCAACCGGGCACGGATCTTGAGGGCGGCCGAGGTGGTCTTCGCGACCGAGGGGATCGAGGTTCCTGTCGACACGATCGCCGCAAAGGCCGGCGTGGGCGTCGGTACGCTCTACCGCCACTTCCCGACCAAGGAGAAGCTCTGCGAGGCCATCTTGCTCGAGAGGTTGTCGCAACTCACCCTCGATGCCCAGGCGCTGGCCCAAGCCGAGGACCCAGCCGCCGCCTTCTTCGGCTTCCTCGAGCACGTCGTCGCCGAGAGCGCGGCCAAGCGCGACCTCATCGTCGCGGTCATGGGCGCCGGGTTGGCCTTCGACATGGCCGCCTCCGAGGTCAAGGAGGCGCTGCACGAGGCGATGGACACGCTCTTACAGCGGGCTCAGGCGGCCGGCGCAGTCCGTCCCGACGTCACAGCGCCCATGGTCATGTCCCTCGTGAGCGCCACCTGCCAGGCGTCAGCGCACACTGCCGGTGCTCCCGCCCACGATCTGCTCCCGATCGTCTGCGACGGCTTGCGGCCCCAGGGAAGCGGGCTGAGCCAACAAGATGCGCTCAGTTCCTGAGTCGAGGATTGCGCGACGGTCCAAGGGGATCCCACCAACGCACTGAGCCTTGCGGTCGCTCCGAGTGGGGCCGTCTTCGTCATGAGTGTCGGAGAACGGAACACGGATCGGCGAAGTGGGTTCCCCGAACGTGGAACCCATTCTCATGGCGAGTGAGAAAATCGCTCCCAAACCGCGAGATCCGAGGGGCTTTCTTCGTCATTCCTTGGGTGTAGGCCATCCACTAGACCACAAGGAGTTCCTCATGGGTAGTCCCGTTGTCCACTTCGAGATCCGGTCCACAGACCCCGACGCCAGTCGAGCCTTCTACGGAAAGTTGTTCGGCTGGTCGTTTCCAGATGGAGGCATGCCCGGCTACACATATGTCGAATCCGGTGTCGAGGGCGCCATCCCCGGCGGCATCAGTCCGCTTCAGGGCGGTGATCCATTGGTTACGTTCTTCGTCGGTGTCGAGGATGTGGCTGCCACCCTTGCAGCAGCGGCCGCTGCAGGGGGCAAGGTGGTGCAGCCGGCTACAGACGTCCCTGGTGTTCGCTTCGGTCTGTTCTCCGATCCCTTCGGACAGATGGTTGGCGTCGCGACTCCGACCGGATGACTTCGCTTCGGCGGTCTGTGATCATGTCAGCATCGTGACCACTCCGGCCGACCCAGAGGATCTGCTGTCTCGGGCCCTTTTGGGGGATGAAGCTGCCTTTGCGGGGGTGGTTGCCCCTTACGAGCGGTCACTCTTTCGGCACTGCTACCGGATGATGGGATCAGGACCCGATGCTGAGGAAGCATTGCAGGACACGTTGCTCCGGGCGTGGCGGCGGCTCGAAACCTTCGACGCCTCTGGCGCGCTCGGGGCATGGCTGTATCGGATAGGTACCAATGTGTGCCTTGACGGGCTGCGCTCCAAGCGGGCCCGTAGCGATCCTGTCAGCTTCGGACCATCGAGCGTCTCGGGTACTGCGCCGGGTACTCCCGAGTCCGAACTGACCTGGGTCGAGCCGGTGGCGGACACGGACCTCGCGGGGTCCGGCGACCCCCAGAACGAGATACTCCGGAGAGAAGACATCAGTCTGGCGTTCGTCGCAGCACTTCAGCGGTTGGCGCCACGTCAGCGAGCCTGCCTGCTGCTCCATGACGTACTGGGGTTCACGCAGGCCGAAGTCGCCGACGCTCTGGCCATGAGCCCGGCCAGCGTCAATAGTTTGCTGTTCCGAGCTCGTCAAGCCGCACGTCCCCGTGACGAGGAGACCTCGCTCGACCTCTCCGACCCTCGAGTTCAAGATCTGCTCAGCCGCTACCTTGAGGCATGGCGTCTAGCCGACATCGACGCATTCGTGGCGATCGTTGCCGAGGATATTCGGTTCTCGATGCCACCCCTGAGTGAGTGGTTCGAAGGTCTTGCCGCTGTTGCACAGTTCGTCGAGCAGGCCATATTCTCAGCCGCCCGTCCGTATGGCGTGGCGCTGCGCTCCGGGCGGTGCAACGGTCAACCGGCATTCGCCGTCTATCAACCCGGTCCCGAGGGTGACCTCGTCGCCGCAGGATTGCAGATACTCACGATCGGCGAGAGAAACGGCCAACCACGGGTGCTCGACATCGTTTCATACCGGATTCCGGACCTCGTGGTCCGGAGCGGACTTCCCGATCGGATCGTGTAGCTCGGACTGAACGGCTGATCTCCAACGTGCTCGCAGGGTCCTATCCGGCAACGAAACGGATGGACCGACCGACTGGATGGCAATCAGACCTGGTCAAGCAGGGTCCCAAGGGGTGTGGAGCGCCTGAAGGTCAGTCCTGTTAAACCCCCGAGATTGCTCGGTTTCAGGGGACGCGAATCGGGGAACAGTTCGGATCATGGGATTGAGACGGGGGGTTCTCTCCTTCATGTTGGCGGCCGGCGCGGGCGCGCTTGGAATGCTGGTCTTCGCGCCCTCGGCCGATGCATCCGTGACCGCGCCAAAGGCGCCGACGGGAGTCGGCGCAACCCCTGGCAATGGGTCAGCGGTCGTCAAGTGGACGGCTCCGGTGAACGACGGCGGCAGCGCCATCATTGGCTACCTCGTCACGTCGAGTCCAGGGTCCAAGACCTGCACGACGACGGGGGCAAAGACCTGCACCGTTCATGGCCTCACGAACGGGACCAGCTACGCGATCTGGGTGAAGGCTCGCAACATGAGAGGACTGGGTGCGGCCTCAGCTCGCGTCACGGTCAAGCCTGGTGTGCCCTTGGCCCCGAGGGACGTGAGAGCGACCGCTGGTAGCGCTCGGGCGAGGGTCACCTGGATAGCCCCAGCCAACAACGGAAGCCCGATCAGACGGTACACGGTGCGGTCGATCTTCGGGTCCAAGACCTGCACGAGCGTCGTCACCACTTGCGTGGTGAGGGGACTCAGGAACGGCACTCGATACAGGTTCAAAGTGACTGCTACCAATGCCAGGGGAACCGGCGCCGCATCGGCGCCTTCCACTGCGGTCACCCCGCACCTGCCGCCAACGCTCACGATCACTGCGTCCAATGGAAGCCAGACGTACGGTGGCCAGCCGCCCACGATCACACCCACCTACTCTGGCTTCGTCAACGGTAATACCCCGGCGGAGCTGACTGCGCTCCCGACGTGTGTCTCGGGCACTACCAGTTCGTCGCGGGCGGGCACCTATGCCAGTTCGTGCTCGGGAGCGGTCGATCCCAATTACACGATCGTCTATGTCGATGGAACCACCACGGTGAACCTGATCACGCTCACCATTTCTGCGTCGAATGGGATACAGATCTTCGGCGGTGCGCTGCCGGTCATCTCGCCGATCTACTCCGGTTTCGTCAACGGTGATAGCTCGGCGGACCTGACGGCGCTCCCGGTGTGTGTCTCGGGCACCACCAGCCTGTCGCCGGTGCTCGGCACCAATGCCAGTTCGTGCTCGGGGGCAGCTGACCCCAATTACTCAATTGTCTATGTCGACGGCACCACCACCGTGAATCCGGCGACGCTCACCGTGACCGCGTCGAACGGGATCCAGACATTCGGTGGCCTGCTGTCGGTCATCTCGCCGATCTACAGCGGTTTCGTCAACGGTGATACCCCGGCGGACCTGACTGCGCTCCCGACCTGCGTCCCGGGGACCACCGCATTGTCACCGGTGCTCGGAACCTATGCGAGTTCGTGCTCCGGGGCGGTCGACCCCAATTACTCGATCGTCTATTTGGACGGCACCACCACGGTGAACCCGGCAACGCTGACCGTCACCGCGTCGAAGGGAATCCAGACCTACGGCGGGGTGCTGGCGGTCATCAGCCCTGCCTATTCCGGCTTCGTCAATGGTGATACCCCGGCGGATCTGACTGCACTGCCCACCTGTGTCCCGGGTACCACCGCCGTGTCACCGGTGCTCGGCAACTATGTCAGCTCGTGCTCGGGGGCGGTAGATCCCAACTACTCCTTCGTGTACAGCAACAACACGACAACCGTCGAACCGGCAACACTCACCGTGAGCGCGTCGAGCGGAACCCAGACCTACGGCGGGGCGCTGGCGATCATCTCGCCGACCTACTCCGGATTCGTCAACGGCGATACGCCGGCGCATCTGACGACGCTGGCCACCTGCGTCCCGGGGACCGCCACCTTGTCACCAGTGCTCGGCACCTATGCCAGCTCGTGCTCGGGTGCGGTCGATCCCAACTACTCCGTCGTCTACGTGGACGGCACCACCACTGTGAATCCTGCAACGCTCACCATCACCGCAAACCCTGAGACCAAACTGCTTGGGCTCCTGGATCCTGCGTTGACGTTCGTTGCCACTGGCTTGGTCGGCTCCGACACCACGACCGGATCCCTCACCAGGGTTCCTGGCGAGGGACTCGGTAAATATGCGATCGGGCTGGGCACGGTTACAGCTGGGCCGAACTACACCATCGTCTTTGTGAGCAACTTCCTAACCATCGAACTGTGACCCGAACCGGTCGGTACTGAAGGCGACTGATGCAGTTCAGCTCGCAAGAGCGGTTTGACTGACCTCTGGCACCTCAACGAACTCTTCTTCCGCCCCCCGAGCGCCTCATCTCGCCGGAACGCTACGAGCTTGGGTTCCCGCTAACGCAATGCTTGATCTGCTTCACGGTCGCCCCCGTAGACTGCCAGGGCGTACACCACGAGCGCTGCAATGAAGATGTACACGAATCCCCAGACCGGGTAGAACGGCATCCACCAGATAGCGCTCACGCCGGCGATCACTCCGGCCACGATTCCGACCCATCGAGCGACGCTGGATCCAACAACGACGAAAAAGCCGCAAACAATCAGGATGGCGGCCACGGCTAGGTCCACCCATCCGTACGTCTTGAGGCTGTGCCCGAAGATCGCAGCCTCCAAGTTGGATGGCAGAACGCCGTGGTATGAAAATGCCCAAATGGCATCGAATACCTTCATGATGCCGCCCCAGATGAGCACGATTCCTGCAAAGAGGACCCATCCTTCGCCGCGGTGTTCCATCGTTCACTCCAATCATTCGCCGCGCCATCTACTCGTGTGGCGCGCGTCACCGCCCCGCCCACAGCCTCTGCTTGTATCCAGAGAAATGCAAGAGACCCGCGACGCTCTTTGTGATCGCGTGCACAAGCAGGACGACCTTGAACTCCACTGACTCACGAGATGTTGAGTTTGTCTGGTCCTGAGACCACGTGTCTCTTTTCAATCAGCGGATATCCTTCGTCACACTTGCCAGGGGCAGGTAGGACCGTCCGTTACGACAAATCGAGCAGGAGGAACACCGTGGCTGCCGACACCTTCTTTGCATATTCCGGCGTCTACCCCAATGTGGCTGACGCGTTGGCGGACTACGACGCAATACACGTACTTCACACGGAGCTCGGACTCATCGATGCCTACGATGCGGCCGTCGTCGAACGCAAAGTGGATGGCGGAGTCAAGATCGTCAAGAAGCATGAGACGCCAACTCGTGTTGGTGGAGTGCTCGGTGGGGGAGTTGGTCTCGCGACAGGTCTGGTCATCGCTCTGTTCCCAGCTGCAGCGATCGGAGGCGGGCTGCTCTTGGTCACCGGTGGCGGGGGAGCGCTCCTTGGAGCACTTGCCGGTCATGCCGCCGCCGGGATGAGCAGAGGTGACCTCAAGGAGTTGGGCGAAGGATTGGACGGCGGGCAGGCGGGCCTGGTCGTCGTTGCCATCTCGGACATGCAGTCAAAGATCGAAGCTGCGATGAAGCGCGCAACGAAGATCCAAGCCAAGGAGTTGCGTGCCGATCACGAAGCGATTGAGAAGGAAGCGAAGTCAGGAGAGAAATAGACCGGCTTCGTGTTCACCATCAACCGTCACGCGCCCGGTCGGTGCGGGTCGGACCGGCATATCGCGAATCGATGTCAGAATACCTGTGTTCGAGAAGCGAAACGCTCCGAGAGACGACTGACCTCACTAGATATCGATGGCTGACACCGATCAAGAGGGTGAGCGCGCTCGGACCCGACGGATCGTCCCGATGCTCAGCTGGATCAGAACCTACGATCGTCGTTGGCTGCGGAACGATCTCATCGCCGGGATCGCCGTGGCAGCCCTCATCGTTCCGAAGAACCTGGGCTACGCCGCCATCGCTGGGATTCCAGTTCAGAATGGGCTCTACGCCGCAGCTGCTGGTGCAATTCTCTATGCCGTCTTTGGAACGAGTCGCCAGATCTCGACGGGACCGAGCTCGGGTTTGGCGGCTGTGGCTGCGAGCGCCGTGGTTGCCGCCAAGATCACCGGGATACAGGACGTGGCATCCTTCGTGGCAACGATCACGTTGGCTTCGGGAGTGCTCTTCCTGCTTCTCGCAGTCTTTCGAATGGGGTGGATCGCACAGTTTCTCTCTGCGCAGTGGTTACCGGCTTCCTCTTCGGTGCGGCGATCGACGTTGTGATTGGCGAGCTCCCCAAGCTGACCGGAACCGACGTCACAGGATCAAATCCGTTCCAGGAATTGCGTTCGTGGGTCAGTTCCCTCAGTGGCTCTAGTCTGACGACCGTCCTTGTCGGTGGGGTCTCGCTCGTTGTCGTGTTCGGGATGCGTGCCATTGCTCCACGGATCCCGGGTGCTCTCGTACTCGTGGTCGGAGGACTCCTGGCCTCACGGATCTTCGACCTTGGCAGCCATGGAGTCGACCTGGTGGGGACGGTGCCCAGAGGGCTACCGACTGTCGAGCTTCCCAAGTGGCAGCAAGTGGGCGATCATGCAAGCACGATCGCCATTGCTGCAGTTGCCTTGGTTCTGATCGGATTCTCGCAGACGGCGGGCGACTCGCGGGCGTTCGCTGCCAAGCACCGGTATCGCATCGACATCAATCAGGAGTCGGTCGCCCAGGGCATGGCAAATGCGGGTGCCGGGCTCTTTCAAGGCATGCCGGTTTCGACGAGTCTGTCCGCGAGTTCCCTCAACGACCATTCGGGCGCGCGTACCGGTCTTGCGTCCCTGATCTCCGGCATCATCGTCTTGCTCACCCTGCTCATCTTGGCTCCGATTTTCTCGCAGTTACCCAAGCCAGTCCTGGCAGCATTGATCATCGAAGCCGTAGTCATGGGCATGATGGACCTACCCGAGATGCGTCGACTCGCCAAGGTGCAGCGCTTCGACTTCTGGATTGCCGTCGCCGCCATTGTCGGGACACTTGCGTTCGGTGTGCTCGCCGGCGTGATGATCGGGATCGGACTGTCGCTCCTCTGGCTGATCTCGGTCGCGACGCGCCCATCGATGCCGTTGTTGGGGCGAGAGAAGGGAACCCAAGTCTTCAGAGAATTGGACGAGTACCCGACGGACGAGCAATTCCCCGGAGTGGTGGTCCTACGGCTCGACGGGGGCCTGTTCTTCGCCACGTCGGATGCTCTCGAGGACAGGATCCGCGAAGTGGCACTCTCCACCCCGGACATCAGCGGGATCGTGCTCGACTGCGAAGGGATCGATTTCATCGATTCGCAGGGCTCCGCAAAGATGGGCGAGATTCTCGATCTGACGGAGCAGGCGGGCGTGACCCTGCGGCTTGCGCGTGTCAAGCCGGCCGTCTACGAGCTGCTCGAGCGTGACGGCTTCGTCGAACGCATCGGTGACGCAAAGACTCACGGCAACGTGTATCGGGCGGTGGAAGCCCAGAGCGCCGAAAGAGGATCCCCCGATCAGCGAGACTGACGGCTGGCCGCTGGTGCCTCTACCGCGTTGCTCGATCGTTCAATCGGCGACGAGTTGGCGAGAGCATCTGCCGAGCAGGCTGCCGAGGGTTCAGGACGCGAGAATCTTCGTCTTCTGGGCTGTGAATTCTTCCTCAGTGAGGATTCCCTGATTCTTGAGTTCGGCCAATTCCTTCAGCTGGGCGATCGGATCAGGAGCGGGGGCCGCAACCGGGGCCACCGGTTGTTGTTGCGCGTATTGATCCTGCTCCTGTTGAGCCCATCGATTTCCCTGTCGACGTGACACCCGGTTGGAGACCGCCGTCGCGGTACCGGCGATGACGGCGGTTCGGGCGACACCTCTGAGAAGTCCTGGCACAGTCCCTCCTCTCTCGTAGAGCTCGCTTCAGTGCTCCGTCGCTTGGAGCGACGTCAGTACGGCACCTTGCGGGATGTATCCGGCGGCGACGAGCTCGGCTTTTCCACGACGAAGGGCCTCGACGAAGGGAGTCGCCCAACGGTTCTCGAAGATCAGGATGGCTGCCGAGGAGCCGCGCTGTATCGCCGAGGCAGCATCTGCCAGATCGCTCTCGTCAAGAAGCCCAGACGAGGCACCGGCGAAGAGGGCGATATCGAACTGCCCGTCATGGTCGATATCGCTCAGTTGGAGCACATTGAGGGAGCCGTCTGTTCCCCGGTTCACGAAGACGATGTCGAGGATCCGAATGACGCCCCGATCCACCAGCTCGAGGAGGATGGGCATCCCCTCGCCGGTCATCCTGCTACCAGGGAACTCGACGATCAGGTAGCTGATCGGACCCATCAGATCGGCATCGTCTGGCATCTCACCACCACCATCCTGGTCGCTGCTGTTCGCGGAACGAGCGTACCCGATGGACTCCATGGAAAGCTATGGGTGAGCGCTGGATTCCCGATCGAAGGGAGTGAGACCGAGCCGTGGCTAGCCCCGTCAAGACTGGGAGGATGGCTCCGGCCCTGCGTCGCATGCTGCTGCCACTCGCCCTGGCCCAGTTCATCTGCAGCTTCGCTGGTTCGAACATGAACGTCATGATCAATGACATCAGCAAGGATCTGGATACCACGGTCCAGGGCGTCCAGATCGCCATCACTCTCTTCTTGCTGGTCATGGCGGCACTCATGATCCCCTGCGGAAAGCTCACTGACAGATGGGGCCGAAAGCGCTGCTTCACCCTCGGGCTGTCGATCTATGCAGTCGGTGCCGTGCTCAGCGCCGTCGCACCAGGCCTCGGAGTGCTGATCGTCGGGAACTCGATCCTCGAGGGAGTGGGCACCGCTCTCCTCATCCCCCCCGTGTACATCCTCACGACCATGCTGTTCCACGACCTCAAGTCTCGGGCCCAAGCGTTCGGCATCATCAGCGGCATGGGCGGGATCGGTGCCGCCACGGGCCCGCTGATCGGCGGGTTCATCACTACGGCCATCACCTGGCGGGCGGCCTTCGTCTTTCAGGCCGTCGTGGTCGTCCTGATCGTCTTCCTCGGTCGGGGTATCCACGATCCGCTGCCCGCCGACCCCACTCGTCCCTTTGACACGGGAGGGGCGATCCTGTCCGCGGTTGGGCTGGTCACCCTGGTTGTCGGGATCCTGGCAGCCGACAACAACCGGCTGGTGTGCGCGCTCCTCATCGCCCTCGGGGCCCTGATCCTCGTCGGGTTCTTCGCCTGGGTCCGGAGCCGCGAGCGTGCCGGCAAGGAGGCGCTGCTCTCGACCGAGTTGTTTCGTAACCGCACGTCCAATCTCGGTCTGGTGACCCAGAACGTGCAGTGGCTGATGCTCATGGGAACATCGTTCGTCGTCTCGGCCTATCTCCAGGTCGTTCGGGGGTACAGCGCCATCAAGACCGGCGTGATCTTCACCGCAGCAACCGTCGGAATCTTGGTCTCCTCGCTTGCGGCGGGTGCCCTGGCGAAGCGGTTCCAGCAGCGAACATTGATCCTGATCGGGTTCGTGACCACCATCGCCGGGGTGGTCTTCCTGCTGCTGATCGTCAAACACTCACCGAGCGAATGGGCCTTTGCTCCAGGCCTGCTGCTCATCGGGCTGGGCCTCGGTGTCATGCTCACCCCTTCGGTGAACGTGGTCCAGTCCGCCTTTCCGGAGGACCAGCAGAGTGAGATCTCCGGGCTCTCGCGCTGTGTGTCGAACCTGGGCTCGACGCTCGGCACCGCCATTGCCGGCACCATTCTCGTCTCCGGCCTCACCGACCCGACGCGGTCCTACGCTCTTGCCATGATCGTGGTGGCTGCGATCGGTTTCGTCGGTCTCGGGGTCACGTTCTTCCTGCGATCTCCGGAGCCCGCGGCGGTCTGACCATGCGAGTCGATACGGCGATGCGCCAGGGCTGGTCGATCCACCGGCTCGGACTGGCAACCGAGACCAGGATCTCCTATTCGTCGAGCGGGAAGGCGGCGGGCAACAGGCCCATCAGGGTCGCGAACATCGGGGTGAAACGGCCCTCGCCCCAGGGCAGGTCCGGCTCGTTGGCGAATGCCTGGCTGAGCACCCCGACGATCATCGTCGACACGAGGTAGATGGCGCTCACGTCGTTGGCTGTCGGACCGAGCTGGCCCTTGGCAACAGCGTCGGCAAGCGCGCCACGCTGGAGCTCTACCATCTCCATGCTGACTGCGAACGCTTCGGGCGAAGGATGGAAACTCGGGACTGGACGCCAGAAGAGCAACTCGGCGACCGCGCGGTTTGCCAGACACCATCGTCCGCTCGCTTCGAGGCCCGCGACGAGCGCGTCAAGCCCAGACTCGGCCCCTTGGAGGCCGCCGCGCATCGCCTCGAGGTTCTGGCGCTGACCCTCGAGGAACATCGCGTC
Organism: uncultured Acidimicrobiaceae bacterium; assembly: GCA_963701325.1. GTDB lineage: Bacteria > Actinomycetota > Acidimicrobiia > Acidimicrobiales > RAAP-2 > Bog-756. The sequence continues at coordinate 2,975,557 of OY969604.1, forward strand.
GTAGATCGCCATGAGCGACGGGAAGTACTTGTAGAGCGACGGTGGCTGGACGCCCAGGCGCCGCGCTACTTCTGCCAAGCTGAGGCCATTCACTCCCTCCTCGGTCATGACGTCGCGGGCGATGTCGAGGATCTCTCGGATCGTTTCCTGGCGTCGACGGGCCCTGCGGTCCGGCCGCTCTCCGGCCGCTTCCGTCTGCGCTACTCCCTGGTCGTGTGCCATGGCTAGGAAGCATAGCGGAAAATCTGCTTGACAGCTATAGCTAATACTATTAGCTTACGTAGGAGACCGGAGGAGGACGCAGATGACCGGACAGGAGAGCACACACACATGATTGGACCTGAGAGCACCCAGCAGATGATCGGACAGGAGAGCACCCAGCAGATGATCGAGAACCCGAACTCGAACCGGAGCTCCCGATGGTGGCTCCGACAGGACTCGCAGTCGGTCGTGATGGAGGCGCCGGCGGAGCGGATCTACGAATTGGTGGCGGACCTGCCCCGTATGGGGGACTGGAGCCCCGAGTGCCGGCAGGTGCAGTGGCTCGACGGGTCGACCGGACCGGCCGAGGGCGCCACGTTCATCGGCCACAACAAGGGCGGCCCGGGCGGCCTCATGAAATGGTCGCGCCGTGGGCGGGTGCTCACTGCCGACCCAGGCCGTGCGTTCGCCTTCGTGACCGAGGAGGGCGGACGGGAGGGAACCGAGTGGCAGTACGACCTGGAGCCCGTTGAAGGGGGTACCCGGGTCACCGAGTCCTACACGGTCCGGTGGATACCGATGTGGGCCCGCGTCCTCGACGTCCCGACCAACCGCGCCCGTGAGTTGCGCGACGCCTTGCAGTCCACCCTCGAGCAGCTGAAGGGTGCCGCCGAGACGACGCCGTCGGCCGGCTAGCCCGCCTTCGAGACCTGAGGAGTCCCCGATGATGCACACCTACAAAGCCGCACCCGACGTCGACGTCGTGACGTCGACTGCCGCCATCGCCAGCTTCGGCAACCTGGCCATCAACGCGTTCGTGATCCATGCTGCCGAGCCGGTGCTCGTCGACACCGGCGCCGTCAGGGAGTCCGAGGACTTCATGGATGCGCTGCGGACGGTGATCGATCCGGCCGACCTTCGCTGGATCTGGCTGACCCACACCGACTACGACCACATCGGCTCGCTGCAGCGCCTGCTCGACGAGAACGAACGGGTGCGGGTGATCACCAGTTTCCTCGGGGTGGGGATCATGAGCCTTGCCGCACCTCTGCCGATGGACCGGGTGTACCTCGTCAACCCGGGACAGACCGTCGAGGTGGGTGATCGAACCCTGACCGCGGTGCGGCCACCCGCATTCGACAATCCGATCACAACCGGCCTGCAGGACGAGCGTTCGCGTATCCTCTTCAGCTCGGACTGCTTCGGCGCCCTGTTGGATGAGGTGCCGGAGTGCGCCGAGGACGTGTCCGATGCGGCGCTGCACGACGGTCAGGTCTTCTGGGCCACGGTGGATTCCTCGTGGTTGCACAGTGTGGACCGGTCCGTGTTCGCCACGGAACTGGATCGCATCCGCGCGCTGGAGCCGAGCATGATCCTGAGTAGCCACCTTCCGGCAGCGCGGGGTTCCTCGATGGAGCGCCTGCTGCATGCGCTGGCGGCAGTTCCCGATGCCCCCCCGTTCGTCGGACCCGACCAGGCTGCGCTGGAGGAGATGCTTGCCGGAGTGACCGGGGTAGGCGACTAGCCGGATCGGCGAAGGAGTGTCGGCGCCGGATCCGGGGGACGAGAGCGACTCCCGGAGTCCCTCTCAACCCTTCACGTAGGAGAGCTTCTCAGAGACGAGCCCGCCACGGACCTTGAACAGGTCTACTCCCCGGATGTGGCCGTCCATCCACGAGTATCGCCAGCGCTGCACGACTCGCTGATCCACTGCGAACGTCTCCTCGGCCTCGAACAGGGCGTGACTATCGTCAAAGATCGGCTGCCAGGCTTTCCGAATGGCATCACGACCCTCGTAGCGGTTGCCGTCCGGCCCAGGTTCCGTGGACTCGAAGACACAGTCGTCGGTGATGAGCGCAAGTGTTGCGTCCAGGTCGTGGTTGCCCCAGGCCGCAGAGAATGCATCCACAATCGCAAGAGAATCCATCGTGTTGTCCGGGTCGATGTCGGTGTTCGGATCCGCTAGGCCATAGCCGGCGAGACATCTTCGAGGCCGGATCGAATCATCTCCCGAAGCTCAGGCGTGTCCTGGTGACCGTGCTTGTCAACTGCGTGCGCGACGGCGGCGTCCAGAGTTTCCTCTTCCGTTCCGGCGATGGTAAGCGTGCAGCCGATGTCGTTGGGCACCTTGCGGCAGTCAATCATTTTTCGGGCCATGCGACAGCCCCTTTCTGTTCGGGCCGGATCTGCTCCGGTCAGTGTGAGCCGACGACGTCGCGGCGTTGCCGGCGCCGAACCAGTCGACCGTGATGACTGGTGAATTCTCGATCACCCGAGCCGCATGGCCAGTCGACAACGCCGCCATCAATTCGTCGGTGCTGTTGTTCCGCTACTCAGTACCTTACCTACTAGTAGGTAGAAGTCAAGTGGTAACCTCAGACGAGATCGTTGGAACCATGAGGATGAACGAGTGAAACAAGCGCAGGACCAATCCACCGACACAGCCGGCCAGATACTCGACGTGGCAGAGCACCTCGTCCAGGTGCGCGGGTTCAATTCGTTCAGCTATGCCGATGTAGCCGGGGAGATGGGCCTCACCAATGCCGCCATCCATTATCACTTCCCGAGCAAGTCAGAACTCGGAGAGGCCCTGATTGCCCGCTATGCCGCTCGGTTCATGGCGGCATTGGCCGAAGTCGACGATTCCTCTGAAGATCCGCTTCGCAAGCTCACCGCCTATGCCGATCTCTACGCGGACGTACTGCGGAACCAGAGGATGTGTCTGTGCGGCATGCTGGCTGCCGAATACGAGACCCTTTCGGCCGGCATGCAGGATGCGGTCGCAGACTTCTTCGAACGAAACGAACAGTGGCTCGCCGAGCTGCTGACGCTGGGTCGCAATGAGGGACTGCTGATCTTCCTTGGGTCTCCAATCGAAGAAGCACGCACAATCGTGAGCGGTTTGGAGGGGGCCATGCTGATCGCTCGCTCCTTCGGTGATATCACACGCTTCACATCCGCCGCGAGTCACCTGCTGGGTGGTCTCTGCCCGTAGGCAGGGCAGCGCGTGGTCGGACCACGAGCGCAACCGCCCGTTACCTGGCACAATGAACTCGGGAGGGTAGTCGAGTGGCTAGGGGATCGGGTTTGGCGGAGTCGCCACGAGTCGAGGTGGGAGCGGGACGGTGCAGCGAGGGACCTCAATCCAGCACGTGCAGGCAGTCGTCGACATCGAGGACCGGGTTCTTCGCAACTACTGGGTGACCCAGACCTACTCCGATCTGGCAGCCGCTCTGACAGGTCTCTTCGGATCCGATACCGCCAACTGGTGCACGTTCGCGACCTGGGCGTCATGGACCGTGGGCCGGAACCTGCGGGGGGAGGAGTTGCCGGGCTGGCTCCACCGGCGAGTCGTCCTTCCCGACGGCATGATGGGTCTCGCCCGAGTTGCAAACGAAGCCGTTCGACGGGCGCATCCCGGAGCGGGTGTCCTGCATCTGCTGCCCGAGCACGTCGGTGACGTGCTCCGTTCCCACTTCGGCGTGTGCGCTACCTGCCTCTCCGACGGCAACACCGAGGTGTTCGCTGAGATTGCTCCCGTCGCCGCCGTGTTCCTTGCGTCCGTCGTTGATGCCGGTGGCGCGCACCCTTCGGTGGCCCGGGAACGCGTGCTGGCCGCGTGCGATGGCGCTCTGGAGTTCGAGGGTCAGAACCGGCTACGGGAGGGCTTCTCCCTGTGGTGCGACGCGATAGTCGAGGAGGATCCCGGTCGGCGGAGCCAGCTGATTCTCGGCGGCTCACTCCAGCTCGGCACCCACGAGCAGAATCATCTCCAGCAGCCGATCGCCGGGAGCATGGAGATGGGACTCGATCGATCGCTCGGCCTGCTCAAGGAGCGGATGGCGACTGATCTGGGAGTTCCACAATCAGCCGAACGAGCGATCGACGAGGCACTAGGCCCTCTCGCCCGGGCCAGCGCCGACGCATGGGGCGACCTGATGACCGAGATGCTGGGCACCATCGAGACTCCCGACGGCGTTCTGCGCCTAGACCACGACGTCCCACCGCTGCCGGGAGAGACCTTCGTCCCTCGTGAGCTCGATCCCGTGGTGGTCGAGGATCTGGCGGAGCTGCTCAAGCGGTTCGACCGGGCCGGGAGTGACGGGCTCGGGAGTCGGGCCGAGGACTGGATGATCCTCGACCACCGCATGAATTTCATCACCAACCTGTTCCTCTCCCGGCACCACCGACAGTCCCTGTTTCGAGCTCCGTTCACGCCGGAGGAACTGGCCGACATCCAGGCCGACCACATTCCCGGACCGGCCATCCGTCAATCGGGTGCTCGCTCCCGTACCGACATCCGGACCCTGTGCCCTCCGTCTGTGGGGGTGGATCGTTTTACGGACTCCTTCATGGAGGAGCTACGGGGGACCGGCGATGAGCCAGCCGACACCGCAGTCGCCACCTTCTTCGAGGCGACCGGCCTGCATCACGACGCGCTCTACCGCAGGTTGGCGTCGACCTCGGCTTGGCGAGCCGCGGACGAAGACCTGCCGGGCGTCGCTGAGTTCGTGACCGAGGTGACTCCGTGGCCGGCCTGGGCCGACGCCGAGTTGATCCGGGAGGGGCAGCGGGTCTTCGGCGAGTTCGGCCCCCAGCTGGGCATGGGCCTCTTCATGGCGAGCCTGCCGGCCGACTATGGCTTCGCCAAGGGCGTCCAGGCGCTCGCCCGCACGGCGCGGCTGAGCAGAGACCCGAAGCGACGGTACGTGGAAACCGGCCAGATGATCATCGACGCAATGACGCCCGGCGCCCTCGAGCCAGGGGAGCGCGGTTACCGGACGGTCCGCCACGTCCGCCTGATGCATGCGGCCGTTCGCCACGTCCTTCGACGGCCCGATGAGATCGATGACGGGAGCACCGGTGCCAGCACGGTGCCGCCGTGGGACGACGCCTTGGGCGTCCCCATCAACCAGTTGCAACTGCTCGGCACGCTGTTCTCCTTCGGCGTCCAAGGCATCGAATCCCTTGCGCGGTCGGGTGTGCGCTTGAACAGGGACCGGGCGGAGGCCTACATCCACGTCTGGAACCTGGTCGGGCACCAGATCGGGATCCTCGACGACCTGCTCCCGCTGTCCCTGAACGATTCCGACGTGCTGTGGAAGCGGGGCAAGCAAAAGGAGTACGGGCCGACCGACGCTGGCAGGGAGCTGACCGCGGCCGCGATCGAGTGCATGCAGGAGCTGTTCGGGTTCACCCACCTGCCCGGGCTTCCCGCCACGGGTATCCGGTTCTACCTTGGTGACGAGACAGCAGACATGCTCGGCGTGCCTCGTTCCGACTGGACACGAGTCGTCTTCGAACTGATGCGCCAGACCGATTGGCTGTACACCTACGCGCTGGTGCGCCTCCCGGGCACCGGCCCGCTCGCAGCGACGCTCGGTCGACGCATCTGGCAGGGGTTCGAGCGTTACGGGCGCGGCGGGGACCGCCCGGGGTTCGAGGTCACCGACGAGCTGAAGGCGGCTTGGGGGATGGGCTCATAGTCGGACACGCCAGGCAGCGGCCGGCACCCGTCGAGGACAGGCGCGTCGCCGGCGCGGGCGCGGTTCGGGGGTAGCGTTGTCCGGCCGAGGGAGGGGAGTGTGATGACCACGGAGAGCGTGGCGGTCCTGTTCACCGACATGGTCGATTCGACGGCGTTGTTTCAGCGCCTGCTGCCCGAGGCCGCCGATCAACTCCGCCACGAGCACTTCGACCTGCTGCGCGCCGCCATATCCACGGCCGGTGGAACGGAGGTCAAGAACCTGGGCGACGGCCTCATGGCCGTGTTCTCGTCGGCTTCGGCGGCAGTGGCCTGCGCGGTGTCGATGCAACAGGCCGTCGAGCAGGACAACCGCTCCCGCAACGATGCCGTCCAACTCCGAGTCGGCCTGAGCGCCGGGGAGGTGGCTCACGAGGAGGATGACTACTTCGGCGATCCGGTCATCGAAGCCGCCCGTCTCTGCGCGACGTGCAAACCCGGTCAGATCCTCTCGTCGGACCTCGCACGGATGTTGGCCGGTCGACGCAGCCAAGCCGTATTCCAGCTGCTCGGGGCTGTCGAGCTGAAAGGTCTCCCGGAACCCGTCGAGCTGGTGGGGATCGACTGGGAGCCGCTCGCACCGGGTCGCTCTCGGGTGCCGCTGCCCGGCCGGCTGGCCGCCCATTGCGCGGCAAGGATGGGCCTGGTCGGCCGCGAGCCGGAGCTGGCCACGTTGGCAACAGCCGTCCAGCAGGTCTCCTCGGACGGGGGTCGCCACGCGGTCTTCGTCTCGGGTGAGCCCGGCCAGGGCAAGACGACCCTCATCGCCGAGGCCGCCCGGCTGGCGTTCGAGGACGGGGCCTGCGTGCTCTTCGGGTACAGCGAGGAAGACCTGTCGACCCCGTACGGGCTCTTTGCCGGGGCGTTCGGTCATTACGCGGAGCACGCTCCCGACGACCGGTTTCATGAGTTAGTCGGGGCGCACGGGGCCGAGTGGAGCCGCTTCGTTCCGAAGTTCGTGGAGCGGAGCCCCTCCCTGGCGCCATCCAAGGCCAGCGATCCCGACTCGGAGCGCTACCTTCTCTTTGCTGCGACAGCTGATCTGCTGAGCGGGATGTCGCAGGACGAGCCGTTGGTACTCGTCCTCGATGACCTGCAGTGGGCAGATCCCGGGAGCCTGGCCCTCCTGCGTCATTTGATGTCAACCGACGACCAGCGCATGCGCGTCCTGATCGCCGGCACGTTCCGCAGCAGTGAGCTCTCCGTGACGCCGGCCCTGCGTGAGACGCTCGGGACGCTCTGGCGTCACCATGGCGTCTCCCGGGTCGAGCTCGGCGGACTCGATGCGTCCTCGGTCGAGTCGCTCTTGGCCGGGGCGATCGGCCGACCGGTCGACGCCGAGGTCAGCCGACTCGCCGAGATCGTGCACCAAGAGACGAGCGGCAACCCGTTCTTCGTGACCGAGGTGCTCCGCCACCTGTTGGACACGGGGGCCCTGGTCGAGGCTCGGGGCGGCATCTCCGGTTCCGACGTCGACTACCTCGATCGGATCGCCCTGCCCACGAGCGTCCGCGAGGTGGTGTCCGGTCGCGTGGCGCGGCTCGGGCCGGACGCCGAGCGGGTGCTCTCGACCGCCGCTGTGATCGGCACAGTCTTCGATCTCGAACTGCTCTCGGAGGCGACCCAAGTGGCCCCCGATCCTCTGCTCGACGTGCTTGACGCTGCGGAACACGCATCCTTGGTGACCGCGGTCGACGGCCCGTCCGGTCGGTTCGCGTTCAGCCACGCGCTGGTCCAGAGGACCCTCTACGACGGACTGGGGGCGACACGTCGCGCCTTCATCCATGAGCGGGTCGCGTGTGCGCTCGAGGAACTGGTCGACGTCCGAGGAGAGGAACGCGTGGGCGAGCTCGCCCACCACTGGATGGCCGCACCCCGGCCGACGAACCTGGCAAAGGCCCTCCGTTATTCGCACCGTGCGGGCACCGTTGCCCTCGAATCGTTGGCCCCCGGCGACGCCCTCAGGCATTTCGCCAGTGCACTCGAGCTCTCTCAACGGAGTGACCGCGTCGACGCGCAGGTGATGGTCGACCTGGCCATCGGTCTCGGTACTGCCCAGCGACAGGTCGGTGACCCCGCGTACCGTGACACCCTGCTTGGCGCGGCCCGGGACGCCGATCGTCTCGACGATGTCGGTCGGCTGGTCATCGCCTGCCTTGCCAACGACCGCGGCTTCTACAGTGCCGTCGGCTCCGCCGACACTGAGAAGATCGATGCGCTCGAGCGGGCTCTTGGCAAACTCGAGCCTGATCACCCGGACCGGGCGCTCGTCCTCGCCACCTTGTGCTCCGAGCTCACCCACGGCAGCTCTCTCGAGCGGCGGCAGTCCCTTGCCGAGGAGGCCATCGCGATCGCCGAGCGGTCGGGGGACGAGGCGGTGATGGTGCGCGTCCTCAATCACCTGCACATCGCGCTCCAGGTCCCCTCCATGCTCGAGCAGACCGAAGCATGGACCGCCGAGGGACTCGAGCTGGCCGAGCGGGTCGGGGATCCTGTGCTTGTCTTCTGGGCTGCCCAGCGGCGGGTGGAGTCGGCGGCTCGCCGAGGGGACATCGGCGAGTTGGATCGCTGTCTGGCCATTCACGGCAACATGACCGACGCCCTCAGCCAGCCCCTCTTCTCATGGCTCCATGCCTTCGTCCTGTCCCTGCGGGCTCAGATCGCCGGGGATGCCCAGGCGGCCGAGAAGTTCGCTGTCGAAGCGCTCGAGATCGGTACCCAGGGTGGCCAGCCCGACGCCGCCCTCCTCTTCGGTGGCCAGATGAACATCGTGGCAGGCCAGCTCGGGACCCAGCACGAGCTGGTGCCGCTGATCGAGAAGATGGCCGACGAGACTCGGGACATCCCCCGCAGCTTCTTCTTGTCAGTACTGGCCAAGGCGCGCGTTGAGGGCAACGACTTCGCTCAGGCATCCGAGTTGCTCGACGAGTTCGCCGGCATGGGCTACGAGTTGCCGCTCGACCAGCTCTGGCTGACGGGCATGGTCGACTTCGCCGAGGCGACGATCGAATGCAATGACCGTCGGCATGCGGCGCCGTTGTTCGAGCAGCTCGAGCCATGGTCAGCTCAGCTGCCGGCGACAGGCGGGTCGGCGCTCAGCCCGGTCAGTCACTACCTGGGTGGACTGACCACGGTGCTCGGCGACTTCGACCGGGCGGAGTGCTACTTCGAACAATCGGCTGACGTGTGCCGGAAAATGGGAGCGACCTTCTTTGCGGCCCGAACCAACCTTCTCTGGGGCAGGATGCTCGTGTCGCGGGGATTGCCGGGCGATGACGACCGGGGCCGTCGTCTGCTCACCGAGGCTCACGAGGTGGCCAGATCGCGATCATACGGCGGGGTGGAGCGGCGGGCTGCTGCCGCGTTGTCCGGGAAAACTGACCTCCGACAACATCCTCCGGACGCTCGCGGGGAAGTGGCCGGGTAGGAGCCACCCCGAGAGTCGGATCCTCACTGGCCTTCCCGGGGACAGGACGCGGCGGCGCCGGCGGGGATCCACGCGCTACTGTCCTGCGAGCCGGAGCGGCGTTCCAGGTTCGGGGAGCCCGTCGTCGGGCGGGGCAGCCGTCGGTTGCACTCCGGTGGCGCCAGGCGGAGAGGCGAGATGACCGAGCAGACGGTGGCCGAAGTAGCTGAGCGACAGCCCCGGGGGAACGAGTCGGCAGCCAAGCGCGCCACCCTGCATCGCTACCGGGTGGCACTGGTCCTCCTCGTGGTCGCTGTCGCCTTCGGAGTGACCGCCAAGGAGGTTCTCCCGAGTTCCTCGCCGGTGTTCGTCCATGGTGCCATCCAGCGGATCACTGTGACCGGGAACCTGATGGTATCGGGTGTCGATCTGAACGAGACACCCTTGCCTGATGGGAAGGGGGTGACCCTGGAGGTAACACTGCGGGCTCCAGAGCCCCAACTGCGGACCCGATACGAACGCCTCGTCGTTGCAGTGCCCGACTCGTCCAAGACTGGTGAACCGTGCCCCAAGGGGGCATTGTCCTGCCGACCACCGGTTGCCGGGGTACGGACGATCTATGTCCGGTTCCCGGACCGGGAGTGGACCAACACCGGGACGAGCGGAGCGCTGCCTTATCGGTTCGAGCTCCCGGTGCGGATCGACCTCCCCGGGGTGGAGTCGAACCTCGTCCAGGACGATGAGGACGTCGCCGCCGCCTTGCCCCCGGTCAGTGTGCTCCAGCAGACGGCCGATTCGACTGCGGCCCCGACTTACGAATCGTCAGTGGTGGTGAGCTACAGCCAGTCGGTGAGCAACGGCGATTCCTACACGTGGTCCGACACCGCTGTTGCACCCGTGACGATCGGAAGCCTGGAGGTCTGGTCGTACCTGGCAGTCACCTCCGTTCCCGCCGCCATCAGCCCTCAGCTCGACAGCGGGACAGACCTGGCGGTGGAAGGCCACAACAGCAATGCCGTGTTCCTTGCCGGGGCCCTCCTCGGCATTGCCGGCGGCGCCCTGGTCGGAGCGGTCACCGAGGCGATCAAGGCCTGAACGTGTCGGCCCGGGCTCGTTCCGGGGCTGTCACCGAGCCCGAGACAGACGACGGGCGCGTCTCCACCCCCTGGGCACGCGGCCGAAGCGCAGGAGCAGGCCGACGATGACCAGCGCCAATCCGCTCGCTGCCAGCTGTCCCACCGGAGCGCCGGTGAAGGGCATCGCGGAGGCGGCCGATGTGACGGGCGATGCAATGTCGTTCTCCGCATACGGAGCGGGCTGGGTGAAGTCGCTGGTCTGCGCAGAGGGCCCTGTGGTCGTGGTGCTGGCGCCCCCGGCTCCGGTAGCGAACCCCGATGCCAACGAGCTGTCATTGACACAGGTCCCCCCGACCGAGTTGCTGTTCGCGCCGTCGGGACAGATCGTCCCCGGCCACATGACCGAGGTGGTCGACGCGTCGGTGAGATCGGCGCCGGCGAGATTCGCGTCCGTCAGATTCGCACCATCGAGTACCGCATCGGTCAGGATTGCGTTGCTGAGGTCAGCACCCCTTAAGTCGGCTCCTTCGAGGTCAGCCCCAGAAAGATCCGTGCCCGAGAGGTCGACATCGACCAGTCCGGTCTGGGCAACGTCGGCAGACGAGAGGTCCGCGCCGGCCAGTGCGGTTGCGGAGCCCGGGGCAAAGGCAAAGGAGCTGCCGTAGAGGTCGGCACCGTGCAGGTCGGGTCTGGGTGGCAGAGCCGTGAATCGCGTGGACGGACAGGAAGTGACTTGACTCGACGACGGGGCCGCCACGATGGTGCATCTGTCGACGGTTGTCGCCCAGGATTGCGACGTCCCGCCCAGGACCGCAACGAAGGCAATGGCGAGGACGGCAACGGCGCTTGTGCCACGTCTCACCGGCGGCCACATGCTTCGCCACTGTCCCCCCGACCGTCCCACCATTTGACATTGTCGCACACCGGGACACGCCCCTGCCGGGGTGCGTGCAACGGTGTGGCGTTAGGACGTCTTCGCCGTGATCTCCCGGCCGGAAGCATCGAGCACGTACCAGAGGCCTCCGGTGTTGTTGATTCCCTGACCGGTGGCCTGACCCGGGACCGAGTCTCCCTGCCACAGGTAGAGGGGCCACCCGTTGTAGGTGACTTGGAGTGTGCCGTCGGTGCGCTTGGTGGAACCGAGGAGCTCGGGCTTCACCCCTGGGCCGTAGACCGGGGCGTCGGTGCCGGTCAGCAGGAGCGGGGGCCACGCCGTCGCGCACGCGCTGTAACAGGTCGATATTCCGGACTGCTTGTCGGGTACGAACAGGTAGAGGGTGAATCCGTTGCCAGCCACGAGGACGATGCCGAGTCCGGGCACGGTGCCGGTCTTGACCTCGTAGAGGGGAGCGGTGCCCGAGGATGGCCCTGGGACGGCCGCGACCCCGGTCGTCGTGGTCGTGGGAGCCGTCGTCGCGGTGGTGGAGGTCGGCGCCGACGTCGTGGTCGTGCTGGAGGAGCCACCGCAGGCGGCCAACCCAGTGCCGAGGCCGACGAGGGCGGCAGCCGTCCAGACTCCGGCCCAGCGCCGGCTCACCCGGACTCTGGTGGGGTGACGATCATCAGCGCGGTCGACGGTGACGTGCAGAGGGACGTCAAGTCGTCGGTGCCGACTGCGGCTTGCCGGACCGGATGCCGTGGTGGCGGAGGCCGCCCTTCCCGCCCTGGCCCGTCCAGTTGGTCGGGGCATGCGGGTCGAGCGGCACGGTGGAGACCAGGCCGAGGCACATCTCGTCGGACGAACCGTCTCCCCACACCACGTAGCGGGGGGGCAGCTTACGCAGCTGGGGCAGTTCTTCGCGCAGCTGTGGGTTGTAGGTGCAACTCACCTCGATGTTGTCGCCGGGGACGACCTTGACCCAGTGGGTCAGGTTGTAGCCACGCTGGTAGTGGAAGTTGAAGTCGGGCACGTTGAGCAGCGTCTTCTGGGTCGGGGTCCCCGGGTTGAGGATGATCCGCAAGCTGGCGCCGGTCAGGTGCATGTGGGCCCCGAGGCGGACGACGTACCCGGCTTGGTAGACGGGCCAGGTGCACTGGGTGGTGTCGCTGGTCGGTGGGTCCACCGGATTTCGCCCGCAGACAGCCTCGATGGTGTCGTCGAAGATCACGGCACCCTCACCGAACCGCTGGCCCAGGTACGCCATGGCTGCCGGCCGGCTGCAGAGCGGGCCCGTCACCCCGGTAGGGCAGCCGTAGTCCGGCGGGGCGGGGTCGAGCACCAGGCTCTCGGGGCGCAGGTGGGCGGAGGCCGGCACCGTCTTCAACTGCAACCAGGGCTGGACCGGCTTGTCCCCGACCAGGCCGTTGAAGTGGACCTGCATGACGACCATGCTGCCGGCCGGCAGCGGTGTCCCCGTGGTCAGGGGCTCGTTGTCCACGCCGGCGCCGGGAGCCCAGGCACTGAGCCACGGGAAGCTGCCCAGACCAGCGAGGCTGTTCCCGTCGAGCGGTGACTCGCCGAAGCAGCTCCAGCCCTTGTCCCCCGGGTTGCTGGCCTTGGCCGCGGCCACCTCGTCCGGCGGAACGAGGAACAGGATGGCGTGGTGCACCTCGACGCTCGAGGGTCCCGATCCGGGGTGGAACTGCGACGCCACGACGTAGGAGTTCTTGGTCACGTGGGGATTGAGCAGGATGCAGTGGTAATCGTCGGTGCTGCCGTTGGTGAAGACCGGGGTATACGCGTGGGGCATGGTCAAGGTGAGGTTCGTGACCGGTTGCCCGTCGATCCGCTCCGCGGCAGCCTGGGCCGTCGGGAGGCTCAGAACGATCCCGACGGCGGCCACGAGCACGGCAACGACGCCGACCAGCACGGCTGCCAGACGGCGTCGGGTCAGTCTGCGGTGGGCGTCGTGCACGGTCGCTCCTTCATCGCCTGCCATCGTGAGTCCTCGGTGCGGCATCGTCGGCCACGTCGGCAACCCCTTCCCCCCGGAGCCCTCGAGGCTCCCGCCTCAGGTTAGCCCTCGTCGCTCCGGGCAGGGACGTCGCCGGGACCAGGAGCGGTTTTGCGCCCCAGCCATCGAGCTGACTGCTATCGGCCGGTGCGCTCGCGGTGGGCGCACCCCGGCCAGCAGCAGGGTCGACGCTGGCCTTCCTCCAGTTCCTCCCGGGTGCGGCGAATCCGGCGCTCCCGGGTCATCTCCTGCTTGGCATCCTCGACCCAGCAGATGAACTCGTTGCGGGCGAGAGGCGTGATGTCCTTCCAGGCATCGAGTGCCATGGGATTGGCGATCAGCGCTTTGCGCAGGTCCCCTGGAAGCTTGTGGACCACTCCACCGGGCAGTCGCGGGCTGCTCACAGGGCAACGGTACAGCGCGGTCTGCCACAAGGGACACCCCGCCCGGCAGCCACGCGGCCCTCGCCCCGCCCGTGAACCAACGGGACTGCTTCCTCGTCGGCCGACAGTGGTGCCGGGCGCGCTGCGCAGCCGAATCGCGAGGGAGGCCGTCCACACCGGACAAACGAAAGGAACAACGTTCCGCCATTCTCAATGTAGCGCGCACCGGGTGCTTGCAGCAAGGACCTGGTCGGTGCGCACAATCTCCGGTCCGGATCGGATGGGACGGAACGAGGAGAGGTGGCACATGGACGAACATGCGGTGATGATCGCCGGGGGCGGTCCGACGGGGATGATGCTCGCGGCTGAATTGGCGTTGGCGAAGGTCGACGTCGCGATCGTCGAGCGGCGTCCGGACCACGTGCTCGAGGGCTCACGGGCCGGCGGGTTCCACTCGCGCACGATCGAGGTGCTGGATCAGCGCGGAATTGCCGATCGGTTCCTCGCTGAGGGTCAGGTGGCTCAGGTCGCGACGTTCGGCACGACCGTGTTGGACCTGAGCGACTTCCCGACCCGTCATCCGTATTCCCTCGGGATCTGGCAGAACCAGATCGAGCGGATCATGGCCGACTGGATCGCCGAGCTGCAGGTGCAGATCTACTACGGACGTGAGGTGACCGGCTTCGCTCAGGACGAGACCGGCGTCGACGTCGCCGTGTCCGAGAGCCACTCCGTGCGGGCGCAGTATCTCGTCGGGTGCGATGGCGGACGCAGCATCATCCGCAAAGCAGCAGGCATCGAGTTCCCCGGGTGGGATCCGACCAGGAGCAGCTTGATCGCAGAGGCCGAGGTGACCGAAGAGCCGCCACCGGGTGTTCGCCACGACGAATCGGGCGCCCACGGCCTCCATCGATTGGAAGATGGTCGGACCGTGCGGGTCGTCGTGACCGAGCGGCAGCTCGGACCGAGCAGCGAGCCCACCCTGCATGATCTGAGCGAGGCGCTCGCGGCTGTGTTCGGCACGGACTTCGGGATCCACAGTCCGACCTGGATCTCGAGGTTCACTGACATGACGCGTCAGGCCGCGGACTATCGCGCCGGACGGGTCCTCCTTGCTGGCGACTCGGCGCACGTGCACTACCCGGCGGGCGGACAGGGCCTCAGCCTCGGTGTGCAGGACGCGGTCAATCTGGGATGGAAGCTGGCTCAGGTGGTCAACGGGACCTCCCCGGAGAGCCTTTTGGAGACGTATCGGCAAGAGCGCCATCCGGTCGCTGCCCGCGCGCTTCGGCACACGATGGCGCAGACCGCACTCCAGCGCCGGGACGAGCGCATGTTGGTCCTGGTCGATGTGGTGTCGGAGCTGGCGGGCATGGACGAACCGCGCAAACGGCTCGCCGGGATCAGTTCCGGGTTGGACATCCACTACGACCTGGGTGAGGGCCACCCGCTGCTCGGCCGCCGCATGCCCGATCTGGACATCGTCACCACCTCCGGGCCCTTGCGGGTCTTCGCCCTGCTGCACGGCGGCAAGCCGGTGCTGCTCAACTTCGGAGAGCCCGGTGGGATCGACATCACTCCGTGGGCTGACCGGGTCCAGCTGCTCGACGCTGCGTATGCCGGGCTCTGGGAACTTCCGGTACTCGGCGCGGTCACTGCTCCCACCGCCGTGCTGATCCGGCCCGACGGCTATGTCGCCTGGGTGGGGGAGGGCACGGGGACCGGATTGCGTGACGCCCTGACTACCTGGTTCGGAACGGCGTGATCAACCGACCACCGGCAGGACCACGGAGCACGTGGGCCGGAAACCCGGATCATCGGGACCGAGTGCGTTCATGACGTCCTGCAGGGCGACGGGGTCGTAGATGATGCCCAAGTGTTCGGTGAAGTCGGTGGAGCACTGGTCTTGCAACAGGGTGTTCTGCACATTGGGTGCCGCCGGCAGGAACGCATTGCGGTATGGCGTGACCACCTCGTCGAACTTGCTCTCGACAACCACGTAGCGAACCGTCTTCGAGATGCCCCCGCCGGCGTTGAGATGGTCGAGGAACGCCGAGCCGACCAGTTGTTGCGTGCAGGATACGCAGCCGGCCAAGCTCAGGACCGGCAGCCCGATGTCGCCGAACAACGAAGCCAACGTGCCGAGGCCGTCGATCGTGGTGCCCTGATTCGAAGGGGCGAGGCCCACCAGCATGTGCACGTGTGGCGCCCCGCCGAGGAATTGGATGTAGTAGCGCGGCATCATGCCGCCTTGAGAATGACCCACCAGATCCACTTTGCCCGCGCCCGTGGCGGCCAGGACCTTGTTGGTGAATGTGGCCAGCTGCTGCGCAGACTGCACGATGTCGGCCAAGCCGTAGAAGTGGCCGGCGGTGGACGCGTCGGCCCCGTAGTTGAAGGCGTAGACGCAGTAGCCGGCGTTGGCCAGCATTGGCGAAAGTGCTTGCCAACTGAAGTTCTCGTTCGCCAGTGTGCCATGGACAAGGATGACCGGATAGGGGTGGCTCGCCGAGGGCCGGCAGGTCCAGATGTCGGATCCGGGAGGATTGCCGCCCGGATCGGTGAATTCGGTGGCGGCTCCTGAAGCGAAGTTCCCGACAGGCAGGGGCGCCGCCGCTGCCGTTGTGGATGCGACCAAGCAGATCAGTCCGGCGAGCATCGCGGTAAGGGCAGGCCAGCGTGCTGCTCGACCGATCCCGACCACAAGCCCTCGTACCCGCATCGTGACGCTCCAATCAACCCGATCGATGGTCCTGCCCGGTTGCTGTACCCAGCGACGACCGATCCGAACCGAAGCATTGGTTGATTGTCGGCAATGCGATTGGATGTGGGCTGCTGCTGCAGGCAATTGCGGCCCGGGGACCCAATTGCGGCCCGGGGACCAATTGCGGCCCGGGGACGACGGATCGGTTAGTGCGCGCTGGGCACCATGTCCGTGTCGCGCACACGCTGGGCAAGCGACTCGAGCAGCTTGCGGGTCACCGGGGGGGCCTTGGCCATCAGTTTGAGCAAGTCGGCGCGGTCGAGCTCCAGGACCTCGAGGTCGCTGGTCGCGGTCACCGTGGCTGATCGTGGTTCGCCGTCGATGAGGGAGAGCTCGCCGACCACGTCACCCGGTCCCAAGAGGACCCGGCGCTTGCCACCTCGAACCAATTCGGCCCTCCCCGTGACGATGATGAACGCGAGTCCACCGGCCGCGCCCTGGCGCGTGAGAACGGTCCCCTTCTTGAGCTCGGCCTGGACCGTGAGTGCGGCGACTTGCCCGAGCTGCTTCTTGGTGCAGGTCGCGAACAGCGGGATATTCCCGAGGAGCTCTATCTTGCGAGCACGTCCAACGGACCCGATCATCGCGCCAGAGACTAGCGAGCCTCGGGACTCCTGCGCACCCTCCGAGAGGCACGATGGAGGCCGCCGTGTGTCGTGCAGGTTACGGATGCGGTGCTCCGGGGTATGACCCACGCCACACAGAAGGGGGATCCATGACCCCGGGGGTCCACGGAGGTAACACAAAGGAGGCGGTCGACGAGGGCGCGAAGCTCGCGCTTGATACGCCAGAGTGGGGAACCGAAGCAGCCTGGAGGGTGGTCACCAAGCTGACGGCGGCGTTCGCCGTCCTCGGTGACCTCTTCGCAATGCTGGTCGATGCCGTGTGGTCGACCGTCGGTGCCGTCGTCCACCGCCGCTTCTCATGGGCGGAGTTCTTCGAGCAGAGCTGGTTCCTGATCTCCGTGACGGTACTGCCGACGATCCTGATCGCTATTCCGTTCGGTCTCGTCCTGGTACTGGAAGTGGGCGGTCTGGCCGTCCAAATCGGCGCCAACGCCGTCGTCGGCGCCGTGGACGCCATCGGCATCGTCCGGGAGGCGGCACCGGTGATCACCGCCATCATCTTGTCCGGCGCGGGTGGCTCCGCCATCTGCTCGGACCTCGGATCGCGCACGATGCGTGACGAGATATCGGCGATGTGGGTCATGGCGGTCGACCCGATCGAGCGGTTGGTCGCACCCCGGGTGCTGGCCACGGTGGTGGTGGCGCTGCTGCTCAACGGCATCGTGGCGTTCGCCGGCATCATGAGCGGCTACCTGGCAGCGGTCTACATCCTCCACACCAGCGCCGGCGGGTTCCTCAACTCCTTCAGCACCTTCGCCCAGCCGGCCGACGCCATCGAGTCGATGTTCAAGGCGGGTCTGTTCGGCTTGTTCGCCGCTGTGGTCGCATCCCACCAGGGCCTGAACGCCAAGAGGGGCCCGGCGGGCGTGGGTGAGGCTGTCGCCCGGTCGGTGGTGATCACCGGCGTCGGGCTGTTCATACTGAATCTGCTGGTGACCGACGTGTTCCTGGCTGTCGTCCCGCCGAGGATCCTCTGATGGGACTCCGGTGACCGACAGGCTGCCGGTTGCGGAGGGGCCGATTGCGTCGCGGGTCGGCGCCGCCACGAGACGAGTGGCGTTCCACACCGTCAACGTCGGCTACCGCATCCGTAACCAACTCATCTGGCTCGGAGAGCTGCTGGTCTTCGTGATCAAGGTCGTCCGCGCCATTCCGACCGTGCTGCGTCACCAACGCCGCGAGCTGTGGCGCCTGGTCGCGGAGGTCACCTTCGGCGGCGGAGTCCTGGCCATCGCGGCGAGCACCATCCTCGTCTCTGCGCTCCTGGCCTCCGTGGTGGGTGTCCAGCTCGGAGTCGAGGGACTACAGGGACTCAACATCATCGGCCTCGCCCCACTTGCCGGCTTGCTGTCGGCATTCGCCAACACCCGCGAGCTGTCGCCGCTCCTTGCGGGCTACGGGCTGGCCGCGGTGATGGGGTGCAAGTTCACCGCCGAACTCGGTGCCATGAAGGTGAACGAGGAGATCGACGCCTTAGAGGTCATGTCGGTACCGTCGTTGCCCTACCTGGTCACCACCAGGCTCCTCGCAGCGCTCGCGGCGGTCATCCCCCTGTACCTGCTCGCCCTGTCCGGTGCGTACCTGGCGACGCAGTTCGCGGTACTGACCATTGCCCATCAAGGTTCGGGGACCTACCTCCACTACTTCTACCTCTACCTCAACCGGCGTGACGTGCTGTACTCGGTCCTGAAGGTGGTGGTCTTCGCCGTCCTCGTCACCATCATCCACTGCTACTACGGGATGACGGCATCGGGGGGACCCGAAGGTGTCGGGCGGGCGACCGGGCGCGCCATCCGGACCAGCACCGTGGTCATCGCCGTCTCCGACATGCTGATGACCTTGCTGTTCTGGGGGGTGTCGGTCCCGGTGAAGGTGACCGGGTGAGCCTGGAGGCCCCTCCCGCCCCGGGGCGGGAGACGGTTCCGATTGCCGTCGACGACGGTCCCCGCCGCGGGTGTGGCCCCTCGTGGTGGCGGGAGGGCGCGCTGGTCGGCGTGGTCCTCGCCGTCGTCGCCGTCATCCTCGCGTCGTTCGGGGGAGCTTTCTCGACCTACGCCACGGCCGAGGTGCAGCTTCCGGCGTCGTCCACCGCGGGTCGCGTTGGGAGCACCGGTCGAATACCGCAACGTGACAGTCGGTACCGTCGCCAGCCAGGGGAGAGCAGCCCCCGGCGGCTTGGTGGATCTGACGGTCCACCTGCAGCGTCAGATGTTGCAGGTGATCCCTTCCCAGGTGCAGGCCACAGAGACGCCCGTCTCGTTCTTCGGGGACCCTTATGTCGAGCTCGTACCGCCCCCCGCACCGGAGGGGCCCGGCTCCGACAGGGCGCCGTCATCCCCGCCCTCGAGGTCGGCCAGACCGGTTCGCTGCAGGCCACCCTCGGCAGTCTCGACACCCTCCTCATCAAACTCCGGCCCAGCGAGCTCGACGCCGCGCTGACCGCGCTGGCCGAGCGCGTTGCAGGGCAATGGGACATCGCTCGGTCACAATCTGGTCCGGGCCAACACCTACTTCGAGCAGATGCTGCCGCTCTGGCCGACCGTCGTGTCGAACCTGGACACGTTGGTGCCTGTGGCCAACCAATTCACCGCCTCCACCCCCGACCTCCTGCAGATCCTGGCCAACCAGACCGTCACCGCCACCACCGTCAACCACCAGGCTGCGGGTGTCCGCCAGGCCATCGGAGGCGGCGAGGTCCTCGCCGGCCAGGCGGCCCAACTCCTCGGCGCCGTCGAACAGCCATTCGCCGTCCTCGCTGCCGACTCCGGTTCGTTTCTGACCGCCCTTTCACAGAGCCCGAACGAGATCTCCCAACTCCTCTCGGGCCTCGATGCCTGGGCCACCGCCTGGACCACAGCCGAGGCCTCGGGTCCGTACCTCCAGCTCACCCAGACCGAGGTCGTCGCCAATCCCGCCGACCTCGGTCTGGCCGTGCTCGGTGGGCCGGAGGCTGCCGCCTATCTGTCGGCCGGTCTGGGACCCGGATTCGTGAACCCGCCGACCTACGCCTCGGCAGGTCCTCTGGCGACCGCCAACCTGACGTCCTCTGAAGCATCGCCCGACTCGACAACCATCGATTCGAGTCCCGGCGTGGGCTCGACGGCCGGCCCCGCTCCGATCCCGGTGGTGGCCGAGCCCGCCCAGACCCGGGCCGTCTCCCGGATCGTCACCGCGGTGAGCGGTTCGACTCCTTCCTCGTCTGCCGTTTCCACGCTGCTGCTCTCGCCCGTTTTGGAGAGCCTGGTCTCCTGATCATGAGAACGCGCCATCCCCGCCCAGGACTCACCCGCACCATCGTGAAGGTCGGCGTGTTCACCGTCGTCTCCCTGATCGTCACCTCGGTGGTGATCTCGACGCTCCTCGATGTGAACACGCACCCGGCAACCGGCTATGTTGTCGAGTTCTCCAACGCCTCCGAGCTGCAGTCCGGCGACACGGTCCGCATTGCCGGGGTCGAGGTGGGCAAGGTCGGCGCGGTGACCCTCCACGGCGACCGCGCCAGTGTGTCCTTCAGCGTCGACAACTCCCAGCGGCTGACCACCACGACGCTCGCAGCCATCCACTTCGAGAATCTCCTCGGTGAGCGCTTCCTCGCCATTCTCCCCGGATCTCCGGGGGGCAAGCCCCTGCCCCCCGGAGGAGTCATCCCCATCTCGCACACCACCCCGGCGATCGACCTGACCGCGGTGTTCGACGGCTTTCAGCCGCTGTTCTCAGCCCTCTCGCCCGACCAGGTGAACCAGCTGGCCGGATCGATCATCGACGTGTTCCAGGGCGAGTCGGGGACGCTGTCGGACATCGTGGCGCAGACAGCTGCCCTCACCAACAACCTCGCCGACCGCCAGCAGGTCATCGACACCCTCCTCAACAGCCTGTCGAGTCTGCTCGACACGGTGGGGGTCCACGACACCCAGCTCGGTCAGCTGATCGGGAACTTCGACACCTTGATGACGGGTCTGGCGGGGTCGCGGGCGCAACTCGGCTCGGCGATCGACAACCTGGCCACTGCGGAGAGCACCACGAGCAGTTTGCTCAACGAGGCACAGCCGACACTCGACCAGGACATCCAGGCACTGTCTGTCGCGGTCCAGTCCCTGTCCGCCAATCAGAGCGGGCTCGACGGTGTCCTCACCGGGTTCCCCGGTCTGGTGAACACACTCACCAAGATCCAGAGCTCGGGGAGTTGGATCAACGTCTACCTCTGCAATCTGACGATCAACGTGTCGGGCCAGCTCGACATCTCTCTCGTCCCCGGTGTGAGTCCCTCCAACCAGTACCCGAACCCGGTGACCCTCCCGTCCGGAGCAATCGGCGATCAGACCCGTCACACCGCGAGTTGCTCATGAAGCGCTTCCGCGAACGCAACAGAGCGACGACCGGCCTCGTCGGGGTCGTGGTCGCGACCTGTCTCGTGGTGGGCGCGCTGCAGTTCCAACGGCTCCCCCTCATCCACGACAACGCCACCTACCAAGCGGACTTCGCCGACGCCGGGGGTCTCGCCTCCGGCGACATCGTGACCGTCGACGGCGTTCAGGTGGGGTCGATCACCGGCATGGCCCTCGACGGCGACCGGGTCCGGGTCACCTTCACCGCGTCCGGCGTCCGTCTCGGATCGACGACAGTTGCCGCGGCCGAAGTGCTCAGCCCGGTGGGCACCGAGTACATGGAGGTCGTCCCCTCGGGCTCCGGCTCGATCAACGGGCCGATCCCCCTGAGCAGAACCAGCGTGCCCTACAACTTGGTCACCGCCTTGTCCGGGCTGGGTTCGCAGATAGAGCACTACAACATCCCCCAGCTCGAGCACGCCCTCGAGGTGGGGAGCCAGGACTTGAACGGCACGCAGGTTAGCGAGACCACCAGCGCCTTCCAAGGTCTGGCCAACATCTCGCGCGTGATCGGCAACGAGGGAAGCGCGCTCGCGACCATCGTCTCCCAGGGCGCGGCGTTGAGCGGCGTCCTGTCACAGCGGAGCGGCCAGCTCTTCGACCTGTTCGGCCAGAGCAACCTGGTGCTGGCCGTGCTCCAGCAGCGACGCGCTGCCATCGACCAGCTCCTCTCCGCCACATCGTCGCTGAGCCAGCAGATCACGTCGATCCTGTCCGTCAACCGGCCGGCCCTCACCACCCTGCTCCAGGACCTCCAGGCCGTCTCGGCTGTCCTGGCCCGGGACAGCAACGACTTCGGGCAGGCGATCCCCGTTCTCGCCGCTTTCGGCCGGTACTCGGCCAACGTCTCCGGCTCGGGCGCCTTCGTCGACGTCGCGGTGCCCACACTGCTGGTCCCCGACAACCTGGCGGTCCAGTGCTCGTCGCCCGGGGCCTTTCCGAGCACCAATCCGCGAGTGGGATGCCGACCATGACACCGGACGTCCAACCCGGCGGTCCGGCCGGAGCGGCCGGCTCGCCCGGTCGTCGCGCTCTCCCGAGGTACGTGGTGCCAGTGGCGGTGGCGCTCTGTCTCCTGATCATCGGCGGCATCGTCGCCGTCGTGACGGCCGGCGCCTCCCCGATGACCATCTCCGCCCAGTTCGCGACCGCCCCGGGCCTCTACCCGGGAAACTCGGTCGACATCCTCGGCATGCCGGTCGGCAAGGTCACCGAGGTGACGCCGGGCCCGCGCTCGGTGACCGTGGTGATGCAGGTGCCCGCCGGCACGCCGATCCCCGCACGCGCCGAGGCGCTGCTCATGGCGCCCCAGGTCGTCAACGACCGGTACGTCCAGCTCAATCCGGCCTACAGCGGCGGGCAGCGTCTGCAGGCCGGTGCCGTCATCCCCACCTCGCGGACCGCCGTGCCGATCTCGGTGGACGAGATCATCGACAGCCTCGACCAGCTGGCGGTTGCCCTCGGTCCCAATGGGGCCAACGCCCACGGTGCCCTGTCCGACTTCGTGGGCAGCTCGGCCCACGCCTTCGGCGGAGACGGCGCCGCTCTGCACTCGACGTTGGTCTCCTTGGGCGGCGCTCTCGGCGCGCTCTCATCCAAGAGCCCACAGTTGACCGCACTGTTCAACAACCTGGGGAACCTCAGCCAGGTGGCCTCTCACTACACGAGCACCTACCAGGCGTTCGCAGGCAACCTGGCGGCGGTGAGCACAGATCTGGCTTCCGATGACGCCAACATCGGGGCCACCCTTGCCAACCTCCAGCGGGCGCTGTCGGCGCTCGCGCAGTTCACCGCCACCAACTCCGCTGCCCTCGGGACGGGCGTCACCAACCTCGACGCCTTCGCTGGTGCCGTCGCCGCCAAGCAGCAGTCGCTCGCGCAGGCCCTCGAGACGCTCCCGACCGCCTTGGCCAACATCTCGCAGGCCGTCGACCCCGGTGCGACCGGCGGCCCGGCTCTCCGTGCCCGCCTCGATCCGATGGGCAACTCGGCTGGGTACTCGCAATCGGTGTGCGGCAATGCGCTCCTGCGGCTGCTGCTGCTCTCGATCGACCGGTCGCAGGACAAGGACCCGACGATCGATCTCGGGTGCGGAGTCAACGGCTTGCTGGCCGGCCTTCCCACCCCACCCGGGGCGTCCTCTGGGCCCAACCTGTCGCTGAGCGCCCTGGTCGGAGGTCAGCCGTGACCGGCGGTCATCTGACGAGACGGTCGGCGGCCGTGGCGCTGACCGTCGCCATCGCCGTCGCGCTCAGTGGCTGCGCCCTCAGCCTGCAGTCCCTGCCGAAGGTCAGTGGTATCAGCGCCGCCACCTATCCGGTGTACGCGGTGTTCTCCAACGTTCTCAACCTGCCCGACGACGCGCAGGTCCGTGTCGGTGCCCAGGTCGTCGGTGGGGTGGGAGGCATCTCCACCGAGAACTTCCAGGCCGACCTGACCCTGGACATCAAGACATCCGTCCGGCTGCCGGTCGGCACGACCGCCCAGGTCCGCTTCGACGACCCGCTGGGCGACGAGTACATCCTGCTCCAGCCGCCAACCGTCCTGCCGACCGGGACCAGCGTGGAGAGCAGCCGGTTCCTCGTCGCCGGCGCGCGGATCCCTGCCAGCTCTACGAGCACCGCACCGAGCGTCGAGGACACGTTCGGCGCCCTCTCCCTCGTGCTCAACGGTGGGGGGATCAACCAGCTGCAGACCATCATCAGCCAGCTCAACGACACCTTCAACGGCAACCAGGGCCCGATCCGCTCCTTCCTGACCACCATCGACAATGGCGTGAGCTCCCTGTCGGGTGGGAGGCCGGCGATCGATCGCGCCCTGGCGTCCATCTCCGGCCTGTCCAGCAAATTGAACGCCGGAGGCCCGACCGTTGCCACCGGCATCAGCACGATCGCACCGGCTGTGGGGGTGCTGGCCAGTGAGAACAAGCAGATCTCGGGACTGCTCGACCAGCTGTCCAACCTGGGCGCGGCGGGAGCGGCCGTCGCCCAACAGAGCGGACAGGACGCGGTCGTCGACGCCCAGGACCTGTTGCCGGTCGTCCAGCAGCTCGACTCGGTGTCGTCCCAGCTCGCGCCCGACTTGAGCGCCTTGGCCACCTTCGAGGCCGAGACCCCCAAGATCGCCCCGGGTGACTACCTTCAGGTGAGTGCGCTGGTCAACGTGGCGCTGCCCGCCGGGGGCTTCGAGCCCTCGCTCCCCGCCGTCCAGTCGGCCGACACGGGGTCAGCGTCCGATCCGTTGACCGGGGGACAAGCGGTAACCGGCCTCCTCACGTCGGGCACGTGGTGATGGGGCCGGCATGAAGCGCAACCTTCTCCCCCGGATGATCGCCTTGGTCGTGGTGGTGGTCCTCGGCGTCTACTACATCGCCTTCGACGTCATGCAGTACCACGTCACCGCCGAACCGTTTTCGGTGACCGTCCTCATGCCGAGCGCCGGCGGGCTGTACTCGGGGTCCGACGTGACCTACCGAGGGGTGCAGGTCGGCACGGTGACGGCCCTCCACCTCGGACCGCGCGACGTGGCCGCCACCCTCGGGATCGACGCCGGTCAGCGAATCCCGGACAACGGCCCGGTCCGGGTCAAGGAACTGTCCGCCCTGGGCGAGCAGTACCTCGACCTGCAGCCGGCCAGTGCCTCCGGGCCCGAGCTGGCCCCGGGCACCGTCATCCCCCCGACCAGGGTGGTCCTGCCCACCCCGATCGGGACGACCCTCATCGATCTGAACACCATGCTCAAGAGCATCAACACGGACGACCTGCAGACCGACGAGGATTTCTTCGCCAGCTCATTCGTCGGAACCGGCCCAGATCTCCGGTCGATCATCGTCACCGGTCAGCGGCTCTTCGACGCCCTGGTGGCCGCCCAACCGGAGACGGTGAACCTGGTCGTCGACGGTCAGACCGACCTGCAGACGCTGCAGGCCACGGATGGCGACCTGGCCACCTTCGCGCACTCGCTCGCCTCGCTCACCGGTCAGCTGCGCACGTCCAATACAGATGTCGAGGCATTGATCCGGAACAGCCAGGCCGCCGAGCAGCAGCTCAACCCCTTTCTCGCCGCCGACAGTGCGCAGGTCGCCGCACTGGTGTCGAGCCTGGCCACCGACTCCCAAGTGACCAATGAGAACCAGCAGGACCTCCGGGCCTTGTTCGAGTTGCTCCCCTCGGTCTCGCAGGACTTGGCATCGGTGGCAGGCAATGGCCAGGTGCACGGCGAGTTGGACTTCAACACGGCAGAGCCGGTGTGTCCCTACATCCCCGGGAGTGAGATGCCCGGTCCGACGCAGGTGGTCACCTCTCCGTCCCTGGACAATGCCTGCCCGATGGTGGTGCCCGGGATGCTGGGGCGGGGCGCGGGCAGCGGTTGACCCTCGTGACTCGTCGCCACCACCGTCCTCGGGTCGGGGCTCGGCCAGGAGGTTTGGGTCGGACCCGGTCCGGAAATAACTCACGGGTAACAAACGAATTCGCGCTGCCTAGCGGAGGGGGGAGGGAATGTGCGAATACAGCGTGAGAGGTCATGGCCGAGGAGAACGAAGGAGTGGCGCGGGCAACGGGGGAAGGCCGTGCTCACATCGCGCGGCGCAATGGTCATGGCGGCCGGATCCCTGCTCTTCGCTCTCCTCATCGTGACAGTCGTCGCTGTTCCCCTCGGTGGCGGACGGGCCGGCTCCGCCAGGGCCGCCGCAGATGGTGAACGTGCAGCTGCGGGGAGAACCCTCCGCCCCGACGGGCCGATCGGACGGCTCGACCCGACAACAGTCAGTAGCGCCCTGGCCGACCTCTCCCGGGCGCAGGTCGGCACGGCAGCCCAACTGACGGCGTTGATGACCGGCCCCGGCATGCCGGCCTGCGCCCCGCCGCCAGTCCCGGCGCCCACCTACCCACCGGGCAGCGCCTACGGCGTCCCCTTCCTCGCCGCCATCACCAATGGTCAGGTCCTGGCCGGCTACGACGAATGGACCGCAAACCACTTGGTCTGGAAGGTGGGGAACACCACGTTCGATCTGTACCCGTGGCAGTCCAAGATCTACGACATCACCGGGTGGGTAACCGGACTGCTCGAGCTCCCGAACCTCACCGCACAGGTCGCCCCGCAGGACGTCGTGTTCTGCGACAACCAGGGGGGACCGAGTTGCCTGTCGGCCAACTGGCCTGCCGGGCAGTGCATCGAGATCCAGGCGCAGTACGGTCCCTCACCGGCCAGCCTGACCCCACCGCCGGCCCTCGGGAGCTATCACCCCGAAGGCGTGAGTTGCAGCCACTACTCGACTCCCACATTCGAGTGTTTCCCCTATGTGGTGAGCCTCACGCCGGTCGGGACGACCTCACTGGCGGTCACCGGCGTCCAGCCCGACGGTGCCCTCGAGCTCAGCGTGTCGACGGCAGCGGTGACCACAGTCGGCGAGTTTCCGCCACCGCCGTCCACGGTGTCGTTCACCTGTCGGGACGATCCGACCGCGCTGACCCTCTCCACCCAGGCGGCCGGGTTGCCGGCCACCGCACCCGAGCCGCCGACCCCGCCCAACACCGACGATCGGGCACTCCAGACGCCGGCACAGCCCCTGACCGGTCCGTTGGCCAGCGCCACCAGCACGGTGGCCAGCAACGACTTCAGCGTGCCGGCGTTCTTCCCGAACGCCAGTGGCAGCCCGTGCTCCCTCTTCCTGGCGGTCAGCCTCAACACCTATGCCGGCGGGTGGGATTCGAAGTTCGCGGACCAGAGCCAGGGTCGCTACTACATCGACGGCGGCAACAACCCGATCGTCGCGGAGCCCGGTTGGGCCCAGTTCACGGCGACCACCACGGTGGTCACGCTCGGACTGCCGACCGGCCCACCGCCCGGCTTCAGCTTCTGATCGTCGGCATGGGTACCGGATCACCTGTCATGGCGAAGTTGGGGAGGAAGAAGGTGGTGACCCTGGAGGACGGGAGAACACCACAGATCGTGGAGGAACCCGAGCCCGCAACCGACGCGGTCATCTCGATCCAGGGCGTTTCCAAACGCTTCGGGAGCCACGTGGTCCTCGAGGACATCACCTTCGATGTCCCACGGGGCAAGACCACCGCGGTCCTCGGTCCGTCAGGAACCGGAAAGTCGGTCTTGCTGAAGGTCGTGATCGGACTCCTGCCGCCGGAGGCGGGCCAGGTGTTCATCGACGGCGAGCCGATCGTCGGTGTCCGCGAGAAGGAGGTCCTCCGGATCCGGCGCAAGATCGGAGTGCTCTTCCAGGACGGCGCACTCTTCGGCTCGATGAACCTGTTCGACAACATCGCCTTCCCCCTCATCGAACACACCAACAAGACCGAGAAGGAGGTCCGGAACGTCGTGCTGCAGAAGTCCGAGCTCGTCGGTCTGGTCAATCACCTCCACAAGCTCCCCGGTGAGGTCTCAGGGGGGATGCGCAAGCGAGCCGGCCTGGCGAGGGCGCTCGTCCTCGAACCGCAGATCCTCTTCTTCGACGAGCCGGACTCGGGCCTCGACCCGGTGCGCGTCGCCTATCTGGACGGCCTCATCAACAATGTCCACGACGAGACAGGCGCCACCTTCTTCATCATCAGTCACAACATCGAGTCGGTGAAGAGGACGGCCCACTATCTCGGGCTGCTCTTCCGATCCAGGCTGGTGGGGTTCGGGTCGACGCAGGAGATGACGACCTCCAACGTCCCGGTCATCGAGCAGTTCCTGGCCGGTCGACCGGAGGGGCCCATCGGGATGGACGAGATGGCCGACGCGGTCGAGGGTGATCTTCCTCAAGGCGACGATCACGATGACCCGGACCTGTCGCCGTCGGTCCAGCGGGTCACCGACCTCGCGTCCCGGCGCGGTGAGAATCCCAACCGAGGACAGACCAACCCCGAAGCGACCGTCGACGATCGACCAGTCAAGGGAGCCCAATCGCTCAAAGGAGGTGGTGTCCTGTGAACCGGGACGGCATCGAGATGACAAACGGAAACGTGGACACGGTGGATCGCGAGGGACGCCCGCCCGACCGTGTCGGAACGGGACGAAACGGTGGCCGGTCCTCGCCGGAGAAGGCCGCCAAGGAGAAGGTCGCCAAGAAGGCGAAGGGAAAGTCGTCGCAGAGGAACGGGGACGGCGCCGAGCTGCTCGGTCCGATCTCGCTCGACACCGCGGTCGAGGCATTCATCTCCCCTGCACCCCACGATGACCGGGGGTCGGAACCGCTCGACGCGGCCGCCACCGACCATCAGGTCACGTCGTCGGCCGCCGTTCCCGAGGGCACGGTCACCGCACCCGGTGGGGGGTCGGGCGATCCCGACGACCAACCGGTTCCGGAACCAGCGGCGGCCGCAGTGCGGCGTCCACGGTGGAGGGGTTCCAGGGTCCTTCTGGTGTGTGCGGCGATTGCGATCGGAGCCCTCTCCGTCGCGCTGGCCCTCTCCCTGTTGGCCCTCGGCAACCAGAACGCGCTGTCGAGCTCACGGACCACCGCGCTGGCCGTCGCAAGAACAGACGCCGTCCAACTGGCGAGCTATGACTACCGCCACCTCGACCGCAACTTCGCCACCGTGGCCGACAATACGACGGCCTCGTTCCGCCGGAGCTTCACCCAGTCGAGCGACGCGTTGAAATCCACCCTCGTCAAGTTCAAGGCGACCGCCTCGGCCACTGTGGTGTCGGCCGGTCTGGTCTCGGCCAGCGCCTCCAAGGCCGTCGCCCTGGTCCTTCTCGACCAGAGGATCGCCAACTCCACCCAGAAGGCACCGACCACGGATCGCAGCCAAGTCGAGATCACCCTCGTGAGCTCAGGGGGCAGATGGCTCATCGATCAGGTGACCCTGCTCTGAGTCGCACTGCGCCGGTCGTCTGACGGTCTGAGCATGTTTGACGCAGGCAGGCGTTGGGTACACAGGAGGTTACCGATCGGTCACCGCCGACTGATCACCTGAGGAAAAGGGGGTGGGCCATGTCGATGCCCCGGTTTACTGAAGGCCGCTCCGTCTCGCGTGTCCGGCGCTTCACGGTGTGCGCCGCCACGTTCCCGCTGGTCGCTCTCGCGCTGCTCGCGGCGTTCGCACCCGGGCGGGCTGCCGCCCAGTCGACGGCCCTCCCGCCGAGCCTGCAGAAGTTCGCACACTGCCCGACCGGCGTGGCGGCCGTGGCGACCTGCCTGTTCTCGTCGACCACCAGCACGACCTTCAGCATCGGATCCACGACGGTGACCTCGTCCAGCCCGACGACGGTGTCGCTCGGGCTCCGCTACACGAAGACGGGCCAAGCCGTAGCCGTCCTGCCCGATGACGGAAGCCAGGCGTTGCAGTCGCCCGCGATTCCGCTGCCTGGCGGGCTGACCGGCATTCCGGCTCTGCAGGGAGGTGTGCTGGCCGTCACCGTCACGCCTCAACTGGTGGGGCTTCCGTCGGTCAACCTCGGCGCCCTCCTCACCGGCAAGGCGCCGGGGCTCACACTGCCCATCGACGTCCTGATCAGCACGCCCACGGGCCTGCTCGGGCCGGAGTGCACGATCGGCGACGCGGCGAACCCGATCCTGCTCCACCTGACCACGGGCACGACGAGTCCGCCAGCACCCAACAAGCCGATCAGCGGATCACCCGGGACGACCAAGAGCACGGCCCAGGGGTTGATCACCGTCACCGGGATGACCCTTGTCGACAACTCCTTCGCGGTGCCCGGAACCGACAACTGCGGCAGCGACGGTGTGTTGGATCCCGTCCTCAACCTCGACAAGCACCTGCCGTCGGCAGCCGGGTCGAACACGGCCATCCTGTCCGGGTCGTCCTACACCGCTCCTGCGAGCCTCGTCCGCAAGTACGTGTCCTGACGGTCGGGGGCTCACCGGCCCCGGTCCGATGTTGTGAATGACGGCCACGAGCAGAGTGAGCAAGACGCCAGCACGCCGGGATGTTCGAGTGCGGCGAGACAGTGGTCCGACCGTTTCGGGTGGCGGAGCTCACCGGCAACAAAGCGCATCATGTGGGCTCATGTCATGAACTCCGACACCACCGGCAACGGTCAACGCGCCTGCATCGCAGGTTTGGGACTCGACCGGACCGGGAATATGACCGACGAGTAACCACCACCGACGAGTAACCACAGTGCGCTGCTCCAGCGCAAGTGCCGGAAGGGGGATGGGGGAACGTGCGAAGAACGACCGACGGGTCACGGCTGAGGGGCGCAGCCGTTGTGCGGGGGAACCGACGGACGGCGTTCTTCGTCGGCGCCTCGATCCTCGCGGCAGTCGGATCGCTGCTGGTGGCGTCAGTCGGGCTTGCGAAGGGGTCGGACGGGCCGGCGGCTGGAGTACGGACCCCACCCGTCGTCCGCACGGCGTCGGCGATCCGGCAGGACGACCGTGACTCGGTGGGAAGCAAGTCGACGAAGAGGCTCGCCTCCTCCAACCTGCCCGATGACTGTGTGCCCAACCCCTCCGGACCGCCGGCCGCCCCCTACGAGCTCGGGTTGGTGGGAACGGCAACCAACGGAGCTCTGGACACACCATCCGCCTCGGTTGCTGGTATCAACGCCACGTTCTGCGGACTCGTGACCCTGGTCACCGGAACGCCACCCTGCGGGGCGACCGGAAGTATCCACTCACCGACCGACGGACAAGTCTACGGCGCCATGTCGGTCGCGCTCACGTTGGTTCCGGGAATGACCCCGACCATCGGGTTCGATGCCAACCCGGGGACGATCAGCGGTGGGTTCTCCTGCACATCCTCTCAGAACGGTCTGTCCGTTGATCTCGACGCCAACGTGAGCGGGAATACAGCGCCGTTGTTCGGGGTGTCCTGCACGATCGGGCCCGTGTCGATCCCGTTGACCGGAACCGTGACCGGACCCCTCACGGACACGACCGCCACGCTGACCAGCAATGGGGTGGAGGTTCCGACGGTGCAACCCTCGTCCACGTGTCCGGCAGCGGTGGCCGCAAACGTCGACATGATCGCCGGCTTGCCGCTGTCGGCGGGACACGCAAGCGCGTCGCTGCCGGTCACCGCCTCGCTCTATCAACCGGTTCCGTAGTTCGTGCAACCGACGCCCGACGCCGGTGGGGCGAAAGACTTTTAGTACAAGCAGACAACACCAAAGGAGGTCCAAACCACCGTGTCACCACTCATCAAACAACCAGGAAGAGAACCAAGAAAGGAAAACCCAACCATGTCACGACTGACCAAGACAATCGCCGCCATCGTGGCGTCAGGGGCGCTCGTGTTCGGCGTCACCACGGCAGCCTTCGCATCCCAGCCCGCCGGAACGACGATCACCGCCAAGCTGAAGACCGGAACAAAGGTGACCTTCAAGGGCGACATCGACTCGGTCCCGATCACGGTCTCGTGCACCACGTTCACGGCCACGGGCAAGGTCCCGAGCCCCGCGTCCGACACCATGAAGGCTACGGTTCCGCCGACCATCAAAGGGTGCACGGACTCGTCGGGTGGGACGGACACCATCAAGACCGCCGGGACCTGGACGCTGACAATGTCGTCGACAGCGATGACCCTCGGCGTCCCGAAGGACGGAGCCACCTTCAAGTCGAGCATCCTGTCCGGGTGCACGATCACGGCAGCCCCGACCGCAGCCATAAAGGTGGTCGGTACCTACAACGACAAGAACACCGACACGGTCACCAACAAGCCGGTCCCGACCAAGGGGACCGGGTGCACCAGCACTACGGCGACGACCAGCGCCATCGAGGTGTTCAGCCCGGCTCCCGGAGCACCTCCCTGGTAAACCCCCCAACACAACGACGTCGCTGGTCCACACCCCCCTGTGTCGGCGACTCGTGAACCGCATCACGGGTGGGCGGTGCATTGCGCACCGTCCACCCGCGGCGCGGGAAGGACGAGCGGTCCGGTGTGACGACTGTGTTGCGCAACTGGAACGTCGGCACAGGGCCTGGTCGGACGAGCCCGCCTCGCCTCGCTGAGGACGCCCGAACGGCGTTCGATCCGCCGAGGGAGAGCTGACAAGGGGAAGGCGACCAAGAAGGCCACGTACGTGACCTCGCTCTGAGCCTGGGAGGCAAGGCGGACGGCCCCCGGCCTTCTGCAACAGGGGGACGTGACCAAGACAGGCGGCGAGGCGGCGTGGTGCTCCCAGCGGCGCAACCTGACAGGAGGCATGCCAGGAACACGGCACGCCGGCCCGCCGGGACCTGGTTCGAAGTATTGTCGCGGTGGGCAGGTGCCGACGAGCCCGGACCCGGGACCGACGGCAGTCCGTCTGTGCTGTGGCCGAAGTAGGCACCGCCCGCTGAGGCCGTTGGAGGGTGTGCCGATGTCGGGGCGATGGACGACTTCGAGCCGGGGAGAAGGAGTCGAGCCACATGGAGGAGACGTTCGAGGTATCGAAGGAGAGCGGCAGCGGGTACGTCCTGGTGTCGGTCGTCGGAGAGGTCGATGTCGCCACCGCCCCCCAGCTCCGGGACAGCTTGGGGGACGCCGTTGCCGAGGGATTCCCGACCGTGGTCGTTGACTTGACCGGGGTCACGTTCCTCGACTCGACCGCGCTCGGGGTACTCATCGAGGCGAAGAAGCTCTGCGACGACGAGGACGGAGCGATGAGGATCGCCGTGTCCGAACCCCGGATTCTCAAGATCTTCGAGATCACCGGGCTCATCGAATTCTTCGACATCCGCTCAACCCGAGCCAAGGCAATCGTGGGATGAGACGCAACGTGCCGACCGAACCGGGAGCTTGAACCAGTGACCGACATCGTCGAGCTGAGCATCCCCGTGACCGCCGATCTGGTCGTTCTGGCACGCCTCACAGCGTCCACGGTCGCGTCTCGTTCCAATTTCGATGTGGAAGAGGTCGAGGATCTCCGCCTGGCGGTCGACGAGCTGTGCATCTCCATGGTCCACGACCAGACCGACGGACGGCTGAGGCTCCGATTCACCTGGGACGATGACGAGGTCGAAGTCTCCTGCAGCTACCTGCCCGCGTCAGGAGACCGGACCGGTTCCGTGACGCCCACCGCGGACGGCCTCTCCGAGCGCATTCTCGATGCCCTCGTCGACGAGCACGGCCACGGTGACGAAGACGGTCATGCAGGCGCGTGGTTGCGCAAACGTCGGGTGCGGCAGAATTCGTGATGGCTTCTCTCGGCCAGCCAACCCGGGACGCACGAGATCAGTTCGTCGAGTTCGCCCACACCCGGGACGAGCGCCAGCGGAACCTGTTGGTCGAGTCCCACCTGGGACTGGCCCATCAGCTCGCCCGCCGGTTCGTGAGCCGGGGGGAGGCCTACGACGATCTGGTCCAGGTTGCCTCACTTGCCCTGGTGAAGGCCGTCGACCGCTTCGACCCTGAACGGGGGGTGGAGTTCAGCACCTTCGCCACCCGGACGGTGATCGGCGAGCTGAAGCGGCATTTTCGGGACAGGGGATGGTCGATCCGAGCGCCGAGGCGGGTGCAAGAGCTCTATCT
Source organism: uncultured Acidimicrobiaceae bacterium (assembly GCA_963701325.1). GTDB lineage: Bacteria > Actinomycetota > Acidimicrobiia > Acidimicrobiales > RAAP-2 > Bog-756. The sequence continues at coordinate 3,009,235 of OY969604.1, forward strand.
CGAGCTCGGTCCGGCCACGGAGTCACTCACCCAGACGCTCGGACGGCCCCCCACGGTGTCGGAGATGGCCGAGTCGATCGGATCCACCGAGGAGGCAGTGCTGGAGGCCATCGAGGCTGGACAGAGCTACCGGATCTCGTCGATCGACGCTCCCGACCGTCAGGACGGCAGTATCTCGACCCGGCTGGGCGAAGTCGACAACAGCTTCGTCGGTGCCGAGGATCGGCTGCTGCTTGCGATCTCGCTCGCCGATCTCAAGGATCGGGAACGGACCATCCTCAACCTCCGGTTCGGAGAGGGCTTGACCCAGTCAGAGATCGCCGACCGGATCGGCATCAGCCAGATGCACGTCTCGCGCCTGCTGGGGGCCAGCCTGGCCAAGCTCCGGGAAGCATTCGCAGCCGAGTCCTGAGCGACCGGAACGACGAATGGTCGGGGCACTCTTGCCGCCGCGTGCGGTTCAGCCTGTACGGTATGGAATGCGATGGCTCAGGGGGGTCACCGGACGGCCTGGCGACGTCGCCGAGCAGTGGTGAGTGCGATCGGAAACGGCTCGGGCGGCGAAGGGTCTGACGCCCCTCCGGAACCCGGGCTGAAGCGTATGCGAAAGGGCCCGGCGCGGGTCACGGTCCTGGTGCTCGTCGCTGGACTGTTGATCACTGCGGTTCTCGCATTGGTCACCGCCACCGTCAACGATCGCAACGAAAGCCGCTTGCTGCAGGAGCAGGTGGACGAGGCAGGGACCGTGGTGAGCGAGCTGCTCCCGTCCCTCGAGACGCCCCTGGCGACCGGAGCCGCAATCGCAATGGTCACCGGTGACCAGATCACCGCGTTCAACCGCGTCATCGCTCCTACCGTCGGCAGCAACGGTCTCTTCGGCTACGTGGCCCTGTGCGGCGAAGAGGCGGGCGTCCCAGTTGTGCTCGGCTCCCTCGGAACCCCGAGCCAGACGACCAAGGAGCTGGGGTCGGCCCAGTGCGACTTCGTGCACGACCCGCACACCGCAGCGGGCCTCTCGGTCGATCGGATCATCGATCAGGGCAACCGGGTCGGCCTGATCTATGCGTCTCCAGGCAGCGCGCCACCACTCGGCGTCTACGCGGAGTACCTCCTACCCCCGGGCCACCGTATCTCGTTGTCCGGGTCGCCCTCATTCACCAATCTCAATTTCGCGCTCTATCTCGGGCAGGGCGCGCACCAGCAAGACCTGTTGGAAGCCACCACCGGACAATTGCCCATCAGTGGCCGGACCGCGACGACGATGATTTCGTTCGCCAACACGAAACTGACACTGGTCGGCACGCCGACCCAACCGCTCGGTGGGAGTCTCTCCCGCGTGCTCACGCCGATCGTCATCCTCGTGGGTGTGGTACTGACGGTCGCGGCGGCGCTGATGACCGAGCGACTGGTCCGTCGACGCAGGTCCGCCGAGCTTCTGGCCGAGGAGAACCGACGGCTCTACGGCGAGCAGCAGGGCCTCGCGGAGTCGTTGCAGCGCGCGCTCCTTCCCCGGGTCATCCCGGAGATCCCGGGGGTGGAGATCGCCACTCGGTACGAGGCCGGCCTGGACGTGATGGAGATCGGGGGCGATTGGTTCGATGTGATCTCCTGCTCCGACGGAGGCTTCGTCTTCGTGGTCGGCGACGTCTCCGGCAGGGGAGTCCAGGCCGCGATCGTGATGGCCTCGCTGCACTATGCCATCCGCGCGTATGTGGCCCAAGGCGACCCACCCAGCCAGATCCTGACGAAACTGTCCGCACTCCTCGACGTCAGCCGGGACGGCCACTTCGCGACGGTCCTCTGTGGTCGTGTCGACGTTGACCGACGCGAGGTAGCATTGTCGAGTGCGGGGCACCTCCCTCCGCTCCTGGTCAGCCACAGGAAGGGCGGCTTCGTGGAATTGACTGTCGGTCCACCCATCGGCACCGTCTCCGGCACTGTCTACTCGTCGACTTCCGTCCAGATTCCCGATGACTGCACCTTCGTGGCCTATACGGACGGCCTGGTCGAACGGAGGGGCCAGGTACTCGATGTCGGGCTCGACGAGCTTCGGCGCTCGGTGATCCGGAGTGACCGTTCGCTGGATCGGGTCCTCTCCGACGTCGTCGCCGACCTGACACCGGAAGGATCGGACGACGACATCGCCATCTTGGGGCTCCGATGGAAGCAGTAGGGGACAGCGGATCGGCCACGGTCGAGGGGCATCGGGATCCTTCCGGACTCCTCACGCTGTCCATCGACGGCGAGCTCGATCTGGCCAGCGTCGAGTCGGTGCACGAGGCCATTGACGCGGCATTGAACGGGAACCCCGAGCGGATCGTGTTCGATCTGGGAGGCGTGACGTTCATGGACAGCTCTGGAATCGCCATGATGCTGCAGGTCTCCAAGAGGGTCGGCACCATAGAAGTCCGCAATGTCGCGCCCATCGTGCGCAGGGTCATCGAAGCGACAGGCCTCGTCGAGGTACTCGGACTCGAACCGTGACGATTCGGCGCTCGTTCGGCTTGAACCGGAAGTCGGTGGCCGCAAGCCGCCAGTTCGTGTTGGATGCCGTCACCGATCTGCCGGACGAGCTCCGTGAGGCTGCAATTCTGATGATGTCCGAGCTCGCCACCAACGCCATCGTGCACGCCGCCACGGGATTCGAAGTCAGTATTGACCGGTCTGCGGACTGGCTCAGGATTGCCGTGACCGACGTGGGTGGTGGCGAGCCGGAGCTCCGGTCACCTCCGTCGAGTGATCCTCACGGCAGGGGTTTGCGGATCGTGGACGAGCTCTCGGACGAGTGGGGAATGGCGGACAACGAGGACGGCTCCGGCAAGACCGTGTGGTGCGCCGTCCGGCTGGACAGAACGGGTCCGTCCGAGGAGATGGCGACGGCAGCCAGTGAGGAGGTCCGTGGGCGGGCTGACCGACGGCGTGACCGTCCCGTCCTTCGTCGACTGGATCGCGGCGAAAGCGGTCGAAGACGGTCGGAAGCGACCTTCGTCCCAGTCGGTGCCAGGCACCGGGCCTGCCGTCTTGTCCCGGAGCAAGCCGACATCGTGGCTACGGAACCTTGAGATCGAACCAGACGGTCTTACCAGGACTGTTCTGGATCGTGCCCCAGTGGTCGGAGAGCAGCTCGACCATCGACAAGCCCCGGCCGTTCGGATCCGACGGCTTCCCCGCCGGAGGTACAGGCATCCGGTTGCTTCCGTCATGCACAGCCACCCGTAGTGCGTCGTCGTCCTGACTGACGATGACGTCGAACGGCGTGCAGCCATGGATCACCGCGTTGGTTGCGAGTTCGCTGGTGAGTAGTTCCGCGATCTCCACCGTTCTGCTCGGGAAGACTCTGAACATGTGCCGCACGAAGTGGCGGGCCTGGGACACGCTGTCCACTCGCATCGGAAATCGCATGGCTGCCTTCACTGTTTGATCACCACTCTGTTGACGGTCCGGACACCGTCTGCGCTTGATGACCGGTCTCCTTCCCTGGCTTGAACCGGCCCGACAGCCCTCCGGCATGCTGCCGACTCCGCGAGCGTGTGAGCCGCGGTGCCGAGGCTCGCGGGATCCTTCGGTTCACTTCGCCCTACCGTTGCTCTACCCTGTCCAACTTCATCCGACACAATTCGATGCGACTGCAGGACCGGGAGCTGCAGCGGGAATGACGGACCGTCGGAGACCGTGGCTCCGTTTGGCGAGCCCGGAGCGTGGGCATAGACCCAGAGGGGGGCGATGACCGATGAGGAACGGTCGCGGACCATCATCGTTCTCTTGGTTCTGGCGCTTGGAGCACAGGACTGCGGCGGGTCGGCCGTCAGTGTGATCCGGTCACGGCGAGCATCCCCAACGCAGCGGCCATCGACAGCGGCACGGTGACCAAACCCAAGCAACTGGCCCTGGCGACGGACGGGTGGGCGCCGGCCGACCTGGCGGCCCGCAGCCACAAGAACCAGGCCAGGGAGCCAGTGAGGAACAGGTTCGGTCCGATATTCAACCCGACCAGGAGCGCAAACGGTCGAGGGGGAACTCTGGCGGCCAACAGCGAAGCGGCCGGGAGGTTGTTGACGAGCACGCTCGACAGGGCGGCCACGACTGCCGTTCCCCAAGCATCGAGGTGCGAAAGGAGAGTCGCTGGTCCCGACCAGGACCGGCCCACGGTACCGAGCGCGACTGCCACGCCGAAGAGACCCACCAGGACCGGCAAGCCGAGCATGTCGAGTGCCCTTCTCCGTGAGATGTTCGACGATCTCGACCGGATGCCGATCGCTGCCACGCCGATCAAAAGGACCGGCACGGCCGGGGATCGGAGCGCGAGCACGACGATGGTTACTGCCACTACCGCAACCAATCCCACCCCCAACACCGGTCGCTCCGTCCCCGAAACCGGCGCCGCGGTCGTGCGAAGCGCCCGATGTTCGCTTGCTCCGATGACCAGTGCCGTCACCGCTGCGGCTGCCAACGCAGCCGGAGCCATGTGCCGAAGGAACGCTCCACCGGACAGGTGGAGATGCCCGAGCACGATGAGATTTGTCAGATTCGATCCGGGGAGGAGGAGGGAGCCAGCATTGGAGAGAAGCAAGCACCCGTACAGGAGAGGCGCTTCTCCTACCCTGCGGCTGCGGGCCGCGTACACGAGGATCGGAGTCAAGAACGCGACCGATGTGTCGAGGTTCAACACTGTCGTGACGGCCAGCACCAGGAGGACTGCCCCGGCGTAGAGCACGATCCCGTTTGGCGACCGACGAGCGAGCCAGGATCCCGCCACTGAGAACAGCCCGTCGCTGTCTGCGACCAGACCCACCAAGAGCAGGCCGATCACCAGCACGAACGGTGGCCAGTCCTGCGCCGCGGCGGCACGAGCGTGAGTGGTGCTGGTCAGGGCAGCGGCTACGGCACCGACAGCGCCAAGGGCAGCCAGAGACCAGCCCAATCGGTCAGTGGCTCCGGGGTGCTCGCTCACCCGGGAAAGCATGCCTGGATCTCTCGTGCCTTGGCCCCCCTGCACCTGCCGGAATCCTTCCCTCGGCGTCGACGGTGACGGGTCTTGACCGAGACGGATGGGATCGACATACTGCCTACTACTACAGAAGGTAGTTGTGCAGCAGAATGCCGGGTCAACCGGGACGAGCTCCAGTTCTCGTTCGTTGAGCTGTCAGAGGGGACGTGGGTGAGTAGCGAGACGACGTTCAGCGCAGGGTCGGAGATCCTGGCCGTCCCATCCAGTCCGTTCGTGGGGGCAGCCGGGCTTCACGGATGGACCAGACCGGATGGTCGCAGAACGCTGCAGCTGGTCCTGGCCACCATCTGGCTCATCGACGGCATCTTGCAACTGCAGTCGTTCTTCTTCACCAGGAGCTTCGGCCTCGAGATGATCTCGGGCATGTCACAGGGCAATCCCTCGATCATCGCTGGTCCGATCAGTTGGTCGGGGTCGACGATCGGCCACCACGCCGTGCTCACCGACGCCCTCTTTGCCGTTGTACAGACTGCGATCGCCGTGGCCATCGCGTGGCGGCCGACAGTCAAGATCGGGCTGGCCGTCTCCATCGCCTGGGCGGTCGGCGTCTGGTGGGTCGGTGAGGGGCTTGGTGGCGTCCTCAACGGGACGGCCAATCCCGTCAACGGGGCGCCGGGAGCGGTGCTGATCTACGCATTGTTGGCCGTGCTGCTGTGGCCGACGGATCGGTCCGGCCAGAACGCCCCCTTCATCGCAGCTCGGGCGGTCGGTGCAACAGTTGCCAAGGGACTCTGGCTGGTGCTCTGGGCCTCCCTCTCCTACTTTGCGGTCCTCGGTGCCAACCGCTCGTCGCGAGGCCTGCACGACCTCATCACGGCTGAGGCCAGCGGCGAGCCAGCGTGGGTGGCGTGGATCGACCACCAGGTGGCCGGCCTGGTGGAGCATCGTGGTCTGGCCGTGATGGTGGTGCTGGCCGTTATGTTGCTCGCGGTGGCCGTCGGTACGTATCTGCCGGGTTCGCTCGCCAATGTGGCGGTTGCGTTGGCCGCTCTGATCGGTCTGACGTTCTGGGTCGTGGGCGAGAACTTCGGAGCGCTCTTCACCAATGGAGCCACCGACGTGAACTCGGGTCCGCTCCTGATGCTGCTGGCTGTCTCCTACTGGAGGCTGTCCCCCCGTCGCGATCCGGCGCTCGCTCCAGGGTCGGCGTTCTGTCCCGAGGGAGCAATCGCGTGACCAATCCGGGTTGGTTGAACGACATGTTTGCCGCCCTCATGATCGTCGTCGCCGCCTACAGCACAGGCCGCCTGGTGGCTTCCCGCAGGTGGTCTCGCCCGACACATACTGACGTGGAGGTCGCCCACATCCTGATGGGGACGGCGATGGCGGGCATGCTGGTCACCGATCTCAACCCACTCCCAGTCGGGCTCTGGGAATTCGTCTTCTCCGGCCTCGCCGGGTGGTTCGTCTGGCGTTGCTACCAGTTCGTCAGGGATCCGAGCACCGGGCTTGCGTATGACCAGAATGTGCATCGACTGTCCCGCCGCCTCATCCACTTGGTGATGGCGCTGGCCATGCTCTACATGTACCTGGCCGCCGCGCCGGCTGCCGTGGACACGGGGGGGAGCATGGCCATGGGGGCCGCCACTGGCGGAACGACGAACTTCGTCCTCCTTCCCCTGGCCTTCATCGTGTCCCTCTTCGCCTCGGCGATCTGGGAGCTGGACAGGATCGGGCACTGGTCTTCGTCTCGCGCCGCCGTTGGCCAGGAGGCTCCCGTGTCGGCATCGGTGGGAGGCGGGTTACCCTCCGTCTCGGAGGGCTCCGATTCGCCGAGCGATCGAGCGGGTACATCCGCTACCCAGTGGCTCGCGCCCCGGCTCGAAGGTGTCTGTCATATCGCTATGTGCGTGACCATGGGTTACATGTTGGTGTTGATGCTGTGATGCACCGACCGAGAGTCGAGCTGCCTCGACCTGCCCACCACGGAAGATGGAGTTGTGCGTCGTGCGTGTGACCACGACATGTGACAACCCCATGTGCTCCTGTGATCCCTGTAGTTGCACCGACTGCAGGTGCGGTGTGGCGCGGCTCGGCGACCTCGAGCGGCGGGTCATGGAGATCGTCTGGAGTCGGTCGGACACCGAGTTGAAGGTGCGCGAGGTGGCCGATGGACTTCCCGAGTATGCCTACACGACAGTGGCCACAGTCCTCGACCGTCTGGTTCACAAGGGAGTGGTGCGCCGTCGGAGGGACGGACGCACCGTCCTGTTCACCAGCGTCGGTACCCCTGGTGCCCACACCGCCGTCCTGATGCATGAGGCGCTTGCTGTGGACCGCGACACGGACGCTGCTCTTCTCCGATTTGCCGAGACACTGTCGACCTCGGAAGCCGCGATCCTTCGCCGGGGGCTCGATGCCCTCGAACGCAACGCACGAGAGAACGATCGGTGAGTTCCCGGCGGATCATTGTCGTCTCAGGGAATGCCCTTCGTGGCGGTCACGCAGACCACGGCCATGAAGGGCGTCCAGAACGAGCTGTCGCCGAGCAGTTCGAGCGTGCGGTCGACGTCTCGATCCTCCAAGCCGGGGTCTGATCCCAGCATCAGCGTCCGCGCCGTTCGAAGCGTGTGGTGCCAGAAGGCGGCAAGGTCTGAGCCGCCCTGCAGCATCTCTGCCTCGACGAAGACGCTCATGGTCTCGGGAGCCTCTGCGGAGAGCAGCATCGGTAGCGTGCGCGCCCAGGTCCACCGCTGCGTGAGGCTCTCGAACGTTCGTCGAAACGTCTCATCTGTGGCAGCCGACGCCGGGAACCCATCGGCCTCCTCGACGAGGAGTACCCCACCCGGCCGCACGGCCTCGAACAGCTCCTGCAGGATGCGATCCCGGCCGGGCAGGTGCATGAGGAGGTTCCGGGTGTGGACGAGATCGAACGATTCGTGCGGGAGCACGGAGGCGGTGAGGTCGGCCTCCCGTACCGTGATCTGGGGGATCGAGCGGAGCTCCTCGAGCAGTGTCGTGTCAAGATCGAATGCGAGGACCGTCCCCGCGGCACCTACTCGTCGAGCGAGCGAGCGCGTGATCGAACCGGCTCCCGCGCCCAACTCGGCACAGTCCCAGCCTGACCCGACTCCTGCTTCGCCGAGCAGTCGTTCGGTCCGGGGATCGGCGATCCGTTCGAGGAGCCGAAGACGCTCGGCCTCGGAATCGAGGGCATTCCTCCGCCAGTAGACCCCGTCGGATCGCACGGTCATGGGGGCAGTCTCCCCCACAGATCCATGGGCGTGAGGTGCACTCCACAACGCTCAGACGCCCTCCTCGAATGCAGCAGTCATCGAGCGGTCAGCGCGCTCGGAGGTGCCGATGCCCTCCTGGATGTCTGGACGAGCGATGGTGAGATAGAGCACCGAGACGGCAACGGCCAGGGTGAACACCAGTGCGGTGGGGCCGTCTCCGAACCCGATCCCGCTCAGGGCGTGCGGTTTGCTGATGTAGTCGGCGATGGAAGCCCCGAGCGGACGCGTCACCACGTAGGCGCACCAGAAGGCGGCCACTGCATTCATGCCCATCTTCCACCAGGCCACGGCCGGGATGAGAATGATGACCCCGAAGAGGACCGTCGAGGCCAGGTAGCCCAGGCCGAGCTGGTTCGCGGTGAAGTCCCCGAGCGCGGTACCGAGGGCGAAGGTGGCGAACACGGTCGCCCAGTAGAACAGCTCCCGTCGCTGGGTCGTGATGCTGTGGATGGACAGCGTTCGCTCGAAGCGGTACCAGACCAAGAAAATGGCAGCCAGCACGACCGCCCAGAGAACGGTGGTTCCCGAGTAGGGGATCCCGACATCGAGATGGAGGAAGTCGGCGACGCCGGTACCGAAGATGGCGATGGAGTAGGCCAAGAACCAGTAGGCGAACGCCCGGTACCGCCGCGTCCTGAACTGCAGCACCAGCCCGATGAGGAACAGGGCAACCTCAGCCCCTCCACCCTTGATGTTTCCCCAAGTCTTGAAGTAGTCGGAGGTGGCCTCGCCACCGGCGGTGGTCAGGATCTTGATCACCCAGAACAAGAAGATGACCTCCGGCACCTTGGCCGCAACCGGTTCGGAGAAGATGCGACGGATCATGGGAAACGGTCCCTCCATGGATCGAGCCGAGCGTTGCGGGCGACGGTCGGGGCCCGCGGTTCATGGTGTGCTGCGCCACTCCCTCGCGGCAATCGGCACAGCCTAGAAGTCAATCGCCGCACCGAACGAGCGCCAGCTGGACGCAGAGCGTCGGTCAGCCCGTCCGGAAACCGGCCTCCTTGACTTTCGGGTACATACCGCTAGCATACTCAGTATGCCACAGACGAAAAGGAACCCGTCGTGAGCGTTCGTCACGCCCTGCTGGCGCTCCTGAGCGACGGGCCGAAGTATGGGATGCAGCTCAGAGACGAGTACGAAGGGGCAACCGGAGACGTGTGGCCCCTCAACGTCGGCCAGGTCTATACGACCCTCCAGCGCCTGGAACGGGACTGGCTGGTCGAGTCTGATGACGCTGCAGCGGACGAACGGCAGAAGGCGTTTCGGATCACCGCCAAAGGCGAGACCGAGCTCATCGATTGGTTGCAGACGCCACCAGGGCCCAGCGCACCACCGCGAGACGAGCTGGTCACCAAGGTGCTCGTCGCACTGCGGGTGCCCGGCGTGGACGTCCAGAGCGTGATCCAGGCGCACCGGCGCCAGGTCGTCGAGCTCATGCAGCAGTGGACGCGATTCAAGGGAAACGAGACCGAATTCGATCTGCCATTCGCTCTGGTGGTCGACGCAGAGCTCACCCGACTCGCCGCCGTCACACAGTGGCTGGATCTCGCCGAGAAGCACGTGGCGCGGGCGGGCAGAGTGCCGGTGGGGACACCGGCTCCGAAGCTCAGGCGCAGAATGGTGGTCCGGCAATGACCTTCCTGGAGTTGCACAGGGTCTCCAAGAGCTATGGCGAAGGCTCGGCCTTGGTCCACGCCCTCGTCGACGTCTCCCTTTCGGTCGATCGCGGCCACCTCGTGGCGGTGATGGGGCCGTCGGGGTCGGGCAAGTCCACGTTGCTCACGATCGCCGGCAGCCTGGAGGAGCCGACGAGCGGAGAGGTCTTCATTGACGATACCCCGCTGGCGTCGATGTCCCGGAACGAGAAGGCGAGGCTTCGTCGTCGAACGATCGGCTATGTCTTTCAAGACTTCAACCTGCTCGTTGGGCTGAGCGCGGTCGAGAATGTGTCGTTGCCCATGGAGCTCGACGGCATTTCGTCGAAAAGAGCACGAGCGGCAGCCGTGGCCGCTCTCGAAGTGATCGGAATCGCCGAGCGGGCTGGGCACTACCCCGACGAGCTCTCGGGAGGAGAGCGCCAGCGAGTCGCGATTGCCCGCGCCGTCGTCGGTGAGCGCCATCTGCTCCTCGCCGACGAGCCCTCTGGCGCACTCGACTCGGCGAACGGTGAGGCGGTAATGAAGATGATGCGTGGGGCCTGCAAGCACGGTGCCGCCGCGGTCGTCGTCACGCACGACCAGCACCTTGCGTCGTGGGCAGACCGGGTCGTCTTCCTCCGGGACGGTCGGATCGTCGACCAGACGGCTCCACCCAGCGCGAGCTCGCTCTTCGAACCCGCCCCGGCCTGATGACCGGCACGCTCGGAGAGCCGGGCACCGAACGGCGTCCGGCCGGTGGTGGGACACCCGCGCGGCGCGCAGTGGTGCGCTGGTCGTGGCGGCTGTTCCGGCGGGAGTAAGCGATCCTGCAGCGCAACGCCAGTGGACAGATCGTTCCGGTCACGTACGTTCCAGTGGAGACGGAGCAACTCGCTGAACGGGGGGATCGCCCTCTTCCTCGGCCTCGGCGCGGTGGCCATCCTCGTCGGCGGCGTCGGCATCGCAAATGTCATGGCCATCTCGGTCCTGGAACGCCGCTCCGAGATCGGCCTTCGCCGGGCGCTTGGCACCACGAGTCGCCACGTGGCGGAGCAGTTCCTGGCAGAGGCGGTACTGCTCTCGCTCCTCGGCGGCGTGGCCGGCACCGTGATCAGCGTGGCGGCGACCATCGTCTACGGGGAGCCAGCACTGGTCGGTGGCGATTCCCCTGCTGGCCCTCTACGGAGGAGTCGGCGCCGCCCTGGCCATCGGTGTCGTCGCCGGCCCCTACCCGTCGATGCGGGCCGCCCGCCTGTCGCCCACCGAGACGTTGCGAAGGGTATGAGGGCGCCACCTGCGTGTGCCGGAGCTGGATCACATCGCTGGAGAATCGAGAAGAGCAGTCGCGTCGAGGAGGACCCCGCGGAGCTCATCGGACCGGCGCCAATTGTAGAGCGGTCCTGCCCCATCGGAGAGGAGCCAGCTCAGCAACGCGATGCCGCGGACGTGGCCGGGCGTAGGAGCGACCAGGACATCGAGCAACGCCCGAATCTCTGGCTGATGGGACAAGAGGCAGTCACGGTTGATCGGTGTCCGTAGGTCACGCGGCCGAGGTGGCCTTCGAGTGAGTTCCAAGAGGTCGGCCCAAGTGTGTGCAAGCGCCTGACGCTTGACCGGAGAGACGAGAACGTGGGCGCGGGCCGCCAGCAACAGGTGCGTCTCGGGTGGGCGACCTTCAGCAAGCTTGCGATCGAGCGACGGGGCCAGCAGTTGCGAGAGAACTCGTGACCACCGGCTGTTCGATCGAGCGGCCAGTCGGTGCGGAGCGGCCCGCTCGTAGACGAGAAGGACCGTTGCCCGGGTTGCCGAGGCGTTCGGCTGCATGCGCAGAGATCTCACCGCCGCCCGGCGCCTTCGGCGCTCGACCGGTGGCACATGACTGGTCGGGCCGCTGGCAATCGTCTGGAGGATCCTGGAAGCAGTCACCCTCTGATCGTGCGCCAGGCGGGCGATCTCCGAAAGTGGCAAGATTGACGTGGTGCCCGACGAAACTGCCAACTCTGACGCCTCAGCGAAACGGCGTCGGCCACCCAGGCGCGAGGCGCACGACATCGCCATCGTCCTCTACGAAGGATTTACGGCGTTCGAGCTCGGGGTGGCCTGTGAGATCTTCGGCGACGATCGGTGGGTGGCTCCTGGCGAACCCTGGTACCGGCTCTTCGTCTGTGGGGAGAATGCGACCCCGCTGACGTCTGACAGCGGCTTCCAGATCCTTGTCCCGTATGGACTCGAGGTTCTGGAGCGGGTCGAAACGGTGATCGTGGCTCCGACCTACCGACCCTCTGCAGTTCCCGAACGCGTGTTCCACGAGCTCAGGCGGGCTCACGCCAGAGGGTGCCGAATGCTCTCGTTCTGCACCGGCGCCTTCGTCCTGGCCGAAGCGGGTCTGCTCGACGGTCGGCGAACCGCGACCCACTGGACGGAGTGCGACGAACTGGCTCGTCGCTATCCCGATCTCTTGGTGGATCCGAGCGTCCTGTTCGTCGATGACGGTGACATCCTTACCGGAGCTGGTAGTGCAGCCGGCATCGATCTCTGCCTCCATGTCGTTCGACAGGATTATGGGAGCGAAGTGGCGACGCGACTGGCTCGGCAGTTGGTCGTTCCACCCCAGCGCGATGGCGGACAGGCGCAGTACATCGACCAACCGCTCCCTGAGCTGGACGACTCTGATCTCCTTTCCGACACCGTCGCATGGATGCAGGGTCACCTGAGTGAACCCCAGTCCGTTGAGGAGCTCTCCACGCGTGCAGCGATGAGCACCCGAACCTTCGCCCGGCGGTTTGAGGCTACGACGGGCACGACGCCTCATCGTTGGCTGCAAGCCCAGCGAGTCAAACTGGCTCAACGACTGCTCGAGGTTACTGATATGCCCGTCGAGGGTGTCGCTGCTCAGAGTGGCTTCTCGACGGCGGCAAACCTGAGAAAGCACTTTGGCCGGATGGTCCAGACAAGTCCGCAGGCCTATCGCCAAGCATTCAGACACCGGTCCGCGAACCGTGTGAGAACTGGAGCTCGTTAGAGGTCAGCGGGCACGGGCCACGCGGGGTGGATTGGAGCTCTTCGCCTACTGAACCACTCGACGCGTCGATCGGTCATCATGCCTGTTCAAGGGGGGCTGACGGCCTCCGGACCCAGTCGAACGGAACGTGCCGCCAGTGCGATGCCCGGCGGGCCTCCGTCGGCCGCGGCAACGGCTCGCACAGCGTCGTACAGTGAGACCATGGGCAACGATGAGCTGTGGGTCGAGTCCTACCAGGGAGAGGTGCTCGGCGAGGCCCTGTTCGGATTGCTGGGCTTGCGTGAGACGGATGCTGAGCGTCGCCGCCAGCTGGACGTACTGACGCTCCTCGAACGGGCGACAAAGGAGCTCGCTGAGCCGATCTTCGAGCAGCGAGCGCTCGACTGTGGCGACACCGCGGCCACCGTGGCGGCCGCAGCCGAGATGGCCGACGCCGTCGCTGGTCTGACCTGGGAGGAGTTCCTCGGCTCGTTCGACCCGGTGATCACGCAGTTCCTTGCGCGGTACCGCCAGCTTGTGGAACTTGCAGGCGACGATACGGAACGCGCGATCGCTGAGGCGTACGTCGCGCACGAAGAAGCCTTGGCCGTCTTCATTCGCCGCGCGCTGGGGCAGGAGGATGGCGAACCGCTTCAGGCGATTCTTGCGCTCCCGCATGTCGCGGCCGTGGTGCCCTCGTAGTGAGGGTCCCACCCACCCGGCGCGGATCCCGAGGTCGGTCGACCCCGGCGGGGCCGGGGATTAGGGTCTCATCGTGGAGATCTTCAAGGAGTTCACGTTTGAGGCCGCCCATCGGCTGCCAAACGTTGCCCCCGAACACAAGTGCGCCCGGTTGCACGGGCATTCGTTTCAGGTTTCGGTGCACCTGACCGGACCCGTCGACGCGGTAGACGGCTGGGTTCGAGATTTCCACGACATCAGCTGCGCGATGGCGCCGCTCCTCGGGGTGCTCGACCACTACTACCTGAACGAGATCGACGGTCTCGCGAATCCGACGAGTGAGGTGCTCGCTCGGTGGATCTGGGACCGACTGAGCCTTTCGCTGGCGGAGCTGTCTCAGGTGGTCGTCCGCGAGACGTGCACCTCCGGCTGCGTCTACCGGGGCGAGCCGTAGGTGCTGTGGTCGTAACGGATGCCGTCGCCGTCCTGGCGAGCGGCGGGCTCGACAGCGCCATTCTCGTTGCTCACCTCGCGGACGAGAAGAGCGAGGTGACGCCCATCTACGTCCGCTTCGGACTCGCATGGGAGGACGTGGAGGCCCGATATCTCAAGCGGTTCCTCGCCTCGTTGCCAAACCCGAACGTCAACTCGCTGATCGAGCTCGATCTGCCGGTCGCCGACATCTACGGGACGCACTGGAGCACCACCGGGCAAGACATTCCTGACCATCGTTCACCCGACGAAGCCGTCTACCTCCCCGGGCGCAACCTCCTGCTGTTGGCGAAGGCGAGCGTCTGGTGCGCCCTCAACGGAATTCCGACCATCGCTGTCGGTACCCTGGCTGCCAATCCGTTTCCGGACGCCGACAGCGAGTTCTTTGCGGGCTTTTCGGGATTGGCTGCACGGGCGCTCGGCTGTCCGCTCACGGTGGTGGCCCCATTCGCCGGCCGCTCCAAGCGCGACGTCCTCGAACTCGGTCAACAGCTCGCACTCGATCTCACCTTCTCCTGCATCGCGCCGCGCTCGGAACGCCATTGCGGACGCTGCAACAAGTGCGCCGAACGCCAACTCGCGTTCAGCGACCTGGAGATTGCCGACACCACCGAGTACGCCACGAGATGACCGACGTCGGTCGGCGATTCATCGCGCCGGTGTCGTTCGGCCTGGGGGATCTTGTCGTCTCTCTCCCGGTGGTGCAGGCCGCAGTGAGCGCCGGCAGGTGCTCGGGCACCGAGACGTGGCTCGTGACCAGGTCCCAGAGCCAAGCAGCTCTCGCCACACGCATCAGCGGTCTGGCCGGGACGGTCGCCGAGGGTGATCCGGCGATCCGGCCACCAGAAGCGGTCGTGGACCTGCGCGACCACGCACTGCAGCGGGACCACTGGTGGGGGTCGCCGGAATTCACTGCTGCGTACGGCAGCCTTTCGATCAACGAGATCATCGCCCATATCGGCTCCGATCTCGGAGTAGTCGGCGACTTCTCTGCACCGATGCCGCTCGAGTCGCAGGACCGACCGGATGCGGAGGGTCTTGTCCTGTTCGTCGCCGATGCCGATGGCACAGCGAAGCAATGGGCCCCTGAGCACTGGGTCGAGCTTGCCGCAGAGCTCGAACGTCGGGGCCTCGGTGTTGCCGTGGTCACGCGTGACGAAGCAGGCACCACCCTCGTGGATCACGGACTTCCGAGATTCGTGGCACCGACGCCCGGTGATGCTGTCGATGTGCTGACCGCATGTCGGGCTGTTGTGGGCGTCGACACCGGTCTGACCCATATCGCAGCCCAGCAGGGAACACCGACGGTGACCCTCTGCCGGAAGCCAGCTGTCTACTTCCGGGAGTGGGACCACACCCGCCTGGTGGCCGGATCTGCCTGTGATCCGGCATGCCAGGCCGCCGAGGGCCAGTACGCCTACAACCAGCGCGTACACCTCAGCGCGATGCACCCTGCGCCCCGTGTGTGTCCCGCGAATTCGGCCTGCCTCGACACGATCGCGCCAGATTCGGTGTCAGAGACGCTCGGCGAGCTCTGTTGATGGATTCGTTCCCCGTGAGCCGGGTAGTGAATTCCCAACCGGCAGGCATCGGTCGGATCGCTTCGCTCGGCACCGGGTGCGCCTGGAACAACCTCGGTCGCAACGTCGTGCTCGCCGATGCCTCGCTGCAGCCGTTGGCCGTCTTCGGGGACACCTTGTTCCCGGAAGACGACGAGGTGTCCCAGTTCGACCTCGACATCCATGCCATCCTCCAACTGGCCGGCACCGGAGAGACCGCCATCGTCAACCATCTCGGCTCGGTACGGATCTTCGCGCCGCCACGGTTCGACAATCCCGACCCCGGCGTGGCCCCGTACGTCGACGAGACCCGGCGGCTCGACTTTGTCGCCGACGTCGAGAGGATCGATGGGCTGGGTGACCGTCTGGTGACGTCGCGGCCCCGTGGTGAGCGACTCGGCGGTCTGCTGGTGACCCAGCCCATCGGCTCCTCACGCGGCTGCCTCGAGGTGAGCACGGCACACGAGTCCTTCGGCTTCGTGACCGCTCTGGCCACCAGCACCACCCCGGAGGGCACCGGCTGGGTTGCCCTCGGCGGTGAGGGGCGGGTCCGTCTGGTCGAAGCGGATCGCGGACGCCTCGGCGCCACCCGTTGGGAGGTCGGTGTCGATTTTCTCACCGCCGTCCTGTTGGAAAGCGGGTCCTCACTCTGGGCTGCGGGCAGTGCGGTGGGCGGTGCCGGTCTCGACGACTATGACTGGGAGCAACTGGCGGGTGGGGGGCTTGCCCAGCTCGACCTGGTCAGTGGAGCCGTCGTCAGATCAGCACGATTCGGTGGCGACCTCGCCTGGGGAAGCGGGGGCGTGCCACTGGTCCTGGTGGACGGCGTGCCCTGTGGCGTCGGCCGCCGCGGGGAATTGCACGCGCTGCCTCCCGGCGCCCAGCTCACCACTCAGATCACCGGGGAGCTGGGCCCACACCCGCTGGGTATCGCTCATGCGGCAGCGGTGGGCGGCCACCTGGTCGTCGGATTCAATCGCGGTGGGTACCAACTCCACACGGTCTCGTTGCGCACCGTCAGCGATCTGATCCGGGGCGGTCCGGTCCGTAGAGCTTGAGACCCTCGTACGCCAGGAACCGTCGGGCGCCCGTAGCCAGGTCGTCGAACAAGGTGGCGATCGCCTCTTCGAGCACCGAGAGTTGGCTTCGCAGTCGAGGAAGCCGTTCAGCGCAGAGGCCCGCATCGGTTGCTCCTGAAGCCGCTCTGGCCTCGGTCGAGGCCAGTCGGATCGCGAGCACCGACAATCGGTCGATCGCCATGCCCGGACTCTCGGTCACCAGCGGTGCAGCATCGTGTGGAGGGATCACACAGAGAATCGCGCGGTCGATCGCTTCGATGAAGCCATGACGGGTGCTGTTCAGCTGGTCGATCTCGCGCTTTGCGGCGGCAACCATGGCGTCGTCCGCCTGGTCCACGCGAGCGTCGTCTTCGCGATCCCACTGCAAGGCGTTGCTGCGGTGGAGTGCGAGGATCGGATCCATGACCGCGGTCAGTTCCCCGTCGAAGTGCTGCCTGTCGTCTCGCTCTGTTCGGTTCAGCAGCGCACTGAGGATCGTCGCGGCCGTCGGGAGGCGGGGGGCGGTCACGGGCGGGACTCGAGATAGTCGAGCATGGAGCGGGCGGCGAGCGAACCGTGGCCGATTGCCGTTGCGATGCGCTCATACGCTCCTTCGACGACATCCCCGGCAGCAAACGTTCGCGGGTTCGACGTGCGGAGGTCGGTATCGGCTGCGATCCCACCATGGACACCGAGGTCCAGTTGATCGCGGACGAGGTCGACGCGCGGTTCGCGTCCGAGCTTGAGGACGAGGCCGCCGACGTCGATGCGCCGGTGCTCGCCGGTGCTGGGCTTCGACAGATAGACCCCTTGGAGGTGCTCTGAACCGACAAGGTCGTCGAGCGCCCATGCTGCCATGTCGGTGATGCGCGCCTCGGCCCTGACCTGCTCGACGAGGTTCCGTCTCGCCGTGAGCTGGGGTGAACGGTGGATGAGCATCACCGGCGAGCCGGCTGCGGCGAGTTCCAACGCATCGAGCACTGCGCTGTCCCCACCGCCGATGACTGCCATCGGCAGGCCGGCAAACCGTGTCACCTGCGGCTCGACCAGGTAGGTCACGTCCCCTCCGAATGACCCATCGGCTGCCTTCTCGAGCTCGCGCCTGTGCGATCCCGTGGCCACCAGCACGCACCGCGTTCGATATCGATGTGTACCGGCCTCGACGAGCCCGGCCACAAGATCCACCCGGGTCACGGTCTGGCCGAGCTGGAGGCGGTCGCCGAGCGTCGCCGCATGGCGAGCCAGCGCATCGACGAGTGCGTCGTTTCCGTCCATCGCCGGCGCTACGTTGCGCACGGTGTGGGGGATCTCGTCGATCTGGCCCCCGACCGTGGGTGCGGCCTCGAGCACCACGACATCGAGCTGGATATCGAAGCACTCGATGGCTGCACTCACTCCTGCTGCACCGGCACCGATCACGACCACGTCGTGCAGTGCGTTGACTGCCACGAGCACAGACTAGGGCCACCGTCGGGATCAGCCCATTGTCTTGGCGCCGTCGATGGTCTCGCGGATGATGTCAGCGTGCCCGGCGTGCTGAGCCGTTTCGGCGATGATGTGGAGCAGGGTGCACCGGGCTGACCAGCTGGCGCCGGCTTCGAACCACGGGGCCTCGGGCAGGGGATGGGCGTCGTCCAATGTGGGCAGCGCGGCCACCAGCTCGTCGGTGCGGCGGGCAACCGTCTGATAGCGGGCGACCAGCTCGGCGAGGGAGACCCCGTCCATGAGGAAGCTGGCCAGATGGGCCTCGAACGCCGTGGCGTCGGCCGGTCCGATGGCGTCGGGTCCCTCCAGGATGAAGTCGACCCAGCGCTCCTCCATCCGGGACACGTGCTTGACGATCCCGCCGAGGCAGAGCTCGCTGACGGTCGGCCGGAGGTCCGCCTGCTGGTCGGTCATGCCCTGGACGGTCCGGAGCAGGAATCCCCGGTGCGTGGCCAGCGTCTCGAGGAGGTCGGCACGCTCATCGGTGATGGTCTGGGTGTCGGTATGCATGGGAACGCCTTTCGTTCGATGGGTCGAGAGGTACTATGAACCCACTAGCGGTCACTTTCTGTCCTCAATAGGGAGATAATTGGATCTGTGGCCAACACCAGCTCACGGACCCTCCGGCTCCTCTCCCTCCTGCAGACCCGCCGGTACTGGCGAGGGACCGAACTGGCCGAGCGGCTCGACGTGTCGGCCCGGACCCTGCGACGCGACATCGACCGACTGCGTGAGATGGGGTACCCGGTCGAGGCCCAGCGCGGCCTCGACGGTGGGTACCAATTGGCCCGGGGGGCCGTGCTCCCCCCGCTGGTCCTCGACGACGAAGAGGCGGTGGCGCTCGGCGTCGGCGTGCAGACGGCCATCCAAGGGGGTGCGGTGGTTGGGATAGAGGAGTCCTCGGTCCGGGCCTTGGCCAAGATCGTGCAGGTGATGCCGTCGCGGCTGCGACGTCGAGTCGACGCCCTGGCGGCGATGACGGTTGCCGCTCCGTGGCATGGTCTCACCTCGACCGTCGACCCCGACGACCTCACGTCGATCGCCCTGGCATGCCGCGACACTGAGCGGTTGGAGTTCGGCTACACCACCCGCGAGGGCGCTCAGAGCGACAGGCGGGTGGAGCCGAACCGGCTGGTCCTGCTCGGTCGGCGGTGGTACCTGGTCGCCTGGGACATGGACCGCTCCGACTGGCGCAGCTTCCGCCTCGACCGCCTCACTGCGCCTCGGCGTACCGGGGCGCAGTTCCTGCCACGAGAGCTACCGGCCGATGATGCCGCAGAGTTCGTACGAAGAGGCATCGAGAACCTGCCGACGCGACACGAGGTTGAGGCGTTGGTCCATGACGATGGCGCGGCAGTCCGCTCCCGAATCGGGCCGTGGGTCACGGTCGAAGAGATCGACGATGCCCTGAGCCGCGTGCGGATGACCTCCGAGTCGTTGGACTGGGTGCTGGTGACCCTCGGTCAGGCCGGTGCCGAGTTCGAGGTGGTGTCCCCACCGGCGTTGGTCGTCTACGCCCGAGAATTGATCGGGCGGATCGGCCGCGCCGTCGATCGACACGAGTGAGTCAGCGTCCATGCAACGTGGGAAGCGCGCCGGGCAGCGCAGTCCTTCCGTCGCCGCTGTCCGCGTCACCCATGAGCGCCTCCCTCGGATGTTGGCGGCTCCATCGTGATGTTCTGCAGGCGCAGCTCGCCGTGGGCGACGAGTCGGCCCGACTCGTCGGTGATGTCGACGCGCCAGAGCTGCTGCGAGCGGCCCTGGTTGAGAGCTACCGCGTCAACCAGGACCCGCCCGGCAGTGAGCGACCTGAGGAAGTGGGTCGTGTTGGTGATCCCCACCGCCACTTGGCCCGTCTCGCGCACCGCGGTGCTCGCGCCGATGCTGGCCGCACTCTCGATGGCGGTCGAGTAGACACCGCCGTGCACGATCCCCCACGGGGTGTGATGTCCCGGTCCGAGCTGGATGTGACCCGTGACATGGGACCCGCTCACTTCGTCGACCACCAGACCGGCTGCGCGTCCGAATGCCGTCGAATTCTCGGGCGGGTGGACATCGTGCGAGCTGGTGGCGGTGCCGACCCCTCCAGTTGGTCCTGTCATAGAACTGACAATACCTGAGGGCATACTGTGACTCAACCCTCTCTGAGGTCAGTGCTCGGGCGGCATCCAGGTGGGCCGACTCGCCTCGATCCGGGCCAGGGCAGAGGTGACAGAGCCGAAGCGGCCCGAGTCATCGGCCCAATCCTCGTATGCGGCGTCGATCTCGTCGCGGGTTCGGGCGACGAAGTTCCACCACATGAGCAGCCGCTCCTCGAACGGGAGTCCTCCGAGCAGAAGGAGCCTGCTCGTCCCCGAGGAGCTCAGCGCGAGCTCGTCGCGCCCGGCACCGAGGTAGAGGAGGTGACCCGGCGTGACCCGCTCGCCCTCGATGGTGACTGCACCGACCGTCACGACGATGGCGTGCTCGTAGGTCGGATCGAGCGGGACGATCGTGGGGCCACCGCGAAGCGTGAGATCCGCACCCATGTGCTCGGTGTCGCGACGCGCCGACGACTGCGATCCGTCCAGTTCCCCCACGAGCACGGTGGCGTGTCCGTTCTCGATCTCGACCAGGGGGAGGTCTGCGTGGTGTTCGAAGGCCGATGGACCGTGACGGGTGGTCGACGGCTGGGCGACCCACAGTTGTACTGCATGGAAGCTGCTGCTGTAGCCGTGCACCCCCTCTTCGGCATGGGCGATCCCGTGCCCGGCCGTCATGAGGTTGAGCTGCCCGGGGCGGATGGGCTGCTCGGAGCCGAGGCTGTCCCGGTGCAACAGTTCTCCCTCGAGCAGCCAGGTAACGGTCTGCAGCCCCATGTGCGGGTGGGGTCCGATGTCGGGGCGCTGGCTGTCGGTCACCGCGACGGGTCCGGCATGATCGACGAAGCACCACACGCCCACCGTTCTGCGACCTCGATTGGGCAACGCACGGCGTACCTGCAGGTTGCCGACATCGGCCAGCCTGCTGTCGCTCACGAGGTGGACAGGGCCAGGAGTGGAGCCGGAGACCGCTGCAGTCTCAGCGATGTCTTTGCTGTCGACCGGTCCGCTCACGTCAACTCCTGATCCCACTCTGACCTCTCGATCCGAGCCACGATGCGCTCAGCAGCGTCGCGCAGCCGATCGAGTTCAGAGCACGGGAACTCGTCGATCACAAGCGTTCGCACCGCCACCACGTGAGCAGGGGCGCTGGCCACGAGCTTGGCGTAGCCGGTCTCGGTCAAGACGGCCCTGGTGAATCGGCCGTCGGTCGGGTCTGGTTCCCGCTCGACGAAACCCCACGACTCGAGCCGCGTGACCAGATGGGACAACCGCGAGAGCGAGGCATTGGTGACGGCGGCGAGATCGCTCATCCGGAGCGTGTGTCCCGGCTCTTCGGACAGCCTCGCCAGGGTGTGGTATTCGATGAAGCTCAGGCCGGCGTCCCGTTCGAGTTGGCACTCGAGGGCCCATCGCAACTTGGCCAGCATCGAGGCGACCGAGCGCCAGGCGGCCTGTTGGTCGTCCTCGAGCCAGGGAACGTCCGTGGACGAGAACGACCGCTGGGGTAGGGCCACCGGACCAGCCTACGGCTTTTACTTGACAGTTCAAGTCATGTGGTGTCAACTGCTTGACGGTGCAAGTTTCCATGCCCATCACCGAATTGATCCGTCCACCACTGGCCGTTCGCGATGACTCCACCGCGCGGAGCTCAGGTCGCTCCGCACCACATCGCCTGAACCGAGGAGAGAGCGTTGACCAGACTGCAGATCATCATCGGCAGCACCCGCCCGACGAGGGCGGCCGACCGGGTGTCCCCGTGGGTCATCGAGCGAGCAAGCGCCCACGGAGGGTTCGAGGTCGAGGTGCTGGACCTCCGCGACTGGCCGCTACCCATGTTCGGCGAGCATGTGGGAACGATCGGCGACTTCTCGGATCCGACGTACTCCGATCCCATCGTCAAGCGCTGGAACCGGAAGATCAAGGAGGCAGAGGCCTACCTCTTCGTGACACCGGAGTACAACCACTCGATCCCCGGGGTCTTGAAGAACGCCATCGACAACGTCTTCGTCTCGTTCGCGTTCCGGAACAAACCCCTGATTGCAGTGGGCTACAGCGGCGGCGTAGCCGGTGGCGTCCGAGCGATCGAGCACCTGGCCCAGATCGCCATCGAGGCTGAGCTCGTCCCCTTGCGCACCAGCGTGATCATCCCCCAGGTCGTCGAGGCCTTCGACGTGACCGGGCAACCGGTCAACCCGGTCACCGACATCGCCCTCCAGGTGGCTCTGGATGATCTTGCCTGGTGGGCGGCCGCACTCACCCAGGCACGGGGGGGCGGGGAGCTGCAGCCGGCAGCGTTTCGGATCCAAGCCGCCGCGGCCGCCGTCAACGAGGTCGAAGACGAGGCACTGTGACCGCCGTCGGGAGGATGGACCGTCCATCGTCACAGCCGGGTGGCCACGGTGTCGAGCGGGAGTGCCACCGTCCCTCCTGAGGTTTTAGAGTGGCGTCCGGGCAGAACCAGAGGTAGTCAATCGAGGAGCGACCGACAGGTAGGCAACCGTGACCCACGACAGGCCCCGACAGACGCCACCACCGCACTCCGCATGGCAGGCGTTGCCGTACGACGAGTGGAGTGCAACCTGTGACACGGTCCATGCGCACACCCAGGTGCTCGGCAAACTGGCGGTGGCGTTGGCGCCGCCCGAGCCTCAACTGCAGCACGCTGCCCTCCGCCTGACCGCCCGGGGCTGGGAGACCCTGCCGCTTCCTGCTCCGGACCACTCCGGTGCGCTGGTCACCGCCCTCGACCTGCGGACCCACGAGGTCGTGCTCGAACACAGCGATGCCAGGGTCCGGCGGGTTCCGCTGACGCCGAACCGCGCGGTCGCAGAGGTGACCCGGGAAGTGCTCGGTGCGGTCGACGAGCTCATCGGGGAGGTCACGATCAACCCGCATCCGCAGGAGGTGCCGTGGACGATGCCCCTCGACGAGGATGACGAGCACCACACGTACGATCCGCAGCAGGTTGCGACCTACTTCTCCGCCGCGACGGGTGCCGCCCTCGTCCTCGCAGCCCTGCGCGCCCCCTACCGTGGCCGTTCCAGCCCACTCAACGCCTGGTGGGGGAGCTTCGACCTGGCGGTGAGCTTGTTCTCCGGTCGGACGGCCGAACCTGGATCCAGCGATTTCATCGTGCGCAACTCGGCCAACGCACAACAGGTGGAGGTTGGCTGGTGGCCAGGAGACGCCCGCTATCCGCGGGCCGCGTTCTACGGGTTTGCTTCTCCTGCTCCCGAGGGCTTCGCCAACGGCGATCTCTCTGCGCCTGTCGGTCGCTGGGACTCGGGGTTGGGCGAATACGTCCTGGACTGGGATGACGTGATCGCCGCTCATGACCCGTTCGGTGTCGCCCTCGAGTTCGGCCAGTCCTTCGTGGCTCACGCCTGCACCCTGTGCGACTGGGATCCCGCGCTTGCGGCAAGTGCGCAAGGCAACCCGTCACCGGTGAGTTAGAGAGAGCCGGGAGCTCGTGGCACAACGCTGTAGCCATCTCGACAGCGTGGCCGACATCGTCCCGTCGAGCGATGGCTGCGAGGACTGCCTGCGCATCGGAGGGCAGTGGATGCACCTACGGCTGTGCATGCACTGTGGGCACGTGGGCTGCTGCGACAATTCGCCCAACCGGCACGCCACCGCCCATTGGCGGTCACATCGCGACCACCCGCTCATCCGTTCCTACGAACCGGGCGAAGACTGGTGGTGGTGCTATGCCGACGACCTGTTCTTCGAGGTCGACGGCGCGCCTCCCGCTCCCTCGCATCCCTGAACTCGCGGGCTTGGACAGGTCAAGGCCTCGAGCCAACTCGAGGGTGTGCCCGGCGAATGGCAGGTTCTCCCGTCACGAGCGCGTAGGGCACCCCCGGGGGAGCGGCGCGGTCAGCCGGTGACCGGATGGGTGGGGGTGGTCCCGTTGGCGAGGAGGTTGTCGAATCCGTCGGGGATGGACACCAGCCCGGCGGACGTCCCCGGGACGTCGGTGAGACCGTACTGCCACACGATGCAGTCGGTGACCGGGTCGATGGCCACCACCCGGTCGCGGTAGTCGTCGTTGAGCATGATCAAGCCGTTGGGCAGGCGCTCGGCCAGTGAAGGCTTCTTCAGCATGGCGTCACCGAACCGGGCATCGTAGAGCCACGTGACCGTGCCGGAACGGGTGAACTCGAGGGCGCGCCCCTCGGCCGGCGGGTTGTAGTCGGTCATCAGGTAGCTGTCGGGACCCACTTGTTGGGGATCGGACGGATAGTCGACAGCGGGGATGTGCACCGTCCACACCAGAGTGCCGGTCGGCGTGTACTCGTCGACCCACGACCCGTTGATCTCCGAGACGAGCACGTTCCCATCTGCCAGGGGGGTGTCGCCGTTGGGATAGGCGATCGACACCGGCGGGTCGTGTGCGTCGGTACCGTTGCCGATCTGACCGGTCACCCGACCACCGGGAGCGATGAACAGGATGCGGTTGTTGGAGGCATCGGCCACGGTGACGGTGCCCGACTTGAGCAGGTAGGCGTCGTCGGGTTGGTCGAGGTACCCCGCAGCCGCCCCGGGTTCCCCGGGGTGCCCGTACTGCCAGAGGATCTTGCCTGAGGGATAGCCGATCTCGACGATGGTGTGGTTGTCCTCCTGGTTGGAGATGATCCCGGTCCCGCCCCGGATGAAGAAGGCGTCATCGGGAAAGTAGAAGCCACCCGCCGGTGGCGGCATCGTGGCCGACGGGTACTGCCAGGTGACGGTCCGCTGGGTGTTGATGGCGATGAGCCGGTCGTTGCCCCGGTCGGCGATGAGGAGGGTGCCCGAGAACGGGGACCCGGCCCCCGGTGCTCCCGCCCGGCCTCCATACCTGCTCAGCCGCAGCGAGATCACCGACGCGAGCGAGCCGGAGGCCACGCCGGCCTGGTCGGTTCCGGACTGGGCGGCCACTTCGCCTCCGACCATGTAACCGATCGCGCCATGCCCGGTTCCGAGCGTGGTAGAACCGGCGAAGGCGTCCGCCTGGGGGAGAAGGCCGGCATCGAGCACCTGTCCGCTGGCCGGCAGGAAGGTGTCGATCTGAGTGAGGGTCGCTCCCCCCGGGACCTGTCCGCCGGCAACGTAGATGTTCCCGCCGATGAGGAAGGCCGACGCGCCGTAGAGGGCTCGCGGCAGGTGACCGACCACTGCGGCCTGGTGACTGCCCGGGTCGATCATCTGGATGTCGTCGGTGGCCACAGTGGTCGCGCCGGACGAGGGCACCTGACCGCCGAAGGCGTAGATGCGGCCGGCATCTGCGACCACCGCCGGGTAGCGGACCGCGACGGGCAGTCGGGCGACGGTGGTGAAGTGCGTGCCGTCGCCTGTGGCCAGGACCGACGGGAGGTACTGCGTCCCGTCGTAGCCGCCGACCACATAGGTGGTGGAGCCATGGCCACCGCCCGGATCGGGAAGCGTGGCGACCGCCAGATCGGAACGCGGTTGGGGGAGCCGGCCGGCCTGCGCCCCGGTCACCCCACCCGCACCGAGCAGTCCACCCGCTGGGAACGACTGCACGGTCGGCACGGTGTCGGGCGATCCGCCCCCCAGGACGAAGGTGGTCCGCCCGATGGTGGCCGCCGCCGCGTCGTGGACGGCCGTGGCCAGCGATCCGACGCTGGTCACCGTGCCGGTGCGCGGATCGATCGAGGAGACCTGGGCGAGGGATGTCCCCGCCGGGGTGATGCCGCCGAGCACGGCGAGCTGGGTTCCGGCCGCCACCACCGCCTCCCGCGAGAGGGGAGCGCCCATCTGCCAGGACTCGACGCCGGCTTCGATGGCATCGGGGACCCTCGATGCCGGTGTTGTCGCGGCCAAATGGTGGTGTCCTGCCCCGGACGGTGGGACCCCTCCTGGCAGGGTGATCAAGAGGACTCCGGTGATCAGGAGGACGACGGCCAGCGCCCCGGCTGCCGCTCGACGTCGCTGCCTGCGGACCCGACGAGCTCGCTGCGCCCGTCGCTCGCTGAGCTCATCCGGGGTGGGCGTCCCGTGATGGGCCGCAGGGAGTCGAGCGGTCACGCGCCGGTCCCAGGGACGCGGTCACTCTTCGGAGTGATGGAGGTCTCCGATCCGGGCAATGCGCACCATGCAGTTGTAGGTCACGACGGCGATGGCCAGGTGCATGGTCATGAGGACGGCGACCGCCTTGGCCGGCTCCCCGTGCAGCAGGATCCACACGTCGGGCAGCAGGAGCACGAGTGTGACCAGCACGGCCAGTCGGAGGTAGAGCCAGCGCGGCGCCGAACTGATCCTGGTCACGACGGGCCAGGCGATGCAGGCCACGACCACCCCGATCACCGTGAGTTTGGCGTAGTCCGAGAAACGGAAGTGGACGAAGCCCTTGGTCGAGGGGAAGACGGCCGTCCCGACGGCCACCAGCGCCGCATCCACCAGGAGGGAGCCGGCAAGCGACGCCAGGGTCGCCACCAGCACCATGGTCGCCGAGGGTTGCCGGTGACGTGGGGCGAGGTCCACCCGGGCCAGGCGCAGCGCGTCCTCCAGGGTCGTCGGGTGCGGGTTCACTCTCTGCTCCTCGAAGTCGGTGGGCCGGCCACGGACCTGGGGGCGGCGGCGACGTTCGCACAATTTCAGTGGTCCTTCCTGACGGCGACATGAAGGGCCGGTCAGGTGGAGCCCGCCGCCGCGGACATCGTGATGAAGTCGCGGGCCCACCACGATTCGAAGTAGCGACCGGAGGCTCCCGCCATGGTGGCCAGGAGGTCGGTGCCGTTGGCCGGTGTGGCCGCCGCGGTCGCCGCGCTCGGGGTGTAGGTCGCGAAGTTCACCCAGTCCGTGTTGATGTCGAGCTCCATGGCCCGGACCGCGCCCGCCCGGGCCAACAGGTCGGCGAGATCGGTGATGTTGAGACCCGGCCCCCCCACGTACACGAGGGCACCGTCGGCAGTGACGCCCACCCCGGACCGCCAGACGTAGACCGCGTTTCCGAGCGTTGCCCCCCACCGTGTGGTGTCGGCTGCGTCGAGCCCCGGAACCGGCTGACCGTTGGCGACCAATAGGTCGAGGTTCTGCCGGACGGCGACGACCTCGGGAGTCATGGTCACATCGGTTCCCCATGATCCGACGGTGGCCGTCCCGTCGGCGTAGACCACGAAGGACGCAGCTCCCGGCCGTAGGGGAAGCACGACACGGCCGTCGGTGTAGTACCCGCCGTTGGCCGAGGACATGAGGAACCCGGCGTTGAACGCCGCCACCAGCGAGTTCGCGGCCGTCGGGGTGATGGGAGCGGAATGGAGATAGGGACCCCCGCCGGGGATCTGACTTCCCGAGTAGAGCGTGGCCCGGAGCAGCTTGGTGTCCATCCAGGCGGCGCCGACCACATAGCTGGTGTGGATCGGATCCGGTCGCAGGGTGGTGACATAGACGGCCGGTACGCCGTCCACCAGGCGACCGGCCGGCGACCACTGTCCCTCGCCGGCGATGGCCGGGCTGACCACCGGCGGGATGGCGGCGGGGCCCGGGAGATGGTCCGGGCCGGCCGCCACGGGCAGCGAGCGGGGCCGTCGGATGGCGTCGGCCGGCGGTCGTCCCCCAACCGGCGGCGGGTGGTGCGAGTACCACTCGTTCTCCACCCAGTTGACGATCCCGGAACCGCCGTGCTCACGGGCCCATTCGGCAAACCGGACACTGACCGAACTGCCGAGGGCCTGGTCGGTCAGGGCCCCCCCGAGGGACACGGCCAACCAGATCAGCAGGACGACCAGCGCGACGAGGACAGCCGTCAACACGCGGTGGTTCCGGAAGGTGTTGGGCCCTCGTCGTCGGGTGAGGCGGTGCGACAGCGGTCGAGGTCCCGTGCCGAGGGTGCCGCTCATGTGTCACTGTGCGGCCACGTCGGATCGTGTCGACCTCCCGCACGTCCGGACGGTCTCACACGACAGTTGCGCACCATGGTGTCAACCTACGGACCCTGCCTGACGGACACGTGAACGATCTCTCCCAACGTCGGAGATCCGATCAACGGCGTTCTGCTAGCGGTCGGTTCCCTCCGCTCCGGTGGGAAGACCCGTGGGTGCCGCCACCGGGAGATGGCGCATCTCCGCAAATCGGTGATCATCGTCCGTCGGATGCCCGACCACCGCGGTTCCGGCCGATCGGGACCGACCGGTCGCCGTCTGCCGCCACGACACCTCCATCCGGGCGCCACCCCCTGGCGCGTCGCTGATCATCCACGACCCGTCGGTCGCTCGGACCACCGAGTCGGCGATGGCGAGGCCCAGACCGGTACCGCCCGGCGCCTCGGTGCCCCGGTGGAAGCGGTCGAGCACCAGTTGCCGCTGCTCGAGGGGTATCCCCGGGCCGCTGTCGTCGACCCGCAGGACCACCCGATTGCCGACGACACGGACGGAGACCTCGACGCCACCGTCCCGGCCCGCGTACTTGCATGCATTGTCGACGAGAACGCCGACCAGGCGGTCGATCCACGCCGGATCGGCAGCCACCCGGGCCGGGCGATCCGCTTCGGTGTCGACCTCCAGGTGCACGCCCTTGGCCGAGGCGACGGACTGGAAACGCGCCACCGAGGCGGCGGCCACCGCGGCGAGATCGACCTCTCCGCCGACGACCAGCGCCGTGCGCTGGTCGTCGATACGGGCCAGCCAGAGGAGATCGTCGACGATGTTGCGCAGTCGGTGGCCTTCGCCGCCGATCCGTCCGAGGACCTCCCGGTACTCTTCGGAGGTCCGGGTCCGGCTGAGCGCCAGTTCCGCCTCGGCTTCGATGACGCTGATCGGCGTTCGTAGTTCGTGGGAGGCGTCGGCGGTGAACTCGACCTGGCGTCGGTGGATGAGCTCGAGCGGCGCCGAGGCCCGCAGCCCGATGATCAGGGACCCGACGAAGGTGGCAACCAGAAGCAGGATCCCGAAGAGGAGCTCAGGACCGACGAGTGCGCTCTGCACCCGCTCGAGCTGGGCCAGGCTCTCCCCGGCGACCAGCCACCCGTCCCCCCTCCGGACTGCCTGGAAGCGGAAGTCGGTGCCCTTGATGGCGACCGTACTGGCGCCTGCGCTCCAGGTGCGGTCGGGAAGCGACGGCGCACCGGCGGTGAGGGCGATTGGCTGCCCCCTTGCGCTGACGATCCAAACGAACCGGGGCGCGTCGTCGATGTCGTGGTCTGCGTCGGTGGACGCGCCGGTCGACGTCGCCGAGGAGGACCGGGTCGCCGCCTGGGCCACCCGCTGGGCCAGACGTGTGTCGGCCTGGCCGGTCAGACGGTCGACCACCACGACGTTGAGGGCGAGGACACCGAGGACGTAGCAGACCATGACCACCGCGGTGGCCGCGATGGCCACACGAGCGGCATGGAACTGTCGGCTCCTCGTACCGCTACTGATGGCTGTCTCGGTTCACGAGGCCACCATGCGGTAGCCGGTACCGCGGACCGTCTCGATCTTGGCTCCGCTTCCCCGGAGCTTGGACCGCAGCCTCCCGACGTGGACGTCGATGGTGTTGGATCCGACGACGTCGGCTTCGTCGTCCCATACCTGCACGGCCATCACCCGGCGTGTGACCACCGACGGGGACCGGCGCAGGAGGACCTCGAGCAGTCCCATCTCCGTGGCGGTGAGCGAGACCGGTGTCCCGCCCACTGAGACCTCGCGCACCGCGGGATCGAAGACGAGGTCGCCACACTCGAGCCGGGGCCCGATGCTGACCGACGGTCTCCGTTGCAGGGCCCGCAGGCGGGCGAGCAACTCCCCGAAGTCGAACGGTTTGACGAGGTAGTCGTCCGCCCCGCTGTTGAGCCCGGAGATGCGATCCGAGGTGGTGTCCAGAGCCGTGAGCATGAGGACGGGAACGTGGAGGCCCCGACGCCGCGCTTCGGCGATGACCTCGACGCCGGTCACCCGCGGCATCCGCCAGTCGACCACGGCCACGTCGTAGTCGTAGCTGCGCAGGTAGAACCCTGCGGCCTCCCCGTCGACCACGGCGTCCACGACATACCCGTTCTCACGGAGGCCCCGCTCGAGGACGGAGCGGAGCCCGGCATCGTCCTCGGCGACGAGGACCCTCATGGACGCCCCGACCGGGCGCTGGCTGCGTCGCTCACCGTCCCCACGGTACCCACCGAGACTGACGGTTCGATGACGGGTCCTTGCCGAGGTCCTGATCGTCCCGGCCGCGTCAGGGGTCCGTTCGGACCAGGGTCAGGGCCAGGCGGGGACAGCCGGCCACCGCGCGCTGGGCATGGTCGAGGAGGTGGTCGGGCAGTTCACCGGGCTCGATGAGCGGATACCCCCACGGATCCACGCGGATGCGCTCGGGCAGGAGTTCGGCACACACCCCGGCCCCCTCGCAGCGGATCGGGTCCACGACGAGGGAGAAGCGCGACCTCCTCATCGGCTCTGCCACCGGTGGGCAACGGGGAGTGGCAGGACCGGCTGCCCGGTCGAGTGGCAGGTGCCGCGTTGGAGGTGGAGGCCGGCATGGCCGGCGAACACCCGCAGGGCAGATCGGACGAACCGGGCTGCGCCGTCAGGGTGGGCGCAGGCGCCTCGGCCCTCGACCAGGCCGCAGAGGGTGGAGATGTCGGCGACACCACCGCGCAGCGCCCGCGGCTGGACGGCCAGCGACTCGACTGCCGAGGCCAACGCGTCGAGGCCGTGGACGCACGGGCCGCACTGGCCGGCACCCTGACTCTGGAGGTACCGCACCACCCGGCTCACCTCCAGGAGCGGACAGACGTCGCCGGGCAAGAGGATGACCACTCCCGCGCCGATGGAGGAGCCCTGCCGTCGGGCGGCTTCTTCGGTCAGCGGCATCGCGAGGGCCTCGGCGGTGGGGACCCACCCGCCGCCGTACCCTCCGAGGAGGACCGCCTGCACCGTGCGTTCAGCACCTGGGGCCAGGCCGAGGACGGCACCGAGCGGGCGCCCGAGTGGTGCCTCGACGATGCGGGGTTCGGGCCAGCGGCCGGTCACGGTCAGTAGGGTCGACCCGGGCGACTCCGGGGTCCCCAGACTCCGGAACCACTCGGACCCGAACCGGGCGATGAGCGAGGCGTGGGCCAGCGATTCGACGTTCTGCACGAGCGTGGGTCGCCCCGCGACGCCGCGCTCACGCACGGACTGGAGGGCCACGAACGACGGCTTCCCCGGGTTTCTCGCGTTGACGGTGTTGACCACAGCCGATTCTTGTCCGGCGAGGTAGCTGTCGGGCGCTGTGACCACGTCGATTGCGCAGGGGTCGAGGCCCCGGCGCCGCCGTTCGTCGAGAGCGCGCTCGACCGTGGACCTGGCAGAGGCGGGGACATGGACGACGACGTCCGGAGCTCCGATGCCGAGGGCAGCGACGACCGCCCCGTCGAGCACCAGATGGGGAAGCTGGCACAGCAGGAGCCGGTCCTTGGCGCTGGCCGGTTCGCTCTCGGAGCCGTTGGCCACCACCACCGGACGACGCATGCCGACACGGTGGACGGCCCGCCACTTGGTGCCGACCGGGAACCAGCCGCCGCCACGCCCGCGGAGACCGCTTCGCTTGATCTCCTCGATGAACGCCGTACCCGTCCACCGCGGCAGCGTCCCCCACCGCTCGAGGTGCTCGTCGAGCCCGACCGGCTGGCGGGCCGCGGATACACCGGTGAGCAGACGAATGCTGCCGGACGGGGCTGTGACCGGGGGCCCGGTCGGAGCAGCCGACGGCGACGAGGGGTACCTCCTTGTCGAGGGGGACAGGGTCATGCGCCGGTCCCGGTCACGGTGCCCGACAGGGCGCCCGAGTTGGGGTCGACCTGGAGCGACATGGTCAGGGTCTCAGGCCCGGGGGTCGAGACGGTGGCCACCACGGTCCCGCCGTCCAGCGAGGTGACCGTTCCCTGGTAGGGACCCAAGGTCACCGCGCCGGAGGTCATGGCGATCCCACCGCCCTGGGCGGGGGTCCCGTCGAGGACCACCGTGAGTCGCGTGGACGAGGGATCCTGCAGCTGCATGGACAGGGTGTCCTGGACCCGACCCTGGCCGTCGGGGGCCGACGTGGCCTGGGACCCGATGAGGTCGTAGGTGAACGGGGCGGTCGGCAGCGTTCCCGGGCCGGTACCACCAGCGGTGCCGGTCGTCGGCTCGGCGTTCTTGCGGGCGAGCTCGGCGAGGAGGGCGGACGAGGTCCCGGACCGGCGGGACCACCCGGAGCGCAGGGGACCCACCGTCGCGAAGAGGGCGATGGCGAAGACGACGACGGCTGCTCCTACCATCGCTGCGACGCGGCGCCCGGCACCGAACGCGCGACCGGTACCCACCCTCCATGCCACCGCGGCAAGGACCGCGGCAGCGCAGGCCGCGTCGAGGCCGAGCGCCAAGGGGAGCGCCGAGTCCGAGCCGCTCCCGAGGCTGTGGAACATGGCGATGGGCCAGCACAGATAGGCCAGCCAATGGACGAACCGCCACGAGTCGTAGCCGATGCGGTGGCGTATGGCGCTGGTGGCGAGCACCACGAGCAGGAGGTCGAAGGCCAGGGCGCCGAGTCCCACCCAGAGGGGACGGTAGGGGGTCAGGAAGGGGAGGAAGGCGTCTGCGAATCCGATGGGGACGTAGCCGTCGCTCACCGTCGTCACCACGTGCAGGGCGACGAAGCCCACGCAGAACAGCGAGAGGTTCCGGTGCACACCCTGGGAGAGGAACCGGGGCCACCGTTCGGTGGTCCAGCCCACCGAAGCCACCACGCCGAGAACCACGGTGGCGGTCAACAGGAGCAGGGCGACCAGTCCCGTCGAGCGGGTGAGGTACCAGAGGTTCTTCCCGTCGGCAGCGACTATGGGGAGCGCGACGGCACTCACCGTGCTTCGTCCGCCCCGTC
Source organism: uncultured Acidimicrobiaceae bacterium (assembly GCA_963701325.1). Taxonomy (GTDB): domain Bacteria; phylum Actinomycetota; class Acidimicrobiia; order Acidimicrobiales; family RAAP-2; genus Bog-756. The sequence continues at coordinate 3,042,295 of OY969604.1, forward strand.
GGCCGGCCACCCGGCAACTGTCAGGACGGCACCGTCGGTCCCTACGAGGCGCGAGGGCAGCCCCTGGTCGCCCAGCCACGCCACGGCTCCAGCGCCCATGATCATCGCGGCGGTCGCGGCGGTGTTGGCGTCGACGCAGCTTCCCGCGGCGACCGACACGGTCCGCCAGGGGCTGTCGACCGGTCGACCGGTGGCCGGGTCGATGAGGTGGTGGGCGGGACGGCCGTCGACGGTCCAGTGGCGGCGCCCGACTCCGGACGTGGCCAGGCCGCCGCTCTCGATGGAGACGGTCGCGTCGGGATGCGGATCGCCGCAGATGTCGGCGATCCCTACGCAGAACCCGCCGACTGGAGTCTGACCGGCAACCGCGATGTCACCGCCCAGCGAGACGAGTGCGCCGCAACCGAGCCGGCCGGAGATCGCGGCGCGCGGCACAGTCGGCTGCCCAGGCCTTGGCCGTGGCCCCGAGATCGAGCAGTGTGCCGGGAGCCATGGTCAGTGACGGGCCGGCCGTGTCGAGGACGACCGACCGCCAGCCGGGGACCGCTCCGGGACCGTTGTCGTTGCCGGTGATGTGCGGTTGCATCAGCGAGAAGTCACGGTCGTAGCCGACCCGGCACAGGGCCACACCCACCGTGGGATCGACGGCCCCGTCGGTCAGGCGCGCCGCCCGGAGGGCGATGGCCACCGCCTCGCACAGGTCCGCGCTGATCGCGGTGGCGGTGCGACCGTCGGCAGTCTGTTGGAGGAGCCGCACCTCGGAATCGGGACGGAACCTGCTGGCGACGACGTCGACGCGGTCCAGGGTGGCGTGAAGGAGCCGGCCGGCCTCTACGACCACACCCGGGTCCGTGACGAGGAGGTCCACCCTGGTCGACCAGGCCGCTGTGCGATAGATGGCCAGTGTCGGCGAGCGCTCGGTCCTCGTCGCACTCCTGCTCACGTCGAACCGCTCACCACGGGCGCCTGCTGCTGACTCTGGCTGGGAGGGCTGGCCGGTTGGGTCAACGTGCTCGACGAGGTGCCGGCGCCGGCGGACGAACCTCCGGAGACACCCGATGACGAGGAGGGGGTGCCCGACGTGCCTCCTGCGAGGTCGGGGGTCGATCCGGTGGTTCCGGTGGTGACGGGGCGTGCAGAGTGCCCGGGAAGGGCGCGGCTCACGTAGACGCCGATGGCCACCGCAGCGGCAATCGAGCCCACGGCGATCTTCCGGGTGATCGAGCCGACCCGGTCGAGGGAGGCATCTCGCCGGATCCGGGCGCGTCGAGCGGCTCGTCCGGCCGGATCAGCTCCCGCCGAGATCTGGGACTCGTGAGGCATGCCTCAAGGGTAAGGAACAGTCCTGACTACGACATGAAGGGCGCATAAGAAGACCAGAAGAAAATCACTCGCATCCTCGGCGTTTCTTCAGCGCTCACCAGCTATGGAGTCAGTACCGTCTCGGACGGCTTGGCGCTGGCGTACTCGTCGTGCCAGTTCCACCACGCGTACGGCGGGGTCTGGGGGTACCCCTCAGGAGAGTCCTCCCAGTCCTCCTGGCGTCCGAGCGCGGTCAGGTCCAGGTAGCTCCATGTGCTCCCCATCGCTTCGTCGCCGCGGTTGTTGACGAAGTAGGTCCGGAACACGCGGTCGCTGTCGCGGATGAACGCATTCGTGCCGTGCCATTCGTCCACGTCGAAGTCTGCGTCGAAGCCGTCGGTCATCGTGTACCAGGGCATCTCCCAGCCCATCCGTGCCTTGAGGCGCTCGATATCGGATTGCGGCGCGCGTGAGGCGAAGACGAGTGTGGTGTCTCGGGCGTTCAGATGGGCGACATGGGCGACCTGATCGGCTACCAGAGAGCAGCCGGGGCAAGCATGGTCGGGCCAGCCGGATACGCCGGGTTCGAAGAATGCGCGGTAGACGATGAGCTGACGGCGGTTCTCGAACAGGTCGAGCAGGCTCGCTCTCGCTTCGGGTCCGTCGAACTCGTACTCCTTCTCGACCGCCAGCCACGGCATCCGCCGACGCTCGGCGGCCAACGCGTCACGGGCACGGGTCACGCCCTTCTCCTTGACGAGAAGTCGCTGGCGCGCAGCCTCCCACTCGTCTACTGACACGATCGCCGGTGTCTTCATGGCAAGACCTCCCCGTTCGTGTCCGGTCCGGCGTCACCGCCGGCGGAGGCGACCGCCAGCCGGTCGAGGTAGTGGTCCCAGCCCTGCGTATGGTCGGCCACGGCGTCGTCGGGCAGCCCCCGGTGCACGAAGCACACCCTGGTCTTCGTGCCGTCGGGGATCAGCGTGATCTCCACCTCGGTCGAGCCCGCGGGGATCGGGTGGTCCGGCTCATCCCAGCCGAAGGTGAACACCACCTTGCGGTTGGTCACCACCTCGACGAATTCGCCAACCGCAGGGTGCTTCCCCTGCACGAGCACCCGGTAGGCGCCGCCGACCCGCGGTTCGAGGTCGACTTCGGTGCCCATCCAGAGGAGGTGTTGGGCCGGATCGGTCAGGAAGGGGAAGATCGTCGTGGGGCTGGCGTCCATCACGACCTCCCGAGTCAGTTCAGCCATCGGTGGATCCTTTCTCTCGCTCGGCCGATTCGGCCAGGTGCCGCAGACGTTGCAGACTGTCGCTCCAGTAGTCGTCGAGGAACTGGCGCAAGCGATCCATCTGGGCGTGATCTGCCCGATAGAGGCGACGGGTTCCGTCCCGCCGTTCGATGACCAACCCGGCCTCACGGAGGACGCCGAGGTGCTGGGAGACGGCCGATCGGGTGACATCGTCGAATCGGTCGGCGATCTGCGTGGCCGGGAGCTCCTCGGTCCACACCAGCTTGAGGATCTCCCGCCGACGAGGCTCGGCCAGAGCCCTGAACGCAGTGTCCACTCGGGCAACATTAGTCATTACTTACGTAAGTGTCAACTTAAATAGACTGCTCCGAATCTCCTGGTTGTGCTGCAACGGCGGTCGCCGAGGCACCGGCCGACCTGGGTCTCGGACCGGGGTGTCACGTCTGCAGACGGATCGATCCACGACGCAACCCCGGGTTACGACGAACCGCCAGCTCAAGGTCCACATCGGAGGTGCCGAATCTCGCGATACGCAGGGTTGCGGCACGGGTGGATGCAGTACGGGTCGACGGGAGTCACGCCGAGGTATCGGTGACCGACGAGGGGATCGGATTGAGTCCCGAGGAGTGCGCGCAAGTATTCGAGAAGTTCAGCCGCGCCGACCGACCCGAGGTACGCAAGGCCGGCGGTACCGGCCTCGGGCTCTCTATCACCAAGAACCTCTCCGGAGTAGCGATCGTGGCCTTCACCGCTCATGACCCACGCCGGCGGGAGGCAATCGAGAGTGGGGTGGGTCACTTCCTCGGGCGACCATTCTCCGCCGCCGATCTTCGTCTGCTGGTCGAGGAGAGGCTCAGCCGCTGACGCTTCGTCCCTGTTCGGGCTCCCGACCCGTGCGGTGGATCAGACGTCGTGTTGGCGCAGCAGGCGCTTGTGTTCACGGATCACCCCACGATCCTTTGCCGCCAGCAGCTGCGCGCGCTCCATGGCCCGGGTCACAACGGATTCCTCGCTCGCCAGTTCATGGGCGATTCCCGCCGACAGTGCGTCAGGTCCCGGGTACCGGCGGCCTGTCAGCAAGGACTCTCGCAGGGTCGCCTTGGGGAGGTGGGCGGCGACCACCTCGAACATCCTCGACGTCAACGGCAATCCGAGATCGACCTCGGGAAGGCACCAGAATCCCCTGTCTTCACGCATGATGACGACGTCGTGTGCAGTCGCCAACATTGCGCCGGCAGCAAAGGCGTGGCCGTTGACAGCGGCCACGGTGATCGCCGGAAACTCGAGGATCCGGATCAAGAGCCGTTCGACCTCACCGAGGAACGTCTTGTCCCCGGCGCCCTCCCCGACGACCCAATCGAGATCCAGTCCGTTGGAGTAGAACTTTCCAGAGCCGGTTGTCACCAGGGCGAACGGCTGGTCGCTCGGTTCGAGTCCGTCGAGCGCGGTGTGCCACGCGTCGATGCTTGTCCGATTGAAGCGGTTCTCTCCGGCGTCCATCCGGATCAGGGCCACATCTCCCTGCCGTTCGATTGCCAGCACTCGGGTCACCTCGTCTTCCTGCTCTGGGTCAGCGGGGGGCACAGGTGAGGTTACCGACCCGTCCTCCGGCGTCTCGATCCCCCGAGACAACGGTCAATCCCGGTGGTCGAGTGTTCTGGGCGATGCCGTCGGCAGACGGATCTTCAAGTCGGACAGGGCGGTCCGGGCGGCCCCGAGTCCGCACATTCCGTGGACCCCGCCACCGGGAGGGGTCGACGCGGAACAGAGGTAGATCCCCGCGATACCGGTCCGGTACGGGTTCCACCGCACAGTCGGGCGGAAGAGCGTCTGGCGCAGCGTGGCGGCACCACCGTTGATGTCCCCGCCGACATAGTTCGGGTTGTGGCCCTCGGCTGCCTTTGCCGACGTGGTGACCCGGGCCAGCACGAGATCACGGAAGCCCGGTGCGAACCGCTCGATCTGCGCTTCGATCCGATCCGTCATGTCGACCGTCGAGCCCGAGGGCACATGACAGTACGCCCACAGCGTCTGTTGTCCATCGGGGGCCCGGCTCGGGTCGACGACCCCGGGTTGCACGACGATGCAGTACGGCCGCTCCGAGTGACGGTTGGCAGCCACCGCCGCTTCGCTTGCGGCCACCTCCTCCAGAGTCCCCCCGAGATGAACCGTCGCTGTGTCTCGGCAAGGCTCGGCCTGCCACGGGACCGGACCGGAAAGAGCCCAGTCGACCTTGCAGATGCCGGGTCCGTACCGGAATCTGTCGAGTGCCCGGCGCTCCCTGCGGGTCAGCCGGTCGCCGGCCAGTGCGACCAATTGCCGCGGGGTCACGTCGAGGAGCACGGTCGCCGCCCTGGGGAGCTCGTCGAGGGTCCTGATCCAGCGTCCTGTGGTGAGGCGACCCCCGAGGGACTCCAACTCACCCACCAGGGCGTCGACGAGCCGAGCCGAGCCGCCTTCGATCACCGGCCACCCCACCGAATGAGCCGTGGTGGTCAGCAGCATCCCGAATGCGCCGCTCAGGGGCGCCGACAGCGGGAGCATGGAGTGAGCTGCGACGCCGGCCAGCATCCCGCGGGCCTCCGGGGTGGCAAAGCGCTTCGCTACGAGGGTCGCCGGCAGGAGCCCGGGGAGACCGAAGCGAGCCATGGCCACGGGATGGCGCGGTACCGACCGGAGGGGAGCCAGCGCGGTCGGGACGACGGACCCGGCGTCGCGCACCAGCGGGCCGAAGAGTCGCCGGTAGGGCACGGCGTCCTCACCCAGCGTCTCCGCGGTTCTCTCCACCGAGCCCACCACCGCCGCGGCCCGCCCGCCGTCGAGGGGATGGGCGAAGGCGACAGGCGGCGTGCGCAGCGTCACCCCGCCGGCCGCGAGGTCGACGCCGCGGAAGAACGGCGATGCCGCCGCCAACGGGTGAACCGCCGAGCAGACATCATGGTGGAATCCGGGCAGGGTCAGGTCCTCGGTCCGGCACCCGCCGCCGGGAGTCTCGGACCCCTCGAAGACGTCGACCGTCAGTCCGGCTCGGGCCATGGTGACGGCGGCAGCGAGGCCGTTGGGTCCGGACCCGACGACGACGACATCGGGCGATCTCACAGTTCGAGGACCGACCCTTCGACAGCGACGGTGACGGGAACCGTCGCTCGCTCGAATCGCCGGCTCAGGCCGTCGAGGGTGTCATCGGTGCGATCGGGCCGATGGTGGAAGAGGATCACCCGACCGACGCCGGCCCGTCGCCCGAGCTCGACCGCATAGTCGGCGGCCGCGTGGCCGAAGGCGGCCTGCGCCGCCAACTCCTCGGGGAAGAGATGGGCATCATGGACCAGCACGTCGGCTCCGGCTGCAAGCTCGAGGGCGGACTGATGGTACTCCCCCCATCCGTCGGGTCCCGGACCGAGGGCGGTCGGGCAGTGGTCGGGAATGTAGGTCAGCACCGAGTGGCCGTCACCGACCCGGAAGCCATACGTCCTCCCGCCCTTGTGGGGGACCTCGGCAATGTCGACCGAGAATCCCCCCCCGATCGGTGTGCTCGGCCGGTCGTCCCGACCGGTCTCCTCGTCGTCGCCGTGCAATTCGTCGCCGTGCAACTCGAGGTGGCCCGGGTCCACGGTCCCGAATGTCCACGACCCGCGCAGCTCGCGGGGCGGATCGGGAAGTGCGGTGGGGACATCATCTTGGCGAGGACGGACTCTGCGTCCCCACCCGAGACGCTCCCGCGGCCGCCATCCGCGGGAGCGTCTTGGGTGGGGAGGAGGAGCGTCACCCGGGCGTCGGGGCGGTCACCCCCCTCGAAGAAGGGCAATCCCTGCACATGGTCCCAGTGGAGATGGGTGAGGAGGACGGTCCCGCAGAAGGCGTTCCCGTCGAGGAGCGGGGTCACCTGCCGGATACCGGTCCCGGCGTCGAGGACGAGGGTCGGCGCCGATCGGGGACCGCCCCCGTCAGTGCTCAGGGCCAGGCAGGAGGTATGTCCCCCATATCGGACAAATTGTGGTCCGGGGGCGGGCGTCGATCCACGAACCCCGCAGAGATGGACCCTCACACCTCAGACGCGGTCGGCGTCTTCACGTCGATGTCCTTCGGCCAGTTCCTCGAGGGACGAACGGTCGAGTTGGTCGGCGTCCACCGAGGCCACCCGGCAGCGGGTCACGGCGACCACCGAGGAGGTGCGCGCCCCGTCCTCGAGATGGGCCCGCTCGCCGAGGAGGGCCCCCGGACCGTATTCGGCCAGTCGCTCCCCGTCGCGCTCCACCCGGACCACGCCGTCGAGCACGAGGAACACCCGCGTGTCGCTGACGTCCCCTTGCCGGACCACCGTCTTCCCGGCGGGAACCTCTTCGATGCGGGGTTTGGTTGTCGAGTCCATCAACTGGGCCGAGAGAGATCGCTCGAGTGCCGTCTCGACAGCGGTCACCAGGGCCTCGGAGTCCTCGTCGCCCCATGGGCTGTGCCGGCCGAACGACTTGCGGTACCAGTCGCGGAAGTCGGCGAGCCCCGACTTGTGCGACAACCGGCCGTCGCCGTCGTAGAGCCAGTGGCGTGGGAACCGGCTGGCCCCGCTCATGGCCGTACTCACGCTTCCCCCCACGTGCAGGGTGAGGGTGAGCGTCGTCCAGACCAGGGGCGCCTGCCACTGGACGTACGGTCGCCGCCGGACCCGCCTCGGTGCCGGCAGCCCGGTGCGGCCGCCCGTCGTCTGGACGAACCTGACCCAGCCCTCACCGACCTCGGGTTCCTTCTGCAGGTCGGCCAGGGCGACGGCCTGGAAGCGGTGTCGCAATCCGGCCACGCTCACCGTGGTGGCCCCCATCAGACCGCCGCCGCTGTAGCCGCAGTCCACGATCCGCCCACCGTCATCGGTCTCGATCCAGGCCGTGAGCACGTTGGCGAACCGGAACTTGTCGGCCGCCCGCAGCGCATCGAGGTCATCGAGCGAGTCGGGCGGGGGATCGTCGTAGTGGGTGAACCCCATGTCGAACGCCAGCCGGGTGCTCCCCTCGACGGCCTCGGACGGGATCCATGAAAGCGATGTGACCGTGCTCGTGTGGCGCATGCTGTCATTATCGGCGGCGCCCGGGAGGCCGAACAGTGTGGTGTCCGACCCCGGAGGGTGTACCTACTACCACAGGGTCTTGACCGGGTCGCCTCCTTGTCACAAAGCCTGCCAGATGCGAGAACTGACGTGATGGACCCGTCCCCCGCTGGCACCACGCCCACCGCCGCCACCGGCGAGGTCATCGACGTCTTCCTGGCCGACGACAACCTGATCGTCCGCGAGGGTGTGCGGGCGCTCATCGAGCGTCATCGTGATCTCACCGTGGTCGGCGTCGCTGCCGACTACGACGAGGTGGTGCAGGGGGCGATCGCATACGAGCCCCAGGTCCTGGTCACCGACATCCGGATGCCACCCTCGTTCAACCGCGAGGGCATCGATGCCGCCAAGGAGGTCCGCAAGCGCCATCCGGGGACCGGGGTGGTGATCCTCTCCCAATACGACGACCCCGAGTACGCGGTCTCGCTCCTGGCCGAAGGATCAGCCGGGTACGGGTACCTGCTGAAGGACCACATCGCCGAGGGCGACCAGCTGGTCGACGCCATCCGGGCGGTGGCGTCCGGAGGGACCGCTCTCGACCCGGCGATCGTCGAGGCCCTGGTCCGCCCCATGACCACCCACGGCGGGCTCGACGCGGCGGAGGAGGAGCTCCTCTCCCTGGTGGCCGAGGGAAAGCCGATCAAGGCCATCGCCGCCGCCCGGAAGTTGCCGGCCGAGGCGGTCGACGCCGAGGTCGAAGCCGTCTTCGTGAAGCTGGCCGAAGGAGTGTCCGCGGGAAACGAGGGCGCCCTGCAACGGTTGCGACTCCTCCACAAGGCCATCGTGGACCGCGAGGAGCAGGGGGAGACCCTGTCGCGTCTCCTTCCCGGAGGCCTCGCCGAGAAGCTCCGCCGCGACGGCCGCCACATCGGCGAGACCGAGCGGATGACGGTGACCGTGCTCATGAGCGACATCCGCGCTTACTCGACCATCGCCGAGCACGCCGATCCGAGTCAGCTGGCCGGGCAGCTCAACATCCACCGCGCGGCGATGAACACCGCCATCCTGGGGGAGGAGGGCACCGTCATGCAGTTCGTCGGCGACGCGGTGATGGCTGTGTTCGGCGCTCCCTTCGCCCAAGAGGACCACGCCGACCGGGCGGTGGCCGCGGCCGCCGCCATGCACGCGCGACAGCACGAGATCAACGGCAGGTGGGAGACGGAGGGTCTTCCCCCCTTCGGGCTCGGCCTCGGCCTGTCGACCGGTGAGGCCGCCGCCGCCCTCCTCGGATCGGAGGAGCGGCTCGAGTACACCCTGGTGGGCGACACGGTGAACCTGTCCCAGCGGCTCCAGCAGCTGGCCTCGGCGGGGGAGACGGTGCTGTCGGAGGCGACCCACCAGGCCGTGACCGTACCGTTGGAGACCGTGAAGCTCCCCTCCCAGCTCGTCAAAGGGCGGGATACTCCGGTGGTCGCCTACAAGATCGAGGGCGTCGAGCACCCAGGTCCCGATGGGCGCGAACACGGTGTGGACCAATGAGCAGGCACCACGGGCGGCAACGAGGCAACAAGGAGAGCGGAGAGCCATGACCGATCCATCCTCACCCCAGGCACTGGTCACGCGAGGTGTGCGCAAGACCTTCGAGGCCGAGAACGCGCCCGTGCGCGCACTGCGCGGCGTCGATCTGACCGTCACCACGGGGGCGTTCGTGGCCCTCATGGGACCGTCGGGTTGCGGCAAGTCGACTCTGCTCAACCTGGTGGCCGGGCTCGACGTCGCCGACGAGGGGACCATCGTGGTCGCCGGCGAGGACGTGACCGGGCGGAGCGAGGACGACCTCGCCCGCCTCCGGAGGCGCCACATCGGGATCGTCTTCCAGTTCTTCAACCTCCTCGAGGGAATGACGGTCCTCGAGAACGTGGCCCTGCCTGCCGTCATCGCCGGGCGGAAGCGCAAGATCGCCGAGTCGCGTGCCCGGGATCTCCTCGACCTGCTCGGCATCGGCGACAAGACCAACGCCGTTCCAGGCGTACTGTCCGGGGGACAGCGTCAACGGCTGGCCATCGCCAGGGCTCTGGCCAACGAGCCGACCCTGCTGCTTGCCGACGAACCGACCGGCGCGCTCGACTCGGACGGCGGACAGGAGGTCATCGAGCTCCTGTCGCGGCTCCACCAAGGCGGCCAGACCATCGTGCTCGTGACCCACGATCCGGACGTGGCCGCCGCCGCCGGGCGGGTGGTCCGCATGCGGGACGGCCGGGTCGTCGACGAGGGACTGGTCGCGGGGGATGCACCCGTCGGCGCTACGGATGTCCTCGAGGCTCGCTGACGGTGAACCGTGCCGGGCAGGGGACGGGGGCTCTCCCCGCTCCCGCGGTGCCGACTGTCTCGGTGGTCATCGTGGCACTCGGCGCACTTGTCTTCGCCAACCTCGTCGGCGCCTACCCGGGTGTGGTGGCAGCCAGGACCCCGACCGCCCTGGTCCTCAGGTCCGAATGACCGGGACCGAGTGATGGACACATCCGCACTTCGGGTCGCCGGCTACCGGTTCCGGTCCACCTTCGGGCGCCGTTGGCCCGGCTGCCTGGCCATCGTGCTGCTGGTCGGCCTGGTGGGCGGGCTGGCCATGGGGTCGATCGCCGCTGCGCGCCGGACCCAGTCCTCGTTCACCACCTACCTGGCCAGTACCAACCCCTCCGCGCTGACCATCGCCGTCTTCCCGGGAGCTGGATCCGCCTCGGGGCCCGGGGGCCCCTACTCGACCAGCCTCAGCACCGTGATCCGTCGGCTGCCCGGTGTCAGCAAGGTCGAGAGCTGGGTACAGCCCTTCGGCATCCCGCTGGGACCGACGGGGAGACCGCTGGTCAGCACAGGCTCGACCCTGGCTGCCGTCGGCAGTGTCGACGGCCTCTCGTTCGACATCGACCGTGCCACACCGGTTGCCGGTCGGATGGCAGATCCCCGACGGGCAGACGAGTTCGTGACCACCGAGGCGGGGGCCCAGGTCATGCACTGGCACGTCGGTCAAGTCGTGCCGGTGGGCTTCTACACCCCGTCCGAGTTCGCTGCGCCGGGCTTTGCCAGTGGGGGGCAGGCACCGGCCATCCGGTTGGATGCCAGGTTGGTCGGCCTGGTCCAGTTCAGCGACAGCATCGTCGAGGACGAGGTCGACCGGTATCCGACCTTCTTCTTGTTCACGCCGGCGATCACCGACACCCTCGTCGCGCGGGGAATGACCTTTGCCTCCTACTTCGCCATCCAGACCCGGGACGTCTCCGCTGTCGAGCAGGAGTTCGAGCGCGTCGTCCCGGTGGACGTCCAGACCCAGATCCACGTGACCTCGGTGGTCACGGCGCGCACCGATCGCGCTATCAAGCCGGAGTCGATCGCGCTCGGGGTCTTCGGGTTGATCGCCGCCCTGGCTGCCCTCGCCATCGGCGGCCAGGCCGTCGCCCGCTACCTTCGTACCGGCCAGGCCGATCTCCAGGTGCTGCGGTACCTCGGCGCGAGCCCGGCGACCACGGTGAGCGACGGCCTCATCGGCGCGTTGGCATCTGTCGTCCTTGGAGCGCTCCTGGCCGTGTTGGTCGCGGTGGCCCTCTCCCCACTCGGACCCATCGGTCCGGTGCGTCCGGTCTATCCGACGCCGGGCGTGGCGGTCGACTGGACCGTGCTCGGTGCGGGTGTTGCCGTCATCATCGTGGTGCTCGGCACCCTCGCCCCCGTGTTGGCCGTCCGGGGCGAACCCCATCGGGTCGCCGGTCGTCGGGGCCAGGCACCGACCCGGCGGGCGATGGCTGCGACTGCGGCGGCCTCGGCAGGTCTTCCCCCGTCGGCGGTTGCAGGAGTGCGGTTCGCCCTCGAGCCCGGGGACGGGCGGAGCTCGTTCCCGGTCCGGTCGGCCCTGGCCGGGACCGTCCTCGGGGTGGTCGTCGTCGCCTCCACGCTGACCTTCGGCAGCGGCCTGTCCACCCTGGTCTCCCATCCTCCGCTCTACGGGTGGAACTGGACCTACGCCCTCGGCTCGGAGACCGGTCCCGATGTCCCTCCCCAGGCCGTCGCACTGCTCGCCCACGACAAGGACGTCGCCGCCTACTCCGACGCCGAGCTCGCCGACCCGCAGATCGACGGCGTGTCGGTGCCGGCCGTCTTCGAGCCCAATGGTGCCACCGTCGTCCCTCCGATCCTCTCGGGCCATGCGCCGACCGGGGACGAGATCGCGCTCGGGGCGGCAACCATGAGGGAGTTGCATGCCCACGTGGGCGGGACGGTGATCGCTACCTACGGAAGCCCGAAGGCGGCTCCCCTCTACGTCCCACCCACCAGCCTCAGGGTCGTCGGCACCGCCACGCTCCCGGCCATCGGCTTTCCAACCTCCGAGGGCGACCACACGGCCATGGGCACCGGTGCCCTCATCTCCGAAGGCTCTCTCCCCGCATCGTTCCAGAAGGCGGCACAGGGCCCTGACCCGACCCTCGACGGTCCCGAATACGTCTTCGTGCGCATGCGGAGCGGACTCTCCCAGCCGGCAGCGCGCGCCGACATGGGGCGGATCGCCGATGCCGGCAATCGGGCCTTCGCCACCGCCCCCAACGGTGACGGCACAGGGGACACGGTGCTCGTGTACTCGAACCTCCTGCCGGCCGAGATCGCCAACTACGAGACGATCGGCGCCACTCCCGCGCTGCTGGCAGGAAGCCTGGCTGTCGGGGCGTTGGCCGCGCTCGCACTCACCCTGGTCGCGTCGGTTCGCCGTCGGCGGCGCGACCTCGCCCTCCTCAAATCCCTCGGCTTCACCGGGGGCCAGGTGACGACGTCGGTAGCGGTGCAGGCCACGGTGATCGGCCTGGTCGGCCTGGTGGTGGGCCTTCCGCTCGGGGTGGCCCTCGGGCGATGGCTGTGGGTGCTCTTCGCCCAGGAGATCTCTGCCGTGCCCGACCCCACGGTTCCGGTCGTGGCCCTGGGTGTCGTCGCTCTGGCCGTCCTCCTCCTGGTCAACCTCGTCGCCCTCGGTCCCGGTCGCGCCGCCGCCCGGACCCCGACTGCACTGGTGTTACGGGCCGAGTGATGGAGGCCGAACGATGAACCGAGCAACCGAGACGGAGACGGACATGGGAACAGTGACCGAGAAGGCAGCCTCCGCGGGCACCGCGATCCAGGACGCCCCGGCCCGCGCTCTGGCACCGGCGCGGCCGGCGCGCCGGCTCCCGATGGTGCTCGGCGTCACGTTGTTCGTCGCCACCGCTGTCACAGTGGTGGCCGGCCTACGCGCCGACGTCCCCGGTGGGGTGGTTCCGGTCGAGGGCGTGGCCTTCGGGTTGGCCATGGTCTGGGCCCTGGCCGGTCTGGTCGGAGTCCGGCGGCACGGCCGGCTGGCCGACCAACTGGTGACACCGTCGCTGCTCGTGTCGCTGGATGCATTCGTGGCCGCCATCGCCCTGGCCGCCGGGCGGATCGCCGACGAAGGCGCCGGTGGGCACCACAGCACCGCGCGAGTGATCGCAACGCTCGCCGGCCCCTTGGTCACCGCCATCTCCTTTCACCTCCTGGTCGCCCTGCCCGATGGGCGCCTGATCGGGCGAGCCCGCCGGGTCGCCGTCGTCGTGGTCTACCTGGCGGCGGTCGGGACCGGCGTTGCCCTGGCCGTCTCCGGACGGCCGTTCTCCCTCCTCGCCGGGGCCCTCAGCTGGGTGCTCGCCGCGCTGATCGCGCTGCCCGCCATGCGTGCCCGCCACATCGCGTCCACCGGCCGCGATCGGGACAGGATGCAGTGGCTGGCGATCGGAGCGGTCCTGGCTGCCGATGTCGCCCTCATCGCCGCCGTCCTCCATGCCCTGGTCGGGTGGCCCGGTGCACTCGGGGCGGTTGCGGCGGGCGCCACCGTGCTCATCCCCCTCAGTCTCATCGCCGGCGATGTCGACCGCCTGGCCGCCTCGAGCGGTCGCATCCTCGTGCAGGTCCTGTCGGTGGTCGGCTTCACCCTGGTCGTGTCGGCCATCTATCTCGTGGTGGTGCTCGGCCTCGGTCATGCCCCGACCAGCTCGGCGGACCGGGAGGTGCTCGGGCTCTCGATGTTGGCTGCAGGAGTCGCTGCAGTGGGGTACCTCCCGGCCCGCGACCGACTCGTGGCCTCCGCCACCCGGTTCGTCTACGGGGCCCGAGAGGCTCCCGACGAAGTCGTGCGCACGTTCGGGAGCCGGCTGACCCGGGCGATCCCCATGGACGAGCTGCTCTTGCAGCTTGCCGAGTCCCTTCGCAAGACCATGGCGCTGACCAGCGCCGAGATCTACACGGGCTCAGGCGACGTCTTGGAGCGAGCGGTCTCCGTGCCGGACGCAGGGCCGCGGTCGATCGTCGTCACCGACCGGGAACGTCCCGTCATCAGCCGGGCCGGGGTGTCCGGGAGCGCCTGGATCTCCGTGTGGGTCCCCTCGCTCCTCGATGGCCGGGATGCGACCCAGCTGCGGATGGCACCGGTGAGCCATGCCGGCGAGCTGCTCGGGCTCATCGTCGTGGAGCGCCCGTCGACGGCGGACAGCTTTTCCGAGGACGACGACCGGGTCCTCGCCGACCTCGCACGCCAGGTGGGTCTCGCCTTCCACAACTCCCAGTTGGACTCGGCCCTGCAGAGCACCTTGGACGAGCTCCGCAAGCAGGCGGAGGCGCTCCGCGAGTCGAGGGCCCGCATCGTGGCCAGCGGCGATGCCGAACGCCGCAGGGTGGAACGGAACCTCCACGACGGTGCCCAGCAGCACCTGGTTGCGCTGGCCGTCAACCTGCGGCTTGCCAAGGACATCATTGCCGACGACCCTGCGGCTGGTGGCGAGATGCTCGACGAGCTGGTGGGACAGGTCCAGGTGACCATCCAGGAGCTTCGGGAGCTGGCCCATGGGATCTACCCTCCGCTGCTGGTGGACAGTGGGCTCACCGAGGCCCTGCGCGCCGCCGCCACCCGGAGTCCCCTCTCGGTTGCCGTGAACACCGAAGCCATCGGCCGATACTCGGCGGAGGTCGAGGCGGCCGTCTACTTCTGCTGTCTCGAGGCCCTGCAGAATGCGGCCAAGCACGCAGAGGGGGCGGAGGTCGAGGTCAGGCTCTGGGAGGAGTCCGGTGGCCTCCTGTTCTCGGTGAATGACAACGGCCCGGGCTTCGACGTCGAAAAGGCGCAAAAGGGCCACGGGTTCATGAACATGTCCGACCGGCTCGGGGCCATCGGTGGCACGGTCCGCTGGGAGGCAGAGCCAGGCAGCGGCGCCCGCATCCGCGGGTCCGTGCCTCTCGTCTGAGGACGAGCGGGATCAGTCGCCGGAGAAGACCCCTGAGTCCCGATCCTCCCAGAGCCGGCGCAGCAGATCGGCACTGAGCCGTTCCTTGTTCACATACGCGCGGGCCCCGCTGTTCGCAGCGTCGGGGGGCAGGTCTTCGACGTCGTAGGTGGAGCAGAGGAAGACGACGACATCCGGGTGGGCAGACACGATTTGGCGGGTGGCTTCGATCCCACCCATCTCCGGCATGTTGATGTCCATGAGGATCAGCGCCGGCTGGAGGTCGTCGGCGAGGTGGACCGCTTCACCCCCGCTCGATGCTTCGCCGACGAGCTCGAACTCGCCCAACCGCCGAAGGACGGCTTTCGCCGCCGAGCGGAACGGCGCCTGGTCATCGACCACGATGACGGGAAGCGCGCTCATCAGAGCATTGTCGCACGGTGAAGGATGCAGCAAGGTCGTGCTACCTGGCATCGCGTGGTGTGGTCAGTATCACCAACCTGATCACCCGTCGGTTGCGCCACCGGGTTCACTCAGGAAGACGAGCACGGCCTTGACCCGGCGATTGACGTCCTTCTCCTCGGTCAGGCCGAGCTTGGAGAAGATCGAATTGGTGTGCTTCTCCACGGCCCGCTCGGACACGCCGAGGGTGGCGGCGATGGCGGCGTTGCTCTTGCCCTGGGCCATTTCGGCCAGGATCTCCGATTCGCGAGGTGTGAGCCACGACAGATCGGAGGTCCGCCGGGACGAGCGGGACTTCACCAGCTCGTCGATCACGAGCGGATCGATCACCGACCCACCGTTCGCCACCGTGCGGATCGCAGAGACCAGTTCGTCGACGCCGGCGACCCGTTCCTTGAGCAGATAGGCACGACCGGCCGACCCTTCCTCGAGGAGGGCCATGGCATACGAAGGCGCAGTGAACTGGCTCAGCACGACCACCCCGACGTCGGGCCGGTTCTGCCGGAGCCACTCTGCGGCCTGGATCCCTTCATCGGTGCCGGTCGGCGGCATCCGGATGTCGGTGACCACGACGTGGGGTTCTTGCTCCACGATCAGGGCCAACAGCTCTGGCAGATCGGACGAGACACCGACCAACTCGAAATCGCCCTCGGCCGCCACGAGGCGAGAGATGCCCTCGCGGAGCAACACGTTGTCCTCGGCCAGCGCCACGCGAATGGATGCCATCTCTGCCGTGACCGTAGCGCGCTGGGCACTGGAACGGTCTGACAGGGAGCAGATGATTCGGGAGTGATTCGACGCCGGATCTCATTGTCCGCAACGTGGAACAACCCCCCCCGAGGGAAACCGCATCCACATGCTGCCTCTTGTCGGCGTCGGCAAGCGCACTCTCGTTGGAACAACGATCGACCCCACTGTTGTCATGGCCACGGCAGCGCAGGGACGCCGAGACCCATGGCGACGCACACGACGCAGTCCCACCGAGCATCGCCCAGCGTATTGACTAGAACTATCTTGTATTGAACTTACTCGTATGCTAATTTGACGTTGTGCCTGCTAGGAGCGGCCGTACGGGCCAGTCCACGTACCACTCCCCGTTGCGGGCCCGACATGCAGCCGAGACGCGCGAGGCGGTGCTGGGCGCGGCAACCCGCCTGTTCAGCGAACGCGGGTGGTCGCGCACCACGATCGGTGCCGTTGCAACCGAAGCGGGCACGGCGGTCGAGACGGTCTATGCCGCGTTCGGGTCGAAATCCGGACTGCTGACCGCCGCCATCGACGCAGCGATCGTCGGGGACGACGAACAGGAACCACTCGCCGAACGATCTGAGTTCGCCTTGCTCGGCGCAGGGGAGCGTTCTGCGCGACTCGTGGCGGCAACCCGGATCGTCACCCTCGCCCACGTACGCGGCGTGCCTCTGCTCCGGGCGCTGCAAGAGGCGGCGGCGAGCGACAAGTCAGCGAAGGACCGTTGGGATACCTATGAGGCGGACAGGCGCACCATGATCGCGCTCGGCCTCGAGATGATCCTCGAACGGCCGCCACCCGATCAGCTGGTTGACTCGGTCTGGGCACTGGCCGCACCGGAGGTCTTCACAAAGCTCACCCAGGAGCGGTGTTGGCCAATCGAACGCTACGAGGAGTGGCTCATCGAGACGGCCGTCACCCTGTTCGCGAGTGAGGAACGGTGATGCGCGGCGACACGGCATTCCGGGATGCAGCACATGATCGATGACCGCTCGTTTCCCCGATCGGCGGCCGTCGCCGCCATCGCGTCCCTTCCGTTGGCGGTAGGGAACCTGATCGCCATGCTGGCCACGGTCCATTTCGATCTCAGCGGCATGACCAATCCGTTGGTGCTTCTTCATGCCGGCACCGCGGCTGCACCGCTCTGGCGCTGGAGCATGGTGCTCGACATCCTCGGCTACTACCTGCTCATCGTTCCCCTGATCCTTCTGCTCCACAATTCGCTGCGGCCGAGGAGCCCGAATTGGGTCGACCTGTTCGCCCTGTGTCTCGTGGCGTACTGCATCATCGGCGCCATCGGGGGTGCACAGCTGGCCACTCCCCTGCCGATGCTGATCAGGGAGTACGCCACGGGGAGGGGCGGGAACCCTG
This sequence comes from uncultured Acidimicrobiaceae bacterium, assembly GCA_963701325.1. GTDB lineage: Bacteria > Actinomycetota > Acidimicrobiia > Acidimicrobiales > RAAP-2 > Bog-756. Next base: position 3,059,732 of record OY969604.1, read on the forward strand.
CGAGTCTCCAAGCAGTGTTCACCGGTTACACCGACGGGATCTATCGTGGCACGTGGAACCTGCTCGAGGAATTCCTGGCCGGCATCGGCTGGATCGGGTTCGGGATGGTGCTGCGAGTCGAGCGTCGCCGCCTCGGCCTCTTGACCGTCGTCCTCGGTGTCGCCTGCCTGGCGGACTCGTGCGGAACCGCCCTGAACGTCGACGCCATTTCGTCGGTCGGGCTCACCGTCTCTCTCGTCCTTGCCCCGATCTGGGCTGTCTGGATCGGCCTCGGGCTCCTCCGACAGCCTGAGTCCGGTGCGGCCGCGGGCGAACTGCTCATGGCAACGAGCGGCTAGCCCCATGTGCAGGGCAACGGCCTCGGCTCAGCGGCCGTTCTGAGAACCGACTGCATCGAGAGGAGCTGCAGTATGGACCGGTCGAGTGCTCGGCGTCCGAACACCGAAGCGGACGAAGCGGTCGAGATCCGACCCATGCGCCCGGGGGATCTCGACGCCGTTTGCGAGGTGATCGGGCTCGCGTTCGCCGACAACCCGAACACGCTGGCCATCGTCCGCGGCGACCGGGCCAGAGCGCGTCGGATGATGCAAGGAGCGGTCCGGGTGGCCAAGTTCGGCCGTACATGGAGCGACGCACTCGTGGCTGTCCGAGGCACCACTGTCGTCGGAGCGCTGAACGCCGCACAGTGGCCGAACTGTCAGATGACCATCACCGAGAAGATCAAGACGGCCCCGTCCATGCTCAGGATCATGACGACCGCGCTCCCGAGAGCCTTCACGATGATGGCGACGTGGGAAGGACACGACCCGCGCGAGCCGCACTGGCACATTGGGCCGATTGGCGTGCGACCCGAGATGCAAGGTCGAGGGGTGGGGAAGGCCCTTCTGGAGCGGTTCCTCACCACGGTCGACGCCGAGCATTCCGCAGCGTTCCTCGAGACCGATGTCGATCGCAACGTCGAGCTCTACGAGAAGTTCGGATTCCGGATCGCCGATCAGGAGGTCATCCTCGGCGTCGACAATCGCTTCATGTGGCGCGACGCGTGGCATGCGGTGAGGCGGATGGGCTGATGCCATTCCGGATCTGATGGTTGACCGGCAGCCTGGCGACGGTGCAGCTGCTCGAGGCAGTGACCAGCGCACGCTCGAGATCGGTTTCGGCCGCCCGCCTCGATCGCCTCGAGGTGCCCGATGTGCTGCGCCCGGCCTTGCCGGCACTCAAGGTGACCACGTCGGCAGGCCTTGTGGTCGGTCTGCAGTATCCCCGGGTTGGCGCTGTCGCGTCCGGCACTCTGGTGGGCTTCTACGCCGCGGCGATTGGGTTCCACCGGTTGGCTGGCGACCGCCCGGTCGTTGCGCTGCCGGCTGCGCTCTTCGGAGCGCTCGCGGCCATGAGCTTCTTCGCCTCGTAGCCGCCGGCCGTCGCGTCCGATCCCGATCACGCGGACGGGACAGGGTGCGGAGGATGACACTGGCGAAATCTCCCGGCCCTGTACGATCCCCGGATCGGTAACCCGTCCTGAGCAACAGCGGCCGCAGGATGGTGTCGAACAGGGAGCACGACGAGGTGAGACCTGCCGGGGGGTGCGCGATGGATCGTCGTGTGCGTGGGCGACGGGTTCTCGGGTGCCTCCTGCTTGGGATCGCTGTCCCGCTCGCACTTGCGGCGTGCGGTAGCCCGAGCAGTCAGCCCGGATCGACATCCTCGGCACCGTCGACAGCACCGAGGGGAGCGAACACCACCGGGTGCGGTTCCGCGGGCGCAGGATCGACCACGTTGACGTCGTCCATCGATGGACACACCCGAACGATCATCGTGCACGTCCCAAGCGGGTACACCGGTCTGACGAAGATCCCGGTGGTGCTCAACCTGCATGGCAGCGGGTCGACCGCGGTGGCCCAAGAGGCGTTTACCGGCATGAATGCCACGGCCGATACGGACGGCTTCATCGTGGCGTACCCTCAAGGTCTCATCCGCGACGGATCCGGCTACGACTGGAACGTTCCAGGGGAGCCACTGGTCAATGGCCGGTCGGTGCCCGCCGGCTCCGCCGACGACGTGCCATTTCTCACCGATCTCGTCGGCGTGCTCGAACAGCAGTACTGCGTCGAGCCAACAAGGGTGTACGCGACCGGGTTCTCCGGGGGCGCACGCACCGCCAGTCAACTGGCCTGCGATGCATCGACTGTCTTCGCCGCGGTGGGTCCCGTGAGTGGGCTTCGCTACCCGACACCGTGTCCCGCGACAAGGGCGGTTCCGGTCATCGCCTTCCACGGTACGGCCGATCCGGTTGATCCCTACAACGGGAATGGTCAGGCCTATTGGACCTACTCGGTCCCCAAAGCGACGCTCGATTGGGCGCAGCACAACGGCTGTTCGTCGACCCCGACCACCGCCTCTCAGGCCAATCCAGGGGTCACGCTCACGTCGTACTCGGGGTGTGCGGACGGAGGGAGCGTCGAGCTCTACAGCATCGCCGGCGAAGGCCACGAATGGCCTGGCGGCCCGACGGTTCCGAGAGCCTTGAGGAGGGCCCTCGGATCCCAGTCGACCGCCATCGACGCCAACGCAACCATGTGGCAGTTCTTCGAGGATCACCCCCGACCCGGATAGCGCGGCGGCTGATCCGCTACGGGCGGAAGGCCCGCAAGTGCTCCACCCCGAGTACCGAGACCGACACGGATTCTCCTTGCGCCGGGTCGCGTCTGATGTCCACCAATCCACGCTCCCTGGCGTCCTCCCACACCGGAAACCGGGGACACGACGTCCGCCAGGCGTCGAGGACCTCGTCGTACGGGCGGGCGAAGGGCCCGATCCATTCGAGGAGGTCGAGGATCAGTGACTCGAGGGCGTCGGGCGCGACCGCCAAGGCCCTCTCGATGGGCGGCTCCAGCTGCACGGTGGCTGCCCTACTTCTCCCGGACCGATGCCCTGGTGATCTCCGCGCTCGATCGCCGCGCCCGGTACGCCTCGCACACGAAGTCGACGTCGACCGTCACCGCACCCTCCACACCGAGCGCGTCGCGCAGCAGGCGCCGGGCAGTGTCGAACACGCGCTCGCGCTCGTCTTCTTCCATCACGATGATCCAACTCAGCGTGCCGAGGAGGCCGATCAGTTCGTCGGCAGTGAGCGGCACCATCCATGTGAACCGCTCGTGCTCGGGGACCCCGAAGGGGAGACCGTCGGGGATCTCGAGCGTCAGGGTCTCGGGCGCCAGCTCTCCCGCCACCGTGGCACGCAGGACCTGATCGCCACCTCCCTGCGCAAGCGCAGCCTGGGCCTGCCGGATGAAGTCGCCGTTGAAATCGGGTCCCGTCCACATCGCCGCCATCACGCCGCCTGGACGCAGCACCCGGGCTGCCTCCCCGAGCCCCGCCATCGGGTCGACCCAATGCCACGAGGAGGACGCCACCACACCGTCGGCCACGCCGTCTGCCACCGGGATCGCCTCGCCGCGACCGTCGAGCACGACGATGCCGGGCACGGCTGCCGCCAGGACCTGCCGCATGTCGGGGTCGGGCTCGACGGCGAGGACCGTGCGCGCAACGCCCACGAGCAGGCGGGAAAGGGCGCCGGTGCCCGCCCCGAGGTCAACGACCGTGTCGACCGCCTCGGGCAAGAGCCACCGCACCGCCTCGACCGGCGGTCCGGGGCGGAACGTCTCGTAGCGCTCGGCGACCCTCCCGAAGCTGGTCGACCGCACGACGACGTCGTCGAGAGCCGTGACTTGTTCACCCTCGTGGTCACTCGCCATATGAGCGAGGGTACGCCCCCAGCTCCTTCGTGTCTAACGCATATATTTGAGTCTTTACATGTGTATCATGCATGGATGGACCTGGTCCTGGCCGAGTCCCTCGTTGCGGTCGCCGACACCGGCGCGATCACGGCCGCGGCCCAACGCATCCACATCAGCCAGTCGGCGCTGTCGCGGCGATTGCAACAGCTCGAATCCGATCTGGGGGCCACGCTCCTCGTGCGTGGCCGTCACGGCGCCGAGCTGACCGAGGCCGGTCGCCTCGCCGTCGCCGAGTGCCGGGTCATGCTCGACAGGTACGAGGCGATGCGCCGCGACATCGCCGAGCACCTCGGACTCGACCAGGGCACGGTCGTCCTCGGTGGTGGCGCGACCGTCACCTCCTCCCTGTTGCCGCCGACCATCGCCGCTTTCCGGACAGCGCACCCTGCCATCCGGTTCCTCGTGAAGGAGGCGAGCAGCCATCAGGTGGTCGACGACGTGGCACAGGGGCGGATCCAGGTCGGTGTCGTGACCCTGCCGGTCCTGCACGACGACCTCGAGCTCGCCACGCTGTTGGACGACGAAATCGTCGTCGTCGCCCGGCGCGACGATCCGCTCCGCCCTCGAGCCGTCCCCGCCGACCTGCAGGGCCGCCGCGTCATCGCCTTCGAGCCCGGGAGCGCCATTCGCCGAATCGTCGACGCGTCCTTGACCGCGGCCGGCGTGTCCGTCGAAGTCACGATGGAGCTGCGATCCGTCCCGACCATGCTGCGGATGGTGGCCGCCACCGGCGACCTCGCTTTCGTGAGCGGCCTCAGTCTGCGGAACGAGACCGAGTTGCGCACCGTGCCGGTCCGAGGCCTGTCGATCACCCGGTCACTCGGTCTGGCGACTCGTCGAGGCATCCCACTGCCACCGGCCGCCCAGGCATTCGTCGAATTCCTACAGCCGACGGGCGCAACGACGCGTCGCCTGGTGCGGTAGCTCCTCCGTACGACTCGCTGATCGCCGTCGAGGTGGTCATCAGAGCGGCCCACCGCCGACAGCCCGCCTCCCCAGGGGATGGGCACTGCCCGGCATCACCCGCGTGGAGGCTCGGCTCCCGTGTCCTGGACCTGCGGTGCGACCGGACGGCACGCCTGAACCCGCCCCAGTGTGGGTGGCCCAGCCGGGTCTCAACAGGCGTTGTCAAGGTGGGTGACAGGACTGCCGATGCTCTGAACAGGCGAAAACGCACTCCAACGGAGCGACGACCCCATGGCCAACCGCACCGAAGTCGGAACCGTACCCACGTCGGTCGCTCCGACGGAGCAGAAAGCCGGCCGCGTTCGGGCGGTCATCAAGGTCGCCACGAGTCCTGTCTATCTGGCATACCTCTTCGGGCCGGCGGCGTTCGTGGTGATCCTCGTCCTGATGCACTTCGGATACGTCGTCCACGAACCGGCCTGGCTGTGGGCGCTCGTGTTCCTCGCGGTGCCGCTTGCCAATCTGGCGGTCGATCGACTCTATGCGGGGCACCCGCAGCGATGGACGCTCCACCTTCGGATCGGCGTCCAGGCAGCTGCGGTCACGGTCGTGATCTATCTGAGCGGGTGGGGTCCCGTTCTCTGGGGCGCCTTCGCATTCCTGGCACTCGAGAACGTCACCCAACAGGGCTCGCGGGTGTGGCGCACGACAGCGTTCTGGAGCTTGAGCGGGATCCTGGTCGGGCAGGTCTGCATCTGGCAGGGATGGATGCCGTCGGAGCTCTCCCTGGCCCAGGGGACCGGTGTCGCTCTCATGGGTGGGTTCGTCATGCTCTTCGTGATCCGGATGGCCGGTGCTGTGATGGAGCAGAAGGAGAACGCGATCAAGGAGATGGAGGTCGCTCTGGAGGGGAAGGAGGCGGCACAGGCCACGTTGCGTCTGAGCGAGGACCGCTTCCGATCGTTGATCCAGAACTCGTCCGACGTGACCATGGTCATCGACGCGTCGATCACCTTCCGCTACGTCTCACCCGGAGTGACGGATCTGCTGGGGTTCGAGCCGAAGGACCTCATCGGCAGATGTGCCACCGACCTCGCCCACCCCGACGACCGGCATCGCCTGCACGAGGGACTCGGAACCCAACTGCAGGTGGCGTCCAAGAGCGACGTCATCCAGGTCCGGCTGCAGCGGAAGGACGGGAGTTGGTGTGACGTCGAGGCGGTGGTGTCCAACCAACTGGAGCGCCCCTCCATCGCCGGGTACGTCGCCAACGTCCGTGACATCACCGAGCGCAAGCGATTCGAAGCGCTGTTGGCACATCGGGCGTTGCACGATCCGCTGACCGGGCTCGCAAATCGACAACTGATCTTCGACCGGGCCGACCAGATGCTGGCCCGTGCGCGACGGACCGGCGAGCGGGTCGCCGCCTATTTCATCGACCTCGACAACTTCAAGGACGCCAACGATTCCCTTGGGCACGAGGCAGGAGACCTCCTGCTCAAAGCGGTGGCGGGGCGCTTGCTCGGCCTGCTCAGGGCCAGCGACAGTGTGGGACGCCTCGGAGGGGACGAGTTCGTCATCCTGGCAGAAGGCATGTCCCTGGCGGCCGGTCCGGAACTGGTGGCCGAGCGGATTCGAGAGGCCCTCAGCGAGCCGTTCCGCGTCCAGGGGTTCGAGGGGGTCCCGATCACCGTCACCGCCAGCGTCGGCATCGCGGTGGGCGATCGAACTGCGGCCCAGGACCTCTTGCGCGACGCGGACATCGCGCTCTACCGGTCCAAGACCGAAGGTCGCGATCGGGCTGTCCTCTTCGAGCCGGCGATGCAGTCCGCAGCCCAGGATCGGCTCGAGCTCAGGACCGACTTGGACGTTGCGTTGCAGAACGGCGAGTTCTTCATCCTCTACCAGCCAATCTTCGACCTCGAGACCTTTCGCATTCGAGGCATGGAGGCGCTCCTGCGCTGGAACCACCCCACCAAGGGAACCATCCTGCCCAGCACGTTCATCTCGGTGTTGGAGGACAGCCGGAAGATCGTGGACGTCGGGCGCTGGGTCCTTGCCCAGGCGTGCCGTCAAGCGGCCATGTGGCATGCGCAGGGGCATGAGACGAGCGTGTCGGTCAACGTCTCGATGCGACAGCTCGAAGCCGACGCGCTGATCGATGATGTACGTGACGCGCTCGTGCTCAACGCACTCGATCCGAGCGCACTCACCATCGAAGTGACGGAATCCACCTTGATGAAAGATGCCAATGCCACCGTCACTCGGCTCAATCGACTCAAGGAGCTCGGGGTGGTCATTGCCATCGATGACTTCGGAACGGGCTACTCGTCGCTCGCCTATCTCCGGCAGTTCCCCGTCGACGTGCTCAAGATCGATCGATCGTTCGTGTCGGAGATGGACGGCTCCGACGATGCCGCAGCATTGATCCACACGCTCGTGGAGCTCGGACGAACGCTCGGGCTGGTGACGTTGGCGGAGGGAATCGAAGAGCACGCCCAGCTCGAGGGACTGCGGGAGATGCAGTGCGCCCGTGGACAGGGGTACATCTTCTCCCCTCCGGTGACGCCTGGCGAAGCCGAAGCGCTCCTCTCCGGGGGTGCCGGTGAGAGGTGTTCCGCATTGCCGGCCCTGGTCCGGGTGCCGTCCCGACCCATCCCGAACGAGACGGGTAGCGGCCGCTGAGCATCGAGCGGTACGGACGCGAGTGAGCCGTGGTACAAGGGCGGATGCCCGATGACGACCCAGTGCCCGATGACCATCGACTGAGAACCCATGGAGGCCCGGGCGTCCCCCGGGCCGAGGAGTTCGACGCCGCGTACGAGGAGGGCACCCCACCCTGGGACATCGGCCGACCTCAGCCCGCCTTCGTCGGCCTGGCGGATGCCGACGACCTCGCGGGTCGCGTGCTCGACGTCGGGTGCGGCTCCGGCGAGCACACCCTCCTGGCTGCCGCCAGGGGACTCGAGGCCACCGGGATCGATCTCGCCCCTTCTGCTATCCGACAGGCCCGTGAGAAGGCGTCCCGACGCGCGCGCTCAGCGTCCGCTTCGAGGTCTGGGACGCCCTGGACCTGCCGTCGCTCGGGCAACAGTTCGACACGGTGCTCGACTGTGGGCTGTTCCATCTCTTCGACGACGAGCACCGTGTGCGGCTGGTCGACGGTCTGGGCGAGGTCGTCGTGCCCGGAGGGCGCTACTTCATGCTGTGTTTCAGCGAGCGGGAACCCGGCGACTGGGGTCCGAGGCGAGTCCGCAAGGAAGAGATCCACGACTGCTTCGATGCCGGATGGCGGGTCGACTCGATCGAGGAGACGAGGCTCGAGATCACCTGGAGTCCCGAGGGAGTCGACGCCTGGCTGGCTCGGTGCACACGCGACTGACCGCGTCGCAGGCGGTCGCGGCCAGAGTCGTCACTGGCGCATCGTGCCAACGCTCATCCGGTCGCTGGGAGACGACCGACCGACCGCATCCGCTCGAACTCGAGGGGAGCCTCCTGACGCAGGAATTCGATCACCGCCCGGGCGCCCTGTCGGCCGCCGTCCATAGGCTCGTCATCCGGATCGTCCACGCGGGAGAACGGACCGACCTGATCTCCGCGGACGCCGACGAAAGAAGCCGGTTCGACTGCCGGCCCATCGAGACGCAGCGATCCCTCCACGTGCGGCACAACAGCGCCAATCCGAGAGTGATTCCCGACCCTGCGCACCCAGGGCCGCAGTCCGCGCCGAGGGCAGGGGCGGCCTACCGTTTGGGCGGAGAAAGCTGTCCGAGGACCCGGCCGTCGGGTCGAGAACGGAGCGAAACCACATGACCGAGGTGTTCCAGCAGGAGGCCGGCGTGCTCGCGAGGGCCATCCGCTCCAGGGAGCTCAGCAGTACCGAGTTGCTCGAGGCGTATCTGACCAGGATCGATCGTCTGGATCCGAGTGTCAACGCGGTGGTCACGATGGATGCCGATCGGGCGCGTCGTGCAGCGCGGGTCGCCGACGATGCCGTGGTGCACGGGGACGAGCTGGGCCCCCTCCACGGGCTCCCCATCACGGTGAAGGACGCACTGGAGACGGCGGGCATGCGGTCGACCGGGGGAGCGACGGAGCTCCGCGACCACGTGCCGACCGACGACGCGCCGGCAGTGGCACGGGTCAGAGGAGCCGGGGCGATCGTCTTCGGGAAGACCAACGTGCCCAAGTGGTCGGGGGACAGCCAGACGCACAACGACCTGTTCGGTGCCACCCGCAACCCGTGGGATCCTTCCCGGTCACCAGGCGGTTCGTCGGGGGGACCGGCGGTCTCGGTGGCGTGCGGCTTCACCGCGTTCGAGCTGGGCACCGATATCGGAGGGTCGATTCGGATGCCCGCCCATTTCACCGGGATCTGCGGACACAAGCCGAGCTTCGGCATCGTGCCCTCGCGTGGGTATCTCGACCACGTCGGCGGAGGGCATACCGAAGCGGACATCAATGTGGTCGGACCGTTGGCTCGCAGCGTCGCCGACCTCGAGCTGCTGCTCGGTGTCCTGGCCGGGGCCGACGTCCACCGCGCACCTGCATGGCGCCTCGAGCTCCCCATGGCGCGTTCCGGGACCAGGATCGGCGCGTGGTTGGACGATCCGGGGTGCCCAGTCGACGCAGAGGTGCTCACCATTCTCGAAACCGCCGTTCAGCTGCTCGAGGAGGACGGAGCCACGGTCGATGCCGACGCACGTCCGGTCGGGTTCGACGAATCGATCAGCCTCTTCCACACCCTGGTCTCCTCGGCCATCTCGCCGGGGCTCCCGGACGACGTCTTGGACCTGGCCCGGCAGGTCGAAGCCATCCCTCGGGAGGAGCACGAGGATCCGCTGCTCGAGATGGGCCGAGGCACCATCCTGCGCCACCGGGACTGGATCCTCCTCGACGAGCGACGCGAAGCGCTCCGCCGCCAGTGGGAGGCCTGGTTCTCACGCCACGACGCGCTGCTGTGTCCGGTCGGTCCGGTGGCGGCACAACCCCTCTCCGACGAGAACCTCCTGAGCCGGACGATGACCGTCAACGGGCGCACCCGGCCGGCCAACGACCTCATCCGTTGGCCAGGTCTGATCGGCGTTGCCTACCTCCCGTCCACGGTGGTCCCTGTCGGTCGCACATCCGGCGGGCTTCCCGTCGGGATCCAGGTCGTCGGCCCGTTCCTCGGCGACCGCACCGCCCTGGCAGTTGCAAGACGCCTCGAGCAGCTGACCGGTGGGTTCGAGCCCCCACCGCTCTCCGGGGACGAGTGATCCTTCAGTCGTTCGACGCGAAGAAGTGGGTCTTCGGGCGTTCGAGCCGGATGCCGTCGAAGGTGATGTCGACCTTCTCGTTGTAGAACGCGATCAGACCGGCGATGGGGGACAGCTGCCTGGTCGGGAAGTCGTACGTCCAGGCCAGATCGGGGTGGACGGTCTCGCCGACATGGATCGACCAGTAGCCGCTGGTCGTCCCCTTGTACGGGCACTCGGTGACCGTGTCCGAGGGGACCAGGTGGTCGAAGTTCACCTCGCTGCGGTTGAGGTAGTAGCGGGTCGGCAGGCCGGTCTCGAACACGAGAACCGGAGAGCACGACTCGGCCAGCACCAGTCCGTGGAGTTCGATCCGGACGGGGCGGGTGGAACGCAGGGCGTCGACCCGCACGTAGGGATTCCTCGGGTGCACGAAGACCCGCTCGTCCTCCTCGAACCAGGCGTCGAGGACGGCCCACTCGAAGCGAAAGGTGCCGCTGAGCTCGGCGACCGGGGATTCGGCCAGGTAGGTCGCCGCGAGCGGCCGGTGGACGTCGCCAACCTGCAGTGCGAACACCTCGACCGGGCCCCGCGGGGTGTGCCGGGTCTGGCCTTGACTCAGCAGGAGTTCGCGTCGGACGTCCTCTGCGGGAACGTAGTACTGGGGGTAGTTGGCCCACTCCCACACGTAGAGTGCGCGCTCCGTGTCGAGGACGGTCTCCCCGGCCGCGACCGCTCGGATGCGACGCGGAACCGGTTCGACGTGACCGACCGGGGCGATCATGGCCGGGTAGTTGGTCATCGACGGCGGCGCACAGCAGCTGAGGCGGCGATGAGTGCGAGACAGTCGGCAGCGTCCATGCGGGTGCGAGTCCTGGGGAGGGAGACGACGTGTTCCTCCCATAGTGTGGCAGGGATGGACACCCTGCGCACCCCCGAGGACCGGTTCGATGGGTTGAGCGGCTACCCCTTCGCGCCGCGCTACGCCGACGTCGACGACGCCGAAGGGGGAACGCTCCGCGTCCACTACCTCGACGAGGGCCCCGCCGGCGGTGATGCCGTGGTCCTCTTGCACGGGGAACCGAGCTGGTCCTATCTCTACCGTCACATGATCCCGGTCATCACCGCTTCCGGTCATCGCGCCATCGCCCCGGATCTTGTGGGCTTCGGACGCTCGGACAAGCCGGCAGCCCGGGCCGACTACACCTACGCCCGACACGTCGAATGGATGCGCGCTCTGCTCTTCGACATCCTCGACCTGTCCGCGGTGACACTCGTCTGCCAGGACTGGGGTGGGTTGATCGGCCTGCGTCTGGTCGGGGAGCACCCCGACCGGTTCGCCCGGGTCGTTGCAGCGAACACCTTCCTGCCCACCGGGGACCGAGCGCTCGGAGACAGTTTCGCGTTATGGCAGCGGTTCTCCCAGGAAGCCGATCCGTTCGAAGTCGGCGCAATCGTGAATGGCGGATGCACGACCGCGCTGAGTCAGGAGGTCGTCGCCGCCTACGACGCTCCGTTCCCTGAGGAGTCCTACCTGCAGGGGGCGCGCCAGTTCCCCATGCTCGTTCCCAACGCGCCGGATGACCCGGCGTCGGAAGCCAACCGGGCCGCGTGGCGAGTGCTCGAGACCTTCGACCGACCGTTCCTCACCGCGTTCGGCGACAGCGATCCGATCACCCGGGGGGCGGAAAAGGCGCTCCAGTCCCGGATCCCCGGTGCGGCCGGCCAGGCGCACCAGCTCGTCGCCGGCGGGGGTCATTTCATCCAGGAGGACCGCGGACCCGAGCTCGCAGGGATCGTCGTCGAATTCATGGCCGCCGCCGACGGATAGCACCGCCTGGGCTCGAGGCCTCAGGGCCAGGAGATCCAGGACCCGATGTCGAGCGCGAGCACCGGCCCAGGGATCGCCACGTCACGATATTGGGGGTATTTGCCCGCGAGCAGGCGAACGGCCTCGCTCCCTTCGCCGTCGTCGCTGACGATGCGACCGGTCCCGTCCACACGCACCCACCAGAGGTGCGACCAGTTGTCGTCGTAGTGGTCGACGAGCAGCGCGAAGGCGGCATTCGCCTCGAGGTTCTCGATGCGGCGCAGGACACGTCCGGACTTCGGCTTGCCATCCACCGCGGTGTAGACCACGTCGCCTGACAACACGAAACAGCACGGAACGACGTGTGGACGCCCATCCGTGGTGACCGTGGCCAACCGCCCGACGCTGGCCTCGCCCAAGCGCCCTCGCGCGATCCCCGGCTCCACCTCGGCGACCCTATCGCGCCCCCTTTTGGGGCAACCGGGGCTTCAGGTCGGCGGGGGACCTGCCGATAACGGTGGGGATGCCCCGCGGCCATCGAGCCGTGGGTGCTGACCAACACATCATTTCCCATACGGAGGCAGTCATGACCACCTATACCGACGAGCACCAAGCATCCCTGCGGTACGCACGGGCCGAGGTGGCTCGCCACCGCGAGAACGGTGACAGCCACATTGCCGACGAACTCGAGCAGCTCGTCAACACCGTGTACGACTACGTCAATCAGCGAGGGCGGTGGTCCGTGGCCTCGGCTGATGGCGACGGAACGACCCCGAGCCCTCGGCGCTCGTCGAGACGACGCGGAGCCGCCAGCTGAGCCCTGGGTGATCCGCGGCGGTTGCGCCGCGGAGTGCGTCAGCGTCCGGATTGCTGCTCGCGGGCACACTCGGCGCAGGTGCCGTGCACTTCGACGGTGTGCACGACCTCGACGAAGCCGTGCTCGGACGCGGTGCGTGTCGCCCAGCGTTCGACCTCCGGACCCTCCACCTCCACCGTGCGCCCGCACGCCCGGCAGATCAGGTGATGGTGGTGATGGTCGGTATCGCAGCGGCGGTACCGGGTCTCGCCGTCCTCGCCGCGGAGGGCGTCGATGTCGCCGGCCTCTGCCAGCGAGCGCAGCTGGTTGTAGACCGTGGTGAGCCCCACGTTCTCCCCCCGGGCCCGTAACTCGGTGAAGAGGTCCTGAGCGGACCGGAACCCGTCGGAGCTCTCGAGGATGGCTGCGAGCGCGCGCTTCTGCCGGGTCGACCGTTCTTGGGGGGCCCGAGATGGCCGGTCGGTCGGGACCGACGTCACAAGGACGTGCGCCCAGTACCGAGGCGGGCAAGGGACACGCGCCCGGGATCGGTGTGGTCGGTCAGGCGGGGGTGCTCGGCGCGGGTGGCGGTCACGTGGTCATCCTTCGGGAGCCTCGAACGGCGTGACCGAGGATAGTTCCGATCCTGTTGCCGACCTGCTTGTTGGCATCCGTTCCCATTTCCTGTATGTTATCTGCATTCACTACGGATAAGAGCGGGTGGGGCGGTCGGACGGCCCTCCGCCGCAGTCGGACGGGAGTGCACGTTGACGCGATCGATGGGACGGGACGCCCGCCGGGTCATGGGAGTGGGAGCCCTGTTGTTGACCACCGGCCTGCTGGCCGCGGCGTGCGACTCGTCCCCGGCAGCCACGACGTCGACCGGGGGCACCATCGCGGTCGTAGCGGCAGAGAACCAGTACGGCAGTGTCGCCACCCAGATCGGCGGGAAGTACGTGACCGTCTCCTCGGTCGAGTCCAATCCGAACACCGACCCGCATACCTATGAGGTCAGCCCGGGCGTGGCCGGCGAGGTCGCTGCGGCCGACGTGGTGATCCAGAACGGGGTCGGCTACGACGACTACATGACCGGGGTCGAGTCTGCATCCCCCAAGGCGGGTCGCAAGGTGATCAACGTCCAGCACCTGCTCGGCCTGCCCGACGACACGCCGAATCCCCACCTCTGGTACGACCCGCGGACGATGCCGGCCGTCGCCGACGCGCTGACCGCGGACCTCTCGGCGATCGACCCGGCGCATGCTGCCACCTTCGAGGCGAACGAGAAGGCGTTCGTCGCCTCGCTGAACCCGTGGCTCGATGCCATTGCCTCGTTCCGTGCGCGGTACGCGGGGACGACGGCGGCGACGACCGAACCGGTGGCCGACTACCTGTTGCAGGCAATGGGCATCGACAACCGGACCCCCTTCCGGTTCCAGGCCGACATCATGAACGGCACCGACCCCTCCCCGCAGGACATCAGCCTCGAGAGCGGGTTCTTCACCAAGCACCAGGTCAAGGTGTTCTGTTACAACCAACAGGTCGTCGACTCCCTCACCACCTCGATCCGCCACACCGCGCAATCCTCCGGAGTCCCCGTTGTGGGGGTCTACGAGACGATGCCGATGCCGGGATACGACTACCAGACATGGATGCTCGCCGAGGTCCACGCCATCGAGAACGCGGTCGTCCACGGCACGTCGACCGAGCATCTATGAGCACCGCCACCCCTCGACGAAGCGGGGCCCTCCCGGACGACGGCGATGACGTGCTGAGCGTCGAGGGCATCAGCGTTGCCCTCGGGCAGCGGACCGTCCTCGATCAGGTCAGCTTCACCGTCGCGTCGGGTAGCTTCACCGGGCTCATCGGCACCAACGGCTCCGGCAAGACCACCCTGCTCCGGGCCATCCTGGGGCTCATCCCGCTCGACGCCGGTCAGGTCCGGTTCGCCGGCGGCAGTCGGTCGGGGCGCAATTCGGGGATCGGCTATGTACCGCAGAAGATCGTCCTCGAACCGGACATGCCACTGCGGGCGAGGGATCTGGTCACCCTCGGCATCGACGGCCATCGCTTCGGAGTCGGGCTCCCGAACCGGCAGCGCACCAAGCGGGTCGACGAGATGCTCGACGCGGTGAATGCGACCGCCTTCGCGGGCGCGAGGGTGGGGAACCTCTCCGGTGGGGAGCAGCAACGGATCATGATCGCCCATGCGCTCATCAGCCGGCCGCGGTTGCTCCTGCTCGACGAGCCGCTTGCCAACCTCGACATCAGCAGTGCACGCGAGGTGGTCGACCTCCTGGCCCGGATCGCCGCCGACCAGCGCATCGCCGTCCTGCTGTCCGCGCACGACATGAACCCGCTCCTTCCGGTGATGGACCGGATCGTCTACCTGGCCGGCGGACACGCCGCGAGCGGTCCGACCGGCGAGGTGGTGCGCACCGAGACGCTCAGCGAGCTCTACGGCGCGCCGGTCGACGTCATCCACACCCACGGCAGGGTGCTGGTCGTGGCCGGGCGGGATCACGCGGTCCTTGCCGGCAGCCCCGACCCACTCGCCGGGCTCGGATAGCCAGTGCTGGCGGGCTGGTCTCCGGTCATCGAGCCGGGGTTCTTCTCGAGTGCCCCGGTCCAGATCGGCCTCATCGTGGGAGGCATCGTGGCGCTGGTCTCCGCGGTGGTCGGCACCTTCACCGTCATTCGCGGCCAGTCCTTTGCCGGTCACTCGCTCGCTGACATCGGGACGGCGGGCGGCTCCGCAGCCCTGCTGGCCGGCGTGCCCGTCCTCTACGGGTTCGTGGCCATGAACCTCGCCGCGGCGGGAACGATGGAACTGATCGGCATCCGACGTCCGCGGGGGCGCGACCTGGCCACTGGCATCGTGCTCGGTGCCTCGCTCGGTCTCGCCGCGCTCTTCCTCTACCTGGACACCACCACCTCGACCACCACCGGGGCGACGGTCACCGTGCTCTTCGGCTCCCTCTTCACGGTGTCGGCCTCGACGGTGCCGGTGATCGCGGTCCTCGGTGGTGTGACGTTGGCGACGATGGCCGTGCTCTACCGTCCACTGCTGCTGAGCTCGGTCAACGACGAGCTGGCCGCCGCGCGCGGCGTCCCGGTCCGTCTGGTGGGTATTGCCTACCTCGGAGCTCTGGCGATTGCCGTCTCCCTCTCGGCGGTCACCATCGGTGCGATCCTCTCCACGGCGTTGCTGATCGGACCGGCCGCGACCGCCCTGCGGATCACCCGGCGGACCGGCAGCGCCGTCGCGGTCGCCGCGGTCATCGGTGTGGTGGCGACCTGGCTCGGGATCCTCCTGGCCTACGACTCCGCCGCCTGGTCCGCCCAGGGGCAGGGCTGGCCGGTGAGCTTCTGCGTGGTGGCGGTCATCTTCACCGCCTATCTGCTCGCGTCGTTGGCGACCCGTCGTCGAGCAGCCGGAGGCCGGGGTCCCTCGGTCGCTGTGGCCGGGTCGGGCCACTGATGTTCGCCAACTTCATGATCAATGCCTGGGAGGCGGCCACCATCGTGGCGGTGGTCGCCGGGATCGTGGGGTTCTTCACGGTCCTGCGCGGGTCCGCCTTCGCCGCGCACGCGCTGCCCAACGGTGCGTTCGCCGGCGCTGCGGGAGCAAGCCTCATCGGGGCGAGCACACTGGTTGGGCTCGGGGTGTTCTCGCTGGCCGGAGCGTTCACCATCGCGGGCCTGGGCCGCCGGGCCCGCACCGACGTGGCCACCGCGCTGACCATCGTGCTGATGCTGGGCCTCGGCGACCTGTTCCTGTCGCGGACCACCGAGTACGCGCCCGAGATCTATTCGTTGCTCTTCGGTGAGGTGCTCGGCGTGTCGAGCAGCGAGATCGTCCCGACAGCGGCGATCGCCGCGCTGTGTGTGCTCGGAGTCCTTGTGCTCTACCGCCCGCTCCTGCTGTCCTCGGTGGTGCCGGAGGTGGCGGATGCCCGAGGCATCCGCGCCGGGCGCATGGACCTGCTGTTCCTGATCGTCCTCGCGCTGACCACGACCATGGCGGTCCCGGTGGTCGGCTCTCTGCTCATCTTCAGCCTCCTCATCGGTCCTCCGGCAGCCGCTCGTGCCTTCACCGCGACCCCGCTGCACGCGATGGGGCTGTCCGTCGTCGTGGCCCTCCTCACCGTCTGGGCAGCCATCGCGAGCTCCTATCTGTCCAATCTGCCGGTCGGGTTCTTCGTGGGCAGCTTCAGTGCGTTGGCCTATGTCGTCGGCCGGAGCTGGACCGCGTGGCGGCGTGGACGCAGATCCGCTCCGGGAGGACCGGGTGCGCAGAAGCCTGTGCCGGCACGCGCTGTCGAGGAGGACGAGCGGCGATCGCAGCCGTTCTGAGGCTGCTGCTCGATTTCAGCCCCAGACGAGCGGGAGGCTGTCGGGCTGACGGATGCCGGGGGAGAAGTGGATCTCTGCGTCGTCGGGGATCCGGTAATCGGGGATCCGGCGGTGGAGCTCCTCGAGGGCGACACGGAGCTCGAGCCGAGCCAGGTGCGCACCCACGCACTTGTGGTTGCCGCCGCCGAACGCCATGTGGCGGTTGAGGTCGCGCGCATAGTCGACCTCATCGGGGTCGTCGAACACGGTCTCGTCTCCGTTGGCAGCTCCGATCACGAGCATCACCGGATCGCCGGGGTGCAGCTCGACCCCGGACATCGTGATCCCTTGCTTGACGACTCGGGGCACCAGCATCACCGGCGTCTCGTGTCGGAGGAGCTCCTCGATCGCGGCCGGGATGAGAGACGGGTCTTCGGCGAGCTGGCGCCGGCGATCCGGGTGCCGTGCCAGGTACACCACCATGCAGTCCAGCGTGGCGGTGACCGTGTCGAGACCGCCGAGGAGCATCAGGTGGCAGATCCCGAGGAGCTCGTCGCCGGTGAGTGGACGTCCGTCGAGATCGGCGTGGACCAGGTCACCGAGGAGGCCCTCCCCTGGCGCGTCGCGCGCGTTGTCGATAGCCGTCTGGAAGTAGCCGCTGATGGCCTTTCCAGCGGAGGCGCGGATGGCCGCGGCGCCTTCGAAATCGCCGGGCTCGACGGCCGGCCGGACGGTATCGTCGCGCCACTGCAGGAAGGTGGCGAGATCCTCCTGGGGCAACCCCATCAGACGCAAGAAGATCGTCGACGGGAGCGGTGTCGCGATCTGCTCGTGAAAATCACAACCGCCCGCGCCGACCACCCCGTCGAGGAGGGCATTGACGACCGCCCGGACGTCCGGCTCGAGCTCCGCGATCCGCTTGGGGATGAACCAGCGGTTGAGCAGCCTGCGGTAGCTCGTATGCAGCGGCGGGTCCACCTGGACCGGGATCAGTGGCTGTTCCTGACCGATCGACAGCGCCTCGGCAGAGGATGAGAACACCTCCGGATGACGCAAGGCCCATGTGACGCTCTCGTAGTCGAACAGGTACACGGAGGGCATGTCCGGGGACGTCGAACGCGCCACGGGACAGCGCTCGCGCAGCTCGCGGTAGGTCGCGGAAGGATCGTCGGCGACGCCGACTTTGAAGAGGAGCTCGGCGGGGTCCTGCATCGCTTCGCTGGTAACGGTGGTCTCGGTCACGATCGATCTCCTCTGGTCGTCCTCAGTGTAGGTGCGGGTGCAGGTGCGTGTCCTGGTGCAGCCTGGCCGTCGTGCAGCCGCGAGGTGGCGCAACCCGGGATGCGACGGTGCGGATCTGGCGTCGAACGTCTGACCTTCGTGTTCATCCGCGTTCCGTGCCGTGCTGCGACGACCCGTGCCGCGCTGCAATGGGTCGACTCGTCGCGTCGCGGACTGGGTCATCCAGCGTTGACGGTTTGACGCCCCGGGCCTGCCGTCGACGGATGGGCCCAAAGGGGAGGGGGCGGCACTCTTGGCGGTCGGTCGATCCTGGGCGCTGAGAGTGGCCGCTCAACGCCCTGAGTGGTCCGGAACGTTAACTTCCCGCGTCATGGAAATGAACTCTTCGGTACGTCCGTCAGAACGGGGTGAATTAGCTGTGTCTGGGCTATGCGGTCCGACCGGGCCGGGTTATACATACGACGGCGGAACGGTTCCGCTCCGGGGCTCGTGGCGCACTTGCGACCGTAGCTGTCGCAACCGGCTGGTCACGCATGCCACCCGCACCAAGGTTGAAAGGCAGATTCCATGAGGCGTGTTTTTGTAAGCTGTGCGGTCCTGTTGGGACTGCTCACCGCGGGAGCGGTCGCCATACCCACGGGGGTGGCGGGCGCGAGCTCGGCTCCGATCACGGACCCCACCTACGACAGCACCGCAAACGTGTCATCGCTTGTCAGCGAGTCTTATCAGGCCGCGGAGATGTCGGAGATCGGCGACCAGGTGTCGCTCGATCCCTCGAACCCCCCGATCATCCACACCGTGGTGGTCCAGATGGAGGATTGGGCTTGCCAGACCGGTTTCTGGCAGAACGACGACTGCGCCGGCAGCGGCAGCTTCAACCAGCCGATCACCCTCAATCTCTACAACGTGGGCGGGGATGGCACCTCGGTCGGCTCGCTGATCACGTCGATCACCCAGACCTTTGCCATTCCGTACCGCCCACCTGCGGACAACACCAACTGCACGGGCGCCAATCTGGGCGACTGGTATGACGGTGTGGCCTGCCATCACGGGATCGTCGCCAACGTCACGTTCAACGTTCCTGACGTGACAGTGCCGTCTACCTTCATCTACGGGGTCGCCATGAACACCAGCGACTACGGCCCTGACCCGTACTCGACCAATCCGGCGACTGAGGCGTCCGACGCGGCCTGCCAGGCCACCGAGCAGGGATGCCCCTACGACAGCCTCAACATGGGGCTGACCCAGGATCCGACCAACCTCAGCGTCGGGTCGGACGTGATCCCGGGCACGGTCTACTGGAACACGGCCACCGCGGCGAACTACTGCGACGGTGGTGCCGGCGGTGTCGGGACCTTGCGGGCCGACCTTCCGCTCGACTATCCGACTTCGCCTACCCAGGAGTCCTGCTGGTCGGTCAACGGGACCACCCCGGACCCCGATTCGTCGAGCAACGTCATGGGTCCGGGTCCGTTCTATGTGCCGGCTGTGCAGTTCAATACCGACGAGGCGACCCAAATCGTTTCGAATGCGAGCACCAACTTCCGCCAGGGCGTGGCGGGGAACTTCTCGGTGCTGGTTGCCGGCTATCCGGATCCCTCGTATTCCTACACTGGGACGCTGCCGACAGGGGTTACCCTCACTCCGACGAGCGGGACGGCGTTCAACGGCACGATCAGCGGAACCACTTGCCAGTTGGGCTCCTTCCCGATCACCCTCACCGCTGACTCAGCGGTGACCGGATCGGCCAGTCAGCCCTTCGACCTCACCGTGCTTCCGTCGACGACGTTCACCTCGGCTGACAGCGCCACCTTCAATCAGACGGTGACGAGCAGCTTTCAGATGACCGCGTCCGGTGTGCCCATGCACCACTTCACCAAGACCGGCACTTTGCCGAACGGAGTGACGCTGAGCACCTCCGGTTTGCTCTCGGGCACGCCCACCAACTATGGGACGTTCCCGATCACGGTGACCGCGACGCCGGTCCATGCCTCCTGTGGGGCGCAGACCCAGTCGTTCACCCTGACGGTCAACCCGGCTGCTCCGAGGTTCACCTCGGCTGGCGCGGCCACGGCAACCGTCGGGCAGGCGTTCAGCTTCCCGATCACGATGACCGGCACTCCTGCGCCGACCGTCCGGATCTCCGCAGGCGCTGCGCCACCCACCATCCACGTGACCAACACGGGGAACGGGACCGCGACGCTGTCGGGGACTGCCGCAGCACACACGGGTGGGGTGCACACGTTCACGCTCACGGCGACGAGCTCGTCGGGAACGACCTCGCAGACCTTCACCCTGACTGTCGACCAGGCTCCGGTGATCACGAGCGGCGATCGCATCTCGGGCCCGGTCGGCCAGGCCTTCGCCTTCACGATCACGACGACCGGATATCCAAAGCCGGCGATCACGTCCACCACCCTCCCAGCGTTGGTCACCCTGACCGACAACGGGAACGGGACCGCGACGCTGAAGGGCCATTACCTGGCAGGGTCGCAGTCCTTCACCCTCACAGCCAGCAACAGCACCGCTACTGCTCACCAGACCTTCACCATGAGCGGCACCTGAGCGAGCAGCACCGGCAACAAACCCGGCGGTCTCCGCGCCACCGGGACTAACCACAGGAACCCGGCCCACACCGCAAGGTGTGGGCCGGGCCTGTTGGTGGGGAGGGCCGATCGCACCGTCTATCGTCCTCTCCGCGGGCCCGGCCGCCAGGGCCGATCACCGTCGAGCCCGAGGAGTGGACGATGAACATCGTGGTCAGCAACGTCAAGGGCGGGGTGGGCAAGACGACCACCTCGGTCTACCTGGCGGCTGCAGCGGTGGCCAGGGGGTGGTCCCCGGTCACCCTCGTAGACGCCGACAGGCAGGCCTCCACTGCCGAGTGGCTCGAGGTGAGCCCGATTGAGGGTGTCGACCTGGTCGAGGCCCCCTCCGAGCGCACGGTCAACCGGGCGTTGGCATCCCATGGCGGCCTCGCGGTCGTCGACACCCCTCCCGGGGACGAACGCATCGTGCGGGCAGCGCTCCAGCTGGCCGATGCGGTGGTCGTCCCGACCCGTGCAGGCGGGGTGGAGTACTCCCGGGTGGTCGCCACACTGGAGATGATCGGCGGCAGGACGCCCCACGGGGTGGTGATCTGCGCGGCTCGGCTGGGCACCAACGACCTCGACGAGGCGGTGGCCTGGTGGACCGAGTCGGGTGTGCCGATCTGGGGTGTCATCCCCGAACGGGTCGGGATCGCTGCCGGTCCCGAGGCGAGGCTCTATCGAGAGGGTCTCGAGGAGTACGGCGCCGTGCTCAAGAAGGCGCTCCGCAAGCGGGCGGCCTGATCAGGAGAGCAGGTCGTCGGGCCCCGACGGCACGTCCACCGCGTGCTGGCGGAGCACCTCGATGGGGACGATGTCGAGGGCACGCTCATGGGTCGAGGCCAGCACCACGTAGGCGGCTGCATCGTCGTGGTGAGCCCGAAGCCAGTTGACCGCGGTCACGCACCACCGGTCACCGGGCACCAACCCCGGGAACCGGTGCCTGGGCATGGGGGTGCTCAGGTCGTTGCCGATCGAACGCTGGTGCTCGAGGAACCGTTCGGTGACCACGGCGCAGATGGTGTGGCTGCCGATGTCCTCCGGTCCGGTCGAGCAGCACCCGTCCCGGTAGAAGCCGGTCAACGGATCGGTGCCGCAGGGTTCGAGCTCGTCCCCGAGCACGTTGCGGTCGCTCACCGTGCCAGTATCCCCGATCTCGCGGCGGGCGCGGATCTGCGGTCCGGGTCTCGGTCGGTCAGTTGAAGCTCTCGACGACGTGATCCTCACCGTCGTTCCCGTCGGCGACCTCGGAGATGAGGACCCGATGGCCGTCGACCCGGTCGATCCGCTCGAGCGCGTCGAGATGGCCCCTGCCTGTCCCCCGCCACTTGGCCATCGCCTTGGACTTGGCCTCGCCGGGATCGACCGCCACCACGAGCACGACCTCGTGGTCCTCTCCCATCCTGCCGTCGTCCAACGGACCACCGAGGTATGCCGCGTAGAGGTGCACGGCTGCCGATGGTACCGGTACCGGGGTTCAGCGCAGGGCGTTCTTGACGAAGTCGTCGGTGCCGTGCCCGACGGCGAGCGGCGTTCCGCCGTGCCAGCTCCCGCGGAGGTGCCGACGGATCGCGTCATCGCCGTCGGCAGTGCCCCGGGCGGCACCGTGCCAGAGGTCGGCGTGGTGGAAGAGGACGTCGCCTCGTTCCTGGTAGAGGGCGATCTCGCCGGGCACCCGCTCGAACCCTGCGGGTATGCCGTCGGTGCCGCCCCGGTGGCTCCCGGGGAGCACGCGCAGGAAGCCGTTGGCCGGCGAGGTCGGATCGAAGTGGACGGTGAAGGCGACCCCGGGCCAGATGTCCAGGTGCGGCCCGGACTGGTGGTCGGTGTGCCAGCCGATGCGCGAGTAGGCCGACCCCGGATCGGGTCGGGCGTCCTGGTAGACGATCCCGAACTGCTCGTAGTCGAGGAGCCAGGCCGCAGGACCGAGGAGGGCGTGGGCCACGCCGACCAGTACCTGATGGTGGACCATCCGGCGGGCACTGTCCGAGACCTCGGTGGCAAAGCACACGTAGTGGGCGAAGGGGCGCCCGCCGATGAGTGCGTCAGGATCGTCGAGGACGGCCGTGCGGTGGCGGTCGTCCGGGGCTCCCGCTGCGAGGTGCCGCTGCGCCCCGGTCAGCTCGGTTACCGCCTCGGCCAGCGCTGGCTCGTCGAACACCCCGCGGAGCGTCGCGTAGCCGTTGACCTCGAAGAAGGCCACCATTGCGTCGACCTCGGCGGCGGAGAACACGCCTGTAGTGACGGAGCGCACACCCCGCTGCTCTGTCGGCATCCGGCCGGTGTCCACCTCGTCGATCGTAGGTCGGGCGTACGACAGGATCGGCCGGTCACCGGCTTGCCCCCGTGTGGGGAACCGATGGTCACTCCGCGTGGTCGTCACCAGGGGGATTCTGTGCCGGTCGCGGCGGCGATCAGGTGCCACCTGTTGCAATCCCCCAGGGCATCCCCTAGGTTTCGCCCTGGTTGGGGGAGCTGCCAAGGGACGCTCGGGGGAGCTGCATCAGCCGATCACCATGTCGGAACGGGAGGGGCGGCCCGACGGGCCAGCGCCGCAGGAAGCCTGAGGAGAGACGCAGATGAGAGCAACTCGACCGTTGACCGTTCGCCTGGCATCACTTGGGGGAGTCGTAGCGCTGGCGGCCTCCGGCCTCACCGGAGCGTTCGGGCTGGCGGGATCCGCGGGTCCGGCCGGTGCGGACACCCCTTCCTTCACGGCGACCTGCACCGGGCTCCCGGTCCTCGGGACCACGACCTTTGCTATCGATTCTGTGACGGGGGCGATCAGCCCGAGCTCGGTTGGCCCTGGTACGCCGTTCAACGTCTCCGGCTTCTCGCTGAAGACGGCGCTCGACTCGGCCACACTCGCAATTCTGGTCTCCAACCACATCAACACATTCGGCGGTGACTTTACGCTGCCCCTCACTGCGACCGGTGCGACCCCCGGGACTCAGACAGCCACCTTCGCCATCCCGACGACTCCGATTCCCAACCCGCCGCCCACGTCACTACCCCTGGTGGCGACTGGTTCGGTCTCCTCGTTCACAGCCGACGCGTCCGGTGCTACATCGGTGTCCCTCACCACCGGCACCTCTTCGACGATCTCCCCGACGGTCAATGGAGCTGCGGCCGGTACCTTCAACTGCACCCAGCCGGCCCAGCCGCTGGCAACCGCCCCGATCGCGGTACCGGCAGGGGTCATCAAGACGGTCCTCCCGAACGCAGGACCGGCAAGCGGGGGTAGCTCGGTCAAGATCATCGGGTCGAACCTCTTGAACCCCAAGGCGGTCACCTTCGGCGGTGTGGCGGCAACCAGTTTCCGCGGATTGACGGCTGACTCGATCGAAGCGGTCACACCTCCAGGAACCGCCAGCACCAGCCCGGTCTTCGTGCAGGTGACGACCTCGGGGGGCAAGTCGAACACAGGAGCCTTCACCTACACCAACGGACCGGTCGTGACCGGGCTCAGTCCGAGCGCGGGGCCGCCCGCCGGTGGGACCTCGGTCGCGATCACCGGCGAGCAGCTGACCGGTGCCACCGCGGTGGACTTCGGCTCGACCGCAGCTTCCTCCTTCACCGTGAACTCTGCGACCTCGATCACAGCCGTTGCACCACCAGGGAGCGGCGTGGTCGACGTGACGGTGACCGGGCCGAGCGGGATCTCGGTGACCAGCGCACAGGACCGGTTCAGTTACCGGCAGGGCTACTGGTTGGTCGCCTCCGACGGCGGAGTCTTCGACTACGGCTCGTCACCCTTCTTCGGCTCCGCCGGGGCGATCCATCTCAACAAGCCGATCGTGGGCATGGCCTCGACACCCGACGGTGGTGGCTACTGGCTGGTGGCCTCCGACGGCGGCATCTTCGCCTACGGGGACGCCCAGTTCTTCGGCTCCACCGGCAACATCACCCTCAACAAGCCGATCGTGGGCATGGCGCCCACGCCGGACGGCTACGGCTACTGGCTGGTTGCCTCCGACGGCGGGGTCTTCGCCTTCGGTGACGCCCAGTTCTTCGGCTCGATGGGAGGTCACCCGCTCAACAAGCCGATCGTGGGGATCACCGCCAGCCCCGACGGCAACGGCTACTGGATGGTCGCCTCCGACGGCGGGATCTTCTCCTTCGGTGACGCCAAGTTCCACGGATCAGCGGGTGGCGCACCGCTCAATTCGCCGGCCGTGGCAATCGCTGCCACTCCCAACGGCGGTGGCTACTGGATCACGACCGGTGACGGCGGCATCTTCAGCTACCCGAACACCACCCCCTACTACGGATCGCTCGGAGGGACACCGCTCATCTCGACCGTGGCGGGCATGGCCCGGGACCCCGGCGGCACGGGGTACTGGCTGGCCACCGGGGACGGCGGCATCTTCAACTTCGGGAGTGCCCCGTTCTACGGATCACTGAGCGGCATCGTCCTCAACGCACCGGTCATCGGCATGGCGGCGGTGTCGTAACCGCACGGTAGGCCGTACCATGCACCCATGAGCGATCCCACACGGACCGGGGACCCATCCGAGCAGCCGCTCAGCGGGATGAAGCCCCGGAGCCACGAGGTGACCGACGGCCCGACCCGAGCGCCGGCCCGGGCCATGCTCAGGGCGGTCGGCATGGGGGACGGGGACTGGGACAAGCCCCAGATCGGGGTGGCCTCTTCGTGGAACGAGGTCACTCCGTGCAACCTCCCTCTCGCCCGCCTCGCCCAGCGAGCCAAGGACGGGGTTCGGGCAGCCGGCGGGTTCCCCTTCGAGTTCGTGACCATCGCGGTGTCGGACGGGATCTCGATGGGGCACGAGGGGATGCGGGCCTCGCTGGTCAGCCGCGAGGTCATTGCCGACTCGGTCGAGACGGTCATGCACGCCGAGCGGTTCGACGGCATGGTCACCCTGGCCGGATGCGACAAGTCGCTGCCCGGGATGCTCATGGCGGCGGCCCGCCTCAACCTTCCGAGCGTATTCCTCTACGGCGGGTCGATCCTGCCGGGCCGGCTCCGTGACCGTGCCCTCGACATCACGTCGGTCTTCGAGGCGGTCGGAGCCAACGCGGTCGACGCGCTCGAGCGACGAGGAGCTCAGCCTCATCGAGCACAACGCGTGCCCCACCGAGGGATCCTGTGCCGGCATGTTCACCGCCAACACCATGGCCTCGGTGGCAGAGGCACTCGGAATGTCGCTACCGGGGAGCGCGTCCGCCCCCGCTGTCGACCGCAGACGCGACGATGACGCGTTCGCCTCGGGCCGTGCGGTGGTCGAGCTGCTCCGGCTCGGGATCCGCCCGCGCCAGATCATGACCAGGCAGGCCTTCGAGAACGCCATCGCGGTGGTGATGGCCCTCGGAGGATCGACCAATGCCGTCCTCCATCTGCTGGCGATCGCCAACGAGGCGCGGGTCGAGCTCGCCCTCGACGACTTCAACAAGATCGCCGCCCGCGTCCCCCATCTGGCTGACACCAAGCCGCACGGCAAGTACCACATGTCCGACCTCGACCGGATCGGCGGGGTGCCGGTGGTCCTCGCCGAGCTGCTGGCAGCCGGCCTCCTCCACGGGGACTGCCTGACCGTGACCGGGCGGACCATGGCGGACAATCTGGCGGCGCTCGACGCCCCCGCACCCGACGGGGAGGTCGTCCACGCGCTCGTCGACCCCATCCACCCCCAGGGCGGGATCGCGGTGCTGCGCGGCTCACTCGCCCCCAACGGGGCGGTGGTCAAGGTGGCCGGCATCGACCAGCTCACCTTCGACGGCCCGGCCCGGGTCTTCGACGGCGAGGACCGGGCAATGGAGGCGATCCTGGCCGGCTCGATCGAGCCGAACACGGTGGTCGTCATCCGGTACGAGGGCCCCAAGGGTGGTCCGGGGATGCGGGAGATGCTGGCCGTGACCGGTGCGATGAAGGGCGTCGGGCGCGGCGGTGACTGCGCCCTGGTCACCGACGGCCGGTTCTCCGGCGGGACCCATGGGTTCTGCATCGGGCACGTGGCGCCCGAGGCGGTCGACGGGGGGCCGATCGCCCTGGTCGAGGACGGGGACCGGATCGTCGTCGACGTGGCCAACCACTCGATCGACCTGGTCGTCGGCGACGCGGAGCTGGACCGCCGTCGTGCCGGGGTCAAGCACCCGGCCCCCCGCTATACGAGCGGCGTCATGGCCAAGTTCGCCCGTCTGGTCACCGGGGCCGAGCGCGGTGCGATCACCGAAGCCTGAAGGGACAGCTTCAGCGCCCGGGCGGCAGTGACCACCTGGGCGGCGTTCTGGGACGCCGATCCCGAACTGGCTGAGATCGCCGAGTCCAGGATGGCCGAAGACGGGCTCGTGCTGGTCGGCACGCTGCGGGCCAACGGCTGGCCTCGGATCAGTCCGGTGGAGCCCCTGGTGGTCGACGGCGAGCTGTACCTCGGGATGATGTGGCGGTCGCGCAAGGCGGTCGATCTGCTCGCCGACCCCCGGTGTGTGGTCCACACGACCGTCCACGAGCGGAACGGCACCCAAGGGGACGTGAAACTCTACGGCCGGGCCCGGGACGTGACCGACCCGGGTGAACGCGCTCGCTACGCGGCGGCCCTGGAGCAGGCCATCGGCTGGCGGCCGGAGGGGGAGTTCCACCTGTTCGCCCTCGACCTGACCGAGGTCGGCTATTTCGCGGCGATCGACGGTGGCCACGACGTGCGCACCTGGCGGCCCTGAGCCCCGGCCGCGTGCTTTTCGGCCGACCACTTGTCGAGCAGCTCCGGGCATGGCACACTGGACAGACGATGTGTACAGACCCGATCCGCCCCACCATCACCGAGGTACTCGTGTCGTAGCGCGCACGACGCCTTTCGCCGTGTGCGCTCTCCGACCTCCCAGACGGGAGGTCGTTTTCATGTCCGCACGCGGCTGCCGCACAGACCACCCGTTCCGACCCACACACCCCGAGCACCACCGAAAAGGGAGCACCCGATGGAACTCACCGGAGCACAGGCGCTAATCAAGAGCCTCGAGATGCAGCAGGTGGAGGTCATGTTCGGCCTCCCCGGCGGCGCCATCCTGCCCGTCTACGACCCGATCCTCGACTCCTCGATCCGCCACATCCTGGTGCGCCACGAGCAGGGTGCCGGCCACATGGCCCAAGGCTACGCGCAGGTCACCGGCAGGCCGGGTGTGGCCATGGTGACCAGCGGCCCGGGGGCCACCAACGTGGTGACCCCGCTGGCCGACGCCTTCATGGACTCGGTCCCCCTGGTGGTGGTCTCCGGCCAGGTGGCCACAACCGCCATCGGGACCGACGCCTTCCAGGAGAGCGACATCACCGGGATCACGATGGGCATCACCAAGCACAACTGGCTGATCACCGACGTGACCGACATCCCCCGGGTGGTGGCCGAGGCGTTCCATGTGGCCACCACCGGCCGGCCCGGCCCGGTCCTCATCGACATCCCGAAGGACATCGCCCAGCAGCCCATGGAGTGGTACTGGCCCGGCGCCGGGGACCTCGACCTGCCGGGATATCACCCGGTGACCGAGGGTGACCCCGAGCTCGTCCGCGCGGCGGCCGAGCTCCTCCTGGCGGCCGAACGGCCGATCATCTACGCCGGTGGCGGCATCCTCAAGTCGCGGGCGGCCGACGGATTGCGCGAGCTGGCCGAACGCACCGGCATCCCGGTTGTGACCACCCTCATGGCCCGCGGCTGCTTCCCCGACTCGCATCCCCTGTGCCTCGGGATGCCAGGGATGCACGGCAACTACACCGCGGTCACTGCCATGCAGCGCTCCGACCTGCTCATCGCCCTCGGGAGTCGCTTCGACGACAGGGTGACCGGTCGGATCGCCGCCTTCGCCCCGGAGGCAAAGGTGATCCACGTGGACATCGACCCGGCCGAGCTCCACAAGGTGCGCCGTGCCGAGGTGGCCATCGCGGGGGACTGCCGTCTGGTCATCGACGAGCTGCTCCGCGCACTCGACGCCCTCGGTCTCGCCCACTCGGACACCACCCGGGGTGGACGAGGCGGGGCACCCTCCGACGCGGTGGCCGGAGCCCCGGCGGCACCCGGGTCGCAGGCAGCGGCCTTTCCCCGTGAGCGCTTGACCGGCTGGCGGTCGCAGCTCGGCGCCTGGCAGGCGCGCTACCCGCTCGTCTACGACCAGCGTCCCGGCTCTGGCGCGCTCAAACCGCAATTCGTGCTCGAGACCCTCCGCGACGCCACCCCGGACGACACCATCGTGGCGGCGGGTGTCGGTCAGCACCAGATGTTCGCCTCGCAGTGGTGGCGCTTCGACCACCCCTACACCTGGGTCAACTCCGGTGGACTGGGCACGATGGGGTTCGCGGTGCCGTCGTCCATCGGGGCCAAGGTCGGCCGGCCCGACCGCATGGTCTGGGCGGTCGACGGCGACGGCTGCTTCCAGATGACCGCCCAGGAGCTGGTCACGGCCAGCTCGGAACGGATCCCGGTCAAGATCGCCATCCTCAACAACGCCTATCTGGGCATGGTGCGACAGTGGCAAGAGATGTTCTACGAGGAGCGCTACTCCGAGGTCTATCTCTCACCCGACCTGCCCGACTATGTCGGCTGGGCCGAGGCGATGGGCTGCGTCGGGTTCCGGGTCGAGTCGACCGAGGAGGTGGCCCCGGCCATCGACAAGGCCAACCAGATCGACGATCGGCCGGTGGTGATCGACTTCCGGACCGACGCCTTCGAGAAGGTCTTCCCGATGGTGGCTGCGGGCGCCTCGAACGACGACATCATCGTCGATCCGTCCCTCACGGCCGGTCGGTCCTGATGGGCGTCTACGGCGCCGACCAGCGCCACCACATCCTCACCGTGCTCGTCGAGAACAAGTCCGGGGTCCTGGCGCGGGTGGCCGGGCTCTTTTCGCGGCGCGGGTACAACATCTTCTCGCTGGCGGTGGCGCCGTCGGACGACGAACGCTTCAGCCGGATCACCATCGTGGTCGACGTCGAGTCGTCCCCGCTCGAGCAGATCATCAAGCAGTTGGACAAGCTCATCCCGGTCGTCTCGATCACCGAGTTGGATCCTGCTCGCTCCCGTGAGCGCGAGCTGCTGCTGGCCACCGTCGAGGCCGGTCCCGACGTCCGGGGCCAGGTGATCCAGCTGGTCGGGGTGTTCGAGGGAAAGATCGTCGACGTGGGTCCGGCACACCTGACGGTGATGCTCGCCGGGGCTCCGACCAAGCTCGACGATTTCGAGGATCTCGTCCGTGCCTACGGCATCGTCGAGATGCAGCGGACCGGGCGCGTGGCGTTGCCTATGCTGGACCGATCCACCGACGGGGCCCACACCGCCAGGGCCCGCGCGACACAGAAGGCAGGGTGAGCACGATGGCCACGCTCTACTACGAAAAGGACGCGGACGCGAGCCTCATCGGCAACCGCAAGGTGGCGATCATCGGCTACGGGTCCCAGGGCCACGCCCACACGCTCAACCTGTCCGAGTCCGGAGTCGATGTGCGGGTCGGTCTACGCGACGGGTCGTCCTCCCGGACCAAGGCGGAGGAGGCAGGTTTGCGGGTCCTCCCGGTGGCCATGGCTGCGGCCGAGGCCGACGTGATCATGATCCTGCTGCCCGACACCGAGCAGGCCTCGGTCTACGAGACGGAGATCGCCCCCCACCTCCGGGCGGGGGACGCCCTCCTCTTCGCTCACGGGTTCAACATCCGCTTCGACCTGATCAACCCACCTGCCGACGTCGACGTGGCCATGGTCGCGCCCAAGGGACCCGGACACCTCGTGCGTCGCACCTACACCGAGGGCGGCGGTGTGCCCTCGCTGATCGCGGTGGCGGCCGATCCCTCGGGCAAGGCCCACGACCTCGCTCTCTCCTACGCCCACGCCATCGGCGCCACCCGGGCCGGGGTCCTCGACACCACCTTCGCAGAGGAGACCGAGACCGACCTCTTCGGCGAACAGGTCGTGCTCTGCGGGGGCCTCACGGCCCTCGTGCAGGCCGGCTTCGAGACACTCGTGGGCGCAGGGTACCAACCCGAGTCGGCATACTTCGAGTGCCTCCACGAGCTCAAGCTCATCGTCGACCTCATGTACGAGCAGGGCATCGCCGGGATGCGGTTCTCCATTTCGGACACCGCCGAATACGGCGACCTCACCCGCGGTCCACGGGTCATCAATCAGGCGGTGCGTGACGAGATGGGTCGCATCCTGGCCGAAATCCAGGACGGCAGCTTCGCCAAGGAGTGGGTGGGGGAAAACGCCGAGGGCCGCCCGACGTTCAACGCGCTCCGCGAGGCCGGCCTCCGCCATCCGATCGAGACGGTCGGCGCCGAGCTGCGGGAAATGATGCCCTTCGTGACCGCCGGGAGGCAGAAGGTCCAGGACATCTCCGGGGGCTGAGGGTCCGAGCAGATCGGGGTCGACATGACCGAGCAAGAGACGGCTCCGGCCGACCCGCTCGCAGCCGGCGTACGGGTGCCGGGCCTCGTGCCCACGTTCCGGCATCTCGACGATCCGGATCTGCCGTGGCAACGGGTCAAGTCGATCCGAAACGCGGACGGCACCACCTCGTCGGTCTGGGAGAAGTGGCTCGCCTTCTCCCCCGAGCCCCAGTACCTCTCGCTCTATGCCCGGTGGGATCCGGGCATGGTGGTCCGCCGTCACGGCCATCTGAGCCCCCACGTGCTCTTCGTCGTCGAGGGCGAGATGTGGTGCGGGGACCGTCACTGTCCCGCCGGCACCCACGTGGAGCTGCCACTCGGCGCCGCCTTCGGTCCCTTCGTAGCCGGCCCCGAGGGGACGGTCCTCCTCGAGGTCATGATGGGGGACCCACGCTCGTGGGGCGACGATCCGGGGGCCTTCGCCGCGGCCCTGGCCCGGGTGGGTGCAGGGGCGCTCCCGGACCCGGCCATCGAGTTACCCGCCTGGCTCGAAGACCTGCGGTCGAGGTGGTTGGTGGAAGGTGAGGAGCCACCGGGGGGCTCGACGGGAGGGGTGGGGCAGTCGACCGACGGGCAGTAGCCCGTGCACCGACCGGGACCTCGGCCCGGTCATCCTGCGGGAACGGTCGTCGTGCCCCCGTTGGCCTCGTTGATCTGTTCGAGGATGGCTGCAGACATGTTCTGCACCGAGGCCGCCGACGTGGTGCTGCTCACGATGGTCTGCAAGCTTCCCTGGAAGGTGACCACGGTGTTGACAGGAGCAGCCGACGAGCTGAGGGTGAACGAGTACGCCTGGGTACCACCGACGAGTCCTCCTACCTCATTGGTCGATCCCCCGTGCTGTTCGATCTCGGTGCGGCCGGCGGCGAAGGACGCGGCTGTCGCAGCCGTGTCGAACTCGATGATGACCGACTTGGAGAGTGTGGGGGACCGGTAGGTGCAGGTGGTCACCGAACCGCGGACCACCGCCTTGGGTTGCCCAACGGTGGTGCCCATGATCTGTTTGACGTCCTCGGCGGAGATGAGGACGCATGCGGTCTGGCTTCCGGTCGGCGCGGACCCTACCGGCCTTGCGCCCCCGGCGCCCGTGGTCGGTTTGAGGGTGGTGGTGGTCGAGCGGACGGCAGTGCCGGGGCTCGAGGTATTCGAACTCGACGAACTCGACGAACTCGAGGAGGCCGGTGAGGCGCTCGAGCAAGCAGTGGCCGCTAATGGAAGGACGAGAAGACCGAGAACGGCCCGGGACAGCAGGCGACCACCCGGGAGGATGCGTGTGTGAGATTTCAGGCGGGGATCCTGCACGAATTATCCTGCCGCTTGCGAGGTGGTGGTGGTCGCGTTGTGCTCGTCGATCAGGTAGACGATCTCCTCGGCCAGCAATTCGACGGCGCCTGGCTGACCCGTGCCGGTCACGATGGTCTGCAGTGTGTTCTGAAGGCTGACCACCGTGTTGACCGCATCCCCGGACGACCGCAGGGTGAACGCGTATGCCTGGTTCCCGAGTCCTTGGATCGACGTCGTGCTGACGTGCTCGCGCTGCTCTATCTCGGACTTGTCGGCGGCGAACGTCGTTGGGGTCGCAGCGGTGTTGTACTCGATGATCACCGATTTGGAGGGGTCGGCTGCCTTGTAGGTGCAGGTGGTGACCACCCCGCGGACCACTGCATGGGGTGCACCAACAGTCGTCCCCACCGTGGCTCTGACAGTGGAGGGCGAGATCAGCGCGCAAGCCGTTTGCTCGGCGGGTGGGACGGAGGTCGTGGTCGATCGGACGGTCGTGCTCGACCCGGAGGAGGGCGAAGGAGAGCTCGAGCATGCGGCCGCGCCCACCACCAGGACGACGAGCCCGAGGACGGTCCGGCGGACGCGGCGGACGTGGGGGGCCGTACGCATGGGCGCACCCTACACGTCACGGCGCGGGCGACTCCATCGGCCGTGGGCCGAATTCGGCTACTGGGCGAGCGCTCCCACGACGTAGGTGATGCAGCCGCACAGGGCGGCCACATCCTCCGGATCGATCGACGGGAACATGGCGATCCGCAGTTGGTTGCGGCCGAGCTTCCGGTACGGCTCGGTGTCGAGTACGCCGTTGGCCCGCAGCACGGCCGCCACCGTGGCCGCGTCGATGGCGTCGTCGAAGTCGACGGTGCCGACCACCCGGCTCCTGTCTTGTCCGCGGGTCACGAACGGCGTTGCGAAGTCGGCGCTCTCTGCCCAGGTGTAGAGGATCTCCGAGGAGCGGTCGCACCGGCTGGCCGAGAACTCGAGCCCACCCTGCTCGTTGAACCACCGCACCTGGTGGTCGAAGAGGAACAGGGTGGCCAGCGCAGGCGTGTTGTAGGTCTGGTCGAGCTTCGAGTTGTCGAGGGCGATGGTCAGGTCCATCGAGGCCGGTACCCACCGTCGGGTGTCGGCGATCGATGCGATCCGCTCCTGGGCGGCGGGGGAGAGCAGGGCCACCCAGAGCCCGCCGTCCGAACCGAAGCATTTCTGGGGGGCGAAGTAGTAGGCGTCGAACTGAGTCGGGTCGACCCGCAGTCCGCCCGCCCCAGAGGTCGCGTCGACCGCGACCAGACCGCCGCCGTCGGCTGGGAGGGCGGCGCCGGTGGGCCGGCAGATCGGCATCATGACGCCGGTCGAGGTCTCGTTGTGGGTGAGTGCGTAGAGGTCGATGTCGTCCCGGGCCACCGGCATCGGGTGGGTCCCCACCACTGAGGCGATGACCTCCGGCTCGCCGAGGTGCGGGGCGTCTGCGGCCGCGGTGGCGAACTTCGAGGAGAACTCGCCGAAGCTCAGGTGCTGGCTCTTCTGCTCGATGAGGCAGAAGGTGGCGGCGTCCCAGAAGCAGGTCGTCCCGCCGTTGCCGAGCGCCACGACGTACCCGTCGGGAAGGGAGAAGAGCCGGGCCAACCCCTCTCGCAGACTGCCGACCACCGACTTGACCGTCTTCTGCCGGTGACTGGTCCCGAGGTAGGTGCGCGAGACCGCTGCGAGTGCGTCGACCGCTTCCGGTCGCACCTTGGAGGGCCCCGAGCCGAACCGCCCGTCCACCGGCAGGAGGTTGGCAGGGATCTCGATGTCAGGGGTGTCGGTCACGTATGGAATCATGGCACCCATGTCCCCGCAGACAGAAACCCGGACCGACAGGGCAGAGGTCAGTGCGCCTGAGCCGACGGGCGTGCGCCGGATCTCTGCCCGGATCGCCGCCGTGTCCCCCTCGGCCACCCTGGCCGTCGACGCCAAGGCCAAGGCGCTCCAGGCGCAGGGCGAACGGGTGATCGGATTCGGCGCCGGCGAGCCTGACTTCCCCACGCCGGCCGCCATCGTCGCCGCTGCGGAGGCGGCCTGTTCCGATGCGCGCAACCACCGCTACACGCCGACCGCGGGTCTCCCCGAACTCCGCGAGGCGATCGCGGCCAAGACCATGCGCGACTCTGCCTTCGAGGTGGCCGCGAGCCAGGTGCTGGTGACCAACGGCGCCAAGCAGGCGGTCGCCAACGCCTTCGCGGTGCTCTGCGACCCGGGTGACGAGGTCCTCGTGCCCGCCCCGTTCTGGACGACCTACCCAGAGGCGGTCGCCCTGGCCGGCGGAGTGCCGGTGGCCGTCCCGACCGGGGCGTCCCAGGGGTTCCGGGTCACCGTCTCCCAACTCGAGGCGGCCCGCACCCCGCGCACCAAGGCCGTGCTGTTCGTCTCCCCCTCCAACCCGACCGGTGCCGTCTATCCGCGCGAGGAGATGGAGGCACTCGGCCGGTGGGCCGCGGAGCACGGGCTTTGGGTGGTCACCGACGAGATCTACGAGCACCTCGTCTACGGCGGAGCCGAGCACCACTCGCTCCCGGCTGTGGTCCCCGAACTGGCCGACACCTGCATCGTGATCAACGGTGTGGCCAAGACCTACGCGATGACCGGGTGGCGCGTCGGGTGGATGCTCGGTCCACCGGACGTCATCGCCGCGGCCACCAACCTCCAGTCCCACACGACCTCGAATGTCGCGAACGTCTCCCAGCGGGCGGCTCTGGCCGCAGTCTCCGGCGACCTCTCCGCGGTGGCCGAGATGCGGGACGCCTTCGACCGCCGGCGCCTGACCATCCACCGGATGCTCAACGAGATCGACGGGATCGAGTGCCTCCTGCCGGAAGGGGCGTTCTACGCCTTCCCCTCGATCGAGGGGCTCCTCGGGCGGCGGATCGGGGGCGGTGTGCCCCGAACGAGCGCCGAGCTCGCCGAACTCGCGATCGACCGGGCCCAGGTGGCCGTGGTGCCGGGCGAGGCGTTCGGCGCCCCCGGCTACTTCCGGATGTCCTACGCCCTCGGCGACGACCAGCTGGTCGAAGGCGTCTCGCGGCTGGCCGACCTCTTCACCGGCGCCGGCTGAGGCCGGCGGTCCCGAGAAGAGCTGACGAAAGGACGACCATGGGCAGGGTGCTCGTAACCGAGAAGTTAGCCCAGCCGGGCCTGGACCTCATGGCAGGCGCCGGGCACGAGGTCGACGTACGACTCGGGCTGTCACCCGACGAACTGGTGGCCGCGGTGCCAGGCGCGCAGGCCCTGGTGATCCGGTCGGCCACCACGGTCACGGCCGAAGTCCTCGCCGCCGGAGCCGACCTGGTCGTGGTCGGCCGGGCCGGCATCGGCCTCGACAACGTGGACGTCGCGGCGGCGACCGAGCGCGGGGTGATGGTGGTCAACGCCCCCCAGTCCAACATCCTCTCTGCGGCTGAGCAGGCCATGGCCCTGCTCCTGGCCCAGGCCCGCAACATCCCCCAGGCCCACGCCGCGCTGGTCGCCGGCAAGTGGGAGCGTTCCAAATGGGAGGGTGTCGAGCTGCACGGCAAGACCCTGGGCGTGATCGGCCTCGGTCGGGTCGGCGCCCTGGTGGCCCAACGCGCCCTTGCGTTCGGGATGCGGCTGGTCGCCTACGACCCGTTCGTCTCGGCCGATCGGGCCCGCCACATGGGCGTCGAATTGCTCGACCTCGAAACCGTCTTCGCCGAGGCCGACTTCGTCACCGTGCACCTGCCCAAGAACAAGGAGACCCTCGGGCTCATCGGAAAGGACCTGCTGTCTCGGGCCAAGCCCGGGTTGCGGATCATCAACACCGCCCGCGGCGGCATCGTCGACGAGGAGGCCCTCGCCGAGGCGATCCGCTCGGGGAGGGTCCAGGGCGCCGGCCTCGACGTGTTCGCCGCCGAGCCCACGACGGAGTCCCCGCTCTTCGAGCTCCCGACCGTGGTCGTCTCGCCCCACCTCGGTGCCTCGACGGCAGAGGCACAGGACAAGGCCGGGGTGACCATCGCCGAGCAGGTCATCCTCGCGCTCGCAGGAGACTTCGTCCCCTTCGCGGTCAATGTGGCCGCAACCGACGTCTCCGAGACGGTTCGCCCGTTCATGGGCATGGCCGAGCAGCTCGGGCGCATCCTGTCCTGCCTCAACGACGGGCTGCCGGACGCGCTCGAGATCGAGTACCAGGGGGGTCTGGCCGGCGCGGGCACCGGGATCCTGACCCTGTCGATCCTGAAGGGGCTCTTCGCCGAGGGCACCGCCGAACCGGTGTCCTACGTGAACGCCCCGCAGCTGGCCGCGGAACGTGGGCTCGAAGTGCGCGAGATCTCGACGGTCACCGCCCACGACTTCGTGAACCTCATCACCCTGCGTTGCGGCCACCACTCGGTGGCAGGAACTCTCGCCGGACCCCGGAGCGAACCGCGCCTGGTGATGGTGGACGACCACACGGTGGAGGTGCCACCGGCCCCCCAGATGGTCGTCGTCCGCAATGACGACCGCGCGGGGATGATCGGCGTGGTCGGAACCATCCTGGGCGATGCCGGAGTCTCGATCTCATCGATGGCCGTAGGTCCTTCGGCGACCGGGAACACCGCGCTTATGGTGCTGTCCACCGACGGCCAGGTCCCAGAGGGGGCGCTCGCCCGGCTGCGCGAAGCCCCCGGGATCAGCGACGTCCACAGCGTTCGGTCGTAGCCGCCGGGCGGTTCGCTGCGGTCAGCTCCGGTGCCCGGTGTTGACGGGTACTGGCGGCCAGGTGTCCCCCCCGATCTCAGCCAACCCCGAGGTGCTGAACCCCGCTCTGCGGCGCACCCTACCGAGAAGGGCAGCGATCGATGCGACCGATCCGAGTACCGCGGCGAGTTGGAGCGCCCCGCGAGCGGACCTGATCGGCATCGGGCAAGTGTACGCCGAGTGCCGTGTGTGACCGGTAAGTGAACTGACGGTCGCGAAAACCTTGCCGTACGGTGAACTCTGAAGCCTGCCCCACGCCCCGCGTTGACAGCGATGCCGGGACATGGGAGAACGTGGGCTCGGGATGATGGAAGCCCCCCATCCCGACATGCCGGATCGTCATGCCGTGACAGCTGGAAGCGACCCGTGACCGATCCAACGAGACGGAGTCTGATGAGTAGGAGACGGATCAGTAGCCGGAGTACGGGCAGCCCACGCGAAGAGAGCGGCCGCGGCCGGTCGGGGCGGATCGGTTCGGTGTCCGGGCTCATCGCCGCCGTTGCGCTTCTGCTCTTCATGGCGGGGTGCGGGGGAGGGGCGGCCGCACCATCCTCCGCCACCGTCGTGGTGCCACCCACCATCGAGCTCCAGGGGTGCACGTATGAAGTCAGTTCGACGATTCCTCCGGGCGAGCCGACGGGGCTGAATCCGGGCTTCGCATCATTCGAACCGGATGCGTCTGCCGACCGGGCCCTGGAACAGATCAAGGCGCACGGAGGCACGGCGATGGTCGACGGCGTCACGGTCCCATCCGGCATAGCGCTCTATTCGGGGCCCGACGCCAGCCTCCCCAGCGTCGGTACCGTTGCGCCAGGTGACTCGATACTCGTGGCCGAGCCGGTCGTATACACCGATCAGTCAGGCGGAACCTGGCTCGCATTCTTCATGGCATGCGGCGGACAGAACTTGTACTGGATGAGCGTCGACCAGGCCAAACGCCACCATCACACCTTTGCCGACCAAGTCAGCGCCCAGATAGCCCAATTGAGGGAGGCAGCGCCCTACACCCAGACCGGCTCGGCGTCCATGCTCCCGATCCTGATCAACGCGGACCGCCAGCTGGCCTTTGCAGATTCAAAGGTCTCATTCGACGTGGGGCGGGGGGAACTCTACGATTCTCTCGGGTGAGCTTGGCCGACGCGTGGGACCGGGTCGAAACCGGCTACTCCGTACGCGGAATGATCACCGGGACATTGCAAAGATTTAGCCGCCCGTTCACCTTGGGCGAGTAATTTGAACTGCTGGCTTCCCAGGTTCAGCAGTTGCCAGCGCCGCCGGGGCAGGACCGCCGTCAGACCTGATTCGTCCAGAAAGGCCCGAGGACATGTCCGCCACAGTCGATTCGCCACGGGCTTTGCTCGGTGACCCGGTGCCGACACCGATCACCCTGCCAGCGGATCATGGAACGCCCGACCGGCTCTACCGCGGCGTGGTGCGGGTCGCAGGGTTCGGAGTGCTGGCCCTGCTCTTCCTCATCGGCCTCTTCCTGTTCCTCCGCGGATTCCCGGCGTTCCAGAAGGCTGGCTGGCGTTTCTTCACGACATCGGGGTACCAGACCCTCGGAAAGCATCCGATCTATGGCGTGTTGGCCTCGCTGGTCGGCACGATCGAGGTGGCGATCGTGGCGATGGTTGTCGGTGCCCCGATCGCCATTGCGACGGCCCTCTTCCTCAGCGAATACGCCCCGCAGTGGAGCCGGCGGGGGCTGATCGCCATGATCGACCTAGCAGCAGCAATCCCGAGCATCATCTTCGGCCTCTGGGCGGTGTTCGAGCTGCAACCTAACGTGGTCGGGTTCAGCACCTGGCTCTCACGGCACCTCGCGTTCATCCCGTTCTTCAAGGTGGTCAGCCCACCCCTCAACGCATCGCTGTTCATCGCGGGGCTGGTCGTGGGGTTGATGATCGTCCCTATCGTGGCCTCGATCTGCCGTGAGGTCTTCTCGCTCGCGCCACCCGGCGAGCGTGAGGCCGCTCTCGCGCTCGGTGCAAGTCGCTGGCAGATGATCCGGGCGGTAGTCCTGCCCTTCGGCCGGGGGGGCATGATCGGCGCGGTGATGCTCGGTCTCGGCCGTGCGCTCGAGGAGACCATCGCGGTATCGATCATCCTGGGTGGTTCGTTCGTCTGGGGCGACCACATCCTCCAGCACGGTGGCTCGACCATCTCGCAGCTCATCGCTGTCAACTTCGGGTCCGGTGGCAAGCTCGGGCTCCAGGACCTGCTGTTCTGCGGGTTCGTGCTCTTTGTGCTCACCATGGTGATCAACCTCGCCGCGTCGGCGATCGTCAACCGGTCCCGAAGCGGTGCAGGGGTTGACCTGTGACGGCACCAACCGACGTCCAGTCAGCCCCTCCGGGAGTCCTCATCCCGAACTCGTCCGCGTCCACCAGCACTGTGCAGCCGGAAGGAGACCTGGTTCCTTCTCGGTCGGCCCCGACTCAACCCCCGGACCACCTCCCCCCGATCCCTCGGCGACTGCCGACGCCGATCCGTCCCGGTGACTTCGGTCCCACCGACGTCCTGCTCCTGGTCGCCAGCGCCGTTTCCTCCCTCGCCCTGGTCTGGGTCATCTTCTTTCAGCTGACCCTCTTCACCGGGGCCCTCGGGTTCCTGGTCTGCTGGTACCTGTGCTTCCTCGCCATGACCTGGTTCACCACGGCCCAGGTGATCGAGCGTCAGGTAGCCACGGACCGGGTGGTCGCAGTGGTGGTCGTGAGCGCTGCGCTCCTCATCGTGTCCCTGATCGTCTTCATCGTGGTCTGGGTGGCCTACAAGGCCATCCCGACCATTCACTGGGGATCACTCTTCACCAAGGACCAGAAGAACTTCCAGGTAGCCGACCCGAACGCGCTCAACCACGTCGGCGTCTTCCATGCCATCATCGGGACGCTCGAGCAGGTGCTCCTCGCGGTCGTCCTCGGCGTGCCGGTTGCCATCGCCACAGCCGTCTTCCTTAACGAGGTGGGCGGTAGGGGCGTGAAGATCGTTCGAACCGTGGTCACCGCCATGAGTGGAACGCCCTCGATCGTGGCCGGCATCTTCATCTACTCGATCCTGATCATCGACCACATCCTGACTTATTCGGGGTTTGCGGCTTCTCTGGCCCTCTTCGTGATCCTGCTCCCTTCGGTGACCAGGGTGGTCGAGGAGGTCCTGCGGGTAGTGCCGAGCGGGTTGCGTGAAGCGTCCTTCGCGCTCGGGGCTCCCGAGTGGCGAACGGTCTGGTCGGTAGTCCTTCCAACAGCCCGTTCCGGCGTCGTGACCGCGGTACTGCTCGGGACCGCCCGGATCGTTGGGGAGACCGCTCCGCTGCTGTTCACCGCATTCGGCTCACAGGTGGTCAACTGGAACGCCTTCGCCCACCCCCAGGGCGCCCTGCCCCTGGTGATCTGGTCGGACGTTCGTCAGGCACAGCCCGTCCTCATCGACCTCGCCTTCCAGGCGGCCTTCGTCCTTATCAGCATTGTCCTCATCTTGTTCGTCGCTGCCCGACTGTTCAGTCGCCCCAGGGGGAAGAAAAAGAGGCGCGGGAGCTCGGAGGACGATGTGATGGGCCGTTTCTTCGTGCCGGTCCCGATGCAGAGAGAAGGCGACCAATGACGATCGACACGGACGTGACTGCTGGTGTGCCGGCGCAGGGAAGGTCCCGGCGGTTCGTCCGGCAGGGGGGGGTCGGGGGAGGAGCCGGGCAGATCGAGGCCGAAGGGGTCTGCGCCTGGTTCAGCGGCCGCCTCGTGCTCCAAAGCGTTAGCCTTGTCATGGAGCGCTCCCGGGTGACCGCGCTGATCGGGCCGTCCGGCTGCGGCAAGTCGACCTTCCTCCGGATCCTCAACCGGATGCACGAGGTCGTGCCTGGCGCCCAGCTCGCCGGTTCGGTCAAGCTCGACGGTCTGGATATCTACTCGACCGGGCAGCGGGCCATGGACACTCGGCGTCATATCGGGATGGTCTTCCAGAAGCCCAATCCGTTCCCCGCCATGACCATTGCCGACAACGTGCTCTCCGGTCTCAAGTTCTCGCGTATCTCAGTCCCCAACCGCGACGATCTGGTGGAGGAAATGCTGACCAAGGCCGGGCTCTGGAACGAGGTCAAGGGACGCCTCGGTGAGCTCGGTGGGGCGCTCTCCGGAGGTCAGCAGCAGCGGCTCTGCATTGCCCGAGCGCTCGCCGTTCGGCCCCGGGTCCTCCTTATGGACGAGCCGTGCTCCGCCCTCGACCCAACCTCCACCCTGCGCATCGAGCGCACTATCAAGGAGATCGCCAACGAGGTAACCGTGGTCATCGTCACGCACAACATGCAGCAGGCCCAACGGGTTTCCGACAACTGCGCGTTCTTCCTCGCCGAGGAGAATATGCCCGGCCGCGTCGTGGAGTCGGGGCCTACCGAGAAGATGTTCGGCGAACCAACCGACCAGAGGACCGCAGACTATGTCCATGGCCAGTTCGGCTGAGTCCGTCGCCGGTCCGGTCCGGCCCACGGTAGTTCCGGCCGAGCGTTCGGTGCGTCGTCGATGCCGCACTGCGGTCGGCACCGCGACCGTCCTCTCGGTCGTGACCGCAATGATGTCTCAGCTCTGCGGGATCGCGCCGGTCGCTGCGAGCCCGTCGCTTCAGGCCACCGGGTCGAGCTTCTCGAGCGTGGCGATCCAGCAGTGGGTGGGCCAATCGAGCACGCTGTACGGGCTCAACATCAACTGGCAGGTGACCTCGTCGGTGATCGGGCTCGACAATTTCGCCACCAACCAGGTCGACTTCGCTGCTTCCGACATTCCGTACAGCTCCGGGCAGGCTCAGTCCACTCCGTCCATTCCGTACGAGTACATGCCCGACGTGGCTGGCGGTCTCGCGTTCATGTTCAACGTCAACGGCAAGGACGGGCAGCGGATCACCAACCTCGTCCTCAACGCAGCGACTATCGGTGACATCTTCCTGGGAAAGATCAGCAAATGGAACGACCCGGCCATCGCCCAGCTCAACCCCCAACTCGCCGGGGATCTGCCCTCGACTCAGATAATTGCCGTCTACCGTTCGGACGCTTCCGGGGAGAACTACCTCCTCTCCGACTACCTTTTGCACCTCGACGGTTCCGTCTTCACCGCTGCACAGAACGACTTCCAAAGTTTCGAGCCAGGCCAGCCCGACGCGACCTGGCCGACTCCCCCATCAAGCTTCGACTTCTCGACCCACCCCGGGTACCAGGGGTGGCAGCAGGGCACACCCACGGGCCAGAGCGGTTCGGACAACGCCGCGAACTATGTGGCGGCGCTCTCGAGTGTCGGGGCGATCACCTATGTAGAGACGGCCTACGCCAAGGAGCACAATTTCCCGGTCGCCTCTGTCGTCAACGCGAGCAATAACGCTGTCCAGCCCTCCTCGCTGAACGTCGCGACCGCGCTCG
This sequence comes from uncultured Acidimicrobiaceae bacterium, assembly GCA_963701325.1. Taxonomy (GTDB): domain Bacteria; phylum Actinomycetota; class Acidimicrobiia; order Acidimicrobiales; family RAAP-2; genus Bog-756. Next base: position 3,102,242 of record OY969604.1, read on the forward strand.
AAGCGGCCATCCTCCATGCGGACCTGACACAGGACCTGACCAACGTCTACACCAACCCCCTCCCGAACGCATATCCACTGTCCGCCTACAGCTACCTGGTCACCCCCTGCTCACCGCAGCTGGCCCAGACGAAGGGGGGAAGTTGCGTGGGTAATACTGGAGCGCCCTCGACCTTCCCGAGCCAGAAGGGCCAGGCGCTCGGTCAGTTCGTCACATTCCTCGCCTGTGCCGGCCAAGAACCAATGCCGCAGCTCGGCTACTCCCCCCTGCCCCCAAACCTGGTGCAAGAGGACTTCGACGCGGTCGGCCGTCTCAATGGCGGCCAGGAACCTCCCCCGGTCTCGCCGGCCGATTGCAAGAACCCCTACGTCGACGGCCAAATTCCACTTCCCGGCGAACCGGCCATCGCCGGGCAGGCCGGTGGTGGGATACCGCCCGGCGCAACCGCGGATGCGGCCGGAGGTTCCGCTGCTGGAGGCTCGGGGGGAGCGCGGCCACCGGTACGACCGCGGGCCCGGGCTCGGCGGAAGGCTCGGGCAGCAGTGGTGTGAGCGACACCGCGTCGGCTGCAGGCCTGACAGCGGCAGAGGCGGCACAGGGGTACACGGTGGTGAACGGGAAGATCGTCAAGACCCGGAAGCCCTGTCCCAACAGGTTCGCGTGTGCAGACCAGCTCCTCGCAGCCACCGGCTCGGTCGACGGTCCGAGGAACCTGGCGGTTGTCGGCGGGGTACTGCTCGTCCTGGCCATCGTCTTCGCGCCACCGCTGATCGCGGCCCAGCGGCGTCGCCGCATTGCAGGTGAGGCGGATGAGTCCGATCAGACCATCGCGATACCGGACGAAGAGCGGTGAAGCGTCATCGTCCGACCCGGCGGCGGGTCCTGACGATCGGGATCTCTATGGTCCTGGCCGTGGTCACCCTGACCGCGGTCAGCGTAACCACGGCGCTGAGCGCACACGGCCCGTCGGCCGTCGGGGCGGCGCCGGTTTGTGCGAGCGACGGGAACGGAGGGTGCACCGCAACGCTGCCGTGCGCGAGCGGACCGTGCCCCGCGGTCGACGTCGCTCCGACCACCGGCCTCAGCGACGGCGAATTCGTGTTCGTCCGGGCCACCAACTTTCATGGGGGTGGCAGCATCCGCATTGCCCTCTGCTCGACCAACTCCTCTCCCTCCGATCCGCAGTGCCTGGCTGGGAACTGGGAGGCGCAGCAATGGGTGCCGGTGCAGACCCCGGTCACCGACGACGCGGCCCACGCCGACCTGACCCAGATCGCTTACCCGGTGTTCTTCGACCAGTCGGGGGAGGGGAATTCGCCGCTGCCATCCCATGACATCACCAACGTCCAAGGGGCCGGCCCCGGCTTCTTCTGTGACAACACGGCCGACCCGTGCTCGATCGAGATCACCAAGGAGGCAGGCACCGGCAACAGTGTCGGCAACGGTCCCGCCGTCACAGCCTCGAACACGGCGGTCATCCCGGTGACCTTCGCAGCACAGGAGGCCGGGTGTCCCTCCACGGCCCCCCAGATCCAGACCGAAAGCTCCACCAGCTTGGAGCACTTCCTTCCTGCAGCCGTCGACTCGACCTGCAGCGGATCGGAAGGGGTGGTGGCGCTCAACACCACGAACGACACCGGGTCGGTCGTCTCGGATTTCAATTCCGGCAATACCAACTTGGCGTTCATCGACAACCCCGGCGATCTCAACCAGGCCGGAACGCTCTTCGGTGGCAGGTCCTTTGCGTACATTCCGATTGCGGTGTCTGCCACCGTGGTCAGCATGCTGGCGGGGGAGACGGTGGGCAACACGGCTTCCCCGCTAGCCAACTACGACCTGACTCCGAACATGGTGGCCGGGCTCATCAGCACCAGCTACTCGGACGCGGTGGGCTCGGGCACCCTCGACCCGTTGACGTTCTACGGCGAGGACTACCCGCGTCTTCCTTACCCCTGCAAGGAATTGACGCTCTGTACGGGACCGGACCCCGTGACAGAGTTGGAGAACCAACTGCAGTACCTCAGCGCCTTCGATCTGTTGAATCCGCCAACCGTGTCCGGCGTTGGCGTATACATGCCGCAACAGTTCGGCATCTTCAACTCCGACGTTCCCAATGGGGCGAGCTACCAGGCCAGCGATTGGCTCTGTAACGCGCCCACGGTACCGTACCCGGCCGACTTCAAACTCGTCGGCAAGAGCAGCCCGGTCTCGGCGTTGGTCCACGACACGACCGCGGCTGGGACGACGCTCACCACACCCCCGGTAGGGAGCAACATCTGGCCACCTTCGGATGACAAGTCGGCGACCTGGATCTTTCCGACCTGCCAGCCGTCCTCGACATTCCCACCACTCGCTTCGGGAATCGAGACCTACGGTGAGTTCGAGCTGCCGTCACTCCAGGCACATGCGATGCGGACCTTCGCCTTCGGGGGAGCCTCGGTTCCGTCGTTCAGTACAAATCCGGCGGCAGCCTTCGGTGTGATGGATTCCTCCGAAGCCTCCTACTACGGGCTCTACACTGCCAGCCTCCAGAACGCCGCGGGCAACTTCGTCAGCCCCTCAGTTCCCAACGTCGAGGCGGCGCTGGCGAATCTCACCCCGTGCCCCGCCGGAACGCTGTCGTGCCCGGTGGGTACCTACAAGGTCGCCTATGCAGCACGCACTGCCGACGCGTATCCGATGCCCGATGTCACCTACGCGATGGTCCCGACGACACCGCTACCGGCGTCCACTGCCACCACATTGAAGAACTTGCTGACCAACCTTGTCAGCTACTCACACAGCGGCGGTTCGATCCCTCTGCCAAACGGGTACGCGCCCCTGCCATCAGCGCTCTACCAGGCAGCGCTCTCCGACATCGCACAAGACGTCGTCTCCGCGCCTGGTTCCGGCTCACCATCGACCTCGACTGGCGGCGAGTCGTCCCAAAAGGGTTCGACGGGGACCACTGGGGTTTCGCCCAGCGGTTCCCCAAATCCGTTTGCGTCCACTGCGGGAGCGTCGACTGGGCCCGGGTCGCTTCCTCTGTCGACGACATCCCCGACCACAGGGAGCGGGAGTCATCCCCGTGACGCTGGGACCGGCGGCGTCGGGGGCGTCGGGACCGCGACCGGCTTTCTCCTGCTGAGCCTCGACGCGGCCGCTCGCTACCTCCTGCCGGCCCTGGTCATCCTCGCGATCGCCTGTCTCATCTTCGGACCCTTGCTGCTGTTCGCCCCGGCATTGTCCTCGCGGCTGAGGCGTCGGCAACGGAACGCCGGAGAACCGCCGGGGGCATCTCCGTGACCGAGACGCAGGTACCGGCTGTTCCCAGAGGCCTCGAGGAAGCAGGGCACGGAGAGGACGTCTCGGTATCCGATCGCTCGACAGCGGCCGGTACGGCACCAGGACTCCGGGACGACTCCCAGCGGCACCAACAGCTCGATCCCGAAGATCCTGTCCGTGCCACGGCGCACCATCTCCCCGACCTTCCGTACCGTCGTCTGGCCGGACTGGCCATCACCGGGATCGGCGCGCTCATCGTCGTCTTCCTCGTCTACCTGTTCGCCTTTACCCCTTTGACCGCGGCCCGGGACCAGCAGCGACTCACCCAGTCACTCGTCGGCCAGCCGCTGACCGTCTACAGCCTGGTGAATGGCCGCGCACCCGCAGAGGGGTCGGCAGTCGCGGTCCTGGAGATTCCCGCGATCCACCTCCATCAGGTGGTGGTCGAAGGGACCAGCGCAGCCGACCTGATGGACGGTCCAGGCCACATGGTCGGTACGGCTATTCCCGGTACCGCCGGCAACGCGGTGATCGCTGCCCGCAGGGTCACCTTCGGTGCCCCCTTCGGCCCGCTCCCGCAGCTGCGTCGGGGTGATCGGATCCGCGTCGTGGACGGAGTCGGATCGTTCACCTACAAGGTCACTCGGGTCTTCACGGTCACCTCGGGCCAGCGCGACGTGGTCACCCCGACCACGGACGATCGGATCACGCTGATCTCGTCGGATTCGAGCGTGGTAACCAGCGGGCGGCTGGCGGTGGTCGGGAAGCTCGTAGGACCCCCATTCGTGGTCCCAGGCGCCACCGCAGGTCTCCCCGGGTACGAGCTCGGTCTGGCTGGAGACCCGGCTGCGGGCGGGCTCACCGTCCTCTGGTCGCTCGTGACCCTGATCGTGTTGGTGGGAGCGGGCATCGTTGCGTGGCGTTGGCGGCGACCGGTGGTGGTGTACCTGCTGGCTGCTCCCGTGGTCATCGCGTGTGGGCTGTTCGCCTGTGAAAGTCTTGCTCGGGCGCTCCCGGCGACCTATTGAGCTATCGAGGACGTATCGATAACCGCCGATCGACTGGTGAGCAAGTGTCACGCTTGGTGCCAAGTGCACTGCGTATCGCGTCCGTACGGGCCCGAGCGTCACCAAGAGTTCATTCAAGCAGCACCCATCCGTGACGCTGCGATTACTTCGGTTTCCTATGTTGTCGGTGGAGGCAGTTGTCGGGCAGCGACCATGGCAAGCCCTCCTTCCCCAGCCACTACAGAGGAGAAACCCCCATGTTTCAGAAGCTGTTCACACGCCGGAGGGGAGTGGCGATGGCCACTGTCGCCCTCGGGCTGTCCGGGATGTCATTGGCTTTCGCAGGAGGAACTGCAGGCGCAGTCACGCAGAGCGTGCTCCCTGCAAGTGGCTCCAACACCACGTACTACGCGATGACCGCGTTGAGCGTGCTGTTCGACGAGTCCCCCGGGTGCGATCTGGCCGGTAACACTCACCCGTTCGATGGTTCTTGTGCCATTCCTTACGCGACGGGGACGACCGTCAACCAGCCCGGCGAGGACGGCTCGCAGGCCGCGAAGGAGAACCCCTACAACGACGACGAGACTCAGCTTGCAGCTGTCGGGTCCGGTCAGGGCGTCAAAGAGCTGTACACCGCCGGGTCAATAGCCGAAGCATACGCACGGGCCTCGAGCAACGTACCCGCCGCGATCCACACGACCGCCGCGCAGAACGTCATCTCCTATGCCATCGATGGGGTTCCGTGGACCCACTTCGTCGATGGTGGTACGGGTGCCGGGTCGACGCTGGCTGACGCGCCGACGACGACGATCAACAACATCGGACTCACCCAGCTGCAGCAGGCCTATGCCGATACTCTCACCTGTCCCAAGCCGGGTGGTGGCACCCTGACGATGGTGTGGTATTGCCTCAATCCGACCGAGGCGAGTGCCGCGAGCAACAAGACCATCCTCGAAGGGCTCCACATCGACTGCTACATGGCGCAGACCGGATCGGGCACCGAGGGGACGTGGAAGCAGTTCGTCACCCTCGGCACCGACACGCCGGCCTGTCTCAACGACGAGTGGTTCGGCCCGGGCGGCGTTGTCGGATCGAGAGGAACCGCGGCGCAGAAGACGGCCGCCAACCTGTCTCACATCGGACTGTTCGAGAACGAGGTCTCCTCGATCGTGAATACCTCGAGCGTCTGGTACAACGAGGACTTCGTCTCGAACACCCACAACACCAACAAGGCCGCGGCCCTCTACTTCTACTCCTACGGGAAGTACACGTCGCAGTGCCCGACGAACTTCTGCCCCGGCACCACCGTTGGCGCCAACAAGTACAAGACGGCGGAAGGCGAGATCAACTCAGTCACCGCCTCCAAGACCAGCATCCAAGGTACCGGCGGGGGCATCCCGGGCAACTTCCCGATCATCCGGTACCTGGCGAACGTGTACAACAACACGTCCACCGGCACCAACGGGGTCGTCAGCCAAGCTGCACTGAATGCGATCGGTGAAGACGGGTTCCTCTGCAAGAAGCAAACGACAACGGACATCGATCCCCTGACCGGTGTGAACTACCGATCCGAGATCGAAGCCGCCATCACTGCGAACGGGTTCTTCCCGATCGACACCTCACCAAGCCACCCCTTCAGTCAGGGTGCGTTGACCACAACGGTGCCGCTTACGGACTCCAACTACCAGTTGGTGGACCCGAGCTACACGTCGACCAATCCCTCGGGCTTCTGCCTCGATACAAACGGCTGACGCAGCTTGGTAATCAGTAGCACCACGAGTAAGACGCAGTAGGCGCCTTCGGGTGCCGACGAGAGGGGGTCCGGCTCAGCCGGACCCCCTCTCCGTGTGTCGGGGTGGGGATGCCCGGGACAGACGCGCAACAGTGGTTGCCACTGTGTCGTCCGGAGGCGGATACCGCGGTTCCACTACGGGAGCACCTCCGGGGGAAGTGGCGCACACCACCAGTAGCGGAGAGCATGCCGACATCCGAAGGACGCGGCGGCAGAGGGACCACGGATCGCGCTCCGTGGTCGGCGCTCGACCACGGAGGAAGGTACCCGAGATTCCCTAGAGGGATCCCTACTAAAACCGATTGACCCGGTGACCGGTCGGCCCTACGATGACCGGGGAGCACCGAGTGCGGCACAATCCGGGGGGGCTTCGTGGGACAAGGCGGAACTCCGGAAACATCCACGTCGTCGGCGGGCAAGATGGGGGGAACGGTCGTAGTGCACAGGGCGCGGCACCGACTGGTCATCGACCGAACTCTCGGTCCGCGCCACACGTCGGCGGGTCGTGTACCGTGGTCAGCAATGGCAGTGGATCGTCCCGGCTGCTCATTACCGTCGCCATCCAAGTGGCACACGTTCGAAGTTGCGGGGAGCGGTTCCGCAACTCACCTTCCACCGGGTCCCCCGACGCTGGCTGCCCCCCTGCCCCTCGTGGTAGTCGGCGCCGGGGACCCGGCGGGCTCTCAGCTCGCAGGCTGATCGGATCTGCCCGCCGACCTGCGACTCAGCGCGTAGTTGGCAACCAGCTCGGGCGCCGGGCCTCGTAGGCCTCGATGTTCGCTTCGTACCGCAGGGTGAGGCCGATGTCGTCCCACCCGTTGAGCAATCGGGCACGCGTGAACTCGTCCAGCGGGAACGTGGTCTCGATGTCTGCTGACGGCGCTTCGAGGGTCCCTCGCTCGACGTCGATGGTGATCTCCGTGGTCGGCTCGGCCATCACCGCGTCGAGCAGGAGCCGGCCGGTGTGTTCGTCCACCTGCACGGGCACCAGTCCTGCTTTGGTGCAGTTGTTCCGGAAGATGTCACCGAATCGGGGAGACACCACCGCTTCGAAGCCGTAGTCCTGGAGCGCCCAGACCGCATGTTCGCGTGAGGAGCCGATGCCGAAATCGGGTCCGGCGACCAGGATGGTGGCCCCGAAGAACTCCTCTCGGTTGAGGACGAAGTCGCGGTCGTCACGCCACTCGGCGAAGAGGCCGGCTCCGAACCCGGTCCGCTCGACCCGCTTGAGCCAGTCGGAGGGGATGATCTGGTCGGTGTCCACATCTGAGCGGTCGAGCGGAACCGCCCGCCCACTCAGCAACCGCACGGCGCGCATCAGTCGAGGTCCGTCGGTGCTGCGAAGTGCCCGGCCACTGCGGTGGCCGCCGCAACCGCCGGTGAGACCAAGTGGGTGCGGCCGCCCCGCCCCTGGCGCCCCTCGAAGTTGCGGTTCGATGTAGACGCTGCTCGTTCGCCCGGCGCCAGCTTGTCGGGATTCATGGCCAGGCACATCGAGCATCCCGGTTCGCGCCACTCGAATCCGGCCGCGGTGAACACCGCGTCGAGGCCCTCCTCCTCGGCCTGGGCCTTGACCCGGTGGGAGCCGGGCACGACCAACGCCCGCATCCCGGGTGATACCGAGCGCCCCCGGAGGACCTCCGCTGCGGCACGGAGGTCCTCGATCCGGCTGTTGGTGCACGAACCGATGAACACGGTGTCGACGGCGATGTCGCGCATCGGGGTGCCGGCGGTCAGCCCCATGTACGCGAGCGCCCGGTCGACCTGTTCCGCCTCGTGTGCCTCGCACGCACCCGGATCGGGGACGATTCCGTCGATGGTGACGACCTGGGACGGGTTGGTACCCCAGGAGACGAAGGGCGCGAGCGTGGTGGCGTCGAGACGGACCTGGCGGTCGAACGTGGCCTGGTCGTCGGTCTGGAGCGACTGCCAGACGTCGAGCGCGGCCTCCCAGGCCGCCCCCTTCGGAGCATGGTCGCGTCCCTCCAGGTACCGGAAGGTGGTGTCGTCGGGGGCGACCATGCCGGCGCGTGCGCCCGCCTCGATCGACATGTTGCAGACGGTCATCCGGCCCTCCATCGAGAGGGCACGGACCGCGGGCCCGCGGTACTCGATGACGTGACCGTTGCCTCCCCCGGTCCCGATCAGACCGATGATGGCCAGAATCAGGTCCTTGGCGGTGACACCGGGTGGCAGGTCACCATCGACGTCGACAGCCATTGACGCCGGCCGGCGCTGGGGGAGGGTCTGGGTGGCCAGGACATGCTCCACCTCGCTGGTGCCGATTCCGAAGGCGAGCGCGCCGAAGGCGCCGTGGGTGGAGGTGTGGCTGTCGCCGCAGACGATGGTCATGCCGGGCTGGGTGAGGCCCTGTTCGGGGCCGATGATGTGGACGATCCCCTGGTTGGCGTCGCCCATCGGATAGCAGGTGATGCCGAACTCGGCGCAGTTGGCGGCCAGGACGGCCAGCTGTTTGGCCGAGATGGGATCGGCCACCGGGCGGTCGATGTCGGTGGTCGGCACGTTGTGGTCGGCCGTCGCGATGGTCAGGTCCGGGCGGTGGACGCCACGGCCCGCCAGGCGCAGACCGTCGAATGCCTGCGGGGAGGTGACCTCGTGGACCAGGTGGAGGTCGATGAACAGGATGTCCGGTTCGTCCGCGCCTCCCGAATGGACGACATGCCGGGCCCAGACCTTCTCGGACAGGGTACGTGGCGCGCTCACCCCGGTTCTCCTCGCACGGAGACGATGTCGACGCGGAGGCTACCCCCCGGGGCCGCGTACTCGACGGTTTCCCCCACACCGTGGCCAAGCAGGGCTTGGCCCAGGGGCGAGCCGGGCGAGACCACGGTCAGGTCGCCCTGGCGCTCCTCGATCGAGCCGACGAAGTATTCGGAAACGTCGTCCTCGTCGTCGCCCTCGTAGCGCAGGGTGATCACCGAGCCGGGCCCGATCGTGCCGTCGGCTGAGCCAGTCGACTCAACGACCCTCGCCGTCTTCATCAGGCGTTGCAGCAGGCGGATCCTCGACTCCATCTTGCCCTGCGCATCCTTGGCAGCGTGATAGTCGCCGTTCTCGCTGAGGTCGCCGAGAGCTCTGGCCGATTCGATCGCAGCCGCGATCTCCACCCGGCCGCGGGTGGTGAGGTCCTCGAGCTCGGCCTGGAGGCGCTCGTAGGTGTCGCGGGTCAGCTGGGCATCGGTGGTCTCGCTCACGGACCTCCAGGCTAACGGGTCGGGAGCGGGCGCCAGAGCGGGTAACCCGGCCCGACGCCGGGTCCGGCGACGTCCGGGAATGCCGACTGGCGACATCCCGTGGGATGATCGCAGGACACGATCGTGTTGTGGAGGGAGATGGGCATGGCAGACCTGCAGGGCATCTGGAACCCGCGCCACCACGCGTTGGCCGACACGCTGCTCACAGGGCCGGCCGGAGGCTGAGCGGACCTGTACGCGGTCGTGGGTGGCCGGGATGGTCGAGCGTGACCGGGTGAGCAGCGTGCCCGGCTACGGAACCGAACCGGGTCCGCGGACGTTCGAGGCCCAGTTCGAGGAGCAGCAGAGGCGACCGATCCGCTGGAAGGCGGTGGTCAAGCGATCGATCGTCGTCGGCGTGGCCGGCGTGGCCCTGTACCTGGTGGCCCCGAGCGTGCTTGCCGTCCTCGACTCGTGGCCCAAACTGGTCACCCTCAACCTGCTCTGGTTCGTTCCCGCGCTGCTGGCGGAGGGCGCCCACTTCGCCTGTACCTTCTCCCTCCAGCGCATCGCGCTGCGCACCAAGGCGTGGTTCTCGGTGATCACTGCCCAGCTGGCGGGCAACGCGATCTCCCTCATCGTCCCCGGGGGCGCCGCGGCGGGGGCGGCAGTCCAGTTCCGGATGCTCGGGGCGACAGGAATGGACCCGACCGAGGCGGTCAGCGGGCTGACCGCCTTCTCCTTCCTCGGCATCGGCGGTCTGCTGGCCCTCCCGGTCTTCGTGCTCCCGGTGGTCATCCTCGGGGCCCCGGTCAGCTCGGGCCTGGCCGACGCCGCGATCATCGGCGCCATCGGGTTCGTCCTCTTCCTCGCACTCGGAGTTCTGGTGTTGACGATCGACGGCCCGCTGCGGACCGTCGGTCGTGTCGTCCAAACGGCCTACAACCGTCTCTTGCGCACTCGGTTCGTCGGCAACCGCCTCCTGTCCAAGCGCACCCCGCTCAGCGGGGTGCCCGATCGCCTCATCGAGCAGCGCACGGTGATCCGGACCGTCCTCGGCCAGCAGTGGTGGCAGGCCACCCTCCTGTCGGCGGGCCGGCTGCTCTTCGACTACCTCTGCCTCCTGTTCTGCGTCCGGGCGGTCGGCTATCACCCACGTCCATCACTCATCCTGCTGGCCTACGCGGTTGCCGGGGTCATCGGCCTCGTGCCGATCACCCCGGGTGGGCTCGGGATCGTCGAGGCCAGCCTCTCGGGGTTCCTCGTGCTGGCCGGTCTGAGCGGGGCCGAGGCGGTGCTCGCGACATTGGCCTACCGGCTTGCCTCCTACTGGCTGCCGATGATGGCCGGGCCGTTCGCCTATGCAGCATTCCGCCACCGCTACCACGAGCCGGAGGCACCCCCGCCCATGTCGATCGAGGCGTCACCGACCTGAGCGCATTCGCATGGGGCCTCCATGCACAGCGGCTCGTCTGTTGATCGTGTGGGCTCGGAGACTGACTCTGTGGACTCGGAACCCGCCCGAACATCCTGGAATTCGGTATATGGCATACACATACAACGCGGCTGCTCGTATGCATATGCCATATACCGAATCGAGGAATTAGCGCGGCGGTCTCACCCTGCTGCCGCAGGCCACCTCCGCATCAATCAACCGAGCTCGACGTAACCGGGATCGACCCCGATCAACCGAGATCCACGTCGCCTCCGGCCCGGAGCGTGCCGAGCCGTCCGCACCCCTCGGTGCTGATCAGCAGGGCCAGGTGGTCGGGGTCGGTCACCTGCGCCCACGCTCGCCGACCCTCCGGTGTGCGGCAGGCCACCACCGCCCGCTCCGGCGAGCCGTCCCGTCCGAATGTCACCGAGTAGGTCTCGACGGTGACCTCGCCCTCGGCGTCGGCGTCCGGGGCGCACTGCGGGAGGGCGCCGATCCCGACCTGCGGGTCGGCCCACGAGAACCCGCCGGCCGTTTCGACCTTGGTCTCGGGTGGAAGGCCGGCCACGAGATCGGCTGTTCCGGGGTTCCGAGGCGGATCCGTGCCGTAGATGCCGATGCTGTGCTTGGAGAGGTACCAGCCGAGGCCGGTGGCGAGGCCCATGGAGCCGGGGTCGTCGCGTAGGCGGCCGACCAGCGAGGCCAGCGCGTGGGTGCCGTAGTTGTTTCCCGGCCCGCCACCGAAGGTCAACCCCCCGGTGGCCGTGAGGGGGCGGTCGGTCTCGTCGTCGCGGAGCCCGAGCTCCGCGGCAGCGATGGTGACCGCTGAGGGGAAGCAGGAGTAGAGGTCGAGGTGGGCGATGTCGCCGATAGCGGTCCCGGCCAGGGCGAGGGCCGAGCGGCCCGCCAGCCGGATGGCCGGCGAGGAGTGGAAGTCGGCCCGGTGCGAGAGGAACCAGTGGTCCTCCGCGTCAGCCCCGGCCAGGGGGAAGACCCAGCGGTCGCGGGGGACGCCGGCCGCCTCGGCAGCGGCGGCCGAGCAAAGGATGGCCGCTGCACCTTGGTCGACCTGCATGTTGGCGGTGAGCAGCTTCGTGTACGGGTAGGCGATCATCCGGTTGGCCTCTGTCGGGGTGATCAGATCCGAGGGGGAGTGCGGATCACGCAACCAGGCATGGGGGTTGCCCGCTGCCACCTCCGAGAACCGTGACCAGAGTGATCCGATGTGCTCGAGGTGCTCCTCCAGGGTGCGCCCCGCCTCGGCACGCAGGGCATTCTCGAAGAGGGGAAAGACGTGGATGGGCAGGTCGAGCCCGCGTTCCTCCTCCGCGCTGGTGGTGGGACTGCGATCGCTGCCGAACCGGGTCGGCGGCTCGGTATCTGCCGCCCCGACCGTCCACGGCATGACCGGCCGGTCGGGGTGCCGGCGGGCTGCCGCCCGGGTGTAGACGCAGTCGGCTCCGACCAGGACGGCCACGTCGAGGTCGCCCCGGCCGATGTCGAGCGCGGTGGCATTGACCAGGGCCTGGGGAGTGTTGCCCCCGGTGGTGCTGACCAGCAGCTCCGGCGGCTCGATCCCGAGCATTGCGGCCAGTAGGGCCCCTGGATTGACGTAGTCCCAGCTCAGCGGGTTGGCGACCCGCAGCGACTGGCTGCGGGCCAGCAGGGCCCGTCCGGCCCGGGCCGGGGCGCCGGGCCCGGCACCGTCGCAGTCCTCGACGGCTGCGCCGACGGCCTCGAGCATCAGGCGGATCGGCTCGGGACGGTCGGCCAGGGAGCCCTCCCCCTCGGTCCCGGGCCGGTTGGTCACCTGTCCGACCCCGACGACGACCGGGGTGCTGGGGTCGATCTTCATCAAGTCAACGAGCCTACCGGAGGGCTGTCGGGGCCGATCGGCCCTCGGTACACTCGGGCCATGCGAACCGCGGCAGGATCGGACAGCTCGCACCTCTCCTCCCCGTTCGACGCCTGGCTGGCCGGGGACCCGGAGCTGCTCGGACTGCTCGGCGCGGAGGCCGAGCGCCAGTCGACGACCCTCCAGCTCATCGCCTCGGAGAACTTCGCCTCGCCGGCCGTGCTGGCCGCCACCGGGTCCATCCTCACCAACAAGTACGCCGAGGGCTACCCGGGGCGCCGCTACTACGGCGGCAACCAGGTCGTCGACCGGGTCGAGGACCTGGCCCGCGAGCGGCTGGTCGCGCTGTTCGGGGCCGAGCACGCCAACGTGCAGCCCCACGCCGGGGCCAGCGCCAACCTGGCCGCCTACCGGGCGCTCGTCGAGCCGGGGGAGACGATCCTGGCGATGCGCCTCGACCAGGGTGGCCACCTCACCCACGGGTCGCCCACATCGATCACCTCCAAGATCTGGCGGTTCGTCTCCTACGGCGTGTCCGCGGCCTCGGACGACCCGGACAAGCCAGGGGAGATCATCGACTTCGACCAGGTCGCCGACGTGGCACGTCGAGAACGGCCCCAGCTCATCGTGGCCGGGGCGACCGCGTACGCCCGAATCATCGACCCGTTGCCGTTCCGTGAGATCGCCGACTCGGTCGGGGCCCGGTTCCTGTTCGACGCCGCCCACCCCGCCGGCCTCATCGCCGGGGGTGTCCACCCGTCACCGGTCGGGATCGCCGACGTGGTGACCTTCACCACCCACAAGACGCTGCGCGGCCCGCGTGGTGGCGCCATCCTCTGTTCGTCGGAGCTGGCCAAGTCGATCGACAGCGCCGTGTTCCCGGGCCTCCAGGGCGGTCCCCTCGAGCACGTGATCGCGGCCAAGGCGGTGGCCTTCGCCGAGGCGGCTCGGCCCGAGTTCCGCGTCTACGCGGCACGGGTGGTGGCCAACGCCCGGGCCCTCGGCGCGGCGCTGGCCGACGGCGGATTCCGCCTGGTCTCGGGTGGCACCGAGAACCACCAGGTCCTCATCGACCTCCGCTCCTTCGATGCCGAGCTCACCGGCAAGGAGGCCCAGGAGGTCCTGGACCGGGCCGGCATCACCTGCAACCGCAACGCCATCCCCGACGATCCCCGCCCGCCCTACGTGAGCTCGGGCTTGCGCCTGGGGTCGGCCGCCCAGACCACCGCCGGTATGGGCGAGGACGAGATGCGCGAGGTCGGCGCCCTCATCGGCCGGACCCTGCGCAGCCGCGGGGACGAGCGAGCCCTCGAGACCGTGCGGACAGAGGTCCGTGCGCTCTGCCACCGCTTTCCTCCCTATCCGACGCTGTCCGGGGCGTGATCCCCGGGGCGCTGGGCCGACGTTCAGGGTGACCCGATGAGCCCCGGCGTCCCGCTCAACTGGTACGCCGCTCTGCTGGTGGTGGCAGCCGTCTCCTCGTGGGCGCTGACCTTCCCGGCCCGCCGCATCGCTGTGCGGATCGGCTACGTGGCCCAGCCCGACGACCGCAAGGTGCACCAGCGGGTGACCCCCGAGTCGGGCGGGGTGGCCATGTTCGTGGCCATGCTGGTCACCTTCGCCGTGGCCGCGTCGGTACCCGCCCTCGGCGCCCTCTTCCGGGCCTCGCCGGAGCCGATGGGGCTCCTGCTCGGTGCAGCGGCCATCTTCGTGGTCGGGCTCATCGACGACTTCCGGGACATGTCGGCCCCGGCAAAGGTCGCCGGTGAGGTGCTTGCCGCCACCATCCTCTATTTCATGGGGGTGACCTGGTTCCAGTTCAAGGTCCCACTGGCAGGTCTGGTCCAGCTGTCCCCGGAGTGGACGCCGCTGCTGACCGCCCTCTGGGTCATCGCCATCACCAACGCGGTCAACCTCATCGACGGGCTCGACGGCCTGGCCGCGGGTGTCGTGGCCATCGCATCGGGCGCCCTCGCCATCTACGGCCTCCACCTCCAGTACCTCGGCAATCTGCCCACCGACAACATCGGTCCGCTCATCGCGGTGGTCACCTGCGGGATCTGTCTGGGGTTCCTGCCCCACAACTTCCATCCGGCCCGCATCTTCATGGGGGACGCGGGCGCGCTGCTGCTCGGACTGTTGATGGCGGCCTCGACGATGCTCATCGGGGGTCGCTCGGCGGGCACCGTCGGTGGGGTGGCCGCACGCAGCGGTCAGACCTACTTCTTCTTCGCCCCCCTCTTCATCCCCTTCTTCATCCTCGGGGTGCCCATGGTCGACATGGCCTTCGCCTTCGTGCGCCGGACGGCCAACCGGACCGGGTTCTCGACCCCGGACAAGAACCACCTACACCACCGGTTGCTCCGGCTCGGCCACGGCCACCGCCGGAGCGTGCTCATCCTCTGGGCCTGGACCGTGCTCCTCTCGGGTTTCATCCTCTTCCCGCTCTACGTCTCGAGCGTCAACGCCTTCATCCCCTTCGGCGCGCTTGCGCTCGGCGTCATCCTCTACACGCTCTTCCACCCGTCCCTGCGCCGCCATCCGGAGGGCTCGGCCGAGGCTTCGGCCGAGGGCGCGGCCGATGGCTCGATGGGGGGTGCGGCCGAGGTCGGCGAGCGCGGAGACAGCCCACCCGTTGGGGCCACCGTGCCCCGCCCCGCGCCGGGGCCGGACGGGACAGCGGTCGGACCTCCGGACCCCGCCGGGGCGGCCGCAGCCGCTTGGAGGACCGTTTCCAAACGGTGAACGTCGTGTTTCCGGCGTTTTGCCGCCACGACCACGATGGTGCGATGATGCTGCCCGTGAGTTGCACGAGGAGCCGGCCTTGGCGGTAGCCACCGACGTCAGGGTCAAAGTGCGTTCTCTCCCGGCGTTGCGATATTTGGACGTGATACTGGTGCTGGTCGCGATGGCTCCCGCCGTCGCGCTCGGGGCGCCCGTGCTCGGCTATGCGATCGGGGCCGGCGGATGGATCGTGCAGCGCGTGATCGGCGAAGCCGACCAGCGTTGGACGCGCAAGGCGGCCACGCCGCTCAAGCAGCTCGGCTACCACCTCTTCGAGGGATTCGCGCGGATCTGGTTGCTGGCAGGGTTCATCCTCATCGCGGCCCTGGTCGGCGGGCGCGAGGACGGGCTCACGGCCTCGCTGGTGATCTTCGGTGCGTACTCGGTGGCCTTCGCCGTCAGGGTGCTGTCGGGGCCGCCGCGGCAGACGGCTGTCCAATGACGGTCCTCGCCCGCATGAGCCGTCGCAGGCAGATCATCTACCTGGTCCTCTTGGCCTACCTCGGAGGGTTGATCGCGCTCGGAATCGTGTTCGGCATCCACACCCACCGGAACAACTCGTTCAACATCGTCTCTCCCTACCAGCTGGTGACCTGGGTGCACCTGGTCGGTCCGCTCGACATCAACAAGGGAGTCCTCTACCTGTTCATGACCGGCGTGCTGACCGTCGGCATCCTCTTGTTCGTCGCCCGGCGCATGGAGATGCGACCGAATCGGATCCAGACCGCGGTCGAGTGGGGTTACGACCTCACGAGGCGGCTGGCCACGGACAGCATGGACGACCAGATGGCGAGGAAGTGGTTCCCACTCATCTTCTCGCTGTTCGTGTTCGTCCTCGTGACCAACCTCCTTGGGTACATCCCGCTGCCGGTCAACACGTTGGACAAGATCCACGCCGGCGGGCTCAGCTTCCCCTCGTTCCAGATCTATGCGGCGGACACCAACGTGGCCCTCCCGCTGGTGCTGGCGCTGGGGGTGTTCATCGCGTACAACGTCGAGGGGCTCCGCCACCACGGGCTCCGGGGGTACGTCAAGTCGTTGGTCCCGGCGGGTGTCAGCGGAGGCATGCTGATCTTCCTCTACCCGCTGGAGATCGTCTCGCACTTCCTGCGGCTTCTCTCGCTGGCGATCCGGCTCTGGGCCAACTTGCTGGCAGGGCACCTGCTGATAGATTTCATGGCCGGTGACATGGCGGTGCTACTGGGGCTGCCCGCTGTGGGCTTGTTCCTCCTGCCCCTCGGTGTCGCGATCTATCTGTTCGAGTGCGTGTTGATCGCCGGTCTGCAGGCCTTCATCTTCGCAATTTTGACCGCCATCTATTTGGGTGGAGCTGTCGGCAGCCATTAAGAAAAGGGAGCGAGGAGCTATATGTTTCGCATTGTAGGTATCGTCATGGTTGTCCATGCACTGATCACCGCCGCTGTTCAGTCGTATCAGAATGTCGGCGAGAACGCCGGGAAGGCGATCGCCCTCGGGGTCGGGGCCGGTGGCGGCGCCGCCGGGGCCGGAGCCGGCATCGGGATGCTGTTCGGCAAGGTCATCGAGTCGGTGACTCGCCAGCCCGAGATGCGGAACGAGATCACCTCGATCCAGTGGCTCGGGTTCGCCCTCACCGAGGCAACCTTCTTCTACGGCCTGGTCGGCGGCTTCATCGCCTTCTTCCTCTAGGCCGACGGAGCCGGCACCGTGGTACTCGCATCCAGTTCCTGGCTGATCACCCCCGACGTCGGGCTGACGATCTGGACGCTCCTCGTCTTCGGGATCTCGCTCTTCATCCTCGCCAAGTTCGTGCTGCCCCGCATCGGGCAGGCACTCGACTCACGGCAGAAGGTGATCGAGGAGTCGATCGACGCGGCCGACCGCACCCGGCAGGAGGCAGACGAGCTGCTCGTCGAATATCGCGAGCACTTGAGAGAGGCGCGTCAGCAGGCGGAGGAGATCATCGAGCGTGCCCGCCAGGCGGCCTCCGCCCACGAGCGCGAGGCCCGCTCCACCGCCCAGGCTCGGGGCGAGCAGATGCTCGAGCAGACCCGGCGCGAGATCGAGGCCGAGAGCCGCCGCATGATCGACGAGATCCTCCGGGATGTCGCAGACCTCACGGTGATGGCGACCGAGCGGGTGACGCGCAAGGTGCTGACCGAGGATGACCAGCGGCGCCTGGTCGCCGACGCGCTCTCCGACCTCGACTTCTCGGTCCTGAGCGGCGGACGCCGCCAGTCATGATGGCCCGGAGCCCCGAGTAGTGGAACAGGTCGCCGACTAGTGGAAGAGGTCTCCGAGGTCTACGCACGGGCGTTGTTCGAGGTCGCGTCAGAGCGCGACGTGCTCGACACCGTGCGCGAGCAGCTCGCCCAGTTCGTCGACGCGCTGTCTGCCGACCGCCAGCTGGAGATCTTCTTCGTGTCGCCCTACTTCTCGACGACGGAGAAGAAGGATGGCCTAGGTCGGCTGGTCGAGGGAGCCGACGAGACGCTCATGAGTTTCCTCGAGACGCTCATCGAGCGGCAGCGCATGCCGGAGATCTTCCACATCCGAGCGCTCTATGAGCAGCGATGGGATGCCGAGCGGAAGTTGCTCCCGGTGGAGGTGACCAGCGCGGTGCGACTCGACGAGGCGACCGTGCGTAGCATCAGTGAACGCATCGGCAGCGGGACCGGCAACACGATCCAGCTCACGACCGTGGTCGATCCCGACATGCTCGGTGGAATCGTGCTCCGCGTCGGCAACGTCATCCTCGATGCGTCGATCAGGAACCGACTGAACGAGCTCCGCAAGGAAGTCTCGCAGGCACGGTTACCCTCGCAAGGCAAGGAGCCACCCAATGCAGATCAAGCCTGACGAGATCACCTCGATCCTCAAGAGCCGGATCCAGGGCCTCGACAGCACCAGCGCCGATCTCACCGAGATCGGGACCGTGCTGTCCGTGGCCGACGGGATCTGCCGGGTGCACGGCCTCGAGAACTGCATGTCGCTCGAGATGCTCGAGTTTCCCCACGGCGTGACCGGGCTGGCGCTGAGCCTCGAGTCCGACAGCGTCGGCGCGGTCCTCTTCGGCGAGTGGCGGAAGATCGTCGAGGGAGACACCGTGCGGCGCACCAAGCGCCTGCTCGAGATTCCGGTCGGCGACGACCTGCTCGGGCGGATCGTCGATCCGCTCGGCAACCCGCTCGACGGCAAGGGGGAGATCAGGGCTTCCGGAACGCGCCCGGTCGAGCACAAGGCACCCGGGATCGTCCAGCGCCAGCCGGTGCGCGAGCCGATGCTCACCGGTTTGAAGGCGATCGATTCGATGATCCCGATCGGCCGGGGCCAGCGAGAGCTGATCATCGGCGACCGGGGGACCGGCAAGACCGCCATCGCCATCGACACGATCATCAACAACAGGGATCGTGACCTCGTCTGCGTCTACGTGGCGATCGGACAGCGCAAGTCGACCGTGGCGCGCCTGGCAGCCGTGCTCGAGGAGGCCGACGCGCTGAAGAACACGATCATCGTGATGGCGGCCGCCGATGAGGCGGCGCCCATCAAGTACCTGGCTCCCTATGCGGGCTGCGCGATGGCCGAGTACTTCCTCTACAACGGCAAGGCTGCGCTGGCGATCTACGACGACCTCACCAAACATGCCTACGCCTACCGTCAGATGTCCCTGTTGTTGCGCCGCCCACCCGGTCGCGAGGCGTATCCGGGCGACGTCTTCTATCTGCACTCCCGGCTGCTCGAGCGGGCGGTCAAGCTGGCGGACGACCTCGTCGACCCGCAGACGGGCAAGAAGGTTCCCGGCGGCGGATCGCTGACCGCACTGCCGGTGATCGAAACCCAGGCCGGTGACGTCTCGGCCTACATCCCGACCAACGTGATCTCGATCACCGACGGGCAGATCTTCCTCGAACCGGGCCTCTTCTACTCCGGCGTGCGCCCGGCCATCAACGTCGGCATCTCGGTCTCCCGAGTGGGCGGCAGCGCCCAGATCACGCCGATGCGGCGGGTCTCGGGCCGCCTCAAGCTCGAGCTCTCCCAGTTCCGCGAGCTCGAGGCGTTCGCCCAATTCGGTTCCGAGCTCGACCCCGAGACCCAGCGGACGCTGGCCCGAGGCGAACGACTCGTCAAGACGCTGAATCAGGCCGAGCGGGCGCCGATGCCGGTCGAGGAGCAGGTGATCCAGATCTATGCGGCCACCAACGGGTTCCTCGACCGCATCTTGGTCGACAAGGTCGAACGGTTCCTCGCAGAGCTCATCGAGCGGGTGCACGGGAGCGACGCAGAGCTGCTCGGACTGATCAGCGGCGGCGACTGGAGCGACGAGACGCAGGCCCGGGTGGCCGCGGTCGTGGAGCAGTTCGCCCAGGACTTCGGCGTCGACCTCGACGAAGAGGGCCACGCGATCGAAGAGGGCCCCGACGACCTCCTCCAGTCCAGTCGGTCGGAGGCCGCGCCCCAGCCGGTCGAGGAGAAGGAGGGACAGGCCGCCCTGGTGCAGTAGTGCCAGGGCGCCTCACGATCCATGCCACAGTCGCAGCGCGACGTGCGCAACCGAATCAGCGCCGTCAAGAACATCGAGAAGATCACCCGGGCGATGGCCATGGTCGCCGCTGCCCGGTTGCGCCGATCCGAACAGCGGATCGTGGCGCTGCGTCCGTACACGAGCGCGATCAGGCGGATGACCCGGCAGGCCGCGGAGGCGGCGGGTTCGGTCCCGAGCGTGCCGATCCTCCAGGAACACGAAGAGGTGCGCACGGTCGGTCTGCTGCTCGTCGCAGGTGATCGCGGCCTGGCCGGTGCGTTCAACTCGAACATCGTCCGCGCCGGGGTCGCAGCCGGGCGCGAGCACGAGGGCGAGGGACGGCGGGTCGTCTACTTCGCGTCCGGCCGACGAGCCGCGTCGTCGCTCACCTTCCGTGGCATGGAGCCGGCAGACAGCTTCACCGGCTTCACCGACCGTCCGACCTACCCGGACGCGCGCCGCATCGCCGAGCGGTTGATGGCCGCCTACCTCGACGGCGAGGTCGACCAGGTGGAGGTGTTCTACAACGGCTACCTCTCGCCGATATCGCAGGTCGTTCGGCGTGAGACGCTCCTGCCCCTGCAGCGGGCGACCGTGCTCGAAGGGGAGCCGACGGAGGACGCGGAAGCCGCCACCGAGGACCAGCAGCGGGTGGTGCCCGAGTACGAGCCCGACGCGGCGGCGGTGCTGCGGAGGCTCGTCCCCGACTACGTCGAGATCTCGATCTACCGCGCCCTGCTCGATTCGACCGCCTCCGAGCATGGTGCGAGGATGACCGCGATGCGCCATGCCTCTGACAACGCCGGCGAGCTGATCCATGACCTCACGCTGCAGATGAACCGGGCGCGCCAAGCCGAGATCACCCAGGAGATCATGGAGGTCGTAGCCGGGGCCGAGGGGCTCGGGTGAGCCCAGAGTGGAGACTGAGATGGCAGTGACAGAAGAGGCATCGGCGACGGAGGGCCGCACCGAGAACGTCGGCCGCATCGAGGCGATCCAAGGCGTCGTCATCGAGGCGGTGTTCCCCGACAAGCTCCCCGAGATCAACCATGCCATCAAGGTGCGCCGTCCGGCGGCTGCGCGCGCCGAGGAGGACGAGGACATCGGCGCCGCCCAGGACGAGTACCTGATCTGCGAGGTGCAGCAGCAACTCGGCGACGACCGCGTGCGGGCAGTGGTGATGGACACCACCGACGGCCTCGCCCGCGGTGCCGAGGTCATCGACACGGGAGGCCCGATCACCGTTCCGGTGGGGCGAGCCACACTGGGACGGATCTTCAACCTGCTCGGCGAGCCGATCGACCTCGGTGCGCCGCTGGAGGAGGGCATCGAGCGCTGGCCGATCCACCGCGACGCGCCCAACGTCGAGGCGATGACCCCGACGACGGAGGTGTTCGAGACCGGCATCAAGGTGGTCGACCTGCTGGCGCCCTACGCCAAGGGGGGCAAGGTCGGCCTGTTCGGCGGTGCCGGTGTCGGCAAGACCGTGATCATCCAGGAGCTCATCCACAATCTCGCCCAGGAGCACGGTGGGTTGTCGGCGTTCTGCGGTGTCGGTGAGCGCTCCCGCGAGGGGAACGACCTCTGGCTCGAGATGAAGGAATCCGGCGTGCTCGACAAGACGATCCTCGTCTTCGGGCAGATGAACGAGCCTCCCGGCGCCCGTATGCGGGTCGCGCTCTCCGGTCTGACCATGGCCGAGTACTTCCGCGACCAGGAGGGGCAGGACGTCCTGCTCTTCGTCGACAACATCTTCCGTTTCGTCCAGGCGGGCTCGGAGGTCTCGGCACTGCTCGGACGGATGCCCTCGCAGGTCGGCTATCAGCCCACGCTCGAGTCCGAGATGGGTGAACTGCAGGAACGCATCACCTCCACCCGCCGGGGCTCGGTCACCAGCGTGCAGGCGATCTACGTCCCCGCCGACGACCTCACCGACCCCGCTCCCGCGTCGGTGTTCGCGCACCTCAACGCCACGACGGTGCTGTCGCGGTCTATCGCCGAGAAGGGCATCTATCCGGCGGTCGATCCGCTCGACTCGACCTCGACGATCCTCAAGGCGGAGATCCTGGGGGAGGAGCACTTCCGGGTCGCCACCGAGGTCCAGGAGGTGCTCCAGCGGTACAAGGAGCTCCAGGACATCATTGCGATCCTCGGCATCGACGAGCTCTCCGACGAGGACAAGGTGACGGTCACCCGGGCCCGCAAGCTCGAGCGGTTCCTCTCGCAGCCGTTCTTCGTCGCCGAGCAGTTCACCGGTACCCCTGGTGCGTACGTCCCGATCGCGGAGACGGTCCGTGGCTTCAAGGAGATCCTCGAAGGGAGACACGACGACCTCCCCGAGCGTGCGTTCTTCATGAAGGGCACGATCGACGACGTGATCCGGGACAGCCGCGGGGACGACTGAGGTGGCCCACACCCCGTTCCCCGTCGAAGTACTCACCCCGGACGGTGAGGTCTTCAACGGCGAGGTCGAGATGGTCTCGACGGTCACCACCCTCGGTCAGATCGGCATCCTCAGCCGGCATGCACCGCTGTTGGCGACGCTCGAGCCCACCGAGCTGCGGCTGTACAGGACCGAGACCGAGGTGGTCCGGTTCGCACAGGCTGAGGGCTACCTCCAGGTTGGCGGCAATCACGCGCTGCTGCTGCTCCAGGAGGCCTATCCCATCGAAGATCTCGACGTGGACGACCTGCGAGAACGTCTGCGAGCAGCTGAAGAGGGGATCGAGCAGGCCGGTGAGGACAGTGAGCGGCGCCGGGTCGCCGAGCGTGAGAAGCGGCGCGTGGAGCGGTTCCTGAGTCTCGCCGAGTAGCGGGGTGGAGCCGAACGCTCCCTCCGCGCCCGGTCGTCAGCCGAACTCGATGGCGCTGTACTCGGACAGCTTGTGCAGCGGGTGACGGGCGTCGATGAGCCGGACCGTGCCCGACTTGGACCGCATGACCAGCGACTGGGTGCTGGCGCCGAACCCGTCGTAGCGGACCCCCTGGAGCAGTTCCCCGTCGGTGATCCCGGTTGCGGCGAAGAAGCAGTTGTCCCCGCGTACGAGATCATCGGTGGTCAGGACGGCGTCGAGGTCGTACCCGAGGTCGAGCGCTGCGGTCCGCTCGTGGTCGTCGCGGGGGTAGAGGCGTCCCTGGATCTCGCCGCCCATCGACTTGAGGGCCGCCGCCGCGATCACACCCTCGGGAGTGCCTCCGATGCCGACCAGCAGGTCCACTCCGGTGTCGGGCCACGAGGTGGCGATGGCGCCGGCCACGTCGCCGTCGGTGATGAGGCGGATCCGCGCGCCGGTCGAGCGGACGTCGGCGATCAGCTGCTCGTGGCGCGGCCGGTCGAGGATGACGACGGTGAGGTCGCGGACCGAGGTCCCCTTGGTCTTGGCCACCGCCTCGAGGTTCGCCCCGATGGGTTGGGTGATGTCGATGGCGCCCAGCGCACGCGGCCCGACCGCCAGCTTCTCCATGTAGACGCACGGGCCCGGGTCGAACATGGTGCCCTCCTCGGAGACCGCGATGACCGCGAGGGCCCCGCCGCGTCCGAGGGCGGTCGAGGTGGTGCCGTCGATCGGGTCCACCGCGATGTCGGCCTTGGGCGGGGTGCCGTCCCCGATCCGCTCTCCGTTGAAGAGCATGGGCGCGTTGTCCTTCTCCCCCTCGCCGATCACGACGACCCCGTCCATGGCGATGCTGGAGAGGACGATCCGCATCGCGCTGACCGCTGCGCCGTCGGCACCCTCCTTGTCCCCGCGACCCATCCACCGGGACGCGGCCAGAGCCGATGCCTCGGTGACCCGGACAAGCTCCATGGCCAGATTGCGGTCGGGTGCCTGGACGGTCGCGCTCACGGGCACAGACGTTAGTGGCTGCCACGAAGGGAGGCGCCGCCGGCCCGTACGGTGGTGCCCGCCGTCCGGGGATGCACGACGCCGCGCGCGCACCATCGACGGGTCCGTTGGCGCCCCCGGGCCATACTGGAGAGGTGAATCGGCTCATCGTGACTCCGGGCGGGCCGCTGTCGGGCACCGTGCGGGCCGGTGGGGCCAAGAACTCGGTGCTCAAGCTCATGGCCGCCTGCCTACTGGCCGAGGGTCGCCACGTGCTCACCAACGTGCCCAGGATCACCGACGTGGACATCATGGCCGACGTCCTCTCTGCGATGGGTGTCGAGGTGGTCCGCGGCACGCGCCCCGACGAGCTGGTGGTCACCACGCCGGCCGAGGTCGTTCCCGACGCCCCCGACGGGCTCGTGGAGCGGATGCGGGCGTCGGTCGTCGTGCTCGGTCCGCTCCTGGCCCGCTGCGGCCGGGCGAGTGTGTCCGCGCCCGGCGGCGACGACTTCGGTCCCCGGCCCATCGACATGCACCTCCATGCGCTCGAGACCATGGGGGCCGGGTTCCGCACCACCAACGGCACCGTCGTGGGATGCGTCGAGAGCACGGTGGACGGACGGCCCCGCCTCATCGGCAGCCGGGTCGTCCTCGAGTACCCGAGCCACACCGGGACGGACAACGTCTTGATGGCGGCCACCCTTGCCGAGGGCACCACCGTGATCGAGAACGCGGCCTGCGAACCGGAGGTGCGGGACCTGTCCGACTACCTCAATGCGATGGGGGCGAAGATCACCGGGGCGGGGACGTCCCGCATCGTGGTCGAGGGGGTCGAGCGCCTGCACCCGGCCTCGCACAGGGTCATCCCCGACCGGCTGGTGGTGGCCACCTTCCTCGTCGCGGCCGCGATGACCGGGGGAGAGGTGGTCGTCGAGGACGGCCGTCCAGAGCACATGGAGATGTTGATCCGCAAGCTCACCGCCATGGGCGTCGAGATCACCCTCGGCCCCGACGGGCTCCGGGCCGACGCCAAGGGGTGCGCGCGGCTCCACTCGGTGGATGTCGCCACGCTGCCCTATCCCGGGTTCGCCACGGACTACAAGCCGCTCATGGTGACCCTGCTCACCGTGGCCGACGGCGTCGGGATCGTCACCGAGAATCTCTTCTTCGGACGGTTCCGCTACGTCGAAGAGCTGAAGCGCATGGGTGCCGACGTCCGGACCGAGGGTCACCACGCGGTGGTCCGCGGGGTCGACCGCCTGTCGGGTGCGCCGGTGCATGCCTGCGACGTCCGGGCCGGGGCCTCGCTGGTGCTGGCCGGGCTGGTGGCCGACGGGGAGACGGTGATCGCCGACGCCCACCACATCGACCGTGGCTACGAGGGCCTCGACGCCAAGCTCAACTCCCTCGGCGCCCGAGTCGTCCGGGCCTGACCGCCCGACAAGCGCCCGAGTATCCTCAGGCAGCCATGCCCGGCCGCCCCACGCTCGATCCTGCCGCCCTGTTCGAGGCCGCCCGCGACGGTGACCGTGTGGCGCTGCCACGGCTCCTCTCGCTCGTCGAACGCGGCGGACCGGGGTCACGCGCGGTGGCCGCCGTGGCCTACCGCGCATCCGAGCAGGCCTACACGATCGGGATCACCGGAGCGCCGGGATCTGGCAAGTCGACGCTCACCGGGCGACTCATCGAACAGGCGCGCACCCGCGGGATCGACGGGAGCGACCGGGTCGCGGTGCTGGCCGTCGACCCGTCCTCGCCGTTCTCCGGCGGCGCGATCCTCGGCGACCGGATCCGCATGCAGACCCACGCCCTCGACGACAAGGTCTTCATCCGCTCGATGGCGACCCGGGGCCACCTGGGCGGCCTGACCGTGGCGGTGCCCGACGCGGTCCGGGTGCTCTCGGCGGTCGGGGTACCGGTGGTGCTGGTCGAGACGGTCGGGGTCGGCCAACAGGAGGTGGCGGTGGCCGCCGCCACCGACACCACCGTCGTGGTGGTGAATCCCGGATGGGGCGACGCCGTCCAGGCCAACAAGGCCGGGCTCCTCGAGATCGCCGACCTGTTCGTGATCAACAAGGCCGACCGTGCGGGGACGCGCGAGACGCGCCGCGACCTCGAGCTCATGCTCGAGCTGACCCAGCTCGGCTCCTGGCGCCCGCCGATCGTCGAGACGGTGGCCACCACGGGCGCCGGCGTCGAGGAGGTGTGGACCGCCATCGCCGAGCACCGGTCGTGCCTCCTCGAGGACGGGTCGCTCGAGGAGCGTCGCCAGCGGCGTCTCGCCCGGGAGTTCCACCAGATCCTGCTGGCCCGTGTCGAGCAGGAGATCGACGACCTGGTCGGGGCGGACCGCGTTGCGGACGCGGTCGCCGAGCTGTCGACCGGTGCGCTCGACCCCTACGAGGCGGCGGACCGCCTGCTGTCGGGGCTCTTCCCGCGGACCCGAGGAGAGGGCGACTGAGTACACGGCGCGCACAGCGGCGTCCGATAGCGTGCCCGTCGTGACCGCCCTACCCATCCCGTCGGTCCACCCCGTGCCGCCGGCCGAGGAGGATCCCCTCTGGTTCCAGCGCGCCGTCTTCTACGAGGTCTTCATCCGCGGGTTCTTCGACGGCAACAACGACGGGGTCGGAGACATCCCGGGGCTCATCGCCAAGCTCGACTACCTCCAGTGGCTCGGCGTCGACTGCCTCTGGCTCCTCCCCTTCTACCCGTCGCCGCTCCGGGACGGCGGCTATGACATCAGCGACTACTTCTCGGTGCACCCCGAGAGCGGTACCGTCGACGATCTCCGGACGCTGCTCCACGAGGCCCACAGCCGGGGCATCCGGGTCGTCGCCGACCTGGTCATCAACCACACCAGCGACCAGCACCCCTGGTTCGTCGAGTCGCGCAGCAGTCGCGGCAATCCGAAGGCCGACTGGTACGTGTGGAACGACGACGACCAGCGGTGGCCGGAGGCCCGGGTCGTCTTCATCGACGTCGAGCGCTCCAACTGGTCCTACGAGTCGTCGCGTGACCAGTACTACTGGCACCGGTTCTACGCCCACCAGCCGGATCTCAACTACGAGAACCCCGAGGTGGTCGAGGCCATGCTCGAGGTGGTGCGGTTCTGGCTCGACCTGGGGCTCGACGGCTTCCGGCTCGACGCGGTGCCCTACCTCTTCCAGCGCGACGGCACCCCCGGCGAGAACCTCCCCGAGACCCACGCCTTCATCAAGCTGGTGCGGGCGGAGCTCGACGCCCGGTACCCCGGCAGGATCCTGCTGGCCGAGGCCAACGGATGGCCGACCGACGTTGCCGAGTACTTCGGCGACGACGACGAGTGCCACCTCTGCTTCAACTTCCCCCTGATGCCCCGGCTGTTCACCGCGATCCGTCGCGAGCAGAGCTTTCCGATCACCGAGATCCTGGCCCAGACCCCGGAGGCGCCGCCCGGGGGGCAGTGGGCGATCTTCCTGCGCAACCACGACGAGCTCACCCTCGAGATGGTCAGCGAAGAGGAGCGCGACTATCTCTTCTCCGAGTACGCCAAGGACCCCCGCATGAAACGCCACATGGGGATCGGCCGGCGGCTCGCCCCCCTCCTCGACCTCGACCGCCGACTGGCCGAGCTCCTCTTCTCGGTCCTGTTCACCCTGCGGGGCAGCCCGGTCCTCTACTACGGCGACGAGATCCAGATGGGGGACAACCTCTACCTGGGTGACCGGGACTCGGTGCGCACCCCCATGCAGTGGACCCCGGACCGCAACGGCGGGTTCAGCCGGGCAGACTTCGCCCAGCTCTACCTGCCGCCCCTCATGGACCCCGTCTACGGGTTCGCCGGGGTCAACGTCGAGGCGCAGCAGCGCAACCCGAGCTCGTTCCTCCACTGGATGCGCCGGATGCTCGCGGTGCGCCGGGAGTTCCCCGTCCTCGGCACCGGCACCCTCGAGGTGGTCTCCTCCGCGAATCCCTCGGTGCTCGCCTTCGTGCGCTCGGACCGGCGGAGCCCGGGGACCGGGCGGGGGACGGGCAACCCGGTCCTCTGCGTGCACAACCTGAGCCGGATGGCCCAGCCGGCTGCCATCGCGGCCGGGGAGTGGGCCGGGCGCCAGCCGATCGAGCTGCTCGGGCGGGTCGCCTTCCCGCTCATCGGGGTCGAGCCCTACACGGTGACCCTCGGTCCCTACGAATCACTCAGCTTCGAGCTGGTCTGAGACCAGCCGCCGGGTCAGCCGGCGTTGGCCACCGCGACCGGCGCGGCGAGCTCTTCGGCGGCCTGCTCCGGATTGACGATGTTGATGAGCACGCCGGTGCCCATCTCGAAGCCGGCCACGGTGGTCAGCTTCGGGACCACGTGGACGTGCCAGTGGTAAGGCTCGGGCGCCCGGTAGGGGGCCGAGTGGAAGACCAGGTTGTAGGCGATGTCGCCGAGCACGTTGCGCTGGCGGTCGAGGGCGATCTTGAGGGCTTTGCCCACCGCCACCAGGTCGGTGGGCGGGCTGTGGTGCAGGTGCGGCCCATGCGCGCGTGGGATGACCAGCATCTCGTAGGGGGAGCCACTCCAGAAGGGGCACACCACCAGGACCTGTTCGTCCGAGTAGACCACCCGGTGGGCCACGTTCTCCTCGGCGTCGACCGTGGTGCAGAGCAGGCACCGGCCGGCAAACCGGGCGAAGCCCGCCTGTTCCTCGACCAGCTCCCGGGGAACGAACGACATGCCCAACAGCTGGGCATGGGGGTGCTCGATGGAGGCCCCGGCCTCGCGGCCCGCGTTGACGATCGCCTGGCTGTAGCGGAGCCCCGCGATGGACGAGTGCTCGGCGATGCGTTCGCCGATGGCCCGCATGACCACACCGGTCTGCTCGTCGCTGAGCATCGACCACGAGTTCTGGTGGTCCGGGGACAGCACCAGGACCTCGTGGATGCCGCCTGCGGTCGCCTGGGTGAACACGGGTCCACGGTTGGTGACCACGAACGGTGCGTTCCCCTCGAAGGCCGGATAGAGATTGGGGATGACCCTGACCCGCCAGGCGCCGTCGGGTCCGAGGGTCTCGAGGGCTGGGGTGACACTCTCCTCGTTGCCCGGGCAGAAGGGACAGGGACGGGACGTGTCGGCCTGGATCGAGGCCATCCGGGGGGCGAAGGCCCGGGGCCTCGTGGCGCGGTCGGTGCTCACCACCACCCAACGCCCGGTGAGTGGGTCGAGTCGGAGTTGGTTCATCAGATGGGCGTGCTGCCCCTTGGCCTTCGCCCGTCGCGTCCCTGCACCTCGTTGCCACCTCACATCCGTGTTCGACACCCGGTCCGGACAGACACGACCGAATCAGATGGCTACCCTCCCCCAAACCTACCAATTCCGGCGCCCACGGATGGTGCACCCGCGCCGGGGACGACCTCGGCCACGGTGACAGAATCGGCGGATGACCATCCTGGCCCCGGGCCACGCGCCGGCGGCGCAGGAGATGCTCCACGCCCGCGATGCCGGATACGACCTCCTCCTGCTCGCCCACATCCTCTCAGCGCTGATCGCCCTCGGGGCGGTCATGGCTGCCGGTGTGTTCGCGCTGTCGTTGCGGCGGTCGACGGGTGCGGGCGGACCCGTCGGCGAGGCACTCGAGCGCTACTACCGCCCCGGGGTCAACTGGGCGGGCCGGGTGCTCTACCTGGTGCCGGTCCTCGGGTTGGCGCTCATGGGCCTGAGCCATCGGGACTGGACGTTCGCCGACGGGTGGATCCTCGGCGGGCTCGCGTCGTGGGCCACGATCGCGGTCCTGGCGGAGGCCGTGCTCTGGCCGGAGGAACGCAGGCTCCAGGGCATCGTCTCGCGCCGGTCGGCGAACACGGTCGCCTTGTCGGCGGTCGAGGACGAGGAGGGCGACCCCGCCGCGATCTGCGTCCGGGTGGTCGTGACGGCCGCCGTCATCGCACTCGCGCTGGTGGCGACAGCGATCGTGATGGTGGCCAAGCCCTGACCCGGCGACGCTCCGTGGCTCAGTCCGACGCTCCGTGGTTCAGTCCGGGTCGGTGCCGAGGAGCCGGGCCAGCAGCGCCCGCGCCTCCTCGGTGTGTCCCTCGGAGACGAGGGGGGCCACCTGGTCGATCGCCTCACTCCATGCCACCGGCCCGGCAGCGCGTCCGGTCGCCTGCAACGAGCTCCGGGCTTCGCCGACCAGGGATGCGAGCGTGGCGATCTCAGGTCCGAGGGCCGCGGCAGCACGGTCCCGCAACCACCGGGCGAGCGCGGGGCTCGCCCCGCCGGTCGAGATGCTCAGGGTGATCGGCCCGGCCCGGTGCACGGCGGGCAGTTCGACGGCGCCGGGTGCCCGGCCCGAGGCGAGGTTGACGAGGACGCCACCGTCGAGGGCGTCGGCGAGCACCCGGGCGTCGACGGCGGAGACCCCGGTGGCTGCCACCACGAGGCGGTAGTCAGCCGCCTCGCCGGCGCGGTAGGGGCGGACCTCGACCGAGAGGCTGCCGACCCTGGTCTCCCCGCCCGGCGGGTCCGAGGCGTCGCCAGCGGCCATCGTCGAGGCACCCAGTTCGGGGCCGACCTCGAGGGTGACCACGGTGACCGCAGCCCCTGCCTCGAGGAGGCCGCGGACCTTGCGGGCGGCCACCGGGCCGCCCCCCACGACCAGGCAGGCGGCGCCGAGGAGGTCGAGGGAGACCGGATAGCGAGGGGCCCGACCGGCTCCGGTCGGGCCTGTCCCGGGAGGCGGATCGGAGGTGGTCATCGGCTCGGTGTGTCCCTGTCCTCGGTGCGGTCGCCAGAGGGCCCTGGCGGCCGGTCCAGTCTCGCTGCATGGCGGTGGCCGTTGGTGCCTCTGGCCGGTCCGGGGCGATTCTGCTAAAACCTGATCTGGTTAGTCATGTATAGTCGTGGTCGAGGTGCTACGGAGACCCTGGACGGCGTCGGGACGCCCTGGGCGGCCGGAGGGTCGAACCAGGTGCCGGGAATGTTGAGGGATCCAATCGGGTTTTGTCTGTGCAGGTGTGGATGCACCGGGATGGTCGGAAGGGTGATGGCGGCAAGCCGCCGGATCGCCTCCGGAAGAGGGAGAGTGCCGTGAAGCTGAGCGTGGTGGACTACCGGACGAAGCTCGCGCAGATGGCCGAGGACCCGGCGGAAGCCCGGTTGCGGAACGAGATGGCCGAGCAGTCGGCGGCCTTCGAGACGGCCCCGGCAGGCCTCATCATGGCCTGGGCCATCGAACGGTTCGGCCCGAAGCTGGCCCTCTCCTGTTCCTTCCAGGAGGCTGTGCTCGTGGACATCGCGGTCAAGGTCGATCCGGACATCGAGGTGATCTTCCTCGATACCGAGTCCCACTTCCCCGAGACCCTCGAGTACGTCGAGCACATCCACGCGCGCTACGACCTCAATCTGACCGTGACCTCCCCCGTGCCCGGCGCCGAGGAGCACCCGTGCGGGACGTCACAGTGCTGCGAGTTCCGAAAGGTGCGCCCGCTCCGCGAGGCCCTTGCGGGCAAGGAGGCGTGGGTGACCGGCCTCAAGCGGGTCGACGCACCCACCCGGCGTCACGCCCCGATCGTCGCCTTCGACGAGAGCTGGGGCATGGTCAAGATCAACCCGCTGGCCACGTGGACCGAGCAGGACGTGGCCGGCTACGCGCGTGATCACGGCATCCCGCAGCACCCGCTGCTCTCGCAGGGCTATCTCTCCATCGGGTGCGCTCCGACCACCCGCCCGGTGGGCGAGGGTGAGGACCCGCGTGCCGGACGGTGGGCCGACTCGGACAAGGTCGAGTGCGGCCTGCACGTCTGAGATGACCCTCCCCAGATGACGAAGGACCGCGACGAGCTCTACGGGCTCCACATCCGCGGCACGGATCGTCCGATGCCCTTCGTCAATCCCTACCGGACCCACGGCGAACTCAACGAGATCGAGCAGTGGAAGCTGGCGCGCCACCCCCTCGAGATCGCCGACGCCATCATCGACACCTACACGAAGGAGGGCCCGGCGGCCATCGCCAAGGTGCCCGGCGAGGTCGAACGCCTCAAATGGGCCGGCATCTACCCGCAGAAGCAGGGGGGCGACGCGTTCATGATGCGGGTCAAGGTGCCCGGGGGGTTCCTCACCGCCCCACAGGCCCGCGAGATCGGGGTGGCGGCCGACGCGTTCGGCGAGGGACCCGACGGCACCGAGAGCAGGGTGTTCGGCTCGCGCTTCGCCGACATCACCACCCGCCAGACCGTGCAGATCCACTGGCTGCGCATCGAGGACATCCCGCGTATCTGGCGGCGCTTCGCCGCGGTGGGCCTGACCACCGTGCAGGCGTGCGGCGACTCGGCCCGCAACGTCCTGTGCTGCCCGGTGTCCGGCGTCGACGCCGCAGAGGCGTTCGACGCCTTCCCGATCGCCCGCGCGGTGTCCGCGTACTTCACCGGCAACCGCGAGTACGCCAATTTGCCCCGGAAGTTCAAGATCTCGGTGACCGGGTGTGTGGAGGACTGCGCCCAGGCCGAGATCAACGACATCGGCCTGTGGCCGGCGCGTGCGGCCGACGGCACCCTCGGCTTCAACCTCCTGGTGGGTGGCGGCCTCTCCGACGGGGAGCGGATGGCGTCGGACGTCGACGTGTTCGTGGAGCAGGGCCAGGCGGTCGAGGTCACCAGGGCCATCGCGCAGCTCTTCGGCGAGCTCGGGAACCGCGAGAACCGTGGGCTCGCCCGCATGCGCTACCTGGTCCAGGAGCTCGGCCCCGAGCGGTTCCGCGAGGAGCTCGCCGCGCGTGCACGCTTCGAGCTGGTGGCGGCCGGCACGGAGCTCACCCGCCGCTACCGCGGCGACCACGTCGGGGTGCACGCCCAGAAGGACGACGGCGTCTTCTACGTCGGGTGCTCGGTGCCGGTCGGCCGGATGAACGGAATCGAGCTGGTCGAGGCCGCCCGCCTCGCCGAGACGTACGGCGACGGCACGCTCCGGCTCTCGACCGACCAGAACTTCGTCCTGACCGGGGTCCACGGAGAGCGGCTCGACGCCCTGCTCGCCGAGGACCTGCTGGCCAAGTACTCCCCGTTCCCCGGGCCGTTCACACGTGGCGCGGTGGCCTGCACCGGGTCCGAGTTCTGCCGCTACGCCATCGTCGAGACCAAGGAGCGGGCGGTCAAGTGGGCCCGCTACCTCGACGCACAGCTGGCGGGGGAGCCGGTGGGGACGTCTGCGGTCCCCGGAGCCCCGACACCGGCCCGCGCCGATGCGGGGATCATCCGGATGCACTTCTCGGGGTGCTCGGC
This sequence comes from uncultured Acidimicrobiaceae bacterium, assembly GCA_963701325.1. Lineage (GTDB taxonomy): Bacteria > Actinomycetota > Acidimicrobiia > Acidimicrobiales > RAAP-2 > Bog-756. Next base: position 3,135,141 of record OY969604.1, read on the forward strand.
CAGTTGCGCGCAGCCCCAGATCGCGGACATCGGCCTACGCGGCGAGGTCGCCCATGTCGGCGATCACCTGTCCGAGGCGGTCGACATCGGTCTCGGCGGCTCGCTCGGGACCGACGCCGGCTTCCTCGACTGGGTCGAGCACGCGCGGCCGGTCGCCGAGGTGCCCGAGGCGCTGTTGCGGGTGGTGCGCCGCTACCAGACCGAGCGCCGTGAGGACGAGCCCTTCCACAACTGGGCGCGCCGCACCCCCAACGACGAGCTGCGCTGCACGCTCGCCGACGAGGGCGTCGGCACGCCGGTCGCGCTGTCGACCAAACCGGCCGGAGAGGCACAATGAAGGGCTACCGCATCCGCGACGAGATGAACGGGGTCGAGGAACCCCCCGGGAAGACGTGGTTCTGGGAGCTGCAGGCCGGGGTCATCGACGCCGGCCGGTGCATCCAGTGCGGCACCTGCGTGGCCGCCTGCCCGTCCAACTCGATCGGCATCGACGAGGACACCGACCTGCCCGAGCTGGTCAAGATGTGTACCGGCTGCTCGCTCTGTTGGGACTTCTGCCCGAGGGGCGGGCTCCGCTACGAGGCACTCTGGCCGCCGTCGACGCCGGAGGAGGGCGCCGCCGCAGCCGCGACGGTCGAGCGGTCGGACGCCAGCGACACCTACTGGAAGATCACCGGCGGCCCGCCCGGGGACGGACTCGGCGCGGTGCTCGACGCCTACTCGGTCCGGGCCGGCTCGCGGCCCGACTCGGCGCAGGACGGCGGGGTGGTGTCCGCCCTGCTCATCGCCGCGCTGGCCGGGGGGGAGATCGACGGCGCCCTGGTCACCCGGCCGAGCGACGACCCCGACGAACCCTGGAAGGGCGTGGCCCATCTCGCCACGACGGCAAAGGAGATCAACGAGGCGGCCGGCAGCTACTACAACCAGACGATGGCCCTCGCCGAGCTCGACCTCTCGCGCTACGACCTGCCGGCCAAGCCGCGTATCGCGGTCGTCGGCACCCCCTGCGAGATCCAGGGGATCAGGGCCATGCAGGCGCGCCGGTGGCCCACCGGAGCCCACCGCGTCGACTCGGTGGTCCTCACCATCGCCCTCCTCTGCACGAAGAGCTTCGACTACAAGGGCCTCATGCTCCAGCTCCTGCGCGACGACCGGTCCATCGACATCGAGCGGGTCAGCAAGGTCGACGTGATCCGGGGACGGATGATCGTGGAGTACCGCGACGGCGAGATCGCGGTGGACGAGCCGATCAAGAACTTCCACGGCGCAGCCCTCAAGGGGTGCGACGAGTGCGCCGACTTCCTCGGCCGCAGCGCCGACCTCTCTGTCGGCAGTGTCGGGGCCATGGACGGCTGGAGCAGCGTGCTCGTCCGCTCCGAGCGGGGTCGCGTCGCGCTGGACAACGCACGCGGTCGCCTCGACTTCCGCGAGCTCGACAACCCCGGAGCGCTGGCCAAGCTCGACGCGTTCGACAAGCGGGTTGCATTCGAGAGCCTGCGCCGCGAATTCGACCCCGAGGCACCCCTGTTCATCGACTACGCCGAGCACCTCGCGGCCTACGAGGGTTCCGACCTCGCCCCGGTGGTACCCGACCGGTGACACCATGGTGACCAGGCACGATGATCGAGATGACAGCGCGGCTGACAGAGCCCGGCCGTTCGCGCCGGTTGTAGGTATTGTGGACTCGTGACCGTGTTCGAGGTGGACGGAGGCCCGAGGCTGGAGTTCCCCGAGGAGCCGGTCGATCTCAAAGCCGGCCTCCGCGACGCCCTGCTCGACGGGGCCGACTGGCGGGACGGGTTCAGCGACGACATCTGCATCGGCCTCTGGCTCTGGGGCAAGTGGCAGCCTGCGCTCGAGCCGGCGGGGTGCACCCGCGAGGAGTTCGTGGACGCGGTCGTCGCCTACAAGCGTGAGCTCTGGCTCTGGCTCGAGGGCGACCGGCAGTGGCTCCAGTTCGTGACCGGCCTCGCCGGACGCGTGGTCCGGCGGATGCCCGCTCCCGCAGCCGGCTGAGCGAGCCCGCCCGGTCGTCCGCCCGGCCGGCCCGGATTCGATCCCACTACCGAGGAGGATGCATGCCCCGCGTCACCGTCCCCGCCGGCCAGGACCCGCTGGTCTACGTCTGGACCGCTCTGGCCGCGCCGCTGACCGCAGCCGCGGCCGGGTACAGCAGCGCCGTCTACGAGCACTCGACCCTCTCGCTCGGGGAGTTCGAAGCCGCGAGGATCACTCTCGCCCGGATCAACGGGTGTGCCCTGTGCCTCGACTGGCGGACCGCGCGTGACGTCCCGTCGCGGTCGGCGGACCCGGACGCGGTGCCCGAGTCGTTCTACGAGGCGGTCGGGAGCAGACAGGAGGCGGCGGTGCTCGACGAGCGAGAGCAGCTCGCCGCCGAGTTCGCCCGGCGCTACGCGACCGATCACCTGGGCATGGACGAGGAGCTCTGGACCCGCCTGCACGCGGCCTTCAGCGACGAGGAGCTGGTCGACCTCGCGCTCTGCGTGGGCTCGTGGCTCGCGCTCGGGCGCTTCAACCAGGTCTTCGACATCGACGGTGCGTGCCGGGTGCACGCGCCGAGCGCCGGCTGACGGATCGGACCGTGGAGAAGGTCATCACACTGCTCTGGGGTCCCGGGGACGCGCCCGCTGGGGACGCCCTCCGGGCGCGGCTCCTCGAAGAGGCGGTCCCGCGGCTGCGCGACGCGGGAGCCCGCGGGCTCGGGATCAACGTCCACGACTCGGACGCGGACCGAGCACCCTCGCCGGCGCCGTCGCCTGCCGGCGAGGAGCCCCACGTGGCGGAGGTCTCGTGCTGGCTCGACTGCTACGAGCGGCGGGACGGGGTGGAGGCGGCGCTCGCCGACCTCGGGCTGCGGCGTGCGTCCTATCTGGTGGTCGAGTCGCTCTACGACGACTACGGCACGACCCCGTATGCGCCCTCCCGCGACTGGCCCGACGGCGCCCGTTCCCCGGGAGTGCTGACCGTGGCCCTCATCCACCGCCCCGAGGGCCTCGACGGTCGTGAGTGGATCGACCGCTGGCACGGGACCCAGTCCCCGGTCTCGGGCGAGTTGCAGCCGCGGACCCGCTATGTCCGCAATCAGGTGGTGCGTGCGCTCACCGACGGGGCGCCCGAGATCGACGGCATCGTCGAGGAGGGGTGGCCCTCGGCCGGGCACGTGGCCGACCCGATGCTCTTCTTCAACGCGACCACCCCCGCAGAGCTCGACGCGCACGTGACGCGCATGCTGACCAGCGTCGAGGCCTGTCTCGACATGACCCGGCTGCGAAGCTCGACCATGAGCGAGTACCTGGTGTCCGCGCTGGCTTAGGAACGCGGTCGGTCCCGTACCCCGGGACCATCACCTACGCTCGCGGCCTGCCCACCGTCGGCCCCGGCCGGCAGCGACACCGGAGGAAGCACCCGTGGGACTGTCCATCGGCATCGTCGGCCTCCCCAACGTGGGGAAGTCCACACTCTTCAACGCCCTGACCCGCAACGAGGTCCTGGCGGCGAACTACCCCTTCGCCACCATCGACCCGAACGTGGGGGTGGTGGCCGTGCCCGATCCCCGCCTCGACCGCCTGGCCGAGGTGTTCGGGTCGAAGGAGATCGTGCCGGCGACGGTCACCTTCGTCGACATCGCCGGGATCGTGAAGGGTGCCTCGGAGGGGGAGGGTCTCGGCAACCAATTCCTGGCGGCCATCCGCGAGAGTGACACGATCTGCCAGGTGGTCCGCGTCTTCGAGGACCCCGATGTGATCCACGTGGACGGTCGGATCCATCCGGGCGACGACATCGAGACCGTCAACACCGAGCTCATCCTGGCCGACCTCCAAACCGTCGATCACACGCTGGTACGGCTCGCCAAGGAGTCGCGCAAGCAGCCGGAGCTGGCGCCCGCGTTGGCAGCCACCGAGCAGGCCCGGGAGATCCTGGACGGCGGCCGGACGATCGCCGACGCGGCGGCCGCGGGTGCGGTGGACGCAGCGCTGCTGCGTGACCTGCATCTGCTCAGCGCCAAGCCGGTCCTCTACGCGTTCAACGTCGACGAGGGAGCGCTCGGCAACCCCGAGCTCCGCTCCCGGCTCGGGGCGTTGGTGGCTCCCGCCGAGGCCGTGCTGGTGAGTGCGCAGATCGAAGCCGAGGTCGCCGCCCTCGACCCCGTGGACGCGGCCGAGCTGCTCGCGGGCTACGGCCAGGAGGAGTCGGGACTGGTCCAGCTGGTCCACGTGGGCTTCCGCGCCCTCGGGCTCCAGACCTTCCTGACCGCGGGGCCGAAGGAGGCCCGGGCCTGGACCATCCATGTCGGGGACACCGCCCCGCAGGCGGCCGGGACCATCCACACCGACTTCGAGCGCGGCTTCATCAAGGCCGAGATCGTCGGGTACGAGGACCTCCTCGCCGCCGGTTCCCTCGCCGCGGCGCGGGCAGCAGGGCGGGCCCGCATCGAGGGCAAGGAGTACATCATGCGGGACGGCGACGTGGTCGAGTTCCGGTTCCAGGTGTAGGGGACCGATGGCCCCGGAGGTGACTGCTTTGCCCTCCGTCCCGGCCGTGCGGATGGACGGGGTGTCGGTGGTGCGCGGCGGCACAGCGCTGCTCGACGACGTCTCCTGGGTGGTCGCGCCCGGTGAACGCTGGGCCCTGCTCGGCCCCAACGGCTCCGGGAAGACGACGCTGCTCCGGGTGGCCGGCTCGGCACTGTGGCCGACCACCGGCGTGGTCGAGATCCTGGGCGAGCGGCTCGGGCGGGTCGACATGCGCGAGCTCCGACGCCGGATCGCGGTGGTGAGCGCCTCGATCGCGCGGACCCTCCGCCCGGAGCTGCCCGCACTGGATGCAGTCCTCACCGGCCGCACCGCCGCCCTCGAGACCTGGTGGCACGAGTACACCGCCGCCGACCGGCAGGAGGCCGCGGCGCTGCTGTCCGACGCCGGACTCGGCGACCCGGCCCTCGCCGGCCGGCCCTTCGGCCTGCTCTCGGAAGGAGAGCGGCAACAGGTCCTGCTGGCCCGGGCCCTGATGGGGCGTCCGGAGCTGCTGCTGATGGACAAGCCCGCGGCCGGGTTGGACCTCGGGGCCCGCGAACGGCTCCTCGACCGGCTCGCCGCTCTGGTCGCCGACCCGGTGGTGCCTCCGTTGGTGCTGGTCACCCATCACGTCGAGGAGATCCCGCCCGGGGTCACCCACGCCGCGCTGCTCCGCGGCGGACGCCTCCTCTCGGCCGGCCCGGTGGGCGAGGTCCTCCGGGCCGAGCCGGTGTCCGCCGCGTTCGGCGTCGCAGTCAGGGTCGACCGGCGTGACGGTCGCTGGTCGGCGCAGCGCGGTGCCCGGCCGCGAGCGATCGGGCCGCCGACCGGGGTGACCGCGGTGCTCCCCGGTGGTCGCCAGCTGGGGCGTCTCGGTGTGGTTGAGCATCTCCGCCGTGGGGTGTACAACCGAGGGGTTGCAACCGGGGAGGGTCACCGGGGCCGCCTTGGCGGTGGTCTTGGTGACGCTGTCGGTCCCTGACCATCCACCAATGCGGAAAGGCCCGTGCGTAGGGTATTCCCGCACCAGAGGTAGGTCGAGGAGCCGATGCCCGTGGTCCTGGCGATCATCATCCTGTTGGCGTGGGTGGTCATCCTGGGTCCCAGCCTCTTGAAGCGCCGATCCCGTGTCTCCGACGGGGTCCACTCGATCAGCCACTTCCACGAACAGTTGAAGGTCCTCGAGCACTCGGCACCCGAGCCGATCGTCGCCCCGGCCTACCGCCTCCACACCGTCGACGCGGCGGGCGCCCCGGCCATCCACTATCCGGGCGCAGGCACCCCTCCGGTGCTCACCGTGGTCGGAGCCAAGCAGCTGCCCCGTCCCGCCCTCGCCTTCCTCGGCGACTCGGTGCCCGGGCCGGAGCGGGCTGTCGCCGAACCCCGCCCACCGGCGCGCGGGATGACCGCCGACGACCTCGGGGACCCGTCGGACTGGGTGCTGCGACAGGATCGCGCCGAGTACGCCGTACCGCCCCGGACCCCGGACCTCTACGCACGCCACGCGGCCCGTCGGCGCCGGCGAGACACCCTGGCCGTGCTCTGTGTCCTCTTCCTGATGAGCCTCGCCGTCGGGTTCGTCCCCGGCGCGACGTCGGCCTGGATCGTCACGGCAGTCTCCGGGACGGCCATGGTCGTCTACGTCACGCTCCTGGTGCGGTTGCGACAGCAGGCAGAGGAGCGCGAGCGCAAGCTCCGGTACCTCAACCCCCGGGTCGACGCGGACCTGCCGCACGGCGTCCCGGCGCATGCCGCATCCGGGCGGTACGCCCACCCGTCTGCGGGCCGGGCGGTCGCCCACTGACCCGTGCTGGTCCGGCTGGATAGGATGCCGCCATGGCACGAGACAGGACATCGACCGCACCCGTTCCCCCCGGTGACCGGCACGCCGAGCTGACCGAGGCGGTCGCAACCGCCCTCAGCGGCAGGGAGCTCCTCGCCCACCCGTTCTACCGACGGTGGGAGGCCGGGGCGCTCGACCGCCAGGAGCTCGCCGAGTACGCGGTGCACTACCGGGCGTTCGAGGCCGCGCTCCCAGCCGTGCTGGCCGCGGTCGTCGAGAGCCTCCACGCCGCGGGCGAGGACGACGCAGCGTCGTGGGCCGCTCGGAACCTGGCAGACGAGCAGGGCCACCCGGAGTCCCACCTCGCCCTGTTCGACCGGTTTGCCGCCGCCCTGCCGACCACCGCTCGGGCGACCCGTCCGGGTCCGGCGGCCGAGGGCCTGGTCGAGACCTACCGGGTGTTGGCCGAGCACGGCGCGGCCGCCGCGCTCTCCGGCCTCGCCGCCTACGAGACGCAGGCTGCGACCATCGCCGCGTCGAAGGCGGAGGGTCTGCGCCGCTGGTACGGCATGGACGAGGCGGGCACCGCCTTCTGGGACGTGCACGCGGTCATGGACGCCGACCACGGCGACTGGGCGATCCGGGCGCTCGCCGACATGGGCGCCGATCCGGGCGCGGTCGCGCACGACGCGCGGGCTGCGGCTGATGCATGGTGGGCGCTGCTCGACGAGCGGGAGGCCGAGGCCGCCGCCTAGGCCGTTTTCCGGCAGCCCCAGTTCGGGGCTCAGCCGGGCTCGGTGCCCACCACCGAGACGAACGAGACCATCTCGCCCGGGTAGCCCCCCAGGTTGTGGGTGAGGGCGAGGGTGCGGTCGGTGGTGATCTGGCGCTCCGGCGTGGCCTCGCCCCGCAGCTGCAGCCAGGTCTCGAAGAACATCCGCAGCCCCGACGCGCCCACCGGGTGGCCGAAGCTCTTGAGGCCGCCGTCCGGATTGACCGGGAGGGGTCCGGTCCGGTCGAAGGTGCCGGCGAGCACCTCCTTCCAGGCGGTGCCGCGTTCGGCGAACCCGAGGTCTTCCATCAGGACCAGTTCGGTGGGCGTGAAACAGTCGTGGACCTCGGCCATGGCCAGCTGGCTCCTCGGGTCGGTGATCCCGGCCTGCCGGTAGGCGTCCTCAGCGGCCATCGCACATTCGGGAAACCAGGTGTAGTCGTAGTCGGGGTCGATGAGCCCCGACCCGCTGCCCGCGGCGAAGGCGAGTGCCTTGATGTAGAGCGGCCGGTCGGTGTAGCGGTGGGCGTCCTCGGCGCGGACCACGATGGCAGCGGCCGCGCCGTCGGCCACCCCGGCACAGTCGAACACGCCGAGACGACCCGCCACCCGGGGCGAGGCGCAGATGGTCTCGATGGAGACCTCCTTGCGGAACTGGGCACGAGGGTTGCGCGCCCCGTTCTGGTGGTTCTTCCACGAGATGCGGGCGAGCACCTCGGCGAGCTCGTCCTCGCCGACCCCGTACTTCTTGCCGTAGGCCGGAGCCACCATCGAGAACATGGCTGCCGCGGTCAGGGTCCGGGCGGTGCCGTCACCCGGGATCGGGAAGGCGTTGAGCCCCTGGTACCCGGAGTCCTTGACCTTCTCGGCGCCGACGGCCATGGCCATGTCGTAGGCGCCCGAGGCAACCGCGTAGGCCGCGGCCCGCAGTGCCTCCGATCCGGTCGTGCAGTAGTTCTCGACCCGGGTGACCGGCTTCCCCGACAGCTGGAGCGGCCGGGCCAGGGTGATCCCGCTCATCCCGGACTGCGCGGTCCCGAACCAGTACGCGTCGACGTCGTCCTTGGTCACGCCCGCCGAGGAGAACGTGTCCTGGGACGCCTCGACGATGAGGTCGTCGAGGCTCTTGTCCCAGTGCTCGGCGAAGCGCGTGCACCCCATGCCCACGATCGCCACCCGGTCCTTGATCCCATGCGAGGCCATTGCGCTCCTCCGTCCCTGTCCTCAGTCGGCCCCGCCGGCGGTGCTGCGCACCGGCCTGGCCTTCCAGAAGTAGTCGTGGATGCCGTCCGCGGTGTAGAGCGTGCGGAAGGTCATGGTCACCCGGTCGCCGATGTCCACGGTCTCGGGGTCGACGTCGGTGAGCTCCACCGGGAAGCGCCCGCCTCCGTCGAAGTCGAGGACGGCGAAGACGATCGGCGGGCTCGGCGAGTAGGAGAGCCGGTCGATCGTGTAGGTCACGATGGTGGCTTCGGCGTCGGCTCGCCCGGCCGGCTCCATGTCGTCGACGGCGCCGCCGCGCATCGAGATGCGCGAGGGCGGCAGGTGCACCGCACCGGAGGTCCGGTCCCGCGACCCGACGAAGCCGAACTTCCACCCCTCGTTGCGCCACGCGGCGGTGGACGAGACCCGCTGGGGTTCGGGCCGCCGGGGTGGTTCGGGGGTGACCATGCCCCGCCACGCGAGGAACGTGCCGTAGGGGAGGTCCGCGCCGGCCGCGATCTGTGCGGCCACCGGCTCGGCAGGCTCCCAGGCGGCGAGCGCAGCCGTGGTGCGGAAGACCAGCACGTCGGCTCCGTCGGCGAGCGAGACGACCGCCAGCACCTGGCCGGGCTGCGCCTCCTCGAGCAGGACGGAGAGCATGAGACCCGGATGGGCCGTCCCGGTCTGGCCCACGGTGGCGGCCAGGTCTTCGGCGAGGGCGCCGTCGCGCACCCCGAGTGCGCGTCCCACCGACCGGACCGCCCGGCCGTGCATACCGGTGACCACCGCCCGGTCGATGCCGTCGGCGGTGACCCCGGCCGCCTTGAGGGCCGCCTCCCAGGCGTCCGCCCCGAGCTCGAGGTAGCGGGTCTCCCCGAACCGCTCTTCCCAGGTCTTCGAGCGCCGGTCCCCGGCGGTCCGCCAGCGATCGAGGAACTCGTCGCTGATCGACGCGCCGCCGAGGTATTCGGCGATGACCGGGCTCCCCGGGCTGTCGTCGCCGATCACCAGCGCGGCGGCGCCGTCGCCGCCGGCCGACTCGTCGGCGGAGGTGGGGAGGCCGTCCCGGAGGTCGGAGAGGACCACGAGGGTGGTGGTCGAGCCCTCGCGCGCCGAGGGCGGTGCGCAGGGCGCCGACTCCCGAGCGGAGGGCGCCTCCGAAGTCGAAGGCGGCCACCTCGGGCGGCTGGCGGAGCGCGGCGTGGATGCTGGTCGCGTTGGTCTTGTCCAGGTAGGCAGGGGTGGCGGTCGCCAGCCAGACGGCGCCCGGGGCAACGGTCGGGACGGCCCGCATGGCCAGGCGTGCCGCCTCGACCCCCATGGTGGTCGTGTCCTCGTCGTAGGAGGCCACCGCTCGGCCGCCCTTGCCGCCGCCTCGGCCGAAGACACGGGCCACCTCGGTCCGCTGGAGCCGACGGTAGGGCACGTACCCGGCGATGCCGACGATCCCCCGGGTCATCCGGCGCTCCCGGTGGGTTGCGGGTGGCTCATGGTCGGTGCGATCCCTCTCCTGCTCGTGTGTCCGGCCGCCCCCGGAGCCGGTGTGCTGCGGGCCCGGCCCACGGGGTGACCCGGGTCTCCTCGTTGGCTCCGGCGCCCTGCCCATCCTATGATGGCCACAGTATCTGACGGTCAGTCAGGAAACCATTTGCGACGGCGGCCGCATGCCGAGGACGGAGGCCGGACCCATGGATTTCGAGTTCACCCCTGAGCAGCTCGAGTTCGTCAAGCAGGTCGAGCAGTTCCTCGACGACAACGCCGACCCCGAGGTCTTCGACGTCACCCGCGAGAACATGGCCCAGATCGTCGACACCCCCCTCCGGCGGGCGTTCATGGCCAAGGTCGGCGAACAGGGCTGGCTCGGGATCACCTGGCCCGAGGAGTACGGGGGCAGGAACGGGGACGGCATCTACGAGTACCTGCTCAACGAGGCCCTCGCGGCACGGGGCGGTCCCCAGATCGGCAAGGGCGTCGGCATCATCGGCAAGACCATCATCAGCCACGGCAGCGAGACCCTCAAGGCCGAGTTCCTTCCCAAGATCCTCCGCAACGAGGTCGAGTTCGCGGTCGGCTACTCGGAGCCGAACGCCGGGTCCGACGCGGCGTCGATGCAGCTCAAGGCCACCCGCGAGGACGGAGGGTGGCGGCTCAACGGCCAGAAGACCTGGACCACGTCGGCCCATTTCGCCGACTGGTACTGGGTCGGGGCCCGGACCGACCCGGAGGCCCCCAAGCACCACGGCATCACCCTCTTCCTCGTGCCGATGGACCACCCGGGCATCACGGTCAAGGCCATTTGGACGATGGGGGACGAGCGGACCAACGAGGTCTATCTCGACGACGTGTTCGTCCCGGACGACCACGTGGTGGGCGAGCTCAACAAGGGATTCCAGTACATCTCCGAGGCGCTCGACCTCGAACGGTTCACCCTGTTCACGTTCTCCCCGATCGCCCAGCGGCTCGATCTGCTGACCCAGTACGTGCGCACGGCCACCCGCGACGGCGAGCCGATGAAGGACGATGCGGTCGTCCGGTCGCGGATCGCCCAGCTGCACACCCAGGCCGAGGTGGCCCGGGTGCTCGGGCTCCGCTTCGTCGCCGCGTCGTCGGCCGGCGGGTCCCCTCCGACCGCCGAGGCATCGGAGTACAAGCTGTTCACGACCGAATACTCCCGCCGGCTCGCGGACGCCTCGATGGATCTGGCGGGTCCCGGGGGCCAGCTGCGGGTGCGCACCGAGGAGGCGCCCATGGCCGGCCGGTCCGAGTCGACCTACCGGTACACGGTCATCGACACCATCGGCGGTGGCTCCTCGGAGATCCAGAAGAACATCATCGCCCGCCGCAAGCTCGGCCTGCCCAAGAACTTCTGAGCTCCCGCATCCGCCAGTGACCGCCCCGCACGCCGCCACGTCCGCCGCGCCCGCCGCGGACCGTGGAGAGCAGTCCGCACCCGGGCCCCTGCGCGGGGTGGTCGTGCTCGACCTCGCCACGGTCGGACCGGCCGCCCGCTGTACCCGGATCCTGGCGGACTACGGGGCGACCGTCGTCAAGATCGGCGCGGTGCCGGGCCGCGGCGCTGCACCCATCCGGCCCCCGTTCTACGCCTACAGTGGCGCCCGCCACCTCCGCCACGCCGCCGTCGACCTGAAGGATCCCGACGGACGCGCCGCCTTCCTCGATCTCGTGCGCACGGCCGACGTGGTCGTCGAGAGCTTCCGCCCGGGGGTCGTCGACCGGCTCGGGATCGGGTTCGACGCGCTGAGAGCGGTCAACCCGCGGATCATCCTCTGCTCGACCACCGGGTACGGCCAGGACGGCCCGCGGGCGGCGTGGGCCGGGCACGACCTCAACTACCTCGCCGTGGGTGGGTATCTGGCGATGACCGAGCCCGCGGCCGACGGCGGCCCGCCGGTGCCCGGGGCCACCATCGCCGACGCCGCCGGCGGGGGCATGCAGGCCGCCCTCGCGGTCATGGCAGCCCTTCTCGGGCGGGGGGCCGACGGTCCGGGGGTCCACCTCGACGTCTCGATCGCCGACGGGGTGCTCTGGCTGACCTCGCTCGCCGTCGACGAGTACCTGGCCACCGGGACCGAGGTCGGTCCGCGGCAGAGCGTGGTGACCGGCCGGTACGCCTGCTACGACACCTACCGGGCCGCCGACGGCGGGTGGCTGGCCGTCGGGGCGATCGAACCCAAGTTCTTCGCCAACCTCTGCCGGCTCCTCGGGTGCGAACAGTGGACGGCCAGCCAGCTCGACGACGCGGTCCAGGACGCGATCCGGTCCGACTTCCGGGTGGCCTTCGCCACCCGGACCCGCGACGCCTGGGTGGAGGCGCTGGCCGGGGCGGACACCTGTGTGAGCCCGGTCCTCTCGGTGGCCGAGCTGGTCGAGGACGAGCAATACCAGGCCCGGCGATCCTTCGTCGAGGTGACCCGCCCGGCTCCCCGTGGGCCCGCAACCGGCCCGGCCCGGTTCCGCCAGGTCGCCGCGGTGCTGGCCGGGATGGAGGGACGGGACCGGCCGATCGTGGCCGGCGACGCCGACCGGTCGGACGCCGAGGCGCTCCTGACCGCGGCCGGGGTCGGGCCCGGCCGGATCGCCGAGCTGGTCGAAAAGGGAGTGGTCGCGTGACCGCCATCGGGATCGACGACATCGAGGAGGTGCTCGGTGTCGAGCAGTACCGCGAGCAGGGAGAGTTCCCGGTCGAGCGCGGGTACATCTGGACCACCTGCTCCTCTGTCGAGAACGGCAACCCGCTCTTCTGGGACGACGAAGTCGCCGCGGCGGTGACCGGGGGGCCGATCGCGCCGCCCACCATGGTCTCGGTCTGGTTCCGGCCCCACCACTGGGCACCCGGGCGGACCACGCAGGCGCTTCCCCTCCAGATCCACTTCGACCTGAAGGAGGGGCTGGGCCTGCCCGAGGCGGTCATGAGCGACAACACGATCGTGTTCCACGAGCCGGTCCGGCCGGGCGACCGGCTCACCACCTGCCAGGTGCTCCGCTCGGTGAGCGACGAGAAGACCACCAAGCTCGGGACCGGCCGGTTCTGGGTCATCGACGTCGAGTACCGCAACCAGCGCGGCGATCTCGTCGCCGTCGAGAGCTACACCGGGTTCGGGTACCGCAGAGCCGACCGCGCGGCGGAGACGGGCCGATGAGCATGGCCCCGGCGCTCCTGCTGGGTGACGTCTCGGTCGGGGACCGGCTGCCAACCCTCGCCTACCCGGTCTCGGCCACCACCGTCGTCCTCGGGGCCTTGGCGGCGCGCGACTGGCGCCCCATGCACCACGACAAGGACTTCGCGGTCGAGCGCAACGGGACCCGGGACATCTTCCTCAACACTCCCAACCTGGCGGCGTGGTTCGAGCGGTTCATCACTGACTGGACCGGACCCCATGGCCGCCTCCAGCGGGTGACCTTCCGCATGCTCGGGTCGATCTTCCCGGGCGACACCATGGTGTTCAGCGGGGCCGTGACCGAAACCGGGGTGGACACGACCGGGTGTGGATGGGCGGCCATCGAGATCGCGGTCTCGGTGGACGACGTCCCGAAGACCACCTGCACGGCGCGGGTCGCGCTGCCGACCGGCCCCGACGACAACCCGTGGGACCGGTCGGGCGACCGGTGGCGGCCCTGAGCGGAAGCGGCGCCGCGTCCCCGACGACCAGATCACCGATCGCAAGAGGAGAGCGAGAGATGTTGGACCTCACATTCAGTCCGGAGCAGGAGATGCTCAGAGAAACGGTGCGCGGGCTCTGCGCGACCGCCAGCCCGCTCAGCGTGGTGCGCGAGCTCGAAGACGATGCCACCGGGTACTCGGTCGAGCTCTGGAAGCAGCTCGCCCATCTCGACCTGATCGGGCTCCAGCTCCCCGAGGAGTTCGGCGGCTCCGGCATGTCCGCCCTCGAAGGTGTCGTGGTCTACGAGGAGTTCGGCCGATCGCTCGCCCCGTCACCCCACTTCGTGAGCGCGATCCTCTCCGGCGGGGTGCTGGCCCGGTCGGGCAGCGCCGAGCAGAAGCAGGCCTGGCTGCCAGGCATCGTGAGCGGTGCGGTGGTCCTGACCCCGGCGTGGCTCGAGCCCGAGAACGGCTTCGGCCCGGCAGGGGTCCAGGTGCGTGCGCTGCCCGACGGAGACGGCTGGACCATCACCGGATCCAAGTGCCACGTCCCCTTCGCCTCCTCGGCCACCCGGCTGCTGGTGCTCGCCCGGACCGGGGACTCGGTCGCGGACGTCGATCTCTTCCTCGTCGATCCAGCGACGGACCAGGTGACCCTGACCCAGCAGCAGACCATCGCCTCGGACGCCCAGTACCGGGTCGATCTCGACGGGGTACGGGTGACCGCCGACGACCGGATCGGGGCCGCGTCCACCGGGTGGGGCACCTGGAACGAGGTCATGCACGACGGGATCATCCTGGCTGCGGCGCAAGCGGTCGGGGGCGCCCGCCACGCGCTCGACATCACCGTCCAGTACGCGAAGGACCGTCACCAGTTCGACAAGCCGCTCGGCGCATTCCAGGCGCTCGCCCACTACCTGGCCGACGCGGTGACCACCGTCGACGGGGCCGAGGTGCTGGTCCACGAGGCGGCATGGGCCCGCTCAGAGGGGCGCCCGGTCACCAAGCTGGCCCCGATGGCCAAGCTCTTCGCCTGTCAGACCTTCCGAGACGTGACGGCCACCGCTCAGCAGATCTTCGGAGGCATCGGCTTCACCGTCGAGTTCGACATCCAGCTCTACTTCCGCCGGGCCAAGCAGCTCCAGCTCTCCTGGTGGGACACCCGGTACCTCGAGGAGCTCGTCGCGGCGTCCGTCCTGGACGGCTGAGCCGGGTCCCACTCCGGGGCCGGCCGCACGACCGCACGACCCGGAGAGGTCCGATCGGACGGGTTGCCTGGACTACGGTCTGAACCGTGCCCGGGGAGGGCCGCAGTCCGACAGTCAGGGGGAGCTTGCATGGCAGCCGACACGGCAGCGACGACGAGCACAGCGGCACGATCCGGCCACGGGGGCGCCTTCCGGTTCCTCTTCGTCCACCAGATCGACGAGTACCCGGGGACCGGCAAGCGGACCGCGTATCTGGCGCTCGCCGTGCTGGCCACGATCGTCCTCTACTACACGTACTTCACCCAGACCGGGGTCACGCCGCAGATCCTGCGCTATTACCACATGTCCTTCGCGTTCTACGTGTACATCGTGGTCGTCTCCAACCTCATCGGCGCCTTCGCCTCCCTGCCCGCATCGAAGACCGACCAGCTGGGCCGGGCCAACGTGGTCATCTACGGCCTGCTCATCGTCGGCCTGCTGGTGGCCGTCGGCGTGCCGGCCACCCACACCGAGTGGTCGTTCGCAATCGTGCTCTGCGTCCTCGGCCTGGTCGAGGGGGCCATCCTGGTGGCCACCCCCGCTCTGGTACGCGACTTCAGCCCGCAACTGGGCCGCGCCTCGGCGATGGGTTTCTGGACGATCGGGCCGGTCCTGGGCAGCCTGATCACCTCGGTCGTGGCCACGCTCACCCTCGACCACTTCCTCCGCATGAACTTCGACTCGGGGTTCAAGAGCCAGTTCATCATCTCCGGCATTGTCGCTCTGGTCGTCTTCGTGCTCGCCCTCTTCTTCATGAAGGACCTCTCGTCCAGTCTCCGCTCCCAGCTCATGGTCTCCGAGCAGGACCGTGCCCTCGTCGAGGCCCGGGCCAGGGGCATCTCGACCGACGAGGTGATCGCCGCCACCCACCACCCCTGGCGACAGATCCTCAAGTGGGACCTGGTCGGCTCGGCGCTCGGGATCTCGCTGTTCCTGCTCGTCTACTACGCAGCCTCTGCCTTCTTCACCATCTATTGGGCCACCGTCTTCACCACCAAGTCGGGACTCAACCTGTCCACCTCGGACGCCAACTACCTCAACATCTGGTTCTGGGGAGCCGACGCGGTGGCGCTCGTCGTGTTCGGCGTGCTCTCCGACAAGCTCCGTGTCCGAAAGCCGCTCATGTTGGTGGGCGCTATCGGCTCGATCGTGATGCTCGTCCTCTTCTCACACCAGGCCGACCACCCGACGACCGGATTCGACACCCTGATCATCCTCGAGGTGCTACTGGCTTCTTGCCTCTCGCTCACCTACGCGCCCTGGATGGCCGGGTACACCGAGATGGTCGAGGCGAAGAACCCCGCACTCGTGGGCACCGGGCTCGCACTGTGGGGCTGGATCCTGCGCCTCACCGTGGGTCTCTCCTTCCTCTTCCTCCCGCTGGTCATCAACGCGGTCAATCCGGTCGTGGACAATCTCTCCTACGCACAGACCCCCTACACCGGCACCGCCCCGTTCAACGTGCAGCAGTTCCAGCTCGAGCACCCGAAGTCGGTGGCCTTCGCCACCGCCAACGCCAGCTGGCTCAAGGTGCTCCAGGAGCCGAGCGTCGCTCCCGTCGTCGCCGCCCTCAACGCCAACCTGACCCCGGCGAACCTGGCTGCCTTCCAGAAGGTGGTCCCACCCGACGTCTTCACGAAGACCATCGCCAACGCGGCCACCCTCAAGACGCTCGTCGTTCCCTACGAGACCCAGCTCGGCTACCTCTCGGCCCACCAGAGCCAGCTCGAGGCGTTGCTCGGCGGGGTGGCCAGGTCTCCCAAGCAGTGGCAGCACTGGTTCTGGGTGTGTCTCGCGGGCATGGTGCTCTTCCTCCCGACCATCTGGCTGGGCAGGGGCCGGTGGAGCCCGAAACGGGCCAGACAGGACGAAGCGCAACACGAGGCCGACGTGGCCGAGGAACTGCGCCAGCTGGTCGGCTCGGGAGCCTCGGTCAGCGCCTGATCAGGTTCGCATCACCCGCGGCGGGGTGCCCACTGCCATCGCCGCAGGGTGAGGAACACGCCGGCGGCTCCCCAGATGGCGATCACAGCGAGATCGTGCCACGCCCACGGTGACGTGCCCGGGATGTGGTTGAACGAGGCTTGCAAGCTCACGATCAGTCTGCGCACCGGGAGGTAGTCGGTGATGTTGGCCAGGGTCGAACCGGGGGTCAACGGGAAGTAGAGCCCCGAAAAAGCGAGCACGATGAAGAAGACGATGTTGACCACCGGCCCCGCAGCATCGGCATTCGGCAGCAGCGTGCTCACCCCCATGCCGAGCGCCGTGAAGCCGAACATGCCCACGACCAGTGCGAGCAGGAAGGGCACCCAGTTGGCCGGGCCGTGGACACCGAAGGCTCGGCCGACTCCCAGCATGAGCACGATCTGGATGACGCACACAATCATCGTGCTGACGAAGATGGCGGACATGAGGATCCATGTCGGGGCGGGACTGAGCCGCAGGCGCTTGAGCAGTCCCATCTCTCGCCGGTTCACGATGACGATCGACAGGACGGAAAAGCAGGAGGACATGACCCCGTACGCGATGAATCCGGGTACGTAGTACTGGATCAGCTTGATGCCACCCAGGGATTGGACGGTCGACTTGCCGGCCGTCGACTCGAAGATGAGGAGGAAGACGGTCGAGAACCCGATGGTGAAGACCGCCCCGATCGGGTTGAGCCAGAAGGAGAGTTGTTCGAACCGCACCTGCCACCCGATCAGCCTGAGATCGCTGAGACCTTGAAAGGATCCGGTCGTCGGCACCGTCCCAGGCGTGGTCATGGTTCCGTCGTGGTCAGACTCAAGTAGATGTCCTCGAGCGAGACCCGGGTCACGGCCAGTCCCGGCAGGACGTGGCCGTGGTCGATGGCCCACCCGGTGAGCTGGTGCAGGACCACGAGTTCGTCGTCGGTCGAAATCCGCACGATGCCGTTCTCGACCGCCGGTGTCGGGCCCGGTATGTCGGAAACGGACACACCCTCCGGCAGACCGAATCGGATGGTGACGGTGCTCGAGTCACGACCACCGATCGACGTCGGTGTGCCGGTGGCGACGATTTCGGCCTTGTAGAGAACGGCCACCTTGTCGGCCAGCGCCTCGACCTCATCCATGTAGTGGGTGGTCAGCATCACCGTCGTCCCGGACGCCGCCAACTGGCGGATCAGATCCCACGAGGTCCGTCGGCCGGACGGATCGAGCCCGGTCGTGGGCTCGTCGAGGAACAGCAATTCCGGGTTTCCGATGATGCCGAGTCCGACGTCGAGTCGGCGCTGCTGTCCTCCCGAGAGCTTCTTGACCTTCTGGTCGGACTTATCCTTCAGGCCGATGAGCTCGATCACTTCGTCGACGGGCCGTGGCGAGGGGTAGTAGCCCGCATTCCTGGTGAGCACCTGCCGTACGGAGTAGAACGGCTCCACGGCGAGTTCTTGGAGCACCACGCCGATTCGATTCCGAAGCCATCGCTGGGTTGCGCGGTCGGAGGGATCGACCCCGAGTGTCCGTACCTCTCCGCCGGTGCGCTCACGGAAGCCTTCGAGGATCTCGATGGTCGTCGTCTTACCCGCACCGTTGGGGCCGAGCAGGGCGAACACCTCTCCCTTCTCGACGTCGAACGACACGTCGTCGACCGCGACCACGTCGCCGTAGGACTTCGCCAGATGGCCGACGCTTACTGCTGGCATGAGACTTCTCGGGCTCCGGTCAGGGCATCGCCTCGACGGGAGGGATGAGCATCGTCCTCTGCCGGGCGTCCGCGAGCATTTCGTCGGAGGTGCTGGTCCCGGCCACCAGCGGCGAGCGGGCGAGCACGACCACGCCGAGCACCAGCACGCCGAGGGCAAGGACCTCGAGGCTGACCCACAGCGCCCCGCCCCGGAGCTGGTCGGCGAAGAGGGTGATCCCGAGGACGATGCTGACCAAGGGATTGACGGTCACCATGGTGGTCCGGGAGGCCGTGATCGGGCCGGCGTGCAGCGCATTCTGGATCAGGAACACCGTCCCGAGGCCGGCGACCGCCAGCATGTAGGGCTGGAAATGGGTGAACACGTGGCTCCACCCCTCTTGCACGTAGGAGGTGATCGCCTTGGTGAGGGCTGCCGTGTAGGCGGCGGTCAGGGCGGTGGCCGCCCCGAACGCGGCTGCACGCCACCAGCGCGGCCCGCGCAGGGCGGACAGGATGCAGCCGGCGATGGCCGCACCGACGATCACGGTGGCGACCACCCAGCCGGTCGTGGTGGGGAGGACCTGGCCGCCGCGGGGCCTCGCCGCCAGGAAGAAACCGCCGAGACCGACCACGACGGTGAGCGCGCCCAGCCACTCGCGCATCCCGAGCCGGTAGCGGAACCAGACGGCCAGGATGAGCAGCAGGAAGAGCAGCTCGGTGGTGAGCACCGGCTGGACGGTGCTGAGCTCGCCGAACCGCAGCGCGGTGGCCTGCAGGGCGAACACGACGAGCATGAGGGCGAACCCGACCAGCCAGATGCCCCGCTTGATCGCGTGCGACATGAGGCTCAACCGCAGCGTGGTCGATTCGGGGGCGGACTCGACGCCGATCCGCTGGAGGACCGAGGTCAGAGCGTTGACGAAGGCGGCGAGCGCTGCGAGGACGATGGCCACCCCCCCGTTGTAGTCGCGATCGCGCCCTGGCGGGGGAGAAAGACCGGCCGAGGGCCGTCAGCAGGTCGGGCCGGTGCCTTCCGGACCGCTCCCGCCGGGCTCGGCGCTCCGGGACGGGCTCTGCAGCCCGAGGTGGTATCCCTCGAGGAAGAGGTCGGCGTCGTGCCGTCGCGGGTAGCGGGACTCGAGCGCGCGGAAGCGGGGGGAATGGTTCGGCTCGAGGAGGTGGGCGAGCTCGTGGAGGATGACCGCGTCGAGCACCCAGGGCGGCGTCGTGCGCAGCCGCTCGGAGATCCTGATCTCGCGCGTCTCGACTGTGCAGGACCCCCATCTGGCGGTCTGGGCGGAGGACCAGCGAATGGAGGCGGGGACCACCCCGTCGAGGTAGGTCCGGCCGAGGGCACGGGCCCGCTCCTCGAGGTACTCATCGGAGGAGTGCAGGTGGGGTCGGTGCCGGGCCAAGCGCCCGGCGAGACTCTCGACCATCCGGTCGCGCTCGGTGCCGCGCAGGTGGGACGGCACCACGACCACGATGCGGTCCCCCTCCCAGTGGGCGCCGGCAGTCTTCTTCCGTCGCGCGGAAACGCGGACCTCGACGTCTGAGTGGACGAGGGGGAGGGGTGTGGGCACGGTGCTCATCTCCCGCAGGCTACGGCCGCGGTGTGACGATCACCATCGGTCCCGGGTCCCCCCACGATGAGGATCATCGTGCCGATCGCCTCGGCGATCCCTGTTCTCAGGCGTTCGCTCACGGGTCGTCCCCTCCGCCGGGCACCGGTGGCTCCGGTCTCGGCTCGCTCGGATGCGGCGGTGAAAATCGTAGGCAGGCATCCGGTCGCATCCGGGGATGCACCCACGACCCGACGTCCGGTCCGGACCGCGAGGCGCAGGCGCGATCGCGACGGCCGAATGGGCGCTCGGGGGGGCCGACGGTACGATGGCCCGGTGCGTCGCTACCTGACCCGCCGGTGCATGGGCCTGCATCTGATGTTGCTGGTCCTGCTCCCGACCTTTGCGTGGCTCACGTCCTGGCAGCTCAGTCGGGCCGAGGGGGGCAACACCCTGAGCTGGGCCTACACGTTTCTCTGGCCGCTCTTCGGTCTCTACGCCATCTATACCTGGTGGCAGCTCATCCACGACCAGGAGACCATCCGGCCGCGACGGGCCGACCCGGGGCATACAGCGAACCGCGCACCTGCGTCCGACGGCACTCAGCCGGCCGACTCCCGGCCGCCTGGATGGGCCCTGACCGGCGGGCGCCGCAGGAACGTGGCCATCGCTGCACGCGCCCCGATCGACGACGAGACCGGCGGCAGGGGCGAGCGCTATGCACCGCAGACCCCGGAGGAGGCTGCCCGCCTGGCCGAGTACAACCGGTATCTCTCCGAGCTCGACGCGGCCGACTCCCGAGCCCGCGGGTGAACCTCTCAGGCACTCCCGCCGGACTGCACGGCGCAGTGACCCGGTACCGGGTGATGGCATTCATCGTCGGCACCGCACTGCTCTGTCTCACCACGGTCGTGATCTTCCAGGCCGCTGGCTACCACCCCGGAACGCTCGGCAAGGTGGTGGCCATCGGGCACGGGTACCTCTACCTGGTCTACCTGGCCGCCGCTGCCGACCTGGCCCGCAGGGCGCGTTGGCGGCTCGGGCGCATCGTCGCCGTGGTGTGCGCGGGATTCGTCCCGTTCCTCGCCTTCATCATCGAGCACCGCGTCTACCAACAGATGCAGGCCGAGTGGGCCGCCGAGGCGGCCCCCGGTGCGGACCAGGCCGCGGTCTCCGGCGAACCGGCCTGAACATTCGCCACAGGACCGACGGGCCGCCCGGCCCGGCGGCCATCGTCAACTGACAGAGAGGTCGGTGCCTTGTTTTGGAGTTCACCCTCAAGATCAACCGAAGAGTCGTCGTCATCGCCGTCGTCGTCGTCATCGTCGCTGTCGGCGCGCTGGTTGCCGGGCTCGCCCTGCATTCCGGCGGGACCCACGCTTCGTCATCGAGCACGTCCCTGACCAAGGACCTGCTGCCTCCGTCCTACGCCAAGCGTGCCGGCTTCTCAGCAGTCGTCGTGAAGGCCACCACGAGCGCCAAGACCGGAGAACCCTCGTGCTCACACGGTGCACAAGAGGCGTTCGAAGACACCGCCAGCCATATGGGTCTCGAGTCAGAGGTGTTGTCGTGTACCTCCGGCAAGACCGCCGGCGCCCTCCTGCACAGCGTGGTCCAGGGAACCACGTCGGCATCGGCGCCACCCAGCCAGCTGGGCTCATCGGCGGTCGAGCGGAGCACTCAGGGGTCGACCTATGTCATCTACTGGCATCGAGGCAGCGTCCTGGAGTTGGTGAGTCTGACGATCGACATTCCGGCCACCGATGCGTCGACCACCACCACCTTGGCCGTGACGCCGCCGATCACATCGGCCCTTCAGAAGCTGTTGTCCAACACGGCCGTCGAACAGAACTCGCAGATCAACTGATCGATCGTCGACTCTCCTCCCGGTGGCCCGGGAGGAGACACCAGGCAATGCACCCCTGACCGCTGGGAGGCGGGCTCGCCCGTTGCCGACCGATCTCCCCGATCGTCACGATCGCATGCGAGGGAGTAGTCGCACACGCGCACCTGACAGAATTGCGACATGAGCTCATACCACGTACGCGAAGCTGAGGAGCGCGACCTGGAGCAGCTGCTCGCTCTCTACGAAGAGCTCTCTGAGGGTGACCTCGCCCGCATGCCGGCTGACATCGACGTGTCTCGGGCAGTCCTGGCCGGCATACTCAGCGACGGTCGGCGCCATTTGTGCGTTGCAGCGTACGGGGACGAAGTGCTCGGTTCCGCCGAGCTCATTGTCATCGAGGGTCTCACTCACGGGGCCATGCCGTGGGCGGTGATCGAGAATGTGATCGTCAGCGGGGAGAGTCGTGGTCGTGGCGCAGGCACTGCGCTGCTCGAACGTCTCCTCGAGCTCGCTCGGGCCAGTAGGTGTTACAAGGTCCAGCTCCACTCCGGAAAACAGCGGGTGGATGCTCACCGCGTCTATCGGCGACTCGGTTTCAAATCCGTTGCGGAGGGCTTCAAGCTGTACTTCGATGACACTCGCTCGATGCTCGACGACGAGCTCCCAGAGGGGCCATGATCAGGCCCGGCCGGGCTGACCCAGATACTTGACAAGGTTCGGGGCTCCTTGAAGGCTTGCGTCGTGAAGAGGCGGCGGATCGGAGGCGGGATCGTCCTCACCGGTGCCCTCTTGGTGACGAGCTGCTCGACGGCCTCGTCACCAGCTGCGAAGCCGGTCACACAGGAGACGCATGCCGTCGGCATGCTGACCGAGACCCTCGTCGATACGCAGCGGCCCACGGCGGCGTGGGGTCCAGACCCACAACAGCCCTCGCGAACCTTGGCGACAACGATCTTCTACCCTGCCGAAGGCTCGCCCTCGTCCCGCGCTCCTCGCATCGGGGGCACACCGGACAGGAGCGGTGGTCCCTACCCGCTGATCGTGTTTGCCCACGGCCTCGGATCAGATCCGCTCCAGTACGAGACCCTCCTGACGTACTGGGCCGCGGCGGGCTTCGTGGTGGCGGCACCGGAGTTCCCCCTCACCAACGACCACACCCCTGGTGGCCCTGACGCCGGTGACGTGGTCAATCAACCAGGGGACATGAGCTTTGTCATCACCTCGGTGCTCGATGCCGCTGCGCGTCCGACCGGCACCCTCGGCGGTCTGGTGAATCCCAATGAAATCGGAGCGGCAGGCCACTCGAATGGAGCGATCACCACCCTCGGTCTCATCGCAAACTCATGCTGCAAGGACCAACGAGTCAAGGCGGCGATCGTGATGGCCGGCGATGAGGTTCCGTTCTCTGGCGGAACCTACGAGATGGCCGGCGCCCCGCCCCTCCTCCTCGTGCACGGTACGGCAGACCAGTTGCTCCCGTACTCGCTGGCCATCGGCATGTTCAATGCCCTCCGGGGACCCAAGGGTCTCCTCACCGTCCAGGGCGGCGGTCACGACTCTGCTGCGGCGTTGTCAGCACCGTCGTCTTCGAGCGTGCTGCACGCGACCACTGACTTCTTTGACGCCTATCTCCGTGGCGATCACGCAGCCAAGGTCCGAATCCCCGGTGACGCCCAGGCCGGAGTGACAACGGTCCGGTTCGTTCCACAGATCGGATCGGCTGCCACGATCCCGCTCCCGCCGATGCCCACACGCCATCTGCACGCCACCGTCACGCCGACTGCCGACCTTGTGGACGGGCAGAAGGTCACGGTGCGCTGGAGTGGCTATACCCCCGGAGCAGTCGTCAACATCCTGGAATGCGACCCTACCGTGGTGCAGTCGAACAGCTCATCGGCGTGCGACTTCTCTGGCGCCAAGATCCTCACCCCTGACCCCACTGGGCATGGGTCGGTCCAGCTCCAGATGGTCACCGGGACGGTCGGGACCGGAATCTGCGATGCGTCACACCCTGGGTGCTTGATCGTGGTCAACAATGCGAGCTCCACCGCATCGAGCGCATCGGTCAGGATTCCGATCAGCTTCGGACAATAGACCGGTCGGGTCAGACCAGCTCTCGATTGCGAGCTCGTTGCACAGCTTCGGAGCGTGACGTTGCCCCGAGCTTGCGGTAGAGCGTCTTGAGGTTGGCCTTCACCGTGTTGACGGACAGGTACAACTCGGCGGCAATCTCCGCGTAGGAGAGATGGCTGGGGAGAAGCCGCAGTAGGGTCATCTCGCGATCGCTCAATCGGCTGCCAGATCTCGCGGTTTCGACCGGTCGGAACGCCGCATTGAAGCCGTTGACGTTGTCGAGCACTCTGACAATTGCCGAGCTCGGATGATCGGAGGAGAGAGAGGCGAGACGGCGTAGAAGAGGCTGGCCCTGCTTGACCACTGTCCAGATGAACCCATCGGCCTGTTCGAGGATCACCGGGAGTGCGCTGTAGCCATCGGCCGCATCCAGGATGAGTTCGGCTTCGAGGCGCTCCGGTGCGGGCCAATCCTTCGTGTCTCCAAGAATGCCTGCGATGGACTCCCCCTGGTGATCGAGGTTGTCCAATCTTGCATTCAGAATGGACCGGGATGGGCTCGGGCCGAGGGTCTCCGCGAGGCGAGCGGCTTCGATCGCCTGTCCTTCGGCAAGCAACCAATACGCGTGCTCCTGGGTGAGCAGATCAGTCAGGGTCACGCCAAGGCGTTGGTTCTTGAAGCCGGCCCGGGCCTGAGCTGCCGCGTCTGCACCGGCAGCCGGCCCCTCTGTGGCAGCGGTGAGCTCGACGCGACGAATCGCTGCGTGGACGAGATAGGCGGGTGGGGCGATCTGGCCTGCGAGTGCCTCTGCCCCTTCGAGAGCTGCTGCAGCTGCGGACAGGCGCCCGGTCTCGATGAGTACGTCGGTCAACGCGAGGAGTGCTTCGAGACTTGCGAGTCCGGGAGGCACCTGCATCTGGTCGGCCGTGAGCAGGACTTGTCGTGCGAGTCTCTCCGCGTCGCGCGTGTCTCCATCCCATAGTCGGAGGAATGACTCCATGCCCGGTATGGTGCCGTGGTGCAGGATATGAAACTCCGGGGGAAGCCGTCGAGCTTCGTCGATCCAAAAGGAGGCAGACTGCCGATCCCGCGTGAGAAGGACGTGCAGGCGGATCATGCTGGCAAGAGCAAAGGCCCCCAGTGATCCGTGGTCGCGGGCACCGGCGTCAAGGCTGCATTCGAGAGCCGCGAGTGCGGCTTGGGTCTCGCCACGGCCGCCGTAGCTCCAGGCTCGGTGAAGCTCCAGACGCGCCCGAAGCAACCCGGTGCCATCCGTGAGCGTGGACTCGACCCGGTCGCACCATTGTTCTGCCATATCCCAGTCACCGGCGAGGCTGTGAACGAGTGCGAATTCAAGCATGCGCCGCGGATCTTCCAGTACGAAGTCGTTGGGGAAACTGGCGATCAGCTCGCGGGCGGTAGCCAGACCGCCTACTCGGCTGCCCACTCGGCTGCCTACTCGACTCGCATGGCCCACCATGAGATCGAAGGCGGCTGATTTCTCGTCGGCCTCGAGCAGGTGATGGATCTGGACAGTGACCTCTCCCCTGGCCGCGGCGGCCTCGGCAGCGCGCCGATGCAGATCGATCCGGCGACCGGGGTCGCGGCGATCGAGCTCCTCGAGGAGCAGCTCGCGGAACAGGTGATGAAATCGGAATCGTCCAGGTTGGTCCCCGACGGGTACCAGGAACAGGTTGGCCACCTGGAGTGAACGCAACCGCAAGCCGGCGTCACTCTCGCCCGTGACCGTCCGGCAAAGGTCGTTGTCGAATTCGTCAAGAACCGAAATTGACAGCAGGAATTGCCGGTCCTCATCGCTGAGGGTGTCGAAGACCTCGCTGGCGAGGTAGCTGATCACAGTCCGCGCTGGCTTCCGGGTCCCATTCGAGCGGGAGTCGGCGTCAGTCGCGGCGAGCTTGTCCCAGGTGAGCGCTTCAAAGAGAAGACCCACTGCCCACCCCTCTGTCCGGTCCACCAAATCTGCAACTTCACTGGCCGTCACCATCCTGCCGCTGACGCCGGAGATCAGACGCTTCGCCTCAGGCGTGTCAAAGCGGAGTACCTGTTGATCGACGACCGTCGCCCTGCCCTGACTCTGCCACCGTTCGAGAGGCAGCGTCGTCACCGCCCTTGTCGTGGCGATCACCCGGACACCCAGCGGAGTCCGCTCGAGAAAGAAGGCAAGTTGTTCCCACAGTGCGCGGCTCTCCAGATGATGGAGATCATCAAGGACAATCAGCAGCCCCTCGTCGGGAGGGAGCGCTGCCAGTACCGACGCGGCCAATCGGACGCCGCCAAGCCCAAGGGTCCGCGCGTTCGATTCGGCCACCTGTCTGAGGACACCAGGACGGGCCAGGTCGATCGATGCCGCAAGGTGCGCCCAGAAGGCCAGCTCAGTGGAGTCGTAGGCGTCTATCGACAGCCAGGCCACGTCTCCCGGGTCCTCCCTGGCTATTGCTTCGACCGTTGCGACCGTTTTGCCATAGCCCGCGGGGGCTTGAACGAAGCAGATTGGACTGGGATCCCCTGAGAGTGCTGCCACAACCCGTGGCCGGGGCGTGTACCTATCGGGCAGCGGAGGGATCGTCAGCTTCGATTCCACGATCGGCAACCCGAACAGCAGCCCACTCTCTTGCGGCTGGACAGCGTCGGCTGGCTTTGGCGCCGTCGGGTCTGCGCCCACGACACAAGTCTCGCTGAGCGATCCTCATCGGGCAAACGGAGTGCAGATCCCCGACTCGGCCGTCGGAGTTGGGAGTCGGTTCGACCGATGTCTGGCCCGTAGAGGACGCCCGAGAGGGGTCACTCCACCGGAAGAACGTCGTCGACGCGATGCCCAGAAGTGCCACTTCAGCGAATTGGCAGTCTCTGCGCCCGGGACCGGTTCGGCTGGCAGACGCTGGTTGGGCAGGCAATCAGTCGAGATACACCCGAATCGGGTGTATCTCGACTTCGCACGACTGTAGATAGTGGGACGGGGAGACCGTACCGAGCGCAGGGACGTGGGTCTGAGTGAGCCACGGCGTGTCGCTCGTCGGTCCACGGTTCGAACCCGACCTCGGGGAGGTCGAATCGGAACGCCTGCTGTCGATTTGGGGGCCCAGGGAGGGTACGAGATGACTGCACGCAAGACGTGGACGATGTTGCTCCGTGGGGCGATTCTGGTGCCAGTCGTGCTGGTGCTGGGCGCGTGCAACAATTGGACGATGTACGGGGGCAATGCCGCGCACACCGGCTACAGCTCGTCGGAGTCCGCGATCAGGGCGAGCAATGTCGGAACGCTCGTCGAAGGGGGAGCCAGTACCCCCGTTGGCGGGGTCGGGACCATCAGTTCGTCACCCACTGTCGCAGCCGACGTGCTGTACGCCACGTCTGAAAACGGGGCGGCCAATGGTGGCGGCGGCGGCACGCTGTACGCGTACTCAGCAAACGGAGCCACCAACTGCTCGACTACCAGTCCCGAGTCTTGTGCTCCGTTGTGGAGCAAAAATCCCGGCGGCTCCAGCCACGGCCTGTCCTCGTCACCGGCTGTCGACAATTCACTCTCGACACCTGTCGTGTACGTCGGAGGCCACGACGGCGTCGTCTACGCCTATGAGGCCTCGAACGGCACCTTGCTCTGGCAGTCTCAGACCCTCGGCGGTTCTATCGATGGGTCGCTCACCGTCGCCAATGGATACGTCTACGTTCCCGAGGACTATGGATGGGTCTATGTCTTCCCCTCGACCACCGGCACCGATAGTAACGATCAGAATTGTTGGACGGACAGTCAGGGTGTCACTGAATGCGATCCGGATTGGGGTTACAGCACTGGGGGGAACAACTTCTCGACGCCAGCAGTCGCGAATGGGATGCTCTACCAGGCTGCCGGTGACCACGCCGGTAGTGGGGATCCGAATGATCCGAATCAGTATGCGTTGTATGCATTCAACGCCTCTTACAACGCTAGCCAGTGTCCCGGAACCTTTGCTCCGCACCTACACGGCAAGACCTTGGGTTACATCGCGACGTGCAATCCTGCGTGGTCCGCTCCCTGGCAGCAGGGCGGTGAGTGGGACGGCGGAAGCGGGTCGCCCACGGTTGCGGACGGCGATGTCTACATTGAATCCGCCACCAACGGGCTGCTCGCGTTCTCTGCAGACGGATCCGGCCAACAGTGTACGGGCACCCAATATACGGGGCAGTGGGGGGAAATCTGCACGCCGCTCTGGACGGCTCCGACGGGCGACGAAGACGGCGGCGGAGGCGGTGGCTCAACGGGCCCCACTCCTGCGGTGGCGAACGGCATCGTCTATATCGGCGGAACGAATGCAAACGACGGGTATGGCGAGCTGTATGCGTTCGACGACTCAACTGGAACGCAAATGTGGTCCTTTGAAGCCGGCGGAGCAATCGACTCGTCCGCGATGATCGCTGACGGGGTTGTGTACGTCGGGTGTTCCAGCCTTACCAGCGACCCCTGCAACCGCTATGCCAATCTGTTCGCGCTGAATGCATCGACTGGGAGCCGGCTCTGGTCGGCGGAAACTGGCCAATCGATCGACAACTCGCCGATCATCGACGACGAAGGATCTGGGAGCGGGGTCGGGGCCGTGTACGTCGGATCGGGTAATCAGCTCTTCGCGTACACGCTCCCGTGAGACAAGAGCAGGACGCACTACCGGTCGAGGGCACGGGCGCTCTGCGGTTCAGCGTGCTCCCCGGATCAGTTCCCCGGGCCGGGCGCCAGTGTCCTCGCCTGCGGCAAAGGTGGTCACCCCGCCCTTGATGGTCTCGACGTACCCGGTGGCTCCCTGAAGCAACCGCCTGCCGCCGGCCGGCAGATCGTCGGCCACCCGGGGGCTCCCGAGCTCGAGCTGTTCGTAGTCGATGAGGTTGATGTCGGCGAGCATGCCGGCCTCGAGGGTGCCCCGGTCGCCGAGCCCGTAGAGACGGGCGGTGTCGTGGGACTGCTTCTTCACGATCCACTCGAGGGGGAGGAGCTCGCCGCGTGCACGGTCCCGCGTCCAGTGGGTGAGCATGAAGGTGGGCTGGGAGGCGTCGCAGATGACCCCGCAGTGCGCGCCGCCGTCCCCGAGTCCAGAGGCCGACCGCGGGTGGAGGAGCATCTCACGCGCGGCGTCGAGGTTGCCGTCCGAGTAATTGAGGACCGGAACGTAGAGAAGCCCCCGGCCGTCCTCCTCGAGCATGGCGTCGTAGGCCACCGACAGCGGGGATCGACCGGTCGCGGCGGCCATCCCGGTGAGTGAGCGCTCCGGTCCGGGTTCGTAGTCGGGCGGGCTGCCGAGGACGAAGCTCGTCCGGAAGGCCTGCTCCATCCGCTCGGCGGTCGCCGGGTCCGGCTTCCATGATTCGATGGCCTGACGGACGCTGTCGGTGCGCAGGGCGGAGACCAACTCGTCGGGACGGAGGTCGCGGGCCTTGAGCTCGACGTAGGCGGGGATCTGGTCGAGGAGGCAGTAGGTGGTGAAGTGACCGGAGAGGAGCCCGAAGCCGCGGCCGGCGACCTGGGGCCAGAGGTCGGCTCCCTCCGACACCGCCCGCAGCGACTCGTCCATGAGCTCGCGCCAGAGGGTCGGTGCGGCGTCGACCTGGACGAGTGCGTAGGTGACCGGGCGGCGGATGGCCGCCGAGAGGCGGCGCATCCAGTCGATCTCCGCCTTTGGTCCGGCGATGTCCTCGCCGGCCGCACCGACCGGCGCGAGTTCGAAGATGCCGGTGCCGAGCTCGCCGAGAGCGGCACCGATCCCGAAGAGCTCGTCCTCCGCGGCAAAGGTGCCCGGCACCGGTTCCCCGTCGATGGCCCGGTGGGCGATGGTGCGCGAGGTCGAGAAGCCGAGGGCTCCGGCGGCCACGGCCTCCTTGACCAGCTGCTTCATCGCGGCGATGTCAGCGGGTGTGGCCGGCTCGTTCTGGGCTCCGCGTTCTCCCATCACATAGGAGCGCACCGCCCCGTGGGCGATCTGGGTGCCGACGTCGACGGTCCACCGGCGTTTCTCGAGCGCGTCGAGGTACTCGGGGAAGGTCTCCCAGTCCCAGGTCATCCCCTCGGAGAGCGCTGTGCCCGGGATGTCCTCGACGCCCTCCATCAGGCCGATCAGCCACGCGTGGCGGTCGGGCCGCGCCGGGGCGAACCCGACACCGCAGTTGCCGGTGACCAGGGTGGTCACTCCGTGCCAGCTGCTCGGGGCCAGCACTTCGTCCCAGGTGGCCTGGCCGTCGTAGTGGGTGTGGATGTCCACGAAACCGGGGGTGACCAGGAGGCCGTCGGCGTCGACGGTTCGCGTCGCCTCCTCGCCGCTGCATGAGCCGACCGAAGAGATCCTGCCCCCGTCCACCGCGATGTCGGCGGTGCGGGCCGGGGCCCCTGTGCCGTCCACGATTGTCCCCCCGCGAATCACCAGGTCGTGCATGGTGCTGTTCTCCCTTCGGGCACCCTGCGGGCGCTTCCCCGATGCTCGCACGGCGCGAGCACCGGCGCAATGGAGGGGAGCCGCCCACGGCGCCGGGACACCTGCGAGCTGCCGGGAAGCCCCCCGTTCGTGCAGACTGTCCACCTGGCCCTACGGACGGAGGTCCGGGTGGCGACGCGAGGATGAGGGGGACGCAGTGGGGGATGCGAACGGGACCGGGGTCGGGACTGCCGAGCACGCCGCTGCGGCCGATCTGGCGTCGCGTGCGGGCGCGGTGCTCCTCGAATTGCGGGCGAGTGGCCTCGAGGGAAAAGAACTCGGGGCAGAGGGGGACCAGCGTTCGCACCGTCTGCTCGCCGCCCTGCTCGCCGAGCGGTTCCCCGACGACCGGGTGCGCTCTGAGGAGGCCGATGACGCCGAGGCCCTCGACGGGGGCCCTGGTCGGCTGTGGATCATCGATCCGTTGGACGGGACGCGCGAGTACTCCGAGGGGCGCTCGGACTGGGCCGTGCACGTGGCCCTCGCCGTCGACGGTGAGCCGGTCGTGGGTGCCGTCGCTCTGCCCGGACTCGACCTGGTCCTCGGAACCGGGCACCCGCCGCCCCTGGCCCGCCGTTCGGCCGTCCCCCGGTTGGTGGTGAGCCGGACCCGGCCGCCGGAGCTCGTCCCCTTCGTGACCGACCGCCTCGGGGCCGAGACGGTGCCGATGGGCTCGGCAGGCGCCAAGATCGCCGCGGTCATCCGTGGGGATGCGGAGGTCTACGTCCACGCAGGCGGACAGTACGAGTGGGACTCGGCCGCACCGGTTGCTGTCGCACTCGCAACGGGCCTCCATGCGAGCCGCCTCGACGGTTCGCCCCTTCGCTACGGCCGGCCCGATCCCTGGCTGCCCGATCTCGTCGTGTGCCATCCCGACCTCGCCGACGAGGTGTTGGCCGGGGTGCGCGACGCCGGCGCCGAGCGCTGAGCCGGTGGCCACCGCCGACCGGTCGGTCTTCGGCGAGGCCAGGCTCGGACCGCTGACACTCAAGAACCGGATCATCAAGGCGGCCACCTTCGAGGGCGCGGCTCCGAAGGGTGCGGTCAGCGACGCGCTGGTGGCGTTCCACGAGACGATCGCCCGTGGAGGCGCGGCCATGACCACCGTGGCCTACCTCGCCGTCTCGCCCGAGGGCCGGACCGATCGCCACTGCGTGCTGCTCGACGCCGACTCGGTGCCCGGGCTCCAGCGGCTGACCGCCGCGGTCCACGCCGATGGCGCCGCAGCGTCGGCCCAGATCGGGCATGCGGGGCCCGTCGCCAACAGCCGCTCCAACGGTGTCGCCTCGCTGTCGCCGACCCGGCGCTTCGGCGCCTCGGGTGCTCGCACCCGGGCGGCCACCGAGGACGACATCGCCCGGATCACCCGCGACTACCGGACCGCCGCCGCGGCCGCCGTCGAGGCGGGCTTCGATTGCATCGAAGTCCATCTCGGGCACGACTACCTGCTGAGCGCGTTCCTGAGTCCCCGGCTCAACCGGCGCACCGACCGCTGGGGCGGGACGCTCGAACGACGGGCGCGCTTCCCCGCGAGGTCGTGGCGGGCGTGCGCGAGGCGGCGGGCAGCGGTGTCGCGGTCACCGCGAAGCTCAACATGACCGACGGGGTACCCGGCGGCTTCTGGCTCGACGAGAGCATCGCTGTCGCCAGGATGCTCGAGGAGGACGGCCACCTCGACGCGCTCGAGCTCACCGGGGGGAGCTCGCTGTCCAACCCCATGTACCTCTTCCGTGGCGAGGCACCGCGCACCGAATTCGCAGCCACCCTTCCCGCTCCTCTCCGGCTCGGGTTCAAGGTGGCAGGCACCCGGTTCTTGAAGGACTACCCGTTCGAAGAGGCCTTCTTCCTGCCCTACGCCGCGCCAGTTCAAGGATGCCCTGGACCTGCCCCTCATCCTCCTCGGCGGCATCAACCGCCTCGCCACCGTCGAGGACGCGCTCGGCGAGGGGTTCGCGTTCGTGGCGATGGCCCGGGCACTGCTGCGCGAGCCCGATCTCGTCGCCCGCTGGGAGACGGGGGAGGGTACCGAGGGGCTCTGCATCCACTGCAACAAGTGCATGCCGACCATCTACCAGGGGACCAGGTGCGTGCTCGTCGAGGGGCCGGCGGGCACCTGACGCCTCACGATCGTCGGATCAGAGCGGCTCGCCGAGCTCGTCTGGATCGTCATCCGGCGCAAGCGGCGCGTCCAGATCCCACCCACCGGTGTCGGCCCTCCGGACCGCCTCACGGGTGGTCGGTTCGCCGATCCCGTCGGGGTCGTCCATCCCGCCGTCGAGGGTGACCAGGTCCTCGGGATCGTCGAGCTCCGCATCCGCCTCCTCGAGCTCACGCTCGTCGGACTGGGTGTTCGGATCGAGCGCCGGGTCCAGCTGGAGTTCCTCGATGAAGTCGGGATCGAGCCGGAACGCCTCGTCGATTGCGTCGTCGCCCTGTTCGAATGTCTCGGTGCCCTGTGGCTCGTCGGGGGACCAATCGCTCGGGCTCATGTCCGCTCCACTCTGTTCCTGACCGGGTCCCGGTCGCTCGTCTCCTGGTCGCTCGTGGCCCGCGCTCACGAGGAGGACGGGGTGCGTCCGATCGTAGGTCGCTTCGCGCTGGCCGGCCCGCGGCCCGTTGGCTACGATCGTGGGTGGTGCCCGGGACTCCGGCGCCACATGACGGGATCGGAGGTGACGGGTGAACTCAGCAGAGACCAAGGTTGGCGTCCCGGTCCCCTCCTGCGCCGCCGTGCGCACCCGACCCGGGGGGATCACCCTCACCGTGTGACCCCGGGGGCCGTGCTCCCGGAGTCCACCGCGACCGGCTGACGCCGTCGCCACCCTGGTTCGGCCCGGTCATCCGGGCCTCGACCGGGCCCTCGTCCGCATCCCCACCGATCCGCCCTCCCTGCGGCGCGATCGCCGCGATGCCCATTCCTCCGTTGTCACGGAGCCTCAGTCTCGAAGGACCCCTCTCTCATGCAACTCGACGAATTCCCCTCGGCCTCAGCCCGCGAGACCGTGGCCTACTGCTGGGAGCAGGTCGGCCGCCAGAAACGCGCGCTCGTCGTCTCCTGGGTGGTGATCGGCCTCGCGGTGATCACCGCGGACCTGGTCGCCCCGCTCATCTTCGCGGGCGTCCTCGGACGGGTCGCCACCCTCCCCCGGACGACCACCGTCAGCCAGTGGCACACCTTCGGCCCGCTGCTCGTCGCCTACACGGCAACCGGGTTGGTCGCAGTGGTGCTCTGGCGGATCGGCGGCTGGCTCCAGTGGGGGGCGACCCTGCGCGCCTTTGCCCAGGGGACGACCGGCGGCTACCGGCACCTGCTCACCCTGGGATACCGCTGGCACATGGATCACCCGGCGGGCGAGGTGATCTCCGCGCTCGGCAACTTCTCGTGGGCGTTTGCCGAGATGCTCGACGCGTTCTCCTGGGGACTCCTCCCGGTCGCGGTGGTGGTGCTCTCGGCGCTGCTGGTGCTCTCGGTGGTGGCGTGGCCGGCCGCCCTGGCCCTCCTGCTCATGGTGGCTCTGTTCGTGGTCGTGATGGCGTCCCGACTCCGGAAGGTCCGGGCCGCTGCCGAGGAGTTCGAGCGCCGCCACTCGCAGGCCACCGGGGTGATCGCAGACACGGTAGGCAATCTGATGGCCGTGCGGACGGCAGCGGCCGAGCCCAGCGAGCAGCAGCGCGTCGACGACCTCATGGCCCGGTCAGTGGATGCCGACCTGCGCGCCCGCAAGATCTTCAGCCGTACCCAGCTCCAACTCGAGACCTCGATCGTGCTCGGTACGTTGCTGGCGCTGCTGGCCGGGACGACCATGGCCGTCCACCACTGGGCGTCGACCGCGGTGCTCTACCTCATCCTCTACTACTCGGCACAGGTCGCCCTCGGACTGCAGCAGTCCTTCGAGCACCTGCGTTCCTTCTCGCGTTCGCTCGGGAGGGCGGCCAAGTTCACCGCCATCGCCGCCGAGGTCCCCGAGATCACCGACACGCCGGGCGCCGGCCCGCTCAGGCTCAGCGTCGGCAGGATCGAGGTCCGCCAGGTGTGCTTCGGCTACCGGCCGACGAGTGTCCTCTTCGACGGGCTCTCCGTCAGCGTCGCCCCAGGCGAACACGTGGCGCTTGTCGGACCATCGGGCTCGGGCAAGTCGACGCTCTCCAAGCTGCTGCTGCGGTTCATGGACGTCCGCGACGGGCAGATCCTCATCGACGGCCAGGACATCCGGTCGGTCACGGCCGCCTCGCTGCGCCGCCTGGTCGGCTTCGTGCCCCAGGACCCGCAGCTGCTCCACCGGACCATCGCGGAGAACATCTGCTACGGCCTCGGGGGCGACGCGGATGCCGCCGGAACCGGGTCCGTCGACTACGACCTGGTGCGCGAGGTCGGCCGGGCCGCGCACGTGGAGGAGTTCGTGCACGATCTCCCGGACCGCTACGACACGGTGGTCGGGGAACGCGGTCTCAAGCTCTCGGGTGGACAGCGCCAGCGGGTGGCCATCGCCCAGGCCATGGCCAAGCGTGCGCCGATCCTGGTGCTCGACGAGGCGACCTCGGCCCTCGACTCCGAGTCGGAGCACCTGGTCCAGGATGCACTCTGGCGCCTCATGAAGGACACCACCGCCATGGTCATCGCCCATCGGTTGTCGACGATCGCCCAGATGGACCGGATCGTCGTGCTCGACCAGGGGAGGATCGTCGAGGAGGGCACCCACCGCGAGCTGCTTGCCGCCGGGTCGGCCGGTCTCTACGAACGCCTCTGGCGTCACCAGTCGGGGGGATTCCTGGTCGAGTGAGCGGAGGGCCCGGGCTTCACGCCCGGGGATGCGGGCGTCAGCGCCTCAGTGCCCCCGATCGGAGGCGTCGACGACGACCACCGCGGCTCCGGTCACCCGATCGTGCGCGAGGTCGGCGAGCGCCTCGTCGGCGCGATCGAAGGCGTAGGGGGTGGTCGTCGCCCGGACACCGGCAGCGGCAGCGAGTGCGAGGAACTCCTCACCGTCGGTCCGGGTGTTCGCGGTCACGCTGCGCAGGGTGCGCTCCTCGAAGAGGTGGCGCTCGTAGTCGAGGGTGGGGATGTCGGTCAGGTGGATCCCCGCGATGGCCAGGGTTCCGCCGCGGTCGAGCGCCTCGAGCGCGGGCAGGACAAGCGAGCCGACCGGTGCGAAGAGGATGGCGCCGTCGAGCGGCTCGGGCGGGGGGTGCGCCGCATCAGCGGCGCTGGTCGCGCCGAGGGCGAGCGCGAGCTCTCTCGCCTCAGAGGACCGGGTGAGTACGTGTACCCGGGCTTCCTCGGCGATCGCGATCTGGGCCGTGAGGTGGGCCGACCCGCCGAAACCGTAGATGCCGAGTCGCCCGCCCGGCGGGAGCTCGGTCCGGCGCAGGGCGCGGTACCCGATGATCCCGGAGCAGAGGAGGGGCGCCGCGTCGACGTCATCCAGCGAGTCGGGCAGTGCGTAGGCGAAGGCCTCCTCGACCACTGCGTACTCGGCGTACCCACCGTCGACGTCCCACCCGGTGAACCGGGGCGCGATGCAGAGGTTCTCGCGTCCGCTCAGACAGAAGAGGCAGCGCCCGCAGGTGTGGGCGAGCCAGGGGATCCCGATCCGGTCCCCGACGGCAAACCGGGTGGACCCCGCTCCGAGCCGGTCCACGACGCCGACCACCTCGTGACCGGGAATGACCCGGGGGCGCCGGGGCGCGAGGTCGCCCTCGGCCAGGTGGAGGTCGGTGCGGCAGACTCCGCACACGCGTACGCGGACCCGGACCTCTCCCGGTCCCGGTGAGGGAGGGGAGCGCTCGATCGTGACCAGCGGCCTGCCGTCGATCGGCCCCGGATCGCCCACGGCCCAGGCCCGCGTGCTCCGCTCGCTCACTCACACGCACGCTACCAAGGGAGCCCTGACCTGCGCCCGGGTGTCACCCGACCGGTCAGTCCCGGATCGGCGTCACCACTTGGTTGCGGAATTGCGGTCGGACGCGTGTGCCCGGCGATGCCCGTAACGCCAGAAGAGGAACAGTCCCACGGCGACGAGGACCCAGGGGAAATGCAGGAAGGATGCCGTGATGCCGACGACCCACAGGGTCACGAAGAGGAGGAGGACGATGCCGAGCACCGGACGGAACCGGCGCGGACGGTGCTCGGGTACCGCTGGGTCGTCGCTCAGTCGCGGAAGGTCGTCGAACAGCCCGGCGAGGTCCCCCCGGGTGGTGGCGCCCATCGCGTGGCCGAGTCGCTGCTGGAACTCCGTCTGGTCGAGGCGGCCGTCGGTGAAGTGGCGGGAGAGTCGTTCGGAGACCTCGTTCCGTTCAGCGTCGGAGGCCCGGATCCCGGCGTCGGCGGTGCCCCTCGGTTCGTGCCGGTACGGGTAGGCGGGGTCGAATCGGTACCGCATGGTGCTCCTCTCGGATCGATGGGTCGGGCTCAGTGGGTGTACTCGCGGAACGGCCCGTGGGACAGCATTTCCTCGAGGACGGAAGAGTCGACCCCCTCGTCGGGGATGAGCAGCCAACCGGCCAGGTAGAGAGGGACGGCAAGGCCGCCGAACAGGGCGAGCCCGACGAATCCGAGCCGGACCAGGGTCGGGTCGAGGTCCAGATAGTCGGCGAGGCCCGCTGCCACTCCGGCGACGAGGCCGTGCCGCCTGCTCCGGTGGAGGCGCCTGTGCGAGGGGGGCAGTGGCGCGCCAGCTGGTGCGCCAGGACTCTCCTCGGATCCGGTCGGGGGGGAGATCGCCTCCGGAGGTGGGTCGGGGGTGGTGGTGTCGGTGTCCATGTTCTGAGCCTGAACCGCTCCCGGCAGCGGTGCCATCCGGCAGGTCCCTGGTCGGACCCCGAGACCCCGACCCCCCGATCGGGGTGATCCCCGATAGCCGAGTACCCGGGTGGTGCGCGATCATCGAGGTATCGAGCAGCCCATTTTCCGCGCCCCTGGACCAGCAGCGCCCGTCGACCCGGGCATCGCTCCGGGTCCTCCCGGATCGACGTCCGCCAACGGCTCGGACGACCCGGACGGGCCGGACACCGCCCACGGATCTCCCGGTCCCTGGGCACCGCCGGGTTGTGCTCGCGACGGGGCACGGTGGCGACACGGGGGCGGGTGGCATCACGGTCTCCCGCGGCGCTTCAAGGGACGGCTGCAGCGGAGTGTCGATGTGCGCGTCCTCGGCGGGGTCTGCGGCGGAATCTCGCGGACCACGGGCATCGACGTGACCCTGGTGCGGCTCGGCTTCGTCCTGTTGGCACTCGCGAGCGGGGTCGGCGTGCTGGCCTACTTCGTGATCTGGCTCGTCGTCCCGTTGGCGGGCGAACCGACCTCGATCTTCTCGCGGGCGGTCACCGACCGCGGCGGGATCCGGCTGGCCGTGGCGGTCGTCCCGGTCCTGGTGCTGGCTCAGATCGTGTTCTCCCTCGCGGGGTTGGCCTTCCTCGCTTCCTTCGCCTGGACGGTGTTGCTGTCGGCCGCGATCGCCGTCTTCATCCAACGCGACGCGTCCGAGGTGGAGGGGCAGTGGATCACCGAGGAGGTCATGCCTCTCTTCGGCGTGGGAAGCGGACCCCACGAGCGGCGCGCGGCCGGTGCCCGGATCGCGGTCGGGGTGCTCGTCGGGCTAGGGGGTCTGGCCTGGCTGATCCTCGGGCACACGACCGCCGGGGCGCTCCGTCTGCTCGGGGCCATCGCGCTCGTGGTCGCGGCAGTGGTCATCGTCTTCGGCCCGTGGTGGATGGGGCTGATCCGGGACCTCCTCTCGGAACGGCAGGCCAGGGCCGTGGCCGAGGAACGGGCCCAGATGGCGGCTCACGTCCACGACTCGGTGCTCCAGACCCTCGCGCTCATCCAGCGAGCGGCCGACGACCCCCGTCAGGTCACGCACCTCGCCCGGTCCCAGGAGCGCGAGCTCCGCTCGTGGCTGTTCGAGGGTCGTCCGCCGGGCACGGTCGCCGGTGACGCCCGGACCCTGACCGACGGGATCGAGGCCATTCAACGCCAGGTCGAGGCCGACCACGGCATCACCGTGCACGCAGTGGTGGTGGGGGAGAGCGAGCTGTCCGAGGGGATGCGCGCCCTTCTGGACGCTGCGCGCGAAGCCACCGTCAATGCCGCCAAATGGTCCGGAGCGTCCCAGGTCTCGCTTTACGCGGAGGTCGAACGCGACTCGGTCACCATCTACGTGCGGGACCGGGGCTGCGGATTCGACCCCGAGTCGGTACCGGACGACCGCCAGGGCATCAGCCGGTCGATCCGGGCCCGTATGGCACGGGTCGGCGGCGCGGTAGCCGTCCGGTCCTCGGTGGGGAACGGGACCGAGGTCGAGCTCTCGCTGCTGTGCCGGCGGGTCCGGTGAATCGGTGGCCGATCCGGTGACCGGGAGGGTGTGATGACCGATCGGGCGCGACCCAGGGTGCTCCTCGTGGACGATCACGCGATGTTCCGCTCCGGGGTCCGGGCGGAGCTCGGCGATTCGGTCGAGGTGGTCGGGGAGGCGGACAACGTGGAATCGGCGGTCGAGCTCATCTGCGAACGGCTGCCCGGGGTGGTGCTGCTCGACGTCCATCTCCCCGGAGGTGGTGGCCAGGCCGTGCTCCGCGAGGTGCGTCCTGAGCACCCGGAGATCCACTTCCTCGCGCTCTCGGTCTCGGACGCCCCAGAAGACGTGATCGCGGTGATCCGGGCTGGGGCGAGAGGGTACGTGACCAAGACCATCTCCGGCGACGAGCTCCGTCATGCAATCCGCCAGGTCGAGGCGGGCGACGCCGTCTTCTCGCCTCGGTTGGCAGGGTTCGTCCTCGACGCCTTCGCCGACGGCGCGAACGGGGTCGTACCGACTGAGGGCCTCGATCCGGAGCTCGACCTGCTCTCGCCGCGGGAGCGCGAAGTGCTCCGCCTCATCGCCCGTGGCTACACGTACAAAGAGGTCGCACGCGAGTTGGTCATCTCGGCCAAGACCGTGGAGTCGCACGTCTCCTCGGTGCTTCGGAAACTGCAGCTCTCGACGAGGCACGAGCTCACACGTTGGGCCACTGACCGACGGCTGGTCTAGCTGCGGATGTGGTGGAGACGCGGGATCTGGGCGAGGGACCGGCGCTCGGACCGGCTCCTTTGGGCGGAACGGCCCAGCGGTCGGGATGTGGCGGCGCCGGAGTCCTCCAGAGACCCCCACGGCAGGCCTGTCCTCACGTACCGTCCTGCGGTCAAGGTACGGTTGGCAGAGCGATCTCGGTGCCCGTGGAACCGCGGTCAAAACAGTCGTGATCGCCAGCATTCCCGCCCACGTAGCTCAGGGGATAGAGCACTCGTTTCCTAAATGAGGTGTCGCAGGTTCAATTCCTGCCGTGGGCACTGTTGTGATGTGGCGAGGGAGAGAGGGACAACGGCACGCGAGCGGGCCAAAGCCGCCGCAGGCGAGGGGCGAGGGCCCGACATCGGAGACGGGGAGCAGGTGAGTGTGGTTCGATGGTTCCCGATCCGGGGGGCTGCGGATCACCCGTGTAACAACACATCGGGGATACCGTTTTAGGGCTCGAAAGGTGCCGTCGACACCCGGAGACTGGATCAGCCCCGCCCAAACGGACATTTTCGAGCACAAGCGACAGCGCATGAGAAGTACTGTCACCCACTATGGAAGTTCCTGAGACTCGCTACGTTACCGTCGGTGATGCAGACGTTGCCTTTCAGGTAGTGGGCCAAGGCAAGCCCGACCTTCTCTATTTTTATGGACTCGGTGCCCACCTTGACGTTGCTTGGGAATCACCGGTTGCGTCTGCATTTATGGCTCGATTGGCCTCGTACAGCAGGCTGATCATTTTCGACCGCCGCGGAACGGGCGCATCTGATGGGGTTCCAAATAACGCAAGCCCTACGTGGGAGGAGTGGACCGAAGATGTCTTAGCGGTTCTCGACGCGGCAGGGTCAGATCAAGCAGCTATCTTCTCAACCCTCGATGCGGGGCCCATAGCTCTCATGTTCGCTGCTGCTCACCCTGAACGGGTCCGGGCATTAGTACTTCTAACTACCTCGGCTCGCTACCTGGTGGCTGAGGACTATCCCGAGGGAGAGCCTATTGAGACGTTAGACGGGTTAATCGATTTGATTGCAATCAAATGGGGAACGACTGACTTCATGCGTTTGATGAGCCCCAGCATGGCTAACGACGCTGAGTTCTTGACCTTCGTTGCCAAGATGCTGCGAGCCTCGGCCACGCCGCGTGCCGCGGCCTCACAGTTCAACTACCTGTTACGAAATGTCGACGTTCGCGACGCTCTTCCCCTCATCCAGGCGCCAACGCTGGTCCTGCACGCCAGCGAGAATCCTTTGCTCCCGGTCAGCCATGGTCGTTATCTGGCCGAGCACATCTCCGGGGCCACACTCAAGGAGTTGCCAGGAGGTGACACGGGGATTAGCCCCGATAACTACGAGATTGCTGATGAAATTGCTGAGTTCTTGACTGGCGAACGCCCGGTGATCCAATCCGAGCGGATCCTCACCAGCATTCTTTTCTCCGACATCGTGGGCTCGACAACGAGGGTTGCTTCAATGGGAGACCATCGTTGGCGCAGACTCCTCGACGCACATGACCGGACGGTCCGCGAATATCTCAAACGCTTTCGTGGTCGGGAGATCAACACGACTGGGGATGGGTTCGTTGCATCCTTTGACGGCCCTGCTCGTGCTATTCATTGTGCTCAGGCGCTCATCGAGACCATAAAGAGGATCGGAATCGAGATGCGGATTGGACTTCACACCGGCGAATGCGAGGTCCGCGGCGATGACCTCGCAGGTCTCACGGTCCATATTGCTGCTCGGGTGGGGGCATTGGCTGCTCGGGGGGAGGTCCTCGTGTCCGGGACCGTCAAGGACTTGATAGTGGGGTCAGGAATCGAGTTCACAGATCGTGGAGAACATGAACTGAAGGGGGTTCCTGGCCTCTGGAAACTATTCGCCGTAAAAGACTAAAGGCCGATGGCGCCGTACCAGGATCTATTTGCAGATGTGGTGGCACTCATCTAACACACGGGGGTATCCAATACCACCGGTCAGATGCGGTTATCCGCCTGGCTGGATCCCGATAGATGATCCACTCGCTATGCGAGTGTCAGGTGTTGTTGGTTGA
Source organism: uncultured Acidimicrobiaceae bacterium (assembly GCA_963701325.1). GTDB lineage: Bacteria > Actinomycetota > Acidimicrobiia > Acidimicrobiales > RAAP-2 > Bog-756. Next base: position 3,176,477 of record OY969604.1, read on the forward strand.
GCCAGGCTTCGACGAACTCGACCGGCGTGAGCCAGCCGTGTGCGCTGTGTGGCCTGTTGATGTTGTAGTCGATTCTCCAGTCCTCGAGAAGGACCCGGGCTTCGAGCAGGGAGTCGAAGAGCTGACCGTTCAGGTACTCATCACGTAGGCGGCCGTTGAACGATTCGATCCAGGCGTTCTGCCACGGGGATCCGGGGTCGACGAAGGTGATGTCGGTCTCGTTGAAGCGGCACCAGTCCGCCACCGCGTAGGCGATGAACTCGGGTCCGTGGTCGAAGCGGACATATGCCGGAGCTCCCGGCTCTGCAGCCAGGCGGTCGAGGCAGCGCACCACCCCGTCGGCATCGATGGAGCGGTCGACGTCGATGGCCAGACACTCCCTTGTGTACTCGTCGATCACGTTCAGGAGCTTCAACATCCTTGCGTCGGCTGTCTGGTCGAACTGGAAGTCGAGGGCCCAGACCACGTTGGGCCGGATGGGTGAGAACGCACCGATCGCAACTCCGATGCCCCGGAGGGGCTTCTTCCGCTTCCGATAGGGCACACGCAGGCCTTCTGCCCGCCACAGGCGGTGGATCCGCTTGTTGTTGACCACCCAACCGCCCTTCCTCGCTGCGGTGGCGGCCCGTCGCCAGCCCCACCTCGGACGGCGGCGCGAGAAGTCCCGAAGGAACGCTCGCAGCGCGAGCTCCTCGTCGGGAGGTGTTGGGGGAGGCAACCGTTGGGTGGATCGGGGCTGGTCGGTGAGCCGACAGGCCCGTCGCTCAGACACCCCGAACTGCGCCCGTACAGCCGTAACGGCCTTCCGTCGGCGGTCCGGGGTCAGAATGTTCCCTCGGCGAGGAACTTCAGCATGTCGATGTCCAACGCCTGGTCGGCCACGATTCGCTTCAGGCGCTGGTTCTCCTTCTCCAGCTCCTTCAGCCGCTTGGCGTCGTCGGCCTTCATGCCGCCGTACTGGTTCCGCCAGCGGTGGAACGTCTGCTCGCTGATCTCCAGGTGGCGGCTCACCTCCTCGACGGTTTGGCCCTGGTTGAGGAGCTTGTCCCCTTCAGCCAGTTTCCTGATGATCTGCTCGGGCGAGTGCCGGCGGTTCTTCATATGTGCAGTCCTCCTCGCTCCATTTTGGAGCATCGGACTCGCACAGTGAATGGCTCATCTCAGGGGGACCCGGCCGCGCCTGCCACCCAACGCCACATCCGGGCGTGTTGAGAACCCTCGCCGGAGCCACCGGCTGGTGTGCCTTGGGTTTAGTACCCGTTGCTGCTCGTGGTGCTCGTGGTCGATCCCGTCGGAGTTGCTGAACGTGACACCTTCACGACCGAGAAGCCAGAGACGCCCTGCCCGGTGACGTGATCAGCCGAGTCTTCTGCGAAGGTGTACAGCGGAGAGCCGTTGTACGTCACCTGGTATGAGCCATCCGCTTGCTTCATTACCCTCAGCCTTCCGGTCACGCCGGTGCCACCGGTCGGCTGCGTGCTCGCGGGAAGCGTAAGGGCTGGCCACGCAGAAGCGCAGCTTCCCGTGCAGGTTCCGCTGAGAGTGTAGAGCGGCATCCCACTGTTGTCAGTAAGGATTGCACCGTACGTAGGGACGGTCATTACCTTCACAACCGCAGCAGTTCTGGGAGACCCGGACGAAGGCGAGGTCGACGCCGTAGACGAAGTGGTACTGCCGCCTGAACTACAAGCCGCCGCCAGAACGGCAAGAGCACCGAGGGTACTCAAGCTCAGAGCCCTGCGCCGAAGGCGACCTCTGCGCCCATTGGCACCGAATATCGCGTTCACATCGGATCTTCCTCTGGCCATCATCGTTCTCCTCGTTGGATTCGCCTCGCTACGAGCACGTTCCCGAAGGTCGGCCGCGAAGATTCACTCTAGTGAAAGACCTTCAAGGTGTTGTCGCCGTCGTCGACGAATAGGACCCCGTTCTTGTCTGGGGCAATGGTCAGGCCGAAGAGATCCCCACCGAACGGGTCGAGCTGGACAGTGTCTACCTGGGTTCCCCAGGGTGTCGTCTCTACGGCGTTGCCGTCTCCTCCGTTGACGGTAATGAGGTCTCCATTGGGTGCCAAGGTCATGCCGAGCGGTCCGTTGAGAGAGCCGCCCGACGTGAGGGTGCCGCCACCTCCAGGCACCGGGAGCTCCCTGAATGGGGCGAAGGGGATCTCGGCGATCCGATTTTTGACGGTGTCCGCCACATAGAGAGTCCCATCGAATCCCAGAGCGGCGCCGGTGGGTCCGAACACGAGAGCTGCGTTGTTGAGCTGCTCAGGGAATCCTGTGCCGATCACTCGGGTGTCGATCAGGACAGGGTTTTGTCCTGTCGGAAGGAAGAGGTCGAGGCGAATCACGGTGCCTTCATCGACCTCGGCGCCCTTGGCTGCCGCAGTTCCGTTCAACACATTGGTCACAAACAACTCTGCGAATCCGGGGAACTGAAGGGTTGAATCGGCCCGGGAATCCTGGAGGCTCCTTCCCTTGAGAGGATGGAGCAATGCCAAGGAACACCCGATACTCCCCGGAGGTCCGTGAGCGGGCCGTCCGGATGCTCGTCGAGCACAGGGCCGAGTACCCCTCGGAATGGGCGGCCATGACCGCCATTTCGGCGAAGCTGGGGATGACGCCCGAGACGCTGCGGATCTGGGTCCGCCGGACCGAGATCGACGACGGCAAACGACCGGGAACGACCACCGAGGACCAGCTGAAGATCAAGGAGCTCGAGCGGGAGGTCAAAGAGCTCAAACGAGCCAACGAGATATTGAAGGACGCTTCGATTTTCTTCGCGACCGAGCTCGACGGTCGACCGAAGAGGTAGTCCGCTACATCGATGCTCGGAAGAGCCGATGGGGAGTCGAGCCGATCTGCACCACTCTGCAGGTCGCTCCCGCCACCTACTACGCCGCCCGCCACCGGCCCCTGTGCGCCCGCCGGGTCCGGGACCAGCAGCTGAAGGTCGAGATCAAGCGGGTCCGGTCGGAGAACTTCGACGTCTACGGAGCCGACAAGGTCTGGACCCAGCTGAACCGGGAGGGCCATCGGGTGGCCCGCTGCACCGTCGAACGCCTCATGCGTGACCTGGGACTCCAGGGAGCACGCCGAGGGCGGCAATGGAAGCGGACCACCGTCGGTGATGACACCCTCGACCGGCCTGCCGACTTGGTCGATCGCCAGTTCGTGGCCCACGGACCCAACCGGCTCTGGGTGGCGGACCTCACCTACGTGAAGACCCACACGGGCTGGGTCTACGTCGCCTTCGTGGTGGACGTGTTCAGCCGCTACGTCGTGGGATGGCAGACCTCGACCTCATTGCGCAGCGATCTGGCCATCGACGCTCTGGAGATGGCCATCCACGGACGCAAGGACACCGGCCTCGATGGCCTCATTCATCACAGCGACCGCGGGGTTCAATATCTGTGCATTCGATACACCGAGCGCCTGGCCGAAGCCGGCGTCGTGAACTCGGTGGGATCCAAGGGTGACTCCTACGACAATGCCCTGGCCGAAAGCTTCAACGGGCTCTACAAGACCGAACTCATCTACCGCCAGGGCCCATGGCGCAACGTCGAGCACGTCGAATGGGCCACCCTCACCTACGTCGACTGGTTCAACAACCGCCGAATCCACAACGAGATCGGCAAGGTCCCGCCGGCAGAGCTGGAAGCGAACCACTACCGTCAGATCGACAGAGGAGATCTGGTCACTTCACAGACAACCGAGTCTCTATGAAACCCGGGCCGATTCAGGGCCTCACCTCAGTTGGTGGACCTGTCTGTCCACCCCGGGCTCACAAGTGGGGAATTTCAGTGATCATCTCTGGGGAGTCTCCGGTGATCGACGGCACCGGATCTCGGTGGGCGGTGATGTGACCCTTGCCGTCCGGATACAACGTCCACGTCACCTCGTTGAACTCCGGCAACGTTGGCCATCCTCGTGATTCGGAAGCACGAAGAAAGGCCGGAGATGAGGCCGGATGCGAGATCGGTCGTACGCCGTTCGCATTCAGCCATTGCCATGTAAGACCGGAATCCGTTCTGCTGGACGACCCCTTCCTCTGGCGGCAGTGCATCCCATGAACGACCTCTGGCTTCTAGCAGGGCGGTCACATCCTCAGTGTCGAGGACGTTGGTGAGTCGAACCCAACCCGCTAGCCCAAGGGCAGTGAGAGCCGCCGACCAGTCGTCAAGCAGCAACCGTATTGACACAGGCATATCCTACGAATCCCGCGATCTGGCTGACGACGTATCCCCGATGTGCCGGTCCGCCGCAGCTAGCCATCAGCACGCGAACGCTGGTTGATACCTCCCCACTCCGGGCGATCGGGGGCAGTCAGGCGACCTCTAACAAATAGTCCGAGATGGTCCTACGCCACTGTCCAGGAGAACGTTCCGAAGCTGTTTGGCCGTCCTCGTCGAAGTCCCGTTCGTCATCCCACATCTGCATTCGTTGAATGGGCCGGAACCGAACCGTCGTGGGGTCACGGCGATAGCTGTTGGGGTCACCGGCAGACACAACGCTCCACTGCCGTATGTAGAGCTGGCGGATCAGCCAGGTGCCCACCGAGGGGTCCGAATCATCGAAGAAGTAGCCCGGACCAGCTTCGACTTCCGACAGAAAGCTCAGAACTGTTCCAACAGGCGCCGAGCGGGGTGCAGAGTCATCTCGATCCTCGTCGAGACCCCGGTATGCGAACTGGTGCTGAGGTTGCAGCTTGATCAACCCGGCATCCAGGTAACCACCGGTCCGCTCGTGCTCGACCATGCGAGCGACGATCTCGTAGACGGGACCGGCGACAGTCAGTGGCTCGCTGATCAGATCGAGGCCGAGCGGTGTCGCAGGATCGACCTCCCGGGCCCTCTTCGGATAAGGGTCCAGTTTCGACTTCCAGGTAGTGCCAACTTCAAGTTCGATTCCGAGGTCTTGCACGGTTGTCCCGGAGATTCTGACCCACATCTAGCCAGCATGGCACCCACAGCCCTCACCGGGCAGGCCCTCGGCGCAATCCGTTGCTAGACGCCCGTTGTGCCGGATGTTGGCAGGGCATATCCGGTGTTCAGGGACAGCCTCATTACAGACCCCAGCCCTTGCCCTCGTAGAGACTGAGGTGAAGCTCCTGGGCGAGCTGAAGCTGGTGACGAATGTATTGGCCGGACCTGTGCGGGGAGAGGTCCAGTCCTGGGAGAGCCTTGTTCGATGTGACATCGAGATTCTGCAATGCGTAGACGGCTCGCCTCTGGTGTCTGTGTGTCCCTTGAATCTGAATGAGCCCGGTATTAGTACTAGTGGCAACCTGGGTGGCTATGACCATCAGCATGGTCCCGACCATCACCGAATGGACAACTCGGATGTTGCGTTCCGTGAGGACCCGCTTACCCGCCACAGCGGTCGAGGTCGCTTCCGCCCCTTCCTTCCTGTTGTCCTTTCTCCGTTGCATGACACTTCCAATGGCGGGCCTATCGAGAAGGGCAAGATAGATACCGACCAGGATCAGGAGATCAAAGGACGTGTAGCGAGAGGCGCTCGCAACGATGTAGCCCTTGGTGACACGTCCCTGAGTGACCGCTCCGGCAAACAGCAGACCAAAACAGATCAACGAGACACCGAGCGGCCCGCCCCCGTGCTCGTCCCTGCGCAGTCCGTACGCAGCGATGGTGGCTAGAGCCAAGCCGATGATGACGAGCCCAAAGAGCGCCTCGACAGTCCCGGCATGCCCAATCCTTGTCCCCACCCTTGCCACAAACCGTGCGACATAGCCCACAAGAGCCAAATAGAATTTCAGCGAGACGAGCGGGTGTCGAATGGCGTAATGGGGCCTCGGTGCCGCCACGTGGATGCGGAAATCGTGGAAGTACAGCAGCACGGTGAGAACGGCTGCTCCGATCCAGGCTCCAAGGAAGCGCACTGAGCGGCGACGGTGGTAGAGGAGCACCAAGCCTGTCGGCCAGATGAGCAGACCCTCAAACGATGAATAGCTCCCGACGATTCCGGCGGCTACCGCCCCGGCGAGTGCGATCCAGTGGAGCGTCGGTCTGTCCAGGAGCGCCAACGCCACTGCCAAGCAAAGCAAGATCAGGTACCAACAGAGTTGGTATCCCCACAGAGTGTTGAAGTACTGACTGAGCGAGAACATCAAGAGGACAACCGGGAGGTAGTACAGCCACGGTGTCGATGGCGATCGCCGCCTGTGGGTGAGAATCAGCAGCCCCGTGGTTGCTACAAGCATCACTGCACTGAGGTACTCCTCGATGACGACATTCAATCGAACGGTCCACGCCAACCCGATCACGATGAGGTTGGGAAAGAACTGTCGATCGTTGTTGTGCTGAGCCCAGAGCGGTCCCCACCGGAAGTGACTCGAATAGGCGTCCTTGACCACGGTCACGTTCGTCAATTGGTCAGCGACGAGTACGTTGACACCGTAGTGATGGATGATCCAGAAGTAGCCCGCTACAGGAAGCCCGAAGGCGACGACAGTCAGAATGGCGAGGAGTGTGTGCGTCGAGCGGTACCTCTGGAGCCGGGCTCCAGTGGATGCTGGTACCTCAGGGCCAACAGCAAGGTTGCGCTGCATGACTTCGGTCAATGTGTCCACCGCCCCCTGCCTTCCGTCCTCATCGAAGTCTTACACGGACCACAATGCCTCGACGGGCCAGTCGGACGCACCCTGGCTGTTCCCGTGTCCCCCTGACCCGGTGATAGGAGACAGGTGGGTTGTCGGACCATCGGAGCACACCAGTCGGGACAGCAGGCGGGGAGTGGGTTCGTCTGGGACGATGTGGAGCGTGCGGGGTTCTCTTTATCGCCGACTTGGCTTGGTCACGGCATTGTTACTTGCCTGCGTGTGCCTCGGAGCCTGTGGGAGCAGCCAAGACGGGGTCACGTCAGTCAAGCCGTCGGCAGCGCAACTGGGAGCCATGAGCAGCTACTTCCTTGGCCACTATGCGAAGGACTTCTTCGGTACGACATCACACGCCGGTTGCGTGACGTACTCGATGGGGACCCATCCCGAGGGTGGCGATCGATTGATCGCCTACACGCAGGTCATCTGCCAGCAGTGCCCAGAGGCCACGGGATCGGGGGAGATAGTTCCGGCGGTCTTCGTCCTTCACGGCAAGTCGATTATCTCTGCGCAAGCCGATACCGAACCTGGCGACCCGATGTTCGCCGATCAGATCAATCGGATGTTCCCTCCGTCGCTTCAATCCGCTGCCAACGACCAGCAAATCCCTAACGCTCTTCTGCATCGGGCCTTCGTCCTTGCCGGTTGTTAGCATTCGGGTTGGTGGCACCCTGGGTGCCCCCATCCGGTGATCGGGGGCAGTGTCGCTTAGGACTGCCCCTTGCGAGCGAGAGCCTCCAAAATGTAGCCGGCGTCATCAACGGCCAGCTTGAGGAAGTCCTCTGTCTTTGGCGACACCTGTTCCATCATCCAGCGGCCCAGTCCCGACCCGACCCCGTCGTAGGTACCGTCTTCCACAGTGACCCGAATCTCGGCAAGGTGGTCGCCAAGCTCCCTGGCGAAGTCCTCGGTCCATCCGTTGCTGCGAAGCTGAACGTCCAAAACCGGAGCATTTGTCCAAAGAAGGCTCGATGCAGAGTCAAGTGCTTCTATCGCTCGTTTCCTCAAATCGGACTCGGGAAGGGCTTCAAGCTCTGCTTGCTGTCGCTCTCGTTCGATGAGCTATAGGCGAGCCCGCTCCCTTCGCTCAGTCGTCTCGGCGGGCGTGGAGCCACGCAAGCGAGCAAAAATGTCGCCAGGGTCGCTCATAGGGATCAAGCCTACGGTCCTCCGGCACCGTCCCACTGACCCGGTGATAGGGGCGACCCAGAACTCCCCCGGTACTGACACGTCCAGTTCGGGGTCGGGTATTGCGACTATTAGTGGGCCTGAAGTCAGGTGATGGCAATGAACTCTGGACCGCTACCGACCCTCACCGTCTTCACCGCCGTGTTGGTGGATGTCTTGATGACGCTCACGGTGTTGGAGGCGTCGTTGGCCACGTAGACATAACTACCGTTAGGGGTGATGGCTACCCCGACTGGACCGCTGCCGACCGTCACCGTCTTTACCACCGTATTGGTGGATGTTTTGATGACGCTCACGGTGTTGGAGGCGTCGTTGGCCACGTAGACATAACTACCGTTAGGGGTGATGGCGACCCCGAGCGGATCGCTGCCGACCGTCACCACTTTCACCACCGTGTTGGTGGAGGTCTTGATGACCCTCACGACAGGGGAGTTGAAGTTAGTGACGTAGACGTAACTCCCGCTGGGAGTAATGGCGATTTCCTGTGGTTCGCTGGCGACCGTTACCGACTTCACCACCGTGTTGTTGGAGGTCTTGATGACGCTGACGCTGTCGGACTCCATGTTGGCCACGTAGGCATAGCTCCCGTTGGGGGTGATGGCGACCCCTTCTGGCCCGACACCCACCCCCACCGTCTTCACCACCGTGTTGGTGGATGTCTTGATGACACTTACGGAGTGGGAGAAGTAGTTGGTCACGTAAGCGAGGGTTCCGTTGGGGGTGATGGCGACCTCACCCGGCCCGTTGCCGACCTCTATCGTCTTCACTAGCGTGTTGGTGGAGGTCTTGATGACACTCACGGAATGGGTCGCTTGGTCAGTCACGTAGGCGAAGCTCCCGTTGGGGGTGATGGCGACCCCGGTTGGGCTGTTACCTGCACCCACCGTCTTCACCACCGTGTTGGTGGAGGTATTGATTACGCTCACGCCGGAGCCGACGCTGGCCACGTAGGCATAAGGGGCCGTCAAGGCAGCCGCCTGGGGCGCTCCCACAAGCGTCAATGCAACGGCGGCGAATCCAGCTGCACCGACCGCAGTACCGGCCTTCATCGCTAACCGGGACAACAGGGACCGAAGGACCTGCGGCACGTCAATACCCCCTGACTCTGCAACCTTACTAGGCGACCCTTGATAACGCCTCCGAGCCGGTGGTAGGGGTCACCTTCGGTCAGGGAAGCATTGGGATACAAGGACTAGCAAACGTGTCGTCTCGTCAGGAATATGACTCGACGAGTGTCTTGTAATGGTCAGTGCTGCCTGCGTAGTGACCGACGGCCTTGCACGAGGTGACCGACGAGCAGGTCACGCCACCGAAGTAGTCGCCGTTCCCTCCGGGTTGCGGGGTGGAGAAATACGACCATGCCGTGCCGTTCCACGACTCGACGAATACATAGTTGCCTACGGCCTGGCAGAATGTGGCCGACACGCAAGACACGCCGGTGAGATAATTCGTTGTCGTGCCGGGCTTGGGGGACGGGGTGACCGACCAGGCGGTGCCGTTCCACGACTCAATGAGTGACTTGGTGTAGGTGGCGCCGGTGTCGTTGCTGAAGCCGCCCACCGCCTTGCAAATCGAGGTGGTCGGCACGCAGGACACACCGTAGAGCTCGTTGCTTCTCGTCCCAGGGCTGGGGCTCGGGACGAGCGACCAGGCGGTGCCGTTCCACGACTCGATGAGTGTCTTGGAGACACGGTAGGTGCTGTTGGTGAGGGAACCCACGGCCTTGCACGAGGTGGCCGACACGCACGACACACCGTAGAGAGCGTTGGCGCTCGTCCCAGGGCTGGGGCTCGGGACGAGCGACCAGGCGGTGCCGTTCCATGACTCGATGAGCGTCTTTATAGGGTCGCCGCTGATGCTGTCGAGCACGTCGCCCACCGCTTGACATGAGGTGGTCGATACGCAGGAGACGCCAAGTAGTTCGTTGAAGTTACTGCCGTCGTTGGGGCTCGGGACGATCGACCAGGCGGTGCCGTTCCACGACTCGATGAGCGTTCTGGTGCTGTTGCTGTAGGAGCCCACCGCCGTGCACGACGTGGCCGACACGCACGACACGCCGCTGAGGCCGTCTTGGCTCCCGTCGTTGGGGCTCGGGACGATCGACCAGGCGGTCCCGTTCCACGACTCGATGAGCGTTCTGGTGCTGTTCCTGGTGCTGTTGGGGCCCACCGCCGTGCACGACGTGGCCGACACGCACGACACGCCGCTGAGGCTGGGAAATGTCGTGTAGGCGGGGTTGGGGCTCGGGACGACCGACCAAGGAGACGAAGCGATCGCCGGAGTGGAGACCACAGCGAAGAGGAGGCCCGTGCTCGACAAAGTAACCACAGCGACGATTGCCAGGTGCCGCCGCCACCGATGAACCCGAATCGTCGCTCTCACAGGTAGCAGTTTCGCACTGATTCGCAGTCGATGCTGCCGGAAGGTGTATGGCAGAAGTGCCGATCGGCCGCAGTTAGCCATCAGCAAGCGAACGCCGATCGATACCGCCCCGCTCCCGGTGTCGGGGGCAGTGCGGTGTCAGCCCCCTGGCAAGTCACCGTGGCTCGCAGGAACCCAGAAGCAGGAACCCAGAATGCGAGGGGCTCCACTAGCAGTGAGGCAAGATGTCAGCGTGACATCGAGTCCCGCACCCGATTCAGTGATTCGATTCCGGCCCCATGGCCCGAGGCAGCTGTTGGTTCTCTTCACCGTCGCCGGTTTTTCCGGTCTGCTGATTTACATGGTCATCACCATTGTCGATGACCCCAAGCCCGTGTATGGCGGTGCGATCATTACGGCAGGTGTCTTGGTCCTGATGTGGTGTGTCTACCTCGTGTTTGCATGGAGGGTGTTCAGGCCGACCCAGATCACTCAGAGCGATCTGTTTATTCCACGCCTCTTCTCGACACTGCAGGTTCCGCTCGATGAGATCGCTGGAGTCGGCCTCGTGTTCCAGAAGGCATCTGGTCGCGGCGGAGGATTCAGTGGATGGTACCCGTATGTGTGGCGTCGAGACGGTACCGCGGTTGCACTCAGTGGATTCATGTACGCACCCGCCCGGTGGATACGGCCCGGTGACGTGGATGGCAAGCGCACGATATGGGTGAAGAAAGGCAACGTGGATGAGATGCGTTCGACAGAACCAAGCGTGCTGGCAAAGAGCGCCGCTGCTCAGCTCGTCGTCTCCATCTACTCCCGTGTGTGTGAGATTCAGGGACGGTCTGGTTTGCTCGCTTCGTATCAAATGCAGAAACACCGCGTGCCTCCTCGGGAGATCGAGGGTTCCTTCACGGCGTTCTGGTCACCAGACGATCGGGAGATGGTGCGACTCGCGTAGGACTCGACCCGACAGTCGCCGGCGTCTAGACCCGTCTAGACCTTCCGGTCCACGGGATGAGGTTGCACATCCACCCCCTTGAGGGGTCCGGCGATGGACTCTGTGGTTCCTTCCAAAGAGCCAAGGAGCCCATCACCGTGACCCGAGCAGAGATCATCTACCAGCGGCGCATTGCCGTGTTGGACCATGCCGCCCGAGTGGGCAATGTCGCCGAGGCCTGCCGGGTCTTCGGCATCTCCCGGACCCGCTACTACGAGTGGAAAGGCCTGGCCGATCGCTACGGCTTGGACGCTCTTATGCCGAAGGACCGCCGGACGCCCCAGATGCCAGAGGCCACCCCGACCCACGTCATCGAGGCGCTGTTGACCCTGGCGGTCACCGTGCCCACTATCGGCTGTCGCCAATACGCCGACCGGCTCGGCGACCAGGGCTTCTCCATCGCCAAGTCGACGGTGCAAAAACACCTCGTCGCCCACAACCTGGGGAAGCGCTCGAAGCGTCTGGCCCGGGCCGCGGCCATCGCCGCTGCAACGACGGGCCTTTTGACCGAGGCGGCGAGAACGGACGAGCTCTTCGGGTTCTGCCTGGCCACGGGCGGCCCGGGCGAGCTCGTCTGCGTTGACAGCTTCTACGTCGGCAAGCTCAAGGGCGTGGGAAAGGTGTACCAGCTCACCGCCATCGACGTCTTCACCCGCTGGGCGTACGTCGCCATCGTGCTCGGCCCGGTCCAGCACACCCAGACCATGCGCTTCATCGACCAGGTGCTCCGCGCCTATCGGCGCCACGGGGTTCGGGTCCGAGCAATTTTGAGCGACAACGGTCCTGAATATGTGGCTGCCAACTTCCGGGCCCACCTCGTGGCCAAGGGACTGCGTCACGAGCGCATCCCGGCCCGCTCGCCCAACCACAACGCCGTGTGCGAGCGCTTCCACCAGACCATCCTCCAAGAGTGCTGGCGGCCCGCCTTCCATCGCCGTCACTTCACCTCGATCCGCCAGCTCCAAGCCGAAGCCGACGCCTGGCTGGTGACCTACCACCACCGCCGGCGCAACCACGGCGACTACATGGCCGGCCGCACCCCTCATCAGATCCTCGACAACCACAAGAAGAACCAGGCAGCATGACAACCATCAACCGCAGAGCCCATCTGTCACCTCGACTCTCGGTCCGGAAGCCCTAGCCCACACGTGCCGGTCGGTGGCAGGGCAGTAACCGCCTCCGTCCCGGTGATCGGGGGGTGCGTCCAGCAGCTTGGACGCCATGACAACAAGGAGGTTCGAGTTGTGATGACGTAACCAAGCGATCAGCTGAGGACAGCCAGCCGGTGCGAGTCCGGTCCGGGGAGACGCCAAGGTCCCCGGTAGTGAAGCCCCCGTGCGTGGTCGAGAGGCCGGGTTCGAAGCGGGGTGGAGCAAATGACCAGTCCGTAACATCACGTGAAGCCTGCAGCGTCGTTACACCGGTCCGCCGTCACGGCGGAGCAGGAGGAGTCGAGCCTTTCCCCAAAGGGCGAAGACCATGGACGACACCAGGGATCTTGGAGCGGGTGTCCAGGAACCTCCCGGCGCAGGGGGCTCGGAATGGCCAGAAGGTTGTCCTCGGAACTGGAGAGATCCTCCTCGGCCCCGGATCTGCGGTCCGGGAAGCAGTCCTGTCTATAACCGGTGACCCCGGGAAGTGCCAGGCGGCCGAGAGGAAGTCGGAGGGGGCCGTAGTAGTGATGATGGACAGGACAACACAACCTGTCCGGAGCGAAGGGCCCCTGCTTCACCGGTGCACGAGAAGATGTGGAGGGACCCTGATGAGTGCCGAGCTCTCGGCTAGAGCCATCAGCGAAACCGAGAAGGTGGACAAGGTCCGAGCCCTTCAACGCGTGCTCTGTCGCAGTGCCAAGCAGGATCCCACTCGACGCTTCCACGCTCTTTACGACAAGGTCGCCCGCAGCGATGTCCTGTGGAGAGCATGGGTCGAGGTGGCAAGGAACCAGGGTGCCCCCGGCATCGACGGCGTGACCATTGCGTCGATCGAGGACGGAGGCACTGACGGGGTGAAGGTGTTCCTCGACGGACTGGCCGCAGGTCTCACGGACAAGACGTATCGTCCGAAGGCCCTTCGGCGGGTCCATATCCCGAAGCCGGGCAAACCGGGCCAGACTCGGCCGCTCGGCATCCCCACGGTGGCCGACCGAGTCGTCATGTTGGTGGGAGGGATGGTCTCTGACACCACGCTGCGGGCCCGGAGGGACGAGTGGGAGAAGATCGGCGTCTTCGCCACCGTCGTCGAAGAGGCACTTCATGCCTACGACAAGATCATCGGGCTCGATCTCACCGAGACCGCCGTCGACGGTTCCCAGCACAAGGCCCCGATGGGTGGTGAAGGAACCGGTCCCAACCCCACTGACCGGGGAAAATCAGGCTGGAAGTGGTCCCTGCTCACCGAACGGGACGGCATCCCGGTCGGGTGGGCCACCGACGGCGCCAACCGGCATGACACCGTCTTGTTCGCATCGACGCTCGAGGCTGCCGGACACCGGGGCCTCCTCTGCGACATCGAGACTCTGCACCTCGACCGTGGCTATGACTCCAAAGCCGTCCGTTCGGAATGCCGTGCACTCGGCCTGGTCGACATCGTCTGTGCTCGCCAACGCCGGGATGGGAAGAAGCCAGGCATACGACGCGACCCGAAATCTCGTCCGCTCGGACTCCGCTGGCCGGTCGAGCGGACCAACTCCTGGCTGTCGAACTTCGGTCAGATGCGGCGAAATACCGACCGAAGAATCCCACACCGGCTCACCCAGATGGGCTCTGGCCATCACCCTGCTCATCACGGCCAAGCTCATCGACTGGCGCAACCGGTGGGCAGCCTGATCAGCACCTATCCGCGCACGGTCTAAGCCCCCTGCGCCCTCCCCGCGCGCTGCCATCCCCGTCTCGGGTGGCGGCTGCCGGTTCCCGCGCGGCGGTTTTGGGCCGCCCGGCGCGCGCGCTTTGCTCACTCGTTGTGACGTGGGAGGGGCGAGAGGGCGAAAGCGGGACGCCGGGAGCGCCAGTCCCGCACCGAGACTCGAAGGGGTGGACGAGGAGGGGCATTGGAACTGGAGCGAACTGCGCACAGCGGTACCGTGACATGATTCTGGAGTAGAGACGGACCAGGCCCGAGGAGGAGTGCATGAGCAACGAAAGCGATCAGGCCGATAGTGATGATCTTGAGGTGGTCGAGATCGAATCTGCGGACGTCGACGAGGATGGAAACGCAGTGGTGGATGATCTGGTTATGGCCATCGACAGAGAAGGCAGGATTGTCGCCTCAGACGAGACGATCGCAGTCGTCACCAAGGAAGGTGACGTGGTCGTTGACGAGACGGTATCGGTGGTGGGTTCTGACGGCATGCTGCACGCAATCGAGGAGGACATCGCCGTAGTCGAGGCCGAAGAGAAGCCCTAGTGATCCGTCGCTGATATAGCTCTGATAACTAGAGTGGCAGCATGACCACTGTGACTGCACCGCCGCTGGCGATGACCAAGAAGCAGCGACGCGAGCTGGAAGTGATTGCCCGCTCGACCTCGATGGGACACCGCAAGGTGGTTCAAGCCAAAGCGCTGCTGCTCGCGGCCGACGGAGTCGGCACCAATGAAGTGGCCCGGCGGTGCCACACCACCAACGACTCGGTGCGCGCCTGGCGTCGACGGTTCGAGGAGGAAGGTGTGGACGGCGTCGGGCGGATCGCGCCGGGGAGGGGTCGGACGTCGTGGCTGCCCGACGGCACGGTCGCCGCGGTTGTCCATGACACGCTTCACGAGCTGCCCGACGACGGCTCGACGCACTGGACAACGCGCCACATGGCCAGGCGATTCGGCATCGGCAAGGACACCGTGGCCCGCATCTGGCGTGATCACAATCTCAAACCCTGGAAGGTCGAGACCTTCAAGCTGTCTACCGATCCGCACTTCGAGGAGAAGCTCGTCGATGTCGTCGGGCTCTATCTCAACCCGCCGGAGCGGGCGGTCGTGTTCAGCTTCGACGAGAAGACCCAGGTCCAGGCCCTCGATCGCACCCAGCCCTCACTGCCGATGAAGCCGGGGCGGAATGGGACGATGACCCACGACTACAAGCGCCACGGCACGACCGATCTGTTCGCCGCCATGAACGTGGCCACCGGGGAGGTCCTCTACGACACCCGGCGCTCGCATGCAGCCTCCGACGTGCTCCGATTCTTCAAGCTGATCGACCTCCACGTTCCGAAGCACCTCGAAGTCCACGTCGTGCTCGACAACCTCTCCGCCCACAAGGCCCCGCCGGTTGCCGAGTGGCTGGCTGACCCCAAGCGCGACCGCTGGCACCTCCACTTCACGCCCACCTCGTCGTCGTGGCTGAACCTCGTCGAGCGCTGGTTCGGAGAGCTCACCGAACGACGCCTGCGCCGTGGTGTGTTCACCTCGGTGCCCGATCTCATCAACGCCATCGAGATCTGGACCGAGCACTGGAACGACGACCCCCAGCCCTTCATCTGGCACAAGACGGCGCAGGAGATCATCAAGAAGGTGCGCCGAGGCCGGGCTTCACTTACCCGAGTCAAATCCGCGACGCGGCACTAGGCGCTTCTGGAAATCAGCGGCAGGGATCCTGAACAGTGTGGACCTCGCTACGTGGTGCCCACACCGCGATCCGCGTTCACCTCTGTATGAGTCCAAGTCGTTGGTCCTGTCCCGACCGATCGCCTGGCTGATTGATAGGGCGCCGGAACAGGGAATGGAAGGCGCCATAATCCGAGGTTTGGTCCCGAGCGGCGGCGGGTACCCTCTATGGCGTCAGGCTGTCGAGCAGGGGTTCCGCCGCCTCGAAGCTCCACTTGACGCTTTGCGCCAATCCTCTTTCCGCCGAGGGGATAGGCGCGCCCAGTGGTAGCTGGCGAACTCTGCGGCGCACGATGGTCTGGCCATGGAGGAACCCGTAAGGGGCCGATGGGGGTCGTCTCTTCGGCCGAAGGAAATGAACTGGCCGAACGTCATCCAGGCCCTGGACGTGGCCACCGCATCACCAGACCGCGCATCCGACGTGTCTGGTCCGCGTCCCTATCTGAAGAGTCGCCGTACACTCCGTCCCGCTTCGTCGATGCAGTTCCGATCGGGTGTCTTGCGTAGTGAATCTCGCGAACCGGCCTCGGGGTTGCCCTCTCCTTCATGGACCCAGCGGTACTGCGTACTGGGTGCATCGCTCGGCGAGCTGGTCGAGGTAGGAGACCACGTAGAAAACTCACGCGCTTACCTCTCTCCGTCATTCGACTGACGATCGGCAGCCCCGGCGTGATCGAGGCGGTTCCGGTTGGTCCTTCGCCACAGGTGTGTGGTCGCCCCAGCCAGTTGCCGCTTGACGGGGGGCCACTGCGCCACAAAGCACGCCAGGGTGATCCCCGTCACGACCAACAGACCTCCTAGGGGAGACCAAACACCCTCCGCCAACATGAGTGTCGCCATCAAGGTGAGGAAGACAACGGTGAGGGTACACGCGAGGATGATCCGAGCGAACGGATCGAAGGAATGCAGCAGCCCATAGATCGCCGCTGTTGGTGCAACCGCGAGGAAGAGCAGCACCAGTGTGGAGACTATTGCGGAGTGGACACCAAAGATCCTCATGACCACCCCGGCTCCACCCGCTGCGATCGTAAGACCGAGCACCCAACGGACCAATCGGTTCGACGAGTCAAGCGCGGTGCCCACCTCTCGAGCGTACAGGTGGCTATCACGTCGCGTGTCGCTGAGGGTCCAGAACGGGCGTGAGGAACTCGGGGAGGGACGCACCACCACTATGTCCTCGGCACGATCAGTACCTTGTATGCAGCCAACCTCACTTGGTCCTGGTCCACGCGAACGGTCAACGTGGCAGGTGAGTGGCTCACCAGCAAGACGGCGCGATTGCTGGTGAGTGCACCGATTGGCCCTGTGACAGTCGTTCCGTAGATCGCAGTACCAGGAGGAAAGCTCTCGTGCAGCTCGTGAAGGGCGGTGTAGAGGGCCGTCGACTTACCGCCTCCGGCTCGCGCTGTATCGGTCCAGACGCTTTCCCCAGTGGTCGGGCTCGCGCCAGCGGCATTGCCCTCCATTTCCCACAGCAACATGTAGTTCACGCCCGCAACGCCGGCCTGGATGATATTGGTCATGTCAATGGCGACCGCCTGCTGTCCGGTGGCCTTCTGAGCGGTTGAAGCCAGGCCAGGATAGAACTCCGCCCACATGATCGGCAGTGTCCTCGCCCCTGGATACGTCTTGGCATTGAGACCTCGCAGCCAAGAGGCGACGTCGACGAAGTACCGGGCTGAGGTAAAGCCGTTCTCGGCTGTCGGTGCCGGTCCGCCGGCCACGCTGATGAACTGAGCGCCAGCCTTGTGCTGGAGCCAGTAGGTAATGGCGTTGAGCGCTCGCTGGTCGACGATTCCGAAACTGCCGCTAATGGACGATTGATCGGGCGTATTCGAGGTAGTGCCGGCACCGACCGGCGCGTAGGGACCTCCGATCCGGGCATCAGGTCGCACTGCCTTGATCGCCTGGTACACGTCGTTGTACATCTCCGTGTAACTCTGATAGTCCCAGGAATTCGCTGACGTGTTCCAAAAGCCCTTCATCTCGTTCCAGACGTCGAAGTAGTCCACCTTGGGCAGGATGTGACCACCGGCCCCTCTGTGAGTGCCGTCGTAGCGCTCAGCAACCTTGGCTGCGAGGCGGGCGAAGTCCTGGAAGTGCGAGGCGCTCACCGCCGCATCCATGTTCCACTCCTGGCCGACACCACCCACTTTCATCCATCCAGGTGCGCTGCAGAGCGTGATCATCCGTTGGCTTGGCGGGACCGTGCTGCCCATGACGTCGACACGACCGTCCAAGGAACCCCATGCATACGTGCCGCGACGGGGCTCTGGATCTCCCGACCCCCATCCCATGAGGGCAACGTTCTCGAACGTGTCCATGGAGGTAAGCAGGTGCTTCGCTGATGCAACGGCCGAGGGATCTCCTCCGGCGCCGGATGCAAGATGCGCATACTGGGTGAAGTCGTCACCGACTTGGAATCGTGCGAACCCGACAACCTTCTTCGTCGTGGTGACCGTGGCCCCAATCGCCGTTGCAAGCGACGCGTGGGCACTGTCCGAGGCGGTGCTGGCAGACCGAACGGCGGGATCCACAGATCGTGCCGTGTCATCAGGTTCGTGGATGGCAATCGCAATGATCGCTGCACTCAGAGCGCAGGCGAGGACGACAACCAGCTTCAGTGGGGTGCTTCGGGCCATCCCAACGCGCCGTGGGAGAGAATGGCTCACCGGCGTCGAGTCTCCATGACAACGAGTGTCAGCCGCGGATGATTGTGATTCGGGCCCGGGGAGCTCTTGTCCGATGGGTGGGCTCCCATCAGGCGGACCTCCTCCGTGTCCGAGCAGTTTTGTCCTGGCTGACATCGGGGCTCCTTTGCCCTCGTGACCTTCAGGCAGGCTCCGGCGTGATGAACGAAGGCGCTTCCGCTGCGGGAGATGTGGGGCCGGGCGGCGGGTCGAAGCACTTCATGAGAATCCCAGCCCCTACCTGGTCGGCTACCGCCACGGTTGCGGCCATCCCGATACCGGGCTCGATCGAAACGGTCCGCACCGTCCAGGCCAGGTCGAGGTCTACCGTCGTTGTCTGGTCAGCGGACAGAAGCCCGGAGACGTCGATGGCCGCCAAACCGTCATCCAGGCTCCTACCGGCGGCCTTGAGGACTGCCTCCTTGGCAGTCCACAGGCGGAGAAAGGCCGTCCCCTGCGTGCCGGGTGCGGCGGCGCGGATGGCACGCTGCTCGTCATCCGACAGGGCGAACGCGAAGGGTCCCATGTCGGAGCGGGCAACCTCGATGTCCACTCCTATGGGCAGTCGAGAAACGGCGACGGTGGCGAAGGGTCCGCTCGAGCTCACGCTGAATTGGATTCGAGCTCCACGGACCGAGGGCCTGCCGTGAGTGGTCCCTCCGCAGGTCGGACAGACGCGCTCGATCTCGACTGCAAAGGGATCGATATCCAGGGTGCCGGCCAGGATCAACCGAGTAACTGCACGTCGGACGAGCAGGCGGCAGCCTGCCTCGACGTCCCGAAGGTTCCGGGCCTGCAACCGATCCCGGCTGTCCAACGGGAAGCCTTCGAGGCCGCGTTCTGCCCATTTGTCGAGATCGACCATGCACAGCTCAATGCTCGCATCGGGGCCCGGCACCGTTCCCCAGCATATGAGGGCGTGCTGGTTGTGGGACCTCGCCCGAGCATCGGCCACACCACGCCTGGTTCAGCTCGGATCCGAACGTCGGTCGCGTCGGGAGCCCGATGGTTGACGATCTGATGCCGCCGGCATCCCGGGCGCGGTCGTTGTGCGCCACGAATAGTGAACGGATGAACCCCGACAGTGGCGAGCATTGCGAAAGACCCATATTTCTCCGATTTTTCTGAACACGCGGAGCGTCAGTGGGTACGACAACACTGACGCTTTTGTTTGCAACAGAAACCTGCCCAAAGGTTGCTCGGTCCCTAAACACCCCACTGACCCGCCACCCGCTGTGCAGGAGAGGGTCTCGTGAGGTTCCCTCCCGCACTGCGCTCGAGCCTCAGTGGAGTCGGGCCTTGTGCCCTGCTCGCCAGGCTTCGAACGAGTCGAGCAGTTCGTAGCTCTCAAGGAAGGAGAGCGCTGATGAGCGCGGTATCCACGGCGATTGTCGAAAGCGGTCCAGACGTGGCGGCGCAGGATCGGTACAGGCGCGTGTCCGATGACCTGGCCATTGCTCCGACCGTCAGCGTGGTGGTCCCCGTCAAGAACGAAGCACAGAACCTTCCTCTCGTCCTTCGCTCGTTGCCGGACTGGGTGGACGAAGTCGTACTCGTGGATGGGCATTCCGTCGACGACAGCATCGCGGTGGCTCGGCGGTGCCGCCCGGACATCAAAGTCGTCACCCAGCCTGGAGCTGGAAAGGGTGATGCGTTGTTCGCCGGCTTCAACGCATGTACGGGCGACATTCTCGTGATGATGGACGGTGATGGATCGACGTCGGGTGCTGAGATCGTTCACTATGTGAGCGCACTGGTTGCAGGTGCCGACTATGCAAAGGGGTCCCGTTTTGCAAACTGCGGTGGCAGCGATGACATCACCTTCACCCGCCGCCTCGGCAATCGAGTACTGAGCGGGCTCGTGAACGTGACGTTCGGTACCCGGTACACCGACCTGTGCTACGGGTACAACGCGTTTTGGTCCGATCTGTTGCCTGCCCTCGACCTCGATTGCGGCGGATTCGAGGTCGAGACGGTGATGAACATTCGCGCAGCCAAAGCGAACCTCCGCGTACAGGAGATTCCCAGTCATGAGGCACAGCGGCTTCACGGGGAGAGCAATCTGCACGTGGTGAGTGACGGCTGGCGGATACTCAAAGCCATCTCGACGGAAGCCATGTCCCGCCGTCTCCGACCCGCCAGGCCCGCCTTCGCAGCGACGACCAGCGGGCATGTGAAGTCCCCGCCGCCGGAACATGCTCGAGTGACCCCACAGGAGGGTGGCCAACGGTCGAAGGAGCCATTTCCGGCTGACCCGGCGAACATCTCCGTCGTGATCTGCGCATATACGGAGGCCAGATGGAATGAAACCTGTGCCGCCGTGGAGTCGGTACAACGACAGAGCGCTCCCGCATGCGAGATCATCGTCGTTGTCGACCACAACCCGACCCTCTATGCATCCCTGGCGGAGGCATTTCCCGAGCTCATGGTTGTCGAGAACCGTGAAGAGCAGGGACTCTCCGGAGGCAAGAACACCGGCATCTCGATCGCGACGGGCGACATCGTTGCGTTTCTGGACGACGATGCAGTTGCCGATGCCGACTGGCTCAAGTTCTTCGCCGATTCGTACCTCGATACCGACGTTGTCGGTGTGGGTGGTCTCACGTTGCCCAACTGGGAAGTTCCGCGACCCTCCTGGTTCCCGAGGGAGTTCGATTGGGTCGTCGGGTGCACGTATCTCGGGATGCCGGAGGTGGACCGGGCGGTCCGCAACGTGCTCGGAGGCAACTCCTCCTTCCGCCGGGAGGTGTTGGAGTCGGTGGGAGGGTTCCAACACGGGATCGGACGGTCAGCGGGCAAACGCCGACCGCTCGGTTGCGAGGAGACCGAGCTCTGCATCAGGATCACCCAACGCCTGCCCCGATCGATCATGCTCTTCGAGAACCGGTCGGTCATCCGGCACCTGGTTCCGGCAGATCGCTGCCGGTTTTCCTACTTTCGCTCTCGTTGTTTTGCTGAGGGTCTGTCAAAGGCGATGGTCACCGCCAATGTCGGTTCTCAGGACGGTCTTTCTTCTGAACGCTGTTACGCGACAAAGACGCTTCCGAGCGGGGTTCTCCAGGGCCTGGCTGACTTCAGCAGGGGTGACGCAGCGGGGTTGGCCAGAGCAGGGGCGATCACTGCCGGCCTCGGGTCGACCGTGGCCGGATTCGTGGCGGGGTCGGTAGCAAGACCGGCCAGCCGATCGCGCCTGACCAGTTCAGCCATTTCCGACTCCTGATGGCGTCAGCCGCAGCGGCCTCGCCTGTGCGAGTGCCGATCCTGATGTATCACGAGATCGCTGGCCGAACGGAAAGCAGTAGCCGCCTCGCCGTGTCCCCGGGTGCCTTCTCCGCCCAGCTGGCATACCTTCATGATGATGGATATCAGACGGTGACCGTGGCCGACCTGCTGACGTCCCTGGCCGGTGGCAACGGCAGGCTGCCGGATCGCCCCGTCGTCTTGACATTCGATGACGGATACGCCGACTTTCACAGCCGGGCGATGCCCTTGCTGGACCGGTACGGCTTCACAGCCACCGTGTTCATCACCACGGGATGGGTACGGGATGCCAAAGGTCGTCTCGACAGGCGACCCCCGGGTCGCATGCTCGCCTGGGCAGAGATCGAGGACGCAGCGAGTGCTGGCATCGAGGTCGCTGCGCACAGCCATACGCATCCGCAGCTCGATCAGCTGCCGCCCGATCTTCTCCGCAAAGAGCTCGCCACGGGCAAGGCGGTGCTCGAAGACAGACTTGGATCCCCGATCACCGGGTTGGCCTATCCATTCGGATACTCGACTGCGCGGGTCAGGGAAGCCGCACGTGAATCCGGCCACCAGTACTCCTGCGCTGTCGACAATAGGACGATGAGCAGTGAGTCGGACCTGCTGGCTCTCCCTCGTCTCACCGTCCGGCGGTCGACCACAATGCCGGTGTTCCAAGAGATCGTCCACGGGCGAAATCTCAGCCGGATCTTCTTTACCGACCGAGCCATGACCAAGGGATGGTCTGTGGTTCGGCGGGGCAGAGCGGCCCTGCGCCGCCTCCTTCGTGAGACGTAGGATGGCCTCCGGTGGCGCCGAGCCAGAAGGGGGAGGTCGCCACACGGTCTTCAGCAGCGACCCGCAGGGTTGCGGATACTTTCACCCACTCACCCCTCACGTGACAGTGACACCTCTCCGTGATCTGCCCGGAGGTCCATCGACAGGACCGGGCCTGGTGCAGCGCCAGTTCCAGGGCCTGCGCCGGCTGCGTGCCGACCCGCTTGCATTCAACGGCTACGCGCTGATTGCCAATAGCGGGGTGACGGGGGTGCTCGGCTTCGTCTACTGGTTGTTCATGGCGCGCACGTACCCAGCCGCAGCAGTCGGACGGGCGTCGGCGCTGTACGCAGCCATGAACCTGCTCGCCGGTGTTACGGCTCAGAACCTCAACGGCGCGCTGACCCGCTTCATCCCTCGGGCCGGCCTGCGTACGCGGACCTTCATCCTTCGCGCCTATGCGGTGAGTTCGGTGGCATCCGTCTGTGTATCGATCCTGTTTCTCCTTACGGTCGGTTGGTGGGGTGCGTCCTATTCGGAGCTCGATACTCCGGCCGCCCGAATCGCGTTCGTTGGCTGCGTCGTGATCTGGGCGATATTCACCCTTCAAGACAGCGTGCTGGTCGGCCTGCGCAGCGCGATCTGGGTGCTCGTGGAGAACGGCATCTTCGGTGTTGTCAAGATCGTCCTGCTGGTGATGCTGGTATCGGCCTTTCCGCACCACATTGGTATCTACGTATCGTGGATGCTTCCCGCTGCGATTGCGGTGCCGCTCGTCAATTGGCTCATCTTCAGGGGCATCGTTCCGCGCCACACCCTGCTGACGCGCGATGCAGAGCCTGCGAGCAGCCGCCAGATCCGTCGTTTCATAGCCGGTGACTACTCCGGGGCGTTGTGCCTGCTGGCCACGGGCAGCCTCATCCCCGTCGTGGTGGCGGCTCAGATCGACGCTCAGCAAACCGCATACTTCTACGTGGCCTGGGTGATCGCGGGGATCGTCGACATGATCGGTATCAGCATGGGGATCTCTCTCACGGTGGAGGGGGCCTTTGACGCTTCGGCACTTGCGGTCAACTGCCGGATTGCACTCCGCAAGATGGCCGCCATACTGCTTCCCTCTGCACTGCTGCTCGCCCTGTTTGCCCCATTCTGGTTGGGCCTTTTCGGACCGGCGTATGCGGCACACGCAGCATCGGTTCTCGAGCTTCTGGCTGCCGCAACGGTGTTCAGGGCACCGATCGAACTCTATCTTGGAGCGCTCCGAGCCCAGAACAGAACATCGCTGGTGGCACTGATCCAGGCGACTCGAGCGATTCTGATGCTCGGACTGGCCCTCGCTCTGACCACTGCAATGGGAACAGTCGGCGCGGCGCTCGCTGTCGCTGCCAGCCAGGCGTTCGTCGCCGTTCTCATCAGCGGTGGCCTCTATCGCATTCTGGTCGGAGATCACGAGCGCGGGATGGCTGTGGCTGATGGGGCGAGTAGACGGTGATGGAAAGCACGTTGGCGGAGTCGGTGCCGACCCGTTCGGGGCCGGAAGAAGGTGCGCCGGAGCCCGGAAACAGACAGCTCTTGCCGTACATCCGCCGGCTCCCGACCTGGGCTGCGCCGATGGCCCTGGTCGTGGCAACCGCCGGCGGCTTCGCGCTCTTCATCGTCTCCGTTCGCGGTATCGACCTCACACAGATGAACGGGCTCGGCCTCTTCTCGGTCATGCCCGTGGGAGCGTTCGTCGGCGTCGTGGTCATCTCCCTCGCGTTCATGGGTGGCCTGGCACTGACCAAGACCTACCCAGCTGTCCTGGGCATCTCGCTGGCGACCCTGGTCATCTGTCTGAACGGGATCACGGTATTCGCCGAGTCCAACCCGCGATTTCCGACCACCTATCAGATCGCCGGCTTCGTCCAGTACATCAGTAGCACAGGACACACGGCACCCGGACTGGACGCCTACTTCAGTTGGCCAGGGTTCTTTGCCCTGATCGCCTTTGTAACCGGCGCCGCCGGAACTCACAGCGTGCTGGCGTTGTTGAAGGTGTGGCCGACGGCCGTCGACCTGCTCTCCGTCGTGCTCCTCTTCTTCGTGATGCGCAACCTCCGGATCTCATGGCGCGCACAATGGCTGGCAGCCTTCTTCTTCGCGGTGGGCAATTGGGTCGGGCAGGACTACTTCTCACCACAGTCGTTCGACTATCTGCTGTATCTCGTCTTCGTGGCCATTCTGGTCAACTGGTTTGTCGGCCCGTATCGCCGAGAGTCGCCAGGGTCTCCCCGAACGTCCCAGCTCGCCAAGATCTACGGGCGGATGGTCCCGACCTTTGAGCCCGGGGAGATGCCCCCCCGACCGGCCAGTACGGGCCAGAAGGCCATCCTCCTGGCCATCCTCGTCGCCATCTTCACGGTCTCGACGGTGAGTCATCAGTTGACGCCGTTCTTCATGATCGGGGCCTGCGCCGCGCTCGTCATCGTCCGCCGATGCACGCTGCGAGGTCTGCCGATCCTGCTCGGAGTGATCTTCGCCGGCTACATCAGCTTCGCTGCCGTGGGGTACTGGTCGGGCCACCTGTCGACTGTCTTCAGCGGTGTCGGCAACTTGAGCCTGAACCTGACGACCAGCGTGAGCGGACGACTCGTGGGGAGCACGCCGATGCACCTGGTCGCCCTTCACGCCAAAGTCGAGGTTGCGGCCGTCATCGTCGGGCTGGCCGGACTCGGTCTGGTGCGACGTTGGGCTCGTGGAATTGCCGACAGCGTCCTACTCGTCCTTCTCGTCGTGCCCATCGCGCTCATCGGAGTGGCCAGCTACGGAGGGGAGATCATCCTGCGGACGTATCTCTTCATGTTGCCGGCAGCCTGCGTGATCGCCGCGCTGTCCTTCTTCCCGGATCGGCGTCCCCCTCGCCCGAATTGGCGACTCCTGAGCGTCCTTGGCGCCTGCGCCGTCGTACTTCCGGTTGCCTTCTTCCTGGCCCGCTACGGAAACGACGGCTTCGAACAGGTCCCGTCGGGTGAGCTGGCCGCGAGCAACTGGGTCTACGCGCACGACGGGCAGGGCGTCCGACTCTTGTGGCTCAGCTCGGACCCGGCAAACGACGTCACCCCGCAGATGCCCTGGTCCTACCGGGACCTCACAAAGGTCAGCTACGTACCGGCCCTCGCTCCTCGTGACCCGCTCAGCGTCCACGGCCTCGTCGAGACCCTCTTCCGCTCCGGTCCGGGGTCCTATCTGATTGTGGACCAGACCCAGATTGCAGCTCTCCAGCAGACCGCCAGTTACGCGCCCGATTGGGGTAGTCGCTTCCGTGCCTCGGTCTCCTCTGCGGCAACCGTTCGGGTGGCCTTCGCTTCTGACAGCGCAGTCGTCTACACGATGCAGTGGCCCTCGACCGCGCGACGCCGGCCCCTGAATATCAGCACGGCTTCGGGAGCTCCGGATCGATTCACCTGGACCCGAGCCGGACTGATCGTCTTCTGGCTGCTTGTGGCCCTGCTCGCGGCGCGTGAGTTCATTCGACTCTGGCGACCGTCGGCTCCCGCGATCCGCCTGCTCTGGTTCGCCGCTATTCCTCTGGGCGCATTGCTGCTGGCCGATATCGCCTTGCGGTTCGTGGTACTGACATGACAGCCCGCCATCGACCGTCTGACTGTGATCCCTCGGCGACAGTCGCCGTCGGTGCACAGCTGAACAACCAGCCGGCCACGGGGAATCTCTGTCTGGCGGTGGAGATGCGCGGGCCGTTGGACGTGGATGCCCTGCGGGGGAGCCTTGTAGCCTTCATCCAGCGCTACGAGATCTCGGGCACGGTGTTTCCGATCCGCGAGGGCAGACCGCGACAGACGCAGCGAGCGGATGGAATCGTGGCCTGGAGCGAGGTGGACCTCGGCGATCTGGCGGATGGAGATCGGGAAGAGGAGACGCACCGGTTGCAAGAAGGAGAGGCTCGGCGGGCATTCGACCTGTCCCGGGGGCCCCTCGTCCGTGCCCTGCTGGTAAGGCTCGGGTACCAAGGGCATCGACTGGTCCTCACGCTGCACAACTTGATTTCAGATTGGGCATCGCTCGTTCAGGTCTTCATGCCGGAACTCTGCGAGCTCTACATGGCGAGGATCGAGGGTCGACCGGCCGAACTGGGCGACGTGCAGTTCCAGCACGCGGACTCTGTGATCGGTCAGCGAGACCGACCCGATGAGGACGCGGACGGCATCGGCCTCGAGTTCTGGAGGGAGTATCTGGCCGGTGCTCCGTTGCTCCTGGACCTGCCTCGCGACCACCGACGACCCACGCGGCGGAGCTGCCGGGCAGCCTCCGAGCCGTTCACGCTGAGCGAGGAGTTGACTGCGGGGTTGCGGGAACTGGGCCGCCAAACACAGGGCACAATGCGCACCACTCTCGCGGCGACGCTCGCGGCGCTGCTGTTCCGCTACACCGGCGAGGAGGATCTGTTGGTGGGCTCGACCGCACACCGGGACGCAGGCGTGAGTCTCCAGCGCCCCATGGGCCGATTTGTCGACAGTGTTGCCCTACGGGTCGATCTGAGCGGTCAGCCGAGCGTTCTTGACCTGTTGAAGAGGACCCAGGCCGCGGACGAGATGACCCACGGCCACGAGAGCGCTTCGTGCGGTGCCGCCGTCAACCAACTGCACCCGGAGGACGACCCTGACGCTCGCCCGATGGTGCAGGTCCGGTTGGTCTTCGAACCCCTCCCTCCGCCGCTGCCCGTCGAGTGGGACCTGGTCCACGTCGAACCTCCCGTGCTGACAACACGGTGTGATCTCTCCGTGGAAGTGGACGAGCGGCCCTCCGGGTTGGCCGGACGGTTCGTCTACGACAGTGATCTGTACGAACCGGGAACCGTCAGGCGGACCATCGAGCACTGGCGCAAGCTGATCGAGGGAATGGTGGCTGCGCCCGAGTGCCCACTCGGAGAGCTGCAGCTCCTGCGACCTGATGAACGGCTGCAGCTCCTGAGCGAATGGAGTATGGGCCGGGAGCCAGACCCGGGACCCGACATCGTGACGTTGATCGCGGAGCAGGCCCGATCGCGTCCCGATGCGGTCGCCGTGACATGCGAAGGCGAACAGCTGACGTACCGACAGATGAACGAGCGCGCCAACCAGCTGGCGCGGTACCTGCGGGAGCTGGGGGTCAAGTCGGAGGTACCGGTCGGCCTTTGTCTCGAGCGGTCGCCTGACCACGTGGTGGCACTGCTCGGCGTCCTCAAGGCTGGTGGAGCGTACGTCCCCCTGGACCCGGAGGCGCCGACCGAACGGATCCGGTACGTACTGAAGGACTCGGGGATGCCTCTGGTGCTGACGGAGGAACGGTTGCTGGACAAGGTGAGCGGGACCGGCACCTCGGTCGTGGTCCTCGACAGCGCCCGCAAGGCCATCGGCGGACAACGGACAGAGGAGCCCGACCGAGAACCGACGGACAGTCAGCTCGCATACATCATCTACACCTCTGGCTCGACCGGCCACCCGAAAGGCGTGATGATCGAGCGGGGAGCGCTTTCGGCACACTGCCGGGCGATGAGCAGCGAATACCGGTTGGGAGCGAGCGATCGCGTGCTCCAGTTCGGTCAGTACAGCGCCGATGCGTCGTTAGAACAGATCCTGCCCACACTTGCCGCAGGTGGACGCCTGGTCATGCGGGGAACCGAGCTCTGGACGCCGTGGCAGCTCTTGGTCCAGATCAGGGCCCACAAGGTCACGGTTGCAAATCTGTCGCCGGCCCACTGGACCCAGGCGGTGCAGGAATGGACGCGAACAAGTCAGGAATTGACGGACCTCGAGCTGCGACTGGTGATCCTGGGCGGGGAACGACTGGGCATCCAGACCGTTCAGCAATGGCGCGAACTGGGGCTTCCGGGGGTCCGCCTCGTCAATGCCTACGGGCCGACCGAGGCGACGATCACGGCGACCCTCGGGGAGGCCGGAGAGGAACACGACCCGATTTCGATCGGTCGGCCCCTCGCCGGTCGCCGCGTCTACATCCTGGACCACGCTGGCGAGCCCGTACCCGCGGGAGTGGTTGGAGAGCTCCATATCGGGGGAGAGCTGCTGGCCCGAGGGTACCTGAATCGGCCACAACTGACCGAGGAACGCTTCGTACCCGACCGGTTGGGTTCTCGGTCACAGGGCCGGATGTACCGGACCGGAGACCTCGCTCGCTACCTCGCGGACGGCCGCATCGATTACATCGGGAGGAAGGACGACCAGGTGCAGATCCGTGGCTACCGGGTCGAACTGGGAGAGGTGGAAGCGGTCCTGGCCGAGCATCCGGCCGTGGAGGAGGCGGTCGTCGTCGCCCGCGGGGACGCGGGGGACGTGCATCTGGTGGCACACATCGTGACGCGAGCGTCAGAGACGCTCGAAGAGGCGGAGTTGCGACGGTACTTGGCGGGCAGACTGCCGCGGCACATGCAACCGACGCGGTTCGCTCGGTTGGCGAACATGCCGAGGCTGGCGACGGGAAAACCGGACCGGCGGAAATTGCCCGAACTCGATGCAGATGACAGCCGCGACAAGGTTCCCTTCCTGGCGCCACGAACGCTCGTGGAGGAACAGCTCGTTCGCATCTGGGAGGAGTTGCTCGAGCCGAGGCCCATCGGCATCAACGACAACTTCTTCCATCTGGGCGGGCATTCGTTGTTGGCCGGTCAGCTGGTGGACCGGATCGACCAGACCTTCGACAAGAAGTTGTTGATCTCGACACTGTTCGCGATGCCGACCGTGGCACAGTTGGCGGTAGCGCTGGACGAGGATGAGGCGGCGGCAGGCAGCGGCAGAGTTCTGCCGCTGCAGGCAAGCGGGAACAGGAGGCCGTTCTTCTTCCTGCACGGGGACTGGACCGGCGGAGCGTTCTACTGCTTTGTGCTGGCCCGAGCGTTCGGGACCGACCAACCTTTCTATGTGCTCGAACCCTGCACCTTCAGTGGTGAAGACACTGCGCCGACGGTCGAGTCGATCGCGAGCACTCACGTGGCGTCGATGCGACGAGTGCAGGCAGAGGGACCCTACCGGCTGGGAGGGTTCTGCAATGGAGGGCTCCTCGCATATGAAATGGCGCGTCAACTGGAGGCGGAAGGCCACGAAGTCGAATTCCTGGGGCTGATCAATCCCTCGGAACCGGTCCAGTTCAGCGCCATACGGGCCGTGTTCGATGGCCTGAGATCGCTCGGACTCGGGAGGAGTACGGGACCGGCCGATCTCTACCTGCGGACGCGTCAAGCGCTCCGGCACGTGTACCGGCACCTGCGCCCTCACGACAGCAGGCTGGAGGACTTCCCGAAATTGTTGGCGATAGAGCCGCAATTGGAAGCGATGTTCCCTCCACGAGATGCGCTGTATCAAGACTACGTGGGGGTATTCAGTTGGGCGGCAGCGGCTCACAAGAGTGGTGAGTACGGCGGAAGGATCACGTTCTTCTGGGCGCGTGACGAACCGGGCATTTCGCAAACGTGGTTGCCTGTCCTCCGACGCAAGGCTCCGACGGACATCGAGGAACACACCGTGACGGGCACACACATGTCCTGCGTCACCAACCACATCGAGGGACTGGCCGAGACAGTCAGCGAATGCCTGAATCAGTTGGAGCAGGAGGTCGTCGGTGCCTCCAGCTCTGCTCGAGAAGGCGCTCCCCCGCAAGGTGTCTCTATTCGCCCACTGCGCGGTCACGACGTAAGGGCGGTGGTCAGTCTCGAACGGAGCGCGTTCCCGACAGACCCGTGGACAACGAACACTGCACGAGGATGGCTGGCGCGGTCGAGAGTTGGCAGTCGCCCTCGATACGCCGGTTGGGTCGCACGCGCGATTCGATTCGTCCGGGTCAGCCAGATCATCAACATGATCCGCCTGTTCCGATTGGTTGCCTCCGGGATGCCGGCAACCTTGAGCTGCCTCGTCGCAGAAGAGGGGTCGACGATCGTTGGCTATGCCTGCCTCGACGCCGTCACCGGGGGTCAGGGTGACATCCAGATGATCGCTGTCGAATCCACACATCGGGGTCGAGGGATCGGAAGTGCTCTGCTCGCCGAGTTGATGGACACAGCGGCAAGCCGAGGGTGCAGTGGGGTCCTTCTCTACGTCCGCGCCGACAATCCCGGGGCTCGCCGGCTCTACCGGCATCTAGGGTTCACACCGACCGGGGCTCTGCCCGGCTTCTATCAGCCGTCAGGGACGGATGCCATCACGATGGGCCTCCAGTTCCAGAATCCCACCAACAACACCGAGCGTCGCCAGAACGATGCGCTGCCTGTCCTACCGAGTTCACCTCAGCCGGCGGCCAGAAGCTGATCCGAACCAGCCGAGATCATCGGGCACCTCCCTGTCGGGTTGGGCGGGCTCCGTTGACTGGCACCGCACATCGGCACTTGCCCATTCGTCACGTCCTCGCGCCCAGGTCCGTCCTCGGGACGCTGCCGCTGCGTGATGCCGTCTTGAGGGGATAGGACCGGGATGCTCGGCGGTGGGGTCAGCTGGGAGGTGAACTCGGGCGGCGGAGCCCCTGGTTGCCCGGTGCTGTCTTGGGCCGATCGACAAGCCTGCGGGCTCAGCGCGCACCGCCCGTTGGTTGCCGTCGGCCCGTCGATGGTGGTGGGCTTCTGCAGCTGGACGCGGGTCATGACCGCGCCGCTGATCGTTTCTCCGCGAGATGCGCCCCCGGGGATTGTGCCGTCGGCCGGGGACGGGGCCCGTTCGCTGACCAACTGGTCGGGCTGGTTCACGGAGTCCGAGCCGGTAGGTGGATGGGTCGCCCGGGGCACCGCGTCGGCATCGCCGGTGTCGAATCCGGTCCGCTGGGGTAGTGGAGTGGACGGTCGAGCCGCGAGGGCGTCGTCCGCTTGACCCGCCGGAGGACTCGCTTGGGTGATGAACGCCGCCACCGTTTGCGAATCTGGGAGTTCGAGCCGCCACCCCGGGTAGATCAGGTCGGGATCGACCAGGGTGCCTCCGCCCGGTTGCGGACGTCCGACGTTGAGGTCGAACATCGCCTGCCACCCTTCGGGATCCGCCAGGGTACGGGCAGCGATGGTCCACAGGGTGTCGCCCGCCTGCACCACGTAGAACGAGGACGGCGCCGACATCGACGAGACCAGGGGGGCGTTCGAGGACGAGGGGGCTGGCCTCACGACGACCGGGTGTGGAGCGAGACCAACCACCGGGGGCGTTGGCTTGCCCCCCTCCGTGGCCGTCGCCTTCGATCCCGACGATCCGGGGAAGGCTGCGAATCGTGAGACCAACCCTTGGCCCTGGAACAGCAGGAGCCCGGTGAGGAGGGCGGCCAACGCTGCCGTGACCTTGGGGTGGGTCGGCCACCCTTTCTTGATCGCCCGAAGTGCCCGCCGGAGCAGGATGCCGGCAATGAGCAGAAGGCCCACCGGGGCGATGGCCACGACCACCAGATCGACGAGATCGTTGATGCCGACGGCCACGTTTCCTGTGGCGAAGGCCATGACCATCGCTTGGCCCTGAAGGTGGATGGCAACCAGTTCCGCCGAAAGGATGATGGGTGCCAGGAGGGCGAGCCCCCCGAAGTTGACGGTCAAGAAGAGGACCGTGACGACCGTCCAGATCTTGATGGCCACCCTCGCTCGCCGCTTCAGCAGATGCAGCTGGGCGTCGGTGGCGGGATCCGAGCGGTGGAACGTGCTCCGAAGCACGGGCCCGAGGTAGGCGAAGAGGTTAGGGACGCCGACCAGATCGCTCATGATGTAGTAGCCGTCCAGTCGGACGAAGGGCAAGAACTGGTAGATGGCCATGGCCTGTGACACGACCATGAAGACGGCCAGCGGACCGAAACCGGTCCAGAGGTAGCCGGCGCCAGCGAGGACGACGAGGACAGCGTTGAAGTAGACGCCGCCGAGGTCGGCCCGCAGGCGCCCCGCCCGGTTGAGCCGGTAGGAATCGGTGAGGTCGGTATAGAAGGCCGGCCAGGCCAGGTAGATGCCGACACCCATGACGCCGGGCGAGCCCCCGCCATACCTCGTGGCCGTGGCATGGCCGAGCTCATGGAAGAAGCCCGAGAAGATCACCAGAAACGTCACGAGCAAGAACAAGTTGGGATGAAACGGGAGCTGGCGCACAGCCCGGGTCAGTGCAGCGCGCTGGGAGTCGAACAGCCAGATATTGAGTGCGACGAAGGCGCCCAGCACCAGGAGGACGACCGGCGGCCAAAAGGCCGGCAGGAGGACAGTGGTGATGCCCCGGTGCAGCCGGGCGGGGATGACACGCTTCCGGTAGCGAAGGGCCAACAGTGGCAGCGACCGTGTCAGTGCTTTGGCCTGGTCATCAGCGTCCGCGCCGGCGATCAGGCCCGATGGCCGGAGCTTCTTCTCGACCAGGTGTTCGACATTCTCCTTCACCACATGTCGGCCGAGCTGCTTGCTCAATGCTTCGGCGATCTCCGTGAGGTTCCGTTCGCCGTCTATCAGGACAGCAACGAGATAGAGCAGATGTGAGAGGTGGATGACCTGGCCATCGTCTCGACGGACCAGGTAGGTGGGCTGCTTGTAGGCCGAACCTTCGTACAGACCGAGCAG
The DNA here is from genome assembly GCA_963701325.1 of uncultured Acidimicrobiaceae bacterium. Taxonomy (GTDB): domain Bacteria; phylum Actinomycetota; class Acidimicrobiia; order Acidimicrobiales; family RAAP-2; genus Bog-756. Next base: position 3,209,486 of record OY969604.1, read on the forward strand.
CTGTGTCCCCTCTCGGAGCCGCAACAGTCCGTGCGGTGCGGACAGCTCAGATGATGGCTGGCCGCTGTCGTACGTCAGGCCGGACTGGGAGTCCAAGTACCCCTGAGGCCCGCCGAGGTGTGCCTGAGGGGGCGGCCCGAAGGCCGCCCCCTCAGTGCGATCACTTCTAGAGGAAGTGAAGTCCATCCCTAGAGGATGGAGAGGGCGTTGAGGTCGCCGTCGAGATTCCCGTTCAGCGCGGACACGTTGATGAGGCCGCTCTGATAGGTATTCCCGTCGCCGTTGCCGTCGAAGCTGCCGATGTTGTTGACGTCGACATGGCTGCTGCCGGAGCGGCACCCCCACATCACCTCACGGGGAGGCAGGTACGTGACCTGCTCCATGTCCAGCTCGGACAAAGAAAGTCCTTCACGCATGGTCGTATTCCTTTCTGGATGTATGGATCCCCCAGGAGAGTCCCGGGAGTACGAGAGCCGGTGGCCCTCTGCCTTTCACTTTGAACGTCTTATCGGGAATCTGTCAACGCATTATTAGAAGAAATACGATCAATTTTTGTACCTGTATATGGGCGCGAAAAAGTAACCCGCCATTTCAGCGGAATTTGTTGAGCTGGACCCCAGAAATGGGCCTCTACGAGGAAGAACCTGAGAGGATGGTCATGCTGTTTTCAGGAGGTCGGACCGAGCTCGTCAAGACAACGGTGCGGCATAGATAGTCAAATATGCCTGTCGCTATGCCACGGGAAATATGACAAAACGACTCACTCGAGCTGTCACCGATTTCGCTGAGCAGCTGCACCACAGGGACCGCGCGATTGGTTCAGGGGTGCGGACGATCGGACGGTCCCGATCAGGTGCCTGCTCCCTTTGCGAGACGAAGGAAGCGGACCGGTCCTGCATTAGAACCAGTGCCTCCCAACGATCGGTAGAAGGCCTTCTGATGCCTTACAACCTCACAGCTAGGAGACCGGATGATCGGTGCCGGCGATCCAAACGCCGAACCACTGGTCGCAGGCTCGCGCTACTGCGGGAAGCATCCGTCACCGTCGGAGACAGGTAGCGGGAGCGCCCGCTCTCACACGGACCGGCGCGGTCTCGTAGAGGCGCCTGGGAGCTCCCTACCCGGGGCGCTCCAGCGCTGAGAGCATTCGGATGGACCGGTTGTGATCCCGATCACAGAACGCGCTCTTCCAATCCAGTGAGTCCAGAGAGGAGGTCGAGGCAGCCCGGCCGAACGGCTGCAGAATCGAATCGGAGTGCCCGTTGGGCGAGGAAGAACCCGCAAGCCGCGGCTCTGGGAGAGGCGTAAGAGGCGGGCTTGTCGGCGCGCCCCCGGAGGGATCTTGGCCGATCGCCTCTATACCTTCGTCGAACACAACGCCCCCCCTACCGTTCCCGGTGCCCAACGAAGAGGCTGATCCTGTCCGAGCAAAGCCAGCGCGCGACGAGGCCGGACCAGACAACCCGGTGGCGATGGACCCTGAGTCATTTGGGGGGCGGGAGGCAGAAGGTTCGGTCTCGAGCGAGCCGGTGAGATCGGCGCCAGAGGCCTGTGAGGACGGCGCTGGGACCGATGCCTGCTCGGCCCCCGTGGCCCCTCCGGCCGAATCGCCGGCCGTGTTGGCGCGAGGCATCGTGACTGTGGGACCTGACGGCGGGGTAACTGGCGCCGTGGCCGCGACAACCGTCGAGAGGATGGGGCTCGCCAGGTCAGTTACAGTCGAGAGGACCGGCGCCGTGGCAGTGACGACCGTCGAGAGAACGGGGCTCGCGAAGTCAGTGACAGTCGAGAGGACTGGCGCCGTGGCCGCGACAACCGTCGAGAGGATGGGGCTCGCCAGGTCAGTGACAGTCGAGAGGACTGGCGCCGTGGCAGTGACGACCGTCGAGAGAACGGGGCTCGCGAGGTCAGTGACAGTCGAGAGGACCGGCGCCGTGGCAGTGACGACCGTCGAGAGAACGGGGCTCGCGAAGTCAGTGACAGTCGAGAGGACTGGCGCCGTGGCCGCGACAACCGTCGAGAGGATGGGGCTCGCCAGGTCAGTGACAGTCGAGAGGACTGGCGCCGTGGCAGTGACGACCGTCGAGAGAACGGGGCTCGCGAGGTCAGTGACAGTCGAGAGGACCGGCGCCGTGGCAGTGACGACCGTCGAGACGATGGGGCTGGCCAGATTGGTAACCGCCGCGATGACCGGAGCGGTCGCAGTGGCAACTGTCGAGACGAGGGGGCCCGCCAGGTCGGCAGCTGTCGACACGACCGGCGCTGTGGCAGCTGAAACCGTTGAGAGGACCGGAGCGGTCGCGGCGTTGGCAACCGTCGAGGCAAGGGGGCCAGCCAGGTCGCCGAGCGTCGAGACCAGGGGAGCCGCGGCAGTGGTAGCTGTCGAAGTCGAGGAAAGTGGGCTGGTCAGGTCGGTGACCGTCGAGAGGGCTGGCGCCGCGGCACTGGGAACCGTCGACACGAGGGGGTTGGAATCGGTTGACTTCGACGGTGCCGGTGTAGCGACCGTCGATGGCGCAGCCTGTGGGGTAGGGGACTCCGTGGAGGGAGTCCTCGAGACGACTTCGGTCACCGTCGACAAGACGCTTGATCCCGACGTCGAGGCCCCCGATGCAGCCTTGGAAGCAGGTGCTGAAGAAGCAGGTGCTGAAGAAGCAGGTGCTGAAGAAGCAGGTGCTGAAGAAGCAGGTGCTGAAGAAGCAGGTGCTGAAGAAGCAGGTGCTGAAGAAGCAGGTGCTGAAGAAGCAGGTGCTGAAGAAGCAGGTGCTGAAGAAGCAGGTGCTGAAGAAGCAGGTGCTGACGAAGCAGGTGCCGCCGGTGTTACCGACAGTGCCGATAGCGCCGTCGAGAGCACACTCGGAACGGAGTTGCCGGACTCCGGAAGGGTGCTTGCGGAGGCACTCCCCCGGAGCAGGAAGACGAGGACCATCGACCCGAGTATTCCGAGGGCGGCCCGAACAGCCCAACGAAGCACGGTCCTCGGTGCCACGATTAACAGACATTCCCCCGTCGTCCTCCGGTAAACGGAACTACATGGATTTCTACGCGCGGGTGGGAGGCATCTCGGATTCCCGGTGTCTCCCTAGAGTGATCGAACGACCCCGTAGAGTGATCGACACGTCATGGGTTCCGCGATCGGCGGAGCGGTGTCACGCCGTTGTCGGTGTCCTCTGCGATCGACGCGCGGGTGCACCCTCCGCCCAGCCATGTCGCATTCGGTGGGAGCGCCCCCACCGTGCGCGCCGGCGGAGGTGGGCACCTCGCGGTGACCTGCTACATCTCAGGAGATCTTCAGCGTGAGCGTGGCGCTCGCCACCTGATGTGTCGGCAGGGACGCATCGGTCACAGTGACCTTGATCGACCTCGTTCCTGCTGGAACTGTGTTCGGCACCGTGCCCGAGAGCAGGCCGTAGATGCTCAATTTGAGACCGGCCGGCAGCACTGTGGTGGTTTTCCAGGTGAGAGGGGCCTTGCCGCCCAGGGCAGCCAGTTTGTCGCTATAGGCGAGTCCCCTGGTGAGGGTGGGCAGAGCAGTCGTCGACACGTGGAATCCCAGAACCCGCAGCACAAAGTCCTGCGTGGCGTCACCGCCCACGCCATTGTGGGCGGTGAAGGTGATGTGGAAGGTTCCGGTCACCGTTGGAGTCCCGGAGAGTCTGCCGAAGTATGTCACTCCGGTGGGGAGGGCTCCCGTCTTCAGGATCTTCGGATTCGGGAGGCCGGTCGCAGTCGGCGTGAACGTCCCATAGACCCCCTTTGTGAAGGTCGCGGAGCTACTACTGGTCATCGCTGGTGGCACACCAACCACGATGTCCACAGGGCCACTGAACCCTCCGGTTCCTCCGGCGTTGATCGCCGCGACCGTGAACGAGTAGCTCATCCCGTTGATCAATCCGCTGATCGCGGCCGTCAGAACAGCCCCGACGGTCACGGAGAATTGTTGTCCCGTCATCGGCTGGACGTCGATCTGAAACCCCGTGACCAATGGCCCACTGTCGGTGGGAGGTTCCCACCTCAGAAAGGCCATCCCGCTGAGGGCGGAGACGCTCACATCGGTGGGTACGCCCGGGACCGGGAGACAGCTCGCCGTGCTCTGGCCGCCCACCGTGCGGCAACCGCCGACGGTGCTGCAACCGCCGATGGTGCTGCAACACCCCACAGTGCTCTGACCACCGACGTTGCTGCAGCATCCGACCGTGCTCTGGCCACCCACGTTGCTCTGACCGCTCTGACCGCCCAGGGAGCTCTGGCCGCCCACGGGGCTGCAGTTCCCGACGTTGCTCTGCCCTCCGACCAGGCTGAACACGGAAGAACCGGTGATCAACGGCACGAGCAGGCCAAGGACCAACACAGAGGCGGTGGCCGTCGCGAGCACCTTGGTCCGATGGCTCACCTTCACGTGACTCTCCTCGTTGTCAGTCCGGCGATTGCACCGCCGAGCAACCCGATGACAGGAATGTGCCAGTCAAAATCCACGCCACCGACAACGGCGAAGCAGACGAGCGCTGCCACCGCGCAGGAGGACAGCACATCCCTTCGGCGGGCGACGCGGAGCAAGCTCATCCCCGCCAGGCCCAGGAGTCCTACTCCGATCAACCCGCAGCCAGCAGCCAGTTGAAGGTATTCGTTGTGCACGAAGTGGGCATACGTGCCGTCCGATGCATGGAACTGCAAGATCCTGTCGGGGCCTACCCCCACCCACGGTGACGTGGCGAACTGGTGGTAGCCGGCTGACCATTCGACGGCACGATCTCCGTTGCTGGGGGCGAGCACCCGGAGCTCGATCTGGTGGTGAAGGAGCACAGCGATCACCAGCAGGGAGCAGATCGCCACGAAGCCCAGCACGATCGGTCTTGCCCATCCGACGGTCCCGCCCCGAAGTGTCGGCCGAACGGCCACAGCGGCGCCGACATTGGCGATGAGGGCGATGCCCAGAAGTGGTGCATTGCCACTCGACCCCGACGTGGCCACGGCCGTTGCGCCGAGCGCCACACCGGCTGCCAGCGGAACGAGGAAGAGCCGATATCTGCCCAGCGGGACCAGGAGAGCCGCACACAGGAGGGCGAGAATGGGACCTCGACTCTGAGTCGCGATGAGGCCTCCCATGCACAGACACACAGCGGCACGCATTGGCCAGAGCTCCGCTCGCGTGGCCAATGCCAGCAACAGGCACAGGGCCAGTACCGCCCCGGTCGCGTCTGCGTAGGTGAGGGTGGACGACAGTCTCCAGAGGTTCTGCGACGGCATCGCCATCGGGTACCAGCGCCAGATGAGGCCGGCGAAGCCAACCAGCGCTGCAAGGGCGCCGGCGCAGGAGATCACCTGCGCCGCGACCTGCCTCTGACGGATGCCGAGGGCACCGACACAGACGAAGGCAGCCCCGAAGCCCAACACACTGGCGCCGAAGGGGAGGAACGAGGACAGCGAATAGGTCGTCACCGATCTGACCAGCCACCATGCAGCCAGGCCCAGGAGGCTGGCAACGGCGGCGCGAGACCACACGTCGAGGCGGACCAACGCGAGGGCCAACACGAGCACCGTTCCAGAGACGCACAGGGTGACCAGGGCCTGGGGCAACCAGAACCCGCCCTCATGGAACCCCTGGACGACAGCGAGTCCGGCCAGGACGGCGGCCAGCAGCCAGACCTTCGGCACCCGCTGTGTTCCCGAGGGCGCGTCCGCGAGCAGCCGATTGTTCGGAGCGTGGTCGAGCGTCTGCACCTCAGACCACTCCGCGTCCGCCGCGACGACCATGCTTGCGTCCCCCTCCATGGGCCCGAGAGCCCTCGAGGAGGCTACAAGTCGGCACAGGGTCCCGCAATCGACGGAGCAGGTGCGTGCCGGCTGCGACGTTGTCACTGTCGCCGTGCACGGAGCGTGGGCTCGGGTCGACGAGAGCGGTTGACGCTCGTGACGTCGGGGCCTACCTTTTCGTCAGACACCTGGAGGGGCATTGGGTGTAGGCGGTTGGTGTTGATCCCACGTTCGATTCATCACCGAAAGAGGTCCCGATGTTACGCAGAGTGCTCTTGTTCGCCGCCGTGGTCCCGACATTCACCGGGTTGCTGTTCGTCGCCTCACAAGGCACTGCTGTCGCAGCTCCGCTTGCCACTGGGACCGCCAGTTGCCTGGTCAGCAGTGGGGCCGGCACGGTCAGCCCAGGGCTCTCTGCCGGCGGGCACCTCTATGGGGTCAAGATCAACTTCTCGGCCAAGCTCGGGTCCCCGACTGCTGCTTGCGGCGGTGCGGTGACCACACCCCTCGGCGTGCATGTCGTCGGCGGCTCCATGGTTGGCACCGGCTACTACAACGCTCCCTCGGCGTTGGCTCACGGAAGCTCGTGTACGAACTTCGATGGGCCCGACAAGGTCGGCACGATCAAGGTCACGATCACCTGGATCACCACCGGAGGCGGGATCGCCCCGACGGTGATCACCTACACGAACAACGTCGCCACGGTCACCGGTCCGCTCAACGGACACGACACGATCAAGCTCATCGCACCCACGGCCGTCAAGACCGGCTCCTTCACCGCCGGGGCCCCGCGCACCACCAAGATCGTGACCACGCTTCCAGCTCCCGGGACGTACTGCGTCGGATCGACCACCGCGTTCAAGATCACCGGAGGGGCAGTCGGCGTCTGACGACTGACCCGCTGGTAGGCGACGGTGGGGAGAGCCACCGTCGCCTACCTGTCGCTGCCAACTGAGATGGGACCTCCCGGCGTTTCGATGGCGCTCGCCTCCACCAGGCAGGAAGCACCGGCGACCGGGCCCCCACGTACAATCGGAGCCGTGGGGATGAGCCCATTCGGCACCCCCTCGGAACCAGGAGAGAAACAGGCATGCCCAGGAGCGGGTCCCAGGACGGCAAGTCTCCGTCTCAACTGATCGACGGGAGAATCAAGGAGCTCGGCGACTGGCGGGGCGAGATGCTCAGCCGGCTCCGCACGCTCATCAAGGAGACCGATCCCGAAGTCGTCGAGGAGTGGAAGTGGAGAGGTGTGCCGGTCTGGGAGCACGACGGCATGATCTGCACAGGCGAGACCTACAAGGCCATCGTGAAGTTGACCTTCGCCAAAGGGGCGTCTCTGAAGGACCCTGCGGGTCTGTTCAATTCGAGTCTCGACGGGAACACGAGGCGTGCCATCGACTTCCACGAAGGCGAGAAGATCAACGAGAAGGCATTCAAGGCCCTCGTTCGTGCGGCCGTGACCCTGAACCAGTCCAAGGTCAAGAGCCGCTGAACCTGCCGGTACCCGTTTCGGCTGAGCCGGGCGGCTCAGGCCGGGAGTTCCATCGCCGGTTCGAGTCGACCCCCGCAGTCCTCGTTGGCGAGCGCAGGCGCTCCTGCCTCTTCGGATGCCGGATTGCGCGGGAGCAGCATCGTCATCGCCAGTGCGAATGCCACCAGTCCGATGTCGGCTACGAGTCCGGCCTGCAGCGCAGCGACGATTCCGGCGCTGGCTTCCCGGGCGAAGTAGAGGGTGCCCACGGCGGCGATGCCGAGGGTCATCGAAAACTGCTGCGTCGTCGTCAACGCCCCTGACGCAGCGCCGGTTGCGCTGGCCGGAACGCTCAGGAGCACTCCGGAGACGATCAGCGGGATCACCAGACCGTTGCCCACACCGATGAGTGCCAGCACGGGCGCCAGCTCGAGGGAGGTCGCGGACAGCCCGGACACGCTGACCACGATGGCCAACCCGACGACCCCGGCGAGGGCGGTGGCTGCCCCGACCGAGATGATCGATGCCCCGTACCGGGCGTGGAGCCGGCGTCCCCGCAGCGACGAGAGGGCGAACGCCACCCCGAGCGGGGCGAAGGTGAGGCCGGCGCGCATGGGGGAGTAGTGCAGGCCCTCTTGCAGGAAGAGGGTCAGCGTGAGGAGCACGCTGCCGAAGAACGAGAAGAACCCCAGGTTCACCAGCAGCCCCAGGTTGAACGCCCGATGTTGGAACAGGTTGAGGGGGAGGAGCGGGTGGCCGCCCTCTTTGCCGAGCCGGTTCTCCCACCACACGAAGGACGCCATGAGCGCGGTTCCGGCGACGAACGATGCCCAGGTCCAGGCCGGCCAGTGCTCGGCCTGACCGAGGACCAGCGGGGCGGTGATGGCCCCCACACCCAGGGTCAGCAGCACCACGCCCAGCGGGTCGAGCCTGTCGGCGACGTCTGGCTTCGACTCCGGGAGGAGTCGCCGGGAGAGAACGATGGCGGCGATGCCGATCGGCACGTTGACCAGGAAGATAGGCCGCCAGCCCCACCCGAAGAGATCGAGGTGCAAGAGCACGCCTCCGAGGATCTGTCCCGCAACCGTGCCCAGCCCAACCGTCACACCGAAGAGCGAGAACACCCGAGGTCGCTCGTCCGGGCGGAAGCTCACGTTGAGAATGGACAGGGCCTGGGGGACCATGGCGGCGGCCCCGAACCCCTGCGCCAGACGCCCCACCACGAGGATCGCGCTGGTCGGGGCGATCCCCGACAGCAGGGAGGCCGCGGCGAAGATCCCGAGGCCGATCATGAACATGCGCCGACGACCGAGGAGGTCGCCCAGCCGCGCTCCGGTGACCAGGCCGGATGCGTAGCTGAAGGAGTACCCGGCCACGATGAGCTCGAGCGTCGCCGATGAGGCGTGCAGGTCCCCCTGGATGCTGGGCGCCGCCACGTTGACCACGAAGATATCGAAGAGCGACATGAAGGTGGCCGTGAGCACGACGGGCAGTGCCCTCCAGCGGCGGGGGTCGTAGGCTTGGGCCTCGTCGGCAGCGCCGGCATCGGCGACCTCCGAGCGCGTCTCGGTCACGGTGGACGGTGCTGCCTGGGTCAGGGTCATCGGCTGATTCGCTTTCACCCGGAGGGGAATGGGCCCGATAGTTCGATGGTTATGCAACTATCGAACAGAAGGATCGCAGCAGGTATTCCCGATCGGGAGAGAGGATCTGAGGAAGGTGCGTCATGCGTGAGCGAGCGGAGCTCCCAGAAGAGGAGATCGACCTGGCCGCGGTCATGCACGCCCTCGCAGATCCCTCGCGCCTTCGGATGGTCGCGGCCCTCGACGACGCGCCGGAGCTCTCGTGCGCGGACCTGGGTCAGCAGGCCGGCACACGACTGGCGAAGTCGACCACGACCCACCACCTCGGGGTCTTGCGGGATGCCGGCATCGTCACGACCCGCCACGAGGGTCAGCGCAAGCTGGTCACCCTCCGCCGACCCGAGCTCGACTCGAGATTCCCCGGGCTGCTCGACGCCGTGGTCGCCGGGATCGGTGATCCCAAGGAGTGGTGACGAAGGAACCGCCGCGTCGAAGCGCCCGTCACCATCGACGGACTCGACCGCGTTGCGACGTGCAGGTGACGGCAGCGTGACGGTTTGGTGGCGGTAACGCTTTGCTCCGGCCGATCGTTCAATTGGGTGGCGCCCTGCCGCGTGCGTTGGCCACCCTACCGATGGCGAAGCCGGGCCGACAGAGGGGCAGAGAGCGATAGGAGGACCGCATGCAATCTCAGATCGTCCGTAGGTGCGTGCTGGGCGGTTCGGCGGCGTTGATGCTCGCCTTGCCGCTCGGGGGACTCGCGTCTTCGGCGTCGGCGGCGACGCCGGTGCCACCATCGATCACAGCCAACCCGAACAACCTCATGGTCAACACCGACACGGTCCTGACCGGGAGGAACTTCGCACCAGCGGCGAAGGTCCATCTCACCGAATGCGGGAAGACCAACTGGATCGCACCGCAGAGCCCCTGCAACACCAACAACACGGTGACGGTGACGACCAACTCCCTCGGCGGGTTCCGGACCAAGTTCAAGGCCGAGCTCTGCCCCGGAGGAGTGAGGGTGGGACCGACAGCGCTGCGCTGCTACATCGGGGTGGTGAAGCCGACCGGCGTCGACACCATCGCCTTGGTGCCCTCCGTCAAGATCGTGGTCACGTATCCCTGACCGGGTCGGGTGAGCGCTATCGGCCCGGGCTTCCAGCCCGGGTCGATGCGCGAACCAGGCGGTGATCGGGATTCCGGCGCTTGCGGCTTGCGCCGATCGGTCTCCAGGCGGAATGCTCTGCTGGTACGCGGACAAGGGGTCCTCGGCGCGGGGAGGCATCGTGAAGTCACGGCTGGTGGTGGCGGCGCTGGCGCTCGTCAGCTTGGCGATCGGCGGGTTGGTCTTCCTGGTCGCCCGGGCCAGCGGTCGTGAGCGCGAAGTGGAGCGTCAACGGCGCGAGCGACTCGAACGACTGGGACGCCCGGTCTCCACGCCGCCAGCGCCGACCCGGCGGGTCGGTCAGGTGTCCCGGTAGTCCTCTGCGTTCGAGGCATCCCGAGTGGGGTCGTCGGGGCCGGTGAGGTCGTCGAGCCCCGCCCACGAGTCGAACGGCCTGCGACGCGGCTGGGATAGGGTCTGCCGTCCGGATCGGGCGCCTCTGCTCGGGAGGGGTGAGCGATGGAGTGGCAGGTGCTGGAGTCGTTGTCGGAGACCGACCGGCGGTCGCTCCTCGCACGCTGCAGACGGCGACGGTTCCCGAGGGGTGGATTCGTCTTCCACGAGGGCGATCCCGGTGAGAGTGCGCACCTCATCGACAGCGGGACCGTGGCGGTCCGGGTGACCAGCCCGATGGGCGATGTGGTCACCCTGGACGTCCTGGCAGCGGGGGACGCGTTCGGCGAGCAGGCGCTGCTCGGCAACGAGTCGACGCGATCGGCCACCGTGGTGGCGCTCGAACGCACCGAGACGATGTCCTTCACCCGTGGCGAGTTCGAAGCGCTCTGGGAGAACCATCCCGACGCGGCCCGTGCGGTGGCCGCGATGCTCGACGCGCGCTTGCGCTCGACCGTACAGGCGCTGTTGGACGCGCTCTACCTCCCGGTCGAGACACGCGTCCTCCGGCGTCTCGTGCGCCTCGCCGGCATCTACGTCGATCGTCCGTCCCAGGCGATACCGCTGACCCAGGACGACCTGGCCAGCATGGCCGGCACGACCCGTCAGACGGTCAACCGTGTACTCGGCCAGGCCCAGGAGGACGGTCTCGTCACGCTCGCCCGGGGTCGGATCGTGGTCGACGACCCGGTCGCTCTTGCCAGGCGAGCCCGATGAACGGCGCTGACGGTCCACCCGGCCGGGCAGTGGCCCATCGAAGGAAATCGTGGACGGAAGCGGTACCCGACCTCTAGCATGTTCGTACTGCGGGGGGTTGCGGCGGTCCGGAAGGGGCAAAGAGGGCATGAGAAGTCGACGTGTGGTCATCGCCGCGCTCGCTGCTGTGGTCGTGGTGGCCGGTGTCGTCACGCCGATCGCGGTGGCCCTCGCGGCGGGCACGCCCAACGTGACCACCGCCGGCTACAGCAACCTGCGTGACAACTGGGATCCCAACGAGCCCGCCCTCAGCTCCACGGCTGTGACATCGTCCAAATTCGGTCAGCTCTTCTCGACGGCGCTGGACGGGTCCGTCTACGCCCAACCCCTGGTGATCAACGGGACGGTGATCGTGACCACCGAGAACGCCTCCGCCTACGGGATCAACGCGACGACCGGCGCCATCGAATGGCACCGGAAGTTCGGCACCCCGTTCGCGGCCGCGACGATCGGCTGCTCCGACCTGACCCCGAATCTCGGCTCCACCGCGACCCCGGTGGTCGACCCGGCCACCGGCACCGTCTATGTGACCACCCGGCTCGAAACGGGGACGGGCGGACTGGCCAACGCCCACTGGTACCTGCAGGCGATCTCCGCGGCCACCGGGACCGAGGTGTCCGGCTTTCCGGTGCGGATTGCCGGCACGCCGACCGACACACCCGGGGTTCCGTTCAACGAGTCGTATTCACAGAACAGGCCGGGTCTGCTGCTGCTCGGGGGGACCGTCTACATCGGGTTTGCCTCGGACTGCGACTTCACTCCGTACCGTGGTGTCGTGGTGGGGGTGAGTACCACCACCAAGAAGGTGACCATGTGGAGTGACGAGTCAGGGATCGGCACCGACCAGAACTCCCAGGCCGGCATCTGGCAGAGCGGCGGTGGGCTGGTGTCCGACGGCCCGAACCGGATCATCCTGACCACGGGGAACGGTGTCTCACCCCAGCCTGCGGGGTCCGGCACCCCACCGGCCACGCTCTCGGAATCGGTCATCAGGCTGACCGTCAACGCCAACGGGTCGCTGACCCCGGCCCAGTTCTTCGCACCGAGCGACGCCGCCACCCTCGACGCCAACGACGAGGACTTCGGTTCCGGAGGCCCCATCGCGCTCCCGCCCGCCGATTTCGGCACGTCCGCACATCCGGATCTGGTAGTAGCGGTGGGCAAGGAGGGCAAGATCTTCCTGGTGGACGCCAACCACATGGGCGGGTTCAAGCAGGGTCCGTCGGGCTCGAACGCAGCACTCCAGCAGCTCGGACCCTTCGGCGGGGTCTGGGGACACCCGGCCGCCTACGGAGGCCAGGGCGGCTGGGTCTACGTGCTCGAGAGCGCCGGCGGCGGCTACCTGCGCGCCCTCTCCTACGGCCTCAGCGGCCAGGGCGTGCCGAAGCTGGTCTCGGACGGTACGAGCACCGGGTCCTTCGGGTACACCTCCGGGTCCCCCCTCGTGACCAGTAACGGGACCACACCCGGGAGTGCGCTGGTCTGGGTGGTCTACAGCAGCGGACCCTCCGGAAACGGGGCGCAGCTGCGCGCCTACGATGCCATCCCGACCAAGGGGGTGATGCGCCTGCTGTGGTCCGCGCCGATCGGTGTCGCACCCAAGTTCGTGACGCCGACCGCGTGGGACGGCAGGGTCTTCGTCGGCACCCGGGGCGGCCGGCTGCTCGCGTTCGGGACGTCCTCCGCCGCGCCGGTGCAGGCGGCGGCGGTCGACTTCGGCTCGGTGCCGGTCGGCTCGAGCAAGACCCTCACGGTCGATGCATCGACCACCCAACCCCTCACCGTGACCGGGCCGGTGACCGCGAGCGGTTACCAGGGAGCGGGGGGAGCAGCGCCGGCGGGACCTCCTCGACGACCACGCCGTCACCGTCGACCACGGTGCCGGCCGGGGCCACCGCCGGTCCGACGGTCATCCCCGCGTCGGGCACCGCGCCCACCGGGGGGACGGCGTTCCACATCCGCCAGCCTCGCCTCGGGACCAACCTCCCGGCGGGGTCGACCCTCCCCGTTCGGGTCACCTTCACCCCGACCCGCCCCGGACCGGTGATCGACACCCTCTCGATCCCGACCAGCGCCGGCACCCGGACGGTCTCGCTCTCGGGCTACGGTGCAGCTCCCGGGCTCCTGGTCTCGGCCCAGCCCCTGGCCTTTCGCACGGTCCTGACCGGATCGGGCGGGAAGTCCTTGACGATGACCATCTCCAACTCGTGGGACCATCCCGAAACCCTGACCGGGTTCCGGGGCCCGGGTGCGCCGTACGTCGTGAGCGGACTGCCAGCGGTCGGCACCGTGCTCGCGCCGCAGCAGTCGATCACCTTCTCGGTCCTGTTCGACCCTCCGGTCGCCGGTTCGTACCCCTCGAGGATGACCATCTCGACCGACCAGGGGTCGCTCAGGCTGCCGGTCTCGGGCACCGCGGTCACCGGGACCGCCCGCCTGGCCGTGTCGAGCACGGCCGTCGACGTCGGATCGGTCCGTGTCGGGCATGCGGTGACCGTGACCTTCGACGTGGGCAACAGCGGTACGGTCGCCCTCATCGTCACCCGGGCCATCGCCCCCATCGGGGCGTTCTCGACGTCGCTCCCGATGCCGGAGGGGACCCAGATCGACCCGGGCACCTACCTCCATCAGCCGGTGACCTTCCGGCCGACCGCGGTCGGTCCGTCCTCGGGCCGCTACATCTTCAACAGCAACGACGGCCTCGGGCCGGTCACGGTCACCCTCACCGGCACGGGCACCTGACCGGGCCACACGGGCGTCCTGCGCCGACGCCCGTGGCCGATCACCAAGGGATTCCGTAGCGGTCGCGGTGCGCCCGCTCGCCCAGCGGCAGCCGTCGTGGCGGCCCGGGTGGTCGCAGGGGCCAGCCGATGGGCACCACCGCCATCGGCTGCACCGACGGCGGCAGTCCGAGCAGGGCCGCGAGCTCGTCGGCCATCAGGGTCGCCAGGGTGGTCATGGCCGACCCGAGGCCGAGCGCTGTGGCCGACAGCAGGAGGTTCTGAACCGCCGGGTACACCGATGAGGGCAGAGTCCGCTCGAGGCCGATGTCGCTGTCGCCGCACACCACGACGATGACCGGGGCCGAGCCGATTCCCCCTTCGGCCCCGGACGCGACGTCGGCCAGGAGCGCCGGGCTCAGCCGTTTCTCGGAGTGCCGCCGCCCCCCGTCCTGCCACGCCCTGCTGGTGAGCTCCGCGATGCCGGCCCGGAGCCCCGGCTCCCGGACGACCACGAACACCCAGGGCTGGAGGTTCTCGGCGCTCGGCGCGTGCGTCGCAGCCCGGAGGCAGCGTTCGAGCATCGCCTCGTCGACCGGTCGGTCGGCGAACCGCCGGGTCGCCCGTTGCCGGAGGACCACGTCGAAGAATGCGTCCGGGTCGACCTCGCCTGGGCCGGGGGGTCGGTCGGGCCGACCGGCGGTGGCTACCATCCTGCCCCGGCAACCACCGGTGCGTTGAGCGGCGACCCGGCCATGCTCCCGGCGTAGGGGGCGTACCCGTAGCCGTCGACGCCGCCACCTGCTCCGGCCACCCAGAACCCGTCCCCGGTGGCGGTGGCGAAGATGGCGTCGTGGGCGGTGAGGATCTCGGTGCCGGTGGTCGGTCCGCCGAAGTCGACCGCGTCGCCGAACGGGGTCACGGCGCCGTCTGCGGCGAGGAGGTAGTAGCCGCCGCCGTCCGGGGTCCGTACGGCGGCGGTGATCGGGGACGCCGTCCCGCCCGCACCCCCGTCGTAGGGGGCGTCACCGAAGGCGTAGACGGCGCCGGTCGAGGTGATCAACCAGTACCCGAGGCCGCTCGCGTCCGGCAGCAACGCGACCACCTGCCCGGCGCACCCGCCGATCCCCGGACAGGACCCCGCGAAGTGTGCGTCGCCGAAGGCGAACACCCCGCCGTCGGACGCCACCATGAGGTAGCCCTCTCCGTCGACTGAGGGGACCATCGCTACGATCGGCCGGTCGAGATGCTTACCGCCACCGATCGACCCGGTCGGGGCGATGCCGAGCCCGGGGATCGACCCGAAGTAGCCGGCATCCCCGAATGCGAAGATGCCGCCGTCGGCCGCGGCGAGCCAATAGCCACGCCGGTCAGCCGTCGGCGAGATGGCGGTCACCGGACGCTGGAGCACCGTGCCGGCCGCCGACCCGTAGAAGCCCGCCGCGCCGAAGGCGAAGATGCCGCCGTCGGCCCCGACCAGCCAGTAGCCGTGGGCCGGCACGCCGAAGGTCACCGTGAGGTTCGAGCCCACCACCCTCCCCGGGTAGGAGGTGATGCCGTCGGAGAGATCGGACATCTCGACCGGGATCTCCACGAGCTGACCGGGGGACTGCGACGCTGCACTGATGCCGGTGAAGGTCACCGATCCGTAGTCGGCCAGGGGGGACAGCGCCGTCCCGAGGGTCGGTGCCTCCTCGATCCACTCTGCCGAGCTCCCGGGCACGGCGTCGGCGAACGCCTGCGAGGTCGACCTGCCGAGCGTGAGGTCGGCGATCGAGACCGTCCAGCTTCCGGGGGCTCCCTCGACGACCGACGCCTCGACGTGGTCACCGGGAGAGACCGTGAACTGGGTGACCGAGTGAGCAGGGGCGACCTCGATCCAGGCCGAGTACACGGTGTTCCCACCCGAGGCGTTCTGGTCGGTGCCGGTCTGGATGAGCGAGGAGTCGGTCACACCGTCGATGCCGATCCAGGTGGACGAGTCGGTCGCGTACGGGCGGGGTTGGACGGCGGGGACGACCCAGTCCGCGCTCACACCGGTGAACGTCCCACCCTCGTCGATCATGCCCGACCAGTTGGCGCTGATCTGGGTATCGGTCTGTCCCGCCACGGCGGCGTGCTGTTCTCCGAGGATCCGGTCGAGGGCTCCATGGACGACCGCGCTGCCCTGGGGCTCATCTGTCCCGCCCGGGACGGCCGCCCCTGCAGCGTGGACACTTGCCAGTGACCCGACGAGCGCCACGGCCACCGCGACCGCTGTCCTCACCCGTTGGCTGCGCTGGTGCACCCGCTCCTCTCCGGTGCCGACCCGCGCCGGCAACCCCGTGCCCGCGCCCGACCCGGAGGCTCGCCCCTGCATTCTGCCCGATCCGGCGCCACCCCGGGGTCCCCCCCGTGTGGTCCGCCCTCACCCCTCGAGGCGGAGGTCCCGACCGGTGTTCCGCTTGTCGGGCAGCGACTGGACCAGTCGGCTCACCGCCGAGTACTCGCCGGCCCGCCACGCCTCGGCGATGGTCTGGTCACCGAGCTCGCGGTGCTGGGTGAAGTTCCACCACCGGGTCACGTCGCTGTCGCCGTAGCCCTTGTTGGCCAGGATGATGTTGAGGCGGGTGGCCTCCCATGCGGCCTCGTCGGCGCTGAGGACGCCGGACGGCTCGACCCGCTCCTCCTCGTCCCCGTTCTGACGCTCCATCTCGTGGGCGAGCTCGCGGTCGAGGTCCCGGGAGACATGGCCCCGGATCGTCTGCAACGACCCACCGGTCAGCGCGTGCCGGTCGCTCACCCGCCGTTCGCGCTCGGCGTCGAGACTGCGTGACCAGAGGTGCTGGGCCGCGGTGTCCACGTCGCCGGCGGTCACCCGCAGGCGGAGCCGGCGCTCGATGCGGTCGGCCGTCTTCTGCGGGGTCTGCGAGGGAGCATCGGTCGAGCGGCGTCCGCTGGACACCGCCTCCTCGACCTCGCCCGTCCGCCGCTCGCGCGGGCCGCGTCCGCGCTCGACCACCGCGTCCGGCGGGATGGGCGTCTCGGGGCCCATCGGCTCCTCGTACCGCTCCGCCCGTCGGGACGAGCCGGCCGAGTAGCTCACCGGGGGGAACACATCGCCCGCGGTACCGGCGATGACGGCGCCGAGGTAGGCCGTGGTCCACTCGGCGTCCCCGACCGCCACGGCGTCGGCACCGGTCGCGGCCAGGCGGGCCAGAGGGACATCCAGGCTGGCCGCGACTGCGACCGCTTCGGTCAGACCCATCCTGCGGTTGGTCGTCTCGACCTGGGCCACGGTCTCACGGGTCCACGCGATGCCGCGCAGGAGCATCTCGTCGGCCAGACCCTGCTGGGTGAGCCCGGCCTTCGAGCGGAGCGTCGCGACGTTGCGCCGGACGATGTCCTCGATACCAGTGACCGCGTCGCCGTTCATGCCGCGAGTCTATCGACCAGGTGTAAGAAAAATGAACATCCTCGAATCCCCTGCAAGGAGGGGTGCACACGCTGACGTGGGACTCTGGCCAGATCCTGTCAGCAGGGGTGCTCGAACTGTGAACATCGTGGTGAGAGGCCCGGTGGGCCGGCACTGCCTTGTCCATCTGGCCCGCCCCGGCGGCGCCCACCCGTCCGGCTGCAGGAAGCCCCCGGCCTGTGGAGGGCAATTGCCGCTACAGGTGCCCGGGTCGAGAACCGACAATTCCGGTGAGGTATCCGCAACAACAAGGGGCAGGAACAACTGTGACGATCGACCCGTATCCCGTACGGAAACTCCACGACTGGACCGACGACGAATTCGATCTGGACGACCTCGCGCTGCCGACCGAGCCACAGTGGCGACGGTGCGGTGCCGTTCACTGTATCGACAGTGGGCCCTGGATTGGGACATTGGTGTGCTGCATCCGACAGAGTGGGCACGAGGACGAGCACTCGATGTCGCTCGGCGACCTGGGCGCCGTCGACTACTGGCAGGAGAACTGGATCTGAGCGGTTCTCACGGGCGCACGACGACAGCCTGATCGGGGTCGAGCGTCCCGGAGAACGGGCGCTCCTCCGCCGTGCCGGTCGAGTCGAGGAGCACCGCGCCCCCGCCCACTCACCCCGCCGGGCACCCAGGTCGATCTGCCGGTCGGTGAAGTTGATCAGCACGACGCACCGCTCCGCGTCGAGCGAGCGCTCGTAGCCGAGCACCCCCTCGGGTACCTCGAGCAGTGCGAAGGACCCTGCCGCGAGTGCCCGGACCCGGTGGCGCAGCGCGAGGAGCGCCCGGTAGAGGTGGAGGAAGGAACCGGGATCGGCACGCTCTGCGGCCCAGTTCCGGGTTGCCGCCTCCGGTGGGAAGGGCAGCCAGGGCGCCCCGTCGCCGACGGTCGGCCACCCGTGGTCGGCACCCGGCTGCCAGGGCAGCGGGGCCCTGCAGCCGTCGCGGCCTCCCGGGTCGACCCGGTGCTCGGTGGGCACGTCTGCGTCGGTCAGTCCGAGTTCCTCCCCCTGGTAGAGGAAGGGCGTCCCCCGCAGGGTGAGCAGGAGCACGGCGGCCGCCCGGGCACGGGCCTCGCTGCGCCGGGCGGTCGTGACCGGGTCCTCGCCCGCCCGTGCGGCGGACCGGTCGTAGCGGGTGCGGTGGCGCGCGGTGTCGTGGTTCGAGAGGACCCAGCTCGGCCAGGCCCCGCGGGGGCCGAACGCCTCGTCGGTCTGGCGGATGCAGTCGGACCACCGGTCGGCAAGCCAAGGCGCGAACAGCGGGGGGAAGTTGAAGGCGAGCTGGAGCTCGTCCCCGTTCCCGTAGTAGGTCGCCACCGCCTCGCTCGATAGCAGGAAGACCTCACCCACCATCATCCGCTCTCCCGGATAGCCGTCGAGCACCTGGCGTAGTGCCCGCAGGCGCTCGTGGGTGACCGGTTCGTCGTTGAGGGCGCAGTGGGGGATACCGGCCGTCTCCGGGGGATCGTCGGGCAGGGCCGGGTCCTTGCCGATGCAGTGGACCACGTCGGCACGGAACCCGTCCACCCCGCGGTCGAGCCAGAACCGGAGGACGTCGTGCATGGCCGTGACCACGTCCGGCTCGTCCCAGTTGAGGTCCGGCTGGGCCGCCTCGAAGAGGTGGAGGTACCACTGGCCGCTGTCCGCGTGGTAAGTCCAGGCGGGTGCGGTCAGATCGAAGGCGGCCACCCAGTTGTTGGGCGGCGATCCGTCCGGGCGCGCGTCGCGCCAGACGTACCAGTGGCGGTGCGCGCTCATCCGGGCGGAGGCCGCGTCGACGAACCAGGGATGCCGGTCCGAGGTGTGGTTGGGGACCCAGTCGATGATGACCCTGAGCCCGAGTGCGTGGGCGTCGGCGACGAGCGCGTCGAAGTCCGCGAGCGTCCCGAAGAGAGGGTCGACGTCGCAGTAGTCACTCACGTCGTAGCCGAAGTCGGCCATCGGCGATCGGAAGAAGGGGGACAGCCACAGGGCGTCGACGCCCAACCAGACCAGGTCTGCGAGGTGGGCACGGATGCCGGCCAGGTCGCCGACGCCGTCGCCGTCGCTGTCGGCGAACGACCGGGGGTAGATCTGGTAGAAGACAGCCCCCTCCCACCAGGGAGCATCGGGCGGCGGGTGCGCGAAATCCCTGGTCCCCGCAG
Source organism: uncultured Acidimicrobiaceae bacterium (assembly GCA_963701325.1). GTDB lineage: Bacteria > Actinomycetota > Acidimicrobiia > Acidimicrobiales > RAAP-2 > Bog-756. The sequence goes on from OY969604.1 coordinate 3,228,934, forward strand.
TATCGGCCACCGCGCCGACGATACCAAGCGGGCTCCGCCCGAGGTCGGTTCGCGGTGCGGTACAGGTTGGGACTGGATCTGCCGAAGAACCCATCAGCACAGACGGACGCTTTGGACGAGGGGAAGGGTGCGATGGTGGAACGACGGATGGTCGAGGACGGCTCGCTGCTGGCCGAGGGGATCAACGGGGCGACGCCCCCGCCGGTGTACGGCACGGGACGGGTGTGCGTCGAGCCGTCGTGCGAGGTGCGGCTCTCCCGCTACAACAGCACCGACTGGTGCGCGCTGCACGAGAGCCCGGCCGCAACCGGGCGACCCTTCGACACCTCGAGTCGCCCGCGGGGCCGGCGCCGCAACAGCTCGTCACGTCGCCGCCGGCAGTCGGCGGCCTGAGCGCACCTGGCGCGGTCTGCCCGGGGATCGGGAGCCGACCGGCTCGGTACACTGCGGGCCCGATGTCCCCGACTCCGAGGTGCGCGATGACCGAACGATTCACCGGCACCGTCGCACGGCGCTCCGGGTCGTGCCGGGTCCGCCCCGTCGGGCAGGACGGCTGAGTGGCCGTCGAGGGGTACCCACCGTCCAGCCACATCCTCGCCGACCTCGGCATGGTGGGCGAGACCACGACCGAGACCACCGGGGTGGTCCGGACCCGGGCCAGGCCGCAGGTGGCCTCGGCGGACGGCGGGGTACGAGCGGGCGTCCTCGCCACACTGGTCGACGTCGTGGGCGGAATGGTCGCGGCACGGGCGCTGCGTCCGGAACGGCTGGCCACCGCCGACCTCTGTCTCCAGGTGGTCGGGCCGGTGACCGGTGCCTGGGTCGAGGCCCGGGCATCGGTGCTGCGCAGGGGCAGGACCACGATGGTCCTCGAGGTCCTGGTGGTCGCTGCCGACGACCGCACGGGCGACCGGAGGCCCGGAGCACCGGAGCCCGATCCGGTGGGATGGGCCACCATCACCTTCTCGGTGCTGCCCGGCGACCCGACGGCGTCGCCGCGACAGGCGACAGAGATCCGGTCCGAGTGGGAGTTCAGCAGCACCGGGCTCGACGTGCCGGTGCTGGAGGCCCTCGGGGTCTCGGTGGTCGACCCGGCCGCCGGGCGGCTCTCGGTTCCCGTCCGCAGCTATCTCCACAACTCGTTCCAGGCCGTCCAGGGCGGGGTCATGGCCATCATCGCCGAAGCTGCGGGTGCCGAAGCGGTCGGTGCGGCGGTCGGCGGGGGCGCGTCGTCGGTCGTCGTCACCGACCTTCAGATCGCCTATCTCTCCCTCGGCCGGGTCGGACCCATCGTGAGCGAGGCGAGGGTCCTCGAAACGGGCTCGGCCGGCGGGGCGAGCGCGGTGGTCGAACTGCGTGACGCGGGCGCCGACGACCGGCTCACGACGGTGGTCAACCTGGTGGCCGTTCCGGTCGGGCGGCTCAACGGAGCGCGCCGGTGAGCGCCGGGCCGACCGATGGGCCCCGGGAGACGGACGGGCGCCGGCACCCTGTCGGTGACTACTTCCGACTCGAGCGGTGGGAGATCCCTCCACCGGCCGGAGAGGAACGGCCGTCGACCTTCGGCGCGCGGGCCCCGGTCGACGAACACCAGCGGGGTCCCGGCGGCGGGCTCCGCACCGGGGGCCTCCTGACCGCTGTCGACTCGCTCGGCGGGCAGCTGAGCGGGATGGCGGTCCTGCCGCAGTGGATCGTGACCACCTCGATCATGGCCACCGTGTCGCACCTGGCCCACGCCGGACCCCTGCGACTCGAGGGCGCGCTGCTGCGGCGCGGCCGCAATGCGGTCGTGACCGGGATCGACGTCCTGGACGAGGGAGCCGACGACCGCCGGGTGGCTGCTGCCATCATGACCTGCGCGGTCCTCGACCCGGGGGACATGGACCTCTCCTTCGTGCGGCCGGTCGTCGCGCCGATGCCGCCACTCCAGCCCCGGGCCCCCATCCCCGAGGAGTTCTTCGGCATCGAGCCTGGGGCAGGCATGGTGACCCGGCTCCGACTCGATGACCGGCTGCGGAACCCCTGGGGGATTCTCCACGGCGGCGCCGTGGCCATGCTGGCAGACGAAGCCGCGTGCAGGGCTGCCCTGGCCGGTGCACCCGACGCGGTCGGACCGACCGGTGCGGTCGCCGCGACCGACGTCGTGCTCCACTACCTCCGACCGGGCAAGGTGGGCCCGATCGAGGCGCGGTGCCGGGTGCTCGGCTCACGGGCCGGTCGGACCGCGGTGCGCGTGGACATCCACGACGTCGGTGCCGATGACCGGGTGGTCGTCGTCGGCTCGGTGACGGTCCGCAGTCTCTGAGCCGCGGGTCGACCGGTCGTGCCCGGTAGGCTCGGCCCAGCCGATCACCGGAAGGATGGAAACGATGTCGAACGAATGGGGTCCCCTCGGGGCGATGGTCGGTGACTGGGAGGGTGAGGGCGGGCTGGACTCGTCCTTCTCGCACGCGAAAGGCACGGTCGTGGGCACTCCCTACCTCGAGAAGCTCAGCTTCAAACCGTTCGGGCCGGTCGACAACGGCAACCAGCACCTCTACGGGCTCGACTACCGGACCGCGATGTGGCGGGACGACGAGGAGAACCCCTTCCACACCGAGGTCGGCTACTGGCTCTGGGACGGCGCAACCGGAGAGATCCTGCGCGCCTTCGCCGTGCCACGGGGGATCACGGTCCTCGCCGGCGGCAACGCCTCGGCCGACGCGACCGAGTTCACCCTCACCGCGGCCCTCGGCCATGACCAGTACCCGATCGGCGAGGGTCGGTACCTGACCTCAAACGCGAGCTCGGTGAGCTACGAGGTCACCGTGACCATCGGCGCCGGCACCTGGTCGTATGCGGAGTCCACCATGCTCCGGATGACCGAGTTCCCCGACCTGCTGGCCCACACGGACCATAACACGCTGCGAAAGGTGGGCTGACCGGGGCAGGCTCGCCGGCCGCCGGAGGTCGGTCCGGCCTCAGGGTTGACACGCAGGGCAGATTTAGGCTTACCTAATATCTGAACGACGTCATCCCTTGCCGATCGGTGGCCCGATGATTCCAACCTTCGTGATCTTCCTCCGTGAGGGGATCGAGGCCAGCATGATCGTCGCCATCCTGCTCGCCTACCTCGACCGGATCGGGCAGCGCCAGCACTTCCGGGACGTGTTCCTCGGGGTGGCTGCGGCCCTGGTGCTGGTCCTCGGCGGGGGGGTGGCGGCCTACCTCGTGATCAGGCAGTACGAGGGCTCGACGGTGCAGACGGTCTTCGAGACGATCACCTACCTGGTCGCGGCCGGCGTCCTCACCTACATGACCTTCTGGATGCAGGGCCACAGCCGCACCCTCTCTGCAGACCTCGAGCGCCGCTCGGAGGCGGCGCTCAGCGGGCGGACCCGCTTCGGCCTGGCCGCGCTCTCCTTCCAGGCGGTCGGGCGCGAGGGCCTCGAGACGATGGTCTTCACGCTGGCCATCGTCTTCGCCTCGTCCGGCCAGGCCGCGACCCACGCGCACGGGCGGAACCTCCTCATCGGCGCCATCCTCGGTCTCGCGGTGGCCCTCGGCATCGCCTTCGCCATCTTCCACCTCGGGCGTCGGCTCAACCTCGGGCTGTTCTTCCGTGTCCTCGGCGTCGTCCTCATGGTCTTCGCCGCCGGGCTCCTCGCCGATGCGGTCGAGAACATGCAGCAGCTGGGCTGGCTCCCCTTCCTCGACCACACGCTGTGGAACACCTCCGGGTTCCTGAGCGAGAGCAGCTCGCTCGGGGATGTCTTCCACAGTCTTCTCGGCTACGCCGACCAGCCGACGGTCCTGCAGGCGATCGTGTGGGTCGCCTTCGTCACCACCTCGTCGATCATCTTCCTGGTCATGGGACACCGATCGCCGCCACGGCAGAACAAGGGTCGAGATGGTGCCGGCACCGGCCCCGAGGGTGCGGCGCTCACGGCTCCTGGCTCCGTCACCGGTGTGACCGCCCCTTCCGGGGGTCCCCTGGTACGGCCGCAGGGGGGCGCCTGACGGTCCGCCGATCTCCTCGAGTCCGCGCCGCCGCTACGGTGGCGGTCATCGGCCGGGCCGACGCGAGGAGTGGGTGATGGGTGCAGTGCCGAGCGTGGGGGACCTCGAGCTCCCGCTCCTGGACACCGAGGGCCTGCCTCGGGACGAGGCGACAGCGGTGGCGGCCGCCCTCGCCGCCGACCACTGGGTCGTCCGCAGCGACATGGGGGTGGCGGTGCTCCGCTACCACGACGCAGTGGCCATCCTCCGCGACCGCCGGTTCCACAACGCGCTCGCGCTCATCCCCGAGATGAGCGGGGCAGCACCGGACGACTACCTGGCCAACCGGCGACGGTCGATCCTCGCCACCGAGGGCGAGGAGCACACCCGGCTCCGCTGTCTGGTGTCGCCCGCCTTCACTCCGGCGGCGGCCCACCGGCACCGGCCGACCATGCGGCGGGTGGTCGCCGCGTTGCTCGAGCCCTGTGTCGCGGCGGGCCGGTGCGATTTCGTCGCCGACATCTGCGAGCCGTACCCGATCCCGATCATCTGCGAGGTACTCGGCGCGCCAGAGGGGGACTGGCGTCGCTTCAGCCGGTGGGCGACCGACATCTTCAAGATCTTCAACGGCAACCTGGGGGAGGACCAGTTCGCCGTCGAACAGGCGTCACGTGAGCTCGAGGTCTACATGACGGCGCTCATCGAGGACCGGCGGGCCGCTCCCGGCCCGGACCTGCTCTCCGACCTCATCGCGGTCGAGGAGGGAGGCGACCGGCTCGCGAGCGACGAGCTCTGCATGCTGGCCGAGGCGGTCCTCATGGCAGGGACCGACACGACGAGGAACCAGCTGGGCTGCGCGATGGCACTCTTCGCCCGGCACCCCGACCAGTGGGCGCTGCTCACTGGGGCGCCGGAGGAACTGGCCCCCCGGGCGGTCGAGGAGACCATGCGCTACCTCGGTGCGGTCCGGGCGACGGTGCGCGTGGCCAGCTGCGACATCGAGTACCGCGACGTGCTGTTCCCACAGGGGACCATCGTCGTCACCCACCTCGCGGCGTCGAATCGCGACCCTGCCGAGTTCTCGGGTCCGGACGTCTTCGACCTCGCGACCGAGCGCTCGACCGAGCAGCTCACCTTCGGGTCGGGCATCCACCGCTGCCTCGGGGCCGCGCTGGCCCGGGCCGAGCTCGAGGAGGCCCTGCTCGTCCTGGCCCGACGGCTCACCACGGTGTGGCTGGACGGTCCGGTCGAGTGGAAGCCCCCGGCGTTCGGGATCTGGGGTCCGGCGTCGCTGCCGCTCGCCTTCACCGTCGCGCCGGGGTCGGCCGCTGCATCCGGGGCCACGACGCAATAAGGTCCGGCGCAGCGCCCGGTGGCCGGGCGCGCCGTCCGACCGACAGGACCACGAATGAGCCCAGCAGCGCCGGCCGTGCCCTCCATGGACGGCAAGACGGTCATCATCACCGGCGGCAACTCCGGCATCGGGAAGGCCACCGCGGTGGCGCTCGCCGGTGCCGGGGCGCGCACCCTGATCACCGCCCGGTCGGAGGCGCGCGGCAAGGCGGCGGTGGCCGACATCTCGTCGGCGAGCGGATCGGAGCAGGTGGAGCTCGCCGTCTTCGACCTCGCCGATCTCGCCTCGGTGCGGGCCGGAGCGAGAGAGCTGCTCGACCGCTGCGACCGGATCGACGTGCTCGTCAACAACGCCGGCCTCATCCTGTCCGACCGGACGCTCACTACCGACGGGTACGAGGCGACCTTCCAGATCAACCACCTCGGGCCGTTCCTCCTCACCGAGCTCCTCACCGAACGACTGATCGCCTCGGCACCCGCCCGGATCGTCAACGTGGCGTCCACCGCCCACAACTTCGCCCGGCGCGGGATGCGCTTCGACGACCTGATGGCCGAGCACTCCTACCGGCCGATGGAGGTCTACGGGCGCTCCAAGCTGGCCAACATCCTCTTCACGAGCGAGCTGGCGAAGCGCCTGGCGGACGCCGGGGTGACCGCCAACTCCCTCCATCCCGGCTCTGTGGCGTCCGGCTACGCGCGGGACGGCGACACCCACGGGCTCTTCACCGTCGGGATCACGCTCGTCAAGCCGTTCAGCCTGACCCCCGAACAGGGCGCCCGCACCGTGATCTACCTTGCCTCCTCACCCGAGGTGGCCGATCTGTCCGGTCTCTACTTCGCAAAGTGCAAGCAGAAGACCCCCTCGGCCAACGCCCGCGACGCCGAGGCGGCCGCCCGCCTCTGGTCGGTCAGCGAGCAGCTCATCGCGGAGGCCGCCACCCGCTGACCCTCCGCGATCGCAGGTCAGCGGGGTCCTATGGTGGCCGTTGACGGCGCCGGCTCTGGTGGCCGGGCCTCGAGCGGGGAGGTCGACGTGGCGAACGAATCGGCGGGCGAGAGCCTGAGCTCCGAGGACCGGGACGTCCTCCGGGTCATCGGCAGGTCCTGGGGATGGGTGCTCTTCTTCGGCCTGGTGACCCTCGTGGTCGGCATCCTGGTGGTGACGCGCCCCAAGGACACCATCACCTTCGTGGCCGTCGTCATCGGCATCTGGCTCTTCGTGGCCGGGCTCTTCCGGATCGTGGTTGCCATCGCCGACGACGACGACACCGCCGGCACCCGGTGGATGGTCGCCGTCCTCGGCCTGCTGTCGGTCATCATCGGCATCCTGTTCCTGCGCCACACCGAGCAGACGGTCACCACCCTGGCCTTCCTGCTCGGCCTGTTCTGGGTCATCGGCGGGATCATCGAGTTCTTCACCGCCTACACCGACCGCGGGTCGGAGACGAGGCTCTTCCGGATCGGTCTGGGTCTGATCGCCTTCGCCGCCGGGATCGTGACCCTGGTCTGGCCCCATCTGACCCTGACCGCCTTCGGGGTGATCATCGGGATCTGGCTCATCGTCTATGCCCTCATCGAGTTGGTGCTCGCGTTCCAGTTGCGCCGCCTGGCCAGGGTGTAGCCGCTCCGCCGGCGGACCGGACGGGAGGGCCTGCCGGACCACCGGGGCTGCCCACGGCCCCCGCACGGGCGGCGCGGGCAGCGGAGGTTGCGCGTCTGCGCCGCGCGGGCACGCTATGCTGTAAGTCCATGGAGGCAGCGGGAACCCCTCGACCGGCATCCCGGAGCCACCCCCTCGCCATGGTGGAGGCAGGGGGCACCGCCCCGGCGGAAACAGATCCCGACGCCTCCTTGATGGCGGTATCGATCGCCGGCGTATCGACGGCGTGTAGCAAGGACGCCCTGGCCTCGAGTGCCAAGGCGGTTCGGGAGGCGCTCTCGACGGATTGATCGGACAGTCACAGGTCCGGAACCGTCGGGGAGTCGCTTCACACGAGGCGGCTCCTTTGTTCGTTCGGGGCCCGCCACGCGACTGACTGGAAGAGAGCCCGAGATGACCACCACTCACGACGCGCAACGTGCCGCGTCCGCAACACAAGAGCCCACCCGCACCGAGCGGGTCGTGCGCGACCATCACGACCGGATCGCGTCCTGGACACCGGACCACGGTATCGATCCCGGCGACTCGCACGACAAGGGCGAGTCCTTCTGCGTGGGCGAGGCTGCCTGACCGCGCGCGGCCCTGTGGAGCGGCCCTGCGGGCGACAGCGTGCGGCCGGCCCGCGGCGCGCCTGCGCTACCAGTAGCCCGACATGAGTTCGCTGGCCCATGACGGTTGGCGCAGCGGACCGCGCGGCCCGAACTCGATGAAGAACGGCTTCACGTCGAGCACCGGGGTGCCGTCGATCGCATCGAGACCCTCGACCTCGATCGAGGCCGGGCCCGCGGTCAGCAGCCGGCAGACGGTCGTGCCGATGCGGTTGGGGCGGTCCCTCGCCCGTTGGGCGAGGATGCCCACTGCTGGCCACTCGACCCGCCCGCGCGGGTGGCGCGCGCCCCGGCAGACGCCGGCCTCGTCCACCTGATCGAAGAGGAACACCACCTCGACGTGGGAGAACCCGTCGAGCCCCTCGGTCGCCGAGTGGTCGAGCATGCCGGGATCGAGGTCGATGCGCGCGGCGATCCCGTCCCAGTCGTCGTCGATCGCCGCCTCCCGGGTGCTGTGCACCCACCCGACGGGACGGACCTCGAACGACGATCCGGCCGCACGCCCGCTGCTCGAGGTCACCTCACGCCGCCTGGTCCGGGTCCTGGCCCTCGAACTGGATCCGGTAGAGCTCGGCGTACTGCCCGCCCTTGACCAGGAGCTCCTCGTGCCGGCCCCGCTCGACGATGCGGCCCTGGTCGAGCACCAGGATGAGATCCGCCTCCCGCACGGTCGAGAGGCGGTGGGCGATGACCAACGAGGTGCGCCCCTCGAGCGCGGTGGCGAGCGCCATCTGGACGGCCGCCTCCGACTCGCTGTCGAGGTGGGCGGTGGCCTCGTCCAGGACCACGATCTCGGGAGCCTTGAGCAGGAGGCGGGCGATGGCCAGGCGCTGCTTCTCGCCACCGGAGAGGCGGTACCCGCGGTCGCCGACGACGGTGTCCATCCTGTCCGGCAGGGACGCGACCATGGCGGCGATCTGTGCCCCCTGGAGGGCGGAGGAGAGCTCGGTCTCGGTCGCGGCGGGCCGCGCGATAGAGGAGGTTCTCGCGGATCGTCTCGTGGAAGAGGTGTGCGTCCTGGGTCACCACCCCGACCGTCGCGGCCAGCGATTCGAGCGTGGCGTCGCGGATGTCCATCCCGTTGATGAGGATCGCCCCCGACTGCACGTCGTAGAGGCGGGGGAGGAGCTGGCTGATGGTGGTCTTGCCGGCGCCGGAAGGTCCGACCAGAGCGACCATCTGGCCCGGCTCGATCACGAAGCTCACGTCGAAGAGGACCTGGTGGGAGATCGAGGGATCGAGCACCGCCACCGACTCGAGGGAGGCCAGGGAGACCTCCTCCGCGGTCGGGTAGCGGAAGTCGACGTGGTCGAACTCGACGCTGGTCGGCCCGGCGGGAATCGGCCGCGCACCAGGGCGGTCGGTGATCATCGGTGGGAGGTCGAGCACCTCGAAGACCCGGTCGAAGGAGACCAGGGCGGTCATCACGTCGATCTGGACGTTGGACAGCTGGGTCAGCGGTCCGTAGAGCCGGGTCAGGTAGGAGGCCAGTGCCACGACGGTGCCCACCGTGAGTGCCCCGTCGACGGCCTGCACGCCGCCCCATCCGTAGACCACTGCGGTGGCCAGTGCCGCGGTCAGGGTGAGCGCCGCGATGAAGAACCGGGCGTACATGGCCTGGGTCACCCCAATGTCGCGCACCCGACCGGCTTTCTTCTCAAAGGCGCCCCGCTCCTCATCGGGCCTGCCGAACAGCTTGACCAGCAGGGCCCCGGACACGTTGAAGCGCTCGTTCATGGTGTTGTTCATCTGCGCGTTGAGGCCGTAGGACTCACGGGTGATCGCCGACAGCCGCCGGCCGACCCGTTTGGCCGGGAGGACGAAGATCGGCAGGATGACCAGGCTGATGAGCGTGATCTGCCAGGAGAGGATGAACATCACGATGAGGACCAGGATCACGCTGATCAGGTTGGAGACCACCGACGACAAGGTGTCGGTGAAGGCCTGTTGCGCGCCGATCACGTCGTTGTTGAGCCGGCTGATGAGCGCCCCGGTCTGGGTGCGGGTGAAGAAGGCGATCGGCATCTTCTGGATGTGCTCGAACACCTGGGAGCGCATGTCGTAGATGAGGCCTTCGCCCACCTTTGCCGAGACGTAGCGGATGCCGATGGTGAGTCCGGTGTCGACGATGGACACGCCGGCCGCGACGAGGGAGAGGGCCACGATGAAGCGCTTGTCCGGCTGGTGCCCGGTGAGATTGTTGATGATCGACCGGAAGATGAGCGGATTGACGATCCCGATGAAGGCCTCGATGATGACCAGCACCAGGAACCAGGCGAGGATGCGCCGGTAGGGGCTCGCGAACCGGACCATCCGCCGCGCGGTGCCCTTGGTGACCTGCTGCTGGGTGACCGAATCGTCGCGGCGCATCGACCGCATGACCGGTCCGAACTGTCCACCACCACCGCCCATCCCCATGCCGTGGCCCGGCATGCTCATGGCGGCGCTCCCCCTGCGGGCTTCATGCATCGGACCCTATCGGCCCGGTGCACGTCCCGGTCCCGCGTCACACGACCAGGCCGCGCCCGTAGACGGGGGGGAGGTCGAGGGCGGTGAGCAGTCCCGGTGCCGCGTCGACGACGGCGGGCACGGCGTTGACCAGGCGCATGGCGGTGGCCTTGAGACCACCGGTGTTGTGGTCCCCGTCCCGGCCCATGAGCTGCATGTCGAGGGTGTAGGTGGGCTCCCCGGTCAGGACCACCCGGTAGCAGCCCTGCCCGGCGGGCTGGGGCCAGTCGGGTGCCAGGTCGTCCCGCAGACGCGTCACGTGTTCGAGGACGATGACCGCCCGACCGTCGCGGATGCCGCGCAACTCGAAGTGCAACCCCGCCGCGGTGCTCTCCTCGATGGTCCCGGCGTCGATCTCGAACGTCTCCGGTGCGGGCACCCGCTCGTACCACTCGACCAGGTCACCGTCGAGCTCGACGTCGAGCCCCTTTGCCAGCTGGCGAACGACGCTGCCCCAGGCCATCGTCATCACCCCGGGGCGGAGGATCATCGGAACGTCGTCCATCGGGCGGCCGAACCCCATGATGTCGTAGAGGACCATGGCCTGGTTGTAGGTCGCGTAGTTGAGGATCTCCGCCACCCGCACCTCCTCGATCTGCTCGCACACCCCGGACAGCACCAGGGGCAGCGCGTCGTTGGCGAACCCGGGGTCCACCCCGTTGACGAAGAGGGAGGCACCGCCTGCCGTGGCCGCCTCCTCGATCGGCGCGATGAGCGAATCGTCGACCACGCCATAGGGATACTGGAGGAAGACCGGCCCCGAGGACACCACGTTGATGCCGGCCTGCAGGAGTCGTCGGATGTCCTCGATGGCCTCCATCAGCCGGTCGTCTGCCATGGCGGTGTGGACGACAGCGTCCGGGGCGAGGGCGATCAGGGCGTCGACGTCGTCGGTCGCAGTCACCCCGAGCGTGCGGCCGAGACCGGCCAGGTCCCCGGCGTCCTTGCCGACCTTTTCGGGGTTGGACACCCAGAGGCCGGCCAACTCGAGGTCCGGGCAGCGCGTCGATGCCGGCGATGGCGTGCCGGCCGACGTTCCCGGTGCTCCAGGCGACGACACGGTAGGTCTTGGGCACAGGTGCTCCTTTGTCCGGGTGCGGGTCGGGTCCGGGTCAGCCGGTGAGGTCGGGCAGGTGCATGTCCAGCTGCGGCGCGCCGATACCACCGTCGACCTCGAGAATCTTGCCCGTGACGTACGCGCCCGCCTCCGAGGCCAGGTACACGACGGCCGCGGCGATGTCCTCGGGATCGCCGATCCGCCCGAGCGGGGTACTCGCCTCCATGGCCGTCCGGAGCTCCTCGGTCTGCATCACGATGTCGAGGGCCGAGGTGGCCACCGACCCGACCGCGATGGCATTGACCCGGATCCGCGGCGAGAGGTCTGCTGCGGCAAGGCGGGTGTAGTGGGCGAGCGCCGCCTTGGCGGTGCCGTAGGCCACATAGCCGCGCCCGGCCAGCCGACCCATGGTCGAGGAGATGTTGACGGCCGAACCGCCACCACCCTGCAGCATGAGCGGCACCGCGGGCCGCAGGAGGGCGTGCGCGGTCGAGACGTTGAAGTGGAACGCCTGCTCGAGACGACCCGGGGAGGTATCGAGGAACGGCCGGGGCATCGCACCCCCCACGTTGTTGACCACCAGGTCCAGCCGGCCGAACTCGTTGCGCGCGCTCTCGACCAGCCCGGCGACCGCGTCGAGATCGCTCAGATCGGCGGGGACCACGACGGCACGGCGCCCGGCACCCTCGACCTCTCCGGCCACCGACTCGAGTTGGGCGGCGGTGCGGGCGGAGAGGATCAGATGGGCGCCGGCCTGGGCCAACGCGATCGCCGAGGCAGCCCCGATGCCGCGCCCGGCGCCGGTCACGATGGCCACCTTGTCGTCGAGCCTGAAGCGGTCGAGGATCATGTCGCGTCCCAACCGGCTCAGGCCGGCCGCGTGGAGGGAAGGCCGAGTTTGCGATGGTCCCACGAGACCGTGCGCTCGACGTGCACCTTGGCCACGATCCGCTTGTGGAGCATGGTGTCGATGAAGGGGCGGAGCTCCTCGGTGTAGGTGCCGTAGTAGCGCTCGAACAGGTTCACCCCGAGCGCGAACCGCCTCTCGGCATCCTCCACGATCTCGGCCCGGCCGACCAGCTCCACGCCCCGGAGCTCCTCGTAGGTGTCGCCGTCCTCCATCATGCAGGTGATCCGGCCGTCGCGCCCGAGGTTGACCGCTTTTTGCGCCTTGGCCTTTGTCTCGATGGCGACGGCACCCTCGAGGAAGCCGTACCACATGGCGACCGCGTGGATCGAGCCGTCATGGTTGAGCGTGCACATGGTCATCGGGCGGCGCTCGCGGATGAAGGCCTCGATCTCCTCGGGGGTCATCTTGACCTGGTCGCGCTGCTTGACCCCGTGCCCCATCGGCTGTTGTTCCCCCGGCACCTGCACGTCGCTCATCCGGGCCTCCCTCGGTCTCGGGCGGCGCCCAACGGCGCGCCGCTCTCGGCGGCAGCGTACCGGGGCGGGACCGGCGGGATCGATCCGGCCCGAGAGCGGGGCAGAATGACCAGGTGACCGCCCGCCCCCGGACCGCGAGCGACCGGCCGGTGGCGGTGGTTTTTGTCTGCACGGGAAACATCTGTCGATCCCCCATGGCCGATGTCGTGCTGCGCCATCTGGCCGCGGACCGGGCGCTCGACGACGGCTCGGTCCTCTCTGACCACCTGGTCGTGTCGAGCGCTGGTACCGGGGGATGGCATGCCGGCGAGCCGATCGATCCGCGCGCCCGCTCCACGCTCGAGAAGCGCGGCTATGCCGACCACGGTCACCGCGCCCAAGCCTTCGAGACCGCCTGGCTGCCCGACGTCGACCTCGTGGTCTGCATGGACCGGGACCACCGCCAGACCCTGGCCGGCCTCGCCCGCGCCCGGGCCCGCGACGACCGCTACGAGGACCGACTGGTGCTCCTGCGCTCCTTCGATCGGGGATCCGGAGGGGAGATGGACGTGCCCGACCCGTACTACGAGGACGACGACGGGTTCGAACGGTGTCTCGACCTGGTCGAGGCCGGCTGCCGTGGGCTGGTGGACCACCTGTCGGCCAGAGGTGCCGGCCCGACCGCCTGATCCCCGCCCGCCGGGCCGGTCCTCTTCTACGCTGGCTCTGTGACTCAGAGCACCGCGACCTCGCTCCTGGTCATCGCCGCGGTGGCCGCGCTCGCCCCCATCCTCTCCGAGCTCATCAAGGGGGTCCGCATCCCGAGCGTCCTCTTCGAGCTCGTGCTCGGCATGATCGTCGGTCCCGAGCTCCTCGGATGGGCCCAGCTGGACGTGTTCGTGAAAGGGCTCAGCACGCTCGGGCTGGCGTTCCTCTTCTTCGTGGCGGGCTACGAGATCGACTTCGCCGAGCTCTCGGGACCCCCGCTCGTGCGCGCCACGGTCGGGTGGGGGATCAGTCTGGCGCTCGGCCTCGCGGTGGGCTCGGTCCTCCTCATCTCTGGGTTCGTGCTCTCGAGCCTGCTCATCGGGCTGGCCCTCACAACCACCGCCATCGGCACGCTGCACCCGATGCTCGCGCGACCGGGGGCTGCTCGACACCGGGTTCGGCAAGTACCTGGTCGCAGCCGGTGCCGCGGGCGAGTTCGGTCCGATCGTGGCGGTCACCGTGCTGCTCGGTGCGGACAGCCCAGGCACCCAGGCGACCCTGCTCATCCTGTTCGTGGTGCTGGCGGTCGCGGTTGCGCTCATCGCCTCGCGGCCCCAGCCCCCCCGGATGGTGGCGACGCTGCAGAAGCACCTCACCACGTCCACGCAGCTGCCGGTGCGCATCGTGATCCTGCTCATCACCGGGATGGTGCTGGTGGCGACCTCGCTCGGTCTCGACCTGCTGCTCGGAGCGTTCGCAGCCGGTCTCATCGCCCGGCTCGCCCTCCGGCCCGAGCAGGCAGAGGCCATGCAGCCCAAGCTCGAGTCACTCGGCTTCGGCTTCCTCATCCCGGTGTTCTTCATCGTGACCGGGATGGAGTTCCACGTGCGCGCCCTCTTCGACAACCCGGCGACCACGATCAGGGTGCCCATCTACCTCGCCCTGTTCGTGGTCGTACGCGGAGTCCAGGCCCTCCCGCTCTACCGGGGTCTGCTCCCGCTCCGTCAGCGGGGGGCCATGGTCCTGCTGCTCTCCACGGCGCTCCCGATGGTGGTGGTCATCACCCAGATCGGGCTCGACACCCACCACATGCTCGAGACCAACGCCACCGCCCTGGTGGGTGCGGGGATGCTCTCGGTGCTCCTCTTCCCGATGGCCGGGTTCGCACTGGCCGGCCGGGCGGACTCGGCGGAGACCGGTCAGGCCACCGTCACGAACGAGTCGCGCTCGTAGGCGAGGAGACGCTCGTAGGCGTCGCGCAACCCGTCGCGCCGGGCCGGGTCGTTGGCGAGGTTGACCAGCTCGTGGGGGTCGGTGCCGTGGTCGTACCACTCGTGGTCGTTGTCGTCGAAGGCGCAGTCGACGTCGAAGAGCTTGGAGCCCGGTGCGCGTCCCCAGAGCCCGGTCGACGGCTTGCCCCCGCCCACCCCGTAGTAGCGGGCGTACTTGGTGGTGCCGTCGTAGAAGCCGCGGAGCGCGTAGCGCACCTGGTTGAGCGCGGTGGTCTGGGCCGAGTCCTGGGCGAAGAGGATGTGGTCCCGCACCGAAGCCGCCGGGTCGGCCAGCACCGGGGACAGGTCGCGACCCTGGACGGTGGCCTCGACGGTGTCGCGGTCGACCCCGGCGAGCGCGCAGATGGTGGCCGCGAGGTCGACGTGTGACCCGAGGGCGGAGGTCACCGTCCCCGGCGTCGTGGTGCCGGGGACCTTGACGTAGAGGGGGACCCGCATGATCTCGTCGTAGACGAAGGGCCCTTTCGAGCGCAGGCCGTGCGAGCCGCACATGTCCCCGTGGTCGGAGGTGAAGATGACGACCGTGTCGTCCCATGCGCCGGCGGCCTCGAGCCCGCCGAGCACGGTGCCGAGGCTCTGGTCTGCGAGCTGGTGGAGATGGACGTAGTAGTCGAGATGGCGGAGCCACGAGCGGGTGTCCGCCGGATCGATGTAGCCCCAGAGGCCGTGCTGCTGGTCCCAGCGCCACTGGCGGTGGGCCTCGGGCTTGGCGTGGAGGCCGTCGTCGAAGTTGGCGGGCAGGCGGTCGACCACCTCGGGGTAGCCGTCGGTGTAGACCGGCAGCGGGTCGTCGTCCTTCCAGGCGGCCGACTCGAGCACCCCGCGGATCCCGCTCACCTCCTCGGGATGCCGCTCGCGGTACCCGGGCTGGTCGACCGGGAACCACATCACGTCGTGCGGGTTGACCAGCGCCACGGTGAGGAACCAGGGCGCAGTACCGGCCCGGCCCGGCCCGGCGTTCTCGCTGAGCCAGTGGGCGGCGTTGGAGGCGATGATCGGGTCGAAGTGGACGCCGGTGCCGGCCCAGCCCATGAAGTGGCGGTCGTTGCCGTCCCAGTCGGCGAAGCCGTAGGCCTCCATGTCCGGCTGGGGGGCGTGGGAGAGGTGCCACTTGCCGATGTACGACGAGCGGTACCCGGCCCCGTCGAGCAACGAGCCGAGGGTCGGCGTGGTGGGTGCCAGCTCGGTGTGCTCGGGCATGATCACGTTGTCCAACACCCCGTGTCCCGGCAGGTAGCGCCCGGTGAACAGGCTGGCCCGGCTCGGGGAGCACGGCGAGGAATGGGTGTGGAACCGGGTGAACTCGAGGCCCTCGGCCCGCAAGCGGTCCCGCCAGGGCAGCTCGACCTCCGGGGGGAGCCAGGAGCGCTGGCGTTCCTGGTCCGAGACGACGAGCAGGATGTTCGGGTGCCGGCGGGCGGTGTCGGGCATGATCGCTCACGGTAGCGTCCGCGGCGAGGGCGGGTGTGGCGCACAAAACTGAACTGTGTTCTACTTTTCGCCCGTACCGATCGAGGCGAGCCATGGGGGAGGACCGGATGGCAGAGGGCGAGGTCCTGCACGCGCAGCACACGCTCGAGTACCCGTACTCGCGATCGGTGGGTCCGGTCATCGGGGCCTTCCTGACCGCGCTCCGCGAGGGACGGTTCCTCGGGGCCACCGGGTCCGGGGGCAGGGTGATCGTGCCCCCGACCGAGTACGACCCGACCACCGGCGACGACACCGGCGAGCTGGTCGAGGTCGGACCGGGCGGTGTGGTCGAGACGTGGGCGTGGGTCTCGCACCCGCTCCGCAAGCACCTGCTCTCCGTGCCCTTCGCCTGGGCCCTCATCCGGCTCGACGGGGCGGACACCGCCCTCCTGCACGTCGTGGACGCCGGCAGTCCCGACGCCCTCGCCACGGGCGACCGGGTGATCGCGCGCTTCCGGCCCGAGACCGACCGGGTCGGGTCGATGGCCGACATCGAGGCATTCGTGCCGGTTGGAGGAGGGTCCTGATGGCCGACGACGAAGCGAAGGAGCCGCGCGGCCCGGTGACCACCCTCGCCACCCCGATCCGGCTCGACTTCGAGTTCACCCCGGGCGTCGCCCAGTCGCGGTTCCTCCGGGGACTCGAGCGCGGGGTCTTCCTGGGCCAGCGCTGCCCGAAGTGCCACAAGGTCTACGTGCCCTCCCGCGGCACGTGCCCGACCGACGGGGTCGCCACCACCGAGGATGTGGAGCTCTCCAATTCGGGCACCGTGACCACCTACTGCGTGGTGAACGTCCCCTTCGCCGGCCAGGCCATCGAGATCCCCTACATCTGCGCGCAGGTCCTGCTCGACGGGGCCAACCTCTCCTTCATGGGGTTGATCCAGGAGATCCCCACCGACCAGATCCGGATGGGGATGCGGGTCGAGGCGGTCTGGGTGGAGCCGGCCCACCTCGAGCCGTCCCTCGCCTCGGTCAGGTACTTCCGCCCCAACGGCGAGCCGGACGCCGACTACGAGACCTACAAGGAGTACCTGTGAGCGCACGCTCCGGTCGTGCCCCGCGCCCGGTCTCGGTCGCGTCGTTCGCCCAGGCGCCCAACGTGCGGCGCGCCGACGAGCACAACGAGGCGGAGGGCCTCCTGCCGGTCATCGCCGAGGTCTTCGGGTCCATCGGCGTCACCAAGGACGACGTGGACTTCATCTGCTCGGGATCGACCGACTACCTCATCGGCGGTCCGTTCAGTTTCGTCATGGCCCTCGACGCGGTCGGCGTCTGGCCACCCCGCGCCGAGAGCCACGTCGAGATGGACGGCGCCTTTGCCCTCTACGAGGCGTGGGTGCTGCTCCAGGAGGGGAGGGCCGACGCGGCCCTGGTCTACTCATTCGGCCGCTCGTCCCTCGGGGACCTTCGCGAGATCCTGACCCTCCAGCTCGACCCCTACTACCTCGCCCCGCTCTGGCCGGACGTGGTGAGCCTCAGTGCGCTGCAGGCCCGCGCGCTCATCGACGCCGGCAAGGCCACCGAATCGGACTTCGCCAGCATCGCCTCGCGGAGCCGGCGCGACGCGCTCGGCAATCCCAACGCCCAGGTGGCCAACGACGTGGCTGTCGAGACGCTGCTCGAGGACGAGTACGTGGTGTCACCGCTCCGCCGGCATGCGCTGCCCCCGATCACCGACGGGGCAGCTGCCATCGTGCTGGCGGCCGGGGACAAGGCCGAGCGGTGGTCCGAGCGACCGGTGTGGATCACGGGGATCGACCACCGGATCGAGACCCATTCGCTCGGCGCCCGGGACCTGACCACGTCCCCGTCGACGGCCAGGGCCGCCGAACTGGCCGGCGTGGCCGATGGAACGGTCGACCTCGCCGAGATCCACGCTCCCTTCGCCCATCAGGAGATCATCCTCAAGGAGGCCCTCGGCCTCGACGACTCGGTGGTCATCAACCCGTCCGGCGGAGCGCTGGCCGCCAACCCGCTCATGTCGGCCGGCCTCATCCGCATCGGCGAGGCGGCCACCCGGATCGCCGCGGGGCAGGCCGACCGGGCGGTCGCCCACGCCACCTCTGGACCGTGCCTCCAACAGAACCTGGTCTGCGTCCTGGAGGGTGCCTGATGGCAGAGCACTGCGCGGTGATCGGGGTCGGCCAGACCCACCACAAGGCCAAGCGGGAGGACGTCTCCATCGCCGGCCTGGTCCGTGAGGCGGCCAAGATGGCGCTGGCCGATGCCGAGCTCACCTGGTCGGACATCGATGCTGTGGTCATCGGCAAGGCACCCGACATGTTCGAGGGCAACATGATGCCCGAGCTCTACCTCGCTCCCGCGCTCGGTGCGGTGGGCAAGCCGATGTTCCGCGTCCACACCGCCGGTTCGGTCGGGGGCTCGACCGCCCTCGTGGCCGCCCATCTCATCGCCGCGGGCATCCACAGACGGGTCCTCACCGTGGCCTACGAGAAGCAGTCGGACTCGGACGCCATGTGGGCCCTCTCGGTCCCCCAGCCGTTCGCCGCGCCGTTGCTCGCCGGCGCCGGCGGGTACTTCGCCCCGCACATCCGCGCTTACATGCGCCGCTCGGGCGCGCCCGATCACATCGGTGCGATGGTGGCGGTCAAGGACCGCAAGAACGCGCTGCGCAACCCCTATGCCCATCTGCACCTGCCCGACATCGACCTCAAGATGGTCGAGGACTCGATCATGCTCTGGGACCCGCTCCACTACCTCGAGGCCTGTCCCTCCTCCGACGGCGCGGCGGCCATGGTCCTCGCCTCGGAGGACGCGCTCTCCGGTGGCTACCCGCCGGCCTGGATCCACGGCATGGCCATGCGATCGGAGCCGACCATGTTCGCGGGGCGTGACCAGGTCAACCCCCAGGCCGGTCGCGACTGCTCGGCAGATGTCTACGCCCAGGCGGGGATCACCGACCCGCGGGCGCAGATCGACGTGGCCGAGGTCTACGTGCCCTTCAGCTGGTACAAGCCCATGTGGCTCGAGAACCTCGGCTTCTGCGACCTCGGGGACGGGTGGAAGCTGACCGAGTCGGGGGCGACTGCGTTCGAGGGCGACATCCCGTGGAACACCTCGGGCGGGGTGCTCTCCTCGAACCCGATCGGCGCCTCGGGCATGCTCCGGTTCCTCGAGGTCGCCATGCAGGTCCGCGGCCAGGCCGGCGAGCACCAGATCGACGGGGCCAGACTGGCCCTCGGCCAGGCCTACGGCGGCGGCTCGCAGTTCTTCTCCATGTGGGTGGTCGGGAGCGAGAAGCCCTGAGCCGCTGTGGGCACCGCCGGGTGGCCGGAGCACGGCGCTCGCGGTCCTGCCGGTCCGGCGGGGCCCGGTACAGTGGGCCCCGTTCGCCGAGCCGCCGGAGGCATCGTATGAAGATTGTTGTGGACTACGACGAGTGCGCCAGCAACGCCGTGTGCATGGGCATCGCCCCCGAGGTCTTCGAGGTGCGGGACGACGGCTTCCTCTACGTGCTCGACGAGCACCCCGGCGAGGAGCTCCGGGAGAAGGTGCGTCAGGCGGCCAACGGCTGCCCGACCGGCGCCATCACCATCGTCGAGGACGAGTAACCCGGGAGTGTCCGGGACCGCCCCGCGCGTCCGATTCGCCCCGTCACCCACCGGCTACTTCCACGTCGGCAGCGCCCGAACCGCGCTGTTCAATTGGCTGGTGGCCCGCCAGTCCGGCGGCACCTTCGTCCTGCGCATCGAGGACACCGATGCCGAACGCGGCCGCGAGGAGTGGGTCGAGGGCATCTTGACGGCCCTGCACTGGCTCGGGATGGACCCCGACGAGGGCCCATACCGCCAGTCCGAGCGCACGGCCCGCTACGAACAGGCCGTCGACACCCTCTGGGACGGCGGGTTCCTCTATGCCTGCGGCTGTACCCACACCGAGGTCGAGGCGCGCAACAAGGCCGCCGGCGTCCTGACCCCCGGCTACGACGGGTTCTGCCGCGACCTCGGACTCCCGCGGGGGGAGGGCCGGGCCCTGCGATTCCGGACGCCCGCCGAGGGAGTCGTGACCGTGCACGACGTGATCCGCGGGGACGTCGAGTTCCCGAGCGCCGCCCTCGACGACTTCGTCGCAGTCAAGTCGACCGGTGCGCCCCTCTTCGTACTGGCCAACGTCGTCGACGACATCGACCTCGCCATCTCCCACGTGATCCGGGGCGAGGACCTGCTCCCGACCACTCCCAAGGGGATCCTGGTGTGGGAGGCGCTTGGCTCACTCGGATGGACGACCGACGGGTTCGGGGGCGTGCCGGCCGGCACCCCCACCCCCGACCTCCCGCTCTTCGCGCACCTGCCCATGCTGGTCAACGAAGCACGCAAGAAGCTCTCCAAGCGGCGTGACCCGGTGGCCGTCGAGTCCTACCGCGACCGGGGCTACCTCCCCGAGCCCTTCGTCAACTATCTCGGTCTGCTCGGGTGGAGCCCGCCGGACGAAGTCGGCGAGATCTTCACCGTCGAGCAGATGCGACAGTGGTTCCGACTCGAGGACGTCAACCATGCTCCTGCCTTCTTCGACGTAGTCAAGCTCACCCACATGAACGGCGAGTACATCCGGGCCATGCCGACAGCGGCCTTCGTCGAGGCGTGCCGGCCGTGGCTCGAGGGCGACGGGTGTCCGTGGCCGCCCGGTGCGTTCGACGGGTCCGCCTTCGAGGCCATGGCACCGGTGGTCCAAGAGCGGGTGGCCGTGCTCGAGGAGGTGCCGGCCATGGTCGACTTCCTCTTCCTCGAGACGCCGGCGGTCGACCCCGACGCGTGGGACAAAGCTGTTGCCGGAGACGAGGCGGCCCCTGCCATCCTGGCCGCGGCCGCCGACGCCTATGCGGCCCTGGCCGACGACTGGACCGCCGCAGCGCTGCACGCCGCCACGCTGGCAGTGGCCGAGGCTGCGGGGCGGAAGCTCGGGAAAGCCCAGGCCCCGATCCGGGTAGCGGTGACCGGCCGCCGCGTGGGTCCGCCCCTCTTCGAGTCGCTCGCCGTGCTCGGACGCGATCGGACCTTGGCCCGCCTCCGGACGGCGCTCGACCGCGTGGCGTCCGGGGGAGGGCCTGGCGCGCCATGATCGTGGACGTCGGCGGAGCCCGCCGAGACGACTCCTGACCCCGGTGGGCCTGTTCGTCGGCTTCGCCGGCCTGCGTCTGCTCCGCAAGGTGCTCCGCGTGATCGTCATCCTGATCGTCGCCATCGTGGTGTACCTCGCGGTGACCGCCGTACAGGTCTGGACGACCGGTCGGCGCTACGAGCCGCGTCGCGCAGGGGCCATCGTGGTCATGGGCGCGGCCCAGTACGACGGGGTGCCGTCTCCGGACCTCGCGGCGCGGCTCGACGAGGCGGTCGTCCTCTGGCACCAGCACCTTGCCCCAACGGTGATGGTGACCGGCTCCAAGGAGCCCGGCGACCGCTACACCGAGGCGGAGGCCTCGGCCCGGTACCTCGTCGCAGCCGGGATCCCGGACGCGGACATCGAGCAGGCGGGTGGCCGTGACTCGTGGGAGAACCTCGCAGACGCCGCACCGACCCTGTTGGCCCGGCGACAGAACCCGGTGCTGATGGTGACCGACAAATTCCACGAGGACCGGAGCCTGGCCATCGCGTCGTCGGTCGGTCTCACTGCCTACCCGACCCCGACCCAGACCTCACCCATCACCGGCTTCTCGAGCATTCCGTACTACGCCAAGGAGTCGGTCGGGGTCGCGCTCGGCCGGATCGTGGGCTTCCAACACCTGAGCAGTCTCCACGCCTCACTGGGCTGACCAGTGGACCGCTCAGGGCACGAGCAGCGCGGGGAGGTCGGCCACCGAGTCGACCAGGTGGGTGTGCGGAGCCTCGGCGAGCTCTGCCCGCGAGTGCGCGCCGGTGAGCACGCCGACCACCAGCGAAGCGCCCGCCCGGGTGCCCGCCACGAGGTCGCTCGTGGTGTCACCGACGACCGCCACTTCGGCGACGTCGTCGATCCGCAGGCGGAGCACAGCGGTGAGGATCATGTCCGGCCAGGGGCGTCCCCGTCCCGCATCGGCCGGGGAGAGGGCCAGATCGACCAGGCCCTCCCACCCGAGTGCGTGCACGATCCGCTGCCGGGTGGCCGGGGAGAACCCGGTGGTGAGGCAGATCCGCACCCCGGCGTCGCGCAGAGCGCCGAGGGTGGCCTCGGTACCGGGGAGTGCCGGAACCGCGCCGCGGTCCACAGCCAGGTCGAAGGCGGCTTCGAAGGCCGTGTTGGCCTGCTCCGCCCGGTGCCGGTCACCGCCCAGTAGCTCGGTGAACACGGTGAGTTTGGATTGGCCCATGGTGCGCCGGATGAACGCGCCGGTCTCGCCTTGCAGGCCGTCGGCGGTCAGCCCCACCGCGTCGAGCCCTGCCTGGAAGGCTTCTTCGACCGCACCATGGTCGGCGACAGTCGTGCCGGCCATGTCCAGCGCGGCGAGTCGGATCGGAGGGCTCATCGGGACAGAGACTCCCAGGTCTGTTCCGCGATTGCAGGGGAGAGCGTCATCCCGCGACCGGCGGGGCCGTTGACCAGGAGCACCCCCGGATCGACGGTCTGACGGAAGTAGATCCGATCGTCGGTGACCGCGGTGTAGACGCCGGCCCAACGACGGACGACCGGGGGGAGGGACCAGCCGAGGAGGCGTTCGGCCCGGACGCGGAGGTCGTCGTAGAGGGACTCGTCGACTGCGAAGTCGAAAGGCTCGTCGTAGACGTGGGTGTCCCCGATGGTGAGCTCCCCCGATGCGCGCTGGACCAGAAGGAGCTGCATGCCCCACTCGGTCGTGGCCGGGTCGGGTTCTGGGAGCGCGGCCCGCTCGGGGAGGTCGAAGGCGGGGTAGTAGCGCATCGAGTCGGCATCTGCCAGGGCCGTGGTGATGCGCTCGGACGAGGGCGCGGTCTGCATCATCTGGAGCCGGCAGCGTCGTAGTGGAGCGGCGGCAAGGGTGGCGCCGATCCGCCCGCCGAGACCGGTGAGGCGATCGCCGGTGCAGAGGACGACCAGCGATCCCTCGTGGCGGTGGCCGAGATGGTCGATCGCCGTGGCGGTGCCGTCGGTCGCGGTCTGCTCAACGTCGAGCACGAGCCGGTGGGGGAGCCAACGGTAGCGGCCGGTCGCTTCGAGGGTGCGTCGCAGCGCGCCGAGCACCAGACCCGGCTCGACGATCGCGTCGGCCCGACACCAGAGGCCCCCGAGTTGTGAGCCGCGCGCGGCAGGGTTGATCTTCCGGACCCCATCCGCATCGAGGAGCTCGACGGAGCGGTGCACTGCCGTCGGTTGACCGACGAGCGCCTCCATGAGGGCGAGCTCTGCCTCGGTCCGGGCGACGGTGACCGAGCCCGCCGGACGAAAGGCGATCGAGGGGGTGTGCTCGGCGATCTGCTGCCAGAGCTCGCGGGCCCGAAGGGCCAGTCGCAGCTCGGGACCGGCCCTGCGCCCGCTCACCCAGATCAGCCCGAAGTTGCGGACCGAGGCTCTGCGCGGGCCCGGGTCGGCCTCCAGATGCAGCACCTGCCAGCCCCGGCGGCAGGCCTCGAGGGCGTGCATCGTGCCGAGGACACCACCGCCAACGATGACCACCCGCCGCGCGTCCACGCCGGCGATCGTACTGACGCAGCGAAGGGGTAGGTGGCCGGCTTCGGATCGTCCGGCCGGGTTGAGCGCGACGTGTGGACGTCCGAGCGCGGGCTGACAAGGACCCATCGTCCGGCCGAGGGGAGGGCCGCGATGCCCCGGCGATCGGAGATTTCGGGTCGAGCAGGTCGTCTGCCCTCGGATTGACGGCCTCACCCGGTAGTCGCCACCGCCCGCCGGGCCGGCGTGGGCTAAATTGACGATTCGCCCAATCGGGGGTGGCGCAACTGGCAGCGCGCATGATTCTGGTTCATGAGGTTGGAGGTTCGAGCCCTCCCCCCCGAGCGCACACGACGCCCCTGAACGAGGGCGAAGTGGGAGATCGGCCCTCCGGGGTTCGGTGGCTTCGGAAGGAGCGCACACATACGGTCATCCGCAGACGGATGCCCGGCAGGGTCCCATCGTCTAGAGGCCTAGGACACCACCCTCTCAAGGTGGAGACACGGGTTCGAACCCCGTTGGGACTGCTCGGTGAGCTTGACCCCGTTTGGGCCGAGCCAGCTCCAGTTGACCCCAATTGGGGACCAGGTCAGCACCTATGAGAGTGCGGCTGTGGTCCTGCGACGGCGAGGTCGAGGGTTTGGAACGCGTTCGGCCGGTCGCTTTCACTCGGCCGAAAGGGTGACCCGGATCGGCACTTCGAGGCGCGTGGATAACTCAGCCCATTCCACGTTGGCGAGTGTCTCGTGCTTATCAGCCTTGCGCCGGTATGAGATCGATTGGCATTCCCCCGGGGGTGCTCGGAGCCCTAGCATGGTCGTCAATGGGTCGTGACGCAGGCGCTGCCGGGTCGCGCCGCCGGTGGGGCCGGGCTGCTGCTGTCGCAGGGACCATCGTCTGCTTGAGTGGTTTCACATTGGTCCTGATTAGCCCTGATCCGGCGAGGTCGGCCAACACTTCTCTCCCGTCGTCTCCCTCAACTCCCCCGTCAGCGCGGTCACCGCTTGTCGGCGCCTACTACTCGGATTGGTTCCCCTCCAACTCGGCCCAAGGGACCCTGCGCCAGCATCTGATCCCAGCCCAGGGGGCGGATCCATCCAAGGTCAACTCGGCCGACCCGGCGGTAGCCCAACAGGCCATCGCCCAAGCCACCCGCAGTGGCATCAACTTCTTCGCCCTCGACTACTGGCCGTCTCGCCCAGCCCAGAATCAGAATATTGACGCGTTCCTACGAGCGGACAACCTCCGCGACATTAAATTCTGCATCCTGTACGAGACGTGGGACCTTGGCTTCGACGGCGCCCATGAGTCGACGCCGGTCGACTCAAGCATGGAATTCTCGTTCGACCTCGATCTCCTCTCATTCGCCCGGACCTACTTTTCCAACGCGAACTACCTCCGCATCGACGGCAGGCCGGTGCTGGTTCTCTACCTGAGCCGTACCCTGACCGGCGACGTTGCGGGCATGATTCAGGGAGCGCGGAGCCTTCTCGAGTCGCACGGGTACGACCCCTTTATCATCGGGGACGAGATCTACTGGAGGGTCACGTCTGCCGATCCCCCAGCGACGGGGAGCTGGTTCACCCCGACACCGCAGACGTCGCGTCTGGACCTCTTCGACGCCATCACCGCCTACTCGCTCTACATCGGAGACCCCGACGAGCCATTCTCGCCGTCGCAAGATTTCGTCGGCTACCCCGGCGACACCCACATCGTGGCGGACGAGAAGCACCTTTACGACGAGTACGCCTGGGCAGCGGGTGGGGGAGTGCCGGTAGTCCCCGATGTCCAGCCGGGCGTCAATACCCAGGGGGTCCGTTCCATCGTGGACGAGCCAGCCGAACCCCGCCAGTGGCTACGGGGCGAGTCATCGGGGAGCACGATTCAACACTTCCTCGACCAGATCGCGGCCCCTGTCATCGAGCCCAGCCTGCCGATGGTGTTCGTTACGAGCTGGAATGAGTGGAACGAGGATACTGCGGTCCAGCCCGTAGGCGGCACACCTACTTCCCGGGACGACTCGCCGACCGGGACTGGGTACACCCAGGGCTATACGTATGGAGGCGAAGGGAACAGCGCGTTGGTCGCCATCCGAAACTTCGTTGGTGTGGCTTGGGGTGAAGTGAGTTCGGCCACAGGAAGGCCCCTCGGTCAAGTGGAGGTGGAGGCTCTGCGCGGAGGGAAGCCGGTGAGCACCACCCGCACCGACAGTCAAGGGTGGTACGTCCTTCGGCGCACCTCAGGCGCCATCGGACTCCTCACCATCGCGTCACCAGGTGGTGAGATGCATCTCACGGCATCGGACTTGGTCGCAGGACGCGCCGATATTCGCATCTGACGACGGATCGCTGGTTGTTCCACGCCGCCGGGACGCCAATGGACTGCCGACCGACCTGCCCCCGATCGCCGGATATGCCCTGCCCACCTCCGGTGCTTTGGAGCAGACCGAAAGCCTCGCCGGACTAATGCACTGACCGCTGCCCGGTCACCAGCCATGCGCCAGCCCCGAACCGAATACCCACACCGGGCTCGTAGCGCTCGGTCAGGGCCGAACGGACAGCCTCGACCACCTCGTCATGGTGGTCTGTCCCTGCGAGGCCGACGAGGCCTCGGACCATCCCCATCCCGAGGAGGAAGTCCATCGACTCATCGACCGTGCCGCCCCCGCCTATGAGGATGGATGGTGCGAGCGGCTCGAATACCACGTCAGTGAAGCCCGCCACTTCGAGGAGCGTCGTCGTCTCGTTCTCGTCCTTAAGCGCGAACATCCCCGGCCCTTTTGCGAGACCGCCGAACTCGGGGATCTCGACATGGTTCGCCACCTCGCTGACAACGACAGTGAGCCATTCGTTCGCGGGGAGCGCGTGCCAGCTGACAAATGCAAGCCGACCGTCGGGAGCGACCGAGCGTCGCAAGTTCGAAAATGCCCGCACCGGGTCATCAAAGAACATGAGCCCGAACTGGCTGACTACAAGGTCGAACGTGCCCGGCACGAAGGCGTGCGTCTGGGCGTCACCGACGATGAACTCGACGTTGTCGATCTGCACTCTTTGGGCGCGTCGAGACGCGACCTCCGTCAGTGGCAACGAGATATCGAGACCGACCGCCGAGTCGGCGATGCCTGATGCCGCGAGGGTGAGTGCTCCGCAGCCACAGCCCACATCGAGCAAGGAGCGATGGGGCGTCAGTCGGACCTGTTCAAGCAGCGCCTCGGTGAACGGCGCCAGTTGGCGGTCGTAACGGTCGGCATGGTCGACGTAGTGCACCGACTCGCCGCCGTTCCACGCTTCAGACTGGTTCCTGTTAGGTAGCATTCGTCGTCCTCAGGCGGGGAGCGTCTCGATTTCATCGTGGCACGTCCGGGAGGGCGAGGTCCGGATCAGGGTATTCGGCCATCTGCGTCCCATATCACCGGGTGTGGGTGCGTTCTCACCATGGCGAGTGCTTGCGACCCGCCCGCTAGTTGTCCAAGTACGTCGGGGATGGGTCACAGTCGGGGCGTCCAACGAACGATCGGTATTTTACTTAGTTCTTACACCTTGCGAAGTGCGATTCTTACCCTCGGGTAGGAGAATGAGGACGGAAATCGTTGTAAGTCAAGGAGAAATGACGATGGGAGTCGTATTTGGGCAGCTCATTCGCTGCGATGCAGCTCAGTGCCTCAATGCACTGCCGCTGGCCGCAGGCGAGGATGCCTTCTCTGTTGTGAGCGCCGAGGATGGATGGACGTGGTCCCGTTCCTTCGGTTACCGGTGCCCCGACCACACGGCGACGGCCTCTCAGGGTCGCATCACGTCTTCCTCGTACTAGAGTGCCGCGTCAGGCAACGTTTGCGCGCTTGACCAGCTCACGTAGCGCCCGATCGTGCGCATTGCGGTTCCGCCAGATGATGTAACGGCGGATCATGGAGGCCTGGTCTTTATGGCTGGCGTGGTCGGTGCCGTCGAGGGCGGAATAGCGGAGCGCCTGGAATTGGGCCTCGATCCGGTTGAGCCATGACGAATATGTTGGCGTGTAGGCGAGCTCTACGTTGTTGGCGTCGGCCCACTCGGCGACCCGGCGGTCGTTCTTGGTCGAGAGGTGCGGGCTGAAGTTGTCAAGCACGATGGCGATCCGGACGCCGGGTGGATGCAGGGTTCGCAGATAGCGGACGAACGCCAAGAACTCGGTTCGGCCTTTCTTGGCGGTCACGTGTCCGTAGAGGCGGTCGGTCGAGAGGTCGTACCCGGCCATCAGATGTCGGACTCCGTGCGGCCGGACGTAGGTAGCCCTGCGCCGTCGGCGGCGGGGAGCCTTCCGGTCGCTATCGGTTGATCCGACCGGGGCCCACTGCTTGCCGGGATGGGGCTGGAGGGTGAGTGGTCCGAACTCGTCGAAGCAGATCACGACGGTGGGGTCCGTTTCCAATGGCTGGGCAGTGCCATCGGCGATGGCGTAGAGCTCGAGGATCCGGTTCTTCTTTGCCTCGAAGTCGGGGTCGTTCGATTGCTTCCAGGTCTTGATCACTTGAAAGGACACCCCCTCCTCTCGGAGCAGGACCCGGAGGCCCTCATGGCTGATGTCGTCGACCACCCCCTCGGCGACCAGGAACTCTGCCAGCTTCGACAGGCTCCAGGTCGAGAAGGGCAGGTCGTGGTCCTGCGGACGGGAAAGGGCGACCTTCTTGATCGCCTGGCGTTCCGGCAAGGTGAACTTCGGGGGGCGACCGCCGGCGTACTTCGGAGCCAGGGAGTCGAATCCGTCGGCATTGAAGTTGTGGATCACCTCTCTGACGCGGTCCTCGGAGGTGAATGAATCGGCCCGGGTTTCATAGAGACTCGGTTGTCTGTGAAGTGACCAGATCTCCTCTGTCGATCTGACGGTAGTGGTTCGCTTCCAGCTCTGCCGGCGGGACCTTGCCGATCTCGTTGTGGATTCGGCGGTTGTTGAACCAGTCGACGTAGGTGAGGGTGGCCCATTCGACGTGCTCGACGTTGCGCCATGGGCCCTGGCGGTAGATGAGTTCGGTCTTGTAGAGCCCGTTGAAGCTTTCGGCCAGGGCATTGTCGTAGGAGTCACCCTTGGATCCCACCGAGTTCACGACGCCGGCTTCGGCCAGGCGCTCGGTGTATCGAATGCACAGATATTGAACCCCGCGGTCGCTGTGATGAATGAGGCCATCGAGGCCGGTGTCCTTGCGTCCGTGGATGGCCATCTCCAGAGCGTCGATGGCCAGATCGCTGCGCAATGAGGTCGAGGTCTGCCATCCCACGACGTAGCGGCTGAACACGTCCACCACGGGTGAGGTCCGCCACCCAGAGCCGGTTGGGTCCTTGGGCCACGAACTGGCGATCGACCAAGTCGGCAGGCCGGTCGAGGGTGTCATCACCGACGGTGGTCCGCTTCCATTGCCGCCCTCGGCGTGCTCCCTGGAGTCCCAGGTCACGCATGAGGCGTTCGACGGTGCAGCGGGCCACCCGATGGCCCTCCCGGTTCAGCTGGGTCCAGACCTTGTCGGCTCCGTAGACGTCGAAGTTCTCCGACCGGACCCGCTTGATCTCGACCTTCAGCTGCTGGTCCCGGACCCGGCGGGCGCACAGGGGCCGGTGGCGGGCGGCGTAGTAGGTGGCGGGAGCGACCTGCAGAGTGGTGCAGATCGGCTCGACTCCCCATCGGCTCTTCCGAGCATCGATGTAGCGAACTACCTCTTCGGTCGACCGTCGAGCTCGATCGCGAAGAAGATCGAAGCGTCCTTCAATATCTCGTTGGCTCGTTTGAGCTCTTTGACCTCCCGCTCGAGCTCCTCGATCTTCAGCTGGTCCTCGGTGGTCGTTCCCGGTCGTTTGCCGTCGTCGATCTCGGTCCGGCGGACCCAGATCCGCAGCGTCTCGGGCGTCATCCCCAGCTTCGCCGAAATGGCGGTCATGGCCGCCCATTCCGAGGGGTACTCAGCCCTGTGCTCGACGAGCATCCGGACGGCCCGCTCACGGACCTCCGGGGAGTATCGGGTGTTCCTTGGCATTGCTCCATCCTCTCAAGGGAAGGAGCCTCCAGGATTCCCGGGCCGATTCAGCCCAAGGTTCTGCATCTCACAACCGAATGTTGCCACGGACCGGCCTTCGGTATCCCACATCACCGGATGGGGCGCCAGCCAAACAGCAATGGGGGCGGGACTTCTCAAGGAGTCCATGGTCTAATGGGCCATGTTCTACATCGTGATCTTCAGTCTCCTCGCCGTTGTCCTCGTCGTGGGGGGTGTAACAACGATGAACCGTCGCCGCCACAGTCTGGCAACGGACGAGGGCCTGACCAACGCCGGCCACCAGGGGCGCACCACCGATGGTCAAGTAGGGCACTCGCCCCATAGTGATGCCAGCCGTCGCAATCGGAAGGCAAAGCGAGTGCAATCCAGGAATGACCGGCGTAAGCGCCATTGATGCTGTGGTGAGAGCCGAACCGATGACATTGCCCCGAACGCGGCCGTGGGGCTCCTCAGAACCGGTTGAAGGCTACGACAAGCATTGCAAGGCCGATCAGCAGGTAGACGGCCCCGGTGATCCAGGGTGTGGCCTTGTTGGGCCGTCGCTCGATACCGACAGGCACCAAGAACCGAGCTTGCATCCCCCGGTAGTCGATCAGAACGGCGGTTCCATAGAGGGCAACGAAAGCGCCGATTGCCGCCGACAGTGCCGGCAGCGGCCTCGTCGTCGTGGGTGACGCCGGAAGGGTGATCGAGATTCTCGTACAGGGCATGGAGGATTCAGATCGAGTCCTCCCACCCTGTGGCGTCATAGCCAGCGAAACCGTCCCCTGACGAGCGGGATGTGATGCCAGGCGGAAGCATTGGCTAGGTGCTCCCGATTGCCGGGAGCGGGGCGGCCTGACGGCGAGTCGGATAGGCGGGCTCATCCGACCGTAAACTCCGTCCATGGAGGACCCCCTGGGAGTGCGGCGAGATGAGCGTGACACCCTTGGCGGGTTTCTGGACTGGTACAGAGCCGTGGTCGAGCGAAAAGTGACTGGGCTCTCCTTGGAGGACGCCCAGCGGGTAACGACACCTACCGGCATGTCTGCGCTCGGGATTCTCAAACATCTTGCTTGGGTCGAGCGCGGCTGGTTTCGCGAGACGTTTGCTGGTGAGGACGTGGAAGCGATCGACCGCGATGGTGACAACTCGGCCGAGTTTGCTATCGGCAACGGTGACACTGTCGAGTCAGTGATCGCGTTCTACCAAGCCGAGGTCGCACGGGCGCGACGCGTCGTTCGTGAATCTCCCTCTTTGGATGCTCTCAGTGCCAGGGAGACGAGCTATCGGGAGCAGGTCAGCCTACGGTGGATCATGGTGCACATGCTGGAGGAAACGGCGCGCCATGCGGGTCATCTTGATTTGATGCGCGAGGACATCGACGGTCAGGTCGGGGATTAGCCCCCTTAGCTCAGCGAAAATTCATCCCGTCGGCAACGGTGTCCCTGAACACCAGGAAGGTGGCGCACTAGAGCAGAGATTCAAGCCTCGCTGCCATCTCTCTGTAGCGGGTCACGGGGATCAGGTGGACACCGTCGAAGGCTTCTGACTCGTAGATCTCTTTGATGTGATCGCAGGCGATGTCTACGCCTGACTCACGATCTCGGTCGAGCTTGTCGATGATTTCCTTCGGGACCGCCAACTGGGGTACGTCCGCCGAAAGCTTGCGAGCCATCGCTGGGCTAGGGAGCACCATCACACCTGCATAGATCGGGCCACCAAACTCGACCGAGGAGCGCCAGCGGAGAAGCTCATCAATCGAGTACGTGACCTGCGTGAGAAGAAAGTCGGCACTCTGCTTCCAGGCCGGAAGAGGTCGAAGGCCCGTCGCTGCGCCAAGCCTGAGCGAATCAATCATCTCGGTACGCTCAGCGAAGGCCCGGGCTTCGGCGATCATCGACCTGACCGTAAGGTCGTCTGAACGGGCGCCTGTCTCGGGTCGGTCGCCGTACACGAATAGAAACTCGTTAACTCCGTAGGCGGCTGCGGTAAGTAGGTCCCTCTGGAAACCAAGAACGTTCCGGTCACGAGCATTGATGCAAGCGATCGACCGGCCGCCCATGAGTCGAACTTCATGGGCGATCGCGATGCTCGACACCGTCGCACGTCCGATGTGATTGTCTGGGATCAAGAAGGCGCTTGTGACCTCACTCAGAACGCCAATCTGATGACGAACGTGCATGACGTCCGGCCGGGTGGCGGGTTCGATTTCGCAGATGACCTCGAACGTCCGCAATCGCATTGTCACACGATACGTCGGGTTGCCATATGGTGTCCTAATCACCGCCTCGGTGGCGTTATCGAAAAGGGGTGCGCTTGCCAGGTGCCAACTGCCACCGATCGGCCCTTCGAGGCGACCCCTGGCCTCCCCGACGTCGAGCATTGGCGGCACTTCCAGAACCCTATGTGTCGGTCAAGTCGATCCATCGATGGTCGTCTCGGAGTCGGCCATCGACCGGTTGCCCTGCCCCTCCGTAGCTCGGTAAGGCTAGGATTGGGGCGGGTCGTTACTGGCGTCTGGGTGGAGCACCACCGGGGACCGACCCGCCGGCAGTATGCCGGAGATCGCCGTGCGCCTGGGCGAACAGTCGAAGTCGTCCCAAGGAGTGCATGATGCCCGACTCGCCCGTGTCCATCGCCTATCGATCGGCGATGGAGATCATCGCCGCCGCCGAACCAGATGTGGCCGGGGCCATTGTCGGTGAGCTGGAGTCCCAACGGCGCCAATTGAAGCTCATTGCTTCAGAGAACTACGCCTCTCCAGCCGTGCTGCTCGCCATGGGCAACTGGCTGTCGGACAAGTACGCCGAAGGCACCCCAGGCCATCGTTTCTATGCCGGATGCGAGATGGTTGACCGCGTCGAGACGTTGGCTAGCGACCACGCCAAGGCCCTCTTTGGCGCCGAGCACGCCTATGTCCAACCCCATTCGGGTATCGACGCAAACCTGGTCGCCTACTGGGCCATCCTTGCCCACCGAATCGAACGGCCTGTTCTCGCTGATGCTGGTGTGGTTCATGTGAACGACCTCGAAGCCGTGAGCTGGGACAAGCTGCGCAATGACCTGCACTCCCAGCGCATGATGGGCATGGCACTCGACGCCGGTGGCCATCTCACCCATGGATTCCGACCCAACATCTCCGGGAAGCTCTTCGACCAGACCAGCTACGGGGTCGATCCCACCTCCGGTCTCCTCGACTACGACGCCATCGCTGCTCAGGCCAGGGAGTTCCGTCCCTTGGTGCTGGTAGCGGGGTACTCCGCTTACCCCCGGAACCCTAGTTTCGCCACCTTGGCCGAGATCGCCCACGACGTCGGGGCCACGTTCATGGTCGACATGGCCCACTTCGCTGGTCTGGTGGCCGGAAAAGTCCTCACCGGCGACCTCGATCCGGTTCCTTATGCCGATGTGGTGACCTCCACCACCCACAAGTCACTGCGCGGACCTCGAGGTGGGCTGGTGCTCTGCACGGAGGAGTACGCACCGTACGTAGACAGGGGGTGTCCAATGGTCCTCGGCGGGCCGCTACCCCACGTAATGGCAGCCAAGGCCATCGCTTTGTCCGAGGCCCGCCGGCCTTCATTCGCCGTGTATGCGGCACACATCGTGGCAAATGCCCGAGCGCTTGCTGATGGGTTGGTACGCAGAGGAGCAGAACTGGTCACAGGTGGCACCGACAACCACCTTGTCCTCATCGACGTTGCCACCGGCTTCGGCCTCACCGGTCGTCAGGCCGAGGCCGCTCTGCTTGATGCGGGCGTAGTCACAAATCGCAACTCAGTACCAGGTGACGCCAACGGAGCCTGGTACACCTCCGGGATCCGACTCGGCACACCGGCATTGACCACACTCGGATTCGGGGCAGACGAGCTCGACGAGGTCGCAGACATCCTTGTGTATGCGCTACGAGCCACGACCCCCGCTACGTCGACCGCCAAGGCGAAGTACGAGATCGATCCTGTTGTTGCCCAGGCCTGCCGGGCCCGGTGCGCCGATCTGCTCGCCCACCACCGCCTCTATCCGGAGATCAAACTGTGAAGGCGCACGAATAGGAGCGAAGACGATCCCGTAGCAGCGCAGTTCAAACGTTCGCCGCAGTGGGAATTGCGCCCCCCAATCGCCAGCGCATCCAATAGGTCGGCGGTCTTCTGGAAGTACGGGGCTCCGGAACCCAGGGCATTCGACCAGATCAATGCTCCATCTGGGGTGAGGAGCCTCACCGCCTCGGCTGGGAAGAGCGGTCCGTCCCCGATCGCGATCACATCGAACGCCGCATCCGGAAACGGGAGGATGCTGGCATCAGCCTGGACCCGGCGTGCATGCATCTGGTGCGCCATCATGCCCAGGGAGAGATCCACGCAGATGAGTTCATCCCAGACCTCTTCGAGGTAGGGCGTGAGAATGCCCGTTCCACTCCCTATCTCCAGACATCGACCCCCCAGAGGGGGGTGACCGCGATCCAGAGCATCTATGAGAGGTGCCGTACGGTACCCCCCGCGCTGGTCAACCCAGTTGGTGGACAGCCCGTCGAAGACATCGGCTGTGAACTGGGCAAGCTCGGCCGTCCAGGCTGACGGATCTCGGAGAATCTCTCCCATCAACCGCTGATTGTCGGGAGCCTCTGGTCGGATCGGCTTCCCATCAGGCCCGTCGATCGAACGCTCAAGCGTGGTTATATCACGGTCCATCCCAACCCAGTATGGGTGCCGATCATGGCCGTGCCAAGAGGTGACCCTGAACACCGGCTCGGGGCGGCTCCCAGGGTGACCTCCAACGGCACTTGCGGGCGTGTGGAAATGTCAACAGCGCCTCGTAGACGCTCCAGAGCCTTGTCCCAGTGTTACCTGTAACGATCGAACGGTCAGTTCCGTTACATCTCTATGTACCCAACGATCGAACGGTCAGTTCCGTTACATCTCGACCTGACATCCGTCCGTTTCATACGGAGGCAGGTGGGTACCAGAAATAGCTTCGAGCCCGCGAACGACGCGGGGGAGGAAGGAGAAACAATGATCCGCAAACTATTACTGGTCGCTGCAGCGATCGCGATGCCGGCAAGCGCCGGGGTCGTGACACTGGTCGCGACCGCACAACCTGCTGCCGCTGCGGGGCCAACGATCAATTGCGCTGAGACCGCCACGATCACCTTCGCCGGCGCGAGCGGGCTGACCCACAACGGCTACGCCACGACCGCGACGACCTCGACGACTGCGGTGGGCAAGCAGACGTTCACGAAGGGCACCACGACCTGTACCGGCACGGGACCAACACTGAGCATCAAGACGGCCAACACCAAGTGCAGCGCGTCCGGCGAGACCACGCAGGTCCCAGCCTGTACGGGGCACCCGACTGAGTATGGCTACGGCTCCTTCAAGTCCTACGTATCCGGTGGCACGAGCAGCGTGGGGACGAGTGTGAAGACTCTCACGTTCACGGTCAACGGCCACACGTACACGTCGAAGACTTGCACCACCACGGGCTGCGTGGCAGCCCATACCTGCCCGAAGTCGGCGACCTACGGCACGGAGGCCGGGTTCGAGCTCAAGGGCAACATCACCACTGCGGGGACCTACAGCGGTGCTGCCACGACGGACATCGTCTGCCTCGGGGCGATCACCGGCACCAACGACAAGGTCCAGACCGGAGCCACCAAGCCGGGCTTCACCTACAACCTCCTCCAGGGAGAAACGACGGGCTCGAAGATCACCATCAAGACCGCCACCCTCGACCCGAAGGAGAGCAGCCTCAACATCGCCTGACATCTGTCGGCAGCAGCCAAACCCCCCTAAGGCTGCCGGCTGGACAGGGACGAGGACGGGACTGGGCTCCTTCGGTCCCGTCCTCGTCGCGTCCGCCGGTGGGCGCGAGATCCACCCCGAGGGGCAAGGCGCTTCGCCTTACCACGCCGGGCCATTCGTGCGCTAGCCGGCCAGGCACTCATCCGAAAGCGAACACTTCATCCAATGCTCAGGCTCCTATTGTTGGGTGCCCTCATCACCGGCCATGGGGCCTTCGCCGGCTTCCGGTGAAGTCAATGTCCCCGCTGCCACGACCAGAGGGCAGCCGACCTCAATAGGCCCCGAGGCGCACACCACATGAGTGGCCGTGAATGAAAGGGGTAGGACTTGATGCCAGAGAATACGTACGATTCGCTGGTGCGACGGACATACGCGGACTTCGAGTCAGGAGATTTGGACCTCCTGGGTGTGGTCATGGCGGAGGAGGTCGTGTGGCATGAGCCGGGTCGGAGCAGTTTCGCCGGTCACTACAAAGGGCGGAAGGAGGTGCTTGGCTTTCTGGAGGAGCTGAAGGCGCGGAGCAGCGGGACGTTCAAGATTGAGATCTTGGAGGTGCTCAGTGAACCGGAGCGGACAGTGGTCCTTCAGCGAGAGTCAGCGACCAAGGATGACAAAACCTTGGACGTGATCGTCGCAGTCGAGTTCGAGATTCACCGCGGGAAGATCACCGAAGTAACCGTCTACCAGCATGATACCTACGCGTTCGACGAGTTCTGGGCTGACGACTCGGACGAAGAAGTCGACATGGACGACGTTGTGTCGGAGTTGGAGTCGTCAACACGGGAGGCTGGTGTCGGACCTGTGCCTTAGCCGGTGTCCCTACCACGGATCGATGTGGACCCAGAGGGCCTAAAGGCCAAGGGCTGTGCGTAGCTCCGTTACGGCGGCAGCGATTCTGCTGACCTCCTGTTGGAGGATGTCAACGTCTGAGCGCAGCGATGCGACCTCGTCACTCATCGGACCTTGATGAACCCCGTCGGGCTGATTCGTGATCTCAGTGGTGTCGCTCGGCTCTGATGCCGCCGTGCTGAGGTTCTCTGCCCAGCGCTCCTCCTTTTGGCCAGGGCGCCGGGAGAGGCGGCCCACGAGCGGGTCAACGCCCTCGGCCATTCGGTCTAGATCCGTCTCGACGTCCGCAATGCTTCCAAAGTCAGCCATCCGCTCCGTGCGCGCTCGCAGCTCTCCAACGGTCTGGGGCCCCCTCAGTAAGAGGACCGCGAGGAGGGAGAGACTCCGAGCGCCAAGGCCGAAGCGTTCGTCGAGCACTTGGCGGTATCGGGTGGCCGAGCGGCCGTGGGACGGGTGAACGAGGCGAAGCAGTCCGGCCTCTCTGAGCGACAACAAAGCCTGCTCGACGGTTCCCTCGTCGTAGGTAACCACTGGATCGCGGTTCGAAGCCTGGTTGCACGCCAAGACAAGGGCATTGATCGTCAGGGGGTACTGCTGGGGCGTTGTCAACTGCTTCTCAGCCAGGCTGCCGACAACCCGTGCTTCAGTCGGACTCAGTTTCATGGGGAGAGGATCCTATCGGTGGACTACCCGATTCCGGTGGAGAGAGCGGGGCCCCCTATCGCGTCTCCTTCGCGACTTGGTGCCGGCCCTGCCGGAACCATCCGATCGGGTAGAGGAGCAACAGCAGCAGAAGTGCCCACAACCCGATCGGCGGCACGGTGATGGCCAGCACGAGGGCGAGCGCCATGAGCAGTGTCTGGATCACGGCCAGCGTCATCCGGGCTTCACCCCGATGACCCTCGACCTGCAACTCACGTCGGTGGACCACGGCGAACTGCTGAACGAGGGCACCGACGGAGGCGACGAGGAGAGTCACGATGTAGAGCGTGTGGATGCCAGGACCAGCATGGACCGCCGCACTGAGCAGCTCGGTGGGGAATGGTAGGAAGACGATGCCGAACAGCCATACGAACATGCCCCACACGAACACGACGTCGTAAGTAGCCACCCGGTCGTGCAACTGGTGCTGGGACCACCAGAACCGACCGATCACGGCGAAACTCAAGAGGAAGGCCAGCAGCTTGGTCCGATTGTCGCCGAGGAAGGTACCGATGCCCTCGGAACCGATCGTTCCCGCCGCGTCGACCAACGGGAGGACCAGCAGGGTGATGGCAATGGCCACGACGGCATCGCTGAAGCCCACCAGTCGGCGGAACCCTATGTCGTTCGGCATAGTCGAGTCTCCCACGGCTCCGACTTGTTTGACGCCGGCCGGGAACCAAGGGTTCGAGCACTGCCCCTGAAGGGAAACACCGTCCTGGTTCGCGACCGCCATCCCTAAACATCGGCTCAGTGGGGTAGTGAGCCAGAATGGAGATGAATCACATGGCAGCTCTTGACGTGGACTTCTACGGACAGTTCTTGGGGGCCAACACTACGCATGGCAGGTACTTCTGGTGGGACGAAGATCGTTCGGGATGCCTGCGAGGCCCTCGAAGGCGGCGAGCCGAGGGTAAGGCTCTCGGACCTCGATGGCGTGAGCGTCTCAGGAAACGTCACGAGCGTGGAGTTTCGACTTGGCGGCGACGATGGGCTGTGCCGCCATGTTGGCGATCCAGCATCGTTCGTGTTCGATGGCGACCTCTCCCAGTGGGCGGAGGGTCCTTCCCCTTGACCCATTGGTCGAGTCTGGGACACCAGGCAGCTTTCAGTTCCTGGAACCAAATGTCGTGGAGGGCATCTGTGTAGTGGCAGAAGTCACTACCTATCAGGGTGGCTCCAAACCCGGGAGGGGGGAAGCGGGCGAGGTCACTCCAGTGTGAAAGGACCCCCGTCGACCCGCGGTGCGTGGGTTACTTCGTCTACGCCAAATCTGGCCATTAGTCTGGTCCTCGGTCAATCCAGCGTCCACCAAGTCGAATGACCCATCCGGCAAGAGCACTCGCACGAGGCCGTCAGGTGCCTCGGTAGCACTGACTACAAGGAGTTGGCGGCGGTCGGTCATGGCCGAACAATCTTGGCACTTACCGATCCGCAGCGGTGGGTCTGACGATGATGGCCGGGGGTGCTCCACATCACCGGGTGTGGGATGCTCAATGTGCTGACGCGGCAGATTGAGCCTGGGTTTTAGTCAACTCGATCGAGCGGGCGCAACAGAGGGTTGTCGTGTCGTCCAAGAGTGGTCTGAATCAATCGAGCGCTGGCGTCGACACGCCGCGATGGATCACAGCCTGCTCGCCGCGTGAGCGTCCCGGTCAGTCCACCCCTCTGCGGTGGGCGCCGATCAGAGTTATCGCCACCACAGCGGGAACGTCGCCGGAGTTGCTCCATCGGTGCCGCGTCCCGTTCTGGATGTATGAGTCGCCGGGACCGAGTGTTCTCGTCACATCGTCGTCGAGCTCGAGGGTGGCCTGTCCGATCAGCACGACGCCGTAGTCAACCGTGTCGGTGGTGTGCATCCCAGGGTTGTCGACCTCGGCGTACTCGGCCATCCCCGGGAGCTTCTTTTTGAGTTCGGCGGCCCCCACATACACGTTGAGATCGGATGGGAACTCGACCTGCCGGTCCGGCGGGATGGTGAAGAACGCGAAGCGGAACCCGCCGACCGGCGGGAAGTAACGCACCCCTTCCGCTGGGGAGCCGTCGTCGGGAAAGGAGAGGGTCTGGTCAGCTCCCCAGAGACGGTGGAAGTCATACCCGGGGATGAGGCTGAGGGTGATCGGGGGCACCAGTTCGTCGCTCACGAATACGGCCTTCCCCTGCTCGTCGTGGCCCGTGACGACCCGTCGGATGTCCATGCCCAACTCCTCCTTTTTCCGGGTCCTGCCGGGCGTCACCAAAAAGGCACGCTTCCGGCACCGTAGGCGACCAGGTGGTGTCAAAGCTAGATTCCAGGGTCGGCAAGCGCAGTTGAAGCGGCCGGTCGACTCGAGCTACTCGGTCATCCAGTCTGAGCCACGGGGCATCCTTCTCACCGGTTCTGCAGGCAGCCCCCAAGCTGTCGGAGTACGGTCCATTCCGATGCCAGATCGCCGTACGCCATTCGATCTCGCAGGCGAAAAAGAGACCCTGCTCGAGTTTCTCGATTACCTAAGGGAGTCGATCATCCTGAAGGTTGAGGACCTGGACGAAGAAGCTGCTCGCAGATCGACGGTCCCCAGTGGCACCAGCCTTCTCGGGTTGGTCAAGCATCTGACGGTAGTCGAACTGACCTGGTTCCAGCTCGCGTTAGCCGGAATCGACACCCCATTTCCTGCCGAGGCCATCGGACCTTCGGACACCGTGGCCTCCGTGCTGGATGCCTACCGTGCCACCGTCACCGCCAACAACGCGATCGTGGATGCCTACAATGATCTCGACCGACTGTGTGCTCGGGCACTCAGGACACCTGAACCGCTATCGCTGCGTTGGCTCCTCGTGCACATGGTGGAGGAGACCGCGAGGCACGCCGGACACGCGGGACATCCTGCGCGAGCAAATCGACGGTCAAACGGGCCGATAGACGCTCCGACCACAGGCATCCCACAGTGTCACCGGGTGGACGGCACGTTATCCACCGACAGACTCGATCCTTGCTCGCGACCCGCGAGCTGCCCATGATCGGCCATGCGGTAGACAATTTCCAATGTGTTGGGCGTGCCACGACAGGCGAGCAAACCGGCTCCTACCGCGCCATCTGGTTGGACGATGGAGGCCTCCGGCCGATTTCACTCAAGATCCCGGTAGAACTGTTTTGGGACGTAGGTGGGATCGAACGGAGAGAGTGCCATGCCGAAGACTTGGTTCATCACTGGAAGCTCAAGGGGCTTTGGAAGGCAGATCGCGGAAGCGGCACTCGAGCGCGGGCATCAGGTGGTGGCTACGGCCCGGAGCCCTGAACAACTCGATGATCTTGTGGAGATTTACCAGGAGCGAGCATTATCGCTTGCGCTCGACGTCGCCGATTCGGCGGCTGCGTCGAAAGCTGTCGAATCGGCTATTGGACGCTTTGGTTCTCTCGACATCGTCGTCAACAACGCGGGCTATGCCGACAGTGCTCCCATCGAAGAGATGTCCGAAGAGAGTTTCCGTCGTCAGATCGAAACAAATCTCTTCGGGGTGGTCAACGTCACCAAGGCGGCGCTGCCCTATTTTCACCGACAACGATCGGGGCATTTTCTTCAGTTCTCGTCCATCGGTGGCCGCGTGGGAGGAACGCCCGGCATGGGTGCCTATCAGACGGCAAAGTTTGCGGTGGAAGGGTTCTCGGAGGTGCTGAAGGCCGAAGTCAAGCCACTCGGCGTCAAAGTGACAATCATCGAGCCGGGCGGCTTCAGTACGGATTGGGGAGGCTCATCGATGAGGACGTCGAGGGTCGGAGCTGACTACGACGAAACCGTCGGGGCCATGAATCGGTTCCGAGAGTCCACAGTCGCCACCTGGCGTGGTGATCCACGAAGGGCGGCCAACATCATCCTCGATCTGGTTGACCTCGAAGAGCCTCCACTCCGTTTGCTGCTCGGGGGTGGGGCAGTGGAGTCGGCCGAAAAGTCCTCGCGCGAGCGAGCCGCTGAAGCCGAGCAGTGGGCTGAGGTCAGCAGGTCGGCAGACTTCCCCGAAGGAGAATAGGCCCGATCCCTCCACCGAACCTCGGGTTTCCGGGAACCCTCTCTGATCTCCGGGAGAGTGTCACACCCCGACACCTCCGGGCGTGGGCATGAACAGCAGGAGGGTATCGTCAACTGACGACTCGGACGAGCAGGGTGGTGGAGGTATCAGGTGGCTAAGTTCATCACGATCGGGTACGGCGACGAATCGGATTACGAACGCACGAGAGCGGACCTGAAGGACGCCGCCCATGCACACGATGCATGGCTCGTTGAGCGTGGCGCAATCGCCGGCATTGCGGGCACTCCCATCCAAGTGAGGAACCACGAGGACAGCGGAACCCGCACTGATCAGGTCGCCTACATGCACTCCGACCTACCCATTGCGGGCTTTGCGTTGATCGAGGCAAGC
The DNA here is from genome assembly GCA_963701325.1 of uncultured Acidimicrobiaceae bacterium. Classification (GTDB taxonomy): domain Bacteria; phylum Actinomycetota; class Acidimicrobiia; order Acidimicrobiales; family RAAP-2; genus Bog-756. The sequence goes on from OY969604.1 coordinate 3,270,264, forward strand.
AACCCGGAAGAGGCCGTCGAACTCGTAGCAAAGACTCCATGCGCGATTGCCTACGGAGTGGTCGAGGTTTGGCCCCTGATTGTTCCATCCCATCCCTAAGAATATTGTGCAAGCCATTGCTGGCCGGGACTTCGGCACGTCGGGATGTCTCGGAGCGTCGCTCGATCACGCTCAACGGCTGAAGCGTGTTGCAACCTATAGTTGGGGACTATGAGTTATTCCGTAGATTTCGTCAACGTGTCTCCCGTCGGTCTGGAGTCGTCACCCTTGCCGGCTGCGCTGGCCGGCCTACGAGCGAACGAGGCTCGCTACTTCAAGAACAAGTACGACCACGTCTTCACTGTTGAGCCTGCCGCCAAGGCCAAGAAAGAGATCGCCTACGTGCACCGCATCCTCGAGGAAGAGCGGGGCATCGTCATCGAGTCGCCCGCACTCGAGGCAACGACGTTCCAGGTCGAGAACATCCGCTGGACCTACGTGTTCTACAAGAGCGGGCTATCGATCAACGCGCTGTACACGCTCGACGGACCAAATCCGAAGCGGGCGGTCGGGTTCAAGCTCTCCGAAGGAATGGACATTCCGGCAGAGTTGGATTCGTTCAAGTTCGCACGCCAGAAGTCAAAGCTGGCAGGGACCATCCGAGGCTCGTATTTCGTGATCAAGGGTGAGTATTGAGTTGAGCCTAGAGGCCGTCGGATCGGCCGGTCGCCGGTCACGGTCCAGCCTGGTCCGAGAGCCGAGTCACCGGCCACATCTATGCGCCTGGTCAGTGCGACGTGACGCACCGTTGGCCTGACCAGTGGTTCTCGCCTTGAGCGGTAGGGAATGCCACCTGAACCGTGCGTCAGTCCCGCCTTCCGATCGCTAGACGACGTTGTCGACCTGCTCTACTCGCAGCCCACACTCAACGAGCGCGGAGACCAGGAGGTCATGACTGCAACTGAAGAACCTGAAACAGGCGCTGCTGCCGTCTGTCCGACCGAAAAGCACTCTATGTCCGTCAGTCTTCACCGAGGTGATCTGCCCGAGCGGTGAGTGCCACTCCGACCGGAGGGGAAAGGTCGAGATGAGCTCCACGCCGTCCTTTCCGATCGAGATCCGGGCAAAGGGCCAACTGGTGGCGACACTACCAAATGCCGTTGGTACGGAGAGGCGAATTCCCGTGAAGGTCTGTTGGGTCACCACGCCGATCGATGCTAATGGTCGATAACGATTCGAACGTCCAACACCGGGAGTAAGGCGCTACACAAACAAGATCAGGTGGTGGAGACGAGACGCGCTCGCCCCCAACCTGTGAGAATCTCGCGGGCAGGCGAAGAGTGAGGGATCGGTGGATCGCGCAAGGAGAGGAGAACGATGATTGGTGTCAGTGTTGTATTCGACTACGACGGCGAGTTCGATCGCTCGCGGGTCATCGACGTGGCCAAGAATGCGCGAGCGATCTTCGAAGGTCTGCCAGGTCTGCGCTTCAAGTTCTTCACCTTGGACGAGAGGCAACAACGAGCGATGAACATCTACGTATGGGACTCGAAGGAGGCGGCAGAGGCGTTCTTCACAGAGGAGATTCGGGAGAGGGTGACTGGACTCTACGGAGTACCACCGAGCGTGAGCTTCTTGGAGATTGCTGAAATCGTGGATAACTCGTAGTTTCTGGAGAGGTCGACGGCCTCTGGTGCCCCTGATCGCCGGGGTCAGCGGCGGCTATCGGGTGTGATCGGCACTCGCGCGTTCCCCCGCGTTGCTCGGCAGTCTGCGCGGCTACTTCCAGCCAGCATCTCAGAAGGAGGCCGAGCATCCAGGCGTGTGGGGTGATGGTGATGGGCGAACCAAACACGACCCCGTTCTGGCTCATCTCGATCGCGCATCCCGATCTCTCGAGCATTGGTCGCCATCGCTCTGTTATCTTGCCCTGATGGCTGAGCACGTTGTCGTTCTAGGAGCCGGATTCGGCGGCCTCGAGCTCGTTAGTGGGCTTTCCGAGGCGATCCCCGACAAGGTGCGCATAACGCTCATCGACAAGGCCGATGCCTTCATGTTTGGCTTTTCGAAGCTCGATGTAATGTTCGGACGCCGCCAGGTATCCGAAGTGTGGAACCCGTATCAAGGAATCGACAAGCCGGGAGTTGAATTCCGCCAAGAGACAGTGACGGCGATCGATCCCACGCATCGCCGAGTCGTCACCGACGTCGCTGCCTACGATGCCGATATCCTCGTCGTGGCACTCGGAGCCGACTATGACGTGGCAGCGACGCCGGGACTCGCAGAGGATGGATTCGAGTTCTACTCGTTCGCCGGCGCCGAGCGAGCCCGAGACGCGCTCCTCGCGTTCAACAACGGTGGTGCCGTCGTCGTGGGTGTGCTCGGTCCATTCTTCAAGTGCCCCGGAGCACCGGTCGAGACCGCCCTCCTTGTCGACAACTACCTCGCTCGGCGCGGACTCCGCGAGGCGTCCACCATTCATCTCGTCAGTCCGATGCCCGCTCCCATTCCGATCTCGCAGAAGACATCATCGGCGCTGACGGCCATCCTCGATGAGCGCGGTATCGAGTACTGGCCCGGATCTAAGGTGAACCGGCTCGACCCCGAGCGCCATGTCGCCCATCTCGACGACGGGCGTGTGCTGCCCTACGACCTCTTCCTGGGTATCCCGGTGCATTGCTGTCCCGAGGTTGTCGTCACATCCGAGCTCGTCGAGGATGGGTGGATCCCGGTCGATCCGGCCACCTTCGCTACGAAGTTCCCCAACGTGTACGCAGTCGGCGACATAACGAGCGCACCCGTGCCACGCGCAGGGGGAATTGCCGAGGGCGAAGCGGCGACTGTCGCTCGAGTCCTCATCGCCAAGCTCAAAGACGACAACGATCCCCCTCCATACGATGGCTCAGCGGGGTGCTATGTGGAGCTGGGCAACGACCTCGTGGGACGGATCGATGTCAACTTCCTGTCGTACGACACCCCGGTGGCAAAGTTCACCGCTCCGAGTGCTGCACTGGCGGAGGAGAAGCAAGCGTGGGAGTCCACGCGAGTCCGGCGATGGTTCGGACCGAACATCTCCTGACCATTGTGATGTGTGAGGCTCGGATCAGCACCTGCGAGGCGAGTGGTCCGAACCACGTCACCCCCCATGTGTACCAGCTGGTCCAGGTGCCCCGGGTCGTAGGGAGACATACTGTGGCATGGAGACCCGGAGGGCCAACCCGGATGAAGCAGCATCTCTAGCAGCGCATTCGTCTGACCCGGCGGGAGTCCTCCCGTGGGGTCGGATCCAGGCGCGCGGACCACTGACCAGTCAGGACTGGGGCGTGACGATCACCCCCAGTTTGCCGTGCGTGATGACGGTCTCCAGGGCCTTGTCCTTCGTGAATTCCACGAGGGCCTCGTAGGCACCCTCCCAGAGGCCACCCTGCTCGCAGTCATCGATGACGATGATTCCGCCCGGAGACATGAGGTCGTAGATGGCATTGAGGGCCAACAGCACTGGCCGGTACAGGTCGAGATCGACCAGAACCATCCGAAATGGCGAGATCTTCGCGTAATCGAACGTACTGGCATCTGCTTGGAAGGACGTGACCCGTGTAACGCCATTTCGCCGCATCGTCCGATCGAACCTGGCTTTGCTATTTCCTCGGAACACAGGCGCATACCAATAGTCGCGACCGAGTGCATGTTCGCTCTCGAGGTCCTCCCTGGTAAAGCCACTGAAGGTATCGACGGCAACGTAGTCGACAGCCATACCAAGGGTATCGATGTGACGATTGAGAAAGACGGTCGTTTTTCCCGTCGCACATCCCACTTCTAGGATCGAGCCAGGGATATCAGCAACGTTCGTGATCTGTTCGCAGAGAAATGCGAGCTGTGCCGGCGAGAACATGTAGTCATATCTGTAGTCGAACAGATCGCCGATGATTGGAATCTGGAATACGACTTTTTTTAAGCCGAAGTAGAGGTCTCTGATGACTGGAGTCCGGTATGTGAGCCATTTCGTCCGCTGGCGTAGCGCCGACAAAATGTGCCGGCCTTCTTCCCGAATACGCGTCATCCGCTCAATCTACTCCACCCGCTGGGCTCTTCATTTGGGAGAAGTTCGGCTTCTTGAATCTGTACTTGCACAGTGCAGGGGACAGCAGGGGAGACGGTCGCTTGCCTCAGACTCGGGACGGTCAGTGCTCCTCGACCGGTCATGTTGGCTCCGCCATCCCGGTGCCAAGTGAGTCTGTGGGTGGTTCAGGTTCGCGGACCAGCGTCGTCCTGCACGGTCGAGTTGTGAACAACCACGGCTGAACTCCTGACTCGTCCACCTCGCACATCCGACAGGTCGGTGGGGCGGTGATTGCCGTGTCGAGCAGGTCACGTCCGTCCGCATCAGTCAGGATCTCCGTACTGCGAAGCTGACACGGCCAGCCGCACGGATGGCCCAAGGTTGGCTGAGATCTTCTTCGTCGGCGCACCCCCTCGGCCTCGCTCCCACATCCCCTGACAGAGGCAAGGCTCAGGTACCCCATGGCCACCTCGGCGCGCCCCGTCCACGCCGAGGTGGCCACCCCGAGGTATCCCGGCGCCTGGCTCTGTACGCTGGCCCGATGATCCTCGACAAGCACACCCTTGCAGGCTCGGATGTCACCGTTCCCGCCCTCGGGGTCGGAACCTGGGCGTGGGGCGACAAGTCCACCTGGGGCATGGACGGCTATGACACCAATCTGACCCGCGACTCGATCCGGGAGGCCTGGGAGGCGTCGATCGACGCAGGGGTGACGCTCTTCGACACCGCCGAGATCTACGGCCGAGGAGAGAGCGAACGGATCATCGGCGGGCTGTTGGCAAAGGACCCTGGTCGGGCTACATCGGTGGTCGTGGCAACCAAGTTCATGCCGTCACCGTGGAAGGTGAATGTTCGCGGCGCGCTGCTCACCTCGCTGCGGGCCTCCCTCGACCGCCTCGGTGTGGCTGTGGTCGACCTGTACCAGATCCACGGACCGGTCAGCCTCCGGTCCCACGCCGCGATGGCTGAGGCGTTGGCTGCCGCGCATCAGATGGGGCTGGTCAGGGCAGTCGGCGTGTCCAACTATTCGGTCAAGGAGACCCGGTCCATCGCCGCCGAGCTCGAACGGCGCGGGCTCCGGTTGGCCACCAACCAGATCGAGTTCTCCTTGCTCAGACGATCCCCGGAGACCGGCGGGCTGCTGGCCACGTGTACCGAGCTGGGCGTCCTGCCGCTTGCCTACTCGCCCATCGGCCAGGGTCGCCTGACCGGCAAGTATTCAGCCGCAAATCCTCCGCCAGGAAAGCGGACCTTCTCCAACCACCCGATGGCGGTGGTCGATGCCGTCGTCGACGAGCTGCGCGCCATCGGCGAGCGTCACGGGGGGAAGCTACCGAGCCAGGTAGCCCTCAATTGGGTGATGAGCAAGGGGGCGGTGCCGATCCCCGGGGCCAAGAACCGGAAGCAGGCCGAGGAGAACGCCGGAGCATTGGGATGGGAGCTCGGCCAGGACGACATGGCGCGGCTCGACGAGGCAGCGCTCCCGGGTATCCGGAATCTCTCGAGCCGGTTCTGGCAGCACGGTTGAACCGGACCGACCCCGGGCGTAACGCCCGGGGCCGGTCACGATGTTCGGCGATCGGGGCACCGCGAGCGTGCCCGATGCGGTCCGGATCGGGCTCGGTCAGCAGACCCCGTCGCTCGCGGGAGCGGGCGCGACGTTCGTGACGACTGAGTAGTCGGGGATGCCCAGGGATGCGACTCCGTTCCCGTACTGGAGGGTACCGCCGACCGGGCTGAGCTTCGCCTCGACGTTGGCGATCAGACTGTCGTCACCCGGTGTCACGCCTTCGTCGGGGAGTGTGGCCTTGGCATTGATCCATCCTCGGCCAGGTACCAGCGCGCCGGCAGCGGGAAGGCCCTGGGTGACCAGGATGAGTTTGCCCGAGAAGATGGGTCCCGTTGACGCTGGACCAATGCCGACGGTCGCGGTCAGCACGCCGCGCATGGTCTTCAGATTGACCGTCCACACGATGGCGGAGAGGGTCAGCGGGCTGTTCGCCGGAATGGGGTAGTCGGTCGGATCGGGGAGTATCTGGTTCACCGGACCGGTGAATGGCCCACCCGTGTAGGTGATGTAGGTCATTGCGTCCTCACCGGTGCAGCGGGCCGCAGTGAGCGTCGGACCCTGGAGGTTGATCACCTTGACGTTTGCCCGATCGATCTCCGGTGTCCCGGGTGTCGACTGGGCATGGGCGACCAACCCACCGGTGAGCACTCCTAACGATGAGCACACCACCGCGAGAGCAACAACAAATCGTGTCTTCATGGACGTACCTCCGCTTGGTTGAGCGGCCCGGCGAGGTTGGTGGGCCGCGGGATCATGAAGGCGCGCATCGCGCCGTGTCACCCCTCGTCCGCCCCACCTGCATCCTCCTGCCGACTCGATGGGAAGTCAAGGAGATAGGTCGTCGTGTTCGACCATCGCTGTCCTCTTCTGCGGCACGTCACAGGGAGTTCACTCGTGCCACCGTCGGTCACCCGGGTAGAACCGCTACAGCAATTCGAGGAGTCGCCCAGGTGGTCTCGCGATGACGGCTCGTCCGCCGAGCACGAAGATCGGTCTCTCCAACAGGATCGGCTGTTGGGTGATCGCTTCCAACAGTTGGTCATTCGAAGCGCCACTCAGCCCGAGTTCGCCGTAGACGGGCTCACCGGTTCGCATCATCGACCGGGGATCATCGATTCCGAGCAAGTTCATGAGTCGGTTCAGCTCGTCGACGGTGGGTGCTCTGTCGAGATAATGGACCAAGGCAGCATCGATGCCATGCTCCCTGAGCAGCGCGTCCGCCGTCCGGCATTTCGAGCAGGACGGATTGAAGTACAGAGCGGGCTCTGTTCCCACACGGATATCCTACGGTGCTCTCAGGCGCCGCAATATTGCTGATCCTGACCGGCCTCACGTTCAGACGCGGTGCAGAAGTCGTACAGGCGCTGACCGCCTTCCGTCAGTTCCATGCCGAACGGCATGGTGGTGAGCAGGAATGTCGATCCCGGCCCGTAGGTTTGCTCAGCACCTGTGTCAGCATTGCTCACGAGAACAAGCCGCCCAGATGTGACCGTCACCGCCGCTTGCGACGGTGACGTGGCACTCACGCTGATCTGGGCCACCTGAGGAACACCCTCCGGAGGGGTCGCCCCCGGCCAATCGAGCTGACCTGTTCCGTCCCCGGAGATGACGATCGAACCGTCATGCGTCGACCAGGTTCCGACGAACGCTGCCAGCGAGGTCGCGGTGGTCGGAGTAGCCGCGCTCGTGGTCGGAGCGGGCATGCCTGTGGTGGTCGGGGCCGGCGCGACCGGGGTAGTGGTTTCCGGCATTGAAGTTGTTGTGGAGATCGGTGCGTTGCTCGCGGGACTCGGCGAGCATGCGGCAACCGTGGCCGCCATGCCTGCCAGAAGCAGACCTCTGGGGAGCCGCAGCCTCCTCACTGTGAGTCTCTCTTCCCTCCGAACAACCGGTCGCCCTCTCAACCTAGCCGTGTGTTGCGGCACCGGGGACCTGACACCGATTGGACCCCTCCCGGAGCTCCCAGGTCTCTGAGCCGAATCCCTGCGATCATCGGGCCGGGTCCGGTACCACGGTGGCACACGGTGCGATAGAAACGCCAAGGGACGCGCACACCGGCGTCCCAGGGGGAGGTTCAGAATGTCCGGAGTGCTCGAGGGAACCGTGGCCCTGGTCACGGGCGCGTCCAGCGGAATCGGGGAGGCCACTGCCCTGGCGCTGGCCGAAGATGGTGCGGCGGTGGTCCTCGCCGCTCGCCGGCGGGACCGCTTGGAACAACTGGCTGAACGGATACAGGGTGGTAGCGAGAAGGTACTGGTGCTCGAGGTCGACGTGACCGACGAGACCCAGGTGAACCAGATGGTGGCGGACACCGTCAGCCGATTCGGCCGACTCGACACCCTGGTCAACAACGCCGGAGTCATGCTGCTCGGACCCATCCACGGTGCCCCTACCGAGGAGTGGCGGCGCATGGTCAATCTCAACTTGCTCGGCCTGCTCTATTGCACCCACGCTGCATTGCCCCACCTGCTCGACGCGGCTGGGAGCGAGCCCCGCCGCGTGGCCGATGTGGTCAACGTGAGCTCAGTGGCCGGCCGGGTGGCCCGCCTCAACAGCGGGGTCTACAACGCCACCAAGTTCGGGGTCGGCGCCTTCAGCGAATCGCTCCGTCAAGAGGTCACCGCTCGGCATGTTCGGGTCACCATCATCGAGCCCGGTGCCACCAGAACCGAGCTGGCCCTCCACAACCGGCCCGAGATCCTGGAAGGGATGGCCCAGACCTTCGGGAACATCGAGTTGCTCGTGGCCGAGGACATCGCGCACGCCGTGCGCTATGCCGTCACTCAGCCTCGCCGGGCGGCGGTGAACGAGATCATGGTCCGACCCACCGAGCAGGAGCGCTGAGGATCCGGCACCGAACGAACGGGTGGTGGGTGGAAAGGCCCTTGCATCTTCTTGCCCTCTGGCCTAACCTACAACTAGATGGTTGTAGATACTGCGTTGACGGACACCGAGGTCGACCGCATCTTCCAGGCCCTTGCAGATGCGACGCGACGGGACATCCTTCGGCGAGCCATTGAGAGCGGTGAGTCGGTGTCGGTCCTCTCGCGTCGTTACGCGATGAGCTTCGCCGCTGTGCAAAAGCACGTGGCCGTACTCGAACGGGCTGCCCTCGTCACAAAGGAACGACGCGGTCGAGAGCAGATCGTCCACACCAACGGCGCAATGTTGCGCAAGGCGAGAGCGCTCCTCGGCGCCTACGAGCAGCTCTGGATCGAACGGGCCGGCCGGATCAGCGAAATCCTCACCACAAAAGGAGAACCGACATGACAGTGGTCAGCAGCAACAAGGACGTCGATACCCTCACCCTCACCATCGTGGCCGAATTCGATGTCGACCCTGAGCACGTCTGGGAGGTCTGGGAGGATCCCCGCAAGCTCGAACGGTGGTGGGGGCCACCGACCTTCCCGGCAACGTTCACCCGGCACGACTTCGTCGTGGGCGGTGAGTCCCGTTACTTCATGACCGGTCCTGCTGGCGAGAACCCGAAGGGCTGGTGGCGGATCGACTCGATCGAACGACCACGTCGACTCGAATTCGCCAACGGTCTCGCCGGCGAGGACGGCGAACCCCTTCCCGGCGTGGAGCCAATGTCCGGCTTCATGACCTTGGAAGTCGTGGACAGCGGGACGCGCATGACCTGCGTGACCCGCTTCGCCGACACGGCCCAGATGGAGACGATGCTCGAGATGGGAATGCATGACGGCATGAGCCAGGCGATCGGGCAGATCGACGGCCTGCTTTCACTCTCCCGATCTCGGTCATAGGGAAGCCGCCGTCACTGGGTCAGGAGATGTGCGATGTGCCCCAAGAAGAAGTCGGCATGAGGAAGGCGATCGAGTCGACCCACGTGTCGCTCGGCGGAGAAATTGGGTCGCCCCAGGACTGGGCATTCCACGATATCGGGCTTCCGAATGCCTTCGTCGAACGAATGAACAGCAGTCCGAAATTCGTGGCACCCACCACATTGCGGGAGACGACCTGGAATTCGAGTGTGATCGAGGGCGACGTTGCCTCCTTCGTCGCCGATCTGAAGCAGCAGCCCGGCAGAGACAACGTCAAGTACGGGATCGGTGTGCTCGACGCCGTCCTGATGGGACGTGGCCTGATCGACGAGTTCCCTCTCCTGGTGACCCCGGTCGCCGTCGGGCGGGGCCAGCACCTGTTCGAGGCCATCGACGGCGCCCCGGCTCTGAAGCTCGCGGACGTCACGCGATGCAGTCACGATGTGCTGAGACCCATCTGCATCCCCAGCTGATCGACCCAATCGCAGCACCGGTCGGCCGGTGCCGACGAGGATCGGCCAGAATGGCGCACTGTGGAGCTACACGTCGCGGACCGGACAGAGGCTGGTGCAGTCGCGTCGACGCTGGCGGCGGCGTTCTACGAGGATCCGGTCTGGAGTTGGGCGTTCCCCGAACCGGAGCGCCGCCACTCGCAGCTCCTCGCACTCTGGGGGCTCTACGTCGTCGGGGGAATCGGTCATCAGTGGGTCCTGACAACTCCCCGGTACGAGGCCGCCGCGGTGTGGATTCCGCCGGGTTGTGAGGAACTCGGGGAGCCCTATGCGTCCGAGCTCGACCCCCTGCTCGACGACCTGCTCGGGTCGCGGGCGGATCTGGTGCGCGAGGTCTTCAGCCGATTCGACGAAGCCCATCCCCAGGACCAGAGGTCCTTCTATCTGAGCTTCTTGGGCACCAACCCCGATCATCGGGGGCTGGGTATCGGCATGGCCCTCTTGGCCGAGAGTCTGGCTCGGATCGACCAGCAGCACATGCCCGCCTATCTGGAATCGAGCAACCCTGCCAACCTCGTCCGATACGAATCCGTCGGCTTCCGGATCCGTGGCCAGGTCGACCTGCCGGAGGGCGGTCCGGTCGTGACGACCATGTGGAGGGAACCCGGCGCTCCTGTGCCGTGACGGTCCGTGCTCGACCGTTGCCGCAGCTGCCGTCTCAGGTCAAAGAGAGACGGCGATGTTCTCGTAGGTCACTTCCACCGTCGCACTGCGAGCGGTCTTGCTCGTGGGGACAGGAGAGAAGACGACCGGCAGTCGTCCCGCACAGGGCGTGACCAGCGAGGTCGGAAGCGGTTGCGTGCCGTAGGTCCTGAACGTGATCGGGGTGTTCGTCGGTGGCGTCGTCACGGGACTGACGAAGGTGACGACGATTGCCCTCCCCAGCGATCCGGTGAACCCGGAGTCGACCGCCGTACTCGCAGGACCGAGCCTCACCCCCAGGGTTTGACCCCCGACCGGGTGCCCGGTCTGGCCGACCCGAATCGGACCCGGGCAGAACACCTTGATGACCGCAGTCGGGTGTGTGCCGTTGACCAGTCCGAAGAAGGACTGGCGTGGCGCGACCGGAGTGACGGACTGCGCGCCGACCGTCGGAGCCGCACCGACAGTCCCGACGAGGGCCGCCACGGCGAGGCCTCCTGCAACCAGACCGATGGACATTCCACGTCGCATGACGACCACCTCTGCCAGGAGAGCTTGGTTGCGTACCTCTACAAACGAATTCCGGCGGCAACCTGTTACGCCGGGTCGACCCCTGCGGGAGCTCCGCGGCACAGCCGGGATCTGGTGTGCCATCGCAGGCTCCGTGTCGACGGCGCCGTCGTTCTCTGCAGGACCGATCTGGGGGCCCGGAACAGCGAAAAGGGCCAGATCCGGAGCAGGGTGGCGGAACCCCGCTCGACGGATCTGGCTCCTACGACCACGATAGGCGTGTCAACCCTTGTTGCCGCAAGTAATTCTCTCCTGATTTTCGACCCCTTTGTCCCAGATGCCGCCCAGGGCGCCGGCACAGACGCGATGACTGCGAGGAAGGTCATCGCGTTCTGTGCCTCGCCGGACAGGTCGTACACCAGGTCGAAGACGGAACCCCCAAGGAGGAGAGGCCCTGCCGGCCTCTCCTCCTTGGGGTGTTGCTGTTGGTTCCCGCCGGAAACGTCACATCTTCGATCTAGGCCCTGGCGAGCTCGATCCTCGAGGAACGCCGGGCGAATCGGGCGGTGAGCGCCGACTCTTCGGTCACGTAGTCGATGTTGATGGTCGTGTGGGTCTCGCTGTCCATTTCGGCACCTCCTCGTCGTGTGTGGGCTACCTCTTCATCCTGCGCCTCACACGGGGATCCGTCTGTCGGATGGACGACACAAGCAACGTCATCGGCGAGACACAGCCAGTGCGCCGCGACCGGGCGGGATCGATCGCCGGAGCCCGTTCCGGAACACGACCGGTCCGTTCAGCAGGGGAAAGGTGGGGGAGCGACCGCTCCGGAGCCGGCGGTCGTGCGCTGATGAGGGATGGGCGGCCGTCCGGTCAGCCGGGTGCTTCAGCCGCAGTGCCTCGGGACTCAGGCGCCGATGCCGTGGGATGGAGCCGGATGTCGGTGCCCCTCGTCGGTCCAGTCCCGCCCGCACGCTCGGCAGGACCAGGTGCTGCCCGCATCGGGCTCCAACCTCGGGTAGAGGATGAGCATCGGCTCGTCATCCAGAAAGCCACAGTGCGGACACGTCCCCAATGCCTCAGGTTCGATCATGCAATCGACCTCCGACTCGTCACCCCTGCTCCATGTATCGGATGTCGGCCCGGAGATCTTGAACTTGGACGTGCACCCTGCGAGCGTGCGGCGCCCGACGGCTTCGTAGCTGGGTCGACCCTCGAGCCCGATACCCAGGAGCATGAGGGCGAACAGGACCGCCCATCCCCGTGCCCGGACGTCGAGTGCGTCGTCGATCCCGCCGTAGGCACCGTGGAACGCGGTCATGGCCCGTGCCGGGAGGAGCATCCACCCTGCTGCCAGATCGGTGGCTGGATCGCCGATGCAGATGTCGCCGAAGTCGATCACAGCTGCGACCGTGCCACGGGAGAGGAGGATGTTGGCCGGATGCAGATCTCCGTGGAGCCAGACCGGCGGCCCGGTCCACGGAGCGACCGCCACTGCTCGATCCCACGCCAGACGCGTGGACTCGACGTCGATCTGGTCTGCCAGCGCCGTGATCCGGTCTTCGAAGAGCTCCGACCGATCGACGAGCGGGACGCCTCGATACGGATTGTGCGGTGCATCGGGTGGGCCGACCGTGTGCAACGCCCGGAGGAATCTGCCGAGCCGACCTGCGGCGTCCTCGGGTCGGCGCACCGGAGCACGATCGGCGGGACTGCCGGTCAACCACGGGACGACGGACCAGCGCCAGGGATACCCTTCGGTCGGCAGTCCGATGCGCGCCGGGACCGGAACCGGCAGCGGCAGGCGTGGGGCGAGCAGGGGGAGCCACGTCTGCTCGTGGACCAGGATGGGGGCGGCGAGTGCACGGCGGGGCAGTCTGACGGCCAGGTCGTCGCCCAGGCGCCAGAGGGCGTTGTCCCATCCGTAGCCGACCGGAGCGAGATCGAGCAGCGCGAGATCAGGGTGCTGCTCCGCGAGGAGCGAGCGCACCAGGGTCTCGTCGATCTCGACTTCGGCCGCCGGCCAACTCATGGGCGAGAGCATACGGACGTCACCTGTCCGGAGACCGTCTCGGCGGAGCGCCAATCGCCGACCAGAGCTGCCCTCTGCTGACCCGGTGGCCCTAGATCGAGGGTGTCCGTCCGCCCAGGGCCGACCGGTCGCTGGCGCTCGCCCCCTGGCAGGGTCCGGCATCGAATTCGGTGACCCGTCCACCGGCGACGAGCAATTCGGTGAGCACTGCCCCGTCCAGGCCCCACACCGTGTATGCGCCGGCCCGCAGCTCCGGATAGACACCGGCGACGAACTCACGGTCCACGGCACGTCGGCGTCGGATCATGGTATGGGCGTGGTGGCTCCGCGGTTGGCCGGCCGGCGAGACGTCGATCTCAGCTCCCAGGCACGACTCGTCGGCATAGAGCACCAGCGCGCCGACCTCGCCGCCGATGTCGAGGATCAGCGACTCGGGAGCGTCGCTGATCCGGTCGACGAACGGTTCCTCACCTGTCGACTGGTCGGGCGTCATCCGTGAGCCACTCGCCGTGCCCATGGGTCAGGTGGTCGTGTTGTGGTTGCTCGGGGGAGTGGCGGCCGGATTCGAGAATCCCGGATACGGATCCGCCAGATAGGGGAACGTCGACTGGTACGCCGCCGCGTTGGACGTGACACCCTGGGTGACCGCGCTCACCGCGGCATCCGGCGTGAAGGTGTTGTCCACCAACGGGATCGTGGCTCCGGCGACGGCCTTGAGGGCGATGGTCACCACATCGTCGGTGACCCGTCGACCGTTCGGGTAACCGGCCAGGTCGCTTCCGAGCAGGCCGAGCGTGCTCGTCCCCCTGCCACCGGTGCCGGTGGGGGCGATGGCCATGTTGAGGCGCAGCATCTCGGCGATCACGTGGCCGCCTTGATAGGTGCCGACTCCGAAGGGCGCCCCGATCAGCGATCCGGGGATGCCGGTGGCGAAGATGGCCACCAGGTCGGCTCTCGGCTTGCTGTACGCCGCCAGGTGGGGGAAGGCCCCCGGGTACAGGACGGGGAGCAAGGCCTGGAGTTCGGGATGCTCGACGGCGCCGGCGAACTGTGCGTCGCTGGCCGGAGGCTGGCTGTTCCAGAAGTCCTTCAGGTTCATCGGGACCACGACCTCGTTGACCAGCGGACTGCCCAGCCGTGAGACCTGGGTGAAGGGGCCGGACGTCGTCTGAGTGCCCGTCCCAGGATTGATGGCCGTGACCGTCTGCCGGCTCGCCGTGGTCCACACGCCGATCACGGCGTGTGGGTCGTCCGGCCCGCTCGGCGTCATCTGGTTGCTGGTGAGCGAGCTGATCGGGACCTGGATGGTGATCGAATGCACGTTGAGGTCGGCGAGCGGGTCGATCCCAATCGCCGCCGCGCCCGGGATGAGATGATCGGGTGAGAGAGGCCGGAGGTCGCCGAGGTCGAAGATCGACCCGAGGTCGACGAAGAATCCGTCGGCCCGCTGGCCGGCGAAGACCATTTCGCCGCTGGACAAGCGGTAGACGGCGTCGCCCGAGAGCGTCGCGTAGCTGGGCGTGGAGCGAGGGCCGATGTTGCAGGGCGGGCAGGACAGTGGGTTGGATCCACCCGTCGGGGTCAGCACCGTCGAGACGCCGCCTTGGACCTTGGTCACCGTGTACGTCTGGCGCCGGTTCCAGGTCGAGTCGGTGAGCGAGGTGATCGGACCGGTGGCGTAGAGGAAGGTGCCCGGGTCGGTGATGGTGGTGGTGAAGGTGAACTGGTAGGTGATGTCCGGGGTACCGGAGCCCGTGTTGTCGATGTGGATCTCGTAGAGCACGTCGTCGCCGAATTCGAAGAAGTTGGGTCCTCCGGCCGCCCCCTGTAACGGAACGTAGTTTGCGATGAGGGTGACGGTGCTGCTGGCGTCCGGGCTCACGAACGCGTAGACGTCGGTGCTGTCGGCGACCGGATCCTTCGAGATCATCGGTGCTTCTCTGTGGGAGGACATGGCTCAGTTCACCTCTGGGGGCATCGTGGGTTGTGCGGTCGTGGAACGGGCGGTCACTGTGCCGCCTGCAGGAGCTGTTGGGCCAATGCCTGGTTGGTGTAGTCGACCGCCCTGGTGCCGACGAAGATCTTGATCGTGCCCGCCCTGGCGTCCACGACCCGGGCGAAGATGTCCGAGCCGTCCAGGGTCTCGGATCCCTCGGCCGCTCCAGCCAGGGCGCCCGGCGAGCCGCTCGCGGACTCGATGGCCCCGATGAGCGACGGTCCGCCGACGGCAAGTGCACCGGCGGCCGCGGCACCGATCGAGGCGGTGCGGAGGAATTGGCGTCGGGTGACCTCAGGCATACGGTGCTCCTTGTTCATGGTCGATGGATCGGACTGGCGGATGACTCGGTCGCATCAGTAGAACGCCATGCCGACGACGGGCCGGTTGAGATGGATGTTCCCGGACGAGCCGCAGAATGCCGAGTCGCCGAAGTTGAAGACGCCGCCGTCGGAAGCCGACAGCGTGTACCCGTTGCCGAAATAGGTGCTGCCGATGCCGACCACGGGCTGGTTGAGATGCTGTCCTCCCATCGAGCCGTGGAAGGTGCCGTCGCCGAAGCTGAACACCCCGCCGTCACTGGCGGTCAGCTGGTACCCGTTGGCGTTCCGGGTGGCGGCGATGCCCACCACCGGTTGATTGAGCCGGATGCTCCCCAACGAGCCGTGGAAGGCGGCGTCACCGAAGCTGAAGACCCCTCCGTCGGATGCCACCAGCCAGTAGCCGCGCCCGTCCTTGGTGGCGGCGATCCCGACCGCCGGGCGGTTGAGCGGGATCCCGCCGGTCGATCCGTAGAAGGTGGCGTCGCCGAAGGCGAAGACCCCGCCGTCGGCCGCCACCAACCAGTACCCCTGGCCGTCGACGGTGGGCACCAGTCCGACGACCGGCTGGTTGAGCGACATCCCGCCGGTCGAACCCTTGAAGGGGGCGTCGCCGAAGGCGAACACGCCGCCGTCGGCCGCCACCAACCAGTACCCCCTCCCGTCGACGCTGGGTGCCATACCCACGACGGGTTGGTTGAGATGCATGCCGCCGGTCGAGCCGAGGAAGCGGGCCGTGCCGTATGCGAAGACACCGCCGTCAGCGGCGACCTGCCAGTACCCGAGGCCGTCCGGTCCCGAGCAGGTGCTCGGCGTGGTCGCAGCGCCCGCAGGGGCGTCGACCGCTGCTCCGACATCGACGACAGCGCCCGAGGCAACGAGGACTGCGATGGCCGAGACAGCCCCGAGGGTCACCCGCCAAGGGTGTGACCAGTTGATGTCATGGACCCGATGCGCTCTCAAAGGCCCTCCCTGTCAGTGTCCGCCCCCGATTGTTCTTCGGTGCTGGCGAGCATCCGGATGACCGAAGGTTTCGCACCGCGCGTTCAGTGACCCGACGACCGTCGCTGACGGCTCCCGAGGGACGGGGGAATCAGCCCCTGACCGCGCCGGACAGCCGCTGCAGATCCGTCCTGGCGGCGGCGATGTCTGTCTCGACCTCATCGAGGTAGCCGGATCCGGGAGGCGACGCAGTGAGGGTCTCGATGCGCATGAGCTCCTTGACCAGCGCTTTCTCGTCGGATCTCAGCGCACCACCCCAGGGAACCTCGGCCAGTTCGTGGATGGACACCGAGGCAGCGGTGTCGAGCGGCCGGGTCGCCGCGGACAACTGGGCTCCCGTCGCATCGGGTGGTGCCGATCCCACGAAGCTGATGCCGTTCCCCAGTGTCGGCGTGACCCAGCCGAGCACCTGCGCGTGGCTGTAGAGCGTGGTCGTCGTGGTGGACGGGAGGCCCACCGTCCCGGCCGAGGAGCATCCGGCGAGCAGCACCGCGACCGCCGTCCCGACAGCGAGGTGGCGGATGCGGCGGCTGGACTGCTCGGAGCGACGGGAGCCGTTCACCCCGAGAACGGTAGCGTCGCCCGCCGCCATGCGGCGCGGCCCGGAGGTGCTGGCAGCACGCGTGCCAACCCGCTCACGTGCGCGTCGTGCCCATGACGACGGATCTGGTAGAACCGCGACGTGACCGAGCTCCGGACGACATGGTTGAAGGGCATCGATCAGACCGGGCAGGCGGCGAAGGTGGCAGCTCGGGCGCTGCGGGACAGTCCGACGGCACTGGCGATCTCCGATGATCCGCTGGTCCGCTTCGACATGTTCCACAGCACGTTCCTCGGGACGCTTGCTGGAGCGCGGGTGGCCGGCGTCCGGCTCGGTGGGACCGTCCTGGGGGTGGCTGCGACCGAGCATCCGGGCAACTGCATCGCCTCGCTCCTGCCGGCGGAGATGCGGGTCCTGGAGCCACCGCCCCCGGAGGCAACGGACACCGAGCGGTTCCTGCACTTGGGCTCGATCCTGGCCGAACACGACCTGCCCGAACCGCATTGGCATGTCGGGCCGGTCAGCGTCGAGCCGGAGTTCCAGGGGAGGGGCCTCGGGCGCTCCGCGATGGGACTGCTCTGTGCGGAGTTCGACCACCATGGACGACTGGCCTGGCTCGAGACCGACAAGCCCGAGAACGTCCGCTTCTACATCGGCCTCGGATTCGAGGTCGCAGAGGAGACCGACATCCTCTCGGCGCACAACTGGTTCATGCGTCGCGACCCACGCTGACCCCTCGGGAGACCACCGATGCGAATTGATCGAGGACCGGCGAAGCCGCGTCCGGCACGCCGATCACCAGGGTCACCGAGTCCGGAGCGACCGTGAACGAGAAGCGGAAGAACGCGCAGCAGGCCACCTCCTGCTGCGCGAGCCGGAGGATGGACCCGACGTCGGCGTCAGGCAGGAGCGCCAGCTCGAGGCGGCCCGGTCCATCCCTGAGGGCGCTACCCACCGCTCGGGCCCCGACCGACCGCCACTCCTCGATGCGGGCTCGGGCCGAGTCCTCGTCCAACGTGCAGGCGATCGGCGTCTCCACGCCCACAGCCTACGGGTGCCCATCGCCGGCCGGAGCGCGTCGCTGCGGGGCGGCCAAGCCCCCACCCGCTCAGGTACAGAGCGCCTGTACCGTCTTGAAGGTCCCGTTGTCCGAGTACCAGCCGTTGACCCCGAGGCTCGGTGTCTGCCGGTAGAACCAGGAGAAGAAGGCCAGCTCCTGGGGATGGTAGGTGAACCCGCCGGAGGTCACGGGAATGGCAGTGCCTGAGAGCGGGTCACCCACCTCGAGATTGGACTGGCAGGCGGTCTGCTGGCCGATGTGACCCCAGGCGGGGGTGGGGTTGGTACCGAGCGGGTCGTTGGCCCACTCGCCCACTTCGTGGGCCAGGTCCTGTATGTCGTGGGTGGTGGCGAACGCTCCCGAGTTCTCGTAGTCGGCGAAGGCATAGGTCTCGGTGCCCGACGCCGTGGCGATGGCGTCGTGGTACCCGAGCACGCAGCAGTCGCCCGGGGTGTTGTCCTGGAAGGCCGCCACGTTGTGGACCAGGAAGATCGGGAAGGTCGTCGGGCCGCCACCGGCCGACGCAAGGGATGGCATGAGCGTCGTGCTGAGATACGGGATCAACCAGTTGAGATTCACGTCGGCGAGCTTGTCGTTTCCACAGGCGTACCCGGAGTAGTAGTAGGCATCCGCAGCCGGCACGGTCACGGTCCTGGTGGGGAGGGTCTTGAGCGCGAGCTGCAGCTGGTAGCCGGGATTGGTCCCGGTTGGCTTGGTGTAGTGCCAGAACTCGGCCCGCTCGAAGGCGTCGATGTACTGGCCGGTTCCGACCGACGTGCCCCCGAAGGTCCAGGCTCGATTGACGAACAGCGGTGACTTCTGAGTGCGGGCCAGCGGGGTGGCGCCTGAATCGCAGGAGTTGACAGCGCTCGGATTCCAGGTGAAGCCGCTGGCGAACTTGACGGTCAGCGGGACGAGCAGCGCGGTGATGGTCGTGGCGTTCCCGAGCGCCGAGTGCACCTCCGGGTTGGTGCCGACCATCTCGTAGGTGTAGGTCTTGCCGAGCCCCTTCACCGTGGAGGTATAGGTCTTGAGCTTCGCCGTGGCCGGAGCCGGGGCCAGCTGGGGCGCCACCACCGGGCTCAGCTCGGGATCGGGGAGGACGTGCAGCTGGGTCGCCCGGAGAGCGTGGGTCGGCACAGGTGAGGCGGCGGCCACCGTTGGCGCGGACAGCAGGCCTGCCATGAGCACCGCGCCGGCCAGTGCGCCGGCACGACGGCGCACTGCAGGAGAAGCGATTGCGGGGCCATCGGCCATGGTTCCTCCTCGTGTCCGCCGGGCGGAGACCCGTCCGATGGTCGGACGGTACCAGAGCCTTCCCGAGGTCGCTCGGATCGCAAAAAGCCCCGCCCTGGCTGCTCGAACGACCGAGCGGTGCTACTGCTCCGGTCCCGGCCGCTGGGCGGTCCGCTCGAACTTGGCAGCGTCCTCGGAGCCGCCCGTGGTGTTGCCGGCGGTGTAGGAATGCGCCCCTGTACCGGCCAGTCGACCCCCGTCCACGATGAGGTACTCGTCCCGGATCGGCCGTCCTCCGAAGTGGCACTCGAGGATCTCCCTCGTTCCGGCGGCGTACCGGGCCTGTGCCGACAGGGAGGTTCCCGAGATATGAGGGGTCATCCCGTGGTGGGGCATCGTGCGCCACGGATGGTCCTGCGGTGGGGGCTGGGGAAACCACACGTCGCCGGCGTACCCGGCCAGCTGACCGCTCTCGAGCGCTCGGACGATCGCGTCGCGGTCGCAGATCTTCCCGCGTGCCGTGTTGACGATGTAGGCGCCCCGGCGCATGGTCCGGAGCAGCGCATCGTCGAAGAGGCCCTCTGTCTCAGGGGTCAGCGGTGCGTTGATCGTGACCACGTCGCAGTGCGGCACCATGTCGGCAGCGCCCGCGTGGTAGGTGAGGCCCAGCTCCTCCTCGACCGCCGGGGAGAGCCGGTGCCGGTCCGTGTAGTGCAGCTTCACGCCGAACGGCTCGAGACGGCGCAAGACGGCTGTCCCGATCCGTCCCGCCGCGACGGTACCGACGTCCATCCCCTCGAGGTCGTACAAGCGCTCGGCGCAGTCGGCGATGTTCCAACCCCCGCGCACGACCCATCCGTAGGACGGGATGTAATTGCGGACCAGCGCGAGGATCATCATCACGACGTGCTCCGAGACGCTGATCGAGTTCGAGTAGGTGACTTCGGCGACGGTGACGCCGCGCCGGATCGCCGCCTCGAGGTCGACGTGGTCGGATCCGATGCCGGCGGTGATCGCGAGCTTCAAGTGCTGCGCCTGCTCGAGGCGCTGCGACGTGAGGTAGGCCGGCCAGAACGGTTGCGAGATCACCACCTCGGCACCGGGCAGCTCCCGTTCGAACACCGAGCCCGGTCCGTCCTTGTCGGAGGTGACCACCAGGGTGTGCCCTGCGGCTTCGAGGAACGATCGGAGCCCGAGCTCCCCCGACACGCTCCCGAGCAGCTGGCCCGGGGTGAAGTCGACCGCGGCGGGGGTCGGCGCCGATTGACCGTCGGGATAGGAGGTCACCTGTGGGATGCTGTCGCGGGGATACGAGACCGGATACCCGTCGACCGGGTCGTCGTAGAGAACGCAGAGCACCTTTGCCATCGCACCTCCCTGGACGGTGGATCCACACGGTATCCCAGGCCGACTCGCTGTCGACGGGGGACGGCGTGCAGTCTCAGCCGGTGGGCGCCCAGGTCGGGGTACCCGTGACGATGCCCAGTGCCCAGTCGAGGACATCGGAGGAGGCGTCGCACACGAACTCCTGCCCCTGACCCCTCCGCACGACCGACACCTGGCCGTCGGCGTCCGGTTGCGTCCACTGCTCCGGTCTGCGGTGGTAGCTGAGGGTCGTCCCGCTCGAGGGGTGGAAACACGCGGGCAACCGCCACGAGGTCAGCGTCTTCGAGCCCGGGTCCGAGAGGACGAGCGCCGGAGACCAGTGGAAGACCCCCCAACCAGGACGTCGTGGGTCGTGGCTCAACCGCTCGGTGCCGACGAAGACCAGGTTCCTCCGGGTGCCGTAGGAACGGCTCATGTGGGGGTGGTACGGGGCCTCGGGAAGGGTACCCCCTGCTCCGATGTCGACGACCCGGTCCACCTCGAGGTAGCCGAAGAGGCAATGGTGTCGCGGCCGGCTCGCAAAGCGGGCTCGAGGGTCGACCGGGGCGTAGAGCCCCCAGAACAGGAAGAGGTCACCCTCGCCGACGCCCTGGTTCGAGAGGTGCGATGCCGCGGCCTCGGCCTGGCCGAGCATCCCCCGCCATCCCTCTCCCCGTGGGCGCACCGTCGGGACCAGATCAGGATCGAGGTGACAGGTGGATCGCTCGTCGTAGGTCGCATAGCCGAGCGCGTGGAGGATCTGGAGGTAGTCGGTGCTGTCGACGTCAACGATGTCCCCGTACCGCGCCGCCCCGTTCCCCCTGGTCGGTTCCGGTATGGGGAGCGACAGCATGCGGCCGTCCGGCAGGATCGGGCTCGGCCCACCACCGGCAACGCTGTCGAACCCCTTGCGACTCAGGATCAGCTTCACTGCGCAACGCCGCGGGCGTCAGTTCCCGGTCTGCCAGCCGGGTTGCTCACCGGCGAAGGCATCGCGGAACCACCAGCACTCGACCCATCCGAGATGCTCGAGCACGCCGAGTCCGGAGCGTCCAGGACCGGTCACCAGCCGAGCATAGGCGGGCTACCCGTCAGCGGGTGGGGTGTCACGATGCGGCCGGGTACCGAGGCTCCGTGCGGAGGGGTGTCTCGATCGGGCTCGTTGCATGAGCTCGTCGGTGATCCGATCGATCTCCTGTTCGATGCTCACCAGCAGCTGACTCACACCGGGCGTTCCTCCGGGATGCGCCGTGAGCTCGTCTGACTGGGTCCGCAACCTGTCGCGCTCGGCGATCAGCTGGTCGTCGGCGTGCAACGCGTAGTCGGGGACCCCCACGATGGTCGCCGGTCGCAGTGCGGTGATCGGATTCGGGTTCGACTCTCTCGGTTGTACGCCCATGTCCCGTTCATCGTCCGACGGCTGCCGGACCTTGAACGGCCGGTGCCGGCAGGGACGGTCGCCTCGCGACTCGAGGGCCGCGGTACGTGCGCGTACCATCCAGCACATGGCCAGTCGAAGGATCGAGGAACGGGTCCGGACCGTCTGCACGGCCCTTCCGGGCGCGACCGAGAAGATCAGTCACGGAGCTCCGGCCTTCTTCGCAGGGAGGCAGTTCGTCATGCTCTGGCCCGACGGCCATCACGAGCACCGGTTTCCCCATCTCTGGTGCGCGGCGCCCGCGGGCGCACAGCAGGGGTTGATCGCCGAGGATCCGGGGCGGTTCTTCTGCCCGCCCTACGTCGGGTCGCGCGGCTGGCTGGGCGTGCGGCTCGACGGTCGTGTGGACTGGACCGAGGTGGCACTGCTGTGCCACGCGGCGTACCGCACGGTCGCATCGAAGCGGTTGCTGGCGCAGCTCGACGACCGTTCCTGACGGTCAGGGAGACTCCGGGCCCTGCTCGACAGACGGGGAATTGCCGGTGCGTCCGAGTTGGCGGGTCCAGGAGGAGAACACCCTCAGGAGGTAGGTGAGGCCGCCGGTCAGCCAGGCGAGCCAGACGAACAGCGCGACGAGCCCCAGGGCCCCGACAAAGAACCACCCCATCACGCGACTGAGGCTAGATCGGCGAGGGCGGCCAAGCCAGTGTGACCGCTCCGGTGGTTCGAATCCGGCAGTGAGCACGGCAAATGCCTCTGTGACCGTTCCGCGACGGGCGATCCCGGGCGCGACCGGAGCGACGCGGGCCTACTCCGCCCCACCTCCCGGCGCGATCGCCTCGACCAGTGCCGGACTGTTGTTGCGGATGTTGCCGACGTCCCGGCTGACCGGATGGTGCACGAGAGTGCCTGCCACCGTCGGCATCAGAAGCGGCTCCAACTCGTCGCGGTCTGTCACCTCCGGATCGAGCCAGTGGTCCCAGGTCTCGGGCTCGAGCACCACCGGTTGGCGGTCGTGGATGGGCATGTCCGGCCCTGCCTCGGTCGTGATGATGGTGGCCGATCGCAGCCGGGTCCCGTCCGGACCGCTCCACGACTCACCCAGTCCCGCCAGCACCAGGGGTCCGCCGTCCGCGCGGGCGAACGCATGCGGCTGCTTGAGCCTGGGTCCGATCGCCTCCCACTCGTAGAAGGTGTCCACCGGCACCAGGATGCGCGAGCGTCGAAAGGCAGAGCGGAAGGTCGGCTTGGTGGCCAGCGTCTCGGCGCGGGCGTTGAAGGTCCCCCGCACGGCCGCCGGGTCCTTCGCCCCGCGGGGGACGAGGCCCCAGCGGTACGCGCCGAGCACGCGCCGTCCCTCTCGCTGCGAGACGCCGAGGATGGGGTCGGTCGGCCCGACGTTCCAACTGGGACGCCAGTCAGCGAGGAGCTCGGGATCGACGCCGGCGTCGAGCAGCCTGGCCAGATGGTCTGGTTCGTCGTAGAGGGCGATCCTTCCGCACACGATCCCAGCCTAGGGGGCAGCGCTCGTAGACACCCCGGGTGCCCACGCAACTAGCCGTGGACGGGTGGACGCGAGACAGCGAACATCGCGACGCAGCAGAGCACGGTGACCAGGGTCCAGGACCAGGCCGCGCGGGGAGTCGATCGCAGTGTGCTGATCGCCACCATGGCGGCCGCTGCCAGAGAGACCGCGAGCAGGGCGGAGCGTGCGGCCGGCTGGCTCCCCCCGAGTGCCCAGATGGTCACCGCGCACGCGCCGAGCAGGAGGACGCCGGTGCGCAGGGCGCCGCCGGGACTCATCCGCTGGGGCAGCCCGGCGATGCCCGAGCGTGCGTCCCCCTCCCGATCGGGCAGCGTGTTGATGAAGTGCGCACCGACCCCCAAGAGCGCGGTCGCCACCATGACCACCGGCCGTGGCCAGGGGTGCCCCGGGAGCCCGAGGGTGACGAAGGCGGGCAGGAGTCCGAAGGACACCGCATAGGGGAGTGGACTGACCACGGTCGCCTTGACCCCGGCGTTGTAGGCCCAGGCAGAGGCGATCGCCACCAGATGGACCAGAGCCGCCCGCCAGCCGGACAGCAGGGACAACGGGACCGAGGCCACCAGGGCGCAGAGGGCGGCGGTGCGGACGGTCGGTACGGTGATGAGGTCGGCCACGATCGGCTTGTCGGCCCGCCCGACCTGCCTGTCCCGCCCGGCGTCGAACCAGTCGTTGCTCCAGCCGGTCGAGAGCTGGCCGGCGAGGACGGCGACGGCGACCGCGGCGCACCCGGCGGCACCGCGCCCCGCCAGTGCGGCGAGAGCGGTGGTCGCGGCGGTCACCGCCAGGGTCGGCTGCAGGTGGCAGGCCCGGATCAGGCCGAGCGCCGGCCGATCGGAGAGCACGGCCGATCGCCGACCATCGAGAGCCACGGGCCACTCTACGCCCGCTCATCCGCGTCCCACCCGGTCGCTCCGGGGCGGTGCGTTCGCCCGAGACCGTCGCAGCGGTCTGGGACGATCCGGGGATGCGGATGAGGGTCTTCCCGACGCTGGCCGGCCTGATGGTCGGCCTCTGCGCGTGCGGCACCCTCTCCGTCGTCTCCCCGAGGTCCCCGAGCGGTCCCCGCGAGACGCCGGTCACATCGGGACCGACAGCGGCGGCCGCTGACGCGGGACCGGCCGTTGCGCTCGCGGTCGGTCCCGGGCCGCTGGCCGTCTACACCGTGCAATCCCAGCCTCCACCCGGGTCCTGCCACTACTCCTACGTCGGGCGGGATCCCCTCCCCGATCCGAGGTGCACTCCGGGCGCTGTCAGTCCCCAGGTCACCCAGGCCGACATCGGGTCGACCATCTGCCGGAGCGGGTATGCCTCGTCGGTCCGACCCCCCGAGCCCGTCACCGACGCGGAGAAGATCGCATCCGCCGCGGCCTACGGCTACACCGGGTCGTTCCGCACCGCGGAGTACGACCACCTGGTCCCGCTCGAGCTCGGTGGCGACCCCAACGATCCGGTCAATCTGTGGGTCGAGCCCAACGACCTACCCGGCGCGACGTCGACCGTCAACGGCAAGGACCTCCTCGAGGACCGGCTCAACCGTCTGGTGTGCTCGGGTCAGGTCTCGCTCGCGGCGGCTCAGCAGGCGATTGCGACCGACTGGGTGGCCGCTGACCGGCAGTACGTGGGCTGACCGACGGCTCGGCGCGGTCTCGACCGGACCCACCGGGTACCGTCGGCTGGTTGGTCGTGGTCGAGAGGAGTGACCGGTGGAGCTGTGGGAGCTGGTGGCCCGGGAGAGCATTCGTGACCTCGTGGCCAGGTACAACGCCAACGGCGATTCGGGCCGCTTCGACCAGATGCTCGCCGTCTTTGCCGCGGACGCCGTGCTCGAGCTGGTCTCGATGGAGGGGGACCTCCAACGGTTCGAGGGAGTCGAGCAGATGGCCGCACTGTTCACCGGGACCAAGTCCCGGTGGGATGGCGCGACGGAGGGGGATGCTCGGCCACACCACGTCCGGCACCTCGTGGGCACCCACCAGATCGACCTCCAGGATCGCGAGCACGCCCAGGGTCGGAGCTACTTCGTCGTGCTGATGGCGCACGGGGTCGACCACTGGGGCCGCTACCTGGACGACTACGGGGTGCGTGCCGGCGAATGGCTCATCACCAGCCGGCGGGTTCTCACCGACGGGAGGACGGCGGGCGGGCGCGTCGACACCGACGCGACGCACCGCTAGGACGGGACCGCCCGCCGACGGGCAGTGCCGGGGAGGTCAGCCGGATGTGCCGTCGGGCCTGTCGAGGACCGCATAGGAGAGGGTGGCCGATGCCACCAGGTTCCGGTCGTCGCCCACGTCGATGACGTCCGATCGGATGACGACCGCCCGCCGGCCCCGCCGCAGGACCGTTGACAGCACCCGTGCCGGTCCGACCTTCACCGCGCTCGAGGAAGCGGATCTCCATGTCCGAGGCCACGATGTTCTCCGATCCTGCCGCCCGCACCGCGCACCCGGCGGCCCCGCACTCGATGAGGACTCCCATCAATCCACCGTGCAGACTCCCGTGTGGATTGACGACCTCGTCCCGCAGGTCCATCTCGAGCGAGGGGCCGGACACTGGATCGTCCACCTGGCGCATGAGCAGACTCGTGAGCAGGTGACGCGGTCCGACGTCCACGTAGTCCCCGTCAGCTCTGATCCTCTCGGCCATGTGCCGGATCCTCATCGACGTCGCGGGCGATCGCAGTCCGGTCGGACCGCCGGGTGATCGTATCCGGCGCCCTCGCTCTCCTGCGCCACCGTGTTGGCGCGGCGGTGCGGCCGCCATCGACCTGAAGCCCCTCCCCGATAGGATCGAGTGGGATGCGGCGGGCTCTCGACGAGCTGGGGCGTCACGAGGGGAACGGATGAAGCACCTGCGACTGATGGCGATTGCGGCAGCGGGGGTGGGCCTCGTCGGCTGCTCGTCGGCGAGCCCGCTGGCCACCGGGACCACCACCTCCACCACCGCGCGGACCGTCTCCGCCCCACCGACCACCGCCTCCACCACATCCACCGCACCGCGGACGACCGCCTCCACCACACCGCAGACCACCGCCCCGCCTCCCACCACCACCGGGCCCGCCACCAAGGCGCTCCAGAAGGCGGAAAAGGCCGCGAGGGCGAGTGTGCAGCCCCTACTGCTCGAGGCGTCCGATCTCCCGAAGGGCTGGGCGGTCAACCGGTCCCGCTCGGCCTATCCGGTGAGTGCGTTCCCCAATCCGGCCAGCGACTCGCTCGTCGCGCTCTCCTACGCCCATGTCGCGTTCAGCATGCCGGGAGGTCTTCCCGGACTGACCGAGGAACTCGCCTCTGTCTACTCGCCGGCGGCGGGATTCTCGGTGACCCAGATCATCTACAACAACACGCCGACGTTCTCGATCACGATCGACGGACAGATCGCCAACGGCAGCATGCACCCGGTTGCCGCGCCCACCGAGGGTGCACAGAGCGCGGCATATGCGGCGACGATCGTCTCCGGCTCGCAGACGGTGCATCAGGGCATCATGATCGCCCAGAAGGGCAACTACGTCGTGGGCGTCGCCCTCACCGAGTCCGGGACCGTGGACATGGGCGAGCTGCAGTCCTTCGTGGCCGAGGCGCTCGCCAAGCTGCCGACGACACCGCTCGACGCGACCGCGCCGACGGTGCCGGACGCCGACGGCTGAGCCGTCACCCTCCGGGCGTCGAGGCCGGACCCGGGGCCGGGTTGAGGGGCAGGATCATCGGCGCGCTGGGCGTCTGGTTGAAGTTGAAGTCCTCAGCAACGTTGCCGAGGATGGACTCGTTCTCCCGGACGTCCGGACGGGGGTCGGGCCGGCCGTCGGTCGCCGGGTCGATGCGCTCCCCGCCGAGGAAGTCGTCCTCGATGAACTTGAGATAGGCGTCATCGCTCAGCGTCTGATGGTCGATGTACCCCTTCTTGGCGTAGGGGCTGATGATGAGGCTCGGGACGCGCAATCCGTAGCCGTCTCCGTCGACCGTGGGGGGCGCGACGTTGTCGTAGAAGCCCCCCACTCGTCCCAGGTGAGGAAGATCGCAGTGGAGTCCCACTCGGGCCCGCTCTCGGCGGCGTTGATGATATTGGTGACGTAGGCCTGCCCCTCATGGATCCCACCGAGCTGGGGGTGCTCGGAGTTGGGCCCGCTGGGTTCGATCCAGGAGACGGTCGGCAGGGTCCCTTTCGAGGCGGCCGCGAAGTACTGACTCTGAGGCACCACGTTCGAGATCTGGTTGTTCGCCTGGACGTCCGAGAAGATCGGTAGTGGGTCCCAGATGCCGGGCGTCTGGTACTTCGCCTTACCAGAGCATTGAGTCCCGTCGATGCAGTCGACCTTGGTGCCGTTCTCGATGTAGTACCGCCAGGTCACGTGGTGCGTGTAGAGGAGATCGGTGATATCCGTCCACGACGAGTGGATGCTCGACTTGCCGGTGGCGAGCGCGTCCCCGACTGCTGTCCCCTCCTGGTCCGGCGAGGAGGGCCCGATGATGTTGTTGACGCAGCTCGAAGCCGCAGACGTCGAGCAAGAAGCCGACCAGCCCGAGACCAGGTACAGGTGCTGGGGAAGGCTCCACCCCAACGAGGCCGTGAAGAAGTGGTCGTCGAGTGCGTAGTTCTCGGCGTAGGCCCAGTAGTTGGGGATCTCCCTCGCGTCCTCGTAGCCCATCACGTCGGTCGGGTAGACGAACTGCTCGGCGGAGGCGACGAACCCGTCCATCTTGCCCCCGTCCTCGACGGTCGGGATGCAGGAGTCACCGTGGCAGCCCCCGAGGTCGGTGTCGGAAGGGTTGTTGTACGGCTTGTCGCAGCCCTTTGTCACCGGATCGGGAACGCAGACCGTGAACTGACCGTTAGCCGCCGGGATGCCGTCTGCTTTCGGGTAGGTCCCGAAGTAGTCGTCGAACGACCGGTTCTCCTGCATGATCACGATCACATGCTTGATCTTGTGGATGGCCGTCGGCGTGCCATCGGGAAGTGTGGACGAGGTCTCGGCGACCGCGTTCCGCGACAGCGCAACCACTGAGTGTGCTCGGGCTGTCCGCGTGCTCGGCGCCTTGCCTGCTGCGCCCGCGACACCCGGGCTCACCAGAGAGGCCCCGCATGTCGCTGCCCCGACGAGCACGGCAGCCGTAGCCGCCGCTACGCGGACG
Source organism: uncultured Acidimicrobiaceae bacterium (assembly GCA_963701325.1). Lineage (GTDB taxonomy): Bacteria > Actinomycetota > Acidimicrobiia > Acidimicrobiales > RAAP-2 > Bog-756. The sequence continues at coordinate 3,298,924 of OY969604.1, forward strand.
TGTCGCGAGTTCCTCATCATCACCTGCCCCCCTTCGGGGTTCAAACTAACCCATCCGGCGGCAATCCTGCCACTGTCGAGCGCAACCGTAGCAAGTCCGACCGGAGACTGCGCGTGCACCGGAGCCGCCGCTGAACCGCGGAAATTCGCAGCGCGCGCAGGTGACAAGCCAACGTCAGGTGTGAGAGGGTGGGCAGTCGATTCCTGGTTTGCCGTTCGTTTCTGTGAGGGGGTACGAAGGGGTGAAACGCAATCGGGTCGCGGGAGGATCGGTGTCGTCGCACCCCCGGTGGCGCCGCGTGACGCGCTTCTGGGCTGCGCTGGTCGCACTGGTCGGGCTCCTCGCCGGCGGAGCGTCGCTTCTCGGATCTCCGGTTCCTTCCGCCGCGGCCTCGCCCTCCCCATGGACGATCGTGCCGACCCCCAACCCGGGAGCGATCGAGTACTTCCTCTACGACGTGTCCTGCACCAGCTGGACCCACTGCATCGCAGTCGGGGCGGCCGAGAACAGCTCGCACGTGCTCGGCACGCTCATCGAGGAGTGGAACGGGACCCAATGGTCCCTCATGACCAGCCCCGATTCGGGCAGTGGCGACAACTACCTCAACGGCGTGTCGTGCTCCGACGCGACCGACTGCGTTGCTGTGGGCTTCGACTACGCCACGCCTGGCTCACTGACCCAGACCCTCGTCGAGACCTGGGACGGCACCAGTTGGTCGATCGCGACGAGCCCCGACGTGGGCAGCGGCGACAACCTGCTCACCGGGGTGTCCTGCTCCGATCCGACTGAGTGCACGGCGGTGGGCTCCTCGTACAGCTCGGCGGGGGCGTGGCGGACACTCGTCGAGTCCTGGAACGGCACCACCTGGACCGCCGCCACGAGCCCCGACGTTGGCAGCGGCGACAACATGCTCGCCGGGGTGTCCTGTCCCGACGCGACCGACTGCGTTGCGGTGGGATCCTCGACCAGATCGACCGGCGTGTCGCAGACGCTCATCGAGTCCTGGGACGGAACCACCTGGACCACCGCCACGAGCCCCGACCCGGAAGCGGCGGACAACACGCTGTCCGCCGTCTCCTGCGCGAGCTCGGCGAGCTGCCTGGCCGTGGGCACTGGGAGCCCGACCGCCAGCACGCTGAGCGACCAGCAGACCCTGGTCGAGAGCTGGGACGGAACGAGCTGGACAGCCGCCACCAGCCCCAACCCGGGCGACGTGACGAACTTCTTGACGGGAGTCTCGTGCACGGGCGTCGACCAGTGCCAGGCGGTGGGCGCCTTCTCCGACTCCGGCAGTGCCAACTATCCGCCCAATACCACCCAGACGATGGTGGTCACCTGGGACGGAACGAACGTCAGCGTCGTCCCGAGCCCACAGAAGGGAACTGCGTCGAACTTCCCCGAGGGTCTGTCCTGCGTCGCCGCGAGTAGTTGTGTGATGGCCGGATGGAACGACGTGGCCGGGAACACGGGCAACGACAATGAGGTGGCGTTGGTCGAGATGGCGAGCGGCGGCACGACCGCGACGACCGTCCATCCGTCGGTGGCGCCGTCCTCAGCGATCGTCAACCACCGCGTCACGTACGCAGCTTCGGTCACCCCGGCGTCGGGACCGGGCACCCCGACCGGCGGGGTGACCTTCACCATCGGATCGACCGACCTCTGCTCCGCCACATTGGTGGACGGCTCGGGATCCTGCACGTCGACGGGCGCACCGGTGAGTGCGGACACCGTCGTCGCGACCTACGTCGGTGACCCGACGTACACGTGGTCGTCGGCAACCGCGAACCTCACTGTCACCTACGCAAACCCGAAGGTGACCTGCGCGAAGCTTGGCGGGAGGGCCACGGCGACGGTCACCCTGAGCTCGTGCACGCCGACCTCGGCCACCAACGCGTCCGCCAGCGGCTCGGGGTCGGTGCTGACCTCGGGTGGGGCCATCACGTGGAAGACGAGCGGCGGTACCACCATCGCGCGGTGGAGCTCCTCGTCGCCGGGTAGGGGAACCTGCGCCACCTCGTTGACGGAGCACGAGCTCTCGGGCGTGGTCACCGGCGGGACCTCGACGTACACGAGGAAGGGCGACCCGGTCTCGATCGACCTCTGCCAAGGGCCGGAGGGCGCAGTGAGCCTCGCGCCGTCCACCACGGCCAAGATTTGATGACACTCGGACGGCTGTCATCCGGATCACCCTTGGGTCTCCGGCAGATCTCCGGCCGGACCTTGCGACGGCTCCGGTGGTCGGGGCTGCTCGCGGTGCTGCTGGCTGCGGTCGCGTTCGGTGTGACCTCGCCACAGGCATCAGCGACCACGCCGATCTCGATCAAGACCACTCCCGCGTTGTCGCCGTCGTTCAAGTCGACGATCTACGACTACGCGGTCCGGTGCTCCGGCTCGGCTACCACCACCATCGCCACCACCGGTACCGGGACAGTCACGATCGGCGGCAAATCGTACCGGCAACCGGCTGTGGTGAAGGCGAGCCTCAAGGTCAACCAGGCTGTGTACGTCAGCGAGGGTGGGCACAACTACACCATCCGGTGCCTTCCGGCCGACTTCCCGACCTACAAGGTGACCATCGACGGGACCCCCCAGGCTCATGGCTATCTGGTGGCACCGACGGGCGGTGGCGGCGGTCCAGCCTCTGACTACGTGATCGCCTTCGACAACCACGGGGTGCCGGTCTGGTGGTACCAGGACACCAGTTCGCCGATCAACGCCGCCTTCTATGGCCCCGGCCAGATCGGATGGTGGACGGGCGACGCCTTCACGGGCGGTGTGTACACCATCCGCAACCTCGACGGCGCAGTCGAGACGACCGTCGGGACGCCGGGTACCGGGCTCGATCTCCATGATTTCCAGGTCCTGCCCAACGGGGACTATCTGACCATCAAGGACGTCAGTTCGACCACGGACCTCTCCTCGTGGGGCCTCTCCTCCACGGCCGCGGTGGTGGACGACGTGATCATCGAACTCAACCCGCAGGGACAGGTGGTCTGGAGCTGGGACACACTTGCCCACATAGACCTGGCCACGGAGAACGCCAATTGGCACGACGTCGTCAATTGGCCCAACTTGGGACTCAACGCGATCCACATGAACTCCATCCAGGAGGTCGGCAACCAGATCATCATGAGCGCCCGGGACCTGGATGCGGTCTACGACATCGACAAGACCACCGGCAACATCATCTGGAAGCTCGGGGGCACCACGACCCCACAGAGCCTGACGGTGGTCGGCAACACCTACCCGCAGGTCTTCTCTGCGCAGCACGACGCTCGTCGCCTCGCCGACGGCTCGATCACCGTTCAGGACAACGCATCACAGGAGACCGGGGCCGCGACACGGGCGCTCCGGTTCACCATCGACACCGCCACCCACACCGCGACGATTGTCGAAGACGTCACGGACCCGATGCATCCGCACAACAGCTACTGCTGCGGGAGCGCCAACAAGCTACCGGGAGGCAATTGGCTCGTCGACTGGGGCAACGGCAATTATGTGGCCGAGCTCACTCCCCAGGGCGTGCCACAGATCTACATCAACTACTGGCCCTACACCTCCTATCGGGCTGTCGCGGTGCCGGACTCCTCCCTCACCCTCAGCCACGGGATGGACGCTCGGTTCCCTCCGCTCCACCTCTAGAAGGCCCCGCCAGGGTCCGCGCCGGTCGCAGGCGCTGACAGGGCCGCAAGACCCCTGACCGCAATCCTCGCAGGCGATGCCCCATCAGCCGGCGTGCCCCGTCAGCCTGGAGCGCCCAGCGCCGCCAAGCGAGCGGGGACGTGCAGCCAGATGGTGGCCCCGCCCGACCGGGTGGGTGGGCCGATGGCCGTGGTCACCGCGGTGACGACCCGCTCCGGGTGGCGTCCCACCGGCAGGGCGATGACCTCGTCGACCTGATGGGCGAGGAGGAACTCCCGCAGATCGGCCGTGAGCGAGCTGGTCGCGAGGAGGCGTTGCTGCGCGGGGGTCGGAGATCCGTAGAAGGAGACGTCGAAGAGTGCCTGGACCGAGGCCGGGGCGAGCGGGGTCGGGTCCGGGACACCATCGGTGCGCTTGGGTGGCATCCACCCGTAGCCTCCGATGAGGCGGAACCGCAGTCCGGCCACCGCTTGATCGAGGAGGATGTCGTCGACCTGCTCGGCGAACGGGTAGCTCGTGACGGGCCGGCCGTGGATGAACTTCGGCACAGCTCCGGGGTATGGGTAGACGAGCGCCACGCTTCCATTGGGGAGTGACCGGACCGCCGATGAGGTGAAGTACGGGGTCACCGGCGCCGCCGAGGAGGGCCGGGTACTGCTCGGCACCATCGGGAGTGCCACGACCACGACCGCCGCGCCGAGCATTCCGACCAGGGCGGCAGTCCGCCAGCCCGACGCCGCCTGCACCGGCCGTCGCCCGACTCGGTAGACCTCGTCGAGTCCTTGGGCGAGCACGCCCGCACCGAAGAGCACCGTGAACAGCGAGAACCGGGCGGCCACCAACCCGCTCACGATGGGCAGATGGGCGATCACGACGAATGGGAGGGGGATCCCCGTGTCGGTGCCGTGCACCTGGAGTGTGCTGCCGAGCGAGAGCACGAAGGCGCAGCCGGTCATGACAGCGGAGAACCGCACGATCGGGCGGCGCCACAGCCAGATCGTCGTCGCCACCACCGCGACGACGAACGGGATCCCGAGATACATGGGTGCGGCCGCGAAGTACTGGTCGAACTGGGTCCACACCGAGTTCACCGGCGCCAGCCACTGCTCGGGGCCCGGCACGAACGGACCGAGGAGGTCTCCTTGCCCCCCGGGCTGTTTCAAGACGCCGTTGATTCCTGCGGTCCCGAAGAACCCGAAGAGCACCGGGTAGGCCACCAACGCGCAGGTGACGAGAAACCAGGAGATCGCGGCTGGCCTGAGGTACGACCAGTGGAGCGGCGCATGGGCACGACAGGTGAGCGCCGCGACGGCACAGGCGAGGAGGACCATCACCATCGTGCTGGCCGCGATCTCCGAGGAGACCAGGTACTGGACACCGATGACGACTCCCAGCAGCGCGCCCGCACGGATGGGACGCCACCGCTGACGGACCAGGATCTCGTGCAGCAGGAGGAAGACCACCGGGGGGAGCGGGACGACGATGAGGAACAGGTAGCCGATGGCGTTGAATGTCGCGAACGCGGAGAACCCGTAGAGGAGGCCACCCGCAAAGGCCGCCGGCCACCAGGTGACCCATCGTCGCAGGACCAGACACATCGAGGTTGCCGACGCGAACAGCGCCAGTCGGAGGAGGAGGTTCCAGGTCTCCACCGCCCCGAAGATGGCGGTCAGCGGCGACGCGAGGATGCCGACAGCGAGCATCGAGGTGTTGACACCGAGATTGATCCCGACCGGGTAGTTCATCCACTGGCTGTAGAACGGATTGTGTCCATGGGCGATCGCGAAGCGTGCCCACTCGAGGAACCAGATCTGCTGCACCTGGTCCGGGGTGTGCACCCCGGCCATCTGGCTGGAGCCCAGTGAGGACGTCAGCCCGAACGCGGCGAAGGCGAGCAGGAGGTAGAGGGCGCCGCAGAGCGCCCCCGGCCCCCACCGCCGGATACCGGCGGGGCCACCATCGGGATGGGCGAGGGGGCCGGAGCCCGCCACGGGTCGTTCCCCGTCGGCCGCCGAGGCGTCCTGGGGTGGATCGCTGGTCGCGGTGGCCATGGCTGTCACCTCCCTCCCCGAGGCGACGATCGGTCGCCGTTGCTGGCAATGGTGCAGTTCGTCCTCGAGGGGGACGATACCGAACCCGTGGGACCCGACGACACCGCGAACCGATTCGGCGTTCACAGCGTCAGTATCGGTATGGGCACGAGGTGGCGACGACCGTCGGGGGAGGCATGGCACGCATGACCGGGCGTGACGAGACCGTGGAGCTCGAGCGGTGGCTCGAGGAGGGGTACGCCACCTCGTTCCGCACCGCCTGCCTGATTCTCGGCAACCGGTCCGACGCCGAGGAGGCCGTCCAGGAGGCCTACCTGAGGGCCTGGCGGTTCCGGGCCTCGCTGGCTGCGGGTGCCGACGCCCGACCCTGGCTCTACCGGGTGGTCGTGAACACCTGCAATTCGAAGCTGCGCGAGGAGATCCCCCATCGGGACCGGCGATCCGGGGCGGACGCGCTAGACGACCTGGCGTCCGGTGACGACCGCCTCGGGCAGAGCGTCGTCTCGCAGGACATCCGCCACACGCTCGCCGACCTCCCCGTCCACCTCCGGGTGGTCATCGTGCTGCGCTACTTCGCCGATCTGAGCGAGCGGGAGATCGCCACAGCGATCGGCCGGCGACCGGGAACGGTCAAGTCCCGCCTGCACGAGGCAAGACGGCTGCTTGCCGACCATCCCGCGCTCGCTCAGGAGTCCGCTCCCGAAACCACGATCGACTCGGAGGTGCTGCGATGACCATGCTCGACGACGAGCGGCTGCGGGCTTCCCTGCGCGATGCTGCCGCCGGCGTCGATCTCCCCACCGACGGACCCGAGCGCATCCTCGAGGCGGCCCGGGCCGGGACCGCACGCAACCGGTCGAGCGCGCTGTCGTCCCTCCCGCGTCCCTCGATGCCACGCGGTGTGCGCGGGCGGGTGGCCCTGGTCGCCGCGGCGCTGGTCGCGGTGGTCGGCGGGGTCGCACTGGTCGATTCCACAGGCGGGTCCCCGCACGTCCAGACGGCGAGTGGACCCGCGGCCGTCCTGCCGTCACCCCACAACGGGGTTTCGGAGGCACCTCCGGTCGCCGGGGAGCGACTGGGCGGCGGCAGCACCGCCCAGGGATCCGCCGGCCCAGCGATCTCCGGATCGTCCGGGTCGGGGTCGGCGACGGTGACGCCGGTTACCTCCCCGCCGCCGCTCCCGAGCGGCGTGGTCGGGCAGTCGCCCAAGGTCGAGACGACCGGGTCGGTGAACCTGTCGATCTCCTCTGGATCCCTCAACACGGTGGTGTCCCACCTGACCGATCTCACGACCGGTGTCGGGGGATTCGTCGCCCGCTCGCAGCTGCAGGTGGGTGCACCCGGCGTCGGCTCCTCCTACGGACAGCTGGTCCTCCAGGTCCCCCAGGCGCAGTTCGGAGCGCTGCTCGACCAGGTTCAGAAGGCGGCCAAGGTCACGTCGGTCTCCTCGACCTCGACCGACGTCACCGGTCAGTACGTGGACCTCCAGGCGAGGATCACCGCGCTCGAGGCGAGTCGCCAGCAGTACCTGACCATCCTCGCCCAGGCCACCTCGATCAGCGACATTCTCAGCGTGCAGAGCCAGCTCGACACCATCCAGAGCCAGATCGAGGAGCTGCAGGGACAGCTCAACCTGCTCGACAGCCAGACGACGTACGCAACACTCACCGTCTCGCTCTCCGAGTCCGGGAAGCCCCTGCCCCCGCCACCCGGGCCACGCTCGGGACTCAGTGCGGCCTGGAGCTCCGCGGTCGGCGGGTTCGTGACCGGGGTCGAGTGGCTCATCCGCATCGCCGGACGCACGCTCTTCGTCCTCCTGGTCGCGCTCGCGCTCGTCCTGCTTGGTCGCCTGGGCTGGCGGGAATACCGGCGGCGCACGCTCTAGCCCAGAAGGCCCTGGTCAGCGGCACGCCGGTCCGCGGACGACCTGTTCTCCCGTCCGTCAGGGCGACCGCTTGTGCGCGGCACGGATTCCGGTCAATTGTGTAGGGAATGAGCGTCAACCCCTACATCGTCCTCGGCAGCGCAGTCGTCGGATTCCTGGTCGGGCTCACCGGCGCCGGCGGAGGTGCCTTGATGACGCCGATGCTCATCCTGCTCTTCGGCATCAAGCCGTCGGCTGCCATCTCGAGCGACCTGGTGGCGGCCGTGGTCATGCGGCCGGTCGGCGCAGCAGTCCACCTGAGCAAGAAGACCGTGAACCTCGCCTTGGTCGGCTGGATGGTCCTCGGCTCGGTCCCGATGGCCTTCCTCGGCGCCTACCTGCTCCACCTCATGGGCCATTCGGCCAGCGCCGAAAACAACATCGAGAAGGCCCTCGGGGCGGCGCTGCTGGTCGGAGCGGCGGCCATGGTGCTCCGCTACGTGCTCGACCGCAGGAGCGGCACGCGGCGCCGTGCCATCGTGCACGACCTGGTGGTCCGGCCGATCCCATCGGTGCTGATCGGGATGACCGGTGGACTGATCGTCGGGATGACGTCGGTGGGCTCCGGCTCGCTCATGATCGTGCTGCTGCTGTTCGTCTACCCGATGCTCGGGGCCAACCAGCTGGTCGGCACCGACCTCACCCAGGCGGTCCCCCTGACCCTGGCCGCCGCCCTCGGGGCCCTGGCGTTCGGGCACGTCGAGTTCGCGGTGACCACCTCGATCATCATCGGCAGCGTGCCGGCGGTCCTGGTCGGGGCGTTCTTCTCGTCGCGCGCGCCCGACAAGTACATCCGACCGGCCATCACCTTCGTGATCTTCGCCTCCGGCCTCAAGTATGTGGGGGTGGAGACCACGGCTCTCGGGTGGATCCTGTGTGTCGTGCTGTTCGGGGCGGCCGCGGTCTGGCTGGCCTACCTCCGACCGTGGGAGAAGGACGTGCTGCCCCTCGGAGCGCTCCCCGGCGATCCCGAGCCCGACGAGGTCGTGCACCAGGAGTGAGTCCGAACGCAGTCAGAGGGATGCATAGACGGCGTCGATGAGTGACCGGTTGCGGCTGCTCTGCCATCGGGGGATCACGTGGTTCATCGCGTAGCCGAACGCGACTCCCGACACCGGGTCGGCAAAGCCGACCGCGCCACCGGTACCGAAGTGACCGAAGCTGCCCGGGTTGGGTCCGAACCGGCGGTTGGGCGCGGTGGGCTTGAACCCGAGCCCGAACGTCACCTCCTCACCGAGCACCGGACAGAAACCCACGGACTGGGGTCGGACCGCCTCGGCCAGGAGTCCCGGGGAGAGGAGCCGGCCGGGCTCGAGCAGGGCCGCGTAGAACCGAGCGATCCCAGTCGCCGTGGCATGGCCGTTGGTCGACGGCACCTGCGCCCCCCGCCAGGCAGCAGTGTTCACGACGCCCAGCGACGAGTAGCCGGGCGGGTTCACGTAGCCGAGGTTCACCATCCGCTGATCGTCGCTGAGGTCGCCCGAGAGGATGTCCTGCACACCGTCGCCGGATCCCCAGAGCACATCCGCGCACCGCGCCTGCTCGTCGACCGGCACCCCGAAGAAGATCTCGGCGCGGAGTGGTTCGACGACCCTGCGCAGGCGGGCGCCCGGGAGCTCCCCGGTCGTCCGGTGCACGAGCTCGCCGATCAGGTGGCCGTATGTGTTGGTGTGGTAGGCGTGCCGGGTCCCCGGTTGCCACCACGCGTCGGTGGCGGCCAACACTGAGGTCATCCGTTCCCAGTGCCAGAGGTCGTCGTTGCTGAGGGGCTCGCGGATGGCGGGCACGCCGGCCCGGTGACAGAGGGCGTGGCGGACGGTGGCCGACTGCTTCCCTCCTGCAGCGAACTCCGGCCAGACCGAGGCCACCCGGTCGTCCAGGTCGACGAGGCCCTGATCGACGGACTGCAGCGCGAGCAGCGCGACCACCGCCTTCCCGACCGAGTAGACGTCGACAAGGGTGTCCGGCTCCCAGGGCCGTGTCCTCGCCGCGTCGACCCACCCTCCGACGAGCTCGACCACCGGCGTCCCACCGAGCAGGACGGTGACCGCGCCGCCGACTTCTCCGCGGTCCGCAAAGTTGGACGCGAACGCATCGCGTACCGCGGCGAACCGCTCGCCACAGCTCCCGGTGATCGGCACCTCCACGGTCGCAGTCTCGCGCCGGGGACGGCCGTGACAGGACTGCCGGGACGAGGGACCGCACCCGGTCGCCAGGCGTCCTACAGTGCGGCGATGCCCATGGACCGGTTCAGTGGACGAACGGCGCTCGTGACCGGCGGTGCCTCGGGCATCGGCCGGGCCACCGTCCTGCGATTGGCCGCCGAGGGGGCCGACGTGGTCGCCGTCGACGTCAACGGTGGGCCGTTGGCCGAGGTGGCGGCTGAAGCCGAGGAGCTCGACGGATCGGTCACCGCGCAGGTCGGTGACGTGTCGACGGAGGAAGGCGTGCAGTCGCTGGTGGCCTCGGCGGTCCAGACGCTCGGATCGCTCGACGTCGTGGCCAACGTGGCCGGGATCCTCTCTTTCGGCCACTCGCACGATCTCGCGTTGGAGGAGTGGAACCGGATCCTGGCGGTGAACCTGACCGGCACCTTCCTCGTGTGCCGCGAGTCATTGCCCCACCTGCTCGCCTCGAAGGGCTGCATCGTCAATCTGGCGTCGACCGCGGCGCACGCCGGCCAGCCCTGGGCCCTCGCCTACTCGGCTTCCAAAGGCGGGATCCTGGCCCTCACCCGTGAGCTGGCCGTCGAGTATGCGGCAGCCGGGATCCGAGCCAACACGATCAGTCCTGGAGCCATCGACACCCCGATCACCGGGGCCTTCCAACTCCCGGAGGGCGCCGACATCAAGCTCATCCGCCGGGTGACGCCGCTCGGACCCTTTGGCACGCCCGACGGCATCGCCGCGGCCATCGCCTATGTCGCCTCCGACGAGGCCTCCCACATGAACGGCGCCGACATCCGGATCGACGGGGCCACGCTGTCCTGACCGGCAGGGTTGCGGTGGCTGCTCACCCCAGGGTCGAACGCCCGTCGGTCGCCCACCAGTCGGCGGTCAACTTGAGGCCGGCAATCGAAGCCCGGGGCACCAGTTCCTCGTAGGTGCGCCGGTAGCCGGTGTGGGCGATGAGCCAGGTGTCGTCCCGCTTCACGTAGTCGTCGGTGTAGAACGCGGCCCCCTGCACCGCGATCCCGATGTCGGTGAGGATGACCGTGTCCTCGAGGGCCCACACCCCGGTGGCCGAGTCGGGGCCGGTGAGGTCGATCTCCGGGTGGTGGCAGCGGTGGCTGCTCAGCATGGTGGTGGCCCCCATCGATGTGCGGAGGAACTCCATGATGGCGTCGCGGCCCTCGAACTCGTAGAGCCCGCCGCCGTACCGCGCGGTGACCTCGGGGACGAAGCACCCTTCGATCTCGTCCCAGAGCTTCTGGTCCAGACAGCGGAGGTACCGGTACTTGAGTCGCTTGATCAGTTCGATCTCGACGAGGTCCTCGGGGGTCATGGTCGCTCCTGGATTTGGCGGTTCGGTGGGTCGTGTCCGTTCGTGCCCGACGGGCCGGTTCGGTCAGCGGATCGTACCGACCCCGGGGATGAGCGGCAGATCGAGGGCGGTGACCCACCCCGGGGGGCGTGCGTTGAGGTAGGGGACCGCGTTGAGGGCGCGCAGGCCGGTGGCGAGACAGCCCGCCGCCGCGGCGTCCCGGCCGGAGCCGTCGGTGAACCGGAAGGCGGTCTCCTGGGTGATCGACGGCGTGCCGTCGATCACCACCCGGTAGACGTCCTGCTGGTTCCCCCGGGGCCAGTCAGGTGCGGCGTCGGCGCCGCACCGGTTGACGTGCTCGAGGCAGATCCGGGGCTCGCCGTGGACCAGCCCGTTGATGGTGAAGCGGATGGCCGCCACCTCGCCGGGCTGGATGATCCCCTTGGCCGTGGCGATCGGGCTGTCGGTGACCCACTTCTCCCAGGTGCTGGTGATCTCGTCGAGCTCCACGCTCACCGCGTGGGCGATCATCGGGATGGTCCCACCCCAGGACATAGCCAGGATGTCGGTGTGCTCGAGGAGCGGGATGTACTCGGGCGGCCGCCCGATCCCCATCTCCTCCTCGTAGTCGCCCTCGTAGTTGGCGTAGTCGAGGATCTCGAGGGCGCGGACCTGGCGGACCTCGCTGCAGAGGCCCATCAGGGTCATCGGGAAGAGATCGTTGGCGAAGCCAGGGTCGATCCCGGTGGTGAAGCAGGACGCGCCGCCGGACTCACACGCCTTGGTGATCGGTTCGATCCAACTCGGCGGGTTGAGCGACATGAACGGCCACACCCAGGGGGTCATGGCCGTCGAGGACACGTCGACGCCGGCGCGCAGGAAGGCGCCGATGTCACGGATGTTGTCCTCGGCTTTGGCTGCGGTCGGCCCGTAGTGCACGAGGGCGTCGGGCCGAAGCGCGATGAGCGACTCCACGTCGTCGGTGGCGGCGATCCCGATCGGGCCCATCCCGCAGATCTCTCCGGCGTCGCGTCCGACCTTCTCCGGATCGGAGACCCCGACCCCGACCAGTTCGAAGGCGGGGTGGCGCATCACCTCGGGAATCACCATCCTGCCCACGAACCCGGTTCCCCAGACCACGACCCGTTTGGCCGCACTCATCGAAGCATCTCGCCGGAGTTGACCAGGAGGTACTGACCGGTGACCGCCTTGGCGTGGTCGGAGGCGAAGAAGGCCACGACGTCGGCCACCTCGCCGTCCTCGGTCATCCTTCGCAGCGGAAACTTCCCGACCACGTCGTTCACGGCCTCTTCCACCGACCGGTCCTCGTTCTTCGCCCGCCAGTTCATGAGCATCTCGACGGGCGGTCCCCACATCCACGAGGGGATCACCATGTTGCAGCGGATGTTGTCCGGCCCGAGCTCGTCGCAGAGGTAGTACATCGCGGTCAGCAGCGCGCTCTTGGATGCGGCGTAGCCCCCCTGGGGCATCTGCGGCTGGAACATCGACTGCGATCCGATGAGGACGATCGCCCCGCCTCCGCCGGCCTTCATCGCTTCGGCGGCCGGACGGATGACCGTGAGGGCGCCGATGACGTTGGTCTCGAACGCCGAACGCCAGTTCTCGAACTTGAGGTCGTAGAGACCGCCCCAGGCGTTCTCGAACGCGGCCACCTGGACCAGCGCGTCCACCGATCCGAATCGGTCCCCTGCCAGCTCGACGAGCGCCGCGCACGAGTCGGCGTCGGTGATGTCGGTCACCTGGGACGCCACCCGGGTCCCGGTCGGATCGAGCTCGGCGGCGATGGCGCCGAGGGTGTCGGCGGTGCGCGCCGCCACCACGACGTTGGCTCCGTCGCGCAGGGCGGCCGCGGCGCACTCGCGCCCCAGCCCCCCGCCGACGCCGGTTACGAGGACGGTCTTTCCTTCGAGGATCATCCCCCTCTTCTAGCGGGTACCGCCGGTGGTGTGCGCACGAGCGTCGCGAGTAGGCAGTGTGCCCTTTTCCTCGAAATCTGTGTATGACATATGCATAGAGCTTATGTATATGGGCTATGCATAGGGCATCCGCGAATTCTGGGAAATGAGGTTCGCCGCAGACACACGGACCGCATCACCACGGGCCCCCTCAATCAGGCGGCGATTAGGGTGACCCGATGACCCCCGGCCCGGCGAGCGGCACCCGGTGCGGTTGGGCGGAGAGCTCCCCCGAGATGCGCCGCTACCACGACGAGGAGTGGGGGGTGCCGTCGCACGACGACCGCCACCTCTTCGAATTGCTCCTGCTCGAAGGGGCCCAGGCCGGCCTCTCGTGGTCGACGGTGCTGGCCAGACGCGAGGGGTATCGGAGAGCCTTCGACGGGTTCGACCCGCGTTCGGTGGCCGCCTTCGATGCCGATCGCCTCACAGCACTCCTCGCCGACCCGGGCATCGTGCGCAACCGGTTGAAGGTGGCGAGCACGGTGACCAACGCGCGTGCGTTCCTCGCGGTCCAGGAGGAGCAGGACAGCTTCGCGGACTACCTCTGGGAATGGGTGGGCGGCGTGCAGGTGGTCAACTACCCGACCGACCTGACCGAGCTGCCGCCACACACCGAGCTCTCGGACCGCCTCTCGAAGGACCTCAAGCGGCGCGGGTTCACCTTCGTGGGGTCGACGATCGTCTACGCCTTCCTCCAGGCTGCCGGGGTGATCGACGATCACGTGGTCGGCTGCCCCGCCAAGCGCTCGTCCCCCGGATCTGCGGCTGCGAGCCGCACCGGAGCTCGACGCGCCGCGGGCAAACGATCCGGGTCGCTCAGGGCCGGGTGAGCCCCCCGACCACGTCGACCAGCCGGCCGAGCTCGTCTTCGGTGTTGTAGTAGTGGGGGGACGCCCGGACCACTGCGGTCGGTCCAGGGGCCCCAAGATCGAGCCGGGCGGCCGAGGCTTCGCTGACCGAGAGGTTGACGCCGGCCGAGTGAGCCGTCTCCTTGACGGCCGCTGGCTCGGATCCGTCGACGGTGAAGGTCACGATCCCGCACCGCTCCTTCCCCCCGTCGCGGACGGTCACGCCGGCGAGGGAGTCCAGCTCTGCTCGTAGCTCCTCGCCGAGGATCGCCACCCGGGCTGCGATGGCGTCGATGCCGAGCTCCATGACGTGGTCGACGGCCGTTCCCAGGCCGAGGTGCAAGGCCACCGGGACCTCGAACTCGGCGAACCGCTGGGCTCCGGACCGGAGGCTGTAGTGGGAGGGGTCGTCCCACAGCGCCGAGACGCCGTCCACCCCGGGTGGTCGCAGACCCTCGGCGAAGGCGGCCCGCACGTAGAGGACGCCCGTACCCCGGGGGCCGCGCAGCCACTTGCGCCCGGTGCCGGTCAAGACGTCGCAGCCGATCCGTCCCACGTCGACCGGAAGCTGTCCGATGCTCTGGCAGGCGTCGAGGTAGTAGGGGACGCCGGCTGCCCGGCAGAGACCGCCGGCAGCGGTCACCGGGTTGACCAGTCCACGGTGGGTGCCGACATGGGTCACCGAGACCAGCGCGGCGTTGCCGCGCCCGAGCCCGGCGGCCAGCGCGTCGAGGTCGAGCGTCCCGTCCGGCGTGCTCGGGACGACCTCGATCGAGGCTCCGGTGAGCTCGCAGACCTGGAGCAGCCCGAGGTAGTGGCTGTCGTAGGCCATGCGGTCGACCAGGATCCGGCGGTCGGGCCCGAGCCCTCCCCCCAGGGCGTACCCCCACAACGCCTTGCCCCATGCGTGGGTGTCCGAGCCGGTGACGGTGACCTCGTCGGGACGCGCGCCGATCAGCGTCGCGAGCGAGACCTGGACCGCGGCAGACGAGTCGGCCACTTCGGCCGCGGCCTCGTAGCCGCCGTGCTGGGACTCGAGGCGGAGGTGGGCCACCACTGTGTCGAGGGTGACCGTGCTGGGCAACGCGGCGCCGGCATTGTTGAGGTGGGCCACGTGGGCACATCCGGGGGTTGCCGCGCGCTCGGCTGCGACGTCGATGGCGGCACTCATGTCGCGAGGAGGCTACCGCCGCGGACAGCCGTCCGGTCGTGGTACCCGCCGGTTCGGTCGACCTCACTAGGGTCGGGACATGGACGCGGGAGGCCCGACGGGACCGGACGGGGGGTCCCCGGATGCAGGCGGCGTCACGAGGTCGCCTGCGCGGCCAGATCCGCTCGATGAGCACACCGTCGACCCTGACCCTCTGTCCCAGTTCGACCGCTGGTACCGACAGGCCGCAGCCGTGGTGGCCGCACCGGAGGCGATGGCGGTCGCCACGGCCACCTCCGGCGGTCGCCCCTCGGTGCGGATGGTGCTGCTCAAGGCCTTCGACGCCGGCGGCTTCGTCTTCTACACCAACTACGACAGCCCCAAGAGCCGCGAGCTCGACTCCAATCCGGAGGCTGCACTGCTCTTCCACTGGGAGGTGCTCGGCCGCCAGGTGCGGATCGAGGGAGGCGCGGTCCGGACGACCCCTGCTGAGTCGGACACCTACTTCGCGACCCGCGGGACCGGCAGCCAGATCAGCGCGTATGCGTCGCACCAGAGCGCGCCCATCGCCGACCGGCTCGCCCTCGACACGGCGGTCTCGGCGTGCAGGGTCGAGTTCGCCGGCAGGCAGGTGCCCCGTCCCGCGTGGTGGGGCGGGTGGCGGGTCTCCCCCCGGACCTACGAGTTCTGGCAGCAGCGGGAGGACCGGCTCCATGACCGGCTCCGCTACGAGCGCGAGGGTGAGAGCTGGGTGGTCCGGCGGCTGCAACCATGACGCCCTCGGGGCCGCGGCAGCTGACCGATCCCCGTAAGGTTCTGGTCATGGAGGACGACGTCGCGCTGGTCGAGGAACGCACGGCCGCCCTGCTCGGTGAACTCGACCTGCGGACCGCGTCCGCCGAGGAGGTCCGGGGACGCCAGTTCGACCTCGGTCTTGCCTGGGTCTCCTTCCCCGAAGGCTCCGGAGGACTCGGGCTCCGGCCGGACCTCCAGCGCATCGTGGACCGGCGCCTGTCGGAAGCGGGGGCGCTCTCCCCGGGAGCCCGCCAGTTTTTCGGACTCACCATGGCCGGGCCGACGGTTGTCTCGCATGGCTCGGACGAGGTCAAGGCGCGCCTCCTGCGGCGCGCCTTCACCGGCGAGGACGTCTGGTGCCAGCTGTTCAGCGAGCCGGGTGCGGGCTCCGATCTCGCCGGACTCGCCACGATGGCCGTCCGTGACGGCGACGAATGGGTGATCACCGGGCAGAAGGTCTGGAACACCCTGGCCCACATGGCCGATCGCGGGATGCTCGTGGCGCGGACCGATCCCATGGTCCCCAAGCACCGTGGCCTCACCTACTTCGCACTCGACATGCACGCGCCGGGGGTCGAGGTCCGTCCCCTGCGGCAGATAACCGGCGTTGCCGAGTTCAACGAGGTCTTCCTGACCGAGGTGCGCGTCCCGGACGCCGACCGGATCGGCGACGTCGGAGACGGCTGGCGGGTGGCCATGACCACCCTGTCCAACGAGCGGACCACCATCGGGGGAGGCGGTGGGGCTCCGCCCCGCGGCGCGGGGTCGATCGCCGAGGCGGTGCGGCTCTTCCAGAGTGGGGGCCGCCAACGGGGAGCGGTCGAGCGTGACCGCCTGATGCGCCTCTGGATCGAGTCGGAGGTCCTCCGGCTGACCAACGTGCGGGCGTCCCAGAACCGCAGGGCGGGCAATCCCGGGCCCGAGGGTTCGATCGCCAAGCTGATGTTCGCCGAGGTCAACCAGCGCATCTTCGAGCTCTGCAGCGATCTCCTCGGTGCCGACGCCCTCGTCGGCTACGACTACACCATGCGGCGGTCCGATGGCCTCGGTCTCGTGGGGCCGCCAGGAACCTCACGCGCCTTCTTCCTGCGCTCGAGGGCCAACTCGATCGAGGGTGGTACGTCGGAGATCCAGCGCAACATCATCGGCGAGCGCCTCCTCGGCCTGCCCGGCGACGTTCGGGTCGACAAGGAGCTGCCATGGGCCGAGGTGCCGCGCAGTTGAATCCCGCTCGGGGTCAGGGCACGGTGTTGCGCCGGCACGTCGGCTCCTCCCGGTCACGGTGACCGACGCGCGGCAATTCCTGGGGATGGAGCAGGTCGAGGACGAGCTCCACTGGCGGCTCGAGGTCGTGCCCGAGCTGACCACTCCTGGCCACTTCCTCTTCGGCGGGTGCGGCCTCGGCGCGGCGCTGGTGGCCCTCGAGGCCGGATCGGGCCGACCGACCGTCTGGTCCACCGCGCAGTACCTCTCGTACGCCCCGACCCATTCGGTTCTCGACCTGTCGGTCACCCTGGCGGCCGAGGGGAAGCGGGTCACCCAGGCGCGTGCGGTGGGTCGGGTCGGGGACACCGAGATCCTGACCGTGAACGCAGCCCTCGGCGAGCCGGACCCGCTCGGAGCCGAGGGTGTCTGGGAGCACCCGCCCGAGGTGCCACCGCCCGACGCGTGCCCGCTGCGCCGGCTGCCCGACTTCGACTCGACGTCGATCTTCGACCAGATCGAGGTCCGGCTGGCCCGAGGGCGCACCTTCGAGCAGCTCGTGGAGGGACGGTCGACTGCGGGCGAGCCGACCAGCGCGCTCTGGGCCCGGGTCCCCGGCCATCTCGAACCCTCTGCGGCCACCCTGGCCATCATCGGTGACTACGTCTCTGGCGGGGTGTCCCAGCCCCTCGGGCGGCGCACCATGTCCCGCAGCCTCGACAATACCCTGCGGGTGGTCCGCCTCGAGCCGACCGAGTGGGTGCTCTGCGATATCCGCATCCAGGCCGCGGCGGCCGGGTACTGCCAGGGCACGGCCTACCTCTGGTCGCGCACCGGCGCCCTGCTCGCGACAGCGAGCCAATCGATGCGCATCCGGTTCTGGCCGGACGCAGAGCAGCCGTCGGCCCGGACCCTCCAGTCGGAGCCCCGCCAGACCAGAACGGGAGGACCATGAAGATCAGCACCGTGCTCAGCTATGCCGGCGGCTTCCGCGCTGCGGCTGGTGAGGTGGCCGAGTGGGAGCAGGCCGGGCTCGACCTGGTGTGGGTGGCCGAGGCCTACGGACTCGACAGCCCGAGCCTCATGGGGTACCTCGCCGCCCTGACCGATCGGGTCGAGATCGGCTCCGCCATCCTTCCCATCTTCACCCGTACGCCGACCCTCATCGCTATGACCGCCGCCGGGATCGACACCCTCTCCGACGGCCGCTTCCACCTCGGACTCGGGTCCTCGGGCCCGCAGGTCATCGAGGGCTGGCACGGCGTGCCCTACACCGCGCCGCTCGGGCGGACCCGTGAGATCGTCGAGGTCTGCCGCACGGTGTGGGCACGGGAGGGGCCGCTCGAGCACCATGGCACGTCCTACGACATCCCCCTGCCAGCCGGGCAGGGGACCGGTCTGGGGAAGGCACTCAAGATCATCGCCCATCCGGTCCGGTCGCGGATCCCGGTCTGGATCGCCTCGCTGGGCGAGCGGAACGTCGCCCTGACCGCGGAGATCGCCGACGGGTGGATTCCGATGCTCTTCGTCCCGGAGAAGGCGCGGGAGGTGTGGGGGGCCTCCCTCGATGCAGGTGCCGCCCTGCGCGACCCGTCTCTCGGGCCGCTCCAGATCACCGCCGGCGGCATCGTGGCCATCGGAGAGGGCGAGGGAGTGCGGGCCCTCCGCGACCAGGTCCGCCCGATGATCGCCCTCTACGTGGGCGGGATGGGAGCCAAGGGGCGGAACTTCTACAACGACGTGGTTCGGCGGTACGGCTACGAAGACGAGGCCGCCCGTATCCAGGACCTCTACTTGAGCGGCAACAAACGCGACGCCGAGGCCCTCGTCCCGGACGAGCTGCTCGATTCGATGGCCCTGTGCGGACCGAGAGGCTACGTGGCCGAGCGGATCGCCGCCTTCGCGGAGGCAGGGGTGAGCCACCTCCAGGTCACGCCTGTCCCCACCGGAGGTCAGCGTTCGGTCGACGTCCTGTCCATTGTGAAGGAGCTCACCGGCTGAAGCCCCTCTTCGGCGGCAGATCCCGTCAGAGGGCCGTGCCCTACTCCTCGGAGACGAGTTCCTCTTCCCGCACGTCGAGCGACTCGAGGGACTCGAGCGCGAGGAGCGAGTCGAGCTGGCGGGCCATCGACTCGATCTCCTCTGCCTCGTAGTAGATCCGGTCGAGGGTCAAGGTGAGTTGGCTCTGCACGAGCGCGAGAGCGCCCTCGGCGGCAGCAGCGGCGTCGTAGACCGAGAACAGGCGTGCCTGCATCGCCTGGGCGGACACGAACCGGGTGCCCCGTCGTCCCGCTTCGATCGGGAGGGCACGCAAGGCGTCCCCCGGGCTGAGCTGCGCCTCTTCGGTCACACCGGACTCCTGTGCCTCTTCGCTCGCTGCCTGTTCGGTGTCCATGATCTGCTCCGTGTCCATGATCCTCTGCCCCTTTCCGGTCTGCCTCGCCCCTCGGTGCCTCACCTCCATTCAACACCCGCGACGCGCCAATTCATCCGCATTCGGCTTTCGTCCTCACGGACGGTGGTGTCACGGATCGGACGCGTCACCGGCCTCGGTCCGTTCGGGCAGGAGGAGTACTGCACCGGCAAGGAAGCAGACTGCGCCCACGAACGTGCCGAGGTTGGAGAGCCGGGCGTTGCGCAGCTCGCCGGTGGCAGGCACGATCGCGGCAGCGACGGCAGAGACGCCGAAGGCGACCGATCCCACGAGGTTGAGCAGGGTGATCGACCAGGCCAGGCGACCGGGGGACCAGGCCAGCCAGCCGTGGCAGACCTCGCACCAGGCCAGTCCGCTGGCGACCAGGAAGCAGATCGACCCGATCGCGTCCGGACGCCAGACGTGCTGTTGGGCTTGTACGACCGTGAGGTCGATGCGCACCGCGTTCGCCGTGCTCACGTTGAAGTAGAAGGTACCGGCGAGCTGGATCGCCGAGGCCAGCCAGTCGACCTGTCGGGGGCGGAAGACCAGGACCCGGCGGCGGTCGCCGCCGGTCGATCCGGCGTCCACCGACTCCCGGTACTGGAGGAACCCGGCCGACGTGAAGAACAGTGACCCGACGAAGAAGGTCAGCGCGTCGGCGCGCGTTCCGAGCGCAGCGGCCAGAGGGGGTACCGCACCCAGGGCGAAGAGAGCCGAGCCCACCGCGAAGAGGACGGCGATCCACCACCCGCGGGCACGCGGTGCCCACCAGGTCGCCGCGGTCGCCGCCCGACCGTCCCAGTGCTTGCGTTGGCGTCTCGAGTCCCACCGGGCCACCAGTCCGTCCGGCCGGTGCGTCTCGATCAGGGTGACGAACGGCCCGAGACCGCGCCGGGTCGTGGTCGTTGCACCGCGCCCACCGGTCTCCGCGCCGGTGCTCATCGCGCCAGTATCGCCGCTGCACCGGGCGCAGTTCGCGGACGCTTCGGAGCTCCCGCGCGGACCGTGCCGACCGGAACCTCTGCGAAGATGACCGCGCACGGTCACACCCGACCCGGGATGGACCGACGCGACCGATGAGGAAGGACAGCGAACCATGGAAGGCGCCATCACCGACGGTGCACGCGAGGCGATGCTGCGGGGCACGCTGTCGCGAGTCGGGCGCCGCGGAGCTCAAGACCGCCCTGGCGCGAGCGGTCGATCCGCGCGTCCCGACCTCTCCCGCCGTCCGCAATGCGGTCAACGCGCTCCGACGCCACGCCGACCCCGTGGCCGCGCTGGACAAGGTCCAGTATCGGGTGGTGCTGCCCTACGCGGCCGCTGCGTGTTCCGACACCTGCCTGGCAGCCACGATCGAGGCGTTGGGCGACCACGCTGACGATCCGACGCGTGAGCAGCTGCTCGAGGCCCTCGACGCGGTTCGGTCCGAGCACGACGACGTGACCATCGCTGTCATGCTGGCCTCGGTGGCCGACGGGGAGATGCCCGCCTCCGACCTGTGCTTCGACGTCCTCGCCACCGATCCACGCTACGGGATGAGTGGCTGGGCCGAGGAGGTCGCCACGCCCGACGTCTCGACTGCCCCCGACCAGCGCACAACCGGAGACACCGATCCACGCGGTGCATCGACCGGGGACACCGATCGACGCGACGCGCGGCGCCGCAGGAAGCAGCGTGATGCGGAGCAGCGGCGCCGGGCGGCGGACGCGGCCCGGAAGGTCGAGGAGAAGCGTCGCCAGGCCCGAAAGGAGATGCGGATCGCCACTGCCGGTCAACCGTCCGCCACCGGATCCGGGTCGACCACTGAGGACCGGATGACACGTGTGGTGGGATCCCATGTTCGACGGCCGACGTTGGCCCCGGCCGAGGCGCGCGAGTTCGACCCGGACGACCCGTGGGTCTCCGGCGTCGTCTTCGCGTGGGTGCCCTTCGACTCTGTCGATCCCGGGAACCCGGATCTCGACGGCAAGGAGCGCCCGTGTGTGGTCGTCGCCGGCTCGGCGACCCATCTGCTGGTGCGCGCCGGGTATTCCGAGAGCGGGGTGAGGAGTCGCGACTGGAAATCCGTCCCGGTGGGTCGCTGGCGGGACGCGGGTTTCGGCCAGCCCACCTGGATCGATGTCCAGACGGTGCGCGTCGAGCGACCCGGAACCGGTCCCGTCGGGTGGCTCGCGACCGAGGACTGGAATGCGCTCTGGTGAGCCCGGTCGACGTGACGGTCGCAGTGTGACATCGGGGTGAGCTCTCCGTCGGGCCCTGAATGAGCGGCGCGGGCGGGCGGAGTCGGGTAGGGTTGTGCCCGGCAGGGGCCATCAACCTCAGGAGCATCCCGGCGGGCAGGCGGACCGGTGCTCCGGCGGAGAGATCGAAGTTCCGGCGCGTCCTCGACCGCCGGAGAAAGGGCGACTGCCATGATCCGCAAACTCTTGCTCGGAGTAGGAGCATGCTCCTTGTTGGCGGGACTCAGTGTCGGGGTTGGCGCAAGCACCGCGTCGGCCGCCCCACCGGTGACCATGTCCGGAACCATCACCTGCACGGTGCACGGAAACCTCATCTTCTCGACCGCATTCCGCGACGGCGGAACCACCCCGACCAACTTCCACATCGTGGCGCAATTGATCAATTGCACAGGTGCAGGGACAAGGAAGGGGACGGTCAGAGTCACTGGGGGAACGCTCAAGGCTCACTCGACGACGACTGTCGAGAACGACTGCACGCCGCTGACCTCCGGGGTGCCGATGAGCCAGATGCACGGGACGATCATCTGGAAGACCACGGGCGGGACAGCGCAGGGCACCGACCTCACGGTCAACCAACCCTGGATCTACTACCAGTACGACTACAACCTGCTCACCCTCGGGTTTCCGACCAAGCTCACCTACGGGTCGTATGCGAAGGAGAAGCCGACGTACAAGACGCTCTCCTCTAATGGGTCGGGCGGTCAATTGACCGGCGAGTGCGGACCCGGACAGACCGGGCTCAAGAACATCTACTTCGGACAGCCCTTTGGAAGCCCAATGGGCAGTGTGACGATCCAGGCGGGGGTATGACCATGAAGACAGTGACCACGAACCCGGGCACCAACCGGTCCGCGACGCGCGGCATCGGCCGGCTCGCCCTGGGAGCTTCGATCGCGACCCTCCTCATGACCGGTGTGCTGACCGCTGTCCTCGCCTCGCCGGCGGGCGCCGCCGGTCCGTACGCCACCAAGACCACCATCACCACGGCCCCGCCGGCCCCGGTGACCGGACAGCCGGTCACCTTCACCGTGACGGTCACGTCACCGACGGCGCCGGTCCACTCGGCCAAGCCACACGGGACAGCGCTCTTCACGATCTCGTCGGGGGTCACCTGTAACGGTGGCGACACCGTCACGATCACCAACGGCACAGGGACCTGCACGGTGAGCGGCGGGCTGATGGCCGCCAACACGCCGTATTCGGTCGAGGCCGCCTTCACCCCACCTGGCGGGTCGGTGTACGAGTCGAGCAGCCAGACCGTGATGGTCCCGGTCACCGCCGGTGCGACCACGACCACCGTTGCCCCCTCGGTCAACCCCTCGGTCAGCGGGCAGCCGCTGACCATCACGGTGCACGTCGTGGCGACCGCGCCGAGCGTCGGCACGCCGACCGGCACGGTCAAGTTCACCGGAGACGGCAAGTGCACCGCCGGTGTACCGGTGGTCTCGGGCGTGGCGACCTGTCACATCCCGAACGGGCTCACCTACCACGGACAGCCCTACCATGTGAAGGCGACCTACGAGGGGGACGGGAACTTCTCGTCGAGCTTCGCCTCGTACACCCAGAACGTGACCAAGGCACATGGCACGATCTCTCTGGCCGTGTCACCGAACACCTGCAACGGAGGAATGTCCTGCCAGGAGGTTCCCGGATCACCCCTGACCCTGACCGCGACGACCACCGCACTCGCGCCGACCGTCGGGTATCCCGCGGGACCGGTCGTCTTCTCGATCCTCCCGGCCGGCTCCGACACCTCGCTCCTCTGCGAGGGCAACGACAACTCGATCACGCCGACCGCCGGTGTGGCGACCTGCCAGCTCCCCGCCGGAGTGCCCGCCGCCGTCTACTACACGGTGACGGCCACCCTCGAGGACCCCAACTTCGTCCGGGTGACGTCGACGCTCTACCTGAGCGCGAGCTTGATCTCGACGAATACCACGCTCTCCGTACCCACCGATGCAACGGCCGGTGAAACGGTCTTTGTGTACGCACACGTGGTGGGCGTGAACACGACGAGTCCCACGCCACCGAGCGGATTGGTGTCGATCAGCGTCTGCATCGCCGGCGGGCCGGGGAACTGCACGGGAACCGACGTCCCGCTGCACTCGAACGGGTATGCCATCCTGGCCGTCCGCGGCGGGGAGTTCCCCGGGCAGTACGAGGCCTACGCCCGATACCTCGGTGACCAGAACTACTGGGGAAGCACCGCTCCGAACATCTCGGCTGACGTGTTCAACGTGACCCAGACACCGACTGCGCTCGCTGTCTCGTCGGACAACAACGCGTCAATCTCCGGGACCGCGGTCAACCTCACCGCGACGCTCACCGCGACCAACAACGCGGCGTCGTCGACCCTGGTCGGTCCGCCGACCGGCACCATCACCTGGACCATCACCGATCCGAACAACCGGAGCTACAACTGCCAGGGCGGCAACACCTTCACCATCGCTCCGAGACACGTGCAGGGTGCCTTCACCTGCTTCATCCCACCGGAGGTGTTGTTCTATCAGAACAATCCGCCCGGTACGCCCTACACGGTCACGGTCAACTACTCGGGCGACTCCAACTACCTGCCCAGCACGGTGACCTACATCCAGACGGTCGCGCCGCCACAGCCCTGAATCTGACGGTCCGGGCGCGACAGAGCGCGTCCGGACCGTGGGGCACGGGCTCGGGCGGCCGCCGCCCGATTCAGGTGGGGGGCGCGGTCAGAAGGGCGGCCTGCGCGTCGCGGATGACGTCCAGGATTTCCGACCCGATGAGCTCGTTGCGGGAGAGGAGCGCGTCCCGGAGGGCCTCGACCACCGAGCGGTGGTCGTCCAACAGCTGGGTCACCGACGCCTTCGCCGCGGCGAGCAGCGCTTCGACCTCGGCCCGGTTGCCGTCGTTGGACAGCACCTTGGAGACCGTGCCGCCGGCCGGGTACTCCAGGGCTGCCGACGATATGAGCGAGCTGCCCATGCCGAGCAGACCGATCATCTGGCAGGCGTTGAGGGTGGCCGCCTGGAGGTCACCGGCGACCCCGGTGGAGGCTTCGCCGAAGAACAGCTCTTCGGCCACCATGCCGCCGAATGCGATGTCGATGAGCGCCCGCACCTCCGACTTGGTCTTGGTGAAGCGCTCCTCGGTCTCGGAGTGGCTGAGCAGTCCGAGCGCCTCTTTCCGCTTGACGATGGTCAGCACCTCGAGGGTGCGTCCCTTGCCGACCAACCAGGCCACGGTGGCGTGCCCGGCCTCGTGGGTGGCGATCGTCCGCCGCTCGGCTTCTGTGTACTCGACCGGCTGGGCGAGGCCGATCTCCTCGGTCATCTTGGCCTGCTGCACGTCGTCCCACGAAAGGCGGGCGGCACCGCGTCTGAGTGCCCAGACCAGCGACTCGTCGAGCAGGTGCTCGATCATCACCGGCGAGTACCCGGCGGACATGGCGGCAAGCGTCTCCCGGCACTCCGGTTCGTCGAGCTCGGCCTCGTGTGCCTTCCGGTCGAGGTAGTAGTCGATGATGTCCCGGCGTCCGGCCCGGCCGGGCAGACCGAAGTAGATGTTGCGGTCGAAGCGTCCGGGTCGCACCAGGGCCGGGTCGAGGTCCGATGCCCGGTTGGTGGCCCCGATGACCAGGATGTTGGCTGGGGTGTGGACCGGCATGGCCACCTTGCGGTCTGCGGGCAGCCAGGCGTTGACCGAGTCGATCACCCTGCTCTTCCATCGCAACGACAACGGGGTCTTCTCGAAGGACTGCAGCTGGACCAACAGCTCGTTGACCACTCCCGGGACGCCCTCGCCTTGGCTGGAGCCCGTTCCCCGCCTGGCCCCGATGGCATCGAGCTCCTCGATGAACCCGATCGCACCACCCTCGCGGCGGGCGTGCTTGCGGAGCTCCTTGAAATAGGCCCGGATCTTTCGGTTGGTCTGTCCGTAGAACATCGACTGGAACGCCGAGGACGAGACGAAGAGGAAGGGGACGCCGGCCTCCGAGGCCATGGCCTTGGCCATGTAGGTCTTGCCGGTGCCGGGCGGGCCCTCGAAGAGGATCGCCTTGCGCGGTGACCCTCCCATCCGCTCGGCGAAGGTCCGGTGGGCGAGGAACAGATTGAGGGTCTTCTGGACCTCCTCGACCAACCCGGCCGAGCCCCGGACGTCGTCGAAGGTCATGGTCAGCTGATCGGGGCGGTAGAGGATGTGTGGCGAACGACCTGCGGCAAGCATCGGGACGACCATGACGAGCACCAGCACCACGATGAGCACCATGGGCACCATGTAGGGGGTCATCGACGACGGTACGGACGGCATCGGCAGGCCCAGCCCCGGCGCGAGCAGGTCCCGGAGGACGAGGAGGATGGCGATCGCGCCGAGCACCAGTGCGACGCGCTGCAGGCGGCTGTTGCGCGCGCGGGTCGCGATGGGCGCCGACGTCAGTGGTGGCCATGGCAGCAACGCCGCCGCGACCCAACGCGCCGAGCCCGATGGCGTCGAGGTCGTCCGTCTGCGCTTCAGCGACTCCGAATTCGGAGTCGCGTTCCTGGTCCTCGTCCACGGCCTGCCCTCCCGAGGTACTCGGCGGCTGAACCTATGGGGCGGCGCAGGATGCGTCAACCAACTCCACGGTCAGTGCTCACGCACTGCCGGTGTGTGAGATTCGAGAGTGGAACGAACGCAGCAGGTGAGGGAGGAGCCGTCAACGCTCACCCGGGGCTTCTCATCTCCCGGCTGTCACCGGCACCGGGAACTCGCGGACCTCGAAGTCGGACACGATCGTCGGGCAGAGCGACGCGTCGGGCATGGCACACGACTCGGCGGCGACCGGCAGGCTCGACCCGTCGGAAACCGCGGGCTGCACCTGGGGGAAGATGACCGTTCCGGTTACCCCGTACTGGCCACCCGAGCCGGCCAAGCTGCCCACCACACCGGCCGGGTCGGTGACCGCGGTGATGTCAGCGGTGGGGGTCGACGTCTGTTCTTCGGCCGGCTTGCTCGCGGGGCAGTTGGCAGACCGTGCCTGCCACGAGGGGATCGTGAAGAGCGTGCAGACCAACGCGATCCCCGATGAACGGGCTGTCGTCGCGAAGGTCGCGAAGACGCCTTCGGTTCCTGCTGCAGGCGGTCCCCCGATCGGAGGATCCGGATCCTGCGACGGGTAGACGGCAAGACCGACGGTCCCCGGAGCGGGCGCCACGATCGAGCAGGTCCACCCGGTCGGGCCGAGCACGGTGTGGACGCCATCGGAGTAGAAGGTGACCTTGCCGACCAGCGCAGTGGGAATCGGGGCCAGGAGCACGCTCGGCTGCCATCCGGTGGGGGACGTCGTGGGGGTGGATGCGCCCGGCGGGCCGGAACAGGCCACCACCGGAAAGGCCACCGCCACCTCACCCGCAAGTGGGGCGGCGGTCGTCGAGGTCGACGGTGGGACCGTCGTGACCGTCGGCCCGGTCGGCCCGGTCGTGCCCACGAGCGCGGAGGCCCCGCATCCGGCGAGGAGCACCGTCCCCAGAACCGTCGAGGCCACCACGGCGCCGATCCGGGTCCCTCCGCCCGCTACTCGTCCCGCTCGGGATGGTCTGCGCATGACAGCGTCGACGTTAAGCCAACCCGGGCCGTAGGTGCGTCTATTGGCATTCACGTCGACGTCAAGGTATATTGACGTCATTGGATCCCACAGACGTGGGATCCACCCGGGATCCGCCCCCGGAGGGGAGCGACCTGGTGACCGCGGACCGGAGAGCCTGTGGCCGTACTCGACCAGACGACGACCGCTGCGGACGGACCGGCCGGGCGCGCCCTGCCCACCCTTGCGGACCTTCCGGCCGACTACAAGTGGGTGGCGCTGTTCATCTCGACCCTCGGCATGTTGATGGCGACCATCGACGGCTCCATCGTGTTGATCTCCCTCCCCGACATCTTCCGGGGGATCGGGATCGACCCGCTCGAGCCCGGGAACACCTTCTACCTCCTCTGGATGATCCTCGGGTTCCTCGTCGTCACCAGCGTGCTGGTCGTGAGCCTCGGCCGCATGGGGGACATCTACGGACGGGTCCGGACCTACAACCTCGGGTTCGCCGTGTTCACCTTCTTCTCGCTGATGCTGAGCATCACCTGGATGACCGGGGACGCTGCGGGGATCTGGCTCATCACGATGCGGATCCTCCAGGGTGTGGGTGCGGCAATGCTCATGGCAAACTCGTCGGCCATCCTGACCGATGTCTTCCCGGACAACCAGCGGGGGATGGCGCTCGGCGTCAACCAGGCCGCCGCCATGAGCGGGACCTTCATCGGTCTGGTCCTCGGCGGCGTGCTGGCTCCGATCAACTGGCGGCTCATCTTCCTGGTGTCGGTGCCGATCGGACTGTTCGCGACCGTGTTCGGGTACCTCAAGCTCCGTGAGACCAGCCCGCGTCGGCCCGCCAAGATCGACTGGCCCGGCAATGTGACCTTCGCGGTCGGCCTGATCCTGGTGATGGTGGGGATCACCTACGGCATCGAGCCCTATGGGCATCACGTGATGGGATGGACCAATCCGATGGTGATCGGTGCGCTCGTCCTCGGTGTCGGCCTCCTCATCGTGTTCTGCGTCGTCGAGACCAAGGTCCCTCAGCCGATGTTCCGGCTCCAGTTGTTCAAGATCCGTGCTTTCACCAGCGGCGTGCTGGCCAGCTTCCTGGCCGCCCTCAGCCGGGGCGGTCTCATGTTCATGCTGATCATCTGGCTCCAGGGGATCTGGTTGCCCATCCACGGGTACGCGTTCACGGTGACCCCGCTCTGGGCGGGTATCGCGATGCTCCCGCTGACCCTCGGATTCCTGATTGCCGGACCCCTCTCGGGCATCCTCTCGGACCGCTATGGTGCCCGGCCCTTCGCAACCGGGGGCATGCTCGGCTCCGCGCTGAGCTTCGCCCTCCTCGAGCTCCTGCCGGTCGACTTCCCCTACTGGCTCTTCGCTCTCCTGCTCTTCTTCACCGGGCTGACCATGGCCTCATTCGGCTCACCCAACCGGGCCGGCGTCATGAACAGCCTGCCGCCACAGCACCGCGGCGCCGGGTCGGGAATGAACACGACGTTCCAGAACTCGGCCCAAGTGCTCTCCATCGGCATCTTCTTCACGCTGATGATCGTCGGATTGATGGTCTCTCTTCCCTCTAATCTGCTCCACGGGCTCGAGGCCCACGGCGTTCCTGCCGCGGTGGCCGAGCGGGTCGCCCACCTGTCGCCGGTCTCCACCTTGTTCGCCGCGTTCCTCGGCTACGACCCGGTCCAGCACCTTGTCGGCGCGCACGTGCTGAGCCAACTGACGCCGGCCCAACAGGCCACACTCACCGGTCGGCAGTTCTTCCCCGGGCTGATCAGCGAGCCGTTCCGCGCCGGACTGCACGCCGCGTTCGACTTCGCCATCGTGGCCAGCCTGCTGGCTGCCTGGGCCTCCTGGCTGCGTGGCGGGCGCTACGTCTACCGGGAGCCGGAGGAGGACGTCGAGCCGACCGACGACGCTGACCCGATCACCTCCGGTGGACCGGGGGACCGGGCTGCGGTGGGGGCCCAGTGACCACCCGGAGCGCGGCCCGCACCGCGCCGCTGGTGTTCCGGATCGGCGAGCTCGCCAAGCTGACCGGGGTCACCACCCGCACGCTGCGGTACTGGGAGGAGCTCGGCCTCATCCGGCCCAGCGATCACCGGGGGAGGGGGGAGCGGCTGTACTCCCCGACGGACATGTCCCGGGTGACCCGGATCCGCGATCTGCAGGAGCTGCTCGGCTTCTCGCTGGCCGAGGTCCGTGTGGTGCTGGAGACCGAGGACATCGATGCGCTCGATCGGGCCCGGTCCGAGTTCCGGTGGGGCGATGCCTCCGCCTCACGACGCAGCCAACTGATCGACGAGGCCATCGAAGCCAACCAGCATCTCCTCGAGCGTCTCGACGACACGCTCGCCCGTATCGGCGCGTTCCGCGACGAGCGCGCGGCCAAGGCCGAGCGCCTGGCCGAACTTCGTCTCGCCCTCGACCTCGACAACGACATCGACCCCGGAGGAGCTCCATGATCAACGATGCGATGCAGGCCGAGACCGTGGAGATCCGCGGACACGGCGGCGACTCGGTCGAGGCCTACCTGGCCAGACCGCTCGGCGGCCCGCCCACCGGCAGCGTGGTGGTCATCCACCACATGCCCGGCTACGACGAGGCCACCAAGGAGATCAGCCGCAAGTTCGCCGCTCACGGCTATCTGGCCCTCTGTCCCAATCTCTACTTCCGTGAGGCTCCGGGCGCAGATCCCGACGATGCCGCGGCTGCCGCCCGGGCCCTCGGCGGTGTCCCGGACGAGCGGCTGATCGGGGACGTGGCAGGGGCTGCCGCCCACCTCCGGACGATGCCCGAGTCGAACGGGAGGGTGGCCACCATCGGGTACTGCTCCGGGGGACGCCAGTCCTTCCTGTCCGCCTGCAGTCTCGAGCTCGAGGCCGCCGTCGACTGCTACGGCGCGTTCGTCATCGGGCCGCTCCCAGAGGGATTCCCGCTCACCGTCGAGCCGATCGGGCATCTGGCCGGCAACCTCTCCTGCCCGCTGCTCGGACTCTTCGGTGCGGAGGACCAGTACCCACCCCCGGCCGAGGTCGCCGAGCTCGAACGGCTGCTGACCGAAGCGGGCAAGGAGTTCGAATTCCACACGTTCGAAGGCGCCGGGCATGCGTTCTTCGCGACGGACCGGCCGAGCTACCGGCCCGAGGCGGCTACCGAGGGATGGCGGTACATCTGGGACTTCTTCGGACGAACCCTCTCTGGGTCGTGAACCGCCGCGCCGCAACCAACCCCCACAGATCCTCGCCGATGGATCCCGCCCCGCAGAGGAGAGCCCCATGTGCACCTACCAGACCACCACACTGACCGTCGAGGGAAGCGGCAAGGGCGCAGCCGGCTGGTTCCCGGTGACCGCGGCGACCGTGTACTTCGACCATCCGGTCCATGCGCCCGCTGAGCACACCTTGAACCTCGACCTGATCAACCCGTCGCGCGGCCCCGGTGCCCGGGTCGCCCTCGAGCTCGATCCGTCCTCTGCCCGCGCGCTGGCCGAGGCGATCCTCGGAGCTCTGGAGGCCGCGCCGGCCGGTCTCATCGGCGCCACCGCCTCCTGATCAGGGCAGCGGCGGCCCCCGGTGCCCGACTTTCCGCTCGCTACTGCAGGGGTGGCATCTGGCCCGGAGGTGCGGGTGGCGGAGGCATCGGGCCAGGAGGAGCGCCAGGCGGTGGCGTCGTCGGAGGGGGAGGCATCTGACCGGGCGGAGGGGGTGGCAGCGCCGATCCCGGTTGGGGGGCGCGCCATAGCCACCCGCGGGTGGATAGCCGCCCTGCGAGGGGTACTGGGGGTAACCGCTGCCGTAGCCGCCACCACCGCCGCCACCGCCACCGTAGCCACCGCCCATCCCCGCCGGCCCGGCAGGACCTCGGTAGGTGCTCGGCCCCAGCCACAGGATGTACCAGAAGATGGGGGCGAGCAGCACGAGTCCGACGGTGAACCCGCCGCCGTGCCCGAAGCTCTTCGACACGTCGTGGAGCACGAGGATCGACAGCACCAGAATTGCCAGGCTGCCGACGATGGGGATGAAGACCAGGAGGAGGAACCATGCCCAGGTGGCCGGACGCCCGGCGACCCTCAGCAGGACGATGAAATTGTAGATCGGGACGAATGCGGCCCAGGCCGGGTCGCCCTGCGGGGAGGCCTTCTTGTAGGCGCCCCAGGCGCCCACGGCGAAGACGACGTAGAGCACCACGTAGAGGAGCAGCAGACCTGCGCTGGGTCCGGATGATGTCGTGGCCGATAGGAGTCCCATGTCTCCCCCTTGGGATCGTCGTTCCCGCCGTCGGGGCCGATCGCACCATGTTGGCACCCCTGCGCGTCGAGTGGGCTGATGCGGTACCGCCGAGAGCCGACGACGACCGCCAGGAGGACATCGGCTCGTGCGTGCCTCCGGGACACCCCACGAACGCTCACCAGCCGGGTGCACCTCGAACCCCGAGCGTTCAGTCCGTCGTCGACTCGGTGCCGGATGTGACGAGACGACGGACATCGGCCTTCGCGGAATCGAGCATCGGGAGGTGAGATTCCACCACCCCGTCGGGCGTCAGGAAGACGAAGGTGACCCGGGTGATCGGTTCGTCGGTCGCAACCTCGAGGCTGACCGCGTACGACGCCCCCTGGATCCGATACCCCTCAGCTCGCCGCTCGAGCTCCTGCGGGTCGGACGTCCCCGACGTCTTGTAGTCCACGACGACGAGGCCGTCGGGCCCCCGGTACAGGAGATCGATGTACCCTTCGAGCAGGCGCCCGTCAACCGGAGCACATGCATAGACCTCGCGCCAGTGCGGGCCGGCGGCGGCCTCTCGCACCGACGGTGACCCGAGCGCAGCGGCGACCAGGGCGCGGACGTCGTCGGCCCGATCGGGGATCGCCTCGGCCTCGCACTGGGACGCCACAGCCGTCTCGAGTCCGTCGCCGGTGGCGAGGTCGATCGTCTGGAGGGCACCGTGCACTGCCCGACCGACCGCCGAGCCGTAGCGTCCCTTGAGCCAGGCCGGAAGGTCGAGATCCCGCGGCCGCTTCTTGAGGCCCGGGTCGGGTTCCCCCTCGACGTCCGGAGCGCCCTCCTCGGTGAGTGCGGTCGCAGCCACCGTGGTGGGACGCTCCGCGTGTACGAGCGCCGCGTTGCGCTCCGCGGCCCACGCCTCGAACGGAGGAGGTGGCGAGGGCGGCGTCACCGGCACCAGCGGGATCGTGCCGGTCGCTTCCACGGCATCGGGAACCTCGTCGATCAGACTCCCCATGCCGTCGAGTAACAGTTCGGCACTGGTGCGTTTGGGCAGTGTCGGGGCCCCGGCCCGCTCCTTTCGGTAGAGCGACACGACGAGATGATCGCGGGCACGGGTGCAGGCCACATAGAGGAGCCGGATCCGCTCGTGGAGCCCCATCTGTTCGTCGACGGGTGCCCACGCCTCGTACTCGCTCGTCGTCACCTGGCTGCCGAGCCTGTAGCCGACTGTGCCTCTCGGCGGGAACACCGCCTCGACCGGAGCACGGCGGGCGGTCGGAGCAGTCGACATCCCTGAGACGATGGTGATCGGGAACTCGAGACCCTTGGCCCCATGGATGGTCATGATGCGAATGGCGTCATCGTCGGTCTCGGGCAGAACCGACTCAGCCACCCGTGCTCCTTCGGCTGTCTGCTGAGCCACCCACGCGAGGTACTGGCGCAGGTTGCCCCCGGTTGCGTCGCTCCAGGCCCGCGCCTGGTCGATGACGAAGCGGAGCCGACGCCAGACGTCGCGCGGCCGACCTTCGGCGAACCCCAACTCCATGACCCGCCGGTCCCGGGCGATCCGGTCGAGCAGCTCTGAAGGTGCGAGCCAGTGGCGCTGGTCGTAGAGCGAGCGCAGATAGCGCAACCCGTGTCGGACCAGGTCGTCGTCCGGCACGGTCTCCGGCTGCTCGGCCAGGTAGCTCCACCGGCCCCTGCGCTCCCACTTGAACCGGAAGAGGTCATCGTCGCCACACGCCAGGAGCGGCGTGCGCAACGCGGAGACCACGTGGAGGTAGTTGGTGGGATCGTCGACGGCCCGCAGCACCATGAGGAAGTCCCGGATCGCCCGGCTGACATAGACGAGGGAACTCGTCTCGGCCCGATAGGCGATGCCCGCGGTATCGAGGGCGTCTTCGAGGTACGGCAACGACGTGCGCGCCGGGAGCAGGACCGTGATGTCCCCGAGGCGGGCCGGCCGCCAGCCGCCGGTCCCGTCTGCGACGGTCCACTGCTCACAGATCGCCCGGGCCACGGTGGAAGCCACGTCAGCAGCCTCAGCCGTCCGGAGATCGCTGGCCAAGAGGGATCCGGGCTGTTCGGTTCGTCCGATGACCGCAATCGGGGGGCCGACGGCAGGAGTCGAGCGGACCGGATCCAGGGCGAGATAGGTGGGCTGCGAGGGTACCGGTGCCTCGACGTCGTTGGGCTCCCCCATGAGTGCGTCGAAGGTGTGGTTGACCCAGTCGATGACAGGGGTGACAGTGCGGAAGTTGGTCGTGAGCTCGACCCGCCCCGAGTTCTCGCCGAACCGGGAGGCGGCGTCGAGGAAGGTCGAGATGTCGGCCCGCCTGAAGCGGTAGATCGACTGTTTCGGATCACCGACCAGGAACAGGTGACCGGGGGTCACCGTCACCTCACCCCAGGGTGCCTGCCCGGCAGGGGCACCGGTCGGGTCGGCGGCCGCGATGCGGACGGCCAGTTCGATCTGGATGGGATCGGTGTCCTGGAACTCATCGAGCAGCAGGCGCTGGTAGCGGGCGTGAAGCCGGGCTCGTACGGCTGCGCCGTGCTCGGGGTCGCGCAACAGTGCGCGGGCCATCACCAGCAGGTCGTGGAACTCGAGTTGGCCGGCACGCCGGCGCTCCTCGGCGGAATCGAGGGTGAATCGGCGGATTGCAACGGCCAGACGGATCACACACGCGCACGTGATCGCGGAGCAGACAGCGTCGAGCCGCTCGCCGGCGTCGCGCACGTCGGCCCGGAGGGATGTGACGTCGGTGTCGAAGTTGACCCGTTTGCCGGACCCACCGACCTTGAAGCTGGGTCGGCCCTTCTCGTCCGCCAACGCCTCGAGCAATTCGAGCTCGTCGTAGATGGCCCGGAGCCCGGCCACCCATGCTGCGATCTCGTCGAGTCTCACGCGCAGCTTGTCCGCCGGATCCCGGCACGGCTCCCTGCAGACCGAAGCGATGGCATCCATGACCGGCTCTGCCAGGGCACGCACCGTCGGGGGTTCCGTCTCGTCGTCGGCGACCCGTTCCTCGACCATGTCCCAGTTGTCGTTGAAGGCGACGGCCAGCGCTTGTATGGCGCTCATCCGGACGCCCGACGCGACCAGGAGCAGGATGGAGCGCTCGAGGGCCGGATCGGCCAGCAACTCGTCTCGGAAGCCCCGCCAGCGCCGCTCGAAGGCCACAGCCGAGCTCACTTCGTCGAGCACCTCGACCCTGGGAGGGAGTCCTGCCTCGACCGGGTGTTCCGAGAGCAGACGCTGGGCGAACGAGTGCAGCGTGCCGATCGCCGCCCCATCGAGCTGGCCGAGCGCTACCGCACAGCGGGCCTGTGCCACCTCGTCGGGGTTGGCGACGAGTCGCTCTTCGAGTTGGCGTCGTACCCTGGCGCGCAGCTCGGCGGCCGCCTTGTCGGTGAAGGTGATCGCGGCGATCGCCTCGAGCTCCGCCTCTCCCCCCATCACCAGGGCGAGGAGCCGATCGACCAGCGCGGTGGTCTTGCCCGTCCCCGCTCCGGCCTCGACGAACAGGGTGGTCCCGAGATCCTCGGCGATCCGGTTTCGTGCCTCCTGGTCGGGAGGGATGCCGGCGTCAGGCATCGGGGCCACCGCCGTTGCCGTCGGAGGCGGGCTCGATCAGGTCGACGAACCCGGCCAGCTGGGGATCGTCTCGCTTGCGCTCCCAGGCCCGACGCAGGTCGACCACGCCGAGGGCGTCGGGGTCGCAGTACGGGCACGGGACGAAGGGAGAGCCGGCAGAATCAGTTGGAACGCTCGGGAAGACACCGGCCTCGATGCCGTGCACCACGATCTGCAGGGTCTTGCCGACGTGCTCGAGGACCGCCGGGGTGATCGCATAGCCGATGCGTCTGTACTGGCCCTTGCTGGAGATGAACCAGTACTCGGCACGAACCGGGACGCCGGGATCTCCGACGAACAGCCGAGCGGCCTGGCCATAGACCGGAAGCTGGAACCGGGTGCCCCGGAGATCTGGGTCCTCCTCGCTCAGATGCCGGTAGCTCTCGGCCGAGCCGGTCTTGTAGTCCACGACGTGCACGGTGCCGTCCTCGGCCAGATCCACCCGGTCGGCCTTCCCCCGGAAGGCGATGCTGCGCCCGTCGGGGAGATCGAGCGACACGGTGGGAAGCAGTGCGCCACGCACGCCGAAGGCCAGCTCGGCGGCGATCGGATGCGTGCGGTGGCTGTCGCGGTAGGCGTCGTCGAAGTCCAACGTCCGCAGCAGCTCGGCCACGATGCGGCGTCGGTCACGCTGCCAGAAGACGGGTCGCCCGGTGAGTCCGTGTGCCTCGTACTCGGCGCAGACCTGCTCGGAGATGTCCCGCAGTCGCCCCCTCTCGACGTCCGACCAGGGCTGCGACGGGGCCTTCTGGTTCGCGCCGTCGCCGGCGAGCACCTCGCCGATGAAGCGCTCGAGGACGTCATGGACCAGCGACCCACGATCGCGGGGCGTGATCTGCAACTCGTCTTCAGGATTTTCCACCTCGTCGACGTCGAGGATGTCGCGGAGAAAATGGCCGAACGGGCACGACGCCCACGCCTCGAGCCGGGTGGCCGAGGTGCCCCGTTCGGTGGGGGAGGGAATGGCCATGCCGGCTAGGTTGCCGTCGAAGCGGGTGAACCGGTCACTGCGCCTCGCGGCCACGACCTCGGCGCCGCGATCGACGGTCGGGTCTTCCAGCACGGCCAGGGCGGCCGTGCCCGGCCCCGAGGTGGAGTGCGCCATCAGCGAGCGCAGCCTGTACTCCTGTTCGGCCGCCGGGAATGCCATACGGCGCAACCCGGCATCGAAGGAGGCGACCTGGACCAGCCAGTCGCGCTCGGCTCCGAGGAGCTCTTCGGACCACCACGGTTCTCCGGCGAGCGAGCTGGCGATGTCGAGGACCCAGCGCGACGGAACACGCTCCTGGCTGCGACGGAGATCCCCACGGGGCACACACAACAGCTGGCGCGATGCGCCGGCCAGAGCAGCCAGGAGTTCGCGGTGCTGGCGCTCGATCCGGGCAGCGCGGAGGGGGAGCTCGTCGCCCGTGGCCGCCCGCTCGTGGTCCGGCAGCAGCGAGTCGTCTCGGGTCGGTCCGGGGAAGGTGCCCTCGGCCAGGCCGAGGACCACCACCAGGTCCAAGTCGAGCCCTACGCCCATGCTCACCGGCGCGACCAGCACGCCCTCACCCATTCGACCGACCCGACCGAGGTCTGCGTCGAGCTCGAGCTCGAGCGTGCGCCTGAACACGTCGAGGTCCGTGGGTCCTTCGACGGCATCCAGACAACCCAGACGATCGAGGGCCCGGTCGACCCGCTCGGCCGCCCGGTGCTCGGCCACGGGCCACTCGTGGCGGTGGGTGGCATCGTCGAGGAGCCGACCCATGTGGCGGCGGGCCCACGTCGCACGATTGATCCATGCCTGTGGTCGAGCGCGAGCCGAGGCCAGATCGTCGATGAGGGCCAGGACGAATGCGCGCAACCCCCGTGCCCGGAGCGATTCCGCACGGGACCGTTCGGCTCGCCAGGGGGGAGCATCAGGATCGGCGTCATCCTGGGTTGCGCTGGTGTCGCGATCATCGGCGTACCGGGTCAGCAGCCGATCCCATTGGGCGCGCCCGGCCACCACGCCGACCTCGCGCGAGATCCGTTCCCAGGCGGTGACCGGGATCGGTCGCCCGTCGTAGCGCAGCCGCGCTCCGGCCAACCAGGAGAACACCTCGTCGCGTCGGAAGTCACTGTCAGGAAGGGCCAGGAGCCCGAGCAGGGTACGGCCGGCCACGCGGGCGGTCAGGGGCATCACCGACGCTCCGTTCATGGCCAGGCCGGCAGCGGAGAGCTGTTCGAAGGCCAGACGCGCATAGGGCTCGGGGCTTGCGTGCAGGATGGCGATCCGGTCGAGCGGCGTCCCACCACGCACGGCATCGATGACGGCCCGTACCGCCTCTCGGACCTCTTCGTCGGCGTCCGAAGCGGTCATGATCCGGGTGCGATGTGCGCTGACCACTGACATCGGGTCGATGCCGGAGGGGCTTGCACCAGTCGGCTGCGGACCGCCCAGCCGCTCGACGGCCAAGAGCACCTCGGCGTCGGCCCCACGGTCTCCGCTGGTTCCGGTCAGCACGGTCAGCCCACGCCCGTCGGCGACCGTCCGGAGCACCCGTGCCCCGTGGCGGGTCAGGCGTTCCGGAAGGTAGGCGATGACCCGTCCGAGGTCATCGCCACTGGACCGGTCGGCGCGCAGGATCTCGACGGCGGAGTCCATGAGGTCCTCTTCGTCGTACCACCCAGGCTCGATGCGGCCCCGAGCCGCCCGCTGCAGGCGGACGACGTCGGCAGCCCTTCCGCTTCGACGGGCGAGGGCATCGGCCGACTCTGCGGAGACGTCTCGCAGTTCACGGTAGGCGGCGACCAGGGCCGTCTCGGTGGCCGGATGCGTGGCCACCGGGGCGAACACCCCCGGTCGCTCGGCCAGCGCGGCCCGCATTGCAGCGGCGATCACGGGAGTCGACACGGGACGCCGGCCGGCCCCCGCCAGAGGGGAGGAGCCCAGAAGCTCTGCCAGGCGGTACACGGTGAGGAAGGTGACGGCCGCGATGCCGGTGCCCCGGCCACAGACCGGGCCGAGCCTCCCCGATGCCAGCAGGCGGCGGGTACCGACGCCGACATGGTTGGACGGAACGACAACCGTCACCGGGGCCAGGGGATCGTTCCCTTTCTCGGTGCCGATCGCTTGCCGGAGGGCATCGGCTGCGGCTGGACCGTACCCCACCCAATGGACGTTGACGCTCACGCCGGCGATGGTAGGCCCACGGCGTGACAGGGTCGGGATTCATCCTGAGTGGGGCTCCTACCGGGGCCCGCGGTCAGATTCTGCCGTGCCCACGCTTCCGTAGCGCGTAGTAGGCCTTGACCGATGCGTCGGTTGCGGGCGCACCGTCGTCGTCGACCTCCTCGAGGAGATCGAATCCCTCGTCGACCAGCTCGCGAACCCGGGAGAGCGGCACCGCCAATTCCCCGATGCTCTCCCGGTGCAGGAGATAGTGGTCCCCGCCCACCCGCTCGAGGATGCGGATGTCCCACTCGGTCGATCCGGACCCGGCGTCGTCCTCGGCGAAGGCGACGTCGATGATCGCGGTCCCCCCGTCGAAGTCGTAGACCCATGGCGGCTCCTCACCGAGGCGGCGGAGCTCGCCGACGGTGTTGACGTCGAAGAGGAAGAGGCCGCCCTCGGACAGGTGGTCGTGCACGCACTCGAGGAACGACCGCCAATCCTCGAGGGTGAGCAGGTGGTTGATCGAATCGAAGATGCAGAGCACCACGTCGAACCGCCGTCCGAGCGAAAAGGAGGCCATATCTGCCTCGACCAAGCTCGCGCTCGGCACCTTGCCGGCGGCGATGGCCAGCATCTCGGGTGACCGGTCGAGCCCGGTGAGCGTGGCGGTGGTGGTGAGCCGGACCATGATGGAACCCGTGCCGCAGCCCACCTCGAGCACTGAACGCGCATCGGGCCGGTAGCACTCGATCCACGAATTGACCCGCGCCGCACGGGCCGCCGGGTCGTCCATGACTGCGTCGTAGAAGGGGGCGAATTGCTCGTACGCGACCATGGTCCACCGTGCCACATCCCTTCGGGGCGCGTGTGCCTGTTCCGGGACGCCACGATCGACCGAGCCGTCCGGCGCCCGCGATCTCCCGACCTTTGGATCAGGGCTCGGTCACCACCTCGGGCAATCGGTCGAGCCGGCGAGCGTGGCAGTCGTGATGAGCCGGACCAGGATCGAACCGGTGCCGCAGCCGACCTCGAACACCGGCCCCGTGTCGGGCCGGTAGCCCTCGATCGACGAAGCGACCGTGACATGCTCAGTGGTGGTCCAGAGCGAGGAGAGCATCATGATCGAGAGCCACATACCGAAGCCGGTGAAGGCACACCACCTCATCGGTGAAGCCATCAGTATCCGAGGCGTGCGGGGGGAGGTTCAAAAAGCCAACGGATTCAATGCAAAGATCGCCGTCTTCCTCACCAACATCGTTGGGTCGATGTGGTGCGCGTACGTCTTCGCCCTGATCGCCCTTCTCGGCCTACGTCCGGCGCTCAGGCCCGGTGGCGAAGGCCTCGTTGCTTGGATCGCGCAAACGTTCCTCCAGTTGGTGTTGCTGTCGGTGATCATGGTCGGGCAGAACGTGCAGAGTCAGGCGAGTGACGTGCGCTCACAGCACACATATGACGACACCGTTCAGATCCTCGATCGGCTGGACATTCACACCGCGGGCGGCCTGAAGGACCTTGCTGATCGCATGGACGCGATGGAGGCCAAACTCACCGGCAGGTGAACGACAACGTACCCCAGGTCGGGAGTGGTCTCGCATCGAGAGCGATCTAGGATGATTCGGTGAGCTCTGCCAGGCACAGCGGTTTCGATCACGTCACCATTGCGGTTGCCGATCTCGACGAAGCAGCGAGGTTCTTCGGGATGCTCGGCTTCGAGGAGACCCAGTCAACCGTTGTGTCCGGCGGCGAGATGTCCGAGTACATGGGCATCCCCGATTGGGAGGCCGACCACGTCACCCTGGTGCTGACCGGAGCTCCGACCCACCAGGAGGTGCAGCTCCTCCACTTCCATCACCCGGACCTGCCTAACAATCCTGCAGAATCGAATCTGGCGAGGTTGGGCTACAACCACATCTGCTTCGCCGTTGACGACCTCGATGCCACACTCGCCCGTCTCGAGGCTGGCGGCGTGCGGACGCGAAGCAAGGTGATGACCTTCCACGATCGTCGCCTCGTCCTTCTGAGCGGACCCGGAGATGTCACTGTCGAACTTGCGGAGTGGAGCGTGGTTGGTGACGGATGAGACGGTGCCAACGGCCCGCTCGATCGACGAAGGACTCTAGCGAGCGTCTCGTTGAGATTCCTGAAACTTTCGGTGTTGCTCCAGGATGTGCTCGTGCGAAGCACCCTTTGTCGGTACACCAGGGTGATGATGCCGGCACAAGATGTACGGAGTGCCTTCTAGCTGGTGGTGGCCAATCCGCCAGCACCCTTTGGTGTGGCAGTTCACCTTCCGTACGCCGGTGTAGACCCCGATGCCGACTGCGCTGATGAGTGTCGCCTCACCGAGGTCGGATCCGAACCCAGACCAGAAGTTGTAGTAGACGTCGGGCCCCCCGTGGAGGGTCCCTGTGTGGAGCGCCAGCCAATGTCGTACGGCATCGAAGAAGCCAATGAGCAGGGCGATTCCGACCACGACCAGGATGAGGAGCAGGCCACGTACCCACTTGCTCGTTTGGCTACGTTCGGATTCCGAAGCGCTGCCCGCCTCGCTGTCGGTTACGGGTTGGGCCGGCGAGGGCGAGGGGTTCTGGGTAGCAGCAGGAGAATCAGGGGTCACATCGCCAAGCCTACGAGGAAGCTTGTCAGTCGAGGTGGAATCCGCCGAGAGGAGCGTGACCGAGGAGAGAC
Organism: uncultured Acidimicrobiaceae bacterium; assembly: GCA_963701325.1. GTDB lineage: Bacteria > Actinomycetota > Acidimicrobiia > Acidimicrobiales > RAAP-2 > Bog-756. The sequence goes on from OY969604.1 coordinate 3,339,899, forward strand.
GAGAACGCGGCAGCCGCACGGCTGGGGCTGGGTGGTGGCGCGGCTGACACCACCACCACGAAGTCGCTCCGGTCTGGGCGATTTCCCGTACTGGTCATGCCGGGGTTTTGATGCATCGTTGCGGGTGGTCCAGGTGGACCACGGCTTCGGGCGTGACCCATCCCGGTCCACTGGTCTGCACGACCGCCATACGCCGCTGGCGGTGACGGCCTGGCCAGCGGTTGGACCGTGGATCGCTGCCGGCTCCGGGTGTGGTCTCCACCGACGGGCGGTTGTGACCCGATAGCCGACCGGTTAGCGTTCCGCCGAGATCCCCAGGCCTCGTTTCAGGTGGCAGAGAAGTGGATGCAACGGACTCGGCCTAACCGGCGGTTGCCGGGGGTAGGAGGTTGAATCCGATGAGTGAGGCAAACGTCGGCGATCGTGCGAAGGAAGCTGCACGGCGCGCCTATCGTTTGGGCATTCGGAGTGTGGCCAGTCCGTTCGAGCCGCACTCCGATCATCCGTTGCTCGTACACTGCGCTACCGGCAAGGCGGGGACGGTCTGGTTCCAAGAGGTCTTGCGGTCGGTGACCCGTCGCTATGGGCTCCGCTTCCAGATGCTTCAGAAGGAACCGGGATCGCTCAAACCCACCACCGATCTTGCGTTCGGGAGTCCTGCCTACTTCCGCAGGCAGGACCTCGCTGGCAGAAGCTTCCGAGGATCCCATGTCATTCGCGACCCGCGGGACCTCGTCGTCTCGGGGTATCACTATCACAAGGTCACGACCGAAGAATGGTGTCGACGACCGAATCCGAAGAGACCGGGCGGCCTCAGTTATCAGGCGTTCCTGTTGTCGGTAGATGAACACGAAGGGTTGATGGCCGAAATCGAGTACATGGCTCGGTACACCGGGGCGTCGATGGCTCGGTGGAACTATGACCAGCCAGAGTTCCTGGAGATCCGTTACGAGGACGCGTTCGCCGACGATGTCGGCACCTTCGAGCGGCTGTTCCGCTGGTACGGATTCAATCAACGCGCCGTTCAGATCGGGTTGGACGCAGTGAATGCCCTGAGCCTGAGACGCGGGGGAGCCGTGGCGAATCATGCGCGTTCGGGTACCAGCGGCGAGTGGCGAGCCCAGTTCGCGCCGGAACATGTCGAGCGGTTCAAGCAGCTGACCGGCGATCTGGTCTACCGATTGGGATACGAAGACCGGCCTGACTGGTAGACACGGCTGGACGAGCCACGCGATTCGGGGGGCCTTTCGGCCCCCCGCACACGTAGGCGCTGAACACAGACTCCTGTTACGCCGGAGAGGTGCAGCTTCGGCGAGACTGGGGTCGTGTTCCTCGTCGATGCAGCGAATGTGGTCGGGTCCCGGCCGACCGGATGGTGGCGCGATCGACCCGGAGCGGCCCGATCGTTCGTCGAACGAGTCCGTGCTGCGGCTGAGGAGGGCCGGCTCGCCGTCCCAATCGTCGTCGTCCTCGAAGGTGCTGCTCGCAGCGGTGTCGAGGCGGGCGTCTCCGACGGCGTGACCGTCCTCCATGCGCCCGCAAGTGGTGACGACGCGCTCGTCGCCGTGGCTGCCGATGCCACCGATCACGTGACACTGGTGACGGCGGATCGTGCACTCAGGCGGCGGGCCGAGGCTCTGGGGGCGGACGTGGTCGGTCCCGGATGGCTCCTCGGCCTACTCGACGGGTGACACCGAACACTCAATCAGCCCTCCTGCGAGTCCGGGGGTATGACCGAACGCTCTGATTCACCGTCGAACTGTTGAACGAACCGTCGATCGGGAAGAAACCACATGATGGCGACAGAGGCGTAGAGCACGTATGACGCGATCGGGGTCACGAATGCCAGACCGACTCCTCCCGCATAGAGGACGACCGAGAGGTTCCCCTTGAAATCGCTCCCGACGACACGGCCGACGGTCGAATCCCTGCCGTTGGCGCGGATGATGAACCGGACCAGGATCGAGTAGGCGAGACCGGCCCCGAGGGCGACGATCCCGTAGGTTGCAGCCGGTAGGGCGTGGTTCGGATACTTGCCGACCCAACCGGTGACGACCGGAACCAGCGAGAGCCAGAAGAGCAGGAACAGGTTGGACAGCATGACCGATCCGTCCATACGGTCCGTCGAACGCAGAAGATGATGGTGATTGTTCCAATAGATCCCGATCATCGCGAAGCTCAGCACGTAGACCAGCAGCTCCGGGAGCACGGCGTGGGTGGCTGAGAGCGATGCTCCGATGGGCGGCTTGACGTTGAACGCCATGATCGTGATGATCACCGCCATCACGCCATCGCTGAAGGCTTCGAGTCGGTCGGTCTCGTCCAGCCGCATGATTCCTCTCGGGGCCTCGGGTCGACGCTGGGTCATCAGCGCCCTGGCTGGACACTATGTCCGCACCGGCCCGGACGAGGGGAGTGTTCAGCTGATGCGGGACCCGGATCGGCGGGTGCGACTCCGGGGGCGAGCGATGTCTATGCGCCGGCGTCGTCGGCCCTGGCGGCGACGGCTCCGACCGGTCCGACGGGGTGTTCCGACTGGCTGACCCAGGTGGCGTACATCTCGGCGTAGAGGCCGCCTCGGCCGACAAGCTCACCGTGTGATCCGACCTCCACGATCCGGCCCCCGTCGACCACCGCGATCCGGTCCGCCCGCATCGCCGTCGAAAGCCGGTGGGCGATGAGGATGGCCGTGCGGTTCTCGAGCAGGACGTCGAGTGCAGCTTCGATCTTGGTCTCGGACTGGAGGTCGAGATTGGACGTGGCTTCGTCCAGCACGAGCACCCTTGGGTGGGCGAGGAAGGCGCGTGCGAGCGCGATGAGCTGGCGCTCGCCCGACGAAAGGGTCTGGCCCCGCTCGTGGACCACGGTGTCGATCCCGGCGGGCATGCGGCCGACCATCTCGGCGAGGCCGACCCGGTCGACGGCTTCTCTGATCTCCTGCTCGGAGGCGTCCGGCCGGGCGAAGGCGACGTTCTCCCCGATGGTCCCGGCGAACAGGAACGGCTCCTGGGGGACGACGCCGAGCTGGCGGCGCAACGAGTGCAGGGTCACGTCCCGGAGGTCGTGACCGTCGATGGTCACCCGGCCGTCGGTCGGGTCGTAGAAGCGGGTGACCAGCTTGGCCATGGTCGACTTTCCCGCACCGGTCGGACCGACGAAGGCGACGGTCTCTCCTGGAACGATGGTCAGGTCCACGTCTTCGAGCACGGGTCGGCCGGGCAGGTAGGCGAAGGTGACCCGATCGAAGGCGATCGCTCCCTCGACAGGCGGGAGCTCGTATGCGTCGGATGCCTCGCGCACCTCGGGCTCGGTGTCGACCAGGGTGCGCAGCTTGATCACCGACGCCTGTCCCTGCTGGTAGGTGTTGTACTGCTGGACCAGCAGCTGGATCGGCTGGAAGAAGCGGTTGAGATAGAGGAAGAAGGCGACCAGCGCTCCGAGCGAGAGGGTGTGGTGGATGACCATCTCGCCGCCGATGGCCAGCAGCACCGCCTGGCCGATCACTCCGAGCAGCTGGGTACCGGGTCCGTAGACGGCGTTCACATGGGCCGTGTAGTTGTTCGCGTCCCGGTAGTCGCCGACCACGTTGCGGTGGTGGATGACGTTGTGGCGCTGGCGGTTGTGGGCGGTCACGATGCGGACCCCGTGCAGGCTCTCCGACAGGTCGGCGAGGACGTTGGCGATGCCGTCGCGCACCTTCCCGTAGCCCCGCTCGGAGGCCCGGGTGAACCAGATCGACGCGGCCAGCAGCGCGGGAACGATGAGCAGCACGGTGATGGCCGCCAGCCGAACGTCGGTCGTGAAGAGGATCGCGGTGATCACCACCATGGTCAGCGCCTGGATGGCCAGCTGGGCGAGGCCGTCCTGGAGGAGCTGCTGGAGGTTCTCGATGTCACTGGTCATCCGGCTCATCACCACGCCTGCCTTCTCCTCGGTGAAGAAGCCGAGGGAGAGACGTTGGAGGTGGGCGAAGACCTGGACCCGGAGATCGTTCATGACCCAGGCGGCCAGTCGGCCGGTCACCTTGACCTGGAAGCGCTGGGCCAGGGCTGTGGCCCCGACGAAGACCAGATAGATCGCGGCCAGGACCGCCACTACCCAGAAGTGTTCGTGGCCCGGGGACATGCCGTCGTTGATGGCGATCTCGGTCAGCTTCGGGCCGGTCTGGGCCACGATCGAGATGAACACCACCAGCAGGCCGGTGAGGGCGAGCATCCCCGGGTACTTGGTCAGCAAGCGCCGGAGGGTGAGGCGTTTGAGGCCGGCCTCCGATCCGTTCTGCTCGAAGACGACGTCCGGATCGGCGTACTCGGGCTCGGATTCCAGCAGGCGGTCGACGCCGTCCTGAAGCTCGGACGGGATGCCGGCGAAGGGGAGCCCGGGCGCTGCAGGCCGTCCCATGCCTCCGGGCGCCCCTCCGAACCCCATGCCTCCACCGCCCCAGCTCATCGGAGCACACCCCCTTCGTCCAGGTCCGCTGTGCGGTCGTCCTCCGCCTCGTACTCGGCCGCCTGGGCCAGTACCTCGGCGTAGAGCGGGGTCGACTCGAGCAGCTCCGCGTGGGTGCCGTCGGCCACCACCTTGTGCTGGTCGAGGAGGACCACCCGGTCGGCGAGGGAGATGGTGGACAGCCGGTGGGCGATGATGAGGGTGGTCCGACCCTCCATCTGGACCCGCAGCCCGGCGTGGATGGTCTGCTCGACCTGGACGTCGATGGCGCTCGTGGCGTCGTCGAGGATCATCACCGGCGGGTTGACCAGAAGGGTCCGGGCGATCGCGACCCGCTGTCGCTGGCCTCCCGAGAGGGTGTAGCCCCGCTCGCCGACCACGGTGTCGTAGCCGTGGGGCAACTGGGTGATGAAGTCGTGGGCCCCGGCCGCCCGCGCCGCGGCCTCGATCTCGTCCAGATCGGCCGAGGGCCGCCCGTAGGCGATGTTGTCACGGATGGAGACCGAGAAGAGGAACGGCTCGTCGAGGACGACTCCGACGTTGGCCCGCAGGCTGGCAAGGGTCAGGTCGCGGACGTCGTGTCCGCCGATCTCGACCGACCCGTGGCGCACGTCGTAGAAGCGGGAGACCAGTCGGGCCACGGTCGACTTGCCCGCGCCGGTCCGGCCGACGATGGCGAGGGTCTGACCGGGCGGGACGTGGAGGTCGAAGTCGGCCAGGACCAGGTGCTCGGCGTCCTCGGTGTAAGCGAAGTCCACGTGGCGGAAGCGGACGTCCCCGGCTGAGTCCACCAGGTCGATCGCGTCGGGGCTATCGGTCACAGTCGGCTGCTCGTCGAGGATCTCGTAGATCCGCTCGGCCGAGGCCGCCGCCCGTTGGCCCATCATGATGAGCATGCCGAGCATCATGAACGGCGCCTGCAGCATCAGGAGGTAGGCGTTGAAGGCCAGGATGGCCCCGATGCCCAGCGTGCCGTGGATGACCATGTAGCCGCCGACGAGCAGGACCAGGGCCAGGCCGACCTGGGGCAGGTTCTGCACCAGCGGGGTGAACCGGGCGCGTAGGTCGGCGTCTTTGATGTAGCCCCACTGGAGCCGATCGGCGGCGCCCGACAGGGCCCGGAGCTGCTGTTCCTCTGCGGCGAAGGACTTGACCACCCGCACCCCGTTGACGTTCTCGTCGACGATCGTGGCCACATCGGCCAGACGCGACTGGATGATCCACGAGACGGGGAACATCGACTTCCGCATGCGCACGCCGGACCAGTAGACGAACGGCATGGTGGCCATCGCGACGAAGGCCAGGGGCACGTTGATGGTGAGCATGAAGATGAAGGCGACCACGGCGATCGAGCACTGGACCATGATGAGCGGCGCGAAGGTCATGTACATCTGCACCGACCGGATGTCCGAGTTGGCCCGTGAGATGAGCTGCCCCGACTGGACCCGGTCGTAGAAGGCGAAGGACATCTTGGTCAGGTGCTCGTAGATGATGTTGCGCAGGTCGTACTCGATTGCGTAGGCGGTCTCGAAGAGGAACAGCCGGGCGATGTACCCGGTCACCCCGCCGACCAGCCCCAACCCTACGATCCACCAGACGTAGTGGCTGAGGGGGACCGTGTGCAGTTGGAGCGAGTTGGTGATGGCGTGGTTCAACAGGTTGGGGATCTGCACCTGGAGGACAAGACCGACGAAGGAGAGGATCAGCGACGTCGCGAAGATGCCCTGGTGGGAGCGCATCACGGGGAGGGCCCGTTTCCACCAGCTGAGGCTCGTGTCGGGGTCGATGCCGGCCCGCGGCGCACTGTTGCGGGCCGTCTCTGCGATGGGCACGAACTCGGTGCCCACCTCGGGTGGAACGCTCCGAGGTCGGAGGGTGGGTGTCCTCATCGTCCCCACCGCGCCTTGCGATAGGCCACGAGGGCCTCACGCCAGACGACCAGCCCGTCGAAGGCGCGCCGCGTCCCCTCGGGGTCGCCCGTCATTGCCACGATCTCGCGCAGGCGATCGTGGACGGCCCGGTCGGCCGCGTCGAGGACCCGGTGGCCGTCCCGGGTCAGGACGTGATCGACCCGCCGGCGGTCGGCAGCGACGGTTCGGCGCTCGACCAGGCCGCGGGTCACCAGGCCGTCGACCACAGCGGTGATGGTGGGCGGTCGCACGGCGAGCCGCTCGGCCAGGTCCGAGGAGACGGCCGAGCTCTCGTCGAGCATGCCCAGGATCCGGTACTGGGGCAGGGAGAGCTCGACGGTACCGAGGCCGATCTCGACCTGTTTGGCCAGCCACGCGGCGGTGCGGCCGAGGGTGCGCGGGTCGTCTGCCAGGGCGGCGTCGGTCGGCCGTTCTTTGAGAGTCACATAGTTAGACTATCGAAGGATCGTCGCGGGCCGTGCGCGGAGCTCCCTGGGCAGGCTTCCGCCCGCCGCCCCGGCGCGCTCGTCCGCTTGGGGTTCTACCGTGCCGTCCCGAGGATCAGGTCGGTGTCGTTGTCTGCGAACGTCAGGTGCCAGTGACCCTCCGCGTCCGGTTCGGGCACGTGCATGGATCGACTGGTCATCCGGCCGCCCAGCAACCGGCCCCCGACGGTCACGGGTCGGAGGAGCCCCAGTCGGGAGAAGGTCGACCGGTGCCCCTCCGCAGCGCTCATGGCCATCAGCACCGGGACCCGTTCCGCCGACCACCGACGGCACGCCTCGCCGACCAGGACCCGTAGCGTTGTGACGTCGGCCTCGTCGACGAGGTAATCCGAAACGATCCCGACCCGGGCGGCACCGAAGGCCTTCAGCGCGTGGCGCGGAAGGGTGCGACAGAGGAGATAGCCGATCGGCTGCCGGTGACGGCGCGCCACCAGCAGTGCATATCGACGACCGCCGGCCAGCGCCAAGTGCTGGCGGAGAGCGGCGGCGTCGCGGACCATCATCGCCGCGGCCGACCACGTGAGGTGCTCCCAGATCTCGTCGATCGGCGCAAGGTCGCCGGCGTCGTCGGCCGAGACCGTACGGTGTTCTACGTCCAACCTCGCAGTCGGTCGACCGGCCAGGGTGCGCGCCAGCGGCACCAACCCGGCGGACATCGGGAACCGACGGTCACCGACCCACCCGAGGCGACCGAACCCCACGGCAGCCGACTCCGATATAGCGCTCGTGTACATGAACCCAGAGGTGTCCTCGCCCTTCTGGACCAACGACTGACCCAGTCCGGCGCCGGCATGACCGGGCGCCACGTACCAGTCACTCACCGTGCTGGTCGGAACCACACGCGTGGCCAGCAGGAAGCGCACGCGCCGCTGGGCGCAGATCGCAGCCACAGCTCCTGAGGGCACGTGCTCGGCGATCCAGCAATGGGCTTGATCGTCGTTCCACCACCATCTCGCCGAGAATCGCTCTGACTCGCCTGGACCCCACAAGGCGGCTGCCAACGTCGCCAGACCGGGCCGGTCGGCTGGCACCGGGCGGCGAATGAGGTAGTCGGTTGGGGCCAACCGACTAGGGAGTGGGGATGGTCCTCGGACCAAACGCGCCCATCGGACGGACGTCCAGCCGGTCCTGGCGTCGCAACTCGGCCGCCTCCCCGAGGGCAACGTCGAGCACGTCCAACTGGCTCTCCAATCCGGCATAGAAGTTGGACGGGTGGAACCACAGGTGAAACAGCTCGCCGGTCTCCACCGCCCGGGTCAGCCCAGCCCGCAACTTGGCGCGGAGAGCAGCCGGCGACACGACCTTGCGCAACCCGTTCCGACCGATCAGCAACAGTGAGGACGGCAGCTCGATGAGGCCGTGATTGCGTCTGATGGGCTGCACCATGGGCGGGGCGAACGGCAGCGCCTTGTCAGCCAGGTTGACCAGCGGCCGGAGGCGGGGCGCACGCTGGCTGACCGCCTCGAGGAGACCTGCGTCCACACTGCGGAATACTTCGATCCCGACCTCGGCAACGACGTCGAGGTGCGCCACCTGGTTGCGGGGGAAGACGAGCGAGCGGAACGGTAGCCCGTGTGATTCGTGCACAGACTTGGCCCGCATCAGGTCATCGCGTACCGCCTCGGCAGAGGATTCGCCGAAATAGACGTGGCCGTAGCTGTGCGTTGCGATCTCGTGATCCACCGGGTCCTCCCGGATGGCATCGACCAGGTCCGGGGCGTACCAACAGCTGCGGTCCCCCCGGAGTCCGTCGAATCCGTGCCTGTCATCGAGCAACCGACCGACGATGGCCCAGGTGACCGGGAACTCATGGGTGCGAAACAATGCAAGCAACCGTCGGACGATCTCGCGCTCGAGGTCTGCGCATGCACGCGCATCTGCGGCGGTGACGTGATCCCACACGCCCCACAGCAGTTCGAGGTCGATGGAGATGCAGAACGCACCCCGACCGAGCCGGATGACGTCACGCTCGGAGTGCTCTCCGGTCACGGACCGAACCTACCAGGCCACCTTCCCACTGTCCTCGGGGGAGTCAGCAGCGGGGCTGACTCGAACGCTCCGAGATCGAGGGTGCGTCAGAGCCCGTCCTCCACCGTCACGGTTGCCAGCTCGGCGGCCGAGCGGCGGATTGCGTCGAGGACGGCCATGTCCTTGACGCCGTCCACGAACGTGGCCGCCTCGGGTCCCGGTGGCGACGGGCGGCCCTCAATGCGGCTCAGCAGAACCTCCGCGAGACGGGTGTAGGGGCCGAAGTCCATCCCGTGCGAGATCATGCGCTCGTAGGCGGTGGTCACCAGGCCGTCCGGCAGGGGAGGGGCCGCCCCGCTCGGGAGATCCTCCGAGACCGGCAGGGTGCGGGTGCCCCCGGCGTCGGCAACCCGTACGGTCGAACCCACCCCTTCGATCCAGGCGGTCCCGGACGACCCGACGACGCGGGTGATCACGATCGGCGGACCCAGGTCCCCAGATGTGCTCTGGAGGACCCCGACCGCACCGGACCGCATCCGGAAGTGCACGAGGAAGGCGTCCTCGGCGGCCATGCCACGGTCGGCCACGTGGGGGAGCGAGGCGCTCACCGACTCGAATTCGCCGAGCGTGACCCGGACCTGGTCGATGATCTGTGAACCGTGGGCCCCGGTCCATCCGCCGCCCTGCCCGGGGTCGGCCCACCACTCGGGGACCTCGGCGGTGGCGGCGGCGAGGAGCGGCACGTGGAGCATCACCGTGGCCATCCGCGGCTCGCCGATCTCTCCCCCGGCAACGGCCCTGGCGAGCGTTGCTTGCCCCGCGTCCCACCGGAATTCGCATCCGAGCAGGTGCACGACCCCGGCCGACTCCGCCGCGGCCAGCACGACCCGTCCCTCGTCTGCGTCTCGGGCGAACGGCTTCTCGCAGATCACGTGCTTCCCGGCGGCGATCGCCGCCAGGGCGATGGCGGCGTGGGTGTGCGGTGGCGTGGCGATGGTCACCGCGTCCACGTGATCGAGGCCGAGCGCCTGGTCGACCGAGGTCAGGGCCAGCGGGATGTCGAAGAGGCGTGCGCGGGTCTCCGTCTTGGCCCGGTCCCGGCCGACCAGAGCGATCACTTCGAAGCCGGCCGCGCGCAGGGCGCGCACGTGGGTCACACAGCCGAACCCGGTCCCGACGACCACGACCCCCTTCATCGGCGCTCGTCGAGGATCGCCCTCGTGGAGCGGGCCGCCATCAGCGCCGCCTCCGACGGCCCGCGCGTGTGCAGGGTGTCGCTGAAGACCTCGACCCCGGTCGGGGCTGTCGTGCCGGTCATCCGCAGCGCGTCGACGATGCCACCCAGATCGAACTCGCCTTCGCCGGGCAGGGCGCGTTGGTGGAGGGTGGCCGTGACCAGATCGCGCTCGGGCTCGGCCGGACCGTCGTCGAGCTGCACGCCGAGGATCAGCCGGCCGGGAACGTCGGCCAGGTCGGAGAGCGGGGTCCCCGAGCGCACGAGGTGCCAGGCATCGACGTTGAGGCCGCCGTTGGGCTGATCGGCCCTCCGGACGATCTCCAAGGCCGTCGCCAGATCGGGGATCCGCGACCACGGGAGCCACTCGAGGTGTACCAGGAGGTCGTGCTCGGCGGCCCGCCGGCAGAGGCCGGCGAACGCCTCGGCAGCGCCGTCGGTGTCCCAGGTCCCGCCGAACACGTCGACTGCGTTGAGCGAGCGTGCCCCGACGGCGTCCGCGATCGAGAAGAGATCCGGCTCACCGAAGCGGAACACGTCCTCTGCGTCGACCGCGGGGTCGATGTGGATGTCCGAGGCACCGGGCAACCACCACCACGCCGGGTCCAGCTCGGCAACAGCGAGGCCGTGGTCGGCGAGCATCGAGCGGATGTCGGCGTCGCTGTGGCCCTCGGCCCGGGCGGCCGCATGGTCGCGTCCCCAGAGCGAGACGGCGGCGAACCCGGCACCGGAGGCCGCGGCGAGCCGATCGGAGAAGGGAACGGCGCGCGGGAGGGTCCCAGAACACAGGACGAGATCGTCCGGTCCCATCAGGATCCCGTCTCACGGTCGACGACCCCGGGGAGCTCGCCCCCCGGGTGCGCGGCGACGGTTCCCCCGGTCACCGGTCGAGGACATCCTTCAGGACCCCCGGTGCGTGGACCGCGGCGAGGTGGTCGTCCAGATAGCCCGGACCCTCCTCGGTCTCGACGAACCATCCGGTGGGGCACATGGTGAGGATCTCGACGAAGGAGAACCCGGCACCCTGGACCTGCGCCTCGAATGCACGGAGGAGCATCTTCTTGGTCCGGGCCACGTTGCCGGCGCTGTTGACCGCGCCGCGGGCCACGAAGGCGCTCCCCTCGAGCTGGGCGATCAGCGAGCTGAGCAGGATCGGCCGGCCGTGGCGGTCCGGGTCCCGTCCCTCGAGGCTGGTCTTGGTCCGTTGCCCGAGCACCGTGGCGGCGGACATGTGGCCTCCGGTCTCCCCGAAGACCCCGTTGTTGAGCATGATGCAGGTGACCTGCTCACCGCGCGCCGCGGTGTGCAGCACCTCCTGGAGGCCTTCGCTGACCATGTCGCCGTCGCCCTGCACCGTGAATGCGATCGACTCGGGCCGGGCCCGCTTGACCCCGGTGGCGAGCGAGGGCGCCCTCCCGTGCAGGGCCTGGAGCACCTCCACGTCGAGGTTGTTCGAGAATGCCGTGTAGCAGCCGATGCCGAACACGCCGATGGTCCGCCGCTCCAGCCCGAGCTCGGCGATCGCCTCGAGCACGCAGCGCATGGCCACCGGTTCGCCGCACCCCGGGCAGAGGTGGTGGGTGCCCACGTCGATGAGCGCGGGCACGAAGTCCCCGACCAGGTGCGCCGGTTCCTCCGGCGGCCGGTCGGTGGGCACGAAGCCGGTCATCCGGCCATCACCTGCTCGATCCGTTGCCGGATGACCCGCACGTCGAGGTCCGGGGCGATCCCGAAACCCGAATGGTCCAGGCTCAGGCCCCCGATGAAGTGGACCGGCGCGGTCCCGAGTACGGCGAGGCGCACGTCGTCGATCATCTGGCCCTGGTTGTTCTCATAGACCGCCACCGCCCGCGCCCCCCGGGCGGCCGCAGCGATGGCCTCGGTCGGGAAGGGGAACAGCGTGATCGGGCGGACGTACCCGACGCGTGCACCGTCGGCGCGCAGGGCGCGCACCGCTGCCTGGACGTAGCGGCCCGGTGTGCCGAACGCGACGACCACCACCTCTGCGTCGTCGGTGTGGGCGCTCTCCGCCAGCGGCTCGACACCCTCTGTCATCTCGAGCGTGTGGGCCGCGCAGGCCGCGTAGTGGGCCGAGAGGTCGTACCCGACGTCGTCGCGCTGCTTGTGGCTCCCGAGGAACGAGAGCAACTTGGCGTGACCCGATCCACCGGTCGACCCGTCGAGCGCCCACTCCGGCCGGACCCGCTCGCACGGTGCCGGGATCGTGACCGACCGGGCCGTGTGGGCGAGGTAGTAGTCGCCCATGACCAGCACGGGATTGCGCCACCGTTCGGCGAGGTCGAAGGCGAGGACGATGAGCTCGACCGCCTCGGCCGAGTCGGCCGGGGCCAGCACGATGTGGCGGTAGTCGCCGTGACCGCCTCCGCGGGTGGCCTGGTAGTAGTCCCCCTGCGCCCGGGCCATGTCGAGGACGACCAGCGGCAGCCTGGCGAGGGTGATCTCCGCGAGGGACTCCTGCATGAGAGAGAGGCCCTGCCCGGTGGATCCGGTCGCCGACGGCACGCCGGTCGCCGCCGCCCCCCAGGCCATCCCGACCGCTTCGAGCTCGCTCTCGGCGTTCATGCACACCCCGCCGACCTCGGGCAGCCGGGCAGCCATCTGCTCGAGCACCTCGGTGAACGGGGTCATCGGGTACCCGGAGAAGAATCGGCAACCGGCGGCGATCATGGCCTCGGCGATGGCCTCGCTCCCCTGGAGCAGGCGGCGAACTGGTGCCGAGGTCGTGGTCACGCCGTGCCGCCGGTGGCGTCGATCGGCGTCTCGTACTTGAAGACCTGGAACACGAAGTCCGGGCAGATCTGCGAGCAGGCCCGGCACCCGGTGCAGCCGGGCCGGAGTCGCGGGTAGGCGTACCCGCGGGTGTTCGTCTCGGGATCGGACATGACCAGCACCCCCGGCGGGCAGGCGTCGATGCAGAGCAGGCATCCCTTGCAGGCCTCGACGTCGATGACCAGGGTGCCGCGGGTGATCGCGCGCTCCGGGCCCGTCACGCCACGACCGCCGGGTCGGGCCACGCGAGGGCAGTCCGCGGTTCCACCGCGTCGAACCCGGCGCGCAGCGCCCGGTCGTTGCGTTCGGCGTGCTGTGTCCGGTAGGGAGGGAGCGAGGCGCGCACCCCGGCCGAGAGCGCGTCCATCCCGACCATGCCGGTGACCGCCGCGTAGGCGCCGAGCAGGACCATCGAGGCGACCATCGCGCCACCGACCGAGACGGCGATGTCACCGGCCGGCACCTCGACCACGGCGCAACCGCCCGACACCGATCCCGGGGCCACCACGCTGGTGTTGACGAGGACCACTCCGTCGGCAGACAGGCGTGCCAGGACCGGGTCGGCGTGCTCGTGGTGCATGAGCAGGGCCGACCAGGTCGACCCGGCGGTGGGTGGAGCTTCGATCGGGTCGTCGGCCACCACGAGCGTCGACTCGGTGGCGCCGCCACGCATCATGCCGCCGTAGCTGCCGAAGACCTGGACCTCGCGTCCCTCGAGGACCGCCGCCCGGGCCAGCACCGCTGCGGCCAGCTGGACACCCTGGCCCCCGATGCCGGTCATGATCAGCTCGCGTTCCACAGAGCGCCGATCTTATTCACTGAAAACACTGTTCTGCAAGCCTCATCCGGTGCCGAGCCGTTCGACCAGCAGGCGTCGCTGGACCTGCCCGGTCGATGCCGTGCGGGGGAGCACGTCGACCTGCCGCAGCTGCCGGGGGTGCTTGAACGGGGCCAGCCTTCCCTCGCACCACTCGCGCAGCCCGTCGAGCGTGGGCGGTGACTGCCCGGGGGCCGGCACCACCACCGCGCAGACCACCTCACCCCACCGGGGGTCCGGCAGTCCGACCACCGCGACCTCACCCACCGAGGGGTGTCCCGCAAGGACCGCTTCGACCTCTGCGGGCACCACGGTCTCACCGCCGGTGCGGAGCAGGTCCCCGAGCCGACCGACGATGCGCACGAAGCCCTCGTCGTCCTGGTCTGCGACATCGCCGGTCCGGAACCATCCGTCGACCAGGCAGGCCGCCGTCGCGTCCGGGTCGTCGAGGTAGCCGTCGAAGAGCACCGGGCTGGCCACCTGCAGCTCACCCTGCTCGTCCGTGCGGACCCGCACGCCGGGCGCCGGCGGGCCGCAGCTCCCGGGCTTGCGGCGGAAGTCTTCCTGGTCGAGGCAGGTCACGCTGCCCGCCTCGGTGGACCCGTAGAAGACCCGGAGGTGGGCTTCGGGCAGCAGCGCCTCGATGGCGGCGAGCAGGTCGGGCGGCGTGGCCGACGTCCCGGTGTCGGCGAACCGGAGCGTCGACAACGGGGCGCCGCGCGCGGAGCCGACATGGTCGATGACCCGCTGCCAGACGGCGGGGATGCAGTTGAGCCGGGTCGCACGGTGGCGCTGGACCGCCTCGCAGATCTCCTCGGCTCCCGCGCCGTCGAGAAGGATTACCGCGTCACGCGCCTGCCACTGCTGGAGCGCGATCGTCCACGCACCCATGTGGAAGAGCGGGTAGGGGCACACCATCGCCCCGCGTGGCTCGGGTAGCGCACCCGGGTGGGTACGGAGGTAGTTGCAGGCGTGCGAGAGCACCGCACCCTTGGGCCGACCGGTGCTCCCGCTCGTGTAGAACGCCACGTGGGGGTCGCGGCCGGACAGCGCTCCGTCGCGGAACGCGCTGCTGTCCAGCCCGGCGGCGCGTTCGGTCAGGTCGTCCAGCGTGAGCGTCAGCGGTGCGGCGCCCGCCGCCGACCGGCCGACGTCGGTCACGACGAGCTCGGGCTGGCACACCGACATGATCCCTCGTGCCTCGTCCTCCCCGAGGAGGCCGTTGACCGGCACCAGGATCGCCCCGATCTTGGCCAAGGCGGCGAAGAGCGGGACCGCGCCGAGGTCGGTCACGCACCAGAGCACGACCCTGCTGCCCCGCTGCACGCCGAGCGACACGAGCAGCCGGCACACCCGGTTGGCGGTCGACTCGAGCGTTGAGAAGGTGAGCGAACGCCCTCCGTGGACGGCCGCGGTGCGATTGGGCACGGCCGTGGCCGCATTGGTGAACACCTCACCGATCAGCAGGTCGTCGCTCCCCATGGCACACCACTCCACCGTTCTTGCTCTGCGAGAGCAGTGATCTTAGAGTGGGGTATGGACCGCGTGCGGCAAGGAGTCCGATGGCACGTCTGACCGAGACCCTCGCCCGTCGCGCGGTCGAGCGGACGGTCGCAGACCGCCAGGCCGAGTACTCGGTGGAGGCGCAGCGCATCGTCGAGGCGACGTACGAGCTCATCGAGCGCACGGGCACCCTCGACCCGTCGTTGCGCGACATCCTGGCCCAGACCGGCCTCTCGACCCAGGGCTTCTACCGCCTGTTCCGCTCGAAGGACGAGCTGCTGCTGGCGCTACTCGACGACGGCCGCCGCCGCCTTGTCGACCACCTCGCACGGCGCATGGCGGGCGCCCCTTCACCGACCGGGCGGATCCGGGCCTGGATCGAGGGGGTGCTCGCCCAGGCGTCGACGCCCCGCGCCGCCGAGCGGACCCGGCCCTTCCTGGCCAACGAGGACCGCCTCTCTGAGCTGTTCCCCGACGAGCAGCGCGAATCGGTCGACCTGCTGGTGGCCCTCCTGGTCGACGAGCTCGTCGAGCTCGCGCCCGCCGGCACCCCGGCGGCTGTGGTCCGCCGGGATGCCGAGGCCATCTACCGCCTGGTCTTCGGGATCCTGCATGCGCATCTCATCGCGCGGACCAGGCCCTCCCCGTCGACGATCGCCCACACGGTGTCCTTCTGCCTGAACGGAGCGGGTCTCGCTCCCGAGGCACGATGACGACACCGGCCGGCGATCCCGCGCTCGGTGACGTCGGGACCAGGTTGCTCCTCGAGAACGACCGGGTGCGGGTCTGGGAGGTGCGCCTTGCCCCGGGCGAGCAGGGGGCCGTCCACCACCACGAGCTCGACCACCTGCTCGTGCAGGTCGCCGGCGATCGGATCGCGGTGGTCCCCGAGCCGAATTCGCAGGGGCCGTTCCGGTCCTACTTCGAGGCCGAGGTGGTTCCGGGGGCGGTGGTCGAGGTCAGCCGCGGCGGTGTCGAGACTGCCCGCAACGTGGGATCCGAGCCCTACGTCGAGATCATCGTCGAGCTCAAGGACTGATTTCGAGGCTCCGGTGGCTCAGACGTGGACCGGCTCGGCCGACGGGGTTGGCGGCTGGGCGTCGGGCGGCGCCTGATCGGCGTGCTGATCTGGATCGACCGAGACGCCGGGCAGGAGCCGGTCGAGCCACCGCGGGAACCACCAGTTCGCCTTCCCCGTCATGAACATGAGGGCGGGGACGATGGCCATCCGGATGAACACGGCGTCGATGAGGATCCCGGCACTCAGCCCGAGCCCGAACTCCTTGATGACCCGGATGCCCCCCAGGATGAACGACCCGAACACCAGGATCATGATGAGGGCTGCGGCGGTGATGGTCTTGCCGGTGGCGGCCAACCCGTTGCGCACCGCGGTGCGGTTGTCCCCCGACTTGAGCCACTCCTCGCGGATACGCGAGATGAGGAAGACCTCGTAGTCCATCGAGAGACCGAACAGGATCGCGAACAGCATCACCGGCAGGAACGCCTCGATGGGACCAGGTCTGTTGACCTGGAAGACCGTGCCCACCCACCCCCACTGGAAGACGGCCACCAGCACGCCGAACGCCGCGCCGATCGAGAGGAGGTTCATGACCGCCGCGGTCAGGGGGATCACCAGGCTGCGGAAGACGAGGGCGAGGAGCAGGAAGGAGAGCACCACCACGAGTCCGATGAAGAGCGGCAGGCGGCTCGAGAGGACGGAGGCGAAGTCGGCGAAGATGGCGGTGTTGCCCCCGACGAACACCTGGGTCCCGGTCCCGTCGACCACCGCGGGGATGGTCTGGGAGCGCAGATGGTCGATGAGCTGGATGGTTGCCTCCGCCTGCGGGGAGGACGCCGGGTACACGGTGAGCAGGGCGACCTGTTTGCCGTCCTTGGCCGCCAGGACCACCGGGGCCACCGTCCCGGCCACGCCCGGCTGTCGCGCCACGGCCTGCTCGAGCTGGTCCAGGGTCTGGGAATCGGTCTGGCCCTCGTGCACCGCCACCAGCTGCAGCGGACCGTTGAAGCCGGGACCGAAGCCCTCAGCCAGCAGGTCGTAGGCCTGGCGCGTCGTGGTGGAGGTCGGGTCATTGCCCTGGTCGGAGATGCCGAGGCGCATCGAGAAGAAAGGAAGGGCGATGAGGACGACGACGATCAGGGCTACGACCGCCGGCAGGATCGGCCGGCTCCGGATGAAGTCGGCCCACTTCGGCCAGAACCCCTTGTTTCCCGCACCCACGATCCGCGGCCCGTTGGCCGCCAGATTGCGGCGCTGCTTCTTGCTCATGACCCGTGGCCCGATGAACGAGAGGAACGCCGGCAGCAGGGTGAGCGCGGCGAGCATGGTGAACGAGACCCCGATGGCCGCGGCGATCGCGAGCCCGTAGAGGAAGGACACCCCGAGCGCGAACATGCCGAGCAGGGCGATACACACGATGATGCCCGCGAACAGCACCGCCCGGCCCGAGGTGTCGACAGCGGTGGCGACCGAGGACTCGACGTCCCCTCCGGCGATGAGGCCCTGCCGGTGGCGGGTCACGATGAAGAGGGCGTAGTCGACGCCCACGCCGAGGCCGATCAGGAGAACCAGCTCGGTCGAGAAGACCGGCATCTTGAGCAAGTGGCTCAACAGCCCGATGACCCCGATGGCGGTGCCGAGAGAGGCGAGCGCCGACAACAGGGGCAACGCCATGGCGAAGACCGAGCCGAACACGAGGAGGAGGACCACCCCGGCCAGCAGCACGCCGAGGCCTGTGCCGCCGAAGGACACCTTGTTGGCCTCCTCGGCCACCTGTCCGGCGACGGCCACTTGGAGGGTCGCGCTCTTTGCCGTCAGGGCCGTGTTCACGAATTGTTTCGCGAGCGGGGTCGAGATGTCGGCGCCGAGCCTGTCGAAGGTCACCGTGGCGAAGGCAGTCCGGCCGTCCGGGCTGATCTGGTGGGCGCCGAAGGGTCCATAGGGGCTCGCGACCTCCGAGACGTGGTCGACCTTCGCCACCTCGGCGAGCATGGTGGTCACCGCGTCCTTGACCGCCGGATCGGTCACCTTGGTCCCGTTCGTTGTGTGGACGACGATCTGCTCCTGGTCACCGGCCTGCTTCGGCGCGGCTGCCTCCAGCAGATCGAGCGCCTGGGTCGACTGGGTGTTGGGGAGCGAGAAGCTGTTCGAGTAGGCGGTACCCACCGATTGGGAGAGCACGGTCATCCCGATGAGTGCGGTCAACCAGAGGAGCAGCACGGCGACTCGATGGCGGACGCACCAGATGGCGAGGGCCTTCATGGACAGGACTCCTGTTCGACTCGGGGGGTGGAAGGGGTGCTCCGGGGGAGTCCACCATTGTCGCCGATGGGCGCGACCAACTGGGAATCGTGCTGCGCGCGGTTGGGTGCGGTCCTGTTGGCGACCGGGTGGCGCACCCCTCCCACCAGGACCGACGCGTGCCCCGGGGGCGCCTCGGCCATGATGGGGTCATGGACACCCCCGCTCGACTGGTCCCGCTCGAGGGCGCCCACAACTTCCGCGACCTCGGAGGGTACACCGGCCTCGGCGGCCGGCAGACCCGCTGGGGCCGTCTCTTTCGCAGCGACACCCTGCACGAGCTGACCGGGGCAGACGTCGCACGACTGCTGGCACTCGGGCTCCACACCGTCATCGACCTCCGTACCGAACGCGAGCTCTCCCTGACCGGGCGCGGCCCCCTCGAGCCCGAGGCGATCGCCTTTCACCATCTGTCGGTCGTCCGCGAGGGAGCGGACCGCACGGCGGAGGGGGAGGCGGTGGCCGCGCCCGCATCGCCCGGTGAGGACCTGAGCGAGCGCTATCTCTGGTACCTCGAGGTCGGACGTGACTCCTTGGTCGAGGCGCTCACCCTCCTCGGCGAGGGAGCCCGCTACCCGTTGGTGTTCCACTGTGCGGCCGGCAAGGACCGCACCGGGGTCCTTGCCGCTCTGATCCTCGAGATCGTCGGTGTCGATCGCGAGCTGATCGTCGCCGACTACGTGCTGACCGCCGAGCGGATGGAGCTGATCCTGGCCCGGTACCGCGACGATCCTGCCTTCGCCGAGCGGCTCGCCAGGGCTCCGGCGTCCCGTTTCAGCGTCGAGGGCGCGACGATGGAGGGGTTCCTCGACGGGGTCGGAGACCGGTTCGGGGGTGCCCGGTCCTGGGCGGTGGGTGCCGGCGTGCCAGAAGGGGCGCTCGACCGGATGACCGCGCTGCTCCTCGATGGCGCGGGCTGACCGAGGCGGGACGCGGCCGGCCGCGTCCCCCGGTGCGCGTGGCCGTACACTGGGTGGATGATCGCCTCGATCTGGGAGCCCGTGCTGATCGGCCTCGTGGTGTGGACGGCCTGCATGGTGGTCGCCGCCCTGACCGTCGGCCTCCTGCTCTGGCGGCGCCTCCGGCGCGGATGGCGCGGCATCCGCTCGCACGGAGCGGTGGCTGGGGTGGTGACCGTGTGGGAGGCCACCGAGTCGGCGCTGCGTCGCCGGACCGGACCGTTGGAGGCAACAGACCTCGAGCGGTGGCCTGCCAGGAGGCTGCGCAAGGAGCTCTGGCGATCGGTCGACCGAGCCGCAGCCGCGGTGCGGGTCGCGGATGAGGCCGGTGGGACGACGGCCGAGCTCCCGGCGCTGTCCCGGCGCATCCGTGCGGCGGCCGCGGAGCTCGACAAGGTCCTGCGGGTCGATCTCTCGGCCCGGACACCGGCCGTCGTGGAGGAGCAGGTGCTCGAGATCATGCGGGCGGCGGACGACGTCCGCATGGCCGCGATCGCATCGGCTGGTGACGCCGGTGCCCAGCGGGTGCGCGAGCTCACCGTCGACGCCGGGCGCGAGCTCGAGATCCTCGACGCCGTCCTCGTGTCGACTCGGACCGACCGCCCGCCCCAGATCCCGGACTGAACCCACTCGCGTTCGCACCCGGTCGGGCACGGCGACAAGGAGCCGTGGGCCCGCCGTACCGGTGGGATAGTGTCCCCAACCGTGGCGGAAGCCGTTGATCAGCGGCGGCGCTCCTCCCGCTTGCACGATGTGACCCGACGGCTGCACGGCTGGGGCCGGCCGTTCCTGGTGGCGTGTGCGGCCACCGTGGTGCTCCGGACGGTGGCCACCTGCATCGCCCTCGTGACCGTCTACGGCGTCTCCTTCCCCCACGTCGTGGCGCGCACGCCGCACGCGCTGGTGGGTGTCTTCAACCGGTGGGACACCGGCTACTACTCCTTGATCGCGGCACACGGGTACCCGGCGGCGCAGCGGTCCGGTCTACCGCCGGCCATCGCCTTCGGCCCGCTCTACCCCGCGCTGGTCCGATCGGCGCAAGCGGTGACCGGGATCGGCTTCCTCCTCGCCGGCCAACTGGTGAGCATGCTCGCTCTCGTCGTCGCCCTCGCCGGACTCGTCCACATCGCAGAGCTCGACGGGGACCGGGTGCGGTCGGGCACGGCCGTGACCCTCCTGGTGGCGTTCCCGACCGCCTTCTTCCTGGTCATCGACTATGCCGACTCGTTGGCCCTCGCACTCGTGGTGTGGGCGTTCGTGGCGGTCCGTCACCGGCACTGGGCGATCGCCGGCCTCTGTGCTGCGGGTGCGTTCCTGACCAAGTACTACCTGGCCATCGTCGTGGTCGGGCTCCTCGCGGAGGTCTGGGGGGCCCGCCGGACCCCGGACCGGGACCGCGACCGCCGGCGGCGGTACCCCTGGTCGTTGGCCTGGGTCGCCCTGCCGACCGTCGTCGCCATCGCTGGATGGATGGTCTACTGCGCGCAGCGCTACGGAGACGCGCTCGCATTCGTCCACGCGCAGTCGCACTGGAACCGGCATTTCGGCTCCCCGTGGACCTTGGCCTGGACCACCGGTGGAGACCTCGTCCACCTGCGATTCCTCGACACGGGCACGGCAAGTGTGACCGAGTTGTTCGACACGGTAACCGTGGTCCTCCTCGTGGTGCTGGCGGTGTACTCGTTCGTGCGCGTGCGCCGCTCCTACGGGATCCTGCTCGGGTTGGCGGTCTGCATCTTCACCTTCCAGAACATCCTCTACAGCGAGACGCGGGAGGTGCTGGCCCTCTTCCCCTTCTTCATCGGTGGTGCCGAGTGGGTGGCGCGCCACCCGTGGAGGGAGCGGGTCGTCCTCGCGCTGTTCATCCCGAGCGCGTACTTCCTCTGCACCCGGTTCGTGTCCGGGATGTTCGCCGGATAGCCCGTACGCGGGTCAGTGCCCGAAGTCCCAGCTCTCCCCGTCCTCGTACCGGTGGATGATGTTCTTCGCCATCAGGATCTTGTGGACCTCGTCGGGCCCGTCGGCCAGGCGCAGGACGCGGGCGGTCAGGTACATCTGGCCGAGGGGCAGGTCGTTGCTCACGCCGGCCCCGCCCCACACCTGGATCGCGCGGTCGACCACCCGGTGGTACGCGGCGGGCACGAACACCTTGATGGCCGAGATCGCCGTCCGGACACCCGGGTCCCCGTCGGCCACTTTGTGGGCTGCATCGATCGTCATCAACCGGGCCGACTGCACGTCCATGAAACTCTCGGCGATGAATCCCTGGATGAACTGCTTGTCCTTGAGGAGGCCACCGTGGACCTGGCGGTCGAGCGCTCGCTCGACCATCAGGTCGAACGCCCGCCACATCTGACCGACCGAGTTCATGCAGTGATAGACGCGACCTGCCCCGAGCCGGTCCTGGGCGGCCTGGTGCCCCTGGCCGACCAGACCGAGCGTGTTCTGGATCGGCACCCGCACGTTCTCGTATCTGATCTCGCAGTGGTCCGAGGTCGAGTGCCCGAAGATCCCGATCCCCCGGACGATGTGCACCCCCTCGGTCTTTGCGGGCACGATGATCTGGGTCATCCGACCCGGACTGCCGAGCTCTCCGGTCGGGTCGGTGGCCCGGCACATCACGATGAAGAAATCGGCCGCGATGCCGTTCGAGGTGAACCACTTGTGACCGTTGATGACCCACTCGTCCCCTTCGCGGACCGCTTCGGTCGCGATCGAACGCGGATCGGACCCGGCGTGGTCGGGCTCGGTCATCGAGAAGCCGGACTCCATCTCGCCCTCGATGAGCGGGAGGAGCCAGGTGCGCTTCTGCTCCTCGGTCCCGTACTTCACCAGCACGTTGGCGTTGCCGGAGTTGGGGGCCGCCATCCCGAACAGCGACGAGGCGCCGACCGCGTAGGCGAGGATCTCGTACACGTAGGCGAGCTCGAGGAAGTCGAGGCCCATCCCTCCGTACTCCGTCGGCAGGTGGGGTGCCCAGAGGCCGGCCTGCTTGACCTTGTTCTTGATCTCGTCGCGCAGCTCGATGCTCCGGCGCCGACCGTCCTCGCGGTCCTCCCCGGTCAGCTCGGAGGAGCGCCGCGACCGCCACAGCACCTCCTCGTTGGGCAGGATCTCCGCGTTGATGAATTCGGAGGTCCGGCGGCGGAGGTCGTTCACGGCCGGGTCGAGGCCGGAAATGGGGGTCACGTTGATCGGCACTGCGGTCTCCTCGGTCGGGGGTCTCCTCCATCATGGCCGCCCCGATCGGGGACGTGTCCACGGCGGGGTGCGGGGCGCCCCGGATGAGGTGAGGGGTACTCTGCGCGCCATGGCGCCGCCCGAGTTCTCCTATTCCCCGTTGCGTCTCGACCGTCGCACACTCGACGAGGCCGGGGTCCTCGGAGCCCGCAGCTTCTACGACGATCCGTTCTTCGTGCACCTGTCCGACGAGCCGCGGCTGCGGGTTCGGGGGCTGTTCCTCTACTTGCGGAGCCACCTCGCGGTGCTCGGTGACGCAGCTGTGGTCACCGGTGCCCGGGACGAGGCGCGAACGCTGGTCGGGATCTGCGTCTGGCAGCGCCCCGGTTCCTATCCGCTCTCGGGGTGGCTCCAGGCCCGCGAGATGGCCGGCGCCCTGCGGGCGCTCGTCCCGCGGCCGCCGTCCGTCGTGGTCGGGATGCGCTACGTGACCGCCATGGAACGGGCCCACCCCGCCGGCGAGCACTGGTACCTGAGCCTGCTGGCGGTCGACCCGATGGCGTGGCGGCGCGGAATCGGCACCACGCTGCTCGAGCCGTCGCTCGCCTCGATCGACGGGGAGGGCCTGCCCTGCTATCTGGAGACCCAGAAGGAGGCCAACCTCGCCTACTACCGGCGGTTCGGCTTCGATGAGACGGAACGGTTGACGCCCAGCCCGGGGGGACCGCCCCTGTTCACCATGACCCGTCCAGCCCGCTGATCAGGTGGCGGTGAGGTCGTAGAGGGTGATCCCGTCGACGGTACGGGCAGTGAAGTGGGAGGTCACCCACGCCGAGATCTGCGACGCGTCCGAGGAGCCGCTGCCGCCGCGGAAGCCACCCAGGAAGCCGCCGCCCCCGATGTAGTAGTGGATCTTTCCCTCGGCCACGTCCGTCTCGAACTCGGCGAGTGTTGGGGCCGGGTCGGTGCCGTTGAAGCCACCGATGGCCATGACCGGGTCGCCCGATGCGAGCTGGAATCCGGCGGCCGAGTTCGCGCCGGTCGTGGCGGCAACCCACGAGTACTTCGATGCGCCCGCTTCGAGGAGGGCGGTGACCTGCGGTCCCGGGCTCGACGCGTTGAGCAGTCCGCCGGCACCGCCTCCGCCACGCCCGAAGGGTCCGGCACCGGGAGCGCCGCCGAACCCCCGGCCACCACCTGCACCCGGGGCACCGGGGAACCCACCGGGACCCGGGAACCCTCCGGCACCACCCCGGAAGACCGAGCGCGGGATGGTGAACGAGCGCGGCAACCGGGTGCCGTTGGGCAGGGTGAAGCCCTTGGGAATCGTGAAGCTCCCCCCGCCGGCGAACCCACCCGGTCGACCCCTGCCGCCTCCTCCGAAGCCCCCGCCCGGACCCGAGCCCCCGCCCTGGACGGCCGGTCCGGCCGACGGGATGGCCCCCGATGCCGGGGTGGCGGCGGTCTCGAGCGAGTACGCGGCCGGCCCGGCCAGGATGGCGGCGATGGCGAGTCCCCCGGCGCCGGCGGCCAGCACACCGCGTGCTCTGGGCAGGAGGACGACCGCCAGGGCCGCGGAAATGCCGGCGAAGAGGATGGCCCAACGCAGTGCCGGGTACCAGTGCGGGCTCCACCCGAGGAGCACGAAGGCCCAGGCGATGGTCGCGAGCACGGCAGCGGCGAGGGCCAGCCGTGGGAGCAGCTCGACCCGGCGCCGCCACAGGACGGAGGCTCCCATCCCGACCAGCGCGCCGACGGCCGGGGCCAGGGCGACCGAGTAATAGGGGTGGATGATCCCCTGGGCGAAGCTGAAGACCGCTCCGGTCAGGAGGAGCCAGCCGCCGAAGAGGAGGAAGGCGGCCCGGACCCGGTCGCATCGCGGCGCCTTCCGGGTCAGCCAGAGCACGGCGACCAGCCCCACGAGTGCGCCGGGGATGAGCCACGAAATCTGGCCGCCGAACGACTTGAGGAAGAGACGGTCCCACCCGGTGGGTCCCCACATCGAGCCCGGGGCGGGTCCGCCGCCGACGCTGCCCGTCTCGTTCCCGCTGAGCCGGCCGACGCCGTTGTACCCGAAGACGAGATTGAACAGGTTGTTGTTGGTGGAGCCGCCGATGTAGGGCCGGTCCGATGACGGGGTGAGCTCAACGACGGCCACCCACCACCCGGCCGACACGATGAGGGCGATCCCTGTGTAGACGAGCTGGAGGATCCGGCGGCCGAGCTTGGGCGGCCCGGCGAGCAGGTAGACGAGGGCGAGCACCGGCATGAGGATCAGTGCCTGCAGCATCTTGGTGATGAAGCCGAAGCCGATCAGCGTTCCGGCAAGGACCATCCAGCGGGTCCGTCCCGCCTCGAGCGCTCGGATGGTGGCGTACGCGGCTCCGGTGAGCACCAACGTGAGCAGTGCGTCGGGGTTGTTGAACCGGAACATGAGGGCAGCCACCGGGGTGAGGGCCATGACCGCGCCGGCCAACAGCGCCGCCCCCGGGGGGAACCACCGCCGGACGCAGGCATAGAGCAGTCCGACCGTGGCGACCCCCTCGAGGGCCTGGGGGACCAGGATGCTCCAGGAGTTCACGCCGAACAGACGCGCCGAGAGCTCCATGACCCAGAGCGCGGCCGGCGGCTTGTCCACGCTGATGAAGTTGGAGGAGTCGAACGAGCCGAAGAAGAAGGCCTTCCAGCTCTTGGTGCCGGCCTGGACTGCCGCCGAGTAGAAGCTGTTGGCCCAGCCGGACCGGTCGAGGCCCCACAGGTAGAGGAGCCCCGTGCCGACGAGGAGGCCGATCAGGGACGGGCGGACCCACGCCGGATCCTCCGGACGTCCGCGGAGCAGCCGCCGGGCCCGGCCCGACGGGGGGACGGGCGCGGGCGGGCCGATCGGGTCGGTCGAGGACGCGTCCGGTTCCGTGACCACCGCGACCGGTGCGCCCGCGGGCGTCGCCGGGTCGAGGACGAGACCGGTCACCGCGCGCTCCTGGTGACCGGTTGGCGGTCGGCTGCCGGAGTGATCTCGGCGCAGGACCGTCGTCCGGCGAGGGTCACCGTCGCCGGACGGGGGCCGAATCGCGGCCGGAACACCAGGGTGCGGAGGATGGCGAACCGGAAGGTTGCCGCGGCCAGATTGGCCAGGGTGACCGCGACCAGCTCGGGAAGGAGGCCGGTGAGCCCGGCGGCCCGGGTCGCGGCGAGTGCAGCGGTGGTCGCTGCCAAGCTCACGCCGAAGAGCGCGGCGGCGGTCAGGATGCGCCGGGTGCGTGGGAGGCCGTGCCGGGCGGCACCAGCCATGCCCCGGTGGGCAGCCGTGTTGCCCACGCTGCACACGGCGATCGAGATCAGGTTGGCCGCGTAGCTCCCGAGCGAGGGCTCGAGGGCTGCGAACAGCCCGACGTAGGCCACGGTGCTGGCCGCACCGACTCCGGCGAAGCGGAGCAGGTCGTCGGCGAACACCGGATCGCCGCGACGACCCGGTGCGGACGACGCTGTCGCGGACCCGAGCCTGTCGGGCGCCCGAACGGGTGTGACCGGTGTCACCGTCGTGCCCGGCGAGCGGCGTTCGGCGTCTCCCGGCAGGTGGGCCCTGGCCGCGGCCGCCTCCTGTCGGGACGCCCGTCCCATCACCCGCCACATGCCGCAGAGGTCGAGCCAGGCCGTGCGCACCACCCGCACCCGCGAGTCGAGGTCGTCCACCCAGTCGACCGGCACCTCGTGGATGCGGAGCCCCAGTCGGTGGGCCGTGATCAGGAGTTCGGTGTCGAAGAACCAGGCCTGGTCCTCGACCAGGGGAAGCAGCCGGGTCGCTGCGTCGCGACGCATCGCCTTGAACCCGCACTGGGCGTCCGTGCACGGACTGCGGAGGACCGCCCGCAGGAGCAGGTTGTAGCCCCGCGAGATGAGTTCGCGCCGCGCGCCGCGGATGACGTGGGCGCCGGGGGCGAGCCGTGAGCCGATGGCCACGTCGCTGTGGCCCGACAGCAGCGGCGCGACCAGTGGGAGGAGGGCGTCGAGGTCGGTCGAGAGGTCGACGTCCATGTAGGCGACCACCTCGGCGGAGCTGGCCGTCCAGGCCTCCCGGACCGCCCGACCGCGGCCCCGCCGCCCGATGTGGACGGCGCGCACGCCGGGCAGGCTGGCGGCAAGGCCGGCGGCGATCGACCAGGTGTCGTCGGTGCTCGCGTTGTCGGCAACGCAAATCGTGGTCGCAAAGGGGAACGCGCTGTCCAGATAGTTCCGGAGGGCGGTGATGCTGGCCGCCAGCTGCCGGGCTTCGTTGTGGACGGGGATCACGACCTCGACCTCGGAGGCCGGGTCGGACCCATCGCCGCCGCGCCGGGGAAGTGGGACGACGCTCATCGCGTCAGCATGACGGCGCAGGTTCGGGCGGCAGTGGGACCCAGCTGTGCGGGACCTGGGAGCGGTCCGGGGTCCGGCGCGCCGCTGCGTGTGCTCACGATCGGGCCGACCCTCTGTCCGGGCCGGCGGTCGCCGGTGCCTCGGCGCCGTGCTCCGCTCCGTCCAAGCCGTCGGCCTCGCCGACGGGTGGTGTGGCGGGCAGGTGGACGGTGAAGGTCGTGCCCTCCCCTGGAGCGCTCCGGGCGGAGACGGATCCCCCGTGGGCGGCCACGATGGCGCTCACGATGGACAGCCCGAGACCGGCGCCACCGTGCAGCCGCGATCTGCTCGGATCGGAGCGGTAGAAGCGCTCGAACATGTGCTCGGCCTCTTCGGGGTCCATGCCCTGGCCGGTGTCGGCCACCGAGATCGTCGCCCCGTGGTCCTCGGGCTCGACCGACACCCGGGCGGTCGTCCCCGCCGGGGTGTGGGCCCGGACGTTGGCGAGCAGGTTGTCGACCACCTGGCGGAGGCTGGTGGCGTCGCCCAAAACCTCGATGGGCTGTGAAGCCTCGAAGCTGACCGGCCAGGACGGACCCACGGTCATCGCGGTGTGGACCGCCTCGGCGCCGAGCGCCACCAGGTCCACCGAGTGGAGCTCGAGCGGTCGGCCCTCGTCGAGCCGGGCCAGCAACAGGAGGTCGGCGACGAGGTGCTCCATGCGCCCGGTCTCGGTGCGGATCCCACCCATCACGCGTTCGAGGTCCTCCTTCTGCTCGGATGCCCCGCGACCGAACAGCTCCGCATAGGCGGAGACCGCCGCGATCGGTGTGCGCAACTCGTGTGACGCGTCGGCGACGAACCGCCGGAGGCGGGCCTCGGAGTCGCGCAGGCGCTCCTCCGAGGCGACCCGGGCACGGAAGGCCGTCTCGATCCGGTTCAACATCACGTTGAGCGTGCGGGCCAGGCGGCCCACCTCGGTCGAGTCGTTCTCGCCGGGGACGCGTTCGGTGAGGTTGCCGTCGGCGATCGATTCGGCCGTGGCCTCCATGGCCCGGAGCGGCTTGAGCCCGATCCGGACCAGCCAGAGCCCACCGAGGAGGGCCGCCAGGACGGCCGCGCCGGTCACGATGAGCTCGATGGCGAGGAGATGGTGGAGCGTGCTCACCGTGTCTCCGAGCGGCTGGGCCACGATGAGGTAGTTCCCGTCGTCGAGCACGGATGCCCTGACCCGGAAGGCCGGCCCCCCCGACTGGGCCGACGGGGTGGTGAAGTACGCGACCTGGGTGTTGTCCTCGGTCGAGAAGCCGGTGATCGTCGACGGGACCAGGGGCGTGTACGGGGTGTTGTTCACGTAGGCCGGGCAGCTCTGGCTGTCGACGACCGCGCCCGACGTGGTCCGGACCTGGACCGCGGAGACCTGCACTGCGTTGAACGGTGGCTCCTGGCCGGCCCCGGGAGCCCCCGACGGCCCTCCGCCGCCATGCCCGTCGAACGACCCGGGTCCGGCGCACGGGAACACGTTCCCGGAGCTGAGGGTGTGCTCGATGAACCCGTGTGTGGCGTCGAGCTGCTGGTCCACGCGCTGGTAGAGGAAGGACTGCAGTGCCGAGTAGGTCACGACATCGGCGATGGCCAGCGCGGCGAGCGCGATGACCCCGATCGCGATGAGCAAGCGGCTGCGGAGGGACATCGCCTACTCCGTCGCCGGTTCGCGCAGCGCATACCCGACGAGGCGCACGGTGTGGATGACCGGAGGCCCGGTTGCCTCGAGCTTCTTGCGGAGGTAGCTCACGTAGGTCTCGACGACGTTTCCGTCTCCGCCGAAGTCGTAGTGCCAGACGTGGTCGAGGATCTGTGACTTGGACAGCACGTGTCGGGGATTGAGCAGGAAGAAGCGGAGCAGGTTGAACTCGGTCGCCGTGAGTGGGACGACCTGTCCGTCCCGGGTGACCTCGTGTGCGTTCTCGTCCATCTCGATGTCGGCGAACCGGAGGATGCCGTCGTCCTCCGGCGTGCTGCCGATCCGGCGGAGGATGGCGTGGACCCGGGCCACGATCTCGGCCAGCGCGAACGGCTTGGTGACGTAGTCGTCGCCGCCGACCGTGAGGCCCGCCACCTTGTCCTCGATCGCGTCGCGTGCGGTGAGGAAGAGGATCGGTACCCGGATGCCGCCGTCCCGGAGGCGCCGGGTCACCTCGAGCCCGTCGAGGTCGGGCAGCATGATGTCGAGGACGATGAGGTCGGGCGGCCGCTCCTGGGCGGCGGCCAGGGCGATGCGGCCGTTGACCGCTTCGTCCACGGTGAACCCCTCGTAGCGCAGGGAGGTCGCCACGGCGTCGACGATCGACGGCTCGTCGTCGACGACCAGGATGCGTTGGCTGCGGGTGGATTCCACGGCACTCTCCTCCGGTGGGGGCCGCACGGCCGGTCCGACCAGCATCGCACCGGCCGTTGCAGGCGGGGTGTGCTCCGCCTGTGAGCCCGCTGTGAGCTTCCGTGCGCGTCCGGAGGCGGCCCGGTGGTTCACAGGAACCGCTCAGCCCAGGTGGAGGTGGCTCAGCGGATGGGCGGGTGCAATGGCCTAAGCGGGATCTGCAGCACGCCGAATCCCCCGCTGACCCCGCCCAGGCCGACTCCCCCCGGAAAGGACACGAGATGGATGAGCAGCTCCGCCGCCCCCACGATGCCGCCGTCCGATCGAGAGACGCCACCGCCACACGCGTGCGCCGCGCCACGGTAGCCGCCGGCGTGGCGGCCACCCTCGGCGCAACCGGACTGGGCCTGATGGTCGCCTCGACACCCGCCACCTCGGCGCTCGCCGCGACGGCGACGCACCGGACCACCACCTCGAGCACCACGGCGGCTCCCTCGTCGACGTCGGCCACCTCGTCTTCGACGACACCCACGACGACACCGACCGCCACGACACCGGTGACCGTCTCTGGGCAGTCATGACGGCGCGCCTCGACGAGCGCGACCGCTCCACGGATGACGTCGCTCGCCGGGACGACTCCGTGCTCCCGGCGCGTGCGGCGCGCTCGATGCGAGCCATCGGCACGACCGTCACGGTGGTGGTCACCGTGCCGGGCCGTGCCGACCGGGCCGTGACCCTGCTCGCTGCACACCTGGCAGACCTCGACGCGGCCTGCAGCCGCTTCCGAGCCGACTCGGAGCTCCGACGCGTCGAGCTGGCGGGCCGGCCGGTCCGGGTCAGTCCGCTCCTCTTCGAAGCGCTCGAGACCGCGATCGAAACCGCCGTCCGCACCGCCGGGATCGTGGACCCGACGGTCGGGTCGGCTCTCGCCGAGCTCGGCTACGACCGCGACTTCGCCGCCATCGCCTCCGGTCCCGACGGGGCGTACCCCACGGTGCGCCCCGCCCCAGGGTGGTGGCGGCTCGAGCTCGACCGGTCGCTGCGCACGGTGCGCATCCCGGCAGGTGTCCGCGTGGACCTCGGGTCGTCCGGCAAGGCGTTCGCGGCCGACCGGTCGGCCGTTCGCATCGCCGACGCGCTCGACTGTGGTGTGCTGGTCAATCTCGGCGGCGACGTTGCCGTGGCCGGGCCCCCACCGTCCGGCGGCTGGGCGATCGGGATCGCCCCGGTGTGCGCCGCGCCACCGAGCGACATCGACGAGGTGGTCGCCCTCCACTCCGGGGGCCTCGCCACCTCGGGCACCACCGCCCGGAGCTGGCAGCGTGGCGGGCGCACCGTCCACCACATCATCGACCCGTGGACGGGCGGGGTAGCCCCCTCGACGTGGTCCCTGGTGTCGGCCATCGCGCCGACCTGCGTCGAGGCCAACGCGTGGAGCACCGCTGCGGTCGTCTGGGCCGATGACGCCCCCGGAAACCTCGCCCGCCACGGTGTATCGGCCCGCCTGGTTGCAGCCGACGGCGCGGTGGTCCGGGTCGGGGAGTGGCCGGCCCCGGGCGCGAGCACTCCCTGCAGCGCAGCAGCGGGGGTGCGCTGATGGTGGCCGCCACCTCCACCGTGTGGACGACCGACATCTGGTACACGATGAGGGCGACCGGCATCGTCGCGCTCGTCCTGCTCTCGCTCACGACGGTGCTCGGGATCCTCACCGCCGGCCGGGTCCGCACCCGCTCGTGGCCGGCGTTCGCGCAGGCAGAGCTGCACAAACGACTCTCACTGCTGGCCGTGGTGTTCGTGGGACTCCACGTGCTCACCGCGGTCGTCGACTCGTATGTCGACGTGGGCTGGGTCTCGATCCTGGTGCCCTTCGCCTCTCCCTACCGACCCCTCTGGACGGGTCTCGGCACGGTCGCGGTCGACCTCGTGATCGCGGTGGCCGTCTCGAGCGCGCTCCGCCAGCGCATCGAACCGCGCCTCTGGCGGGGCATCCACGGGCTGGCCTACGGCAGCTGGCCGGTCGCGGTCGCCCACTCCCTCGGGATGGGTACCGATGCCTCCCGCTCGTGGATGGACGCGCTGACCGGGCTCTGTGTCGCAGCGGTCGTGGCGGCCCTGGCCTGGCGCCTGTGGGACCGGCAGGCCGCGCGCACCGAAGCGCAGCGGGTCGGTGCCAGAACCCGCGCGGTCCCACGTCGCCACCGCCCGGAGGCCCCCTCCGGAGGTGTCTCGACCCGCGTGCGGGGCGCACGCTCCGGAGCCCCGGTCGCGGCTGGCACCCGACTCATCGAGAGGGACTCCCGATGACCACCGGGACGCTCGCACCGCCGGGGCGGCTCTTGGTCGCGGCGCACGATGAGCCGGAACGGTCCCGCCTCGCGGGTCATCTGGCCGTCCACGGCACCCTGCAGCTGCCGCAACGGGAGGACGCGCAGTGGAGTGCGGCAGTCCGTGCAGAACTGGTCGCGTCCGGTCTGCTCGGACGGGGTGGGGCCGGGTTCCCGGCGGCAGCAAAATGGGATGTGGTGACCGGCACCGGCCGCCGACCCCTGGTCGCGGTCAACGCCATGGAGGGAGAGCCGGCCAGCCACAAGGACGAGGCACTGCTCGCCTGGTCGCCGCATCTGGTGCTCGACGGCGCCGAGGTGGCCGCCGCCGCGGTCGGTGCCCGTGAGATCGTGGTCTGTGTTCCCGGCGATCGGGACGCTGCCGCCGCCTCGGTGTCCCGGGCGATCGCCGAGCGCGAGCCCGGACGAGGTCGGGCGAGCATCACCCTCTGCCGCCCGCCCGCCGGGTACGTGGCGGGGGAGGAGTCGGCCCTCGCCGCAT
The DNA here is from genome assembly GCA_963701325.1 of uncultured Acidimicrobiaceae bacterium. GTDB lineage: Bacteria > Actinomycetota > Acidimicrobiia > Acidimicrobiales > RAAP-2 > Bog-756. Next base: position 3,372,072 of record OY969604.1, read on the forward strand.
GGATCGACGGCCGGGTGGGGCTCCCCGCCTTGCGGGTCGACAAATCGGTCCCCCTCAGGGCCCGGCATCGCCCGCTGCTGGTGCACAACGCGGAGACGCTTGCCCAGGTGGCCCTCGTCGCCCGGCACGGTGCGGCCTGGTTCCGCCGGCTCGGCACGTCCGAGGCCCCTGGATCGACCCTGGTGACCGTGTCAGGAGCCGTGCACCACGCCGGCGTCCTCGAGGTCGAGCTCGGGACCCCGGTGGGCGAGGTCGTCCGGCAGGCCGGACCGACCGACCCACCCGGTGGACTGCTGCTCGGTGGCTACGGCGGTGCCTGGCTCGGCACGGACCAGCTCTCTGTGCCCTACGCTCCCGGACCCCTCGCCGCGGTCGGTGCGACCCTCGGCGTCGGCGTCATCGTGGTGCTCCCCGCCACGGCGTGCGGGATCGCCGAGACGGCGCGGGTCGTGCGGTACATGGCCGGAGAGAGCGCAGGCCAGTGCGGCCCGTGCGTCTTCGGGCTCCCCGCCGTCGCCGACGATCTCGAGCGCCTCTGGGCGGGCACGGCCGACCCGGCGGTGCTCGGACGCATCGAGCGCCGGGCCGCCACGATCGCCGGACGCGGCGCCTGCCACCATCCCGACGGTGTGGTGCGTTTGGTCAGGAGTGCGCTGGCCGTCTTCGGCGACGACGCGCGGTTGCACGCCGCCGGACACCCGTGTGCCGGTCACGCACGGCCAACCGTGCTGCAGTTGCCCGCTGTTCCGCGGACGGGTGGGGCATCATGACCGCGCGCCAGCGAATCGCCGTCCGGCTGCGGGTCGATCCGGTCGCCTGCGACGCCTACGGGTACTGCGCCGAGCTCCTGCCCGAACGGATCACGCTCGACGAGTGGGGGTACCCGATCGTCGACGGGGCACCGGTCGAGGCCGGGTTGGTCGCACTGGCCACCCGTGCCGCTGCCGAGTGCCCGCGGCGCGCCATCCTGCTCGAGCGGGTCGCGCCGGGACGGCACGAGCGGTAGGCGCAGCGGCGACCCAGCGTCACCGGCCGGCCGGGGTCGGTCCCCGTAGGCTGGTCCGATGGGTGGCGCAGCCGAGGACGGCACCGACGGCGCCCGGCTGCCGGCCTCCGGGGGACTCCTGGCCCCCCACCGACGGGCGCTGACCACCGGCCTGGTGCTGACCGTCGTGCTCGTTGCGTCTGAGGCGCTGGCGGTCGCCACCGTGCTGCCCCAGGTGACCCGGCAGCTCGGCGGCATCCACCTCTACGGTTGGGTGTTCAGCGCCTTCCTGCTCGGCAGCATGATCGGTATCGTGGCCGCCGGCCGGCAGGCCGACCGCTCGGGCACGGCCCGCCCGTACGTGACCGGTCTCGTCCTCTTCGCAGCCGGTCTCACCGTCGCCGGAACGGCCCCCAACATGGGTGTGCTGGTGGCGGGGCGCGCCCTGCAGGGGTTCGGGGCCGGGGCGATCCCGGCGGTCGCGTACGTGACCATCGGACGCGCCTTCCCCGAGGTGCTCCGGCCGCGGATGATGGCGGTGCTCTCGACCGCCTGGGTGGTTCCGGGAGCGGTGGGCCCGTTGGCCGCCGCCGCGGTGGCCCACGCATTCGGGTGGCGTTGGGTCTTCCTCGGTCTGCTGCCCCTGGTGGTCGCGACCGGGTTCCTCGCCCTCCCCGGTCTGGCACACCTCGGCCGCCCGCAGACACGGCCCGAGGCGGAGCACCGGTTGTCCGACGCGCTCCGGACCGCGGCCGGCACCGCGGCCGTCCTCGGAGGGCTCACCCTCCGCCCCCTCGCGCTGGCCGTGGCGCTGGTAGCGATCGGTGTGCTGGTCGGAGGGCCGGCCCTCCGGAGCCTCCTGCCCGAGGGAACCCTCCGGGCACGGCCCGGACTGCCGACAACCATCCTGAGCCGTGGCGTGCTGACCTTCGCCTTCTTCGGGGCAGACGCGTTCGTGACCCTCGCCGTGGTGACCGTCCGCCACCGCGGGCTCGCCAGCGCGGGAGTCGCGCTCACCGCGTCGACCCTCGGCTGGACGCTCGGCGCGTGGATCCAGGCCAGACTGGCGACCCGCTGGCAGGGACGCCGGCTGGTCCGCCTCGGGCTCGCGCTCATCGTGGTCGGCATCGCCGGGATGATCGCGGTGCTGGATCCCGGCGTCCCGGTACCGGTGGCCTTTGTCGCCTGGGGCGTGAGCGGCCTCGGGATGGGTCTGGCCTATGCGCCGACGTCCCTCATGATGCTGCGGGAGGCACCCTCTGGCCGCGAGGGCTGGGCGTCGGCGTCGCTCAGCCTCTCCGACGTGCTCGGAGCCGCCCTCGGGGCCGGTGTGGGTGGGGCGGCCATCGCCGTGGGCACCGCCCGGGGATGGCCCCTGGTGACCTCGGTGCGGATCGCCTTCGTGATCCCGGGGATCGTCGCCCTGGTCGGGCTCGCGCTCTCGAGGCGGCTCCCCCTGCGGAGCGCCTGACCGAGACGGGGGCACCGGCTCTCCCGGGAATGATTGCCGGCGCAACCATGTTGTGCGTCTCGTGCAGACGTTGCCGTACCCGACTCGCCTGCGGACCCTGGTCCATGTTGCCGGTGACGTGTCTCCGGTGCGGATCGTGGCGGCCAGGGTCGCGGTGGTGGGCGGGGTCGTCGCCTACAACTGGTGGGTGGTGGTCCCCTTCGTCCCGGGGCTGATGCCCTCGGTCAACGGGTTCTTCTCGGATCTGGAGGCGACCGGTCGTCCGTACGCCTCGGACATGGCCCACGCCGACCTCACGGCAGGGATCCTCATGCTGGCCGCCCTTGCGCTCCGCGGTCCGCTGGTCGCCGGTTCAGCGCGTCGCGAGTGGAAATGGATGGTCGCGTTCGCTGTGGCGGGAGCCCTCGGTGGCCGGTACACCTACGCCTGTGCCGAGGGGTTGAGCGCCGCCTGCCGGAGCATGGAGTGGCATCTCCGTCTCCCCGTGCACCACTACGTGCACGTCGTGTCGGGGATCGCCGAGTTCGCGACCCTGACCGTGGCGGCGGCGCTGGCTGTCGGCCGCACCCGGGGCCAGGCGACGGCTCCGGCGCGCGTCTACTCGCGCATCTGGACAGCGCTGCTGATCGGCTACCCGTTCCTGGCCGTGTCGTATCTGTTCGACAAGCTCGGCACCCTGGTGGAGCCCTACTTCTTCGTGCTCTTCTCGGTCATGGTGCTGGCCGAGGTGTTCGAGGGACTCGGCTCCCCGACCGCCACTCCGTCGTGGGCACACCGGGCCCTTGCCCGGTCCGATCGTGCGATCCGAGAGGGGCACGCCGGCAGTGCAGCGGCCGAGGGCGGCTGACGGTCGTCGAGGAGCGCTACCGGATTCGGTCGGCAGGGCATCCCGGTACCGCCTAGGGTGGTAGGCGCATCGGCCCTATCACGCGGGTCGGTGCAGCTAGGGCTTCGAAGTGGATCCCCGCGTGTTCGTGCGTGAATTTCAAGGAGACTCAGTTATGGGTGTAGGTGCAGTCAAGTGGTTCAACGCCGAAAAGGGCTTCGGTTTCATTACGCCTGACGGCGGCGGGGATGACCTCTTCGTTCATCAGTCCGAGATCCAGATGGAGGGCTTCCGCGATCTCGCCGAAGGCCAGCGTGTGGAGTTCGAGACCAAGCAGGGCCAGAAGGGCCTGCAGGCGAGCCAGGTCCGCAAGATCTGAGCACGGCGCTTCCCGGACCTCGTCCGGTGGAGTGTCTCTAGGCACCGGGGGCCCACGGGCCCCCGGTGTCGCAATTCTCGGGCGGGGTCACTGCTGAACGGATTCTTCGGCGACCTGCGCTTCTGCCCCGACCTCCGCGGTGCCGCCGGGTCAGCCTGTGACGGGCCCGACCTGATGGAGCTCGACGGTGTTGCCCGCCGGGTCCTCGAGGAAGGTCTGTCGTCCCGCGCCCGCCGGGCTCGGATCCCCGACTCGCACACCCCGAGCCCGCAGTTCCGCCACGGTGGCGTCGAGGTCGGCCACTTGAACGGCGAAATGCTGCCCGAGGGCGGGAGCGGCCGGCGCCTCGAGGAGGTGGACCTGTTGCCCGCCCAGATCGATCCATGCGCCGCCGATGCCGAGGTCGGGCCGGTCGTCGCGCAGCGCGCCCCCGAGGCTCTCGGTGTAGAACGCCACGCCTGCCGCGACGTCGCTGACGTTGATCGACACGTGGTGGATGCCGAGGGGTTCCATGGTCCGAGTCTGGCCCGAGTTGTCGGGTCGCGCAACGTCCGAGGCTCGGAGGCGTGACGGGGACACGCACCATGCCGAGTCCGCCAGGCTGCTCCGCCCCGCTTGGCGGGTCGTGGTTCAGGACCCGATCTGGGGGACCGGTCCCGAGAGGTCCAGCGACCGGACGAACAGCTCCCTGCTGTGTGGGTAGCCGACGTCGCCGGGAATCCAGGCGTGGAACCCGATCCAGAGGCCGCCCTGTGGGTCGGCGAAGACGGTTTCCCCACCCGGGCCGCTGAAGTCGGGTCCCGACGCCAGCAACGGAGCGGGAGACTGATCGGTGCAGGGCCCGAGCGGCCCGGCACAACGCGCGTATCCGATGGCATAGGTGTCGGTCGTCCAATCGCTCCCCGAGTAGAAGAGGATGTACTGACCGTTGTCGAGCACCATGTCCGGGCCCTCGATGACGCCGTGCTGCCAGGACTGGCCGGGTTGGAGCAGGGCAGTCGGCGTCGTGCCCGGTGCGAGCGCCGTGCCGCTCTGGGTGAGCTGCTGTGACCAGAGGCTGGGCGGTTGGCCGCCCGCGCCCTGCGACTTCCACACGAGGTACGGGATGCCGCTCTGGTCGACGACCGTGCTCGGATCCATGGATCCACCGAGGGTGAGCTGGCAGACCAGCGGAGCCGTCGAGGTGTCGACATAGGGACCCTGTGGCCGGGTGGCCACCGCTTCGGAAATGCACTGCTCGCCGGTCGTGCCGTCGTCGGCCGAGTAGTACATGACGTAGCTGGCACCGATGCGCAGCACGTCGGGGGCCCACGTCGCCCCCGGGGCGGCCCAGGCGGGCAGGTGGGGGAGGGCGTCACCGACCGTCGTCCAGTACTCGTGATCTCTGGACTCGATGATCTGGATGTTGCCCGCCGCCGAGTTGGTGGCGAACCCGTAGTAGGTGTTGCCCACCAGGATGATGTCTGGATCGGGGAAGTCGAACGGGTACGACGCGCCGGAGCTCCCGCCTGCGAGGAGCTGGCAGAACGGGCCGGCTCCGTTGATCGCGTGCACGGCCGCGGCGAGGTCCTTGTTCCCGAGGGCGGTCGTCGCCGCAGACACGCCGCGGAGGCAGGAATTCAGGGTTGCGATGTCGACGGTCTGGAGCCCGTCGGCCTGCGACGAGGCGGCCAGCTGCTGATGTGCGTTGAGGATCGCTGCCGCGGTGTCGTCGATCGCCTGAACCCGACCGACCTGCACCGCCGATTCGGCGCCGACAGAGCGCAGCGTACGGGAGAGGGTGGAGGTGGCCTGCTTCGACTGGGCGGTTGTGGTCGAGAGGGAGCTGCGGGTCTGGCCCAGCGCGTGATCGAGCACGAGGTCGGTGGTCAGTACCGCCATCAGCAGGAGGAGCGTGGTCAGTACCGCCCACCGGTACGTGCGGCGCCGCCGGGCAGGGGTGACCCGATCCGGTCTGGCGGGTGCGTCGCCATCCGCCGCGTCCTCTTGGCGACCCGTTTCGTCGAGGGAGGTCGTGGTCATGTCGACGGCTCGGCACCGTTGCAGTCGGGGCCGACCTGGCTGAGGGTGCTCCCGGCACCCGCCGCGTTGCCGAGGGAGATCTGGTTGAGCGCCTGTTCGACGCCAGACAGGCAGGCATCGAGATCCGAGATCCGGATGCCCTGGGACAGCACGTTGGACTGGGACAGGGCCAGCTGGTCGTCGAGACCGGAGAGCTGGCTGGAGTCGATCCCGAGTTCGAACGCCTCAGCGGCCGCCGCGTCGGACAGCGTGTGGAGGCGGGCCACCGCAGCCTTCTGGTACTCCTGGCTGCCCAGGAGCCCGGCGCGGGCCGCGGTGAGCCGGCCGTTGGCACCATCGAGGGATGCGTGGGTGACCAGGCCGACCGTGACGCCGACCAGCAGGGCGATCAACAGGGTGGCGAGGGCCATCGCGCGCAGCACCCGGGCCGCACGGGACCAGGGCCGGGACGGCGACCGCTGTGCGCCGGCGGAGTGTGCTGGGGTCTCGGTGTCCATGGGTCCCTGCCTGCGCGCCCGGGGGCCGGGGCACCGCACCGCCATCACCGGCAGTGGTGCCGTTGTCGACATGCAGTCTCACATCATTCGGCGGCCGATTGCGCGCGTCCCCGCCGGGTCCTGGTGAGCGCGGGAACGAGCGGGCCGAACGATTCCGACCGCAGGCAGCCGAACCAGACGCCCGCCCCGTAGGCCATGTCGTCGGCAAGTGAGGCGGCGACCCAACGCGGGAGGTCGAGGTCGGGTCGTCGGCGGACCCAGTCGACCACGGCGGGCAGAAGGGCGAGCACCGACGCGGAGCGTGCCCCCCGCCGTTGCGTGGCGAGCGCGACCAGTGCTGGCGCTGCGAGCATGGTCGAGGCGTGACCGAGGCCGATCACCGTCCAGCCCGTTCCTTCAGCGCTCCACCGCAGGGCGCGCGAGGCAGGGATCCCGAGTGGTCGGACCGTGCGGGCCAGCGAGAGCGCCGAACCGGCGACGATGAGCGCAGCGAGGCGCGGCCGGCCGGCGAGGAGGGAGACCGCCGCCGCGGTCGGCCAGGCGCGGAGCTCGACCGGTGCCAGCCGGCCGGGGTGCCGTCGGGCGAGGGGCGCGGCCGAGGTGCCGTAGCGGACCCGTCTGGCGAGCGCGCCGCTCCATGAGGCCGGCTCCAGGTGGCCGACGGTGACCGAGGGCGCGTAGCGGACGTGCCAGCCCGCGTCGAGCAGCCGCCACACCAGGTCGACGTCCTCGCCGACCCGCAGGCCCTCGTCGAATCCGCCAGCGAGTGCACATCGCCGCGCGACCAGCGCCGCCGTCGGCACGTACCGGACGGCGCGCGTCGGGCCGACCTCGCCCTCGGCGGGACCGAGATCGAGGGCCGAGTGCCGGTCGGTGAAGCGGGCCAGGGCGCTCGGCTGTCCGGACCCCTCCGTCGGTTCGGGCCGGATCCGGGGCGCCACCGCGGCGAGGACCGGGTCGGCGAACTGCCAGACCAGTCCGTCGAGCCACCGCGGGCCGACCGTGCAATCGCTGTCCACGAATGCGACCAGGTCGGTGTCGATCCGGTCGAGCGCGGTGTTGCGGGCAGCGGCGGGCCCCCCGTTGACCTCGCGCCGGACCACCTGTGCCCCGTGGTGCCGGCAGACCGCTGCCACCCGGTCCGGACGGCGGGATGCGTCGTCGACGACAACCACCGGGATCTCGCTCCCGAGCGAGGTGAGGCAGCGGCCGAGGAGGTCGGGCCGGTCGTGTGCGGGCACCACCACGGTGACCGAGAGCTGCTCCGCTCCGGAACGGACCGGGCGGGGACGGGGGTGGGCCATGCCGGCGTCGACCAGTCTGCGCCCGAGGTCCCGAGCTCTCTCTTCTCCCTCTTCCCTCCCGCTCCGGCTCTCTTCTCTCTCGTCCCGGCTCTTTTCTCTTCCTCCCTCCTCCTTCCGTCTCTCTTCCCGCTCGCTGTCCTCCCGCGCCTCCCGCTTCTCTCCGTCCACTCGGAGCAGCCCGGCCAGCGCGCGCACTCCTGCCGGCGTGAGCGTGATGACCCGACCGGGCGTCCCGCCGACGAGCACGGTGCCCTCCCGGAACGAGCGCACCGAGGGGTCGAGCACGAGCATGAACCCCTCCGGCAGGGGCGTCACAGCGAGAGGCCGCCGTCCACCGGGATCACCGCACCGGTGAGGGCGTCGGTGCCGGCACCGGCCAGCCAGACCAGCGCGGCGGCGACCTCCCCGGGTGCGAGGAGGCGCCCGACCGCCTGCTGTTCGGCAAAGGGACTGGTGTCGGTCAACCCGTAGAGACGGGCGCTCTCGTCGAGCATCGACGTCGCCGTCGACCCCGGGCTCACGGCGTTGGCGGTGATCCCGGTCCCGGCCAGCTCTGCGGCCAGGCCGCGTACCAGCCCGGCTACGCCGGCCTTGGCCGCTCCGTAGGCGGTCAGCTGGGGGAGCCCACGGGTGGCGGCTGCGGAGGCGACGGCGAGGAACCGTCCCTGGCGCGGGGTCGGTCGCCGCAGCAGCGCGGGGATCCCCACCCGCGCCGCGGTGATCGGACCGCCGAGGTCGACCCCGAGCACCGCGCCGAGCTGGTCGGCAGGCATCTCCCACAAGGGCACGCCGCCGGCGATGACCCCGGCCGCGGCGATCATCGCGTCGAGACCGCCGAAGCGATCCTCGGCCAGCGCGACCGCCGAGCCGAGTCCCTCGGTGTCGGTGGTGTCGGCCACGTGGCCGACGACGCCCCCGTCCGGATCGCCCGACGGACGCATCGCGAGCGAGGCCGCCACGACGTCGTCGAGCTCTCCTGCCGTGCCCATGGCATAGGGGAGGCGCGGGTCGTCGCTGGCCCGGTCCACGGCAACCACCGACCATCCCGACCGGGCCAGTGCGCGCACGGTGGCGGCGCCGATGCCGCGTGCTGCTCCGGTGACGAGGGCGACGCGGGTCATGGGGAGTCCTTCCGTCCGGTTGTGGTGACCAGGCGCTCCACAGTCTGCTGGTCGGTCTCCGTCTGTGCGGTCGTGGGCTGCGGACGGAGCGCGGAGACGAAGGCGACAAGCTCGGCTGCGGCGCCCTCGAGCAGCCGGGTCCCCTCGGTCGGGTCGGCGCCCTCGGGATCGCCCAGGACACCGTTCGGACTGACCGCTCGGACGCCGCCGGCCTCGAGGACGGGGAGGAGCTCCGCGAGCGCTCCCCGAGCTCCGGGTTCCCACGGTCCGGGACGGACCCGGTCAGGGGCGATGGCCAGCATCAGCGAGGTCTCCGTGTGTCCGGCGTGGAGGTCACCGCCCCAAGCAGGGGACCACCCGGCGACAGGATGGCCCTCTCGGTCGAGTCGGTCGAGGGCCCGGGAGAGCGGACCGGCGTTGCCCCCATGGGTGCAGACCAGGACGGTCTGGGCGAATGAGCGGGCGGCCGAGCGACCGAGCTCGACCAGGACCGCCTCGGTCGCCTGTTGTCCGATCGAGATCGTGCCCGGAAAGTCCTCGTGTTCACCGCTCGACCCGTAGGCCAACGCGGGGGACACCACCAGATCGGGGTCGCGCCGGGATGCGGCCTCGGAGAGCGCCACCGCGATGTCGGTGTCGGTGGTGAGGGGGAGGTGGGGACCGTGTTGCTCGGTCGCCCCCACCGGGACGAGGAGGACCCGACGGTCCGACCGGAGCGTTCCTGCGTCCGGCCAGGTGGTGTCGGCCAGGCGGGTCACCGTCCGGCTCCCTCGGGTCGACCGACCGGCGAGTCGGCGACGTAGCCGTGCCGTTCGAGGAAGGCGAGGAGGACGTCGACCGCCTCGGTCGCGTCCGCCGGCTCCACCACGGTGGGGGGGTCGTGGGCTGCGAGGGCCCCGGTCAGCGCGAGCACCCGGACCCGGGGATCATCGTCATCGGGCGCCGGGACGATCCGGGTGCGGGGACGGAACCGGGTGGTCGCCCCGATCTGCTCGTCTCCGATAACGGCTGCCGACACCGCTGTGCCGATCGCAGCGAGCACCGGAGGGGAGGTATCGACAGGCACCCGCACACCCTCTGCCGAGAGCGCGCCGGACAGCGACGCCCTCCGCAGCCGGACCCCCGCGCCCTCCACCGAGCAGACCGCGGGCAACGGAACACGGAGCCGCTCGCGCCAGCCGGCGTCGAGACGACGTTCGACCAGGAGCTCCCGCTCCCCTGCACGGCTCCGCGCCTCGATCGCGACCAATCCCAGCGCCTGGGCGGCACCCAATTCGTGCGCGAGGTAGGCGGGCAGCGCACCGGTGCCGCGGTCGACGGAGCGGTCTCCGCAGACCACCAGGTCCACGGGCCCGTGGGGAGCCAGCGCAGCCGCCAGGGCGCGGGCCAGCCACCGCTCGTCGCCGGCCAGCTCGCGGGTGTACCCCGGCCCGTCCTGCTCGTCCGCGAGTGGGATCCGGACCACGTCGATGCCGAGTGCGAGCACCTCACGCAGTACCGGCTCGATCGACGCCGGCCCCGCGGCAATTGCGATCACGCGACCCGACCAGGCCTCGGCGATGCGCAGGGCGTGCTCGAGCGCCGCCCCGTCGGCCGCGGTGAGCCCGACGCCGAGCGGATCGCGGGTCACCGCGCCGGTCAGCGGGTCGATGCCTGTCCGGAGGTCGGTGATCCGGACGCAGGCGACCACCAGGGGGCGTTCGGTCACGGTCATCCGTGGTGGAAGACGACGCCGTACCCGCCGTCCGGATAGGTCCAGGTGATCGCGCCCTCGTGGTTGCAGACCATGTAGCAGGTCCCGCACTCGAAGCATTCCTCGTAATTGAACAGGATGCCGCCGTCCGAGGTCGGGGCGAAGAGGTTGGCCGGACAGGCGGTGACACAGGACTGGGTCGTACACGACCTGCACACCTCGGAGTCGACGGTGATGTGAGCGCGGGCTCCGACCCGGAAGTCCACCGTGGCCATCCGCTCCTCGAACGAGATCCCGCGCCAGCGAGGCGGACCACTCATCCGAAGATCCTGAGGCCACGGATGGTGTCGGTGGCCAGTTGGCGGAGGGTCACGCCGTTCCGGGCCGCCGCGTCACGGGTCACCCGGAGGCCGCCGCGCTTCGGCGTGGGGTTGGTCACGGTGAACAACCCGTCGGCGAGATCGCAGAGGAGTCCCGGGTAGCGCTGCTGGACCCGTTCGGAGAGCACGAGCGACGGTGCCTTGCGCAGCCGCTTGTGGTCGGCCAGGACGAACTGCCCCTCGAGGTCGGCGCGGTAAGAGGCGAGGCCCCGTGCCGAGCAGTCCCCCGCGGCGAGTGCGCGATCGGCAGCAGTCCCGGCGGCGTATCCCGACCCGATGGCGAAGTTGACGCCCTCGAGCCAGAGCCCGGCCGCGAGGGTCATGGCCCCGGCGTCGCCCGCCACGAGCAGACCGTCGGCCGCCAGCTCGGGCATCGTGTCGTACCCGCCCTCCGGGATGAGGTGGGCCGAGTACTCCCGCAGGGTGGCTCCCCGGAGCAACGGGGCGATGGCCGGATGCGCCTTCAAGTCGGCGATGAGCTCCTCCGGCCGGCGCTTGGTCGCAGCCAGCTCGGGAACCGAGAGCACGACCCCGATGCTCACCGTCTGCGCGTTGGTATAGAGGAAGCCGCCGCCGGGGACCGGCCCGGTGCACCCGAGCATCTCGATGTCGACGCCCTCGTGATCGCTGACCCCGAACCGCTCGTTGATGGCCTCCGGAGGCAGGTCGAGGACCTCCTTGACCCCGAGGGTGTGGTGGGGTGCGTCGGCCTGCGGCAGCAGCCCGGCCTCCTTGGCCAGGAAGGAGTTGACCCCGTCGCAGGCGATCACGACCGGAGCCAGCAGTTCGCCGTCGTCGCGGTCCGTGCGGACGCCGACCACCCGCCCGGTGGGGTCGCGCAGGAGGCCGGTGGCGACGGTGGAGGGCACCAGGCGGGCTCCTGCCGCGGTCGCCTTGCCGGCCAGCCAGGCATCGAAGTGGCCGCGCACGGTCGTGAACCCGTTGTAGGGGGCGGCACCCCAGTCGTGGGACCGGTAGTCGACCGAGAGGGATTGGGCCGGGGTCATGATCATCGTGGAGCGTCGGACGACCCAGCGTTCGACCGGCACCTCCTCCCACCAGCGCGGGACGATCTCGTCGAGCACGCGGCCGTAGACGACGCCGCCGTAGACGTTCTTCGAGCCGGGGAACGGCCCGCGTTCGAGGAGGACGACCGATCGCCCGGCCCGGGCGAGTGCGAGGGCGGCCGCCGCGCCGGCCGGTCCAGCCCCCACCACCACGGCGTCCACATCGGTCCGGTCAGCCACGGACCCCGCCGGTTCCGGTCGAGCGTGCGTCCAGCGGCGCGACCCCGAGCCGCCGTGCGAGTTCGACCAGCAGCGCCTGCGCGTCGGTCACCACGCCCAGGTCTGCCATGGCCGTCATGGGCGCGGCGGCGTCGGTGTTCACGCTCACCACGTGACGCGGGGCACCGAGTCCGCCGACGTGCTGGGCTGCACCCGACACGCCGAGGGCGACGTAGAGGTCGGGGTCGATCGCAACGCCGGTGGTGCCGATCTGGCGTTCGTACCCGGTCCAGCCTGCGTCGGTGGCCACCCGGGTCGCGCCGGCCGAACCGCCGAGCGCGGCGGCCACCGCGCCCAGCAGATCGAAGACGGCTTCGGCTCGGCGGTCGTCGTCCCCCGCGACCAGACCCGCGCCACCGGCGAGCACCCGGGTGGCGTCGGCCAGGTCCATGGTGCGCAGGTCGGGCTCGAGGAGCGCGTCGAACTCGGGCTCGGCCGCGCGGTCGGTCGTCGGTGGGTCGCCACCGAGACCGCCGAGGATCACCGGCTCGAGGTCGCGGTGCCCGGTTGGCGCGCCCAGCCGTTCGGGAGGCTCCGGTCGGCGTGCGCGGCTGTGGCCGACGAGCGTGACCACGGCCGGACCGGACACCTCGACCGGGACGAGGATCCGGTCGTCGAGCCGGGCGACGAGGGCCTGCACCCGCATCGCGCCGTTGACGCCCCCGACGCGGTCCGGGCCGCCGGGTCCCTCGCCTGAGACACAGGTTGCGGTCAGCGCTCGCGCCACGAGTGGCCGCTCGCACTGCGCGGCGAGGCGAGGCGCGAGGTCCCGGCCGTCTGGGGACGCAGGGAGGAGGACCAGCGGCACGGGCCCGCACTCGGGAGCCAGGGCCAGGGCCAGCTCGCCCGGCCGGAAGGCGTCACCGGTCTCACACCACCGCACCGCGGCGGCGTCGGCCAGTGACGCGGCGGCCGTCTCGGCGCCCGATCCCACCACCAGCACGTGCCCGCCGGCCTCGGACACCGTTTCGTCGGTCCCCCCGGGAGGCGCCCCGCCGCGGACCACGATCACCGCCAGGGTGCGGGAGGTCCTGCCGGTCCTGCTCACAGGCCGACCGCCACCCGGTGACCCTCGATGACCGCGGCGTGGGCCCTCCGTGGGGCGAGGCAGTCGCCGATGCGGTGGACCTCGAAGGGTGCGCCCGCCAGCTCGTGGAAGAGGTGATCGTCGGACTGCTGGTGCACGGCGCAGACCACCCAGTCGCAGTGGCGGACCTGGTCGGTGCCCGTCGGGTGGTGCTGGAGGGTGAGCAGCAGCGGTCCACCGTCGCCCTCGCCGGCCCGGGCCACGCCCATCGGGACCAGGTCGACGCTCTGGCCGATGCCCTTGGCGTGGGCTCTCACGTTCCACAGCTCCAGGTCGAGGGTGATGCCCAGATCCTGGCCCACGACCATCGCGTTGGTCACGATCTCGACCGCGCAGCCGCGGTCCGCCAGGAGCTCGGCCGTCGAGGTGGCCTGGTGGAACCCGAGCTCGTCGACGAGGACGACCCTGCCCTCGGGGTGGACCCGGTCCTCGAGGACGTCGCGCACGTCGACCACCGTCGACTCGTCCCCGGCCCACCACGGGCGGAGGGGACGCGCACCGGTGGCCACGATGACCGCGTCCGGCGTCTCGGCGCGGACCGAGGCCGCGGTGGCCTCCACGCCGGTGCGGAGCTCCACGCCCTCGCGCCGGGCCGCCACGATGAGGTTGCGTGCGATGTCGAGGAACTCGGCGCGACTGGGCACCGTGGCTGCCACGTTGGCCTGGCCCCCGAGGCGGCCGTGGCGTTCGAAGAGGACGACCCGGTGGCCGCGCTCGGCTGCGGTGACTGCGGCTTGGAGCCCACCGGGCCCCCCGCCGACCACCACCACCCGGCGCCGGCGGCGGGGGAGCGGGATGATGGCCGCCTCGCGGCCGGTGACCGGGTTCTCGATGCAGCCGAGCCACCGGTTGAGGCCCATCCGGCCGACGCACTCCTGATTGCAGGAGAGACAGGTCCGGATGTCGGTGGCGTGGCCCGACCGGGCCTTTGCTGCGAAGTCCGGGTCGGCGATCTGGCCCCGGACCACACCGACCAGGTCACAGATCCCGTCGACCAGGGCCCGGTCGGCTTGCAACGGGTCCTTGAACCTGCCGACCCCGACGACCGGGAGCCCCACCGCCTCGCGGATGGCGCTGGGGACGAACAGGGCGTATCCGGGCGGGACCTGCATGCTCGCCTCGATCATGTAGAGGGTCGCGGTGGCCACGCCGATCGACGTGTTGATGTAGTCGACCTGGCCGGTGGCCTCGACCATGCGGGCGATGCCGACCGCGTCCTCGATCCCGGTCCCGCCCTCGATGAGCTCGTCCCCGCAGAGACGGACGCCGAGCGCGTATCCCGGACCGATCGTCGACCGGACCGCCTCGACGATCTCGAGCAGGAGCCTGGCCCGGTTGGCGAGGGACCCCCCGTACTCGTCCTCGCGGGTATTGGTGGCGGGCGAGAGGAATCCGCGCACGATGGACGAGTGCGAGCACTGCAGCTCGATCCCGTCGAATCCTCCCGCGGTGCAGTGGGCGGCGACGAGTGCGTAGCCGTCGATGATCTCTCTGATCTCGTGGGGTTCGACGGCCTTCGGCACTTCGCGGAACAGCGGGTCGGCGACCGGGCTCGGTGCCCAGACCGGAAGGCGGGTGTACATGCTCGAGGCCTGACCCCCGTTGTGGTTGATCTGGGCGAAGATCGGGACGTCGTGGGCGTGCACCGCGTCGGTCATCCGTCGGTACCCGTCGATCACCTCCGGCCGGTATCCGTGGATGAGCTTCTCGTAGGGCCAGTCGGTCGGATGGGTCGAGTGCTCCTCGGTGATGACCAGCCCTGCACCGCCAGCGGCCCGGGCCGCGTAGTAGGCGGCATGCTGCTCGGTGGGCAGACCGTCGGTCGCGTAGTTGGTGAGGTGGGCCGAGAACACGATTCGATTGGCCACGGTGACCGGCCCCAGCCGAAGGGGCGTGAAGAGGTGGCGGTACCGGCCGGAGGCGCTCACGGTCGTCCCTCCTCAGCGTGCCGTCGCACCGGCGTCGACCGTCATCGTGTGCCCGGTCACGTACCGCGACTCGTCGGAGGCCAAGAAGAGCACCGCATTGGTGACGTCCTCGGAACGGACGACGCTCACCGGTATCGAGTTGAGGAAGAGGGATCCAACGTCGGGGCTCGCGTCGATGCGTTCGGTGAGGCCTTCCATCGCCGCCAGCATCGGGGTGTCCACGCCGGTCGGATGGACCGTGTTGACCCGGACGCCCTTGGACGCCAGCTCGTTGGAGAGGCTGCGCATGACCCCGACCAACCCGTGCTTCGAGGCGACGTAGGGGGTGAAGAACGGCTGACCCTTGAGCCCGGCGACGGAGCTGATCAGGATGATCGACCCGCCGCCGCTGTCGAGCAGATGTGGGATGGATGCCACGCAGGTGTTCCAGGCCCCGGTCAGGTTGACCCCGAGGATCGTGTCCCACAGGTCGGGCGTGACCTCGTCCCAGCGCTGGACGGAGCACACCCCGGCGTTGGCCACGACGATGTCGAGGTGGCCGAGGTCAGCGGTGCCCGTGGTCACCGCGTCGGCAAGGGCTCCGGCATCGCGCACGTCGACCGAGGCGGTCACGATCCGGCCACCGGCGGTCTCGACCTGGCGCGCGGTCTCGGCGAGGTCGGTCGGGGTCGCCAATGGATAGGTCAGCCCGGCGATCGGGGCGCAGACATCGAGGGCGATGATGTCGGCTCCTTCGGCCGCGAGGCGGACGGCGTGGCTGCGCCCCTGCCCACGGGCCGCCCCGGTCACCAGTGCGACCTTGCCGGCGACCCGCCCCGGCGCGCGCCGCGCCTCTGCTTGGGTACCCACCGCGGTGCTCATCGTGCCGTGCTCACGACGCGACCGCTCCGGCCACCGCGGTCAGCGGCACTCCGGACACGCCGCACGCTTCGAGGGCGCGTCGCCGTCCCTCGAGGACCGCCTCGAGCATGCTGCGCGGTGCCACGCAGTCGCCGGCACGGGGCGTGCCCGGTCGCTCGAGATAGAGGGACTCCTCCGCACGGCGGTGTGCGCAGTCGATGACCACCGCGCAGGCGACGTCCCGCACCGCACCGGTCCAGACGTCCTCCACCCACACCGACCCGTCGCGGACAGCGCGGAGGCGAGCCCGGAGCTCGCGTCGGACCCCGAGCGCGCTGGAGCCGGGTGTTGGCGTCGGCCAGGTCACCCGAACGCGCGAGCAGTGTGCCTGCGATCTGGTCGGGCGTGACCAGCGACACGGTCCGTCCGGCCTCGGCCAGCCATTCCGCCACACCGACGGCGATCGGCCCGCCGACCGGATCGTGGACGACGACCGGTCCGTCGGGAAGGTCCGCGGGGGAGCCGGCAAGGGCGGTGGCTGCGTCGATCACCGGTCGGGAGCCGTCGGAGCGGAACGCGGGCGGCGCCGGCCGTGCCCCGGTGGCCAGGATCACCGCCGACCCCCGCGTGAGGGGATCGTCCAGATCGGAGGCTGTCGCCTCCCGTCCGGTCTCGATGACCACGCCCTGACGGCGGCACTCTGACTCGAGCCATGCGGCCAGGTCGGCGAGGCGGCGGCGTCCCGGGCCGACCGCAGCGGCACGCAGGGCGCCTCCGGCACGCTCGGTCCGTTCGAGCACCCGTACCCGCCAGCCGCGCGCCGACAGCACCCGCGCACACTCGAGCCCTGCTACTCCGGCACCCACCACCAGCGCTTCGTCGGGCTGGGCCGGCGCGGGCGCGGCGAGGGGGTCCGGGTCGACGGTCTCGTGCCCGCTGCGGGGCTCTCCGACGCAGCTGACCAGCGGGTTCCGGTTGTCCCGGACCTGGCACGCCTGGTTGCAGAGGATGCACGGCCGTGCGCGTTCGCCGGCACCCGCCCGGACCAGCTCGACCAGGCGGGGCTCGGCGATCTGGGCCCGGGTCATCTCGACGAGGTCGGCGATCCCGGAGGCGAGCGCCGTCTCGGCGACGTCGGGGTCGACCACGCTCCCCTGGAGCACGATCGCCACCCGGCCGGCAGCCGCGGTCCGCATGGCCCGGCAGAGCTCGAGATTGGTGGCAGCCGGCGTGTGGGCGTCGGGCCGGTAGGCGGACGTCGAGTACGGGCCGCCGCGCACCACGACGAGCAGGTCGACGCGGTCTGCCAGCGCCTCGACCTGCGCGGCCGC
This sequence comes from uncultured Acidimicrobiaceae bacterium, assembly GCA_963701325.1. Lineage (GTDB taxonomy): Bacteria > Actinomycetota > Acidimicrobiia > Acidimicrobiales > RAAP-2 > Bog-756. The sequence goes on from OY969604.1 coordinate 3,389,222, forward strand.
GAGCTCGGGGGTGACCCCGGCCCACGGGGCGAGCTCGTCGCAGGACAGCCGGAGACCGACCAGGAATCCCGGGCCGACTGCCGTGCGCACCGCGTCGAGGACCTCCCTCGTCATGCGGAGTCGGTCCTCCCCGTAGCCGTCCCCGCGCTGGTTGGTCAGTCCCGAGTGGAACTGGCGCAGGAGCGAGTACTGCCCGGCGTCCACCTCCACCCCGTCGAGGCCCGACGCCACCGCCAGCCGGGCCGAGGACGCAAACCCGTCCACCACGGAGTCGATCTCGGCAGGTCCCATCTCGAGGGGCATCTCGCGGCTGATCGCGTCGGCGACCCGGGACGGGGCCCAGAGCACCGACTGGGAGTGGTCGCTCGATCCCTGCCCGCCGGCGTGCCCGAGACCGGCGAGCACCACCGTCCCGTGCGGTCGGAGCGCGTCGGCCACGGCCCGCCACCCCGGGCCGCACGCCGAGGCCAACGGAGCCCGCTCGTAGGGCCAGTCGGAGGGGTGGACCGAGGCCGTCTCGGTGACGACCACCCCCGCACCGCCGGCGCGCACGCGCCGCGTAGTAGGCCACATGGCGGTGGCCGATCGAGCGGCCGGTCCCCAGGTTGGTCTCGTGTGGGCCGAAGACCACCCGCGAGGGGAGCCGTACGCCGGCCACCAGGACGGGGTCGGTGAGCGTGTCCACCGTCAGCCGCCCAGGTGTCGCGGCGCGTCTCCGGCGAGCGGGTCCGCGTCGCACGCGCGGACCGGGCGCCCGTTCGGGATCGCACGCGGCGCGGTGGGGGACGGGGTCATGGCGACAGCCACGCGCCGTGGGCGGCGTGAGTGGTCGGGCGAGGATCGGGGGGGCGTGCGGCGGCTCAGCACGGCGAGGGCGCGCTCGCCGTGGCCGAGGACACATTCGGGGTCGGGGCCGTCGAGGGGGAGGCCGGTGAAGAATTTGGCGGCCATGCACCCTCCCCGGCAGGCGTCGAACTGTCCGCAGGAGGTGCAGGCTCCTGCGCTCTGTGGAGCGCGGAGCTCGGTGAACAGTTCCGACTCGCGCCACACCGTTGCGAACCCGCCGGTCGATCGCACGTTGCCGGCGAGGAACTCCTCATGGATCGCGAAGGGACAGGCGTAGACGTCGCCCACCGGGTCGATCAGGCAGACCACCCGGCCCGCGCCGCAGAGGTTGAGTCCGGGGAGCGAGCCCCCGTACCCGCCGAGATGGAAGAAGGAGTCGCCGGTCAACACCTCCTCGCCGTGGACGACCAGCCAGTCGTAGAGGGTGCGCTGTTGTTCGGACGTCGGGTGGAGATCGTCCCAGACGTCGGCGCCCCGGCCGGACGGTCGCAGCCGCGTCAGCCGGAGCTGGGCCCCATGCTGATCCGCGAGGGCGCGGAAGTCGTCGAGCTGGGGGACGTTGTGCCGGGTGACCACCACCGAGAGCTTGAATCCGGAGAACCCGGCAGCGCTGAGGTGCTCCATCGCGGTCATCGCCGTGGCGAAGGACCCGTCCCCCCGCACCGCGTCGTTGACCGCCGCCGTGGCCCCGTCGAGGGAGATCTGCACGTCGACGTAGTCGCTCGCCGCGAGTCGGGCCGCGACATCGGCGGTGATGCGGGACCCGTTGGTCGAGAACTTGACCCCGACGTGGTGTGCGGTCGCGTACTCGACGAGCTCCCAGAAGTCGGCCCGTACGGTGGGCTCACCCCCGCCGATGTTGACGTAGAAGATCTGCATCCGTTCGTACTCGTCGATGAGTGCACGGCACTCCTGGGTGGTGAGCTCCCGCGGGTCGCGTCGTCCCGAGCTCGACAGGCAGTGCACGCAGGCCAGGTTGCAGGCGTAGGTGAGCTCCCAGGTCAGACAGATCGGGGCGTCCAGACCCCGTTCGAGATGGTCGACCAGGCGGGTCCTCGGCGCGGCGTCCGGTCCTGGATGCCGGATCGGGGTGGCGAGCAGGGTCACCCGGACACCCGCTCACAGATCATCCCGGACTCCGCGAGGGTGGCCAGGGCCGCCTCGATGGCGGCGAGCTCACCGGGTCCGACGCCGGCGGCCCGACAGGCCTCCCGTCCCGACGGCTGACCGGCCAGTGACTCGACCACCGCGAGCAGGGTCCGGCTCTTGAGGAGGGAGAGCCGACGGGTTCCGTAGTGGTAGGCGAGCGCGCCGAACGACTCGGGGCGCAGCGCGACCTGCGGATGCAGCGACCACCCCTTCGAGGCGTCGAACGGCGCGGCACCGCTCGGTGGCGGTATCGGGGGCACGGTGTGCGAGGTCGGTCCGGGAGGGGCGAGCGGGGCCTAGTAGACCCCGCACATCCCGTCGATGGAGACATCCTCGACCAGCAGGTCGCCTTCGACCAGCGGCCCTGCTGCAGGTGGGGTATCGGCCGCCGCGGGGGCCGGGTCGTCGCCCTGATGGCCGTGAGCCTGCTCGTCGGTGGTGCTGACGGTCATGGGTCCTCCGCTCGTCGGCCGGCCGGGGCCGGGTGGTCGATGCTGTCAATTTAGTGCACTCGATGCCAAAATGAAAGTCTGATGACCGGAGCGGCTCACGACCAGTCAGAGGGCCCGCACGCGCCGGCCCGCGGCCGCAGGCCGAGCACCTCGCGGGAGGAGATGGCCCGCGCGGCGCTCGAGCTCTTCGCCCGCCAGGGGTTCGACGAGACGAGGGTCGACGAGATCGCTGCCGCGGTCGGGGTCAGCCGGCGTACGTTCTTCCGCTACTACGAGTCGAAGCGCGACGTGGTCTGGGGGGAGTTCGACGCCGAGCTCGTCCGGCTGCGCGACTTCCTCGCGGCCTCGGCCGCCGACCAGCCGATGATGGACGTGCTGCGTCAGGCGGTGATGGCGACCAACCGGTTCGGGGCAGGGGAGCTGGACGAACTTCGGATCAGGATGGCCCTCATCGGCAGCGTCCCGACGCTGGTCGCACACTCGGCGATCCGCTACGAAGCGTGGTGCACGGTGGTTGCGACCTTCGCCGCCGGGCGCCTCGGTGGCGCCCCGAGCGACCTCGGCCCGCAGACCGTGGCTCGGGCCGCCCTCGGTACGGCGATGGCGGCGTTCGCCTGTTGGGCGCGTCGGGAGACCGACGACCTGGTGGGCGAGGTGGATCGCGCCTTCCGGCTCCTGGCCACGGGATTCGACGAATCGCGTCTGCGAGCGTGAGTGGTCGCACACGCCGGGCATCTCGATGCCTAAGGTGGGCCGGTGCGCGTGATCATCGGTTCGGACCACGCCGGGGTGCACCTGAAGCAGGCGGTCGCGGAGCATGTCCGATCGGCCGGACACCAGGTCGAGGATCTCGGCACCTTCACCGAAGCCCCGGTCGACTACCCACCGATCTGCGCGGCGGTCGCCCGGGGGGTCATCCGTGGCAAGGCGGAGGTCGGGATCGTCATCGGCGGCAGTGGACAGGGGGAGGCGATCGCAGCCAACAAGGTGCGAGGCGCCCGTGCGGCCCTCTGCCACGACGAGTACACCGCGCGGCTGGCGCGCCAGCACAACGACGCCAACGTGCTCTCGCTCGGTGCGCGGGTGGTCGCCACCGAGCTCGCGCTCGACATCCTCGACGTCTTCCTCGCCACGCCCTTCGAGGGAGGACGGCACGTGCCCAGGATCGAGGAGCTCTACGCCATCGAGGACGAGGAATGCGGTCCTCATGACCCGACTCCGCCGGTGCCGACCGGGCCGTGACCCCCGGGGACCGGGGACCGGCCGCCACCACGATCCGCTACCTGGCCGACGCGGTGGTGCCCTGTGACGGTACGGGGGCGATCCACCGTCCCGGCGTCGTGGAGGTCTCAGGGGAGGTCGTGACCCGGGTCGGACCTCCAGGCGACGGAGAGATGGGGGAGGCCGCGCCGGCGAGCGAGGTACGGGTGGAGGGCGTCCTCCTCCCCGGGCTGGTCAACACCCACTGCCACTCGCCGATGACCCTCTTCCGCGGCACGGGCGAGAACCTCCCCCTCCACCGGTGGCTCGAGGAGGTGCTCTGGCCGAGGGAGGCCCACCTGACCCCGAGCGACGTCTACTGGGGCATGACGCTGGCCGCAGCCGAGCTCCTCCGTTTCGGGGTGACCACGACCTGCGAGGCGTACTTCATGGAGGACGCGCTGACAGATGCGGTCATCGCGGCGGGCTCCCGAGCGGTGATCACGCCGGGTGTGCTCCGCCTCCCGGGCCAGGACGGTGAGCAATGGTGGGAACGGCGCATCGCCCAGATTGCCACCTTCCACGACCGAAGGGCCGGCGAGGACGGGAGGATCGAGGTGGGGTTCGCTCCCCACGCCGCCTACACGGTGCCACTTCCGGCGCTCGTCGAATTGTCGACCGTCGCCCAGGAGCTCGGCGCGCTGATCCACATCCACCTCGCCGAGACCGAGCAGGAGGGGGCTGCCTTCGAGGCGGAGCACGGAGGGTCGGTCCCCGAGGTGCTGTCCGGCGCGGGCGTGCTCGAGGGGCGGGTGCTCGCCGCCCACAGCATCTGGCTGTCCGACCGGGACCTCGCCCTCTACGAGCGACACGACGTCGCGGTCGCCCACTGCCCGCAGAGCAACGCCAAGTTGGCCTCTGGCGTCGCGCCCCTCGTCGAGTTCCTGGCCCGGGGGATCCGGGTGGGTCTCGGGACCGACGGACCTGCGTCGAACAACGACCTCGACCTCTGGGAGGAGATGCGCCTCGCCGCCATGCTCGCCCGCATCCGCGAGCGGGATCCTGCGGCGTTGCCGGCGGCGTCCGCGCTCGATCTGGTCACCCGGGGCGCAGGGCTCGCGCTCGGGCGACCCGACCTCGGGGTTCTCGCCCCGGGAGGCAAGGCCGACATGATCGCGGTCACCCTCGACGACCCGGTGTTCGTCCCTCTCCTCGACGACGCGATGCTCATCGAGCACCTCGTCTGGTCGGCTTCGAGCCGGCTGGTCACCGACGTGTGGGTGGCCGGCCGGCAGGTGGTCGCGCAGGGGGAGTGCCGGACCGTCGACGTCGAGGAGGCCGCTGTCGAGGTCGAGCGCCGGGCGCGCCGCCTGGCGGCTGTCGCCGGGTGAGCCCGATGGTCCGAGCGGGCTCCGCGTTCAGCCCGGACGGTGGTGGGCCTCCGCATAGCGGGCCACATCGGTTGCGAACTTCTGCATCATGCGCTTCAGCAGTACCCCGATAGCCGCGGCGCTGCCCGGCCACTTCTCGTCGTACGTCCCCGACCATCGGATGCGGGTGCCGTCCCCATCCGGTTCGAGCGTGAGATCCGCCCGGTAATTGCGCACCGGAAAACCCCCCCGCACGATGGTGTACGCGAGGTGGTGGGGTGGATCCCAGGCGAGGACCTCCTCACGCGAGCCGACGCCCATGCGGCTGAAGTGGCGGATGGCCCCCACGCCGTCGGGCTCCGGCACCCCTTCGCGCTCGAGGCCGGTGCGGGTCAGGAACGACCACTCCTGCCACCGCCGGGCCTCGCCGACCAGCGGCCAGACCTCCTCGACCGGAGCCGCGGCCCGGGCCTCCACCCGGTACGACCGACGCCCTGTGGGGACGGACCCCCCGCCGGTGTCCGACGCGCTCATCCCTCGACGTGGACCTTGAGTGCGTCGAGGGACTGCTGGTACACGGTGTTCATGAGATCGGCCATCTCGTCCGGAGCGGCGTCGACCACCCAGGTCACGTGGCAGCCGTCGTCGGTGGCGGTGACGGCAACGGTCGCCTCGTGGTGCTCGATCGGGACCCCGTCGACGATCGAGTAGGTGATGGTCCGGGAGGCGTCGTCCCTCGAGATCAGCTTCTCGGTGATGGTCATGCCCATCGTCTCGAGGATCCGGTTCTGGCCCTCGACACGGCAGGACTCCATCCCCGGCATCCATCCGGCGATCCCGCCGAAATCGCCGGCGACCGCCCAGACCTCGTCCGCCGAGCCGTTGATGTCGATCTCGGCCTTGCCCTGTCCCATGGTGCTCCTCGTCTCGTCTCGGGTGCTTCGTCCTGGCTCCTGCGGTCGGGTGCACCCGACCGGTTGCGGCCCCGATGGTAGGCGCGCCGGGGTGCCGCCACCACCGGTAGCGTCACTGCCATGCCCGCGGAGGAGACGGTCACCGACGTCACCCCGAGCGTCGCCGACCTCGTGCTCGCCCGCAGCGACGACGACCACCCCGGGCTGGTGATGGGTGATCGAACCTGGTCGTGGCGCGAGGTGGTGGCTGCCGCTGCGGCGCGGGCCGCGCTCCTCCGGTCGCTCGGCCAGCTCGACCCCCCGCACGTGGGCGTGCTCCTCGGCAACGAGCCCGAGTTCGTCTTCTGGCTGTCGGCGGCGGCCCTCTCCGGCGCTGTGGTCGTCGGGATCAACCCGACCCGGCGCGGGGACGCCCTCGCCGGGGACGTCCGCCGGACCGACTGCCGCGTCCTCGTGACCGATGCGGAAGGGGCGGCGCTGCTCGAGGGGCTCGACACCGGCGTGGCAGCGGACCTGGTCCTGCGGGTCGACACCCCGGAGTACGCGGCGGTCGTCGCCGATCATGCGGGGGTGACCGCAGCAGCGGTGGTGGCCGAGGCGGCACCGTCCGCGGAGGACCTGTTCCTTCTCCTCTTCACCTCGGGCACCACCGGCGTTCCCAAGGCCGTCCGGTGCACCCAGGGACGACTGGCATCGATCGCGCTGCGGTCGGGGAATTTCTACGGCTACGTGCGATCGGACGTGGCCTACTGCGCGATGCCGCTCTTCCACGGCAACGCGTTGATGGTGCTCTGGGGTCCGAGCCTGGCGGTCGGGGCGACCATCGCGTTGGCCCGTCGGTTCAGTGCGTCGGGGTTCGCGCCGGATGTGCGCCGCTACGGAGTGACCACTTTCACCTACGTGGGCAAGGCGCTGGCCTACGTGCTGGCCACCCCGGCCGCAGACGACGACGCGGACTCGACCCTGCGGCGCGGGTTCGGCACCGAAGCATCGGTGGCCGATCTCGCCGCGTTCGAGCGGCGGTTCGGGTGCGTGCTGACCGAGGGCTACGGGTCGAGCGAGGGCGGCGTGGCCATCAACCGCGTCCCGGACAGCCCGCCGAGCTCGCTGGGCCTTCCGGACGCCGACACCGCGGTGGTCGATCCGGCGACCCTCGCAGAGTGCCCTCCCGCCAGGTTCGACGCGGCCGGTGTCCTGCTCAACGGGTCCGAGGCGATCGGAGAGATCGTCAACCGGTCGGGCGTGGGCGGGTTCGAGGGGTACTACGCCGATCCCGGGGCCACCGCCGAACGGATCCGCAACGGCTGGTACTGGACGGGGGACCTCGCCTACCGGGACACAGCTGGTCACGCCTACTTCGCCGGACGGCGCGGCGACTGGATGCGGGTCGACTCGGAGAACATCACGGCCGGACCCATCGAGCGGGTGCTGGTCCGCTTCCCGACGGCGGCCGCGGTGGCCGTCTACGCGGTGCCCGATCCGCGCTCCGGTGATCAGGTCATGGCTGCGATCGAGCTGCTACCCGGACGCGCGTTCGAGCCGGAGTCGTTTGCTGCGTTCTTGGCGGCTCAGGACGATCTGGGCACCAAGTGGGTGCCCTCGTATCTCAGGATCACCTCCGCCCTCCCCCAGACGGCCAGCGGCAAGGTGACCAAGGAGCCCCTCCGCAACGAGGGGTGGTGGCGCGGGGACGACCCGGTCCTCTGCCGGGACGGTCCGCGGCTCGCCTACGTCCCACTGACCAGCGACAGACGGAACGGCCTCGAGGCCGAGCTCCGTCGTCACGGTCGCCAGGCGCTGGCAGGGGGCTGAGCGCCATCCCGCAGCGGGGCCAGGTTCAGTCGTCGGCGAGCGCCGGCGCGGGCCGCCGTTCGACGGCCGTGCTGATCCCGGTGCCCGGCGGTGCCACCCGGGCGGGGATGATCAGCGCCACCAGTCCGCCGGCCAGGACGACCATCGAGGCGACCAGGAAGGCCCGCGAGTAGCCGGCGGTCATCGCGACCTTCTGGGCCACCGGCGGCGCGCGGTGGACCAGCGAGGCGATCCTCGAGGCGGCCAAGGTGGAGAGGGCCGCCAGCCCGACCGACGCGCCGATCTGCCGGCTGCAGTTGACCAGTCCGGAGGCGAGGCCCGCCTCGTCCGGACGCACCCCGCCCGTCGCCAGGAGGGCGATCGGGGTGAAGGCCAGGCCCATCCCGAATGTGGCCATGATGCCGCCGCCGCAGGCCCCGGTCCAGTACGTGTCGCCGGCTCGGATGAACGAGAGCCAGAAGAGGCCGCCGGCGGCAAGCAGTGCGCCGGCGATCAGCACGGTGCGGGGACCGATCCGGGGCGCGAGCCGCCCGCTGATGGTCGCGCCGATGGCGATGGCCGCGGTCTGCGGGAGGAAGGTGAGGCCGGTCACCAGGGGGCTGTAGCCGAGGACCTGTTGGAGGTAGAGGGAGAGGAAGAACCACATGGCGAACATCCCGACCCCGAAGGTGAACATGACCAGATTGGCGCCGGTGACCGACCGGGACCGGAAGAGGCGGAGCGGGACCAGGGGATGTTTTGCCACTTTGGCCTCGATGAAGACGAAGGAGGCCAGCAGGACGACCGAGACCAGCAGAGCGGCGATGGTCGAGGTGGACGTCCAGGAGACCTGATCGGTGTGGACGATGGCGTAGACCAGGCTGAGCAGGCCACCCGTCACCGTGACCGACCCGGCGATGTCGAGCGTGCGCCGAGCACCCTCTGCCCGGGACTCGGCCAGGGTGATCCTGGCGAACACGAAGACGACGATGCCGATCGGCACGTTGACGAAGAGGATCCACCGCCAGGACAGGAACTGGGTGAGGATCCCGCCGAGGAGCGCGCCGGCCGCACCGCCCCCGGCCGCAACCGCGGCCCAGAACCCGAACGCCTTGGCGCGCGCCCGCTGATCGGTGAAGGTCACGGTCAGGATGGTCAGGGTGGCCGGGGAGAGGACCGCCGCGCCGACCCCTTGCAGGGACCGGGCCGCGATGAGGGTGGCAGGGTTGCCGGCGAACCCGCCGAGGAGGCTGGAACCGGTGAAGAGCACGAGTCCCACGAGGAAGATCCGACGCCGGCCGAAGATGTCGGCCAGGCGGCCCCCGAGCAGCAGGAGCGCGCCGAAGGTGAGCGCGTAGGCGGTGACCACCCACTGCAGGCTCGTCTCGCTGAACCCCAGATCCCTCTGGATCGAGGGGAGGGCGACGTTCACGATCGAGATGTCGAGGACCACCATGAACTGGGCCAGGCAGACGACGACGAGGACGATCGTGTCGGCATGGCTGAGGTGGACGCGGGACGACGCGGCTGCGTGCGGTGCATCGGACGTCTGGGGGTCCGTCCCGGGCACGCCGTCGGCGGGGGGCGGGCTCATGCGCCGATCGTAGGCGGAGGGTGTCTCCGACCGACCGGCACGGCGCGCGGACGCCGGAGGAGGGTCGGCGAGCGGGGTTCAGCCGGGGTCAGTGGGAGTGCCAGGCATCCGGGTCGGAGGTGAGCTTGGTGACCGATCGGGGCAGGTTGCCGGAGACGATGCCGGCGATGGTCACCTGCTCGAGGACCGCGCGCAGGCTGGCCCGCACCGCGACCCACACCGCCTGCAGGTGCTCCGCGGCACCCTCGTACTTGGCCGCCTCGGGGCGCAGTCCTCGGACCTCGGCGAGGGGCCCGTCGAGCGGCCGGATGACATCGGCCACCGAGATCTCCGAGGCCGGGCGGGCCAGGCGGTAGCCGCCGTCGGCACCGCGCTGGCTGATGAGGATGCCGGCGCGGCGCATGTCGTTGAGGATGCTCTCGAGGAATTTGGACGGCAGCCCCTGGGAGGTCGCCAACGCCTCTGCGGTCACGGCACCGTCCGCGTCCGCCAGTGAACACAGGGCCCGTACCGCGTAGTCGACCTTGGCTGAGATGTACACGTCGGAGAGTCTGCCAGAGCGTGCACGCCCTCGGGCATGTGCAGCCCCCGCCGTCCGACCCGGAAGTGGCTACCCGTGCCCGGCTCAGGCCCTCGCCGAGTCCAGGAGGCCGTGCCGGCGCCGGACCGATCGGTCGATCCGGGAGAAGACGACGTCGACCATGATCCCGATGAGCACGATGACGATCATCAGGGCCACCACCACCGCCCATTCCGCCTGGGTGGTGGCGTTGACCGTTCGGCCACCGAGGCTCAGCGGATCGACCAGCACCAGGAATTCGCCGGCCATGAGGGCATGCCAGGCGAACGCCCATCCCTGCTTCATGCCCCCGAGGATGCTCGGGAATGCAGCCGGAAGCACCAGGTGCCGTTCGAGGGAGAGCCCGCGTGCACCGAGGATCCGGCCGACCCGCAGGAGGCTCGGGGGCACCTGGTCGATCCCGCTGATGAACCCGTTGGCGACCGCCGGGGCTGCACCGAGGATCATCATCAGGATGATCGCCTTCGATGTGACGCCGAAGACCATGATGGCCGGCGGGTACCAGAGCACCGACGGCATCGTCTGCATGCCGGTGATGAGAGAACCGATCCCGGCCCGGAGGACCGGTACACGGGCCACAGCGGTCCCGACGATCCCGCCGATGACGGTGACCAGCAGGTAGCCGATGACGGCCTGCTCGGCGGTGACCCGACACGACTGCCAGAACAGCGACGTGCCGAGGAGGTCCCAGAGCTGGCGGGCGACGGTGGCAGGCGACTGGAGGATGTAGGGCTTCCAGTGGGCCCACTCGGCGCACTGCCAGACCAGCAGGATGAGCCCGAGGGCGACCAATTTCGGCCACGCAGCCCGCCAGATCCGCCGCGACACCCGGTCGTGCGCGGGACGGCCGGCCTCGTCGAGCGCGTCGAGCCCGGCGAGGGCCTGATCGAGCGACGGAGCAGTCGGCTTGACGTCGGTCGGGAGGTGGTCAATGGCCATGGCGGCCCACCTCCGAACGCAAGTGGTCGGTGACCGTGGCGGCCAGGGTCGCGATCTCCGTCGAGTCGATACGACGGGGCCGGTCGAGCTCGACCGGGAAGGTCGCCGCGACCCTTCCCGGTCGGCTGGTCAGAAGCACGATGCGGTCGCCCAGCCGGGCCGCCTCGCGGACGTTGTGGGTCACGAAGAGGACCGTGAACCCCCGATCCAGCCAGAGCGACTCGAGCTCGTCGTGGAGGAGGTCGCGGGTGATCGCGTCGAGGGCGCCGAACGGTTCGTCCATCAGCAGGAGTCCGGCGTCCTGAGCGAGTGCCCGGGCGAGGGCCGCCCGCTGGCGCATCCCCCCCGAGAGCTCGTGAGGCCGCTTGCCTCCGAAGCCGCCCAGGTGGACGCGGTCGAGCAGGTCTTCGGCCACTACCCGCCGCTCCGCCCGGTCCACGCCGCGCAGGCGGAGGGGGAGCTCCACGTTGGCTGCCACCGTGAGCCAGGGGAAGAGGGCCGAGTCCTGGAAGAGCATCGCTGTCGGCGTACCGCCGGTCGCGCCGTCGGGCTGGTCCACTTCGACAGAGCCCACGCTCGGCCGGTCGAGACCGGCGACGAGGTTGAGCAGGGTGGTCTTCCCACATCCCGAGGCGCCCACCAGGCAGACGAACTCCCCGGCGGCGACCTCGAGCGAAACGTCCTGGAGGGCGACCACGCCGGACGAGGCGTCGCCGTAGCGCTTGGAGACTCCGGAGAGGCTCACCGACGGCGCGGGTCCCGTCCCGCGTCGACGGGGCGGCGCCGACAGGATGCTCACGGCGCTGAGAGGGTGCTCTTGCCCTCGGCGGTGAGCACCTGGTTGATCGGCCCGAGGTCGAAGATGCCGCTGATGTTCGTGGTCGGGAAGCCGGCGGCCTTGGCGTGCTGCAGGTCGGTCAGGATCGACGAGGCGATCGGGTCGTTGGTGAAGGTCATGTCCGACCAGGCCGTTGCCAGCTCCGGCGCCTTGAGCGCCTTGCCGGTCAGGGTGGCCAGCTCGGTGTTGGCGTCCGCCTGTGCCTTGGCGGGGGAGGCGTTGAGGAAGGCGGTCGTGGCCAGCTGACCCTTGAGCAGGTCGGTGACGACCGAGGGATGCGCGGAGAGGAAGCTCGTGGTCACCACGAGCAGGGTGGTCGAGAACTGGCCTCTGGGCCAGAGGGTCTTCTCGTTGACCAGGATGTGGCCGTGGCCTTCGCTGACCATCCGCGTCGCCCACGGTTCGGGTACCCAGGCACCGGCGATCGTGCCGGCCTCGAACGAGGCCAAGGTGGTGGCGTTGTCCTCGGGCAGGATGGTGACCTCACCGCTCCCGCCGTTGGGTCCCGGGTAGGTCAGTCCCTGTTTGGTGAGCCAGGTCCGGAGCGCCACGTCCTGCGTATTCCCGAGCTGCGGGCTGGCCACCGTCTTGCCCTTGAGCTGGGCGGCCGAGGTGATTCCCGACGCGACCACGAAGGCGGCGCCTCCGGAAGTGGCTCCCGAGATGATCCGGATGGACTTCTGGCCCTGGGAGTACGCGGTGATCGCCGAGTTGGGGCCCATGTACGCCGCGTCGAGGGAGCCGGCCAACAGGGCGGTGACCTCGGCAGGGCCGGCGTTGAAGGTCGACGTCTGCAGCGTGACGTTGGAGCCCAGGTACTTGGCGAAGGTGCCCTGCTGGAGTCCGACGAGGGCGACGGCATGGGTCAGATTGCTCAGATACCCCAAGCGGAGGGTGGCCGGGGCGCCGGACGTCGTCGAGCTCCCCCCGGACCCGGTCGTCGTGGGCGTGCTCGACCCAGAGCTGCAGGCGGCTGCGACAACCGCCACGGCGGCGGCACCGAGGACGGCGAACAGACGAGATCGACGATGGGCCCGGATCGATGACGGCATGGAACTCCTTGATGGCGCACGTGGGACGCCGCGGCGGGCGCGGGCGCAGCACGGCGACTCCCCCTGATGTACTCCCATATAACTACCAGAGAGATAGGACATAGTCAAATACTGTGAGCGTGTGGCCGGTGACGGTGAGCGCCCGGCGGGCTGTCGTCAGGGTCGCTGGTGCGGTCCGGCGTCTCGGAGACGCTCGACCAGGCGTGCGCGCGCACTCGGCCATTCCTCTGCCAGCATCGAGAACACCGCCGAGTCGCGCACCGAACCGTCGCTCGCCGGGCGGTCGGCCCGGAGCACACCGTCCAGGCGGCACCCGAGCCGGGCGATCGCGCTGCGCGAGCGCGCGTTGCGCGCATCGGTCCAGAGGCGGACGACCCGGACACCCCAGACGTCGAAGGCGTGGTCCATCATGAGCAGCTTGGCCTCTGAGTTGACCGGCGTGCGTTGGGCGGCGGGGTCGAGCCAGGTGTGACCGATGCAGGCCGAGTCCACGGTCCTCTGCCGCCCCGGGGACACGGCTGGCGGGACCGACGTGGTCCAGTCCCACGGCGACAGATCGTAGAAGCGGGTGCTCCCGACCACCCGACCGAGGCCCACCGACCAGGTGGCGAATGGCACCTGTTCTCCCGAGGCCCGGCGCGTGACCGCCCGTTCGACGTAGTCGGTCATGCCGGCCCGGTCGGCGGGCACCAGCGTGTATCCGAACGAGGACCGGTCCCCGGTGGCCGCCTCGAGGAGACCGTCGACGTGGTCGGGGGAGAGCGGCAAGAGGCGGACGGTCCGTCCCTCGAGGCCGAACGGTTCGGATATGGCCGGTTCGGATATGGCCGGTTCGGACATGGCCACAGTCTCCCCGATTCGCCGGATCACCCGATCGATCACCAGAGCCGTAACCGACCGATCCGCGTCGAGCTACTTGAGCAGTCGGGAGAGCCGGCGGTCGGCGAGGGTCTTGCCGCCGGTCTGACAGGTCGGGCAGTACTGGAGGGACTTGGAGGCAAAGGACACCTCGCGGATCGTGTCGCCACAGACGGGACAGGACTCGCCGGCCCGGCCGTGCACCTGCATGGCCCGCCGTTTGTTGTCCTTGAGGTCGGCCGGCCCGAGTCCGTCGAGGCGGTCCACCGCCTCTGTCAGCACCCCGACGACGGCGTCGTGGAGTCGCCTGGATTCGTCAGGATCGAGCGAGTCGGCCCGCTTGTAGGGAGAGAGACCCGAACGGTGAAGGGCCTCGTCCGAGTAAGCGTTGCCGACTCCGGCGATGACCGTCTGCGTCGTCAGCAGCGTCTTGAGGGTCGAGCGGCTCGCGGCTAGGAGCCCGTCCAGCGCGCCGACGGTGAACTCGGCGCTCATCGGATCCACCCCCAGTCCGGCGATCGGGGGCACGTCCGCCGGCGTGGTCACGACCCACAGCGCGAGGCGTTTTTCGGTCCCCATCTCGGTCACGTCCCAGCCGGAGTCGTCGTCCAACCGGACCCGGAGAGCCAGCGGGCTCCGGTTGGGCCGGGCCCGCCCGGGGGAGAGCGCATCCGACCATCGGATCCACCCACCACGGGCAAGGTGGACGACGAGCCAGAGCTCCGGTGGGCCGTCTCCGGGTGCCGTCGTCGGGACGCAGACGAACTTCCCCCGTCGTTCGACGCCGGACACGGTCCGTCCGACGAGTGCGTCGAGCGGCGGGTCGACCGTCTTCAGCGCGGCGAACGACGCCAGCTCGCACCGCTCGATCCGGCGACCGGCGGACCGGGCGGCCAGGGCCAGGGCCAGGGCATGAACCTCGGGGAGTTCGGGCACAGGGCAATTGTGCACCCCGGGCGCCCGTAGTATCTGCTGCGCATCCGGTGCGGGTGGTAGCCCCCGCGATCCCCGGCCGATCTTCCGAGAGGACGTACCCGTTGTTCCGCCCGGTCCCCGCTGCCGACTTCACCGCCCTCGAGGCCGAGGAGCTCGCCCGGTGGTCTGCGCACCGGGTGTTCGAGCGCTCGGTCGAATTGCGCGAGGGGGCCGAGCCCTGGATCTTCTACGAGGGTCCTCCGACCGCCAACGGTCGTCCGGGGCTCCACCACGTCTGGGCCCGTGTCTACAAGGACCTCTTCTGCCGTTACCGGACCATGCGCGGCTACGCGGTGCCCCGAAAGGCGGGCTGGGACACCCACGGCCTTCCCGTGGAGGTCGAGGTCGAGAAGCAGCTCGGGATCACCGCCAAGCGGCAGATCGAGGAACGGGTCGGGATCGGCGAGTTCACCCGCCTGTGCCGCGAGTCGGTCCGCAATTACGTCGACGAGTGGCAGACCCTGACCGAGCGGATCGGGTACTGGATCGACTTCGACGACGCGTACTGGACCTTCTCGCCCGAGTACGTCGAGTCGGTCTGGACCAATTTGAAGAGTCTCTTCGACCAGGGACTCCTTTACGAGGACATCAAGGTGGTCCCGTACTGCCCGCGTTGTGGCACCGCGCTGAGCAGCCACGAGCTCGGACAGCCCGATGTCTACCGGGACGTCGAGGACGAGTCGGCCTACGTGCGGCTCCCGCTGACGGACGAGGGCGACGCGGCGGCGTCGCTCCGCCGGACCCTCGGGCGCGATTCGCTCTCCGGACTGTCGCTCGTGGCCTGGACCACCACCCCCTGGACGCTGCTCTCCAACACCGGCGCTGCGGTCGGCCCGGCCCTCTCCTACGCTGTGGTCGGCGACGCGATCCTGGCCGCCGATCGGGTCGAGGCGGTCCTCGGCGAATCCGCCCGGATCGACGCGGTGGTCCCCGGATCGGCTCTGGTCGGGTTGACCTACGACCGGCCCTTCACCGACCTGGAGCCCGGTCCGGCGGACGCCGGCCGTCGCGGATGGCGGGTGCTGGCCGGCGAGTTCGTGGACGCCGACGAAGGCACTGGCATCGTCCACCTCGCCCCGGCCTTCGGCGAGATCGACCGGGAGGTCGGGCGGGCCGGCGGCCTCCCCACCCTCAACCCGGTCGGCCCGGACGGGCGCTTCACCGACGCGGTGACCTGGCTCGAAGGCCAGCCAGTCCGCGACACCAACGGCGAGGTCGACGATCGGCTGGACGGAGCGGGACTGCTGGTGCGGCGCGAGCCCTACGTCCACTCCTACCCCCACTGCTGGCGGTGCGACACCCCACTCATCTACTGGGGGAAGCCGAGCTGGTACGTCCGGACCTCGGACCGCAAAGCAGACCTGGTCGCCCAGAACCGGACCATCGGGTGGCACCCCGAGCACATCCGGGACGGGCGGATGGGGGAGTGGCTCGCCAACAACGTCGACTGGGCCCTTTCCCGCGACCGGTTCTGGGGCACGCCTCTGCCGATCTGGCGGTGCGACGACGGGCACGTGCGGTGCGTCGGCTCGCTCGCAGAGCTTTCCGGGCTGGCGGGCAGCGACCTCTCCGGTGTCGACCCGCACCGCCCGGACATCGACCGCGTCGTGTTCGCCTGTCCCGACTGCTCGCCGGGTGCCGCCGCTGCTGGTGACGAGCGAGACGACGGGCTCCCGCTCATGCGCAGGGTCCTGCCGGTGATCGATGCCTGGTTCGACTCGGGGTCGATGCCCACCGCCCAGTGGGGGTACCCGGTGGTCGAGGGTTCCGCCGACCAGTTGGCCTACCCGGCCGACTTCATCTGCGAGGCCATCGACCAGACCCGCGGCTGGTTCTACTCGCTGCTCGCCGTCAACACCTTGGTGCGGGGCTCGACCCCGTACCGCAACGTCCTCTGTCTCGGTCACATCGTCGACGCCGACGGTCGCAAGATGTCCAAGAGCATCGGCAACGTGATCGATCCGTGGGAGATCCTCTCCACACGGGGCGCCGACCCGCTCCGTTGGTGGATGTTCTCGCAGGGGTCGCCCTGGACCCCGACTCGGGTCAGCTTCGAGGTCATCGATGCCTCGATGCGGGACACGCTGCTCACGCTCTGGAACACCTGGTCGTTCTTCACGACCTACGCCTCGCTCAACGAGTTCGTCCCGAGCGACCCGGCCATCCCCGCGCCGCCCGATCGGCCGGTGCTCGACCGGTGGATGCGGTCTCGACTGCATGCCACGGTGGCGCAGGTCACCGAGTCGCTCGACGGGTACGATCCGTTCCCCGCGGCGACGGCACTGGCCGAGCTCGTCGACGACGTCTCGAACTGGTTCGTGCGTCGCAGCAGGCGCCGCTTCTGGCGGACCGACCCGGGTGCCGACCCGGCGGACTCGCTCAGCGCGCAGGCCACCCTCCATGAGGTCCTGGTGACGACGGCCCTGCTCCTCGGGCCGCTCTGTCCCTTCGTGGCCGACCGCATGTGGCGCGATCTGACCGGCGCCGACGAGGACGACTCCGTCCACCTCGCCGACTGGCCGGCGGCCGACGCCTCCGCTGCCGACCCGTCGCTGGAAGCGGGGATGGCCCTGGCCCGGCGTCTCACCTCCCTCGGCCGTGCCGCGCGATCGGAGGCCGGGATCAAGGTCCGCCAGCCGCTCGCCCGTGCCCTCGTGTACCTGCCACCGGGCAGCCCCGCCCCGCCGGCCGGCGTGGTCGAGGACGAGCTCAACGTCGACCTCGTGGAGGTCACCGACGAGCTCGGCGACGTCCTCGCCTACGAACTGCTCCCCAACTTCAAGCTGCTCGGCCCGCGGATCGGCAAGCGCGTCCAGGCGCTTCGGGCGGCCATGGCCACCGTCGACGGCGCGGAAGCCGCAGCGGACCTGGCTGCCGGCCGGCCGGTCGTGGTCGTGTTGGAGGACGGCCCGGTCGAACTCGGTGCCGAGGAGGTCGAGCTTCGGGTCCACGCCCAGCCCGGGTTCGCCGTCTCGCGGGACGGTGCCGAAGTGGTCGCCCTCGGCCTCGCCCTGGATGACGACCTGCGTCGCCGCGGCCTGGCCCGAGAGGTCATCCGCAACATCCAGGACCTGCGCAAGTCGACCGGCCTCGAGGTGTCCGACTGGATTTACCTCGTCGTCGTCGGGCTCGACGACCTGGCCCCCCAGTTCGACGGCATCGCCCGCGAGGTGCTTGCCCGGTCGATCTCGACCGAGCCCCCGAACGGAGGAGAGCCGGGAACCATCCTGGAGATCGACGACGGCGAGCGGGTACGCCAAGTCACGGCGTGGGTGCTCAAGGCGTGACGTCGCAGACCGGTGCGGGGGGCGAGCCCTGCGTGCTCGCGGTCGACCTCGGGACCGGGGGACCGAAGGTCGCCGTGGTGACCGCGTCGGGCCGGATCGTTGCACACGCCAGCGAGCCGGTCACCCTGCATCTGCTGGACGGGGGAGGAGCGGAACAGGATCCCGACGAGTGGTGGACCTCGATCTGTACTGCCACCCGTCGTGTCATGACCGGACCGGGCATCGATCCGAGCGTCCTGATCGGCGTGGGCTGCACCGCCCAGTGGTCCGGAACCGTCGCGGTCGGGGACGACGGCGCTGCGTTGATGCGGGCGTTGATCTGGATGGACTCGCGGGGCAACACCGCCATCCGTCGTGCGGCCGGCGGAACCGTGCACGTGCTCGGCTACGACCCGCGGAAGCTGCTGCGCTGGGTCCAGGTGACCGGTGGCGCGCCGGGTCTCTCGGGCAAGGACCCGGTGGCGCACATCCTGTTCCTCCGGGAGGCCTTCCCGGAGGTCTACCGGCGCACTGCCACGTTCCTCGAACCGGTCGACTATCTGACCTTGCGACTGACCGGCCGGACCGCTGCCTCGTTCGACTCGATCGCCGCTCACTGGGTGACCGACAACCGGGTGATCGACCAGGTCTCCTACGACGCCAAACTGCTCGAGTGGACAGGGCTCGACAGGGACAAGCTTCCCGATCTGGTGCCACCCGGCACCATCGTCGGTACGGTGAGCGACTCGGCGGCCGCCGCCCTCGGCATTCCGGCCGGGTTGCCGGTGGCCACCGGCTCGGGTGACGTGCACTCGGCCGTGTTCGGATCCGGAGCGGTTGCCGATTTCGGGGCGCACCTCTATATCGGGACGTCCTCGTGGATCTCGGGGCACGTCCCGTTCAAGAAGACAGCGCCGACCAGCAACGTGGCGTCCATCCCTGCCGCCCTGGCCGGCCGGTATCTGATCGCCGACGAGCACGAGACCGCTGGTGCCTGCCTCACCTTCCTGCAGGACACGCTCGGTTTCGCAGAGGACGTGGGGGAGATGGACGTAATGGTCGACGGCGTGGCCCCTGGCAGCGGCAGGGTGCTCTTCACGCCCTGGCTGAATGGCGAGCGGTCTCCGGTGGACGACCACACGGTCCGTGGCGGATTCCACAACCTGTCGCTCTCCACTACACGTGCCCAAATGGTGCGAGCCGTCTTCGAGGGTGTGGCGTACAACTCCCGGTGGCTGCTCGAGGCGGTTGAGAAGTTCGCCGGCCGCCGGCTCGACTCGCTGGCCTTCATCGGAGGCGGGGCGAACTCCGATCAGTGGTCCCAGATCCATGCCGACGTCCTCGGCCGCGAGATTCGCCAGGTCGAGGCACCGGTACTCGCCAACGTCCGTGGTGCAGCCCTGCTCACCCTGCTCGCGCTCGAACGGATCACCCTCGATGAGATCCCCTCGATGGTCGAGGTGCGGCGCGTCTACCGTCCCGACCCGTCCAATGCTCCCGAGTACGACCTCCTCTTCCAGGAGTTCGTAACGATGTACAAACAGACCAAAGGCATCTTCAAGCGCCTCAATCGTTTCTGAGGTCCGACCCTGGCGCGGCGCCTGATGGGCTGCGGACGAGATCCACGTAGTGCTCGATCATCGTCAGCGATGCGGCGAAGTCCCCGTCGACCTCGCGCCGCGGCAGATCGCGGAATCGGCCTCCAGCGTCGCTGGCGCAGAATCCCAGGAGCACGGTGCTGATCACCCGTTCGGTGCGGACCACCTCGTCCTCCGGCACCCCGGCTTCTCGTAGCGCATCGGCCACCACCACCCGGAGGTGGACCCCTTCACGGATCTCGCGCTGCTGGGTGAGGACGGCGAACACAGCCGGATGCTCGAGGGCACTCGCCCGGATGGCCTGGGCCAACCACCGGAGGCGCTCACGCCAAGCCATCCGCGTGGGCGGTTCCGGTATGTCATGCACCACGAGGCGGGTCACGCCGTCCAGCAGGTCCTTCTTGTTCGAGACGTGGCGGTAGAGAGCCATCGGAGTCACCCCCAGGCCCTCGGCCACCCGGTGCATGGTGACTGCGGCCAGGCCCTCCTCGTCGGCGATCCGCATCGCGGTGGTGATGATCGCTTCGCGATCGATCAGCAGCTGTCGAGTCATGGGATCGCTCCTTCAGCATCCGCTGGTCGTGAGTCGCTCTGGTGGTGATGACGTTCCGAAAAACGGTCTATGCCGTACACACACAGACGATATGTATATGACATAGACGAGATCGGCAAAAGTTGACCGGCACCCCAGCCACGCCCGGCACCCCAGCCACGCCCGGCACCCCAGCCACGCCCGGCACCCCAGTCACGCCAGCCCCGCCCGCCAGGCGACCCCACCGGCCGGCGCCCACCGAATAAGGACGAGATCAGTCGGCAGTGCTCGGGCGGCGCTCGAGAGCCCGGTTGGCAGCGCTGACCACGGCGGCCAGCGACGCGTCGAGGATGCTCGAGTCCATGCCGACTCCCCACCAGGTCGAGCCGTCGGCGGCTTCGGCTTCGACGTATGCGACCGCCGAGGCACCGCTACCCGAGGTCAGGGCGTGCTCGCTGTAGTCCTTGACTTCGAACTCGACGCCGAGGTGGGCCCGGAGCGCGCCGACCAGTGCGTCGATCGGCCCGTTGCCCTCACCCATGACCGTCAGGGGCTTCCCATCGACCAGGAGCTGGGCGGTGACCGTCGTACGGCGGCCGCCGGTGGTCACTTCGGTGCCGAGAAGGCGCAGACCGGCCTCCTCTGACAGGTAGGTGCGAGAGAAGACGTCCCACATCTCTCCGGGCCGGATCACCGTTCCGGTGTCCTCGGTGACCGACTGGACCTGCTTCGAGAACTCGATCTGGAGTCGGCGGGGAAGATCGAGGCCGTGCTCGGTGTCCATCACGTAGGCCACGCCGCCCTTGCCCGACTGGCTGTTGACTTGGATGATGGCCTCATAGGTCCGTCCCGTGTGGCTCGGGTCGATGGGCAGGTAGGGCACTTCCCACTTGTCGTAGTCGTCGCCGAGGGCCTCGAATCCCTTCTTGATCGCGTCCTGGTGCGAGCCGGAGAAGGCGGTGTACACGAGGTCGCCGGCGTAGGGGTGCCGGGGGTGGACCGGCATCCGGGTCGCGAACTCGGCCACCCGGCGGATGCGGTCGATGTCGCCGAAGTCGAGGGCCGGGTCGACGCCCTGGGAGAAGAGGTTCATGGCCAAGGTGACCACGTCGACGTTTCCCGTCCGCTCGCCGTTGCCGAAGAGGGTCCCTTCGACCCGGTCTGCGCCGGCCAGCACAGCGAGCTCGGCTGCCGCTACCGCTGTACCCCGGTCGTTGTGTGGGTGGAGGCTGAGAACGATCGAGTCGCGGTTGCGGATGGTCCGACCGAACCATTCGATCACGTCGGCATAGACGTGGGGCCCGTACATCTCGACGGTGTTGGGCAGGTTGAGGATGATCGGGTGGTCGGGGCTGGGTTCGATGACCGCCATGACCGCTTCGCAGATCTCGACCGCGAACTCGGGTTCCGTCCCGGTGAAGCTCTCCGGCGAGTACTCGTAGCGAATGGCCGTCCCCGGCAGGTCGGCCTCGAACTTCTTGCACAGTCGCGCAGCGTTGACCGCGATGTCGACGATGCCCTGCCGATCGAGACCGAAGACGACCCGTCGCTGGAGCGTGGAGGTGGAGTTGTAGAAGTGGACGATCGCGCGTGGTGCGCCGCGCAGTGACTCGAAGGTCCGCTCGATGAGCTCCTCCCGGCACTGGACGAGCACCTGGATGGTCACGTCGTCAGGGATGAGATCCCCGTCGATGATCTCGCGCTGGAAGTCGTAGTCGGTCTGGGAGGCCGACGGGAATCCGACCTCGATCTCCTTGAAGCCGATGTCCACGAGGGTCTGGAAGAGGCGCATCTTGCGCTCGGTGTCCATCGGGTCGACCAGCGCCTGATTGCCGTCGCGCAGGTCCACGCTCGCCCAGCGAGGGGCCACCTCGGTCTGCCGATTGGGCCACTCCCGGTCGGGCAGGACCAGCGGAACGAATGGGCGGTAGAGGTGGAAGGGCATCGGCGAGACGTCGCATGGCATGGCGAGGCGCGGCCGTCCGCCGGTGCCGGTGGCTGTCGTGTGCTCGTGGTCGCTCACTGGAGACTCCCTTGCTGGTGGGACTGGGTGCTGCTGGTCGTGCCCGTGCTGGTGGCGGTGCCGGGAGGGCCGGGGCTCCACGGCCTGGCTGCGTTTGCCGACCTGCGTGCGCCCAACAAAAAACCCCCTGGCCCGAAGGCGCAGGAGGTTGCGGGCGAACGCGGTGTGGCGTTCGCCGTCAGGTAAGGAGCAGGTCCGAGATCGTCACCGTGTGCATCACCGTTCCATGGTGCCAGGGGCGCGTCGGCCCGTCAAGGATGGTGCGGTTCGCCGCGGCGCTGGCGGACCGGCTCAGATCCGCTCGAAGTTGCGGGCGAGCTCCCAGTCGGTCACGACCGTGTTGGCCGTGGCCCACTCCTGCCGGGCGGTGTTGACCAGGTGCTGGTGGACTTCGGACCCGAATGCCTCGGCGGCCACCTCGCTCGCCTCCAGGGTTGCGATGGCATCGGGCAGGGTGGAGGGGATCCGCGGCACGCCCGACGTCTGGTAGGCGTTCCCGGTGAAGGCCGGCTCGAGCTCGAGGGAGTGGTCGAGGCCCCAGAGGCCGCCGGCGATGGCCGCGGCCAGGGCGATGTACGGGTTCACGTCCGCCCCGGGAATCCGGTTCTCGAGGCGCCGCCCCTCTCCTCGGCCGACGGCCCGGAAACCGCAGGTCCGGTTGTCCTCGCCCCACACGACGGCGGTCGGCGCCCAGGAGTCCGGAACGAAGCGCCGGTAGGAGTTCACGTAGGGTGCGAAGCACCAGGCCAGTTCTCCGGCGGTACGGATCTGGCCGGCGGCCCACTGGGCCCCGAGTTGGGAGAAGCCCGACGGGGAGTCCTCGCCGTCCGCCGGTGCCATGAGCGGTGCGTCGCTGCTGACGTCCCAGAGGCTCGTGTGGAGGTGGCAGGAGGACCCGGCCGTGTCCATCGACCACTTCGCCATGAAGCTGGCGGCGCGTCCGTACTCGGCGGCGATCTCCTTCACCCCGGTCTTGAAGACCAGGTGCCGGTCGGCGACTTCGAGACCGTCGCCGTAGGTGATGTTGATCTCGTGCTGGCCCGTCCCGGCCTCACCTTTCGAGTATTCGATCGGGATGCCCGCCTCGACCATCTCGTTACGGATCCGGCCGATGATGTACTCCTCGCGGGAGGTCTGGAGCAGCTGGTAGTCCTCGACGGTCGCCGTGTGGGGAGACAACCCGTGCCACCGTTTGTCGGCGGCCTCGCTGAACGAATCGAGGAAGAGATAGAACTCGAGCTCGGTTGCGCACTTGACCTCGTAGCCGCGCTCGGCCGCCCGCTCGAGCTGACGCCGGAGGATCCGGCGGGGGGAGACCTCGACCGGCTCGCCCGAGAGGGTGAACAGATCGCAGAGGACCAGCACGCTGCCGGGCAACCAGGGGAGGGGCCGGACGGTCTGCGGATCCACGACGGCGTGGAGATCGCCGTAGCCGGTCTCCCAGTTCGCGAACTGGTACCCGGGGAGGGGATCCATGTCGACATCGCAGGCCAGCAGGTAGTCGCAGACCTCGATGCCGTGATGCAGCACCCGGTCGAGGAAGAAGCCCCCCGTGACCCGCTTGCCCACCGGCCGTCCCTGGAGGTCGGGAAACGCCACGACCACCGTGTGCACGTCCCCGGATTGGATCTGGTGGGGCAGCGTCTCGAGGGTCAGCATGCCAGCACTCTGCTCCAAGTCGCCTCGGCCGTCCAGCACCGCCCGGTCATTCTGGTGTGACGTATGCCGCGGTGATCCCCCCGTCGACCACCAGCGCGGAGCCGGTCACGAACGACGCTTCGTCGGACGCCAGGAAGAGGGCGGCCATCGCGATCTCCTCCGGGCGACCGAACCGGCCGATCGGGATGTGCACCAGCCGGCGCTCCCGGCTCGCCGGGTCGGCGAGCAGCTCCGTCAGCAGAGGCGTCTCGATGGGTCCGGGGCAGATCGAGTTGGCCCGGATCCCCCGGCGCGCGTATTCGACGGCAAGCTCGCGGGTCATGGCCAGCACGCCCCCCTTGGAGGCCGTGTACGCGATCTGCGCGGTGGCCGCGCCCATCAGGGCGACGAACGACGCCACGTTCACGATGGACCCTCCACCCGATGCCAGCATCGCGGGCACGGCGGCGCGGCACCCGAGCCAGACGCCCTTGAGGTTGACCTCCATCACCTTGGTCCAGGTCTCCGGTGGGGTCTCGAGGATGCCGCCGTCGTCGTCGGGAAAGATCCCCGCGTTGTTGAAGAGGACGTGCAACCCGCCGAAGGCCCCGACGGCCGCGGCCACCATCTCGGTCACCTGATCCTCGTCGGACACGTCGACGGTGACGGACAGCGCGCTCCCGCCTGCCGACGCGATGTCGGCTGCTGTGGCTGCCGCCCGATCGCCGGCGACGTCGGCGACGACCACCTTTGCTCCTTCCGCGGCGAACAGCGCCGCGGCCACCTGCCCGATGCCGCTGCCGGCTCCGGTGATCACCGCCACCTTTCCGTCGAGCCGTGCCAAGGTGCCTCCGTTCGCAGTGTGGTCCGCCGATGGGATACTGCCACGATGACCGACGCTGGCTCCCGACCGCTCATCGGGGTCTCCGCCTACCGGCAGCGGACGAGATGGTGGTCGTGGGATCGGGACGCCGCACTGGTGCCGGGCGTGTACCTGCACATGGTGGTGGCAGCCGGCGGATGGCCGGTCGTGCTCCCACCGCCCGGTCCAGCCGACGGGCGGGTGACAACCGCAGACGGCGATGCGCAGGCCGCGACCGCTGCGCTGGTGGGAGCTGGGGTCGACCCGGTGCTGGACGCGCTGGACGGCCTGGTCGTGATCGGTGGCGGAGACCTGGCGGCCCGCCGCTACGGCCAGGACCCTGACTCGCACAACACGGGCACGAACGACCAGCGCGACGAGCTCGAGCTCCAGCTCCTGGCTGGCGCGCTCGGTCGAGACCTCCCGGTTCTGGCCATCTGCCGTGGGCTCCAGGTGCTCAACGTCCTCCGCGGAGGCGATCTCGTACAGCACATCCCCGAAGCGGTGGGCTCCGCCTCCCATCAGCCTGCTGCGGGCGCGTTCGGGCCAATTGCCGTCACCACCGAGGAGGGCAGCACGGTGCGGCGTCTCATGGGCGAACGGACCGAGGTCCTGTGCAGTCACCACCAGGCGGTCGGCCGGGTCGGTGACGGTTTGATGGTGACCGCCCGGGCCGCAGACGGTGTGATCGAGGCGGTGGAGATGCCCGACCGCGCATTCACCGTCGGCGTGCAGTGGCACCCGGAGGAGGCAGGTGACGTTCGGCTCTTCACCGGACTGGTCGCCGCGGCCGGTGCACAGGGGCGGAACCCCAGCGGCTGTGCCCACGAGGGAGAGCACGTGGATCGCGATGGCTGACGTCGCGGTGGTCGTGAACCCCAGCACCGAGGATGTCATCGCCGAGGTGCCGCTGATGGGGGTCGATGAGGTCGACGTCGCGGTCGCCCGTGCCACGAGCGCCGGGCCGGCTTGGCGGGCCCTTGCCCCTGCAGACCGCGCCCGCCTGATGCGCCGGTTCGCGACCCAGGTGGAGGATCACGCCGACGAGCTCGCGCAGATGGAGACCGCCAACGTCGGCAAGCCGATCGCTGAGAGTCGCGGTGAGGTCGGGATGGTGGCCGAGGTGCTGCACTTCTACGCGGGGGCGGTGGACAAGCACCGCGGCGCCACCGTCCCGGTGGCCGGTGGGGTGGACATGACCTTTCACGAGCCGCTCGGCGTGGTGGGGGCCATCGTCCCCTGGAACTTCCCGATCGCGATCACCTCGTGGAAGGTGGGGCCGGCCCTCGCCACCGCCAACACCATCGTGGTCAAGCCGGCCGAGGTCACCCCCCTCACCGCCCTCCGCCTGGCAGAGCTCGCCCTCGACGCCGGGTTGCCCGAGGGGGTGTTCCAGGTGGTGCCCGGCAAGGGGTCCGTGATCGGCACCCACCTGGCCGAGCACCCGGACGTCGCCAAGGTTGCCTTCACCGGTTCCACCGAGGTCGGGCGCGAGGTCATGGCCCGCGCGTCGGGTTCCATCAAACGGGTCACTCTGGAGCTCGGGGGTAAGTCGGCCTCGGTCGTGTTCGCAGACGCCGACCTGGAGCGGGCCGCGGCGGCGACGCCGGCAGGAGTCTTCTCCAATGCCGGGCAGGATTGCTGCGCACGGAGCCGCGTGCTCGTCCAGCGCACGGTGTTCGACGAGTTCCTCGACCTGCTGGACCGTGCGGTGGCTGCGTGGAGGGTGGGCGACCCGACCGATCCGTCGGTCAGCATGGGCCCGCTGATCACCGCTGCCCACCGGCGCACGGTGGGGAGCTTCCTCGGGGCTGGGATGGGAGCGCCGGACGGGAGTGCGGTGCCCACCCGCACGGTCGGCTCGGTTCCGGACGGTCCCGGCTTCTGGTTCCCGCCGACCGTGGTCGCACCTGCTGACGCGAACTGGCGCATGGCCCGGGAGGAGATCTTCGGGCCGGTCGTGGCGGTCATCCCCTTCGACGACGAGACGGAAGCCGTCCGCCTGGCCAACGACACTCCCTATGGCCTGTCCGGGTCGATCTGGACCCGCGACTCCGCCCGATCGCTCCGGATGGCACGCGCGGTCCAGGCCGGAAATCTCTCGGTCAACTCGAACAGCTCGGTCCGCGTACAGACCAGCTTCGGTGGGATGAAGCAGTCGGGCTTCGGCCGAGAGCTCGGTCTCGAGGCGCTCGCCGCCTACAGCGACGTGAAGAACGTCTTCGTCTCGACCGAGGGGTGAGCGGATCGGCTCGACGCGGCGGGACGGTGCAGGATCACCCATGCTCCGAACGGGTCACTGCAATGCAGCACCTCCTGCACTGCAGGATCATCGCGCGGCGGCCTCCGGGCGGTCCGCGGGCCCGAGCCGGAGTGCGCTGAACCGGTGTTGCGTGGAACGCCGCTGCCCCTGGACCGGTGTCCGGGGTTCAGCGACTCCAACTCGGCTGGGTGGACGGCAGGACGACGCGTCGGCGTCGAGGCCATTGGCGCGGCGGCTGAGTGCCGGCAGTACCAATGGCAGTACCGCAAGAGGGGGTGAGGGACTGGTTGCGTGCTCACCTCTCCAGTGTGCGGGCGCCGCGTAAGGAGGGCCTATGGAGGAGGTAGGAGTTGACGAAGAAACCGATGCGACGAAACGGGACGGTCAGGTGCACGAGCGCCGAGCACTCGGAAGCTGCGTCCCCGCCGACTAACGTCTTGGTTGATGTCCGACCGTTCACGCAAGATCGCCAAGCCTGCGGCAGCCCTCGGCGTCCTGGCCACGATGGCCAGCATCTGGTGGTTCGCCCTGCGACCCCGCCGCAAGATCAAGCCCGACCAGTAGACGGCCTCAGGGGTGGGCGGCGCCCACCGGTCCCTCCGACCCTCACCGGTAACCTCGGGCCGTGGCCCTGACCTCGCTGCGTCCGCTGCGTTCGCGCAACTTCGCCCTCATCTGGTCGGCTGCACTGGTCTCCAACGTCGGATCCTGGATGCAGACGGTCGCCCTGGGTGTGCTCGTCTACTCCCGGACCGGCCAACCGGGGTGGACCGGTCTGGTGGCGGCGGCCGGGTTCGTGCCCATCGGGCTCCTGGCCCCGGTCGGCGGAGCCTTGGCCGACCGGCTCGACCGGCGCCGCTGGCTCATCGTGACCACCCTGGCCGAGACCGCCTTCGCCGTCGTCCTGGCCGTGCTGGCCGCTGCCCGCCACGACCCTCCCGGGGTCTTGGTCGTGCTCTCCTTTCTCGGCGGGGCCGCAGGGGCGATCGGGTTTCCCGCCTATCAGGCGATGGTGCCCGACCTGGTGCCCCGGGAGGACCTCCTCGGAGCGGTCTCGCTCTCGTCCGCACAGTTCAACCTCGGGCGGGTGATCGGTCCAGCCCTCGCCGGCCTGGTCCTCCTCACCCAGAACTATGCGCTCGTCTTCGGTGTCAACGCCGTCTCGTTCGGCGCGGTGGTCGTGGCCCTGGTGATGGTCCGCCTCCCGCCGCCGATCGGTCAGCCGGAGCACAGTTCGATGCGGAGGCGGATCGCGGAAGGTGCCCGGGCAGCGCGGGCGGAGCCTGGTTGCCGGGCGGCCATCGGGTTGATCGCCGTGGTCGCGCTGCTGGCCTCGCCATTCATCGCGCTGGTGCCGGCGATGTCCCACGTCCAGCGGCCCGCGGGATGGAGCCTGGGGCTGGTAACCGCTTTTCTGGTGACCGCCCAAGGGGTCGGAGCGGTCGCCGGAGCGCTCGCGCTGCCTTCGCTGGCCGAGCGGTTCGGCCGGCTCTCCGTCCTCCGGGTGGCCCTTCTCGTCCTGCCCTGCCTCCTCGTGGCCTATGGCCTCGCGCCCTCGCTCGCCACAGCCGTCCCCGCCTTCGTCGCGGTCGGTGCCGGATACATCTTCGTGCTCTCGGGGCTCAACACCGTGGTCCAGCTGCGCGCCCCTGCCGCGACGAGAGGCCGGATTCTCAGCATCTACATGATGGCGCTGGGTCTCATCTACCCCGTGGGCGCGGTCATCCAAGGGTGGATCGCCGACACCCGGGGCATTCGGGCGGTCACCGTCGGAGGGGCCGCAATTCTCTTCCTCGTGCTCGCCGTCCTCATGCTCGCCCGCCCGGCGCTCTTCGCCGCCCTCGGTGACCCGACCTCGTCCAGCGGTCCCACGGCGGTGGATGAAGCCGGAGCACTTGCGGCGGGCGGGTCGGGGTGACCGCACGGACCCTCAGATCCGGAGTCGAGGTCCTCACCGCGGCGGACGCCGAGGACGCCCAGCGGCGGGCGGCCGGCGCGCTGTTGCGCGCGGGGCTCGTCGCGGGTGACCGGGTGGCCTTCTGCCTGCCCTCCTCTGCCGGCCTGCTCTGCGCGGTACTCGGAGCCCTTCGGGTGGGGATCGTGCCCGTCCTGCTCAACGCGACCCTCCTCGATCGGGAGCGGGGGGTCCTGTTCGAGGACGCGGCGCCGTCGTTGACGGTGGTCGACCGTGACGATCTGGACCGGTTGGATGCCGGCCCGCCGGTCACCCTCGCACCGCATCCGATGGCGCGGCCGATGCACTACACCTCGGGAACTACCGGCCGGGCAAAGGGAGTGTGGTCTGGTCTCTGGGACGCTCCGACCGCGGCGGCGGCGTTCGCCGACGAGGCCGACCTCTGGTCCTTCGGACCGGCTGACGTGCACCTGGTCTGCTCGCCGATGTACCACTCTGTGTCGATCCGGTTCGCGGGGGGAACCCTGCTGCGCGGCGGGACGTGCGTGATCCTCCCGACCTTCGACGCCGCGACTGCCGGCGACGCGCTCGATGGTGGATCGGGACCTGTCCCGACGACCACCTTCCTCGCCCCGTCCGCTCTCGCCCGGCTGCTCGCAGACCCGAGCAGTGTGCGGGCGCGGTTTGCCTCCCTTCGTCTCCTCGTCCATGCCGGGTCTCCCTGTCCTCCACCGCTCAAGCGGGCTGCCTTCGACCTGCTCCCCTCCGACGTCCTCTGGGAGTTCTACGGGTCGACCGAGGGTCAGTTCACCGTGTGCCCGCCCGACGAGTGGCTCGACCACCCGGCCACGGTGGGCCGCGCCCGGGCGGGGCGCACCCTCCACGTGGACACCGACGGGACGGTCTGGTGCCGGCCGCCGGCATTCGCGCGCTTCTCCTATTGGCGGGATGAGGCCGCGACCGCAGCTGCGTGGCGCGACGGTGCCTTCACCGTTGGCGACCTCGGTCGGCTCGACGAGGACGGGTACCTCACCCTCGACGGCAGGCGCGACGACCTGGTCATCACCGGCGGGGTCAACGTCTATCCGGCAGAGGTCGAGGCCGCACTCGTCGACGTGGCCGGCGTCGCCGAGCTGGCCGTCTTCGGGCTCGACGACGAGCGCTGGGGGCAGCGGGTCTGCGTTGCGGTGGTCACGGTCCCCGGTGCGGGCGTGGAGGCGGTCATCGCCGCCCTCGAGGCCCGTGCCGCCGAGCGGCTGGCCGGCTACAAGCGACCCAAGCAGTACACGACGATCGGCGCCCTGCCCCGCACGGCGACGGGCAAGGTCCGGCGCCTCGATCTCCCCGAGGCCCTCGGGCTGGGCTGATCCCGGATCGCGCCGCCCCGGAGCGGTGCCAACCGGAACGGCGCCCTCGTGTCGGCGGGTGCTGTCCTGGCACGGCTGGGGGATACTTGGACCATGTCACCTGCCGACGCCGGTCCCCCTATCGCCACGGTCAATCCGGCCACCGGGGAGCTGCTCGAGTCCTTCGAGCCCTTCGATGCGGTCACCGTCGAGGCCCGCCTTGCGACGGCGGCGGCCTGCGCGCCGCGGTGGGCGGCAACCACCTTCGCCGAGCGGGCTCGCCTTCTGGTGACCGTGGCCGAGCTGCTCGAGGGAGAGCTGCCGGACATCGCCCGCGTGATGAGCACCGAGATGGGCAAACCCTTCGCCCAGGCCAAGGGAGAGGTGGCCAAGTGCGCGAGCGGGTTCCGCTGGTTCGCCGAGCACTCCGAGGCCTATCTCACCGACCGGGAGATCCCGGTCGACGCTTCCCTCGGTCTCGTGACCTATCAGCCGCTCGGCACGATCCTCGCGATCATGCCCTGGAACTTCCCGCTCTGGCAGGTGGTCCGGTTCATCGCGCCCGCGGTCATGGTCGGCAACGTCGGGCTGCTCAAGCACGCGCCGAGCGTGCCCCGAACGGCGCTGCTGCTCGAGGACCTCTTCCGTCGGGCAGGCGCACCCGACGGCGTGCTCCAGACACTGCTGATCGGCATCGATCAGGTGTCGGCGGTCATCGCAGACCCGCGGGTGGCCGCGGTGACCCTGACCGGGAGCGTGGGCGCGGGACGGGCGGTCGCTGCCCAGGCCGGCGCGGTCGGGAAGAAGGTCGTCCTCGAGCTCGGCGGAAGCGATCCGTTCATCGTGCTGCCGTCGGCCGACCTCGAGCGGGCGGTGGCGGTCGGCGTGCAGGCGCGGGTTCAGAACGGCGGCCAATCGTGCATCGCTGCCAAGCGGTTCATCGTCCACCAGGAGGTGGCCGCCGCCTTCACCGAGCGCTTCGTGGCGGGCATGGCGGCCCTCTCGGTCGGGGACCCGTTCGACCCCGCCACCGAGGTCGGGCCGTTGGTGGGTGTCGCCGCGGTCGACACCATCGAGGCCCAGGTCGAAGACGCACGTGAACGGGGGGCGACCATTCTCTGCGGCGGAGAGCGCGTGGTCGGCCCGGGCGGAGCTGCGCGGCCCGGTGCCTTCTACCGGCCCACCGTCATCGCCGGGATCAGCCCTGGGATGCGGGTTGCCACCGAGGAGGTCTTCGGTCCGGTGGCCCTGCTCTTCACGGCGGCCGACGCCGACGACGCACTGGCGCTGGCCAACGGCACCGAGTTCGGTCTCGGCGCGAGCGTCTGGACGACCAATCCCGACGAGCAGCAGCGGTTCGTGACCGACCTCCAGGCCGGGCAGGTCTTCGTCAACGGCATGGTCGTGTCGATGCCCGAGCTTCCGTTCGGCGGGATCAAGAGCTCGGGCATCGGTCGCGAGCTGTCCTTTGCCGGGCTGCACGAGTTCTGCAACGTGAAGTCGGTCTGGATCGCCTGATGCCGGAGCATCGCGCCTACTTCGACCACGCGGCGACGTCGCCGATGCGCGCGGAGGCGCTCGCTGCGGTGCTCGACCACCTTTCCGGTTCCGACGGGAACCCGTCGGGTGGCCACCAGGAGTCGCGGGTCGCCAGGAGGGCCTTCGAGGATGCGCGCGACCGGATCGCCGGCCTGCTCGGAGCCGATTCGTCAGAGGTCGTCTTCACCTCCGGGGGGACCGAGGCGGACAACCTCGCGGTCGTCGGGGCGTGGGAGGCGCTGTCCGACAGCTGGGCACCCGGAGCCCTGGTGTGCTCGGCCATCGAGCACCACGCGGTGCTGCATGCCTGCCGGGCGCTTGCCGTGCGAGCCGGAGCCGAGTTGCGCGAGGTCCCGCCCGGCAAGGACGGTGTGATCGATCCGGACCGGCTGGCCGAGGCGTGCACCGACGAGGTCGGACTCGTTTCGATCATGGCGGTCAACAACGAGATCGGCACGATCCAACCGCTTGCGTCGATCGCCGAGGTCGTCCGCCGCCGGTCGCCGCAGGCGGTCCTCCACACCGACGCGGTCCAGGCCGTGCCGTGGATGGACGTCGCCACGGTCGCCGCACCCGCTGATCTGATGTCAGTCAGCGCGCACAAGTTCGGGGGCCCGAAGGGGATCGGGGCGTTGGTGGTGCGCGACGGCACCGGACTTCGGCCTCAGCTGCACGGCGGGGGACAGGAGCGCGAGCGGCGGAGCGGGACGCCGGACGTCGCGGGCGCGGTGGGCATGGCCGCAGCCCTGGCGGCCACCCACGCCGAGCGTCCCGTGGAAGTGGTTCGGATTGCCGCACTGCGCGACCGACTGGCGGACGGCCTGCTGCGCTCGGTACCCGGCGTGACCGAGACGGGGGCCAGGGAGGATCGGGTGGCGGGGATCCTGCACGTTCGCATCGCCGGCGTCGAAGGCGAAGCGCTGGTCGTCCTGCTCGACGAGGCCGGCGTTGCGGTGTCGGCCGGTGCGGCTTGCTCGAGCGGGGCCGTCGAGCCGAGCCACGTGCTCGAGGCACTCGGGTTCGGCCCGGAGGACGCCCGCTCCGGCGTCCGGTTCTCCCTCGGCGCCTCCACCACCGGTGACGATGTCGATCGTGCGCTCGCGGTCGTGCCGGGCGCGGTCGCCCGCCTGCGAGACTGAGACGATGCGCGTCCTGGTGGCCATGTCCGGCGGCGTCGACTCGTCTGTGGCCGCCGCGCTGAGCGCCGAGCGGTACGGTGCCGAGCACGTGGTCGGAGCCACCCTCAAGCTGTGGGGCGGGGCATCCGACTCGGGTTGCTGCTCGGTCGCCGATGTGGAGGACGCCCGCCGGGTCGCCGACCAGCTCGGCCTGGTCCATCACGTGTTCAACTTCACCGCCGACTTCGACGAGCACGTAGTCACTCCCTATCTCCATGGTCACCTCGAGGGCCGTACCCCGAACCCGTGCATCGAGTGCAACCGGCATCTCAAGTTCGACCGGCTGCTCGATCGCGCCCGGGTCCTCGGGTTCGACGCGGTCGCCACCGGTCACCACGCCCGCCGGACCACGGATGCCGGCGGGACCCATCTGCTGCGTCGCGGCGCCGACCCGGCCAAGGACCAGTCCTACGTCCTGGCGATGCTCGGACAGGAACAACTGGCCCAGTGCGTGTTTCCGGTGGGGGACCTGACCAAGG
Organism: uncultured Acidimicrobiaceae bacterium; assembly: GCA_963701325.1. GTDB lineage: Bacteria > Actinomycetota > Acidimicrobiia > Acidimicrobiales > RAAP-2 > Bog-756. The sequence goes on from OY969604.1 coordinate 3,422,419, forward strand.
CCGAGGTGCGCGCCGAGGCAGCGCGGCTCGGCCTCCGTACGGCGGCCAAGCCCGACAGCCAGGATGTCTGCTTCATCCGCTCCGAGGAGGGCCGCGCGGGATTCCTGAGTGACCGGGCCACCCTCCACCCTGGTCGCCTCGTGGACCACGAGACCGGGGACGACCTCGGTGGGATCGACGCCGTCGAACTGGTCACGGTCGGGCAGCGCCGCGGTATGGGGCATGGCCTGGACGGCCGCCGCCGGTTCGTGACGGCGGTCGATGTCCCTTCGCGCCGGGTCACCGTCGGCTCCCCCGAGGCGGCCCACACCGACACGGTGGACCTCCACACCGTGGCCTGGGTCGACCGACCCCGTATCCGGGGTCGAGCCCTGGCCCAGTGCAGCGCCCACGGCACACCGATCGCGTGCACGGTCGCACCGTCCGGTCATGAGGGCCTCTCCATCCGATTCGTCCGGCCTCAGCGGCGGGTGGCTCCCGGTCAGACGATCGCGCTCTACGACCCGAGCGAGCCGTCGGTGGTGCTCGGTTCGGGAATCGTCGGGTGAGCGCGAAGGAACGGGACCCGGGCGCCGATCCCGTAGCCCGTGCCGAGGAGCTGCGAGGGCTGATCGCCCACCACAACGAGCGGTATCATGTGCTCGACGATCCCGAGATCACCGACGCCGAGTACGACTCCCTCGCGCGTGAGTTGCGGGCCATCGAGGCCGAACATCCCGACCTCGTCGTGCCGGGTTCGCCGACCGGCTCCGTCGGGGCACCGCCCTCGACGCTCTTCGCTCCGGTGGTTCATCACGTCCCGATGATGAGCCTCGACAACGCGTTCGGCGCCGAAGAGCTCGAGGCCTGGGCCGACCGGTTGGCCAAGCAGGTTCCGGCCGACACCCGCTTCGTCTGCGAGCTCAAGATCGATGGCCTGGCCATCTCCCTCTTGTATCGGGACGGACGCTTTGTCCAGGCCGCGACCCGGGGCGACGGACGCACCGGCGAGGACGTGACGGCCAATGTCGCCACCATCGCCGCGATTCCGCACCTCCTCGATCCGGCTGCGGGTCCGCTGCCCGAGGTGCTCGAAGTGCGAGGCGAGGTCTACATGCCGGTCTCGGCCTTCGCCGAGCTCAACCGGAGACAGGCCGAAGCGGACGACCGTCTCTTCGTCAATCCACGCAACTCGGCGGCTGGCTCGTTGCGCCAGAAGGATCCGACCGTCACCGCCAGCCGCGCACTCTCGTTCTGGGCGTACCAGGTGGGTGAGGTCGTGCCACCGCCCGGACCGGACGGGACCGGCGCCACCCCCGAGCTCGCTGCCAGCCAGTCGGCCACCCTCGGCTGGCTCGGGCGCGCCGGATTTCCGGTCAATCCCGAGCTCCGGCTCGTCGAAGGGCTGAGCGACGCGCTCGCCTTCTGCAGACAGTGGGAGGCCGACCGCCACCGGCTCGACTACGAGATCGACGGCGTTGTGGTCAAAGTCGACGACCTCACCCTGCAACGCTCGTTGGGCACGACCGCCCGGGCGCCACGCTGGGCGATCGCCTACAAGTTTCCCCCGGAGGAGCGCTCGACGGCGCTCCTCGGCATCAGGGTCTCGATCGGGCGAACGGGGAAGGCGACTCCGTTCGCGGTGCTCGACCCGGTGTTCGTCGGCGGGTCGACGGTCAGTCTCGCCACGCTCCACAACGAGGACCAGGTGCGGGCGAAAGACGTCCGACCCGGCGACACGGTCGTGGTGCGAAAGGCCGGCGACGTGATCCCCGAGGTGGTCGGCCACCTCCCGACGCCTGGGCGGCGGAGGAAGCCGGCGTGGCGCTTCCCGACCACCTGCCCGGTCTGCGGGAGCCCGTTGGTCCGGTTGCCCGACGAGAGCGACACGTTCTGCACCAACCTCGACTGCCCCGGTCAGCGGGTCCAGCGCATTGCCCACTTCGGTTCGCGTTCCGCGATGGACATCGAGGGTCTCGGTGAGCAACGGGTCCAGCTGCTGGTCGACCACGCCCTGCTTCTCGACGTGGCCGATCTCTACAGCTTCACCGCCGAGACCTTCGCCAGCCTCGAGGGGTTCGCCGCCCTTTCGACCGCCAACCTGCTCGCCGCCATCGAGGTCTCGAAGACGCGTCCGCTCAGCCGAGTGCTCGTCGGACTGGGCATCCGCCACCTCGGACAGGTCGGGTCTCTCGCCTTGGCCCGGGCACGCGGTGACATCGACGGTGTCATCAGCGCCGACGAGGCGACGCTGGCCGCCATTGACGGCGTCGGTCCGGTCATCGCAGCGAGCGTCGTGGCCTGGTTCGCGTCGCCGGTCAACCGCTCGGTGGTCGAGCGCTTGCGGGCGGCCGGGTTGACCATGCTCGAACCCGGGGGCGGGTCGGGAGACGGCATCGCCGCGGTGGCCCAGACCCTTGCGGGTCGTTCGGTCGTCGTGACCGGAACGCTCGAGGGTCTGACCCGCGAAGAGGCGGAGGCGGCCGTGATCGCCAGGGGAGGGAAGTCTCCCGGCACCGTGTCCAAGAAGACGTTCGCAGTGGTGGTCGGTGACGCGCCGGGGTCCTCGAAGCTGACCAAGGCCGAGCAACTCGGCGTGCCTATTGTCGACGGCGCAGGCTTCTCGGAGTTGCTCGAAACGGGTGAGCTACCCACATAGGCGCTCTTTCCGTTGGACGAAAAACTGCCTCTGCCACCAATCAGCACTGCAACTCCCGATTGCGCAGCGTGATCGTCAATTCCCTCGTCAATTGTGAGGAACCGCTCTGCGCTTGTAGGCCCAGGGGCTCCGCAATGCCTTGAAATAGGGGCTTCCCGCAGTTATGGTTCAGCTACCGAGAGGGGCGTCCGGGGGGATCTGAGTTCTCAGCTCTGCATGACCGCGGGGCAAACCGTTCGGTTTTGCCATGTTGGGGGGCACCGGCCACCTGACTTTGAGCCCGTGGAAACGCGGGGGAAACGAAGGAGCACAACTCAATGATCCGTAAACTGCTACTGGTCGCCGCGGCGATCGCGATGCCTGCGAGTGCCGGGGCCGTGGCCCTAGTCGGGACGGCATCACCTGCGGGCGCCGTGACCACGATCACCTGTGGGGTGACCGGTATCGTCCACTTCGCAGCCCCAGGGCTGTCTAAGTCCGGCGCGGTCACGACCGCAACGACCGAGTCGACGACGACTACCGGAGGCGTGCTCAACGGTGCGGCTTGCGGGAGCACCCACGCCGGCACACTGGCGAACCAGACCATCAAGTCGGCCACGACCGCCTGCACTGGCACTGGGCTGCCCGCGTCAAATCCGGCGTGCGTGACTGGCAAGCGGGGCTATGACTCGTGGGCCAACTACGTCTCGGGCGGTACCTCGAGCATCCTCACGTCGATCCCCAACATCAGCTTCAAGGTCGGGGCGACCACCTACACTGCGCACAACACCGCGGCCGCCGCGCTGCTGCCGAATGCGGCTGGTTGTGGCACGGGTACCACCGCACCGAACGGCAAAGAAGTCGGCTTCAAGATCACTGGGACGATCACGACTGCGGGTGTGTACCACAACGCGGTGTCGACCCTTAGGGTCTGCCTGGGTAAGGTCACTGGAACGCACCTGATCACGACGGCTCCGGCTACGGTCCCGACGTTCGATGCCAACCTCGGCAAGACGGGCAACCTGGTCACCAGCTCGACCATCGACGTCGCACACAGCAGCGTCAGCTTCTGAGGCCACTGACCGTCGTGTAACGACGGACCAGCGTTGAAGAGGTTCCAGCCGTACCGACGAGGACGGGGCTCCGGCCCCGTCCTCGTCGCGTCCGGATACCGGCAGCATGGAATTGCTTGAGAACCGACTGAGCCGAGTCGCCAGCTGTACGACTACGACAGAGATTTCACGGCCTTGATACGTCAGTCGATATGCCAGAAGCTCGGGTCGTATGTAACGGATCGGGGTTTCGGATCGTTGAACTGAGTAGCAAGAGGCGGAAGAGGGTAGCCGTCTGAGTGAGGATCGCCGTTTGAGGCCTCTTGCTGGGGGTACAGCACATCTCGGGGGGAAGAGCCGCCCGATGCGAAGAGTCCCGTGGAAGCGCGGGGGAACGAAGGAGCACAACTCTATGATCCGTAAACTGCTACTGGTCGCTGCGGCGATCGCGATGCCTGCGAGTGCCGGGGCTGTGACCCTGGTCGCGACAGCGCAGCCTGCTGCCGCTGCTGGGCCCACGATCAACTGCCATGACACTGGCATTATTACCTTCGCAGGGGCGTCCGGGCTCACCCACAATGGGTATGCCACGACCACGACCACCTCGACGACAGCGGTGAGCAAGCAGACGTACTCGGCTGGCTCGACCGCCTGTACCGGCACCGGACCTGCACTGAGCATCAAGTCCACCAACACCAAGTGCAACGTGTCCGGTGAGACCACCCAGGTCCCGGCGTGCACGGGGCACCCCACTGAGTACGGGTACGGCTCCTTCAAGAGCTATCAATCCGGTGGCGTGAGCAGCATCGGGACGAGTGTGAAGACCATCACCTTCACCATCAACGCCCACACGTACACGTCAAAGACATGCACCACTACGGGCTGCGTCGCGACGCATACATGCCCGAAGTCGGCGACCTACGGTACGGAGGCCGGATTCGAGCTCAAGGGCAATATCACTACTGCTGGGACCTACAGTGGTGCTGCCACCACGGCCATCGTCTGCATCGGCGCCATCACCGGCACCAATGACAAGGTCCAGACCGGTGCCACCAAGCCGGGCTTCACCTACAACCTCCTCCAGGGAGAGGCGTCCGGCTCGACCATCACGATCAAGACGGCCACCATCGACAAGGCGGAGAGCACCCTCAACATCGCCTAACACGTTCCGGTGTCCGCTGACCAGGCGGGTACCGGTCGTAGGACTGGTAGTCGACGAGGACGGGGCTCCGGCCCCGTCCTCGTCGCGCCAGTGGCATCCAGGTCGACCGCAGCCAACGGGCCTCGTTCGACCGAGTGGCAAGATGACCCGGGATCGGCGTTCGATGCCGTGACACTTCTTGCAGAGGGACAGCACGCGTGGGGGCGTGAGCCACCGACTTCGGGCCCGTGGGAGCGCGGGAAAACAGAGGAGCAATCTCAATGATCCGCAAACTGCTGTTGGTCGCTGCTGTGATCGCGATGCCGGCGAGTGCAGGGGCGGTGGCCCTTGTCGGGTCGGCGCCGCCAGCCGGTGCTGTCGCGACGATCACGTGCACGGTGACGGCAACCGTCGAGTTCGCACCTCCGGGGCTGTCCAAGGCCGGCTCGACGACAACAGCACCGATCAAATCAGCGAAGACCGCCGGCGGCGCGTTGGCCGGCACCAGCTGCGGCAGCACCCACTCCGGGACGCTGCCGAACGCGCTCATCAAGATAGCGACGGTCGTCTGCACCGGGACGGGCACGCCGACCTCGAACCCGGCGTGTGTGGGTGGCGAGAGGGGATATGACTCGTGGAACAACTACACCACGGGTTGGACATCGAGCGTCCGCTCGTCGCTCGCCAATGTCAGCTTCACGGTCTCGGGGACGGCCTACACCGCGCACTACACCGCGGCCTCCGCTCTGGCGCCCACGTCGACGGGCTGTGGCACCGGGACCACCGGTCTCGGCAAGGAGGTCGGCATCAAGCTCACCGGGACGATCACCGCCCCTTCGACGAGCCCGTACAAGGGCGCGACCTCGACCCTCAGGGCCTGCCTGGGCAAGGTCAGCGGGACCCACCTGGTTGCGCCACGCGCCCCGGCCACGGTCCCGACGTTCTATTACCAGATCGACAATTCGTCGAACCTGATCGTGACCTCGACCATCGACCCTGCGCACAGCAGCCTGAGCTTCTGAGACCTCCGGTGTCCGCCGGACGGCGGACAGGGCGAAGTCGTGATGAGCCGTGCCGATGAGGACCGAGCTCCGGCCCCGTCCTCGACGCGTCAGGGTCTTCCCACCGGGTGCGCCCCTCCACCGCTCTGGCCGACCGGTTCGCTAGCCTGAGTCAGGATCATGCCGAGCCTCACCGACTCCATCGGACGTGTCCTCGGCGACCGTTACCGACTGGTCACACCTCTCGGGACCGGTGCGTCCGCGCACGTCTACCTCGCCGACGACGTCTCCCTCCATCGCCAGGTGGCCATCAAGGTGCTCCACCCGGCCCTGGCCGGCGACCGTGCCTTCCTCAAGCGTTTCCGGGCCGAGGCGCGGGCCGTGGCCGCGCTCAACCACCCCAACATCCTCCAGGTCTACGACTGGGGTGAGGAGGACGCGGAGCCCTACCTGGTCCTCGAGTACCTGGCCGGGGGCTCGCTCCGACAGGTCTACGACACGGGTGCACTGCTCACTCCCGAGCAGGCGGCCCAGATCGGTGTCGAGGCGGCCGCGGGGCTCGACTACGCCCACCGTCGCGGGCTGGTCCACCGCGACATCAAGCCCGCAAATCTGCTCTTCGACGCGGACCGTCGGCTGCGGATCGCCGACTTCGGCCTCGCCCGGGCTCTGGCCGAGGCCGCCTGGACCGAGCCGGACGGGGCCATCCTCGGGACCGCCCGCTACGCGGCGCCCGAACAGGTCGAGGGCTGGGTCCTCGACGGCAAGGCGGACGTCTACGCACTCGCCCTCGTGCTCTACGAGGGCGTCACCGGCGAGGCCCCCTTCATCGGTGACACCACGGTGGCCACCCTCATGGCGCGGGTCGGGACCCTGCTGCCCGACCACGAGGCCCTTGGTCCACTGGCCGATGTCCTGGTCTGGGCGGCCGCCCCCGATCCTGCCGAGCGCTACGACGCGGCCCGTTTCGGTCGCGAGCTCACCGCCCTGGCGGCTGACCTCCCACCGCCGAGCCCCCTGCCCCTCGTGGCCCCGATGCCCGTCGATCAGGACGGGGAGATGGACCCGGCGCTGGTCCGCCCGACCCGTCGAGTCGCCGCCGAGCACGACCGGACCGAGCTCGGGGCCCCGGCCCAGGCCGTAACCGCCACCGCCAAGAAGCCGAGCGCGCGCCGCGCGACCCGGGACGGTGTTCCGTCCCGCGCCGGGCATCGCCGGCGCTGGATCGTCGCGATGGCGGTCCTGGTGCCCGTGCTCATCGCCGGGGGTGTTGCCTGGGCTGTCCATGGCGGGGTCTTCACGCCAAGCCACCCGGTACCGGTGCTGGTGGGGAAGACCCTCGCTACCGCGTCGACAGCGGCCGCACCCGACCACTTCACCGTGCGGGTCGTCGGACACCAGCCGTCCATCACCGCGGCGGCGGGAATCATCGTGAGCCAGCAGCCTGCCGCCCGCCGCGGTGGGCGGGCGGTCACCGCCAAGCAGGGCTCGGTCATCACCGTGGTGCTCTCGACCGGGCCGCCCCCGGTGGACATCCCGAACCTGACCTCGTTCTCCAACTGCAACGACGCCATCCAGGCACTCAGGGCGGTCCACCTGGTCGGGGTCTGCCCGGCATCGGCCGCGCAGTACAGTTCCACGGTCGGGGCCGGGGCCATCCTCTCGACCGTGCCGGCCGGTAGTACCCCGTACGGCTCGACGGTCACCATCGTGACCTCGAAGGGCCACGCGCCGGTGGTTGTCCCCGCGGCGGCCGCCTCGGCCTCCTCCTACGCCGCGGCCGCAGCGACCCTGACCGCAGCCGGGTTCGTGCCCGTCCGGGGCCAGGCCTACTCGCCGACCGTGCCGCCCGGGCAGGTGGTCGGGACCACTCCGGCACCGGCGGCAGGTCCGGTGCCGTTCGGGTCCCAGGTCACCGTGCAGGTTTCGCTCGGGCCTCAGCCGGTGAGCGTCCCGTCCCTGCGCGGTGACTCGCTGACCCAGGCTGCAAGCGCACTCCATGCGCTCGGCCTGGACATGGGCGGTCCCTACGGGCCTCCCGGGTCGAGCACCGTGCTCTCGACCGACCCGGCCGAGGGCACGTCGGTGCTGCCCGGCACGACCGTCAACGTGTACACCCTGTGACCGCTGCCGGTCGGGCGTGCGAGCTCTGCGACGCCGCCCGGATCACCGAGTGGCACCACGAGGACGAGACCTGCTGGGTTGCCGACTGCGAGGTGTGCGGTGTGCCGATGGTGGTCTGGAAGCAGCACGGCAACGAACCGCCCAACGCCGACATCGAGCACATGCTCGCCGAGCTGGGGGTCGTCGCCGACCGCGTGCTCGGCCAGGGGACCTGGTCCTACGACCGGGTGATGCGCCAGATCCCCGACCACTTCCACGCGCACGCCCGCGACCCCGAGTGGTGGGTCCGGCGTTTCGGGCGGCGCTAGGGACCGGTGATCAAGTACCTGGGGTCCAAGCGCAGACTCGTCGCGCCGCTCACCGTCCTGGCCGCCTCGTCCTCCGCCCGTACCGGGCTCGACCTCTTCACCGGGACGACCCGGGTTGCCCAGGCGTGGAAGGACGCCGGCGTCGAGATGACCGCGGTGGACAGCGCCCGCTGTGCCCACGTGCTGGCCCGCTGCTACGTGGCGACCGATGCCGCCGACCCGGGGCTTGCGGGAGAACTGGCCGACGCGATCAGGCATCTCAACGCCCTGCCCGGCCGGCCCGGGTACGTGACGAGGACCTTCTGCGAGGATGCCCGCTACTTCCGACCGGAGAACGGCGCGCGCATCGACGCCGTGCGCGAGGCCATCGAAGCCGACTACGCCGGCACCGCGCTCTGGCCGCTGCTCCTGACCAGCCTGCTCGAGGCAGCCGATCGGGTCGACTCGACCACCGGGCTCCAGATGGCCTACCTGAAGCAGTGGGCCCCCCGAGCCAGCCGGCCCCTGATGCTCGAGGTGCCCGCGCTGCTACCCGGTCCCGGACGGGCGCTGCGGGGCGACGCGTGCGGGCTGGCCGGCTCCGCTGCACTCGGGGAGGTCGACCTCGCCTACCTCGACCCCCCGTACAACCAGCACCGGTACGACGCCAACTACCACGTCTGGGAGACCATCGTGGCCTGGGACGTGCCGGAACACTACGGCGTGGCCTGCAAGCGGGCAGATCTCCGCGACCCGACGACGCGGAGTGCCTTCAACGGCCGCCGGACCATGGCGTCCGCCCTCGCGGAGGTGGTGTCGGCGCTCCGCGCAGAGGTGGTGGTCCTCTCCTACAACAACGAGGCGTGGCTCACCTACGAGGAGCTCCACGAGCTCTGCGCGCCCCGCGGGCACGTGGCCGTGCTCGCGTTCGACTCGGCCCGCTACGTGGGGGCGCGCATCGGCATCCACGATCCGTCCGGGCGCAAGGTGGGCCGGGTCTCCCACCTCCGGAACACCGAGTACCTGGTGGTGGCTGGCGACCGGTCGCGGGTGCGGGCCATGGTCGGGGCGGTCGAGGACGCCGGGCTGGGTGCCCAGGTCGAGCGGCCGGTCCCACTTCCCGCAGCCTGACGGTCACCCTTCGCGCGAGGGGTCTAGGGACTTCGTGGAAGCGGGGCCAGGCCCGTTGTACTCATCGGTAACTTTCGGTACTGTGCAATCGTCGATCGGTGGAGGATCGCAAAGGGGGATGACCGGGGGAGGCCAGATCGTGGCCACTTCGCATTGGACGCCGTTCGGCGCGTCGCAAACGAGGGCAGCAACCCACGAATTTGTCTGCGGAGACGCAGACGACCAAAGGAGCAAACCATATGATCCGCAAACTGCTGATGGTCGCCGCTGTGGCGATCGTGCCCGTCGGTGCCGTCGTGGCTTCGGGTGGACAGGCCTGGGCCAACCCGATTCAGGCGGGAACCGCTTCCTGCAAGACGATCACCGGAAAAGTGGCCTTCGCCCACAAGCTGACCAAGACCGGCACCGTGGCCTCATCGGGCCCGCTCACCCAGACCGACACGCTCACCGCCACGTTGGGTGGGTGCACGACGAGCCCGGCCGGCAAGGCTACGTCGGCAACCGTCAAGGGCACCCTGGTCAGCACCACGCCCAAGGGTGGGACGGCCTACAAGTGCACCGGCATCGCCGGCGCCACCAAGTACACCTCGGCCACCATCACCGTGACCTGGAACAAGCCAATCGCTCCGACGGTGACCAAGCCCAGCCAGGACTACGGGACGACGATCGGCACTCCGAAGCACGGAGAGTTCATCCTCCCCGACGCGGCCAAGGGTGGCACCACCTCGTCAACCGGTTCGTTCACCGGGACCGACCATGGCGCGACCTCGGCCTCCCAGGCCGAGACGACGATGACCGCAGCGGCGCTGCTTACAGCGTGCGACACCAGCGGCACCTCGAGCCTCGCCATCCAGACGGTGCCCGGTGGGGCGCCGGCGTCGGTCTTCAAGTAGGGAGCACCACTGCACCCGGGTAACCGGGCGAGTCGTACCGACGAGGACGGGGCTCCGGCCCCGTCCTCGTCGCGTCGACGTCGTTTCCCGACCGTCCCTGGTGCACGGTTTGACCGGAGTGGGGCGCCCTGCCAACGTGGACGGGCAGCCGAACTGGGGGAACCGAGGACATGGGATCACTGGACGGACGGGTCGCCGTCATCACCGGGGCAGGACGGGGTATCGGGCGTGAGCACGCCCTGCTCTTCGCTTCCGAGGGTGCCAGGGTGGTGGTCAACGACCTCGGCGGCGCGGTGGACGGCTCGGGCGACGATCGCAGCCCCGCTCAGCAGGTGGTCGACGAGATCCGAGCGGCCGGCGGCGAGGCGGTGGCCAACGCCGACGACGTCTGCGACTGGGAGGGCGGCAAGCGCCTCGTCGACACCGCCGTCGAGGCCTTCGGTGACATCCATGTGCTGGTCAACAACGCCGGCATCCTGCGTGACCGGGTCCTCGTCAACATGTCGGAGGAGGAGTGGGACTCGGTCATCCACGTCCACCTGAAGGGCCACTTCGTGCCCACCCGCCACGCGGCAGCCCACTGGAGGGCGCAGGTCAAGGCCGGGGTCGAGGTCCACGCGTCGGTCGTCAACACCTCCTCCACCTCGGGGCTCCTCGGGAACCCGGGGCAGACCAATTACGGCGCGGCCAAGGCGGGCATCGCCGCATTCACGACCATCGCCGCTGACGAGCTGTCCCGCTACGGCGTCCGGGTCAACGCCATCGCTCCGGCCGCAAGGACCCGGATGACCGAGCAGACGCCCGGTCTGTCCGAGATCGTGCAGGCACCCACCGACGCCGCGGTCTTCGACCGCTGGGACCCGGCCAACATCTCCCCGCTGGTGGCCTACCTGGCCACCGAGCACTGCCCCGCCAACGGCAAGGTCTACTTCGTCCAGGGCGGCCAGATCCGGCTCTTCCAGCCCTGGACCATGACCGACACCCTCGACAAGGCAGACCGGTGGACCGTGGCCGAGCTGCAGGCGGAGATGCACCGGCTCGGAGGCTGAGCGGTGTCCCGGGCCGCAGGGCCCGGGGGCCCGTCCGGCGACCAGGCGTTCGACGACGCCGAGGTGCGTGAGGCCGAGGCCCTCCTGAGTGGAACCGGGGCCGGCGCCGAGGGGGCCATCTCGGTCCCCTGGCCGGTGCTCTTCCGCCACCGGATGCACCGGCGGGTGGCCGGCTCGGACCGCTACCAGTGGTGGGTGCTGTGGACGGTCCTGGCCGGTCTGCTCTCGGTCAACATCACCTTCACCGTCTTCGTCGTCGCGTTGCCCCAGGTGGCCCGGCAGCTCCATACGACGGTCTCGACCCTGACCTGGACCTCCACCGGACCGCTGCTGGCCTTCGGGGTGGCCGCGCCCATCCTGGGCAAGCTCGGGGACCTGCGTGGCTACCGGCGTCTGTACCTCTGGGGTCTCTCGGGTGCCGCAGTGAGCGTGGTGCTCACCGCATCAGCCCCGACGGCAGGGGTGCTCATCGCGGCGCGCTTCTTCGACGGGGTCCAGGGGGCGGCCACCGGCGCGGCGTCGATGGCCCTCGTCCTCCAGGCCTTCTCCCACGAGGACCGGGTCAAGGCGCTCGGATGGTGGTCCCTGGTCGGAGCGGGCGGTCCCGTACTCGGGGTGACCCTCGGGGCCCCGATCATCCAGTTCTACGGGTGGCGGACCCTGTTCTGGGGAGAGCTGCCCCTGATGGCCATCGCCGCGGTGCTCGCGGTCGTCGTGCTGCCGTCGCGCGACCGGCCCGACGAGCCCGTCCAACCCGCTGACGGCACGGGAGAGCACCCCTGGCGCCATCTGGACTGGCTCGGATCGGCGACCCTCTCCGGCTCGGTCACCTTCGGCCTGCTCGCCCTCAACCTGGCTCCGTCATGGGGCTTCACCTCCGCCGGCGTCGTGTCCTTCGGGGTCCTCTCCCTGGTGCTGGCCGTGTGGTTCGTCCTCCAGGAACGGCGGACCCTCCGGCCGCTCATCCCGCTCCACTACTTCCGGCGGCGCAACTTCGTCTTCCCGCTCGGGGCCCGGGCCCTGGTCAACTTCGCCTACATGGGCGGGTTCTTCCTGTTCCCGATCCTGATGGAGCGGGTCTACGGCTACGGAGAAACCAGTGCCGGTCTGCTGTCCACCGCCCGCCCCCTCGTCTTCTCGCTCTCGGCCCCGATCGCCGGGTACGCCGCGGTGAAGGTGGGGGAGCGGTGGTCGGTCGTCGTCGGGGCACTCGTGCTCACGGTCTCGATGGTGATGTTCACCCAGCTCGGGACCAGCCCTTCGGTCGTGGTCATCGTCGTGGCCCTCGCTCTCTCCGGGCTGGGCATCGGCGTCTCCACGCCGTCGACGGCATCCTCGGCGTCCAACGAGGTGCTCCCCGAAGAGCTCGGCGTGATGAGTGCCGCCCAGCTGCTCGTCACCCAGATCGGGGTGGTGGCCGGCATCCAGGTGATGGTCACCGTCGAAGCGTCGGCCCACGGTGGGGTCGGGTCGCTCGCCTCGTTCCACCGGGCCTACGCGGTGGGGGCGATCGCGGCGCTGGCGGCGGTGCTCTGCGGGTTCTTCGTCGTCGACACACCGCGTCCGGGACGAAGCGCTCGGAGCGAGGTGCCGCTGGGCTGAGGCGCGTCAGGCGGTCATGGTCTGGATGCGCGAGGCGATCTCCGCGGCCGTCGGGTCCGGGGACATCGTCTGGAGCGCCATCAGCTTGGCGATGTCCCCTTCCACCTTGATCTTGCCCTGCATGAAGGCCTGGAGGCCCGCCTGGGGATTGCCTTCGACGAGGATCTCCCGGGCGATGTCGTAGCCCACGGTGACCGTGAGATCGGCAGGGTCGAGATGACCGGTGTCGAGGACCAGCTCCCCCGCGCTCGTGTCGGCGTGGGCGAGGATCGAGCCCTCGCCGAAGGGGACCTCGACGACGATCAGGTTCATCCGGATCGCCTGGTCGATCGTGCCACCTTTCCCCGCGTACTCGGCCCGGATCGAACGGGCTTCTGTGAGCCAGTCGTCGCTCAGGAACTGATAGGTGGCCATCGGTGTACCGCTCCTTGCCATGGGTCGATCGTCAGGGCGCAACTCTACCCGGCGGTCCTGGGAACACCGATAGCATCCCGGGATGTGAGCGCTCCGATCATCCCTGGTGCCGAACCGTGGTCGGCCAAGGGCGGCGCCGACGGCGTCCTGGTCCTGCACGGGTTCACCGGCAATCCACAGACCATGCGCCCGATCTCCGAAGCCCTCGCCGCGGCAGGGCTCACCGTGGAGCTTCCCCTCCTGCCCGGACACGGCACCGTGGTCGAGGACATGGTCCCGACCCGGTGGGAGGACTGGTCCGGCGAAGCAGAGGCCGAGTTCCAGGCCCTGGCCGCCCGGTGCGACCGCGTCGCGGTGGTGGGCCTCTCGATGGGCGGCACGCTCGCCTGCTGGTTGGCCGAGCGCCACCCGCACATCGCCGGCCTCGCCCTGGTCAACCCCTTGGTCGAACCACCCGACCCGGAGGCACGCGCCTTCGTCCGGGCCATGCTCGATGCCGGGACCTCGGTGACCGAGGGAATCGGGTCGGACATCAAGAAGCAGGGCGTGGTCGAGGCGGCCTACTCGGGCACCCCCCTTGCGCCCCTGCTCTCGCTGTTCGAGGGCGTCGACGAGGTCCGGTCCGCGATCGGTGAGATCCGCTGCCCGGTGCTCCTCTGCTCGAGCCGTGAGGACCACGTCGTCGACCCGGTCTCGGGCGAGGTCCTGGCGAGCGGCGTCGCGGGCCCGGTCGAGCGGGTCCACCTCGAGAACAGCTACCACGTCGCCACCCTCGACAACGACGCTGCGCTCATCGAGCGGCGGGTGGTCGAATTCACCCTGGAGGTCTTCGGCGACGACCGTCCGAGGCCGTCCTGATGACCGACCACCCCGACTGATGGCCGAGCCCGGACGCCTCACCCGCGCCGAGGTGGTCCACGTCGCCGCCCTCGCCCGCCTCCACCTGAGCGAGGAGGAGCTCGACCTGTTCACCAGGCAGCTGGCCGAGGTGCTCGACCACGCCGCCGACGTCGCGTCGCTCGACCTGGCCGGGGTGGTCCCCACCGCGCACGCGATGGCGCTGACCAACGTGCTCCGTCCCGACGAGCCCCGTCCGTGCCTCGACCGCGCCGAGGTGCTCAGCCAGGCACCGTCCGTCGAGGACCACCGCTTTCGGGTGCCCCGGATCCTGGGCGAGGCGCCGTGATCCCGCTCGGACTCGCCGCCGAGCAGGCCGCGATGGTCGGCTCCGGTGAGTGGTCGGCGGTTGATGTGCTCGAACAGCATCTGGCCGCGATCGAGGCCGGAGAGGAAGCCATCCACGCCTTCAACCTGGTCACCGCCGACCACGCCCGCCGGCAGGCCGCCGCCGTCGACGCCCGGGTCGCGGCGGGCGGGGACCCGGGCCCCCTCGCGGGGGTGCCGGTCGCGCTCAAGGACAATCTCTGCACCCGGGGGATGCCCACCACCTGCTCGTCGCGCATCCTCGACGGCTGGCTGCCACCCTACGACGCCACGGTGGTCACCAGGCTCGCCGCCGCCGGAGCGGTCGTGGTGGGGAAGACCAACATGGACGAGTTCGCGATGGGGTCCTCGACGGAGACTTCGGCCTTCGGGCCCACCCGCAATCCCCACGACACGAGCCGGGTACCCGGCGGATCATCGGGTGGCTCGGCCGCCGCGGTGGCAGCCGGGTTCGTCCCGCTGGCGCTCGGGTCGGACACCGGGGGCTCGATCCGCCAACCGGCCGCCCTCTGCGGGGTGGTCGGCATGAAGCCGACCTACGGCACCGTCTCCCGCTACGGGCTGGTGGCGTTCGCGAGCTCGCTCGACCAGATCGGCCCGTTGGCCACGTCGGTGGCGGACGCAGCCCTCCTCTTCGACGTGATCGGCGGTCACGACCCCCTCGACTCGACCTCCCTCCACCGTCCGACCCCGAGGGTCCTCTCCGTCCTCGACGAGGGGGTGGACGGGATGACCGTCGGGGTGCTGGCCGAGCTCATGGACGGCGCCGCTCCAGACGTGGCCACCCGGGTGCACGAGGCTGCCGAGGCGCTCGCCAAGGCTGGCGCGCGTATCGAGGAGATCAGCGTTCCCGAGGTCACCCTCGGCTTGTCCGCCTACTACCTCATCGCCCCCGGTGAGGCCTCCTCCAACCTGGCCCGCTACGACGGCGTCCGCTACGGGCTCCGGGTGGACGCCGCCGACACCACCGCGATGAACACCGGCTCGCGCTCGGAGGGCTTCGGCGACGAGGTCAAGCGACGGATCATGCTCGGGACCTATGTGCTCTCGGCCGGGTACGTGGATGCCTATTACAACCAGGCCCTCCGGGTCCGCACCCGGATCATCGAGGGGTTCGCCACCGCCTACCGCCGCTGTGACGTCCTGCTCGGTCCGACCACCCCGACGACCGCCTTCGCCCTCGGGGCCAAGCTCGGCGACCCACTCACCATGTACCTCTCCGATGTGTGCACGATCCCCTCCAATCTCGCCGGGCACCCTGCGGTGAGCGTTCCCTTCGGAACCGGGGACGACGGCCTGCCGGTCGGCGTCCAGCTCCTCGGGCCGGCGCTGGCCGAGGGCACCCTGCTCCGGGCGGCCGCTGTGGTCGAGGCGGCCGCCCCCGCACCGGGAGGGGTCCGGTCGTGAGGACCGACTGGGAGCTGGTGATCGGGCTCGAGGTGCACTGCGAGTTGCGGACCGCCACCAAGCTGTTCTGCGGGTGCCCCAACGCATTCGGGGACGAGCCCAACATCAACATCTGTCCGGTCTGTGTCGGCCTGCCCGGCGCACTGCCCGTCCTCAACCAACGGGCCGTCGAGCTGGCCATGGCGATCGGCACGGCGCTCCGTTGCGAGATCCGCCCGTCGACCTTCCACCGGAAGAACTACTTCTACCCGGATCAGGCCAAGGACTACCAGATCAGCCAGTACGACGAGCCACTCAACGCCAACGGGCACCTCGACCTGCCCGACGGGATCCGGGTGGGCATCGAACGCGCCCACATGGAGGAGGACACCGGCAAGACCACCCATGCGGGCGCCTCCGGCCGCATCCACGGTGCGGACTACTCGCTGGTGGACTACAACCGTTCCGGGGTTCCGCTGGTCGAGATCGTGAGCGCACCGGACATGCGCAACGCCGACCAGGCACGCGCCTATGTCACCGAGCTGCGGGCGGTGCTGGTGGCGACGGGCGCATCCGACGGCAAGATGGAGGAGGGGTCGATGCGGGTCGACGCCAACGTCTCGGTCCGGCGATCCGCAAACGCGCCGTTGGGCACGCGGTGCGAGATCAAGAACCTCAACTCGGTGCGGTCGCTGGGGCGCGCCATCGAGTACGAGGCGGAGCGGCAGATCGCGCTCCTCGAGGCAGGCGAGCGGGTCGTTCAGCAGACCCGCCACTGGGACGAGGACGCGGGTCGCACCCAGACACTCCGTTCGAAGGAGGATGCCGACGACTACCGGTACTTCCTCGAGCCGGACCTGGTCCCGTTGGTGCCCGATGCAGAGTGGATCCAGGCGGTGGCCGACTCCCTCGGACTCCTGCCGGCGGCACGCAGGACCCGGCTCACCGAGCTGCTCGGTGTGGCCGGCGAGGGCACCGCGTCCCAGCTGGACCAGGTGGCCACGGTGGTCGACCTCGGCCTCGACGATCTGGTGGTGGCCGCAGTCTCCGGAGGGGTCCCTTCCGCGCTCGCGCTCGCCCGGACGGCCAACGAGGCTGCGAGCGACGCCGACGCCGCCCGGCGCCTCGACTCGCGGTCCTACGCCGAGCTGTTGTCGCTCGAGGCACAGGGTTCGCTGTCCGCCACCCAGGCCAAGGCGGTGCTGGCCGACCTGCTGGCCGCGGGAGGGGGCGACCCGGCCGCCATCGCCCGGGACAAGGGGTTCGAGGCGATGTCCGAGGACTCCCTGGCGGCCACCGTTTCCGAGGCGATCGGGACCCATCCCGACGAGTGGGCCCGCTTCTGCGACGGCGACGACCGGCTCGCCGGGTTCTTCACCGGGCTGGTCATGAAGGCGACCAACGGCCAGGCCAACGGGAAGGCGGTCTCCGCCGAGCTCCGGCGGCTGCGTGGCGGGTCGGTCCGCTCCTGACGATCAGGTCTCCGGCCAGGGCTGCGGCGCCCACACCGGCATGGCCAGCAGGTCGACCGCAGACGGGGGTCCCCCGGCGGCGAGGTAGGGGCCCGATGGCAGGACCCCGAGCCGGGTGATGAACACCGGGCGCAACCAGTCGGGGTCGGGAGCCAGCGACCGCGAGGCGCTGTAGAGCAGCCAGATCCCCGACGCGTCGCGGAAGAGCGACGGTTCACCCGGGCCCTGTCCCTGGGTGTTGCTCGAAAGCATGGGCCCGGCGGTGGTGTCGGTGCAGGGTCCGGCAGGCCCGGCGCACCGGGCGGCTCCGATCGCGTACGCAGGCTGGTTGTACCAGTTGGCCGAGTAGACGACCCAGTAGGCGCCGTCGACCTCGAGCATGTCCGGGGCCTCGACGACAGTCCCCTGCCAGGGACGGTCGGGCCCCATGAGGAACGAGGGGTCGCCGGTCAGCCCGGATCCGTCGGGAGACAGGGGCTGCGACCAGAGCTTGGTGGGGGCGGTGGCGCCGCCGATGTTCTGATCGGACTTCCAGAGCATCCAGGGGTGTCCCTGCGCATCGATGAAGACCCGCGGGTCGATCGACCCTCCCTGGTCGAGCTGGCAGATGAACGGGACGGGCACCGGGACGAACGGCCCGGTCGGCGAGGAGGAGAAGGAGCTCCCGATGCACTCGGTGGCCGGAAAGACCCCCCGCAGCATGGCGGTGAAGTAGAGCGCGTACCGCTCGCCGAACCGGTGGACGTCCGGGGCCCAGGTGAAGCCCGGGACGGCCCACCCGGGCAACCTCGGCAGCGCGTCGATCGGCGCGGACCAGGTGATGAAGTCGGCGCTGGTTGCGACGGGCACGTTGATCGGCTGGGGCCCGGGCACCCCGCTCGTGTAGAGCAGGTACCGATCGCCGGCCGTGGTCAGGAACGGGTCCGACTCCTGCTCCCCGGAGGGCACCGGGACGCCGGGTGCCATGGGATCCGGGTTCGGCGGGAGAGCGGTGAGGGCCACGATCCGGGACACCGCCGCCCCGGGTGTGGCCGGGTGCGCGGCCGCTGTTGCCCGGGTCCCTGCCGCGTCGACCGCTGCGGCCGCGGCCAGCGTCAGCACCGCCACCGAGATGCACGTCGCCAGGACGACCGCCCTCCCGGGGGCCGGCTGGACCACCCCGTCCCGGCTCATGCGATGCTCATCCGAGGCGACGACTCCCCGTCTTCTGCGAGCGCCTCCGTGCGAAGACCGTGCGGCCCGCCCCCCGGCGCTCCGGAAATCCAGGATACCCACGTCCAGGAGTTGGGGACGAACCGGTGGACATCCTGGTCGGACCTGGGGACGGACCGTGAAATGTAGCGGAAAAGCTCGGGATTTCGCGCCCGGCTCTTGACCCCTCGGGTGGCGGCGATCAGAGTGTGAGGAGTTCGGGAAGCCGAAGCTGCCGGAGGTTCCGGAACGGTCATGAGGGTCGGGTCGCAAGGCTCGTTCCGGAGGCCGATCCGGGTTCCGAGGGTGGCAGTAGGTGACCGGCATTGGTGGTCCGGGGAACGGTCCGCTGCGCTCTCCGGGGTGCACGGTCCGGTGCTCACTGCGGGGTCGTCCGACACGGCGTTCGCGCGGGTGGAACCGGTGTCACCGAGCACGTGGCCCCGAGGAGCACGGGCGGCTCGACCGTCCGGTTACTCGGGGTCGCGGCGCGTCCGGGCCCCGTCCGGACCGCGGTGCTCAGCAGCGCTCAGTGGTGATGGTGGGAGACGACTGCCTGGGCGGCGGACTCCATCACGCACGGATCGTCCGCTGCGTCGTTGCAGGGCTCGCACTCGAGCTCCAAGGTGCTGTGGGCGATGCCGTAGGGGACGGCGATGGCCCGCTTGACCCGATCGCCCACCACCTGGGCCTCCTCGAGGCTCGGGTGACCGGTCAGGACGATGTGGGCCGAGAGGACCCGCATCTCGCTGGAGAGGCTCCAGACATGGAGGTCGTGCACCTCGCTCACGCCGGGTGTGCCGGCCATCGTGCCGGTCAGCCGGGCGAGGTCGAGATCGGGCGGTGTCGACTCGAGGAGGACGGTCACGGCGGTGCGGAGCACCCCGGCGGCCTGGACCACGATGATCGCGGCCACCACCAGTGCGGAGACGGGGTCGAGCCAGGTGGCGGACGGGACGGCCAGCAACACCGCGGCGCCCACCAGCACCGCGAGCGAGGCGAGGGCGTCACCCGCCATGTGGACCAGCGCGGAGCGCATGTTGAGGTCGTTGGAGCGGTCCCGCAGGAACACCGCGGCCAGTCCGTTCACGGCCAGCCCGAGGGCCGCGACGACCACCACGATGCCTGCCCGGACCGCCTCGGGGTGGGCGAGCCGGTGCACGCTGCCGACCACGATGAGCACGGTCACCGCGGCGAGCAGCACGGCGTTGGCCAGTGCGGCGAGGATGGTCGCACGGTGGTTGCCGTACGAGCGAGCCGCGCTCGGCGGGCGGAGGGCCATCCGCACCGCGACCAGGGAGAGCGCCAACGCACCGACATCGGTGAGGTTGTGGCCCGCGTCGGCCAGCAACCCGGTCGAGTGGGCCACGGTCCCGAAGACCACCTGCACCACGACGAGCACCACGTTGAGGGTGAGGCCGATGGTCAGTCTGCGGGTTCGGTCCATGTCGACTCCTCGCCCAGCCTACCGGGACCCGGCGCCGCAGGTCCGAGAAGCAGGCGTAGGCGTGGGGGACGAGGCGACGGTCGGGGAGGTGAGACTACGTGGCGTCGGCGGGGACGCGTTCGAGGCAGCGGCTGTTGGCGATCGCCACAGCGGCGAGCTGCGATCGGACGCCGAGCTTGCGCAGCACCGAGCGGATGTGCGATCGCACCGTGGTCAACGAGACCACCAGCTCGGTCGCGATGTCCTGTGCCGCCCACCCCTCGGTGAGGTGGAAGAGGACCCGTCGCTCGCTCGCCGTGAGCCCCACGAGGGCCAGGAAACCGGGGGGCATCTCGCCCATGTCGCCGTTCCCGAGCGGGCCGGTTCCACCGGCCCGGAACCCTTCGAGCGCGTTGGGGAGCTGGTCGATGCCGAAGACCGGCTGGGCACCCTTGGCCACGCAGCCGGCGACGGCCCCCGCGCCCGCCCCGGCGCCCACCGCCACGACCGGGAGCCCGGCGGCGCGGTAGGAAGCGGTGATGGTGGCCGGGGCGCCCCACCCGCTTTCGGTCCACGTGGTGAGTCGGCCGCCGCGGGCCCCGTCCAGCACGAGCACCACCAGGTCGGGAGGTGTGCCGTCGGCGCCCTGGGGCGGAGGCTCGTCGGCTGAGGCGGTCACCAGCGTGGTGCGGCAGCCCGCGCCCTCGACCAGCGAGGCGACCGTCGAGGCGGCCATGCCCGGCTGCGCGAGTTGGGTCGGCAGGGGATTGACGACGAGCACCGCCGGGCGGTCCTTCCGGCCCCCCCGTGGCTTGGCCTTCCGCGCGTGCGGGGGATGGAGGGGAGCGACCTGGAGCGTCTCGACACCAGGATGGGACGTCGATCCGTCGCGGTAGACGCTCCGTCGGTGGATGGTCGGAACCGGCGACGGCGCGGACGGAGGCCGGTCGACGGTGACCACACTGGTGAGCGCACCGTGCCCCTGCGCCGAACCGTCGGCGAGTCCGGCACTCCCGCTCCTCGCCGCCGAGAGCGCTCGCCGCACCAACGCGGAGGGATCAGCTTCGTCGCCCGGCGTGGCCATCCCGACCGACACCGCAAGGCCCGGCCCGGCTCCGTCGATCGGGAGCTCGCCGCCCACCGCGTGAGCGAGGCGGGTGCCGAGGGCTTGGGGCTGCACCTTGCTGCCCACCGGCCCGAAGGTGATGGCCACCCGCGACCGTCCGATCGGGCAGATCCGGTCGTCCGGCCGTATGACACCCTGCAGCAGGGCAAGGGCCCGGGTGAGGACGGTCAGGTGGAGGGTGCCGTTGTGCTCCCGGCGACCGTCCCCGGCGATCCGCACATCGATGCAGGCGACCGTGCCGGTGGCACAGCCGCTTCCCTGCGTCGACAAGCCCACTCCAACGTTGCTTCCCATGGTGCCCCCGGCTATCTGCGCTGGTCCAAGCGCTGAACGGCCTCCCCACAAGGTCGATGCTGCCAACAACCCATGGTACTCGCCACCCGCGTTCTGCACCAGTGGGTCTCGTCACTGTTGAGGAGCCGCTCACCGGTGGGTCGTGGGCGGGGTCCCCGTGCTGAGGTGGTCGTCGGCGCTGGCGCCCCAGGTTCCGTCGTCGCGATCCGGCTGTGACTGCCCACCGAGGTGCAGGAGGCCGTCGACGAGCAGGACGACCCCCACCCCGCAGGCCGCTCCGACCAGTGCGTCGCTCGGGTAGTGCCACCGCACCGCGACCACCGCGACCCCGGTCAGCGCGACCGCCACCACACCGGCCACGACCACGACCCAGCGGAGGCGGGCAGGAACGGCCAGCGTCCATGCAGTGGCCACCGCGGCCACGACGGTCATGCTGCCCGAGGGGAAGCTGAGCACGCCGAGGTAGTGGCGACCGACCTCGGGCTTGAGGACCCAGTTGACCAGGGCGCCCGCGATGGCGGGGGCACAGAGGCAGGCCAGCGCCCGACGCTGGTCACGGCCCACGACCACGAGGGCGGCGAGGAGCGACCCCGCGATGAGGACCGGGAAGCTGCCGAGGTCGGTGACCCGGAGCCAGAAGACCGAATGGGGTGCGATCGGGAGATGGGCGAACCCGAACCGGTCGATCATGTTCGGGGCGCGGTCGGTCCGGACGGCCAGCGAGGCGAGCAGGGTCCAACCGACCAGTGCGCAGCCGGCGCCCAGCTCGGCCCGCAGCCACCACCGGGCGGCACCGTCCGGTGGGCCGGCGGACGTCCCCTCGGTCATGAGCGCGCCTCGAACCAGGCCAGGGTGGCGCGCACCCCCTCTTCGAGGGGGACAGGAGCCACGTCTGGGAAGAGCGCCTTGAGGGCGGAGTCGTCGGCCTGCGAGTCACGCACGTCACCGGCTCGCGGCGGAGCGTGGTCGCGTACCAGTGTGGTGCCGAGCAGGCGCTCGATGAGCGCGATGAGGTCGAGCAGCGACACCCGGGTGCCGAAGGCCAGGTTGACCGGGCGGGGACCGGTCACGGTCCGGCGCACGGCGTCCGCCAGGACCTGTACGACGGTGCCCACGTAGGTGAAGTCCCTGGTCTGGAGCCCGTCCCCGTGAACCGGGAGAGGAGCACCGCGGGTCGCTGCATCGAGGAACGCCGGGACCACCGCCGCATAGGCGTGGTCCGCGGCCTGGAGGGGCCCGAACACGTTGAAGAAGCGGAAGGCGAGCACCGGGAGGCCGAAGGAGGAGCCGTAGGCGAGGGCAGAGGACTCGGCGGCCAGCTTGCTCGCTGCGTACGGGCTGACCGGCATCGGCACCATGTCCTCGCGCTTGGGGAGAGCCGGGTTCGACCCGTAGACCGACGACGACGACGCCACCACCACGTGGGCCCCACCGTGGCGACGGGCGGCCTCGAGCACGCACATCGTCCCGGTTGCGTTGGCGGCGTGGGTCGCCATCGGATCCTCCAGCGACCGCGGCACGGACGGCCGCGCCGCGAGATGCACGACCGCCTGCGCACCCGGCACGATCCGGTCGAGCAGCCCCGCGTCGAGGATCGATCCCTCGACCAGCTCGACACCGTCCACGCACTCGAGGTTGGCCCGGCTCCCGGTGGAGAGGTCGTCGAGGGCGACGACCTCGTCGACGCCCACCGTCTCGGTGAGCGCCCGGCACAGATTGGCCCCGATGAAGCCGGCGCCGCCGGTCACGACCACGCGCACGGCGGGTTACAGCCGTTCGACGGTCGGTCCGTCCAAGCGGTTCCGAGTGTCGAGCACGTAGCCCGCATGCGCCCGGACCAGGTCGTAGTCGAAGGCGTCGTGGTCGGTCACGATCACCACCGCGTCGGCGGCGTCGAGCTCGTCGGCGGAAACCTCGACCAGCGGGTACGCGAGGGTGCCCGCACTCAGGTGGGGGTCGGCCACTCGGACCTCCGCACCGAGGGCGGCGAGCGAGCGGGCGATCACCGCGCCCGGGGCCTCACGGGCGTCGCCGGTGTTGCGCTTGTAGGCCAGACCGAGGAGCAGGACCCGTGAGCCGTTGAGGGCGCGGCCCATCCGGTTGAAGGCGAGCAGCAGCCGGCGGACGACGTAGTCGGGCATGTGCTCGTTGACGTCGTTGGCCAGTTCCACGAAGCGGAATGGCTGCCCCAGGCTTCGACGCACCTTCCAGGAGAGGTAGCTCGGGTCGATCGGCAGGCAGTGCCCACCGACCCCGGGTCCCGGTGTGAACCGGAGGTACCCGAATGGCTTGGTCGAGGCGGCGTCGATCGCCTCCCAGATGTCGATGTCCAGATCGGACGCGAACATGGCCAGTTCGTTGACGAGGGCGATGTTGACGTGACGGAAGGTGTTCTCGAGCAGCTTGGTGAGCTCGGCCTCCCGGGTGCCCGAGACCGCCACCGTGCGGTCCACCAGACGGCCGAAGAACGTCTCGACCGCGGCGAGCGAGCGGGCGTCGATCCCCGAGATCACCTTCGGGGTGTTCTCGAGGTGCCAGGTCTCGTTGCCAGGGTCGATCCGCTCGGGGCTGTAGCCGACGCTGAAGTCTCGGCCCGCCACCAGACCCGAGCCGTCTTCCAGGATGGGGACGACCAGCTCCTCGGTGGTGCCCGGGTAGCTGGTCGACTCGAGGACCACCAGGGCTCTCGTGCGCAGATGGCGTGCCAGGGTGGCCGCCGCCGCCTCCACGTAGCTGAGGTTCGGGTTGCCCTCCTCGAGCGGGGTGGGCACGTCGATGACCGCCACGTCGAAGTCGGCCATCAGCGCGTCGGTGTCGGTCGGGAGGTACCGGCCGCTGGCGAGCGCAGCACGAAGCCGCACGTCGCTCACGTCCTCCACGTAGGAGTCGCCGTCGGCCAGCCGTTTGACCCGGTCGACGTCGAGGTCGAAGCCCACCACTCGGTAGCCGGCCTCGACCGCCCGGAGGGCCAGGGGCAGGCCGACGTAGCCCTGCCCGACGACCACCAGGGTGCCGGGCTCGTCCTCGGGACTCACCGCGCCGGGCACGCGCCGGGCATCACGCCGAAACCTGGTCCGTGTCGGAGTCCGGCGGCGAGAAGTGGGCGGCCAACGCGTCCTGCAGCTCGAGGTCGGCCTCGGCCTCGTCGAGCTCCGGCCAGTCGAAGGTGGCCTCGCCGTGCGGACCGGCGGCCGGCTCGACCATCGGATCGGTCCCGATCTCGGCGCCCGGGACGGTGCCCGCGCAGAACAGGAGCGCCCGCACGGCCTCGCGGTCTCGGCGGTGTGTCGCCTCCTCCAACATCTCGAGCTCTGCGGCGAAGATGTCGGGTGGGGCCTGGAGTGGCAGCAGCCGGTTGATGTACGGGTGACTGGTCGCGAGGACCTGCTCGTCGGGGGTGCTGAGCACCTCGGCGAGTTTCTCGCCCGGGCGGACGCCGGTGATCTCGATGGGGATGTCGATGCCCACCTGGCAGCCCGACAGACGGATCATCCGCTCGGCGAGGTCGAGGATCCTGACCGGCACGCCCATCTCCAACATGAAGATCTCTCCTCCCCGGGAGAGCTCCGCCGCCTGCAGGACGAGCTGGACCGCCTCCTCCACGCTCATGAAGAACCGGGTCATCCGCGGATCGGTGACCGTGACCGGGCCGCCCTGGGCGATCTGGCGGGCGAAGGTGGGGATCACGCTGCCGCGGCTGCCGAGCACGTTGCCGAACCGCACCGTGCTGTACGCCGCACCCTTCGGAGCGTGGGCGAGCACCGCCTGCTCCGCGACCCGCTTCGACGCTCCCATGACGCTCGAGGGGCGGACTGCCTTGTCGGTCGAGATCTGCACGAAGCGGGAGGTGCCCATCACCGCGGCCGCGTCGACCACGTTGAGCGTACCGAGCACGTTGGTGCGGGCGGCCTCGACCGGGTACTGCTCGAGCACCGGGACGTGCTTGTGCGCGGCTGCGTGGAACACCACCTCGGGGCGGACGCGGTCGAACACCTCGAGGATGGCGGCCCGGTCGGCGATGTCGACGAGTACCTGCTCACAGGGTCCGGAAATGGTCGCCGCCGTGTCGTGGAGGTGGGTCTCGTCGTGATCGAGCAGGACCAGCTGGGCCGGGTGCAGCCCGGCCACCTGCCGGCAGATCTCAGACCCGATCGAACCCCCTGCCCCGGTGACCAGGACCCGTCGGCCCTCGAGCGACCGGCGCACGGACTCGAGGTCGGTCGGGACGGGCGTGCGGCCGAGCAGGTCCTCGATGCGGGGCTCGCGCGCCTGGCGCAGGGCCGCCAGGTGGGCGGGCTCGTTGATCATGTCCTGGACGCCCGGGAGGATCTTCATCGACACCCCGGCCTCCTCGGAGGCCCGCAGTGCCCGCTCCACGAGCTCGGGCGCGGGGGAGGGGATGGCCAGCAGGACCTGCTGGATCGTGTAGCGGCTGGACGACTGGGGAATGTCGGCGATCGACCCGACCACCGGGACGCCGAGGAGCGAGAGGCCGTGGGCCCGCTCGTCGTCGTCGAAGACCGCGACCGGTACGAGGCCGGCCCCCGGGCTTCGCAGCATCTCCCGAATCGCGGCGGCACCGGTGTCGCGGCTGCCGATGACCGCGACCCTCAGGCCCAGGCGTTTGGATCCGCGTTGCCAGGCGAACAGGCGGGAGTGGAACCGGAGAACGCCCATCCCCGCGGTCGCGAACATGCACCCGACCGCTACGACGATCGGCGGGACGAGCAGGATGCCGAGCGACCTGCCGAGCGGGTAGAAGGCGACCAACACGCAGAGGGCGACCGCGGCGGACAGCAGGAGCTGGCGAGCCTCGTCTGCACCGGCGTGCCGCCACATCCGACCGTAGAGACCGAACAGCCGGTTGGAGGTCAGGGTCACCACGATCGCGACGAGCAGGAACAACAGGAAGTGCTGCCAGTAGTGGGCCGGGGCCTTGTCCCGGAAGTAGGCCACCTCGGCGAGGCCGTAGCCGGCGACGACGCAGACCGCGTCGAGGAGCACGAACACGATGCTCGCCCGCACCCGGCTGGCGAACATCGCAACCTGGTGCATCTCGGTGCCCGATGACAGGCCCGGTGCGCGGTCTATCGGCTCCGACACGGGTTCTCCCTTTGATGCAGATGCATCCACTGCAGCCCCCTACTTCATCGCCCCAACCATGACCAGATGGGCACCCGGCTGCCCAACAGTCACGAGTCCGGTCAGTTTTCCCACGTCACCGGGAGGCGCCCCCGCGTCACCCGGCCAAAACGTTCCTGTACGACGATCGCTGCCCTTGGCCTGACATGGAAGACACTATCCTGTCCGGTTCGTTCCGGCATCCCCAATTGTGGGGGTTGCCGTCCGGATCACGATGACATGGAACGCGTCGGACCGCCGGCCTGCGGGCGCAGCGGCCTGGGATGCCCGGTCTCGGAGAAATTTATCGACCACGCTGGTCAATTCGGGAATTCAGTCGAGTACAATCGTGGGTTCGAGGCAGGAGACGGGACCGGGGCATGATCGACGCGAAACAGGTGATCAAGGCGATCCGCCGCAGTTGGCGCCTCATGCTGGCCCTGGCCCTCATCGGTGGGTTGGTCGCCGTCCTCCTCCCGGTCTCCCCCCCAAAGGTCAAGGCCAGGCCCTATCCGTGGGTAGCCAACGCGGTGGCGGGGGCGGAGTCCACCACCGGCTTCGGGAAGCCGGCGGTGTCCGCGACCAACATCCAGTTCTGGGCCAGCAAGCAGGACGTGAAGCTCTCGGCCATCAAGGCGGCCAAGCAGTCCAAGGATGCCACGGCGCTCATGGGCAGAATGAGGGCGTTCCCGACGACCCTCGGCCAGGCGGACGTGGCCAAGCCCAAGAAATCCAAGTCGAAGTCGGACAAGTCCGGCGGCGTGGTGCTCTTCCAGGCCTCGGGCAAATCCTTGAAGAAGGCGATCGTCCTCGACAACGACTACGTGGCCGCTGTCGAAAAGGCGGTCGACAACGGCTTCGCCGAGGCTCAGAAACAGCAGGCCAAGCTCGGCAAGAAGGTGCTTCCGGGCGGCAAGAGCGGGTTCACCGTGATCCGACCCGCCGCCCGGCACACCACCCACAAGCAGGCGAGCGGCCACAAGGCCTCGAAGTTCGCCAGCAAGAAGGTGCGCGGTCTTGCCGGCGTGCTCGGCGGGGTCCTCCTGGCGGTGCTGATCGTCGTGATCCGCGAGTTCCTCGACCGCACCGTGCGCACGCCCGCTGCGGCCGAGGCGGCCTTCCACCTCCCGGTGGTGGCCGAGATCCCGAGACCACCGCGAGTGGGTGGGGAGAGGCGGGGTGCGGTCCTGCAGGTGGCGGAGGACCCGGCCTCGTCCTCAGCTGAGGCCTTCCGCATGCTCCGCATGTCGATCCTCTTCGAGGCCTTGGCGGATTCGGTGCCGAACGCGGACCCGTTCGCTGAGGCGGGAGGGTGGGCCGCGCCGGTGCGCGAGCCGTACCGGGTGCCCGAGCCGGGCTCCCGCCAGGTCGTGCTGGTTGTCTCGCCGGGCACCGAGGACACCCGTGCGATCGTTGCAGCCAACCTCGGCGCTGCCTTCGGTGAGGCCGGCCAGCGGGTCATCGTCATCAGCACCGCCGACATCGACTCGGGGCAGCGCGGGGCACGCGCGCTCGGGCCTCCGGCGAGCGTCAGTGCCGCCGACCTGCAGACGGAGCTGCAGCCGTCCCGGGTACCGAATGTGGCCAGGCTGTCGCTGCGCCCGTTCGTGGACAATAGCGGGCAGTTGGTCACGGCTGCCCCGGTCATCATGCAGGCGGCACGCGAGATCGCTGACGCGGTGATCATCGAGGTGCCGCCGTTGCTCGCGGTCCACCATGGCGAGGCACTCGTGCACGCGGTCGACGTCGTGGTGGTCGTGTGCGAGTGCGGGACGACCACCGTCTCCCATGCGCGCCGTGCGGGCGACCTCCTCCGGCGGATCGGGGCGCCGGTGCTCGGAATCGTGCTCACCCAGGTGCGCCTGGAGAAGAAGGACATCAGACAGACCGTGGCCCCCCCCGGTGCCGTGCCGAGTATCACCGCCGGGCCCGCGGTGGACGCAATCCCCGAGGCGACCCGGGCCTGAGCAGCCTGGCGCGCCGGTCTCCATTGTCGTGATCGGCGCGATCTTCTACTCGAATCCGTTCGGCGGGCTCCTTGTCGGCGCGCTCCTGTTGGCCGCCGGCCGTCCGATCATCGTCAAGGTCGCCGGCGCAGAGAACAAGCCGTGGTTGGTGCGGATCCTGACCATCAGCCTGGTGCTGCACCTGCTGGCCGGCCCCGGCCAGATCTGGGTGATCGACCACCTCTACAAAGGGGTCGCCGACTGGAACCGCTACGTCAGCCGTGGCGCGTTGCTCGCTCCCAACTTCCGTCATTTCGACTTCAACATCAGGCCGGGCAGCATCGGCGGGCTGGTCAACAACGGCTCGGTCTCCATCGCCACCGGCATCGTCTTCGCCATCTTCGGGATCAACCAGATCGCCGCGTTCTTCGTCTTCGCCTTCCTGTCCTGGCTCGGGTCCATCCTGTTCTTCCGGGCATTCAGCCTGACCTTCGGCGGTGTGGGATCCCGCCGGTACGCCTACCTCATCTTCTTCCTTCCCTCGATCATCTTCTGGACGGCCGACACCAGCAAGGAGGCGCTCATGCAGATCTCCCTCGGCGTGGCCTCCTACGGGGCGGCCAAGATCCTCTCCCACCGCAAGGGTGGGATCTCCCTGGTGATCCTGGGCTGTGCGATCGGCATCTTCATCCGGCCCAACGAGCTGCTCGTGGCCATGGCCGGGTTCACGGTGGCGATGATGGTGGCACCGTCGACCGGACGTCGGAAACGTGAGGGAACCCGGCGGGTGGCGCGCACCCTGTTCTTCGGAGCCCTCCTCGGCGCCTCGATCTTCCTCACCACCCACTACCTCCACTCGGCCAACAGTTCCCTCTCGCTGAACAAGATCGCAGCCAACAACAGCAGCGGGTCGGGAGCCGGTTTTGGCAGCAGCGGCGTTCCCTACTCGACGAGTCCGATCACCTATCCGCGTGACATCTACGAGATATTGCTCAACCCACTCCCCTTCAACTTCCACGGTAAGGGAGAGCTCCTCGCTGCCGCCGAGAATACGTTCATCCTGGGACTCATCCTGCTCAGCCTTCGCCAGTTGCGCATGGTTCCGCGTGCCGCATTCGCCCGGGCCTACGTGATCATGTGCGTCGTCTACTCGCTGTTCTTCATCTACGCGTTTGCCGCCCTCAGCAACCTCGGATTGATCACCCGCGAGCGCACCCTCCTGTTCCCCTTCCTCTTGGTGCTGTTGTGCATCCCCCGTACCCCCAAGGGACTGCGGCCCCGTTACGAGTGGGAGTACCGCCGGCGTGACCGCAGGCGCCTCCGTGCCGCCGGCTTCTTCCGGCCCAGGCCCGCGGGTCCGCCGCCGTCTGCGCCACCGTCTCCGGTCGGGGCCCCCTCCGGCGACTGACCCCACCGCCCTGATCGGCCTCCGAGGGCGTTCCCGCCCTCAGGTGTGGCGGGCGGTGGCGCCGGGCAGCAGCGGAACAATCAGCTCGAGCCAAGCGCTTCCCGCCGCCTCCATGCTGAACAGCGTGACGCACCGGACGCGGGCAGCCCGTGCCATCGCGCCGCGGAGGGACGCATCGTCGAGCAGGCGCCCGACGGCAGACACCATGCCGGCGAGATCCTCCTGGGCCACGACCACCCCGTCGCGCCGTCCTCCACGATGGTGCGCACCCCGGGGACGTCGGTGGCCACGACCGGGATCCCGGACAGTCCGGCCTCGATCAGCACCCCGGGCATGCCCTCGCCGGCCGGGCGGCTCGGAAAGACGAGGAGGTCGCTCCCGCGGAGCAGGTCGGCGACGTCCGAACGCGAGCCGAGGAGCTCCACTCCGGCAGCGTCGGCCAGCCCGACGAGCCCGGAGCGCAGCGGCCCGTCACCGACGATGCGTGCATCGAACTCCCGGCCCTCTGCGCGGAGCGCAGCGACCAGTTCGACGAAGCAGTGGGGACGCTTCCCGGCGGTCAGGGCTCCGACGAAGGTGATCATGGGCAGGGCATCCGCTGCACGCGGCGCGCCCGGGGCGAAGACGGCAGGGTCCCGGCCGTTGGCGACGGTCATGACCCGGTCCGCGGGCACACCGAGCAGCTCGGTGCATTCGCGAGCGGTCTCCTGCCCGCAGGCCGCGACCGCGTCGACTCGGGCGACGAGCGTTCGCCAGAGGCCCACCTGGAGGTGCCGGTCCCGGGCACCCGAATAGGTCCCGATGGCGTAGTAGACGAGGGGCCGCCGCCTGCCGAGCACGGCCGGGACCAGGTACTTGAGCGGGTCACTCCCGTGGGCGACGACCACCGCGGGGTCGATCCGGTCGAGGGCGGCACGGAGCTTGGTGACGACCAGCGGGTGGTAGCCACCGGCCGCGGATTCCGCAGCGCACCCGAGCGAGGCATCGGTGCGCACCTGCTGTTGCCCGTCGAACAGGCTGAGCAGTCGGTGGGCGCGGACTCCCGGGTCGTCGAGCTGATCGGCGATGGCACGGGCCTCGCGCTGCGCGCCGCGTGCCACCGGATTCGGGATCACGTGCAGGACGAGGGGTTCGTCTGCTGACTGCCACTGCTGCGTCATTCCCGCGACTCCCCGGCCGCGCCGGCGGTCCGCGGCGCAGCGAGCGTAGCAGTGGCGTCGGCGGGCTCCGGTCCGCGTGCCGCCACCGCTACCATCGGGTCGCGCGTCCCCGACGGGGACCGGCGGCGAGTGGCCGTCCGCCGCGGGCTCCGGCCGGTGTCTCGACAGATGGGGCGTGGATGAGGAGTTTGGTGATCGCCGGTGAGTACCCGTGGCCGGTCAACAGCGGGTCGCGGATCCGGCTGGAGACGGTGCTGCGTGGGCTCGCCCGGTGCGGGGCGGCCGACCTCTGTTCGCTCGTCCCACAGAACCGCGACGACCTCGATCTCCCTGGCGAGGTGCCCGGTCTCGACCGGGTGGCGGTGGTCCCCTACGACAACCGGCCGGACCGCGGCCTCAGCAGGATCGCCGCTCTGGGTCGAACCGCCACCCCGATCGAGCTCTCTCGGCGCGACCGTCCTCTGGTCACCCGCGCGTTGTTCCGGTTCGCCTCGGGGGGTTACGACCTCCTCTGGTACTCCGGGGTCCGACCCTGGGCACTTCTGGGCGGATGGGACGTCGCTCCTCCCGGCGTGCCGGCGGTACTCGACGTGGACGATCTCGAGGACCGCAAGATCTCGGCCCGCCTGGCGGTGCCACGTGCACCGCTCGAGGGGGTCGGGGGACGCCTGCGCATCGGTGCGGCACGGGCCTTCTCCCGAGAGGAGGTCCGGCGGTGGACGCGGCTCCAGGCCCGGGCGTCTGCGAGTTGCGCTGCAACCGTGGTGTGCAGCGCGCTGGACGCCGAGCGGGCGGTAGCCGGCGGGCTGGTCCGGGTCGAGGTGGTGCCGAACGGCTATGAGAGGGTCGGACCCCCGCTCGGCAGGCAGGAGGTTGCCGTGCCGCCGACCCTGCTTCTCCAGGGCACCCTCCGCTACCCGCCCAACGCGGACGCCGCCCGGTTCCTCGTCGACGAGGTGGCGCCGGAGCTACGCCGGTTGGTTCCGGACGTACGCTTCCGCCTGGTCGGCAGGAGCACCCCGTCCCTCGAACACCTCGACGATCCTCCGTCGGTGTCGGTTGTCGGACGGGTTGCCGACATGGCCGACGAGCTGGCCAGCACCGATCTGGTGGTGGTGCCGGTCCGATTCGGCAGCGGGACCCGGCTCAAGATCCTCGAAGCCTTCGCCCACCGCATCCCGGTGGTCTCGACCACGCTCGGGGCCGAGGGGCTCGGGGTCGAGGACGGGGTGCATCTCCTCCTCGGCGACACGGCCGCCGAACTGGCGGCAGCCTGCGCGCGTCTCCTGGCCGACACGGGGCTGCGTGGGCAGGTGGTCGCCGCAGCGCAGGCCCTCTACGACGAGCGGTTCACCAGGGAGCTCGTGGAGGCAAGGGTGGCACAGGTGGCCCGACGGGTTGCGGCGGGCGGCACGGCGGACGGGACTGCGGAGACCGCTGGGCCGGGCTAGTGGTCGTGGTGGCGCCCCAGAGCACTCGGAGACGGGCTGGATCTGTGCCGCAGGTGCGGTTGGCGCCTGCTCCCACCAGGCGTGATCCACTTCCGGGGCGCTGACACGCTGGGCTACGATGGTCCGCCAGGGACGTGCAGCGACTGGCCGGTTTGCTCGGCCAGAGAGGGGATTCATCAGTGACGGCTGAGCCTGCACCGGAGGACGCGGACGCGCCTGCTTCGGAGAGCCGCGGCCGACTCACGGGTCGGGGACGCTCGGACGACGCAGTCGAACGATCCGAACGCCCTCTACGTCGCCGACCTCTCCAGCACACCGGACGAGCCACCCCGCGAGCTCCTCTACCATCACCGGACCACCCTCAAAGAGGGGGCACTGGCCGTGTGGGCGCACCGGGACATCGTCCTCACCCTGACCGAGCGCGACTTCCGCGTCCAGTACAAACAGGCCACCCTCGGGATCCTCTGGGCGGTCCTCAACCCGGTGGCGACGCTCATCGTCCTCATCATCGTCTTCTCGCGGGTGAAGGGCTACAACCCCCCCGGAGAGCCCTTCGCCCTCTACCTCTTCGTGGGCATCCTGTCGTGGACCTTCTTCGCGACCTCGCTCAACCAGGGGGGGAACTCGCTGCTCAGCAACAAGTCGCTGCTCTCCAAGACCCAGTTCCCCCGAGAGTGCTTCCCCATCGAGACGATGATGGTCAACGGCCTCAACATCGTGCTCTCGTGGATCCCGCTGGCGCTCCTGTTCCTCTGGTACGGGCAGCTGCCCAAACCGGCGACCGTGTGGGTGCCCCTGTGCATCGTGATCGAGATTCTCTTCACTGCCGGGGTGACCCTGGGCACCGCCAGCCTGATCGTCCAATTCCGCGACCTGAGCCAGATCATCCCGCTCGTTCTCTCGCTCGGGATCTTCCTCACACCGGTCATCTGGCCGATGAGCAAGATCCCCAGCGCGTACCATGTGACCCAGGCCCATCTGGTCAACGGACAGGCGGTCGGTGGGCTGACCGTCAACCTGCAGGTCGTTTACGGCTTCTTCAATCCGCTCGGTCCGATCATCGACACGATCCGCAAGACCATGCTGTTGGGGGGCAACCCCACCTTCGCCCCACTCATGGCCGCGGCCGTGGGGTCGGTCCTCTACTTCGTGTTCGGCTACATGATCTTCAAGAAGTTCGAGGTGAGCTTTGCCGACATTGCCTGACGGCTCCATCCGCGTCGAGCACGTCTGGAAGAAGTTCCTGGCGGACCGCGTGCAGCCACAGATGACCGAGCACCTGGTCCAGTTGCGACGCCGGATCAAGGAAGGCCGGCAGGAGAAGCAGTGGCGCTGGGTGCTCAAGGACATCAACTTCACGGTCGAGCCCGGGGGGAGCCTGGCCCTCATCGGGATCAACGGCTCGGGCAAGACCACCATGCTCAAGATCCTGAGCCGGGTGACCTACCAGACCGCCGGGGTGTGCGACGTGCGCGGGCGCATCGGCGCCCTCCTCAGCGTGACCAGTGGGCTCCATCCCGAGCTGAGCGGGCGTGAGAACGTCTTCCTCTACGGGACCGTGCTCGGGATGGGCCGGGAAAAGATCCGGAAGGAATTCGACGACATCGTCGAGTTCGCCGGCGTCGGTGACGCCATCGACCGTGCGGTCAAGTTCTACTCGTCGGGGATGCAGGTGCGCCTCGGCTTCGCCATCGCCGCGTTCCTCGAACCGGACATCCTCCTCGTCGACGAGGTCCTGTCGGTCGGGGACGCCAACTTCCAGCAGAAGTGCCTCAACCGGATCGGTGAGATCGTGCAGCGCGGCACCACCCTGCTGTACGTCTCCCATGACCTCGCCTCGGTCGAGGCATCCTGCGATCGGGCGGTCTGGTTGGCCAACGCGGAAGTCAGGGCCGCGGGGCCGACCAAGGAGGTGCTGGCCCTCTACCGGGCGTCGCTCAAGGAGAACGCGGCGTCCATCACCGGCAACCAGGGGATGGTCGACGTATTGAAGGTGGAGGTCCAGGCGGCGGACGGGGGAGCCCTCCGATCGGGGGAGCCGGTGGACGTCTGCGTCACCCTGCGCTCGCCCGAGGCGGCCCAGGCCGACTTCTACGTGGGCATCTCGCAGGGGACCGCCTTCCCGATGTTCCTCGTCGAGTACAACGGGTCGATGCCCCGGGGGGACTTCGAGCTGCGCTGCCGCCTCCGGTACCTCCCGCTTCCGAGGGGACAGTACGCGGTCTGGGCAGCAATCACCGGCTACCCGAGAGGCAAACGGGACCCGTTCCTCCCCTGGCAACCGGTAGTGACCTTCGACGCATTCGGTCCGGACCGGGTCAAGACGCCCCAAGGGGTCATGGGGCTCTCGCCGATCTACGTGGGCGCCGACTGGTCGATCGAGTGAGCAGACCGGCTCTGCCATCGCCCTCGAGCTCAGGGGAAGAACACCCGCTCGGCGAGTGAGCCCTCGAGCCGCCCGAGCCTGACCGCCGCGCTCCGGGCCCAGGTCGCCCGGCGCGCGGGACGGAGCAAGGTCGGGAGGGCGACGACGACCCACGCCCACGCCCGGAGAGCGCCCGTGAGGTCACGCCGCGCACCCTCGGACCGGTACCGGCGGAAGAGCACCGGTCCGCAGCGCCCGTAGGTGCGTGCGTGGCGAAAGACCTGGTCGAACTGCGTCAGTTCGCGCTTGGCCACCACCGCAGAGGGGGCTTCCGCGAACCGGAACCCGGCCAGCTGGAGCCGCCAGGAGAGGTCGATGTCCTCCCCGGTCGCGAGCTCCTCGGCGAAGCCTCCGACCGCGTCGAAGGCACGGCGCCGTACGGCCAGGTTCGCCCCGAGGGCGGCCGGGAGGAAGCCGAGCTGCCGGGTGGAGGCGGCCTGGGCCGGTGCCGGCCGCCCGCCGTTGAGCGACCAGAAGTCGAAGTAGCCGGCGACAGCGTCGGCGCCCGCGAGGGCGGCCGCGCACGCCGCGAGCCAGCCGGGCTGCACCACGTCGTCGGCGTCGCAGAAGGCCAGCATCTCCCCCGAGGCGGCCCTCGCCCCTGCGTTGCGAGCCGCGGACGGGCCGCGACGTTCCGAGGCGTCCACGACGTGGAATCCGGGATGCTCGTCGGCCCACCGGCGGGCCAGCTCGGCGCTCCCGTCGCTCGACCCGTTGTCGGCGACGACCACCTCCCACGGGTCGGGGCACTGCTGGGAGGCGAGGGCGGCGAGCTGTTCCGCGAGCCAGAGACCGCCGTCGCGGACCGGGACGATGACACTGATCATCGCGGCTTGCGGCTCACGCGGGACGTCGCGCGTGCAAATGCTTCGGTCGCTCGCGAGCCGGTTCCGGCACTGTGCACTCCCTACTCTGTCCGGTCCACCCCGTCCGTCCCACCGAGGGTGCACACGGCCGAAGGCTGCGCAGCAGGCGGGAGCCGGTACGGCGCGTTGCTAGCCTACTGCCGTGACTGGACCATGACCAGCTCAGCGGGCCGGTCGCCCGACGGTGTGGTGGCCGTCGTGCTCACCCACATGCGGCCGCGGCTGGCCGGCGACGTCGTCCGCTCGCTCCTCGACATCGAGGGGCTCCCTCCGGACCGGGTGGTGGTTGTCGTCAATGGCGACGGCGGCCTCGACGATCCCGACCTCGAGGCGCGGGTGCGCACGGTGCGCCTGCCCCGGAACCTCGGCCCGGCTGGCGGGTTCCGGGTCGGCATGGAGGAGGCGTTTGCCGATCCCGCGACCGCATGGGCCTACCTCTGCGAGGACGACGTGGGGCTGTTCTCCCTTCCCAGCCCGCGGATCGCCGACCTGGTCGACCGCGTGGACCGGATCGCGCCCAGCCGGCCATCTGTGGGCGCGGTCGTGGCCTACGGCCGTCGGTTCGTGGGTCGGGGCGCCCACACCGAGAACGTCGTCCCGGCTGAAGGAACCGCCGGGACGTTCACCCCGGTGGACGTGGCAAGCTGGGGGGCGACCCTGGTGGCGCGGCGGGTGCACGACGCCGGGGTGCTTCCCGACGACGAGTGGTTCTTCGGGCTCGAGGACTTCGATTTCTTCTGCCGGGTACGGGAGTCCGGTTTCGGTGTCCTGATGGACGACCGGGCAGCGCGAGCGGTTTCCGGTGAGCAGACCTCGGTGGGGAGAGACTCGGCCTTCGTTGCAGCTCGCCCCAACGACGCCGACGAGCCCTGGCGCGCCTATTACCACGCCCGCAACTCGGTGGCGCTGGCCCGCCGGCACGGCCGGCCCTCGTGGTACGCCTGGCATCTCGTCTACTCGGCCCGCCACCTACAGCGGGCACACAGCCGACACGAGCGGTCGGCGATCGTGCACGGCCTCTGGGACGGGGCACGAGGCCGGCTCGGGCAG
The DNA here is from genome assembly GCA_963701325.1 of uncultured Acidimicrobiaceae bacterium. Taxonomy (GTDB): domain Bacteria; phylum Actinomycetota; class Acidimicrobiia; order Acidimicrobiales; family RAAP-2; genus Bog-756. The sequence continues at coordinate 3,459,276 of OY969604.1, forward strand.
CACCCCGACTACGTGCGCCGGGTGGGGGAGTACGGACCCTCAGGTGATCGGTGACTTGCCGGCCAGGTGGGTGAAGTGCGGCCACAGGGTGAGGTCGATGCCGGGCTCCGCTCCGGCGAGGCGCAGGACGTCCTCTTCGTAGATCGCGGCCAAACGGCGGTCGACATCCTCGGTGCCTCCCGTCCCCTCGAGGTGCTCCCTCTCTGAGCCGGCCGCGGGAGGAGGTGCGGTCTCGGGCAGTCCGAGGAACGCGAACGTGGCGCGGCAGCATGGCCGCCGGATCCGCCACGCACTGTTCGTACTGGAGGATGAGGAGCTGGTCCCGGTCGAAGTGGCGGAGCCAGACGTCGAGTGCGGCGGCGTAGAAACCGCGCTGCACGGCGTCGCTGACCAACTCGTTGTCGATCCGCGCGCCGGTTCGATCCGCATGGGCCAACCCGGAGTGGAACCTGCTCACCGGATCGCGGAGGAGGAGCAGCAGGCGGGTGTCGGGCGCCGCGCGCCGGAGCAGCGCTGGGACCCACGGGGCAGAGAAGTAATCGGGCGTCCATTCGCCGGAGCGCATGCCCGAAGGGCGCGGGAACCAGCCCCGATACCGCGCGATCTCTGAGTCGTCGAACTCGTGCGATGCGAACCGGTCGAAGAAGTGCCGCTCCTTGTGGATCCCGTGCCGTGTCGACACGTCGGGGTGGGTCGCGATGAGGTCGTACCACCAGGTCGTCCCGCACTTCTGGGCCCCGATGCCCACGAAGTCGGGCGGTCCGGGATGCTCGCCGGGGAGCAGCGGAGGAGGGGTGAAGTCGAACTTGGCCTCCCACGGGGCGTAGCGGCCCAATCCGTGGAGGACCTGGCGCCGAATCCCGGGTGGGAGGAGGAGGAACGCCCCTCTCCCTTTGGATGCAACGGTCACCCTCTGCCCCCGGCCATCACCGCCGCAGGATGCCACAGGCGCCACCTCCTCACAAGCTCCGACCGGCTCGCCGGCGGGCACCGCAACACCATCGCTTGACGCAGCCGGGCCCGACGCCCATGATCTGCGGATGATCCGGTCAGGGGCGCGTCGATCGACCCACAGCGCTCGCCGGGACCGTGGCGGGCCGACTCGGCCCCACCGACCCTGAGCGGTGTCCTGGTGTGATGCCGGTCGGCCGGTCGCCCGAGCATGACCGGGCCCGTGCTGCCGATGGGGGCGACCAGGGGCCGGTCCGTCCCGGAGTCGCCTGCGGTGTCGGTGTGTGTGCTGGTACTCGCGGACGTCGGGCGCATCGACGCCTGTTTGGACTCCGTCAAGACTGCGACGGTGCTCCCTGTGGAGACGGTGGTGGTGGCCAACGGTACGCCGCCGACCCTGCTCGCCGGCCTCGCGGCACGCGACGACATCGTGCTGGTTCGGAGCCCGGCCAATCTCGGCTTTTCCGGCGGGAACAACCTTGCCGCGCGGTGCTCGCGGGGAACGCACCTGGTCTTCCTCAACGACGACAGCATCCTCGCCCCGCAGGCCATCGACCACCTGGTGGCGCGGGCGGAGTCCGACCCCGCGGTCGGAGCGGTGGGATGCAGGATCCTCTCGACCGACGGTTCCCTCCAGGAGGCGGGCGCGGTGCTCTGGCAGGACGGAACAGCTGCCCTGGTCGGGCGCGGCGAGCCGGGTGCGGCCGGACGGTACACCGATCCACGGGATGTCGACTACTGCTCGGCCAACGGGTTCCTCGTCGCGCGGGCGGCGTGGGACCTGGTCGGCGGGTTCGACCTGGGCTACCACCCTGCGTACTACGAGGACGTCGATCTCTGTCTGTCCCTTCGTGAGCATGGGTTCCGCGTTGTGTACGAGCCGTCGGCACGGCTCACCCATACTGAGAGCAGCAGCACGACCGCGCCCTACAAGGCATTCCTGTTGGAGCGCCACCGGCGGCGTCTGCTGACCAGATGGTCGACGGTGCTGGCCGGGCTCGAGCCCGAGCCGCTGGCCGACCGGGCCGCCGCCATCGCGCGGGCGGTGGCCCGTCCCCCGGCAGGCACCCGGGCGGTCCCCCCTGGGACCACGACCGACGGGGGTGCCCGTATGAGCAGCCGGGACCCGGCCGGTCTCCCCTCCGATCTGACCGGGTTGGCGCTCGAGAGTGCCCTGGCCGAACTCGCGGTGCGGTCCGAGTACATCGCAGAGCTCGAGGGGGCTGTCGACCGCCTCGGTTCCGACCTCGACCGGCACACCAGGCTCCGGCGGAGCCTCCGGCACGCGGAGACCACGCTGGCCAACCTGCTGCCGGTCCGGGTGAAGGAAGGGTTGCGGGGGTGGCTCCCCGATCGCTAGTGGTCCCGGGTCGGAGGTGCCGTCCTCTCAGGTGAAGTCCGAGCCACCATCCACGTTGATGTTTGCGCCGGTCATGTAGGTATTGCGGGCGGACGCTGCAAAGGCGATGACCGGGCCGATCTCGGAGGGGTCCGCGGCCCGGTCCAGGAACACGGCGTGGCCGAATCCCTGCTTGATGAAGCGCATGATGTCGTGCAGGTCGTTCTCGTCGACGTCAGGCAGCTGGGAAAGCGCAGCCTTGAAGGTCTCGGATGCAAAGGTGCCGGGGCTGACCGTGTTGACCAGGATGCCTTCTGGCGCCAGCGATTGGGACAGGTTCTTCGTGATGCTGGTCAGGGCCGATTTGGCGGCGGTATACGCAACGAGTGGTGCCGATTGGTGCTTCGTCGACATCGCCGAGACGTTCACGATACGGGCCCACTCGGCCGCTCGTAGGAGCGGCAGTGCCGCACGAATGGTGCGCACGGCTGCCATGGCGAGCCCGTCGAAGACGTCGTGCCACTCCTCGTCGGCATACGTCTCGAAGGTCTTCAGGCCCAGTCGCATCGGACCCGCGGCATTCACGAGCGCGTTGAGGTGACCCCATCGATCGCCGATCTGCGCGATGGCAGCGTTCACCGAGCTCGTGTCGAACAGATCTGTGGCGATGCCGATCGCATCCGGAGAGCCGAGTTCGGTCAGCACGGCAGCCGTCGTCCGGAGTGCATCCGGTGATCGCGCCAACACGGCAACCCGGGCACCGTCCTCGGCGAAACAGCGCGCGGCGGCGTGTCCCATGCCGGAGGTTCCACCGGCGACAACCACCGTTGCGTCCCTGAGTCCGAGATCCATCGTCTGGTGCGCTCCTGTTCGGCGGGGATTGCGGTCGGAAGGGACAGTGTACGGCGTGCGGCCGCAGAGACTCGGGCTTAGACCAACGAATCCAGCGTGACGACCCGGGTCGCCGGGAGGACGTCGACGACGTCGGGTCCGACCCAGCGCACACCGACGGTGCCACGCTGGTGGCCGGCAGTGTCGAGCCAGTTGGGCACCCCGGGATCGACGTGGGAGACGACGAACCGAACGCTGCCGTCGGGTTCGAGCCGGGCGGAATGGCAGTTGAGCGTGGACTGGTGGTGGACGTAGTCGAGCGTCTCCATCCAGTGATTGTGAAGGGCGATCATCCAGTACTCGCACGCCGGTGGCGTGACCTCGACCACCAGCGCTTCGTCCTGCCCAAGGTCGAAGTACGCCTGATGCCACTTGATCTGGGGGTCCTTGAACTTGTCGGTCTCGGGTAGCTGGGCCTCGTCGGTGAACACGTTGGGCCACTGCGCCTGACGGGTGGCCCACTGGGCACCGATCTGGGCGACGCCCTTGACGTAGTAGCCGGCGTAGATCAGCGAGTCGTAGAGCTCCTGCGGCTGAAGTGGTTCGTGGGTGGTGCCGTCGTCGTCGATCCGCTCGATGCGCATCTCGGCGTGCCGTTGGTGTCGCTTGTCGAGGAACGTCTGGCGGACCACCAGGCTCCGTGTGGCTGCCTCGGAGCGCAACCAGTTGCCCGGGTGCTCCCGCTGGGAGACGATGACCTCGAAGGTGCCGTCGGGCTCGATGTGCATCTGCTCCTCGTGCATGGTGGTGCCGGTGCCCGGGCCGCCTCCACCGAACCCCGCCCCCGAGAAGAGGTTGAAGCTGATCCACTTGGCCTCTCCCCGCGTGCCCCGGATCCGGTAGTCGTACTGCCCGTCGAGCGAGGTGCCGAGGTAGTGGTTGTCGGGGTTCTCTCCCACGATCTTGATGGTCTCGTGGCAGGTGCAGATGAGCTCTGGTTGGGTCGCACGCCCGTACTCGAGATTGCTCTCCAATGCGCCGCGCAGCAGCCGGGTCAGCATGCGGAACCCCTCTGCGCGGGTCAGCGGATCGTCGGGATTGCCGTCGGCGAGGATCGCGTCGCCAGCGTCGGCGAGCAGGTCGCAGAACTCCCGCCATGCGGTGCCGTCGACGACCTTCTGGGTGGTCTCGTCCATGTGTCCGTCCTCGCTGTCCAGAGTGGGGTTGCTGCTCGCCGTCACGGCATCTCGTGTGCGCTACCGACGCCGAAGCGCTTGCTGTAGAAGGCGAAGTCGGTAGCGATCACCATCGGGTCGAGGCCGAAGGTCTCGGGCGCATAGTTCCCGGGACCGGATCGGTCGCTCGAGCTCGCTGCCCACCAGTCCTGCATGCGCTGGCGGGCCTCGCTGCTGAGGTCGTCTCCCAGCTCGGCGTAGAGCCGGGTCACTTCCCCCATCGGATCATCCTGCACCGCCTCGAAGGCGAGGTCGTAGAAGCGGTCGTCATTGCCTCGATCGCGGAAGTCGATCAAGCGCTCGAGCGCCACCCGCCAGAGGTCGCAGCTGTGGGTGCCGATCGCAACCGGGTCGGGGCGTTCCGTGAGCACGGTGTTCAGAGTGCTGTAGAGCGCGCAGACCGACGGCAGTACTTTGCCGACGTCACGATGGGTCATGACGAACCGGGCATCGGGGTAGACCGCGTTGAGCGCGTCGATCGACAACATGTGGGCGGGGGTCTTGAGCCACCACCGATCCGGCGGGCAGCGCCACTGCAACAGCTTGAGCACCCGCCGGTGGTACCGGTACGCCGGTTCCATGTCGCACTGCAGGAGCCATTCGCCGTAGCTCGGGATCGCGGCCATGCCCTCGAAGATGAGCGAACGAAACTCGAGAGCCATGGGCACCAGACACTCCTGGGGGCCGTCCGCCGCACTCGGTAGCATTCCTGCAAAGCCGGTGAACATCTCGTTGGTGAAGTCGATGCCGGCCTGGGCCGCGGCAATGCGCGGGTCGCTGTGCTCCGTCGCCGTCTCTGGCGGTGGGCACGGCTCGGCGGCTTCCCAGACGCGTAGGGAGCGCCGGGCGGGGTCCTGGGCCAGGAGGAAGCTCAAGGCGGTGGACCCGGTGCGGGGGAGCCCGAGCCCGAACAGCGGGGACACGATCTGCTGATCCTCGATCTCGGGGTGCGCCGCATACCACCTCTCGATCTGGAGTCGGTTGACCAGGTAGCCGACGATCTGGTCGGTCATGGCTTCGACGCCCATCGCGTTGAGCGCCGCCTCGGTGTTCAACGACTGGACCAGGACCTCGAGACCCTCACGCCACGTGGAGCCGCCAAAATCGTCTGATTCGGCACGCTCGCACGCGGTGCCGATGAGCTGTTCGATGTCCATGTGTTCCTCCGGGCTCATCATGCCCCGGCCGTCGGGCACACTGCGATCCTGTCAGTGCAAGAACCCTCATCCAAGCGCCTGAGCAGGGAGTTCTCGGTGCCGGATAGTGTGCCTCGCAACGACTGGCTCTTGATGGGAGTGGATGTGGAGGAGATCGAGGGGAACCGACTCCCTTCTCCGATTGTGGAGCGGTTGCGATGCCCCCAGTGCGGGGAACCGATGCACGCGGATGGTGACGGGGTTGGGTGCGGCAACGGCCACCGCTATGGGCGTCGACGTGGGGTGCTCGACTTCTCGGGCACCGCAGAAGGCGGTTCGACCCAACGCACCTTTGCCAGCTTCGGATACGAGTGGAATGCCTTCGACGGCATCCGCGAGGAGGACGAGGACTTCTCCGAGGTCTACTTCCGGGACCTCGATCTTCCGAGCCTCAAAGGCAAGGTCGGCTTGGACGCGGGTTGCGGCAAGGGCCGATACACCCGGTTCCTGGCGCGCCACCTCGATGCCGAGGTGGCGCTGGACGGATCCTCAGCGGTCGACGCCGCGGCCCGCGCGCTTGCGGATCTGGACAACGTTGCCGTGGTGCGATCGGACCTTCGGCATGCACCGTTCGCCCCTGCCAGCTTCGATTTCATCTCGAGCCTGGGTGTGCTCCATCACCTCGATGACCCGTTCGCCGGGTTCTCCAGCCTGCTCACCTACCTGGCTCCCCGGGGCCAGATCCTCATCTACCTCTACAGCCGACCGGAGCGAGCGGGCTTCCGCTCCGCCGCCTTGGGTGCGGCCAAGTGGTTTCGTACGGTGACCGTCCGGCTTCCCCATCGGGCCCTCAAGGCCATCTCCACGCCGGTGGCCGGGTTGCTCTATGTCGGGGTGGTGCTCCCGGGGCAATGGGGAAAGGACCATGGAGTGGCGCGCCTCGCAGCCCTGCCGATGTACACCTACAGGGGCAAGCCCTTCCGGAGCCTCGTGTTGGACACCTTCGACAGACTGAGTGCTCCGGTCGAGCACCGCTACGTCTGGAGTGAGCTGCAGAAATGGTTCGACGACACCGGACTGGTCGTGGACGCAGCCCGGGAGGACACCGGCTGGTTCGTCGTGGCTCACAAACCCTGATCGGTTCACTGACCTCGAGCCCATCGGAACCACGGGTGTTGTCAAAATGCAACGTGTGCCCTGGTCAGAAGTGGGCTTGAAAAAAGCCCCCTGAAGGTGTCTTCGCCTTGGTGGAGCGACCAAGAACTGTGGCCGCGGTTGCGTTCATTGCCTGCCCCGCAACCAGGCACGCTGGCTAGATTCCTTGCCGAAAGTCCTGTTCAGTAGTCCAGCCGACTCACCGCCTCCTGAGAGGCCATTGACTTTATGTCGATCTGACTTATGATTGGTTAGAGTCAGAGTGACTAGTTCGGCGAGATGGATGACACCCTCCAAGGGCGCCGTCGATGTCGCGGTTGACAATGTGGTTTCTGCTCAGGAGGCGGGAGGGATCGGGATGAGGCTGCACCGACGGATTATCAACCATTCGGGTACGGGCGTTGCATGGCGGGGGGAGAGGTGGCCACTTCGCTCCCAAAAGGTCGGTCTTGCGATTCGCCTCGCATTCGCATCGTTGCTAACAAGCAGCGGACTCGTGGTCGTCTTGGCGCCAACGGCTTCGGCCACCATCTGGACGGTGAGCTGTCCATCGCAGAACCTCCAAGCCGCGATCAACGGCGCATCGAGCGGTGACACGATCGCCGTATCCGGTACATGTACGGGCAACTTCGTCGTTCCATCGGGTCTCACGCTCACGATCGACGGACCGGCCACGCTGGATGCGAACCACTCTGGAACAGTCGTGGGATCACTGGGCACGCTCACCTTGGAGAATCTCACCATCGTGAACGGCGTCGGCGCGCCGGGTGCGAATGGAGGTAACGGCGACTTCAACATCTCTCCCGGATCGCCGGGGAATCCCGGAGGGATCCTCGCGCTGGGTCCCCTGACGCTCGTCAACTCGACCGTTGCCGACAACGTCGGAGGAAAGGGAGGAGACGGCGGTGCGGACCCAACTCAGTCTGACAACGGAGCACAAGGGGGTGCCGCAGGCATCGAAAGCACCGCCTCGCTTGTTGTCCGATCGAGCACGGTCACAGCCAATACGGGCGGCGACGGCGGGGGAGCCAGTTATAACGCCAACAGTCCGGGAGTACCCGGGCGCGGTGCCCCGGGGGGAATCAGTGCGCTGACCTCGCCCTTGTCGACCGCTCCTTCTCTCTCGATCTCCAACTCGACGGTGAGCGACAATCTCGGGGGCACCGGCGGTGTGAATTCGGGTGGTGGCAACTACGACACATTTGGTGGAGCGGGAGGGATCGGCGTTCAGACCCCGGTTGCCGCACCCATCACGGACGACAATCAATGGGAACCAGGGTGGTTTGTATCTCGGCACTGCTGCGGCATTCCACGATTTTGCCGAAGAATACATCCTGTCCGACAAGATCGGTGGGGTCGACGTCCAGTCGGGCGAAGTCGACTTCCTCAACGACACGGTTGACTCCAACAACGGGACTGGTATCTGGGACGACAACGGTGACACTAATCCCACGGTCGGAGGTATCGTCTCTGCAAGGTCGCGCTCACCTACACGACCCTCAGCAACAACATCGCCGGCGGTGGTTTGGAGGGGTTGTCGCTCGCTCCGTCGACGGTGACCGCCTCGATCTTCGTGAGCAATACTGCGGCAGCCAGCGCCGGCTATACCGCTGGTGAAGCCGACTGCGCCTACAACTCCAACGGGACTGACGGGTATGGGGTGGGCTCGCCCGCTTCCTCGGGTGGGTTCAATGTTGGCGGCGAATACTGCCCCTTGGCAGCAGGTCTCAGCTCCGACACGTTCAACTGGTCGGCGAGCAGCGTCCTCTCTCCGCTCGCCAACAACGGTGGGCCCACCGCGACCGAGGCGCTCATCTCGGGGAGCCCGGCGATCGACCGGGTGCCGATCGGCAGCCTCTCGCCCTCTGGAGCGTCCATCTGTCCGGCTAACGGCAGCGTGACCGGTCAAGGCGGCATCTCACGTCCGGTCGGCCCAGCCTGTGACGCGGGCGCCCTCGAAGCGTACGCTCCCAATTCGATCAAATGGACCAGTCTCCCGTTTGGTTCGACCGTCGCCGTCGGACGCGTCTTCACCGTTGCGGCAACGGCAACCTCTGGGGATCCGGTCACCTTCAGCGTCGTTGCCGCACCTCCCGGTGTCTGCTCGATCTCGGGGGCCATCATCACCTTCGCTCACAGCGGTGACTGCGATGTCTTCGCCAATCAGGCGGGGGGGAACGGGTATGCGGCAGCCCCACAGGTCGAGCGGACGATCGTGGTCGATCCTGCACCCCAGAAGGTCGTCTTCACCTCGACCCCGCCGAAGAATCCCTCACCAGGTGGACAGACCTACGCGGTCGCCGGACATGGGGGTGGGTCGGGGAACTCACTGACCTTCAGTATCGAGTCCCAATCCTCCAGTGTCTGCACGATTTCCGGCTCGAAGGTGAGTTTCATCGGAGCTGGCATGTGCACGATCTACGCCTTCGAGGCCGGAAACGCTGACTACCAGAATGGGAGCGCCACCCAGTCGATCCCGGTCGGGTTCTTCGTCAACGACGCCGTCCTGTCTCCTGCGACCCGTGGATTCGCCTATACCCCCTACACGCTGTCGACCGGCGGGGGGAAGTGTCCATGCACATGGACCCACTCTGCGCTCCCGGCAGGATTGAACATGTCATCGGGCGGGATCATCTCGGGCACGCCGACCTATGCGAACGCCCTCGGGCTCCATTCCTTCACGGTCACGGCCACCGACAGCACGACACCTACCCACCGGGTCGCGACCAAGCAGGTGATCATCGACTTCGTGAAGGGGATCTTCATCTCCGATGTCAATCTCGGGAAGATCGTCGAGGTGGGGGTCGACGGGACTCAGCGGACCATCGCGACTGGCCTGCACAGCCCGAACGGCCTGGCGGTCGACCCCGCCGGCGACGTCTACGTCAGCGAGGCAGGGTTGAACCGGGTGGACAAGATCACCCCCGCAGGCGTGAAGACGGCCGCCGTCTCCGGGCTGAACGCTCCGAGCCGTCTGGCACTCGATGCAGCAGGTGACCTCTATGTCGCAGACACCAACAACAACCGAGTCGTCGAACTCCCGGCAGCTGGGGGCAGCATCAAGGTGATCGCGTCCGCTCTCAGCGCTCCGGTCGGGGTTGCAGTGGATGCCTCCAACAACGTCTTCGTGACCGAGAGTGGATCGGAGACGCTCCTCGAGATCTCACCGTCGGGCACCCAATCGACCGTCGTCTCGGACGTCTTCGTCTCGCCGAACGGGCTCGGCATCGAGCCCAATGGCGACATCTACGTCGCAGACTGGGGGGACAGCGTCGTGACCCAGATCAAGGCATCATCAAGCGGCTACATTTACACAGGAGGGTTTGGCCTGACCGGACTCAACCACCCCAACGACATCGCTGTTGACCGCACCAATCAGAAGATCTACGTCGCCGACCATGACGCTGACCTCGTCCTCGAGTTTCAACTAAACGGCCAAGGCATCCCTGTCCAGTCAACAGTACCGACCTCAGGGCTGTCTGGCCCCAACTCGGTCGCTGTCGGGTAACTCTCCATAGTCAGTCCTGAGCCGGCCACACCCAGTTTCGGGGTCTCCCATATCAATGGCTCGGAGCCGTTATCGAACGGAGCGTGCTTGCCGCTCGCGGACTGCCCCTGACCGGCACTTTGAGGCATGCGGATAACCGCTCCAACGGCATCCGAAGCCCACACGCAACAGACCAAGCGTTGTGCCCATCTTGCCAGAAGGGAGCGCCTCGACTCGATCAGTCGAATGGCAACCAAGTTATCCGGGTTCAACCTTCAGCCGGGATTCCTGGATCACCAACGTGAGCGAGCATGCCTAGGAGGGCATTGATGTCAAAGTCACGTTGAAAGGACAGATTGAACGGCCGATCACTCCTCACGCTGTAAACGTTTCTTCGCCCCTGGCGCTCGCTGTCGATGTGCCCAGTCCTCGTCAGGTCGGAGACGATGCGTTGTGCTGCTCGCTCGGGGATGTCGAGCAGGGCGGCGATGTCCCGAATTCGTATTCGTGAATCCCGCGCGATGAGAAGCAAGGTATTGCCATGGTTCGTGAGGAATCGGAAGTCCGGAAGCGTACGCATGGCGTCAGTAACCTGTTTGTTGACCACAGCCGGCATCGAGGATTCCTTGTCGCCGGTCTCCGCACCATGCTCGGTTCGGAATGGGTGAACCAGACGCCTTCGACATCCAGATCGTCACAGCCAGAGCACGGGCTGTAGTGGGCAAGCTAACCTCGCGGTAGGCGGGGGGTCATTCGTCACACTATTCATCCGAACAAGGAGCACACAAATGCGTAGATCGACCCTGATCGGCGGAGCAGCACTGCTGGTCCTGATTGCAGTTGCTGTATTCACAGGTCCGATGGGAGTTGCCGGAGCCTCACCAGCCATCGTGGGTACCGGGCATCCCACGTGTGCCGGAGCCTGGCTTGGGGCAATCGAGTTCTCTCCAGCACTGAAGACCGCCGGTACGGCTCCCAAGGAGACCATCGAGATCAAGGCCGTAGCCAAGCCGTGTGCGTCCGGGGTCCCCGTGCCGACTAGTGGGACGGTGACGGCCCTCAAGTCGTTTGTCGCCACGAATGCCAACCGGTGCTCCAACGTACTTCCGGCAGCCACCGCAACCACAAAGACTGATGCGATTCCACTGACCGTGAAGGTTGGCTGGACCCCAACCTCGATCGCTGCCACGACGATCGCTCTTCCAAATCTGAAAGTCACCTCAACCTTGGCGGCATCACCTCTGACCTTCCATTCCATCGGACCAGCAGCAGGTTCGTATGTGAACCCAGTGGCCTCCCTCTCCATCAAGTCGGTCAAGTCGTTCACGACGATCTGGGGGATCGCAGCAGGAAACTGTGGTAGCGCTAGCGGATTGAGCATCCTCACCATCCGAGCGGCTGGTACCACCGGCACGTTCTGATCCGTAGCTGTGAGGGCCCCTACTGGTCTCGGGACAGAGCTCGGGACCGGTAGGGATCTGCTACCAGTCTCAATCAGGCACGAGTGGGGGATCCCTCAACCTCTTCGTGTGCCCACTGAGAAGACCATCACGACGCTTCGCCGGGACGACGACCCTACCCGATGGTCACCCCAATTCATCGTGAGCAAGACGCCCACCCGTGAGCATCAAAACCTCGAAGTACCTCTGCCTGGCATCCAACAAGACGGTCCTGAAGCACCCGGTCTGACGTGTTCTCGGTAGCCCGGTCGGGCCGCCCCACATCGACCTGGGTATGGGGCAGCCACGTGTGCCGGTACCTCCGGGTACCGTTAATCTCAAGGACCACGCTGAACTCGTCGATGTCACGATTCGAGAGCGTCCCTTGCGAGTCAGGTCCGGATGTGAACACCGACACACACCAACTTGCAGTCGCCGCCGAGACACATGAAGCGAGCGTATTGGCTGCCTGCTTCGATGCCGCCGCCGCCGAGCCCGGCAATCCGTTGGGCGCCATCGTCGACCGCTCGTTCATGCCGCCACTCGCTTTGGCACAGGCGATCGACTCTGATGAGATCAACCGAGTCGTGGGTCTGGGGGTCGCCTCGACCGCCGAGAGGGATGCCGTTGCTGCGGTGGTCGCGTTTTTCGAGTCCCATGGTCAGCCGAGGTTCCGTATCGATCTGTCACCGGTGGCCCGTCCGCCGCAACTCCGGGAGGATCTCGAGAGCCTCGGGCTCCGACCCCTCGATCACACGATTACTAAGAAGGTGCGTTCCACGGGTGATGCCCTCTCCCCGCCGATCGACGTCGAGGTTCGCCTGCTAGGCCGAGGAGACCGTGATGCCGTCGCCGAGTTGAATCTCATGGCGTGGGGGGCCTGGGAGGTCTCGGACCCGCTCAGAACGTGGTTTGGTTCCATCGTCGGGACACGCTCATTTCGTCACTTCGGCGCATTCGACGGTGACCGTCTCGTGTCCGTCCAGGCGCTGTCCATCAGAGATGTGCTCGGTTGGACAGGGTTTGCCGCCACCCATCCCCGCTACCGGGGTCACCGGCTGAACCGAAGCATCAGCCAGGTGTCCCACGCTCACGCCCGAGACCGTGGCTGCCGAATCGTGCACACGGAGATGGACACACGATTCGAACCGTCGAGCGAGGAGTTCTGGGAGACACTCTACGAGCGGACGTTGTATTCGCCGGTCGGTAGGTGGCCTCGATAGTGATGAGTCCAGGCTCTGGCCGCCCCACAACGCACCTGGACAGAGGCGGTTATCAACCGGCCCTGTTCGGTATGTCGCCGCTGGTCCGGCCCTCTCTCCTCAGGATTCCGGCGTCGTGATGTCAACGTGTAAGCGAGTCAGGATTGAGGTCTTGATTTTCCACTCGCCTGCTATCCGCTCATAGGACTCGTGATAGTGGCCATAGCCCTGCAGGCAGGTCCCGTCTGGCCAGACGATGGTGTCTTGTAGCGCCCAGATACCCGTAGCGGTCGAGGGCGACAAGATTTCGATCTCCGGCGTGTGCCCGTGGTGGACTGTGATGGCTTCCTGCAGCATCGGCTGCAGAAAGGCAAGGAACTCATCGGCACCAGCAACGATGCCGCCGCCAGCAGCCGTGGTGTCCATAACGACATCGTCGGCGAAGACCTGGCGCATGCGAGGCCAGTCCTTGGTGTCCATCGTCCGGAAGTAGCGAGCCTTCAACTGCTTGATCGCCTCAATGTCGTCCATGTTCTCCCCCTCGCACCGATAGAGATCATCCACATTCGATCGAGCTTAAGACCGTCGGCATCCCACGACGCCGGGAGCGGGTCAATTGCGGACCGTGGCCTACCGGCATCTCAGGGGCATGATTCATCTGGGCGGAGTGACCATCGAACTGGCCTTCGGACCGCGACCGTTCACTTACCCCTTGACGACCGAAGCGTCCAGGGTACTGATGTACAGCTCGATCTCGTTGGCATCAGGATCGAGGACATGCAGACTGTGAGAGAAAGCTCTTTCCGCCTCATACAGCACCGGGATCTCTGAGTCATCGAGGGTGCGTCGTGTTAGACGGAGTTCCTCGGGTGAACTGCCAACCTTGAACGCCACGTGAGCAAGCCCGGTGGTCTCGGGGTTGGGCGATATGGCGTCCGGGCCAAACTCGATCAGGGCGAAGTCGTGGTGATTGCCAGGAGTCCCTAACGTGAAGAACGTCATACGCGGGTCCGAGTTGCGCGAGATGACCGTCATGCCCAATACACCCGAGTAGAAGCCCTCTGAGCGCTGCAGGTCCCGGACCTTAAGGACGACATGACCAAGACTCTCCAAGTGCATGCCGCTGCCAGCTCGCCGCACCTGCTCAGTCCGCGGCCGCCAGGATGCCGTCGCTGTCTTCGACGCTCATGGGAGGTCCGATCGGCCTCAGATCGTGTGCAGTTGCGATGCGCGCCAGCTCGTCCATGGGCGGAAACGCCGGCTGGCTCGGAACGACGCGGGCGGTAGCGGGAACCCCCACGTCGCGGATGAAGTCGCGAAAGGTGGCGTTGTCGTGCACGAGCAGGATGCGTGCGTCGTGGTCACCCACCACTCGGAACGTGTGTGGCACACCGCGTGGCATCGAGACCCAGTGCCCCGCTCCGACGGGGACCTCTTCCTCACCGCAGCGGACAACCATCTCGCCATCCAGGATGTACCAGGTGTCGTCGAGGTCGTCGTGGACGTGCAGCGGGGGTGCAGACCCGACGGGAAGCGACATCTCGAGCACGATGGTGGTCATTTCAGGTGCGCAGCGGTGCTCGACGACCAAGGTATCGAGAAACCACCAGGCCTCTGCCTGCTCGCTCTCGGGGGAGTCAACGACTGCGGTGGTCATGACCTTTCATCTCCTTCACGTAGCCCTGGCCCGGATTCGGTAGTCAGGTTCCCTTACGGATAAATGGTATGGTACCCTTACGATAATGTCAAGCGATTCCCGGGGAGACCTCACCGGAGACGGGGGCCGGTACATCGGTGCCATGCTGCGTGACGTTTGGCAGTGGGTCCGTGATCAGATGTATGCGGGCGTGGTTGCGGCGGGATATGACGATCTGAGCGCTGCGCACGTCGGGCTCTGGCGGTATCCGGGCCTCGAGGAACTCCGTCCAAGCCAGGTTGCCGACCGGGTGGGGATCACAAAACAATCAGTCAATGACCTGCTCGGACACCTCGAACAACACGGCTACATCTTGCGCGTGCCCGATTTGGTCGATGGAAGGGCTCGGATGATCCGACTCACACCCAAGGGTCGGAGGCTTCAGCAGACAATTTACGCCGAGGCGGGGGCGGCCCAGCTGCGGATCGAAGAGATCCTTGGATCGCGGCAATTCACTCAGCTTCATCACTCCCTTGAACTGCTGTCCGAAAATTTGGCGGATTCACCGGCCGTCCCCTAACGCCGAACTCGGGCGTCCGCTGAAGGTCGCCAGAAGCTAGGGAGGGCTAACGCAAGGTGTACCGGTTCGCGTCTGTTGCCGAGCTATGCATGCGCGCACGGCCAATCACGGACTAGAAGTACCAGCCTGAAGGGATCCAGGGGACCGGGACTGCCATGCCGTCAACGAACAGGGAGCCGTGTATCTTCGCCGTGAGACGCGCCTGATGGAGTACGTCGAACGCCCACTGCTGGTTAGCGGTGAGACCGTGGACCAGGATTTCTCCCTCGGAGCCGGCGAGGAACCGCCACAGGAGGACGGCGGCTGTCTGCTCGTTAGTTGCCCCCAGCATGACCAGTCGGTCCGGGTGCCAAAGCACCCACCCTCGCCCAGGGTCACCGCTCACCACGTCAATGCGGAAATACCCGTCACTCAGCCCGAAGGCCACATCCTCGGTACGCGAACGGCCCAGCTGCGTCTCCACCTCGGCCACCAATTCAAGGTCCCCCTCATCGCCATCCCGACCGGGCATCGAGGGTGGGATGGCCCGGCGGTCGGGTTGGCCTCTCATCTCGGCCGTCGGGTGCATGGCCAGTCCGGCCAGGAAGTAGCGGCGCATGGCTCGGGGATCGGACGAGGACTGGATCATGCGCTGGGTGGCGCCAGCGGCGTAGCCCATGGCCGCCTCGAGGAGCCGCCTGCCCACTCCTCGGCTCTGGAACTCTGGATGAACGAACAGCATGGACAGACCCCAGAAGCTCTCCCGTCGCACAGACTCGGCAACGCCCACCACCTGCCCTTCCGAGATCGCCACCCAAGCGCCGGGCCCGTCGCGCTGAACGAAACGGGTATGGCCCACGCGGCTGGCCTCCAACTGAGCGTCGCTCGGTGGGGTGCGCGGCGGAAGCTGACTCGCCTCTGCCTGCGCGGCATTGGTGGCCTCGACCATGGTCACCACCGCTTCGACGTCATCGATGGCCATGGGCCGCAGGTCCCACCCCTCGGTGTCGCCGGTCGCGCTACGAGGGGATGTCATGCTTTCCATGGTCCCATGCTGGCACGCCGTGCGGCCTGCCTGCGTCCCAGCCCAAGACTCGCCACAAGCTGCTTCGGTGACATGGTTACAACGTCGGCCACCACCGCGTGCTCGGACCTCTGGCGACTCTGACATCGGTAGGGTGTGACCCTCATCACCGGCTCGGCGGCGGCTATTGACCAAGACTGGATACCCTGAGGCTGTGGATCTTCCGGAGTTGTTGGTCGCTGATGGGTCCGAATGGCGTCGCTGGTTGAGTGGCCACCACTCCAAGTCACAAGGGGTGTGGCTCGTCCTGGCCAAGAAGAGCACGACGCATCCGACAACCCTCTCCTATGACGAGGCACTCCAAGAGGCCATCTGCTTTGGCTGGATCGATGGGCAGCTCGGGCGTCGTGACAACACGACCTTCCGGAGACGATTCACACCTCGAAATGCTCGGAGCACCTGGTCTCAACGGAACGTCGCCATCGCCGTGAGCTTGAGCGCATCGGGCCGAATGCATCGATCAGGGGAAAACGAGGTTCGACAGGCGAAGGCCGATGGTCGTTGGGCAGCCGCCTACGCCGGGCAAGCGAGCGCAGACGTTCCAGAGGACCTGACGAATGCCCTTATAGCCAACCTCAGTGCTCACGCAATGTTTCAGAAGCTCTCAAGTGCGAACAGGTACTCCATCCTCCACCGAATCGGAAGCGCTAAGAAGTTGGAGACCCGAGCTAAGCGAATCGAGCAGTTTGTGGAGATGCTGGCTCGAGGAGAAACCATCCACCCGCAGGGTCCACGATCACCTGAGTAGTCGGTCAGCGCCAAACAGCAGGTGTCTCATATCGTCGGGTCAGGGGGTACCCGGATTGCCATCCAACGGCACGACTGGGCCACCCTCGGCCGTGGCTATCGGCTTCATTGGGCAACATGGCTGACGCACCAAGACCGCCGACCAGGTTCTGGGCCGGAGATGGCTCAGCTGAACTGATCGTCAGTGACCCAATCGGAATCCTGCTGTTTGATGATGGCTTTTGGGGTTACTGCCGAGATCATGTTCCCGTCCCAAATCCGACGATCTTCAACGGGCCGTACGAAGGGGGCCAGATCGTCCCAGAGGAGCTTGAAGCGTTCAACTCCGCCGTGCGCCACTGGGTCGACCACTACGACGCCCTGGAGGACACGGTGTACTCCGTTCGGCAGCGTGGGAACAATGATCCGCCCAACGAAGTCGAAGCCACGCCTGAGGAACTCGCCGATGTGCTGAGGGAAATCGAGCAGATCGCATTGGCCTGCCAAACCAAGGGCATCCCGCTGGGGTTCCCGACCTGAGCCTGTCCCTGATCGATGCTCCTATGGGTTGTCAAGGGCGAGTGCTGACGCCGGAAGCTGCGCAAACACCTCTCGAGCCACGTAGCGCTTGAGGCAGCGGATCGCCTCCTTCTTTGTCCGACCTTCCTTCATGCGTCTCTCGATGTAGTGCTTGGTTCTCGGGTCATTGACCATCCGGGTGAACACGATGTGCCAGAGCGCTGAGTTGGCCTGGCGGTCCTCAGTTCTCCCTCCGGAGTGGTGGACCGTCAGCGGGCTACGTCAATCCTCGCTGCCGGCTGAGTGGCGTTCCCCAACGGTGTGCGCTTGCCCCGGGCCAACTGCCAAACTCCGGCACCTGGTGACAGTCGGCAAGGATGATTTCTCGATTGCCGAGGCGGCACTGGCCAGTCAAGATGGTGCCGTGGAGCGGACACACTCCGGTTTGGAGTTGAAAAGGCGAAGATCAACTGGGGAACCTTCTTCCAGGACATGATGCGATCGGACCGTGGTGCCGCAAGTAGCCAGTTCGAGAACTACTCCGGTAAGGGTCCGTCAGTTGTAGCCCACACCGCCAACGGGGAGAAGCGGATCATTGAGGTGACCAAGAAGTTGAAGGATGCTCAGGACCGTGCAGCCGTCATTGAGAAGGACTTCAGGAGTCTCAGTACCGAGGATTGGTGTGACCGCTATGACGTTCCGATTTCGTCCGTCTCCGGGTGACCACTACACCGGGTCGGCGGCGGTCGTTGCCGTCCCTAGGTCCGGACCCTGATCTGGCCTAGTCCTCTGGAAATGCTTGGGAGATTCGCACACCCACCAGGCGTTCCACGAGATGCTTCGACAACGGTGAGTCGATTGGAAACTGAAGCGCTCCTGCCGATGCCTTGTAGGGCGCGACCTCGTCCTGAAGCGCTGGAAACACGGAGCCGCTGTGGGGGAGGTAGCTGAGATGGTTCTTGAAGGCTGCGAATCCGGCGATGACCTTGCCCTTCAACCTGAAGGCGGGATGTCCATACGAAATCCCCTCTTCGGCTTCAGGAACCTCCTCACGGATCATCTGGCGCACTTGCTGAAGGGTTGACCGTTTGGGTTCCTCAACTTCCGCCAGGTAGCTGTCGACCTCGGCCCGAGACATGTCACCGATTCTTGGCCCAACCTCGATTCGAGTCAACCGACAAAGCCACCCCCTGTCCCGGAACGCCGGCTCGGAGCAACAGCGGCACCGAGTGCTTGCTGGTCGCTAACGCACGATTGGGACACCCTGCGCTCTCCCTGGAAGGTGGGTGGGGCAGGCCAGGTAACGCGCCCTTCAGAGTGACCACTTTCCTTGGAGGCGCCCGGGCGCGAGCCTGTAGCGATGACCCAAGAAGGGAGAGCCATGAAGACACCGCCGATCGTCTCGCGGGAGGAGTGGTTCGCCGCACGAGAGAAGATCCTGCCCAAGGAGAAGGAGTTGGTCCGCGCCAGGGACGCGCTGGCGGCTGAACGCCGACGGATGCCCTGGATGGCCATTGACAAGGAATATTGGTTCGACGGTCCCGGCGGCCGGATGAGCCTCGCGGACCTGTTCGAGGGACTGCGTCAGCTGATCGTCTACCGCGCCTTCTACGGACCGGAAGTGACGACATTGGCAGAGGGCGGCTCGTACCCCGAGCGGGCGTGCGTGGGCTGTTCCCTCGGCGCCGACCAAGTCGCGCACCCTGGCCACTTGCACGCGAGGAACACGGCGCTTGCGTTTGCATCGCGCGCCCCTCAGGCTGACATCGAGCACTTGAAAAGGCGCCACGGCTGGGAGCACATCCCCTGGTACACGATCACTGACAACTTCGACAAGGACTTCGACGTCGATGAGTGGCACGGTACCAACGCGTTCATCCGGGAGGGTGACCGGATCTTCCGTACCTATTTCATCGACCTGCGGGGCGACGAGCAGATGGGTGGGACTTGGAACTACCTCGACATCACGGCGCTTGGTCGTCAGGAAGAGTGGGAGGACTCGCCCGAGGGGTACCCGCAAACTGCGCCATATCAATGGTGGAACTATCACGACGCTTACAAGACCGGACCGTAGGACCAGTACATAGCGCCGGGTCAGGGGGACCGTGGATGGCTGCCCGAAACCCTCAGGAGCGTGTGGGCGTGAGGACCAACAGGGGGATGATGCGATCGGTCTTCCGATTGAGGTCAGCGAGCTGCGGATACCGGTCGGCTGCTTTCGCAAAGAGACGGTCTCGCTCGTCGCCCGTTGCCTCCTCCGCTACAACGTCAATCGTCTCGCCACCGACCTCGATCCTCGTGGCCGGGTGCTCGTTTAGGTTGTGATACCAGGCTGGGTGCCTCGCTGCTCCTCCGTTCGCGGCCCAGATGAAGTAGCGCCCATCGTCGGGCAGATACCCAACCGGGTTGACGCGGCTGGCCCCAGACTTCGCGCCGCTGTGGTGAAGTAACAACAGCGGCGTTTCCTCCCAGATGTCGCCGACTCGTCCGTTGTTTGCCCGGAACTCACCGATGACCTTGGCGTTGTACTGTTCGGGCGTCTCAGCCATTGGGCTTCTTTCGTTCTCGGTGTTCCTTTGGCCTTGGCAATAGCGGGGTCAGCTGGTTCTATGTATACCTCTCACCTGGCTGAGCGGTGACGGCAGATCGCGGTGCAACCTACGAGGTCCGCAAGGCCGATCCGGTCTCGAGGAGGGTCTTGAGACTGGAAAGAACAGCAGGCCAACCTTCAGAGATGGCCTTGAGAACCTCGCTGCCGGGCTCGAACCCATCGTGGACGACCGTGAGCTTTGCGACGCCGTGCCCGACGTCCTCAATGTCGAAGGCCACCTCGGATCGGGGTTCAGCCCGCCAGGCTTCAGCGGTGGCCGCGTCCATGCCGACCTCGGTGGCCCACTCGGGCGTAATCGTGTGCCAGGTGTAGGCCAACCGGCGGGAGGGATCGGACTCCAGGATCACCTGTTCGGGGTCGCTCACGACTAATCCGACCTTCTCGTGGGTCATGTCGTAGGTGGAGCCTTTCTTCCAGTCCGAGCGGAAGGTCTTCTCACCAGCCCTTTGGTGCCGCCAGTAGCGCCTCATGAGGGCGGGGTCGGTGAGGCCCTGCCAGACCCGCTCAGGCGTCGCCAGAATGTAGGTCGTGTAGGTAAAGCTCGTCACCTCATTGATGTGTCCAGCCATTGCCTTGCCTCCAATCGTCGACCCGCCCGATTGAGACGCCACCAGAGACATGTACCCGTGGTCAAGGTATATCCAAACTCGGCACTTGACAGGCCTGCCCCACAACACCGGATATGCGAGCGTCCAGTTGGGGGAATGTTGGCTCATCCGCCGGTTGGTGGCTCCCTCGCTCTGGTTTGATATTTGGCTCGCGAAGGCGGGTTCGTCGGCCCGGTCCCGGCCCCGCTGGTGTTACCGCTGTTCCGGGCTCGGGTGACGTTCTGTCTGCTGCCGCTGTTGCCAGAGTTCCCTGACCCCACCCTTCCACCGCCGGAGTTCGTGCAGTGGACTACCCCGTTCGTTCCGTCGGGGGTCGTGGTCGGCGTGCAGGAACCGGGGGCGGGGGGCGTTGGCGGTCCCTTGGTCGATGAGACCAGAGTTTCGGACGTCGTACCGGACCCATTCGTTACCTGCGACGAGGTTGTCGCCGAGTCGCTGGGCCACCAGGCGAGAAGCCACCCATCGGCCACCGTGGCCACAACGTCTTGCCCGTTATCGAGCACGAGGGTGACCCCTGTCACCCCTGACGCGACTCGTCCGTCGACGAGTGTGTACGGGCCGTCAGCCGTGGAGAGATGCGATTGCACGACGTTTTGGAGATCGCCAGAGGTAGTACTGCCCACCGTCACCGTCGACAGTCCCTGAGAGGGGCTGCCAGAGCCAGAACCGGAGCCGCTGACCTTGAGCACGCCGTTCGAGGTGTCACCGTCCGAGCTCACCAGGGTCACTTGCGTGAAGGACGAGCCGGTGAAACAGCCCATGTAGGCGCTGTCGTTCTGGTAGAGCGCGACTGTGAATGGGCCACGCACGTCGGTGAGCAGGGGCTGCCAGGGCCCAGAGCCGAGCTGTCCGCCGGCAGGCTGGTCAGAGGAGAGCGCGCCCAGGCAGCTCTGGTCGGCCCGCGACGACGGTGAGGACGAGGCCGCGGTCGGCGCAGCGCTCCAACCTGCGTAAGCGGGAGCAGCCCCACCGAGAGCGACCACCAGGGCGGTTCCCGCCGCGGCGGCACCGACGGCAGTGGCGCCGAGTGCCGCAGGCGCGACGCGGCGATGCCGGCGTGGGTGGTAATCGACGGAGCGCAGTTTCTCCGACGCGTCCATCGGCAGTGCCGCCGCGCGAACTCTGAGCGCGGAGATCAGCTCCTCTTCAAATGTCGTCTTCATTTGGTGGTGCTCCCTTCAGTTGCTTGTGTCGTGTCTTGTGCGATTGTGTCCACGCCTGGTCCGGCGTGTGAAAGCGCGGCCGCTCGAAGGTCAGTTGGCAGCGACGAACCGTTGGCATGGCTTTCCTGTGTGCCGTCCGCCCTGATGTCGGATACAGCCCCCGTGCCTTCGACTTCCCGACGGAGGCGCCCGAGGGCTCGCGACGTGGTGCTCTTTACCGTCCCCACCGAACAACCCATGACATCAGCGACCTCCGCTTCGCTCAGGTCGTCGAAGTACCGCAGTACGAGGGCGGCGCGTTGCCGGGGTGGCAGCTCTCTGAGCACTCCCAGCAGGTCGGTACTCGTCTCGACGCGTCCAAGGATGCCCACCGCGGCATCATCGTGGTGCGCTTCGAGGAGCCCGGTCGCTTCGGGTCCGAGCTCTGAACGCCGCTGGCTCCGCCGCTTCCCTTCGTCTAGCGCAAGGTGGATGAGCACCGTGCGCGCATACGCGACGGGCCGCTCCATCTTCTTGACCCGGGGCCAGCGGCGGGCGACCTTGAACAGACACTCTTGAACCAGGTCTTCCGCCTCTGCCAAGTCCCAGGTGATCAGGTAGGCCGACCGCAGTAGCGGCTCAGCCGTCTCGGCGACGAAGCGGTCGAAGTCAATACGAGGCTGGCTCTGATGCCGACGTCCGTCCATTACCTATATCAACCCACCTTTGTGCTCGAAAGGTTGCCTCCTCCTACGACAAAACTGGAGAAAAGCGTCGGCACCGACGTCCCGGTGGCGTTCGCCGAGAGGGGACGGGAGCAGACTCGCGTGGGCCTGTACAAGCCACATTGACGGACTGACCTGCGACTTCAGGGAATCCGGTCGGCGACACCTGACGCTAAGGCCTGCCCCATATCACGGGGAGCGGGGCCCATATCCCTGCCCCCGTCCGCGCCTTGGGGCGGTGGGGCCAGCGTTCACTGGAGATTCCCCGCGAGGGATTCCCCTGGTTGGGCCAATACTCACCTACCCGGCGTACGGGTACGGAGGAAATCCTCCGGTTCGGCTGAACATTCGCCGGTACTCACAGGTAGTCACTGTTGAGGCGCCATCATCGTGGCGCGCAACGATGAGGAGGACGGTACATGAGACCTTGGCGAATGGTGGCCGTCGCTGGACTGGTCACGTTCCTGATCACTGGCATCGCGGGAGGCGTTTCAGCCGCCGCCGGGGTGCCATTTCTGGCAGGCAAAACGGTGAGCCCGGACCAGCCGTCGGCGGTACCTACCACTGGGGCCGAGACAGGTGATGTCAATCCCTACGGTGTGGCCGTGGTTCCGGCGTCAGTTGGGAGTCTCCACCAGGGAGACGTGCTCGTGAGCAACTTCAACAACAGCCAAAATCAGCAGGGCACCGGTTCTACCATCATGCAAATCAGCCCGAACGGCCAGCAGTCGGTCTTCGCCACGATCAGCCTCACGCCCCAACAGCCCTGTCCTGGCGGGGTCGGCCTGACCACTGCCCTGGTGGTTTTCCGGGATGGCACGGTCGTTGTGGGAAGCCTGCCAACCACTGGTCCGAATGCAGGCACCTCTGCAGGTGAACACGCTGGGTGCCTGATCGTCCTGAACTCGAACGGCGGCGTCGTGCGGACGATCTCCGGTGGACAAATCAACGGACCGTGGGACATGACCGGCGTGCAGTTCGGCGACGAAGCCGTCCTGTTTGTCACCAATGTGCTCAACGGTCTGTCGCCCACCGCCCCTCCGATCACCGTCGTCCCCGGCGGAACGGTGGTGCGGATCGTGTTGGACTTGCATACGGACCACGTTGAATCCGAGACGGTGATCGCGAACGACCTGCCCGAGCGAAACGATCCGGGCGCCCTCGTCGTCGGACCAACAGGTGTCGGTCTCGGCTTCAATGGGGCGGTCCTATATGTCGCCTCGACGGAGGACAATCGCGTCAGAGCCATCCCGGCGCCATTCTTCTTGCCAGGACCCTTCTTTGGCCCCGGCTTCACCGTGACATCAGGCGGATCACTGAATGCTCCGCTCGGTCTGACTGTCGCCCCGAACGGAGACATCATCACTGTCAACGGCGGTGACGGCAAAGCTGTAGAGACCGTGCCGTTCGGGGGGGAGCAGGTCGCGACCACACAGTTGGACAATACGCCGGTCGCGGGATCGCTCAACGGCAACGGCACCATCTTTGGCATAGCCCTTACTCCCAACGGCAAGGGCCTCTACTTCGTGGATGACGGGACCAACACGTTGAACCTGTACGGCTGATCACCCGTACCGCTCTACTGCCGTCGAGGCAAGGGTCACAGGATGGCGGCCCAGCCTCGACGGCAGGCAAGCAGAAATGGCAGCAGGGCCACGTCGTTGTCTCAACAGTGATTCGTCCTCGTGGTCGAATCACTGCCGAGTGGTAGTGAACTAAGTTACCGACCGTGGCGCCATGGATGTCCCACATCACCGAATACGCCCTGCCCCCGAGCGGCACTTCTGCCATACCCCTGCCGCCCGCCGAACGACTCCGTCTACGGTCGGGTGATCGTCAGGGGATTCGACGTGGCACTCGTTTCGGCGCTTCCGAGGAGGATGTCTGCGGGCGGAACAAGGGTGCCGTCCTCTTCGAGGTTGTGGAAGGTCACCTGACTCCCAGAGGAGACGAACTTTATGCCGCTGACATACCCAGCCGTGTGGAACCCGAACGAGATGGTTTGAGGGTTGAGCATGGTCATCTTGTCGCCGGAGTCGTTCGAGGTGAGTGCCACGTCGGAGAAGGTGCCGTTGGTGGTGATCGTCCCGGTGAAGATGTCGGTCCCAGACAGATTGTGTGAGTAGAGCTTCCAGACGCCGTCCTGCACCCCGATGAGGAACCCCGGCGGTGGGCTGTCCTTCACCGGGAATGCCGGATAGCCCTGGACCTGCCTCTGCCACACGCCGTGTTGCTCGACAGCACCGATCGTGCACTTACCGATACTGGCGACGCCACGCTGGTCGGTCCGAGGGCAGACCTTCACGCCATCCAGCTTGGTCCCACCCGGGATGACCCCGACGGCCGGACCGTTCGCCGCCGGTAGCTGTGTGAAGGTCGGGCCTGCCGTCGATCACCGGAGACTCCCCAGAGATGATCACTGAAATTCCCCACTTGTGAGCCCGGGGTGGACAGACAGGTCCACCAACTGAGGTGAGGCCCCTTCGAAGCTGGCGGTTCCTACGCCAGCCAGCCCGAAGGAGCCCCCTCCATGCTCACACGAGGAGAAGACGTGGAAGCGCACGCACTGAGGAAGAGGGGCTGGTCGATCTCGGCCATCGCCCGCCACCTGGACCGCGACCGGAAGACGGTCCGGGCCTATCTGAACAACGAGCGGGTGCCAGGGGTGCGTGCCCGACCCGACATTCCCGACCCGCTGGCTGAGTTCGAGAAGTACATCACCGCTCGGTTCACCGACGACCATCACGTCTGGGGCACCGTCCTGTTCGAGGAGGTCAAGGGGCTCGGCTACTCCCAGAGTTACCCGACGTTCGTGCGCCAGGTCCGGATGAGGAAGCTCCGCCCGCACTGCGAAGCGTGTTCTGGCGTGAAGGGACGCGACACCATCGAGATCGATCACCCGCCTGGCGAGGAGATCCAGTGGGACTGGTTCGAGCGTCGCCGGGCCCCGTGGGGAGGAACGGCCTATGTGCTGCTCGGCACGTTGCCCCACTCCAGCCGGACCCGAGGGGTGCTGGCCGAGTCGATGGACCAGGCCCACCTCATCGAGGCCATGGACGGCGTGCTCCGCCGGTTGGGTGGGACGCCACGGATCTGGAGGACCGACCGGCTGGCGACGGTGATCCGTCCCGGCACGAAGGACGTCCAGGCCACCTTCGCCCCGGTGGCCAAGCACTATGGAGCCATCGTCGAGCCCTGTCCTCCCCGACGCGGGAACCGCAAAGGTGCCGTCGAAGCGGCGGTGCACTTCACCTCGGGCCGGTGGTGGCGGAGTCTGGGCGCCAAGAGCCCCGAAGAGGCACAGCTTCTACTCGACCGATTCTTGTCGGGACCAGGGGACGCCCGCCCACGACACACCGCCCTTGGGGCCAAGACCAGCGTCGGCGAACTGGCCGACGCCGAGCCACTATTGGATCTGCCGGCGCTGCCGTTCCCGGCCACCGTCACCGCCATGCGCCCGGTGGACGACAACGCCACCGTCGCCTTCCGGGGCAACCGCTACTCCGTTCAGCCGGGACTGTCCGGAGTCATCCTCGAACTCCGTCATCGTCTGGCATCTTCGACCATCGAGGTCCACGCCGCATCGGGGACACTGCTGGTCAGTCACCGCCTGGCCCCGGCCGGAGCAGGAACCATCGTGCGCACGCCAGAGCATCGAGCGGCCTTGGAATCGGTGGTCTTGTCCAGCTTCACCGTGGCCAGGCCCTGCGACACCAAGGCCAACCGGCCTCCGGGCCCCGAGTCCCTGGCCGAAGCAGCCCGCCTGCTCGGGGTCGAAGGCCGAGAGGTGACCGTTGACCTGCAGGGGTATGCCGACCTGATCGAGGGCACCGGATGAGCGACAACTCGATCTATCAGCAGGCCCGCAGTCACTTGGCCTACCTGCGCATGGCTGCCGCCGCCGAGGCCCTACCCGCCGAGCTCGAGTACGCGGCCAGCCAGAAGCTCGGCCACACCGCTTTTCTGGAACGGCTCTTGGACGTCGAGGTCAAGGCCACCGAGACTCGCAGGCGAGCCAGTCTCGAGCGCTTCGCCTCCCTGCCGTCACCGTTCCGCCTCAGTGACTTCGACTTCGACGCCCAACCGTCGATCGACAAGAAGCTGGTGAACGAACTGGCCACGCTCCGCTTTCTGGAGGACGCCACCAACGTGCTGTTCATCGGGCCACCCGGTGTGGGCAAGACCATGCTGGCTGTCGCTCTGGCCCGAGCATCCATCGACGCCGGCTATCGGACCTATTACACAACTGCGGCAGATCTCGTGGCCCGCTGTCATCGGGCTGCCCTCGAAGGACGGTGGGCCACCACCATGCGGTTCTTCGCAGGACCACGTCTGTTGGTCATCGACGAGGTCGGCTACCTGCCCTTGGCCAACGAGGCTGCCGCCGCACTGTTCCAGGTCATCACGCAGCGCTACCTGAAGAGCTCGACCGTGCTCACCACCAACCTCGGCGTGGGCTCCTGGGGAAAGATCTTCGACGATCCAATGGTGGCGGCCGCCATGCTCGACCGCCTGCTCCATCGCTCTGTCGTGTTCAACATCGACGGCGAGAGCTACCGGATGCGGACCCACCGGGCCCGGGCCGAGAAGCTCACGAAGGGGGTGAAGTCCAACTCAAACACGTAGGCTTTGGCATCACCCCACCTCAGGCGAGCACCTGGGGCATTCCGATGATCGAGAGTGGGGAGTTTCCGTGATCGGCGTCAGGCCACCGCTGTTCGTGAGGGGACCGAGGCCGGGCTTGGCATCGAGCACGTCGGTGGGTTGGGTGAAGCCGCAGTCTGTGCCAGTGGTGTCGTCCGTCAGGTTGTAGTCGAGACTGGTGAAGCTACCGCCGGGCGAATAGCAGTTACTTCCGGTGTTGGCGGCCACGGCGTCTTCGGGGTCGGACTTTCCCGTGCGCCGCCGGCGCTGGCGGTTGGGACGGTCGACCTCGACGACGGAGACCTTGTGGGAGAGCAGGTGCCGGGTGAGCCCGGCCCCGTAGCTTCCGGTCCCCTCGCCGACGAGTTCGACGGTCCCGAAGGTCTCCAGCCAATTGAGCAGGGCCCGATAGCCAAACGGTGTGGTCGGGAAGCTCTCCACGCCGAGGAGTGCTCCACGCTCGTCGAGGGCGGCGGCCACATGGACGTGTGTCGACCCCTCCGGTGATGCGGCGCGCGATAGCGGTGATGGTCATCTGGTCCTTTCGCTTGGGGTGGGTGACACGGCACCATCAAGACAATGGACAGGACAGCGAAGGGCCTGTGCGGCAGGCTCCTATGAGGTCACTCCGTCCGACCGGTTGGTGTCGAGTGCGTGTCCGAGCCGGGCCGACGAATCGACTTCAGGACAGTCCGTAAGGACGTCAGCCGGTTTGATGGAGTCAGACCCGGCTCGGACACGCACCCACACGCTGACCAGTTCTCCCTCCGGAGTGGTGGACCGTCAGCGGGCTACGTCAATCCTCGCTGCCGGGTCAGGGGGCGGGTATCCCTGCCTCGCAAACGCTCCCTCTCACGAGACCGGGCAAGTCATAGCGGTCGAGGTATAGCCTCGACCCATCGGCGGATCAGTCCGACGGAGGTGGGGTCGCGATGACAGGTGCTCGCTTCGCACGTATGCCTGCAGCCCTGCTGGTCTGCGTTGCAGCATTGACCGGAGCCGGAATCCTTGGAGGGGGGCCTCTTGTTACTGTCCCTGCTGGTGCAACCTCGACATGGTTCGTTGTTTCCAGTCCGAACGTCGCGTCGAACTCCGAGAACGTGTTGGATCACTTGTCCTGCAGTGCAGGGAACGCGTGCGTCGCTGTAGGCGGCTATGCCAAGAACTCGCGGGGGGCGAGCTACCACGCGCTCGTCGAACTGTGGAACGGGAAGACCTGGTCGATCGGGTCGACGCCGAGCGTGGGGACTGCCACCAGCAGCTATCTCGATGACATCTCGTGCATCACATCGGCCACTTGGTGTGTCACTGTGGGCAGCGCCGGTACGTCCACGATGATCGCGTCGTGGAACGGGACGACGTGGACGGCGATGCCTAGTCCCACGAGTACCGCAACCTTGTATGCCGTGTCCTGTAGGTCGATGAGTTGGTGTATGGCTGTTGGGGGCAAGGGCCTCCGGACCTTCATCGAACGGTGGAACGGGACCACCTGGTCGATCATTCCAAGCCCCAGCAATGGGACGAGGGCCAACCATCTCGGGGATGTCTCATGCGTCTCGGTGACCTCATGTGCGGCCGTCGGCTACTACAACGACGGCACGAGATACGCATCGCTCGCCGAGTCGTGGAACGGCACTGCATGGTCGCTGGTCCCGAGCCCCAATCGAGGGACGGGCGGCAACTTCCTCAGAGGTGTCTCGTGCGGCTCCGCGACGTCGTGCACAGCTATAGGGGACTATGCAAACTCCAACCAGACCCTCGTCGAGTCGCGGAACGGCGCTACGTGGTCGCTTATCCCGAGCCCCAACAAGGGAACGAAGAGCAACGAGCTGGACAACGTCGCCTGTCAGTCGACAATGTCCTGCACCGCCGTGGGCAGTGAGTCCAACAGTTTGTCGACCCTTCAAACCCTGATCGAATCGTGGAACGGGACGCAGTGGACGGTCGTTTCCAGTCCCAGCGAGACGAACGCCTATCTCAGCGACATCTCCTGCCGTACCTCAACCGCCTGTAAAGCCGTGGGTGGGATTCAAAGTGGTCCCGACAACGGAACCACCCGGACCCTCGTCGAGGCATCCGGCTGATCCAGCGACTACCAGACCAACCATCGCTGTTCTGATTGTCGCGAAAGCTGGCAGCTTGCGGATCGACCGCCTCGACGACTTCCCCTCGTTGTCCTTGTCCGACCCCTGCCCCTGATCACCGGGAAGGCTGCGGTTATCGAGCGGCCGACACTAGTGATAGTTGCCTGACCCGCAACGAATCCTCTTTGAGTCAAGAGGGCAATTTCCGGTCTATTCAGGCGCGACGAACCAGGCCGCCACCGAAGGTTGCGACTGCCTAAGGTTTGGTGGGTCCGGGAGTGACTTCGCCGAAGAGTCGGCCGCCAGGGTGTAGAGCCGACCACGCAGGCTATGAGTCGTTCCCGCTTGTCCTCCCGGGCCCTTACTTGCTGGCGTCGATGATCAGTTGCCGATACACGGCGTTGGCGATGTGTCGCTTGAGGGACCGGATGGCCTCGCGCTTGGTCTTTCCCTCGGCCACCTTCTTCTCGAAGTAGATCCGGCCCTCGGAGTTGGTCTGGCGGATCTGGCAGATGGCCACCATGTGGATGGCGTGGTTGAGCTGTCGGTTGCCCCGACGACTGAGGCGGTGGACGATGCGGCCACCGGAGGACAGCTCGATCGGAGCCACACCCGCATAGGAGGCGAACTGGTCCCGGGTGGTGAAGCGCCGGACATCACCGGTGTAGCCGATCAGTTCACAGGCCAGAATGGGACCGACGCCATAGAGCTCGGTGAGCGAGGTTCCCGAAGCCTTCACCGCTGTGTTGATCCGCTTGTGGGACTCCTTTAGCTGCACATCGAGGCGCTCCACGTCGTCGAGCAGCTCGTGGGCCAGGTCGTAGCGGGTCTGTTCCACCGCAGTGATCGGTTCGAAGTCATTGAGGAGCCGCACAGCATCAGAAGCGTTGAGTTCCTTGGAGATTCCGCCTGGTGAGAGGTTGGCCAGGGCGGCATGGAGCCGAGACACGACCATGTTGCGGAGCCTCCCGATCTCATGGTTCCGCTTGCCCAGGAGGCGAAGCACCTCTCGGTGGTTCGCTGGTTCGACCGAGCGCAGGCCCGGGGAGCGCAGGGCGGCGATAGCCACCGACAGCGCATCGTTGGGGTCGTTCTTGTTCGAGCGACCGGTGCCGAGTACCCGCACCCTCGAGGCCAGAGTTGCCGGCACATCAAGGACCTGCTCGCCGGCTTCGACGAGCTGCTGGGACAACAGGTAGCCCATGCCGCCGGCCGCCTCGACGGCCCATGTCCGTGGTCCGAGCGGCTCCGCCCAGGCCAATAGCCGCTTTGTCTGCTGGCAGGTCGCCCGCACCCTGATCTCGGCCAACTGGCGCTCGTCGCAACCGATGGCCACTGCTGTGTGGGATGCCTTATGGGGGTCGATCCCGATGATGACTGTCATGAGTTCCTCCTTCGTGGTCGGTTAGGGACCGCGAGGGCACTCCTGGTTTGACTCTCGTACCTGTTCCTCTTTCGAGCCACCCGCGGCGAAGCCCAGACAGGACGCAACTCGTTGCAAAGCCAGCCGACCTGAGCCGGCGGCAGGCACTTAGAGAGCTACCCCGTCTGGACCTCTAAACGCTACGAACCAGTCGCAGCATCTACCAAGAAGTCTCAACCAGGCACCTAGGTGGCAGCCGAGGGTTCGGAAGCGACGAGGCCCCCGGCCGATGGAGCACCGGGGGCCTCGTCCATGAGGTCAGTAGGTCAAATCCCGAGTCCGATGCAGGTCTCGGGATCATTGACGACGCTAATGGTGCCATCGGGACAGGTCGTATCCGACCACACGACTCCGGTAAGTGCGCTTGCCGTGAGACCTGTGGCGCCGGTCAGGTCGGCGTAGGACAGGTCGGCGTCGGCCAGGTTGGCGCCGCTCAGGTTGGCGTTAGTCAGGTTGGCGCCGGACAGGTTGGCGCCGGTCAGGTCGACGTCGGCCAGGTCGTCGCCGGACAGGTTGGCGTCTTGCAGCCAGGCGCCGGGACCCACCAAGACTCCGGCGACGAGACTCCAATTGGGCGGAAGGGCTGCCGGGGTTCCCGTAATGCTGCCGGAGATGGTGCGGGTCAGATTGGTGCCGGTCAGAGTGGCGCCGGTCAGGTTGGCGCCGGTCATGTCGGCGTCGGTCAGGTTGGCGCCGCTCAGATTGGAGTTGGTCAGGTTGGTGCCGGACAGGATGGCGCTAGTCAGGTTGGCGCCGGTCAGGTTGGCAGCGTCGATGAGGGCGTTCGTCAGGTCGCCAGTGGTCAGATTGGCGTTCGTCAGGTTGGTGCCGTTCAGGTTGGTGCCAACGAGACTGGCGGAGGAACTCAACCCGACACCGCTCATGTTGGCGCCCGTGAGATTGGCTCCGTCCAACACAGCGCCAGCAAGGTTGGTTCCGACAAGATCGGCGCCGGAGATGCTGGCGTTCGTCAGATTGTGGCCTGTCAGGTTGCACCCGGCCAGGTCCGCTCCTGCGTAAGGCGTGACTGAGCAGTCGTAGGTGACACCGTTCGTTCCGTTGGTGCCCTTTGGTCCGGCTGGCCCCTGGGAGTTCCACGAGATGACCTTGGAGGGCGTTTTGCAGATCGTCGTCGTAGGCTTCGTCGTCCCGACGTGGCTCAGGGTTCCGGCCGACGACAAACATGCGTAGTACACGGTGTTCGTCCCGCTCGCACCGGCCAGCTCGACGGCACCGTAGGTGGCACTGCCAAGTAAGAAAGCTGCCACCAGTGCAATTACGGTGATCAGCCTGCTGCTCCGAAGTTTCAAGTTCCGCATGGGCACCTCCGCCCTTAGATGCCACGGCGCCACCCGCAATGGCTAAGGCAACCCTCGTCTGAAAGGCACTGCTTGTCAACCGATTCAGGCGGCCAGGGTCAAGCCCACCGTCCCCGATCGCAGGGACGGTGGGACAGTCGTTTGCACTGGCGCTCCTATCCTGGATCCTTCTGCCGTACGGATATCGTGCGAGATGACGGTCGAATTGGAGGACCATTCGTTGTCAGCTCATGTCGTTAGAGGGTGCCCCTGAAAGCCCGTGTCCTCAAGCGGTCGACGCAACACCCGCCTGATTTCAACCGCCGGGTAAAGGAAGGACGGTCCAAGCGGGACGTCATCCGGATCCTCCATCGCTACGTCGCCCGCGAGGTCTATCGTTCTTGAGCCCGCCCGCTACTTCTCTCGCGGCCGAATTCCCGGGTCGATGGGACTGGCTCTCCCCACAACTGTCGCCCTCCGGGGCTGACATGCCGCTGACCCGCCGACTCAGGACCTGGGCCATGTTTGCCAAGAGGCGTGACTTCGTACGAGCATTCCCTCGCTTCACGAGTGGCTCATTATTGTTATGTCCGCCGTGTTCACACCGGAGCCCCGACTACGGGCTTGACATTGAGAGGAAGCGCTCACCGGATGGGTGGGGGAGTGAGGGGGTGAGAGGGACGCCCCAAGGGGCTAGATTTGCGGGGGATGGGACCTTCTTCGAACGAAGATCGCTTGAGTTTCGCGACCGACATCAAGCCGCTCTTCAGGCAGCATGACCGCCAGTCCATGGAAAGAGCATTTGATCTCTGGTCCTTCGACGACGTGCGGGCTCACGCTTCCGCCATCTTGGAACACGTGAAGAATGGCTCGATGCCGTGCGACGGGGCGTGGCCGCCCGAGCGAGTGCAAGTCTTTGAACGTTGGGTCGAAAGCGATATGGCTCCGTGAGATCGAAGTATGTTGCATTCCGCATTTCGGACGGGGTCATGAGAGGGCCAGCGCCCGGTCGAGATGACGTGACGAACTGACGCACTTGGGCGTCAACGGCGCGCTCGATCGCTCTGGACACTGACACCCTTGCTCTCCCGACGTCGGCTGAGGGCGCACTCTGTGGAGACCGTGAGTAGCTTTGGCCCCGTGTCACCTCAGATCCGACTGGAAGGCGAACACCTGCTCCTCCGGATCTGGGAGGAAAGTGACGAACCTGCGCTCGTAGATGGCCTGAACAACTCAGAGATCGAACGGTTCATGGCCGCCATCCCATTCCCGTACACGGCTGCTCATGCCAGGAGCTTCGTTGCTGGTCTTGCGCCCGCGGCGTGGACAGGGGGCGGAGCGATGTTTGCGATTGACGAGGGAGACGGGCTCGCTGTCGGAGGGCTCGGCATCGAACGATTCGAACATCCCGATGGTCCGGTCGGAAGAGTCGGCTATTGGGTGGCACACAACGCCCGTGGCCGGAAACTCGCAAGCAGGGCGCTCCGGCTGTCTGCGCCGTGGGCAATGGACTCCCTCGGGCTGAGGCGTCAAGAGCTTGTCCACGACCTCGACAACTTCGCATCGTGTCGGACTGCCGTTGCTGGAGGGTTCAGAATCGATGCAGTTCTTCGCGGCGGCGGTCAGCATCGCGACGGTTCGCCACGGGACGTCGAGCGTCACATCTTGTCGCCCAAGTAGCCGACTGTCCTTGCCGGGTCAAGGGGGTCGCCAGGGTGTCGCGCGGGAAGGATCGGCCACCGGAAGCGATTTCGTCGCGCTATTTCTGACGAGCAGAGCCACGGCTAGATCACGCGATTTCGTCGGCCCGCCCTCCCTGGCGCCGCAGCCCTCCCCGCTTCCGGGGGCGCCCCGATGACCTCGCCTCCTGGCCGTTCCGGTCGGTACTCGGCCATCTTCGATGACGGCCGATCCACCCGGAACGATCGCTAGGGTTGCAGTGACGAAGGGAGAATGGCGAATGAGCGACGTCCAGGATTGGAACAGCAAGATCATCGAGGAGTTTCGGGCGAACGAGGGCAGGGTTGGCGGACCGTTCGCTGGTGCGCCGATTCTGCTCCTTCACACCACAGGGGCGAAGACGGGCCGAGAACGGGTGAATCCGATGATGTACCTGGACCTCGACGGGCACCGCTACGTCTTTGCGAGCAAGGCAGGTGCGGACACCAACCCGGACTGGTACTGGAACCTTGTGGCCCATCCCGACGTGACCGTTGAGGTGGGAACCGAGACATACGAAGTCTCCGCTGGGCCGGTGACCGGAGACGATCGGAATCGGGTCTACTCCGAGCAGGCTCGGCGATACTCAGGGTTCGCCGAGTACGAGCAGAAGACCAGCCGGGTGATACCCGTGGTCGAACTCATTCCCAAGGGCTGACGGAGCACTCGGGTGCTCCTGACCACCGGGTGGGGGCGTACCTCGGGCGGCGCAGCGTGCTCCCATTGTGTAACCCATCCACTGGCGTCAGTCGGTGCCCGGTCCATGGGCAGTCCGGCCGAGCATCATCGTCCCCATCACGATGCAGGCGACTCCGAGCAGGGCGGAGATCACCCCGAAAATCGTGAACGCCAAGAGGAATGTCAGGACGATCAGGATCGCACCCATAGCGATCAGGACAGCGGGCATGGGGTAACCGTACGCCGGATGGAATGCCTCCGCTGTCCGCGTCGGACCGTTGGGTGGGGCACCGAAGTACCCACAGGAGTGAACGTTGCGCCGAGGAGTCAAAGGTACCCAAGTCCTAGATCTGCGGGGGCCAGGCAGTTACCGACGATTGGCCGTAGATTGATGAAGCCATCTCAGGTGGGGGTGGCCATGATCATGAACCCGGGGTTCCAGCATGAGCGTTACGGTCACCATCCATATTCCGGTGTCGGATGTCGCGAAGGCCATCGAGGGCCTCCACAGCAACGCCAAGTTCCTCGAGGAGATCACTGAATCGACGAGGGGTGCTGGCATGCTCCATCATCGGTTCGTCTCCGGAGACGGCGAATTGATGGTCATCGACGAATGGGAGACTGAGGAGCAGTTCCAGGGCTTCTTCGATGGAAACCCCAAGGTCGCCGAGGTCATGAACTCCGTCGGAATGACGGGACCACCTGAGATCACGGTGTTCGGATCGATCGACGCAGCTGGAACCGTCTAGGAGGTCTCAGAGCCTCAGACTCCGACCTGCAGCAGTCAGCAACCGCCGCTGCGAACGTCGGAACGTTGAGCTGGTGTCTCCAGACACCGGCTCAGAGGCATGATCGAACTGGGTTCGCTCGCCAGGTGCCAACTGCCACCAACCGGGACGAGTAGCCCGACCCGCACAAGGGGATCGTCCTTGGGGTCGAATAGGGTGGCCCGATGCGAATCGCCGTCTTGGGAATGGGCAACATGGGCCGAGCGTTCGCGGCCAGGGCAATCGAAACCGGACACCAGACGACCGTTTGGAATCGCACCCCCGGTCGTGTCGCCGCCCTTGTGGCAGGCGGTGCCATCGAGGCCGACACCGCCACGGCGGCGGCGGCCGGTGCTGACGCTGTTCTCGTCGTCCTCGCCGACGACACAGCCGTCCTCGACGTGTGCCTGGGCGAGGGTGGTGTATTGGCATCGCTCGAACCCGCTGCCGTGTTCGCCAACGTCAGCACGGTTTCCCCGGAGACTGCTCGACGCCTTGCGGACTTTGGACCCGAGGGTCGGGTCCTCGACGCCCCCGTGATGGGATCGCCAGTGATGATTGCTGGGGGTTTGGGGAGGTTCCTGATCGGCGGTCCCGCTCCAGCGATTTCTGCCATCGAACCCCTGTGGAATGACCTTGGGTCCGGCTATACCACCTGTGGGCCGGTCGGAACCGGGGCAACGATGAAGATCTTGGCCAACTCGTTGTTGATCACGGGAGTGGCTTCGCTTGCCGAGGCCATCGCCACGGCCAGACAGCTGGCGATCCCCGACGAGTTCCTGCGGACTTTGCTTGCCGACAGTCCGGTAGTGAGTCTCGCCAGCAATCTCCGGTTGGACAGCCTGCTCGATCCGACGCATCCAGGTTGGTTCTCTCCGACACTGGCCCGTAAGGATCTCCGCCTCGCCATCGACCTCGCCAGGGAGACCGGTGTTGGGGTGCGCATCGGACCCGCGGCCGAAGCCCTCTTGACGACTGTCATCGATGCCGGCGGGGAGTGGCAGGACTTCGCCGCCGTGATCGAAGCCCTTTCCTGAGGGTTCACCGGTCAGAACCTGAAGCGAGTCAGCCCGCCCGGCTCGGTGCCCAGCACCACGGTCACTGAGTGTGGGGTGATGCGATAGACGTTCCAGGGCGGTGGTCCCTGGGTCGGCGCGTTGAACGGGGCAGTGAGACCGGCCCCGGTCACGTCCAGTTCGGCGGGCCATCCCTGGTCCGTCCAGGCGTTGGCGAGGCGCGTCAGCATGGCCGGGTCGGTTTCCCGCACTGCCTCACCCTCGGCGACGATGTCGGCATCGCGAATCGACACCGCGATCGAGCAGCGCCGGTCGCGGGCGACGTTGCGGCCCTTCCGGGTACCCGATCCGGTCTGGAACCAGAAGCTCCCGTCCAGCCAGAGCGCACCGACCGCAGTCACATGCGGGCTCCCGTCCTCGTTCAGCGTCGAGAGCCACGTCGTGCGAGCGTTGTGGGCGTCTGGAGCCGGGGGCGATCCGGCATCGAGCTTCTCGACGACGTCCGACCAGTTCACCGGGGGTAGTCCTTCCGTCGCACCCAAGTTGATGATCTCCATCACGCCTCCCTTCGGGTCGTCCTGCGACGCTGCTCAGAGGCAGTCGTCCATCGGACGTCCAGCGGCCGGCAAGATCATCGCGTATGGAGAAGGGGGAAGTCCTCGCCAGTCTGCCAGGTGTACCCCCGATCACTGCTTGTGCGGCGGTGATGCCCTCCCCGCACCAGTGGAGGTCTGGATCAGCCGGTCACCGAGGGGCTGTACCGTCCATACCAGGTGCGGGTGCCGTCGGGGGCGTTTGGCCCAACTGTTCCGTAGTACGTCCCGACCTCGCTGCCGGTTGAGCCGAACGCAACGCAGGTAAATGTGGATCCAACGGTCCAACTGGTCGGCGGTTCGCACTGGACAGCGCTGACATCGATGGCGTGAAAGTCAGTGGGACCGGCGCCTGAGATCTGGTTCTCCACGCTGTAGTCGAGGTTCTGGATCGACGGACCAGAATGGGTGACACCGAGGAATGTCGGGATGGCGATGGCAACGAGGACCAATCCGATGAAGGTGAAGCCAACGATGAGAGCTGCGAGGGCGAGCCCGGACCCCTTCAGCGCACCCCCGCTCTTTCGGATACGTGACCTCGCCACAAAGGCCATCGGGATGCCGGCGAGGGCACCCACTGCTCCGAGCAGGATGACGAGGAGGAGCGCCCAGAGTGCCATTCTGCTCGTCTTCGGGGCGGGCAGCTCGGGCCAGTGAGGGATGGGACCGGGATAGGGGGTCCGGTACCCGGCTGCGCCCGGCGGCATACCTCCCGGAGGGAGTGTCGTGACGACACCGGGCTGAACCTGTGCGTTCTGCCCTGATCCGAACGCCAGTGGTGGCAGTCCCATCGGAGGCGCCGACGGCGGGGGCATCGCTGCCGGAGACGCTGCCAGCTCGGGGGGGTACCACCGGCCGTCCGACGCCAGCCACCACCCAGGCCCAGGGGCCGTTTGACTCATCCGAGCCATCCGACGAGGCGGACCAGACGGCTCTCCGGTCCGCACAGGCTCGAGGGCATAGCGACTCATCGGCCACCGGGGAGACTGGCTTTAGTGCCCCCGGCCACCGAGAGCCAGGTGACCGACCCCCGGGGCCAGGCATGCGGGGGATCCTCCGCGGGTGAGCGCCTGACGAGATCGATGCTGCGAAGTCCGAGGGTGTCTGTCCCCAACTCGATGGTCGGCCCGGTAAGGGTCAGGGAACGGTTCGTTGCGACGGAACCCGGGACGGCCGGCGCCCGCCCTTGTCGAGGACTACTGCGGTGATCGGGCGAAGTGGACGACGAAGCCGGCCTTTCCCAGCGGCACCCTGTCGACGACGTCGAGCCCCGCTTCTCGGGCCAGCCGTTCGTACCCGTCGCTCGGGTACCCGTGCACCCCCACACCGCGGATGCCGTAGCGCAGCTTCCGGAGATCGGTCCTCATCCCCGGCGATGGAAACGAGCCGATCACGTGCCCGGCCGCCCGTCCCATCCGGCCGAGGAGATCGGCGGGATCGCTCACGTAATCGAACACGCCGAGGGCGATGGCCACGTCGTACGCGTCGACCTCGTCCAGCTGCTCCCATCCTCGTCGTTGCACCTCGACCTGACCACGGAACTTGGCGGCTTCGGCCGAGGCCAGGGCGACCATGTTGTCGGCGGGATCGATGCCGGTGACATGGATGCCCCGCGCTGTCAGCGGAGCAAAGAGAGGACCGCTCCCGCATCCGACGTCGATCGCCCGCTTGGCCGACACTGTGCCCGCCATCTCGACCGCCAGTCGCAGCCGGTCGAAGAGTGGTCCGCGCCCCAACGCTCGAGCCACCGGTTCGCTCGAATAGAAGGCGGAAAAGCGCGACGCGCGTCGATGAAAATAGGTCTGGAACTCACCGCTCGACATCTGCGCACACCCTGCTTCCGTATCGGGCGAGGAGCGACGCGAACACCGCTGCCACTCTTCCTCGACCCACCAGCTGCTTGGCCACGGCCGCCGACCGGATGGATCCGAGGCCGGGCAGCGTGGCCCCGAAATCGTACGAATGGTAATACAGGACGGCGGTCCCATCGCCGGTGCCCACGCCACGGGACACCACCCGGCTCGGGAGGAGCCGCTGATAGCTGCCGCCTCCCAGAGGGAACCCGCGCACCGACAGCACGGGGAGTTCGCGAAGGGCTGAACGCTCGCCCAGGTACGAGGTGTCGGTCACATAGGCGAATCCGGCGTCGGCCACAAGCTCCCGGTATCGCTCCAAGCCGAGCGAGCTCGGCACGTCGAACCGAGGAGAACGGAAGCCTCGCACCGGGACCTGCACCAGGTCCTCGACGACTGCACGACCGCGGCTGAGCCATTCGGTCAACTTGGTCGGGTCCTCGGGCAAGCGGCCGTGGTCGGGGCCGTGGCTTGCGATCTCGTGTCCCTCCGCAACCAGTTCCTTGAGCTCACCGGCCACGGACGCCGCGTAATTCCCCACCACGAAGAGGGTCACCCGAGCGGATCCCCCCGATCGTTCGAGCAGGTCGATGAGGCCCGACAAGCCGCTGGCGGCCCCCTCCGGCCTCGGGATCGGCTCCCCGAGCACCCGCATCCCGTCGTACCAGTCCTCGACGTCGACGGTCAGTCGAACGTCGGTCGTCATCGGGCCTCCTTCGCCGCCGGTCGTGCACCATCCGGCACCAGCTCGTCGTAGAGGGTGCGCAATCGACCGATGACCCCGGTCTCGGAAAACCGTTCGGTGACCTGATCTCGGCATCGCTTCCCGAGTGCAGCGCAACGATCGGGATCATCGAGCAGGCCGGCGAGGATGTCGGTGAGGGCGGCCACGTCTCCCCGGGGCGCGAGGA
This sequence comes from uncultured Acidimicrobiaceae bacterium, assembly GCA_963701325.1. Classification (GTDB taxonomy): domain Bacteria; phylum Actinomycetota; class Acidimicrobiia; order Acidimicrobiales; family RAAP-2; genus Bog-756. The sequence continues at coordinate 3,498,647 of OY969604.1, forward strand.
GTCCGAGGGCTGGATCGACGACCTCCCGGACGCCCCGGATGTCGTAGGCCACAACCGGTCGACCGGTGGCCGCCGCCTCCATCGCCACCCGGGGAATGCCTTCGCGGTAGGACGGGAGCACCACGACCGTCGCCGAGGCCAGATACGGTCGCACGTCATCGACACCGCCGATGAACCGGACAGTCCCGTCCGCAACGGCGGCGGCCACTTCCTCCTCGGACAGGGCGTCGCTCTGGTCGTGCTCGAACGGACCGACGTGCACGAACTCTGCCCGACTGCCCAGCTTGGTCGCCAGCTCGATGAAATCGGCGCACCCCTTCTCACGCACCAGCCGGCTGACCATCAGGACGATCGGTCGTGGACCGTGCAGTGCGGGCTCGACCGGCTCGAGGAACCGCTCGAGCACGATCCCGTTGCCCACGTAGCGGATCTTGCCGGCCGGGCAGATCCTCGCGCCCGGAAGGACGGTCTCGTCCTCGCGGCTCTGGACCAGGACCTCGGTCGCCCACGCACAGCACCATCGTTCGAAGCACCAGCCCAGCACGTTGGCCAGGCGGGTGTTGTCGGAGAAGTAGAGGGCCCCGTGGATGGTGTAGAGAGCAGGACTTCCGGCCAACCTGGCCGCCGGCAGCCCGAGGAGCGAAGCCTTGGGGGTGTGGGTCTGCACGACGTCGAACCGCTCGCGGCGCAGGTACCGCCAGAGGCGGGTGAACGACCTGAGGTCGGAGAGTGCGAACTCGCGGCGGATGGGAATGACCTCGACGGCCACGCCCTGAGGGGGGTCGTCGAAGCGGTCCCCTGACACGACCGTCCAGTCGATGTCTCCGAGCGAGCGCAGCTGGTTGGCGAGGAGGACCCGGGCGGTCAGGGACGTCGTGACGACTCGGCAGCCACGTCGGGGTCGGACCCGACCCTCGCCACCGTGCACGTCGATGCCCGGAACCATCGCTGCCCTACCCCCTCTACCAGCGTTCCCAGGCCAACTCCGTCGTCACGGCGGACCGACGCGGTGGCAGCCAACAGCTCTCCACAGTACACAGCGGGGCTCGGGTCGCCGGCCGGCCGTCTGTCATCCGCCCAGCCCCGGCATCCATCGCTCCAGCCAGGCCTGGAGGGCGAGGACCGCCCACAGTTGGTAGTACAGGTCGCGCCGACCGGAGAGGTGCTGGGTCCACGCGCGGCGGGTCGGTGCAGGATCGAGCAGTCCCTGGCGGCGGAGCCGTCCCTCGTCGAGGAGGTCCTCTGCCCACGGGCGCAGCGCCGGGCCGCGCAGCATGGGGCCGATGGGAAACCCGAAGCCCATCTTCGGTCGCTCGACCAGGTCGGCCGGTACGTGCCGGGTCAGCACCTGGCGCAGGAGCCACTTGGTCGTCCCGTCGTGCAACTTGGCCGACAAGGGCAACCGCCACGCCAGATCGAACACGGCCCGGTCGAGGAACGGGACCCTGGACTCGAGCGAGGTGGCCATGGCGGCCCGGTCCAGTTTGGTGAGGATATCGTCGGGGAGGTACCCGACGAGGTCCAGCCAGAGCATCTGTTCGGTGATCCCGTCGAGCTGCGGCCACTCCGATGGCCGGGATGCGATCGAACCGTTCGGTCCCGCCCCCACCACCATCGACTCGGCGTCATCCCAGTACGACACCAACGCGAGGTAGGCGTCCTCCGGACCCGAAGCGGCAAGGACCCTGCCCAGCTTGTCGACCTTCGAGGCAGGGTTCCTGATCGTGCTCCGTGGCGGGACGAGCTCGATGAGTCGTGCCGTTGTCTCGACGAGCCCGGGTGGAACAGCGGAGAGCGCCGAACCGGCCATCCTGCGGACAGGACCCGGTAGGGGAGCGGCCCGGCGCCAGAGTCGTTCCAGCCATGCGTGGCGGTTGTACCCGGCGAACAGCTCATCGCCGCCGTCTCCCGAAAGGGCGACGGTGACCTGACCCCGGGCCAACTTGCTGACCAGGTGCATCGGGATCTCGGAGATGTCACCGAACGGCTCGTCCCAGATGTCGGGAAGGCTCGGGAAGATCTCGACGGCATCGGACTCGCTCACCTCCAACCGGGTGTGGTCGGTCCCCAGGTGGGCGGCCACCGCCGCCGCGTCGGCAGACTCGTCGAAGGAGCGATCGGCGAAGCCGACGGTGAAGGTGCGGACCTTCTGGGTGCTGTGTTGCTGCATCAGGGCAACCACCGTGCTCGAATCGATCCCCCCGGACAGGAAGGCGCCGACCGGGACGTCGGCCACCATGCGGGCGGCCACCGAGTCGGACAGCACGGCCTCCAGACGATCGCCGAGCTCGCGGGTGGTGCCCTCGAGTGGTCGACGACGGGCTGCGTCGATGGCCTCACTGGCCGACCAGTAGACGTGGGACGACGGCAGGTGACCGGGCCGGCTCTCCATCCCCAGACAGATGCGCTGACCGGGAAGGAGCTTGGACACCCCCTCGTAGATCGTTCTTGGGGCCGGCACACAGTTGTGACGGAGGTAGAGGGCGACGGCGTCCCGGTCGATGTCCGGAGCGAACCCCGTGACACGGCAGAGGGCCTTCAACTCCGAACCGAAGGCAAACCGCCGACCGATCCACCCGTAGTAGAGCGGCTTTTCGCCGAACCGGTCGCGCACCAGGTGGAGCTGGTAGAGACTGCGGTCCCAGAGGGCGAAGGCGAACATCCCCTCGGCCGCATCGAGCGCCTTGTCGAGGCCCCAGCGATCGAGCGCTTCGACCAGCACCTCGGTGTCGGATCCGCCGCGAAACGCCACACCCTGGGCTGCCAGCCGGCGACGGAGGTCCCGATAGTTGTAGAGCTCACCGTTGTAGGTGACCACCCAACGGCCGCTCCGGGAGATCATCGGCTGAGCGCCCGCCGGGCCGAGCTCGACAATCGCCAGGCGACGGTGTCCGAAGGCGACCCCGAACTCGGGTGCGGCCCACTGCCCCTCGGCGTCGGGCCCCCGGTGGGTGAGGGACGCGGTCATCTGGTCCACCTGCCGGGTGAGATCCTCGGGTGAGAGAGACCGGCCGGGATCGAAGATGCCCGCGATGCCGCACACCGGCTCAGGTCCCCGGGCGAGTCGAGGCGACACGGACCCGCACGGCGCGCGGGGCGCGGGCGTGGCGGTCTCGACCATCACGAGATCTTCAGTCGTGGTGGAGCGAGTGTCAAGAACGGCATTCGGACCGCGCCCCTCGGAACACGGGACGCGGGCACGACAGCCGCCCGTCCGGCCGATCCGGAGTCCGACGGTACGATCGTCCCATGGACCCGGGGGGGCAGGGCGAGGAGGGTGTCGTGCGGCCGCGACTGCGCATCCTCCTGGTGATCAAGGGCCTGGGCCGCGGGGGAGCCGAGCGGCTCCTGGTCGACACCGTGGCCAGCGGCGACCGGACGGCCTTCGACTACGAGGTGGCCTACGTCCTGGCCGACAGCGACGGGCTCGTGCCGACCCTCCGGGAGGGCGGCACCACGGTGCACGCGCTCGGCGCGACCGGCAACACAGATCTCCGGTGGATGATCCGCCTTCGCTCACTGCTCGATCGCAACACCGTCGACGTCGTCCATTTCCACCTTCCCTACACCGCTGCCCTCGGACGCCTGGTCGTGGCAACCCTGCCCCGCTCGCGGCGACCGGCCGTCGTCTACACCGAGCACAGCCTCTGGAACAAGGCGTCCGTGGCCACCCGCCTTCTCAACAGGGCCGGTATCGCACGGGACAGCTCGTTGGTCGCGGTGTCACAGGCGGCGCACGACGCCCTTCCCGCCGCACTGCGGGGCAGGGCTCGGGTCATCGTCCACGGGATCGACACGCAGGGGGTCGACGCCCTCCTCTCGCAGCGGGCGTCGATGCGGGCCGACGTACGCGCCGAGCTCGGCGTGCCCGATGGTCAGGTCCTCGTGCTGACCGTGGCCAATCTCCGCTCGGAGAAGGGCTACGACGTGCTGCTGGACGCGGTCCGCCTGCTGGCCCGCCGCGACGTTCCGGTCCATGTGGCAGCCGTCGGATTGGGACCGCTGGAGGACGAACTGCGGGATCGGCGCGACGCCCTCGGGATTGCAGACCGGCTCCAGTTCCTCGGCCAGAGGGTCGATGTCCTCCGACTGCTGGCCGGCTCGGACGCATTTGTGCTCGCCTCCCGCCAGGAGGGTCTGCCGGTCTCTCTCATGGAGGCGACCAGCATGGGCATGGCCATCGTCGGCACAGCGGTGGGGGGTGTACCTCAGGTCATCGCGGACGGTGTCGATGGGCTCATCGTCCCCCCCGGCAACCCCGAACGGCTGGCCGACGCCCTCCAGCGCATCGTCTCCGACCCCGACCTGAGACAGCGACTGGGCCGGGCAGCGAAGGACAAGAGCGCCATGTTCGACGTGCGCGCGGCCAGCCGAGAAATCGAAGGGATCTACCTCGATCTGGTCGCGGAGGGCGGCTCGCGTCGCTGATCCGCGCCGGCGCGCGCACTACTTGCCGAGTTCGGTCTCCTCCTCCTCGGGCTGCTCGAGCCCGCGGTACTTGCGCACGTTGTAGGCGAGTACGCCCACCGCCTGGCGCAAGGGCCTGGTCGCCCGCCACGAAGTCGAGTTGTAGAACTTCGAGAGCTGTTTCTGGAACCGCTCGACCTCCCGTGTCCGGCTGGCTCGGCGGGCATCGAGGAGTGCCGTCGTCCACCCGGATTCCTCCGTGAGTGTGGTCGGGCCGAGGGGCGAGTGTCCGCCTTCGAGGCCGCGTAACTGCTCGATGAGCTCGTGGTGCTCAGGGAGCAGCAGCTCCTTCCCCTCGTCGTTGTCCGAGCGGGTGGGCGCCGAGATGGTCTCGACCGCCTCGTCGACCTGTTTCCCGAAGCCCTGTCCGGTGAACTGGCCGAGAGAGTCGAGCCAGTTGGCGATGCCGCCGATGGCAGTTGGCGGATCCGCGACCACCGACTCGTAGCTGCAGACGTAGGTGTCGACGCCGACGAGATCCGCGAGGGCCATGCGGTTGTACCGTTCCCAGAGCGCGATCCCGTCGGCCAGGTGCATGTTGTCCCGGCGGACCAACGATCGGGCGACGGGCAGCGGGTCGCGCCACATCAGGAGCGCGGAGACCGGACGGGGCAGGACACGCAGCCAGTAGGGCAGCAGCAGGCAGACCCGGGGGTCCTTCCACACGATGGGACCGTCGAAAGGGTAGGCGGCGGCTGCCACGGTGACCGCGTCGGGGTCCGGACGTCCGATGATCGGGGGGTAGAACTCCCAGCCGGGCTCACGCACCGGTGGTGCCTCCCAGCTCCCTCCCATCTTCCTGAGGAGCTGGTCGTCGACCCGCACCATCGACCGGGACTCCCAGTGCTCGGGGTTGCTCTCGGCCCAGACCGCGAGATCGTTGGCGTGCGGCGTGTTGAATCCGAGCGCGGCCATGGTCCCGGTGATCGCCGAGGTACCACTTCGGTGCATCCCGACGACCACCAGCCACGGTCCATCTGGGACGGTGGGCGGAGGGTCGGCTGCGGGCTCGTCGAGCGGTACTGGTTTCGGCATGGTCGTCCTCTGTGTCAGTTGGTCGGTCAGTCGTGGTTCGGTCGGCGAGATCCGGGTCGGACTGTCTGGTCAGCCGATTCGCCGCCGTGCCGCGTGGTATGCCGACGCGAGGCGCGGCGATGAGTTGATCGCTTTGCTCGCGGCCCGCTGCCAGGACGGTCGTGGCTTCGCCTTGGCCGCGGAGCGGCGTCTGACCTCGCTGGCCAGGATGCCCATCGACTCGAGGTAGCGGCGGACTGCGACAACTGCCTCGGCGGTGGTGTCGGTACCGGTCTCCTCGGGCGCCGGGGCAGTCGCGTCGCCGAAGGACGTCGGGGGCCGGTCGACCCGGAACGGCGTGAGGGCCCAGATGAAGTGCTCGACCGCCCAACTCGGGTTGGTGTGCTGCGAGAGGATCCGCAGTGCGCCGACCATCTCTTCGGGCAGCCGGTCGAGTAGGTCGGAGTGGTAGTCGTCGGACTCGATGACCTGATAGTCGTGGCGCTGGGCAATCGCCCATCCGCAGTTCGCCAGAAGCCGTTCGAGGGCCTGCTCGCTGAAGAACCGCAGGTGGGTGGCGTCCAGGAGCCCCGACTTGGTCGGCCCCCAGCGCCCGGTGAGGAGACCCAGCCCGAGGTCGAAGTGGGCGACGTTGGGCACCGAGACCACGAGGTAGGGCTCGTCGTGTGCGAGGGCCCAGGCGGACAGGGCGGACAGGGCGTGTTCGGGCTCCGCCAGGTCCTCGAGGACGTCGAGTGCGAGCAGTGCTCCGGTCCCGGCGCAGCCGTCGAGCAGTCGGTCGGCCGATGCCCGGTCGGTGATCCTGGCCAGCACGGTTCCGGCGCCGGCCGGGTCGGTGGTGCCGGCCGCGTCCCGGTAGTCGATGCCGTAGTGCAACAGCCCGTTGCGGAGCGCCTCGGTGGTGTCGCCGAGATCGACCACCCCCCGCCCGCTGTCGATGCCCAGCTCCTGTACGAGCGCGGCAGCGTTGGCTACCGGGGTGTCGAAGTCAATGGCCGTCGGGTCGAGAGTCGGGGTCGACTCATCCTCCTCCTCGACCAACGGGCTGTCACCGTGGTCGATCACCGGCTCGCCGGTGCGGAAGGGGACGGTCCCGCGATCCCGCGCCGAGGGTAGGAGCACAGCCCGGGTCGCCTCGAGGAAGGCGCGGCCGTAGCGCTGGTCCGGCTCGAGGTGGTTCCCTTCGGCCCACTCGTTCCAGGCGAGGATGAACAGGTAGTTCTCCTCCTCCCGCACCCCGACGTGCCTGTCGAAGGTCAGCTGGAGCCAGCGTTGGTACTCGGCAGGGGTGACCCCGTCGTAAATGGTCGCCTTGCGTGGTCGGCGTGGGGTGTTGTCCCAGCCGACCATCACCGACGGGAACCGCTTCCAGGGGAACGGGGGCTCGGCGAGTACTGCCTGGTAGGTCGTCCGGTAGTCGATCACCTTGTGGGTGCGCGCGCTCTCGACTGGGAGGTTCTGGATGCCGACCGCCCGAGGCATGAACGCGACCGTCGCGTCGAACCCGTGGGCCTCTGGTCCTCCCGGCGGCCGGCCCCACCCCTCGACCCAGACCAGATAGAGATCGGGAAAGCCGGCCTTCACCGCCTCTGACCGCCAGACGTCGGTGGTGCGCTTCACGTCCGGGAAGTTGAGCGGCCGGTAGATGCACATCAACGGGCGGCCGTCGATCTTGATGTAGCGGTCGTCGGCGAAGGCCTCGATCAACCACCGGATGTGTGCCTTGTCGTCCTGGTCGCTGTACCGCTGCGGCTGCAGCAGGGTGCCCTCACCGTTCCAGTTGGCCGTCCATTCGCCGTTGGCCCAGCAGAGGGCGAACGGGAAGTCGGGGCGATCCGACGCGAGGACCTCGTTGAAGGGTCGCTCGAGCAGCCGCTTCCCGTGGAACCAGTAGTGGTAGTAGATGAACCCCGAGATGCCGTGCTCGCGGGCCAGGTCGGCCTGGGCCTCACGGGTCTCGGGAAGCCTCAGGTCGTAGAAACCGAGCTCGCCCGGCACGTGCGGTTGGTAGTGCCCCGGGTACTGGGGACGGGCCTTGGTCACATTGGCCCACTCGGTGAACCCCTTCCCCCACCAGACATCGTTCTCGGGGATCGGGTGGAATTGGGGAAGATAGATGGCGAGCGCCTTCGGAACCCCCCCCCCTGCCCCCGAGTGCCCCTCCGTCATACTCATGGCTCAAGAGGATACGCCAGAATCGTGCGTGCGACGAGTGCCGGATCGGTGCCCCGACCACACCGGCGCAGGTGAGGGTGCGCGCGATGCCGACGATCCCGTTCGAACTAGCCGTCCCTCGGTCCGGGTCTGGATCGGCGCTCTCCCGAGCGAGGTGCGTCTCGCACGGCTCCCGCCGGGGCCACGTCACCGAAGTGGTCCCGCCTCCAGCCGCCGGCGACCGCTCCGCCCGTGGTATCGGAGATCCCTCGCCATTTGCGCATCTGGTCGGAGACGAAGGCGACGACGTCGCGCATCGGCTGGGTCGCTCTCCACGAGGTGGACCCGAAGAACAGATCGAGCTGCTTCTCGAACCGCTCGACTTCCCTCGCCCGACTCACGCGGCGGGCGTCGAGCAGCGCTGTGGACCACGCGGACTCCTCCATGAGGAAGGTCGGGCCGAGCGGGCGGTGCCCACCTTCGAGGGTGCTGAGTCGCTCGACGAGCTCGTGGTGCTGGGGGAACAGCAGCTCGCCTCCCGTCCCGGCGCCCGCACGCGGCGGGGCCGTGAGGGTCTCGACTGCATGTTCCACTCGGTCCGCGTAGACCTGGCCGGCGAATTGCGGGAGGGAGTCGAGCCAGGAGGCAATGCCGGCGATCGCGGTCGGCGGATCCGCCAGTACCGACTCGTAGCCGCAGACATAGGCGTCGACCCCGACCAGATCTTCGAGGGCGTTGCGGTTGTAGCGCTCCCAGAGCGCGATCCCATCGGCGAGGTGCATGTCGTCCCGTCTGGCCAGCGAGCCAGCGACAGCGAGGGGGTCGCGCCAGATCAGGAGCGCGGCGACCGGCTTCGGAAGGAGGCGCAGCCAGTAGGGCAGCAGGAGACAGACCCGGGGGTCCTTCCACACGATGGGTCCTTGGTAGGGATACGCCGCGGCGGCCACCGAGTCGGCACGGGGACGCGGCGCCTCGGTCACCGTCGCCAGGAGCTCCCAGCCGGGCTCGCGCACAGGGGGCGCCTCCCAGCTCCCCCCCATCCTCCCGAGCAACTGGTCGTCGACCCGCACCATGGTCTTCGACTCCCAGTGCTCGGGATTGCTCTCGTGCCAGTCCATGAGGTCACCGGCATGTGGGGTGTGGAACCCGAGCGCGGCCATGGCGCCGGTGATCGCAGAGGTGCCGCTTCGGTGCATCCCGACGACGACCAGCCATGGCCCGTCGGGAACGCTGGCCGCTCCTGAATCGACTGGACCGGAATACCGCCGCACCGACTCAGGCGGGCCGGTGGGACGCTGCGCGGCATGAGGACGCGCCGCACGGCGAGGAGATCATGACCCTGCGGGGAGAACCCGACTGCTCCTCCGGCACGATCATGACTGAGGAGGATACGCCAGAACCCCATTCCGACGGGCACAGGAGCGGTGCTCCGACCCCACCGGCGTCTCTCTCAGCGGGTCAGGTCGCGCACGACACCGATGACCCTCTCGAGCTCGGCATCGGTGAGCGCCGACCCGGTGGGAAGGCAGAGGCCCCGTTCGAAGATGCCGGCGGCCACCGCCCCACCCACCCTCGGTGCCCCGGCGAACACCGGCTGGAGATGGAGCGGCTTCCAGGTGGGACGCGACTCGATGTCGGCCGCCTCGAGGGCGAGCCGGATCTCCTCGCGGTCGGCGCCGAACGACCCGGGGTCGACCTGGACGCAGGTCAGCCAGTAGTTGGGCTCGCCGTACCCGGCAACCGGCATGAAGGTGATCCCGGGCAGGTCGGCGAGCATCTCGCGGTAGGAGGCCTGGATCCGCCGGCGCCGGTCGATCCGGCTCTGGAGGCCCCGCAGTTGGGCGCGCCCAACGGCTGCCAGCAGGTTGCTCAGGCGGTAGTTGAACCCGATCGTGGAGTGCTCGTAGTGGGGGGCCGGGTCGCGCGCCTGGGTGGCCAGGTGGCGCGCCCGGTCGGCCAGGTCGGCTGATGCGGTCACCAGCATCCCCCCGCCGCTGGTGGTGATGATCTTGTTGCCGTTGAAGGAGAAGACCGCGGCATCGCCGAACGTCCCTGTCGCCCGACCCCGGTAGGTCGCGCCGATGGCCTCGGCAGCGTCCTCGATCATGGGGATCCCGTAGCGCTCGCACTCGGCCACCAGCGGGTCGTAGTCGGCGGACTGCCCGTAGAGGTCGACGGTCACCAGGGCGCGGGGGAGCCGGCCTTGCCTGGCGCGGGACGCGAGCTCGTCCGTGACCAGGTCCGGGTCGATGTTCCAGGTGCCGGGCGAGCAGTCGACGAACACCGGCCGCGCCCCGAGCTGGCAGACCGGGCCGGCGGTTGCGACAAAGGTGAACGAAGGGATCAGCACGTCGTCCCCCGGTCCGACCCCGAGGAGCAGCAGGGCCAGGTGGAGGGCGGCGGTCCCACTCGAGAGCGCGACCGCATGGCCGATCCCGACCCGTTCGGCCAGCTCTCGCTCGAAGGCGTCGACGTGCGGTCCGAGCGGGGCGATCCAGTTGGAGTCGAAGGCGTCGAGGAGCATCGAGCGCTCCTCGTCGCCCACTTCGGGGGGCGAGAGGTAGAGACGGGTCACGGCTGTGCCTCCCGATCGGGGGTGAGGGCACCGGTGGCGCCGGCGAGGGCCACCAGCAGGGCGGCGCAGGCGAGGTCGACCGCGAGTGCGGCCACCAGCAGCGTGCGACGGCCGACCACGGCGGCGGCCACCGTGACCACTGCCTGGACACCGATGTAGGCGACGCTGGCCGAGCGGGGCGCCCAGCCGTGCTGCACCAGACGGTCGTAGGGATGGCCGCGGTCACCGGCCAGCAACGAGCGGCGGCCTCTCGCCCGGCGGATCACTGCGAAGGCGACCTCTGCCGCGGGGATCGCAACCAGCGCCATCGCCGCCAGGCCGACCGCTCCCGGCACGTGCGGGGTCCATGCCGCGGCACACAGCAGGGCCAGAGCGGTGCCCAGCAGGTACGAACCGCCGTCGCCCAGGTAGATACGGGCCGGAGGCCGGTTGTAGGCGAGGAAACCGACGAGCGCACCGGCCAGGGCCACTGCGAGCAACCGGCTGTCGCCGTGGAGCAGGACCGCGAAGCCCACGGCGGCAACAGCGGTGACCCCTGCCGCCAGCATGTCGAGGCCGTCGAGCAGGTTGACCCCGTTGATGAGGAGCACGGTGACCACGACCACCGCAGCGGCCAGGGCACCCGGCAGGTGGCGTCCGCCGGTCAAGAGGACGGCCACCCCGATGCACACCTCCCCGGCCAGCCGGGGAAGCGGGGGCAGTTCGAAGCGGTCGTCGCAGCTGCCGAGTGCGAGGGCTGCGGCGAGCGGCACCAGCACGGCCGGATGCCCAGCGATGGCTCCCACCGCCGTTCCGACGAAGACCCCGATCCCGCCGAGGTAGGGAACCGGCGCGGTCTGGGTCTTGAGGGCCCCCGGCCGGTCCACGATGCCGGCCCGGCGGGCGGCAACCATCGCCAGCGGGGTCACGATCAGGGCGGCGACCAGGGACAGGGCGGCCACGGCAAGGGCGTTCACCGCCGCCCACCGCTCGGATGCTCCGGGTCGTCCCACTGCATGAGGAGCGATGTGGTGCCGGCGTGGAGCTCGAAGTCACCCACCTCGGTGAATCCCGCGCTGCGGTAGAGCCCCACCGCCCGCACGTTGTCGGCGGCCACCACCACGTAGGCGGCCCGACCGCCGTCTGCGTGCACCCGGGCGAGGAAGGTGTCGACCAGTCGGGCGCCGATCCTGCGTCCCTGCCAGGCCGGATCGACCGCCACGGCCAACAGCTCGGTGCCCCGCCCGGTGCCGGTCGTCCCGGGAGCGCCGTGGCGGAGCGTCTCGACCGCCCGACGCCAGCTCCCCAGCAGGCGGCGGGCAGCGCCGAACACGGCGGCCGGCCCGTCGTGGACGACGAACTCCCGGTAGAGAGAGCGCACGTCGGAGGACCCGGCGATGAACCCGGCGACCCTGCCGTCGGCGTCGGCGACCAGCAGGAAGGATCCGTTGCTCCTGGTGATCCGGCGGTAGAGGCGGGCGAGGAAGTCCGGCCCGAGGAGGGCGAGGAACCCACCCGGGATCTGCTCGGCGTGGAGCGCACCCACCGCCGGGCCGTCGTCGGCGGTGGCGGGCCGGAGGACGGGGTCGGTGTCGCCGGTGCCCGACGTGGCCGCCCGGTCGTCATGGGCCTCCATCGATGTCTCCTCCGGCCCGGTCGGACGGCGCAGGATCCCCCTCAGCCGCGTCGGCGCCACCAGAGGCCCAGTGTACGGCCTATTTCGGTGCGCGGGACCCATCGGCTAGTTTGGTCTGTCGTGGAACGGGGGCGAGGTGTCGGGTCGACCGGGCAGTATCAGCTCTCGCACGTGCGCGCCATCGAGGCGCAGTCGATCCACATCATCCGCGAGGTCGCTGCGGAGTTCGAACGTCCGGTCCTCCTGTTCTCGGGCGGCAAGGACTCGGTGGTCATGCTGCGACTGGCCCAGAAGGCCTTCTGGCCGGGACGGATCCCCTTTCCGATCATGCACATCGACACCGGCCACAACTTCCCGGAGGTCCTCGAGTTCCGTGACCGGATCGTGGCCGAGCTGGAGGCGTCCCTCCTGGTGGCCTCGGTGCAGGCCTCCATCGACGCCGGCCGGGTGTCCGAGGAGTCGGGTACCGATCCGTCCCGCAACCGACTCCAGACCCGGACCCTCCTCGACGCCATCACCGAGTACCGGTTCGACGCGGTGTTCGGTGGCGCCCGCCGCGACGAGGAGAAGGCGAGGGCGAAGGAGCGGGTCTACTCGTTCCGCGACGAGTTCGGGCAGTGGGACCCGAAGAACCAGCGGCCCGAGCTCTGGTCCCTCTACAACGGCAAGCACCGCAACGGCGAGCACATCCGGGTCTTCCCGATCTCGGACTGGACCGAGCTCGACGTCTGGCAGTACATCGGTGACGAGGGCCTCGACCTGCCCACGATCTACTTCGCCCACCGGCGCGAGGTCTTCCGTCGCGACGGCATGCTGCTCTCGAGGGGGCCGTTCGTGACACAACGGGCCGACGAGGATCTGTTCGAGACCACGGTCCGCTATCGGACGGTGGGGGACATGACCTGCACCGGCGCCGTCGAGTCCAACGCGGCCACGGTCGACGACATCATCCTCGAGGTCGCCGCCTCCCGGCTCACCGAGCGGGGCGCCACCCGCGCCGACGACCGGGTGAGCGAGGCCGCCATGGAAGACCGCAAGCGCGAGGGCTACTTCTGATGGAGTGCCGGTCATGAACGAGCTGCTCCGATTCGCCACCGCCGGCTCGGTCGACGACGGGAAGAGCACCCTCATCGGGCGCCTGCTCTACGACTCGAAGGCCATCTTCGAGGATCAGCTCGAGGCTGTCGAACGGGTCAGCAGCCAGCGCGGCGACGAGTACACCGACTTGGCCCTCCTCACCGACGGTCTGCGGGCCGAGCGCGAGCAGGGCATCACCATCGACGTTGCCTACCGCTACTTCGCCACACCCGCCCGAAAGTTCATCATCGCCGACACCCCCGGGCACACCCAGTACACCCGGAACATGGTGACCGGGAACTCCACCGCCGACCTGACCATGGTCCTCGTCGACGCCCGCAAGGGCATCGTGGAGCAGACCCGCCGTCACGCGTTCCTCGCATCGCTGCTTCGGGTCCCGCACCTGCTGGTGTGCGTCAACAAGATGGACCTGGTCGAGTACGACCAGGCGGTCTTCGAAGCGATCCGCGAGGAGTTCACCGCCTTCGCCAGCCGCCTCGAGGTCGCCGACCTGAGCTTCATCCCGATCTCGGCGCTACAGGGCGACAACGTCGTGCAGCGCTCGGCCAACATGGCATGGTACGAGGGCTCGTCGCTGCTGCACCACCTCGAGACGGTGTACATCGCCTCGGACCGGAACCTGATCGACCCGCGGATGCCGGTCCAGTGGGTGGTCCGGCCCCAGGCGACCGAGTGGCACGACTACCGGGGCTACTGCGGTCGCATCGACGGTGGGGTCTTCCGACCCGGCGACGAGGTCCTGGTGCTGCCGTCGGGGTTGACGACGACCGTGTCCGCCATCGACACCTACGACGGGCCGGTCGAGGAGGCGTTCGCACCGATGTCGGTCACCATGCGGCTCACCGACGACATCGACGTGTCACGGGGCGACATGATCTGCCGTCCGCACAACAGGCCCGCGGTCGGCCAGGACCTCGACGCCATGGTCTGCTGGATGACCGATCGCCCGCTCCGGCAGGGCGACTTCCTCGCACTCAAGCACACCACCCGCTGGGTGCGGGCGGTCGTGCGGGACATCCACTACCGGCTCGACGTCAACACCCTCCACCGGGACGAGTCGGTCGACGTGCTGCACCTCAACGAGGTGGGCCGGCTCAGCCTTCGGGTGACCCAGCCGCTGTTCTACGACGGCTACCGGCGGAACCGGCAGACCGGATCGTTCATCCTGGCCGCAGAGGACAACAACGTCACTGCGGGGGCCGGCATGCTGCTCGGTCCCGATTGACAGGGGCGGTCATGACGTCCTCCAACGTCACCTGGCACGCAGGGGAGGTCAGCCGATCCGCGCGCGCCGAGCTGCTCGGTGGGAGCGGGGCGACGCTCTGGCTCACCGGCCTCTCCGGATCGGGGAAGTCGACACTGGCGGCGGCTGTCGAGCAGATGCTGGTCGGCGCGGGAACCGCCTCCTACCGGCTCGACGGGGACAACCTGCGGACCGGTCTCAACGGGGATCTCGGATTCAGCCGTACCGGCCGCGAGGAGAACTGCCGTCGGGTCGCCGAGGTGGCCCGGCTGTTCGCCGATGCCGGGCTCATCGCAATCGTGGCGGTCATCAGTCCGTACGCCTCCTCGCGCCGCCAGGCACGGGAGATCCACGAGCAGGCCGGGCTGCCCTTCATCGAGGTGTACCTGGCCGCGACGGCCGCCCACTGTGCACAGCGCGATCCGAAGGGCCTCTACGCAGATGCCACAGCGGGCCGGATCGAGGGGTTCACCGGTATCGATGATCCCTACGAGGTCCCGGACGCCCCGGACCTGGTGATCGGGGCCGACCTGTCGGTGGAAGAGGCCGCCCGGTTGGTGATCGGGTCGCTGGCGCCCGTCCGCCGGTAGCGAGGCGGACCCGTCAGGTAGGCGGCGTGCCGCCTTCGTCCGCAGGGGAGGCGGGCGGGGCCGGAGCCGGACCCCCCAGCAAGTCATCGACCGAGCTCGGCACGGCGCCGGCCTGTGTGGTCGGTACCGCCGGTGCCGCAGACTCCGACGCCGGACGGGTGAAGCGCACCGCGAGCAGGACCGCTCCCCCCAGTGCGACGATCGCCACCAGCGCCGCGATCGCACCACGCTTGTGGTATTTGCCGGGGCCGGTCTTGTGCCCCGGGATGTAACTCGGGAGTGAGTGGAAGGGGACGACGAAGTATTCGATCGCGAGGAACGCTGCGATGACCCCGATGATGACGAGGACGGCAACACCTATCCATTTCATGGTCGGGACTGTAGCCAACCTCTGGTCGACGTGCTGGTCGTTCTCGTGACCCGCATGCGCGGCGATCGGCCCACGGTCGCGTCGGGAGCCCGATGCTAGGCTCGTGCGCCGTTCGCCACGCCGTGTCGGCGTAGCACCACGCCGCAGGCTCGAATCGAAGCCGGGCCGGCGGACAGCAGAGTGCCGGTCCAGCGAGGAGAGTGCACGATGGGGCAGGATCCGACCTCGGACGAGGTCCGAGAGTTCTTCGATCGCCAGCAGCTCGACAACCAGTACGAGTCGCTGAAGGCGATGACCCAGGAGCTCGACGTCGAGGCGGCGCGTCAGCTCAATTCCGGGGTCCGGGGCGACGCGCTGAGCGTGGGCGGCATCTGGGACTTCTTCGAATGGGGCGAGCAGCTGGCCAGCCTCACGGTGATGGATCTCTCGGCCGAGATGCTGAAGGAGTACTGCCCCGAGCGCGCCATCGGTGTGGTCGGGGACTTCTACGAGTACGAATTCCCTGCCGCGTCCTTCGACACAGTCATCTTCCCGCTCATGCTGCACCACACCCCGAAGGGCAACTGGCGCTCGTCGGAGGCCAGGGTGGAGGAGGCGGTCGACCGTGCCAGGCGGCTCCTGCGTCCCGGTGGGCGGCTGTTCATCCTCGAGTACTGCCCACAGAAGGCGTGGTACCCGGTACAACGGCTCCTCCTCCCGGTGACCCGCTGGTTCCTCACCACCTTCAAGCAGCCGATGGTGGTCATGTACTCGCGCACCTTCTACGAGCAGGTGCTCGGTGAGCGCTTCGGGTCCTGCACCACGACGCCGGTCGACCCGGTGGGGTTCGACTACTGGAAGTGGTACCCGGTCTTCATGTCGATCCGGTGGCTCCGGGTACCGATGGTGGTCTACCCCAAATTGCACGTTTTCGCTGCTCCGGCCGGCTGAACGGAGCCTCCCGTGGCAATCTGCGGAGGTTGCCGCAGCCGAGGTGGCGGTGCTAGCGTTCGCTGGTTGATGTGAGTCCGGTGTCCGGCAGGGGGTGAGGCGATGAGGGGCTCTAAAACCGCACGTCAAGGCCAACTCTATCCCGAGCGCATCGGCATCGTGGTGGTGGCCTACAACGCTGCGTCGACTCTTGCCGCCGTGCTCGACCGACTTCCTCCGGGCTTCCGATCGCGTGTCGCCGAAGTGGTGGTCTGCGACGACGCGAGCAGCGACTGTACCTATACGGTCGGCAAGGACTACCAGGCCGAGACCGACCTCCCGCTCACGGTCATCCGGCGCCCGCAGAACCTCGGGTACGGAGGCAATCAGAAGGCCGCCTACCGGTGGGCGATCGACAACGGGCTGGACATCGTCGTCCTGCTGCACGCGGACGGGCAGTACGCCCCGGAGGTCATCGAGGACCTCATCGATCCCTTCGAGTCGAGCGACTGCGACGCTGTCTTCGGGTCCCGGCTGCTCGATCCGGGGTCGGCGCGGATCGGCGGGATGCCGCTCTACAAGTACGTCGGCAACCGGGTCCTCAGCAGGTTCTCCAACGCGGCGACCGGGCTCAACCTCTCCGAGTGGCACAGCGGCTACCGGGCGTACCGCACCTCTGCGCTCAACGACATCCCATTCGAGTCGAACACCGACGGGTTCGATTTCGACACCGAGATCATCCTGCAGCTGCTCGAGGCGAAGAAGGTCATCGTCGAGGTCCCGATCCCGACGTTCTACGGCAATGAGATCTGCCATGTGAACGGCATGGGCTACGCCAAGGACGTCGTGTCCGACGTCATCCGGTACCGGGTCCACAAGATGGGCTTCGGGACCGGGGACATGGCGTTCGCCACCGATGACTTGGACCTGCCCCGGACGACGGCCGCGCACCGCGAGCTGCTCACCTGGCTCGGCGAAGGTCCGCCCCGGCGCATCCTCGACCTCGGCTGTGGGAGCGGTCGCCTCGGCGAGTTGCTCCGCCTGGAGGGGCACACGGTGATCGGGGTCGACTCGGAGAAGATCGACGGGGTGGGGGACCGCCTCGACGGGTTCGTGGAGGCCGATCTCAACGAGGGCCTGCCCGCCGAGGTCGGCACCGGATTCGACGTGGTGGTGGGGGCCGGGGTGTTCGAGCGGTTGGTCGACCCCGAGTCGCTCCTCCGCCAGATCAGTGCCGTGCTGTCCCCCCGGGGTGTCGTGATGGTGAGCGTCCCCAACGTGGCCCACTGGTACCCGCGGGCGCGAGTGCTCACCGGTCACTTCGAGTACGAGCGGCGCGGGATCTTCGATGCTGCCCACCTCCGGTTCTTCACCCAGCGGGGGTTCGAGCGGATGGCGGATCGCGCCGGGCTGCGGGTCCGGCGGCGCTCGAGCGCCGGTCTTCCCGTCGAGGTCGCCGGCCGCGGAGGGCCCTCTCCCTCCCGGGTGATCCGGGCCGTGTCCGCCGTGGACCGGATCGGACTCGCGCTGTCCCCGAACCTGTTCTCCTACCAGTTCGTCTTCGAGTTGGAGCCCGCCTGACCGGGTGACCGCCGGGCCCGGATGCCGGCCCGAAACGCACCACGGCGTGCCACGTGCCCGGGAGCGTCCCGGCCGCCCGTCCGGCCCCACTGATCCGAGGTCCACCGAGATGCACCCTGAAGCACAAGAAGCAGAGAAGTTCGAGATCCTGGATCTCGCCAAATGGGAGGGTGGGGTCGGCGAGCTGGCGCCCCGGTACCGCACGGCCTCTCCGTTCCCGCACATCGTGTTCGAGGAATTCCTCGACCGTCGCGCGGTGACTGCCGCCATCGACGAGTTCCCCACCCTCGAGGGCGGGGAGTGGATCTCCTACCTCCACGTGAACGAGCGCAAGTTCGGTCAGACCGACCCTACGACGTGGGGACGGACGCTGCAGTCGATCCTTGAGGAGCTCAACTCCCCGAGGTTCGTCCGATTCCTCGGGGAGCTCACCGGGATCGAAGGCCTGTTCCCCGATCCGAGCCTCGAAGGCGGGGGGCTGCACCAGTCGACCACCGGCGGATTCCTCAACATGCATGCGGACTTCACCGTGCACCCCCAGCACCGTGACTGGCGGCGCCGGGTCAATCTCCTGCTGTACCTCAACGAGGACTGGAAGCCCGAGTACGGCGGGGACCTCGAGTTGTGGGACACCAAGATGACCCACTGCGAGGTCTCGGTCGCCCCGTTGGCCAACCGGGTGGTGGTGTTCACCACCAATGCCGACTCGTTTCACGGGCACCCGGAGCCCATGCAGTGCCCACCGGGCACCGCCCGCCGGTCACTCGCGCTCTACTACTTCACCCACGAGGACGACCCGATGGTGCGCTCGACCGAGTACCGGGCGCTGTCCCGGCGACGGACCCCGCTCGCTGCTCATCTATGCGGACAAGCAGGTGCTCCGGCTCTACGACCGGGTGAAGCGCCGCCTGGGCATCTCGGACACGGCGGCGAGCAACCTCCTGGCCAGGCTCGAGCGGCTTCGTGGCAAGAAGCCCGGGTCCTAGCCGGAAGACCGGGATCTGCGTCGCCGGCAGCCGCCGGGGAGCCGTTCTGCCGGAGACCGGGTCGACAGGACCAGCGCGATGACCGATGCCGCGACAGAGGTGAGCCCTGCCAGGTGGCGGACGATCGGTGATGGGTTCTCCGGTCGCCACAACAGCCTCAACTTCCTCCGGCTGGTCCTGGCGGCGTTGGTGGTCTACGACCACGCGGTCGGCCTCGGGGGATTCGGCCAGATCTGGACCATCAACGACAACAGCGTCGGGACTCTTGCGGTCTACGGCTTCTTCGGCATCAGCGGGTTCCTGATCGCCGGCAGTGCGGCGAGGAACGGATCCTGGCGCTATCTCTGGCAGCGGTTCCTGCGCATCTTCCCCGGGTTCTGGGTGTGCCTGATCCTCACCGCCCTCGTCTTCGGCGTCCTCAACGTCCTGACCGATCCGCTGCCCCACTGCGGGCTGTCCTGCTACTTCAGCGGGTCGAACGGCCCCTTCCCGTACCTCTACCGGAACTGGCTGCTCCCGAGCCCGATCCTCCAACAGGTCAAGATCACCGGTACTCCCTACCACGTGCCCTTCGGACTGGCCTGGAACGGCTCGATCTGGACGCTCTTCTACGAGTTCATCTGCTACCTGCTGCTGCTCGGGCTCGCCGTCGCCGGTTTCCTGCGCCGCCGCCTGGTCGCCCTGGTCGCGGCCGTCTCGATGGTGGCCCTGACCTTCGTGATCACCTTCACCCCGAAGCTCGACCACGAATTCAACGGGTTCCACCACCAGCTCCTCCTCAACGTCATCCGGTTCACCGCCATCTTCCTGGTCGGCTCCGTCCTCTATCTCTACCGGGACAAGGTGCCCGACTCGGGCTGGATCGCCCTCGTCGCGTTCGCGCTCTTCGTCGTCGGGATGCTCTTCCCCAACGGCGGGCTCCACGGCGCCCGGAACCCGATGTACGCCTTCACGGATTCGACCCTCCTCGCGCCGGTCATCGCCTACCCGATGCTCTGGCTGGGGATCCATCTTCCGTTCCAGCGGGTGGGCGCCCGAAACGACTACTCCTACGGGATCTATATCTACGGGTACCCGGTGTCCCAGCTGCTGGCGCTCTGGGGAGCGCAACGCTTCGGGTTTCCCTTCTACCTGACCAGCGTGCTGGCCGTCACCGGACTGCTCGCGGTCGGCAGTTGGTGGCTGGTCGAGAAGCGTGCCATGAGCCTCAAGCGGCTCCAGCCGGCCGGCGTTTCCGAGGCCCTACGCCATCCGTTGCGCGGCCGACGGGCGGCGACGGGGGACCCTCCCGCCGAGGTACTCACGGCCGGGGAACTGGTGCCTCCCGTGCTCGGGGAATTGGGCGGCCGCCCGGCAGTCGTGCCGGCCGTCGAGGGGGACTGACCCGCCGCCGCTCTCCCCCAGCCCTCCGGTTCAGGCGGTCAACACCCCGCTCCCGCTGGGTCGCTCGGTCAGCTGGACCGGATGAGGCTGTGGCAGATCGAGAGGTCGGGCGGGGGTGTGCGCACCGCGGTCACGGTCATCGGAGACTGTCCAGAGGTGGTGCTCTTCACCGCGATCACCGGCTGGGCTCCCGGGTAGTTCAGGACCCCCTTGAGCACCGACTTGCCGTCGTTGAGGGTGATGTCGAGGAGGTGCATGTAGGGGTCGGTCACCACGGTCAGGGTCTCCATCCCCTGCGCGCCGAGCCCGGTAGCCTGCCCGTGGGTCTCGAATGTGGGGTCCTCGAGGAGGAAGGACACGTCTTGTCCTCCGTCGGATTCGACGAGGATCTGGTCCTTCCCCACCGTGAACAACGGAGTGCCGTCTCCGAGCTGGGTGATCGGTTCGTGGAAGTCCACGGTGTACACATGCACGGACCCGGGACCGAGTTCGACCGGGATCCAAGTGTCGTGCTCGGCCTGAGAGGTCGGGACGGTTGCGTAACTGAGGCCGGTCGAGAGGTAGAGACCGCCGCAGTTCCCGGCCACGTACACCTCGTTCTGTGGCGCCCAGTAGGGGAGGGTGGGTCCGCGCTCGACCTGGCTGGCGAACGAGGTGCTGCTGCTCGTCGATTGGATCATGCGCACGTAGTTGGCTGCCTGGGTGGTGGACCACTCGCCCACCGGAGCCGCAGCGATCCCCGCGTTGACCAAGAAGCCGAACGCGGCCAGCACCGCAGCGGCCGCCACGGCCGCGTACCTGGCCCACTTGCCCCGGCCGACGAGGTGGCGCCAGAGCTCGATCATCCCGATGGCCGACCCGAGGATCAGGAACGGCATGAAGTCGGCCAGGTAGCGCGGAGCGATGTACCCGAGGAGGAAGTCCACCAGGGTGGCGCCGATCGCTACGAGCAGCGGGATCCGCAGGAGCATGGCCCCGCGTCCCGGCCGTCCGCGGATGGCGACCACGATCCCCACGCAGGCCAGCAGGAACAGGAGCGGCATCGTGGCGGGCACGCTGCCGGTCGGGTAGATGATGTCGACGGTGAACCCGCCATAGACATGGGGTGGTTGGATCGGCAGGGTCAGCCAGGGAAAGGTCGGCTCCGCCCTGAGTCCGAACGGCTGCAGGTACGCCCAGATGGTTGTGGGCAGGAAGTGGAAGCTGTACCCCTTGCCTCCCGTGGCCGCCAGGAACGCCCGTCGGTGCGCGTTGTCCCGGGTCCAGACCTGGTGAGCGAGGGGAAGCCCGTTGATCAGCGTGCCGAACTTGAGGTAGTTGACGACGACGGTGACCAGTTCGGGGATCACGCCCACCAGTGCCATCGGCACGGCCCAGCGGCGATGCTCCGCGCCGCCCCACCCGACAGCGAACCAGACGGCGATGAGCAGGGCTCCCACCACGCAGGCAAGTGCCGGCGACGGTCGGCTGAGGACCCCGGCCAGGACCAGGGCGCCGGCCGTCAGCACCCTCCGCCAGGACGGCCGGTCGAGGATGCCGATGAAGACGAACAGGGTGGCGACCGTGATCGGGACCGACCAGACGAGGTCCTCGGTGTAGACCCAGGGCGCGGCCCCGAGCAGCAACAGGACCGACCCTCCCTGGACGGCGGCCACCAAGATGCCGAGCGAGACCGTCTCGGCCATACCGAGTGCGGCGGATCCCCGGAGCAGCACCCGGACGCGCCAGATGAGCATCGAGGTCACCAGCGCGGTGAGCGCCCATGCCGTCATCATCGACGGCGCGGTGAGCCGACCCTTGAGCGTGGGCGAGATGAGCAGGAATGGCATGCGCACGATCGAGAGCAGGAGCCCGAAGTACGTGTAAGTGTGCTTGTTGTGGATGAAGCCCTCGATGCCGAGGCTGCCGTTCGGCACCCACAGGTGGCCGTGCATCATCGCCTGGGCCTGGAGGTCGTAGAAGTCCGAGAAGAACTGGATGCCCCGCAGCGGCAGGAACTGCCCGGTCCAGTCGCTGGTCAGGAACCACACGTAGGGCACTGCGGCGACGATCGACGCACAGAGCGCGGCGATGACGAACCGCCGTCGGTCCCTCCGGGGGTCGAGAGAGTCCGCCTCCGCTTCAGGTGCGGTCTGGGAAGGGTCGGCCGTAGCGTCGTCCCCCGGTTGCGAACCCACCCGGACCGGGCGCTCTTCCGTCAGGCCTTGCGACACAGCCCCTCCTGTGACATTCAGGGCATCCTAGTGGGCGGAGCCCCGCCAATTCCTCCGGGGCCGAGCGGGTTCCGGGCGCCCGGGGTCAGGCCTCGATCCCGAGTTCGACGTCGGCGATCTCGCGGAAGAGCCGGTTGAGGAAGACGTACTTGGCCAGCCAGACCAGGGCGAACGCCCCGATGTTGGCCCCGACCACCAGCACCGTCCTGGCCAGGTGGTGGAGGTCGTGGGCATCGGCGTAGTTGTGGGCGAGGGATGCGGTGACGATGGCAAACCCGATGCCGGTGATCGAGACCACGAAGAAGGGGACGACCTCTCGCCAGATGTGGGACCGGCCCGACTTGCCCCACACCCACTGCCGGTTGAGGAAGTAGGAGGGGATGCCCGCGAGGATGTCCGCGACCAGCACGCTCGGGACCTCGGTCCAGAGGCGGAGCACGCCGTAGATGAAGGCCAGGAGCACCACCGAGGTGAGCGCCGAGATGGCCGAGACCAAGGTGTACTTGAAGAGCTTGACCCCTTCAGCGGACCGGGCGAACTCCCAGAGCTTGTCCACGGACCCCCGCATCCGGACCACCGTACTGCCTCCTCGCGATGGTGAGCCCGCCCGGACGGTGTGTTCAGCGACCCCAGAGCGCCGCCGGGCGGATCCCCCAGGCGACCTGTCGCGAGAGCTCGGCGCTCACCACCGGGAGATCTGCCGCGTGGGTCACCCCGATCAGCGTCGCGTCGGTGGTCCGCAGCCGTACCGCGAGTCCCGCACGGTCCCGCACCATGGCGGCCACCACCTCGGGGAGGAGGACCTCTCGCCGGCGCGCGCCGCCGCCGGCGCCGTCCGGCGTCTCGAGCACGTCCTCGTCGAGGCCGGAGGCGTCGAAGGCCGCGTGGAGGACATCCCAGATGGGGGCCTGGAACCCCCAGAGGTTGACCGAGGTCGGCTCGTCACCGGTCAGGTCCTTCGGTTCGAGACCGTCCTCTGCGACGAAGGCGGTCCCGTTTCCGATGCGGGTCACCTGACGGCGCTCCACCAATGTCTGGAGGAACCCGTCGGGCCCGACCGTGCAGATTCCGCGGGTGACCGGGTCGCCCGTCGCCACCGTGGCCCGAAGCCGGTACCCGACGAGGGCGTGCTCGGCCGCGCCGGACGCGAGCTGCTCCGAGAGGATCCCCATCGCCACCTCGCCGTAGACGTCGTCGGCGTTGCACACGGCGAAGGCCCGCTCACCGTCGAGGTGGCGCTCCGCGGCCAGTACCGCGTGCACCGTCCCGAGCGGGAGGCGCTGCTCGGCGTACGCGACCTCCACCGAGGCTGGCCAGCACCGGTCCACGTGGTAGCGGATGGCCGGCCCGGTTTCGGGGTGGAGCACCAGGACGATCCGACCGAAGCCGCTGGCGAGCGCGTCGCTCGCCAGGAGGTCGAGGACGGCCTCACCGCGCGGTCCGATGGGGGCCAGTGGCTTGCAGCCCCCGTACCGTCGGGCCAGTCCCGCGGCGAGGATCACCACCGGCGGGGCCATGCCCGGGGTCACCCTCCCCAGCGCAACACGGCACTGGCCCAGGTGATCCCGCCGCCGAACCCGGTCAAGAGGACGTGGTCCCCCTTGTTGAGCCGGCCAGTGTCGAGCGCTTCGGCGAGCGCGAGCGGGATCGAGGCCGAGGACGTGTTGCCGTAGCGGTCGATGATGACCACGGTCTTTTCCTCTGGCACGCCGAGTCGCTGGCTTGCAGCCGAGATGATCCGTAGGTTCGCCTGGTGGGGCACGACGAGGTCGATGTCGTCGGCTGTGAGGCCGGCCTCGGCGATGGCCTGCTCGGCGGACTCCACCACGACCCGCACCGCCTTGCGGAAGATCTCCTTGCCGTCCATGTAGAGATAACCGCCGTGGTCGCACTTGAGCAGGTGGCGCAGCGACCCGTCCGCTCCGAGCTTCCAGGAGAGCAGCTGGCCGGGCCCGTCGACGGCCTCGAGCACGACCGCGCCGGCACCGTCCCCGACCAGGACCGCCACCGACCGGTCGTCCCAGTCGGTGATGCGGCTGAGGGTCTCCGACCCGATGACCAGGAGGCGCTCGGCCCCGATGGCCAGGAGGCCGTGGGCGACGGTGAGTGCGTAGACGAAGCCGGAGCAGGCCGCGTTGACGTCGAAGGCCCCGCCGGGCACGCCGATACCGTCCTGCACGGTCGCAGAGGTCCCGGGCACGATCTGGTCGGGGGTGGTGGTCGCGAGGATGACCCCGTCGATCTCGTCGGGACGGCGGCCGGCGCGCTCGAGCGCGGCGAGTCCGGCATCGATGGCCAGCTGGGACGTCGTACCGCCGATGTGGCGTTCCCGGATGCCGGTGCGCTCCTGGATCCACGCGTCGCTGGTGTCCAGGGTCACCGAGAGGTCGTCGTTCGTGACCACCTTGTCGGGTACGGCGATGCCGTGTCCGGTGATGATCCCTCCGCGCCCGGTGATCATCGTTCAGTCCGCCTCGAGGACGTGGATCCCGATGAACGCTGCATCCGTGGTGCCTGCATGGGAACCGATCATGCCACCTGTATTGGCCGCCACCGCCAATCGGGCCCCGGACACCTGGCGGGCGCCCGCCCGGTCGCGCAGCTGAGTGGTGAGCTCGACCACCTGGGCGATCCCGGTCGCACCGAGGGGGTGGCCGCGGCTCACCAGTCCACCGCTGGTGTTGACGGTCACCCCGGTGCCGCCGAGCGTGGTCTCGCCGGCTTCGGTTGCCGGTCCGGCGTCACCCGGCTTGAAGAGCCCGAGCGACTCGAGGGCGCAGAGCTCCTCGGCGCTGGTCGCGTCGTGAAGCTCGACCACGTCCACGTCGGCCGGGTCGACGCCCGCCGCGTTCCAGGCTGCCGTGGCCGTCTCGGCCAGACGGTCGTGGTAGTCGAGGTCGCCGTTGCCGGAACGCACGGTGCTCGACCGGATGCGCGGTGCCCCGGGCCGTGCCTGCGTGGAGAGGACCACCGCAGCTGCACCGTCGGTGAACGACGAGCACATGAGCCGGGTGAGGGGCGGCACGATGGTGGTCGACCCGAGGACCTCTTCGAGGGTCACCTCGCTCTGGAATTGGGCGTGCGGGTTGAGGGATCCGTGACGCCGAGCCTTGACGGCTGCCGCGGCCACCTGCTCGACGGTCGTTCCCCAGGCCTCCATGTGCTCGAGGGTCCAGCGCGCGTTGAGGGCCATCAGCACCGAGCCGGAAGGGTTCTCCCACCGGTCGTGCATGTAGGTGCGGTCGGTGGCCGGAACCCCGTCCTCGATGCCGGCCAGCGTCGCATCCCGGTCGCCGGTCCACATCTTCTCGACGCCCACTGCGAGCACGGTTCCGGCTCCACCCAGGGTGGCCATGGTGGCGAGGTGGAGTGCGGACGCTCCGCCGGCGCAGGAGTTGTCGACGTTGATGATCCCGGCGTTGCGCAGCCCGGCGTCGAGCAGGAGGGTCTGGCCCCGAATGCAGCCCTGGTCGAGCAGCCGGCCGGCGGTCGCATTGCCGAACACCACCAGATCGACCTCGGCGGCCGCCACCCCGGCGTCGGCCAGTGCGTCGGCCACCACGGTGTGGGCCATTTCACCCGCGGTCAGGTCGCGGCGTTGCATCGGGGTGGTCGCGGAACCGACGATGCGTGTGACGCTGTTCACCGGGCCCGGCTATCGGCGGGTTGCCGCGCGGTCCGCCGGAGGGCGGCCGACAGGCGCTCGAACTGGTCCAGGGGCTGGTCGGCGGTCACGTAGACCACCACGTGGTCGGCTCCGGCCCGCCGGTAGCTGGCCACCGTTGCAGCCACGTCCGACGCGGTTCCGGCGACCAGGTGCCGCTCGAACGCCCTCGGCGGGATGCCGTAGAGCGACGACATCCAGGACGAGCCGCGGCGCAGCGCAGTCAGCGGGTCGTCGTCCACGGAGACGAAGAGCACCATGGCCGGGGTGACCGACCCCGGTGCCCGCCCTGCGCGGTCGACTTCCTTGGCCAGGCGCTCGACGGCGTCTCCGTACTCGGACGCGGTGAGGAACAGTGGCATCCACCCGTCGGCGAGCGTCGCCGCCCGGCGCAACGCGGCCTCCGATGAACCGCCCACCCACACCGGTACCTGGGGAGGGACCGGAAGCTGACGGTAGCGAAACGACCCGGACCCGTCCCCGGGGCCCGCACCCTCCCCGCTCCTCCAGGAGCGCCGCAGCTCGCCGATGCCGAGGTCGAGCTGGCGTCCGCGGGTGTGGTAGTCGGCGCCGACTTCCTCGTACTCGCCCGGATGGCTGCCGACCCCGACCCCGAGGACGAACCGGCCACCCGAGAGGGACTGGAGCGTCGCAGCCTGTTTGGCGACCTCGGTCGCCCCGCGGAGCGGCAGCTGCAGCACGCACGTCCCGAGCGCGACCCGGTCGGTTGCTGTCGCGGCCACCGTGAGCGCGACGACGCACTCGAGGCACGGCCCGTCCCAGAATTGGTGGTCGCAGGCCCACAGCGCATCGGCCCCGAGGGCTTCGGCCGCAGCGCAGAGCTGGGCCAGATCGTCCAGCGGATCGATTGCCGACCTGGTCCCCCCGTACGGTGCGGCCCAGGCCGGGGTCGTGTCCTGGACGAAGGTCGGGAGGATGAGTCCGATGGCCCCGAGGGGCCCGGCTGGCGGAACCGCGAGCACAACGCATGGTATCCGCCGGTCCCGCCGGAGCGCGCCATCCGCCGGTCTGGCGGGACCTCCGGCCGGGTCGCGTCCGGCCTCTGCCCAGCGCACGGCAGAATGGAGGGGTGCCCCGGGCTGTCCGGCCCGGTGCGTCCGGCCACGAGCCGGTGGGAGGATCACCCGTGGACGAACCGATCGAGAACGCAGAGGAAGGCACCACAGACCCGACCAGGAGCGGGGCGGCAGATCCCGTCGGGGGGCCGCCAGCCGCCCCGGCCCTCACCGACCAGGAGCGCGGGGAGCGCCTGGCGGCCCTCACCGCGCTCATCGAGCTCATGCGACCGGCGGTGCAGGCCGACGGCGGGGACCTCGCCCTCCTGTCGGCCGACGTGGTCACCGGTGTGGTCGAGGTCCAGCTGCAGGGCGCCTGCAGCTCGTGCGCGGTGAGCGCGTCGACCCTCCAGGGCGGGGTCGAACGGATCCTGACCGAGCGGCTGGACTGGGTCACCGAGGTGCTCGGTGGGGTCGACGAGTCGGTCGACCCCTTGATCAGCGGATCGATGGGTCGCGGGGGGTACGTCCCGAGCTTCTGATCCGCACCGCCCTCGGCGCCCACCGGTGCCGTACGATCGGCCGATCGTGGGTCCCACCCCCCAGACCGTGACGACCACCGTGGATCCGGTCCCTGCCAGCCGGCGGCCCCGCCTCTCCGACATCCCCACCCCCGGTGGCGTTCCCGGTGGACCCGACCGGCCGACGGCATGGCCGACCGTGCTGGCGTTCGGCGTGGTGGCCGTGCCCTTCGCCGTGGCCGTCGTACGGCTGCTGGCGTCTCCCTCCGCCCACCTCACCCTTCCCGACGACCTCGCGCTCATCGACCTGCACACCCGGCGCGCGCTGGTCTGGAAGCAGCAGCTCGGCGTCTTCGACCACAACAACTGGAACCATCCGGGGCCGGCCTACTTCTACCTGCTGTCCGTCGTCTACCGCGTGTTCGGATGGGGCGCACGCTCGCTGTTCCTCGGCGCCACGCTGCTCAACGGCGTGGCGGCGCTCTGTTGCGTGGGTGTGGTCCGCCGCAGGGCGACCCCGGCCCGCGCGCTCTGGGCCGCGCTCTGGATCTGTGTGCTGGCCTCGGTGCTGGCAGCGAGCGGGGCCGGGTCGACGACCTACTCCGAGAGCGTGCTCGGGGCGCTGGTCAGTCCCTGGAACCCGGTCGTTGTCGTCTTCCCGCTCCTCCTCCTCGTCCTGCTCTGCGCCGGGGCCGTCGACCGCTCCGGACTCTCGCTGGTCGGGGCCCTGGTGGTCGGGTCCTACGTCGTCCAGACCGACATCTCGACCCTCCCCGTCGTTGCGGTCGTGCTCGTGCTGTCCGGAGCCGTCTGGCTGGTGACAGCGGTGAGTGACCGGGCGAGCCGACCCCTGGGGCGCGACGGACGCGCCGGCGGAGCCGGGTCGATGCTGGCGGCGGGCGGTCTCTTGGTGCTGGTGGTGATGTGGGTGCCGCCGGTGGTCCAGGAGCTGACCGGCAATCCGGGCAACCTGACCCTGCTTTACGACTTCTTCACGGCCTCACATCCCGGGTATCCGCTGAGCGCCGGCCTGTGGTCGTTCGCCGCGATGTCCGGGATCCTCGTCGAGGGTCCCGCCGAGGTGATGGGCTCACTCCTCGGCGGCACCCCCCTCCACGCCGGCATTGCCGTGGCCCTCGCGCTGGTGGCGGTGCTGGTGGCTGTTGCGGTCCTCGTGGTCGGTCTCCTCCAGCGGATGCGGTTCGCGGCCGGCATCGGACTCTTGAGCCTGGCGGGGTATGGCGCGCTCGTCCTGGCCGTCACCCATGTCGTCGGCTTCGTCTACGGGTACCTGGTGGTGTGGGCGGTCGCCCTCCCGGTGGCCGCGTGCATCGGGGTCGGCATGGTCCGCGTCCCGCTCTCCCGAGGCCTCTACCGGCGCCGTCCGGTCACCTCGACGATCGGCTTCCGGGCCGGGCTGGCGGTGGTGGCGGTTGCGGCCGGGGTGCTGCTCTGCGTCCGGGTCCTGGCAATCCCGCCGCTCGAGCGCGTCTCGGACCCCGACATCGGCCGCCTGGCCGCCCTGGTGACGCCGCACCTCGATCCGCACGGCCGGGTCGCTGTCGGGGACGGTGGTGCCGGGTCCGCCAAGACCCAGTTGCTCGACACCGAGGAGTTCATCGGCCTCGTCAACCTGCTCGACCAGGATGGCTACCACCCGACGGTCAACCACTTCTGGCGGGCGCAGTTCGGCCCCGGGTACGAGGAGAACGGCAAAGAGGACCATCAGGTGATGCTCACCACCTGGACCGGCTCGTCACCGTCGCTGCCCGGCTACGTGGGCCGGATCGGGGACATGGCAGTCACGGTCACCGGCCGGGACGGCGTGACGGCGGCGTCCGACCGCGCCCCCTAACCGGTTCCGGCGTCTCCGGCCGGCTCGGCCGTCGTGGCTGTGGCCGGTGTCGCCGCTGCAGCCCGCACCGCCTTCCCGAGCGCGTCCGCGTCGGACAGCAGCCACGGGGCGATCATGCCGGCCCCGGCTTGGGAGACGTGGATCCCGTCGGCGAAGCGCACCTCGATAGCGCCGATGGTCTGGTCGTAGTGGCCACCGGGGTCGAGCCGGGCGTTGAGGTCCGCCACCACCGCGCTGCCCTTCGAGTCAGAGGCCACCGTGCGGAGCAGACTGTTGTACCGGTTCACGCGGGCCGGGTCGTCCTCCGGCCACGCCGCGCCGTCCGCCTGCTCGAGCTGGTGGTAGTAGGGCGCGGTCAACAGCACCACCGTCGCCCCCGTCGAGTGGAGGACGGTCACCGCCTGGGTCAGCGCGACGCGCTCGCCGGCGTCGAAGGCCGGCTCCCCGATGTGGGTCCACGTCTTGCCGACCAGCTGGTTGCGCACTTCGTACTCGCCCTCGGCCAGTAGGACCACATCAGGGTGGAAGGTATCGAGATCGGCCCGCCACCTGATGAGCTGGTCCGCGCAGGACACCCGGATCGTCCCTCCCCGCGCGCCCTTCGTACCCGTGACCATCGTCCCGTGGAAGAGGGTCTCGTTCGTCGAGAGGCCGCAGCCGAACACCCCGTCCCCGGCATAGTCGGTGTCGTAGGCGCCGGACGCCGGGCCGAGCCCGAACCCGAGGAAGCTCGCCTCGGAATCGCCGACCAGCAGGACCCGGATCGGACCGCCGGTCCCGGCCGCCACCGCCGGTACGGCTGCCTCGGTGCTCGCGTCGCCTCCGGTGTGTACGGTCAACGAGGTGCCGCCGGTCGGGACGACCGGGAGGGCGGCAACCGACGGCGTGGCCCCGGCGGTGGCCGCCACCAGGATGACCCCGGTGGCGCCGACGGCAACCGGCGTGGCGGCCCATCCGCGCCAGCCGCGGAGCACCCCGCGTCGGATCGGCATCTCGAGGAAGTGGAAGGAGACCGCGGCGATCCCGGCAGCGGTGACGACCCGCGCCACGAAGAGGTGCCACCCTAGGAGGCCGGTCCGCTGGTGATCGAGGACCAGGAAGACGGGCCAGTGCCAGAGGTAGAGCCCGTAGGAGATGGTTCCGAGGTAGCGCACCGGGCGGAGGGAGAGCGCCCGGGACCACGGGCTGCCGGGCACCAGCGCCACGCTGGCGATGACGGCGGCGGTGGCCACGGCGACCAGCGCGAACCCGCCGTGGTAGATCCAGGAGGTGGCGCTGGTGGTGACCGCCGACATCCACACGACCACGCCGAGTCCGGCCCCGCCGACGCCGATGACCACGGCGCGCGCGGGCGTCGACAGGGCGAACGACCGCACCAGCGCCGTCGTGGTCACCGGACCGGTCCGCAGCCGGCGGGGGAGGGGATGGGCGAGCACGATGGCCAGGGCGGCGCCGACGAGCAGCGCCTGGGCCCGGGTGTCGGTCCCGTAGTACACGCGGCTCTCGCCCGCGCCGCCGTCGTAGAGCACGGACATCGCAACCGCGCTGGCCACCGCGCCGGTCACGGTGATCGCGAGCAGCACCCGGAGCGAGCGCGTCCAGTGGAGGAGGCCGAGGACGATGAGGGGCCAGACCAGATAGAACTGCTCCTCGATCGAGAGCGACCAGGTGTGGACGAGGGGGCGCGGGGTGTTGAGCGCGGCGAAGTAGCCCTGTCCCCCCGAGATCTGGTGCCAGTTGTTCACGTAGAGGAGCGTGGCGGCCGCGTCACCGCGCAGCTGCCCGAGGGTGTCGGGCGAGGCGAGGAAGATCCCGTAGAGGGCCACCCCGAGGAGCAACGCGAGCAGCGCCGGTACCAACCGGCGTACCCGGTGACCCCAGAATCGGAGCAGGCCGATCCCGGCGTTCTGACGGAACTCGGAGACGAGCAGGCCGGTGATCAGGAAGCCCGAGAGTACGAAGAAGACATCGACCCCGAAGAATCCGCCGCCGGCCCACGAGATGCCACCGTGGAAGAGGAGGACGAGGGCGATCCCGATGGCGCGGACGCCGTCGAGCGCGGGGATCCGGCCGAGTGCCGGCTCGGGGGCCTCGCCGCGGGGTCCGGTTCCCCCGGTCTCCCCGGCTGTGGCCTCGTGCCCCACAGCTGTGCCCACCTGCGAATCGTAGCTCCCGACTGGTCCGTTCCCGGGCACGCGCCCGGCCCGCTCACCGGGCTGCGGAGCGCTGCCTCCACCGCATGAGCGGCCGTTCGATCAAGAACCAGCTGGCGACGGCGATGGCGAACACGACTGCGAGTCGGACCACTTCGGTCGGCCAGAATCCCCAACCGGTGCCGGAGGGCTCGAGAGCCAGATAGACGGGGAAGTGCACCAGGTAGACGGTGTACGAGATGTCGCCGATGAAGACGAGGAGACCGACGCCGACGAGGCGCGAGCCGATCCCCTTCGGGCTGATCACGAAGTAGGCCACGATCACCGCCGAGGCCACCGCGGTCGCAGACAACCCCCAGACCTCCAGGCTCCGGGTGAACAGTTGCGCGTAGAGGAGGACCCATGCCAGGAACGCCGCCGAGGCGAGTGCGCACACGGTGAGCACGCCCTTGGCCCACCGCGGCCAGCGCTCGAGGTACCCGTCGGCTGCGATCAACCCGAGGAGGCAGCCGAGGAAGAGCGCGTCCGCCCGGGTGTCGAAGGCGTAGTAGACGCGGTCGAAGACCTTGTCGAAGGCCATGGGCGTGAGCTGGGACGAGTGGTAGACCCACCAGAGCCGGTCCGCCACGCTCAGGGCCAGCCCGCCGATCGCGAAGACGTAGGCCAGGCGCACGCGGTGGGTTGCCACCGCGGCCAACATGAGCAGCGACCAGACGATGTAGAACTGCTCCTCGACCGAGAGGGACCAGGTCTGGGCGAGATAGCCGAAGAAGGGGGCGTGCCCGAAGGCCTGGCGGTAGTCGGCGTAGTAGAACATCGCGGCGAAGCTGTCACCCCACAACCGGGTGACCGCGTCGGCCACGTGGACGAATGCTGCGTAGAGGGCGAGGAGCCCGATCGTCAGGAGCAGCGGCGGCACGAGCCGCACGACGCGGCGTTTGTAGAAGCCCGTCATGCTGATGCGTCCCTTGCGCCGCCCCTCGCCGGCGAGCATGGCCGTGATCAGGAACCCGCTGAGCACGAAGAACACCTGGAGTGCCGCCCACGCCCCGGGCATCGAGGTGAAATTGGAGTGGTAGACGAGCACGGCGACGACCGCCAGCGCCCGCAAGCCGGTCAGCGGAGGGCGGTTGCCCAACCGGAACGGGGGCGGTGTGGCGCGTTCCTCGGGCACACCACCGTCCGGCGCGGTGCCTGCGCTGCCGGAGGGGTGATCGTCAGTGCCTGCGCCGAGATCCGACATGCCGGCGGTCACCGTTGCACCGACTGCCAGCTCGGGAGCAGCCTGGTCGGACGGCTGCCGACCGGGTGCGCCCATCGCGGCGATGGTACCGCATGCCCCCCGCAGATCGGCGGCCCGCTCGGCACGCGGGACGGTCGGGGACGCCGGTCGGAGGGGACGCTCCACTACCATCACGGCCATCGCGCGCGTGGGGGACACCATGGCTCCGGCCGGCCAGCATCCGGATGCCCCGGAGGGGAGGCCCCGGGCGGCGCACGAGGCTCGGGTCCCGGGTCTCCTGGCCGGATGGTGGCCGGTGCTGATCCCTGTCGTCGTCGTCCTCGTCGGCGCCTGGATGTACCGGTGGGTCGACGAGGACGCGTTCATCGACTTCAGGATCATCCACAACCTGCTTGCCGGCTACGGCCCGGTCTTCAATGTGGGCGAACGGGTCGAAGCGGACTCCGACCCGCTGTGGCTCCTGACCCTCGCCGCGCTGCACGTCGTGCTCCCCTTCGCCTCGCTCGAGTGGACGTCGGTCGTCCTGGGTCTGGTCTGCACCGGAAGCGGCTTCCTGACCGGTGGCCTGGCCGCCGTGCAGCTCGGCCAGTCGCGCGGTGAGGGAACGGTCGTCCCCCTCGGCCTGCTGGTCGCGTCGGTGGTCGCCGGGGTGTGGGAGTTCGCCACCTCCGGTCTCGAGATGTCGATGGTATTCCTCTGGCTCGGCGGTTCGTTCCTGCTCCTGGTCCGGGTCGAGCGCGGTCGGAGCAGAGCGATACCGGCGGCCGTCGTGTTCGGCCTCGGCTGCCTCATCCGCCCCGAGCTGGTGCTCGGGTCGGCCATCCTGGTGGCCGCGCTGCTCATGGTGGCGCGGCCCAAAGAGGGCGGGTCCCGCCTGAAGCAGCGCGCGGTTTTGCTGGTGGCCGCGCTGGCCCTCCCTCTCGCGTACGAGCTCTTCCGGATGGCCTACTACGCACTGGTCGTCCCCTCGACCGCGCTGGCCAAGGCGGCGGGAGCGTCGTGGTGGTCACAGGGGGCCACCTATCTCTGGAACCTGCTCTCGCCCTATACCCTCTGGTTGCCGCTGGCCCTTGCCGTCCCGATCGTCTTCGTCCGCACCTCGGCATGGTGGCGGGCCGGGGATCGCAGGGGGGTGGTCCTGGTCGCCACGCCCCTGGCGATCGGCGCGGCCGACGCGCTCTACGTGGTCCATCTGGGTGGTGACTACATGCACGCGCGCCTCCTCCTGCCCGGGCTCTTCGCCCTCCTGCTCCCGGTCTGGGTGGACCTCGGCCAGCTGCGGGGCCTGCTCGTCGTGCCCGTGGTCGGCATCGTGGTCTGGGCGGTGGTCTGTGCCGGCTGGCTG
This sequence comes from uncultured Acidimicrobiaceae bacterium, assembly GCA_963701325.1. GTDB lineage: Bacteria > Actinomycetota > Acidimicrobiia > Acidimicrobiales > RAAP-2 > Bog-756. The sequence continues at coordinate 3,532,663 of OY969604.1, forward strand.
CGGTTCGTGCCCCCGAAGATCGCCGGGATCACACCCCAGACCGTCTTCATCTCCAACGAGCGCAACAGCTGGATCTCGGCGACCGGTGAGGCCCACCCGGTCACCGCGGGCGACTACCGCCGGGCGCTCTCGGGCGCCGCGGCGGCGAGCCTCACCCGGTTGTCCAGGGCCGAGCCGGCCGGCCGCACGGCACTGGTGGTCGTCACGAATCCCTTCCTCCCGATCGCGACCGCGGCGACCCGACCGGCGCGCTCGGGGCTCCGGTTCTCCTTGGCGGTCAACCTTCCCGCGATCGGCGTCATCGGCTACCTGGCCGGTCCCACCGTCTACGTCTTCGACGAGTACTCGCTGGCCAACCCTGTCGGCAGCCACACCACCGTCGTCCGCCACGCGCGACCCGGCCACGAGAAGTTCATCGGCCCGGCCTGGATGCTGGCCCGGTTCGGTGTTCCCGGAGTCGCGCCCGTGGCCGGCGGGCCGTCGTCCGCGGACATCGCAGCGGCCCGGGTCGCGCTCGGCTGCAACCCCCTCGCCGCGTATCTGCACGCGGTGACCGCTCCATGGACCGTCTCGCAGGCCGTCGCCAACGTGGGACACGCCTGGGGCTTCACCACCTTCTCGTACAGCGCCGACCCGGTCCTGGCCGCCACCCAGCTCTGCGGCCGGACCGCCCTGCGTTCCGCTGGCGGGTCCCGGTGATCGGCGCACCACCGGCGGTCACCGCTCCCGAGCGACAGGTGTCGCACCCGTCGATCGGCGTCCGGACCACCGCGGTGGCCGGGCTGCTCTACCTCGTCTTCGCGATCGGGCTCTGGTGGGGCGTGTGGAGCACCCACCCCTCCTCGACCGCCACCTGCGGATGCGGCGATGCCGCGCGGTTCCTCTGGTTCTTCGCCTGGCCCGCATACGCGCTCGGCCACGGGCAGAGCGTGCTCTATTCGCAGTGGTTGTTCCATCCGGCCGGGATCAACCTGCTCACCGACACCAGCGTGCTGGCACTCGGGGTCCTCTTGACCCCGCTCACACTCGTGGCCGGGCCTGTCGTGTCCATGAACGTGGCGCTCACCCTGGCGCCGGCGCTCTCCGGCCTGGCCATGTTCGTGCTGCTGCGGCGCTGGGTCGCCTGGACCCCCGCCGCATTCCTCGGGGGGGTCGCCTACGGGTTCTCCCCCTTCGTGCTCTCCGAGCTCGCCCTCAACCAGCTCAACATCGCCTTTCTGGCCGTCCCGCCGCTGGTCGTGCTGACCCTCGACGAGCTGCTGGTCCGCCAGCGGCGCTCCCCGTACCGGATCGGTGCCCTCCTGGCCGGACTGGTCGTGCTCCAGTTCTTCCTCAGCACCGAGGTGCTGTTGATCACGACCATCGCCACCGCGGTCGGCGTGGCCCTGCTCCTCGGTGCAGTCGCGTGGCGATCGCCCGCCGAGATCACCCAGCGGGCGGGCCATGCCGTCCGGGGCCTCGGCCTCGCCGCGGGTCTGGTCGCGGTGGTGCTGGCCTATCCGCTCTGGTTCCTCGTCCGCGGTCCCGCTCACCTCGACGGCCCGGTCTGGTCCAACGGTGCCGTCGGCCGCTTCGGGACGACACCCGCCTCGTTCGTCTCGACCGCCGGGCTCGCCGATCTGCGCCCCGGCATGCTCCGCTTCGGCGGGTACCAGGGCCCGGTCCTGGTGGGGCTCGGGTACCTCGGCCTCGGTGTGCTCGTGATCTCGGTGGTCGGGACGGTGGTCTGGCGTCACGACCGACGGCTGCTGCTCTTCGGGTCGGTCGGAGTGGTGGCCGCCGTGCTCTCGCTCGGCCCCGGGCACGGGTCCTGGGTGCCGTGGCAGACGGTGGAGCGGATCCCCTGGGTCGGGGACATCGTCGAGGCGCGGTTCACCCTCGTGGTCTCCCTCTGTGTGGCCGTCATGGTCGGGATCGTGGCCGACCGGGTCTGGTCCGAAGCGGGAGGAGTTGCCGGATGGGCCGTGGTCGCGGTGGCGGTCGTCCCGACGGTCGTCGTCCTCTGGCCGAACCTCCCCCTGACCACGCAGCCGGTGGTGGTGCCGCAATGGTTCGCGGCGGTCGGTCACACCCTGCCGCCCGGGAAGGTGGTCCTCGCCTACCCGGTCCCGTTCTCCGGACTCCAGTCCTCCCAGGCCTGGCAGGCGCTCGACGCCATGCGCTGGGCCCAGGCAGGGGGTGGGGGTCCGGAGGGCCAGCCGGTGCACGCCGGTGCGGCGCGTGCGGGGTTCGAGGTGCTCTTCGGCGCGTCGCTGGCCCTCGCGACCTTGCCGGCGCCGACACCGGCGAACGTGGCCGCGGTCCGTGAGGCGCTCACGACATGGGGGGTCACCACGGTGGTCATCCCGGACCAGCCGGGGCTCCCGGTCTACGAGCAGGGCAGGAGCCCGACCTACGCGGTCGCCCTCATGACCGCGGCCATCGGTGTCGCGCCGGCCTACCACCATGCGGCATGGGTCTGGTCGTCGGTGCCCAGGGAAAGCGCGCCGCTGGTCGTGCCCACTGCCGCCATCAGCGCGTGCGCGACAGGCGCGGCGGCCACCGACCCGCGTCCCGAGTCCGTGCCCGACTGCGTGCTCGGGTCGGCGCGGTGAGCGGGGTCCTGCACGTGCCCGAGCGAGCGACCGTGCCAGGGACCGCCGCCGCCCACACCGGCGCGGCCGGGGAGGTGCAGCGGGTGCAACGGACGGGTGGTCGCGGCCGGCACGGGGCGCGCGACGTGCTCCTCGCGGCCGCCGGGTATCTCGCGCTCTCCGTCCTCGTCTGGTGGAACGTCTGGTCGGGCCACCCGACCACGACGACGACCTGCGGCTGCGGCGACAGCTCGCTCATCCTCTGGTTCCTCGCCTGGCCTGCACACGCGTTGGCCCACGGGCTCAGTCCCTTCTTCTCGACGGCCATGTCGTATCCCGGCGGCGTCAACCTGCTCGCCAACACGAGCGCGCTCGCTGTCGGCCTGGCGCTCGCCCCGGTCACCTGGCTCTTCGGCCCGGTCGCCAGTCTCGACGTCGCGGTCACCCTCGCGCCCGCGCTCTCGGCCCTGGCCCTCTTCGTGCTGGTGAGGCGTTGGGTGTCCTGGCAACCCGCGGCCTTCGCCGCCGGACTCGTCTACGGGTTCTCGCCGCTCGTCATCGTGAGCCTCACCGACGCCCATCTGATGGTGGGCATGGCGCCGGTCCCCCCGCTCGTGGCGCTCTGCCTCGACGAGCTCTGGGTCCGCCAGCGTCGCCGCCCGGTCGCCGTTGGTGTGGGGCTCGGGCTGCTCCTGGCCCTCCAGTTCTTCATCGGGACCGAGGTGCTGCTCATCGTCGTGATGGGCGCGGTCATCGCCGGCGTCCTGCTCGCTGCATGGGGGATCGCCCATCGCGACGACCTGCAGGCGCGGTGGCGCCACGCCCTGGTCGGCACGGCCGCCGCTGCCGGGACCGCGACGGCGGTCCTGGCCTGGCCGGCCTGGTTCGCGCTGGCCGGGCCGGCCCACACCTCGGGGCCCGTCTGGCCCACCCTCTACCTCGGCTACGAGGGGACGTCCTTGCGCGACTACGTGGTGCCGCCGGCCGCGTCCGCCCACTACGAGGCCTTCACCCACCGGGTCGGCGGCTTCCAGGGGGAGACCCTCTCGGGCCAGTACGTCGGCATCGGGCTCGTGGCCGTGCTCCTCCTCGGGCTCATCGTCTGGCGACGCGATCGGCGGCTCTGGCTGTGGGCCGGTGTCGCGGCGGCAACCGTCGCGCTCGCCCTCGGAGCGCGCCCGCACAGCTGGCTGCCCTGGCAGCTCTTCTCCGGGCTGCCGCTCCTCCAGAACATCATCCCGAGCCGCTTCCTCCTCCTTGCCACCCTCGCGGCCGGCGTCATGCTCGCCCTCATCGTGGACCACACCCATGGCGCGGTGCTCCGGTACGCCGCGTCGCGCGCGGAGCGCGCACCGAGACCCGGCCACCGCGCAGCAGGACGCGCGGAGAGCGGCGTGTCCCGGTGGGTCGCGGCGGTGGCCGGGCTGGCGGTCGCGGCGGTTGCCATCGTCCCGATCGCCGCGTACCTCGCGCCGACCGTCCCGCTCGCGGCTCAGCCGGTCGTGTTGCCCACATGGTTCCGCACGGACGCCCCCCACCTGCACGGCCACCAGGTGCTCCTGGTGTTCCCGGTCCCCAACCAGGTCATCGAGAGCTCGATGACCTGGCAGGCGGTCGACGGGATGGCCTACACCATGGTCCTCGGTGGTGGCCCTGGCGGGATCCTCGCCAGGGCAGGGCGGGAGCAGGCGGGCGACGCGGTCATCGGGACCGCCTCGTTCTCCTTCACCCCCAGGTCCTCCACCCAGGGGACGTCGCCGCGGCACGGCGGGCGCTCGACGACTGGGGGGTCACCACGGTGGTGGTCCCGGACCAGCCCGGACTCGCTCCCTACGACCGCGTCGCCTGGGTCCCCTTCACCGTCGGCATCATGACCGCGGCCCTCGGCCGACCTCCGGAGCGTCGAGCAGGGGCCTGGGTCTGGACCGGGGTCGGGTCGGCTGGACCTGCCGCCGTTCCGACCGCGCAGGCGTTCGACGGCTGCACCGCCCTCGGGCGACCGGGCGATCCCACGGCGATCGCCGCGGTGGCCGCATGCGTGACACACGCCACCTGAGCCGACGCCCCAGGGGGTGATCACGCTCCCGCAGGACCGCCGGATCGCAGCACGGAGCCCGCCGGGGGAAGCAATTCCCCGGCGGACGACTGGTAGCGTCGTCTGTTGTGCGTGGCGCCGCTTCACGAGGTCGGGGGGGCGGTCGCGGTCTCCGCACCGGCGGGGCGGTGGCGGCGGCCGTGGTGGTCTGCGCCCTCGCCCTGGCCGGCCTCTCGGTCCAGGCGGTCCGCGCCGTGCGTACGGTCGGTGTCCAGCGATCGGCGGTGACCGTGCGCAACGCCGCCCTGGACGACGCCTTCTACGACTGCCTCGCGGTGCAGGCCCACAGTCTCGTGGCTCCGGGACAGTCGGTGGCCCTCGGGAACACCGACCTCGGTGACGTGGTCACCCTGCTCAAGGGAGTGGGGAGCTGGATCACCGTGGCCGACCCCCCCTCGACCGCCGAGGTCACCCTTTCGTTGCGCAACCACGTCACCGGTCGGGGTGCATGCCTCGGCACCGTCGTGGTCGCGCGCTACGCCCATCCCCACGGGGGCGCCGCCGTCCGGGAGGGGACCGGGTCGAGTGTGCCGGGCAGCGGCCCACCGCCGGCCCCGCCCCTGTGAGTGACGTGGGTGGGCGGTGACCACCGTGCCCGCGGCCGTCGTCGCGCTCCTCGTGCTGTCGGCGGCCGGGCTCGCGCCGGTCGTCGTCCTGGTCGGACTCCGCTGGGTGACCGTCCCCTTGGCGCCCCTCGGCGGCGCGGTCCTCGCCGGCCTGTCGGCGACCTGCTTCCTGTTCGTCGGCGGCACGTTCATGGGGTGGTTCGTCGGCCTCGCCGTGTTGGGTGCGGTGTCGGCCGTCGTCTTCCGGTGGCGCCGTCCGTTGCGGCAGGGGAGCTGGCCCGGCCCGGCAGACCCGACCACCGGCGGAGGACATCGGGCCGTGGGTGCGATCGCCGCGGCCTGTCTCGTGGGCGCGTGCGCCTGGAGTCTCGCGCGCCCTCGCAACGCCCACGGTGGGGTTCGATCCGCGCGCGCTCTGGCTCATGCGCTCGGGTTGGTTCCTCCAGTCCCACCACCAGCTGCTCGTGGACATGCGGGTCCCGAGCCTGGTGCTCGGTCAGAGCGCCTACCCGCCCCTGGTGAGCGCGACCGCGGCGGTGTCGGCGAGCGTGACCGGGAACACGTCTGTGCGCCTCGGCGTGGTCGTGATCGCACTGCTCAACACCTGTGCCCTCCTGGCCGCCGCCTTCGCCGTGGTCGATCTCGGCAGGCGCGCTGCGGCGCGGCCGGCGTCGGGTCCGGCGCGGTCGATCGCACCGGCGGTGGTCGGGCTCGTCTCGGCGGTCCTGCTCGTCCTCGTGGCCTTCGGCATCACCGAGCCCTTCATGACCAACGGCTACGCCGACCCGATCTGGTCGTTGGCGGCGGTCGGTGCGATCGCCTTCGGGATGCAGAGTGCGGGGAGCCGCTCCGACCAGGGGGTTGCGCTCGTCCTGGTGCTCGTGGCCGGCCTCTCCAAGGACGAGGGCGCGGTCACAGCGGTCGGGATCATCCTGCTGATGACCCGCGCGTGCAGTCGCCGCGGTTCCCGCGGCAGAGCGCCGTCGCGGCTGGCGCCCGCCGGTGGGGAGGGCGCTGGTCGCGGCTCGCGCTGGTGGGCTCGTGGCCGGCCGTGGTCCGGGCCCTCCACGCCCGGGGGATGACGTCGGCCTTCTCACCCGCCGGGACGTGGATCGGGCGCGCCCGCGCCACCGAGGCCGGGATGTCGCCGTACCTCCACGTGTTGGTCCTCGCGGTCCCCCTTGCGGTCGTGGGCGGACTGCTCCTCTCCCCGGTGCGTCGCCGGATCGGTGCGGCACACGACGGCTGGGCCTGGGCGGGACTGGCCTGGGGCCTGGTCGCAGTCGCCGGTGCCCTGGTCACCGGCACCGGCGCCATCGGGCCCTGGATCCTCTCGACCGTCCACCGGGTGACCGAGTTCCCTGTACTGGTCGCATGGTGGATCGTCGCGGTCTGGGCGGTGGTGGCCAGCGCGGCGCTGCCCGTGGGTCTCGGGTCGCGAGCGCGATGCAGCGCAGCAGGCCGCTGACGAGACGAACCCGGCGGCCACGGACGGCACGGTCGCGCCAGGCGAGGACGACACGATCGGGATCGGCGTCGGAGCCCGATGACGACCGTCGACGACCGCCCCGAGGGCGCGCTCTCCGCGGGGGTAGAGGGACCGACTCGTGACCCCGGCCCCCTCGGGTCGCCCGGACCGGACGCCGAACCGGGCCGCTGGAGCGGAAGGGCCGCGCTCCTCGCGGCAGGCGGCGCCTACCTCGCTCTTGCGCTGGTCGTCTGGTGGCACGTCTGGTCGAGCCATCCGACCTCGACCACGACGTGCGGCTGCGGTGACACCTCGCTGATGACCTGGTTCCTGGCCTGGCCCGCGCACGCCATCTCCCACGGTCTCTCGCCCCTCTACTCGACGGATCTGTTCCATCCGGGCGGGGTGAACCTGCTGGCCAACACCGCCGAGGTCGGCCTCGGCGTCCTGCTCACCCCGGTTACCTGGCTGTTCGGACCGATCGCCTCGCTCAATGTGGCGCTCACCCTGAGCCCCGCCCTCTCGGCCCTCGCGATGTTCGTGCTGCTGCAGCGGTGGGTGACCTGGGCCCCGGCCGCGTTCCTCGGCGGCCTGCTCTACGGGTTCTCGCCCTTCGTCCTCACCGCGTTGACCGATGGTCACCTGATGCTCGGCTTCGCAGCTGTCCCCCCGCTGATCGTCGCGTGTTTCGACGAGTTGCTGGTCCGCCAGCGCCGCCGTCCCGTCGCGGTGGGCGTCCTGCTCGGGATCCTCGTGGCCGTCCAGCTCTTCGTGGGGACCGAGGTCCTGGCCATCGTGGTGGTGACCGCCGGCATCGGGGCGGTCCTCTTGGCCCTCGGCGCGCTCCTCCGCCACGACCAGATCCGCGAGAGGATCCGCTACGGCGGCATCGGGCTCGGTACGGCGGCGGGCACGTCGGCGCTGCTGTTGGCCTATCCGGCCTGGTTCGCGCTGGCCGGCCCGGCGCACCTCTCCGGCGGCATCTGGGGCCCTGACTCTGAGATCAGCCAGTTCGGCACCACGCTCGGGCAGCTCACCTGGCCGTCCGCGCCGTCGGCGCAGCTCCTCGCGCTGGCCCACCGGTTCGGTGGCTACCAGGCGCCGACCCGCTCCGCCGTCTACTTCGGGATCGGGCTGTTCGCCGTGCTCGCCGCCGGCGTGCTCGTGTGGCACCGCGACCGCCGACTCTGGTTCTTCGGGGTGATCGGCGTGCTCTCGGCCTGGCTCGCGCTCGGTGTGCAGGAGGGCCACTGGACCCCGTGGCGGCTCTTCGCCGCCTTGCCCCAACTCGACAACGTGATCCCGAGCCGGTTCCTCCTCGTGACCTACCTGTCCGCGGCGGTCATGCTCGGGCTCGTCGTCGACCACACCCACCGGACCGTCGGTCGCCGCGTCGCCGCCAGGGCGAGGCCTGGGCGCAACGAGCGTGCCGGCCGGTCCTGGGCCGGAGCGGTGGCCGGCCTGCTGGTCGCCGCGGTCGGGCTCGTGCCGGTCGCGGTCTACTACGGCCAGGGACTGCCCCTCACCGTCCAGCCGGTGGTCGTACCGACCTGGTTCCGCACGGTCGCGCCGGGCCTCGCACCCGGACAGGTCGCCCTCGTGTTCCCGGTGCCGTTCGCGTACTACCAGAGCGCGATGACCTGGCAGGCCACCAGCGGGATGACCTTCGCCATGGTCGGCGGCGGCGGCCCGGGCGCGCTCCCCTCAAGGGCCGGGGCCGAGCGGGCGGGTCAGGTCGCGATCGGCAACCTCTCGGTCTCCGAGACACCCCAGACGATCACCGCGGCCGAGATCACCGCCACACGGGAGGCACTGGACGGCTGGGGGGTGACCCTGGTGGTGCTCCCCGACCCCCAGTCGCTCCCCGTCTACGAGCGGGTCCACCTGGTGCGCGACATCGTCGTGCTGATGACCGCGGCCACCGGGCGGCCGCCCGCGCGCACGGCCGGTGCCTGGGTGTGGTCGGGCCCCGCGGCGCTGGACGCGCCGGTGGTCCCTGCGGCGACCGACCTGGCCCGGTGCTCGGCCGGCCCGGCGGCAGGCAGTGTCTCCTCGATCCTGTCGGCGGCTTCGTGCGTGCTGGCCTCGCGGTCATCCGCAGACCGGAGCATCTGATGGAGCCCCTGGCAGAACCGGTGACCGCGTCGGCCGCCCGGCCGTCGGCCACCGGCAAGGAGCGCGTGGTCGCGCTCGACGGTCTGCGCGCGGTGGCCCTCCTCATCATCATGGGGTTCCACTTCGGCGTGGGGTGGCTGCAGGGTGGCTTCTTCAGCCTGGACATCTTCTATGTCCTCTCCGGCTACCTGATCACGGGTCTGTTGATCGGTGAGTTCCGCAAGCGGCGCCGGATCAAACTGTCCGCCTTCTGGCTGCGCCGAGCCCGCAGGCTGCTCCCCGCCCTCCTGATCGTCCTGGTGGTGGTCACCCTGCTGGTCCGGTTCGTGGCCGTGCCGGGCACCTACCCCGGCTACCGGATGGACGCGCTCTCCGCGCTCTTCTACTTCTCCAACTGGTGGCAGATCGCGGCCAGCGGCAACTACTTCAACCAGACCGGCGCCATGTCGCCGCTGACCCACACCTGGTCGCTCTCCCTGGAGGAGCAGTTCTACCTGGTCTGGCCGCTGGTGGTCGTTGCGGTGATGCACGTGCGCTCGACCTTCCGCAGCGGGGTCCGCCTCCTCCTCGCGCTCTCGGCCGCCGGCGCCCTGGCATCCGCGGTCGAGATGGCCCTCCTCTACCACCCGGGCCAGGACACCACTCGGCTCTACTTCGGCACCGACACCCATGCGCAGTCGATCCTGATCGGCGCCTGTGTGGCTTGCGTGCTGACCCTCGTCCAGCTCCGGCGAGGTGGGGAGGGGATGGCCCCGGAGGCCGCCGCGCCCCTCGCCCGGGCGGCCCTGGTCGCCGCCGGCCTGGCCGGATGCGCGGGCACGGTGGTGCTCTCGACCCGGCTCACCGGCAACGCCTCCATCGACTACCGCGGTGGGTTCGCCCTCTCTGCACTGGCTGCGGCAGCGGTCATCGTGGCCGCCGTGTGCGTGCCGCGCGGACCGATCGCCCGGGTGCTGGCCATCCGGCCGCTGGTGTGGCTCGGGACCATTTCCTATGGCGCCTACCTCTGGCACTACCCGGTGTACGTGTTCGTCGACCCCGCACGGACCCACACCTCGGGGCTGGCTCTGCTCGCGGTCCGCTTCGCGACCACGGTGGCCCTCGCCGCGGTCAGCTACCGCCTGGTGGAGAAGCCGGTGATGTACGGGACCTTCTGGCGTTCGGTGCGATCGATCACCCCGGCGCTCGCCCTGATGGGGGTCACGGTCGCGGTGGTGGTGGCCGGCACGGTCGTGCCGGCGACCGCCGCCCCACGCATCGCGACCAGCATGCCCGCGGCCGAACACACAGCGCTGGCTCAGGCGGGTGCCTTCACCAAACACCCGATCCGGCTCTACCTGGTCGGCGACTCCTTGGCGGTCACCATGGGGATCGGACTCGAGGTGGACAGCGTGCAGCGCTACGGGGTCAAGCTCATCGACAAGGCGGTCCTCGGATGCGACCTCGACGACCTCCCGACCATCTCGACCACCAACGGCGCCGTCGACGATCCCGAGTCGGCCTGCCAGACCTGGCCGAAGCTCTGGGCGCACCAGATGGCGACCTTCCACCCCGAGGTCACCGGGCTGCTCATGGGTCGGTGGGACATCCTCGATCACGTCTACCAGGGCCACCTGGTCAACATCACCCAGCCCGCGTGGTACAGGCACAACGAGGACGAGATCGAGCACGCGGTCGACGTCCTCTCTGCCGGCGGCGCCCACGTGATGCTCTACACGATGCCCTACATCGACCCGGTCAACGAATCGATCGACGGCACCCTGTCCCCGGAGGACAGCCCTGTGCGGGTCGACGACTTCAACCGGATCCTCACTCAGGTCGCAGCCCGCCACCCCGGGGTGGTCACCGTGGTCGACCTCAACCGCATCCTCGACCCGCACGGCCAGTTCCAGCCGACGATCGACGGGGTCACCGTGCGATGGGCCGACGGTATCCACATCTCGAAGCCCGGTGGCGAGTGGTTGCAGCCGATCCTCCTCCCGCCCGTCGCCGAGAGCGGCCTCACCTTCCGGGCGGCACGGACCCGGGGCTGAGCGGCGGGCACCCGTCCGCACGGGCACCCTCCGGAGGCTCACCCAGGCGCTGGAGGCGTCCCGGCCCATGGGCCGACCACAGGGCTCGGACAGCTGCGATCACGACCACAATCGCGAGGACCAGCGGCACCGTCCCGAGCTCGAAGCGGAACCGTTCGTTCTCTCCGATCTCGATGAGCGAGCTCGCCGCGAAGGCGTAGGCCGTCGTCCACCAGAGGACGAGCAGCGTGCCGGCGGTCGCCTGGTCGCGCCGCCGACGCCAGGCCAGCACGGGCGTCCCGAGGAGGGCCAGCGCGTAGACGGCGACGGCTTGCAGCGAGAGCCACGAGAGGGGGCTCGGCCGGCGCTCGAAGACGACCTCCGCGGCTGCCGGGTCCGTGACCGGCTGCCATTCGACCACCCGGTCGTAGAGCGAGGCGTACCCACGCACCGCCGGCCAGTCCAGCGAATTGGCGAAGTTCTGATCGCTCGGCACGAGCCAGACCTGAAGGGCCCGGTCGATATCCGTGACGTACTCGCCCGGGTGGGCCGCGATGTAGGCGAGGTCGTCGTGGAGGTACTGCGAGGAGACGGTGATGTAGATCGGGTTGTTGAAGTTGGTCGCCCCGTCGACCTTGTACAGCGCGCCGAGCGCCTGGTCGGCCTGGGCGGTCGGGTGGGTGACCCTCGGGACGTACGCGCTCGGTGGGCCGAAGGCCGGGACCGAGGCGAGCGGGGTGAGGGTCCCCTGGCGCTCGAGCCCGGCGATGGTGGCCGGCGGCGCCTTGAACAGGACCGAGCGGGCCAGGTTCATGCCCAGCCAGCTACTGGTCGTGGTGGTCCCGAAGAGCACCACGTCCTTCACGTACCAGGTGGCGATGAGGAGCACCGGCACCGCGGCGACGGCGAGGACCTGCCGCCACCGGGCGCGCCGGACGACGAGGACGACGACGAACCCGACCAGCAACCACTCGACCTGGTACGTGCTGTCGAGCAGCACCACGCCCGCGTAGCCGCCGAAGAACCCGAGCCCGTACCGGGCCCGACCGGTCCGCAGGTAGCGAACGAGACACAGGGCGGCGAACGTCCCGAGCGCGGCGGTCGGCTCCGCGTAGTCGAGCCAGTTCTCGTACAAGAGGTATGCCGGTGACGCCACGACCCCCACCAGGGTTACGCCGAGCGCCACTCCCCGCGGGACTGCGAGCTCGAGGAGCAGGTGATAGGTGCACAGGACGATGACCAGTCCGAGTGCCAGTCCGCACGCCGACTCGAAGGGGTGCCGGAGCCCGGTCGGCAGCCAGAGGACCACGCCGCCGTAGAGGTTGTACAGCGGAGGCTGGCTGTTGAGGTGCCAGACGCTGTCGAGCAGATCGGTGCGGAGCAGGTGGACGTCGAGCAGCTGCCACTTGTCGGTGAGCCGGGTCCCCTGGAGCACGCTGTCGTCGAAGCGCACCCCCGCAGCGGCGGCGATGAGCCGGGAGACTGCAAAGGCACCGACCAGGACCGCGGTCGGCCACCACTCCCACCGGACGCGCCGCCGGATGGGATCGGGCGCGGCCCCGGTGCCGGGTGCGGGTGCCGCGCCGGGTCCGGCACCGCCTGGCACGGTCGCGGTAAGGGTGCCTCGAGCCACGGCACGCACTGTACCGACGGTCCCGGACCGGCCCGTGGCCTGCGAGAAGAGGTCGGCTACCGTTGGAGTCGGGGAGGAACGTGAAGATCGGTGGAGTGGAGCTGGGGGTGAGTCGCGACGCGGCCGGGCCACTGGCGGCACGGCCGTCCGCGACCGGCAGGCACAGGGCTGTCGGTCTCGACGGGCTCCGGGCGGTTGCCGTCCTTCTGGTCCTGGCCTTCCACTTCGGCGTGGGGGGGCTCGAAGGCGGCTTCTTCGGGGTGGACGTCTTCTTCGTCCTCTCGGGCTTCCTCATCACCGGGCTCCTGGTTGGCGAGTTCCGGGGGCGCGGCCGCATCGGGCTCGCCGGCTTCTGGCTGCGCCGTGCGCGCAGACTGCTCCCGGCGTTGGTCGTCGTCCTGGTGGTGGTCAGCCTGGTGGTCCGGTTCGCCGAGCCTGCCGGCCAGTACCCCGACTTCCGGATGAGCGTCCTTTCGTCGTTGGGCTATTTCTCCAACTGGTGGCAGATCGCCACGAGCGGCAGCTACTTCACGAGCACCGCGCCCCCGTCCCCGCTCACCCACATCTGGTCGCTGGCGGTCGAAGAGCAGTTCTACCTGGTGTGGCCCTTCGTCGTGCTGGCGGTGATGAGCCTGAGCCGCAGCGTGGTCCGTGGGGTCCGGGCACTGTTGGTCGTCTCGCTCGCCGGCGCACTTGCCTCAGCCCTCGAGATGGCTCTCCTCTACAACCCGTCCGCCAACACGACCCGCCTCTACTTCGGGACCGACACCCACGCGCAGTGCATCCTGGTCGGCGCGACCCTGGCCTGCGCGCTCACCCTCGTCCAGCTGCGCAGGGGACAGGAGGGGATGGACCCGGTGGCCCGGACGGCTCGGGCCAGCCGTGGCGTGGCGATCGCAGGCCTCGCCGGTCTGGCTGTGCTCATCGTCCTCTCCTGCACGCTGACCGGCACGTCGGCGGCCGCCTACCGTGGCGGGTTCGCCCTGGTTGCCCTCTCGACTGCGGCGGTCATCACCGCCGTGGTGTGCCTTCCACGCGGCGGCTTGGCCCGGGTCCTCTCGCTCTCACCGCTGGTGTGGTTGGGCTCCATCTCCTATGGCGTGTACCTCTGGCACTTCCCGGTCGCCGTCTTCGTGGACGCCGAACGGACCGGATTGAGCGGGGCCGACCTGCTGGCCGTGCGCGCCGCATGCACCCTCGGGCTCGCCGCGGCGAGTTTCACCCTCATCGAGCGGCCGATCATGCTCGGGACCTTCTGGCGTTCCGCCCGGGCCCTCGCGCCCGCCTCGGTGGCCGTGGCCGCCGCGGTCGTCGCCGCGATGAGCGTGGTACCCGCCGCGTCGGCAGCGTCGGCAGCGCCAGACGCGTCGTCGGGACCGGCCGCGGTGCGCGCCGAGTGGCAGGCGGTCCAGGTCGCCTCGTTCGCCGGCGCAGGCAGCCGGGTCCGCACCCTCCTGGTCGGGGACTCGCTCGCCCTGACGGTGGGCGTCGGACTGGCACCCTTCGCCTCGCGGTACGGAGTCGATCTCGGCGGCCGCTCCCACGTCGGCTGCGGGATCGCCCTCGCCCTGCCGCTCGACGACCGCGGCGTCGTCGGCGACCCATTTCCCAATTGTCCGCTGTGGCCGTCCTGGTGGGCCGACGACATACGCCAACTGCACCCCCAGGTGGTCGGCCTGATCATCGGTTGGTGGGAGGTACAGGACCGGATGTACGGGGGTCGCTGGCAGCACCTGGGCGATCCTGGCTTCGACGCCTACGAGACGACCCAGCTCGAGCGGGCGGTGGCCATCCTCGGTTCCGGTGGGGCGAAGGTGGCTCTCTTCACCGCGCCCTATTTCGACAACGGCGAGCAACCGGACGGCGCTTCCTGGCCGGCCGACGACCCTGCCCGAGTGGACCAGCTCAACCGGATCATCGGCGCAGTGGCCGCTCACGACCCGGGCAGGGTAGCGGTGGTGCCGTTGCACGAATACCTTGACCCGCACGGTCGGTTCACTTGGACCATCGGCGGAAAGGTGGTGCGCCAGCCGGACGGAATCCACACCACCCTCGACGGGGGGGCGTACCTGGCCCCGAAGATCCTGCCGCAGCTGGCCGCCCTCGGTCGTGAGGGTTGAGCGCGCCGGCCCAGCAGAGCCGTTAGTGCAATGTCGTATACGCCATATACGGCGTATACGACATTCTCAGAACTGACAGACCGAGGAAGGCATTGGCAGGGATTGCGACCGTAGCATTAGTTAGCGGAACTAACTATAATGAAGGCGTGCCATCACCCTCCCGAGCAGACCTGCCTCCAGCCCGCACGGATCGCGTAGACCCAGCGACCGAGCTGGCAGGCTCCGTCGCCGGAGTGGCGCTCGCCCCCGACGAGGCCGAGCTCGCCTCGCGGCTGCGGCTTGCGGTGACCCGGCTGCACCGGCGACTCCGCCAGCAGACGGCCGGGGCACTCACCCCTTCGCAGTCGTCGGCTCTGTCCAGTATCGAGCGTCTGGGCTCGCCGACCTTGGGGGCACTCGCGGTCCACGAGTCGGTGCAGCCCCCTTCGATGACCCGCGTCGTCGCGGGCCTCGAGAAGCTCGGGTACGTCGTACGGGTGGCCGACCCGAGCGACCGCAGGGTGGCCCGGGTGCAGGTGAGCGAATCCGGCAGGGCCGTCCTCCAGCAGAGCAGGTCGCGCAAGGATGCGTTCCTTGCCGGGCAGCTCCATCAACTCGACCCGGTCGAGCGCGACGAGCTCTCGAACCTCACTGCGCTGCTCGAGCGGCTGGTCGACGGGGCGGCGTCGTGACAGCGCTCACCGCGGCCGTCCACCGGACGTTCAGCTCCCTCCGGATCCGGAACTTCCGGATCTACTTCATCGCGCAGCTCATCTCGGTGTCCGGCACCTGGATGCAGTCGGTGGCCCAGGCCTGGCTCGTCCTCCACCTGACCGGCTCCGGGGTCGATCTCGGCATCGTGGTCGGCCTGCAGTTCCTGCCCATGCTCCTGTTCGGTCCGGTCGGCGGACTGGTGGCCGACCGGGTCGACAAGCGCAGGCTGCTCTTCGTGACCCAGTCCGCCGGCGCGCTGCTCGCCCTCGTCCTCGGCGCCCTGGTCGTCTCGCACGAGGTCGTGCTCTGGCAGGTGTACCTCATGGCCACCCTGCTCGGTGTGGTCAACCTCTTCGACAACCCCGCCCGCCAGACGTTCATCATCGAGATGGTCGGGCGCGACGATCTTCCCAACGCGGTCAGCCTCAACTCGGTGATCATGAACAGCTCACGTGTGATCGGCCCGGCCATCGGGGGCGTGATCATCACCCTGTTCGGTCTGGGCGTCTGCTTCTTCGTCAACGCGGCCTCCTATGTTGCGGTACTGATCGGGCTGGCCATGATGCGCGTGCGCGACCTACGCCCGACCCAGCGGGTGGTCGGGGCCCGGGGTCAGATCCGGGAGGGCTTCCGCTACGTCTGGCGCACGCCGCTGCTCCGCAACACGCTGCTGGCCGTCGCTCTCATCGGCATCTTCGCCTACAACTTCACCGTGACCCTGGCCCTGCTCGCCAAGGAGACGTTCCACGGCGGCGCGGGCAGCTACTCGCTGTTGACCTCGTGCATGGGGGCCGGCGCGGTGATCGGCGGCCTGCTCGTCGCCCACCGGGCCCGGCCGACGCCCCGGTTGCTCCAGGTCCTGGCCCTGGTCTTCGGCGCCCTGCTCGGCGCGGTCGCCCTCGCACCCAGCCTGCTCGTCGCGGCTCTCCTCATCGTGGCCATGGGCGCGGCCTCGGTCGGTTTCGTGGCAACGGCCAACGCGACCCTGCAGCTCAATTCGGAGCCGGGGATGCGCGGGCGGGTGATGGCCCTCTATGCGATGGCGTTCCTCGGTACGACCCCGATCGGGGCCCCCCTGGTCGGGCTCATCGCCCAGCGGACCGACCCGCGGGTCGCCCTGCTCGCCGGGTCACTGGCCACGGTGGTGGCGGCCGTCCTGCTCATGTGGCGCCACCAGGCCGGGCTGCGTGGAGCCGATGGGCCAGCGGACGGTGCGGATGACGGCGAGAGCACGGACGAGAGGGATGCCATCGCAATCGGCGAGGCCGAGTCCAAGGTGGCATGAGCCCGGCGGTACGGAATCCGGGGTCGGAACCAGCGCGGAGTCCGGTCAGCCAGAGGTGACTCAGGTGGCCGATGCCGGCTTCGGTTCCTTGGGCAGGCCGAGTACCCGCTCGCCCACGATGTTCCGCTGGATCTCGGCGGTGCCACCCCAGATGGTCTCCGAGCGCGAGAAGAAGAAGGACGCCTGCCGGTCGCTGACCGGATAGTCGGCACGACCGCGGTGCATCCGGCCGATGATGCCGTCCCCGTCGCTGTTGTGGGTGCCGGTCAGGATCTGGGCGTCCATGCCCAGGATGTCCATGGCCAGATTCAGCGTGTCCTGGTGGAACTCCGACCAGAACATCTTGTTGGCCGCCCCGAGTGCCGCCATGTGATGAGTGCCGTTGAGGGCGTCGGTGAGCGAGCGGAAGCCGTTGATCTCCATGATCTTGACCTTGGACCAGGCGGTCGCGAGCCGCTGGCGGATGAGGGGATCCGCACTGGCCCCGTTCTTCTTGGCCTCCTGGATGATCTGGTCGAGCTCTCGTTGGAAGCGCCGGTGTCCTGTGGTGGCCGATGAGCCGCGCTCGAAGCCGAGGGTGGTCATCGCCACCTTCCAGCCGTTGTCGACCCCGCCGACCACGTTCTCCTTCGGGCACTTTGCATCGGTGAAGAAGACCTCGTTGAAGTCGGCGCTCCCGTCGATCTGCGAGATGGGCCGCACCTCGATGCCCGGCTGCTTCATCGGCATCAGCAGGTAGGAGATGCCCGCATGCTTCGGAGCGTCGGGGTTGGTCCGGGCGAGCAGGAAGATGTAGTCGGCGTACTGGGCCTGGGTCGTCCAGACCTTCTGCCCGTTCACGACCCACTCGTCGCCGTCGAGGACCGCGCGTGTCGACAGCGAGGCGAGGTCGCTGCCGGCTCCCGGCTCCGAGAAGCCCTGGCACCAGGCGATGGTGCCCTTGAGGATCCGGGGGAGGAACTCCTGTTTCTGTCGCTCGTCTCCCCACTGGAGGATGGTGGGACCCACCAACGTGTCCCCGAAGAAGTCGGCCCGGAGGGGCGCCTCTGCCCACGCGAAATTCTTCGTTGAGCACCACCTGTTCCATGAGGCTGAGGCCCTTGCCGCCGTACTCGGTGGGCCACGAGGCGCAGATCCAGCCGCCCTCGAACAGCGTGGCGGTCCACTTCCGGAGGAAGGCCTTGCGCTCCTCCGGGGTCATCGAGAATCCCGGCGTACCCCATCCGTCGGGCAGGTTGTCGGTCAGCCACGTGCGGATCTCGGCCCGGAACGGCTCGGTGTCGGCCGGATAGGTGAGGTCCATGGGTCCGAGATTATCCCCGGCGCTGCCCGTCACGGGACGGAGCGCCGTGGCGGCCGACCCAGGCGGACCCCGCCTGCGTGCCGGTCGCCGAAATGGACGGCGTCTACGCTGGCCGGCGATGAGCACGCGAGAGAGTGTGGCCAGGGTGGACCCAGAAGTCGTCCACCTCTCGAGCGTGGTCAGACGGCCCCTGGTGGACGGGTCCGGGGACCGCCTCGGACGGGTGCGCGACGTCATCGCGCGGATGGGGGACTCGCCTCACCCGCCGGTGGTCGGGCTGGTCGTCACCATCGGCGGTCGTGACCTGTTCGTGCCCATCCGCAAGGTGGCCGCATTCGAGTCCGGACGGGTCCTCTTCGACGGCCGCCGGGTCGACCTGCGCCGCTTCGAGCGGCGCGAGGGGGAGCTGCTGCTGGCCCGGGACCTGCTCGCTCGGCACGCCATCAACTTCGTCGGCGGCCGGATCATCCGGGCCAACGAGATCGAGCTGGCCAGGGTCAACGGAACCTGGGAGGTCGTGGCCGTGGACTCCTCCAGCCGGCCGCTCCTCAGACGCCTGCTGCCCGGCCGTCTCGGCCAGAGCAGCCGGCCCGGGAGGATCGTGGACTGGGCGAGCATCGAGCCGTTCGTCGCCCACGTGCCCACCTCCAAACTGCGGATCCCCTACCGGAAGCTGGCCAAGCTCCACCCGGCCCAGATCGCCGACCTGGTCGAGGCCGCCTCGCACGATGAGGGGGAGGAGATCATCGAAGCGGTCGGCCAGGACCTCGAGCTCGAGGCCGACGTCTTCGAGGAGCTCGACAGCGAGCACCAGGTCGAGTTCGTCCGGAGCCGTTCGGACGAGGACGCCGCCCGACTGCTCTCGTCGATGGCCCCCGACGACGCGGCCGACGTCATCGCCGAGGTCGACCAGGAACGGCGCATGCCCATCCTCCAGCTGCTGCCCGAACCCCAGCAGCGGAAGGTCCGCTCGCTCTTGAGCTACCACCCCGAGACGGCCGGAGGCCTCATGAGCCCCGACTTCCTCTCGCTCCCGGCCGAGACCCCGGTGGCCGCCGTGCTCGACGGCGTCCGCAGCAGCACCGCACCGCCCGAGGCGCTCAACGTGGTGTTCGCGACCGGGCCCGGCGAGCGACTGGTCGGATCGGCGTCCGTGGTCCGCCTGGTCCAGGCCGACCCGGCCGCGTCCTTCGGCTCGTTGTGCGAGGAGGACCCGCTCCACATCCACGTGGATTGGGACCTCGGCGAGATCGTCCGCAAGATGTCCGACTTCAATCTCATCGTGGTCCCGGTGATCGACGCCGAGCACGACACCATCCTCGGCGTGGTGACCGTCGACGACGTGCTGGCGCTCCTCCTTCCCACCGGGTTCCGACGCGACTTCGGCCGCACCGCGGTCGAGGACTGAGACCGATGGTGCGTCGAGAGCGAAAACCCGACCCGGGGACCGCGACCCGTCGCCGGCGAGGGTGCCGGCCGTAGGGTAGGCGCCGGCCCGCCAGCGTCCCCGCACGTCCGGGTCCTCGGCGGCGGTGCGACCGGTGCCGCTCCAACGGTTCGGACCCGACGCCAGGTCCCGGCTACGACTCCGGTCACCGGGACACCCCCTCGGTCCGCACGCGACCGCCCGCCCCACCCGTCAAGGCGCCCCGTCGCCGAGAGGTAAGTCATGGCCGAAGAGCAGCCCGAGATGGCCGACGAGCACCGCGAGACGGTCGGCGCGCGGCCCGGCGAGCGCGGAGCGTCGGCGGTCCTCGATGCAGCCCACACCGGCGACATCCGGGGCGCCTTCGGCACGATCCGCGAGCACGATCTCGATGTCCGGCGCTCCTGGACGGCACGGCTGCTCACCCTGCTCGCCATCATGGGTCCCGGGCTCATCGTCATGGTCGGGGACAACGACGCCGGTGGGGTCGCCACGTACAGCCAGGCCGGACAGAACTTCGGGCTCTCGCTGCTGTGGACGTTGCCGCTGTTGGTCCCGGTCCTCGTGGTCAACCAGGAGATGGTGGTGCGCCTCGGTGCGGTGACCGGCGTCGGCCACGCCCGGCTCATCAACGAGCGGTTCGGGAGGTTCTGGGGTGCCTTCTCGGTCGGGGACCTGTTCATCCTCAACTTCCTCACCATCGCAACCGAGTTCATCGGCGTGAGCCTCGCCCTCGACTACTTCGGGGTGAGCGAGTACGTCTCGGTGCCCATTGCCGCGGTGACCCTGGTGGCCATGACCGCCACCGGCAGCTTCCGGCGGTGGGAGCGCTTCATGTTCGTCTTCATCGCGACCAACGTCCTGGTCATCCCCCTCGCCTTCCTCAGCCATCCCTCACCCGGGGCCTTCGCCCACGGGCTCACCACCTTCGGGGTGACGGGAGGCTTCACCTCGACCTCGGTCCTGCTGATCATCGCCATCGTGGGCACGACCGTGGCCCCCTGGCAGCTGTTCTTCCAGCAGTCGAACATCGTGGACAAGCGCATCACGCCGCGGTGGATCAACTACGAGCGGGTCGACACTGTGGTCGGCTCGCTGATCACCGTCTTCGCCGCAGCGTTGCTGATGGCGGTGGTGGCGTCTGCGTTCGGGGGTACCCCTCTGGCCGGTCACTTCACCGACGCCGGTGGTGTCGCGCGCGGCCTCCAGCACGTGATCGGGCCGGCTGCAGGGTCCCTCTTCGCCATCGTCCTGCTCAACGCCTCGATCATCGGGGCCGCCTCGGTCACCCTCTCCACCAGCTACGCGTTCGGGGATGTCTTCGGGGCCCGGCACTCGTTGCACCGGAACTGGCGCGAGGCCAAGTTCTTCTACGGTGCCTTTGCCGCGATGGTCGCCGGTGCCGCGATCATCGTGCTCCTCCCGGGTGCACCGCTCGGACTCATCACCACCGGGGTCCAGGCGCTCGCCGGTGTGCTCCTGCCCAGCGCCACGGTGTTCCTACTGCTCCTCTGCAACGACAAGGAGGTGCTCGGGCCGTGGGTCAACCGGCCCTGGCTCAACCTGGTGGCGAGCTTCATCGTGGCCGTCCTCCTCGTCCTGTCCCTGATCCTCATGCTGACGACGCTCTTCTCCGGGATCGACGTGACCGTGCTGGCCGAGGTGCTCGGCGCGGGGCTGGTGGCGGGCTACCTCGGGGTCGGGGCGGTGGTCCTCCTGACCCGTTCGCGCCGCTCCCCGGCGCCCCCGATGCCCATCGAGCGACGCGCGACCTGGCGGATGCCTGCCCTCAACCTGCTCGAGCGTCCGGCCTGGTCCCGGGGCCGCCTGGTCGGGATGTACCTGCTCCGTATCTACCTGGTCGTCGCAGTCCTGCTGCTCCTGGTCAAGGCCATCGAACTCGGGGTCCACCACTGAGCCTGACCAGGCGCCGGGAGCGCCCCGGCCGGGAGCCCCCGGTCAACGGTCGTTTGCGCCGAAGGACCAGCTTGCGGGAGTATCTGCCTTCTATGTGCCTGCCCACCCCGGATTTCCGTGCCTAGATTCGGGCTCACACGGCACAAGGTTCGAGGTCCGACCTCCCGACCGCCGGTCCCCGAGCGGATCCCCCCGCGCCCGCCCGAACCGGGCGGCCTGCGGATCGCCTTCCTCGTCTACCGGGGCAACCCGCGCTGCGGGGGTCAGGGCGTCTACAGCCGCCATCTGACCCGTGAGCTCGTCGCCCTCGGCCATTCGGTCGAGATCTTCGCCGGACAGCCGTGGCCCGAGGTCGACGACGGGGTCGGGTTCACCCCGGTTCCGAGCCTCGATCTCTACCGCGATCCTGATCCCTTTCGGATTCCGCGGCCGAAGGAGTTCATCGACTCGTACCCGAGGTCGATCGCTGCCCTCGAGTTCGCGGTCATGTGCACGGCCGGATTCCCGGAGCCGTGGACGTTCAGCCTGCGCACCCGGCGAATACTGGCGACCCGCCGTCACGAATTCGACCTGGTGCACGACAACCAGTGCCTTGGGCACGGCATCCAGGGAATGATGGACGACGGCTGGCCGGTGCTCGAGACGCTCCATCACCCGATCACCGTCGACCGGCAGCTGGCCCTCAGCCATGCGACCAACCCGTGGCAGCAGATCACCGAGCGCCGCTGGTTCGGCTTCCTCCGCATGCAGGTGAAGGTGGCCCGGTCGCTGCAACGGATCGTGACCGTGTCGGAGTCCTCGAAGACCGACATCACCGCCCAGATGGGGGTGGACAACCACCGGATGACGGTGGTCCCGGTCGGCGTGGACCACACCGTCTTCCGACCGCGGGACGACGTCGAGCCGGTGCCGGGGCGGATCATGGTCACCTCCTCCTCCGACGTCCCGATGAAGGGCCTCGTCCCGCTGCTCGAGGCCGTGGCCAAGCTCCGCACCGAGCGCGAGGTCGAGCTCGTCGTGATCGGCAACCCGCGGGCCGACGGCCGGGTGGCCAAGGCGATCGAGCGGCTCGACCTCGCGCCCATCGTGCGGTGCGTGAGCGGGATCAGCGACGACGAGCTCGCCCGCAACTACGGACTCGCCCAGGTCGCCGTCGTGCCCTCTCTCTACGAGGGGTTCTCGCTGCCCGCCATCGAGGCCATGGCCTGCGGGGTGGCCCTGGTGGCCACGACAGGCGGGGCGCTGCCCGAGGTGGTCGGTGTCGATGGCGTGACCGGTCTGCTGGTCCCGCCCGACGATCCCGGCGCGCTGGCAGTGGCCATCGCCAGCCTGCTCGACGACGACACGCTGCGCGCCCGCCTGGGTGCTGCCGGTCGTGAGCGGGTGCTCGGGCGCTTCACGTGGCAGGTCACGGCGGCGGGCACTGCCGAGCAATATCGTTCGCTACTGGCCGACGCCGAAGCCGTCCCTTGCTGACCGTCGACTACGGACGGTTGGGGGTACGGGCGGACGACCGCCTCCTCGACATCGGCTGCGGCTTCGGACGGCACGCGTACCAGGCGGCCCGGCTCGGAGCCGAGGTTGTGGCGTTCGACTTCGGGGCCGACGAGGTGCGCAACGTGCTCGACACCTTCGGCGCGATGTTCGTCGGCGGCGAGATCGACCCGGCCCGGGCCCGGGTGGGCGCGGTCCAGGGTGACGCGCTGGCCCTGCCGTTCGGTGACAGCAGCTTCGATCGGATCATCGCGTCCGAGGTCCTCGAGCACATCCCGGCGGACGAGGCGGCGATGGCCGAGCTCGCACGCGTGCTGCGCCCCGGCGGCACGATGGCGGTCACCGTCCCACGGGCGGGACCCGAGTTCGTGAACTGGGCGCTGTCGGACGAGTACCACAGTGTGCCGGGGGGCCATGTCCGGATCTACCGGCGAGGGGAGCTCGTCAGCCGCCTCGAAGGGACCGGGTTGCGGGCGGTCGGGCACCACCATGCCCACGGCCTGCACGCCCCCTACTGGTGGCTCAAGTGCCTGGTGGGGACCACCAACGACACCCATCCGGCGGTGTCCGCCTATCACCGGTTACTTGTCTGGGACATCGAGAAGGCCCCGATGGTGACCCGGTGCACCGAGCGGCTCCTCAACCCGCTGGTCGGAAAGAGCCTGGTGGTCTACCTGGTCAAGCCCCACGGCGCTCCGGCCCCCACCGAGCAGCACACCACGCCGGCCGCGGCCGTCCGACGAGAGAGGGCCCTCGCATGAGATCGCTTCCCGAGGTCCCCGGCATCATGACCGCCCCGCAGGTGTTGGCCACGGCCCAGTCGATCGTTCGCATCCAGCGCCCCGACGGGATGATCCCGTGGTTCCCCGGCGGGCACTGCGATCCCTGGAACCACGTCGAGGCGGCCATGGCTCTCACCACGGTCGGACTGGACGACGAGGCCGACCGGGCCTACCAGTGGCTCGTCGACGCCCAGCTGCCTGACGGGAGCTGGTTCAATTACTACCTCACGACCGGCATCGAGGACGCCCGCCTCGACACCAACGTGTGTGCCTACCTGGCCACAGGGGCCTGGCATCGCTACATCTCCACCGGCGATCTCGAAGGACTCGAGCACCTCTGGCCCTCGCTCGAAGCCGGCGTGGACTTCGTGCTGCGCTGGCAGCGGCTCGACGGTTCGATCCGGTGGTCGCTGGACCCGTCGGGGATGCTCGAGGAGTTCGCCCTGCTGACCGGGTCGTCCTCGATCTATCACAGCCTCCGGTGCGCGATCGCTTGTGCCGAGCGTCTCGGGAGCGAACGCCCGGACTGGGAGCTGGCCGCCGGGCGCCTCGCCCACGCGGTGGCACACGAGCCGTGTGCCTTCCTCCCCAAGGTCGAGTTCGCCATGGACTGGTACTACCCGATCCTCTCCGGCGCCATGAGCGGCCCCGCGGCCGACGAGCGCATCGACCGGTCGTGGGAGACCTTCGTCCTGGAGGGCCGGGGTGTGCGTTGCGTGTCGACCGGGGACTGGGTCACCGCGGCGGAGACCGCCGAATGCGTGCTCGCCCTCGACGCCACGGGGAGGGACGAGGACGCGCTCCAGCTGTTCACCTGGGCACAGTCCCTCCGCAACGCGGACGGCTCCTACTGGACCGGGATGGTCTATCCCGAAGAGGCCACCTACCCGCCGCTCGAGCGCTCGACCTACACGGCCGGGGCCCTGGTGCTGGCCGCCGACGCCCTGAGCCGGGCCACCCCGGCGTCGGGCCTCTTCCGGGGCGAGGGGCTGCCGAGCCATCTCGACCTCACCGAGCCGGCTCCAGAGGCTCCCGTCGAACCCGCGCTCGGCACCCCGGGCACCCCCGGCCCCGCCTGAGTCTCCGCGCACCGCAGTCCGCTCGCCCGAGGGTTCGCGCCCCGGCTATGTCCGGTCGGTATCGGTCGGCGTCCGCCGGGTCCGGTCGCCGCCGTGCCGGCGCAGGACCCTGAGGGACCCGGACTCGCCGTCCTCGACGAACTCGCCGGAGTCGAGGGCGGCCCGCCAGATGTCGTACGGGGGGCGACCCCCGTCGGCGGGGTCGGGGAAGACGTCGTGGATCGCGAGCCAGCCCCCTTCGACCACCTGCGGGGCCCATCCCCGGTAGTCGGCCCACGCGGGTTCCTCGCCGTGACCGCCGTCGATGAAGCAGAACGCGAGCGGGATCGTCCAGCGCGAGCTCACCGTCGGGGAGTCCCCGACGATCCCGACCACCGATGACTCGAGGCGGGCAGCGACCATCGACCGCCGCCAGTGGGGGAGGGTGTCGATGCGGGCGCTGTGCGGATCGACCAGGGACGGATCGTGGTGCTCCCACCCCGGCTGGTTCTCCTCGGAACCGTGGTGGTGGTCGAGGCTGAACAGGACGGCGGCAGTCTCCTCGGCCGCGGCACCGAGGTAGGTCGTCGACTTTCCGCACCAGGCCCCGATCTCCACGAACGTGGCACCCGGACAGGCCGCCCCGGCCCGGCGGGCGGCGGCGAAGAGCGCCTCCCCTTCCTCGTCTGGCATGAACCCGGTCGCTTCCCGTGCACGGGAGAACAACTCTGCACGCCGCGCTCGGACGGCAGGGGGGACAGCGACCGCGTCGAGGGTGGAGGGTTGTTCCATGAGCTCGGCCGGGCCGTTCAGTCCGCTGTCAGCCCGTAGAGCAACTCGCCGTCCGGCCCGACGTCGTAGATCTCGACCCCGTCCCCCACATGGGGAGCGTCCGCGCCGAGCGCGACGGCGACCTTGTTGAGCGCGTTGCGGGTGATGTCGAGGACCAACTCGACCTGTGCGTCGGGTCCGGTGAGGGCGCGGAGCTCGGCGACCGTCTCGGCGTCGAGGCGCCCGGGGCTCCAGAGCAGCGCATCGGTAAAGGCCAGGGCGGACTGCTGGATCGGAGCGAGCTGGCTCCCCCGATAGTCGTCGACCGCGGCGAAGACTCGATCGTCCGCGCCGGCGCGGAGGGCGGGCCGGCTGCGGAGGGAGCGGCACAGACGGCAGTTGTGCTGGCGGGCTCCACGGAGGCGGACCAGTTCGGAGGTGACCGGGTCCAGCGCGTCGAGCTGCGGGACCACACGGGTGAACCCGTCGAGCGCCCGCCAGACGTCCGTGGTGGCGCCACCCGGGTCTGGCGCGGGCCATGGTCCCGGTCCGAAGAGCGCGTCGAGCGCAGCCCGCGTCCGGGGAAGGAAGTCGACCACCCAGAGCGCGGCGGCCAGGGTCGCTGCCGCGTCACCGGCCGCCGCCAGGAATGCCGACCGGTCATCGGGGGAGATCGCCGAGACGTCGAGGCTGCACTGCTCCGCGAAGGCGAGCACGGTCCGCTCGTCCCCGGTCAGTCGGTCGAGCCGCCGCCAGTCGACTCCTGGAGGTCCGGACCACAGCTGTTCGCTTCCGGCCGGCGGGGCAAGTGGCTCCAGCCGGTGGAGGGACCCGACCGCCAGGGCCGCCAGTGCGACGAGATCGAGCAGGTCGATCGCGGCGGCGTCCGACCAGACCGCCGCCTCCACGGCGTCGAGTGCCTCGGCTGCCACGGGCGCATGGTTGGCGAGCGCCGTCGAACCGGAGGTCATCGGGAACGAAGGCTACCCGGCGCGACCGGAGCGGCTGTCCGGTCCGGGGGCTCGAGTGCCCGGGCCCGCGGCAACGCCGGCCCGCTACCCCCTGACCAGGGTCACCAGGCCGTAGACAGCGAGCGCGCCCAGGAGCACACCCCCCGTCCTGCGGATGACCGCGAGCGGCAGGATGCGAAGGAGGGCCCGGCCTCCGACCGCGGCCACGGCGGCCACCGAGGCCAGCGCGGCGAAGGCGCCGATGAAGACCGAGAGTGGCACGTGGTACTTGGCCGCCAGGTTGGCCGTGAGGATCTGGGTCAGGTCACCGAACTCGCCGACGAAGATGACCGCGAACGCGGTGGCCATCGGGCGCAGGGCACCCGGGACGCTGGCGGTTTCCTTCTCCGCCTCGTCCTCCTCTACCTTCTCGTCGACCAGCAGGAGGTACACCGCACCCCCGGCGAAGAGCACGGTGGTGACGATCTCGGTCCACCGGTGCGGGAGCAGGTGGAGGATCTGGCCGGCCGCGACGGCGATGGCGGCGTGCAGGCAGAAGGCGAGAGTGGCCCCTGCCCAGACCAGCAGGGGCCGGTGCCGGCTCCCGAGGATCAGCGTCGCGATCATCGTCTTGTCGGGGAGCTCGGCGATGGCGACCAGTCCGAACGTGGCGAGGACGATGCCTGGCTGGACCACCTCGGGTTGCACCACCTCAGGCTAGGGAGCGGACAGCGATGGGAACGACCACCCCGCCTCTGGACGTACCGGGGATTCCGACTCAGCCGGTCGGCAGGTCGAGGACCCCGGTGAGCACACCCGCCAGGCCGCCACCCTCTCGCGTCGCAAAGGTCACGTTGACCGAGAGGCGCTCGAGGGTCTGGTCGATGCTCCGGCCGCTTCCGGCCACGGGATGCGTCTCGATGAACCGGGTGACCTCTGTGGCGAGCTCGGGTGGGGTGCACAGGGCGCGGACCCCGTCCAACATGCGCGGGAAGATGTTGGACGGGAACCTGTCCTCGAGCGTGTCCCATGCGGCGACGACCCGGTGCCACGTCGACGGTCCGGTCACCCGGTTGACCAGCAGTGCCTGGACGAGGAACGGCGCGTTCTGGGTGCGCACCTCGGAGAGGGCGAGGTCGAAGGCCCGGACCGCGAGGGCGTCGTCGTCGAAGGAGGCGAGGGCGTAGAGGTAACGGTTCTCCTCCTGAGGGGTGGCCGGGGATCGGAACCGGGCGAGCATCGCCTCGAACTCGATCTCACCTCCCTGCGTCGCCACGATGTCGAGGACGGCCGATGCGGTGTCTGCCTGGAGCGGGACGGTGCCGGCCTCGGTGAACCGCCGGCGCGCCTCGGCCCGGGTGGCCGGGTCGTCGCCGATGGTCCCGAGTGTCCGGAGGACCGACGCGCGCAGTGACGGCGTGCGCTCGTCGTCGACGGATCGAGGGTCCCACCCGAGCTCGGTGGCTGTGGGGCCGAGCAGGGTCCGCACGGCGAGGGCGAGGATCGGGCGCGCGTCCTCGGGTACCACCCGGTCGAAGAGGCCGAGCGCGCCGAGCACGACCGACCACACGCTCGGGTCGCGCTCCCCGGAGCCGGCGAGGGCCCGAGCCAGCCGGACCAGGTCGGCCAGCGGTGTCCGGCCTGCGAGCGCCGCGGCCCAGGAGTCCGAGACCAGGTTGTAGCGCTCGAGGGGAGCCAGGTCGGGGAGGCGCGACGCCAGGCGCTCGACCTGCGACGTGGGGTAGGAGACCCGGTAGAAGCCGGATCCGCCGGCATTGACCAGGAGGTCCGACCGGGGGGCGGATCCCACGACCCCGGTGCCGTCGAGGAGGAGCGTGTCCGGCTCGGCATCGGGCGCATCCAGCGGTCGGAGGAGCACCGGCACCTGCCAATCGGTACCGATGGCCCCCCCGGCTCGGCCCGAGTAGGAGAACGGCTGCTGGCTCAGGCTCCCGTCGTCCCCCACGGTGAGCAGCGGGTAGCCCCCCTGGTCGATCCAGGTGTCCATGAGGGCACGGACGGCCCGGCCGCTCGAGCGCTCGAGGGCGTCCCAGAGCCCGGCCGTCTCGCTGTTGCCGTAGGCGTGGGTGGTCAGGTAGTCGTGGATGCCCTCGCGGAAGACGTCCGGGCCGAGAAACTGCTCGAGCATGCGCAGGACGCTGCCGCCCTTCTGGTAGGTGAGGACGTCGAACATGCCTTGGGCCTCCTCGGGACGCCCGACCGGGAACTCGACCGGGCGGGTCGTGTGGAGTCCGTCCACTGCCATCGCCGACTCCCGCTCGACGCCAAAGCTGACCCATCGCTGCCACTCGGGCCGGAACGCGTCGACCGCCAGGATCTCCATGAACGTGGCGAAGGCCTCGTTGAGCCAGATCCCGTTCCACCACTTCATCGTGACCAGGTCGCCGAACCACATGTGGGCGATCTCGTGGCACACGACGTCGGCCACATGCTCGAGCTCGACCCGCGAGGCGTTGGCCGGGTCGACCAGCAGGACCGACTCCCGGAAGGTCACACACCCGAGGTTCTCCATCGCTCCGAAGGCGAAGTCGGGGATGGCCACCAGGTCGAGCTTGCCGCCCGGGTAGGGGATGCCGAAGTAGTCGGTGAAGAAGCGGAGGGCGTGGCTCCCGACCTCGACGGCGAACCCGGTGAGGTCCGCTTTGCCAGGCCGGTGGACGATCCGGAGGGGGACCCCGTCGACGTCGACCGGCGCGGTCGCCTCCAACGGCCCGACCACGAAGGCGACCAGGTAGGTGGACATGACCATGGTGGTGGCGAAGCGCACCCGGCGCTTGCCGCCCGGGTCGCTGGTCTCCTCGGCGACGGCGCCATTGGAGTAAGCGGCGAGGCCCTCGTCCACCACCAGGGTGATCTCGAAGGTCGCCTTGAGGGCGGGCTCGTCGAAGCAGGGGAAGGCCCGACGGGCGTCGGTCGACTCCATCTGTGAGGTGGCGATGACCTGGCCCACGCCGGACTCGTCCGTGAAGGTGGATCGGTAGAAGCCACGCAGCTTGTCGTTGAGGATGCCGGTGAAGGAGACATGGAGGGTCGCCTGACCCGCGGCAAGGGGCTCGGGGAAAGCGAAGGTGGCTCGCTCCTCGTCTGCGTCGAGGGTGATGTCGGACGGGGTCAGGGCGTATCCGGCGTCGGGGTCCCCGGCATTGAGCTCGGCGAAGGTGATCTCGAGCTCCGCCGCGTTGAGGACGATCGAGGTGACCGGTTCCTCGATGATGAGGTCGATCTCGACGTCGCCGGCAAAGGTGGCCGCAGCGAGGTCCGGAGCGAGCACCAGGCGGTAGGCGCGAGGCCGGATCCCGGCCGGGAGTCGGTAGGCGGCGTCGTCGGCGGGGCCGTCGTTGTCGGTTGTCGAGGTGCGCATGGGGGGCAGGCTACCGTCGGGTGGTGCCCTCCGACTTCCGCAGCAACCCGCCCGGCCCGCGAGACGACGCGGGACCAGCCGGGCCCCGACTCGACGTGGTGGCCGTGGGCAACGCCCTGGTCGACGTGCTGGCCCAGGCGCGGGACGAGGACCTCGCCGAGCTCGATCTGATCAAGGGGACCATGGTCCTGGTCGACCGCGAGCGGTCTGCCGTCATCTACGAGCGGATGGGCCAGACCACCGAGGCGTCGGGCGGGTCGGCGGCCAACACCGCTGCGGGGATCGCCTCCTTGGGTGGCAGCGCCGCGTTCCTCGGCCGGGTGGCGGACGACGAGCTCGGTCGGGCGTTCATCCACGACATCCGCGCGGTCGGGGTGGCATTCGACCCGACACCGACGCCGGCCGTGCCGGGTGAGGTGGTCACCGGACACTGCCTGATCCTGGTCACCGAGGACGCCGAGCGCACGATGGCCACACACCTCGGCGTCGCCTCCGACTTCGGTGCGGTCGACCTGCACGACGGCCATCTCGGCTCCACCGAGGTGGTCTACCTGGAGGGCTATCTCTGGGAGCAGCCGAGCGCCAAGGCGGCGATGCGAGAGGCCATCGGGCTCGCCCATGCGTCCGACGCCTCAGTCGCCCTCTCGGTGTCGGACCCATTCTGCGTGGAGCACCACCGCGCTCGAATTCCTCGAGCTGCTCACCGGCGACCTCGAGATGCTCTTCGCCAACGAGGAGGAGGTCATGACGCTGTTCGGCGCGCGGAGTTTCGAGGCGGCCGTCGAGGCGGTCTCCGAGACCGGCGTGTTGGCGGTCCTCACCCGCGGGGCCGCGGGTTCGGTGGTGGTCACCCCGACTGGTCCGGTCGAGGTACCCGCCGCCCCGGTCGACCGGGTGGTCGACACCACCGGTGCCGGCGACCTGTTCGCGGCCGGCTTCCTCTACGGCATCACCCACGGGCTCTCACCAGAGGGGTCGGCGCGTCTCGGGGGGCTCTGTGCCGCCGAGATCATCTCCCATGTCGGTGCCCGGCCGCTGGCCGATCTCCGGGCGCTCGGTGTGGCGGCCGACCTGGTCTCCTGAACCCGGCGGGCCGTCCCCACCGGGCGGGTCAGCTGGTCGCTGCGGTCGGCGGGAGGTAGCTGAAGGGGAGGTCACCGATCCGGACCAGCAGCGAGGCCACGGCACGACCGAAGGGGACCAGGGCGTCGTCCAGCGTGCCCGGGTTCTCCAGAATCGTCTCGTCCAGCTGGCACGACCCCTCGTAGGAGACCTCGATCGCGCACTCGGGCAGCCCGGACCCGTCGGCGGCGTCGGCAAGGACCTGTTCGATCGTGGCCGTGCCCCGCACCAGCGGGTCGCCCCCCAGTACCTCGAGGTGCGCGGGCAGGGTCTCGAGCAGCGGGCCGGCCCCGGGCACCCCGTCGAGACCCTGGACCCGGAACGCGATCTCCACCAGCACCTCGGGCAGCTCGTCGGGCTCCTCGCCGATGGCCCAGCTCCGGTAGGCGGTCTGGCTCCAGGTCGGCCAGTCCAGGCTGGTGTCGACCCGGATCCGGGCCGGGCGCTCCTCCCCTGGAAGGCTGTAGGACGTCTCGAAGCTCACATCGCCGAGGAAGACGTCCACCTGGAAGCGCTCCTCGACGGCCTGACGCTGCAGCAGTGCCGTCTCGAAGGCGTGCCGGTGCGACGCGACGAGCTGTGTGAAGACGTGGTCCAGCATGGCGGGGCAGAGGCTACCGTTCTTCCGTGTCCACCTCGTCCGGGTCGACGGCGTCGCCGCAGGCCCACTCGCCCTGGTCGCAGCGCAGGGTCATCGCCTATGCACACCAGGGCGGGGCGTGGGAGGGCCCGTCGTCGACACTCCATGCCATCGGCTCCGCGATCGACGCCGGGGCGACCGGCATCGAGCTCGACGTGCACGCCACCCTGGACCGCCGGTTGGTTGTCTGCCACGACGCGACCGTCGACCGCACGACCGACGCGGTCGGCACCATCGTCGAACACACCTGGGCGGAGCTCAGCCGGATGGACAACGCCTACTGGTGGGTGCCCGGTGCCGACGTCACGCCCGGGCTCGAGCCCGCGGCCTATCCGTTCCGGGGCCTCGCTCCCGCGGACCACCGCTTCGGCATCGCGCTGCTCGAGGAGGTGCTGGAGGAGTTTCCGGACGTGGTGCTCAACCTCGACATCAAGCAGACCGCACCGGTGGTCCCGCCCTACGAGGAGACCCTGGCCTCGCTGCTCCGCCGCTTCGGCTGCGCGGACCGGGTCATCGTGGCCTCGTTCCTGGACACCGCCACCGATGCCTTCTCGGCGGTCGCCCCGGAGTTCGCGACCTCGGCCGGCACCCTGGCGGTCGCCGCGTTCTACCAGGCCGTCCGCGCCGGCGAACCGCCGCCGCCGACGTCACACCTGGCGCTGCAGGTCCCTCCGGCCTACGGGGAGCTCACCCTCGTGGACGAGCGGTTCGTGGAGGTCGCGCACGCAACCGGCCTCGCCGTCCACGTGTGGACCATCGAGGAGGAGGCCGAGATGGAGCGCCTCTGTGGGCTCGGGGTCGACGGCATCATCACCGACCGGCCCACGGCCCTGGTGGCCGTGCTCGACCGCCTCGGGTGCGGGTGGAACCCGTCAAGATGAGCGCTTCTTCCGCCGGTGACGCCACCCCTGGCGTTCAAGACGCGCAGGTGTCCCTGCGCGGCCCCGGACCGGACCGGTCAGCCGCGCCCGCAGTTCGGCTTCTTGCCGTGGTTGGCCTTCTTCTTGGCCCGCAGCTTGCGCTTGTTGGTTCGCTTCGACACAGTTCGGAGATGCTAGTCGCACCGGGGGGGATGCAGCCAGCCGGTGGGTCCTCCGGCCAGGCCCCCGGCACCCGGTCGTGAGCTGGCTGCTGTGTGACGGTGACGTGCTCGCGTCGGCCGAGGTCGCCGACAGGCTGGCGGAACGGACCCGCGGCCTGCTCGGGCGCACCGGGTTCGACGGGGCGCTGGTGCTGCCCCGTACCCGCTCGGTGCACACGATCGGCATGCGGTTCGCCATCGATGTGGCCTTCTGCAACCGAGACCTGCTGGTCCTCGGGGTGACCCGCATGCCGCCCTGGCGGGTCGCGATGCCGCGACGGAGGTGCCGCTACGTCATCGAGGCCGAGGCCGGGGGCTTCGAGCGGTGGGGCCTGCGGGTCGGCGATCAGCTCGAGCTGCGCGAGTGATCACGGGCGGGACGCCAGGTGCCGCCGGGTCCGGGTCGCTGGTGGTGGTGGGCACCCCGATCGGCAACCTCGGGGACCTCACCCCGCGTGCGGTGGCCACGCTGCGGGAGGCCGACCTGATCTTCTGCGAGGACACTCGCCGGTCACGCGCACTGCTGACCCACGCCGGGATCACCGGCGCGGCGCTGCGCTCCCTGCACGCCCACAACGAGGACGACCGGGTCGACGAAGTGGTCCGGGCGGTCACCGAGGGGAAGACGGTGGCGCTGGTCAGTGACGCCGGCATGCCGGCCGTCTCCGACCCGGGCGCGAGGGTGGTGGCCGCCGTCGCCGGCGGCGGTCTGCCGGTCACCGTCGTCCCGGGCCCCTCGGCCGTGCTCACCGCACTCGTGGCCAGCGGGCTCCCGACCGACCGCTTCTGTTTCGAGGGGTTCCTGCCCCGCTCGGGGAAGGAACGTGCAGCCCGGCTGGCCGCGCTCGCCGTCGAGCCGCGGACCTCGGTGGTCTTCGAAGCACCCGGCAGGGTCGCAGCGACCCTGGCCGACCTCGCCGAGGTCTGCGGTCCGGAACGGCCGGTGGTCGTGGCCCGCGAGCTGACCAAGCTGCACGAGGAAGTCTGGCGGGGGAAACTCGCCGATGCGGCCTCCTGGGCCGGGGCAGGGGAGATCCGAGGAGAGGTCGTCCTGGTGCTGGGCGGCGACGAGGACACCACACCCGACGAGGTGGCCGACGCGGTGTTGGAGGCGGCCCTCGCGGAACGCCTCGGCTCCGGCGCGCGCACCCGCGGGGTCGTCGACGAGGTGGCCGCCGCCTTCGGGGTGGGCCGCCGACGGGTCTACGAGCTGGCCCTCGCGCTCCGAGATGCGAACGGAGCGACCGAGCGCACACCGGATCAGGAATGACGTCACCGCGCCTGCGTGCCGGGCGTAGCAGCCGCGGCGGCTGTTGTCAGGTGGCCACCCGGTAGCGCCGGCACACCGGGTCGATCCAATGGCGGGGAGCCGGCGGCGGGATCGGTACGCTGGCGGGACCGTGGCCCGCTACTACATCACCACCCCGATCTACTACGTGAAAGACGCGCCCCACGTCGGGCACGCCTACACGACGGTCAACGCCGATGCCCTGGCCCGATGGCACCGGTTGGTCGGCGACGAGGTCTTCTTCCTCACCGGCACCGACGAGCACGGCCAGAAGGTGGCCCGGGCCGCCGAGGCACAGGGGGTCACGCCGCTCGAATGGACCGACCAGCTCGCCCCCCGCTTCGCCGCCGCCTGGGCTGATCTGGACATCGCCAACGACGACTTCATCCGCACCACCGAACCCCGCCACCGCGAGTCGGTCCAGCACTTCCTCGGCAAGATCTACGAGAACGGCTACATCTACAAGGACACCTACCGCGGCCTCTACTGCGTGGCCTGCGAGCAGTACTACGCAGTGGACGAACTCATCGACGGCGAGCTCTGTCCGATCCACCGCTCTCCGGTCGAGCACCTCGAGGAGGAGAACTACTTCTTCCGGCTCAGCGCCTTCGAACAGCCGCTCGTCGAGTGGTACGACGCCCACCCCGGTGCGGTGGTGCCCGACTCGAGGCGCAACGAGGCGCTCACCTTCATCAAGGGTGGGCTCCGGGACATCTCGATCACCCGGACCTCGATCGACTGGGGGGTGCGGGTCCCCTGGGACGAGCGCCACGTCTTCTACGTCTGGTACGACGCGCTGGTCAACTACATCACCGCCATCGGCTACGGCCGCGACGAGCAGCGCTTCCAGGACTGGTGGCCCAACGTCCACCACCTCATCGGCAAGGAGATCGTCCGCTTCCACTGCGTCTGGTGGCCGGCCATGTGCATGGCCGCCGGGATCGACCCTCCCGCCCACGTCCAGGTGCACGGCTGGCTGCTGCTGGGTGGCGAGAAGATGTCCAACTCGAGCGTCAACCAGATCCTGCCCGGCGACCTCACTGCCGAGTACGGCGTCGATCCGGTCCGCTACCACCTTCTCCGTGACATTCCCCTCGGCAGCGACGGCGAGTTCTCGGCCGAGGGGATCTCGGCCCGCTACAACGCGGACCTGGCCAACAACCTCGGCAACCTGCTCTCGCGGGTGGCAACGGTGGTCGGGTCAAAGTGCGGGGGCCTGGGGCCCGCCCCCGACTCCGAGAGCCGTCTGGCCGGGGTGGCGGCCACAGTGCTCGCGGAGGCCGCCGAGGCATGGGAGGCGGGCTTGCCCCACCTGGCCCTCGAGGCGACGTGGCGGCTCATCCGCGAGACCAACGCCGAGCTGGAGACGGCCGAACCGTGGAAGGCCGAGCCCGGGCCGGCGGTCGAGGCGGTGCTCGGCAGCGCGCTCGAGGTGCTGCGGATCGTCGCGCTGCTCATCGTGCCGGCGATGCCTTCGTCGGCTCACGAGGTCTGGCGGCGCATCGGGCTGCCGGGGTCACCAGGCGACCAGCGACTGCCTGCGGCCGGCTCCTGGGGCGGGTACCCGGGCGGGCTGCGCGTCGAGAAAGGTCCGCCGCTCTTCCCGCGGCGCAAGGACTGACCCGGCGGCATGTCGGACGCCGTCGTCGAGTGGTTCGACTCCCACTGCCACCTCCAGGACGAGTTCGCCGACCCCGCGGAGGCCGGTGCGGTGGGCCCCCATGCCGACCGCCTCACCGGGGTCATCGCCCGGGCCGCCGAGGCCGGGGTCACCCGCCTCGTCTGTGTGGGCACCAGCGCCGCCTCCTCCACCGAGGCGGTTGCACTGGTCCGCTCGTCGCGACGCCCAGAGGGGGCGGCCGTCGCCGAAGGGGTCGAGCTCTGGGCCACCGTCGGGCTCCACCCGCACGACGCGGTGGACGGGGTCGACTCCCTCGACGGCCTGCTCGAGGCAGAGCTCGGTGGGGATGTTGGGCCGGCCTCCCGGGTGGTGGTGGGGATCGGCGAGTGCGGCCTCGACTACCACTACGACCACTCGCCCCGGCCGGTGCAGCGCGACGCATTCGCCCGCCAGATCGAGCTCGCCCACCGCCACGACCTGGCCCTCGTCGTCCACACACGCGAGGCCTGGGACGACACGGTCCAGATCCTGACCGGCGTCGGCGTCCCCGGGCGCACCATCATCCACTGCTTCACCGGGGGACCCGACGAGGCGCGGCGCTGCCTCGACCTCGGGGCGTCGCTCTCCTTCAGCGGGGTGGTCACCTTCAAGAACGCGACCCCGGTCCGCGAGGCTGCCGCCCTCTGCCCGATGGACCGGCTGCTCGTGGAGACCGATGCCCCGTTCCTCGCGCCGGTTCCGCACCGTGGAACCCTCAACGAGCCATCGAGGGTTCCCCTGGTTGGCGCCGCGGTCGCCCAGGTCAAAGGCATCACCACCCAGGAGCTGGCAGCGGTCTCGACCGCGAACGCCCGGGCCGCGTTCACCCTGTGACCGCTCGCTGCCTCGGCCGCGGGAGGCGCCGGCCACCGACCGAGTTGATCGGCGGGCGACGGGACGCCTAGCCTCGCAAGCGGCCGCTCGGGGAGCGGTCGTTGCATATCGGTGCCGCCGCACGGCGCCGTGCCCTCGGGGCGGTTGTCGGAGCCGTCCCTTGTCGCCCCGCCGGGGCGGGGCCGTCACGGGCGTGGGTCTGCGGAGGCCTGCCTTGTGAGGAGCCGGGTAGTCCCACAAGGAGCGTGGAGTTCTGAAGTCCGATGTCCAACGGAGTGGCCGGCCGGGTGCCGCGCTGCTCCTCAGCGGAGCCGTGCTCGTCGTGCCGCTCCTCTTGATCCAGAACGGTCCGGCCGCACAGGCGTCTGCCCAGGCGGCCGCACGGGCGTCCGCCCCGGTGACCAGGGTGCTCCGGACCACCGTGGTGAGACCGGTCATCCCGCGGCGCGCACGACCGGTCCCCGCCCACCGGTCACTCGGGCCAGCGATCACCGCCACGAGCGCACGACGACCGGCCCGGGAAGCACGGCGATCGGCCCGAGCGGCACGACCGGCCCCGGCAGCGCTCCTCACCGTCTCACCGATCGAGACGACGTGGCCTGCCGCCTCGGTCCGCGCGGTCGTGAGCACCACGTCGACCACGACGACGACCCCGACGGTCCAGATGGCGGCAGCCGATCCAGGTCCGGTGGTCGCGGGCGCCGTCAGCGGCTACGGCCAGGTCACCTACTACGCGCACCCGGCGGGCCGGTGCGCGAGCCCCTGGTTGCCCTTCGGGACGGTCGTCGAGGTCACCAACCCGGCCAACGGGGATTCGGTGAGCTGCGTGGTCGACGACCGGGAGGCGGACACCGCCCGGTCCATCGACCTGGCCACCGCCACGTTTGCCGAGATCGCGCCGCTCTCCCAGGGGGTCATCGACGCCGAGCTGAGCTGGTAGCCCAGGTCGCGGGGACCCCGTGGCAGGCAACGGTCCTGCGCCCGGGAGGTGGCACACTGACCGGGTGACCCACGGGCGAGCCGAGATCCACGAGTTGCTCCTGGCCCACGACCTGCGGCCGAGCAAGGCACTCGGGCAGAACTTCGTGGCCGACGGCAACACCGTCCGGCGCATCGTCCGGCTCTCCGGCGTCGACGAGGGGAGCCGGGTGGTCGAGATCGGCGCCGGTCTCGGATCGCTCACGTTGGCACTTGCCGAGGTCGGGGCATCGGTGACCGCGCTCGAGATCGACCGGCACGTGCTGCCCGTGCTCCGGGCCCAGCTCGAAGGAACCGGGGTCCGGGTGGTCGAGGCCGACGCCCGCACGGTCGACTTCACCGAACTGCTCGGTGAGGAGCCGGGGTGGTCTCTGGTGGCCAACCTGCCCTACAAGGTCGCGGTCCCACTGGTCATCCGGGTGCTCGAGGAGGCCCCACAGGTCTCTTCGCTCCTGGTGATGGTCCAGCGCGAAGTTGGCGAGCGCCTTGCCGCCTCCGCCCGCGACGAGGCCTTCGGCGCCGTGTCGGTCAAAGTGGCCTACTGGGCAACGGCGGCCGTGGTCGGACGGGTTTCGTCCAGTGTGTTCATCCCGCGCCCGCGCGTCGAGTCGGTCCTGGTCCGCCTCGATCGCCACCCGGCCGCGACGGAGGGTCTGGCCGGAGCTGCGCCCGGGCCCGGGTCGGAGGCCTACGAGCGCCTCTTCACCGTCGTGAAGGGCGGTTTCGCCCACCGCCGCAAGATGGTCCGCCGTTCGCTCGGGCACCTCGTCGACGCCGGAGCGTTCAGCGGCGCCGGCATCGACCCGACCGCGCGTGCCGAGGAGCTCTCCATCGATGCATGGAAGCGGCTGGCCTGGTGGCAGCCGGGCGCGGACACCGGCCTGCCGCCCACCGGCACCGAGCGGTGACCGGCGGGTCGGTCACCCTCTCCGCCCGGGCGAAGCTGACCCTCTCCCTCCGGGTGACCGCCACCCGCCCGGACGGGTACCACCTGCTCGACGCCGAGATGGTGAGCCTCGACCTGGCGGACACCCTGGTGGTCGCGGAGGGGGACGGGCTCACGGTCGACACCGACTGGCCGGGTCCGGTGGCCGGGTGGCGCGATGCCGCGGTGTCGGCCAACGTGGGCAACCTGGTGCTGCGTGCGCTGGGTGCGGTGGGACGCACCGCGGCGGTGCATCTGGTCAAACGCATCCCTCCGGGCGCCGGCCTCGGGGGCGGGTCGGCCGATGCCGCGGCCGTCCTCCGGTGGGCCGGGTCCACGGACGCTGACCTTGCCGCCGGCGTCGGGGCCGACGTGCCCTTCTGCCTCACGGGGGGACGGGCGCGGGTCACGGGGATCGGCGAACGGATCGAGCACCTGCCCTTCACCCATCGGTCCTTCGTGCTGCTCCTTCCTCCCTTCGGGGTCGACACAGCGGCCGTCTACCGGTCCTGGGACGAGCTGCGGGCCAGCCGGCGGTTGGCGGGATCCGGGTCGGTCTCGAACGACCTCGAGGCAGCGGCCCTCGCGGTCGAGCCCCGGCTCGACGGCTGGCGTCGGGTGCTCGAGGAGGCAACCGGGAGGGCCGCCCACCTGGCAGGGAGCGGATCGACCTGGTTCGTCGAGGGGACCCCGGAGGAGCTTGGCACCACCGGTCTGGACCATCTCGAACATGCAGGCGAGCGGTCGCTGCTGGTCGCGGCGAGGACGACGCGACCCGAGGAGTGAGCTGGACCCCGGAGGGGACACCGACGGGTCGACCGTCGGTATCCGGACTACTTGCCTGCCGCCCGCCTCTGCCAGCGGGTGGCCTTGAGCATCTTCTTGTGCTTCTTCTTGCGCATGCGTTTCCTGCGCTTCTTGATGAGGGATCCCATGTCGCCGGGGACCCTAGCCGACCAGGACCTTTGGCGCCATGCGCGGGACGTTGTCCCGCAGGCCGCTCAGTCGGATCGGTCGACCAAGGCCCCGGGTCCCGGGGGAGGAACGGGTGGGAGGGCGAGCCGGAAGAGCGCCCCTCCACCCGGTGCTTGGTGGGCGCTGACCTGGCCCCCCTCGTCACGAGCGACCTGGGCCACGATGGCCAGGCCGAGGCCCGAACCGGGTCGTCCGCGGGCACCGGGGGCCCTGTAGAACCGGTCGAAGATGTGGTCGATGTCGCTCTCGGCCACACCCGGACCGTGGTCGCGTACGAGGAGGATCCCGTTCGCACAGCTCACCTCAACGACCCCGCCGTCCGGACTCCACTTGAGGGCGTTGTCGATGAGGTTGTCCACCGCCCGTTCGATGCGTGGCGCAGACCCGGACACCCAGTTCTCGGTCACGACCGCCTCGAAGGTCACACTGCGGCTCCGGCCGTGCGTCGTGGCCACCTCGATCGCCGACAGGACCAGGGAGTCGAATCGGACCGGGCCCGGGGTGGGTGTCGGCTGCTCGCCACGTGCCAGCTCGGCAAGGTCTGCGACCAGAGTGGTGAGCTCGTCGAGCTGGGTGAGGACGTCGCCGATGAGGACCTCGCGCTCTCCGGGAGCCAGCTCCTCCATCCGGCGGGCCACCTCCATATTGGTGCGGAGGCTGGTGAGTGGCGTCCGCAGCTCGTGGGAGGCGTCGAGGACCAGCTGTCGTTGGCTCTCCCGCGATGAGTCCAGGGCGACCAGGAGGCGGTTGAAGGCCCGCCGCAGCCGGCCCAGCTCGTCAGGGCCGCCCGGGTCGAGCCGGCGGGAGACGTCCGTGGTCTGCGCGAGCTCCTCGACGGTGGCGGTGAGGCTGTCGAGGGGACGGAGCACGGTCCGTCCGACGCCGAACCCGAGCAGGACGGCAAGTGCGACCCCGACCAGAACGATGAGCCAGAGGGCGACGGCCAGCTTGCGAAGCTCCTGGTTCACTCCGGTGAGCGGCGCGGTGATCTGGAGTGCGCCGCCGCCGGCCGGAACCTGCCGGAGCCCGCCGTCGTTGCCGCGGTATTCGAAGCCGGGCGGGAGGGCGACCACCAGCTCGCGCACCGCGATGCCGTTGTCGGCGACCGTCGAGAAGTAGCGGTCCGGCGCATTCCCGTGGCTGGCTGCCGAGGTCCTGGCCGTGGCGGTCATCGGGATGACCCGGGGGTCGGGTGCAGCGGTCGTGCCGCCTGCGTAGATGACCTGGGAGCACGAGCCCGGTGTGAGGCACCCGTTCGCGATGCCCACGAGGGAGGCATTGGCGCTGGCGATCGCGTCGATGGCCGGTTGCGCCTCGGCCCGAAGGGTCACGTCGATGGACCCGACCAGCGAGTTGTAGGCGACCAGGTAGGTGGCGATCGATCCGAGCACCACCACGAGGAGTACGGCAAGAGTGGCGGCGAGCACCAGCCGGGCCCGGAAGGTCATGGCCGGCGCCCTCAGCACATGGTCACCGGCTACGGCTCGCGCAGGACGTAGCCAACGCCCCGGGCCGTGTGGATCAACCGAGGCTCGTCGTCGAGCTCGGTCTTGCGTCGGAGGTAGCCGACGTAGACGGCGAGGGAGTTGGTGCCCGAGTCGAAGGTGTACCCCCAGACCCGGTCGAGGATGAGCTCGCGGGTGAGCACCTGGCGCGGATGGCGCAACAGGAGCTCGAGGAGGTCGAACTCGATGCGGGTGAGCGAGAAGGCACGCTCGCCTCGGTGTGCGTCGCGGGTGACCGGGTCGAGGGTGAGGTCGGCGAAGTGGAGCACCTCGTCCGCCTCCTCGGGCCGCCGGCGGAGCAGGGCGCGGAGCCGGGCCAGCAGCTCGGCGAGGGCGAAGGGCTTGACCAGATAGTCGTCGGCACCGGCGTCGAGACCCTGGACCCGGTCGTTGATCGCGTCCCGGGCGGTCAGCATGAGCACCGGGGTGTCGTCTCCGGCGGCCCGCAGCCGCCGGCACACGTCGAGACCGTCGATGGTCGGGAGGCCGAGGTCGAGGATGACCGCGTCCGGCGGCCGGATGGCGATCTCCTCCAAGGCCTTGGGTCCGTCGTCGGCCAGGGAGACGTCGTAGCCCTCGAGGCGGAGCGCCCGGTTGAGCGCCCCGCTGACCGCCGGATCGTCATCGACGATGAGCACCCTCATCGGGCCGGGAGCCTATCGGGGACCTGCCGCGCTACCGCGGCAGGTCTAGCCTTGTCACAGGGCCGACCGGTCCCGGTCCGCCCCCTTCCGAGGTAGTTCAACTGGCAGAACGCTGGCCTTTGGAGCCAGATGTTGGAGGTTCGAGCCCTCCCCTCGGAGCTCTCCCCGCGGGCCTGGGCGATCCGGAGAGGCGACACGGACCGGATCAGAGCCCGCGCATCAGAGGGACCATGCACCTGCCCCTCGGGCGTCCCTCGGTAACCTGCCGCCATGGATGCGTGCTCCGAGTGCGGATTCGTCTACGACGAGGTTTCGGTGGACAAGATTCCCGCCCGCCTGACCTCCCTCGGACCCAACTATCGGGACCGGCTGGTCTGCGGAGATCCACCCGTGGCCCGCGGGGGCTTGCGCAACCGTCCCGACCTGGACGTCTGGACACCGCTCGAGTACGCCTGCCACCTGCGCGACCTGCTCGAGGTCCAGCGTGCGCGGTTAGTGCTTGCGTTGAGCGAGGAGTGCCCGACCTACTCCCCGATGGGCCGCGAGGAGCTGGTGATCACCCGTCGTTACGACGAGCAGGATCCGATTGTCGTGGCTGATCAGATCGATCGGCGGACCGACGAGTTGGCCGTCGCGTTCTCGGCCCTCGATGCGGCGCAGTGGGAGCGGACCGCGATCTACAACTGGCCGGCCCCTGCCGAGCGATCGATGGCCTGGATGGCCCGCCATACCATCCATGAAGGAGAGCACCACCTCGGGGACATGGATCGGCTGCTGGGTCGTACTCGGAACTGAACCGTGCGCTTCCGCCAGGCTGTCGTGTGCGGAGCTGACCTTTCCTCGTGAGCGTGCTACGCGCCAGCTTTGCGTGAACGGCTTCGGAGTCGGCCCCGGACGGTCTGGTCGAGGATCACCTTGCGGAGACGGACCGTCGCCGGGGTGACCTCGACGCATTCGTCGTCGGTGATGAACTCGAGGGCCTGCTCGAGAGAGAGCAGCAACGGGGGAGTGAGGCGGATGGCCTCGTCGGCGGCGGCCGAGCGGATGTTGGTCTGCTTCTTCTCCTTGGTGGGGTTCACGTCCATCTCGTCGTCGCGGGCGTTCTCGCCCACGATCATGCCTTCGTACACCTCGGTCCCCGGTCCGACCAGCAGCATCCCTCTCTCCTGGAGGCTCATCAGGGTGTAGCCGGTGGTGATCCCGCGCCGATCGGCCACCATCGACCCGTTCCGCTTGGTCTTGAGCTCGCCGTGCCAGGGTTCCCAACCGTCGAAGACGTGGTGGAGCATGCCGGTTCCTCGTGTCTCGGTCATGAATTCGGTGCGGAAGCCGACCAGGCCTCGGGCGGGGACGCGGAAGTCCATCCGCACCCAGCCAGTGCCGTGGTTGACCATCTCGACGAGGGAGCCCTTGCGCAGGGCCAT
Organism: uncultured Acidimicrobiaceae bacterium; assembly: GCA_963701325.1. Lineage (GTDB taxonomy): Bacteria > Actinomycetota > Acidimicrobiia > Acidimicrobiales > RAAP-2 > Bog-756. Next base: position 3,575,382 of record OY969604.1, read on the forward strand.
CATCTGGGTGACCACCCCGAGGTAGTCGTCCGGCACGTCGATGGCCACGCGCTCGATCGGCTCATGGAGCTTGCCGTCGACTTCTCGTGTGACGACCTGGGGTTTGCCCACCGTCATCTCGAACCCTTCGCGGCGCATGGTCTCGACGAGCACGGCCAGCTGGAGCTCGCCGCGGCCCTGGACCTCCCAGGTGTCGGGCCGCTCTGTGGGGTTGACGCGCAGTGAGACGTTGCCGACGAGCTCGGCCTCGAGGCGCCCGAGGATCTGGCGGGCGGTGAGCTTCGAGCCGTCTACTCCCGCAAGGGGCGACGTGTTGATGCCGATGGTCATGGCGAGACTGGGCTCGTCGACGGTGATGATGGGCAAGGGCCGCGGGTCGTCGGGGTCGGCCAGAGTCTCGCCGATGGTGATCTCGTCCATGCCGGCGACCGCGGCGATCTCCCCGGGGCCGGCTTCGGCGGTGTCGACCCTGTCCAGAGCGTCGGTCACGTAGAGCTCGGTGATCCGGGTCCGCTCGATGGTTCCATCGGTCCGGCACCAGGCCACCGTCGCCCCCTTCTTGAGTGTGCCGTTGTGGATGCGGCAGATGGCGAGCCGGCCGACATACGGGGAGGCGTCGAGGTTGGACACGATGGCCTGTAAGGGGGCATCAGGGTCGAAGCGTGGGGCCGGAATACGGTCGAGGATGGCCTGGAACAGGGGCTCGAGGTCGATCCCCTCGATCCCCTTGTCGGTGGCCGCCCAACCGGCCCGGGCGTTGGCGTAGAGGATCGGGAAGTCGATCTGGTGCTCGTCGGCGTCGAGGTCGAGGAAGAGCTCCTCGACCTCGTGGATCACCTCGTCGATCCGGGCATCGGGGCGGTCCACCTTGTTGACCACCAGCACGACCGGGAGTCGGGCCTGGAGGGTCTTGCGCAGCACGAACCGGGTCTGGGGGAGCGGGCCCTCCGAAGCATCGACCAGGAGCAGGACCCCGTCGACCATGGTCAGGCCCCGTTCGACCTCGCCGCCGAAGTCGGCGTGCCCAGGGGTGTCGATGATGTTGATCTTGACCCCGCCGTGCAGGACGGCGGTGTTCTTGGCCAGGATGGTGATGCCTTTCTCGCGCTCCAGGTCACCCGAGTCGAGCACCCGCTCGTTGACCGACTCGTTTGCCCGGAATGCGCCCGACTGCCAGAGCATGGCGTCGACCAGGGTGGTCTTGCCGTGGTCGACGTGGGCCACGATGGCCACGTTGCGGATGTCGTCGCGGGTCAGAAGGGGCATGGGGGGAGAAGGCTACCGGTCTACCGGGACCGGTCGGACCCGGCCTTTGGCCACGATGGCAACCCTCGCTGCCGCCCGCAACTACGACGCCGCAGTGCAGATCCCTGAACCCACCGCGATGGAGCCCGCGATTGGCCAGGTGAGGGCTGTCGTCGACGGGGTGGACTGAGCGGGCGGGCATTGCGGCTCGGACCCTTGGTAGCTCTCGGCAGACGAGTCCAGGTTCCATGATGGAGTTCCGGGCGTGAGGTAGTAGGGCGGCGAGTACAACGCGAGCCGCGGGTCGTAGTTGTAGTCCTTGCCGTACCCGGTGGCGATTGCGCCTCCGCTGAAGGTGCCCACCGCTCCTCGCGAGTTCTGCTGGATCGAGCCGTAGATCGTCAGCGACCCCTCGACTCCCGATGCACCGTGGTTGTTGACGGCGAACGACTGCTGGAGGGCGAGGATCGACCCGTCGACAGTGAGTCCGGCGCTTCCCCCGCTTTTGGGGCTGCCGGACGAGGTTGCCGGGTCGCAGAGTGGCGCGGTGGACGCGGTCAGGGGATCGGTGAGCACGGGGACCGCGTTGTTGCAGCTGGCGAGCACGTTGCCATTCGAGTCGACCGGGCGGGAGATCTCCACGAAGTTGTAGGCGATGAGCCCGAGCACGTCATTGGGGGTCGCACCGGTGGCGCTGTTGTAATTGCACAGGCTCTCATGAGCGGTGCCCTTCCAGGAGAGGCAGTCGGCGTACTTGATCGGACCGTCGATGACGACGTCGTTGTTGGCACTGACGGTGAGATGTCCAGAGAGACTGCCCTGGACGAAGACGTCCCCCTCGGTGTCCGGTGAAGAGGTCTGACCCTCGTAGCAGCCCGGGCAGGTCGCCTGGGTCTGCGTGTCGTAGGTGCAGGTGCCACGGCCGCCCCCGCAGGCGGCCTGGTAGCCGTCGAAGGGGTTCACCCCGGCGATGGTCGGGTTCGACGCGGGGTTCTGGTCCACGTAGATCACCCCGTTGGCCGGCAGGGGGGCGCTGGTCGTGCCGTTGGTGGGACAGGTGCTGGTGTCGGTCGAAAGGTCGAGGTTGGCGTCGGTCGCCGATTCGGGGCTCAGCACCTTCATCGTCGAGCCGGTGAGGGTGATGGTGGTCGGTCCGACGTAGTAGCACCCGTTGGCTTGCGCGTAGCTACCGAGCTTGAGGTTGTCGGGGGGGATGGTCTCGATGTTCTTTGCGCTGTGGCTGCTCAGGGCGGCGTTGTAATTTCCCATGTCGCTGGTGGCGGCATTCGCGCAGGTGCCGGGCGGTGTGGCGCTTGGCGGACTGCCGTTGGACCCATCCTCCGGGTCGACGAATTGGCAGCTCGGATCGGCGGTCGTCGCGCTCCAATAGGGAGAGGTGGTTCCGAAGTTCGGCTTCCCGTCCACGAAGATCGAGTCGTTGGAGAAGACGGGGCCGTTGAGGGTGTCGGCCGAAATGAAGTACACCGGCGTGCAACCCCCGCTGTTCGAGTACCCGGTCGCCCACCAGTACTGGCAACTGGATGGAACGCCAGCGGACTCGAAGTTCGTCCACCACACGTTGTTGAGGAAGCCGTTCGCCGGGACGAACTTGGCGATGGTCGAGTAATAGACGTCCTTGCCGCTGAACCCAGCCGCTCCGACGATCTGGACCTGGAGGCTGCTCAGCACATACGTGGTGGGGTCGATCACCGCCTGGGGATTGTCGAACTTGTAGTACTCAGGGATGACCCCGTTCCCGAGGTCGGTGTCCGGCACCTCGCTCCAGGTTCCGTAGTTCAGCCCTGCACACTGGGCGTTCCCGTTGGTCGAGCTGTTGCATGCCGCGAGATAGGGGTCGGTGTTGATGGCCTGCTGGTAGGCGCTGAGGCCCGACGCCAGCGCGCGGTAGGCGTACCGCTGGATGCTGGCCTGGGTCACGAGCGGGTCGTTGTTTGCGATGGTGCTCACCATCACGGCACCGACCGTGGCGAGCAGGATGGTGATGGCGATGACTAGCACGAGTGCAGTTTGGCCCGAATCGCGCACGGCACCCCGGAGGCGTCGCCCCGGAGACACCGACCGGATGGGGGTCGTCTTCCCGTGGATCGTGCCCTGTCTGCGGGGACGCCTGGGTCTGCGGATCGAGGACATGGTTCTTATCCCACCAGTGCGCTGTAGAGGTACGAAGTCGAGGACAGGCGGTACACGGTGAACGAGTTCTCCTGCATGCTGCCTCCCTGCACGTGAACCTGGATGTCGACCTGCACACTCTGGACGTTGTCGGCGGGGCAGTTCGAGCTGGTGGGGTCGCCGTTCGGGTTGGTGGTCGGAGCGTTACAGGTTGCAAACCCGGGCAGGACGCCGCTCGGGTTGCCGACAGGCGTGGTCGATGCTGTTCCGCCCGCATTGGCGACATAGGTTGCCGAGTAGGGGTCCAGGGTGTTGTACGTGAAGATTGGCGTGGCGGAGAGGACCGGGGTGAGGGGCGAACCCGAGAGGGTGAGGCCGTTCACGACGTTGTTGATGGTGACCACTCGGGTACCCGACGCCGACCAGGTGCAGACCGTGGTAGCGGTGAGCGAGAATGGACAGTTCGCGGTGGCCGGGTACTCGGTGATCGTGAACTGTGCAGTGGGGAACTTGCATCCCGAGCATTTGGTGGGGGTCGAGAGGGCCATCACCACCTTGGCGGGGCCCATCACGGTGCCGCCTGGCGTGGGGGGTAGCGCCAAGTTGGCGTAGAAGGTAGTCGAGTAGGAACCGATCGTGGCCGTTGGGAACGGTGGGCAGGGGACGTTGGCTACAGCGCAGGCCCCTCCCACCGTCGTGGGGAGCGTGGGGGCGGGTTCGACTTCGCTACGGAAGAGTCGCTGGATGATGACAGAGCTGGGCAGGAGCTGGTCGGTCCCGGCGTAGGTCGAGGTCACCGTGGCACCGACGTTGAGGTACGTCGTGAGCACGGTTCCCATGATCCCGAACAGCACCAGCAGCGCGACGAAGGCGACCATGAGCTCGACCATGGTGAGCCCGTCGTCACCGAGATCCGGCCATCCTCGGTCGTCGTCGGCGCCGTGGTGCCGCCGGCCGCAGCGCGGCGCTTCCCGCAGACCGGCCGTCATCCCGTCACCAGCACCGGCTTGGGGAGTGCGTAGGTGCCGTTCCCGGAGCTCGCGCCGCTCAGGGTCTCGGTGTTGCCCAAGACCACCAGGGTGCCGTAACCAGTCCCGTTGACGGAGAGCGTGTACGTGCCATAGGGGACACCGGTACGGCTGAGCCCGTCGGCCCCGGTGCTCGGAAGCGTGTAGGTGTCAGCGCTGCACCCGCCAGCCGCAACGGTCACCAGCGTGACCGGGACTCCGGCGTGGGCGAGGCCGGAGATGGGCGAGCTCACCTGGATCGACGCCAGGCCCAAGGGGACCGTTGTGGTGGGCATCCCGGTCGTCGTACCCGAGATGCCTCCGGGGACGGTAAGCACCTGGTCGCCGTTGTAAGCATTCGCCTCGCTCGGACAGTCTCCGGCGAAGAGGTTGTAGCCGCCGGAGAAGGGAAAGACCAGCGGGAGCGAGGTCACGTTCGTGGCGGCACCGGCAGTGACCGCGTTCACATAGGTCTGGTTCGCGGTGATACCCGAGTTGAGGCCGGAGTTGTTGATCTCGATCGGCACACCCGCCGCGGCGTTCCCGGAGAGGCCGATCGGTGACACGTCAGCCCAGCTGCCGGTCGGGCCCGTGCTCGAGGTCAGGACGACTGCGCCACTGGGGGTGGCGCCGACAGCGGCGCACGTCCCCGTGGCACCGCCGGTGCAGGCCACGCTGTCGAAGTAGAGCATGTTGTCGGACGACGGCAGCCCCGAACCGGATGAGGCGGCCGCCCAGGAGGTCGTCGTACCACCCAGGTTGGAGGTCGAGATGAGGAATCCCGCTGGCGACCCGCTGACCGTGCCGGTGGCCGTGACGAGACACGAGGCGGCGGCGGGGCAGGTCGCCTGGCCGAGGGAGGTCACCGTGCCCGTGCCGTTGGGCACGGTGTCGGAATGCCAGGTGTCAGACGAGCTCGCGCTGATGGTGAAGGTGAAGATGATCGGGGTGCCGGCGCTGTTCCCGATGCCCACACACGTCGTGGTCGATGGGCAGACGAGCTGGGTCAGCGCAGAGACGGTGCTGGCTCCGTTGAGGGGGAACTCGGCAGTCAGCGGTCCGGCCGTGGCGCCCCAGAGGAGCAGCGCTCCCGTGGTCGCGCCCGATGTTCCCGTGCCCACCACCAGGCATTTGGTGGTCAACGGGCAGGTGATCGACGAGAGTGACGAGACGGTCGCCCCGCTGATGGTGTCAGCGGTCCAGGCAACCGCGGAACCGAGGCCGGAGGCGGCAATGCCGGAGAGGGTGATCGGGGACGAAGCGGCGATGCCGATCTTGCCGGTGCCGATCGCCAGGCAGGTCGACGTGGTCGGGCAGACCACTTGGGTGAGAGCGGAGACGGTGAACCCGGTGGCAGTCCCGGCGACCCAGGCTCCTGCGGCCGCCGGCCCGGACACGATGATCGGCGTCGACGACGTGGTGCCGAGGGCCACACATCCGTTGGCCGCTGCGGGACACTGGAGGCCGTAGAGCGAAGTGGTGGCCGGCACCGTGTCCGACACCCAGGCGTCGCTGCTGGCGCCGATGGTGCCGGTCAGGACGACCCCGGCGCCGCCGCTGGTCTTCCCGATCGCCACGCACTGGGTGGCGGTCGGGCACGCCACCTGGGTGAGGAGCGCGCCGGCGGTGCTCACCCCCAGTCCGGTGAGCGAGTCGGCGGTGAACGACGGCGGGGAACCGGTCGACCCACGAAGGATCACGGCCCCACCCGAGCCGTAGCCCACCCCGATGCAGGCAGTGGTTGCGGCGCAGGCCGACGACGTGATCCGGGTGACCGTGCCGGCTCCGGGAACGACGGGAGTGGACCAGGTCGTGCCGTTCGACCAGGAGACCTCGGCGGTGGCGTTGGCGTTCTCACCGGTGGCAACGCAGGTGATGGTGCCCGCTCCCGGGCAGACCACCCCGTCCTCTACGGACGTCGTCGACGGGTAGGTGAAGTTCACCGTGCTGGCCTGGTCGTACGAGGGGAAGTTGGAGGGGGCGATCGCCTGGATCCGGGTGACGGCGCCCACGACCACGGTGATCGTCGGAACCGTCCCCTGGGGGAGACTGCTGGGTGGGCTCCAGACGTGGTTGGTGTAGCTACCGGCGGGCGCCGAGGCTCCTCCCGACGCGTTGGTAACGAACACCGGGCTCCCGTAGGTGGAGCCGGGTGGGGTCCCCGACACGGGCTGACCGATCGAGACGGTATAGGTGCCGGGCTTGACCTGGGCGAACACGCATCCGTAGGCGTCCGGGTAGAGGTTGAGGACCTGCGGGCCGGTGAAGGTGACCGGGATCGCGGTCACCCGCTCGCTCCACGGGTTCCCCTGGGCGTCCGAGGCCGTCGAGTCGCCGGTGACCTGGAGGGCCAGGAAGCCAAGTGTCTGCACGCCGAACGGCGGGTAGTTGATCATCTCGCTGTCCTGGACGCTGTTCTGGTCGGCGTTCGGACCCCAGGAGACGGTCACGGTGAGCTTGAGCAGTTGGGGCGTGCCGGAAGTGCACAGATTGGGTTTCGGGTTCTGCTTCACCGTGGCACCCACCGCCACGGTCCCGGTCCCCCCGGTGACCCCGATAAGGGCTGCCGGAGAGGCCTGGATCCCTGTGTAGTAGACGGTCTGCACCCCGTTCGACGAGACCACCTTTGCCGTCTGCGGACTTGCGACGGACGCTGGGGTGAAGTTGTTCACGTTCGCCACCAGGATGGTTGCGGACGGCAACGTGAGACTCGAGGCCCCGTTGTAGGTGGTCGAGACCACCCCCGAGTTCTGGACCGACTCCCACTCGTACTTGGACGAGAGGGCGTAGACGGTGCTCCCCCGGGTCTCGGTGGGTGTGGCGATCTCGGTCTGGGTCACCGTGCCCGACATGGTCCCTGTCGAGCTGTTGCACGGGTTCGAGGCACAGGTGAGCACGTTGCCCGCAGTCGACGTATAGGAGACGGGGACGATCACCGCCGAGGCACCTGTTCCGGTGGTGACTTGGGCGACCTGCGGCGCGCTGGCCGACGCAGCGGCGAAGCTCGCCGTCGACGTGACGCTGATGCTCGTCACCGCGTTGAGAGCTGCTCCGACGGAAGCGCCGGTCACCGAGGTGGTGAAGGTCGGGGAGGGCCCGGAGGGTGGTTCCGCGGTGTCGACGATGACCGCGCCCGAGTTTGGGTTGACAGGCGGCGACGTGTTGGCGAGTGTCTCGACCCACCGCTCGGCGATGGACAGCGCCGTCAGTCGGTTGTTCGCCTGCCCGGCCTCCACGACAGAGGTGGTGAAGAGATACGAGAGCGGGATGAGGGCGACCATGAGTACGACGAACGCCACCAGTACTTCGATCAGCGTGAGCCCGTCGTCCCCGTGTCGGCCCGCGGCCCGCTGTTCGGTGTGTTTGCGCACCGAAGCGATGGCGGTGCCCCAGGTGCGGGTTCCGGAGTGGTGTTCGGGTGTGTACATGTCGCCGAATTGCAACGGTAGAGCTGAGGAACGGACGTTCCTAGGCGTGATTCCACCTATACGGCGATAAACGACCTGTTCGTGCCTGAACTTGAGCGCACGACCGCTGGTGCGACCGGTCGCGCCTGGGGCGCTCAGGCCCGGAAGGGCACCCTCGGCCCTCAGTACGACTTGGGCAGTCCCAACGAGTGCTGGGCGACGAAGTTGAGGATCATCTCGCGGCTTACTGGGGCGATCCGGAGCAGTCGGGTCATCCCCCACAGGTCTGCGAGTCCGAACTCGCTCGACATGCCGTTGCCACCGTGGGTCTGGATGGCCTGGTCCAGCGCGGCGAGCGCCGCCTCGGCCGCCGAGTACTTGGCCATGTTGGCCGCCTCGCCCGCTTCGGGGGTGTCCCCGGCGAAATCGCAGAGCCAGGCCGCCTTCTCGGTCATGAGCCGGGCGAGCTCGACCTCGATCTTGGCCTTGGCCAACGGATGGGAGATCCCCTGGTGCCGTCCGATCGGTGTGCCCCAGACCTCACGCCCCTTGGCGTAGTCGGCAGCCTTGTCCAGGGCGTACCGCCCGATCCCGTTGGCGGTGGCGGCGGAAAGGATGCGCTCGGGGTTGAGCCCGAAGAACACCTGGCGCAGGCCTTCGCCCTCCTCGCCGATGAGCCGGTCGGCGTCGACCGCGGCGTTGTCGAAGAACAGGGTGTACTGCTTCTCCGGTGCCACGATCTCGACCGGCAGCACCTGCTCGTCGAGGCCGGGGGTGTCGGTGTCCACCACGAACAGCGAGAGCCGGCCCCGTCCGGTGTCCGGGTCGACGCCCGAGCGAGTCACGACCAGGACGGCCTGGCACTCGTCGACTCCTGAGATGTAGTACTTCGAGCCGTTGAGCCGGTAGACGTCACCGTCCTTGGTCGCGGTGAGCGAGAGGTTGTGCGAGTTGGAACCGGCATCGGGCTCGGTGATGGCGAAGGCCATCTTGAGTTCGCCGCTGGCGAAGCCGGGGAGCCAGCGCTGCTTCTGGGCCTCGGTGCCGAACTTGGCGATGATCGTCGCGGAGATGGCCGGCGACACCACGATGACCAACAGCGGGCACCCGGCGGCGGCCAGCTCCTCCTGGACGGCAGCGAGCTCGGTGATGCCGCCCCCTCCACCGCCGTACTCCTCGGGCACGTTGACCCCGAGGAACCCGGCTTCGGCCACGGCGCTCCAGAGTTCGTCGGTGCGCTCGTCGGCGTGGGCTTTCTTCACGTAGTACTCGTGCCCGAACTTCGAGGCGATCGAGGCCACCGCCTCGCGCAGCATCTGCAGCTCGTCGGATTCGATGAAGTCCATGGCAACGCTCCTCGGCGGCGTCTTGGCTCAGGCCGGTCGTTCGGTGGGGACGAGATGGACCGGGATGTCGACCGCTCTGCTCCGAAGGTACTCGCCCAGACCCTTGGCCTGCGGATCGGGTCGGGTCGAGGAGGCCACCCCCTCCCCGAGGAGACCGACCACCACGAAGTTGAGCGCCCGGAGGTTCGGGAAGGCATGCCGTTGGACGGCCAGGTGGTCGGCCTCGGGCAGGAGCGACCGGAACCGGTCGAGGGTGAGTTCGCAGTCGAGCCAGGCCCACGCATCGTCGCTGCGCGCCCAGAGCCCGACATTGGCGTTCCCGCCCTTGTCCCCCGACCGGGCCCCGATGAGGGTCCCGAGCGGGAGGTGCACGGTCGGACCGTTGTCCGGCACGGGGGTCTCGCGCTGGGGACGAGCCACCGCGTCCGGGGCGCGGGTCACCCCGGGGGAGAGCGAGGCGTCCTCCGCGGAGTCGACCACCGCAGCGCCACCCCCGGCCAGGTAGGCGGTGTGGGGGACCTCCTGGCGGGTCCCGTCGGCGTGGACCACAGCGGGGACCACCAGCCCCGCCGGCACCAGGGCCGGCCAGAAGACGCCGTAGACCGCACCCTCGGTCGGCGGCGCGGTGAGGTGCAGCCCGGGGTACCCGGCGAGCGCGAGCTCGGTTGCCGCGTTCGAGAACCGACGCCCGACCCGGTCGGCATCGCTGTCCTTGACCGTGACCCGGAGCTGCGCGGTCGCCTCGGCGTTGGTCGGAGCGTCGTCCTTGTCGGATCGGATGAGGCGCGCGTCGAAGTCGGCGAACTGTCCGGTGCCGCCGAGCGCCCCGGAGAGCGAGCGCACCGTGAGGGCGGCCTTCTCCTCGATGTCCAGACCGGTGAGCACGAAGGTCATCGAGTTGCGCCAGCCGCCCAGCAGGTTGACGCTGACCTTGAGGTCGTCGGGGGCGGGAAGGCCCCTGATCCCCGACAGCCGGACCCGGTCCTCGCCGTCCTCGCTCACCGTGATGGTGTCGAAGCGTGCGACGACGTCGGTGTTCGGGTAGTGGTGACCGCCGATCTCGTACAGCAACTGGGCGGTGACCGTGCCGATGGAGACCTCGCCGCCGCTTCCCGGGTGCTTGGTGATGACCGACGAGCCGTCCTCTTCCACCTCGGCGAGGGGGAAGCCGGGGTGCTCGATGCCCGGGACCTCGGTGAAGAAGCTGTAGTTGCCGCCGGTGGCCTGGGGGCCGCACTCGATCACGTGCCCGGCAACGACCGCCCCGGCTAGGCGGTCCCAGTCGGTGGGGGACCACCGGTGGTGCCATGCAGCCGGGCCGACCACCAGCGAGGCGTCGGTCACCCGCGGGCAGACGACCACGTCGGCACCGGCGGCGAGCGCCTCGGCGATCGGCCAGCCCCCGAGGTAGGCGTTGGCCGACACCACCGTCCCCGCGGCACCCGCCAGCGGCTCACCGGTGTCCAGGTTCGAGAGCAGGTGCCCGGCGGCGCGCAGCTCGCCGAGACGGGGGAACAGGTCGTCCCCCTCCACGTGGGCAACAGAGACCGCCAGCCCGAGCCGGTCGGCCAGGGCCCGGACCTGGTCGGCGAGTCCGGAGGGATTGAGGCCGCCGGCATTGGTCACCACCTTGATGTTGCGGTCGACGCAGGTCCCGAGCACCTCCTCCATCTGGGTGAGGAAGGTGCGGGCCCAGCCCCGTGAGCGGTCGTGCTGGTATCCCTTCCAGAGGATGAGCATGGTGAGCTCGGCCAGCCAATCGCCGGTGAGCACGTCGATCGGTCCACCCTCGACCATCTCGCGCGCCGCGGACAGGCGGTCGCCGTAGAAGCCCGAGCAGTTGGCGATGCGCAGTGGCTCGGTCACTCGCCCGAAGCCCGCTCTCCCGCGACCTCGCCCTCGGCGTCATCGAGCACGACGAGGACTTGGCCGGTTTCCACCTGGTCCCCCTCGGAGACCCCGACCTCGGTGACCGTGCCGGCCAGGCCGGCATGGACGGCGTGCTCCATCTTCATGGCCTCGAGCACGACCAGGAGCTGGCCGGTCTCGACCACCTCGCCCGGCGCCACCGCGACCCGGACCACGCTGCCGGGCATGGGGGCGAGTGCGGAGCCCTCGGCCTCGCGGTCGGCGGTGACCGGGTAGCGCTCGCGCTCCTCGAGCCGGCTGCTCCCCTCGGGACCGTCGACGAACACGGTCGCGCCGACCTGGTGCACTGCATAGCGGCGGGAGACCCCGTCGTCAGCGAGCGCGACCTCCTCGCCCGACACGGCGAGGACGGCGAGCGCCGACCGCACGCCGTCGACGGTGACCTCGGCGACCCGGTCCCCGCGCCGCTCGAACCGGTACCCGACCTCGATGTCCCGGTCTTCAGGCCTTGTGTGCACCCGGAAGGAAATCTGCTGGAAGTCCCAGGGATTGTCACGCCATCCGGACGGGACGCATGGCTGCACGCCGGTGTGGGACCGGCGGGCTGCCTGACCCGCGAGGGTGGCGGCCACCACGTGGCGGGCGGCGGCGTCCGGCCCGGCGAGCGGCGCGGCCAGCGTGGTGAGGTGGCGGTCGAGGAACCCGGTGTCGGCGGCACCCGAGGCGAACTCGGGGTCGCGCAGGGTCCGCACCAGCAGGTCGCGATTGGTGGTGACCCCGTGTACCTGGGCGCCGGCCAGGGTTGCGGCCAGCGTGGCCGTGGCCTCTTCCCGGGTTGCCGCGTGGGCGATGACCTTGGCCAGCAGCGGGTCGTAGTGAGGGCCGACGTCGCTCCCGGTCTCCACCCCGCTGTCCACCCGCACGCCGTCGCGGTCCGTCTCGACGGAGAAGCGGTGAAGCATGCCGGTGGATGGAAGCCAGCCCGCTCCCGGGTCCTCGGCGTAGAGGCGGGCCTCGATGGCGTGGCCGACTGGACCTCGGGCGACCGCTTCGTGCACCGCGTCGGGCAGCACCGCGCCGCCGGCGATGAGCAGCTGGAGCCTGACCAGGTCGAGACCGGTGACCGCCTCGGTCACGGTGTGCTCGACCTGGAGCCGTGTGTTCATCTCGAGGAAGTAGGGATCACCGTCCGTGCCAGTGGTGTCGAGGACGAACTCGACCGTGCCGGCGTTCACGTACCCGACTGCGGCAGCAGCGGCCACCGCGGCCTCCGAAAGCCGGGCCCGCAGGTCCGGACCGACCACCGGAGAAGGGGCCTCCTCGATGATCTTCTGGTGCCGGCGCTGGATGCTGCATTCGCGCTCGAAGAGGGCAACCGTGGCGCCCCACGCGTCGGCGAGCACCTGGACCTCGATGTGCCGCGACGCCCGCACGTAGCGTTCGAGGAAGAGGGTCCCGTCCCCGAAGGCGGAGGTCGCCTCGCGTGTCGCCCCGGCCAGGGCGTCGGCGAGCTCCTCGTGGCGTTCCACGATGCGCATGCCCCGGCCGCCCCCGCCCGCAGCGGCCTTGACCATGAGCGGCCAGCCCAACGCGTCGAGCTCCGCCGGTTCGGGCGGGGTCTCGCCCAGGAGGGTGACCGACGGAAGGGTCGGGACGCCAGCGGCGCGCATCATCTCCTTGGCCCTCGTCTTCGATCCCATGGCCTCGATGGCCGCAGGGGGCGGCCCGACCCAGAGCAGGCCGGCGTCGAGGACCGCCCGGGCGAACTCCGCCGACTCGGACAGGAATCCATATCCGGGGTGGACGGCGTCTGCGCCGCTGCGGCGGGCGGCGTCCAGGAGCAGGTCGATGCGGAGGTAGGTGTCCGCCGGCGCGGTCCCGGGCAGCCGGACGGCGAGATCCGCCTCGGCGACGTGCGGGCTCAGCGCGTCGGCATCCGAGTGGACGGCCACCGTCGCGATGCCCATGACCCGGGCGGTCCGCATGACCCGGCGGGCGATCTCACCGCGGTTGGCAACGAGGAGGGTGCGGAGGGAGGAGGGCAACGCTGCGCTCACATCCGGAACACGCCGTAGCCACGGGTCCCGGTGGTCGGCTGGCCGTCGATGACCGAGAGGCAGATCCCGAGGACTGTACGGGTGTCCCGTGGGTCGATGATCCCGTCGTCGTAGAGTCGGGAGGAAAGGAACAGGGGAAGCGATTCGGACTCGATCTGGGCCTCGACCAGTGCCCGCATGGCTTCGTCGGCTTCCTCGTCGAAGGGGACACCCTTGGACTCGGCGGACTGGCGTCCGACGATCGAGAGGACGCCGGCGAGCTGGGCCGGACCCATGACCGCCGAGCGGGCGTTGGGCCAGGCGAAGAGGAACCGGGGGTCGTAGGCACGACCGCACATCCCGTAGTTGCCCGCCCCGTACGAGGCGCCGATGTTGACGGTCAGGTGGGGGACCGAGGAGTTGGAGACCGCATTGATCATCAGGGCGCCGTGCTTGATGATCCCCCGCTGTTCGTACTCCTTGCCCACCATGTACCCGGTCGTGTTCTGCAGGAAGAGGAGTGGGACGTCGACCTGGTTGGCGAGCTGGATGAACTGGGTTGCCTTGTGGGCTTCCTCGGAGAAGAGGACGCCGCGGTGGTTGGCCAGCACACCGATCGGGTACCCGTGGATCGAGGCCCACCCGGTGACCAGGCTGGTCCCGTAGAGCGGTTTGAATTCGTCGAAGCGCGAACCGTCGACCACCCGCGCCAGCACTTCTCGGGGATCGAAGGGGACCTTCGGGTCGGCCGAGGCGATCCCGAGCAGCTCGCCCGGGTCGTGCACCGGGTCGTCGGCCGACAGGCTCGGGCCGGGACCGTGCTTGCGCCAGTTGAGGCGGGCGACGATCTGGCGGCCCAAGCGGATCGCGTCGGTCTCGTCCGCTGCGAGATAGTCGGCGAGACCGGAGATCCGCGCATGCATGGACGCCCCACCGAGCTCCTCGTCGGTCGACTCCTCGCCGGTGGCCATCTTGACCAGCGGTGGCCCTCCCAGGAAGACCTTGGATCGTTGCTCGATCATCACCACGTAGTCGCTCATCCCGGGGACGTACGCGCCACCCGCGGTGGCGTTGCCGAAGACCAGCGACACAGTGGGGAGCGCGGCGGCCGAGCGGCGGCTGATGTCCCGGAATGCCCGACCGCCCGGGATGAACAGCTCGGCCTGAGCGGGGAGGTCTGCACCGCCGGACTCGGTGAGATTGATGGACGGCAGGCGGTTGGCCAACGCGATGTCCGAGCCCCGGGCACCCTTGCGGAACGAGTACGGGTTCATGGCCCCGCCGCGGACTGTTGGGTCGGTCGCCGACACGAGGCACTCGATCCCCTCGATCACCCCGATGCCCAGGATCGAGGAGGCTCCGACCGTGTACTCGGTGCCACAGGCGGCGAAGGGGCAGAGCTCGAGGAACGCGGTGTCTCGGTCGAGGAGGAGCTCGATCCGTTCGCGCGCGGTCATCTTTCCGCGCTCCCGGTGACGTGCCACGTAGCGCTCGCCGCCACCGGCGCGTGCGGTCGCCAGCTCCGCGTCGATCAACTCGAGGCCGTCTTTGAGGGCGCGCTCGTTGGCGCGGAAGGACGGCGAGGTCGGATCGACGGTGGTGCTCAGGACGGGCATGGGTGGTGGTGGCTCCCTGGTCGGGGCGTCGGATCGGTCCCGGGTCGCATCGGGTCCGGCGACGTGGGAAGAATAGGCCCCATGACCGACGTGTCGCGTAACCGACCCCGGCGCATCCGGCTGGCTGCACCCGGCGGTGGGTACCGGTGGTGATCCGTTCCTATCCCCAGGGTTCGTCCGTTGAGCCCGATCTTCGTTCTCCTGAGTCCCCGCGTGCGGGCCGTACCCCACGGCGTCCGCTCGCGGCGGTGGTCCTTGCCGCCGGGCACGGCACCCGCATGCGGTCGGCACGGCCGAAGCCACTCCACCGCCTCTGCGGTCGTCCGATGGTCCTGCACGTCCTCGACGCGCTCGCCGAGCTCTCGGTCTCGCGGGTGGTCGTGGTCGTCGGACACCGGGCCGAATGGGTCACCAAGACGTTGGTCGAGCATGCCCCACCCGGCATGGCCATCGAGTTCGTCGAGCAGGTGGAGCCCCGGGGGACCGGGGATGCCATGTCGGTCGCCCTGACCGGGCTCCCGGAGGACGAGGGAGCAGACGACGGTGACGTGGTCGTGCTGCCCGGGGACACTCCGCTCCTGCGGCCGCCGACCCTGGCCGGGTTGGTCCGGGCCCACCGTGCAACCGACGCCGCCGCCACGCTCCTGTCAGCCGTCCTGGAGGACCCCACCGGGTACGGGCGGGTGGTGCGCGGACGTGACGATTCGGTCGCCCGGGTGGTCGAGGACGTGGACACCACCGAAGAGGAGCAAGCGGTGCGCGAGGTCAACACCTCGATCTACTGCTTCCGCCGTGGCGTCCTCGCGCCGGCCCTCCGCCGGCTCAGCCCGGCCAACGCCCAGGGCGAGTACTACCTCACCGACGTCGTGGAGGTGCTCTACGAGGCGGGGCATCTGGTCGGGTCGGTGCCGGTGGAGGACGCCATGGAGGTGGCCGGGGTCAACGACCGGGCCCAGCTGGCGGTTGCCGAGGCCGAGCTGCGAGACCGCATCAACGAGCGGTGGATGCGTCGCGGGGTCACCATGTGGGACCCCGTGACCACCTACATCGACGTCGACGTGCAGCTGGCCACCGACGTGGTCCTCCTCCCCGGGGTCATCCTCCAGGGTGGGTGCGTCATCGGTGAGCACGCGGAGATCGGCCCCGACACACGCCTGGTGGACACCACGGTGGGGGAGGGTGCGGTGGTCGCCTCCAGCGTCTGCCGGCGGTCGACCATCGGAGCCGACTCCCGGGTCGGGCCGTTCGCCGTGCTTGCGGAGGGGACCGACGTGGCGGACGGCGGTGTGGTGGGACCGGCGGCCGCGAATCCCGGCGACCGGGCGGGGTAGCGTCGGGCCATGGAGTTCACCCCCCGTCGCAGACTCGAGCTCGTCTCCGGTCGATCCCATCCGGAGCTGGCACAGGACATCGCCCGGTGCCTCGGGGTCGAGCTCGGTGAGCCCAACTTGCGCGAGTTCGCCAACGGTGAGATCCACTGCCGGTTCGACACCTCCATCCGGGGGAGCGACGTGTTCATCGTGCAGACCCACAGCGGCCCGGTCAACGACTCGCTCATGGAGCACCTGATCATGATCGACGCGGCCAAGCGTGCGTCGGCCAAGCGGATCACAGCGGTCTGTCCCTACTACGGCTACTCGCGCCAGGACCGCAAGTCCACGGGACGCGAGCCGATCACCGCCAAGCTGGTGGCAGACATGCTCTCGGTGGCCGGCGCCGACCGGGTGGTCAGCGTCGACCTGCACTCGGGGCAGATCCAGGGGTTCTTCGACGTCCCCTTCGACCACCTGACCGCAGCGCCGGTGATGATCGACCACCTCCGGGCCCACCTCGACGACAACCTGGTGGTGGTGGCCCCCGACGCGGGCCGGGTGAAGGTGGCCGAGCGCTTCAGCCAGCACCTCACCGCCGACCTGGCCGTTGTCCACAAGCGCCGCCTGCGGGCTTCGACCGACAAGGTGGAGGCGCTGCACGTCGTCGGCGACGTCGACGGCCGCCAGTGCGTGCTCATCGACGACATGATCGACACCGCCAGCACCATCGTGGCCGCGGCCGATCTCCTGGCCGACCGGGGGGCGGCAGAGGTGTGGTGCATGGCCACCCACGCAGTGCTCTCCGACCCGGCCGTGGACCGGCTCAAGAACTCGGCGTTGAGCAGGGTCGTGGTCACCAACACGCTCCCCATCCCCCCGGAGCGGCGATTCGACAAGCTCGAGGTGCTCTCGGTGGCCAAGCTGATCTCCGATGCCATCGACGCCGTCTTCGAGGACACCTCGGTCTCGGAGATCTTCGGCGGCGAAAACCTCGCCTGATCCGACCGGGGCCATCCCCACTCGGGCCGTCTGGCCCAGCCCGGGGCCTGCGTCTAGCATGGAGTCCCGTCAGCAGCGGCTGTCCGCGTCCGCGTTCAGCGGGCATCCAGGCGGCGGTTGCCCCGTCTGCGCATCTCCCGAGGAGTCCCCGCATGCCCGAAGTCACGCTCACCGCCGAAGCCGGACGCGAGATCGGATCGAGCGCGACCCGTCGCCTCCGCAGCGAGGGGAGGATCCCCGGGGTCGTCTACGGGCATGGTGCCCAGCCGATCCCGGTGTCGGTCCAGGCCCGCGAGTTCCAGATCGCGATGTCCGGCGAGGCCGGCCGCAACACCCTGCTCTCGCTCACGGTCGACGGCACCGACTTCCTCACCCTGGCGCGTGACATCCAGCACCACCCGGTGAAGAACGTGGTCACCCACGTCGACTTCCTCATCGTCCGGCGCGACGAGGTCATCGCGGCAGAGGTCGGTATCAACCTGGTGGGCGAGGCCATCGAGGTGCACCACGGCGACGGCGTCGTCGACCAGCAGTTGTTCACCCTCAGCGTGAAGGCCAGGCCCGCAGACATCCCGCCGTCGGTGGACATCGACATCAGCACGCTCACCATCGGTGGCGCCCTGCACGTGTCGGACATCACCATCCCGGCGGGCGTCGAGCTCGAGACCGACGTCGACGCCACTGTCGTGGCCGGTCAACCGCCGCGGGTCCAGGTCACCGCTGCCGAAGAGGCCGAGGCCGCGGCTGCGGCGGCGGGCGTGGAGGCACCGGACGGGGAGACGCCCGCCAGTGCCGACGAGTCCTCGGAGGGCTAGGTCCTGCTCCGTCGGCGCGGTTCGGGGGCCCCCCGCCGGGGCACCCCGATGGACCTGCTCGTCGTGGGCCTGGGCAACCCGGGTGCCGAGTACGCCGGTACCCGCCACAACGTCGGCGCCGACGCTGTCGATCTGCTGGCAGCGAGACATGGGGGAAGCTCTCCGCGGAAAAGGGCCTTTCCTCCCGTGTGGGTGAGATCCGCATCGGCGGACTCCGGGTCCTCCTCGCGGTTCCGATGACCTACATGAACGAATCGGGCATCGCGGTGGCCGCGCTGGTCCGTCGGGCCGGCGTCGACCAGCCCCCGGGGGACGACGGTCGCCCGGTTCCCGGCGGAGGGGGTGCTGGCCGGACGTCCCGGCTCGTGGTGGTGCACGACGAGCTCGATCTTCCCGCCGGACGGGTGAAGGTCAAGGTCGGCGGCGGAACGGCCGGCCACAACGGGCTCCAGTCGATCCATGCCCACCTACACAGCGGGGACTACCTCCGGGTCCGGATCGGAATCGGCAAGCCCCCCGGTCGGCAGGCGGGTGCCGATTATGTGCTCAAACGGCCGGGAGCGGCCGAGCGTGAGCTCCTGTCTGTGGCGACCGAGGTGGCCGCGGACGCGGTCGAGACCATCGCCACCGAAGGGGTCGAGGCGGCCATGCAGCGGATCCACAGCGCGGATTGACCGACCGACCGGGCCGCTCCGGCCACGGCGCCCCCCGGTACCCTGAGCTGGTGAGCCTCCGCTCGCTCCCCCCTCTGCTGCGCCACGAGCCCGCGATGACCCGGATCGTCGGCGCGTCCACCGCCACCCTGGCGGTGGCCACTCCCGCCCAGGCATTCGTGCTGGCCGGACTCGTCAGACTGGGCTCCCGCCGGCCGGTGCTGGTGGTCACCCCGACCGGGGCGGCCGCCTCCCAGCTCGCGCACGACCTCGAGGCGTTCACCGAGGGAGAACCGGGTTCAGGTGCCGGGAGCGATGGCGACGACGGCGAGGGTGCCGGCGGCGGGATGCCGGCTGTCGAGCTCTTCCCGGCCTGGGAGACGCTCCCCTTCGAGCGGGTGAGCCCGGACGTCGCCACGATGGGACGGCGCCTGCGGCTGCTCTGGCACCTCGGTGGCCCGGACCGTCGGGGGCCCGGGCCCCGAATCGTGGTGGCTCCGGTCAAGGCGGTCCTCCAGCGCCTCGGTCCCTGGCGGACGGCCGCCCGTCCGGTGGTCGTGGCCCGGGGGGACCGGATCGTTGTCGACGACCTGGTCGCCGAGTTGGTCGGCCTCGGCTACCGGCGCGAGTCGATCGTGGAGCACCGCGGTGAACTGGCCGTGCGTGGCGGCATCGTGGACGTGTTCCCGTCGACAGCCGACGAGCCGGTCCGCATCGATCTCTGGGGAGACGAGGTCGATCGACTGACCACGTTCGACGTCGCCGATCAGCGGTCGACCGAGACACTGGCCGCAGTCGAGCTGTTCGGCTGCCGGGAGCTGGTCGCCGACCCGGCGATGCGGGCCCGCGCGGCCGCCCTGGTCGGCTCGGCGCCGTGGGGCCGCCAGCAATGGGAGAGGATCGCCGAGGGGGAGCAGTTCGACGGGATGGAGTCCTGGCTGCCCTGGTTGGCCGAGGACGAAGAGCTCCTCTGCGACCTCCTCGGGGACGGCGCGCTGGTCGTCCTGGTCGAGCCGCGCAGGGTGCGCGACCGGGCGGGCGAGCTGCTCGACGAGGAGGCCGCGCTAGCCGACGCGCTGGCCTCGACCTGGGGCCTCGACGCCGGGGAGGGCGCCCCCCGCCTGCACGTGTCCTACGATCGACTGCTCTCCGCTACCGCGGCCCCGGTGGTTTCCCTGGTGCCGTCGGCCGACGGGCCCGATCTCCCCCAGATCGAGAGCCGCGGGTGGGAGCCGATCCTCGGGGACGGTACCCGGATGGCCCAGCAGGTCTCGACCCTGGTGGAGGCGGGGTACTCGGTGGTGCTCTGCTCGACCACCCCGGGCGGTGCCGAACGGCTCTCCGGCCTGCTGGCCGGGGAGGGCGTGTCGGTGCAGGTGGCCGGCGCCGACACCGACCTCGCAACCCCCGGGGCCCGCATCGTCGTGGCATCGGTCGATCGCGGCTTCGTCCTGCCCGGCTCTCGGGTGGCGGTCCTCGCCGAGTCGGACGTGACTGGGCGGCGGCGACCGCACCGCACGGCACGTACCAGGGCCCGACCCGTCGACGGCTTCTTCGACGACCTCGCCCCGGGTAGCTACGTGGTGCACCGCCAGCACGGGGTCGCAAGATACGGCGGGATGGTGACCCGGACCATGGGCGGCGCGACTCGCGACTACCTTCTCCTCGAGTACCGCGGCGCTGACCGGCTCTACCTCCCGACCGACCAGATCGAGCTGCTGACCCCCTACGCCGGAGGCGACTCGCCGGCGGTCAACCGCCTCGGGGGCTCCGAGTGGCAGAAGGTCACCACACGGGCGCGGGCAGCGGTGCATGAGATCGCCGAGGAGCTGGTCGCCCTCTACCGCCGGCGCCTCCAGGTGGCCGGGCACGCGTTCGGGCCGGACTCCCCCTGGCAGGCCGAGCTCGCCGCCTCCTTCCCCTACCTCGAGACGCCCGACCAGTCGCGTGCGATCGAGGAGGTCAGCGCCGACATGGAGCGACCCCAGCCCATGGACCGGCTGGTCTGCGGCGACGTCGGGTTCGGCAAGACCGAGGTGGCCATCCGGGCGGTGTTCAAGGCGCTCCAGGACGGGTTCCAGGCCGCGGTGCTGGTCCCGACCACGTTGCTGGCGAGCCAGCACGCCCAGACCTTCGCCGAGCGCTATGCGCCGTTCCCCGTGCGGGTCGAACTGCTGAGCCGGTTCCTCACCAATGCCCAGGCCGCCACGGTGCTCGCCGGCATCGCCGACGGGTCGGTGGACGTGGTCATCGGCACCCACCGCCTTCTCGGCCAAGACGTCTCCTTCCGCAAGCTCGGCCTGCTGGTGGTCGACGAGGAGCAGCGATTCGGGGTCAGCCACAAGGAGTCCATCAAGGCTCTTGCCGATGGGGTCGACGTGCTCACCCTGACCGCCAGCCCGATTCCACGGACACTCGAGATGGCCCTCACTGGCATCCGCGACCTCTCCATGGTCAACACCCCGCCGGCTGCGCGGCGCCCGATCCTCACCCACGTCGGGGAGTTCGACGAGGCGGCCGCCTCGGAGGCCATCCGTCGCGAGATGCTGCGCGAGGGTCAGGTGTTCTACGTGCACAACCGGGTCCAGGACATCGAGGCGGTTGCCAGGCGGGTCCGCACGATGGCCCCCGAGGCCCGGGTGGCCGTGGCCCACGGACAGATGGACGAGGGAACGCTGGAACGAGTGGTCCTCGACTTCTGGGAGGGCGCCTACGACGTGCTGGTGTGCACGACCATCATCGAGTCGGGTATCGACATGCCAACGGTCAACACCTTGGTGGTCGACCGGGCCGAACTGCTCGGCCTCGGTCAGCTGCACCAGCTGCGCGGCCGAGTCGGCCGGGCCGGGCAGCGGGCGTACGCCTACCTGTTCCACCCGGCCGACCGGGTCCTCTCCGAGCAGGCCTACGAGCGCCTGCGCACGATCGGGGACCACACCGAACTCGGCTCCGGTTTCAAGATCGCGCTGCGGGACCTCCAGATCCGTGGTGCGGGCAACCTGCTCGGGCGCGACCAGTCGGGCCACATCGCGGCGGTCGGGTACGACCTCTACGTCCAGATGGTCTCCGAAGCGGTCTCCGAGCTCAAGGGAGAGCCCCGGCCACGTCCGGCCGATCTCTCACTGGACCTGCCCGACCGCGGCTCACCTGCCACCCACCTACGTCGAAGCCGAGGACGTCCGGCTCGAGGCCTACCGCCGTCTGGCAGCGGTCCGGACCGTCGACGGCGTCATGGACGTGCGGCGCGAGTGGGAAGACCGGTTCGGTCCCGTGCCCGCGCCGGCCACCGCCCTGCTCGACGTGGCGTTGCTCCGGGTCGAATGCCTCCGCCTGGGCGTGACCGACCTGTCGGTCTCCGCGCCCCGCTTCGGCGGGGCCGAGGGCAGCCCGGTGCGCGGTGGTCGGACCGGAGGCCGGGCAGTCGCGCGGATGACCCCGGTCACGCTGCCGGCCTCGGCCGAGGTCCGTCTCCGGCGGCTCGCGCCGGGTGCCACCTACCAGGAAGACGTGCACCGGCTCTCGGTCCCCCTGACTCCCGCCGAGGGGACCGGCACCTACGCCCCGGCCCTGGTCGCGTTCCTCCGCGAGCTCGTTCCCGCCGACTGACGACGCGGAGTCGTCCCCCGTTCGCCACCCGGTAGCATCGCCGCCGTGAAGCGCACCCTCAGCGGCCTCGCCGCGACGCTTGTCGTGCTCGCCACCGGGTCGGTTGTGTCCGCGTGCACGGTCACCCCCACCGCGGCAACCGCCAACGGCGAGTCCATCGCGGTGTCCACGCTCAACACCCGGCTCAGCGCCCTGAACGGCACGGCCGCCGGTCAGTGCCTGCTCCAGCTCGAATACCCACAACTGGCGGGGACCTCGGCCGAGGGTGAGGGCGGACCCGGCACCTGGCAGACCACCTTTGCCAGCACGATCCTCTCCAACCAGGTCTCGAACGTGTTGGCCATCCAGTACGGGGCGAGCAAGGGCATCACGGTCGACGCGGCAGACCTGGCCTCGGCCCAGTCCGAGTACGTGTCGACGCTCGACGGTGCGATCTCGAGCGACCTCCAGCAGTCGAGCTCGACCGGGTCCGCCTCGGCCTGCCAGGGGCCGGACGGCGCCGGTCTGACCGGCCAGGCGCTCCTCTCGGGGTTGCCGGCCAGTGTCCGCGCTGATGACGTCCGCAGCCAGGCCGTGGACAACAAGCTCCTGGCGCGTGGGGCCGACCTCTCGAACTCGGCGGTGCTCGCCTACTACCTGGCCAACCGGCCCCAGTTCGCGGTCGAGTGCGTGAGCCAGATCATCACCGACACCCAGACCCAGGCCCAACAGATCGTGAGCCAGCTCAATGCGGGGGCGGACTTCGCCACGCTCGCGCGCAGCGACTCGATCGACACCCAGACCGCGCCCAACGGAGGCCAGCTCGGCTGCAGTTTCACCGCGGCCCAGGTCGAACAGGACCTCCAGGTGACGTCGGTCACCGTCGGGAGTCCTCTCACCCCCGTCCAGACCAGCGGGGGCCAGTGGGCCGTCTACGAGGTCACCAGCCAGACCGTCGAGCCGGTGACCTCCGTCGCCTCGGTCATCCGCTCCGAGCTGCTCCACAGCACCGCCAATGTGCAGCGGGTCGACACCGAGCTGGTCGCCTTCGTGCACCGGTCCGAGATCTCGGTCAACCCGCAGTACGGGACTTGGCAGGGCCTGACGGTGGTCGTCCCGCCGACCCCTGCACCGCGCTATCTCCTGCCGGGCGCGCCGGCGTCGCTGGCGAGCGGTGCAGGGACGGCCGCCTCCGGCGGTAGCGGCTCCGCCGGGGGCTGAGCGCGATCGTGCCGGGCGCCGAGCGGCGTTCGACCGGCCCGCGGATCGACGTCGTCGGGCTCGGCCCTGCTGGTCCCGAGCTCATCACCGTGGGTGACCTCGCCCTGCTCGAGTCGGCACCGACGGTCTTCCTCCGCACCACCCGGCACCCGGCGGCTGCTGCCTTCCCGGGTGCCCGGTCGTTCGACCACCACTACGAGCGGGCCGAGACCTTCGACGAGGTCTACCGGTCGATCGCCGACGACCTGGTGACCGCTGCCGTCGACGGAGGATCGGTCGTGTATGCCGTACCCGGGTCGCCGATGGTCGCCGAGCGGACCGTGGCCCTGCTGGCCGCGCACGCGCGCGTGGCGTCCGGGGAGGTCTCCGTCGTCGTCCACCCGGCGATCTCGTTCCTCGAGCTGGCATTCGCCCGGCTCGGGATCGACCCGGTTGCCGCGGGCGTCCGGGTGGTCGATGCCGAGACGTTCGCCGCCGACTCCGCCGGCGAACGGGGACCGCTGCTCGTGGTCCAGTGCTGGAGCCGCTCCGTGCTCTCCGGGGTCAAGCTCTCGGTCGAGTCGCCGCCCGTGGAGCCGGTGACGGTCCTCCGTCACCTCGGCCTGCCCGACGAGCGGGTGTGGGACGTTCCGTGGGAGGAGATCGACCGCAGCCTCGAGCCCGATCACCTGACCTCGCTCTGGATCCCGGTCCTGGCCGCTCCCGTCGCGGCTGAGCTGGTCGCCCTCGACGTGCTCGTGCACACCCTGCGCGAGCGCTGTCCGTGGGACCGCCGTCAGACCCACGCATCCCTCGGCCGCCACCTCCTCGAGGAATCCTACGAGGTCCTCGAGGCCATCGACGCTCTCGCCGCGGTGGACGACGCAGCTGACCCGCCGACCCGCGGCCCGCTGGATGTCGCGCCGTCGGCGCAGGAGCGCAAGGCGGTCGCCGACCTGGAGGAGGAGCTCGGCGACTTGCTCTTCCAGGTCCTCTTCCACGCCGCCCTGGCCGCCGAGGCCGGGAGGTTCACCCTCGCCGACGTGGCCCGGGGAGTGCACGACAAGCTGGTTTCGCGGCATCCACACGTGTTCGGTGACGTCGTCGCCGACACTGCCGACGAAGTGGCAACCAACTGGGAGATCATCAAGAAGGCGGAAAAGGGCCGAGCCAGTGTGACCGAGGGCATCCCGGCCGCCCTCCCGTCGCTGGCTCTGGCCGCCAAGCTGCAGCGCAAGGCGGTGGCCATCGGGATGGTGCTCCCGGGCACGGCGGCCGAGGCGGCCCGGCTGGCGGAGGGGGTGGTCGCACTGGCCGGTGCCGACCGGTCCGGTGGGCAGACACCGGTCGCGGACGGCGAGGGCGGCGCCCGGGCCCGGGCCGATGCGGTCGGGGACCTGCTCTTCTCGTTGGTCGGACTCTCGCGGGCGCTCGGGGTCGATCCAGAGACGGCGCTCCTGTCGCGAGCAGCCGCATTCCGCGCAGAGGTCGAGCAGCAGGGCTGAGGGGACCTCCTGGGACCCCGCCGGGCCGCGTGCAGACGTCCGGATCTCGGGAGAAATACCCAGGTCCGGATGGTCGCGGATGGTAGCTTTCCCACACAGCGAACAGGAGCGACGACGCAGAGTGAGCTTGATCGAGCAGGTCATCGGCCGGGAGGTCCTCGACTCCCGCGGGAATCCGACGATCGAGGTCGAGGTCCTCCTCGACTCGGGAGCCTCTGGCCGCGCCATCGTTCCGTCCGGCGCGTCGACCGGGTCCTTCGAGGCGGTCGAGCTGCGGGACGGCGGCGACCGCTACCGGGGCAAGGGGGTCCTGCAGGCGGTCGAGCACGTCGACGGCGAGATCGCTGATTTCCTCGAGGGATTCGACGCGCTCGACCAGCGGGCGGTCGATCTCGCCATGATCGACGCCGACGGGACGCCCAACAAGGCGAGGCTCGGAGCCAACGCCATCCTCGGGGTGTCGCTGGCCACCGCCCGGGCAGCGGCGGACGAGCTCGGGCTGTCCCTCTTCCGCTATGTCGGGGGCATCGACGCCCATGTGTTGCCGGTGCCGATGATGAACGTGGTCAACGGGGGCGTCCACGCCGACAACTCGATCGATCTGCAGGAGTTCATGATCATGCCGGTCGGGGCGGCTTCGTTTGCCGAGGCGCTCCGCTGGGGTGTCGAGACGTACCACGCGCTGTCCGGCGTGCTCCACGAGCGCGGCCTCTCGACCGCGGTCGGTGACGAAGGGGGCTTCGCTCCGGACCTCGACTCCAACGAGGAGGCGGTGCGGATCCTGGTCGAGGCCATCGAGGCTGCCGGCCGGGTGCCGGGTGAGGAAATCGCGATCGCCATGGACCCGGCGGCCAGTGAGCTCTATCGCGACGGCAGCTACGAGCTGGCCGGCGAAGGGAGGAGCCTCTCGTCGGCAGAGATGGTCGACTACTGGGTCGACCTGGTCGACCGCTACCCGATCGTCTCGCTCGAGGACGGGATGGCCGAGGACGATTGGGACGGGTGGGCTGCGCTGACCGCAGCGGTGGGCTCCCGGGTCCAGCTGGTCGGAGACGACCTCTTCGTCACCAACGAGGAGCGCCTGCGCCGCGGGATCGATGCCGCCACCGCCAACGCCGTGCTGATCAAGGTCAACCAGATCGGCACCCTGACCGAGACCCTCGGGACCATGGCGTTGGCCACCCGGTCCTCCTACGCGTGTGTGATGTCGCACCGGTCCGGCGAGACGGAGGACACCACCATCGCCGACCTGGCCGTGGCGACCAACTGTGGCCAGATCAAGACCGGCGCTCCCGCCCGCTCCGACCGGGTCGCCAAGTACAACCAGCTCCTGCGCATCGAGGACGAGCTCGGCGAGTCCGCTGCCTTCAGGGGTGGAACCGCCCTCGCCTCGTGGAGCGGTCGCCGGTGACGGGCCGCCTCCACGCCCGCACCAAGCCGGCGGGTCGGCGGGCCGCGGCACCGCGGCGTCCGGCGGGGACCCGCTCCGCCGCTCGGGCGGGCGGGACCAAAGCGGCGAAGAGAGGTCCGGCCAGATCGGAGAAGAGGCGTCCGGACACGGTTGCGAAGAAGCGCGCCAAAGTGGTGAAGAAGGGGCCGCCGAACTGGACGAGGAGGGGTCCCGCGATCGGCGCCAAAGGGCGTTCGTCTGCCGACCGCAGGAAGATCGGTGCAGGAGGCCGACGCAACCGGATGCCGGTGGTGCTCGCTGCGGTGTTCGCCCTGGTCGTGTTCGCCACCAGCTTCCCGTTCACCGACCTGCTCCACCAGCATCAGCAGCTCTCGGCCGAGGCGGCCCAGCTGTCCGAGCTCCGCCACCAGAACCAACTGCTGTCAGAACAGCAGAACCAGCTCAACTCCAGCGCCGAGATCGAGCGGCTGGCCCGTCAGAACTACCAGCTGGTCCCGCCCGGCCAGACCCTCTACGACATCCTGCCGCCCACCGGCCGAGCATCAGCGGCGCTGGCCGGTGAGCCGTCGGTCGGCGACCCGGCCGACCAGCCCCTCGTTGCACCGGCTGACGCCCCCAACATGACCCCGGATCCCGGACTGCCCCAGACGCCGTCTGCAGGCAGATCGACGACGGGGACCTCGACCGCAGCGACATCCTCCCCGCCGCGGACGACGTCGAGCTTCTGGGGCCGGGTCGTCTCCACACTCGAATTCTGGAAGTGACCCCCGACCGTGCGGAGGGCACGGACGACCCTCGCGCACCGGCTCCAGCGCGGAGCGATCCCGAACTGGTCGCCGAGCTGCTCGGTCGCACTCCGGCCGGCGAGTTCGAGGTCGTCGTGCGGAGCGAGGACGGGACCCCGGCGGTCATCGCAAACGCCCCGTTCCTCTTCGACGGCACCCCGATGCCGACCCGGTTCTGGCTGGTCGACCCCGTCCTCCGTGAGGCGGTGAGCCGCCTCGAGTCGTCCGGGGGGGTCGGCCTGGCCGAGTCCGTCGTCGCGCCTGACCGCATCGCCGCTGCGCACGAGCGCTATGCGATCGACCGCGACGCATTGATCTCGACCGACCACGTGGGTCCCCGACCCTCGGGCGGGGTCGGGGGGACGCGGCAGGGAGTCAAGTGCCTCCACGCCCACCTCGCCTGGTGGCTCACCGGAGCCGACGACCCGGTAGGGGAGTGGACCGCTCTGCAGATCGGCCTCCATCCCTCCTGATCGCTCCCGAGCCGGGAGCCCGGTGGGGGGGAGGCAGCCGGCCGTGCTAGCAAGGGCGGATGGCCAAACAGGGCGCGGTGGCCGCGATCGACTGCGGTACGAACTCGACCCGACTGCTCGTGGTCGACGCGGAGGGACACCGGCTCGAGCGACTCATGCGCATCACCCGGCTCGGCGAGGGCGTGGACGCGACGGGGCGGTTGTCCCCCGAGGCCATCGAACGGTGTCTCGCAGTGCTCCGCGAGTACCGGGGGGAGATGGATCGGTTGGGCGTCGGTCGGGGGCGGTTGGTCGCCACGTCTGCCGCACGCGACGCCGCCAACGGCGACGAGTTCCTGCGTGCGGCCGGGACCGTCTCGGGTCTGGTACCCGAGCTCCTGACGGGCCTGGACGAGGGGCGGCTCTCGTTGGCCGGGGCGGTGGCAGAGCTCGACCCTGCCGACGGGCCCTTCCTGGTGCTGGACATCGGGGGCGGCTCGACCGAGCTCGTCGCAGCGGACGGCCCCGACGATCCTGCCCTGACCGCGGTCTCCCTCCAGCTCGGGTGCGTGCGGGTGACCGAGCGCTTCCTGCACCGCGATCCGGCCTCGGCCGCCGAGCTGGATGCCGCGGAAGCCGAGGTGGGTGCCCAGCTGGAGGCCGCGATCGCCGGCCATCCCCGCCTGCTCGGCGCGCACCGGCTGGTGGGGCTCGCAGGCACGGTCACCACACTGGCGTCGCTGCGACTGGGCCTTGCCCACTACGACCCAGAACGGACCCACCACGCGGTCCTGACGATGGACGACGCAGACCACTGGTACCACACCCTGGCCGGCGAGGACCGTGCTGCGCACCTCGACCGGGCCGGCATGGTCCCCGGACGGGAGGACGTGATCGTCGGGGGGGCGCTCATCCTGGCCTCGGTGATGCGCCGGTTCGGGTTCGCCGAATGCCTGGTGTCCGAGGCGGACATCCTCGACGGGATGGTGGACCGGCTGCTGGTCACGCAGTGAGACTGGTCGGCGCTATCGAACCTGACGGTCACCTGCGAGCACATCGGGTGCCGGCGTCGCCAGCACGAGGAACTGCTTTCCCAGGAGTCGCTGTGCCAATGGCATCCGCAGGTAGAGGTCGGTCAGCTTGGGAGAGGGCGGCAGGACGCCCCTGAACGAAAACGGAAGGTAGCGCGGCACCGTCGACAACAGCGAGAAGCCGGCCGCGTACAGGTGCTCCTCCACAGCCATGTGGGAGAGGGCCAGGATGTGGTCGGCGCAGTCGAAATACTCGCGCGCGCAATATTTGAAGTTCGGGCCCATCACCGCGATGCGTCCGCCAGAAGCCATCGTGGTGCGCATTCTGGTCAGGAATGTCGCCACCTCATCCGGTGATGCCAAGTGTTCGAGGAAGTTCGATACGAACACCCCGTCGAACATTCCTTCTGGCAGGTCGGCAGTGAGTACGTCGGCGATGAGCACCTTCGTGTTCGCTCCCCGCGCGAAGCCGTGATCGACTTGGTCGACCACCCATTTTTCTGCTGCGGGAATCGCGTTGATGAACTCGCAGCGCCCAGCTGCCGGATCCAGCACCACAGCCGGGCGACCCATCCGCTGGTAGATGTCCCCGGCGATGACGTCCCAGACACGCTCTCGGCTGGGTTGATCCACGTCGCGGAACCGGAACTCGTAGAGACGCTGATAATCCATCCGTGGTATCCGTTCGGGTCTGGGTGTTCTTTCGCAGCAGGGCTCGACGCGGGCCCATCCTGCCATACGGCACGGTGCTCCCTACGTGCGTCTGAGCGGTCCGCTCGGGTCAGCGATCACGCAGACGACTGGTGTTGCAATCGTCCTCACACGCCGGGACCCGTCGGTGCTGCGCCGACCAGGCCGCAGGCGGCCAGAACCCGTTCGATGAACCGATCCGTCGAGCCGTACTCCTCCTCGGCGTAGGTCCGGCCCTGGGCCCCGAGGACGGTCCGGCACGCCGGGTCGAGGAGCGCTTCCGCGCACCAGGCGAGCTCGGCGGGATTGGCGAACCAGAGGCCGCCCCGGCCCCGCTCGGCGTGCTCACGGGCCCTGCTCGTCGCCGGGACGACGATGGGGGTCCCGTAGAGCAGCGAGGTCACACACCGCCGCCCGAAATAGGCGCCGGGCTCGAGGTCGACGGTCATCCGGGCCCAGGCCATGAGCCGGTCGCGATCGCTCGTGCGTTCGATCGGCCATCCCCGGGTGACCTGGCCATGGTGCCAGGCGCAGAAGGCGTCATTGTGGGCGATGCCCAATCGGACCTCGGGAAAGCGCATGCGTAGGAGGGTGGCCAACTCGTTCTGCTCCGAGTCCTCGTCCTCCTCCGTCCCGGTGAGCACGAGGACGTACTCGTTGTCTCCGACCCAGGTGTTGGGTTCGGTCAGGGCGCTCGGATTGGCTGCCATCGGCGCACCGATCCGTTGGACCGAAGCGGCCCGGCCATGGTGATCGACGACGGCCGTGCGTTCGGACTCGGTCATGGTCAGCACCGCGGCGGCCCGGTCGAACACCGGATCGAAGTGGGGGAAGGCGAGGAGCTCTGGGTCCGAGCCCAGCGGCAGCAGCACCATCGGAAGAGCCGGGTCACACGCGTCGAGTACGCCGAGGGCACCGAGGTTTCGCAGATCGACGACGACGACCAGCGAGGGCCCGAGCTCGGCGAGGACGCTGTGCGCCCCCTGCCAAGGCTCGAGCAGACCACGGTCCAGCTCTGCCGCCGCACCCGATGGCAGCACCGGCCGACCGCCCCCGGCTTCCTCTGAGAGCGCCCGGACCAGGAGATCGCGCCGGAGCTCGGAGGCCTCCGCTATCGGCGAGGCGAGGTGGTGCACCGTGAAGACACTGTCTGCCACACACGTCGGGCGGTCACCATCCGGCGTGACCACATGCACCGCAGCCCGCGCGGCCAGCGCTCCGGCCACCTGGCGGCTGACCCACCCCTCCTCGGTGGTCGACTCCCAATGGCCTGTCAGGACCGCGATGGTGGTGCTGTCGGTCATCCTGACGTCGTGGTGTCCTCGGGGCCGTTGGCCTCTCCGCGTACGCCGTTGCGCGCTGTCCGATCGGGTGTCTCCAGGTGGAGCCAGAGGGCCAGTTCGGTGAGGTTCTCCGCTTCGGCGGCCTGGCGGTCGACCAGATCCTGGTTGAGCTGTTCACACCGGAGCGTGAGCTCGTCGCAGCGCTTCTCGAGCGAGTCGCTGACCCGGACCAGATGGGAGAGGAGCTCGCGCTCCTCCCGCAGATAGGGGCCGAGGACGCGGAAGGTGAGGCGTCCGAAGAGGGCGACGATCCGACCCTTCAGTCCATTCCCGGTGACCGCGGGATCGATGCCGTCCGGCAGTGACCAGTGACCGTGGAGGTACTCCAACGAGGCTCGGCTCCGCGCCTGGCTTCGCTCAGTGGGTCTCCGCATCTCCTCTGGGGGGAGCGGGGCCCACCGGAGGACCCGGTGCTCCGCTCGCAGTCGCTCGAGTAGTGCCTCTGGGTCAAGCTGCTCCACGTCGCGGCTCTCCTCGTTTCCGGATCCCGGGGGCGGCCGGCTCAGCCGAGTGTACCGGTGGGTCGCCCGAGGCCGATGGTACGCTCAGCGCGGTCGTGCAGTGTCCCCTACGAACTCCTCGGTCGAGACGGTGAGCGACGAGCCGGAGAGCGGCGGATTCGGTCCAGCGCTCGGGTGGATGACCGACCGGCTGGTCAGCCAGCTCCTCCCGGACCGGGGTGGTGCACACCAGGAAACCACGGTCGAGCCGGCGTGGGGAACCGATGCCTCCTCCCCCCCGACCACCTACTGGCACTGGAAGCACCTCTGGCACCTCGACCGGCTCGAACGCGCAGAACAGGGTGAGCACGCCGAACAGCTGCCCACGGACGGTCCCTTGTTGAGCATCGTCATCCCGGTCTACCGCCCAGCGCTCTGGTATTTCGAGGAGTGCGTGCAATCGGTCATCGACCAGACCTACCGACACTGGGAGCTGTGCCTGTGCGATGACGGGTCTGAACAATCGGACTTGCGCGCGTCGATGGAGGCGTTCGCCGCACGCGATCCCCGGATCAAGGCGATGGCCCTGGAGCAGAACGGCGGCATCTCCCGTGCGACGAACCGTGCGCTGGCAGCCGCGAGCGGCGAATTTGTGATCCTGGTCGACCATGACGACCTGGTGGAACCCGATGCCCTCGCAGAGATCGCCCGCGTGGTCCTGACCGTCGACGAGGCAGACGTCATCTACTCCGACGAGGACAAGCTCGACGAGATCGGCCGGCCGTGCCAGCCGAATTTCAAACCGGACTGGGACCCCGAGTTGCTGCTCTCCCATCCGTATCTCGGGCATCTGACGGCCATCCGACTCGACCTGGTGAGGCGGATCGGCGGGTTCCGGCCGGAGTTCGACGGCAGCCAGGACTTCGACGTCATGCTCCGGTCCACCGAGCTGGCCCGGCGGGTGGTCCACATCCCCAGGGTCCTCTACCACTGGCGGATCGTGGCGGGGTCTGCTGCCGGTGATCCCGCGGCGAAGCCCTGGGCGTACGACGCCAGCCGCCGGGTCGTCGAGGACGCCGTGTCCCGGCGCGGCATCCCGGGCCGGGTGGAGTCGGGGCCGATCGCGGGGACCTATCGCGTGTCGCGCGAGATCGTCTCGTCACCCACGGTCTGCGTGATCATCCCCTTCCGCGATCAGGCGGCCCTCACCGAAGCCTGCCTGCGTTCGCTCGAACGGTCGCCTGGCTATCCGATCAGCGAGGTGATCCTGGTCGACAACGGCAGCATCGAACCCGAGACCCGGGTGCTCCGCGCCAGGCTCGAGGCCAGACCGGCAACCCGAGTGCTCGACTATCCGGGCCCGTTCAACTGGGCGGCGATCAACAATGTGGCAGCTGCCGCGTCCGGGGCCGACATGCTCCTGTTCCTCAACAACGACATCGAGGCCACTTCCGAGGGATGGCTGCATTCGCTCGTCGAGCTCGCGCAGCGGCCGGAGGTCGGAGCCGTCGGGGCGCGTCTCGTCTATCCAGACGGAACGTTGCAGCACGCTGGGGTGGTGCTCGGAGTTGGCGGTATCGCATCGCACATCTTCAACGGCAAACCCCCGGGCCGCAGCGGGTACGCGGGGTGGGACACGGTGATCCGGTCGTACAGCGCGCTGCACCGCGGCGTGCATGCTCGTGCGGCGCGACGTGTTCGCGGAGCTCGGCGGTTTTGACGAGGCGCTCCCGGTCGCGTACAACGACACCGATTTCTGTATCCGTCTCGGTGAGGCCGGCTACCGGCTGCTCTACACGCCCTACGCGGAGCTCATCCACTACGAGTCGGTGAGCCGCGGGCTTTCGGGGTATGCGGTCGATTTCGGGGAGTTCCTCACCCGGTGGTGGGACCTGCTCCACCACGAGGACCCCTTCTACAACCCCAACCTCACCAGGGTCTTTCCCTGGTGCTCGTTCCGGTTCCCCGGCGAGGACGAGGAGTGGTTCGCCACGATCGGCGCCCTGGTTCCTCCCGCCGCGTCCGAGGCATGATGCTTGTCTCGCATCCCGGCCTTGACTAGGTTGCGTCCGGTGGGACCGCCCTGGAGAACCGACATCACGGTGCTCGGCGGCTGCGGGCACGTGGGGCTGCCGCTCGGGTTGGCGTTCGCCGACTCAGGCTGCAAGGTCGCGCTCTTCGACACCAATTTCGAAGCGGTCGACAAGGTTCGATCGGGGAAGATGCCCCACCAGGAACCTGGCGCCGCAGCTGTGCTGGCCAGGACCCTGGCGAACGGCACCCTGACTGCGACGACCGAGTCGGCTGCCATCGGGCAGAGCGAGCACCTTGTCGTGGTCATCGGCACCCCGGTCGACGAGCACCTCAATCCTGATCCACAGGCGGTGGTGACCGCCCTCGACGCGGTCGCCGACCAGTTGTCCGACGGGCAGATCCTCATCCTGCGGAGCACCGTGTTCCCGGGCGTCACCCGGCTGGTCGAGCGGCTCGTGGAGCGGCTGGGCAAGTCCATCGACGTGGCCTTCTGTCCGGAGCGCATCGCCGAGGGCCGTGCCATGGAGGAGCTCCACTCGCTGCCCCAGATCGTGGCCGCCCGCACCGAACAGGCATTCGAGCGGGCGAGCTCCCTGTTCCGACGTCTCACCGACGCCATCGTGCGGGTCGAGCCGGAGGAGGCCGAGCTGGCAAAGCTCTTCACCAACTCGTACCGCTACATCAAGTTTGCCGCCGCCAACCAGCTCTACATGATGGCGAACGACTACGGGCTGGACTACGAACGGATCCGGCGGGCGGTGATCGAGGACTATCCGCGGGCCGCCGATCTACCGGGAGCAGGATTTGCAGCAGGTCCCTGCCTGCTCAAGGACACCATGCAGCTTGCCGCCTTCAACAACAACAGCTTCGCGCTCGGCCATGCCAGCATGCAGATCAACGAGGGTCTTCCCCTGTACCTGGTGTCGAAGATGGCTGCACGCTACGACCTCGCCACGATGCGGGTCGGCATCCTCGGGATGGCGTTCAAAGGTGAGTCCGACGACAGCCGTTCGAGCCTCTCCTACAAGCTCAAGCGGGTACTGAAGGTTCGAGCTGCCGACGTGCTGACGACCGATCCCTACGTGACCACCGACCCCACACTGACACCGCTCGAGCAGGTGCTCGACCGTACGGACCTGGTGGTCATCGGCGCGCCCCACCGGGCGTATGCGGAGGTGCCGATCGCTCAGCCCGTTGTGGACATCTGGAACGTACGGGGCGCGGGGGTGGTCGTGTGAAGCCGCGGGTGTCGATCGTGATCCCGGCCTACAGCGAGGGATCGAACATCGAGGATGTTCTCGGGCGCCTGGTGGAAGCGGTCCAGCTGCCGTCGGAGATCGTGGTGGTGGTCGACTCGCCCGATGACACGACCATTCCCTACGTCGAAAAGTATGCCCGGCACAGCCCGAACATCCGGGTGTTGGTCAACGAGGACGAGCCCGGACCCGCCCAGGCGATCCGCTACGGCATCGATCGAGCGGTGGCCGACGTCGTCGTGGTGACCATGGCCGACGGCTGCGACGACCCCCAGCAGATCGACCCGATGGTCCGATTGGTGGAACGCGGAGTGGTCATCGCAGCAGCGTCGCGGTACTCGCGGGGTGGCCAGCAGGTCGGCGGCCCGTTCCTCAAGGGCATGGCGTCCCGGCTGGCCGGCCTGTCGCTCTGGGCGCTCGCCCGGGTAGGCACCCGCGACGCCACCAATTCGTTCAAGGCGTACGATGTGGGCTTCGTACGGGACGTTGGAGTCAGCTCTGGCGCCGGGTTCGAGATCGGGATCGAGCTGGTCGCAAAGGCGCGGCGGGCGCGGCTGCCCGTTGCCGAGCTCCCGACCATCTGGTTGGACCGGAACCAGGGCATCTCGAACTTCAAGATGGTCAGCTGGCTGCCGCACTATCTGAGGTGGTGGCGGTTCGCGTTCGGGCCTCGGCTCGACCTGGGCGATATCCGGTCTGTGACCGACAGGAAGGAACAGCGATGAGCAACGTGCTTGTCACCGGGTCAGCCGGGTTCATCGGCGGGTACTTGGTCAAGAATCTGCTCGACCGGGGCCACGATGTGGTCGGGATCGACAACTATTCCAAGTACGGTCCGGTGAAGCGGTCCTACGACGATCACCCCCGCTACCGCTTCATCGAGGCGGACGCTCGAGACGTCGAGCTGATGACCAGGGAATTGATCGACTGCGACCACTTCATCGCCGGCGCCGCCCTCATCGGCGGAATCTCGTACTTTCACACCTACCCCTACGACCTGCTTGCCACCAACGAGCGGATCACTGCGTCCTCCTGCGACGCAGCCATCGCTGCGCATCAGTCGGGTCGGCTGCAGAAGGTCACCTACCTCAGCTCGTCGATGGTCTTCGAATCCGCTGACTCCTGGCCGTCGTACGAGGGCCAGGAACACGATGTGCCGCCCCCGGTGTCGTCGTATGGGTTCCAGAAACTCGCCGTCGAGTACTTCGCGAAGGCGGCATTCGACCAGTACGGGCTGCCGTACACGATCGTGCGACCCTTCAACTGCGTGGGGACGGGCGAGCGCCGCGCGCTCGGTGACGTGGAGATCCTGAGCGGCAACGTGAGCCTGGCCATGAGCCATGTTGTTCCTGACCTGGTGCAGAAGGTGTTGAAGGGTCAGGACCCTCTCCATGTCCTGGGCGACGGCTCCCAGATCCGGCACTACACCTATGGAGCCGACCTCGCGGACGGAATCGTGACGGCGATGGAGCATCCGGACGCGTGGAACGAGGACTTCAATCTCTCGACCCCCGAGTCGACCACCGTGCTGGAGCTCGCCCAGGCCATCTGGGCGTTCATCAAGGGCCCGGAGGCACCGTTCCACTGGGTCTCGGATCCTCCCTTCGAGCACGATGTGCACCGACGGGTGCCCGCGACGGAGAAGGCCAAGCGGATCCTCGGCTTCGAGGCGACCACCGGGCTCGACGAGATCCTGGGAGAAGTGGTGCCCTGGATCGAGAAGGCCGTCGCCGACGGCACGATCTGAATCCTGCCGTCGTGACGAAGTACGTCGTCAGCCTCCGGTCGACGCCGAGGGCACCGCTTCTTCCACGGTGAGCTGGAGACAGAGGGAGGTTCTGGGGCGGACCCGCAGGACGATCTCGCTGGTCGGTCCTGTGGTGCTGGCCGGCAGGAGGATCGTCCCGGCACCACGCGGGATCGGGACCGTCTGGTCTCCGAGAAGAATCGTCGCGTGTGCGGTCGTCCAGTACCGGTTGCTTGTGATCCACTGACCCTTCGGCAGGATGGCGCTCAGCGGCAGGGCGAGTTGGGTTTGCGTCGCGGACTGTAGGCAGTGGCCACCGGTGCCAGTGGCGAACGCCCCGGTGAACGGGAGGAGCGCACTCACCGGTCGGACGGTCGCCGCTACCAGCACCCCGTCGGCCCCGGGCACGTAGCCGTGCCCATTCGCGGAGTCGAATCGCAATCCGGGGACGACCAAGCCGACTGTCGTCGAGAGGTCGTTGTACGGGGCGAAATTGGCGGACAGGACGAACCAGGGAGCCGGTACGTCCCAGATGAATGCCGTCGGATCGGCGCGCGAGACCTGTTGCCATGAGGCGCGCAGGTTGGTCAGATAGCTCGTGTTGGCGGACCCCATGCTTCGATCGGAGCTGGTCCAGATGTCGTGTACACCCAGGCCGCAGAGCGTGATCATGGCTGCCGTGCCGATCACCCGGTTGCGCCTGCCGTGGTCCTTCCGGATCGAATGCCGTCCCCTCGAGCCTCTGTGGGCCGAGGGAAGGCATCCGTCGGTGGTGACCGCGGAGGGAAGGTAGGCGAGAGCGACAGCAATCCAGAATTGGAACCCGAGGATGAGCCAGTAGACAGGGTTCCATGCGAACGAGATCTTGAGCGCTCCGCGGCCGATGGCTACCACGGCGTCCGTGGCGAGGAAGCTGGCACCGAACCAGACCCACGCTCTCCAAGCCGTCTGGCGCCGCATCACGCTCACGATGACAACGCCGAAGACGAACGCCTGTCCCAGCGCAACCGCCTCCCACCGCCAGTTGGTCGCGCCGATGCTCGAATAGTCGATACCGAGCTGTGCCGGAGCAAACCCCTGGGCCCATCCCGCTCCGGTGAACCGGAGCACCGACCCGATGCCGGCGGCCGGGCTGAGCGGGTACTCAGTCGGGTGAAGGCTGCGCCAGCTGACGTTGAGGGCGATCGGGATGGCGCACCCGATCCAGAGGATGGCACGCGCGCGCAGTGCGCTCCACACCGACCGCCAGTCGCGGGGGTCGGCCAGGTAGAGGACAGTGAAGAGGACCAACGCAAGCAGGACCACAACGCCGGGGTCGAAGAAGGCCATACCCACGGCGAAGCTGATGGCAGCGATGATCAGATGGCGACTCCTGCCGGTGAGGGCATGACGGACCAGCCCCTGCAGTGCGAGAAGCATTGCTGCGACGGCGGGGAGCGTGTTGATTCCGGCGGTCCACCAGGCGAGCGGGATGCCGAGCAACCCGGTCGTCGTGGCGATGGCCGCGAACGCCACGATCGCTGGACGGGCACCGAACAGGAGTTCGAGGAGTGCGTAGAAGAGGACCACGACGAGCGTGTACAGGACGATGATGGTCAGCACCAGAGGCCAACGCGAGATCGGATGCATCTTGGCCACCACGGTGTCGGCCAGGGAGAATCCGGGGATGAGGCTGCCGAAGACACTGGTCGTGAGTCCGTGGAGCGTAAATCCGTTCTGGCGCGACCGCTCGAAGTAGAGGTAGTCGTCTTGGAGGAAGCCCGAGGAGCGGGTCAAGACGGTGAGCGCGGCGAGCTGGAGCATGCCGATGATCGCCATGGCGGTCCGGGTCCGCCTCACCGTCCACGGCTGCCGGGTGACGTGGACGGCTGCCGGTGCTGCCGGCGTGGCAGCCGGTGTGGAACTGCGGGCCGGCCGCTCGAGCACCGCGGCTAGCGAAGACACGACACCGAGGGGGTGGCAGGTGCGTGGATCAATACTGTCCAGTGGATCTCAGAGGTCGCGCCGCTCCAGTCCAGGTGCAGAGTAGCGCCGGCTGGTACGACACCGTCGGCCACGGGAAGATAGGTGGGGGAGAACGCTCGGACCTCGATGGACAGCGGTCCCGCGGCGGGTGTCGTCACCCAGAGCCCGGTCTCCGGAAGCGTGACCACCAGAGACGTCCCGGCTGCTGATGAGGGACAGCTGACCACCGGACCGCGGGGGAGGGAGGGTGCCAGGCGCATGGGCAGCGCCCGCAGCAGCATGGCATCGACTGTGGTCCGTGCCGTGGGCGGTGCCGCGGAGATCCCGCGGCTCGAGTCACCGGGTGCGCCGTAGGCGGCGACTGCGGCCAGGAAGGGGCCGGTCGTCACCTGGGGCATGTCGGCGGTGTCCGGACGGAATCCGGCCGGCAGGTCTGCACCTGCCAGCTGCACGGCCCCGAGCTCGGCGCGTACGGTCTGCGAAACGCGGAGCAGGCTCGACTGCCCGAACAAGAGGGCAGACGAGTTCCGCCAGATGGCGAAGGCCGAGTAGGCCACGATGCCCGCGACCAGGCCAACCGACAGAACACGAGTACCCCGACTCCGGGTCGCGGCGGCGTGCACCCGGCGGGCTCGGCCCGGGGCGAGCAGACGGGGGAGCTCGCCGACTGCCAACAGCACGAAGACGACGCCGGGGTACAGGTATCGACTGGCTGTTGGTGACGTCCCTCTGGTGAGCATCGTGAGTACCCAGAAGCTCAGCGCTCCGGTCACCGCCATGGCCAGCCGGCCGGACTGTCGCGGGCTCCGCGCGAATGCGGCGACCACCAGGATCAGGAGGATGACGGCCAGGACGCCACCGACAGTGGAGCTCTGTCCGGTGAACGCCCCGAACACGCCTGCTGCAGCTGCTCCCACGAAATGCGCACCGGCGGACAGACCTGGTCGGGTCACGGGCGTGGACCCGCGGGCTTTGGTCAGGTACCAGACCCCGAACAGAGCAGCGGGGGCGATGGTCACCCAGATGCGGTGCCACGAACTGCGTCGCCAGATCAGTTCGACGGTGACGCCGATCAGAACGCTGATCCCGACACCCGAGCAGAAGACCGCCAACGTGAGGCAGCCGGCCGCCAACAGGTCGGACCGTGTCTGCCGGCGCTCGAGGAGGACGAGGGCACCGAGCCCGGCTGCAATGCTGCCCAGGAAGGCGATCTGGAACGGCCAGAGCAGATCCTGCCAGGCAGGGCCGAGGAGCATCACGACGCTGGCGAGGGCCGCAGCCACCACCGGGGAGAGCCGGCGGCGGAGCAGGACGAAGAGCAACCAACCGCAGAGGACGTTCACTCCGACGATCAGCGCCATGTACGGCCAGTAGCGCCCGATCCCGAGTACCGCGAAGGCCAGTCGGTAGATCGCGTAGGGAACGACGACCGTGTGACCGTTGTGAGGACTCAGGTCGCTGGTCCAGAAGCTCTGGCCGCGCGTGTCGACGAAGTTCCATTCGTCGAAGAAGAAGGTGAGTCCACGTCCGAGGAGAATGAGCCAGACGGCAGCGGTCACCGCCCCAGCGGCGAAGACAGCGAGGCCGAGGGTCGGTTCCCACGATCGGCGCATGATGAGCGGAGTCGGGGAGGCCTCCGGGGAATGAGGCTCACGGGAGTCCTGCCCAGTTGGAGGGTCGACGAGGGCCGCCGTCCCGGATTCGATCGATGTCATGGGCGCTGTTGGCTACCAAGCGGCACGGCAGTCGAGCGTGCCACCTCCAGGAGCGTTCTGGGCCGTCGGGCCGGGTGAACCTGTCTCAGAAGACGGATTCACGATAGGCAGGCTGGCGGACCGTGGTTGCGCGCACCCCACCCAGTTGCTGGAGCAGGCGGTTGGAAGCCGGTCCCCGGCTGAAGATCCTGATCTCCTCGGGTGGCGCTCCGACGATCGAGGTCACAGTGGGGATGACCCCGCCTTCCTCGATGGGGAACTCGGCGCGGAAACCCTCGTACCAGCCGGAGATCACGGGGGCCGTCGCGTCGGGCTCGATCACGAAGCGCACCCGACCTTCGTCTCCGGTGCGGTGCGACAGGCGACTGACCTCGATGCGGTACCCGTGGTCTCGTGCTGCTGCCCGGACGATCGCCCGGAGCGCTGCGTCCTTCAACCCCTCGGTGACCTTGGAGGCGGTGAAGGCGATCAGCTCGGAGTGGTAGCGCGGGTACCGCTGATCGATGATGGACTGGTGTGCGTGGACGATGTGATCGCCGTCGCCGATCATCCCCTCCGCCCGCGTGATGCCGCTGCCCGCGTGGTAGACGAAGCAGGACGGCGCCAAGACGGAGGAGAACCCATCACCGTGACTTCGGAGGCACCAGTCGATCTCTTCGGAGTATCCCCGACCGAACAGCGGATCCATCAGTCCCACCCGATCGATGACGGACGTGGGTAGTGCCATGCAGAATCCCACCCCCGAGGGAACGGGGATCGTCTGGCCGTCGAATTCGAGGTCCAGCTGCTCGGAGATCCAGCTGACCAGCCCGACATCGGCACCGAGGCGGTCGGTGAGTTCGTTGGGCAACGTGTAGATGCTCACGTTGTTCGACCAGGCAGTGGTCGACGAGATCGACGGGTCCCCGATGAGAGGCCGAACCAGCGTTCTCACTAGGTTGCGGGGGAGCACCGTGTCCGAGTTGAGCAGGATGACCGCGTCGTAGCCAGCGTCGAGTGCCCGGAGCATCCCGAGGTTCATGTTGCGCGGGATGCCGAGGTTCCGCGGCGTGCAGTAATAGCTGAACCCTTTGCTCTCGGCGGCTGATCTGCAGCGCTTGCTCCACCCCGGAGCCGGGCTTGCATCGTCGAGGACCAGGACGTCGACCTCGTGCTCGCCGCCATCGAGCGCAGCGAGCGAGTCGAGGCACGGCCCGACGAACTCCTCGCCGTTGTAGACCAGGAGGGCGACGAGGACGCGCCACCCGGTCCGACTAGAGGCGGATGGCATTGCGGATATTCCAGATCGAGGTGGCCAGGCGGAAGGCAGCCGAATGCTGCATCGCCTCGTGCTCGGTCCGGAGCTCGTGGTGCTCGATCCGCAGGGCGTCCATCTCCTTGCGCAGATCGTTGATCTGCGTGCGTGCGTCGATGAGTCGTTCGGTGAGGTCGATGACCCGGGCCGTTGCCGCCTCGGTGTCGATCAGGGCCTGGGTGAGTGACACCCGGTCGAGCTCTTGTTCGAGGCTGGAAGCATCCGCCGCCGCTCCGCTGGGGGATCCGGAACCCTGCTCGCCGATGATCCCGGCCGGGGCGATCCGCTCGGCCGGATCGTCTTGACCGGCATCACTGATCGCGACTTCTGGTTTGCTCACCTGGTCTCCTTACGATGGGGTTGCACCGGGCTCTGGTGACTCATCGTGGAGGCAGTGCCAGAACTCGATAGTAGAGGTCGATGAGGTCTCCGGCGGTTGCGTCCCAAGTATAGGTCGACCCTGCGGTCAGACAGGCTTCAATCTGCGCCTTGGCCAGGGCGGGATCGGTCAGCAAGCGCTCGGCCGACGAGGCCACGCTCGCGGGGAGCCAGTCCTCGGCGGCCACCGGGATGTCCGGGGCGAGCTCGTGCAGCGGCCCGAAACTGGTGAAGAGCGAAGGGGTGCCGAAACGGGCGGCCTCGTAGGGTACGAGACCGAACCCCTCCGCAGAGGTCGGGTAGAGGACCAGATCGGCGTGGCGCATGAGCCAGTTGCGCTCGGCTGTGCTGACATCCGGAAGGACGTAGACGTCCCGGTCGAGCGTCTCGTCCGCGGCCAGGATCACCCGGGTCTCGGACAGCCGCGAGGACCCTTCCGCCACGACCGGACCCGCCATGATCAGCGCATGCGGCCATCCACGGCGACGGAGTTCAGCAGTGGTCGCCAGTGCAAGGTCCCGGTTCTTGTGGGTGTAGTCGGTGCCAAGGGTGAGGATGAACTGCCCTTCGGCGAATCCGCGTGCCAAGAGCTCGGCGGGGACCCGACCGGGCTCGTCGCCGGTCAGGTGTTCGGTCCCGAACGGGACCGACTGGAGCCGGGTGGGATCGATCGGGAGCCGTTCGAGCTCCACCTGGTGCTTGACGTCATTCGAGATCACGGTCACTGCGTCCGCCTCGGCCGCCCCTCTCCTGATCGTGGCGCGGTAGCGAAGCCACTCCTCGGGGTTCCGGTGGTATGAGCCGATGCGGTAGGCGATGAGATCGAGGAAGGTGAGCACGACGACGTCGGCGGTCCGTTTCCAGGGGGCGACCGAGAAGTGCATGTCCGGCTGGATCATGCGGTGGGCCACGTTGACGTGCCCGATGGACGTCGGGTCTCCGAACGGCACCCGTTCGGCCCGGACCTTGGGGTGGGCCAGCACATCACGTGCGTAGTCCGGGATCGGACCGGTCATTGCGACGACGACCTCGCGGACCTCGCCCCGCTTGCACAGCGCGTCGACCGTCGCCAGCATCGACACCTGTGTCCCCATCTCGAGGGGACCCAGGTACGAGCCGTCTATCAGGATGCGCAGCCCCTCTACTTTGGCTCGGGCCAGCCGCAGAGAGAGGGCAAGCGGTGAGCTGTCCGAGGTGGCCTCTGAATGGACGAAGGCGACCTCCATCGGGTACTCGAGATGCAGGATGTGACGTTCCCTGGGGTTCAGGTCGTCGACCGTGTGATCCTCCCACGGGAACGAGGCCGGACTGCGGTGCCGGCCGTAGAAGGTGCTGTCGTCGAGCATGTGGACGAACCCCCGGCTGCGGGCCCGGGCGCAGAACTCCGCGATCGAATAGTCGAGGCTGGTCGCCTGGCCGGTCATCAGGCCCCCGGCGGCGCCGAGGGCGGAGCTCGACAGGAGCACCACCCCTCCCTTCGCCGTCGGGATCGGCGTGGCCTCGACCCTCGGACCCCGCGACCGCAGGAGTCGGGTCACCGAGCTGGCGTCGTGACCCTCCGGGAGATGGGCGGTCGGGTGGTTCCGGTTGGGGAAGCTGAGGAGGGCGGCATCGTTGCTGATGAACGAGACGGTCGCGATCCGCAGCTCGGAAGCCACCAGTTCGAGCGCCGGACCGAGGAAGTCGTCGGGCAGGGTCACCGCATCGCTGACCGCAAGGACCGGGAGATGATGGTCCGTCCACACCCGATTGACCAACTCTGCCCCGGTCGAGGCCTCGACGCAGGGGTACCCGGCATCTGCGAATGCCCGCAACGAGGGAACCGAGGGCCCGCCGACGACCAGGTCGATCCCAGCAGTTTGGAGTGCCCGTGCCGACACCAGGAGGTGCTGACCGTCGGCGGGGGGCACGAAGAGGGCGGCAAGCACCCCGACCACGTGCCGGGGTGACACGGGCGACCCGTCGTCAGCCGGTTCGGCGCGAACTGGTCCGGCTGATCACCTGGCGTACGCTAGCCGCCTGACCAGGTCCGCCCGAGGATGGCGCCGGGGGCGATCCGGACCGAGGAGCGTCAGACTGGAACTGCAGTGAGCTTCACGCCCCCGATGGCGAGATCGGCCAACCGGACACCGGTGACGTCGTCTGGCAGGTGGAACGGCGCGTGGACGAGCTCGACCTTCGAGACCCGTAACCGAGCGGTGGTGAGCACCTCGTAGAGCTCGTCGACGGTGATCCGGTTGAGGTAGACCTCTGCGTTGCTCACGCCGGTCGTGAGGTGCTCGAACCCGGGCCGATTCCAGTCATGGTCGCCGTGCTCGGATAGGTAGAACGGGTAGAGCTGGATCATCGCCAACCCGCCGGGCGCGATGAGCCGGCGCATCTCGCGAGCGATGGCGAGGGGTTCGCTGAGGTGCTCGTAGGCCGACCAGGAATAGACCAGGTCGAACGCACCGGTTGCCGCGTCGATGTGGTCGACCTCACACTGGTCGAAGCGCAGCCCGGCGGGGAGATCGCCGACGTCGTGCTCCTTGGCGAGGCGCTCGAGGTCGGCCACGTCGGTTGGTTTGATGTCGTAACCCACCAGCAGCTCGGGATGGGCCAGCTGGAACAACCCAAGGGCGATCAGGCCGTCACCGGTGCCGATGTCGGCGATCCGCTTCCCTTCGAGGGAGATACCGTCCCCGCCCAGGAAGTCGACGATCTGCCTGGGCACGGATTCGTAGTGGTCCTCGAACCAGGTCGCGTTGCCGGCGTAGCCCTCTTTTTCCATCCCACCGAGCCTACCGGGGGACAAGGGGTCGGGTCCTCTGTCGGGGGTTGAGATTGAGCGGGGATCAGTGAGAGGATCGTTCCCCCGAGGTGAGGCCGCTCCGGGACAGGAGCGACAGTGAGCGCAGGAGCCGGAGTCGACGGTGCACAGTAGGGTCGATCACTGATGGGCCCAGGTCTCCGGGCGACGGCTGTCCGATCGCTCGAGCTGCCCGGCCGGCGGATCCGCCTGGCCACGCTCGTCGAGAGCGACTACGAGGCCTGGTTCGCGGTCCGCAGCCGGTGCCGGGACTGGCTGATCCCGTGGGAGCCGAGATCGAACGGCGCCCCGACCGCCGCAGAGGACAACGCGAGCTTCACCGCACGTTGCGGCATACGCGAGCGCGAGCGTCAGATGGGCAGCGGGTTCGGGTTCGGCATCTTCCTCGAGAGCCGGTTCGTCGGCGAGATCACCCTGTCGTCCATCCAGCGTGGGCCGTTCCAGAACGGTTCGATCGGGTACTGGATCGACGAGGAGATGGCCGGGTCGGGCCTCACACCGGAGGCGGTGGTCGTTGTGCTCCAGTTCGCCTTCGAGACCCTCCGTCTCCACCGGATCGAGGTGGCCATCATCCCCCGGAACGCCCCGAGCCGCCGGGTGGTCGAGAAGCTCGCCCTGCGCAGTGAGGGGGTTGCCCAGGGGTACCTCGAGATCAACGGCAAGTGGGAGGACCACGTCCGCTACGCCATGACCAGCGAGGAATGGGCGGTGCGGGGTCCCGAGCTGCGTGCGGCCTGGCTGGACAGGACCTGACTGCCGGTCCCGTCG
The DNA here is from genome assembly GCA_963701325.1 of uncultured Acidimicrobiaceae bacterium. Taxonomy (GTDB): domain Bacteria; phylum Actinomycetota; class Acidimicrobiia; order Acidimicrobiales; family RAAP-2; genus Bog-756. Next base: position 3,620,226 of record OY969604.1, read on the forward strand.
TGATCAGCCGTCGATGCCCCGGACCACGGCTGGCGAGTGGCGGAAGAACTGCTCGAGGTGCTGCTCATAGCGGTACTCGGGGGTGGTCGATCCGGTGGCCCGCCGCAGGTTGTTGGCCTGGGCGAGACTCTGGACGGCGCCCGCGCTGGTGTACCGGTATTCGAACCCGGCCTCCCGCAGACGCGAGGTGTCGATGCCCCGGCCGTACCGCACCAGTCCTTCCATCTCGGGTGGGAACTGCAGGCCCGCCACACGGAGGAGCGGAGCCGAGAGCGCCCGTGGCCGGAACGGTGAGAGCGGCACCAGGTAGGCACCGCCGATCGAGGCGACCTCGCTCCACGGGATCTTGCCCGTCCCCGCCACATTGAACACCCCGGGGATCCGGTTGGCGGTCACGTACTCGAGGGCGCGGACCACGTCGTCCTCCTCGACGAACTGGACCAGGGGATCGAATCCGGCGATGCAGGGCAGGAGGCGGCGCCGCAGGTTGTGGCTGATCGGGGTGATGATGTCGGTGCCGAGCACGTTGGCGAACCGCAGGACCGTGACGGTGAGGTGGGGGTTGTCCTCGCTGAAGTCCCGGACCAGGGACTCGACTTCGATCAGGGACCGTTCGAGCCGGGTGCGCACCGGACTCGAGCGGGGGGTGTCCTCGCCGAACCATGCGGGGTCGGTCTCCGCCGCGCCGTAGACGTGAGCCGAGGACTTCACCACCACGTGACGGACCGATGTCCCGGTCGCTCCGGCGGCGGCCAGGAGGTTGAGGGTGCCGATCACGTTGATCTCGTGGAGGACACGGTTCGGCACTGCCACCGAGTTGGTCTCGAGGAACGTGTGGACGATCGTGTCGACCTGGGTGGCCCGGACGATCCGGTTGAGGATCGAGTACTTCTGGTCCGAGCGCACGTACTCGGTGCGCTCGAGGGGTACCCGGGGCTCCTTGGTGCCGAGTCCCAGGATCATCTCCACGTCGGGCCGGGACTCGAGGGCCTGAGCCATCCTGCCCCCCCAGAAGGTGTCGAGCCCGGTGATCAGGACGCGCCGTCCCACCGATTCAGCCGAACCAGATGCTGCGGCGTTCGCGCAGCATGTCGTGGAGTGCATCCTGGAGGGTCGAGCGGATCCGCTCCGCCTCGTCCATCACCCGGCTCCGCGAGTAGCGGTCGAGGCCTGGCTCCACGTCGAAGGAGACCGGGTCGAGCACCCGGAACTTGAACTTGACCGGGAAATAGGTCACGTAGCCGAGTGGGCCCATCAGTAGAGCGTTGGCGGTGACCGGGAAGTACGGGAGATTGAGCATTTTCGCCACACCGGGGACCCTGAAGATGATGGGCATCGACTCCTCGGCGCCGACCACGGCGATCGGGACGATCGGGACCCCTGCGCGCATCGCGATCTCGACGAAGCCTCCCCGGCCGAACCGTCGCAGCCGGTACCGGTCGGAGTAGGTCTTCGAGGTGGCCTTGGTGCCCTCGGGGAAGACGAGGGCGAGCTGCTGCTGGTCGTGGAGGAGCCGGAAGGCATTGTCCGGGTGAGCCGGTACCCCCCCTGTGCGGGACCAGAGGGTGCCGACGACCGGAAGGGTGCGGAAGAAGAAGTCGGCCAGGCCGTAGACGGGCCGCCCGAGCTCGCGCTCGATGCCGTGCATGATGGTCGGGGCGTCAGCGGGGATCGCGCCTGCGTGGTTGCCGATCAGCAGCGCCCCCCCCTGCTGTGGGATCTTCTCGAGCCCCTCCCACTCGACCCGGAACCAGTACCGGTAGATCGGGTCGTACACCCGCCGGACCACCGAGCGCATGTGCTCCGAGCGACCCCACTCGTCGACGTCGGACACCCGCGGGTCGGCCGGCTCCAGACCGGGCGGGCGGCGGGTGGCCACGGGCAGGACCGAGACGGTGCCGCCCTCCCGATGTCCGATCCCGCCGGGAGCGGACCCGATGGGACTGCTCTGCTGGGCACCGTCGTCCTGAGGCTCGGTCCGCCCGGCAGCGCTCTGTCGCACGATCGCATCGATGAGGCCGGCGTCGCCCGGGGGACCTGCTCCTCGCCGGGTCCGTCCCTTCTCCCCGGGGTCAGAGCTCACCCGATGCATGGTACCCCCGGGCTCGCGCTCCGGGGCCCGGGGTCGCGAGGATGGCTGCGGTCAGGACGACGGTCCCTCTGCGCGCCCAGTGTCGAGTGACCCGGCGAGGGGGCCGATGGAGCGGAGCCCGTCGAGCGTGAGGGTGTGCCGCCGGACCTCGAGGGGCTCGAATTCGGCCCGCAGGGCGGCGAATGCCTGGGCCGCGTCGGAGGGCTCCACAAGGGCCATGAGCGCGGTGACCGACGCACCCTTGGAGAGGATCGGCAGCGGCACCCCGTCCAGGGTCCGGTCGAGCACGTCGGCGACCCGGGCGGTCAGCACGGACGTGGTTCCACGGTCGTCGTTCCGGACCGTGAGAGCCGTCACCGGGGGGGTCGCAAGGAAGCCGAGCCGGGACCCGTACACGTCGGCAAGCATGGCGACGGAGTCGTGCAGCGGGTGGATGCTGCTCCCCGGGACGTGCCTCCAGAGCACCGGCACCTCTGTGATCTGCAAGCCGAGCTGGTGGGCCCGGGAGAGGACTTCGACGTCGAAGGCGAACCGGTCGATCCGCACCAGGTGGAAGAGAAGGCGGGCAGCCGGAGTCCGGAGGGCTTTGAACCCGCACTGGGTGTCCAGGAGGCCGAGCCCGGTACCGGTGGTGACCAGCACGTTGAAGAGGCGGCCCATGAGGGACCGCAGTGCGTAGGTCGTCTCGACCATCGAGTCGGCAAGGGCACGCGAGCCGATGGCCAGGTCGTTGTCGGCCAGTCCGTCGAGCAGCTGGGGGATGGCGTGGGGATCGATGGCCATGTCGGCGTCCATGTACGCCAGCAGCGGAGCTCGAGCCCGGGTCACCCCGGCTCGGATCGCAGCGCCCTTCCCCTGGTTGCGGTCGAGCCGGACGATCCGATGATGGGGGAGGGCGGCAAGGAGCTTTTCCGCTTCTGCAGCGGTGTGGTCGGTGCTCCCGTCGTCGACCAGCAGCAGCTCGGTTCGTTCGAGATCGACCGCGCCCGACGCGGCCGCTCCCTCGAACCGACGCATGCCCTCGGCAAGCCGGTCGGCCTCGTTGTAGGCGGGGACGATGATCGAGAGCTGGAGCGTCATGGGCCTGTTGCGACCTTAGGGCCCGGATGGCGCCGTGCGGCTTCGGCTCCGGGCGCTGGTGACACGTCAGGGACGAGCGGCGCCGACCAGTCCGAAGTACCAGAGCGGGTCGAAGGTGACGACGGTCCCGGTGTGAGCGGCTTGGATGATCGTGTCCGTCCCGTAGGCAGTGGCCTGCCCGTCGAGTGTCGCTCCCACGTACATGACCACGTGGTCGATGCCCGCCCCGCCGAGGTCGTAGAAGAGCAGGTCGCCCGGCTCGAGCGAGGTGAGACTGACGTGCGGGAAGCTGGCGTACTGGTCGGCCGCCGAGTGGGGGAGGGTCACGCCTGCCGCGGCCCACGCCAGCATGGTGAGGCCCGAGCAGTCGACGCCGGCCGAGCTGGCACCGCCCCAGACGTAGGGCACTCCCAGGTACTGCATGGCACCGTGCACGGCCGCAAGCCCTGCCGCCGTGGGGTTGCCCCCGCTCGATATCACCGTGCCGCCGCTCGGGCCCGGACCGGTGCTGCCGGAACCGGCGGCCTGGTTGGCTGCTCGGTTGGCGCTCGCGGCTGCCGCGCTCCCACCGCTCACGGTGCTCGCGACCTGAGCAGCCTGAGATGCCTGGGCGGCGGCGTCCTGTCTGGCCGCGGGAGTGCTCGCCGACGCGGCGGCCTGGGCGGCGGCAGCGGCCTGAGCCGCGGCCTGCTGGGCGATCTCCTGGGCCAGGGTGCCTTGGATCTGTCCGAGCGTGGCTTCGGACGCCGCGCTGGCTGATGCCGCACTCTGCCGTGACTTGTTCTCGTCGGACAGCTGCGCTGTCTCGCCGCGTTGCTCGCTCCGGAGCTTGGACTCGGTGGTGGTCAGCCGTCGCTGCCCGGCTCGCACCGAGGCGACCTCAGCCGACAGGTTGCCGATGCTGAGGCGTTCGTAGAGGCTGCGTGTCTGCTCTCCCCCGGTCGGGGCGGAGAAGAGCTGGGCAACGGCGTCGTCCGACGATCCACTCGTGTACGCCTCGATCACACCGTTGCGAAGCGTGGTTCGGGCGGAGTCGAGTTTGGCGCGGTCCGCGGTCAGGGAGGCTGTGGTGGTCGAGAGCGCCGACTGGGTGGCGGTGAGGTTGATCACGGCCTGGTTGTACGCCTCGTCGGCCGCGTCGAGGGTCTGCTGTTGCGCGGAGATCTGGGCCTCGATGGTCGCGACCTGTGCCTCGGCCGCACTGATCTGTCCCTGAACCGGAGTGGTCGAAGTTGTGGTGCCTGCAGCCGCCGTGCCGGAGGTTGTACCGGTCGCCGCACCGGCCGCCGGCACCGCTCCTGTGGTCAGTGCAACGAGGATGCTCGCGGTGGCGAGGGTCACCGCTCCGCCCCGGACCCTCCTGGTGGGCATGACCGCCTGTCTGGAAGACCGGGCACTCGCATGCCCCTCGATTCGGCGCGCGCGGCGGCGTCCGGAGTTCACGTCGCGCACCCTGGCACTGTAGCGACGACCGGCGGTGCGGTCTCGGCGGGGTTCCACGAAGAACCGCAGGTCACGGTCTGAGTCCGCGCAGGTGAACTGCCGGTGTCCACCAGGTGTCGAAAAGGTGTCATGGACCTGCCCCGGATCCTTGCTGTCACCGCCCCCTGACGGGCGCGGCAGACGAGTGAGTAAGTTCAAGGAACTATCGGCAGGAGTCCGGTCGAACTGGAGGGAGCACGGGTGCAAGGTGTGACCGAGGTCGGGGGGGGTCGGGTCCGAGGGGTCGAGCGTGGTGGGGTGTGGTCGTTCTCGGGCATCCCCTACGCTGCATCGCCGGCCGGGCACCGCCGCTGGCGCCCACCGGAACCGCCGGAGCCCTGGTCGGGCGTCCGAGACTGCGACCGGTTCGGTCCGGTTGCGCCCCAGGCGCAGATATTGGCCGCGATCTTCCCGGGGGCGACCCCAGAACCCTCGTCGGAGGACTGTCTGAGCCTCAACGTGTGGACCCCCGGCCTCGATGGGGCAAAGCGGCCGGTCATGGTGTGGATCCACGGAGGTTCGTTCCTCTCGGGGTCTGGCTCGACCGGGCTCTATCGCGGCACCGACCTGGCCCGCGACGGCGACGTGGTCGTGGTGACCGTCAACTACCGGCTCGGCCTCCTCGGCTACCTCGCCCACCCCGTCCTCGGTGATGCCGGCCAGACGTGGCTGGGCGGAAACGAGTGGACGGGGACGGGCAACTGGGGCCTCGCCGACCAGGTGGCCGCCCTCCGCTGGGTGCACGACCACATCGCCGGGTTCGGGGGCGACCCCGGGTGCGTGACCCTCTTCGGCGAGTCGGCCGGCGGGATGAGCGTGTCAGCCCTCCTCGGAACACCCGAGGCGGACGGTCTGTTCCATCGCGCCGTGGTCCAGAGCGGTCCGCCCTACACGATGTCGGTGGACATGGCAGCCGAGGTGGCCGAAAAGCTCGCCTCCCAGATGGGCGTGGCCTGCACCCGCGAGGCGCTCGAGCAGGTCCCGGCCGACCGACTGGTCGCTGCAGCAGCCGAATTCCAAGGGACCGGCGACTCCTCTGTCGACGGCCTCCCCCTCCGGCCGGTGGTGGACGGCGGCCTTCTGTCGCAGCCCCCACTCTTGTCGGTGTCGGCCGGATCGGTGGCTGACATACCGCTGTTGATCGGGACCACGCGTGACGAGTGGACCCTCTTCACCCTGAGCGACCCCGCCATCTCCTCGCTCGACGCCGATCGGCTCCGGTGGCGCCTCGTCCGCGCATTCGAGGACGAGAGCGCAGCTGATCGGGTGATCGCTGCCGTGCGGTCGGCCCGCGCCTCGCGGGGAGAGCCGGTGGAGGCGCGTGACCTCTGGACGGCGATTGCCACCGAGTTCGTGTTCCGGGCACCCTCGGTGCGGCTGGCCGACGCCCACCAGGAAGCGGCGGCACCGGGCGCGGGGACCTACGCGTACCTCTTCACCTGGCCGTCCCCGACCTTCGGCGGCGTGCTCGGCTCCTGCCACGCGCTGGACGTCCCCTTCGTGTTCGGCACGGTGCGCTATCCCCTGATCCAGACGTTCACCGGTGGCGGCCACGATGCGCTCGCGCTGTCGATGGCCATGCGTCAGGCCTGGGTGTCCTTTGCCCGCACCGGGGTTCCCATCTCCGACCTGGGCGGGGCGGCCCCGGCAGCGTGGCCGGAGTGGGACCGAGGACGGCGACCGACCGCCGTGCTCGGTCCGTGGATGGGGGGTGAGGGATCGGTCCAGGTGGCGGAGCGGCCCCGCGACGAAGAGCTCGAGGCCGTGGAATCGGTGCTCGGCCCGTTACCGGGGCACCGGACCCGCTGATCCAGAGGCGCCGATCGACTCCGGGGACGTAGCCCAATTGGCAGAGGCAGGGCGCTTAAACCGCCCCCAGTGAGGGTTCGACCCCCTCCGTCCCCACTCGGCAGCTGTATCGCTCCGACTCAGGGCACCGCCGATGCGTCGCGCCGGAAGAGGACGGCCTTGAACCCCGCCAGGATCAGGGACGAGAGCCTCTGGTCCACGGCCACCTCCTCGGGCAGCTGGACCGTGTGGGTCATGGCCTCGAGCCGGCCGACGAACAGGCCGGCCCGCAAGAAGGCGTCCTGTAGGTCGTCCAGCGTCACCCGATTGAGCGCAAGGAAGTCTGAGATCTTCACCTCGACCCACCAGGGGGCGACATCGCTCGCCCGCATGAACCGTTCGATCTCGTCCGGAGGGAGAGTCAGGTGCGGGAATCCCCGTGGATACCACTCCTGGAGATGCGAGCCGTGCTCCGAGTAGTAGAGCGGCCACACCTGCACGAACGCGAACCCACCAGGCTTCAGGACCCTGGCTATCTCCTTTGCCATGGCATCGACTGGGACGACGTGCTCGAACGCCGACCACGAAACGACCGCATCGAAGGCAGCATCGGGCATCGGAATCTTTTCGGGTTCGCAGACCGCGAACTCCAAGTTCGGCGGGAGCTCTTCGGCCAGTCCACTTGCGCGGACCTCGTTGAGGAGACGGTGGACGTTGAGTCTGTTGATGTCGTACCCGATGATCCGGGCCGGTTCGGCGATGGTCGCGATGCCGAAGTCGATGATCCCATCACCGCACCCGACGTCAGCGATGTCCTTTCCGGCAAGACTCAGGTTCTCACCCGCAAGGAAATCGACGATCTCGTGTACCGAGTCGATGTGCTCCCAGAACCAGTTCGCGCCGGGCCAGACCGAGGCGCTTCCAGTGCCCGGAGTGGCTGGGGAGGGTCCGTCCGACCGCAACGGAGTCGGGGGACGTTCGATGCCGCGCCCAACTCGCCCCAGTCGCTCTCCGATCCGGACGAGACCGTGACCCGTCCGGTTGACGACCTGACGGAACCGATCGTCAACGGCCAAGTGGTCGTCGCTCATTGCTGGGCGTGAGACGTCGAATGAAGCAGCACGTCATCAGGGGCGGGGAGCGCGAGGTGGTGGACGTCCGTCAACGTGGGCAGGCTCACGACACTGTCAGGCTACCGCAGCCGTGGGGCCGGGCTCTGTTTGTCAGAGGTTCCGGCTGCGGACCGACCCCGCAGCGTGACAGTTCTCGCAGCGCTTCTGGAGCGGGCTCGTGGGACCCGTCGGGCACGATACGTCGAATCGTCGCCTCTTCGGTGATGGGTTCCGAATGTCTGGCTTCGAGTTCGACCTCAGGAGTACGGTTCCCCAATGACTTCGACACGGGGAACGGCCCCGGGGCACGCTCTTTGGGATCGCGTCCTCCGGGCCAGAGCGGATCTCACGACCGCACGGTCGCATTCCGAAGCCCTGATCGCAATGACGCAGCGTCTCGAAGCGGCTGTGGCCGACGGCAAGACAGAGATGCAAGCAGAGATGCATGAGTTGCGAGCGGAGATTGCTCGCTTGAGCGAGCTCGATCGTGTCAGGCACGAACGCACGATGTTGGCGCTCAGGATCGTACGTGACGGGGATGCGGCTGCTCGGCAAACCCTGTGGAGGCTGCGGGAGTCGCCGGACTATCAGAAGGCATTCGATGAGGACGAACCCCTGGTGACCGTCATCATCCCGACGTATGTGGAATGGCCGCTGCTCCGCGACCGGGCAATCCCCGCGATCCTCGCCCAGACGTACGAGCGGTGGGAGACGATCGTTGTCGGCGACGCTGCACCCGACGAGACCCGTCGGGTGGTCGAGTCCTTTGGCGATGAGCGGATTCGATTCGTCAATCTTCCCTTTCGTGGACCGTATCCTGAAGACCCACACTCCGCATGGCTCGTCAGCGGAACGAACCCGTGGAACGCAGGGCTAGCGCTCGCCAAGGGAAGGTGGATCGGATCGACTGCCGATGACGACGCCCTCAGGCCGACCTATCTCGAAGCGCTGCTCCGCTGTGCACGGCAGGAGCAGGCCGAGGTTCCGTATGGGTTGTTCGTTCGCCACGTACCGGATGAAGCCGCCACGAACGAAGGACGGTTTCCGCCCGAGATGGGACACTGGGGGATTCAAACGGCTCTGTTGCACGGGGGCCTCAGGTTCTTGACCTTGGAACCGAGCGACTGGGTGTTCGGCGTCCCAAACGATTGGTCCCTCGGAGATCGTCTACTCCGAATCGGTGTGCGCTTCGCGATGATCGAGGAGCCGGTGGTCGACTATTACCCCTCTCGGGCCTGGATGGAGCGAGAGGAGCGCCGCACGCGCCGCCCGCTGTTCGAGGGACTGCTCGGCCCTCTGGAATCCGCTGTCGACGATGATTGACTCCATCCGACCCGCCACCGAGCGGGCACTCCCGATGACCTATTGACGGTCGAGCTGGACCAGGGCGGTCTTGACGGCATCGATGACAACTGTCTGGTGGGAGGCTGGCAGATGCGGTCCGATCGGGAGGCTGAGGACGGTGCGATGCAGGGTTTCGCTGACGGGAAAGGAGCCGGGGCCGAATCCCAACGATCGGTAGGCCGGTTGAAGATGCGGCGGCGTCGGATAGTGGATCTGTGTGGGTATGCCTGCCTGAGCCAGCCGTTCCTGTAGTGCATCACGATGGGGATGTCTGACGACAAAGAGATGCCATGCCGGCGTGGAATCCGAGGCATTGGGTGGCATGGTCAGCCCGGAATCAGCCAACCCGTCGAGATAGCAAACAGCGCGCTCCAGACGTCGAGCGTTCCATTCATCCAGATGGTGGAGCTTCACCCGGAGGATGGCAGCCTGCAACTCGTCCAGACGACTGTTGAAGCCCAACGCCAGGTGCACATTCTTGCGGGGTGAACCGTAGTTCCTCAGCGTCCTGAGTGTGGCCGCCAACTCTGGGTCCGACGTTGTGATGGCACCACCATCGCCGGAAGCCCCGAGGTTCTTGCTCGGATAGAAGCTCCAGGCGACTGCATCAGAATGGCTGCCGATCCGTTGTCCACCACGTGCGGCACCGTGCGCCTGAGCAGCATCTTCGATCACCCGAAGTCCGTAGCGTCGGCACGTGTCGAGGATCGGAGTCAGGTCGGCGGGATTGCCGTAGAGGTGCACAGGAAGCACAGCCTTGGTGGCTGGCGTTATGGCAGCCTCGATCGCGGGGAGCGAAATCGTCATGGTGTCGAGGTCCGGATCCACCGGAACCAGTCGAGCCCCAGTCTTCGAGATAGCCAACCAGGTTGCGATATACGTATTCGACGGCACGATGACTTCGTCTCCCGGACCGATACCCAACGCGACCAGGGAGAGAAAGATGGCGTCATAACCGGACGCGACCCCTACGCAATGCGCGGCGCCGGTGTAGCGGGCGAATTCCGACTCGAAGCTCTCGACTTCGGGACCGAGGATGAACTGTCCTCCAGTGAAGACGCGCCGAATCGCTGCATCGATATCGGTCTCGAGCTCTCTGAAACCGGCCCCGACGTCGAGGAATTGAATCATACGAAACTCGCGACCTTCCAGAGCCCATCGTCGGTCGCAGAATGTAGCCGAGGAGACGGGGACCGATGATGCTCTTCGAGCCCCGGAGGACCGGTAAACTGCTTCGGTGCCGAGCCAACTGGTGGTTTGTCCGAAGGACGCCCGCCTGATCCTGCCAAACCTCTTCATTCCGGGTGCTGGAAAATCCGGCACAAGCTCGCTCCACGAGTACCTGGGTCAGCATCCGGACATCTTCATGAGCCGGGAAAAGGAACCGCACTTCTTCAGCATCGACAGTCACTATGCGCACGGACTGGATTGGTATTCCGGGGTCTTTGCCGATGGCGAATCGGCCTCAGTTCGAGGCGAGTCGAGTACCACATATCTGCACTTCCCGCACGTCGTGGAGCGGATCGCGGCGATCATTCCTGATCCGCGCTTCATTGTCCTCCTGCGGAATCCCATCGATCGCGTCGTCTCCCATTTTCGTTGGCTTGTCGGTCTCGGACTGGAGAACCGGTCCATTCGGGAGGCGTTTCTCGCGGATCGTGATGAGGTGCCCGACCCGAGCAATCAAATTGGAGGCAATTACCGCTACTACGCAGCAGAAAGCCGCTATGGCGAGCACTTGGCCGAATACGTGAGCGCGTTCGGGGCCGAGCGGGTTCTCGTTCTGACGGCGGAGGAGTTGCGGAGAGAGCCCGACGCCACGCTCGCACGCTGCAGCGAGTTCCTCCGAATTGCACCGTTTCCCGAGCTCGAGCCGGTTTGGACGAACCCGACCCGCCAAGGGCATCTTGGAGGACTGGCCACCTTCCTCGATGGATCCGAACCGCAGTCGGACCCGATGCGCGCCCTACGCCGCAGGGTACTGCCGCTGGCCACGAGGGCCCTGCGGCACCGGTCGATTCGAGCGGCACGTGCTCATTTGGTCCAGACCCTTTCGCGGCGGGCGGCACCGTTGAATCAACGTGATCGGAACTGGTTGAGGGAGTACTTCGCTTCCGACGTCGACCGTCTACGGCGTCTCACGGCACGCGGGTTTGAGGAGTGGGCCGAGGACTTCCCTCTCCCGTCCAGCCGGCAGGAACCCGGCGGATGACGCAGGATGTCATGTCGTTCGTGACCGTCAAGGCTGGGCCAATGCAGCCTGGAACGACAGGGATGGTCGGATCGACGTGAGTGGCATCGACGACGTGCGCTTGATCGAGCTACCGCGGGTAGCTGATCCGCGGGGCAATCTCACCTTTGTCGAGGGGAAGAGCCATGTTCCCTTCGAGATCCGCCGAGTGTTCTATCTGTACGATGTCCCCGGAGGGGAGAGTCGCGCGGGACACGCAAACAGAGAGCTCGAGCAGCTGATTGTTGCCGCCTCGGGTAGTTTCGAAGTCGTCCTCGACGACGGAGTTGCACATCAGCGTTACACGCTGAACCGCTCGTACTTCGGCCTCTACGTGCCGGGCATGATCTGGCGTGAGCTCGTGAATTTCTCGTCCGGCTCGGTCTGTCTCGTCTTGGCAAGTGACGCCTATGACGAGGATGACTATTACAGGGTGTACGAGGAGTTCCGGGTCGCGGCGACCGGGGAACGGAGTTGATCTGGTTGGCCGAGGACGATACCGGCGAGGCCGCCCGAGCACGAGCAGATCGGCGCGGTGGCGACGAACGGGACTCCTTCGGCGCTGCCGAGGCCAAGCTCGAGCGCATCGCTCGGTACGAGGAGACCTACGAGTCCGACTATGGGTTCGAGCGTGCAATGGTCTCGGCGCGCCGCCGACTGATCCTCGAGATGCTGCGCACGTCCGTCCACGACATTGTTGTCGAGGTGGGATGTGGCCCGGATCTCCTCGTGGACAGCGCCGCGGCAGCCGGACTCACATGGAGTCGTTGGGTCATCGTCGAGCCAGGGGCGCGATTCGCAGCCATGGCGGACCGTGCTGCCCATCGCCACGCCGGCATCACGGTGCTCAATGCCTTTGTCGAGGATGCCGTCGAACAGGTAGATCGATCCACCGGGCGAGGAGCCGACATCGTCCTGTGCTCTTCCGTCCTCCACGAGGTGGACGACGAGCGGGCAGTTCTGGAGGCAGTGCGCCAGGTGCTTTCGAAGACTGGCCGCCTGCACGTCGATGTGCCGAACGCCACCTCGCTCCATCGGCGTCTCGCCCGGGCCATGGGTCTCATTGCGGACGAGCACGAGCTGACGGCCCGGAACCGGGCGTTGGACCAGTATCGCCTCTACGATCTGATCTCCCTCGCTGAGGTCGTACGATCAGTCGGGTTCATCATCGAGGAGACCGGGGGCTATGCGCTCAAACCGTTCACGCACGCCCAGATGGACACACTCGAGTTTGTCACCGATGAGCTTCTCGCCGGGCTGTATGAACTAGGGCGTGAGCTCCCAGATCTCGCTGCCGAGATCTACGTGAATGCCTCGTTGAGCCCGTGACCGTGGGGGGCCCGAGTTACACCGTGGCGGCTTTCCACCCCGCGGACGCATCAGCCTGGGACGAGCTCGCGGAGCGATCGTGCAATGGCACGTTCCTTCATACCAGACGCTTCCTCGGCTACCACGGGAATCGTTTCAGGGACGCCTCACTCACGGTGCACGACGGCCGGGGCCGGATGGTCGGCATCTTTCCTGCGTCGGTCCAACCGCCGGATGCCTCGGTCGTGGTGAGTCACCCAGGCAGTACATACGGTGGGTTGGTGCACGATGGGACGATCCGTGGCGAAGCCATGGTGCTCGCACTTGGCAGCATCGCCGGTCATCTCAGGGAGTCTGGATTCTCCCGCCTCCAATACAAAGCTGTGCCCACCATCTTTCACCGCGTTCCGAGTGGGGATGATTCATACGCACTGTTCCGGCTGGGAGCGAAGCGCTACCGCTGCGACCTGAGTGCAGTGATCGATCTCACGCATCGTTCGCCGCCGTCGCACGGACGCCGATCCTCCATCAAGCGTGCTCAGCGCGCCGGCATCGAGCTTCTCGCCGGCTGGGGTTCGATCGGGGCGTTCTGGACAGTGCTCGAAACGAGCCTGGCTGAGCGACACCAATCCGCTCCGGTTCACACGCTCGAGCAGATCACTCAGCTTCACGACCTCTTTCCCGAACAGGTTCGATTGCTCGGCGCTGTGTTCGACGGCCGTCTCGTTGCCGGGGCCGTCCTCTTCCGTGCGGGGCCGGTGCTCCACGCCCAGTACCTGGCATCAGACAACGAGGGCCGGTCCGTCTCGGCGCTCGATCTCGTGATCGAGGAGGCGATCGACTTGGCTCTGGATGAAGATCTCCGCTATTTCGACTTCGGTACGAGCAACTCGGAGGAGGGACGGCTGCTCAATCAGCCGTTGTACTACTTCAAGGTCTCCTTCGGAGCCGGAGGCGTCGTCCACGAATATTTCGAAATGGATCTCGAACGGGCCCCAGCCGAGTGAAGGAGGACCCTCCGGGTCAGGAGGAAGCCGACGGCAACGGCCCCGAGGAGAAATACCGGCTGATGTCCTCGGCGGCGCTCGGTTGGCCGAAGTAGTACCCCTGGATCACCATGCACCCCGATTGGGTGAGCAGTTCGACTTGGGCGACGGTCTCCGCCCCTTCGGCGATGACATCGAGGTCCAGGGCGTCGGCGATCCCGATGATCGATCGCACCAGGGCTATGGCTTGGCGATCCTCTCCGAGCGGCGCGATGAAGCTCCGGTCGATCTTGAGGATGTCGATCGGAAAATCCCGGAGGTAGGCGAGCGACGAGTAGCCGGTACCGAAGTCGTCGATGGCTATCCGGACTCCGAGCTCCTTGAGCTCTTTGAGCTGCCGTAAGACGAACGGTGAGTCCACGAGGAGCAGCCGCTCGGTGATCTCGAGGACCAGAGCGCCGCCGGGGAGGTCGAACTCGGCGAGGGCGTTCCTGACTTCGGTCACCATGTCGGTGTCGAAGAGTTGACGGGCGGAAAGGTTGACTGCCATGGTCAAGCGCCTGGCTGGGTCGATCGGTTGCCAGAGTCGAGCGTGCCTGCAGGCAGTGCGCAGGATCCACCGTCCGAGGGGGACGACGAGTCCGATGTCCTCGCACACGTCGATGAACTCGCTGGCTGCCAGCAGTCCCCGACGCGGGTGTTGCCATCGGATCAGAGCTTCGAATCCAACAGTCTCGAGAGTCTCGGCGTTGACCGATGGCTGATAGTAGACCTCGAACTGCTCCTCGTCGACGGCGACGCGCAACTCGGTCTCCAGTCGCAGCCGTGATTCGATTCGCTGTTGCATGTCCGCTTGGAAGACCGCGACCCTGTTTTTGCCAGCAACTTTCGCCTCGGACATTGCGACATCCACGTTGCGCATGGCATGAGCGGTCGAAGCGCAACTAGCCAGATCAACGACACCGACGCTGGCAGTGATTCCGACTCGTCCTCTGGTCAGGTCCACAGGCTCGGCGATCGCCAACAGCAGTCGTTCTCCGACGCGTACCGCATCGGACAGTCCACACTCGTGCAGATAAACTGCGAACTCGTCGCCACCCAGTCTGGCAATGCGATCCTCGGAGCCCACGCATGCCTGGATGCGGTTGGCGAGGACGATGAGCAGTTCGTCACCAACGGCGTGACCGAATGCATCGTTGATGGCCTTGAAGCCATCGAGATCCAGAAGCACGAGAGAGGAGGAGCGCTCTGCTTGTTCGGCCAGGGTTCGATCCAGCCTGTCCGACATGGTCAGCCGGCTGTCCAGTCCGGTCAGGACGTCCGTGCTGGCCTGTGCGATCAGTTCGGCCGTCATCGCCCTGCTCTTGTGTGCTCGGTCTGCCAGGACTTCGCCGATGATGATCCAGATGGCCAGCGCCATGCCGAGGCGGATCCCCACCTGCGAAGTGAATCCTTGCTGGCAGTAGACCCATGCAGGGCCGACAACCAGGGCAAACGCAATAGCGGTCCCTCGTGATTGGGTCAGTCCGATGAAGATGAACGCCAGCGTGAAGAACCCGGTGTACTCGTTGGCGAGGCCGCTGGTGGTCGCGACCAGGACGACCTCCATGATCAGCAACAGCATCGGAAACAGGAGGAGGGCTGTCGCCGAGAGGCGCGCCCTACGCAGGACGGCGAATGCGATGGCGGCCAACACGGACCCCATGATCATGTTGAGCACAGAGACCGCGACGCCATGCGGCGAGGTCAGTGCCCACGAGCTCGACATCACCACCACCGCGTAGATCCACACGAGGCCGGCCCCCATCCAGAGGTCCGGTTGACTCAGCGATACCTGACGGCGTCTCGGGAACGTACCTGGTGACACGATTGTACATCGGTCCGTGGCGCCCCCTTCTTGAATCGCCGGGGTACCGATCGATCAGGTATCTCACGCCGACCTGCCGACGCCGACCAATCGATGGGTAGTCAGTTCAGAAGGGCTCGAGTGAGGGGACCCGCGACTCACACGGGTCCCCTACACGGTGCTGTCTGCGCCCCCGGTGAGATCCCGGGCCGTCTCCGACTTCGTGGTCACAAGACCGAGTGCCTCATTCCACGCCTCCTGGGTATTTGCGAGGCGCGCCTTTGCAACGATCTCGCCGATACCTTTCGCGTTGCCGACCGCTTTTGCGGCCTCTTGAACGGCCACCCTCGCCAATCCTGCCGACCTGGGTACCTCTTCGGCGGCTCGTTCCGCTGTCCGCCTTGCCTCCTCGGCTGTCTGAGCCGCCGCCCGGGCCTCGTCAGCCGCGATTCGGGCTGTTCTGGCGGTCTCGGTAACCGTGCCGTTGGCCTCGGCCGCTTGCTTCTCTGCGAGTGCGGCTTTCTGCGTTGCTTCTTGGGCGCTGTGTGCCGCGGCCTGGGCATGGAGCTCCGCCTCCGCCATCACACGCATGGTCTGGGCAACCTCCGACACGACGATCGCGACTCGTGCCGCCTCCTCCCAGTCCTCCGGACTCTCCGTCTCCTGAGCCCGCCCCACGGCTCTTGCAACCTCCGCAAACCACCGGTCGGCTTCGCGATTAGCCTCTGGCGGTGTCGTGGCCGTGTCGGCTTCGACTGTCATGTCCGCGATCTCCCTCGGCTCGATGGATGGCGGGTCCCCCTGGACGGGCTTCGGTGCCCCGGTCCGTGCAACGCCCCGCGCATCGGCATTGGCCCCAACACTCGGTGCAGGAGCAGTGGGCTGAGCCGAATGCGGCCTGACGGTTGCCTCCTCGCCGGAGGACGGGATCGTCAGTTCAGGGGCAGTAGAAGCGGCCTCCACGGACGGTAGACGATCCGGCTGGTCCGTTACAACGGTCTTTTCGGGCACGACGACCTGGTCCGGTACAACGGTCTGACTTGGCACAACGGTTTTTTCCGGTACGACGACCCGATCCGGTACAACGGGCTGGTTCGGCATAAGTAGATCCGTGGCCCGCACAACGGCGCCCGACGATGACTGATCGACCGGCGTAGCATCCGGCACCGGAGCGCTCACGGGTCCGCTGGTCTGGCGGCGCTCCGGGATGACCTTCATGGTCTGGCCCGTCCAATGATGCCCGTCCCAGTACCGCTTAAGCTCCGGATCGGATGCATCGGGGTACCACCCGGCGTTCGCAGTCTCCGGAGCTTCGACCGATTGCGTCGCCGGGATCCGATTCTGGTCTGCCTCCCCCTGAGGTGTTGATGCAGGTCGGGACTCGTTCGAAAAGGGTCGGGGCCCCTTCGAGAAGAATTGGTCGACGCCATCGTCCTCGTCCAGGGCCGTCTCGGCGTCCGCCTCGCTCTTGGAGTGACGGGTGAAGGGTCTCAAAGCCATACCGGTGTATCGGCACGTGATCAACGGTCTTGAGCAGATTTAACGGAACGCTAGCACCCCATAATGCCTGGTCGACGGCTGGCTTTCCCGCTCAAGGAGGCTGCTCCCGGCGCCGATACCACCTAGGTGGCCAAGCTGATCAGTGTGAGGAAATCCACGAGAGAGCGTCTCGAGTTGGCCAAGAGCACCCCGATCCCGGACCTTGAACGAGATGGCACGCCCACCCTCGTGTTCCAGCCGGCGGTGGACTTGGCGACGGGGCGCCTGCTCGGATTCGAGGCACTTCTCAGGTGGCACGATGCCTCGGGCAACGAAGTTCCACCCCAGACCCTCATCCCTTGGGCCGAGTCCCACGGACACATGAACGCTCTCAACGCCTGGGTGTTGTCCGAAGCGTGCGCCCAGGCCACCCGGTGGCCCGGAGACCTGCAGCTTGCGGTGAATTGCTCGACCCTTCAGCTTCACCGCGGCATTGCGGCGGTTGCTGTTGCGACAGCGCTCGAGCAGTCCAAACTCAACCCCGACCGCTTGACCGTAGAGGTCACTGAGACCTCCGTGGGAGACACTGAGGCGGTCAGGGATATGAATGTCATGACGCACCTGGGAATCCAGCTCACAGTCGACGACCTCGCTGCGGAGGACTCAGTGCTCGGGCAACTCCATGGCTACCATGTCAATACAGTCAAGATCGACGCATCGCTCGTTGCAGGTCTCGACGACCCCGAGGGAGCGAGTCGCGCAACCGTGGAGGGAATCGTCACGCTGAGCCGGTCTCTCGGGATCTGCACGGTGGCCGAAGCAGTCGAGACACCCGAACAGGTTTCCGTTCTGAGGGAGATCGGGGTCGAAGCTGCACAGGGATATTTCTTCTCCAGGCCGCTCACTGCTGACGGCGCCGCCGAGCTTGCGTCCATGTCCCCTCCGCCACGATTCGCCCTGTCGGGATAGCTCGGCGCGACGAGTGTTTGGCGGAATGTCCGGTCGTTCGACCGCCCCTGGAGCGGGCAATCGACGGTCCGAACCGAAGCGGAGCGTTCGGTGACAACGTCCATCCCCACAACGGACCCTCTTGGCGTCAGGCCGAGGAGGCGACTAGCGAGCATCCGCCAACTCGGGATCCTGCCGTTCAGGTCGGCGGCCATGGAGCTCGAGACTGCGCCTCCCGCACTTGCGCTCCCCCCAATTGCATCGGGACGACTGCTGTCGTCCCGACAGAAGTTGATCCGGGTCACGATCGCCAAGAAGGCTCTCGAGGTCCACTATCAGCCCATCGTCGATCTGCACACCGGTGGGGTCATCGGGGTTGAGGCCCTTGCCCGCTTCGCGCACCCACCGGTGCGTCCCCCTGATGTGTGGTTTCTCGAGGCCGCCTCGGTCGGTCTCGGTGTCAACTTGGAGGTCGTTGCCCTCGAGCTGGCACTACAGCAGCTGCATCGCCTGCCCCTCGGGATCTATCTCTCAGTCAACGTGTCTGTCGAGGCGCTCATGTCTGACGCGTTCCGCGAGATCTTGGAGGATGTCCCGGCGGAACGGATCGTTCTCGAAGTCACCGAGCATATTCCGATCGACGACTACACGGCGATCGGCAAGTGCCTACAGTCATTGCGATCGAAAGGGGTTCGCCTGGCGGTCGACGACGCCGGCGCCGGCCTCTCCAGCCTTCGGCACGTCGTCGACCTCCAGCCCGAGATCATCAAACTCGACATCGGCCTCATTCGCGGGATCGACGCGGATCCGGCGCGACAGGCGCTTGCACGTGCACTGCTCGCGTTCGCTCGTGAGACCTACGAAGCCACGGTCGTCGCAGAAGGAATCGAGACGGTGGGCGAGTTGGAGGTGCTCCGCCGGCTGGGTTGTCCGCAGGGCCAGGGGTTCCTGCTCGGCCGGCCGGAGCGACTCTCGCTCGAACTCCCCGTTCCGGTCGCCGGTGATTTCTCGTCGCTCCCAGAGGCAATCCTGGCCCCGGTGCTGTCGTCGCGATCGTTCCGCGACCACCTCGTAGCTCTTCACTGAGCGAGGATGGATGCCGGGCCGGTACTGGTCAGGGAGCCCGCCTTTGTGAGCCACGTTTGGATCCCGAGAACGGGCGACACCTACGACACCTGGTCGCCGAGGCGCCTCGCCGAAGAGAAATCCCAGCCAGATGCGGTAAACCGGCTCAAGAGTCCACGCCCAACGGCCGAAGCCTCCTGTATGAAGAATTCCACCTCACAGGTCTGCACGGGCCCAAGGCCCGAGGCGGACGCTGTGGTCGTCATCCAATCGGAGGGCGGAGCCGCTGTCTCTCGGCCGGGCGCACCGGAAGAGGGGGCTCCCCTCGGGAGCGCTGAGTTGGCTGATGTAACCGCTGCCAAACGGGTTGGCAGGGCGGACGCGACAGTCGAGGAAGCCGTCCTCCCTTCGGACGATCCGGTCGCCACCAACCTCGAAATCGAGGGCGGGGACATCACACTGTTCGAGGCCGCGATCGGCGCATTCCACGCCGACGACTTTCAGAGGGCGGAATCGCTGTTTCTCGAGGAGGCACAGCGCAACGACGTCGCTCCACAGCGGGCCGCCATCGCGTACCGGCAGGCAGCGCTCGCCGCCCGCCAGTCGGGCAGAGTGGATGCATCGGACCATTGGATGCGCCTTGCAGGCCGCGAATACCTCCGTGTCACCGAGGATGATCGCACGCCACTGCCCTTCGTCCGGGAGGCCGCTGTCATGGCGGCAAAATGCTTCCTCAGCGTGGAGAACCTCCACGTCGCCTCGAAGGGGCTGCGTCGCGCGCAAGCGATCGAATCAGTCCTGAGCGCCGACGAGGATCTCATGGCGCAGGGCGACAAGGTCCCATTTGCCGCTCCTGCCACTTCGCCGAGCATGCTCGAGGTCGTGGCGGAGGATGTATCCCAAGCTCGTCTCGGTTCCGGTCAGAGCTCGCCGGCACCGAGCATCGAACAGGCGCCGGACGGCAATCAGCCCCTGGGGACGGGGGCTGGTGCAGCGGTCGGACGGTTCGGGTGGCTCCGACGCATCAACCACCACCGAGCGCTCCGCAAGATGGCCTGAGCAGTGTTGTGGGCAAGACCGGCGCTGCGTACGCTCCTGCTCGAGACCGAGCAGGCGGCTGGACTGAGGACCGCTCGATCTCAGACATCGATGTGCTGCTCACCACCGAGGGCACCTACCCGTATGTGACCGGTGGAGTCAGCACCTGGGCCCACCAACTGGTGACCGGCCTGTCCGAGAAGCAGTTCGTCCTCTATTCAGTAGTGGCCAATACCAACCTGGCCGTTCGATACGATCCACCGCCCAACCTCGTCCACACCGTGCAGGTCCCCCTGTGGGGGACAGAGGACAATTCTGAATTCAACCCTCGACCGGGATGGATCGCCCGGCGGTTGCGGCGACCGGGAAGGCGCTTCGACGAGGAGTTTCTTCCGGCCTATTCGCAGCTCGTGGTGTCCGTGGCGCTGGGTGAGGGAGGTCCCGACGATCTGGTCGCGGCTCTCTGCGCGCTCTCGAGCTATTCCGATCGCTTCAGTCTCAAGCTGGCCATGCGCGATGGTCGAACCTGGCGACTCTTCCGGGACACGCTGGCCGCTC
Organism: uncultured Acidimicrobiaceae bacterium; assembly: GCA_963701325.1. GTDB lineage: Bacteria > Actinomycetota > Acidimicrobiia > Acidimicrobiales > RAAP-2 > Bog-756. The sequence goes on from OY969604.1 coordinate 3,640,582, forward strand.
ACCCCCTCTATCGGCAGCTCAGCACGTTCGAGGCGGTCGACCTGGCACGCTCCGTCTACCGGTATTTGGCCCCGCTCGACTATCCAGCTGAGCTCCCCCGAGTGGTGCATTCGTCTGCGGCCGCTTTCTGTGCCATCCCCGCTGTCGTCCTGCGCGAACGCTGGAACGTCCCGTTCCTCCTGACCGAACACGGCGTCTACTACCGCGAACGGCTCCTTGCACTGGGCCGGAATCAGACCAAGAGCCCGTACCGCGCCTTCTTGTCGAACTTCTACGCCGCGGTCGTCGCCATGGCCTACTCCCGTGCCGACCTGGTGGCTCCGGTGGCCCGTTTCAACGCGACGTGGGAGATGCGCCTCGGTGTTGACGAATCGAAGATCCACCCGATGCCTAACGGCGTCGATCCGGATCGGTTCCCACTCACCCGGCCCGCGGGAAGCGGCGACGGTCCACTCGTGCTCGTGGCTATAGCGCGCTTGGAGCGCCTGAAGGACATCCACACCTTGTTACGGGCATTCTCAATCGTCCGCAACCGGATCCCGGGAGTGCAGCTCCATATCCACGGACCAGAGAGCGACGTCGGGTACGCCAAGAGCTGTTACGCGCTGGCTGAGCAGTTGGGCCTTGGAGAATCGTGCAGGTTTCGTGGGCCTACTTCCGATGTCGGAAAGGTGCTCAACGAGGGGGACATCGCAGTGCTCTCGAGTATCTCGGAAGGCTTCCCCTTCGCCGCAGTCGAAGCCTTGATGGCCGGGCGCCCCATGGTTGCGACCGAAGTGGGCGGCGTCCCGGAAGTCATCAAACCGCCCTATGGACGGCTCGTTGCCCCGGGCCGCCCAGCGGATCTGGCCGATGGTATCTGCGCGATGGCCGAGAACCGCGAGGGCCTCGCCCCGCTCGGGGAGCTCGGGCGGCAGGCCATGCTCGATTCCTACACCCTCGAGGTGTTCCTCAACGGGTACCGGTGGCTCTACGAAGAGGTGCAGTCGCGTGTCGCCCGGACTTGACGCCCCGCCGACGGGCGCAGCTCGACGCGTCGCCCGAGATCTAGACGAGTTGAAGCTGGATCCGTCCGTTTACGACGACCTGCACGTCGAGGCCCGCAGAGTGCTGGACCGGAATCCCGAGCCTCGCAACCTGCGTGATGTGGCGGTGGCGCTCGAGTCGATGGGCTATACCACCAGTGCTGCTCAGGAACTCGGATTCCAATCAGTGTTCGACCTGGCCGGGGCGGTGTACGACCTGACCTACCTCTACTACGTACCGCTGCCCCGACCCGTCATCGATCGCCGCGGGAGTTGGAGGAGATTCGCCGACGATTATCTCTCGGGGTCGTGGTATGGCGTTCCGTGGATCATGTCGGTGCTGGTGCTGTTCTTCGGTCGAGTTGCCCTGTGGTCTTCGCTCGATACCAGCCCTCAGGTCGCGGCCATGGTCTCTCTCGCGTTCTTCGTGGCGGCGATCTTGGCGGGTGGGTGTTCCCAGATGCTCGGCCGCAAGGGAACCTTCTACTTCCTGCAGAAGAACTTCCCACTGGTCCGCTGGACGGCAACGAGGTTCCTCATCTACGGCGCCACGACTGCCCTGCTGGTGATAGCGGTCGTGTACAGCGTCTACATCGTGCCGTACTACGGGCTCCGCCTCGGAGAGGTCTTTGCCGAATTCGCAGTTGCCATCTTTGTGTTCCTCCTCAGCGCGGCACCGCTCTACATGCTGCGGCGCTTCTACACGCTCGCCCTCGCCACCGGACTTGCCCTGATGGTCACCCTGGCCACTGCACGGCTGTTCAACGGGAGCTCCCCGGGACTCAGACACGCCCAGCTCCTCGGGCTGGCGGTGGGATCCGGAGCGATGGTGGTCATCGCGGCCAGCTATCTGGCCGTGCGCGGCGAAACTGACCCGGGAGGCCGGGACTCGGTGGTGGTCGTGAAGCCCCCAGAGCTCCGGGTCGTCCTCTGGCACTCCGCCCCGTATGCCTCCTACGGCTTCGCGTACTTTGTGATGATCCTGATCGGACCCTTGATCGTGGGGTTCGCCTATGGACGCAGCCTCGGGATCGATCAGTACGTCTATCCCTCGACTTATGAAGGATCAGTGGACCTCGCGCTCCTCGAGCTCGTGCTGGTGCTCGGCCTCGTCTATGCCTCCATCGAACGCTTCGGCCGCCGACTGGTGCCCCTGCTCGAGACCCAGAGGCTCGAGCACTGGCCGCAGGCCCGGACGGCGCTCCGGCGTGAATGGAGCGTAGGCATCCTGACAGTTGCAGGCTTTTCCGGATTGGTGGCCTGGGTCCTGCCGAGCATTCTCCTGCACGTCCTGCCGGCAACGTTGACCTCCTCGGTCCGTTCCCCTGGTGGAATGACCGTACTGCAGGTGACCTCGCTAGGATTCGCGCTGATACCGGTCGGAATGCTCGGCAGTCAGTACCTCTTCTTTCTTGGACGGCCCCGTGCCCCGGTGATCGCCGTGTGGTCCGGCGCGGTCGTCACAGCGGTCGCAACTGCGGTTCTGGCAACTGACGGCAACTTGACAGCCGCAGCATGGGGTTTCCCGGCGGGTGCCGTCCTCTACGCCCTCATCGCCGGCATCGCGTCCTATCGGGCATTGGCGGCAGGCGAGGAGTCGTTCTATGCCTCGTTCTGAGTCATACGACAAGTTCCGGGTGACCGGGACCGCGCCGGTCCCGACGGCAGGCAGCGCGTTGGTTGGTGGTCCACCCGAGGAGTCGCCCCCTCCGGAGCGCATCGATTCGTGGGATCCCGCGGACGACGAGAACGGGCGCGAAGTTCGGCGGTCCGCTGAGTGGGACTGGCACGGCCGCCAATCGTGGGGCCGGCGCGCTGTCGCTGCTTTCCCGTTCGTCGCGGTCATCATCGCGGTCGTCCTCATCGTGCACGCCACACTGTCGGCGCAGGGTGCCATCGATCAGGTGCAGTCGGTGAAGGGTACCGGCGGCGCAACGCTGCTGTCGAAGGCTCCCGCGCTCGACAGCAGCGGGTACTCGGGGGGCGCCGGGCGGCTCTCCGACTACCAGGGTGTCGACTTCACAGAGCCGAGCAGCGGGAGTCGAGCAATTCAGGGAAGCACCTCCCAGGCATTGGTGCCGTATGCGGGCTGGGAATCCAACGGCAGTGCCGGTGCCGCCAACGGATGGACGGCGGTCAGCCATGGACAGCTCCACGTCGGCATCCGTCGTCCCACGCCCACCTTCCGGGGTTGGTTCCTCACCACGACGGGAACCATCCCAGCGTCCTGCGTGTTCCAGTTCAGCGCAGCGTCACCACCACCCGTCACGGCGACGGCGCCGAGGTCCGTCGGCGAGCTGGTCATGGCCGTGCAGACTGGCAGTACTGCCATAACCGGCGATATCGACTATGTGGTGGTGGCCGAGAACGTCGCCCCGACCGGCCTGAGAACCCTGGTCGTCGGATACTCGCTGGGGCGTCTGAGCAGCGCCACCGAACACATCTTGAAGCAGGTGCTCTGGAAGCCCGGGCCGTTGCAGGCCGCCGTCCTGACCAACGGCGACAGTCAGCTCAGCGTCTGGATCAATGGGTCGCTCTTTTACAGTGCCGGGGATCTTCACTTGGGCATCGCCCCTCCGTTCCAGGCCTACCTCGAGGTGCAGGCTCGCCAGACTGCGTACACGGCGTCGTTCAAGGGCTATTCGAGCGTCTGCCAGCCAGACATCCTGATCACCAATCTCCCCGACGGCAGTACGGTCCAGCTCGGCAGTGACAAGGCGACAGCCCGAGGTGGCACTGCAACTCTCCAGTACGGGATGGCCTCTGCACCGGTCACCGCTGCGATGATCGTGTCGGTGCCCGGCGAGTCACGGCCCATCCGGTTCGACACCTCTACCTACTGGCCCGGATCCCGCTATTCGTTCGCACCGGGGATCTGACCGCGACCCCTCACCGCCAGTGCCCTTGTGCATCGAGCTCCCATCGGTACGAGCAGACCGGGCGGCGGATCGGTCCTGGTGCTCGCGGGCGTGCACCATGAGTGGCATCTGCCTCCGACCGCGACCAGACTGAGTCCACGGAGCGGGAGGAGGATCCATGGCCAGCCTCAACGTGGACGAGGCGGACGAGGCGGCTCTGACGGCCCCACTGCTGGACCCGACCTTCTATGCGGAGGATCCGTTCCCCGCCTACGCCCGGCTCCGGGCCGAAGCACCGGTCGCCCGCAACGAGGAACTCGGGATGTGGGTAGCCAGCCGCCACGCCGAAGTGACCGAGATCTCGCGTGACCCCGCCACCTTCTGCTCGGCAAAGGGGATCATGGCATTCGAGATCGGTGCCGAGTACCCGACGCCGCCGACCATGATGCATACCGACCCGCCCGACCACACCCGCTACCGGACACTGGTCCAGCCGGGCTTCCGTCCCACCTTCATGCGGGCCCTGGAGCCCGGTATCCGCCGGCGGGCCCGGGCCCTGATCGAGCGGATCGAGACCGGCGTGCCGGTCGACGTCGTCGCTGATCTCGCTATCCCCCTGCCGCTGCAGGTGATCAGCGATCTGCTCGGGGTGCCCGAGGAGGAATGGCCTCGCTTCTTCCGATGGTCAGAAGCGTGCATCCCCGGGGCCACCGACTGGCCCGAGGAGGAGCGCAATGCGCTGAGTGCCGAGATGATTGCGTACCTCCTCGGTGCTGCGGCCGACCGCCGTGACGATCCGCACGACGACATCATCTCGGAGTTGGCCGCAGCCGAGATCGAGGGTGACCGCCTGTCCGATGCCGAGCTGGCCATGTTCCTTGTCCAGTTGCTCGTGGCCGGGAACGAGACCACCCGCAACATGATGTCGGGCGGCCTCGTCGCCTTCGCGTCGAGGACGGGGCAGTGGGAGGACCTCTACGAACGTGCCGAGGGCGGCACGAGCAGAGCCCTGCCGCTGGCCGTCGAGGAGATGCTGCGCTGGACCACCCCGGTTGTGGCCTTCATGCGCACGACGACCAGGGAGGTCGAGCTCGCTGGCCGCCTGCTCGGGGCGGGAGATCCGGTGCTCATGCTCTACGCATCGGCCAACCGCGACGAGTCGGTCTTCGGCCCGACCGCCGACCGGTTCGACGCCGGGCGTGACCCCAACCCCCACGTGGCGTTCGGGTTCGGGCCCCACTTCTGCATCGGGGCAGTCCTGGCCCGGGTGGAGGGCCGGATCCTGCTCGAGGAGCTGCTGGCCCGCTTCGGCTCGGTCGAACCGGCCGGACCGGTGGAGCGGACCGCATCGCCGGTCATCGCCGGGGTGCGCTCGGCCCCCGTCGTGTTCGGAGTGCGGTAGGCGGCTACTGCCGGGCGTCGGTGGCCTCGAGCCGGGCCATCTGCGATTCGTCGAGGATGAGGGTTGCGGCCTCGCAGTTCTCCTCGACATGGGCTACCGATTTGGTGCCCGGGATGGGCAGCATCACCGGAGACCGTGCAAGGAGCCAGGCCAGCGCGACCTGGGCCGGCGTGGCCCCGGTCTCCTCGGCGATCGCTGCGACGGTTCCGCCGGGGCCGGCCAGTCCCCCCGATGCGATCGGGTACCAGGGAATGAACGCCAGGGCTTCCGCCTCGCAGTGGGCGAGCACGTCCTCGGAGGAACGGTCGGACAGGTTGTAGAGGTTCTGCACCGAGGCGATCGGGACAACGGCCCGCGCCGCCTCGATCTCCGCGACGGTGACCTGTGAGAGCCCGACGTGGGCCACCTTTCCCTCCGCTCTCAGATCAGCCAACAGGCCGAATTGCTCCTCGGCCGGCACCTGGGCGTCGATCCTGTGGAGCTGGAAGAGGTCGATGCGCTCGAGGCCGAGCCGTCGGAGGCTGAGTTCGCACTGCTGGCGCAGGTATTCGGGTCGGCCCACGGGCATCCATCGCCCCGGTCCCTGCCGGGTGAGGCCGGCCTTGGTGGCAACGACCAGCCCGTCGGGGTAGGGGTGGAGCGCTTCGAAGATGAGCCGTTCGCTCACCTCCGGTCCATACGAGTCGGCGGTGTCGATGAGGTCGACCCCCATCTCGGTTGCCTGCCGCAGCACCCGGATACACTCCCCGCGATCGGTGGGCTCCCCCCAGACACCTGTCCCGGTGATCTGCATGGCCCCGAATCCCAGGCGATGGACGGTGACCGCACCCGGCTCGCCCGAACCGAAGGTGATGGTTCCGCTCGAGCGCACCGGCTTCGGAGTACGCCCGGTGGAGCTGGAGGCGGCGGTTCCGGCCGTTGTGACGGGATTGGCTGGATCGGTCATCTGCTCAAGGTACCCGCCCGCACGTCGGCCCCGGACATACCATGAGCCTCCCGACGGAGCCTTCAGACGACAGCGCTTCGAGAAGACGAAGTCGCCAAGCGAGAGAGAGGGGATCAATGGTCCACGACCCGGTGGTCGCCACGACCGTCCGCAGGCGGTCGAGTCTCGAACCCCGTTTCGAGCTCGATGGGCAGGAGGAACGCGCAGCCGACGTGCTCGGCCGGCACCACGCGTCCGGCAGGCGTCCCAACATCCTGGTCATCCTCTTCGACGATGTGGGGTGGGGGGACTTCGGCTGTTACGGCGGAGGGGTGGCCGTCGGTGCCGCTACCCCCAACATCGACCGGCTGGCCCGCCGCGGAACCCTCCTGACCTCTTGCTATTCGGAGCCTTCGTGCACGCCGTCACGCGCCTCGCTCATGACGGGGAGGCTGCCGATGCGTCACGGGCTTCTTCGACCTCCCATGTACGGCCAGCCCGGAGGGCTCGACGGCGAGATCACGCTGCCCGAACTCCTCTCGACTCACGGCTATGTGACCCAGGCGGTCGGCAAGTGGCACATGGGGGAGAACCTGGAGTCCCAGCCCCAGAACGTCGGGTTCGACGACTTCTACGGCTTCCTCTCGGTCTCGGACATGTACACCGAGTGGCGTGACCCGTACTTCTTCCCCGAGATCGTCTACAGCGAGGCGCGCACGGAATGGGTGAAGAACATGCCCTTCAACAAGTGCTTCGTGCACGCCACCCGCGGCGGAGCGACCGAGAACGTGGAGGAAGTCACCCTGCCCGTCCTCTCCCTCCTCGACGAGCGGTGGGCGACCTATTCGCTCGAATTCATCCGCCGCATGGGCGCCGCCGGCGTCGAACGCACCCCGTGGTTCCTCTACCACTGCACCCGTGGCGCGCACTTCGACAACTACCCACAGGAGCGCTTCCTCGGGACCTCCCCGGCCAAGCACCCCTACAAGGACACGATCCTCGAGCTCGACGACATCGTCGGTCGGCTGGTGGCCGAGCTCGAGGCCACCGGGCAACTCGACGACACCCTCGTCTTCCTCTCCTCGGACAACGGGCCCGAGATGGAGACGTGGCCGGATTCCGCCTACTCGCCCTTCCGGAGCGCCAAGGGCTCGACGTGGGAGGGAGGCCAGCGGGTGCCGGGCATCGCGGCCTGGCCGGGCATGATCGCCGCCGACCGGGCCACCGACGGCATCTTCTCCCAGATGGACCTGTTCCCGACCCTGCTGCGTCTCGCGGGTGCCGGCGACGCGGTGCCCGAGGATCGCTACGTCGACGGCGTCGACCAGACCTCGTTCCTCCTCGACGCCGACGGCGTGTCGAATCGCAAGTACCTCTACTACTGGCTCACCAATGTCTTCTCCGCGCTGCGGGTGGGAGAGTGGAAGTTCATGGTGGCGTCGACCTCCGACGACGACCGGGACTGCTTCAACCTGGGCGGCTTCACCGGGGTCACCCAGAAGTACTCGCACGGGCGGCTCTACAACCTCTATCTGGACCCGAAGGAGACCCACAGCTACCTGATCCGCAAACTCGCCTACGTCGACAGCTTCACCAGCGGGATCGCCGACCACTTCCGCACATTCGGCGAATACCCGCCCAGGCACCCGATCGCGGCCATGAGCTGACCCTTTGTGGGGTGAATCCGGAATAGGCTGGGGGAGTGGTGCAACTGACCCGGGACCAGTGGGTCGTGGTGGGCGTCGTCTACGTCCTGGCGGCGATCCTCGGCTGGCGCCTCGCCGAGCGGGATCGCAGGCAGCTCGGCCGGACCCCGTGGGGTATCCCTGCCCTGGCCTGGGCCGCCATCTGGCTGGTGAGCCCGGCCATCGGACTGGTGCTCTACCTGGTCGCTCACGCCGGCGAGCTGCGTCGGGTACGGGGCGTCCCGCCCGGTGCCACGCCCGGGCTGTCGAGTGCCCCGCAGGGCCTGCCGATCCGTGATCGCCCACCGACCGCGGCCGAGCAGTTCCCCGCCTATCCCCAGCCGGCCAACGCCCCGGTTCCGGGAGCCGTCGACACCACCCCGCCCCAGCCCGCACCCAGCGCGGAGCCGGTGTCGCCCCCGGCCTGGCACCCGGACCCGAGTGGGCGCTTCCACTACCGATGGTGGGACGGCAGCGAGTGGACCTCCAACGTGGCGACCGACGGCTACGTGCTTGTCGACACCAACCCCGACCAGCGCATCGGTCCCTACTGACGGGTCGGTCCGTGCCGACGGACCGGCTGCCGGCTCAGCGAGTGCGGTCGTTCGGAGCCCGCTCCTCGCCGAACGGCTGACGCCCGAGCTGATCGCGGATCGGGGTGAACGGCGGCTGCACCGTGTGGCGGCGCTGCCAGTTGGCGCCGTCGACGACCAGCGAGTGACCGGAGATGTACGCCGCGTACGGGGAGCAGAGGTAGGTGGCCGCCCAGGCCAGCTCCCGCGGATACCCGACACGTCCGGCCGGCACCCGGTCGTCCTGGCCCTCGTATTTGCCGGGTACCGCGGCGATGGCCGCCACTTCGTCCTCGTGCGGCATGAGGCCGGGTACGAGACCGTTCACCCGGATCCCGTAGGGGGCCCACTCGACCGCGAGCGTCTCGACCAGATTCTTGACCCCGGCTTTTGCCGCGGCAGAGTGAGCGAACCCGGGCCCGCCGGTCCAGGCGTAGGAGGCACCCACGTTGACGATGGAACCGTCACGGCCGGCGGGGATGAGGCGCCGGGCCAGGTCACGAGAGCAGAGGTAGGTTCCGTTGAGCACGATGTCCACGACCGTCCGCCACGCGTTCGGGCTCATGTCCTCGGCCGGCACCGGGAAGTTTCCGGCAGCGTTGTTGATCAGCGCGTCGATCGGGCCGAGGCCGCTTTCCACCGTGTCGAAGGCACGGGCGATCGACTCGGCATCCCGAATATCGCACACCACCCCGATCGCAGCGCCACCGGCCGCGTCGACCGCGTTCACCCCCGCCTCCCGGTGGGCTTCGTCCCGGCTCAGGATCCCCACCTGCGCGCCGAGCCGCCCGAACTCGGTCGCGATGGCCTTTCCGAGTCCCGTGCCGCCGCCGGTCACCACGACCACCTGGCCGGCATAGGTCCCGGCGGGTAACGCGGACGCCCCGATGGGCGGGGGCTGGCGCAGCCCGGGCGGGGTCATGGCGCGAGATCCTAATGGGCCCTCCGCATCGAGTCCTCTGACCGGGAGCATCGAGACCCGTTCTCTTATCGGAACTCGTCATCCGGTCGGATAGCCTCGGCGACCATGGACTTCGACCTGCCCCCCGAGCTCGTCGCGCTCCAGGCGAGCGTGCGCCGCCTGGCCCAGAACACCGTCAAGCCCCGGGCCCGGGAGATAGACACCAGCGGCGAATACCCGGCCGACCTCTTCGCCGCCTTTCGGGACGCCGACCTGCTGGGTCTCTGCCTCCCGGTCGAACTCGGTGGCTCCGGAGCGGGTGTCCTCGGCCTCACCGTGGCCATCGAGGAGGTGGCCAAGTACTCGAACACGGCTGCACTCATGTTGCTGCTCACCCGATTGCCGGCCGGGCCGGTCCTCATCGCCGGCAACGACGACCAGAAGCAGCGCTACCTGCCCGGCATCGCAAGCGGCGATCTGCGGGCCGGGTTCGGCCTCTCCGAGCCGCATGCCGGCAGTGACGTGGCTGGGATGCGCACGAGGGCCCGTCCCGACTCCCGTTCCGGACACGAGGGGGACTGGGTGCTCTCCGGCACCAAGTGCTGGATGTCCGGGGTGCGGGAGGCCGACTGGTACACCGTGTTCGCCAAGACCGGCGACCCGGCGTCACGTGCGCACGATTCGATCACCGCCTTCATCGTCGAGCGCGGCTGGGAGGGGGTGTCGGTGGGTCGGACCGATCGCAAGATGGGAGTGCACGGTGTCGACACCGGGGAGCTGTTGCTCGACGACGTCCACGTGCCGGCGGCCAATGTGATCGGAGAGGTCGGCGGCTTCCAGCTGGCCATGCTCGGGCTCAACGCGATGCGGCCCATCGTGGCGGCCCGCGGGATCGGCTTGGCGGAGGGTGCCCTCATGTACGCGACCCAGTACGTCGAGGGCCGCGAGGCCTTCGGTCAGACCATCGCAGACTTCCAGGGCATCCAGTGGGAGATCGCCAAGGTCGCCGTGGACATCGAGGCGGCCCGGCTCCTCACCTACCGGGCGGCGTGGCTCGCCGACCAGGGAAAGTTCACCAAGGAGTACGTGCCGTTCCTCTCGGTGGCCAAGTACTACGCGACCGAGCTGGCCGTGCGCGCCTCGGGTCTGGCGGTCCAGCTCCTCGGGGCGGCCGGCTACATGGAGGACCACCCGACGGAGCTCTGGTATCGGGACGCCCGCCAGCTGACCATCGTGGAGGGGACGTCCCAGGTGCAGCTGGGGCTCATCGCCCGCGGCGTGCTCGCACGCGATCTCTGGTGGGACTGACGGTGTCTCCCGACTCATTCGCGGACCTCGGCGGTTGGCCGGGCGTGCTGAGCCGGTTGCTCGAGGGTCGCTCGCTGAACGTCGAGGACGCCGAGGTGGTGTTGGGCGAGGTCCTCTCGGGGGAGGCCGGCCCCGCCAGGATCGCCGCGCTGGCGTTGGCGCTGCGTGCCAAAGGCGAGTCGGTCTCGGAGATGACCGGGTTCGTCCGCGCCATGCTCTCCCACGCCGTGCCGCTCGAGGTGCCGCACGGAACCGAGCTCGTCGACACCTGTGGCACGGGCGGGGACCGCCTCCGCAGCATCAACGTCTCCACGATCGCCGCCCTGGTCGTGGCGGCCACGGGTGCCAAGGTCTGCAAGCACGGAGGGCGAGCCTCGTCCTCGGCCGTGGGGGCAGCCGATGTGCTCGAGGCGCTCGGCGCGGTCGCCGATCTCGCGCCGGCCGGGGTGGCCCGGTGCATCGAGGAGGTGGGGATGGGCTTCTGCTTCGCCCCTCGATTCCATCCGGCCATGCGCTTCGCTGCTCCGGTTCGCAAGGAGCTCGGCATCCCGACCGTCTTCAACTTCCTCGGCCCCCTCGCCAACCCGGGTCGGGCCAGGTATCAGGTGGTCGGCGTCAGCGACCGCACCATGGCCGACAAGATGCTCGGCGTCCTCGCGGTCAACGGCTCGCGCCGCGCCATGGTCGTCTACGGAGACGACGGTCTGGACGAGCTCAGCACCACCGGCCCGTCCACCGTCCACGAGCTCATTCGGGCAGACGGCGGCGCCGCGTCCTCCGGCGACGGCAGCGGCACCCTGTCCGACGACGTCGCGATCTCGGTCTATCGGGTCGATCCGGCCGAGCTCGGGCTTGCCCGCTGCACGATCGACGATCTCCGAGGGGGCGATGCCGCGGTCAACGCGGGGGCCATACGCCGGGTCGTGGCCGGGGACCCCTCGCCACACCGGGACATCGCCATTCTCAACGCCGGTGCCGCCCTCGTCGTAATCGGAAAGGCGCCGGACCTCGCCGCGGGGGTGGCCCTGGCTGGCTCAGTCATCGACGATGGGCGGGCATCCCACGTGTTGGACGAGTTCATCCGGGTCACCCGCGAGGCCGACACCGAGACCCAAGCCCAGCAGTAGGGCGAATTCGGGCCGGTTCGCGGCCCGGTCCGCTCGTCGAGCTGGCAGTACTGCCTGTGGATCAGGGGGTCCCGCCAGGAGCAGTCAGCGGACCGTTCCCCGAAGCGGCCAGATCGTAATACGCCGACGACATGCTGCCGTTGCCGACCGTCACCTTGGTGCGGTGGTCCGGACTGTACGAGTAGTAGTTGGGGTCCACGTCGGAAGGGCAGTAGTGCCCGACCAGGCTCCGTCGTGTGGTCGTTCGGTCGACCACCGGCGCGCCACCATGTGCCAGGTCGGCCGACCAGATGAGGACGTCCCCCTTCTTCGGCCGGAAGGTCCGGAGTTGGAGGCCCATCCGCTCGCTCTCCGTGTGCAACCGCCGTGCCCAGTCATCGTGCTGTTCGGAACCGTCCCGCTCGGGCTTCCAGTGCTTGTAGGCACCGCTGAACAGGTACTCGGGGAGACGGTGGCTTCCCTCGTAGTACTGCAGTTCGCCGCTCCCTGGGACCACGTCCTCCAGTGCGATCCACGATGCCGCCAGCTCAACTGGAGAGCTCACGACCACGTAGGCGGTGTCCTGGTGAATGCCCTGCTCGCTACCGGCCTCGAAGGTCAGGCTCTGGAAGAGGAGCGGCTCGTCGTCGAACACGATGGTGAGGAACCGGATGATGGGAGGAGCAAAGAGGAGTTGCCGGGCGAGTGGACGGACCGCGAAGATGTCGATCACCCGGTTGGTCGCCGGAGACGTACCCGCCGGGATCGGTTGCCCGTTGTGGTCTCCGGGGGTTTGCATGAGCACGTCATCCGCTCCGTTCGACCACAGCGCGGCCACCTCGGCCGCGAAGGCATCACAAAGCTCCGGAACCACTGCACCTTCGAGGATCACGTACCCGTCGGAGATCCATTTCTCGAGTCGTGCCGCGTCCGTAGCGTCGATGGTGCCAGTCCCCAACCGGCGTTCGATCTCTGTCTTCGCGTCCGAACGGTCGGTCCAGAGACCGCCGAACCGACTGAACGTGGACGCACTGCTCGCGGGTGAGGATGCCATGAAGGGGCCCTTTCTGCTTCTGCCGCTCCGACTCGTGCCGTGATGCTGGTGGGCCGGTTCCGAAGGCGGAATGAGTTCCGCACCCGGAGCACAGCCACCCTGATGGAGTGGATGGTAGGGCCGATCAGGTGGACGGTGTCTCATCCCCTGAACGAGACATCGGGTCAGTGTCCCCCACGGCTCCTCGCCGCGAGCTCGTGCGGCCGGTGGAGCACCAGGTCGGCCTGCGAGAAGACCCCCGGGCGCCCATCCGCCCGCCGCCGCCGTCGCACCGATGCCCGGCGGTTGAGCGGCCGCTGGGAGGGGCGGTTGAACGGAGGGTCCCACGCCAGAAGCAACCGGCGCTCGACCACGGCGGCGGCGAACGGCCCGGGACACTCCCGGTAGTGGATCGCGGCCATCTGCCGCAGCGACCGAGCCAGCGGGTGCTTCGGGTCCGCCGAGAAGTGGGCGCGCACCCGGCTCTGCACGTCGGCGGCCTTGCCGACAAACAGCACGTGCCCGGCCGCGTCGCAGAACCAGTAGACGCCGGGCCGGCAGGGAAGACGAGTGGTGAGTCGGAGCTTGGCCGCCTGGGGGTGACCCAGGAGTCGGGGGAGCTCGAGCAGTTCCGCCAGGCCCACGATTCCGAAGGAGCCGGCCCGCTCCAGCAGGGCGTGGAGCAGGTCGCCGGTTGCCAGGACATCGGTCAGGGCCCGGTGAGCCGGCCGGTGTGGAAGGCGGAGGAAGGCGGCGAGCGTGCCGAGCTTGCAGTTCGGGACCATGTCGCGCAGCAGACGACGGGCCAGCGCGAGGGTGTCGACCGTGGCGTTGGCCAGCCGGTCCCGACCCGTCGACTCGAGGGCGTGATTCAGGAACGAGAGGTCGAATCGCACGTTGTGTCCGACCACCACGGCCTCACCGAGGAACTCGAGGAAGGAGGGGAGGATCTCCCCGGAGCGGGGGGCGTCGGCCACCATGGCGTCGTCGATGCCGGTGAGGGTAGTGATCAGCGGCGGGATGCGCTCGTCCGGCCGGACGAAGGTCTGGTAGGTGCCGAGCAGCTCGCCGCCCCGGTAGCGGGCTGCGGCGACTTCGGTCAGTGATGCCGTTGTGGGCGAACCACCGGTGGTCTCCACATCGACGACCACGAATGTGACCTCGCTCAGGAGGGAAGTGGGACCGTCGAGGGACGGCTGGGCCGCGAGTGCCATTCGGCCACTGTACCGAACGGGTGTTCGATGAAGCTGGACCGTAGTCTCTGTGGCCGCGACTACCGTTGGGCCGGTGACACCCGAATCTCAGACCGGAGCCGGCGCCTCAGGCCCCGGTGCGACCACGGCCCCCGCTCCGACCCATGGATCGCGGGCGGGGAGCACCTCCCGCTTCCGCTGTGCGGCCTGCGGGAACCTGACCCGCTTCGACGTCGTCATGAACCGCCGCACCCGGGCCTTCCATCACTTCTCGGTGGGTGGGGACCTGACGATCGAGGAGGTCGAGGTGCTCGACGAGTCGGTCGAGGAGGTCCTGTGCCGGTGGTGTGGCAACGGCAGGGCGGTCGAGGTCCTCGAGGCCGGCCTGTCCGACCGGGCCTAGGCGCCCACGACCCGCCGGGGACGGCTGTCTCCACCCGACCGAGCAGTCGACCAGTGCCCCGAACCACATGACCGAGGACGAGCACGTGGAGCGCGACCCGAGTCCCCGCACGCCCACTTCCGCCCCGACGGGCTCCGACCCGAGGGCTTCCGACCACCCTGCTTCCGACCCGGCGTTCGTCGCCGGCCTCCGCCCGATTCCGTCACGTCCCGCCGGAAGCCCCGCACTGTGGCCGGCGACCGACATCTTCGGAATACGCCCCGACGGCACTCCGATCGAGGTGCGAATCGGCGACTCCGACCGACCGATCTTGGTTGTCTTCCTCGCAACCCACTGCGACGGTTGCGACGAGTACTGGCGTGGCCTCGCCGACGAACGCCCGGACGGGACGGCCGGCGATCCCGCGCTCGACGCGGAATCCCGAACTGCTGGTGCGGCCCTGGCGCGAGTCATGCCGGTCATCGTGACGAGAGGCCCTGCGTCCCAAGAGCCCGCCGACGTCGCCGCCACCGCCGCTGGCGTCCGCTGCACCCCGGTCGTCATGAGCGATCAGGCATGGCGGGACTACAGGGTCACCTCCTACCCGTTCTTCGTGCTGGTGGACCCAGCGTCCCGCCGGATCATCGGTGAGACGGTCGGATTCGGGTGGACTGACGTGGTGGGGATGATCGACGCACGGGATCACCCAGTCTGACACGACGCGCTCCAGTCCGTCGTCACGCAGAGGACAGCGGGTGCCGGCAACTCATGTCGATGCCATCGTCGGGGAGACAGTCGTCGGTGCCGCTCTGCGTCACGTCCCGAGTCCGAACGGTTCTCCCAATCGAAATGCGACTCGGACCAGGAGGATTCCGAATGCCACGCTGGCGAGGATCTGGGAGATGAACAAGATGTGCAGCGCGCCGATGAGGGTGACAAATGCCAACAGAAATCCGATCGCTTGCAAGAGCAGTAGCAGGAGGGCGACCCGATCTCGTTGCAAGACGAACGTCATCCAAATACCCATTGCCATCTCGAAGCAGAACAGAATGATCCCGACGCCGACGTGGATGTTTTTGAGGGTCGAGTTCAGTTTGTAGGGATAGGTCGTGATCAGCAGGACGAGGAAGAGCAGACCCAGGATGTGCAGCGCGACGCGGAACCGTCTGAGCACGGCCGGGGTCCGAGGAGCGAGATGGGCCGCCATGAGGGTAAACACTCCGCAAACGACAAAGGCAATTGTGTACGGAGCCACGGTCTTTCCGTAGACCCCGTAATTGCTGACGCCACCTTCATCGTGGGCCAGCAGGACGTGGGGGACGATCGCGACACAGATTCCCAGGAACAGGAACAAGCTGCATTGGCTCAAGAGAAGGTATCGGAACACCCGTTCGTCCACACAGCGAGTCTAAGAGCCGGTCGTTCGGGTTCCTGGTGAAACGAGAGAGGTGCGCGCCCGCTAGAGCTCTCCGCTCAAGGAGTCGAGCTCAGCGGTGATTGCGAGGTATTCCTCGGCGGCAGCACCCGTGCCGATCTCGGTCGGAGACATCGATGGTGACGTTCAATCGACGGCGACGACGCCACGCATTCCAACAGTTCGGAGATGACGGGACACGTCCCGGTAGGCGCGCCAGAGGCTGTGCTCTGCGTACGGGATCCCGTGCTGAGCGCAGAAGGGGCGCACCACCTTGCGCGCTCGGCGGAGATTCGGCCGAGGCATGGTCGGGAACAGATGATGTTCGATCTGGCTGTCCAGCCCGCCGAAGACAAATCCGACGAAGGAGGGCCCCGACAGATTGCGCGACGTCAGCACCTGACGACGCAGGAATCCCAGCCCGTCGTCGGTGGTCACGGTTGGCATGCCCACGTGGTTGGTGAGGAAACTCGCTCCCAGGTAGAAGCCGAACAGCGCTTGTGTGACCAAGATGAAGGCAATCGCTTGCACCGGCGAGAGGATGAGGAACGGGCCGATGAAGAAGACGGCTCCGTGGATGACCAGCAGCCCGAGCTCGATCAGCGCAGCCCGATCCCTTCGCTTCGCGAGAGCCCTCAGGCTGGCAACGTGCAGGTGGACCGCCTCCAGGAACAAGAGCGGCACCAACAGGAACTGCTGAATGCTGGCGAATCGCCGACCGAAGGGCCCGCGGCCTCGGTTCTGCGCGGGTGTGAACACCAGTGCACCAGCCGCGATGTCCGGATCCTTGCCGTCGAGGTTCGTGTGGGCGTGGTGTCGCGTGTGCTTGGTCTGCCACCAGTCGAAACTGAACCCGTTCAACATGTTGGCCAGGATGAGGCCGAGGATGTCGTTTCCGCGGCGGCGCGCCCAGACCTGACGATGTCCGGCGTCATGACCGATGAAGCCGATCTGAGCCAAGACGAATGCGAGACCCGCGGCGACGGTCAGGTTCCACCAGCTGTTGCCGAGCAGGACGGCGACGACGGCCAACCCGACGAGAGCGACAAGCAATGCCGGAATCTTGATCGCGTAGTAACCGCGCCGACTCCGGAACAGTCCGTGTTCACGGACACTCCGAGACAGCTCGGCGAAATCTTCACGCTTTGTTGCCCCGATGAGTGGAGCATCGAACTCGGTAATCATGCTTCTTTCGGCCATTGCCAACAGGCGAATTTGACCGACTCCGCTCTCGTCCTTGCGGCTGATCCCGAAATCGATGGCTACTCGATGGCCCCCGCTTCACGTGCTGACCAGTCGTCGACCTCTTCGGTCGAGTGGCCGGTCCGTCGCCAGGGGACACTCTTCTCTCTTGCTGCTTCCTTGCTCATGCTACTCGCCGCGTTGCAGATCACAGGTCTCGGTACCCGGAGAATTGGTCCGGAGCCAGGGGAAGGACACACCAGGGCACGGAGTCAGGGCGACGGTCCGGCCGCCCATGGGCACAGGGTCCCGCTCTCGGGGAGCCGGCGCACCGGGCGAGGAGGAACCACCGCCAAGCACAGAGGAGGCTCACGCACACAGCCACCCGTGCCTGTGGCCCGCCCCGGTGCCCAGGAATGAGAGAGTTGTTGTTAAGTGAACGTAACGTGACATTAAAGTGAACGTACGGTAAACTCCAGGTATGGCGCAGACTTCTCACAAGGCCCAGGGCTGGTACGGCGATCCCTTCCACCTGCACAGTGCGAGATGGTTCTCGAACGGGAGCCCGACCGCACTCGTCCTCGACGACGGGGTCGAGTCCCAGGATCCGCCCCCGAGTACCTGGTACATCACCAACCTCCTCCCGGCTCCGCAGACCGAGGGTGGACTGATCCACGCCTGAGCGGGTCCTGACCCCGATGGCAGTGACGGGTAACTGACCTCAGGCGGAGGGCGGTCCGACCGGGGCGAAGGACACTGCCGATCGGTATCCGAACGACAACGGGTCTCGAGACGTGATGTCGTCGACGTGGAAGACGGCCCGGACGTCGTCCTCCATCCGCTCGCCGAGACCTCCCGTCACGGAGTCGCTGATTCCATCCGGACTGAACTCGACTGCACCGCCGCACTTGGCGGAGGTGTTCCACGGAGCTTCGAGAGACTCCAAGGAGCGGCCTGCCCCGTTCCCAGGATGGGCACAGGTGGACAGCAGAAGCTGACGTCTGCAGCACCGAAGAGACAGCACCCCATCCCCCGAACAAGGAGCACGCCATGAGCACCAACCACGACGAGACGGCGATGTCCGCATCCGCGTCCGACCCGTTCCCATCCGTGAGCCAGAAGCGTCGGCGTGGTGTCCGAGTCACCACGGCAGCAGCCGTAGCTCTCGGGCTTGCGATCAGTGGCGGCGCCGTCGCCAATGCAGCAACGTCCACCTCGCCCTCCTCCTCGACAGCCAGCGGAACCGCCCCAGCAGCAGGTGTTCCGCCCAACGGCGCCGGCAAGCCACCCTTCGGTGGCACGCCTCCTGCAGCCGTCGGCACGGTCAAGTCACTCGGTTCCGGCACCTTCACCCTCACCACGCCGAGCGGCACGACGGTCACGGTCGACGTGGACTCGTCGACGTCCTATCTCGACCCTGAGAAGTCCTCGCCGTCGATCGCGGATGTGACCGTCGGCGCTCACGTCGCAGTCTTCGGCACCGACACCGCCAACACCGTGAGCGCCACCAAGGTGGCCATCGGCGTTCCGCCCAACGGCGCTGGCAAGCCACCCTTCGGTGGCACGCCTCCTGCAGCCGTCGGCACGGTCAAGTCACTCGGTTCCGGCACCTTCACCCTCACCACGCCGAGCGGCACGACGGTCACGGTCGACGTGGACTCGTCGACGTCCTATCTCGACCCTGAGAAGTCCTCGCCGTCGATCGCGGATGTGACCGTCGGCGCTCACGTCGCAGTCTTCGGCACCGACACCGCCAACACCGTGAGCGCCACCAAGGTGGCCATCGGCGGTCCGCCCATGGGCGCCGGCGCCGGCGCCGGCAAGCCACCCTTCGGCGGCACGCCTCCTGCAGCCGTCGGCACGGTCAAGTCACTCGGTTCCGGCACCTTCACCCTCACCACGCCGAGCGGCACGACGGTCACGGTCCACGTGGACTCGTCGACGTCCTACCTCGACCCGGAGAAGTCCTCACCGTCGATCGCGGATGTGACCGTGGGTGCCCACGTCGCAGTCTTCGGCACCGACACCGCCAACACCGTGAGCGCCACCAAGGTGGCCATCGGCGGTCCGCCCATGGGCGCAGGCGGTCCGCCCAACGGTGCCCCGGGCCCCGGGGGCTTCGGTGGGCCTGGCCCGTGGAGCGGCAGCATGAGCGGCACCTCGCCATCCGGCAGCACGAGCAGCTCGGCGTCGGGCAGCTCGACGTCCTGACCCTGGGAAGCACCTCCGGCAGAAGGTTCCCTGGAAACCGGCCGGAGTCCCCACGAGGTCCGGGTGTCCCGGCACACCGCCCCGGTGTGCCGGGACACCCCCGTGTCCGCTCCGCGACGACACCGCCCTCCCCGACACGCCATCCTGGGTGGATGCTCCATGCGTGCGCCCTCTCGCTCGACCTGCGGATTCCCTCGGCACGCTCCCTCAAGGAGAAGCGAGCCGTCGTCAGGCATCTCGTCGACGGATGCCGGTCGAGGTTCGGGGTGGCCGCTGCAGAGGTGGGATTTCAGGATCAGTGGCAGCACGCCGAGCTCGGATTCGCCGCGGTCTCCGGTGAGCACGGGCAGGTGGGGGCACTCCTGGATTCGGTAGAGCGGTACGTCTGGTCGCACCCGGAGGTCGAAGTACTCGACGCCACCCGCGCGTGGCTGGAGACCGACGCGTAGTCCGACAGGCCGACAGCTGTGCCGTAGCCTCGGAGGAATGACCGTGCTCCCCGGACTTCTGGTCGACCTCGACGCCGAGTACGAAGATCTCCGAGGTCTGGTCTCGGGGCTCGCTGACGACTCGCCGGGCTGGGATCTGCCCACTCCGGCCGACGGATGGGCGGTCCGTGACCAGATCAGCCATCTGGCCTATTTCGACGACGCCGGCCGCATGGCCGTGGTCGAGCCGGATGCCTTCGCACGCACCGCCGAGGTGCTAATGGCCAGCACCGACGACCCGATGGAGGTCCATCTGCCCCGGGGCCGGGCCCTCGGAGGTGACGCGCTACTGGCCTGGTGGGAGGGAGCCCACCAGGGGATGATGGCGGCCTTTGCCGGTGCCGACCCGTCGGTCCGCGTTCCCTGGTACGGACCGCCGATGAGCGTCCCCTCGTTCATCTCGGCACGACTGATGGAGACCTGGGCCCACGGCCAGGACGTGGCCGATGCCTTGGGATCGGTGCGAACGCCGACCGACCGCCTCCGGCACATCGCCCACGTCGGCGTGCGGGCACGGCCGTTCTCGTACCTCGTCCACGACAGACATGCGCCGCCCGACCGGATCGAGGTGGTCCTGGCGGCGCCGTCCGGCGAGGCGTGGCGGTGGGAGATCGGGGAGAGCGGCGGCACCGCCCCGGTCTCGACCATCGAGGGCCCAGCACTCGATTTCTGCC
Organism: uncultured Acidimicrobiaceae bacterium; assembly: GCA_963701325.1. Lineage (GTDB taxonomy): Bacteria > Actinomycetota > Acidimicrobiia > Acidimicrobiales > RAAP-2 > Bog-756. Next base: position 3,660,941 of record OY969604.1, read on the forward strand.
TCGTGGTCACCCAACGGCGCAACATCGCCGACACCGGCCTCGTGGTGTCCGGCGAGGCTGCCCGGGAGTGGATGGCGATCGCCCAGGCCTTCGCCGGTCCACCGGGTCCCGGGCGCCCGCCCGCCTGACCGGGCAGACAGCACCCTACGCGTGCTGCGCCACCGCGTCGGCAATGCCGCTCACGAATCCGTCAACATCGGCAGGTGTGGTGTCGAACGACGTCATCCACCGCACGACGCCGGTTGCCTCGTCCCAGACGTAGAACGGGAATTGTGCCTGGAGCTCCTCGATGACCGATCGGGGGAGCCGGGCGAACACGCCGTTGGCCTGGACGGGGTGGGTCAGCACCACCCCCGGCACCGCACCGGCGCCGTCTGCCAGCCTCCGGGCCATGGCGTTGGCGTGTTCGGCGTTCCGAAGCCAGAGGTCGTCGGCAAGCAGGGCCACGAACTGGGCGGCCACGAAGCGCATCTTGGACGCCAGCTGCATCGACTGCTTGCGGATGAAACGAAGACCGGTGGCGGCGTCCGGCCGGAAGGTGATCACCGCCTCGGCCCCGAGCGCGCCGTTCTTCGTCCCGCCGAAGGAGAGGACGTCGACGCCGGCTGCCGCGCCGAAGGCGCCGAGGTCGACGCCGAGGAACGCAGCAGCATTGGCGAGCCGGGCCCCGTCGAGATGGAGCAGCATCTCGCGCGCATGGGCCCACCTGGCCAGTGCGGCGATCTCGTCGACCGTATAGCAGGTGCCGACCTCGGTCGACTGGGTGATCGAGACCACACGCGGCTGCACACGGTGTTCGTCACCGGCGCCGCCGGTGGCCGTTGCGGCCAGGTCCGGGGTCAGCTTGCCGTCCGGGGTATCCACGGTCAGCAGCTTCGAGCCGAGGAACCGCTCTGGGGCGCCGCACTCGTCCACGCTGATGTGCGCACCGGACGCGCAGATCACCGCCTCGTACGGGCGGAGGAGCGATTGCATCCCCACGACGTTGGCGCCGGTGCCGTTGAACGTGAAGTACACCTCGGCCTCCGCCCCGAAATGGCGCCGGAAGAGCTCGAGTGCGTCCTGCGTCGTTGCATCGGCGCCGTACGAGGGGGAGTGGCCCTCGTTCGCCCGCGCGATGGCGGCCAACACGTCGGGGTGGACGCCTGCCCAGTTGTCGCTGGCGAAGGCGCGGTGAGAACGTGACGTCGGGCTCGGGCTCACTGCTCGTGCTCCCTAGTCGCGGACCAATGGCTTGTAGCGGACGCGGTGCGGTTGGTCGGCGTCGACCCCCAGGCGCTTCTTGCGGTCGGCCTCGTAGTCGCTGAAGTTTCCCTCCCACCACCGCACCTCCGAGTCGCCTTCGAAGGCCAGGACGTGGGTGGAGATCCGGTCGAGGAACCACCGGTCGTGACTGATCACCACCGCGCACCCGGGAAAGCCGAGCAGTGCCTCCTCCAAGGCCCGCAGCGTGTCCACGTCGAGGTCGTTCGTGGGCTCGTCGAGCAGGAGCACGTTGCCGCCGGACTTGAGCACCTTGGCCAGCTGGACCCGGTTGCGCTCACCGCCCGAGAGCTGGCCGACCTTCTTCTGCTGGTCGCTGCCGGTAAAGCCGAAGCTCGCCACGTACGCCCGACCGTGCAGCTCCCGGCCACCCACGACCAGATGGTCGACTCCGCCGGTGATCTCCTCGTACACCGTGGCGGCGGCCGAGAGCCCGTCCCGCGACTGGTCGACGTAGGCAAGTTGCACGGTTGTCCCGATGTCGAGGGAACCCGAGTCGGGCTGTTCCTCGCCGACGATCATGCGGAAGAGGGTGGTCTTGCCGGCTCCGTTGGGTCCGATCACCCCGACGATCCCGCCCGGCGGCAACAGGAACGAGAGGTCGTCGATGAGCAGGCGGTCGCCGTACCCCTTGGTCAGGTCCCCGGCGATGACGACCTGGTCTCCGAGGCGAGGACCTGCCGGAATGGTGATCTCGAGCCTGTCTGCCCGCCGTTCGGCCGCCTCGGCCTCGGCCACGAGTTCGTTGTAGGCGTTGACCCGCGCTCTGCCCTTGGACTGTCGGGCCCGTGGCGACATCCGGATCCACTCGAGCTCGCGCTGGAGGGCGTCCTGTCGCGACGTGTCGGCCTTCTGCTCGTTGGCGAGGCGGGCCTGCTTCTGTTCGAGCCAGGAAGAGTAATTGCCCTCCCATGGGATGCCCGCACCCCGATCGAGCTCGAGGATCCACCCGGCCACGTTGTCGAGGAAGTAGCGGTCGTGGGTGACCGCGACGACCGTGCCCGGATAGTCCTGCAGCGTCCGCTCGAGCCAGGCGACCGACTCGGCGTCGAGGTGGTTGGTGGGCTCGTCGAGGAGGAGGAGGTCGGGTTTGGCGAGCAGCAGTCGGCAGAGAGCGACCCGCCGCCGCTCGCCGCCGGACAGGGTGCCCACGTCCGCGTCCCCCGGAGGAAGGCGGAGCGCATCCATGGCGATCTCGAATGTCCGGTCGAGGTCCCATGCGCCGGCGGCGTCGATCTTGTCCTGGAGCGAGGCCTGCTCGGACAGGAGTGCGTCGAAGTCGGCATCGGGCTCTCCCATGGCTGCGCAGACCGCGTTGAAGCGGTCGACAAGCGCCTTGGCTTCGCCGACCCCTTCGGAGACGTTGCCCAGGACGTCCTTGTCCGGATCGAGCTGGGGCTCCTGGGACAGGAAGCCGACCGTGAAGCCACTGGTCAGGCGAGCCTCGCCGGTGAAGCCGTCGTCCTCGCCGGCCATGATCTGTAGCAGCGAGGACTTTCCCGATCCGTTGCCGCCGATGACGCCGATCTTTGCGCCGGGGTAGAAGGAGAGGTTGATCCCCTTGAGGACCTCGCGATCGGGAGGGTAGAAGCGCCGCAGGTCGCGCATGGTGAAGATGTACTGGGCTGCCATGCCCCCAGTGTTGCAGCCCCGGGGAGGGAGACGGACCCGGAGAGACGTGGCGACGCCATTCACCAGCCGATCGGGGGTGGGTAGCCTGAGAGCGTGACCACCACGCCCTCCAAGCCGGAACAGGGCAGCGTGGTGCTCCCCGAAGGGTCGCCCGGCGACGGGTCGCGAGACGAACCGAGTGACAGTGAACCCGGGCCCACGGGTCGCTCGACCCGGAGGGAGGTCGTGGCCGGCCAGTTCCGTCGCCTGGTCGCCGCCATCCGCAACGGGGACGACCAGACGGTCGAGAGCGCGCTGGTCACGCTCAGCCAGCGAAGCCGATGGCTGGCGCCCCTGGCGCTCGTCGTCGGGGGTCTCCTCATGCTCTTCCAGGGGGTCAAGCTCCTGGTGACCAACTGGCGGCTGACCCTCATTCAGATCCTGCCGGCCATGTGGATCTGGGTCGCGATGCTCGACCTCAAGATCCACGTCCTCCACGGCAAGGCATTCCGGGAGTGGCGTGGGCCTTTGGTGATCGTCCTGGTGCTGGCGGCCGCAACCGTGACCGCGGCGAGCTTCTACCTCAACGCGGTCTTCGCCTTTTCAGTCGCCCAGTCCGGACCGCCCGAAATCGCTCCGGCCTTCGTGCGGGCGAGGACTCACCGCTGGACGATCCTCAGGGCGGGCTTCGCGGTTGGACTGCTCCTCGGGTTTTCCGCGTTCGTCGTGGACCGGTGGGGGAAGGCCTGGTTCGGGCTCAGCCTCGGCATCGTGGTGGGCATCATGATGCTGGCCTATGTGGCCGTCCCCGCCCGCCTGCTCGGGATCCGACAGGAGACCTCGACCCGGGACAAGCTCACCGCGTCGGCCGTGGGGGGTGCGATCGGGGCCGTGGTCTGCTCGCCGCCGTACGCGCTGGGGCGGGTGGCGATCCTTATGCTGGGCTCACACGTGTTCCGGTACCTCGGAGTCCTCCTCCTCATCGTCGCCATTGTTTTGCAGACCGGTGCGACGAGCGCGGTGAAGGCGGTCAAGCTCAGTGCCAAACTCGTCACCGGGTCCGTTCCCGATGCCGAAGCGTCCGCCGCACTGGCCACACCAGGACCGGGAGTCTGAGCGCCGGAGGCTGGTGGACCGGGCCAGCCATTCGACCCGTCCCGGACCGGTGGCGGTTTCAGTGTCGAATGCGCCTCGTGACGTGATCGCCACACTGCGTCACGGTGAACCGCACCGCTGATCGCGGCGACGTCGACGCTGATCCTGCGTCCATCGGGGGACCGCTCGGTGCCCCAGCTGGAGCGGTGCCGAGAGGATCGTCCGGATCCAGCTGCCTCCCGGCACGATGCTGTGTTCGATCGGGTGGAGGAGAACCCCTTGTCGGAGAAGGAAAATCTCCGTAGCTTCCCGCCCGGGCCCAGCGCAGATTCGGCCCGGATGCCCTCAGCAAGGTTGCCAGCAATCCCCGTGGGGTCGAATCGGTGATGGCGGAGTTGGTACGGGTGGTGGCAGACGAGATCGAACCCATCGAGTCGGTGCACCCGAGCACGTGGGAGTTGTACCGGTCGCTCAGCCGTCGCCCGTCGACAAACTCATGAGCGCCGGGTGCTACTCGGTGCGGGCCTAGTTGTTCCACCCGTGTCCGTGCCGGTCCGCGGCAGCAATTTCGCCGCACGTGGCGATTCAGTCGGGCGGACGGTCGTCAGCGGGCCTCGACTGGCGGCTTTCTCCCTGGTCAGGAGCGAACCGGCAGTCGTCGAGAGTATGAGATTCCGCACATTCCGAGTGAAGGCAGTAGGTCGTGGTATCATGACACTATGACGAAGAACATCACGGTGCGCCTTCCTGACGAGTTGGCAGCCGACGCCGAGGCATTAGCCCGAGTCGAGGGCACGAGCCTGAACGAGACAGTTAAGCGATCCCTTCTCGAGGCTGTGGAACGCCGTCGGAAAAGCCCTCAGTTCAAAGCCAGGCTGACCGAGATCATTGAGGAGGACCGCGAGCTCCTCGAGCGCTTGGCGAGGTGAGCGTCGAATACCCGGACCTTTCCGACTACCTCGCTGTCGCCGCGGCAGTCACCGGCATCGAACCCGAGGTCCTCCTTGAGAGCACGAAACTGGATCTGGCTGACTCCGCACTGCGCGCCCCAGCTGGAAGCTGGGGTGTCGAAGACTTCTATCAGACTTCGTCAACAAGGCGGCAGTTCTCCTTGTCCGTCTGGCAAAGAACCATCCACTTCTCGACGGCAATAAGCGAGCGGCCTGGGTGACCCTGCGTCTCTTCATCCAGATGAACGAATGGACGTGGAACAAGTATCCAGCGGTCGATGAAGCCGAACAAGCGGTTCTCGCCGTCGCCTCTGGCGACTGGGACATTGAACAGACGACGGCTTGGCTTCGTCCATTGCTTGCGGAGCCGCCGGTGTCCCGTTGATTTGCTGCGCCCGGCCCCTTCGTCCTCTGGCTCGGCTACAGCGCCAGCTCTGCGATCAACTGCAGCGTCTTGACGTCCCCCGAGACGAGCAGTGTGGTGGCGATCGATTCGCGCCACCGTTCGATGTCGTCCCGGATCTTCTCCTTGGGACCGATGAGGGCGGTGTCCTCGATGAGCTTGGTCGGGACGGCCGCGGCCGCCTCGTCCTTGCGCCCTTCGAGATAGAGCTCCTGGATCTTGGTCGCCTCGGCCTCGTAGCCCATGCGGGCGAAGACATCGAAGTGGAAGTTCATTGACTTCGCTCCCATACCTCCGATGTAGAGGGCGAGGTATGGGCGCATGCTGTCCGCGGCCGCCTCGATGTCGTCTGAAAGCAAGGTGGCAGCGAAGGCGATGACCTCGAAGTCGTCGCGCGTGTGGCGCGCACCAGGCCGTGCGAAGCCTTCGGCCAGCGACGGCTCGTAGGCCATGACCGCGCTCGGCGAGAAGAAGATCGGGAACCAGCCCTCGGCGATCTCGGCGGCCAGGGCGATGTTCTTGGGGCCCTCGGCACCGAGGACAATGGGGATCTCGGTACGCAGCGGGTGCACGATCGACTTGAGTGGCTTGCCCAACCCCAGGCCACCCGGGTAGGGGAGCGGGTAGTGGGGCCCGTCACTCGAGACGGGCTGCTCCCGAGTCACCACTTGGCGCACGATGCCCACGTACTCCCGCGTCCGTGCGAGTGGCTTCTCGAACGACTGCCCGTACCAACCCTCGACCACTTGCGGGCCGGAGACACCCAGCCCGAGAACGAAGCGACCACCTGACAGATGGTCCATGGTCATTGCGGCCATTCCCATGGCCGTCGGCGTCCGGGCGGAGAGCTGGCAGAGGGCGGTGCCGAGCCGGACCCGCTCGGTCCGCGAGCCCCACCAGGCGAGCGGCGTGAGCGCGTCTGACCCGTAGGCCTCGGCCGTCCAGATCGAGTCGTAGCCGAGGCGCTCGGCCTCGGCTACGAGCGCGGGTGCGTTGGCGGGCGGGCCCGATCCCCAGTAGCCAAGCTGCAGTCCGATCTTGAGGTCGTTCATTGTTCCTCCCTGGCGCGTGATGCCACGACCCTAGCGTCGAGGTGGCATCGGCTCGGGTGGGGGAGTGGGCTGCTGACGCCGATTTCGCTATTGATATTTTCGGTGCTCAGCGGCTTTGAAGGCTCCATGCTTCTGACGATGCCGGGCGCCTGGCCAGTGGCAGCAACGGCAGGTATATGCCCTAGACCAAATTGCAGAAATTCCTGTTCAACAGGCGGTCAGTGCCGGATGAACCGACAAGTAGTTACCGGACGGTAAGGTGCTCACCTGGCGGCCCCGTTGAGCAACGGTTCCGCCACCGGCTGCTCCGGGGCCGCCACTCAAAGCGCTGATTGATCGGCGGGTCGCCGGCCGCAAGAGCGCTCCCGTTTGCCTAAGCGCCGAGGGCGTCAGACCATCTTGGCGATGATGTGCTCTGCGAACTGCTCGCAGAGACCGAGGCGTGCAGCCCGTATCGATTCGGGTGTGTCGCCCTCGGCGGCCTCGACGCCCATCCAGGGCGCGCACAGCAGGTCGGTGACCCCGGCCTCCTCGAGCCGGCGGTAGAGGTCGAGGTCGGGAAAGGCATTGAGCGCCACGTAGATGGCGAAGGGATCGTTTGCCCGCCCCGCGGCCCGCAGTGCGTCCTGGACCCTCCGGACCTGGTCGAACGCTTCCTCCGGGCCGACGGCGCCGGTGTTGACCCACCCGTCGCAGAGGGTCGCGGCACGACGGAGGGCCGCTTCGGAGTCGCCTCCGCAGATGATCGGCACCGGCTCGGTCGGGGCCGGGTTCATCTGGCACTCGGGGACGTCGTAGTGGGTGCCGTGGTACTCGACCCACCCTCCCTGCCACAAGGCACGCAGTGCAGGGATCATGTCGTCGAGCCGCTTGCCACGGTTGTGGAAGTCCTGTCCGGTCTGGAGGTACTCCTCCTTGCACCAGCCCACGCCCACTCCGAGCCGCACCCGGTTGTCGGAGAGGACGGCACTCGTGCCGACGGACTTTGCCACGGTGATCAGGTCGCGCACCGGCGCGATGTAGACGCCCGTGGTGAAGGTGAGCGTCGTGGTCTGCGCGGCGAGCCACGAGATCAGGCACATCACGTCCGGCCAGGCCGTCTCCTTCTCCCAGAACGGCGACCCGTCGGGAGCTTTCGAGTAGGTGTACCGGGATGCGAGGACCCGCGGGTTGAACAGGTGGTCGGAGAAGTAGGACCCCGAGTACCCGAGCTGGTCGGATGCGACGACCAGCGCCCGGGCCTCCTCGACGGGAAGGAACTGGACTGCCTGGTGGAATCGCATTGGCTCGGCTTTCTGGGAGGGACCGGCGCGACGATCAGCGCTAGCGGCCGACCGGGGCCGAGGGAGTGAAGCGCACCGGGATGTGCTTGACGCCGTTGATGAAGTTGGAGCGGAGTCGCTGCACGTCACCGTCGAGTTGGATGTCCGGCAGCCGGTCGAGCAGCCGGTCGAACATCACCCGGATCTCCATCCGGGCGAGATTCGCCCCGAGACAGAAATGGGGACCGCCGCCGCCGAACGCCATGTGGTTGTTGGGGGTGCGTCCGATGTCGAAGCTGTCCGGCTCGGGGAAGTCCGACTCGTCGCGGTTCGCCGAAATATGCCAGAAGACGACCTTGTCACCCTCTTTGACCTTCTGGTCGCCGATGATCAGGTCGGAGGTGGCCTGGCGGCGGAAGTGCATCACCGGCGAGACGTAGCGCAGCATCTCCTCGATAGCAGACGGCAGCAGCGATCGATCGACACGCAGGCGCTCCCACTGGTCGGGGTTGTCGAAGAAGGCGACCATCGCCCCTGAGATGAGGTTGCGGGTCGTCTCGTTGCCGGCCACCGAGAGCAACAAGAAGAACAGGTCGAGCTCGAGCTGAGAGAGGCGGTCGCCCTCGATCTCCGCCTGGGTCAGGACGCTCAACAGGTCAGCGTGTGGGTCGAGCCGCTTCTTCTCGCAGAGCTCGTCTGCGTAGGCGTAGATTTCCATGGCTGCTTGACCGCTCGCCTCGGGACTGACCTGGTACTCGGGATCCTCGGCGCCGATCATCCGATTGGACCAGTCGAAGACCAGGTGCCGGTCCTCCTGAGGGACGCCCATCAGATCGGCGATCACCTGGAGCGGCAGTTCGGCCGAGATCTGTTCGACGAAATCGGCCGACCCGGCTTCGCACACGGCATCCAGGATCCCGTCCGCCGACGCCACGACCTTTGTCTCGAGGTCGCGGATCATCCGAGGGGTGAAGCCCTTGTTGACTAGTCGCCGGTAGCGGGTGTGCATGGGCGGGTCCATGTTGAGCATCATCATGCGCTGCTGCGTGAGCATTTCCTCGTCGAAGTCGTGGAAGAGCGTGGCCGAGCGCGACGAGGAGAAGTGCTCGAAGTCCCGGTTGACCCCCACGCAGTCGGCAAAGCGGGTGACCGACCAGAAGCCGTCGGAAAAGCCCTCCGGGTCGGGATGCCAGAAGACTGGCGCCTCGCGGCGCAGGTAGGCGAACCACTCGTACGGGACACCGTCCACGAAATTGCCAGGATCCCCAAGATCGATGTCGGCCAGTTCCATGCGGTCCCCCTGAGCCGGAGCTCATCTCTCCAAGGCGGTCGCCGACCAGCGACCGGTCGCCACCCCGGGGATGGCAACTGCGTTTCTAGAACGTGTATCAGTTATCATAGGACAGCTGCACCGGGACTCCGACAGATCTGGACCCGGTAGCGTTCCGAAAGATGGCTCGAACGTGCCGGGGGTCGGGGATCCACGTGGGCGGGCACGTCCGGTCGGACCCCGGTCGCCCAGTGGCTTCCCGCCCTCGTCCGGGACGTACCGGCCTGCTGTCGGCCGATGACCAGACGCCGCACATCCAGCCGGCAGAGAGTGGAGGAACAGGTCATGCACCTCGAGGAGACACCTGAGCAACTCGAGCTCCGGGCGGAACTACGGGCCTACTTCGCCCAGTTGCTCACCCCTGAAGTGCGCGAAGCCATCGACACAGAATCGGAGGGAGCAGCCACCTTCCGCAGGTTGGTGCGCCAGATGGGACAGGACGGCTGGCTGGGCATCGGCTGGCCGCGGGAGTATGGAGGACAGGGCAGGCCGGCGACCGACCAGTTCATCTTCTTCACCGAGGTACAGCGGGCCCGCGCGCCATTTCCCTTCGTGACACTGAGCACCGTCGGCCCGATGCTCATCAACCAGGGCACGGAAGACCAAAAGAAGTTCTTCCTCCCCGGCATCCTGGCCGGCGAGATCAGCTGCGCCATCGGGTACACCGAGCCCGGCGCGGGCACCGACCTGGCCTCGTTGCGGACCCGGGCCGTCCTCGACGGCGACGAGTGGGTGATCAACGGCAACAAGGTCTTCACCAGCGGTGCCGACCAGGCCGACTACATCTGGTTGGCATGCCGGACCGACCCTGATGCCCCCAAGCACAAGGGCATCTCGATCTTTCTGGTTCCCACCGCAACTCCGGGTTTCTCCTGCACCCCGATCGTGACGGTCGGCGGCGTGGCAACCACCGCCTCCTATTACGAGGACGTCCGGGTTCCCCGCGAGGCTCTGGTGGGGGAGCTCCACGGCGGGTGGCGGCTCATCACCGGCCAACTCAACCACGAGCGGGTCGGCCTGGCAGCCGTCGGTGCGCTGGCCTTCCGGCTCTGGGACGAAGTTGCGGCCTGGGTCGACGAACAGGGCCTCACCGAGGTCGGCTGGATCCAGGAGGACCTCGCCAAGACCTACGCGCTCCTCGACGCCCAGAAGCTCCTGACCTGGCGGATGGCCGCAGCGGTCGGCGCCGGCACTCTCGGTCCGGCCGACTCCTCGTCGGTCAAGGTCTTCGGCACCGAGTCGACCGTCGAGGTCTACCGCACGCTGCTCGGTATCGTGGGTGCCGGTGGGTACCTGAGCCCGGGTTCACCCGGAGCGGCGTTGCGTGGCGAACTCGAACGGGCTGGTCGCCAGTCCCAGATCAACACCTTCGGCGGCGGCGTCAACGAGGTCCAGCGCGAGATCCTGGCCACCGCTGGACTCGGCATGAAGCGTGCCGCCCGATGAGTGCCGCAGCCTCACTGGACGAGCGCCTCCAGTCCTTCGTGGGCAAGCCGGTCGGTCCGCCCATGCGCGGGCAGGACCCGGTCAACCAGCCCATGATCCGCCACTGGGTTGAAGCCATGGGTGACGTCAATCCGGTCTACGTCGACGACGCCGCGGCGCGGGATGCGGGCTTTCCCGGGGTCATCGCCCCGCCCACGATGCTCCAGAGCTGGACGATGCGGGGCCTGCGGGCGAGTCAGCAATCCGACGAGTCCCGTGCCGCCGGCAGGGCTCCGTCGGACTCGCCGAGCGAGCAGCTGTCGGCGCTGCTCGACGAGGCCGGCTTCACCTCGGTCGTGGCCACGAACTGTGACCAGCACTACGAGCGGCCGCTCGTTCCCGGGGACCATCTCGAGGTCTCTTCGGTCATCGATTCGGTGTCGGGGGAGAAGAAGACCGGGCTCGGCCTGGGTCACTTCATCACCAACCGACTCGAGTACCGGGACCAGCGGGGCGAGCTGGTCGCCACGATGCGCTTCCGGATCCTCAAGTTCAAACCCGGCACCGGCTCTGCGCGACCGACCCGGCAACCCAACGAGACGACTGCCGAGCGACCGTTACGGCCACGACCCGCGCTCACCCAGGACAACCGCTTCTTCTTCGAAGGGGCCAAGCGGCACGAGCTCCTCATCCAGCGTTGTACGGCCTGCGGCACGCTGCGCCACCCGCCGCGGCCATCGTGTGCCCATTGTCGCTCCTTCGAGTGGGACGCACTGGTCGCCTCGGGACGGGGCACCATCTACAGCTTCGTGGTCAACCACTACCCACAGGTGCCGGCGTTCGACTATCCGCTGGTCGTCGCGCTGGTCGAGCTCGAAGAGGGCACCCGCCTCGTGGCCAACGTGTCCGGCATCACCCCCGAGACGGCGGCCATCGGCATGGCGGTCGAGGCCGGCTTCGAGGATTTCGACGACGACCTGACCCTCCCGGTCTTCCACCCGGCAGAGGGCGCTGGCGGCGCCGGACCCGACGACAAGACGAGGACGAACTGATGGACTTCACCTTCGACGACGTGCAGACAGCGGCCGCAGAAGCTGCCGAACGCATCTTCTCCGGGCTGGTCACGCCGGACCGGGTCCAGGAGGTCGAGGCCACTGTCGACCGCGTCGACCGCGACCTCTGGGCCGAGCTGGCCAAGGCCGGCCTGCTCGGACTCGCGCTCCCCACCGCCCACGGCGGGGCCGGCTACGGGCTCGTCGAGCTGGCGCTCCTCCTCGAGGCCCAGGGCCGGGTGGTCGCCCCCGTGCCGCTCTGGGCCACCCTCGTCCTCGGCGCGCTCCCGGTCGCCGAGTTCGGTTCGGAGCCTCTGCGGGCAGCTCTCCTGCCAGGGACGGTTGCCGGATCCACCGTCCTCACCGCCGCCCTGGCCGACGTCGCAGCCGACGTGGCGGTGGGCGGACCAGGTCGGCCGGCTGTCCGCGCTGCACGAAACGCTGACGCAAGCGTGGTGCTCTCCGGGACCGCGTTCGCGGTCCCGTACGCTCACGTCGCCGACCGGGTGCTCGTACCCGCCATCACCGACGACGGCGTGGTCGTCGCCGCGCTCGACCCCTCCGCGCCGGGTGTGCGTATCGAACGGGCCCTCACCACCAACCGGGAGGTCCATTCCCATCTCCACCTCGCCGACGTGGTCGTCGGTGGCGACGACCTCCTCGCCGGTGGGGACCCGGGACGCGGCGCGGCGGTCGTGGCGTGGATGCTCGATCGGGCCTGGACGGGGCTGTGCGCGCTCCAGCTCGGGGTGGCCGAAGCCGCCGTGGCCCAGACGGCCGCGTACCTGAACACCCGCGAGCAGTTCGGACGGCCCCTCTCCACGTTCCAGGGGACGATGCTACGGGCCGCCGATGCGGCCATCGATACCGAGGCCGTCAGGGTCACGACCTGGCAGGCCGCCTGGCGCCTCGACCACGGTCTGGACGCCGACCGCGCGGTGGGCGTCGCCGCGTGGTTCGCGGCTGACGCCGGCCAGCGGGTGGTCTTCGCCACCCAGCACCTCCACGGGGGAATGGGGGCGGACATCTCCTATCCGATCCATCGCTATTTTCTCTGGGGCAAGCAACTCGCGCTGATGCTCGGTGCTCCGAGCGCCCAGCTCGCCCGACTCGGGCGCCAGGTGGTCTCCGATCTCGCGCCGTCCGACCGGGTTCCGGCGTGACCGCGGCGACCCGGGCAGCCGGGTTCCGCCCGACCACCCGCAGTCTCGACGAGATGGCGATCGGTGATGCACTCCCTGAGCTGGTCGTCCCGCTCACCCGGACCCTCATCGTGTCCACGGCCCTGGCGTCGCGTGACTACCAGGACGTCCACCACGACCCGGTCCTTGCAGTCGAACGGGGGTCGACGGACATCTTCATGAACATCCTCTCGACCAACGGGCTGGTCGGCCGCTACGTGACCGACTGGGCAGGCCCGGGCGCCGTGTTGACGGACGTGGGGATCCGCCTCGGTGCCCCCAACTACCCGGACGACACGATGACGCTGACCGGTTCGGTCACTGCGAAGGACGACGCAGTCGATACCCAGGGGCGAGGAGCGGTCGAGATCACCCTCCGCGGTGCCAACAGCCTGGGCGACCACGTGACCGGCACCGTCCGGCTGCTGCTCCCCGCCCGGGGTGCCCGGTGAGCGGAACCGACCACAGCTTCACCGACAGGACGGCGATCGTCGGCATCGGCGCGACCGAGTTCTCCAAGGAGTCCGGACGGAGCGAGCTGCGACTGGCGGTCGAAGCCGTGGACCTGGCCCTCCGCGACTGCGGCATCGAGCCGGCCGAGGTCGACGGGCTGGTCACCTTTAGCGCCGACACCAATCCCGAGATCGAGATCGCCCGCAGCCTCGGCATGGGGGAGCTCTCCTTTTTCAGCCGCGTGCACTACGGCGGGGGTGCCGGGGCCGGAACGATCCAGCAGGCGGCCATGGCAGTCGACGCGGGGGTCGCCGACGTCGTCGTCTGCTACCGAGCGTTCAACGAGCGTTCGGGCAACCGCTTCGGCGCCGGCGTGCAGGGCCGCCCCCCTGCACCCAACGCAGAGACCGCAAATTTCGCCTGGTACGCGCCACAGGGACTGCTCACCCCGGCGCAGTGGGTGGCCATGGCCGCACAGCGCTACCTCCATGTGACCGGTGCCACCTCGGAGGATCTCGGTCGGGTCGCGGTGGCCGACCGCCGCCATGCGGCCAACAACCCGAAGGCGTGGTTCTACAGCCAGCCGATCACCCTCGAGGACCATCAGAACTCGCGTTGGATCGTTGAGCCGCTGCACCTGCTCGACTGCTGCCAGGAGACCGACGGCGGCCAGGCGCTGGTGGTCACGTCACTGGAGCGTGCCCGCGACCTCCAGCGCCCTCCGGCGGTGATCCGGGCCGCTGCCCAGGGGGCCGGTCCGGGACAGGAGATGATGACGTCGTACTACTACGACGATCTCTGCGAGCTCGGCGAGATGGTCGCCGTGGCCCGACAGCTCTGGGCGACGTCGAAGCTCTCGCCGGCCGACATCCAGACGGCCGTGATCTACGACCACTTCACCCCCTACGTCCTCTATCAGCTCGAGGCGCTCGGCTTCTGTGCCAAGGGCGAGGCCAAGGACTTCGTACGCGACGGCAACATCGAGCTCGGCGGCGGCCTGCCGGTCAACACCCACGGGGGTCAGCTCGGAGAGGCGTACCTGCACGGGATGAACGGGATCGCCGAGGGTGTACGCCAGGTGCGGGGGGACTCGACCAACCAGGTGCCCGATGTCGAGCACGTCCTGGTCACCGCCGGAACCGGGGTCCCGACCAGCGGGCTCATCCTCGGCGTCGATCGCTGAGCAAGTCCGGACCCTGGTCGCCCGTACGCGGGACCCTCGGCCGGGTCGGCCCCGGGTCGGTCGCCCGTCCGACCGGTGCTCAGCGCGAGGCGATGACCCGGTCGAGCTCGTCGACGTCGGCCGCCACCATGAGCCGGTACGGGGCATCCCTGGTCGGTTGCCACCACACCGGATCGTCGCAGTGCCACCCCTCGTTGCGGAGCACCCGCTTGAGGATCTTGGAGGTGGCGGTGGTCGGGAGCTCGTCGACGATCCGGACGTAGCGTGGCGCCCACTTGGTGCCGAGGTCCGACTCGCCGGCGAGGAACCTGGCGAACCCGTCGGCGTCGAACCTGCGATCCGGACGGAGGAGGAGGGTGGCCATCACCTGATCCCCGACCACGGTGTCCGGGACGGCGTAGACCGAGGCCAACAGCACGTCGGGGTGACGTTGGAGAATCCCCTCCACCGGCGCGGAGGCGAAGTTCTCGCCGTCGACGCGCAGCCAGTCGTAGTCGCGACCGCCGAAGTAGAAGAAGTCGTCGGCGTCGCGGTAGGCCAGGTCCCCGGTCCAGTACCAGCCGTTCTTGATCCGGGCGCGCTGGGCTTCGCTGTTGCGCCAGTACCCCTCGAAACCCGTGGCCCCGGTCTGGCTGACCATCTCACCGATGGCCTCCTCAGCATTGAGCAGGCGCCCGTTCTCGTCGAACGCCGCTCGGGGACACTCCACACCGGTCTCCGGGTTGATGATGAGCAGACCCGGCAGGGCCCGCCCGAGGGCGCCGCGCGGGGTGTCCGGTGTGCGCTGCACGGCCGCCCCGCCTTCGGTGGACCCGTATGCGTCCTGCACGGTGCAGCCGAAGCGATCGGCGAACCGCGCCACATCGGCCTCGGCCGCCTCGTTGCCGAAGCAGCGCCGGAGCGCGTTGTCGGCGTCGTCAGGACGAAGGGGCGTAGCCAGGATGTAGGAGAGCGGCTTCCCGACGTAGTTGAAGTAGGTCACCCCGTAGCGACGCACGTCGGGCAGGAACTGGGAGGCGCTGAACCGCTCGCGGAGCGCGGCGGTCGCTCCGGCGGCGAGGGCGGGAGCCCAACCGGCCATCAGCGCGTTCGAATGGAAGAGCGGCATCGCGAGGTAGCAGACGTCGTCGGCGGTCAGCTCGAACATCTGGGCGACGGTGGAGCCGATCCGGGCGAGCCGGCCCTGGCTGCAGAGGCACGCCTTGGGCGCGCCGGAGGTCCCCGAGGTGAACAGGAGGTAGCCGAGGGACTCTTCGGTCACTCCCCACCGGCCGGGCTCGGGCAGCGGGGCGCCCGACACCCCGCCAAGGAGCGCGCCGTAGGGGGTCGACCCACCGTCCACCAGGTCACCTGAAGGGTCGTCGATGACCAGGATCCGGTCGGCGGGGAGGGCGGGTCCGAGATCGTGGCCCGCCACGAGTGACCGGTGGTCGCCGTCGGTGACCAGGAGCTGGCACTCGGTGTGCGAGAGGTCCCGGGCCAGTTCGTCGCCGCGGTGGGTGGGGTTGGCGCCCACGACCACGGCACCGACCAGCGCCGCCCCGCCCATCCAGAAGACGTACTCGGGGATGTTGTCGAGCAGGAGGGCGAGGTGGAACGGCCCGGGGCGCCGTAGCGAGAGGAGGAGGGCGGCCCGTTCGGCCTGTGCCCGGACCACCTCGTCGTGGGTCCAGGCGCGGTCGCCGAAGAGCAGGCCGGTGCGGCCGTCGCCGGCCCGCTCGCGGATCAGTCGTTCGATCGTGAGGACGGGATCCGCAGTGGCCATGGGCCGACCAGAGTACGGCCTGGGCGGGCGGGGTGTTCGCGGTCTGGGTGGGGTCCCAGGCACAAATCTGGAACACGTTGCAATTTACAAACTGCCCTGTTACGGTGACAGCCGGTCCACCCGAGGCACGAGAGGAGCCCCGCCATGGAGTTCGGAGTGTTTCTCAACGGCTACCTGCCGGGGCCTGCTTCCCGCGACTCCGACGCCGAGCACCGCATGCTCGAGCGCGAAATGGAGTACGCGATCAAAGCCGACCAGTGCAACTGGAAGTACGCCTGGTTCGGTGAGCACCACGGCCTCACCGAGTACTCGCACCTGTCGGCCCCCGAGATCGTGATGGGCTACGTCGCGGCGAAGACGAGCCGGATCCACCTCGGGACGGGGATCACCAGCTTGAGCCCGCGCAAGGAGCACCCGGTCCGGTACGCCGAGCGCGCCGCGATGATGGACCACGTGACACAGAACCGGTTCGAATGGGGAACCGGGCGCGGCGCGGGCAGCCACGAGCTCGCCTCGTTCAACATTCTGGACAAGGACTCCACCAAGGCCGAGTGGAACGAGGTCGTCCGCCAGATCCCGCGGATGTGGGCCGAACGGGACTACAGCTACGAGGGAACCAGCTTCACCGTGCCGTATCCCCACAACGTCCTGCCCAAGCCGTACCGCAAGGGGCACCCCGCGATCTGGGTCGCCTGTGGCAATCCGACCACGTTCACCCAGGCCGGGGAGATGGGCATCGGTGCGATTGCGTTCAACTTCGAGCCGGTCTTCGGGTTGAAGGGGCGCATCGCCGCCTACAAGGAGGGGGTCGCGGCGTGCACCGACCCGATCGGTGAGTTCAAGAACGACAACGTCATGCTGACCAACGCGGTCATCTGCCTGAGCGACCGGGACCGGGCCCGCGCGGCGGCCCTTCGCCTCTACCGGGGGTACCTCTACTCGCTGGTCTGCCTGTACCACGACACGATCCCCAAGCCCGACTACGCGCCGACCTGGCCCGAGTCGATCGCCCCGCCGGGGGACGAAGCCGCGCTGGACCAGCTGATCGCGGAGGGGTGGCTCCTGTGCGGCGGTCCGGATGAGGTCGCCGAGCAAGTGGCCCGGTACCAAGAGGTCGACTGCGACCAGGTTGTCTTCGGGCTTCCGAGCGACTCCCTCGAACACGAGGAAGCCCTCGAGATGCTCGAGGTCTTCGGCAGCAAGGTCATCCCCGAGTTCGACAAGGACGAGGTCCACTCGACGACCCGCTACCGGGCGACCGCGGTGCGCAAGTACCCCGAATTCTCCGAGCCGGTGCCCGATCTGCGGGTGTCCGGCCTGCCGGTCGGTGCGATGATCCAGATGGACGGCACCCGGAAGCTCTAGGCGCGCATTCGGCCCCGTCGACAGCTCACCCGTCGGCTGCCCAGGCTGCGACGACCTCGTCCGTGGTGGTCAGCGTCGCGATGAGCGGGAAGGTGTTGTCCAGGAGGGCGTCCGCGTAGTCGGTCGGGATGCCGGCCACCGCGTCCCGCGGCACCACGACCTGGTAGCCGAGATTGCAGGCCTCGATCGCCAGGCCGAGCACGCCGAGGTTCACCGAGATCCCGGTCGCCACCACCGTGCGTGCCCCGAGGCTGCGGAGCAATGTGTCGAGTGCGGTGCCGGTGAAGGGCGAGACCCCGTGGAGGCGTGCACACACCAGGTCACCCGGGTCCGGGCCGAGGTCGGCGACGAGCTCGGTGGCGGGCGTGCCGGACAGCAGGTGGTCGGGGTTGCGGACCATGGCCGCGATGAGCTGGCAGTTGACCGTCGACCCGGCCCGGTCGGCGCGGAACTCGGCCGTGCAGTGGATGACCGCCACCCCTGCGGCCCTCGCTGCCCGGAGCACCCGGGCGGTGTGGGGCACGACCCCGACCCGGTCGGCCTCGGCTGCCAGCTCGGGGAAGGAGGTGAGGTCGCCGATCACCCCGCGCTGGACCTCCATGGTCAGGACCGCGCACTCGGACGGGACCAGCAGGGCTCGCAGGTCGATCGGCACCCCCGGTCAGCTCCCGGTTGCAGTCCGGGCGCCTCCGCTGTCGGTCTCCTCGGGGGTCTCCGCCACGACGCCAGCGGCCCAGCGGTAGTCCGGCTTCCCGCTCGGCGAGCGCACCATGGACTCGACCACGTGGAGCTGGCGGGGGACCTTGTACCCGGCGATCGCGTCCCGGCAGTGGTTCTGGATCTCCTCGAGCGTCGGGTGCCGGCCGGGGCGGGGCTGGATGATGGCGGCCACCCGCTGTCCCCAACGGTCGTCAGGTGCCCCGACCACGATCGCGTCGAAGACGTCCGGGTGGGAGCGCACCGCCGACTCGACCTCCTCGGGGAAGATCTTCTCGCCGCCCGAATTGATGGAGACCGAACCCCGCCCGAGCAGGGTGACGGCGCCGTCGGCCTCGACCGTGGCGAAATCGCCCGGCATCACATAGCGGGTGCCGCCGACCGTGACGAACACCTCGGCCGTTTTGACCGGGTCGTTGTAGTAGCCCACCGGGATGTCCCCCGAGCGGGCGATCTTGCCGATGGTGCCCGAACCGGGAACGACCGGCACCAGGTCCTCGTCGAAGACGACCGTCTCCCCGAGGATGCTGATCGTGGGCCCGCTCTTCATGGCCGTGCCCCCCTTGGTCACGGTGGACATGCCGTTGTTGCCCGATTCGGACGACCCGACCGCATCGACGATGACGATGTTGGGGAGGTGGCGGAAGAACTCGTCCTTGACCGGCGCCGAGAAGAGAGCAGCTGACGAGGTGACGGCCAACAGGGAGGAGAGGTCGTAGGAGTGAGCGGGATCATCGAGCGCTTCGATGAGCGGCTTGCCCATCGCGTCGCCGGTGATCATCACCGAGTTCGCCCGCTCCGTCTCGACGAGCCGCCACACCTCGTGGGGTTCGAACTTCGGGACCAGGATGGTGCGGTTGCCGACGAAGCTCTGGCCCATGACCGACCACTGGGTCGCGCCGTGCATGAGCGGGGCGATGGGTAACAGGGTCACCTGTCCCGCCCGGCCCTTCTCGACCATCTCCTCGGGCCGCTGGATCCGTGTGTTGGTGGACGGGTCGAGCCCCCCACCGAGCGCGTAGAAGACGTCCTCGTGGCGCCAGACCACACCCTTGGGCATGCCCGTGGTCCCCCCGGTGTAGAGGATGTAGTGGTCGTCGTTCGATCGGGGTCCGAAGTCCCGCTCGGGGCCACCTTCGGAGAGGGCCTCCTCGTAGGGCACGGTCCCCGCGCCGAGGGGCACCCCCGAACCGTCCTCGACGCCGATCACCAGCCGGAGGTCGGGGAGGTCGGGCAGGAGCTCCGTGACCTGGGGCGAGAACTCGGCCTGGTGGACGAGTGCCGCGAGATCTGCGTTGGTGAAGAGGTAGCGGAGCTCCTCTTTCACATAGCGGTAGTTGATGTTGATCCACACCGCCCGCAATTTGAAGACGGCCCAGGCCGTCTCGACCCACTCGACGCTGTTGAGCGAGTAGATGCCGACGTGGTCACCGGGACCGATCCCCTGGGAGGCGAGGAAGTGGGCCACCCGGTTGGCCCGCTCCTCCATCTGGGCATAGGTGCGGCGCTCTCCGGCGGCGAGCAGGTACTCACGGTCACCGTAGGCATCGACGGACGCCTCGAACAGGTCGGCGAGGTTGAAGGTCGTCATCGGGCAGTCAGTAGAACACGTTTCGATTGGGGCGGCAACCACCGGGCACCCGGCGCGTCCACCTCAGATCGGGCCGGTTCGGCCCTCGATCAGAGCACCCAGCGAGTCGCGGACGGTCCGGGCGATCCCCTCGGCGTCGAGCCCGAGGCGCGCCAGGATCCGGTCCGGCTTGCCCTGGGCCAGGAAGGCCCGGGGGATGCCGCGAATCACGACCGGGGGCATCGTCCCGAGTGGGAGCGCTCGCTGGAGGGCGTCGGCCAGGAACATCCCCGCCCCGCCGTACCGGACCCCGTCCTCGATGGTGATCACCACAGCATGCCGGCCGGCGTGGGCCAGCATGTCGGGGTCGGGGTGGGAGATGACCCGCGGGTCCCAGATGGTCACCTCGGTTCCTTCGGGTGCCAGGCGTTTTGCCGCCTCTTCGGCGGCCTCCACCATCTTGCCCACTGCGAGGATGCAGACCGACCCGTCACCGTCGCGCACCAGTCGGGCTTCGAACCCGGACCCGACCGCATCGGCGCGGACCGCCGGGGCCGGCGTCTTCGGGAAGCGGATCACGGAAGGCCCGTCGAGGGTGAGGGCGGTGGCGAGCGTGGCGTCGACCTCGGGGGCACAGGACGGGGCGAACACGGTCATACCGGGTATCGAGAGGCAGAGGGCGAGGTCCAGCACCCCGTGGTGGCTCGGCCCGTCGTCTCCGGTGATGCCGGCACGGTCGAGGACGAGGACCACCGGCAGCTTGTGCAGCCCGACATCGAGATTGGCCTGGTCGAAGGCGCGGCTCAAGAAAGTCGAGTAGACGGCCACTACCGGACGCATGCCGGCCATGGCCAGCCCTGCTGCCGCGGTCAGCGCATGCTGCTCGGCGATGCCGACGTCCATGAACCGGTCCGGGAACCGGGCCTCGAAGGGGAGCAGCCCGGTCGGACCGGGCATCGCCGCGGTGATGGCGACGATCCGCGGATCGGCTTCGGCGTGGACGAGCAGCGCCCGGGAGAAGGCGTCCGTATACGTGGCCACCGGCAGTTCCGCCCGCATCCCCGGGATCTCGACAGCGACCTGGAGATCCGAGCCGTCGCTGTCCGGAGTGGCCACCGGGGCGGTACTCACCTTGAAGTCGTGCAGCCGCTGCACGTCGTCCTCCTCGGCCGGGGCGTACCCACGGCCCTTCTGGGTGAGGACGTGGACGACGATCGGCCCCGGCCACTCAGTCGCGTTGGCCAATGCCTGCTCGACACCTGCGATGTCGTGCCCGTCGATGGGCCCCGCATAGCGGATCCCGAGAGCCTCGAAGAAGGTGTGGGGCGTCACGACTTCGCGCAGCGCGCTGGTCAGCCCGTGGACGCTCGAGTAGGCGAGGTCGCCGACGCCGGGAAGCTCTCGCAGCAGGTGGCGGATGCGCTGACGGGCCTGCACATAGGCCGGGCTGAGCCGGAGGTGGGTCAGGCTGAGCGAGAGACGGGACACGGTAGGGGCGTACGAACGGCCGTTGTCGTTGAGCACGATCACGACCCGCTTGCCGGAGTGGCCGAGGTTGTTGAGCGCTTCGTAGGCCATGCCGCCGGTGAGCGCGCCGTCGCCGACCACTGCGACGACCCGTCGGTCGCTGCCCTGGAGCTCGAAGGCGCTGGACAACCCGTGGGCGTAGCTGAGGACCGCCGAAGCGTGGCTGTTCTCGACCCAGTCGTGCTCCGATTCGGTGCGGTTCGGGTACCCGGAGAGCCCGTCTTCCTGGCGCAGGTGGGTGAAGCCGTCGCGTCGACCGGTGACCAGCTTGTGGACGTAGGCCTGGTGCCCCGTGTCCCAGAGCAGCGCGTCCCGCGGCGAATCGAACGTGCGGTGGAGCGCGAGCGTGAGCTCCACAACGCCGAGGTTCGAGCCCAGGTGGCCACCGGTCGCTGTCACCGTGTCGACGATGAACCCCCGGATCTCGCCCGCGAGCTGGCTCAACTGGTCCGGGGTCAGCGCCCTCAGGTCAGCTGGGCTGTCGATGGTGTCGAGGATCATGTCCGAGGGGGTCCGTATGCGGTCAGGCTACCAGCGTGTGACCGAACGGAACGAGAACCGCCGGGGCGTTCTGTCCCGGCCCGCGGGCCGGACTGACTGGTCAGCGAACGTTGGAGAGAAAGGTGTCCCGATCGACGATGACCCGGATCAGCTTGCCCGCGGCCACCAGACCGGACTCCTCGGAGACCGAAAGGGTGAACACCAGCCGTCTGCCTTCGATCCGGTCGAGCGTGGCCTCGGCCGAGACCTTCCCGCCGATGCCGACCGGCACCAGATGGTCGAACTGGAGTCGCTTGGCCACCGAGGTGCCGCGCTCGGGCAGGTGTCCTTCGATGGCCAGGCAGCTGGCCTCCTCGCAGAGTGCGATCAGACGCGGGGTGGCCAGGACCGGCACCGAGCCGGTGTGGAAGGCCTCTGCCGTGTCCGCCCCGGTGACCTCGAGCTCGATGCGGGCCGAGAGACCGGTGCGTGGAGCCACGCCGGTACGATACGTGACACAGCTGACGTCGGCCACCTGGCGGCGCCCGGTGATGCGAGGAGGCTGCAGTGATCGAATCCCCTGTCCTGGAGCGGGTGCTGTCCGAAGCGCTCCGCAACGGCGGCGAGTTCGCCGAGGTGTTCGCCGAGGACCGCTCGACCTCGTCGGCGTTGCTCGACGACGGACGGGTCGAAGAGCTCTCCTCGGGACGCGAGCGTGGCGCCGGCATCCGGGTCGTCTCGGGGGAGACCACCGGATTTGCCCATACCGCCGATCTGAGCGAGCCGGGCCTGCTGCGGGCGGCCGAAGCCGCATCGGCGGTCGCCCGGGGCGGCGGGGGTGGGACCACGACCGTCGCGGTCGGACCGCTACGGGAGTCGGGACCTCTCGACCGCGGGGAGCGGGGGGAACCGACCAGCGGCTCGAAGGCGCAGGCGCTCGAGCTGCTCGTGCGAGCCGACGAGGCGGCCCGGTCCACCGGCGACGCCGTGTCGCAAGTCCAGGCAGGGTGTGGGTCCTCACGTCGCGAGGTGCTGGTAGCCAACTCCGAGGGTCTGCTGGCGCGGGACGAGCAGGCCCGGACCCGCTTTTCCGTCTCGTGTGTGGCGGTCGGTGACACAGGGCTCCAGACCGGGTTCGAGACCGCCGCCCGCACGCTCGGGTTCGAGCTGTTCGACGAGGTCTCGGTCGAGGACCTCGCGGAGATGGCGGCTCGGCGCGCACTGGCCAAGCTCTCCGCCCGCCCGGCCCCCTCGGGTGAGCTACCGGTGGTCCTGGCGGGGGGGAGCGGTGGCATCCTCTTCCACGAGGCCTGCGGCCACGGCCTCGAGGCCGATCACATCGTCAAGGACGCCTCGGTCTACACGGGCATGGTCGGCAAACAGGTGGCCAGTCCGCTGGTCACCCTCATCGACGACGGCACCGTCGGTTCTGAGTGGGGGACGTTCGCGGTGGACGACGAAGGCCGTCCTGCCCAGCGCAACGTCCTCATCGACCAGGGGGTGCTCACCGACTATCTGTGGGACTACCTGCGGGCCCGAAAGGAGGGTCGGGTCTCGTCGGGCAACGGTCGGCGCCAGACCTACCAGCACCTGCCGATGGTCCGGATGACCAACACGTTCCTGTTGCCCGGCGAGGAGGACGCCGACGAGATCGTGGCCCAGACCCCGCGCGGGGTCTACGTGGCCCGGCTCGGCGGAGGGCAGGTCAACACCACCACCGGGGACTTCGTGTTCGGGACGACCGAGGCCTACCTCATCGAAGGAGGCCGGATCACCGAGCCCCTTCGAGACGCCAACCTGATCGGCAACGGCCCCGAGATCCTCAAGCGGATCGACGCGGTGGGCACTGACTTCTCGATGACGCCGGGGACCTGTGGCAAGGACGGGCAGAGCGTGCCGGTCGGCTGCGGCCAGGCCACCATGCGCCTGACCGGCGTGACCATCGGGGGGACGGCGGAGTGAGCACAGCTACGGGCACGACCACCACAGGGACGAAGACCGGCGGGCGGGACGGTGAAGACATCGGCGGGCTGGTCGGGCTAGCCGAGCGGATCGCCGGGTGGGCGCGGTCGGACGAGGAAGTCGAGGTCTACGTTGCCCGCGGCACGGAGACCGAGGTCCGGGCCTACTCCGGCGAGGTCGAGTCGCTCACCTCGGCGACCTCGGCCGGTATCGGCATCCGTGTGGTCGCCGATCACCGTCTCGGATTCGCCTGGGCCGGGTCCCTCGACGAGTCGGTCCTCGGGGAGACGCTGGACGAGGCGCGGGACAACGCAGCCTTCGCCACGCCCGACGAGCATGTCGCGCTTGCCAGTCCCGACGGGGTGGACGCGGTGCACGTCGACCTCTGGGACGCAGGGCTGGCCGCCATCCCGACCGGACGGAAGGTGGAGCTCGCCCTCGCCCTCGAGGCCCAGGCGAGGGGAGCCGACCCCCGTATCCGCCAGGTCGACGCGGCCGACTACGGCGATGCCGCGGTCGAGGTGGCACTCGTTTCGACGACCGGGATCCGGGCCTCGAGCCGGAAGACGAGCGGGTACCTCTCGGTGGGGGTGATCGCCGGAGAGGGTGAGGAGAGCCAGACGGGCGGGGGATTCAGCGTGGGTCGGGGGTTCGCCGATCTCGACCCCGACGCGGCGACCACCGACGCCGTCACCCGGGCGATCCGCCTGCTCGGGGCGACCAAGGGTTCCTCGGCCCGGAGCACCGTCGTCTTCGACCGGCGAATGGCCTCGACCCTCCTCTCCATCGTCTCGTCTGGGCTCTCGGGGGAGGCGGTGGCCAAGGGTCGCTCCTTCTTTGCCGGCCGGATCGGTGAGCTGGTCGGCACGGCAGGGCTGACCCTGGTCGACGACCCGACCGACCCACGGGCCTTCGGTGCGGCTGCCCACGACGCGGAGGGTCTCGCCTGCCGGCGGAACGTGCTGATCGACGCGGGGATGTTGCGGGGGTTCCTCTACGACACCGTCTCGGCCTCGCGTGCCGGCGTGGCCTCGACCGGGTCGGCGGTGCGCGGCGGGTTCTCCGGTACGCCGTCACCGGGGTGCCGGGCGCTGACCCTGGCTCCCGGCCCCGAGGGCCACGACGAGGAGGGGGTGCTCGCCGCAGTAGGCGAGGGGCTGTTCGTGCAGTCGATGACCGGGGTCCACTCGGGGGTCAACCCGGTCAGCGGTGACTTCTCGGTGGGCGCCGAGGGCCTCATGATCCGGGATGGTCGGCTGGCCGAACCGGTCCGCGAGATCACCGTGGCATCCACCCTGCAGCGGATGCTCGGCTCACTCCTCGCGGTGGGCGCCGACGTCGAATGGCTCCCGGGGATCGCCGCCGGCCAGACCCTGGCCATCGGGGACATGCAGATCAGCGGGATGTAACTGGGCAGCGGACCTACGGCGGCGAGCTCCTACAGAGTGGTCAGCGGTACTGGTCCGTCCAACTGGCGCCGTTCCAGTACCGTTCCTGTCCTGGTGCGCCGCCCGGAGCCGGGAACCAACCGGCGTTGGGGAGACCGCTCGGTCCCGCAGTACCGACTGATGTGTCGTGCCCAGCATCCGTCACCGTCGCCTCCTGGATGTACTGACCGAAAGTCGGGAGCGCCACATGGCCGAGCTCTTGGTCCGTGTCGATGGCCGCACCAGCTCCGATAGATGTGGGGACAGGCCCTGCCGAAGCGGTACCCGACGTTGCGGGTCCCCAGGGAAACGGTCCCGACGGGCCAGGTCCGGGTCCTCCGCCCCCTGTGCCTGGTCTGCCGCCATAGCCACCGGGCCCTCCGTAGCCCCCGGAGCCGAGCTGCATCCGCAGCATCTCGACCTCACGGGTGACGGGCCAGGTCGAGAAAGCGAAGATGAGGACGAAGATGGATCCGACGAGTGGCACGAATGCGATGAGCACCCACCATCCCGAGTAACCGGCCTTGGTCACGACCTTGACCGACGCCACGATCCCGAGCACGACTATCGCAAGGTAGACGAACAGCAGGAGGCCGAGACCTGCGAATGCCCCAGCCGACGCACCGGTGCAGTTCAGGGCGCCGCTGGAATCCGTCGAGCAGGTAACGGTTGCAAAGACCGCGCCGAAAGATTGTCCGTGACCCAGAACCTCGCTTATCACCGTCTCGTCTCCGTTTCGGATCAGGTGTTCTGAGAGGAGGTCAGGGCTTCTTGAGCGAGGCGGTGGCGGCCGTCGCCTTCGTACAGGCTTCGAGTGCGTTCGGCGTCGAGGTGTAGTAGATCGAGCCGGTGATGGACAGGCTGTACGGCCCGGCTGATGCTGCTGTCGGGGTCCCGCCCACCCAGAGGGGCGTCCCCCCCGTCGACGCAGAACCCGCGGAGTCCGACGATCCAGCTGCTGTCCCGTACTGGAGGGAGAAATGCTGGATCACGAAGAGGCGTGGGAAGTTGTCCATGCCGTTGACGAACGCGGAGATCTGCCCGTAATTCCCCGTGACCGCCAAGGTTGTCGGGACGGGGGTCACCCCGGCGACCACCCCGGCCGTCGACGCACCCGCTGCCGAAGTGGCGGGCGCGGCCGAGGCTGCGGTTCCTGTCGCCGGCGCGAACCCGCTGAACTGGGTCAGCGTCACTCCCGACGATCCGGCAAGCGTGTTGAACTGACTCTCGAAACTCGACTCCTCCGCGTCAACGTCCGTCGGGGTCTGGACGGACGGGATCTGGGTGGTGATCTTCTGCAAGTCGGCGCAACTGCTGGACAGGTGCTGGCCTTCTGCCTGCAAGGAGGCCAGCTTGGCCTGAAGGGCCACCTGCTGGCTCTGGAGTTGCGTCTCCTGTGTCTTGAGGCTCGACAGTTTCGAGTTCTGTGGCGCCACCAGGATCGTCCAGAGCAGCAGGACCGCGACGAGCGCTCCGGCGCCGATGATCAAGGGCATCCGGTACTCGCGGACGGTGTTCATTTCAAGCTCGCATTCTTGTCAAGGCTGGCGGCCGGGGTGACCGAGATCGTGAACGGAAACGAGATCGTGTTGGCGATGGCGGTCGTGGCACCCTGGAGTGGGTTGGCGTAGATCAGGGACCCGGCGATCGCATTGATCCATGCTTCGGAGATTGCCAGGCTCGGGCCTGGTCCGCTGACCGTCAGGTTCACCGTGCCGATTGCCGCCGAGGTCGTGCCGGAGGGAGCCGTCGTCGCGGTACCGCTTGGTGCCGCTGTGGTGCCGGCTGTGCTGCCGGTACCGGGGGCTGCATTGTTGCTCGTACCGATGAACGACCCGACCTCGGCGTGAGCGGGAGTGATGGAGATGAGCTCGCTCAGCGCAAGTGGCCAGTCGACAGCTGAGTTGAGCACGGACGCCCGACGGGTGAGGCCGGCAGTGTACGCATTGTTCGCAGCCACCACGAGGTCGTACTTGGGAACCTGGGCGTTGAGCGTGGCGATGCTCGACTTCAGTTGGTTGACGTTGTTCTGGGCGTTGTGCACCTGGAGGAACTTCCAACCACCGAAACCGACCAGAACGACCAGAGCGGCGGCTGCGCCCATCAGGGTGCGCTCCTGGATTCGCTTCATCCGAGCTCGGCTGATCACTTCCGGAGGAAGCAGATTGAACTTCTTGACCGACTTGTCGGGCTCGGGCAGAGCCAGGCCGATCGGTGCGGCGAGGACCGGGCCGACTTCGTTGGCCTGCGCCTCGGTGAGGTCGAGCCGCGAGATGTCCAGACGTCCGAGAGGGGAGACCGTGCGAACCGGTAGCTGGATCTGAGCCTCGAGCAGAGGGAGGAGTCCGTCGAGATCTGAACCGGCGCCAGTGGCTAGGACATGCGAGACGGGGAGGCGGCCCGGGAGGGAGGCGAAGTATTGGATCGAGTTTCGGATCTCACCGACAAGCTCGACCATGCTCGGCTTCGCGGCACGCCCGGCGTCCTGCATCTGTGCGACCTGTTCACCGATGCGGCGCTTGACGGCTTCGGCATCGGCGATAGGCAGGTCGAGGGCGGCCGCTACAGCATCGGTGGTCGCATTGCCACCGGAGCCGATCGTGCGGACGAACTGGGGTCGTCCCGATTGGTGGATAACCACAACTGTGAGACCGGCCCCGATGGAGACGATGGCCTCGGGCTGGTCCGATCCGTCGTGGCCTCCAATAGCTCGCACCAGTGCGGAGGAGATCAGATCGACACCGTCAACCGTGAGTCCCGCTCGCTCAACCGCCCCGATTACGCCGTTGACCATATCTGCGTGCGCTGCGGCTACGAGCACCCGCCGCATCTTTTCGCCCTCTGGTGAGGTGTAGTCGGCGAGCACCTGCGACGAGAGGATGGTCTGATCGGGCGGGAAGGGAATGACCTCCTCCGACTGGAAACGGACTGCGCTGTCCACTTCATGGTCAGACACGAAGGGCAGGTCGATCTCGCGGGTGATGGCCCGGAGTCCTGCGATGCCAACGATCACCGACGAGCTCGAGAACTGTCCGTTCTTCCACAGCCTGGTAATAGCTTCGGTGACCGCCGCGGAGTCGCGGATCTCGCCCTCGAACAGTGAGCTGGGCGGTAGGCCGACCTGCCCGTAGGTGAGGAGGACCGGGCGTGACTTGCCGGTGTCCAGCTCTGCGGCGCGGACGGCGCTGGTGCCGATGTCGAGTCCGACGATCAGGCGTGGCTTCAGATTCAGCTGCGGCAGATTCAGCTGCGGCATGAGGATCCTCCCGAAGCGACAGGAGTGTTCACCGTGCGACGGCCACCGTTTCCGGCAGCCACATTGGGTGCAGTTGTACGTTCACCGGTCAGGATGGTCATGCGGCGCTGCGTCACAGTTCTCATGGGGTTCTCTCCGGTCCCTCGCATCACGGCAATCAATCGTGAAACTCAGGCCTGGGTCTATGAGTGCCCCAGGCCTACGGAGGTCTATCGGACAGAATGGGTGCCAGCTTGAGTGCCGGCGAACGGAGAAAACTCAGTTGAATACAGTGGCGAACGAACCGGTCTGGACGATGCCCTGGCGCTCCAGCATCACCTTGAGGTCATGGGGGTTCGATGCCGTGGCCATTGCTTCAGCGAGGTCGATGGTTCCGTTCGCAATGAGCCCGACCAGGGATTGGTCGAAGGTCATCATCCCGTAGTACTCGCCGTCGGCGACGATACCCTCGATATCGCCGGTGATCAGCGGATCGATGATGGCCTGTTGAATTCGGCCGTTGACCACCATGATCTCGAGCGCCGGTACCCGGTTCTTCCCGTCAGCGGTCGGGATCAGGCGCTGGCAGATGATCCCTTTGAGGGAACCGGCCAGGCCGACCCGGACCTGGGTCTGCTGATGCGGAGGGAAGAAGTCGACAATCCGATTGATGGTCTCGGTGGAGTTGATGGTGTGCAGTGTCGAAAATACGAGGTGACCCGTCTCGGCGGCAGTGAGGGCGGCAGAAACGGTCTCCTGGTCCCTCATCTCTCCCACCAGGATGACATCGGGGTCCTGCCTCAGCACGACCCGCATGGCTGAAGCGAACGAGTCGGTGTCGAATCCGATCTCCCGTTGGTCGATGGCAGCAAGGTCATCAGTGTGGAGGACCTCGATCGGGTCCTCGATGGTGACCACATGACACGACCGAAGGTGGTTGACGTGGTCGATCATGGCCGCGAGGGTCGTGGTCTTCCCGGATCCAGTCGGTCCCGTCACGAGGACAAGTCCTCGCATCTCCTCGGCCAAGTGGTTGACCACCTCCGGGAGGCCGAGCTCCGGCGCAGTCGCCGGCCTGGCCCGCACCCGTCGCATTGCAAGTGCTACCGATGAGCGCTGGTAGTAGGCATTCACCCTGAACCGGCCGGTCCCCGGAACGCTGTAAGCGAAGTCCGCCTCGTGGCGTTCCCGGAAGGTGCCGAGCACGGATGGCGACATCATCGACTCGGCGATCTTGAGCGTCTCGTCGGCTGTGAAGGCCGGCTCGTCGTCCATGATCCGCAGGGCCCCGGCAAGCCGCATACGGGGCGGGGCCCCGGCCTTGATGTGGAGATCCGAGCCGTCAAGGTCGGCCAGCTGGGCGAGGAGGCGGTCGAGGTCAATGGTGTCCACGGGCCCTATTGTACGGGCGCTAGGTCACTTAGGCGAGTACCTCGCGCGCGCAGCGCGGTGAGAATGAGATCGCCAGCGTCCCTCGAGCGCCGTGGTCCTGGCGGACCTTACGGTGCGGGAGACGGGGTTTCCTTACCTTTGGAGTTGCTCTTACCGGCCGGTGCTCCGGCAGGAGTCGGAGTGGAGGGAGTGGAAGGCGATGTGCCGCGTGAGCCGGCCGAATCGGGTTGGGAGGCGGCAGAGCCCTTGTCGGACGAGCCGGACGAGGCGTCCGAAGCGGAGGCGTCCGACGATGCCGCTGGCGCACTCGTCGAGTCGCCGTCTCTGGACTTGGACCCAGCACCGTTTCGGCTGTCTGTCTTGTAGAAGCCGCTCCCCTTGAACACGATGCCGACATTCCCGAACACCTTGCGGACCGGCGATCCGCAGGTCGGACAGACCGAGAGCGGTTCGTCATGAAAGCCCTGGACGGCGTCGAA
Organism: uncultured Acidimicrobiaceae bacterium; assembly: GCA_963701325.1. Lineage (GTDB taxonomy): Bacteria > Actinomycetota > Acidimicrobiia > Acidimicrobiales > RAAP-2 > Bog-756. The sequence continues at coordinate 3,691,120 of OY969604.1, forward strand.
GTTCTCGGCGCAGCTGTCGCAGCGGTATTCGTACGTAGGCAACTGATGTTCCTTCCAGTGCGGGAGGCGCAGGTGGTCTAGCAGTCTACCTGAGAGAGTGCCAACTTCGTCCTCCGGCGGTGGGCTCCCGTAGACTCAGCCCGTGACCGATGGGAGCCCCCAGTGACCGACCGCAGCCTCACCCACCTGGACCCCTTCGGAGGCAACCGCATCGTCGACGTCTCCCCCAAGGAAGCCACGCACCGGCGTGCGCTGGCCCGCTGTCGGGTGACCATGAAGCCGGAGACTACCGCCCAGGTGGCAAATAACGCGATCACCAAGGGTGACGTGCTGGCCGCGGCGCGGGTGGCCGGCATCCAGGCGGCCAAGCGAACGGCCGATCTGATCCCGATGTGCCACCCACTTCTGGTCGGATCGGTCCAGATCGATTTCACCATCGGCGATGACTGTGTGGAGGTCGAGGCGAAGGTCGAGACCGTCGACCGGACCGGGGTCGAAATGGAGGCGATGACGGCCTGCGCCGTCGCCGCACTGACCGTTTACGACATGTGCAAGACCGCCGACCGCACGATGAGTGTGGGGCAGCTCATGTTGTGGGAGAAGACCGGCGGCAGTTCCGGCATCTGGAAGAGGGAGCAGGCACGCTGAGCGGCGATCGCACCGCCCTGGTCTAGCTACTACCTGCGGAATCGCTTTTTTGCGCGGGTCGAAGCGAAGAAGTCAGGGGTGGCCGGTGCGTCATCTCCTGCTGCCTCGGACCCCAGGTCCTCGCCCGCACGGCCGCCAGACCGTTCCGCACCGGGGAGGTCGGGTGTTGAGGCCGCCGATCCGTCGGCCGGTGTGGTTGGACGGGCGTCCCGACGCGACTGCAGCTGGGGCTGTTCCTCATTTGCAGCAAGGATGTCCTTGGCCATGGCCGCGGAAGCGGCCAGATCGACTGGAGCGCGTCCCACGGTCATGGGTGTCAATGGCGTGGGTACCTCAATCGGTGGCGGCGGAGCTGGCGGTGGTGCCGGTGGCGGTGGCGGTGGTTCCGCTCCGGTAGATACCACCGCGGGCTGGCGGGCGATCGCGTTCCCCGTATTGCCAGTCGGCGGGACTGCATCGGTCGTCTGGCCGGACGACTGCCGGCGGTCTTCAATCCTGCGCTCACTGAGCGGTGGAGCTGCTGAGATGGATTCGCCCTGCTGTGCATGGGCGGTGACAGGGGCGACCTCGCTAGCGACGACGGCCTGACTGACTTGTGGGAGCGTCGCCTCGGGCGCGCCGAGGATCTCACCCGCGTCGGGTGCTGGTTCGTTCGACGACGACTGGGGAACAGTGCCGCGACGTGCCACTCTCGGTTCCGGCTCCGCTGACTCGACCGAGCCGGTGACATTCTCGGTCTGGGCGTCCGCCCCAAACCGTCCAGCAGATGCTTCGGACGTTGCGGTCGCACTGGTCGGCGTTGAGGGTCCCGACACGTCGAACATCGACCTGCGAAGGCGATCGAAGAGGGAAGTGAGAGGGATCATGATGTTCTGCCGCAACGCCGCCGGGCCCGGAATAGGGCGATGGCCCTGAAGGCAGGATTCAGGGTTGTCCTTCGCTCGACCATCGGGTGGCCGAACCGCCAGCGAAATCCCAATAGGTACCCCTGAGTGTGGGTGTCAGCTCTGGATCGTTAGGTACGGACTGCGGAGCGCAGGTCCCGGAGCGACAGCTCCGAAGTTGCCTCGCCACCACATTGTGAGCAGTGCTCCACATGGCGCCAGCTCCGCAGCAGTCGCGTTCCCTCAGGATTCAAGAGCACCACGAATGACTCGGAAAGAGGATCGATCTCAACCCCATAGCAGGGCTGCCACTCGGTGGAGGCCGGGCTGGTCGTGTGGTGCGATGCCTTCACAACACGACGAAAGCGGGAATTCTCCCGGTCGATGATCCAAGTGCTGTGGCACGACTCGATGATGATCTCATCCACGGCGTCAGTATCCCATAAATTGACGAGAAGTCCCTTAGATTTTGATGTCGGTTGAGTGACAGTTGCAGGCCAGCTTGTGGCTGACCCCGGCGATCCTTCTCGAAATGTCCTGCATAACGGGTGCGTTCCGCATGCCGACCCAGGGTGAGGTGCACTCTCGTGTCTGGAACTCTTCAGCCGCACCTGCCTGCGCGAAGGGCATCCTCGGGTACCCAGACGTCCACGGTGGTGCCCTTTCCGGCCTGCGAATGGATGACCAATGTGGCACCGATGAGATGAGCCCGTTTCGTCATCCCAGGGAGTCCCAACGAGTGGCCTCCTGCCTCCGGATCTTGGATCTGATCGAACCCGGCTCCATCGTCCTTGACCAAGAGGTGGAGTCCCTCAGTCTCGAAGTCGATCCCCACTGCAACGTGGCTTGCGGCCGCGTGGTGCTCGATGTTGGTAATCGCCTCCTGGGTGATGCGGAAGAGTGCGAGCTCGACGCTGGGTGACAATCGGCGAGACGCACCTGTGACGCCGAAGGTGCTCTCGAACTGCTGCCGCGCCGTTGCCTCGGTAAGCATCTGGTTGATCGACGCCACCAGTCCCAAGTCGTCGAGAATCGATGGGCGGAGGCCACGTGCGATGGATCGCAGTTCAGCCACTGTGTCCTCGACCGTGGAGCGGAGTGACTTCAGTTGGTGATCATCGTCCGACCCGATCACGCCAGGTCCGTCGGTTCCCTCGAGCAAATCAATCTGTCGGCAGATGTGAATGAGGGCCTGGAGTGGACCGTCATGGATTTCCTGGGCGAGGTGACGACGCTCCTCTTCCTGGGCGAGGACGACTTGGCCGGCGTAGGCCTCCATGAGATCGTGCCGACGGGTCTCGGCGGTCACGTCCTCGAAGATGACCTGCATCCTGCGGTCGGCATCGACTGGTCTGACGAGGGTGGCGCTCAGTCGGTAGAGGACAGCGCGGCCCTCGAACTCGAATGCGACGGGTCGAACGCGCGCGTCGATCTCGGAGTCCTGCGCCCCCCCGGTCGCTGTGGCCCCTGGCACCGGGTCGACCGACAGAAGTCGGGTGAGCACCTGGCTGGCCGCATCCGCTCCGATAAGGTCCACAAGGCGAACCGGTTGGTGCTGCTCCGATCCGCCGGAGGTGGCAATCCCTCCGAACGCGCGCAGCGCTGAGGCGTTTCCCTCGATGACCAAACCGCTGGCGTCGACGATGAGGATGGGAGATTGATTCGAATCGAAGAGCTCCCGGTAGAGAGTCTCGGCATCGAGACGGGCGGCCTGCGCGGCCTCGGCCAGACCGCGTGCCTCGCGCGTCTGTCGAGACCCGCGTGCCGATGAGGAGGGCCAACCCGTCGAGCAGGACGATCTGGAGAACCTCGGACCACGCGGCAGTCGGATCGTGCTGGCTAACGGCCACCGCGAACCTGGGAACGGACAGGACGGTGACCCAGCCGGCGGTGATGGTCGCCCCCGGGAGTCCGAAGCTGAGAGAGGCGTACGCCACTGGAAGGACGAACAGCACCAGGGTCGAGAACTCGACCACCAGCGACGACGTATCCAGGTGGAACGCGACCGTGAACGCGAGGCGTACGAGCACGAGAGCCAGGATCACTAGCTGCAGAATCCAGAAGTGCGAGTCGGTCCACGGCTCTCCGCCGGGGAGACGGGTGGGACGGGGCTGGACGTACCCTTCAGTCACGGGAGTACCCAAGGAGGTCCGAACCGACAGGCCGACTGGTCGCTTCGGCTTTGGACTCCCGGTCGAACACGCTGTTGGCCAGGGCGTAGTGGACCAGTTCGGTGCGCGAGAGGACGCCCAACTTTTCGAAGACGTGGTTGAGATGGCCTTCGACGGTCCGGGGACTGATCCCGAGTTGCCGGGCAATCGCTTTGTTGGTCATTCCGCGTGCAACGAGTCGGACGACGGCGCTCTCGCGAGGCGTGAGGAGTTGCTCGCTCTCCCTCGGCGTGCTGTCTCCGGCTTTCTCGCCCTTGCCACGGGTGCGGTCGTGGCCCGGCCAGGTTCCAGTACATGCGTCTCGGATCGCGGCAACCAGCTCGGCGCTCGGCATGGTCTTGAGCAGGTAGCCCGACACGCCGGCAGCCAGAGCTGCTCGCACGTAGTGCTCGTCGTCGTAGGCACTGAGGACGATGACCGTGAGGTCGGGCTGGTCGGTAACCAGCGCGCCGGCCAGGTCGATCCCGTTGGTGGTGGGGAGGCGAATATCGGTGATCACCAGGTCGGGTAGGGTGTCTCGCACGACCGTGCGGGCGGACTCAGCGTCCGCAGCCTCGCCTACCACGGTGAACCCATTCGCCTCCTCCAGAATGCGACGGGTACCGGTGCGTAGGAGCTCGTGATCGTCCACGATGACCGTCCGATGGAAGACGAGCTGCTCGACGACCTGACCGTTCGACTCCTTCGGGTGGCCTTCCGTGCTGCCGGCAGGGACGACCTGGTCGGGTGACCTGACACTTCCCATGAGACCATCGTAGGTGGTCACCCGACCACGATGAGTGACACCACCATCGCTGCGGCGATGGCAGTCACCAGCGGCGTGGCGACCAGGGGGGCCTCGTGTCGGATGCCGGTCACACTGGCACCGTTCGACGTCCGGGTCGTCCACCACACGCCTATTAGGCAGGCGAATGTGACGAGGGCCCAGGCCGCGACACCGCTGATCACGGCGACGAACCCCAATCCACCGAGCCAGCACCCGGCAACCGGGAACGCGGACCGACCGTGCTCCCGCGGATCGAGGCAGTCGGGGTCTCGAGCGCGGAGGATGCCGAAGAGGGCGACCCCTGCGGCAAGTCCGGCCAGCGAACCCCCGAGCACTGCCCATCGCTGGAGCCAGGCAGCGGCCGACACGATCATCGTCTCGCCCAGTAGCGTTCCGACGGCCGCCACGGAGAGTGGTGAGCGCGATCCCCCGAACTCGATCAACGAGATAGCCGTCGCGGTGGCTGCCAAGACGCAGTAGCCGGCGGACAGCCAGGTGCCGTGCCAGGCCCAGGTGACAAGGCAGAAGATCGCCCCTGTGGATAACTCGACGAGGGGATATCGAGCCGAGATTGGCTGGTGACACGTGTGGCAGCGGCGCCGCAGAACGAGCCAGGAGACCACCGGGACGTTCTCCCACCAGGCCAGCTGGCGGTCGCAGATCGGGCAGAACGAACGGGGAGCCGACACGGACAGGCCGATGGGGACCCGGTAGGCGACCACATTAAGGAAGGAGCCCACGAACAGTCCGACCACTCCGGCCAGTGGGATGGAGATGAACTCGACCGGGAGGCCACTCGAACTCATGTTTGTGCACCACCATGGCGCCACCTGGAGCTGGTATTGACTTTGACCAGGGACTTCGCGTTCCCGTCACCCGGAGGAGCCTGTTTCGTCACGCTTGACCCTCTCACCGGTGGAATCGGCAACAGTACCGGCTCGGGTTGGCGGGCAACTGTCTTTCGTGTCTTTCGGCACCGCGGAACGAGCCCTTGAGGTTGGCGCTCACCCGGTGGGAGAATGACCACGAGGAGTGAGATGTTCGGGAGCACTCCCCTCGGCGTCCAAAGGCAGGTTGGGAAGGGGCATGGTGGGTTCTCTGGGGACGAGCGTGGGTCTCGCACTCTCCGTCGGCGCCGATTGGGGTTCAATCTCGGGCCGACGTCTGCCGATGCTGGTCCCATGAGCGATGTCGAAGCCATCCGTGGGATGGCAAGCGAACGCGACCTCGAGTTCGTGGACCTCGACACGTACGGAGTCGACCCCGCGGCGGGCGAGATCCTTCCGGTCGACCTCGCGCTCCGTTACCACATGGTCGCGGTGAAGCGTAAGTTCGGAACCCCGGTCATTGCGACGTCTGATCCCGATGATCTCTCCGCGCAGGACTCGGTTCGCGCCTCGATCGGGCGCGAATTCATCTCCGTTGTTGCTGCTCCGGAGCAGATCGACGCCTACCTCGAAGAGCTCCTCTCTCGTAAGAGTGAACAATCCGTGGTTCGCGAGACGAACGGTGCTGCCGGATTCGAAGGTCCTTCGTCCGGATTGGACGACACCAGCACTGTGGAACTCACGCCCGACGATCTGGCTGCGCTTGTTAGTGAGCCCGTGGCGCTCGTCGGTGAGGGTGGCACCGATGCGGAGGTCGAGCCCCTGTTGCATCCCGCTGGATCAGTGTCATCGCCGGACATCGCCCCGGACGATGCGGCGGAGGTCAGTGCTGGCTCCGGGATCACCGAGGAGGAGTCCGCAGAGGGCCCGAAGTCGAAGACAGTCGGGGTGGAGCCTGATGCCGTCGACACAGCCACCCCGGATGCCGAAGATGGTCCCATCGATTCAACAAAGGGATCCGCAGTCGAGGCACCCCCGGCGCGTCGGTCGTCATCGGGTAGGAGCCAGAAGGGGAAGAGAGGCGGGAAGGAGAGCGGCAAGTCCGCGCCGGCCGGCCGCCCGGCACCGACCCCCGAGGAGAATGCAGCCCCAGACGTTTCTGGGCTCGTCGAGATTCCCGAGCCCGACGACCCGGAGGTCGGAGTCGCGGTACCGTCGGGATTGGACGTCGACACCACCGACACAGTCGACGGATTGGCAGCTGCGTCGGAACACGATCTCGCAGCCAACGAACCGCCACCTGAACTATTGGACAGCCTGCAGGTCCTCCAGGAGGAGGTCGTTGTCGACGGTCCGATCAGCGTGGATCTCCCTGCCGTCGCGATCGACGCACCCGAGCCCCCTCTCGGCCAGGCGAGGGAAGACGTGCTGCCGTTCGCTGGAGAGTTGGAGGCGCTGGCGCTCTCCGTCGAGGAAGTACCGGACGACGGAGCGTCGGACTCCACGACGGAGGCCGCCGACCTCGTGGCCGAGGCTGTCGCCACCTTCCAGGAGCTCCACCCCGACGAGCAGCACGTCGAAGGATCAGGCTTCGATGGGGATAGCGCGACTGCCATGTTCCCACCGCTGGCCAAGGTGCTGGTCGACGGTGGCCGCGTCTCGCTCGAAGACATGAGCGCGGTACTCGAAGAGCACCATCTGACCGGCCAGAGCGTCGCCCGAATCCTGACCAACGAGAAGATGGTCACTGAGGCCGACCTCATGTGGGGTATGGCCGAAGAAATGGGGCTCGAGTTCGTCGACCTGGACGTCGTCGGAGTGGACCTGGCGGAAGCCGGCACGATTCCCGAGGCGACGGCCAGGCACCACAACGTGATGGTGATCGCCACCGACAATGGCACCCCGGTCATCGCCGCCTCGAATCCGACCGACGTGTTCGCCATGGACGACCTGCGGACCATCATGGGACGCAACTTCATCGTCGTCGTGGCGACCCGGTCGCAGATCAGCGCCTACATCGGCCGAGCGTTCAACAGTGGGGGAGACGCAGCCGACATGGCCATGGAGGCCTCGCTCGGCATCGACTCGACTCGTCAGGACTCCGGCGTCGATGATATCCAGTCCATTACCGAGGAAGCGCCGATCGTCCGCTATGTCAATCTCCTGGTCCTGCAGGCCCTCAACGAGCGGGCTTCGGACATTCACATCGAGCCCACGGGATCCGAGCTACGGATCCGCTACCGGATCGACGGTGTGCTCCACGACGTGTCGACTGCCCCGCGCAGCATCGCTGCGGCGGTGACCACTCGCCTCAAGGTCATGGCCGACCTCAACATCGCCGAGCACCGGGTCCCCCAGGACGGGAGGATCTCCCTCAACGTCGGCGCCAAAGGGATCGATCTCCGTATGGCAACGCTCCCCACCATCTTCGGTGAGAAGGTCGTCATGCGGGTGCTCGACAAGTCGAGTGTGGTCCTCGGGTTCGGTGACCTCGGCTTCGACGAGAAGATGCTCACTATCTACGAGAGCCTCTATACCAAGCCGTACGGGACCATCCTGGTGACCGGACCGACCGGATCAGGCAAGTCGACCACCCTCTACACGACACTCACCGCCCTGAACTCGCCCGAAAAGAACATCATCACCGTCGAGGACCCGGTCGAACTGCCCCTCAAGGGGATCAATCAGGTCCAACTGAACCTCAAGGCCGGCCTCAATTTTGCTTCGGCGCTCCGGGCCATCCTGCGGTCCGACCCGGACATCGTGCTGATAGGTGAGATCCGGGACAAGGAAACTGCATCGATCGCGATCGAGGCTGCCCTGACCGGTCACATGGTGTTGGCCACGCTCCACACCAATAATGCCGCGTCGACCCCGATGCGTCTGATCGAGATGGGCATCGAGCCGTTTCTAGTCACGTCCTCACTCTCGGGTGTGCTGGCCCAACGCCTGGCCCGCCGACTCTGCACCCACTGCAAGGAGGCGTACGAGCCCACCGAGGCCGACGTCATAGCGGCCGGATGGTCAATGGCCGAGGTCGAAGACATCGGCGGCATGTCGAAGGTCTACCGAGCGGTGGGGTGCTCTGCGTGCTCCCAGACCGGCTACCGGGGGCGCAAGGCACTTGCCGAGCTCCTCCCCATGACAGAAGAGATCGAACGCATGATTATCGAAGGAGGGTCCGTGGAAGAGATCCATCGTCTTGCCGTGAGCCAGGGGATGAGCACGCTTCGTCAGAGCGGCCTGCTCAAGGCCATCGAGGGCGAGACGACCCTCGAGGAAGTCCTGCGGGTGGTCGCATGAGCTCGGTCACGCAGGAGACGCGCACCGAGTGGTCGAGCCGTCTGGCCAAGGCACTGGCCCAGTCGGGATATGACACCGAGACCAATCTCCGCCCGTTGGTCAACGAGGCGGCGGCCACGGGTCAGACCCTCGCGTATCTGCTCGTGAGCCGGAACCTCGCGCTCCCGGGTGTCGTGGTGGGGACCCTGGCCCATCTCGCTCAGCTTCCTGCAATCGATCTGGCCGCGATGTCGCCGGCTCCGGACGCGGCGGCGGCCATGCCGGTCGATGTGGCGCGGGAGTACGGCGCAGTCGCCCTTCAATTCGACGGCAACGCGCTGGCGGTCGCGTTTGCCGAGCCGCCGATGCCGCAGGACCTCGACGCGTTGGCCTCGCGTGTGGGCCACCGGATCAACCCGGTGCTCGCCGATCCGCTGGTGGTCGAGCGCTATATCGGTGCTCCATCATCGAGTAACCCGGATGCACCTCCGAAACCGATCCCTCCACCTCCACCTGGTCCCGGCTCGGTACCCGACTCTCCGTTGGTGGACACCTCGAGCGATGCAGAGGAACCCCCCGACCAATCCATCGCGGACCGGATGCTCCGGGAGGGCATCCCGGCGGCGGCGACCGATGGGTCGATGCCCCTCCACATCGACGACCTCTTGCGGTATGCGGTCACTGTCGGAGCCTCGGATCTCCACCTGACTGCCGCCATGCCCGCCTCGATCCGCCTGCACGGAGCCATACGCCAGATCGAGGGGTGTCCGCCCCTCAACAACGAAGTCCTACGCGACATGGTGTTCGGCATCCTTCCTGCCTCCCAGCGCGAACGGTTCGAGGAGGAGCACGAGCTCGACACGTCGCACTCGATCGCCGGCGTCGGACGGTTCCGGGTGAATATCGCACTGCAGCGTGGCACGGTGGCTGCGGCACTCCGGCCGATTCCGCACGAGATGCCGGTGTTCGACACGCTCGGGCTGCCCGACTCGATCAAGTCCTTCACCGACCTTCGTCGCGGCCTGGTGCTGGTCACCGGACCAACCGGCTCCGGAAAGTCGACGACTCTCGCGTCGCTGGTCGACATCATCAACCGAACGAAACCCCTGCATATCGTGACCGTCGAGGATCCCATCGAGTTTCTTCACAACCACAAGCGGTCGATCATCACCCAGCGAGAGATCGGGGAGGACACCGACTCGTTCGCCGAGGCACTCAGGCGGGTCCTTCGCCAGGATCCCGACGTGATCCTGGTCGGCGAGCTGCGGGATCTCGAGACGATCTCGATGGCGCTCACCGCGGCCGAGACCGGGCACTTGGTCTTCGGCACGCTGCACACCCAGGATTGTCCGCAGACCATCGACCGGATGATCGACGTGTTCCCGACGAACCAGCAGGAACAGATCCGGGTCATGCTGGCTGCGACACTCGAGGGCGTGGTGACCCAGCAGCTGGTGGTCAATGCGGACGGCACGGGTCGTGTTCCGTGCGCCGAGGTGATGATGTGCACATCGGCCATACGAAACTTGATCCGGCAGGCCAAGACGCACCAGATCTACTCACTGATGCAGGTCGGCGGCTCGTTCGGCATGCAGACCATGGATCAGGGCCTTGCGGCTCTGGTCAAGGCCGGCCTGATCTCCGAGGGCATCGCCTACGACCGATCGCAGAACGAGGAAGACCTCCGAAACCATCTACAAACATGATTGAACCGACTCGGTTCACCGACCTACGAAGCGGGGCATCGTGGCACTGACATTTGACTACAAGGTGAGGGACAAGGCTGGCGGGCTCGTCGAAGGACAGCTCGACGGTGACAGCATCGCGCTCGTCGTGCGGCGTCTGCGCGAGATGGGGTACATGCCCATCTCGGTGACGCCGAAGACCACCGTGAACCTGAAGACGGATATCAAGATTCCGTATCTGTCAGACCGGATCAAGCTACGTGAGATTGCCGTTGTCACCAGACAACTGTCCACGATGGTCGATTCCGGACTCTCCGTAGTGCGATCGCTCGGCATCCTGGCGGGGCAGGTGGAGAACACCGAACTCGCCCGCATCCTCAACGAGGTGCGTCTCGATGTCGAACACGGCTCGTCGCTCTCAGCTGCCTGCGCCAAGCACCCAAAGGCGTTCTCCCATCTGTTTTGCACCCTGGTGCAAGCGGGCGAGGTCGGCGGTACCCTCGACGAGGTTCTCGGGAGCCTTGCCGAAACCATCGAGAAGCAGGCGCAGCTCAACCGCACCATCCGGTCGGCCATGACCTATCCGGCGGTTGTGATGAGCGTGATGCTGTTCATCTTCACCGCCATGATCGTGTTCATCGTGCCCGTCTTCCAGAACCTGTTCTCCCAGTTGGGGGGCAAGCTGCCATTTCCGACGCAGGTCCTGATCGATATCTCGAACATCGTCACGAGCGCCTGGATCCTCTTGGTCATCGCGGTGATCGTCGGGGCCATCGTCGGAGTCAAGAAGTGGATCGCAACTGACGAGGGCCGCCGGCGCTGGGACAAACTCATCCTGAAGCCACCCGTGTTCGGCAATCTCTTCCACAAGGTGTCGCTGGCCAGAATGAGCCAGACGCTTGCGTCGCTGATCGGTTCGGGCGTACCGATCCTCGAATCCCTGGACATCTGTGCCGATGTTTCAGGAAATCGCACGGTGGGCGACGTACTGCTTCAGGCGAAGGACGGGGTTCGGGAAGGCCGTCCGCTCGCAGATCCGTTGCGCGAGCACGAAGATGTCATCCCGACCTTGGTCGTTCAGATGATCGAGGTGGGCGAACAGACCGGTGCGCTCGACGGCATGCTGAAGAAGGTCGGTGAGTTCTACGACCAGGAGGTCGAGGTGATCGTCAACAACCTGACCGCCCTTCTGGAACCACTGCTGACCGTTTTCATGGGCGCGATGGTCGGAGCCATGGTGATCTGCCTCTACCTTCCGATGTTCGACTACATCAAGCTGGTCCCGAACTCGGGCGGCTGATCCACCCCTGGCAGCGCTGTTTTTGGGGGAGGAGCGTCGGTAGTCCTCATTTCGCGCGCCTGGGCGGCCTAGGAAGGGACCACGGCGGCACGTGAACCCCAGACTGCCGTTGAGTGGTCAGAAGATCGTCGCGAGAGATCGGCGGAGACCCGGGTGGAAGGGAACGCTGACCGCGCCGAAAGTTTTTGACGTATTTCTCAAGGTGTGGGTCAGCCGCTCCGATACCTGGATGGGACACCAATCATGGTGGTCCTCAATTAATGCAACACATACTCACGAGGAGGCAACACATGTTTTCATCCGCAATCCAACGTCTGAACGACAGGCGTAGCGCTGCGGGTGAGACCGGCGAGGACGCTGGCTTCACCCTCATCGAACTGATGGTCGTTCTGCTCATCCTGGCAATTCTGCTGGCTATCGCCATCCCGACGTTTCTCGGTGTGACGAAGTCGGCCAACGACCGGGCTGCGCAGTCCAATCTGAACACCGCCCTGTTGAATGCGAAGGCTCAGTATCAGCAGAACAGCCAGGCGTATCCGACGGCGGCCAACCTGGTCCTCGCATTGCAGTCGGCCGAGCCGTCCCTCCAGTTCCTCACTGGTGCGTCCACCGACCAGAACCACATCTCGGTGTTCGTGACAGGGGACTTCTCGGCTCTGGTCCTCGCTGATTATTCGGCGCAGACCAAGAACTGCTGGATGGTTGTCGACACGCCAACGAAGCCTGATGGAGTCACCGTTCCGGTGGGCCCATTCGCGGCTGCGGCGGCTCCTTCGGCGCTCGCTCCGGCGACGGCGACCGGGGCGGCCGGAGGCACAGCGGCAGTGTTCGCGCTCGGCCAACTCGGGCCTACATACGCCGAGATCAAGACGGTTGCCGCTGGGACGGAGAGCACCGGCGGTTGTGTCGCCAGTGCGCCGAATATCAACGCCGGCACCACCTACTCGTATTCCTTCACGCAGTTCCCGTCCATCTGATCGGGAGCCTGTGAAGTTCGGATAGCCGGGCAGTCCGGCCTTTCGAGATCAACTGACGAGAGTGCCCCCTCCTCCGGGAGGGGGCACTCTCCGTATTCGGCCCTAGACGGGTGCTCGCGGTGCAAGTTCGGCGCTCAAGGCCAGGCCCTGTCGCCCCGATGGTATGAGGGTGAGGGTGTCCCACGCGACTGCTACTCTGGGCGGCGCGGTGGTCGCCCGTGCGTGCAACAGTGAAGTGAGTCAAATAAATGTGCAGTTGGCCGCTCGGATGGCGACGTGAACGTAGCCGGTGTCATCGACTTTCAGGTCGACGGGAAACCGGGCCGATCCACGACTGACGCCGGGGAAGTTGCCGACCGGGTGGGTCGAACCTCGTGGTTGGTCGAGCATCTCAAGCGACGACGTTGGCCGTTGGTGATGATGCTGATCTTCGTGGTCGTGTCCCTGGCCTATTCGCTGTGGTGGAATCCGGTCGTCCATCATTCCCCTGATTGGGTGATCCCCGGAGACATCTGGTCCACATTCCGCGCCGCGCATTGGGTCGGCTGGGGCAACATCGGAGGTATCTATGGAAGCAACACCCAGCTGGTCACCTTCCCTGGTATAGCGGTCCTCTTGGCGCCGGTGGCCATGGTGAGCGGGGCGCTCGGACGAAGTGAATCGATCGCCCCCATTTTCCTCAGCCAGCCCACGTCCTGGTTGCTGCTCGGACCGGCAATTCTGTTGGTGGGATCGACATGCCTCCTGGCCGTCGACGCCATGGCCGAGGAGCTCGGGGTGAGCGGGCCTCGCCGGATCGTGCTGAGCTTCATGGAGTCGGTCGTCATTTTCCAGGTCGTGACCGTATGGGGTCACCCCGAGGACCTATTGGCCCTGACCTTCTCGTTGTATGCACTCCTGGCCATGTTCCGCGGTCGGTGGTCTCTTTCGGGATGGCTATGGGGGGCGGCCATCGTCACCCAACCGCTGGTCATCCTCATGTTCCCTCTGGCCTTCGTCCGGACACCCAAGCCCCAACGCCTCCGCCTGTGTCTCTATGGAGCTCTCCCTTCGGTTGTGCTTCTGAGTGCCCCGCTGGTGACGCAATGGCAGCGGACGTCAGCGGTCCTGTTCCAACAGGCGAATGCCAGATACCTCGACCATGCGACACCGTGGATCGCCATGTCGCCCTCGCTGTCGCGGACCTCAGTCGGCGCCGGACCGGGGCGAATGATCGCGGTCCTGATGGCCGTCCTGATCGGCTACCTAGCCTATCGGAGGCCGCCGTCGACGGTCGGCCTGCTCTGGCTGTGTGCCCTGGCCCTGAGCCTCCGGTGCTTCTTCGAATCAGTGATGGTCGTCTTCTACCTGGGACCTCCGCTGGCGCTGATCGTCTTGGCGGCCGCCACGTGTGCGAGTTGGAAGCGTCTGGTCGGGGCCTGGGCGATCGCCGTTGTTGAGACGGTCTTTTGTTTCCACCGCGCGTCGGAGTGGGGATACTGGACCCCGATGGTGGCCTTTCTGGTAATCGGATTGGCCTGTGCGTGGCCCGGTCGTGCGGAAGTCGGCATCTCCGGTGCTGCACCGCAGATTGGCGCTTCGGAAATGAGCCCGGCACCCGCCACGGATCTACGTGCCTCCAACGTGCTCTCATAGCGGCCAGGGGTCGCAGCACGAACCAAGGGATCGTCCTTATCGGCGCACTATTCATCGCACGCCAACGAGGACCCAACAAGGCTGCGATCGCTGTCGTTCAGTCCATCCTGAACGTCGCCTGGCACTTCTTGACCACCGGTGCTTACTACGACGACCCAGTGCCGACTACTTCTTGCGGCGCCTCGCCCGGCCATCGAAGCCACGCGGCTTCAGAAGCGGATCGAGGCTCTCGGCTTAGAAGTCACCATCGGCGAAGCTGCGGCGTAGTCCCACCCCGCTTCCAGCCGCCGTACTCCTCGGCGCCACGCACAGCCACTATCGTCACACGTGAGACAGCCCTAAACGGGCACCAACGTGCTTTGCTCAACCTCTGCGAAAGTGGCAGTGGTATTTGTCGCACGCCCTCGGCTGTTTGCCGGGAAGGCGACAACCAAAGTGAGGACCAAGCTGGCGCAGATCGGCCACCAAATCCATTCGGTATAGATGCGAATGTTTGCTACCCAAGTGACGCCTAACACACACACGCAGGTCAAAGACAGTCGCTTCCACGGCTGTACGGCGCCGCTCACAAGTACTACCCCCAGCGGCGGCCAGACGTAATAAGGGGCAACACCGGCCTCAAAGAAGACCCGAAGGGCGAGAACCAACGCCACACACCATACGAGCATCTCTGGTGGACGCTCCCTTCGCATGAACCACACTCCAACTCCAATAGCGATTGCGACCGAGATCAATCGGGTTGGCCCTCCCGCCACAGATCGGCCACCCATCCAGGTTTCGTTGGCAATGTGTGGAGCGAATCTCAGCCAAACGGTGGGGCGGACGAGGTTAGGAAACACCGGCTGAACAACCACTGCCCGATATGTATCTGGCCAGTCCGAAGCGAATGGCACGAGGAGAAGTGCCGCCGCCGGCGCCAGTATCCGAAGTAAGAGCGACGGCAGGCGACGCCATCCAGCAGAGAGGATGATGACAGGAATGGCCAAACCGATCAGGGGCTGGAATGCGAATCCAACCCCCAACAACCACGCACACAAGACCCAACGCTTCCCAAGAGCAGGCCGCATGCCAAAAAGAAGAAAGGCCACGGCAAGGGCATCTTCCGGATGACCCCACCAAAGCACATTGCCCAAGGCGATCGCGCCACATACTCCAATAGCCACTCGACGCTTCCAGGCAGCCCCAATCGCCTCCGCGATCGAATCGGCGCTGAACAAGGCAGGTGCACACAGTAGGACGCTCACGGGTGCAACGATTGGCCATGCGGAGGGCCTCGATACTGGAAATCCGAAACCTGTTGAAAGACCAAGGTGTTGCGTGAGCTGTTCGAGCGGGAGAAATACCAACAGGATGGCGGGCGATGCCACCAGGCTTGATTCGCTGTAGATATTGGCGTAATCGCCGACGGTGATGTTTTTTGCCAGCTGGTAATTATCCCAAATATCGGGGGGGTAGTGCCATCCCACGCTATGAACGATCAGGGGAGCAATGACGAAACTAGCTAACAAAAAACCAGCCATGAGGAGGGCCGTAGCTACAACGGCGACCCATCTCCGGCGCAGGTATCGAACAACGGGGCCACGCCCGCCGTCATCTAACCACCGTGTAGCGGGCACCACTGCACCATCGGCAGCTCGATGGCCGAACATGAGTAATCGGGTATGGGTTGCCGGTCTTGCCGAGATCGATCCCTGAGTCGGACGTCCCTTCCCCCCTACAGCGGCCCCACCGTGTGCTTGCGGCCGGGCAGCCGCTCCCTCGAGGTCTCGAGGACCGCTAGCGCATCGGACACCGCAGCCCGGGTGTCGGCTGGATCGATGACCGCGTCGACGAACCCGCGCTCGGCGGCCTGCCAGGGGGTCAGGAACCGCTCCTCGTAGTCGGCCTGGAGGGCGTCACGCTCGTCGGCGGCCGCACCCCGGTGGAGGATCTGGACCGCCCCCACCGCCCCCATCACCGCGATCTCGGCGCCGGGCCAGGCGTAGCAGACGTCGTTGCCCATCCCCTTCGAGTCCATGACGATGTAGGCACCGCCGAACGCCTTGCGGAGGATCACGCAGACCCGCGGGACGGTGGCCTCCGCGTAGGCGAAGGCGAGCTCGGCGCCGTGGCGGATCATGCCCCGCCACTCGAGGTCCTTGCCGGGCAGGAACCCGGGGGTGTCGACCAGGGTGACCAGCGGGACGTTGAAGGTGTCGCACAACCGCACGAAGCGGGCGCCCTTCTGCGAGGCGGCGATGTCGAGGGTGCCGGCCAACGCCTGGGGTTGGTTGGCCACGAACCCGACCGTTCGCCCACCGACCCGGCCGAACGCGGTGACCAGCTGCGGGGACCACCGGGTCCAGAGCTCGGTGATCTCCCCGTCGTCGGCGAGGGTGGCCGCCACCCGCCGGACGTCGTAGGAACTCGTTGCCCGGTCGGGGATGATCGTTCGCAGCCCCTCGTCCGCCCCGGATGCCGCGACCGGGGGGCCCACCGGAGGGAGCTCGTCGGTGTGGGCGGGAAGGAGCGCGAGCAGATGGCCGACGTGGTCGATCGCGTCTTCGGTGGACGCAGCTTCGATCGCGCAGAGGCCGCTCGACCGGGCGTGCATGGCCGTCCCGCCGAGCTGGTGGACGCCGATGCGGATGCCGGTGAAGTCCTCGACCATGGCCGGACCCGAGACGAAGGCGAAGGCGTCGACGGTCATGATCACCAGATCGGCGATCCCGAGGAGCAGGGCGGGACCCGAGAGCGCGGGCCCGGTCACCACCATCACCACCGGCACCACCCCGGAGCACTCGGCGAGCGACCGGGCAGCGCGCCCCCACCCGTGCAGGGAGGCCACCCCCTCCAGGACGTCGGCTCCGCTCGACGCCAGGACGACGACGATCGGGATCTGCAGCGAGCGAGCCGCCGCCGCCCCTGCACGCAAGGTCTCCCCGTCCTCGAGGGAGAGCGCACCGCGCCGGATGGTCGAGACCGACCGCACCACCATGGCCGGCCGCCCCCCGAGGTCTTCGACGCCGGCGCGCAGGCTCCCTTTGACCAGCCGGCGGATGACCGGCGCTTCGGGGGCGTCGAGGATCATCGGCCCATGGTACGGATGCCGGCGCGGCCACGCGGTGATCGCAGTCGCTGCACCTACGTGGCTGTCGGACCGCTGTCCGGCCGTTCGCGCTCGGACTCTCCCTGGGTCGGCGGCGCCGGGTGGTCCGGGCGGTCGGCTGCCGGAGGCTCCGACGGCGGCGCGGGGTCGCCCGCCCGCCCCGCTCTCCGATCGGCCCGCTCGAACTGCCGCTCGACGTCGGCCCACACCAGCGGGTCCTCGGGTCCGAACTCGTCGTCGGTGTCCGGGGCCCGGGCCAACACGACCCCTCCGACCGAGAGCAGCACCAGGAGCATCGAGAGCTTGGAGAGGAAGCCGGCCACCTGCTGGTCGTTGAGGGGTCGCAGGCCGATCGCCGACGCCGAGTGGGCGAACGCCGGGTAGAGCGGCCGGGTCGAGAGGATGTAGAGGAAGGACAAGAAGCCCGGGACGACCGCCTGGGCCACCAGGTAGGCGAAGCGCACCACCGGGCGCGGGCGCCGGATCCCGGGGATCCGGCCGAGCACCGGGATCCACAGCACCAGGCCGGCCACGAGCACCGCTGCGGCCAGCAGGCCGCGGCCGACGGCCGAGCTCGCCTGCAGTGCCACCGCCGCAGGCAGCATCGAGCCCACCAGGACGACCGTCACGAAGGCCACCGCGACAGGCGGTCGGGCGAGGCCGGTGAGGGCGGCGTCGACCGGTGCCGGCCGGGTCAGCCACCGAAGGAGGTCGTAGGGGAGGCCGCGGAGGAGGAGCGGGGCCACCGCGAGGACCAAAAGGACCCGCTGGAGGACGAGTGCGGAGAGCGACCAGTGGGCGGCGAGGTCGCCGAGCGGCCAGCCGAGCGCGATCCCGGTCACCGCCACCGCCCCGGCGAACCGGACCATGTCGGCACGCGGCCAGTCCTCACGCCCTGCGTCGCCGTGCTGCAGTCGCCGGTGGCCGAGCACGACGGCCGCGCTCACGACTGCCAGCACGGCCCAGAGCGCCACATGGGGCTGCAGAGCGAGCGGATCGGTCCCGGTCACGGTCGGTTCCCGTCCCCGTGGGTCCTAGATTGACGTGGATGGCACAGCCCGACCGACTCGAACGAGTCACCGACCTGCTGCTGGTGCTCCTCGACACGACCCGCGCGCTCAGCCTGCGCGAGATCGCGGACCGTGTGCCCGGCTACCCCGACGGCCACGCTGCCCGCCGGCAGGCCTTCGAGCGCGACAAGCGCCTCCTGCGTGACGAAGGGGTGCCGGTCCTGGTCCAGTCCATCGGCGGCGAGGACCAGCTCGGCTACCGTGTCGACCCCGACGCCTACTATCTTCCCGACCTGCACCTGGAGCCCGAGGAACAGGCGGCGCTCAACCTGGCGGTTGCCGGCGTCCACCTCGGCGAGCCTATCGGGAGGGAAGCCCTCTCGAAGCTGGGGATGGGCGGCGAGTGGCCGAGGCACGGCGGTCCGGTCCCCCTGGTCGACCTTCCCTCCTTCGACGGCCTCCCTGGGCTGCCGGTCCTCTTCGAGGCGGTCCGCCGGCGGGCCGTGGTGTCCTTCGACTACCGAGGCACGCCGCGCTCGGTCGACGTGGCCGGCATCCGGTTCCGTGGAGGCCACTGGTACGCGGTCGGGTGGGATCGTGACCGGGCCGAGGCCCGCACCTTCCGGGTCGACCGGATCGAGGGATCAGCGAGCATCGGGGAACCGGGGACGGCCCAGCTGCCCGACGATTTCGATCTCGACGGGGCGTTCTCACGCGACCCCTGGCAGTTCGGAGCCGGCCGCGTGGTCGAGGTCGACGTGGCCGTCGACGCCGCCGAGTCGTCACGCGTGGTCGCGGCCCTCGGGCCCGACGCGGTGGTCGACCGCAGGGACGACGGCACGGTCGAGGTGCGCCTGGCGGTGACCGACCCCGAGGCGCTCCTCTCGTGGGTCCTCGACCTGCTCGACCACGCGGAGGTCCTGCGACCGCCCGACGTCCGCGAGGCGATGGTGGCGCGCCTCGAGGCAGTTGCCGCCTCGGGCGGGGTCGCGACCCGGTGAACCGCCCACCCGACACGGCCGGCCGCCTGCGCCGGTTGCTGGCCATCCTGGCCTGGCTCGCACAGGAGGGGGACGCGCCCATCGACGCGGTTGCTGAGCGGTTCGACCTCGCCCCGGCGGCGCTGGTGGCCGAGCTCGAAATGGCCGCCTGCTGCGGAGTCCCGCCCTACACGCCGGACCAGCTGCTCGAGATCGTGGTCACCGACACCACCGTCTCGACGAGGCTCGGCACGACCCTCGCCCGCCCGCGCCGGCTGAGCCCGCGGGAGGGACTGGCCCTCGCCGCGTCCGCCCGTGCCCTGCTGGCCGTCCCCGGGAGTGACGAGGGCGGGGCCCTGTCCCGGGCCCTCACTAAGCTCGACCGCGCCCTTGGCGGGGCCGCTCTCGACGTCGAGCTCGACTCGCCCGAGTTCCTCGGGACGGTCCGCGACGCACTGGTCTCGGGGGAGCGGGTGGAGCTCTCCTATTACTCTGCCTCGGCCGACCAGGTCACGGTGCGCACGGTCACCCCGCAGCGGGTCTTCGCCGCCGAGGGCCACTGGTACCTCGACGCCTGGTGTGCGACCGCCGGGGACGTCCGGCGGTTCCGGGTCGACCGGATCCGGACGGCGCGACCGGTGGGCGGGCACGACGACGCTCGGGGCCCTGCCGTCGCAGAGGGCACCGGGAGCGCCCCCGGTACCGACCTCGACGCCTACGTGCCGGGTCCGGAGAGCCGGCCGGTCCGGCTCTCCCTCGACCCCTCGATGACCTGGCTGATGGAGGCCATCCCGGCGGCCGAGCAGGTGGGTGAGGAGCACGGCCGCTGCCTCTGGGAGGTCTTCGTCGGGGGCGATGCGTGGCTCGAGCGCCTCCTGCTCCGGCTCGGCCCGGGCGCTGAAGTTGTCGATCCACCCGAGCTCCGGTCTCTGGCTCCGGAGGCTGCGTCCCGGATCCTCGCCCGCTATCGGGACGAAACATGAAATGACATGAAACGGTAGGAAATGGTACAGTAGCCGGTGGAGGTGGCTCGCGTGGCCGGATCCCGGTGCTGAGGATGCAGGTACTCCGAGCCGGGCGAGCCGCGTACTACGTCGGAGACCTCGTGCCGGGTCGTGCGGAGGGAACCGGTGTGGCGGGGGAGTCGCCCGGCATCTGGAGTGGTGGCGGCGCCGAGATGCTCGGACTGCGGGGTCGGGTCATGGCCGTGCCGTTCGGTGACCTTCTCGAGGGGCGCGACCCGATTGGCGACAGATCGCTCCGGCACGTTCCGCCAGCCCGGGCGGTGGCCGGGTTCGACCTCGTGTTCTGTGCGCCGAAGTCGGTCAGCGTGCTCCATCTGCTCGGTCCCCGTGAGCTCGCCGGCTCGGTCGGCGAGGCACACCACGAGGCGGTGGCCGCCGCTTCGGCCCACCTCGAACGAGAGGGGTTCGGCGTGCGCCGCGCGACCGGCGGTCGGGTGCGGTGCCTCGCGTCGACTGGCATGGTGGCCGCCGGATTCGTGCATCGCACGAGCCGGTCCCTCGATCCCCACCTGCACACCCACCTGGTTGCGGCCAATGTTGCCCAAGGGGCGGACGGCCTCTGGTCGACGGTGGACAGTCGACGCCTGTTCCTGCACCGCCGTGCCGCAGAAGGGCTCTACCACTCGGTACTCCGCCACGCCTTGGCGGTCGGGATCGGCGCGGCCTGGGTGCCGGGTCCCTCCGGACGCCTCGAGCTGTCCGGCATCGACCCGGTGCTGTGCCGTCTGTTCTCGAGGCGCGCCGCCGGCATCGACGAGGAGGTCCAGCGTTCTCCCAGGTCGCACGGGAGGGTCGCCTTCCACGTGGAACGACCCGAGAAGGACCGCACGACGACCGTCGACCAGTTGCGTGCCGAGTGGCGTCGGCGTGCCCACGACCACGGGGTCGACCTCGGCGACCTGGTCCGGGTCGTGGGGAGAGGGAGGAGGGAGGGTCCGGATATCCGTCCGGACCACGATCGTCTCGGGCGGGGGCTGGACGGGTTGGCTGCCCGCCGGTCTCTGGTGACCCGGCGCGACCTGGTCGTCGCGCTCGCCGAGGCCCTGCCGCAGGGCGCACCCGCGGCCGCCGTCGAACGGACGGCCGTGGCACTGACCGAAGCGGCGGGACCGGTGACGCCAGGATCGGCTCGGTCCGCCGCCACTGCCGATCTCGCCGGACCGACCGAGCTGGCGTGGTCGGCCGCGGCGGTGGCGCGTTCCCTCCGGCTGCACCCGGAGGTGGTCGATCGTGCCGCGCAGGGGATGGAGGGTTCCCAGGTCGACCGCCGGTTCGGGCGGGGTGAACCGCCCGACGACATCGCCCACGGGCATCCACCTCCGCTCGAGCCGCGCCAGGACCGGCACTCCAGGTGGGACCGCCTGGATCGGGTCGTGGGCCGGTGAGTGGGTCATCGGGGCGGCCGGCACTCGGCGATCCTCACCGGCCGAGGTCCGGCCCCGCCGGACGCTCCGGCCCGGTGGGGCGCCCCGGATCCGTCTTGGCGTGCACCGTGCGGTCGAGTTCCCGGGCGGGCGACCGCAGCGTGCGCCAGGGCTCGGCACAGTGGGCCGGGGTCATCGGCACCCACCCCGCCCGGTTGCGGTGGTCGAACGCGAGAGCGCATCCATCGGCCCCACGTGTGATGACCTCGGGAGGGAGACGCCGGCGCCAGAGGGTCGCGTGCTGGTCACCAACCTGGGGTCGCCCGCCGGAGAGCAGGTCGGTGAGCAGGTGGTCCGAGGGTGCTCGCCCAGAGGAGACCGAACGGGTGACCAGCTCTTCCTCTCCGGCCAGCACCGAGAGCGCCTCGAGGGTCCGAACATCTCCGATGCCCGGGAGAACCACGGTGGTGCCGAAGAGCGAGGGGAAGCCGTTGGCCTCTTCGGGCCACCGGTGACGGGCCTGCGAGAGATCTTGGAAACACGCGAGCGTGACCACGCCCTGTCCGCCTCCTTCACTGACCATGGACGGCAGGTCGGGGATGGGCGCGATGTTGGCGAGCTCGTCGAGGGCGAGGAGCACCGGTGGGTCCGATTCGGACCGACCGGTGGCAGCCCGGGCGTAGGCGGCACGGCGGATCGCATCCAGCACGCCGACGACCAGGGGGGCGACCAACGCCTGGTGGTGGGCGGGCGCGGCGACGTAGAGCGTGTCGACGGAGCGTACGAACCGGTCGGGGTCGAAGTCCGGTTGGGCGGTCGTGGCGAGGGCCTCCTCGGAGCGGAAGCCGCCGAGCGCGCCCGACGCGGTCGACCAGATACCGCTGAGCTCGCGTTCGTCGGTCGTGGCGATGCCGTCGAGGAGGTTCCGGGCGATGTCGCCGGTCCCGGCCGCCTGGAAGGCGAGGACCTGCTGTGCGGGCAGCGCCTGGCGGCGGTCCACCCAGGTCAGCACGGTCCGCATGTCCACCCCCTCCAAGGCTGCCGCGTGCAGGAGGGCCGCGAGCAGGGCCGCCGCCCGCTCGGTCCAGTGGGACCCGTCGCCACGGATCGCACCCGGTCCGCCGGCCGCCGATCCGACCAGCACCAGGGATCGAGCCGTTGCCAGTGCCGTCCGCCAGGAGACACATGCAGGGACTGGCGACCACCGGAGGCGGTGCACGCCGCCGGCCTCGTCCACCGACGCGGTGGGATCGAACAGCAGGCACTGCCCGATCCGGGTGCGCGCCGCGACGGTCGCATCGAGCACGTCGGGCTTGGTCGACGTCGACACGACCGGACCGTTTGCGCCGAGCACGTTGGGGATGATGAACGACGTCGTCTTGCCCGAGCGCGGTGGTCCCAACACCATGACCGAATGTTGTGCTGCGGCGTGCCGCCAGCCGTCTCGGTCGTGTCCGAGGTAGAGACCGTGGCCGGCGTCCGCCAGTGCGCGCATGGCGACTCGGTGCACCGAATCGCGTGATCGAGGGGGGTATGCGGAAAAAAAGTTTGCCACAGCGTTCTTCCTCTGCTTTGCCGCTTTGCCGGTGATTGCTGATGGCGGAATGACGGGTCCGCGAGTGCGACGCGACGTGGCACCTGCGGAATAATCGTTGCAAACACTCGGGTTTCTGTCCATGGGCCATTTGGTCGCTGTGGCGGTCGGACGCGTGCGACCGCCGCGGGCGTGGTCGCGCACCGATTCACGAAGACCCGCCGTGCACCGCGCGGATGCCGGTAATGCTTGACCTGGGGGAAAAAAGCCATTTGGCTGGTGTGCGATGACGTATCACTGAGTGGAGGTGGTTGTGAACAGGTCTCAACTCGTCAGGGTGGTGAGCGAGTCGGCGCAGTCGGCTCGACGCACTACCGAAGACGTAGTCGATGCGCTGTTCGAAACCATCGTCACCGAGGTTCGGGCTGGCCGGAGAGTCACCGTGGTCGGGTTTGGAACATTCACCCCGACCGAGCGGGCTCCCCGAGTGGGCCGAAATCCTCGGACAGGTGCAGTGGTACCGATCCCTGCGTCGAAAGGTGTCCGGTTCGCCACCGGTTCGACGTTCAAATCGGCGTTGAACCCTAAGGAGGGAGTGTCAATGGCAGTAAAGAAGGCAGCCAAGAAGGCGGTCCGCAAGGCCCCGGCCAGGAAGACCGCGGCACGGAAGACCACCGCGAAGCGCACGGCCAAGAAGGCTCCGGCCCGTAAGACCGCGGCCAGGAAGACTGCTGCGAAGCGCACGGCGAAGAAGACCACGGCCCGCAAGACGACGGCCCGAAAGCGCACGGTCAAGAGGGCTCCGGCCCGCAAGACCGCAGCGAAGAAGACCGCCAAGCGGGCGACCAAGAAGCGGGCGACCAAGAAGCGGGCGACCAAGAAGCGGGCTCCGGCCAGGAAGACCGCGGCACGCAAGACCACTGCCCGCAAGCGCACGGCCAAGAAGGCTCCGGCCCGGAAGACCGCGGCCAAGAAGACCGCCAAGCGCACGGTCCGCAAGGCACCGGCTCGCAAGGCTGCCAAGCGGACGGTCAAGAAGTCCCGGTAGTCGTTCCGAGCGGTATCCATGCCGCTGGTGCGTCGTCGGTGGGGGTGGCCGGACCCCCACCGACGCGTCCGGGCCTGGCTCCAGCAGACGGTCGACAATTCAGAGACGGTCCATCCGGTGGAACGCCTCGCCTGAGGTGATGTCGGCCAGCGCACCGTGCGCCGCCATCTGGCGGCGCACCTGGGCTCCGAATTGCTGGCGCCCCCGGGCACGGGTGGCGTCGTCGGCGGACGGGTCGAATCCGAGCGTGGTCGCCACCTGGCTCTGATGGCAGAGGAGGGCCTCGATCTTGACCCCCTCGTATCCCCCGGCGCGTTCGACGTGATTGGGCAGGTCGGCCTCCCACAGGAGGAGCGCCCGGGGTCGGTGAGGGGCCAGGTCCAGCTCGGGAAAGAAGTGGGGATCTCGGGCCGCGACCAAGGCGTCGAGGGTGAGGAACCCCGCCGCCCGGTGATCGGGATGGAGCCGGTAGCGACGCCACGGGTCGTGACCGAGGAGCACGTCGGGTCGTACGTCCCGGATGACCGCGGCGACCGCTCGACGTTCGTCGACCCCGTTCTCGAGTTCGCCGTCGATCCGTCCGAGGAACGCCACCCTCGACGGCGTCCGGCCTCCGTCGAGGCGGTGCGCGGCGGTGCGGCACTCCTGCATGCGCTCGGCGACGAGTGCATCGAGATCGGCGTCCGGATCCCAGCTCCCCTTCGAGCCGTCGGTGAGGACCAGCTGGTGGATGTGGCAGCCGTCGGCGGCCCACTTGGCGAGGGTTGCACCGCACCCGAACTCGATGTCGTCCGGATGGGCCCCGATGGCGAGCGCCCGGTTGGGCACCGGCAGGTCCACCGTGACCGGGCCCCCTTCCGGCAGGTCGCCGACAGGGAGACCCGGCATCGCCGGCTCTCCCTGGGATCCGTGACCGGTCCCGGTCACCCGAGCGACGCGCCGGGCAGCGCGACCGGGATCACATCCCTCGGCTCGTCGACGTCCCACGCCAGGTCCGGCAGGTCGAGCACCCGCAACGGCAGCCCGAGGCGGCCGGCCTCTGCGCTGTGGCGGGCGAACGAGCCCGGACCGTACGAGAACTGGAAGCCGGCGTCGGTCGACAGGGCGATCACGTTGGTGCCGTTGCCGTACCGGTCGGGGACGAGGGTGATGCTTCCCGCCTCGCCCACCGCGGCCAACCCGCTGGCCCGGGGGAGATCGGCGTGGGAGACGGTGACCTGCACGACTCCGGCGTCACGCAGGCGGTCGACGCCGGCCTCGACCGCTCCGTTGAGGCCGCGGCCCGGTTCCCAGACCACCAACGCCCCATGCCGACGCGCCCAGTTGGCAACCTCGTTGTCGTCGCAGACCACGGCCACCGGCAACGGCCGGGCCGCGTCCAGTACCCGGTCGGCCATCGCCCGGGCGAGCTCGGCGCGCTCGCGCTCTCCGAGGGCGCGGTCGAGACGCCCCTTTGCGTGATGGAATGCCTTGACCGGCACCAGCACCGCCCGCGGCCCCAGGCGCAGGGACTGGCCCCACTGGGGATCGAGGGCGCTCACCGGGCCAGTGTATGCAGGCATCGCCGGCATGCCCCCCGGGGGGTCACCGCCTAGGGTGGGCAGGTGTCGGAGGACTCGTCGGCCGTGACCGACCCCTCGGTGGAACCGGACCGGATCCGGGCTCTGTCCCGCGTGCGTGCGGTCCTACGCGATCTCGGGTGTAGCGACGCCGAGATCGACCGCGCGGTCGACGACGATGTCATCGACCTCTTGATGGTCGACCGGATGCTCGTCCCGGCCGGCGAACGGCTGACCCAGGCCGAGGTGTCCGCGCGGACCGACATCCCCATCGAGCTCGCCCGTCGCTTCTGGCGCGCGCTCGGCTTCGTCGACGTGGACGAGGACGACGCTGCCTTCACCGAGATGGACCTCGAGGCGGTCCGCCTCTTCCAGGGCATGGTGGCGATGGGTCTGATCGACCTGGACAGTGCGGTCCAGATGGCCCGGGTGATCGGCTCCTCGATGGCCCGGATCGCGGAAGCGGAGGCGGGCCCCGGCACCACCCCGATCCTGCTCTCCACCGGTGACAGCATCCTCGACGCCGACGAGTTCGCCCGGCAGGCGGACGTCTCGATCCCGGCCATGGCACGGCTGCTCGAGTACGTCTGGCGCCGCCACCTCCAGGTGGCCACCCGGCGCACCATGCTCCACCGCTCCCGTGACGACGCCGGGGCGAGTCCGGTGATGGCGGTCGGCTTCGCCGACATGGTCGGGTTCACCATGCTCAGCCAGCACCTCGGCGACGAGGAGCTCTCCGCGGTGGTGGCCCGCTTCGAGGAGCTCGCGCACGACATCGTCGTCGGACGCGGGGGCCGGGTGGTCAAGATGATCGGTGACGAGGCGATGTTCATCGTGCCGACGGCCGCCGCCGCCGCCGACATCGGCCTGAGCCTGGCGGAGGCCTACGCCGACGACGATCTCCTCTCCGACGTGCGGGTTGCCCTCGCCATGGGACCGGTCCTCGTCCGCGACGGCGACTACTACGGGACGGTCGTGAACATGGCCAGCCGACTCGCCGGCGTGGCCAACCCGGGCACCGTGTTGGTTTCCGACGAGTTCAGGACCGCCATGGTGGCAGAGGGTGCGTCCGCCATCGATGCCCACCCGCTGCGCCCCCGCACACTCAAGGACATCGGGCAGGTGCAGGTGTGGAAGCTGGTGCGGGCAGGGAGCGAACCGGGCACCGACCCGCGGCGCACGATGCGCTGGGAGCGCCTGGCCGGCGTGCTCCGTGAGCTGGACGAGCTGCCGCGTGCGCGGCGAGCGGGTGATGCCGAGGAGGTCAGTGCTCGAGGCGCGCCGTGGCGAGGCGGTGGGGGCCGAGGGTGAACTCCCCCTCGAAGGCGGCAAGGGTCCGGCCACGTAGGTCGACCAGCCACCCCGAACGCCCCGGCAGCTCGACAGTGGTCGGCGTGTCGGCCGGATTGAACACCCGGAGCTCGAGGACGCCGGCCTCCCGCTTCAGGGCTGAGACCTCCGCGCCCCGCACGGTGAGGGCGGAGCCCTCGCCCGGACGGTCACCGCCCCCGAAGGTGGCAGCCGTCAAGAGCGGCACGAGGACATCGTCGGTGGCACGGTATGGATCGCCGGTACCGACCAGCAGCGCATAGGCGACCTCGACCGGCCCGATCATCTGGGGTCCGTCGATCGGGGTCATCGGCCCGGCCGGCAGCGGCCGGAGGGACATGCCCAGACGGGAGAGCATGCCGGTCGCCCGTAGGAGGGTGAGTGCGAGCACCCCGGCCCGCATGCCGGCACCGTCGGACGCGCCGACCAGGTCGACGAGCTCGTATTCGAGGAGACCCTCGTGGATCACGGTGAGCCCTCCGGCGGTCACGAACCGGCGGGACGGGAAGGTGGGCAGACCGAACTCCTCCTCCCGGCCCTCGGCGGTCAACCCTCGCTCGACGATGGTGAAGGCGCTCTCGGCCCGCGAGATGGACGCCGCCTCGGGCAGGGGCAGGTGAACGCGGAGCCGGTGGTCGCGCGACGGGTTGTCGAAGCGGGTGCGCACCCGGACCAGGGCCTCGTCGGCCCGTAGCTCGACGGTGGTGGTGATGCTGACCGTGCGGCTCCCCGTCCGGGCGTGGGTGGCCCCCTCGACCAGCTCGGGCCACGTGTAGGTGGCCGTGATGTCGACGGTGGCCCGGACCGGGCCGGCCTCCCCGAGGCAGAGGGTGACCGAGTCCGGTGTGTCGACGAGCGTGTCCCGGGTGGGCGGCGAGTAGTTGTAGGTGTCGCCGTGGTCGCCGCCGTCCACCAGCTTGCCGTAGCCCGGGATGCCGTCGATCGAGAAGGTGCCCGTGGCCGGATCGACCACGACGGTGACCAGTCCGTTGGCCAGGATGACGCCGGTGTCGGGGCGCGCGTCGGCCCGGACCGGATGGGAGAGGGTCGCCGGCGCGAATCGCGACCATCCGAACCCGGGCACCACCGTCTGGCGGGCGAGGATGCGCCTGATCGGCGGCTGGTCGATGATGAGGCGGACCTCGGTGTCCGGATGGGCGGCAAGGAGCGTGTAGAGCTCGCGCTTGGCCTCCTCGACCGGGACGCCGTCGCGTGGCTCGGGGCCGATCGCGAGGATGACGTCGACACCCGTCTCGTCCGTGGCCAGCGAGACGTCGGTGATGTAGGACTGATCGTCGATCCGCGAACCCTGGAGCAGACCGATCATCATGCGCACGGTCTCGCCGTCGACGGTCATCCTGCCGGGTAGTCCGTTCCGCTCGGAGAGGACCTGGATGTCCGGGCCGGGCTCGCCCACCGCCGGCACCACCACGTCCACCAGCCCACCGCGATCGTGCGCCGTGGGATTGACGACCACCGGACCCGGCTCGGCCATCGACCGGGCCAGTGCGTGGAGGCCCTGCTCGGCGAGTCCCGCACCGATCTGGCGGGCCTCGGCGTACCGGTTGAGGACCGCGTCGACCACCTCGTCGACCGAGCAGGCACAGATCGAGTCGTGGGCGGCGTTGCGGATCACCAGCTTCCAGGCCAGCTCGAGCAGCGTGCCCGGCCAGGCCTCGACCGGCAGGAAGAGCGCCGAGAGCGGCTCGGCCAGCTGCTCCAGCGATCGTTCGGCTCGCGCTGCGGCTTGCTTGACGTCGACCCGGTTGGAGGAGACCCCCATCAGCAGGTTGGAGCGCCACCCGGATCGCAGCTCCCCGGTCCACTCGGGCAGGCCGTCACGCCCGAGTGGACCGAGGTACTCGGGGAGCGAGGTGATGACCAGCTCGAAGTCGTCCTGGAGCGCGTTTGCCTCGGCGACCACCCGGCCCAACCAGGGCTGGGCACGCTGGTGGTCGGTTCCGTTCATGAGCAGCATCGGCTCGTCGGGCCGGACGAATGCGGCGCACTCCTCCTCGAGGGAGCGGAGGCGCCGGACCAGCTGCTTGGCGTCCTCTGGCAGCGCCGCACCGTTGCCGTAGCCGGCGGGGAGGTACTCGGCGCGTACGGACGAGCCGTCCGGTGCGGACCAGACGAATGCCGACCGGTCGACGGCCGAGGGAACCCCGCGCCAGACCACTGCGTGCTCGAGGCCGGCCTGCTGCAGCAGCTGGGGCATCTGGGCGACGTGACCGAACATGTCGGGCAGGTAGCCGACGTCCATCACCCCACCGAAGGCAACACCCCGTGCGATGCCGCTCTGGAGATTGCGCACGAGGGTCTCGCCGGACACCAGGAACTCGTCCATGAGGATGTACCAGGGCCCGACGGTGATCCGCCCGGCCGCAGCGAGAGCCCGCACCCGTTCCTCGTTCTCGGGGCGGATCTCCAGGTAGTCGTCGAGGACCGCCAGCTGGCCGTCGAGGAGGAAGTGCCGGTAGGTGCCGTCGCGCTCCAACAGGTCGAGCAGCTCGTCGACCAACCGGACCAGTTTGAGCCGGAAGGTCTGGAAGGGCTCGTACCACTCACGGTCCCAGTGGGTGTGGGGGACGATCGCGACCCGGCGTGCCGGCTCGCGGGCGTCAGCGGTCACGGGGTGAGGGTCCCGTACTCTGCCTCGTAGGCCTGCAGCTCGGACACCAGGCGTTCGGCGTCGGCGGTGGTCTGGGCGGTCCCCCGCCCGGCGTGCTCGGCGTAGAGCGCGGCACCCAGGTCGTGGAGGAGGCCGTCCGCCTTGTGCTTGGCCGTGGCCTGGTCGAGCTTGGCCTGGCCGGCCTTGGTCGCCTCGTTGGCCTTCGCCAGGCCGACCTCCGCCTGTGCCTTGACCTTGTCCATGAGTCCCATCGCGGTTCCTCTCGCACTGCGGGTGCGCCTCGACCGGTCGCGCTGCCCGACGCCTCCGCTAAGACTAGAGCCCGAAAAGGCGGGTGTGCCCGGCGCACCCCCGGGCGGACCGACCGCCCCGACCTGCGAGGAGCGTGCCCTGCGTCCGTGGTCTGACCATCTCCCGGGGACCCGGGCCGACCGGGTGGCCGACCCGACCGGACCCCGTACCCTGCTCGAGGCCTGGTCGAGCCGGTGGGCTGTCGCCCCCGGGGCGCCACTCTGGAAGGAGGCCGGCCGTTGGTGCTCGGCCGGCGAGTTCGATGCCGCCACCCGCCGTGCCGCCGGGAGGCTGCAGGCCGCCGGCCTCGTCCCCGGGGACCGGGTGGTCTGGTCGACCGGCACCTCGGTCGATGCACTGGTCGCCCATGTGGGGGCCCTCCGGGCCGGGTTGGTGGTGGTGCCGGCCAACACGGCCTACTCGGCGCGGGAGCTCGCCCAGATCGTGGCCGACGTGCAACCGGCCGCGGCCATCGTGGAGCGCAGTGAGCAGGCCGCCTGGGTGCGCGGGGCTGTCGCGGCGCCCCTGGTCGTGAGCGGACCGGCACTCGACCTTCCGGACGGCGAGCCGCGGTTCGTGGACAGTGCGGCGCCCGACGACCCGGCGCTGATCTGTTACACGTCGGGGACGACAGGGACGCCCAAGGGCGCGGTGCTCCGCCACCGCAACCTGATGGCCGCGACGGAGGCGCTGCGGCTGGCCTGGCGGTGGTCGTCGGACGACCGCCTCGTGCACTGCCTCCCGCTCTTCCACGCCCACGGCCTGGCCGTCGGCGCCTACGGCACCCTGTTGGCCGGTGGGTCAGCGGTGCTGCTGCCGGGGTTCGATCCCGCTGCGGTGGAGGATGCCGCCCGGGACGACCGGGCCACGATGTTCTTCGGCGTGCCCACCATGTACCACCGGCTGGCCACGAGCGGCCGCCCGGACGGGTTGCGCGGACTGCGCCTCTGCGTGTCGGGCTCGGCCCCCCTCCCGGCCGAGCTGCACGCGGCTGCCTCCCGGGCCGTCGGCTCGGTGGTGCTCGAGCGCTACGGCATGACCGAGACCCTCATGAACACCTCGAACCCCTATGACGGCGAGCGACGGGCGGGCACCGTCGGGTTCCCCCTTCCGGGGGTCGAGATCGACGTCGACGCAGACGGGGAGATCCTCGTACGGGGGCCGAACGTCTTCGACGGCTACTGGCAGCGGCCGCAGGCCACCGCCGAGGCGTTCCGCTCCTCGCCGGACGGTGCGCCCCCCTGGTTCGTGACCGGCGACCTCGGGGCCGACGAGGACGGGTACCTGGCCATCCGGGGTCGGTCGAAGGACCTGATCATCTCGGGCGGGTTGAACGTGCACCCGACCGAGGTCGAGGACGTCCTGCTCGGCCATCCGGCCGTCGCGGAGGTGGCGGTGACCGGCACCCCGTCCGACGAGTGGGGGGAGGTGGTCACCGCCTGGGTGGTGGCAGACGGGCCCGCTCCTTCGGTCGAGGACCTGCGCGCCCACTGCGCGGAGCGGCTCGCGCCCTACAAGCACCCGCGGCTGGTCCACGCGGTGGACTCCCTGCCGCGTAACGCCCTGGGCAAAGTGGTCCGCGGCCGGCTGCACTGACCCGGGGTAGCTTCGGGACGTGACCGTGGCACCGAAGAGCGGAGCCCGAGCCCGGGGCCGCCCGGTCCGCCCGCACGCCCGCTTCGAGCGGGCCCTCATCGAGGACGGCGTCGGTCCGGTGGCGGGTGTCGACGAGGTGGGACGCGGCGCCTGGGCCGGTCCGGCGTCGGTCGGGGTGGTCGTCTATTGCCCGGACCGACGCGCACCCCGGGGCGTGCGCGACTCGAAAGAGCTCTCCGAGGACCGGCGTGAGGCGCTGCTCCCGCTGGTCACCTCGTGGTGCCTCGACTGGTCGGTCGGCCACGCGTCGCCGGTCGAGTGCGACCGCCTTGGCATGACCGCAGCGCTGCGGTTGGCCGCCCGGCGCGCCTTCGACGGCCTCACCGTCGCTCCCGGGGTGCTGCTCCTCGACGGGAGCTTCGACTATCTCACCGACCCGATCGCGGTGACAGCGGTGCCTGCCCGCCTGCCCGAGGTGCGAACCGTCGTCCGGGGCGATGCGACCTGCCAGTCGATCGCCGCCGCGTCGATCGTGGCCAAGGTCACCCGGGACCGGATGATGCGGGCGCTCGCCCCGAGCTTCCCCGCCTTCGACTTCGATCGCAACAAGGGGTATCCGTCCCGGACCCATCGCACCGCACTGGCCGGCTTCGGTCTCACCTCGCTGCACCGGCGCTCGTGGTCGTACGTGGAGGACCTCGCGTTCCGCTGAGCGGCGCACGCAGGGTCCCGCTCCTCCGGACTCAGCGGGGGACCGGCTCCTTCGGCAGGCCGAGGACCCGCTCCCCGATGATGTTGCGCATGACCTCGTCCGAGCCGCCGGCGATGCGCATCCCGGGGACGCCGAGGAGGAACTGCGACCAGGCGAAGGTGCCCCAGGCCCCGGTGTCGGCCACCAGCGCGGGCCCGAGGAGGGACGAGAGCGCTTCGCTCGAGCGCACCATGTTGGCGGTCAGCGAGAGCTTGGACAGCGACATCTCGGGCCCGGGCAGCTGGCCGGCGGCGATCCTGGCCATCGCCCGCTGGTTCGTGTAACCGGCCACCCGCTCGTTGATCACGATGTCGGCCAGCTGCTGGCGGACCAGTGGGTCGCCGGTCCGGTCCATGGCCCTGGCCAGCTCGATGAGGCGGGTGGTGATGGACGGGCCCACGCCACCCCCGCCACCGCCGATGGCGGCACGCTCGTTCATGAGGGTGGTGAGGGCGACGGTCCACCCGCCGTTCACATCACCGAGTCGATGGGAGTCGGGCACCCGCACATCGGTGAAGAAGACCTCGTTGAACGACGCACCCCCGGTCATCTGGCGGAGCGGGCGAACCTCGACGCCCGGTGCACGCATGTCGAGCACGTAGCCGGTGAGCCCGCGGTGCTTCGGGAGCTCGGGGTCGGTCCGGCAGATGATCTCGCCGATGTCGGAGAGCTGAGCCCCCGAGGTCCAGACCTTCTGGCCGTTGATCACCCACTCGTCGCCGTCACGGACCGCCCGGGTCTGGAGCGACGCGAGGTCCGATCCCGACGAGGGCTCGCTGAAGAGCTGGCAGGCGACGATGTCACCCCGGTACAGCGGACGCAGGTAGGCCTCCTTCACCTCGTCTGTGGCGTGAGCCAGGATGGTGGGCGCGACCATCCCGAGCCCGATGCCGAAGACGGACAGTGACGGTGTCCGATAGCCAGCGGCGACCGAATGGTAGATCCGCCGGTACTCGGCGGGCAGGCCCCGCCCGCCGTATTGGACGGGTCCGGTGATCCAGCCGAACCCGGCATCGAAGACGGCGTGAGCCCAGGACTGGGCCGCCTCGAGTTCGGCGATCTCCTCCGCCGGTGTGCGCTCGGGAAGGAGGCCGACCGTGTCCGAGCCCTGTCCCCAGACGAACCGTTCCGCGGGACGTCGTTCGGCGTGGGCGTCGAGGAAGGCGCGGACCTCGCCTTCGAACTGTTCAGCCGTGGGGATGTCGGTTGCCGGGGCTGTCGAGGCGTCGCCTCCGGCCGGCAGCGTGGCGTTGCTCATTGCGGGATCCCCTTCGCGTCGGCGCCCGGTCCCTTCGGGTCCTGGTCAGCGTAACCCCGGTGCTCGCGTCCGGCGGGAAGGACCCCGGGACCGGCGTCCGCGGACGAAACCGTCTCACGGGCCATGGCCGCGAAGGCGTCCGGATGGGTGAGATGGGCCCCATGCCCTGCGCCGGCGATCTCGACGAGCCGGGCCGCGGGGGTGTGGGCGACCAGCCACTCGACCGCCTCGCGATGGCGGGGGAGCGAGTTGCCCCCCCGACCGTAGGTGGTGGGGACGGTGAGCGCGGCCACGTCGAATGGGGCCTCGGTCACCCGAATGGCGTCCATCTCGGCTGCCAGGGCGGGACCGTCGGCCCGTCGGTCCGCCTTCGCAGCCTCAGGCAGCCGCTCCCACGCCGAGTCCCCGACCATGCGGCGGAAGAACCGTTCTGCACGCTCTGCGGGGTCCCCGGTCTCTTCCGGCCCTCGGCGGTCCACCGGCCGGCCGGATGCCCCGGGTGTCTCTGACCGGCTGGCGAGCCAGGGGAGCGGGGGCTCGTAGGCGGCGATCGCCAGGATTGGGCCGGGACCCCCTGGTCGCAGCGCCGCATCGAGGGCGATGATCCCCCCGTAGCTGTGTCCGACCACCACGGCGGGCCGATCGTCGATCACGCCGAGCAGGTCGTCGACGTGCCCTCCGAGGGTCGCGTGGACCGGGAGCAGGTCCCGTGAGCGGTGGTACCCGCGCCGGTCATAGACCAGCGTGTGGAGGTCGCGGAGGCGCCGGAGCACCCGGGCGAAGCTGCCCGCCCGGTCGAGCGAGCCGTGCACCAGCACGAGCAGCGGAGCAGCGGACGACGGGTCGTCGGGGACGTGCTCGGTGACCGAGAGGGTGCGGGGCGGGTCCATCCGGGGGACAGCGTGGCAGCTGTCCCGTCTCCGGGCCATTCCCGGCGCCCGACGGCGGGAACCACCCCCGGCGAGGCACTGTGGGATGCCCGAGCGGGACCCGGACCGGGTCGGGAGACCGGGTGGCGAGGGGCTCTACCCGACAGGATGCACACATGGGTGCCGGGGATCGTGCATTGTTAGGGCTTCCATTTGACCAAGGAGAGACTGTGCCCCTTACCAAGACCGATCTCATCGCCGCCGTTGCCGCACATACCGGGGTGACCGCCAAGGACGTCGCCATCGTGCTCGGTGGCATCGAGGACGTCGTCACGGCCAACGTGGCGAAGGGCGACAAAGTCGTCATCACCGGCTTCCTGACATTCGACCGCGCGCAGCGGGCCGCTCGGAGCGGCCGCAACCCCCAGACCGGAGAGATCATCAAGATCAAGGCGTCGAAGAGCCCGAAGGTCTCGGCCGGTGCCTCGTTCAAGAAGGTCGTGAACGGCCAGGCCCCGGCGCCGAAGCTCGCGAAGGCCCGGTAGTCCGACTCGGGAGCGGCGGCCCGGGACTCCTCGGGCTGCCGCAACCGCGCTTTCGCGCGTTCGGCCTCGGTCCGATCTGACTAGAGCTGCCCGATGGCCTTGTGGGTCTGGGGCACCACCCGGACGCGCGGATGGATGCGCAACGCTCTGCTCTGTAGGTCGAGGACCTGCTCCGGGGTCGGCGCCTGGGTCGCCGCCCCGAACGGGGTGAGTGGTTGGACGAACACCTCGACACCTCGTGCCGCGATCCCCGCCCACCTGGACGCGTCGGCCACCATCGCGAGGGCCCGATCGAACTCGTCGACGTCGGTCGCCGGACCGACCACCACCTTCACCCAGGTCACGGCTCCCGCGGCCAACGCCTCGCGCAGGAAGGCGGCCTGCAGGTCGGGGCGGACGCCCTGCCCGTCGACGCTCGCGAGCTTGATGTCCATGCTCACATAGGCCACGAGCGGCAGGACCCGCCGGAGCACGGGGACCAACATGCCGTTGGTCTCGAGCATCACCGGCCACTCCCGACCGGCCAGCTTCGCGAGGAGCGTGTGGACCTTCCGAGCCTGCAGCAGCGGCTCGCCCCCGGTGAGGCTGATCGAGTGGTGGGGAACCTGCTCCCAGAGCACCGCCACCGCGTCGACCAGCTCGTCGATCACCAGTGGACTCTCGGTCGTCCGCCAGTCGCGACGGCCGGCGTGCTGTTCGACCCGGCACGGTCCCGGTCGCCGGTCGAGCGCCTCGGGCTGATCGCAGTAGGTGCACCGGATGTTGCAGCCGGTGAGGCGCACGAACACCTGGCGCTCGCCGACCAGCGCGGCCTCGCCCTGGATGGCCGAGAAGACCTCGGTGGCAAGGATCGTCGGGTGTGCCGGGTCGCCGAGCTCAGCGGATGGAGGGGTCGCGGTCACGCCAGGGCCGGGTCGGCGACCCCCGCCTCGGCGAAGCCGCGGGCCCGGAGCAGGCAGGCATCGCACGTTCCACAGGGATACTCCCCGCCGAGGTAGCAGGACCAGGTGAGGTGCAGGGGCGCCTCATGCTCGATGCCGAGTCGGACGATCTCACCCTTGGTGCACTCGATGAGCGGGGACGTGACGACCACCGGGTCCCCTTCCACCCCGCGCCGCTGTCCGGTGGCGGCCACCTGGCGGAAGGCGCGGATGAACTCGGGCCGGCAGTCGGGATACCCCGAGTAGTCGATGGCGTTGACCCCGAGCCAGACCGCATCGAGCTCGCGGGCCTCGGCCACGCCCAGGGCCACCGCCAGGAAGATGGTGTTGCGCGCTGGCACGTAGGTCGTCGGGATGCCCTCGCCGGTTCCGCCGTGTGGGACCGCGAGGTCGGGGTCGGTGAGCGAGGACCCGCCCCAGGCCGAGGTGTCCAGCCGCACAACCAGGTGTTCGGACCGGTAATGGCCGGCGACCCCGGCGGCATGGTCCAGTTCGTTCCGGTGGCGCTGGCCGTAGTCGAAGGAGAGGGCGAGTGGTGGGTCGCCCGATTCGGCTGCGGCCAGTGCCATGCACACCGTCGAGTCGAGCCCCCCGGAGAGGAGGACCACCTGCCCGCGCACGATCAGCGCTCCATGCCTGGGGTCTGTCCCCGTCGGCCGATGACCTGACGCCGAAGAACTGCGGCGAGCTCGTCGACATCGACCACCACGCCATCGCGGGCCATGGGTGGACGCTACCTCGCCGGGTTCCCGGCCCGAGATCCGCTGCAGGGCCTCCCGGTAGGCTCTGGGTGATGGCGCGCACGGCCGACGGAGACGCAACGGGACAGCCGGAGGACGGGCGCGTCGCAGGGGCCGGAGCGTTCGGCCCCAACGCCTGGCTCGTCGAGGACATGTACGAGCGGTTCCGGGACGACCCGTCGTCCGTGTCCCCGTCCTGGCGCGAATTCCTGGTCGACTACCGTCCGGCCGGCGGCACCGCACCGCCACCGACCAGCCCCCCCTCCCGGTCGCCCGACCAGACAGCCGCACCTGCGGCGGTGCCCGCGCCGCCGGTGGTCGACACCCACGCAGCCGTCGCCGGGGCGACACCCCTGCGAGGCGCCGCCGGGCGCGTCGTGGCCAACATGGAGTCCTCCCTCGGGATGCCGACGGCCACGAGCGTGCGGGTCGTGCCGGCCAAGCTGCTCGAGGTCAACCGAACCGTCGTCAACAACCACCTCGCGAGGACGACGGGCGGCAAGGTCAGCTTCACCCATCTGATCGGGTACGCCGTGGTCAAGGGACTCGGCGCGGTACCGGCGATGAACGCCACCTTCGTGCCCGATGCCGACGGCAAGGGGACCCCCGGGGTCCTCCGGCACGAGCACGTGGGCCTCGGGCTCGCAGTGGACGTCGAGAAGGCGGCCGGCGGCCGAACGCTCCTCGTGCCGTGCATCGCAGACGCCGATCTCCGGGACTTCCGCGGATTCGTGGCTGCCTACGAGGAGTTGGTCCGCAAGATCCACACCAACCGGATCTCACCGGACGACTTCGCCGGTACGACGGTGACCCTGACCAATCCCGGCACCCTCGGCACCGTGCAGTCGGTGCCCCGGCTCATGCTCGGCCAGGGGCTGATCGTGGGTGTCGGCGCGCTCGGGGTGCCTCCGGGATTCGAGGCGACCGACCCCCGCATGCTGGCCGATCTCGGCGTGGGCAAGACGGTCACCGTCACCTCGACCTACGACCACCGGATCATCCAGGGCGCCGAATCCGGTCTGTTCCTTGCCTATGTCTCCGAGTGCCTGACCGGGAGCCACGGCTTCTACGACGAGGTCTTCTCCTCTCTCGAGATCCCCTACGAGCCCGTCAGGTGGCAACGCGACGACAATTCGTCGCTTGACGGCACGGACGGCGGACACGCACGCCTGCTCAAGCAGACCCACGTCGAGACCCTCATCAACATGTACCGGGTCCGCGGACATCTCATCGCCCACCTCGACCCGCTGGACGCCGTGCCGCCGGAGCTCCATCCCGAGCTCGACCCGCTGCACTACGGACTGACCATCTGGGACCTGCCCCGATCCTTCGTGGCCGACGGTCTCGCCGGCAAGGACACCGCCACGCTCGACGAGATCCTCCACCTGTTCCGCGACGCGTACTGCCGGACCCTCGGTATCGAGTACATGCACATCCAGGACATCGAGCAGAAGCGCTGGATCCAGCAGCACGTCGAAGGCGTGCCTTCCGTGGTCACCCCCGGCGAGCAGCGGCACATCCTGGACCGCCTCAATGCTGCCGAGGTATTCGAGCGATTCCTCCACACCCGCTACGTCGGCCAGAAGCGGTTCGGCCTCGAAGGCGCCGAGTCGGCCATCGTCATCCTCGACGCGATCCTCGAAGCGGCCGTTCGCGAGGGTCTTCACGAGTCGGTCATGGGCATGGCCCACCGGGGCCGGCTCAACGTCCTGGCCAACATCGTGGGCAAGTCGTACGGAGAGATCTTCGAGGAGTTCGAAGGCAATCTGGACCCCGAATCGGTGCAGGGCTCGGGAGACGTGAAATACCACAAGGGGGCGGTCGGTACGTTCGTCGCCCGCTCCGGTGGGTCGATCCCGGTGACCATGGCGTCCAACCCGTCCCACCTCGAAGCGGTCGACCCGGTCGTGGTCGGCATGGCCCGGGCCAAGCAAGATGGGCTGGGGGGCGAGCGCGGGACCGGTCGCCTGCTCGTGGACGGGCCCGGAGAGGCCTTTCCGGTACTGCCGATCCTGCTGCACGGAGACGCTGCGTTCGCCGGACAGGGCGTGGTCGCCGAGACGCTCAACCTCTCCGGGCTCGCCGGCTATCGCACCGGTGGCACCGTGCACATCGTGATCAACAACCAGCTCGGGTTCACCACCGCGCCCGAGGCGGCGCGCACCTCGGTCTATCCGACCGACGTGGCGAAGATGGTCCAGGCCCCGATCTTCCACGTCAACGGCGACGACCCGGAAGCCTGTGCACGGGCCGCCCGGCTCGCGTTCGGCTTCCGGGAGGCCTTCCACAAGGACGTGGTCATCGACATGGTCTGCTATCGGCGCCACGGCCACAACGAGGGGGACGACCCGAGTTACACCCAGCCCCTCATGTACGCCTTGATCGAGGCCAAGCGGTCGGTGCGCAAGCTCTACACCGAATCGCTCGTGCGGCGTGGT
Organism: uncultured Acidimicrobiaceae bacterium; assembly: GCA_963701325.1. Taxonomy (GTDB): domain Bacteria; phylum Actinomycetota; class Acidimicrobiia; order Acidimicrobiales; family RAAP-2; genus Bog-756. The sequence goes on from OY969604.1 coordinate 3,730,293, forward strand.
GACATCTCCCTGGAGGAGGCCGAGCAGGCGCTCGACGACTTCTCGGCTCGACTGCAGGCCGCGCTCGACGAGACCCGCGCCGAAGCCGAGTCGGCACCGCCGACGCCCCCGAGCCTGCCCGAGTACGTGGTCCCCGACCTCACGATCCCCTCGGTGGCGACCGGGATCGATGCATCGGTGCTGAGCCGGCTGGCGACCGAGGTACGCAGCGTGCCCGAGGGATTCGTCCTCCACCCGAAGCTCGCACGCGACAGTTCGAGCAGCGGGACAAGGTGGTGGCCGACGGGGAGATCGACTGGGCACTGGCCGAGTCCCTGGCCTTCGGCTCCCTGCTGCTCGAAGGGGTGAACGTCCGGGTGACCGGTCAGGACACCCGCCGGGGGACCTTCTCGCAGCGCCACGCGGTCCTGGTCGACTACGAGACCGGCGTCGAGCACGTGCCCCTCGCCGGCCTCGGGGGCGGCCGGTTCACCATCCTCGACTCGCTCCTCTCGGAGTACGCATGCGTGGGCTTCGAGTACGGCTACTCGGTGGAGGCGACGGACGACCTGGTGGCGTGGGAGGCGCAGTTCGGCGACTTCTGGAACGGCGCCGAAATCATCGTCGACAATTTCCTGGTGGCCGCCGAGGACAAATGGGGTCAGGCATCCGGCCTGGTCCTGCTCCTGCCCCACGGGTACGAGGGCCAGGGCCCCGAGCACTCGTCCGCCCGCATCGAGCGATTCCTCACCCTCAGCGCCCGGGGCAACCTGCGGATCGCCGAGCCGACGACTGCGGCCCAGTACTTCCACCTCCTGCGCGCCCAGGTCCGGGTGCCCGAGCGCAAGCCGCTCATCGTCTTCACCCCCAAGTCGCTGCTGCGTTCCAAAGCGTCCCGCTCGCCGATCGGAGCGTTCGTCTCGGGGACCTTCGCCGAAGTGCTCGACGACCCGCGGGCGGGCGTCGACGGGGTCGAGCCGTCGGGGGTACGCCGGGTCGTGCTCTGCGCCGGCAAGGTGGCCTATGACGCGTTGGCCAGGAGGGACTCCCTCGGGGCCGACGGGCGACCAGGTGGCGGTCGTGCGGATCGAACAGCTCTACCCGTGGCCCGGGGCCGCGATCCAATCGGTGCTCGACCGGTACCCGGGGGCCGAGGAGGTCGTGTGGCTCCAGGAGGAGCCCGAGAACATGGGCGCCTGGACCTTCGTCCACAGTCGTCTCCACCGGCTGTTACGGGACACGCACGCGCTGCGTCACGTGAGCAGGGCCGAGTCGGCGAGCCCCGCCACGGGGAGCACGGCGCTCCACCGGCTCGAGCAGGAGGACCTGATGGTCCGCGCGATCGGCTGACCCCGCTGCGGGCGGGTGCGGCGTCCGTCCGGGCCGCGGGCCGCCCTCGTGGCTTCCGCTCACCCCAGGAAGTCTTGGGCCAGCGCCATCCACATCTCTGTCGACAACCGGAGCGACTCCACGTCGACGCGTTCGTCGATCCCGTGGAACATGACCCCGTACTCCTCGAAGCTGATGGCCCTGCTGTGGAGGCCGAATCCGTAGGAGACCGACCCGAGGGTACGGGTGAAGCGGGCGTCGGTGGCTCCCACGGTCAGGAACGGGACCGTGCGGGCCCCGGGGTAGAAGACCCGGCTGACCCGCTCGAGCGCGTCCCAGAGGGGCGTGTCGATCGGGGAGGTCGTGGCGGCCTCCCCCGACACGATCTGGATGTCGACGGCGTCGGCCAGGTCCCCGGCGGCCTCCTCGAGCATCGCCCGCACATCGGCGGCGTCCCATCCGGGAAGGGCCCGGACGTCCACTTCGAGCTCGACCCGGTCCGGGATCACGTTGATGGCGCTTCCCGCCCGCATGACGGTGGGCGCGAGCGTGGTGTGGGTCGCCGCGTGCGCCTGGCGGGCCAGGCCGAGCAGTGGCAGCTCGTCGCAGAACGCGTCGATCCGGTCGGGGTCGAGGAGCGGACCCGAGAGTTCGGGCGGGAAGCCGATCCCGTCGATGAAACGCGTCCAGGCCTCGTGCAGTTCTGCCCGGGGACGGTACTCGTCGATCTGGCGTACGATTTGGGCCGCCTTCACCAACGCGTTGTCGGTCCGCAGCGGCTGTGAGCCATGACCGGGGGTACCCCTGACCGTCAGGACACAGCGGTACGAGCCCTTCTCCCCGACGATGACCGGCAGTCGCGGGGTGCCGTCCGCGCCTCCCATCGGGAAGCCACCCGACTCGGTGATCACGTAGTCGGTCCGGACGTCGTCGGCGGCGTGGGTGCACAGCCACTTGGTCCCGATGGCGCCGAATGCCTCCTCGTCGGCCACAGCGATGTACGTGAGGTCGCCGCGGGGGCGGAAGCCGGAGAGGGCGAGATGGCGGATGCCCGTGGCCATGGTGGCGGTCAGGTTGAGCATGTCCACGGCGCCGCGTCCCCAGACCGTGCCCTCGATGAGCTCGCCCCCGAATGGGTCATGGCTCCAGTCCTCGGCCGTGGCAGGCACCACGTCGGTGTGCCCGAGCAGGGCGAGCGACGGTGCAGACGGGTCGGTTCCCCGGACCCTGGCCACCAGCGAGGTCCGCCCTGGCTCGGGCTCGTAGGTCTCCATGTCGACCCCCGAACCCTCGAGGTAGCCCTCGATGAGCTCGGCGCTGCGGTGCTCCTGGCCCGAGGAGACGCTCCCGTCGTTGACGCACCGATTGCGGATGAGCTGCTGGAGAAGCTCGGTCGCCTCCTCGGCACGACTGGTGTCCGAGTTCACGCCGGCATCCTAAGACCGGTCGGCCCATGACCGCCGGCCCGGGCCGACCATGAACGGGAGATCGCCGGTCAGATGCTTGACTGGTGACACTTATGGCCCAAGCAGTCCCTGCTCGTCGTCGGATCGTGGTCGACGGGTCCAACATCGCAACCGAAGGTCGGACCCTTCCCAGCCTCGCCCAACTCGACGAGGCCATCCGGGCGTTCCTCGAGGAGTATCCCGGCTTCGGCGCAGCCGACGTGACCGTGGTGGTCGACGCCTCGTTCGGCCACCGGATCGACCCCTCGGAGGTCGCCGCATTCGAACAGGCCGTGGAGCACGGCGAGATGGTCACCCCTCCGGCAGGCGCCGAGGGCCGCGGCGACGGGTTCATCCTCCGCATCGCCGAGAAGTCGGGTGCGCTGGTGCTCTCGAACGACTCCTTCCAGGAGTTCCACGCCGAGCGACCCTGGTTGTTCGAGTCCGGCCGCCTGATCGGCGGAAAGCCGGTTCCGGGCGTGGGCTGGGTCTTCACCCCTCGGACCCCCGTCCGTGGCCCGAGGAGCCGTTCGGTGACCTCCAAGTCGAAGCGGGATGCACGACTGCCCGACGGTATCGACGGTGTCGAGATGATCGCGGACGGGACCGACGAGCCGCCGGCACCCACTCGGCGCCGGCGGTCGTCCAAGGTGGCGTCGATCGACGCGGCGCGCACGCCTGACGCGTCGACCAAGGCCACCAAGGAGATGAAGGCGGCCAAGGCAACCAAACCTGCAAAGGCAGCGAAGGCCGCCAAGGCCACCAACGCCGCGACTGGCACGGAGGCAACCACGGCCAAGAAGGCCACCAAGGCGACGAAGGCCGCCAAGGCGACCAACGCAGCGAAGGCGACCAAAGCGGCCAAGCCAGCAAAACCTGCGAAGGCCACCAAGGCAGCAAAAACAGCGAAGGCCACCGGGGGGACCAAGGCCACGAAGGCCACCAAGGCCACCAAGGCCGCGAAGGTGAGCAAAGCAGCGAAGGTGACCACAGCAGGTGGGCAACCTGCCCGTTCCGGGACCACAACAGAGGCACCGGCCGCAACGGCCCAGCCCGGTGAGGCGCTCAACGACCCACTGACCTTCCTCAACTTCGTTGCCGCGCACCCGGTCGGGAGCACCTTGGACGGGATGGTCACGGCATTCACCTCGCACGGGGCCCACGTCGACGTCGGCGGGATGCTCTGCCACGTGCCATTGCGAGGGCTCGGCGACCCGCCACCCCAGAAGGCTCGACAGGTGTTGTCCAAGGGGGAGTCCCGTACCTTCTCGCTGGTCTCCCTCGAACCGGCGCGCCGCCGGGCGGAGCTCGCCCTTGTCGGCGTCCGAGAATGAGCTCTCTGAGCGTTCCGGACACCGATCGGTCGCGCAGCGGGAGGCGGTCCCGCCGGTCCGATAGCCTCGCCCAGCGTGAGAGCCGAGGACTACCTGCCCCATCGGCCGCCCTTCCTCTTCATCTCCGACCTGCGCTCGGTCGATCCCGGGCGCTCGGCCACCGGGGCGTGGCAGCTCACCGGTGAGGAGGCGTTCTTCGGGGGGCATTTCCCCGGACGCCCGACCCTCCCGGGCGTGCTGATGGTCGAGTCCCTGGCACAGCTCGGTGGGGTCGCAGTGCTGGCCAGCCCCGGATCCGCCGGCAAGCTGCCCCTCTTCGGCGGCATCGAGCGGGCCCGCTTCCGGCGTCAGGTCGTGCCCGGTGATCTCCTCGAACTGGAGGTGACCCTGGGCCGCATGTCGGCGCGCGCCGGCAAGGGCACCGGCCGGGCCACCGTCGGCGGTCAGCTGGCGTGCGAGGCAGAACTGCTCTTCGTCCTGGTCGACGCCGACGCCGACCCCGCGCCTGCGGACTGAGGAGCCCGGTGCGCATCGCGACCTGGAACGTGAACTCACTGACCGCCCGCCTCCCGCGGGTCGAGGAGTGGATCGGCTACGCCCGACCCGACGTCCTCTGCCTCCAGGAGACCAAGCAGGCCGACGCCGCCTTTCCCCACGGTGCGTTCGCCGCCCTCGGGTACGAGTCGGCCCATCACGGTGAGGGGCGGTGGAACGGGGTTGCCATCCTGAGCCGGGTCGGACTCGAGGGCGTCACCACCGGACTCGGCTCTGGAGACGACGACGCGGGATCACGGCTCATCGCTGCCGACTGCGGGGGCGTGCACGTCCTGTCGGTCTACGTCCCGAACGGCCGGTCGCTCGACAGTGAGCAGTACCCGCTCAAGCTGGCGTGGCTGGCCCGTCTGCGGACGCTCCTCGACGAGACCACGTCACCTGACCGTCCGGTCGCCATGTGCGGCGACCTCAACATCGCCCCTGAAGACCGCGACGTGTGGGACCCCTCGGAGTTCGTGGGGGCGACCCATGTGAGTCCAGCCGAGCGGGAGGCGCTGGCGGAGCTCGAGGCGTGGGGCCTTTCCGATGCGTTCCGACGCGTCCACTCGGCGGACCAGCTCTTCAGTTGGTGGGACTACCGGGGTGGTGACTTCCACAATCACCGGGGGATGCGTATCGACCTCATCCTGGTGACCGAGGTCCTTGCCCGTCACACGACCGGCGCCCTCATCGACCGCCAGGCCCGGAAGGGTCAGAAGCCGTCGGACCATGCGCCCGTGTTCATCGACACCACGGTCTGAGCCGCCAGGAGTCCGCCACTCCAGCATCTCAGCGGCGCGTGCTCTGAGGCGGTCGTCAGCTGTTGAGTCCCGCCCGCAACGCGGCGATGCGTCGGCCGGCGTCCCCCCGCGAGATCCGCCCCTGACCGGTCCGTGAGACGCGGGCCAGCGCGGCCAACCAGGGGGACGGTCGCCGCTCGACGGCGCGCCCCGCGCGACATGGTCCGTGTCCGCGCCCACGAGCAGTGGAGCTCGGTCTCCGCGCGGGTGAGGGCCACATAGAGCAGGCGGCGTTCCTCGGCCAGGGTCTCGGGCGTCATCGCGTGCACGATCGGAACGAACCCGTCCTCGAGGCCCACCACGCACACCGCCTCCCACTCGAGCCCCTTGGCCCGGTGGAAGGTGGCGAGCTCGACCCCGTCAGCGGAAGCGGACCCGGTCCGGCACGGGATACCGGCCCCCTCGAGTGCCCGACGAACCACCGCGAGCTGGTCGTGCGTGCGCGCCAGGACGGCATGGGCGGACCAGGGTATGCCGGCGCTCTCCCGGTCGAGCAGGAACGAGGCCACCCCCTCGGCCTCGGAGCCGTCGTCGTCGTAGGCGGTCAGCACCGGCCGGGGTCCGTCTGCAGCGGTCGACCGCGGGGGCGCAACCGACGTGGGCCCGAGGGCCGCCGTTGCGGCAGCCACGACCTGGGGAGACGAGCGATGGTTCTCGTCGAGGTGGACGACCTCCACATCGCCCACCAGGTCGGGCAGGGCCCGGATGAGGCTCGGATCGGCACCGTTCCATCCGTAGATGGCCTGATTGGGATCACCGACTGCACAGAGGTCCACAGGACTGTCGAGCAGCGCCCGGATCAGGCGGAACTGAGCGGGGTTCACGTCCTGGAACTCGTCGACCGAAACATGGCGGTACCGCCATCGGGCCCGCTCGGCGAAGCCGGGGTCGGTGAGCAGTAGGTCCGCCGAGCGCAACAGCACGTCGTCGAGGTCCAGCAGGTTCCTGCGGTGTCGCATCGCTTCGTAGGCGCTGAACAGCTCGGCCACCCGCCCGCCGGCGACGGGTGTGGCCCGTCCCCGGGCCTCCGTAGCCCCGAGGTACCGGTCAGGGCCGACACACTGTGCCTTGGCCCAGGCGATCTCGGTCTCCACCACCGATGCTTCCGCCGGATCGCCGGCGAGCTCGGAGATGAGGCGCCGGCGGTCATCGACCAGCACCGGAGGTGGCTGACCGGTGTCGGTGGCCCTGCGGCGGAGGAGGGTGAGCGCGAGCTGATGGATGGTCCCCGCCCGCACCCCGGGTCCGGGTGCGCTCTGCCCTGCGCCGGGGGTGGAGACCGGGACTCCGTAGGTGGCCAGGCGGTCCCGCAGCTCGCGGGCGGCTTTCCTGGTGAAAGTGCAGACCACCGTGTGGTCGGCGTCGGCGGACCCGTCGAAGATGCGGCGGGCGACACGCAGGGTCAGGACCCGGGTCTTGCCCGACCCGGCACCGGCGATGACGCAGAGCCCCCCAGCCGGCGACTCGACGGCCCGGCGTTGGGCGGGGGTCAGGTCGACAGAGGCCCGGACGAACGAGCTGGCGGCCGCTGGTGCCGTCGGCACGGGGGATTCCACAGAGGCCGAGGTTACCGGCCGGTCGCGCCACCGCCCGACGATGGTCGGTGCCATGCGGCGCCCCCGGTCACACCGCTGGAGAGGGCCGGACCGATACTGTGGGCCGGTGCTGAAGTCGTTCGCCGGTGGCCGGGTGTTCGGCGCAGCCTGGGGCACCGGGCCCGCATCGGTGCTCGCCCTCCACGGATGGCGGCGCACGCATCTCGACTTCGGCGGCGTGTTCGACCGGCAGCACACGCAGGGAGTGCCCGCTGCGGTCGCACCCGATCTGTTCGGTTTCGGGGCGACGCCCGCGCCGCCCGTGGCCTGGGGCTCGAGCGAGTATGCGCAGCAGTTGGTCGCACTCTTCGATGAGCCCGGCGTGCTGGGCGACCGGGTCGTCCTGGTCGGCCACTCCTTCGGTGGCCGGGTGGCCGTCCGGCTCTGGGACCTCGTTCCCGACCGCGTCGAGCGGGTCGTGCTCAGCGGAGTCCCCCTCCTCGACCGCGAGGGGCGCAGGACGCGGCCGGCCGCCCGGTTCCGGATCGGGCGTCGTCTCCACCGGATGGGGCTGGTCTCCGAGGCTCGGATGGAGGCCCTCCGCCACCGGTACGGGTCGCCCGACTACCGGGCGGCCGAGGGCGTCATGCGCGGCGTGTTCGTGCGGGTGCTGGCCGAGTCCTACGCCGAGGACATGGCCACGATCACCTCCCCGGTCGATCTGCTGTGGGGGGCCCGGGACACCGAGGTGCCCCTCGAGGTGGCCGAACGCGCCCGACCCCTCTTCCCCTCGGCGACCCTCCACCGCCTCGACGGCATCGGTCATCTCGTCCCGACCGAAGCACCGGACGCCCTCCTCGCGGCGGTCCTCGGTCACCCGGTGGGGGGCGCGGTGAGCGTTCCTGCGCTGCTGGCCACCGCCGGCCCGAGTCGGCTGCACGGGGGTCTGGCCTGGGTGACGGTCGCCGCGTGCGCGTTGGCTTGCGGGCCGGCCGGGGTGCGCTGGCTCCGGGTCGCCCAACGGGAGCACTACCTGCCCGGGTCGGTCTCACGGTTCGCGCTCCGCTGGTGGCGCCTGCCTCCGGTCAACCCGATCCTGGCAGCGGTCGCCATCGCCGCGGCAGCGGTCTCGTGGTGGTGGCCGGTCGCAGGGGTGATCACGGCCGCAGCAGTGGCGGTCGGGCCGTACGGGCTGTCGCTGCGCGGCCGGACCGCCCCGTTGGCCTGGACGCGCAGGCTGCGCACCTTGGCCGCGGTCGCCGCGGGGGTGGCGGTGATCGTGCTGGTGGCCGGCGCTCTGACCGGACCGGCCTCCGTCGTCGCCGTCGTGGTCGTCCTCGCACTTCCGGCACTGGTCGACCTCTCCTGTCTGGTGACCGCGCCCGTCGAACTCAAGCTCGGGGGCCACTTCGTCGATGCGGCCGCGGCCCGTCTCGCGAGGGTCGACCCCTTGGTCGTTGCGGTCACCGGCTCGTACGGCAAGACCTCCACGAAGGGCCACATCGCCCACCTGGTCCGGCCCACCCGCTCGGTCGTTGTCTCACCCGCCAGTTTCAACAACCGGGCGGGACTGGCCCGCGCGGTCAACGAGCACCTCGCCGACGGCACCGAGGTCTTCGTCGCCGAGATGGGGACCTATGGCCCGGGGGAGATCGCCGCGCTCTGCCGCTGGTGCACGCCGGACATCTCGGTCATCACGGCCATCGGTCCGGTCCACCTCGAGCGCTTCGGCTCGGAGGACCGGATCGTCGAGGCCAAGACGGAGATCCTCGCCTCCGCCCAGGACATCGTGCTTCCGGTCGACGACCCGCGCCTCGCAGCCGTGGCCGACCGGATGGCGGGCGAAGGTCGACGCGTGCTGCGCTGCTCGGCCACCGACCGTGGAGCCGACGTGTGCGTGCTCCGCGGGGACGGCGTCGACCGGATCACCGCCTTCGTGGACGGCGAGCTGTTGGTGGCCGACGTCCTCGTGGCGTCCGGCGTGCATCCCTCGAATCTGGCCTGCGCCGTCGCGGTCGCACTGCTCTGCAAGGTGGACCCCGCCGACATCGCCGTCCGGCTGGCCGATCTGCCGGCGGTCGAGCATCGCCTGCAGGCGGTGCCGGCCGGCTCGGGTGCCACCATCCTCGACGACACCTACAACTCGAACCCCTCGGGGGCGGCCGAGGCACTGGCCGTGCTCGCGGCGCTCGCGGTCGGCGACGCCGGCGCCGGGGAGGAGAGCGGGGCGCCCCGCAGAGAGCTCGGTGGCGGTCGCCGGGTCGTGGTCACCCCGGGCATGGTCGAGCTCGGTGACCGTCAGGAGTCGGAGAACCGCCGCTTCGGCGAGGCCATCGCCCGTGTGGCCACCGATGTCCTCGTCGTGGGGAGGACCAACCGTCGTGCCCTCTTGGCCGGGTTGGCCGCCGTCCCGGGGTCGACCACCGGGGTGCACCTGGTCGTGAACCGCGACGAGGCGGTCGGGTGGGTGCGGGCACACCTCTGTCCACCCGACGTCGTGCTGTACGAGAACGATCTGCCGGACCACTACCCTTAGGCCGTCGAGATCCCGGCCCCCGTCGAGGCGCTGCCGGCTCGTGCCTCGCCCGCCGATCGGAGGAGTCCCCCCACCGTGCCCGACGTCGCCGTCATCTTCGGAGGTCCGTCGCCCGAACACGACGTGAGCGTGCTCACGGGACTCCAGGCCGCCCGCGGGCTCGCCGCCGGCGGGCGGGGTGGGGCACCCCGGGCGCTCTACTGGTCGAAGACCGGCGAGTGGTTCGAGGTCGATCCCGGGCTCGAGGCCGAGGCGTTCCTCGAGGGCGTCCCGCGCTCGGCCACCCGTCTCCGGTTCGTGGCCGCCCCGGGCGGCGGCTTCGCCGAGGCCGGGGGGCGCCTCGGGAAGGGCCGCACCCTCGATCTGGACGCCGTCGTCGTGTGCTGCCACGGCGGTCCGGGAGAGGACGGGACGCTCCAGGCCGCCCTCGACCTCGCCGGAGTGCGCTTCTCGGGTCCGACCGTGGCCGGGGCGTCCCTGGGCATGGACAAGCTGGCCTTCGGATCGGTGGTGACCGCGGCAGGGCTTCCGACCCTGCCCCGTCTCCTGCTGACCGCCGAGGCCGACCCCCCGGACTTCCCCGGGCCCTACATCGTCAAGCCCCGCTTCGGCGGCTCCTCCATCGGGATCGAGGTGGTCGAGGACATCGCGACGGCGCGGCACCGCCTGCAGCACAACCCGCATCTCCGCTTCGGTGCCGTCCTCGAGCCCTACCGTCCCGATCTGTACGACCTGCAGCTGGCTGTGCGGACCTGGCCGTCGCTCGAGCTCTCACCTGTCGAGCGTCCCCTCCGCTCCTCGGATGCGGCAGACATCCTCGACTACCGGGACAAGTATGTGGCCGGCGAAGGGATGGACGGGGCACGACGCGAACTGCCGGCCGACATCGGGCAGCCACTCGAGAACGATCTCCGCCTGGCTGCCGCACGCATCGCGGCACTGACCGGGCTGCGCGGGGTGGCCCGGATCGACTACCTGTCCGACGGGACCCAGTTCGTGGTCAACGAGGTCAACACCATCCCCGGGTCCCTGGCCCGCTATCTCTGGGTGGCTCCGGAGCTCCCCTTCGCCACCCTGCTCGCCGATCTGTTGGAGGAGGCCCGCCAACGCCCGACGCACGCGTACTCGGCGGCCGGGGCCGACGGGACGGTCCTCAAGACGGCCGGCTCGATCGCTGCGAAGCTGGGCTGAGGCGTTTGGCCGCTCGTCGACTGCAGCTGCTGCCGTCCGAGCAGGTCCTGGTCGACATCCGACCCCACTGGTCGTTCCTGTCGGCACCGCTCGCGCTCGCACTCGCGGTGGCGGCGGTCGGGGTCTTCCTCGACGTGAGCCTGCCCCACACCTCGGTCGCCCTGCACTGGGTCGAAGGGGCCGTGGTCGCCGTCCCGTGTGTGTGGCTGGCTGCACGCCTCGTGCGGTGGCGCAGGTCCGGACTCGTGCTGACCTCGATCCGCCTGGTCACCTTCGGCGTCGGGCGCCGCGGCGCCGAGGTACGGCTCGCCGACATCGACCACGTGGAGGTCGATCAGGGCCTGGTGCGACGCATGGTGGGCACCGGCAGCCTCGAGCTCGTGGGAGGTCCGGACGACCGGGTCCTCCGGATCGAGGACGTGCGTAAGCCGGTCGTCCTGCAGCGGATCATCACCCGCCGCCTCGGACCGCAGTCAGCGCCCGACGACGGGCCGAGCGGTGGATCGGGGACCGGACCGGACCGCCTCCCGTCCCACCTACGACCCGGACCCCTGCCCGGACGCTCCTGACCGTGGACGGGCCGCCACCGTCCCGTCGACCGGGGTCACGAGCCAGGCGGGCCGGTCCAGCGTTTCCGGGTCCAGGCACCTGGGCCGGGTGAGGGCGACCACACATCCGCCGAAGCCGGCGCCGGTGATCCTGACCCCGAGGACACCGGGGCGGGCGCGCAGCGCGCCCACCAGCGCGTCCACCTGCGGGGTCGACACCGCGAAGTCCTCGGCCAGGCTCCGGTGGCTCTCGTCCATGAGTGCTCCTGCGGCGACCAGGTCCGCGCCGGCGAGCGCCTGGGCGAACGAGCCGACCCGCGGCACTCGGTGACCACGTGGCGCGCTCTGCGACGCAGGAGCGGGTCCCGGAGTCCGGACAGGTCCCCGAGGGACGCCCTGCCGAGCGGACCCACGACGGCGGCAGCCGCCTCGCACTCGGCGACCCTGGCGGCGTACGGGGACAGCCGGAGGTCGCGCCGTTCCTCCGAGTCGACGACCGCGAAGACCGCATCGACTGGGACCGGCACCTGGCGTGTGGCGAGGGTGGCCACGTCGATCCAGAGCGCATGGCCCCTGCGTGCGCCCGCGCAGACCAATGGGTCCATCGGACCCACCGGGACGCCGGACCGCCGTTCGGCCTCCTGGCAGAGGCGGCCGACGACCTCGGGCGAACCGTCCACACCGAACAACTCGGCGAGGGCCACGCACAGCGCCGCGCTCGACGAGAGTCCCGCGCCCCGGGGGAGGGTCGCCGCGATGTGGATCCTCCCTCCGTGCTCGGGTCGGGCCAACGACGCGAGCGACGCGATCGGGCGGGACCAGGCCGGTTCGAGCACCGCGAGGGTGGCCGGCTCGGGAGAGCGGTCGATGACGACCTGCTCCCCTGGGAACGCGTCCGAGGTCACCCTGAGGTGGTCGCCCTCGTCGGGCTCGAGGGTGACCGTGACACCGAGCCCGATGGCCATCGGGAGGGCGACCCCGTCGTTGTAGTCGGTGTGGTCACCGATCAGGTTCACCCGACCTGGTCCGGTGACGGTTCTGGGCGCGGACACCGGGACTCCTCGCCGGATCGGGGGCGGCGGGCACGACTCCGACAGGACGACCCTCCCACCGGCGACGCTACCCGCCGCCGTCGGGTGGTACGGCCTGCCATGCTTGCCGAATGTTCGACGAGCTGCTCGAGGCCAACGCCGCCTATGCGGCGGATTTCACCCTCGCCGGTATCCCGGCGGTCGCCGGCAAGGAGTTCGGCCTGGTCACCTGCATGGACAGCCGCATCGAGCCTCTCGCCATGCTCGGTCTCGGTCCCGGGGACGCCAAGATCCTCCGCAACGCCGGCGGACGGGTGACCGCCGACGTGCTGCGTTCGTTGGTGTTGGCCGCCACGTTCCTCGCCGTGCGTGAGATCGCAGTCATGCAGCACACCGACTGCGCATTGGGCGAGCGCACCGACGACGACGTGCGCGCCGGCCTCCGCTCGGGCGGGGTGGAGGTGCCAGGCGACTGGGAGGTGCTGGCCATGCCCGATCCCGACCAGGCACTGCGCTCCGACGTGCAGGTCGTGCGCTCCTGTCCGCTGCTGCCCGCCGGGGTGCGGGTCGAAGGGTGGCGCTACGACGTCGGCTCCGGTCGCATCCGCCGGGTCGTGCCGTCCTGATGCCTCGCCCGGCTCCCGTGCATTTGACCCCCGGGAGGGCGGTGGGACAGCATCCCGCCATGGCGACTCTGCGCATCTCGACCCGTCTCCTGTCACCTCGTCGTCGGGCGATCCGATGAGCGGCCCCCTGGAGGGAGTCCGGATCGTCGAGCTCGCAGGTATCGGCCCTGCACCGTTCGCCGGGATGATGCTGGCGGACGCCGGCGCCGACATCGTCCGGATCGACCGCTACGAAAAGGCCGTGCATCCTCCCAACCAGGACCCACACATCGACCTCATGAACCGGGGGCGCCGTTCGATCGCTGTCGACCTCAAACACCCGGACGGGACGGCACTGGTGCTGCGGCTGGTCGATCAGGCCGACGGACTCATGGAGGGCTTCCGCCCCGGGGTGGCCGAACGGCTCGGTCTCGGCCCCGACGATTGTCTCGCCCGCAACCCGCGGCTGGTCTACGGCCGGATGACCGGCTGGGGACAGGACGGCCCGATGGCCACGGTCGCCGGGCACGACATCGACTACATCGCACTGTCCGGTGCGCTCGGTGCGATCGGTCGGACTGGCGAGCGGCCCGTCCCGCCGCTCAACCTGGTCGGGGACTTCGGCGGCGGCGGCATGTTGCTGGCCTTCGGCATGGTGGCTGCCCTCCTCTCCGCCCGCGCCACCGGGAGCGGCCAGGTGGTCGACGCGGCCATGGTCGACGGTGCGGCCTCGTTGATGACGATGACCTACACGCTGCGCGCCGCGGGCATCTGGAAGGACGAACGCGGGGTCAACATGCTCGACACCGGCGCACACTTCTACGAGGTCTACGAGACCGCCGACGGCGGCCACATGGCCGTCGGGGCCATCGAACCCCAGTTCTACGCCGAGCTCCTCCGACTGCTCGGGCTCGCGGACGAGGAGCTGCCGGGCCAGATGGACCGGCATGCGTGGCCGGCCATGAAAGAGCGCCTGTCCGCGATCTTCGCCGCCCGCACCCGAGCCGAATGGGAGGAGATCTTCGACGGCAGCGACGCCTGCACGGCGCCTGTGCTCACCCCGGCAGAGGCGCCCGACCATCCCCACATCCGCTCCCGCAGCACCTTCACCGAGGTGGCCGGGGTCGTGCAACCCGCACCGTCCCCCCGGTTCCTCGGCACCCCGGGCGCCATCCGCAGGCCGCCCCCCAATCCCGGCCAGCACGGTGACGAGGCCCTCGAGGAGTGGGGCGTGGGCGCGGACGAGGTGGCCGCGCTGCGCGGGTCGAAGGCGATCCGCTGAACGCTCGCCCCGCGTCGGTCAGAGGTTGCGTGGGTCAGAGGTTGACCACGGGGCAGGTCACCGTGCGGGTGATGCCCTCGATGAGCTGGATGCGTCCCACCACCATCCGGCCCAGCTCGTCGACCGTCCCAGCCTCGGCACGCACGATCACGTCGTAGGGGCCGGTGACGCCTTCCGCCGTCATGACCCCGTCGACCGAGTGTGCTGTCCGTGCGACCGTCGCCGCCTTGCCGACCTCGGTCTGGATGAGCACGTAGGCGCTGACCGGCATCGCCACCTCCTGATCGTCGGCTACACCGCGGCACGTCATGCTATCCCTCCGGTCCCCGCGACCTACCATGCCGACGTGGGTGTTCGGGAGCGAGGTGACCAGTTCCGGCGGTTGATCCGCTCCGCGCTCAGGGACCTCTTCGACCAGCGGCGCCCGTTCGGCCGGCTGGCCCTGACCCACGTGCTCATGACCGGCGGGGACACCTTGTTCGCCGTCTCGCTGGCCGGGTCGCTCTTCTTCTCGATCTCGCCGACGGCGGCAAAGGACAAGGTGCTGCTCTACCTGTTGCTGACCATTGGACCCTTCGCGGTGATCGCACCGGCGCTCGGCCCGATGGTCGACCGGAGCCGCGGTGCGCGGCGGGCCATGGTGGTCAGCTCGGCCCTCGGGCGGGCCGTGCTGTGCCCGTTCGTGGCGCGGGACATCCACTCGTTGCTGCTCTTCCCCGAGGCATTCCTCATGCTGGTGCTCTCCAAGGTGTACCTGGTCACCAAGGGCGCATTGGTACCCGAGATCGTCGCGATCGAAGCGGGCACCGAGGACGGCGGCCCCGGCCCACCGTCTCCGACCTCCACGGAGGCCTCTTCGCCCGCACCGCCCGGTGTGCCCGGATCGCCCGGGGATCGCCCGGACCCGACGCCGCCCTACGGGACGCCGCTCGTCCACGTGGACGACCCGGTGACCGGTGAACAGCTGGTCGAGCCCGACCTGGCCACCTTGAACGCGCGTCTCGGATTGCTCGCGTCGATGGCCGGGTTCGCGTTCGCCCTCCCCGCGGTCGCGCTCTTCAAGCTCGGCGGGGCACCGGCGGTGCTCTGGGCGGACGCCGTCCTCTTCGTCGTTGCGGTGGCCGCGGGGGCCAGACTCCCGGTCCGCAGGGCTGGGCTCAAGGCCCCCGGGAGGAGGGCGGCCCGGGCTGAGCGGGAAGTGGGTGAGTCGCACGCGGTCGTGTGGGCACCCGATGCCGATCGGTGGCTCGAGGACGAGCGGGACCTGGCTGCCTACCGGCCGATCGCCGGCACCGAGGTCCTGCTCGCCCTCATGCCGATGTCGGTCCTGAAGGGCCTGCTCGGGTTCCTCACCTTCCTCTACGCGTTCGGGCTCAGGCGGGCGGACGCGGCCACGTGGTGGTTCGGGCTCCTCATCGGCGCGCTCACCATCGGCGCGGTCATCGGAGTCCTCCTGGTCGGCCGGATCCGGCGAGTACTCGACGAGCAGCAGATGCTGACCGGCTCGCTGTGGCTGGTCGCCGCCTTCGGCCTCCTCGGCGGGCTCTTCTCCGCACGTGCCTTCCAGGCCCTGGTCGCGGTTGCCGTCGGCGCGGCAGGCGCGATGGCCAAGCCGTCGTTCGACGCCCTGGTGCAACGCAACGTGCGCGAGTCCGACCAGGGGAGGGCCTTTGCGAGGTTCGAGACCCGCCTCCAGCTGATGTGGGTGGCCGGCTCGCTGATCGGGGTGGTCCTGTCGCTCTCGATCCCGGCCGGCAACCTGGTCATGGCAGCGGTGGCGACGACCGGCGCACTCGCGTATCCGAGCTCGCGGCGCTCCGTCCCGAGGCGGGTCTAGCGACCGAGCCGGTCGTCGGCGAAGCCGGCGCTCAGCCCAGCTTCTGTTCGAGCGCGTCGACTTCGGCGCGGAGCGCCTCGGGGAGCCTGTCGCCGAAGATGGCGAAGTGCTCGCGGATGGACGGCACCTCCGCCCGCCACTCGTCGGGGTCCACCGTGAGCAGTTGCTCCATGTCCGACGCCGAGACGTCCAGGCCCTCGGTGTCGATGGCTCCGGGCGCGGGGACGTACCCGATCGGGGTCTCCACGGCCTCACCCGTGCCGCTCACCCGTTCGAAGACCCACTCGAGGACCCGGGAGTTCTCGCCGTACCCCGGCCACAGCCAGCGGCCGTCCTCACCCTTGCGGAACCAGTTGACGTAGAAGATCTTGGGGAGCTTCTCCGGGTCGGCACCAGCGCCCATCTCGAGCCAGTGGGCGAAGTAGTCGGCCATGTTGTACCCGCAGAACGGCAGCATCGCGAACGGGTCGCGACGCAGGTTGCCCACCGCTCCGGCCGCGGCCGCGGTGGTCTCCGAGGCCATGATCGAGCCGAGGAACACCCCGTGCTCCCAGTCCCGGGACTGGAAGACCAACGGCACCACCGACGCTCGTCGTCCGCCGAAGAGGATGGCGTCGATGGGCACGCCGGCGGGGTCCTCCCACTCCGAGGCGATGGCGGGGTCCTGGGCGGCGGGGACGGTGAACCGTGCGTTCGGATGCGCTGCCGGGCCGCCCGAGGCGGGGGTCCAGTCCTCGTTCTTCCACGAGGTCAGGTGTGCCGGCGGCTCTTCGGTCATGCCCTCCCACCAGACGTCGCCGTCGTCGGTGAGCGCCGTGTTGGTGAAGATGGCATGGCCGTCCAGGGTGAGCATGGCGTTGGGGTTGGTCCGGGTGTTGGTGCCGGGCGCGACCCCGAAGAACCCGGCCTCCGGGTTGATCGCGTGGAGGCGGCCGTCCGCACCGAACTTCATCCAGCAGATGTCGTCGCCGACCGTCTCGACCTTCCAGTCGGGAAGGGTCGGGATGAGCATGGCCAGGTTGGTCTTGCCGCAGGCCGAGGGGAATGCCCCGGTGACGTACCGGGTCTCACCGGCCGGCGAGGTGAGCTTCAGGATGAGCATGTGCTCGGCCAGCCAGTTGTCGTCGCGGGCCATGACCGAGGCGATCCGGAGGGCGAAGCACTTCTTGCCGAGGAGCGCGTTGCCCCCGTAGCCGGATCCGAACGACCAGATCTCTCGGGTCTCGGGGAAGTGCACGATGTACTTGTTGTCCGCGTCGCACGGCCACGGGACGTCGGCCTGCCCGGCGTCGAGCGGCATCCCGACCGAGTGCAGGCACGGCACGAACGGACCGTCGTTGCCCAGCACCTCGAGGGCGCCCCGTCCCATCCGCGTCATGATCCGCATCGACACGGCGACGTAGGCCGAATCGGTGAGCTGCACGCCGATGTGCGCGATCGACGATCCGAGCGGACCCATGGAGAAGGGGACCACGTACATCGTCCGCCCGCGCATCGAGCCCTTGAAGAGCCCGGTAAGGACGTCGCGGATCTCCTGGGGATCCCGCCAGTTGTTGGTGGGCCCGGCGTCGACCTCCCGGGTCGAGCAGATGAAGGTCCGGTCCTCGACGCGCGCCACGTCGCCCGGATCGGAGTGGGCCCAGTAGCTGCTCGGCCGCTTGGCGTCGGAGAGCTTGGTGAAGGTGCCCTTGTCGACGAGGAGTTGGCAGAGGCGGTCGTACTCCTCGGCCGAGCCGTCACACCAGACCACCTCGTCCGGCTCGGCGAGGGCGGTGAAGCCGTCGACCCATGCGATCAGCTGTTCGTGCTCGGTGGGGGGCATCTGCTGGTTCTTCCTCCTCGGATGTCCGGCGGGCCCGGAGCCCCGCCGCTGCGGCTCTGGGGCGCGCGCGGAGCCTCTGGACACGGCCGGCCAATAGTAGTGGGCCCTGCCGGTGACAATGGTAGGCAGGGCGGGTGCGCAGACCCAACTCCGGGGACCCCGGCGCCTCTGCCCGGTCGGCTGATGACCCGGCCGGCGACCCGACCGACGAGTTCGCGGTCATCGCCCGCCTGCAGGCCCGCTTCGAGGCCCTCGGCAGGGGTCCGTCGGCCCCCGGGGACCTGTGGATCGGCGACGACGCCGCGGTGCTCACCTTCCCTCGATCCGGGCCGGTACGGGGATCCGGGCCGGTACCGGGATCGGGGCCGGTGCTCGCCACCACCGACCTCCTGGTCGAGGGGGTGCACGTCGACCTCGGGATCAGCGATCCCGGGGACGTCGGATGGAAGGCCCTGATGGTGACCGTCTCCGACCTCGCCGCGATGGGGGCGGTGGCCGACTACACCCTGCTCTCGGTTGCGGCGCCACACGGCTTCTCCCTCGATGCGCTCGGGGCCGGCGTGGCCGAGGCCGCCGAGGCGACAGGGTGCTCGATCGTCGGCGGTGACCTTTCCGGGAGTGAGCTCCTGGTGGTGTCGGTGACCGCGCTCGGCTCGCTGCCAGGAGGGTCGCCGCCGGGTGCCCTGCGCCGGGACGGGGCCCGACCGGGCGACCGGCTCTTCGTGACCGGCCCGCTCGGGGCCGCCGCGGCAGGGCTCCGCCTCCTGGGGGAGCGCGACGATGCGGGATCCGCAGACCGCGTACCGGTTCCATCCGAGCTGGCGACGGCGCACCGGCGGCCGGTGGCCCGGCTCGCCGAGGGACAGGCGGCCAGACGGGCAGGGGCGTCCGCGGCCATCGACGTGTCCGACGGGCTGCTCGCCGACCTGGTCCGGCTCGCCCGTGCCTCCGGGGTCGGACTCGACCTCGTGGAACCCCCGGTTGCCGGAGGGGCCACCCGCGACGAGGCGCTGTCCGGCGGCGAGGACTACGAGCTGGTCCTGGCCACCCCGGATCCGCGAGCACTGCTGGACGAATTCGCGGGGGCCGGACTCCCTGCTCCGCTCCCGGTCGGCCGGTGTACCGATCGGGACGGCGAGTGGGTCCTGGCGGGCCGTCCGCTGCCGGCCGGTGGATGGCGCCACCGGTTCTGAGCGCGGTGTGCCCGGTGCGTTCCGGTCGGGCGAGCCGCTCCGGTCTCGGGCCGGCGCGTCCGCGGCGGCGGGTCCGGCAGGATCAGGCCGGGATGTTCCGGATCGGTCGCTTGACGACCTTGCCGGAGCGGATACACGAGGTGCACACGTTGAGGCGCTTCGGGGTGCCGTCCACCAGGGCCCGCACCCGCTGGATGTTGGGATCCCAGCGCCGCTTGGTCCGGCGGTGGGAGTGGCTGATGTTCATTCCGAACGACGGCTTCTTGCCGCAGAGCTCGCACACCGCTGCCATGACTGCAGACGTCCTCTCAGGATCCTTCGGGTAAGTCGCAAAGGTTAGCATCCAGCACATGGTCGTCCCC
Source organism: uncultured Acidimicrobiaceae bacterium (assembly GCA_963701325.1). GTDB lineage: Bacteria > Actinomycetota > Acidimicrobiia > Acidimicrobiales > RAAP-2 > Bog-756. The sequence continues at coordinate 3,749,656 of OY969604.1, forward strand.
GACGTGCTGGATGCGGCAGGGCTCTGTCGTGTCCTCAGCACCTACCGGGACGGTCTGCGCGCCCACCAGGAGCTCATCAACCGGCTCAACGTGTTTCCGGTGCCCGATGGTGACACGGGGACCAACATGGCCCTCACCGTCGAGTCGGTCACCAACGAGCTCGGGACCCTGGCCGACCCGGGGTTCGGAGCCGCCTGCGAGGCCATCGTGCACGGGTCGCTCATGGGGGCGCGTGGAAACTCGGGGGTCATCCTCTCCCAGCTGCTGCGCGGCCTGGCCGTCGGGCTCAACACGGCAGACGGCGCTCCGGGGGCCGAGGACCTGGCCCGGGCCCTAGCCGACGCCGACCGGCTCGCCCGAGAGGCGGTCATGCGGCCGGTCGAGGGCACCATTCTGACCGTGGCCCGAGGGGCCGCCGAAGGGGCGAGGGCAGCTGCAGACTCGGGCGCCTCGCTGCTCGCGGTGGCCGAGGCCTCCCGGGCAGGGGCGGCCGAGGCGCTCGCCATGACCCCTTCCCTGCTCCCGGTCCTCGAGCAGGCAGGTGTGGTCGACGCCGGCGGGACCGGCTACCTCCTGCTCTTCGACGCTCTGCTCTCGGTCCTCGACGGGCGCCAGATGCCGGTTCCCCCCGACCCGCCGGTACCGGGCGTCCGGGTCGTGACGGAAGCGGTCGACGCCGCCGTCGCCGGACTGCGCTACGAGGTCATGTACCTGCTCGAGGCTCCCGACGAGACCATCCCCGCCTTCAAGGAGGTCTGGGCCGGGCTCGGCGACTCGATCGTCGTGGTCGGCGGAGACGGGATGTGGAACTGCCACATCCACACCGATGAGATCGGCCCGGCCGTCGAGGCGGCGTTCGACGCCGGCCGACCCCGCTCGATCCGGGTGACCGACCTCCTGGACGAGGTCGAGGAGGAGCGCTGGGTGCGCGAGGCCGCCGGCACCCTGGGCACCGGGCCGTCGGAGACGCCGCACGGTCCGACCCCGGTCACCGCCGTGGTGGCGGTGGCCAGCGGTGACGGCATCGGTCGGATCTTCCGGTCGCTCGGGGTCCAGCGCCTCATCGCCGGCGGACAGTCGATGAACCCGTCGATCGCCGAGCTGCTCGAGGCCGTCGACTCCTTGGCCTCCGAACAGGTGATCGTGCTGCCCAACAACGGCAACATCCGCGCGGTCGCCGACCGGGTCGATCAGCTGAGCGCCAAGCAGGTCTGGGTGGTGCCGACCGAGACCATCACCGAGGGGTTCGCCGCCCTGCTCGCCTACGACCCCGAATCGGGCGGCAAGGCCAATGCCGGCGCCATGGAGGAAACCGCACACAAGGTGGTCCCCGGGGAGGTCACCCGGGCGGTTCGGGACTCGCAGACCCCGGCAGGACCGGTCCGCACAGGCGACTGGCTCGGCCTCTCCAGAGCGGGCATCGAGGTCGTGGGCGACTCGCCGGGTGAAGCGGCCTGCGCACTCCTCGACGTCCTGGTCACCGACGAGCACGATCTGGTCACCATCATCGAGGGCGAGGGCTCGGGCGCGGCCGACAGCCGACGGATCACCGAGTGGCTGAAGGAAGCCAGGCCGATCGTGGAGACCGAGGTCCACCACGGGGGTCAGCCCCTGTACCCGTACCTGTTCTCCATCGAGTGACCGAAACGGTCCGCACCGCAGGCGCCGGCATCGAGGCCCCCGGCCGCCGGCTCGGTCAACTGGCGGCGCTCCCGGTCTCCGTGCTCCGCGGCGTGGGTGACGCAGCCGCCCGGGACCTGGGCGAACTCGGGATCACCACGGTGCTCGACCTGTTGACCCACTATCCGCGTCGCCACATCGACGCCACCCGGATGGTCACCATCGACCGGCTGGCGGAGGGGGAGCGGGCGACGGTGCTGGCGGAGGTGGTCCGCGTCGGACGCCCACCCGCCCGACGCGGGCGCGGGCGGGGCCGCGCGCCGGTCCGGGTGGTGCTGGAGGTCGCCGACGACGGCGGCCGGCTCCAGGTGGTCTTCTTCAACCAGGCCTGGCGGGCCCGCCAGCTGCCGGTCGGAACCCTTGCCCTCTTCTTCGGGCCGGTGAGCGCCTACCGGGAGGTGCTCCAGATGGTGGGACCGACTGTCGAGATCCTGCGGGGCCCCGACGAGGACGGGGACAGAGCAGAGGGGGACGGGGCCGAACCGCCGACCGGGCGGGTGTACCCCGTCTACCCCTTGAGCGAGAAGACCGCACTCACCTCGGCGCGCATCGGGCGCCTCGTCCACGAGGCGCTGGAGCGTGCCGGGACGTTCGCGGACCCCGTCCCGTCTGAGGCCCGCAGCCGTCTCGGGCTCATCGACCGCACGGCGGCCTTCACCGGTATCCACCGGCCGGTGACCACGGCCGAGGTGGAGCCGGCCCGCCGCCGCCTGGCGTTCGACGAGCTCCTGCGGCTCCAGCTCGCCCTCGTCCTGCGCCGCAGACGGCTCGAGGAGGATGCCCGCGGCATCCGCCACCTCACCAGCCGCCCGGATGGAGGGACGACCCTGCTCGACCGGTTCGTCGACCGGCTGCCCTTCCCCCTCACCGGAGCCCAGGAGCAGGCCGTGGCCACCATCCGCGAGGATCTCGCCGGTCCGCTACCCATGCACCGGCTGCTCCAGGGGGACGTCGGGTCGGGCAAGACGGTGGTCGCGGTGTCCGCGCTCCTGGTCGCCGTCGAAGGAGGGCATCAGGGTGCCCTCATGGCCCCGACCGAGGTCCTGGCCGAACAGCACGCGTCCGAGGTCGGCCGGCTGGTCGTCGGTCTCGGGGTGGCGGCTCCCGGAACGGCAGCCGAACGCCCCCTCCGGGTCGAACTGCTCACGAGCAGGACCAGTGCCACCGACCGGGCGGCCACCCTGGCCGGTCTCGCCGACGGCACGGTCGACATCCTCATCGGCACCCACGCGCTGCTCACCGACCAGGTGACCTTCCATTCCCTCGGGGCCGTGGTCATCGACGAGCAGCACCGGTTCGGCGTCGAGCAGCGGGCCGCGCTGCGAGCCAAGGGTCGGGGAGCCGACGGGGAGGGGCGGGACCCCGATCTCCTGGTGATGACCGCCACTCCGATTCCCCGGACCGCGGCCATGGTGGTCTTCGGCGACCTCGACATGACGGTCATCGAGGAGCTGCCCCCCGGCCGGCGTCCGGTGTCGACCGTCTGGGCGCGCACGCCATCCGGGGCGGCAGAGGCGTGGGCACGGGTCCGGTCGGAGGTGGCATCGGGCCACCGGGCCTTCGTGGTCTGCCCGTTGGTCGAAGGGTCGGACCGGGTGGAGGCTGCGTCGGCCACCGCCGAGGCCGAGCGCCTCGCCACCGCCGAGCTCGCCGGGCTCCGGATCGGTCTGCTCCACGGCCAGATGCGTCCCGCCGAGCGGGAGCGGGCGATGGCGGACTTCCGCACGGGTGCGCTCGACGTGCTCGTGGCGACGACGGTCATCGAGGTCGGGGTCGACGTGCCCGACGCCTCGGTCATGGTGGTCGAGGACGCCGACCGGTTCGGCATCGCCCAACTCCACCAACTCCGGGGACGGGTCGGGCGGAGCGGCGAGCAGGCCTGGTGCTTCCTGCTCTCGGAGACCGACGCTCCCGAGGCCGCGGCCCGGCTCGCCGCCCTCGAGCAGAGCACCGACGGCTTCGCGCTGGCCGACATCGATCTGGATCTGCGGGGGGAGGGGACGATCCTCGGCGCCAGACAGAAGGGGCGCTCCGACCTCCGGCTGGCCCGGCTCCTCTCCGATCGGGATCTGGTGGTCGACGCGCGTGACCTGGCGGTGGAGCTCGTGGATGCCGACCCGCACCTCGTCGAGCACGCGCTGCTGGTCGACGAACTGCGCCTCTTCGTGGACGAGGAGGAGGCGGAGTTCCTCTTCAAGAGCTGAACGCTCGAGCCTGTCGGTGCTCCGGCTGACCGGGTGGGTGATGGGCGCGCCGGTAGGCTCGCGGTGTGCGCGTGATCGGTGGCGAGCTCCGTGGGCGGCGCCTGAGCGCGCCTGCCGGAACCACCCTACGGCCGACCTCGGACCGGGTCCGCGAGGCCGTCTTCGACATCCTCTACAGCCTCGGTGGGGTCGAGGGCCTGCTGGTGGCCGATCTCTTCGCGGGTACCGGCGCACTGGGCATCGAGGCGATCTCGCGGGGAGCCGCCTCGGTCACCTTCGTCGAACAGGACCCGGGGGCCGTCGCCGCGGTGCGGGCCAACCTCGCAGCCGTGGGCCTCGGCGACCCCGAAGGCGGTGGCGACGCCACCGTGATCCGTGGGGACGTCGACACATGGGTCGACACGACCGCCTCCCGGTTCGACCTCGTGCTGTGCGACCCTCCTTACGACTATCCCGGATGGGACACGCTGGTGGCACGGATCCCGGCGGACCTCGCGGTCCTCGAATCCGGGCGCGCGATCGACCCACCGGAAGGGTGGGAGGTTCTGAGATCGAAGCGGTATGGAGGTACGATCGTGACGGTCACCCGTCCCCAGCGGGTCACCCAGAAAGGTGCCACGTGAGGATTGCGCTCATCCCGGGGTCCTTCGATCCGGTCCACAACGGGCATCTCGAGGTGATCGAGCGGGCGTCCCGTCTGTTCGACGAAGTGGTCGTGGCAGCGCTCCGCAATCCGCAGAAGAGTGAGGCCCTCTTCGACCTCGACGAGCGCAAGACCATGCTCGAGGAGTCCCTCACCCATCTGGTCAACGTGCGCATCGTGTCGGTCGCCACCCTGGTGGTCAACGTGGCCCACGACGTCGGGGCCAGCGCCATCGTGAAGGGGTTGCGCGCGGTGTCCGACTTCGAGAACGAGCTGCAGATGGCCCAGATGAACAAGCAGCTCTCCGGAGTCGAGACCCTGTTCATCCCGACCAGCTCGGCCCATTCGTTCATCGCCTCACGACTCCTGCGCGAGGTGGCTCGGTTCGGGGGCGACGTGACGGCCTTCGTGCCCAAGGTGGTCGCGAGCCGTCTCGAGGAGAAGTTCGCTGGTGAGTGACGTCTTCGACGACCTCGACGAGCAGCGGGCCGCGAGCGAGCAGGTCGATGCCGAGACCTACATCCGGAGCGCGCTCGATCTCGTCCAGACCGCCAAGGCGATGCCGCTCTCGGCATCGGTGCTCGTCCCGCGTGACGAGCTCACCGAGCTGCTCGAGGGGGCCCTCGAGCGGATGCCCGACGAGCTGCGCCAGGCGCGGTGGCTCCTCAAGGAGCGCGAGGAGTTCCTTGCCGAGCGGAACCGCGAGGCCGAGGGCATCCTCGAAGAGGTCCGGGTGCAGGCTGAGCGGTTGGTCCAGCGCACCGAGGTCGTGCGCCAGGCGAACCACGTGGCCCAGCGAATCCTCGACGACGCCAACGAGGAGGCGCGGCGCCTGCGGCACGAGGCGGAGGACTACGCCGACCAGAAGTTGGCCAGCTTCGAGATCGTGCTCGACCGCACCATGAAGACGGTCCAGGCCGGCCGCGAGAAGCTGCAGGTGAGCCCCCTTCCCGCCGTCGAGATCGGCGACCAGGGGGACACGACCCTGGCCCCCGCCGGGAGCCTCGACCGCCTCGATGGGGGTCCAGAGGATCCCGAGGGCTTCTTCGACCAGGACCTCGCCTGAGGATCCGATGACGACCCGGGCCGACCAGGCGACGCCAGGGCGTCCCGGTGCCGGGCCGCGGGTGCTGCGGCCCTTCCTGGTCCAGGCGGCGGCGCTCCGCCGAGAGCCCGGGACGACCCGGCACGAGCATCGCGAGGGCCCGATCCCGGACCTCGGGGCGGTGTCGGTGGCGGTACCCGAGGGTGCGCTGGTGGTGGCCGACCTGACCCTTGCCTCCTACCCCGGCGGGATCAGCGCCACTGGCGTGGTGAGCGCGCCGTGGGAGGGTGAGTGCCGGCGGTGCGGCGGGCCGGTCCGGGGCGCGGTCGAAGCCAGGGTCCGTGAGCGGTATGCACCGGTGGACGGCGCAGGGCGGGACGAGGAGGCCTACCCCCTGCGCGGGGACGAGCTCGATCTCGAGCCCCTGGCTCGCGACGCGGTCATCCTCGAACTCCCGCTTGCGCCCCTCTGCTCGGAGGGGTGCCTGGGCCTGTGTCCGACCTGCGGTGCCAACCGGAACACCGAGCCGTGCGCCTGTGCTCCCCCGTCCGACCCACGCTGGTCGGCACTCGACGCCCTGCGTGAGCCCGACGCCCGGCCGTGACCTAAGCTGTCCCGCTTATGGCCGTTCCGAAGAAGAAGACCTCCAAGGCGAAGAGCAGGAGCCGTCGCGCGTCCAACTGGGTGCTGAAGGCGCCGGCGCGGTCGGTGTGCCCCCAGTGCACGACAGCGAAGCTGCCCCATGTCGTCTGTCCCAACTGCGGGTGGTACAAGGGCCGTCAGGCGATCGAAGTCGAGTAGTGGCGCGCGGCGGCGCTCGGCCCACGGGTGCGGCACTGGCCGCACTCCCGGTGGCGGTCGACGCGATGGGCGGGGACAGGGCTCCCGGGGAGATCGTGGCCGGCGCGCGCCGGGTGGCGGAGGCGGGCACGATCGATGTCGTCCTGGTCGGGCTGCCCGGGGGGATGGGTGACACCGGCGACCTACCGGTCATCGCTGCCAGCGAGGTCATCGGCATGGACGACGACCCGGCCCAGGGCGTGCGCCGGAAGAAGGACTCCTCGCTGGTCCGAGCTGCCGAGGCGGTTCGGGACGGCGCCGCGATGGCCATGGTCTCGGCCGGCAACACCGGGGCGACCATGGCCTCCGCACTGCTGCGGATGGGCCGCCTTCCCGGTGTGATCCGACCGGCCATCGCCACCCCGATCCCCGACCTCAAGAAGGCGTGGCCGACCGTGCTGCTCGACGCGGGGGCAAACGCAGAGGCCACCCCTCAGATGCTCGTGCAGTTCGCCGAGATGGGGGCTGCCTTCTCCCACAAGCGCTACGCAGTCGAGGAGCCGCGGGTCGCGCTGCTCTCGATCGGGGAGGAACAGACCAAGGGCACCGCGCTGGTCAAGGAGACCCACGCACTGCTGGCCAAGGGCACCCCGTCCGACTTCGTGTTCGTGGGCAACGTCGAGGGCCGCGATTTCTTCGAGGACCGGGCGGACGTCATCGTGACCGACGGCTTCACCGGGAACGTCGCCCTCAAGACGCTCGAAGGCACCCTCCGGTTCCTCATGGACACCCTCACCGGCGTCCTGGGCCGGCCCGAGGTCCGGTCTGCCGCCGACACCCTCCTTCCGCACCTCCTCCCCCTGGCCGCCGCGCTCGATCCCGAGAACACGGGCGGTGCCATGCTGCTCGGGGTCGACGGCGTCTGCGTGATCAGCCACGGTTCGTCGTCGTCGGTTGCGATGGTCAATGCCATCACCGTGGCCCACGACCTCGCGGTGGCCGGCCTGGTCGAGGCGGTCGCCGCCTCGGTGCGCCCGGACCCGTCGGACTGACGGAGGGCCCGAGGGCCCGGCTCAGGGGGCGAGCAGTGCCTTCGCGATGTGGGTGACCTGGATCTCGTCGGTGCCGGCATAGATCTGGAAGACCTTGGCGTCGCGTGCGAGCTGTTCGACGCGGTACTCGGCCATGTAGCCGTTGCCCCCCATGAGCTGGACGGCTTCCATCGCGACCTCCGAGGCGGCCTGGGCCGCGTAGAGCTTCATGGCCGAGGCCTCGGCCAGCGTGAGGCTCCGCCCGGCCTCCGAGGTCTCGATGTGGCGGAAGACCAGGTTCTCGACGTTCAGCCGGGCGACCTCCATCTTTGCGAGCTTGAGTTGGATCAACTGGCGGTCGCCGATGGGCTGGCCCCAGAGGACGCGGTTGCGCGCGTAGTCGACGGACCGGGCGAGGCACTCCTCGATCACGCCGAGGGCCATGGCGGCCATCCCGGCCCGCTCGGTCACGAAGTTCCCCTTGGCCGAGTCGCGACCGGAGTCCTTCCCTTCGTCCTCGGTCTCGCCGAGCAGGTGCTCCCTGCCGACCCGGACGTCGGTCAGGAAGAGCTCGCCGGTGGGGGACGAATGGAGGCCCATCTTGGAGAAGGGCTTCGACTGCTCGAGGCCGGTCATGCCCTTCTCCAGGATGAACGTGAGCACCCTGCGATCGCGGATCGGGGTGTCCGAGCCGTCGTCGAGCTTGGCGTAGAGGACGATGGTGTCGGCGTAGGGGCCGTTGGTGATGTAGGTCTTGTTGCCGTTGAGGACGTATTCGTCTCCGTCACGCCGGGCGGAGGTGGTCATGCCGCCGAGGGCATCCGACCCGGAGTTGGGCTCGGTGATCGCCCAGGACCCGATCTTCTCGGCGGTGAGCAGGTCGAGTCCCCAGCGCTCCATCTGTGCTGGGGTTCCCTGCTTCATGATCGTGCCGGCGGCCAGCCCCACGCTCACGCCCATCGCGGTCACGATCCCCGGGCAGTGGTGGCAGAGCTCGATGATCGGGATCAGGGTCATCGCCGCCGCCCCCCCGTCGCCGGTCCGCTCGGCACGTGCCGCCTTGGGGGCGCTCGTACCGGCCGCCTTGCGCTCGAGCTGGGCCTTGAAGCGGTCGCGGGCGATCTGGTCCATCCCGAATGTCGTGTAGAGCTTGCGGATGATGTCGTATGGGGGCATGTCGCCGTGTTCGAGGGCGTCGATGTTGGGGACGACCTCGGCCTCGATGAACCGGCGGATCGCGTCGCGCACCATCCGGTGCTCCTCTGACCACTCGAACATGGCGGGACCCTCCTTGATGGCCGCTCCGGGCCGGTGTCGGCCGGTTCGAGGCTAACCGACCCCGGCCTACAGTCGAGGCGTGCGAGTGACCCGGAAGACCGACGGGACGCCCTTCGAGCGCTGGGGCGGCGAGCCGTTCTTCGTCGCCCTGGTCGAGGCGTTCTACGGCGGCGTGGCCACCGACCCCGTGCTCCGCCCCATGTACCCCGAGGATCTCACCGAGTCGAAGGCGCATCTCGCCCTGTTCCTCATGCAGTACTGGGGTGGACCCACCACCTACGAAGAGCAACGTGGCCATCCCCGCCTGCGCATGCGTCACGCCCGGTTCGTCATCGGCACCACCGAGGCCGAGCGGTGGATGGGCCACATGACCGCCGCCGTCGATTCCCTCGACCTGTCCCCCGCGGACCGCGAGGAGCTCGTCGACTATCTGGCGATGGCCGCCCGCTCCCTGGTCAACTCCCTCTGAGGGCCGATCCCTCCGGTAGGCCCCGCCCGGCGCTCCGGTGACCTGCATGAACGCCGGCCTCGGGTATCATCGTGGCCGCCAGCGGCCCAATTCGGACCCTGCCCGACCGCCACACAGGAGACACCGTGCCCGCAGAGACCCACGTCGAACAGGGTCCGCTCGACCGCCAACAGGTCCTCGACCTCATCCGCGACCTGCTGGCCGACATCCTGGAGATCGATCCCTCGTCCATCGCCGAGTCCGCCTCCTTCGCCGAAGACCTCGGCGCGGACTCGCTCGCTCTCATCGAGCTGGTCGAAGGCCTGGAGGAGGAGCTCGGCGAGCGGTCGGTGGGCTTTCGCATCGAGGACGAGGACCTCGAAGAGCTCCGGACCGTCCGCGACGCCGTCGACTACGTCCACACCAAACTCGGGGGGGCCTGAGGCGCCCGATGGCGCCCGCATCAGACGACGAGGCCACGGCCGCGGCCGCAGACGAGCAGCTCGCCGAGCGGATCGGCCATGTCTTCGCCGACCCCGAGCTGCTGCGCCAGGCGCTCTGTCACCGTTCGTGGTGCGCCGAGCACGGTGGGCGCACGTCCAACGAGCGACTCGAGTTCCTCGGAGACGCCGTGCTCGGACTGGTGGTGGCCGAGCACACCTACCGGACCCACCCCGAGCTCTCCGACGGGGTCCTCTCCAAGGTGCGTGCCTCGGTGGTCAACACCCGGGTGCTGGCCGAGGTGGCTCTCGGCCTCGGACTGCCAGGGTCGCTCCGCCTGGGCCGGGGTGAGGACCAGTCCGGCGGTCGGGCCAAGGAGTCGATCCTGGCCGACGCCACCGAGGCGGTGATCGGGGCCGTCTACCTCGACGGCGGGCTCGGAGAGGCCCGCGACCTGGTCATCTCCCTGCTCAGTGACCGGATCACGGTCGCGGTGGGGGAGCCCGGCGAGTCCGATCACAAGAGCCGGCTCCAGGAGGAGTCCGTCCGCCAGGGCCGGGGGGTGCCCTACTACGACGTGCGGGGATTCGGACCCGACCATTCCCGCAGGTACCTGGCCACGGTGTACGTTGCTGGCCAGCGCCTCGGCATGGGGGAGGGGCGGTCGAAGAAGGACGCCGAGCAGGTGGCCGCGCAGGTGGCCTGCGGATCGCTGGAGGTCGAGAGAGGCGGGGGGGATGCCTGAGCTTCCCGAGGTTGAGACCATCCGGCGTGACCTGCAGGGCGAGGTCGTCGGCCGGAAGATCAAGTCGGTCGAGGTGCGCAACGGGCGCACGGTCCGTCGCCATCCGAGTGCCAAGCAGTTCCGGGCCCAGCTCGAGGGCCGTACCTTCCGGTCCATCGACCGCGCCGGCAAGTACCTCCTGCTCGGGCTCGACGACGGGGCCACCCTGGTGGTCCACCTCGGGATGAGCGGCCAGCTGCAGCGCGTCAAGAGCGCGAAGGAGCCCAAGGCCCCGCACACCCACGCCGTCTTCACGTTCACCCAGGGCGGCCAGCTGCGCTTCGTCGATCCGCGCACCTTCGGCGAGCTCTTCGTGTCGACCGCGCCTGCAGATGGCGCGCGGGCCCTGCCGGAGCTCGCACATCTCGGGTTCGACCCGCTGGAGGACGTGATGAGCTGGGAGAAGTTCTGGGTGCTCCTCTCGTCGCACAGGTCCGGGCTCAAGGCCCTGCTCATGGATCAGGAGTTCGTGGCGGGGATCGGCAACATGTACGCCGACGAGATCCTCTTCGCCGCCGGCCTCCGTTACGACCGGCTCTCGAACTCGCTCTCGTCCCAGGAGGTCCGCCGCCTCTACCGGTCGATGGTCGAGACCCTGGCCGAGGCGGTCAAGCGCCGCGGCTCCTCGCTCGCCGACGAGCAGTACCTCGATCTCTTCGGGGAGGTGGGCGACTACCAGGACCAGCACCAGGCATACGACCGCGAGGGCCAGGCCTGCCGACGCTGCCGCTCGACCATCGTCCGCGTGAAGTCCGGCGGACGGTCGACGTTCTTCTGCGAGCATTGCCAGGTCTGAGCAGGACCCCCGCGTTCGCGCGACGCGTGCCGGTAGGGTGAGCGCCCGGTGTTCCTGAAGTCCCTCTCCCTCAAAGGATTCAAGTCCTTCGCCGACCCGGCGATCCTCGAGTTCGAGCCCGGCGTGACCGTCGTGGTCGGCCCGAACGGCAGCGGCAAGTCGAACGTGGTCGACACGGTGGCCTGGGTGCTCGGCGCCCAGGGACCCCGCACCGTGCGATCGGCCAAGATGGAGGACGTCATCTTCATGGGCACGGCCACCAGGCCGGCTCTCGGCCGGGCGGAGGTCTCGCTCACCATCGACAACACCGCTGGCAAGCTCCCGGCGGACATGGCCGAGGTCACGATCACCCGGACGCTCTTCCGCTCGGGGGACAGCGAGTACTCGATCAACGGCGCCCCCTGTCGCCTGCTCGACATCCAAGAGCTGCTGTCCGACACCGGGGTCGGCCGCCAGCAGCACGTGATCGTGAGCCAGGGCCACCTCGACGCGGTCCTCGAGGCGCGACCCGAGGACCGCCGGTCGGTCATCGAGGAGGCGGCGGGTGTCCTCAAGCACCGCCGGCGGCGCGAGCGGGCCGAGCGGCGTCTGGGGGTCACCGAGGAGCACCTCGAACGATTGTTCGACCTGGTCAGAGAGGTCAAGCGGCAGATCCGCCCCCTCGAACGCCAAGCCGCGGCAGCCCGCTCGTACACCGGGCTGGCTGACGAATTGCGGGCGGTGCGCCTGTACGTGGCCGGCGCCGAGCTCTCCGCACTCGACCGCCGGCACACCGAGGGGACCCGGCTCCGCGAACAGCAACGGGCGGACGAGGCCAGGTTGGATGCCGCGTTGGGGGAGCTCGACGCGGACTCGGCGCGGACCGCCGGCGAACTCTCTGCCGAGCGCGAGTCCGACCTCGCGGCCTCCCTCGGACGGGCAGAGGGGATGGTCGAGCGCGCCCGCGGGTTGGCCGGCGTGATCCGGGAGCGGCAGCGCTCGCTCGCCCGCGCGCTCGACGCGGCGGCCGACGCCGACGTGGTCTCCACCCTCGAGGCGGAGGGGGCCCATCTGGTCGAGGAGCTCGCGGCCACCGAGCGGGAGGCAGAGGCGCTCGCGCCGGAACACGATGTCCTCGACGCCGGCGCCACAGCGGTGGCCGCCGAGCTCGAGTCCCACCTGGCCGCCTGGGGGGACGGCAGCGAGCGCCGACGCGCCGAGGAGGCGGTCACCGTGGCCCGCGGCCAGCTCGCCTCGCTCGAGCACGCCCTCGAGCGGGACCGGCGCACCCTCGACCAGCTCGACGGGCGCCTGTCCGCGGCCGAACGGCGCTCGTCGTTGCTCGAGGGCGAGGAGTACGAACTCGGGGAGCGGCTCGCCGAGACGGAGCAGGCCCGCCACCGGCTCCAGGCAGCGGTGGCCGAGACCGAGTCGGCCCATCGGACTGCCGTCCACCGGTTGGAGGTGGCCGAGGAGGCGCTGCGTCAGGCCGAGCAGGAGCAGGCCCGGTCCCTGGCACGAGCCGACGCGCTCGAGCGGGCGTTCGACGAGGCACGGGGAGCGGCCGGCGCCGAGCTGTTGGCCGGTGTCGACGGGGTGGTCGGAACCCTCCTCGACCTGGTCGAGGTGGACCCCGATTGGGAAGAGGCCTTCGAGGCCGCGGTCGGTGGCTCGCTCGCGGCGGTGGTCGTGTCGGGCAGCGAGTCGGCCCGGGCGGCCCTGTCTCGCCTCCGGCAGGGCGGCGCCACCGGCGCGGTGCTGGCGCTCACCGAATCGGTCGCCGCCAGCCGGGTCGGGCTCGCCGATGCCGAGCAGCCTGCCGGGACCGAGTCGCTCCGTCCCCATGTCCGTCCGCGGACCGGAGGCCGGACCTACCCGGGTCTGGACGCCGTGCTCGACACGCTGCTGGCCGGGTCGTGCTGTGCCCGCACCGGATGGTCCGAAGCCATCGATCTGGCCCTCTCCCGCCCCGATCTCGTGGTGGTGACCCGCGACGGCGACCGGTTTTCGTCCGCAGGCTGGCGGGTCCGGGCGAGTGGCGGGGTGGTGACCGCCGCCGTGGTCGACGAGGCCAGGGCGCGCGCCGACCTGGGCCGGGAGGAGTCCGCGCGTGCCGCCGAGGAGCGCGGGCACGCACGCAGCGAGGTCGATGCCACCCGGGAGGCTGCCACCGAGTCGATTCGGGCGGACGACCGCAACGAGATCGCCCATCAGGCGGCGCGGGCCGGGCGGCTGCGGGTCTCGGCTGATCGCGACCTCCTGGCGGGAGAGCTCGAGGAGCTCCGACGCACCCGCGCCGAGCTGGACGGACGCATCGAACGGGACGCGGCCCGGGTGGCCGAGCTGGTGTCCGAACTGCCCGCGCTCGAGCGCGAGCGTTCTGTCGCCGCCGAGCGCATGGCGTCGGCCACCGCCGAGCGTGAGCGGATCGACGAGCGCATCGCGGAAGCCGCCTCCCGGCTCGGCGAATGGGAGGTCCGCTCCGCCGGGCTGGCCGAGCGGCGGCGGGTCCTCGAAGAACGGCTGCGCGAGGTCGAGCGGCGGCTCACCGGTCACGCCGACGAGCGACGCCTGGCAGCCGAGCGCCGGACCCGGTTGGAGTCGGACGCCACCGCGGTCGGACGCCTGTTGGGCGTGGTCGTCGAGGCGCAGGTCGAGCTCGACGCGCTGCTCTCGGATCTCCGCGACCGTCACCGCCGTCAGCTCGAGGCGGTCCGGGCCGGTGGTGCCCGCCTCGAGGAGCTCCGACGCCGACGCTCGGCCGGTGAACACGACCTCGCCGCGGTCCGCAGTCGCCTGCAGCAGACCGAGCTCGCCCTGGTGGAGGTCACCATCCGCCGGGAATCGGTGGTCGAGACCCTGCGTCGCGAGCTCGGCTGCGGTCCCGAGGAGGCGGTCGCCGCGCCGCGCCCCGAGCTGGCCGACGGCGTCGATCCAGCGGCCCGGGTGGTCCAGCTCGAGGGCGAGCTCGCCGCGCTCGGTCCGGTCAATCCGCTGGCCCTCGAAGAGCTTTCCGAGCTCGGGGAACGACACCGTTTCCTCGAGTCGCAGGTGGAGGATGTCCGGGCGGCCCGGCGCGAGTTGCACCAGGTGGTCCGGACCCTGGACGGCGAGATCATGCGCGTCTTCGACTCGGCCTTCGCCGACGTCAACGAGCACTTCTCGAACCTCATCACCTCGCTGTTCCCCGGCGGCACCGGGCGCCTCTCGCTCACCGACCCGGGGAACCTGCTCGACACCGGGGTCGAGGTCGAGGTCCGACCCGCCGGCCGCAACGTGCGCCGGTTGTCCCTGCTCTCGGGCGGCGAGCGGTCCCTCGTGGCGATGGCCTACCTGTTCGCGGTGTTCCGGAGCCGCCCCTCGCCCTTCTACCTCATGGACGAGGTCGAGGCGGCGCTCGACGACGTCAATCTCATGCGCTTCCTGGCCCTGGTCAACGAGTTCCGGGAGGAAGCCCAGCTGATCATCGTGAGCCACCAGAAGCGGACCATGGAGGCCGCGGATGCCCTCTACGGGGTGACCATGGCCCCGGGCGGCTCGTCGAAGGTGGTGAGCCAGAAGGTGCCGCGTGACCGGTCGGTGCCGGCGATGACCACTGTGCCCGTGCCGTCCCCGGTCGGCAGTGGCGACCCCGGGCCGACCGGCCGGCCGTGACCGACCCGTCGATGATGACCGCGGTGTCCGACGTGGTGGTCGGGCTCGCCGTGGCGATTCCGGTCCTCGTCGTCGGAGGAGGGGTCGCTGTCGGCCTGCGGCTCCGCCGACGGGGCGCCGAGCAGCCGGTCCTCACCGATGAGGCGCCTCCCGCCGCCGCGCCGGCACGGCAGGCCACGGTCGAAGCCGACGTGCGGTCCGCGCCTCCTCAGCCGGCAGCGTCGGTCGTGGTCACGCCCGTTGCGCCCGCCGAGCCCCCACCGGAGCCGGCCACCTACCGCGGACGGCTGGGCAAGGCCCGCGATCTGCTCTCGGGGTACCTCGGGGCGGTGCGCTCGAAGGGCCGTATCGACGCGTCCACGTGGGACGACCTCGAAGAGGCGCTCATCCGCGCCGATGTCGGAGTGCGGTCGACCGACGCACTCATCGAGGATCTGCGCGCCCGGGTCAAAGACGGCGGGATCGACGGACCCGACGCACTGGTCGACGCGCTCAAGGCGGATCTGGTGGCGATGGTGTCCGCCACGGACGCGGGGCTCGCCTTCCCCGGCACCGATCGGTCGAGTGCCGCGGTCGAGAGCGAGGACGGCGAGGCGAGACCGGTCGAGGTCTGGCTCTTCGTCGGGGTCAACGGCGTCGGCAAGACCACCACGGTGGGGAAGGTGGCACACCGGATGGCCGGATCGGGCACCCGGGTGCTGCTCGCCGCTGCGGACACATTCCGCGCCGCGGCCGGGGAGCAGCTCGCCCAGTGGGCCGAGCGGGCCGATGCCGACATCGTGCGCGGCTCGGAGGGCGGCGACCCGAGCTCGGTGGTGTTCGACGCGGTGCGGCGCGCCGCCTCCAAGGGGCACACGGTCGTGCTCGCCGATACCGCCGGTCGCCTCCACAACAAGGTCAACCTCATCGAGGAGCTCAAGAAGATCCGCCGGGTCGCCGACCGGCCACCGGGACGGGTCGTCGAGGTCCTGCTGGTCCTCGACGCGACCACCGGTCAGAACGGGTTGGCCCAGGCCAAGGTCTTCCTCGAGGCGGTCGAGGTCTCGGGGGTGGTGCTCACCAAGCTCGACGGTACGGCCAAGGGAGGGATCGTGGTCGCCATCCAGCGCGAGCTCGGCCTGCCGGTGAAGCTGGTCGGCCTCGGCGAAGGAGCCGACGACCTGGTCGAATTCGATCCACAAGCGTTCGTCGACGCGCTCTTCTGAGCCGGCTCGCGTCCGTCCGGTGCGCTCCGTCGCCCGGTCGGCCGTCCTGTAGCCTGAGCACCCCATGTTCGAGAGCCTGACCGACCGATTCGAAGGGATTCTCGGACGGCTGCGCGGGCGTGGGCGGCTCACCGAGGCCGATGTCGACGACGTCCTCCGTGAGATCCGCACCGCACTGCTCGAGGCGGACGTCGAGATCGGGGTGGTCCGCCACTTCACCGATGCCGTGCGGGCGCGGTGCGTGGGCCTCGAGCTCGCGCAGCACCTGAGTCCCGGACAGCAGGTCATCAAGATCGTCAACGAGGAGCTCGTTGCCATCCTCGGCGGCGAGACCCTCAAGATCACGTATGCGAGCCGGCCGCCGACGGTCGTGCTCCTGGCCGGCCTCCAGGGCTCGGGCAAGACCACCGCTTCTGCCAAGCTGGCCCGCTGGTTCAAGCAGCGGGGGCGCAACCCGCTGCTGGTCGGTGCCGACCTCCAGCGCCCGGCCGCGGTCGAGCAGCTCCGCGTGCTCGGCGGCCAGGCCGGCGTGACCGTCTTCAGCGAGGCCTCCGATCCGGTCGCCGTGGCCGCCGCCGGCCTCGAAGAGGCCAAGCGCCTCGGGCGCGACGTCCTCATCGTCGACACGGCCGGACGGCTCTCCATCGACCAGGACCTGATGGAGGAGATCCGGGACATCTCGGGCGCAGTGACCCCCGACTACACGTTCCTGGTCATCGACGCGATGACCGGTCAGGACGCGGTCTCGACGGCGCAGGCGTTCCACCAGACGCTGACCCTGGACGGGATCATCCTGACCAAGTTGGACGGAGACGCCCGCGGCGGGGCTGCCCTCTCCGTACGGGAGGTGGTCGGGCGGCCGATCGCCTTTGCCTCGACCGGCGAGCGGCTCGACGATTTCGACCAGTTCCACCCCGACCGCATGGCCGACCGCATCCTCGGCATGGGGGACGTGCTCAGTCTCATCGAGCAGGCCGAGCGGACTATGGACCAGGACGTCGCCACCAAGGGGGCGGCCGCCATCATGGAAGGGCGGTTCACCCTCGAGGACTTCCTCGAGCAGCTGCAGCAGGTCAAGAAGATGGGCTCGATCTCGGGGATGCTCTCGCTGCTGCCCGGTGTGCCGAAGGACGTGAAGCAGGCCTCCTCGGCTGTCGACGACCGCCAGATCGGGCAGATCGAGGCCATCATCCAGTCGATGACTCCGGCAGAGCGGACCGATCCCTCGATCATCGACGGCGGCCGCCGGCTCCGGATCGCCGACGGCAGCGGCACGGCCACCTCAGACGTCAACGCGCTCCTCAAGCAGTTCAAGGAGATGCAGAAGATGATGAAGGGGATCGGAAAGGGTGGCGTGGGAGGGGCGATGGGAGGGATCGGCTCGCTGCTCGGCCGTTCCCCACGCCTCTCCCCCCAGGCGATGGCCGAGCTTGCCGGCCCGGGCCCGGAGGGTGATCTGGGCGCGCTGGCAGGGATGGGGGCCGCCGGGGCGGGGTCGCCGCCCGGTGCCCAACGGGGGGCCGGGAAGTCCAAGGGCAAGGGCGGCAAGAAGGGCAAGGGGGGCGGCCGGGTCACCCCGAAGGCCCGATGACCGCCGCCGCCCCGTCCCGGTGGTGCGGCCGGCCCGGGTACCCAGGATGCGGCCTCGGGGCCGCGTGCACGCGGGCCCCCGCGTTGGTGGGAGACTGTGGGCCGCCCCGGGTGGATCGGCCGGAACGGTCGGGCACCCCCCGGAGGCCCGGCCCCGCGTGGGGGACCGACCTCGTGGATACCCTGCAACAGAGGAGTTGATCGTGGCAGTAAAGCTCCGCCTCGTGCGGATCGGGAAGAAGAAGCAGCCGACCTACCGGCTGGTGGCGGCGGACAGCCGCTCGCCGCGCAACGGGCGGTTCATCGAGATCGTGGGCACCTACGCCCCCCGCGGCAAGTCGCGCGCCGAGCCCGACGCGGTGGTCGAGATCGACAACGACAAGGCCGTCAGGTGGCTCGCCCAGGGCGCCCAGCCGACAGAGCGGGTCGAGAAGCTGCTCAAGCAGTCGGGTGCCCTCGACGCGTTCGCCTCGGTCAAGGCGGCCCGGTGACCGACGAACTGGCCGTGGACGCGGCCGGCGATGTCAACACGATCGATGACATCGACGAGGACGACGACGATGCCGGCAACCGCGTCTCGGGTGGGACCCCGCTTGCCGTCGTGACCTACCTCGTGCATTCGATCGCCTCCGACGTCGACGCGGTCGTGATCAACACCGATGAGCGCGGCGACTCAGTGCGGTTCCGCATCCACGTGGCCCCGGAGGACATGGGCCGCGTCATCGGCCGGCGGGGCCGGGTGGCCCAGGCCATCCGCACGGTGGTCGCGGCTGCCGGGGCGCGCGACGGGGTCCAGACCAGCGTCGACATCGTCGACGACTGACGCGGCGATCGGTGCCCGACACCGGTTCCGTTGCCGGTGAGGGTGTCTCGGGGGAACCGGCGGATGGGGGTTCCGGCTCCGAGCCTGGCTCCCTTCTGAGTGTCGGACGGATCGTCAAGCCCCACGGCCTGCGCGGTGAAGTTGTGGTCTCGCTGACCACCAACCGGAACGAACGGGTGGCGCCCGGCGCGGTGCTCATCTGTGCGGATGGCCGGGAGCTTCAGGTCGAGCGGTCGACCCCCCACCGCGGCCGGCACATCGTGAGCTTCGCATCCGTGCACGGCATCGATGTGGCGGAGGCGTTGCGGGGAACCGACCTGTTCGCCGCGCCGCTCGAGGATCCCGACGCACTCTGGGTCCACGAGTTGATCGGATCGACGGTGGAGGACACCGCCGGACGCGTGCTCGGCACCGTCGACGCGGTCGAAGCCAACCCGGCGAGCGACCTCCTGGTCCTGTCGGGAGGAGGTCTGATCCCGCTCGGGTTCGTGACCAGTTCGGAACCCGGGGTACGGATCACAGTGGAGATCCCCGACGGCCTGCTCGACCTTCCGTGAGCGGCCCGCCCACAGGCACCACGGAGCGGTCGAGCCCTGACCCCGGCGAGGTTCCGTACCGCATCCACTGTTTCTCGCTCTTCCCCGAGGTGCTCGAGCAATATTGGAGCGCGTCCATCCTCGGGCGGGCCCGCTCCTGTGGGCTGCTCGAGCTCTGCGCCCACGACGTGCGCGACGCCGCCTCGGACGTGCACCGTTCGGTCGACGATGCCCCGTTCGGTGGGGGCGCCGGCATGGTGCTCTCCCCGAAGCCGGTCTTCGAGGCCGTCGAAGCGGTCAGCGCCTCGGAAGGGGGACTGCCCCGCCCCCTGTTCCTGCTCACGCCCTCCGGACGACGGTTCGACCAGTCGGTGGCCCATGAGCTCGCCGCGGGTCCGGGCGGCTTCTCACTCCTCTGCGGCCGCTACGAAGGCGTCGACCAGCGGGTGGCCGACCATCTGGTCGACGGTGAGCTCTCGACCGGCGACTACGTCCTCGCCGGCGGCGAGCTGGCGGCCCTGGTCGTCGTGGAGGCGGTGGCCCGACTGCTCCCCGGGGTCCTCGGGAACGACCGCTCGGCGGACGACGAGAGCTTCGTCGACGGGTTGCTCGAGTACCCCCAGTACACCCGCCCGGCCGACTTCCGGGGGTGGGAGGTGCCCGAGGTCCTCCGCTCGGGGGACCACGGCCGCGTGGAGGCGTGGCGGCGGGTGCAGTCCCTGGTCAGAACCCTCGACAGTCGTCCCGACCTCGTCGAGCTGCGAGGTGGGCTGACCCGGGAGGAGGTTCGGCTGCTGGCCGAGCACGGCGAGGTGCGTCGATTGCGCGAACACGGCTACGATGAGTGAGCCTCGTCGGCGCCGGACCAGCCGGCATCCACGGTGACGGCCCGTGGCACAGGGACCGCACAGGTGCCTGGTGACCGGGCTGCCGTCGGGGGAGCGACCGAACGACCGCTGGAGAGACGCGTCCCATGAACCCGACCGACATCATCGACCGCGACAGCCTGCGCGACGACATCCCCGAGTTCCGCCCCGGGGACACGGTCAAGGTGCACGTCCGGGTGGTCGAAGGGACCCGTGAGCGCGTCCAGGTCTTCCAGGGCACGGTCGTCCGGCGTCAGGGCACCGGGGTCCGCGAGACGTTCACCGTCCGCAAGGTCAGCTTCGGCGTCGGTGTCGAACGCACCTTCCCGGTGCACTCCCCGGTGATCGACCACACCGAGGTGGTCTTCCTCGGAGACGTCCGACGGGCGAAGCTGTACTACCTGCGCGACCGCCACGGCAAGGCGGCCAAGATCAAGGAGCGGCGGACTGCGCGGTCCTGAGCGGTCGGGCGGGTCGCCGGGGCAGGGTGCCCGGCGGTGGGCTGTGCCGATGCTGTCACCGGTGCGATGAGCGAAGAGGACCTCGAGCGCTACGAGTCCGAGATCGAGCTGGCGCTGGTGCACGAGTACCGTGCCGTCGTCCCGCTCTTCTCGTACGTGGTGGAGACCGAGCGCCGCTTCTACCTGGCCAACACGGTGGACGTGACAGTGCGCTCGGACACCTCGCCGGCGTGTGTGGAAGTCGTCCTCCAGGACGCCTGGGTCTGGGACATGTACCGGCCGGCTCGCTTCGTCCCCTCGGTGCGGATCCTCACCTTCCGGGACGTCAACATCGAGCGCCTGCCCGACAAGGAGCTGTGAGCACGGGCGCGTCGGGTCCGGATCCCGGGCCCGACCGCCGCCGGCTCCTGGGCGTTGCCGGGGAGGATCTGGCCGCGGCCTGGTACGAGGACCGCGGCTACGAGATCCTCGACCGCAACTGGCGCCGGCGGGAGGGAGAGGTCGACCTCATCGCACGCCACGACCGCACCGTCGTGTTCTGCGAGGTCAAGGCGCGCACGAGCGATCGGTTCGGGAGCGGTGCCGAGGCGGTTCGCACCGCCAAACAGCGCCGCATCCGACGCCTCGCCGCCCGCTGGCTCTCCGAGCTGACCCCGGCGTCCGGACGGGCACGTGTCGAGGTCCGCTTCGACGTCGTCTCGGTCACCGCCGGCGATGTCGAGGTCATCGAGGACGCCTTCTGAGGCTTCCGATCAGGGGGCGCCCGGTCTCGTAGGCTGCACCGATGCCCAGCACCCTCGAGACCCTCATCGTGGAGCGCCGGGAGGGCGTGGTCACGGTGACCATGAACCGCCCGGAGCGCAAGAACGCGGCGACGGGCACCATGTGGCGCGAGTTGCTGGCCACCTTCGAGGAGGTGGCTGCCGACCGCCACGACCGGGTGCTCGTCCTCACCGGCGCGGGCGGTGCCTTCTGCTCGGGTGCCGACCTCTCCGACCCCACCGACGTGGCCGGCCGGCCCGGCGATCATTCCCTCCTCCAGATGCGGGCCCTCGGTGAGGTGGCCCTCCGGCTGCATCGGCTCCCCAAGCCGACCATCGCCAAGGTCGACGGCATCGCGGCGGGCGCCGGCCTGAGCATGGCACTCGGCTGCGACCTGGTGGTCGCGTCGGAGTCGGCCCGGTTCTCACAGATCTTCGCCAAGCGCGGCCTTTCGATCGACTTCGGCGCCTCGTGGCTGCTGCCCCGGCTCATCGGCCTGCACCGCGCGAAGGAGCTGGCCTTCTTCGCGGACATTCTCGACTCCCGGGAGGCGGCGGAGCTCGGCCTCGTCAACCGGGTCGTCCCCGACGAACAGCTCGACGCGTTCGTCGACGACTGGGCCCGGCGGCTGGCCGAGGGCCCGACCCTCGCACTCTCCCTCACCAAGTCCATGCTCAACGCGTTCTCGGGGCTTTCGATGGAGGAGGCGCTCGAGGAGGAGGCGCGGTCCCAGGCCCTCAACTTCACGACCCACGACACCAAGGAGGCGCTGCGCGCCTTCGCGGAGAAGCGCGCGGCGCGCTTCGAAGGTCGCTGAGCCGAGGGCGGTCCCGGCCCGGGCCGCACGGCACGGTGCAGGCGGTTCCCGGCCCGACTCCCGGTGACGTGACACCCGGCGCATAGGGTCCCGCTCGGTGCCTCGAGGGCTGTGGGCGCCGTGGCATCACGATCCGCCCTCCCCAGTCCCGACCCGTGCCGCACGGAGGCTCCGTGATCGCCGCCATTCCCTCCGCCGTCCTCCTCGGGGTCGACGCCCGCCTGGTCTCCGTCGAAGTCCACGTCTCCAACGGTCTCCCCGGCTTCACCGTGGTCGGCCTCCCCGATGCCGCCGTGCGGGAGTCGCGCGACCGGGTACGGGCGGCGCTCCTCTCGAGCGGGCTGTCCTGGCCCCGGCGGCGGGTCACCGTGAACCTCGCCCCGTCCGGCATCCGCAAGGGCGGTGCCGGGCTCGACCTGCCGGTCGCGCTCGGTGTCCTGGTGGCGTCGGGAGTGCTCCGGGCGGACGCGGTCACCGGCTGCGGGTTCGTGGGCGAGCTCGGGCTCGACGGCTCGCTGCGGGGGGTGCCCGGCACCATGGTCCTGGCCGAGGCGCTCCGGGACCTGCGCATCGTGGTCCCCGAGGACAGCGCACCCGAGGTGTCGGTCATCCCTGGCGCGCGCTACGCCACCGCGGCCACCCTTGCCGCGCTCGTGGCCCGACTGCGGTCGCGCGGGCCCTGGCCGGACCGGCCGGCAACCGAACCCGCCCGTCTGCCCGACGCAACTCCCGACGCGTGCCCTGGGGCAGACGACCTGGCTGACGTCCGTGGCCAGCGCGTCGCACGACGCGCCCTCGAGGTCGCCGCGGCCGGCGGCCACCATCTGCTCATGGTCGGTCCACCCGGATCCGGCAAGTCCATGCTGGCGAACCGGTTGGCGGGCCTGTTGCCCGATCTCGACCAGTCGACCGCCCTCGCCGCCAGTCGCATCCACTCGGTCGCCGGTCGACCCCTCCCACCGGGGGGACTCCTCGTCCGCCCGCCGTTCCGCTCGCCCCATCACGGCGTGTCGCCGGTCGCCATGATCGGCGGGGGTGCGACGGGCATGCGCCCCGGCGAGATCAGCCTCGCGCACGGCGGCGCGCTCTTCCTCGACGAGCTCGGAGAGTTCCCCTCGGCGGTCCTCGACGCGCTCCGCCAACCCCTCGAGGACGGTCAGGTGCAGGTGAGCCGGGCCCGCGGTACGACCGTCTTCCCGGCGCGGTTCCAGCTCGTCGCCGCCATGAACCCGTGCCCGTGCGGCGAAGGCGGAACGCCGGGGTCCTGCCGGTGCTCACCCACCGCACGAGCCCGCTACGCGAGGCGGTTGTCGGGTCCCCTGCTCGACCGGTTCGACGTCTCCCTCCGGGTGGACCCACCGCAGGCGGACGAGCTGGTCGGGGCGTCCAGCGGCGAGGGGAGCGCAGTGGTCGCCGTACGGGTGGCAGCGGCCCGAGCGCTGGCGGCTGCTCGGGGGGTGCGGGTCAACGCCGACCTGCGGGCATCGGCGCTCGACGAGCTGGCCCCGCTGAGCGTCGGTGCCGCGCGGCTCCTGGAGCGCCACCTGCGGTCGGGGAGGCTGAGTGCGCGTGGTCTCCACCGGGTCCGCCGCCTGGCCCGGACGGTGGCGGACCTCGACGGTGGAGCCGAGACCGTCGACGAGCACCACCTGCACGAGGCCCTCGTCCTGCGGAGCGGCCGAGAGCTGCTCGGTGCCGGCGCAGCATGAGGACGTCCCTCACCGAGGAGCAGGCCTGCGCGGCGTCGCTGGTCGGCCTTGCCGGCATGACCCCTGTCCGCCTGGCCCGCCTGCTGGACGGGCTGAGCCCGGCGGTGGCGTGGTCCGCCCTGCGGGCCGGCACCCATCCCAGCGATCCCGACCGGCGGTTCCGGCGCGCGGCTCGTGCCACCGATCCGGCGCAGGTTGCCCAGAGCCATGCCGCTGCTGGGACGGCCGTGTTGCTGCCCGACCGGCCCGGGTATCCGGCAGCTCTGGCCGGCGACCCCGGTGCACCGGCGGTCCTCTTCGCCCTCGGCGCACCCACTCGGCTCGAGGGTCGCCCGTCGGTCGCGGTGGTCGGCACGCGATCGGCCACACCCTACGGCCGCCGGGTCGCCTCGGAGCTCGGGGCCGATCTGGCCGCTGCGGGGGTGATCGTCGTCTCCGGTCTGGCCCGGGGGATCGACGCCGCCGCCCACGCGGGGGCCCTCTCGACGGGTGCCAACTCGGCCCCGCCGGTCGCTGTCGTCGGCACGGGTCTCGACCGCCCCTACCCACCCGAAACCGTCGCCCTGTGGGACCAGGTCGCTGCGGCCGGCGCCATCTTCTCCGAGGCAGCGCTCGGGACCCCACCACTCCCGCGGGTCTTCCCGGCCCGCAACCGGATCATCGCGGCGCTCGCCGACGTGGTGGTCGTCGTCGAGTGCCACCGGGTCGGTGGCTCGCTCTACACGGCCGAGGCCGCGGCTCGCCGCTCGATCCCGGTGTGCGCGGTGCCGGGCTCGGTCCACAGCCCGGCGTCGGCTGGCACCAACGGGCTCCTCGCCGACGGGTGCGCCCCGGTGCGGGACGCGACGGACGTCCTCGCCGCTGTCTCGCTGGTGCGGGCGGCCCGCGGAATGGCGAGCCCGGTCGCCGCTGGCGGTCGGTCCCCGGGCAGTCGGTCGTCCGACCCGTCTCCGACGCTCGACCGGGTCCAGCGTGCGGTGCTCGAGGCCGTCGACGACACGCCGACCACGATCGAGACGATCCTCATCCGCACCGACCTCTCGTTGTCGGCGCTGTCCTCGGCCGGGGACGAGCTCGTGGACCGGGGCCTGTTGACCCACGGGGCCGGTTGGTGGGCCCGCGCCTGAGAGCTCGGGGCGATCGGGCCGGTGACGCTCAGGGCGCCGGGAACGACCCCGCTTGCCAGCCGATGGCCGACCCGGTCACTGGACCGGGGCTCGGGGTCCCGGAGAGGGCGGGCGCGGTGCACGAGCTCTGCCCGGTCTGGGCGCCATACCAGGTCGCCGACGACGAGGAGCTCCAGACCACCCAGCAGGTGCCCTCCGACGAACGGTCGGCGAGGGTCACGCTGCTCGTGCCGTCCGAGCTCGAACCGGTGGCGACGCTGACCGTGGTCGGTCCCGCCGACGGCCCCGACACGAACGCCACCGACGGTTCGGAAGCTGACAATGTGGCCGCGTCGACGGAAGCGAAGCCGCCGGCGCCGGCCGACGCGTCCTGCGCCGCGTGGAGTCCGGTCGAGAGCGACTGCTGGGCCTCGAGCGCGTCCGCCATGGCGACTCCGGGGTTCCCGGCGGCGCCCGAGGCAGCAGAGCCCGACGGATTGGAACCGGAGCCGAAGGTCGCCCCGAGGAGCAGCGCGGTCAGCAACGCGGACCGCGACCAGGCTCAGCATGGTCGCGATCATCGAGAAGCCGCCCTCGTCAGCGGTGCGACCGGAGCTCCCGGGCTGCCGCCTGCTCTGGATCATGCGCCGACGCTCCTGCCGGCGGTCCGCCGGCCGTCCCCTGTCCCTTCGGAGCCGATCGCCCGACTCGTAGTAGCCATGTGACCACTATTAGTGACAATAATACCTCCCAGGGTGGTCAAACGCTACTGTCCGGGTGTGCAGACCGCCGACCCGTCTCGCAGCGCGGGGATCGGGCTCGGACTCTGGCTGCCCGCCGCCGGCAACGGCCACACCGGAGCCGGCTTCCTCGATTGGGCGACCTCCGTTGCGTCCGCCGCCGAGGAGACGGGATTCGATTCGGTGTGGGTGTCCGAGTCGGCGCCCGGAGCCCCGGGGCGAATGGCCCACGAGGGGTACTCGCTCCTCGGTGCGTTCGCGGTGCGTTCCGGGCGCGTCCGTCTGGGCCTCGTGCCCGCCGGAGCCGAGCGCCGCCCGCCGTCGATCCTGGCCAAGATCGTGACCGGGATCGACGTGATCTCCCACGGGCACGCGGTCCTTTCGCTGGATGACGGCAGCGCCGGTGGGTGGGGACCCGAGCGCCTGGCCGAGGCGCTCCAAGTCTGCAGATCGGTGCTCGAGGACGAACGACCCACCTTCACCGGATGCTGCTACTCGCTCGACGGGGCGATCAACCGGCCGGGGCCGGTCCAACAGGGAGGCATCCCGGTGGTCGTCTTCGTCCACGGCTCCGGACCCGCTCGCACCGGCGTGCTCGAGCTCGCCGCCGAGTGGGCCGACGCTGTGGTCGTGGACGGCGGGAGTGGGGGAGTCCGTGAGGCGGTCGCCACGATCGGGGCGGTCGCCGGGACGAGCGGGCGGAGCCGGACGTCTGTCTGCGGCCGGCTCACCGTCACCGCCGCCCCGGCCGGACTGGAGGGTGCCGCGGCCGAGCTCGCCGAGCTCCGGTCGGCCGGTGCACGCGGGTGCCTGGTCAGCGTGACGGGGCCCTGCGACCTCCCGGCGGTGGAGACGATCGGCCGGACCCTCCGGCCCTGATCCGCTCCGGCCCATCGGGGGCCCGCTGCTACGGTGCGCCCATGCGGATCGGAGCGCACGTGCGGGCGGGGAAGGGCCTGGCGTCCGCGCTCGAGCACGGCGCGGCGATCGGCGCCGACGTCGTCCAGGTCCACACCCAGAGCCCGCGGATGTGGAAGCCGTCGCAGCACAGCGCCGAGGTCCTCGCCGCCTACCGCACCGCGCAGGCCGCGCACCCCTCGGTCACCGCTACGTTCTGTCACGCGAGCTACCTCATCAACCTCGCGTCGCCCGACCCACAGCTCGCGGCCAAGTCCCGATCCTCTCTGACCGCCAATCTGGCGACGGCAGACGCCATGGGCGCAGCGGGCCTCGTCCTGCACCTCGGCAGCCACCGGGGGGCCGGCCTCGACGCCGTGCTCCCCGCGGTCGCCGATGTCCTGGTCGGGTCCCTCGACGAGGCCGGCGTCGGGTCCGACGGCTGTCCCATCCTCCTCGAGAACACCGCCGGTGCCGGCGACACCGTCGGTCGCACCGTCGAGGAGCTGGCCCGGGTCCTCGATGCGACAGCGGGCGACGAGCGGCTCGGGGTCTGCCTCGACACCCAGCATCTCTGGGCGTCCGGCATCCCGTTCTCGACCACCGGCGAGGCGGACAGCCTGGTCCGGCTGGTGGACGCAGCGGTGGGAGTGGGCCGCGTGCGCTGTCTCCACCTCAACGACTCGAAGGTCGCCTTCGGCGCCAATCGCGACCGGCACGAGAACATCGGGCAGGGGACCATCGGCGCCGACGGGCTCGCCGCCCTGCTCGGCCATCCTGCCCTCCAGGAGACCGCGGCCATCCTCGAGGTGCCTGGAGCCGGGGACGGTCCCCGGGCCGAGGACGTGGCCGTCGCACGCGGCGGTGTGGGCGTCCGGCGTGGCCCTGCGGGCGAGGATCCCGGCATGAGCGGCGTCCGGATCGAAACCGACACCATGGGTGCCGTCGAGGTGCCCTCGGACCGGTACTGGGGAGCGCAGACCGCGCGTTCCCTCCACCACTTCTCGATCGGGGACGACCGGATGCCGGTTTCGATGATCCGGGCGCTCGGGATCCTGAAGGAGGCGTCCGCGCTGGTCAACGCCGATCTCGGCGAGCTCTCACCGGAGAAGTCGGCGCTCATCGTCGCCGCGTCCCGGGAGGTGTCAGAGGGCAAGCTCGACGACCAGTTCCCGCTGAGCATCTGGCAGACCGGCAGCGGCACCCAGAGCAACATGAACGCCAACGAGGTCATCTCCAACCGGGCCATCGAGCTCGCCGGCGGGGAGATGGGGTCGAAGACCCCCATCCACCCCAACGACGACGTCAACAGGTCCCAGTCGTCCAACGATGCCTTTCCCACCGCGATGCACATCGCCGGGGTGGAGGAGATCACCCACCGGTTGCTGCCGGCCGTGCGGCGCCTGCGGGATGCGCTCCAGGTCAAGGCGGCGGAGTGGGCCGCAATCACCAAGATCGGACGGACCCACCTCATGGACGCGGTCCCGCTGACCCTCGGCCAGGAGTTCTCCGGGTACGTTGCCCAGCTCGATGCAGACCTGCGACGTATCGGCTCGACCCTCGACGAGCTCTACGAGCTCGCGGCGGGCGGTACCGCGGTGGGCACCGGGCTCAACGCCCATCCGGAGTTCGGGTCGCGGGTGGCGGCCGCGATCGCCGAGCTGACCGGGCTGCCGTTCGTCACGGCACCCAACAAGTTCGCCGCCCTTGCCGCGCACGATGCGCTGGTGATGACCAGCGGGGCACTGCGGGTGCTGGCGGCCTCGCTCATCAAGATCGCCGACGATCTGCGCTGGCTCGGGTCCGGCCCGCGGGCCGGTCTCGGCGAGCTCTCGCTCCCGGAGAACGAGCCCGGATCGTCGATCATGCCGGGCAAGGTCAACCCGACCCAGAACGAAGCCATGATCATGGTCTGCATCCAGGTCTTCGGGAACGACACCGCGGTGGCCATGGCCGGATCACGGGGGAACCTCGAGCTCAACGTCTGCAAACCGGTGATCATCTACAACGTGTTGCACTCGGTGCGCCTGCTGACCGACGCATCGGACACCTTCACCCGGTTCTGCATCGCCGGGATCACCCCGAACGAGCCCCGGATCCGACAGCACCTCGAGAACTCGCTGATGCTGGTCACCGCGCTCAACCCGCTCATCGGATACGACAAGGCGGCCGAGGTGGCCAAGAAGGCCCACAAGGAGGGGACCACGCTTCGCGAGTCGGTGCTGGCTCTCGGCTACCTCACCGGTGACCAGTTCGACCAGGCCGTGCGGCCCGAGTCGATGACCCACCCCTGAGCGGCCGGGCACGGTCGGCACAGCGACGGACGTGCCTCCCGAACCGGCGCTGGCCGACGTCGACCTCTGCGACCTCGACGGCTTCGCCGGCGGGTTCCCCGACGCGGTGTTCACCCGATTGCGGCGGGAGGCGCCGATCTGGTGGCAGGAACCCACTCGCCATACGCCTGACGGCGTGGGCTTCTGGGTGGTGAGCCGCCACGCCGACGTGCTCGCGGTCGCAGGGGATCCCGAGACGTTCTCGTCGGAGGGCTGCCCGGGCGCCGAGGGTGGGGGCACCATCCTCCAGGACCTCCCGTTCGGGTTCGCCGCAGGTGTGCTCCTCAACATGATGGACGACCCCCTCCACCGCAGCATCCGCCACCTGGTGACCCCCGCAGTCGCCCCGAGGGCGCTCGCCGCCATGGAAGCCGAGCTGGGTGACCGCGCCGGCCGCATCGTGGCGGCCGCGGGCGAGCGTGGGAGGTGCGACTTCCTGGTCGACGTTGCCGTCGAACTGCCGCTCCAGGCGGTGGCCGCGCTGATGGGGGTACCCGCAGAGGACCGCCACGACCTCATGGCCTGGTCGAACACGACCCTCGACTACGAGGGACGCGAGCTCGGGGAGACCAACGAGGCGGTGGCCGCCGCGGCCGCGGCCATTACGGACTACGGCTCACAGATCTTGGCCGACCGGAAGCGGCACCCGGAGGCGGACCTGCTCTCGGTCGTGGCCACGGCCGAGGTCGAAGGGCAGGACGGCCGGGACCGTCCGCTCACCGATCTCGAGCTGTCGATGTTCTTCACTCTCCTCGTGGTGGCGGGCAGCGAGACCACCCGCAATTCGATCGCGCTCGGTCTGGTGGCCTTGTTGGAGCATCCGGACCAGCTCGCGGATCTTCGAGCCGATCGGTCGCTCATGGCAGGAGCGGTGGAGGAGATCCTCCGCTGGACCACGGCCACCCTCTACAACCGTCGCACCGCGACCCGCGCCGCGACCCTGTCGGGAACGACGATCGCCGCGGGTGACAAGGTGACCCTCTGGTGGCCGTCGGCCAACCGGGACGAGGCGGTCTTCGACGACCCCTTCCGCTTCGACATCCGACGGGCGCCCAATCCGCACCTGACCTTCGGCCACCGGACCCACTTCTGCCTCGGTGCGAACCTGGCCCGTCTCGAGATCCGTCTGGTCCTCGACGAGGTGCTCGACCGGTGGGAGGGCATCACGCTGACCGGGCCGGTCACCCGGGTGCGCACCAACAAGCACGCCGGGGTGAGCCACGTCCCCCTCGCGTTCAGCACCCGCCGCTCCAGGTGAGCGGACCGTATACTCCCCACAGCCGGTGCCGAGCCGACGACGAGGAGCGCCATGCCCGCCACCCCTGCCGATCTGACCATCGGCCTCACCGATGGGACCTTCTACGGCGGCGACCCCTTCCCGGCGTTCGCCTGGATGCGGGCGAACGCCCCTGCGTACTTCGACGAGGCGGGGGGAGTGTGGGGGATCTCCCGCTACGCCGATGTGCGCGAGATCTCCAAGGACCCCGACACCTTCTCCAACGCCGGCGGCATCCGCCCGGACAGTGACGCCCTCCCCATGATGATCGACACCGATGCTCCCGAGCACGTGCGTCGCCGGCGGCTGGTCAGCGAGGGGTTCACCCCCCGTCGCATCAGGGAGAGCGAAGAGGGTATCCGGATCATCTGCGACGCCATCATCGACCGGGTCTGCGAACAGGGGACAGCCGACTTCGTGCGGGACATCGCCGCCCCGCTGCCTATGATCGTGATCGGCAACATGCTCGGTGTCGCGCCGCAGGACCGCGCCGATCTGTTGCGGTGGTCCGACGACATGCTGCGGGCGCTCGGCTCCCCGGACCCGACGGCGATGGACCTGGCCGCGCAGGCCGCCGCCGAGTATGCGGTGTACATCACCGCGGTGGTGGAACAGCGCCGCCGGGACCACCAGACCAACGACCTCATCGGCACGCTCGTCCACGCCGAGATCGACGGGGACCACCTCGACGAGTCCTCCCTCATCTACGAGTCCCTGCTCATCCTCATCGGCGGCGACGAGACCACCCGCCACGTGATCAGCGGGGGCATGTACGAGCTCCTCGCCCACCCCGACCAGTATCGCAAGCTGGCCGCCGAGCGGACCATGCTCCCCGCCGCCATCGAGGAGATGCTCCGGTGGGTGACACCCATCAAGAACATGGCCCGGACCGCGACCCGCGACGTCGAACTGCACGGTGAGACGGTGCGCAACGGCCAGAAGCTCCTCCTCCTCTACCCCTCCGCCAACCGGGACGAGGCGGTCTTCGAGGACCCCGAGTGCTTCGACATCACCAGGGCCCCGAACGACCACGTGGCCTTCGGGTTCGGCTCCCACTTCTGCCTCGGCAACCGGCTGGCTCGGATGGAGCTGCAGGTCATGTTCTCAGCCCTGCTCGACCGGCTGCCCGACCTGGCCCTGGCGGACCTCGCCGAGCCGCCGAAACGGCCGGCCAACTTCGTGTCCGGCTACGAGACCATGCCGGTGACCTTCACCCCCACCGCACCGGTCGGCGTGGGGGGCTGAGTGGCACGCCCGACGGCCCTCGACCCGGCCGCGCTCGAGGCCGCCCTCGCCGCACCCGACCGGCCGTTGTGGGAGCTGGTCGGCGGCAAGCTGGTCAAGACGGTGGACTGCGGGACCTTTGCGGCGGCTCTCGAGTTCGTGGCGGCGGTCGGTCGCCTCGCCGAGGAAGCCGACCACCATCCGGACATCGACATCCGGTACCGGGTGGTCACGCTCGCGCTGGTGACCCACGATGCCGACGGGGTGACCGTGCTCGACCTCGAGTTGGCCCGGGCCATCGACGCCCTGGCCGTCCGGCCCCCCGGGTAGGGGACCGGACGGGGACGCGCGCTGGTTCAGTAGCCGCTGCAGCCGTCCTGATCGGGGGCGGCGTTCGGGTTCCCCCAGTAGTGCACGGCGAAGGCCACCGCCACCCGGATCTGCTCCTCCGGCGTGGCCTCGGCTGCGTCGGAGGGGTAGCCGAACGTGTTGAACTGATCCCAGTTGGCCCGGGTGAACCCGAGGCCACCGGCGAACTCGCCGCCCTCCACATCCCAGCGCCCGCCCTCTTCGCAGATGTTGACCCGGTCCCACGCGGCCCGTTGGGCGTCGGTGACCCCGTCCCCGTCGGTCGTGACGATCTCCGAGCGGAGGGTGCTCGACCCGAGCGAGCCGTAGAACCCGACGCCTCCGAAGGTGAAGACACCGCCGTCCGCGGCGACGGTCAGGTACCCGTTCCCGGTTGCGGCCATCCCGACGACGGGCTGGTTGAGGTGCTCCTCGCCGAGCGAGCCGAAGAAGCCGGCCCGCCCGAAGGCGTACACCGAGCCGTCGGTGCCCACCGTGCGGTAGCCGTTGCCGGCCGAGGTGATCGAGTCGATCGGTGCCGTGGGGTGGGTGGCCCCGGCGAAGGTGGCATCCCCGAAGGCGTAGACCCCTCCACCCGCTGCGGCCAGCCAATAGCCGTGACCGTCACGGGTGGCCGCTATGCCCATGACCGGGCTGCCGACCGACAGCGGGGTTGCCGAGCCGTAGAAGTGGGCGTCACCGAAGGCGAAGACCCCGCCGTCGGCGGCCACCTCCCAGTAGCCCTTGCCGTCCGGCGTCGAGGTCATGCCGACGATCCGGCTGTTGAGGTGGAGTGCTCCGGTCGAACCGCGGTAGTGGGCGTCACCGAAGGCGAAGACCCCGCCGTCGGCGGCCACCTCCCAGTAGCCGTGGCCTCCCGGCGCGGCGTCGATGCCCACGATCGGGCTGTTGAGGTGGAGTGCGCCCGTGGAGCCGTAGAAGTGGGCGTCACCGAAGGCGAAGACCCCGCCGTCGGCGGCGTTCTCCCAGTAGCCCTGGCCGTCCGGGGTGGCGGCCACCCCGACGATCGGGCTGTTGAGCACGATGCCGACCCCGGTGGGTGCCGGTGCGGCCGATGCCGTTCCTGGG
The DNA here is from genome assembly GCA_963701325.1 of uncultured Acidimicrobiaceae bacterium. GTDB lineage: Bacteria > Actinomycetota > Acidimicrobiia > Acidimicrobiales > RAAP-2 > Bog-756. Next base: position 3,782,201 of record OY969604.1, read on the forward strand.
GCTGCGAGCAGGGTGGGAACCGCTGCAACCGAGGCGGCAGCCGCCCCGATCGTGCGCAGGCGCCGACGCCGGCGCCGACGGACGGCATTGGTCGTGTGGTGAGGCGCGGTGTCCCTGGTGCGGGTGGGTCTGGTGGAACGCTGGGCGCGCGCGGGTACAGCAGAATTGCGAAATGCGGAACGCATGGTGGGTGACCTTTCCTCGGTCGGTCAGAGCCACGTCGTTGGACGGAGGCGCTCTGACTCTCTTCTGGTTGGGTGGACCCCACATCTGTGCATTCAACGCCCCAGCCGAGCACCGGGAAGGGTGGATCGGCCTGGCTTCTCGAGCCGGGTGTGCTAGCGGGTTGACGTCCGTGCTGCGGTGATGGTGATTACGTGTCGCGCTCCTGGAGGTCGGTCTGGGCGCAGTGCCATTCGGCGAACCGAGAGGTGCGTTGTGCAGCTCCGGGCCGACAGGCCGACGGATGCCCCTGCGTGCAGTGCCGCCATCTTAGCCCCCGCAGGGGAAGCTTGTGCATCGTTGCACAAGCAGCTGCGGGCCGGATCGGGCAGCAACCTGTGGATATCCTGTCCCTCTCCGGCCCGGACCACGAGACGAACGGAGGGAGAACCCCCAGTTCAGCTGCCTTTTCTCGCCCGGGTCCTGGTCTGACCGGTCACGGACGTGCGGTCACCCGACGGGAAGGTCCCAGAGGGGGAACCAGCGGTCGAGGTCGGTCTCGACCGTCAGGTCGCCGGCGACCAGGCTCCGGAGCTTGAACTCCTGCTCGGTGTCCCGTTTCTCGTGACCGCTCGGCACGAAGGGGTAGAAGGTGCCCCGCTTGAAGAGATAGACCAGGTAGCCGGTCGAGGGCACGACGTGCCCGGGGCCGACGGTCTGCTCGGGCTCACCGTCGGCCGTCGGAGGGAGGGAGGCGATCCCGAAGACCGAGCAGAGCAGTTGCGGCCCCCATCCTGCGTCGGACAGCGACGAGTTGACCAGGTGGACGCGGGTGATCAGGGCCTCGATGTCCGGATCCTCGACGACCAGCCAGTGGTAGCCGAAGCTGTCCTGGGCCTGCTCGAGGTCGGTCGCCCCGTCCATCGAGAGGAGCTTGACCACCTCGGCCTGCATGTCGGCGAACCCCTGACCGGTGGGCGGCTTGTAGCAGACCCCCGCGTGGCCCGAGCAGGCCATGCCTGCCGCGCTCTGCAGGGTGATCGAGGCCGACGGGAGGGCGAACAGGCTGTCGAGGTTCGACTGGACCGGTTTGGTGCGCCCGAGCAGGGTGTCGAACAGGCCCATCAACCGGAGCTGGCTGCGGGGTGGATCACGAAGACCGGCCGAGCTCGGCCTCGATGGCGGCCAGCTGGGCGAGGCGCTTGTCCAGGGAGGGGTGCGTCGAGAAGATGGTCGAGAGGCTCACGCCGTTCTTGGCGATAGCCGGGGTGAAGTAGAAGGCGTTGAAGCTCTCGGTCGAGCGCAGGTCCCGGGTCGGGATGCGGGCGATGTCCCCGGTGACCTTGACCAGGGCCGAGGCGAGCACCGAGGGCTGTCCGGTGAGGAGGGCACCCGACCGGTCGGCGGCGAGTTCGCGGTAGCGGGAGAGCGCCATGGTCAGCAGGAAGCTGATCGCGTAGACCACGACCGACACCACGAGCACCAGCAGCTCGACCATCGCGGCGTTGTCGCCGCCCTGGTTGTTGTTGCCCCGGTTGCCACCCCCGAACCCCCCCATCAGCCCGGTCCAGAGCATGATCCTGGTGATCATGCCGGCGGCCATGCCGAGGAAGCTGGCGATCGTCATCACCGCCACGTCCCGGTGGGCGACGTGGGAGAGCTCATGGGCGAGCACCGCCTCGAGCTCCCCTTCGTCGAGCCGGCGCATGAGACCCGACGTGGCACAGACGACAGCGTTGTTCGGGCTCCTGCCGGTTGCGAAGGCGTTGGGCACGTCGGTGTCGGCGATGGCCACCCGGGGCTTCTTCATGTCTGCCATCGCGCAGAGTCGGTCGATGGCTCCGTGGAGCTGGGGGGCCTGCTCGGGCGTGACCACATGCCCGCCCATGCCGAAGAGGGCGATCTTGTCCGAGAACCAGTACTGGGCGAACAGGATGGCGGCGGCCAGCACGAGCACCACCGAGTACGAGATGCCGTAGGCGATGAGGGCGCCGATGACCACGCCGTAGAGCAGGACCAGGAGCAGCCCCGTGGTGAACATCCTGAGGGTCAGTCCCCGGTCGTTGGGGATGTTGCGGGCGGTGCTCATGGCGCAGTCGTCACCGGTCGTCCGGGCTACCGGCCTCGCCGAGCAGGGCCTGGGTCTCGGCGAGGGAAGCGTCTGTGAAGGGCACCACCAGGTCGGAGGGGAAGAAGGCGTCGGCCGCCAGGGGGGTACCCACCCGGGTGACCTCTGCGACGAGCGCGGCCAAGGCGTCGGCGAACCCCGCCTCGTCGCCTGCCTCGACCGCGTCGAGGAGGGTGGCGTCCAGCCTGTCGAGCGGTGCCCGTTCGGCGTCGTCCACCTCGTACTGCCCCTCGCCGAGGATGCGGACGATCACGGTGCGGCCCCCTCCGCGTCGGCCGCAGGGAGCTGGGCCGGAGCGCTGGTCCCGATCTCGGCCTTGAGTGCGGCCAGGTCGGCGTCGACGGTGGAGGTGGTGGAGACCTGGTCCAGCTGGGCCTGGATGTCGTCGACCGGGTGGGTGAGATCGGTGAGGGCGCCGGAGGCGAGCAGCTCGTCCATCGCCCCCGCCCGGGCCTGCATGCTGTCGATCTTGTCCTGGGCCCGCTGCATCGACATGCCGGCGTCGCTCATCGACTCGGAGATGCCGGAGACCGCCTCCCCGATCTTGGTCTGCGCCTCGGCCGCCGTGTACGTCGCCTTCATGGTCTCCTTCTTGGTGCGGAAGGCGTCGACCTGGGTCTGGAGGTTCTGGGCGGTCGCGACCAACTTCTGCTCCTGAGCGAGCACCTGCTCGTGCTGGGTCTGCAGGTCGGTCAGCTGGGCGGCCAGGGCTGCCCGGCGCGACAGCGCCTCTCTGGCCAGGTCCTCGTTGCCCTGGCTCAGGGCGGCCTTGGCCTGTTGCTGGAGCTTGTCGGCCTGCCCCTGGATCTGGGAGGCCTGGAGCTCGATGCGCTTCTTGGCGGTTGTCACGTCCGCCACGCTGCGCCGGACCTTGGTGAGGCTCTCGAGCTGCTTCTGGTACGAGAGGTCCAGGGACTCGCGGGGATCCTCCGCCTTGTCCAGCAGCTTGTTGGTCTTGGCCTGGAGAATTCCGGACATGCGCTTCATGACACCCATGGCGAACGATCCTTCCTCGTGCTTCGCATGAAGCTTAGGGCGTTCGCTCCCGGTAGCGTGAGCGCTGTGAGCGATGCGCCCCGACTCCTGACCGTCCACGCCCATCCCGATGACGAATCGTCGAAGGGAGCGGGCACGGTGGCCCGCTACCACGCAGAGGGCGTGCACGCCGTGCTCGTCTGCTGCACGGGCGGCGAGGAGGGCGAGATCCTCAACCCGGCTCTCAACACCCCCGAGGTGCAGGCTGATCTGGCGGCCGTGCGACGGCGTGAGCTGGACCGGGCCGCCGGGATCATCGGCTACGACGAGGTGGTCATGCTCGGATACCGCGACTCGGGGATGGCCGGGTCCGAGGCCAACTCCCGGCCGGGGTGCTTCGCCCAGGCACCGCTGGATGAGGCGGTCGAGCGTCTGGTCACGATCGTCCGCCGGGTCCGTCCCCAGGTGATGGTGGTCTATGGCGACGACCAATCCGGCTACCCCCATCCCGACCACCTCCGGGTCCACGAGGTGGGCGTCGCTGCCTTCCGGGAGGCAGGTGACGGCGCACGGTTCCCGTCCGCCGGACCGGCGTGGCAGCCCGACAAGCTCTACTACACGGTGTTCTCGGTGGCTCGGTTCCGCGAGATCCACGAGAAGTTCGAGGAGCTCGGTCTCGAATCGCCCTTCGACGAGGGGTGGCGCAAGCGCTGGGAGGGGATGCCCGAGGAGGTCGTCACGACGGCGGTCGACGTGTCCGGCTTCGCCGACGTGCGGCGCCTTGCCCTCCTCGCCCACGAGACCCAGGTCGATCCCAACTCGCGGTTCTGGTTCGGCCTCCCCCCCGAGGTCATGAGCACGATCCACCCGCACGACGACTACCGGTTGGCCCTGGTGAAGGGGCCGGACGGCACGGCCGTGGCACCCCCCGAGGGGATCCTCGAGGACGACCTCTTCGCCGGTATCGGCGACCTGGTGCGGCAGACCGCCTGACCGGCGAGGAGTGCCGTGAGCAAGTGGCTGTCCGACGAGTGGTACGAACTGACGGGTGAGCTGGCGGCCGGCCTCGAGGGTCCAGAGGAACTCTCGGCCAGGATCCAGGTCGTGGTCTCCGGGGGACCGGACGGTGACGTCTCCTACGTCCGGGAGCTCGAGGGTGGCCGCCTGGTGGCCAGCGCCCCGGGCCGGATCCGCGATCCGGAGGTTGTCCTGACCAGCGGATGGCAGGACGCACGGGCCATGGCGGCCGGCGAGCTGGACCCCGGGGTGGCGTTCATGCAGGGGCGGATGAAGGTCACCGGATCGATGACGGTGGTGCTCGCGCTGCTGGCTCTGATCGCCACCCCCGCCGGCGGTGACCTCCGGCGGCGCATCGCCGAGGTCACCGAGGACTGAGTCGGGAGGCTCGCCCGAGCGACCCGGGGCCGGTGCCGCCGAGCAGCGGCAGGTGGACCACCCCGGCGGTCTGGAGCAGGATCATGCTGACCGCGACGAGGACGACCACCACCAGGGCCACGACCAGGTAGGGCTGGAGCCGTGGCCACGCCCGCCGGTCGGTGCGCCGACCGCTCGGGATCGGCCGTTCGGCCATCGTGGTGGCCGTCGACACCCCGGTCGGACCCTGGTGCCGCACGGCAAGGGCGTCGATCCGGCCGGCGAGCTCGCCGGGGTCACCGCCGATCTGGAGGAACCGGTAGGTGCCGGTCGATGTCTGGATGCTGATGAGGGCACCGGACCCGCCGTCCCAGCGCTCGACCGCGTGGCCGACCACCGAGGTCCACGGCAGGACACGTGGCTGCTGACCGTCGACGCGCACGACCCCGATGCCGTCGTCGGCGAAACGGACCGACTCGATGGCCAGGGGACCGTTCCCCGTCGAGTCGAGGAGCAGGAGCCCACGGAGGCGCAACGGCCGGGGCGCGGATCGGCGAGGGCGGGGGGCGGCGCTGGTCGTGGCGGTGCGGTGCACGTCTCAGGACTCGCGCATCGCCTCGCGCAGCGGCCGGTACCCGATGAGGGTCACGCCCGCCTCCTCGACCAACCGGCCGAGTCCCCGGTCGGCGACCAGCAGGACATGGTCGGCCACTCGCGCCTCCCAGTCGTCGGTCACGGCGCGGAGCTCGGGCGTGTCGACCGCGGGGTGGAGGGTGACCTCGGTCACCCCGGGCTCGAGTCCGGCGACGAGATCGAGGAAGGCCTGGCGGCCGCCCCGGGCGGGAAGGGTGGCGAACCGGTCGGCAAAGAGGACCCCCGCCTCGGCGGCCAGGTGGCGGACGGGGAAGCCGACGTTGGGCTCGGCGCCGGCGTCGAGGACCCGGAGGGGCAGCCGGAACTCGACCGCCAGCTCGAGGTAGATGTCGAAGAACTCCGGCCGCAGCAGGAGGGCGTCGAGATGGGGGTCGAGGTGGCTGATGTCGAATCCCCAGAGGACGGCCCGCTCGATCTGGGCCCTGCACTCGCGGCGGACCTCGTCGAGGTCGGCGTGGTCCCAGACGTCGCTGAGCGTGCGCGGGAAGCCCCCGTCCCCGTCGAGCAGGGACGGGGCCTGGGTGATCGGCCCCCATCGGTAGAGGTCGTGCTCTGCGTTGAGGGTGAGCCGGACCCCGACGTCCTCCCCGCGGAACTGCGATGCCGACTCGCGCGCCCACGGGGCCGGGACGAGGAGGGAGGCGCTGGTGGCCATGCCGTTGCGCAGGGCGTCGTAGACCCCGACCGAGGCAGCATGGCAGAAGCCGAGGTCGGCGCAGTTGAGGATCAGCAGCCGGGCCTCGCGGGTCGCACCGAGCCGCTCGGCCAGGGTGTCCATGCCCCGACCGTACTGCTCGCGGCGGTCAGGCGGCGCGCTCTGTCGCTTCGTTCGGGGTCCGCGCCGTGTCGTCCTGGGCGGCGGCGGGGGAGCCCTGGAGCAGGGCCCGGGCGGCGGCCACACCCCTCCGCCCGACCTGGCGGGTGTGCTCGTCGAGGCGCCAGCCGTCCGCCGGCGGGGAGGGTGCCGGATCGCCGGGGCGGTCACAGGCGGACACGGGAAGGGGCAGTTGCGGTTGGTACCCGGAGCGGCGGGACGTGCGATCGACCGTCATGGGTCCAGTGTGCAGGAAGGGTGTATCACTGGGGCCATGACCGACAGATCCTCGCCGTTGCCCACCGGCCCGCGCTACGGGATCACCGTACCCTTCGACGGCGTGACCCTCGAGGACCACCGTGGCTGGTACGAGGAGCTCGCCCGTCTCGGGTACACCGACATCTGGTCGGCGGAGACCGACGGTGTGGACGGCTTCACCCCCCTCGCCCTGGCGGCGGCCTGGACACCCTCGCTGCGGCTGGGCGTAGCGGTCATCCCGGCGTACACGCGGGGCCCGGCCCTACTGGCCCAGAGCGCGGCTGCCATGGCCGAGGCGGCGCCCGGTCGCTTCGTCTTCGGGCTCGGGACCTCCTCCGAGGTGATCGTGTCGCGCTGGAACGGGATCGAGTTCGCCGAGCCCTACAAGCGGGCGCGAGACACCCTCCGCTTCCTGCGCTCGGCACTCGCCGGCGAAAAGGTGGACACCACCTACGACACCTTCTCCGTCCGCGGGTTCCGGCTCGCGCGGCCCATCGCGCACCCACCCCCGATCTATCTCGCCGCGCTGCGTCCCGGCATGCTCCGCCTGGCCGGTCGAGAGGCCGACGGCGTGATCGTGAATTGGCTGTCCGCAGAGGACGTCTCGACGGTCGTCCCCGAGGTCGGCGCCGCAATCCCGGTCGCGGCCCGGATCTTCGTCTGTCCGTCGGAGGACGCCGACGCGGTCCGGGCTGTCGGGCGCCGGATGATCGCGGCCTATCTGAACGTCGGCGTGTACGCGGAGTTCCACCGATGGCTCGGACGCGGCACGGTGCTCGGACCGATGTGGGAGGCATGGCAGAAGGGGGACCGGAAGGGAGCGCTGGCGGTGATTCCCGACGAGGTCGTGGACGCACTGGTCGTGCACGGGTCCTTCGACGAATGCCGGGCCCATGTGGCCCGCTACGTGGCGAACGGGGTGGACATCCCGGTTCTGGCCGTCATCCCGTTCGGCGTCAGCGTGGCGGACGCCGTCGCCGGTCTCGCCCCGCGGGACTAGGCACCCGTGGACCGTGCCCGTCGCACCGTGTTCCGCTTCCCTCCGTCGGTACCGTCAGCCGGCGTAGCGGGCGACGATCTCGGCGTCCATGTCCCGGACCTGGTCGGCGAGGTCCACCGTGAAGCGGTCGAGCTCGGCGGCGACGCGGGGGTCGGAGAGCGCCAGGATCCGCACGGCCAGCAGCGCGGCGTTGCGGGCTCCGTCGATGGCGACGGTGGCCACCGGGACACCCTTGGGCATCTGGACCATGGCGAGCAGCGAGTCGAGGCCTCCGAGCTTGGCCACGGCCACCGGCACCCCGATGACCGGCAGCGGGGTCGCAGCCGCCACCACGCCGGCGAGATGGGCCGCCCCACCCGCGGCCGCGATGATCACCTGTACGCCATTGCCGGCGGCCCCGCGGGCGAAGGCGATCGTGTCGTCGGGCGTGCGGTGCGCCGACAACACCCGTACCTCCACGGGGATCTTGAACGAACGGAGGGTCTGAACGGCGTCGTCCAGAACGGACGCGTCGGAGGCACTCCCCATGACGATGGCGACGGACATGCGGGTAGTCTGCCCGAACCACGACAGTCGGGCACGCCCGAGAGCGAGGTGCTGTGCGTATCGGCGTGATGTTCGACACAGAGCGGTCCTTCGACGAGATGGTCGGCCAGGTCGCCGCCCTCGACGACGCCGGCATCGAGGCTGCATGGGCGAGCCAGATCTTCGGCCCCGATGCCCTCACCGTCCTTGCCGCCGTCGGCCGGGAGGTGCCGGACATCACGCTCGGCTCGGCTGTGGTGCCGGTCTACCCCCGCCACCCGGTGATGCTCGCCGGTCAGGCGCTCACGGTGCAGGCGGCTTGCGGGGGCCGGTTCATCCTCGGCATCGGGCTCTCCCACCAAGTGGTCATCGAGCAGGTCTTCGGCCAGACCTTCGAGCACCCGGCCCGGTACATGCGCGAGTACCTGTCCATCCTCCTGCCCCTGCTGGAGGGGGAGTCGGTGAGCTTCACCGGAGAGGTGCTCGCCGCGTCGACGTTCGGACCGCTCGGGGTCGATGCGCCGGGGCCGCCCGTGCTGGTGGCGGCCCTCGGGCCGACCATGCTCGAACTGGCCGGTCGCGTGGCCGCCGGGACCGTCACCTGGATGACCGGGCCTGACACCCTCGAGCAGCACATCATCCCGACCATCCGGGCAGCCGCTGCCGCTGCCGGCCGCCCTGCGCCACAGATCGCGGTGGGACTGCCGGTCTGCGTGAGCGACGACGCCGCGGCGTCCCGTGCCGACGCCGCCGAGCGCTACGCGCTCTACGGGACCCTGCCCTCGTACCGGGCGATGCTCGACCGTGAGGGGGCCGAGGGGCCGGCCGACGTCGCGATCGTGGGGACGGTCTCCGAGGTGCGTGACCGGATCAGCCGGTTGGCCGAGCTCGGCATCACCGACTTCTGTGCGGCGCCGTTCGGCGCCCATGGCGAGGTCCGCGCCACGATCGACGTCCTGGCCTCCCTGACCGGCTGAGCGACCGATCGCGACGCTCGGTGGCTCAGCGAGCGAGGCGGGTGTGCTTGAACTCGTTGAGCTCCGGATGATCGGCGAGGAGCGCGAGGATCCGGTCGACGGTCGCACGAGCGAGCGCTCCGTCGCCGTCCGGTCGGTTCATCAGGCGGACGAAGACCGCATCGCCGCCGGCGATGAAGGTGGGCACCCCGAAGACGTCGAGGTCCTGCACGACCTGCTCGTGCTCCTCCCTGGCGACCTTGGCGGGCCATCCGGAGTCGACTTCTGCGAGTACGGCCTCCGCGTCCACGCCGCCCCTGGTCAGCGCCCTGGCGACGACCGCCCGGTCCCTCAGGTCACCCCCCTCGTCGTGACGGGCGGTGAACAGCGACCGGTGGACGCCGCTGAAGTGCTCGGGGAACCGGTCGCGCACCACGATGCCGGCGGCGAGCGAGAGCAGGTCCGGCTGGTGAACGGGGTCCTCCCAGGCGGGCGTCCCACCCTCGGGTACGTGGGTCTGGTTGAGGAAGTACGGGACGAAGGTCACGTCCCACTCGGCTCCGGCGTCGAGACCGTCGAGGACGTGCTCGTGTCCGTTGCGGGCGAAGGGACACCGGTAGTCCCAGGTCACGGTGAATTTCTGCAGTCCACTCATACCGGGCGCAACCCCGCCGGCACCGGTTCCATTCCGCCGGCCCGTCTGCCTCCTGTCGGTGGCGGCGACGTCCCACCCTCCATGCCTCTGGCCCCGGTCAGCGCAGACGGCGACCGGCCAGGCCGAGGAGAACACCGATGACCGCTCCCCCGATGACGTCCGAGGCGTGGTGGGCCTGCAGGTGGACACGGGACGCCCCGATCGCCGTGGCGCTGGCCAGCAGGAAGGCGTTGCCCGCCCGGTCTCCCGGCTCGGAGAGCACGGTGGCCGCGGCAGAAGGCGGCGAGGGTGTGGCCACTCGGGAAGCTGCTCGTCGTGGGCTCGCGTACCGGCACCCCGCTGTTCGAGATGCGCAGGTCCGAGCGGTCGGGGCGGGAGCGCCCGACGACCGCCTTGATCCCGGCGTTGACCACGCTCGACGAGACGCCGGCGATGGCGAGGGCACGGACCGCCTTCGCCCGCTCCGGTCCGGATCGGCGTCCGCGCCAGGCGGCAACCCCGCCCCACAGCACGCCGCGGTCCCCGAGCCCGGTGATCGCCTTGGCCGCGGCATCCCAGGCCGGTCGCCCACGGAGCGGCTCGAACCACCGGTCCACCCGCTCGTCGAGGGCATGGGCGAGCCCGATCACACCGGGTACGCGCGTGGGTGCGGCAGGCGACCCGTCGTCGGTCATCCGGTCGCTGCTGCTCCGGTGCCGAGCGCGGCAGCGGCGAGCGACGGGTCGCCCCCGAATGCCGGGCAGTAGTCCTGGAAGCGGCAGAACCGGCACAAGGGGGACGTGCGCGGCCGGAAGTCCTCGTTGTGGCAGGCCCGCTCGATTGCCGACCAGACCGCCAGGGTCTTGGCCCGTTGCCCCCGCAGTCCCTGCTCGGAAGGGGTGGTCATGATCGCGGTGGGCTCCTTCAGGTGGAGGAGCTTGACCTGGGTCGGGCGCTGGCCGAGGACCTCCTGGCAGAGGAGGGCATAGAGCTGGACGCCCGCAAGCCCCGACTGTTCATAGGCAACGGAGGGAGCTCGGCCGGTCTTGTAGTCGATGACCATGAGCTCTCCGTCCGGGGTCCGGTCGAGCCGGTCGAGGATCCCCCGGAGGCGCACCCCGTCCACCCGCGCCTCGAGGGTGAGCTCCACACCCACCGGGGTCACCGCGTTGGGATCCTCGAGCAGGAAGTAGTTGGCCACCAGCCGCTCGGCCTCCCGTCGGAACGCGTCCCCCTCTTCTTCCGTGAGCCCGAGGGAGCGGTAGTCGGGGTCGAACTGGAGCGCAGCCCAGGCTTCGTCCAGTGCGACCGCTGCCGCCGCTGGGCTCCGCTGGCCCGGCGGGTGGTTCCAGAAGAGTTGTTCGAGGACGCTGTGGACGAGGGTGCCCCGGACAGTCCAGATCGTGGCCGGGTCGGGCAGATGCTCGATCGCGGTGAACCGGAAGGCCAGGGCACAGCTGCGGAACGAGCTCACCTTGGAGGGGGACAGCGAGCGGGGCGGTTCGAAGGGCACGTCGGGAGACTACGACGCGGGTGTGCCGTCGGCGGACCCGCGCGATCGGCGCACCGCAGCGGCGACGGGGCCCGGCTGTTCGAGGGGCCCGAAGTGCCCAAGACCGGGGAAGCTCTCGATGGCGGCGTCGGGGAGTGCGGCGGCGAGCGCGTCCATGAGCGGCCGGCCGAATGCGTCGGTCTCCTCGCCGTATGCCAGGGTCACCGGACATCGGACCGTCGCGAGGTGCGCGAACGCGCCGTTGGAGGGGGCGCGGGCGAACGTCTCCGCCTCGTCCTCGCGACGGCAGCGGAGCCGGACGGCGGATCCGTCGCCGCCCTCGTCGTCCGGGACGGGCTCGAACCCGTGCTCGACGTAGAGGCACAGTGCCTCGGGGTCGAGCACGTCGAGCGGCGGCTTGGAGGAAAAGGTCACGAAGGCGTCCTCGGCCGAGGGGAAGGTCTCCCGGCGCCGGCGCGCCGCGGCGGACATCGGGTTCTCGCCGGGCACGAGTACGAACGGGTCACCGGGGAACACCACCGGCTCGAACAGGTAGAGGGAGCGGAAGGTGCCCGGCCGTGCCTGCTCGGCCAGGAGCAGGGCGGCGCCTCCGCACGAGTGACCGACGCCGGCCGGATGCTCGAGGCCGAGCGCGTCGACCGTGGCCAGCACGTCGCGGGTGAACCCTGCCCAGGCCAGGTTCCCGTCCGCCGGGCGCTCGGAGCGCCCGTGGGCGCGGAGGTCGAGCGCCGAGCAGTGGACGTCCGACCCGAGCGACCGGGCCAACGGGAGGAACGGCGCCGCGCAGAGGCCGGTGGCGTGGACGAGGAGCAGGTCCGGCCCCACACCGCCGAAGTCGTAGGCGGCCAGGGCCAGTCCGTCCGCGCTGCTGCAGCGGATCGGGGAGATCGCTCCCCGGTAGGCATCCGTGCTCACCCGGCCGACGGTAGCCCACCGCCACCCCGACCGGGTCGGACCGGAGGGCTCCGGGTGCCCTGCCGTCCGGCGGCCAGCGGCTAGACAGGTGGGGCCATGGAGACCTTCCTCTACCACTACAGCTATCTCGCGGTGTTCGTGCTGAGTTTCATCTCTTCGATGGGCTTGCCGGTCGGCGCCGAGCTCGCCATCATCGGCGGCGGGGCGCTGGCAAGCGGCCAGGTTCACATGCTGGCCTCGAACGGCCAGACCTCGCCGCAGGTGTTCCACGCCTCGTTGGCCGCGATCATTCTGCTCGCGGTGCTGGGGGAGGTCCTCGGGTCGCTGGCCGGGTACTTCATCGGGCTCTACGGCGGCCGCCCACTGGTGGACCGCTTCGGACGCTACGTGCTGCTCTCGCACAAGGACCTCGACCGCGCGGAGGCCTGGTTCGCCCGACACGGCGAGCCGTTGGTGCTCTTCGGGCGCTTCATCCCGCTGCTCCGTTCGTTCGTGTCGTTCGCCGCCGGGCTCGCAGAGATGGCCATCCCGAAGTTCATCCTCTTCACGGTCATCGGGTGCGCCATCTGGTGCACCGCCCTCGCCAGCCTGGGCTATTCGCTGGGCTCGAGCTACAACCACGTGCAGCGGTCGTTCAGCGATGCGGGGTACGTCCTGGCGGCGCTCGCGGTCATCGCGGTCGTGCTGCTGTTCGTCCACCGGGTGCGTGTCGTACGGGAGGAACGACGCTGAGACGCGGGTCGGACCGAACGGCCGCCCCGCCGGCCGCCGACCCGGTCCGATCTGGGGCTCGCCCCCGGTAGGGTCCGGGACCATGGCTACGGTCACCTTCTTCCACGCCCACCCCGACGACGAGGCGATCGCCACCGGGGGCACCATGGCGGCGCTCGCCGGCCAGGGCCACCGGGTGGTGCTGGTCACTGCGACCGGCGGCGAGCTGGGTGAGATCCCCGACGGCCTGTTGCGCCCCGGTGAGACCCTGGCCGAGCGCCGGGCTACAGAGTTGACCGAAGCCGCAGCGCTGCTCGGGGTCGACCGGCACCTGCTGCTCGGGTACGAGGACTCCGGGATGGAGGGCGAGCCGAGCAGCTTGCGCCCAGGCTGCTTCGCCACTGCCGACGTGGAGGAGGCGGCCGCCCGGTTGGCCGGCATCCTCACCGCCGAGGGTTCGGACGTCGTCGTGACCTACGACGAGCACGGAGGGTACGGCCATCCCGATCACGTCCAGGTCCACACCGTGGGCATGCGCGCGGCAGCGCTCGCCGGCACCCCGGTCGTCTACCTCGCCACAGTCGATCGCGGCTTCATGGGGAACCTGCGCACCCTGATGGCCGAGTCGGGATGGACCCCCTCCGAGCAGAACGAGGAGCAGATGGAGGGGGCGGACACCATGGGCGAGCCGAGTGAGCGGATCACCACCGAGGTCGACGTGACGGCCCAACTGGCGACCAAGCGGGCGGCCATGCGCGCCCACGCGAGTCAGATCGGCGAGGCCAGCATCTTCCTCTCCATGCCGGAGGACATCTTCTCGAGGGTCTGGGGCCAGGAGTGGTACGTCCGTGTCCGCCCCGCACCCACCGGGCTCGGCAACGGGCGGCGCGAGGCGGGGTTGCTCGTCGACCCGGTGCGGGGCACCCTGGCCGGGGGTGTCGCCGACGAGCCGTTGCGTACGCGGTGAGCACCCACCGGGTCCTCCGTGTCCACGGGGGCCGGTTGGTCGTCGCCGAACGCCGCCTCGAGCTGCAGAACGAGCTCGATGAGCTCGACACGGCGGGATTCCAGCTGGTGACGTCCTTCGTCGTCGACGACAACGTGTATCTGGTCATGCGGCGGCCCGAGGAGCGCACCGCCGATCGGGGGCCGGTGCGTCTGGGCCGGCCCACCGAGGGGCCGCCTCAACGGCAGGGTTAGAACTCGGTGATCGACTCGATCGAGACCACCCGGTTGCGACCCGACTCCTTGGCCCGGTAGAGCGCCTGGTCGGCGCGCTCGATGAAGGAGGTCGGGTCCTCGATGCCGTCCCAGCTGGTCAGGCCTGCCGACAGGGTCACACCGAAATCGGATCTCGATTCGCGGCCGCCCTCACGGAGCTTGTCGAGCAGGTGGTGGCCGCCGACCAGGTCGGTGTCGGGCATCACGAGGCAGAACTCCTCACCGCCGTAGCGGGCCACCATGTCCTGGCCCCGGATGTTGGAGACCATGACCGCGGCGATCGAGCGGAGCACCGTGTCGCCGGCCACGTGTCCGTACCGGTCGTTGTAGGCCTTGAAGTGATCGAGGTCGATCATCGCGACGCTGAGGGGCGCCTCCCTGCGTAGGGCGTGGGCCATCTCGATCTCGATGCGCTCGAAGAGGCTCCGCCGGTTGGCGAGACCGGTGAGCGGATCGGTCCTGCTCTCCGCGTGCAGTCCGTTGACGAAGTTGGCCCGGCTGGTCACGCGGAGGAAGGCCGAGGCCAGGAGCTCGGCGGCCTCCGCGGCCCGCTGGTCGGTCCGGCTGTCCGACGGGCTCCGCTCGATGACCATCACCAGCTCACCGTCTGGCGCATACCCGACCGGGATCACGCAGTAGCTGGGGTCGAGGTCGACAGCGTTGGCGACGAGGGCACGGGTGAGCGCGGGGAGGGAGGCGAGATCCGAGCACTCGGTGATCTGCTCGGGCCAGGTCGCGACAAGGGTGAAGCGTTCGAGCGAGCTGTTGCGGGTGAACACGGCCACACGCACCGCGGGCAGGATGTGGGTGACCTGGGGGAGGCCGCACCGGAAGATCTCCGACACGGTGTCGTGCCCCGAGCGCGATCCGTCGAACCCGAACTCGTCGAACGTCTCGTTGAGGGTGTCGATGGCCTGGCTGAAGTTGACCTGTCCGGTAAGTGATCCGACAGTGCGCGCGCGAGATGAAGGTGATCACCGCGATGGTCGACGCGTAGATGAGCAACGAAACGGCGAGATCGGCACCGCGCAGCCCTTCGATCCAGCCGATCAGGCAGATGAGTGCGAGCGCGTAGAGGTCGACGATGATCTGCATCCGGCGGTCGCCGACGATGCAGACGAAGAGGACCCCGACCAGCATGGCCGGTGTGTAGAGCCCGGTGTGGGTCGCGGTGGCCAGGTCGATACAGGCGAGACCGGCCAGCGCGAGGCAGACGACGACGAACCACAAATTCGCCTGCGACTCGACGCTCGAGCGACCTTTGGTGATCGCCACGAACATGGCCAGGTAGACGACGGACACGAAGATGCAGGCCATCGCCGCGAACACGTAGCTCCACCGGACCGCGTGATGGTCCACGAAGGTCACGGTGAGCAGAACCGGGATCATGATCGACTCTGCGATCAGCCCACAGGACACACCGTCGCGCAGCTGCCGCTGGGTCGGGTGCGCCAGATCAAACCTCACCTGGGAAATATCGGTACGGAGCCGGCCGATCTTTACCGTCGAAGGGGCCGTGCAGGCATCCTTCCTGCTCAACGCCATACCTGTTCCGGGTGGTCGGTCCGCAACCCGGGGTAGCGACGAACGCGGCCGCCGTCCGATGCCCCGGCCGTGCTCTGGCAGCCGGGTCGGTCACCTCAACCCGGGTCGGGGCGCTTCAGGGCGATGATGTGTCGGCGGGGGCTCTCTCCGCTGGTACCGGTCGATCGTGTGGAAGCTCTCTGGTGAAGCCGAGTGAGAGGAGCGCGAGGAGTGCGGCGGCCAGGAGCCCGGCTTTGAGCGAGCGGAGCTGAGCCGCCTCGTAGTCCTCGAGCAATGCGGCTGTGGTCGCATTGTCGATCCCCGCATCCTTTGCCGCGGTCTCGACCTGGGTAGACGAAAGGAAGTTCGTATTCGAACCGGCTGCCACTCCCACCTGTGCCGACACGTCGGCGCTGATGCGGGAATCATGCTCGACATTGGAGATGAACGTGCCGGTCAGTCCCATCAGGACGATGGCCCCGATGAGAGCCACGCCGAGCGATGAGCCGAGTTGCTGTCCTGTGTACTGGAGTCCACCGGCCTCGCTCCGTCCGGATTCCTCGACCGACGACTGGACGACGTTCCCGAGTTGGGAGACCATCAAGCCCATCCCGATGCCGAGCACGCCCATGCCGATGGCGAACCCGGCATCGGAGAGGGTGGGTTTGATGGTTGAAAGCAGGATCAGACTGCCCGCGATCGTCATGAACAGTCCGCTCCGGACGATGGTCCGCACGGGGAACCGATTGGACAGTCTCGATCC
The DNA here is from genome assembly GCA_963701325.1 of uncultured Acidimicrobiaceae bacterium. Lineage (GTDB taxonomy): Bacteria > Actinomycetota > Acidimicrobiia > Acidimicrobiales > RAAP-2 > Bog-756. The sequence continues at coordinate 3,798,328 of OY969604.1, forward strand.
GATCGCAGCCGTCACGAACATGGTGATCGAGACGGGCAACATCTTGATACCGGTCTCGAGTGCGTTGAGTCCGAGCACGAGCTGGAGATAGAGCGGAATCACGAAGAAGACGCCCATGAGGATCAGGTTCTGGCTGAACAGCCCGATCAGCCCTGATCTGAGTGGCGGGATCCGGGTCAGTGACAGATGGACCAACGGGTCCAGGTGGATCTCTTCGCGGTGGCGCTGCCATGCCACGAATCCCCAGAGCAGGACCCCACCTGCGGCGATGACGAAGAGTGTGATGGAGAATCCGAAAATCGTGATCGGCGAGTTCTTCGGCTTGAGCCACCCCCAGGTGCTGGACTGGAGGACCCCGAGCACGAAGACCCCGAGTCCTGTCGCCGAGAGCACCGAGCCGACCAGATCGAGTTTCGGAGTGGGATCGGGCCGTGGCGCGTCTCCCACCTTGGGGGTCATCACCAGGATCAAGGCGACGATGACCACCTCACCGACAAACACGATTCGCCAGGTGATCTCCGTCGTTGCCCATCCGCCGAGAATCGGACCGACGGCGATGCCCGCGCCGGCCACTCCCCCGATGATCGCATAGGCAACCTTGCGACGGGGACCCTCGAAGTTTCCTGCGATCAACGCTGCGAGCGCGGGGAGTACGAGGGCTGCTCCGATGCCTTCGAGCACCGACCAGCCGAGCGCCAGGATCGCCACCGACTGGGAGGCTGCGGTCAGAGCGGAGCCGAAGGCGTAGATGATCAGGCCGATCACGAAGGCCCGGCGGCGTCCGATGATGTCGCCGATCTTCGCACCGGTGAGGATCAGCATGGCCATCACCAAGCAGTAGAGGGTGATGACCGCCTGAATCGTCGTCACCGTGGTGTGGAAGTCCTTGACCAGTGCGCTGATGGAGACGTTCATCACCGACTGGTCGAGCACCATGAGGAACTGCGCCGCTGCCAAGGCGACGAGCGCCAGCCAGCCCTTGCTCGATGTCGCTTCGCCGTTCACGCTTCTCCTCGCCTGCGGCCGGGAACCAAAGGGAGTGTCCCCAACAGTCTGGTTAGGTCTATCTCACCTCGGACCCCTTCGATGGCCTCCACTCGTCCCGACGACCAGCGGGCCGCTCTGCTTCCTGTCACTCCGCGCCGAACGGCCGTGAGGCGAACACGTTGAGGCCCAGGCGTTCGGAGAGGTACATGGTCACCAACTGACCGCGCACGCTGTTGCCCGCGCCGTCCAATCGTGGGGAGTACACGGCCAGCCCACCCTTGCCCGGAGCGATGGTCACGATGCCCCCGCTGACCCCGCTCTTGCCCGGGAGGCCGACGTCGTAGAGCCAGTCACCCGATCGCTCGTAGAGGCCGGCCGTGGCCATGACCGCGAGCACCCGCTTGCAGATGACCGGGCCGACGACCTGCACGCCGGTGATCGGGTTGACCCCCCCGTCGGCCAGGGTTGCGCCCATCACGGCCAGATCGATGGTGCTGACCAGGAGCGAGCACTGGCGTGTGTAGAGGTCGGTGGTCTGGTCCGGGTCGGCGTAGAGGTGCCCGTAGCTGTGCAGGAGATGGGCGATCCCCTGATTCCGGAGATTGGTGTCGGACTCGGAGTCGTAGACGTCGCGATCGAGGGTCAGATCGCGTCCGGCGAAGCGGGACAGACCGTCGCGCAGGAACGCCCACTGCTGGTCGGAGGTCTTTCCTGGGACGAGGCTGGTCGTCGCGATCGCACCGGCGTTGACCATCGGGTTCATCGTCCGGTCGTCGTTGAGCTCGATCGCCATGACCGAGTTGAACGGCAGTCCGGTTGCATTGACGCCGAGCAGCGACCGGGCCCGATGGAGGCCGACGGCCTCGCAGACGAGCGCGAAGACGAAGGGCTTGGAGATCGACTGCAACGAGAACTCGTGTCCGGTGTCGCCGCTGGAGAAGGTCCGGCCCCCTACCCCGGCGACAGCGATCCCGAAGAGCTCGGGTGGCGTGTTGGCGAGAGCCGGGATGTAGCTGGCCACCTCGCCCTCGTCGACTGTCCGGAACCGTGCGTGTGCATCGGTCAGGAGCCCGGTGATGACCTCTTCGCTCGGCAGGGCGCCGGTCGAGATGGCCGAGATGGCGTGCTCCTCCTCGGGGGCTGTCTCCTCGGGGGCGGTCGGATCGGGCATCGGTCGGTCCTGGTCGGGTGGTGGTCATCGGGACGATAGACCACCGTCGTCCCTCTCAGGGGCAGGTCGGATCCGGTCCCGTGCGGTCGGCGGCTACGCGCGGGCGCGTGCTGTGCAGAAGTAGATCCCGATCCCCGCGATCGGCCCGTGGACGGCGAAGGCGCCCGTCGACTGCGGCACCGGTGCGCAATGGGACCCGACCCACTGGATCCGGGCATCGTCGACGGTCGGCGTGATCACCGTCTGGAGCGCATGGGTCCGCACCTGGTGGCGAAGCGCGGCCACCGTCGGTGACGGACTCGATCCGGTGAATCCGCCGATCGGTTCGATCTCGGCGCCGGTGTCGATGATCAGTGGGGCGGCGATGATCGAGGTATAGGTGGCCGCGACGTAGCGATCGGACCGGTTGACACGGAGGAGCAGACCTGCGCCGTCCGCGATCGAGGTGAGCGCCTCACGGGGCTCGGTCTGGGTGATGTGGACGACGCCGGCCGGCTCGTACGGGGTATCGAAGGGACCGAGGCCCGAGGCGACGATGTCTCCTGCCGCGGTCAGCGAGGGGAGGGCCATGGCTCCGAGCACCAGGCCGGCGCCCACCAGGGTGCGCACCCTCCGGTCCGTCGCCGGTGGGTCGTGACCGTCTGTCCACCGGTCGAGCGGGCATATCAGGAGCCACCAGCCGCCGACGAGGAGCGCGGTGGCACCGCAGCAGACGAAGGCGAGCACGGCCGTCGGCGCAGGCCCGCTCAGCACGAGGCCAGAGAGGACCGTCGCACCGGAGGCCAGCAGGAGACTCCCCCTGACCAGACGGTCCCGGGTGCCGGCGCGCAGGACCACAGCGGTCCCGATCCCGATCAGCGCCGCGATGGCCGGGGTGAGAGCGGCGAGATAGTAGGCGTTGATGCCGGAGAGGGCGCTGAAGGCGGCCGCGTCGATGGCCAGCCAGGTTCCGAACAGGATCACCCCCGCCCGGAGGGGATCCGCCCGCGGTCTGCCGTGGCGGGCGACGGTGCCGACGCGGCCGAAGCCGTTGTAGACGAACACCTGCTGGAAGACCGAGTCGTGCGTGCTGCCGTCGACGTAGGGACGGGCGGCCTCGGGGACGAGGGAGACCGCGACCATCCAACTCAGCGAGAGCAACGCGGCAAGGCCGATGGCGGCGCCGACGTCGAGCACCCGCCTGAGCGGCCGGCCGGCTCCGGCGACGAGCCAGACCAACCCGATGGCCGGCAGGATCAGTCAGGCCTCGAGCATCTTGGCCTGGAACGCAAGGCCCACCCACAGCCCTGACGCGAGGAGCCAGACACCGTTCCTGGTGACCAGCGCGGTCACGGTCGCGTTGGCCGCGAGCACGAGCAGGAGGATGAGGAGCGAGTCCGAGATGTTCCCCCGGTCGAGGGCGACGGTTGCAGGGGTCACCGCCAGCACGGTCGCTGCGACCATCCCGGCGGGATAGCCGGCGAGCCGGCGCACCGCCCGGTACAAGACGAGGACGGTCACGATCCCTTCGACGATCTGCGGCAGGATGATCGCCCAGGGATGGAAGCCGAGGACCCGGACGCTCAATGCCTGCACCCAGAGCGCGCCCGGGAGCTTGTCGACGGTGATCGTCCCGGCGGGGTCGAACGCCCCGAAGGCGAAGTCGTGCCAGCTCGACCCCATGCTGCGGACGGCCGCCTCGTAGTAGGGCTCGAGACTGCCGTGGGCCGACCCCCAGGCGTAGCTGACCGCGGCCACGACGGCGATGGCGGCGAGCGACGGAGCTGCCCACCGGGGGCCTTCCCGCTGCCGGCAGTGGCCCGTGCGTCCTCGGCGACCGGTGCGACCGACGTACTCACCCGATCGGGCGAGGGGGCGCTTCGCCGAGGGGGAGCGCGGCGATTGCGAGCAACGTGGACCGCGTCGCGGCGACGTCGTCGGCGCCCACTTCGGCGACCAGCGCGGCGTCGAACCGCTCGACCTCCGATCGTGAGACGGCTGCGGCGAGCCGGCCCCTCTCGGTCAACGTCACGGTGAGCCGCCGCCGGTCCGCCGGGTCGGCCGCCCGGTCGAGATAGCCCCGGAGGACCAGGGTGTCGACCAGCTGTCCGGCGGCCTGCTTGGAGATGCCGAGCGCGTCGATGACCTCGCTCAACTGCGAGCCGGCGCGGGCGACCGCCCCGATGACGAAGGCACCGTTGCGGGGCACGTCGTCGCAGTCCACCTCGGCGAGCGCCGCGCGGGTGGCCGTGCCATAGGTGCGGCGAGCGGCGCGCAAGAGAGCCGGCATGCCCACCGCGTCGGTCGGATCGTCTTCTGGGGTCATGCCGCGACAGTACCGTCAAGAAGGTCGATAGTCAACGAACGGTACTAAGTCAGTGCGGGCATCCGGGTGACCCAGGTGACGGCCCGATCCGGTCGGAGGGTGGTGCCCGTCGAGCCCACTCGGAGCGGCTGAAGGGGATCGAACCCTCGTCATCTGATTGGAAATCAGAGGCTCTACCATTGAGCTACAGCCGCGCGTCTGCGGGGCGGGACTCTACCACCACCCCTGTTGAGCTGGAGGTTTGTACCCGTCAGGGCTGCTCGTCGGTCGCACTCTGTTCGGAGGACCAGAGCGGCCGCTCGACGGTGAACCCCACCGGCGTACCCCAGCGGTTGCGGTACGAGACCTCGTGGACCGGTCGTCGTGGTGCGACACCCCATCGCCCGGTCGGGTACCCGAAGCTCACGCAGCAGGCCATGAGCCACTGTTCGTCGGTCGGCACGCCGAGGATCTCGAATGTCTCGTCCGGGTGCCAGACCCCGAGCACCACGGTCAGCGAACTGCCCACTCCGTGCGCACGGGCCGCAAGTTGGGCGCTCCACACGGCGGGGTAGATCGAGCCGCCGGTGGGGTCGGCCTGTACGAAGGCGAAGAGGAAGAGCGGGACCTCAGTGAAATGGTCGGCGAGCCACTGGGCAGAGGACCGGATCCGGCTCCACTCGACGTTCTCGGCGCTGTCCGGGTCTGCCGCCACCGCTGCCACCTGTTCGGCGTAGACGGTCTCCCACAGCTGACCGATGGCGTGCCGGTAGAGCGGCGCGATCCGGGCGATGACCTGTGGATCGTCGAGGAGCAGGAACCGCCAGTTCTGCGCGTTGCCTCCCGTCGGGGCGCGGATGGCGGCATCGAGGATCCTGGCCTGCACGTCCATGGGCACCGGGTCGGGACGGACCCTGCGCATCGCCCGGGTCGTGTAGAGGGCCTCCTCGATGTCCACGCCGACCTCCCGCTCGTCCTCTTGTCCTTCACAGCCGGGGTGACCCTATCCCGGGCTGCCGTCACGAGCTCCTGGGCCCGGGCCGGGACGGCGACGGTCGGTCCACGAGGCTGGTGCTATGACTCCGGGCGTGACAGCCGACGTCGTGGAGCTGACCGTGGGCGCGATCGCAGCCGGAGGCGGGTGCGTTGCCCGGGGTCCCGACGGCCGGGTCGTCTTCGTGCGCCACAGCCTCCCCGGCGAGCGGGTGCGGGCACGGATCACCTCCGAGACCGCCTCGTTCCTGCGGGCCGACGCGGTGGAGGTGCTCGAGGCCTCGTCCGACCGGGTCGCGCCACCCTGTCCCCACGCCGGGTCCGGCCGTTGTGGGGGCTGCGACTTCCAGCACGTCGCGCTCCCCCCGCAGCGCCGCCTCAAGGAGGACCTCGTGGCCGAGCAGCTCGCCCGGCTGGCCGGTCTCGATCTTCGGGTGCCGGTCGAGGAGGTGCCCGGGGCCCCGGAGGGCCTCGGGTGGCGAACCCGGGTGTCGTTCGCTGTCGACCGAGAGGGTCGGCCCGGTCTGCACCGACACCGCTCCCACGACATCGAACCGCTCGACCGCTGTCCGATCGCGACCGCATCCGTCGACAGGGTGGGGGTCGGCTCGGTCCGCTGGCCGGGCGCCGACCGGATCGAGGTGATGGCCTCTCCCGACGGAGGACGTCCCGTCGTCCTCGTCGAGACGGGTAAGGGCGGTCTTCGCTCGGACCCCGGGGTCGACGCGGGATTGGTCACCGGGGGACGCACACTTCGCGCGCCCGACCATGTCGTGTTCGAGGTGCTCGGACGCCGGTTCACCGTGCACGCGGGTGTGTTCTGGCAGGTCCACCCTGGGGCCGCGGCCGCCCTCACCCGGGCGGTGCTCGAGGGGGCCGACGTCCAGCCGGGCGAGCGGGTGGCCGACCTCTACGCCGGCGCTGGGCTGTTCAGCGTCGGCCTGGCCCTCGCGGTCGGTCCGACCGGCTCGGTGACCGCGGTCGAGCGGAGCGCAGCGGCCTGTGCGGACCTCCGCCGCAATGCGGCAGGGCTCGCTCAGGTGGAGGTGGTGCGCGGCGCGCTCACCGTCGCCGTCGTGTCGGGTCGGCTGGGCCGGCCCGACCTGGTGGTGCTCGATCCTCCGCGGGCAGGGGCGGGTCGACCGGTCGTCGAAGCCCTCGCCGGACTCGACCCCCCTCCGCGGCGCATCGCCTACGTCTCGTGCGAGCCGGCCGCGTTCGCCCGCGACCTGCGCATCCTGCTCGATGCCGGTTGGTGCCTCGGATCGCTGCGGGCCTTCGACCTCTTCCCGATGACCGAGCACGTGGAGCTGGTCGGGATCGTGGAGGCGCCGGCCCGGGCCGGGCGTTCGGCACCGAGGCGGACGGTCCGGATCCAGCACCCCTGACCTGGGATTTTGTTCGTACGCTGCTACGCTCGCGGGGTGCGACCGCGTCCGCTCGCCCTGGCCCTGGTGGTGTGTCTGGCCGCCGGGTGCGGTGGGGCCACGGCTGCCACGTCGACCACCCGGGGTCCGCTCCCAGCGGGGTCCGCCCCATCGGAGATCGCCAAGCAGGTGTGTCAGGAAGAGGCTCGGGCGGAGCTCGCCTCCGCCCTCGGCGAACGGGCCCACGTGTCGGTGCCGAGCTGGGAGGACCACCGCTACGCCTGCACCTACACCTACCCGACCGGCTCGTTCGGGCTGTCGGTCAAGGAGCTCTCGAGCTGGTCGGAGACCTACGCCTACTACGACTCGCTGGCCGGAACCCTCGGCAAGGCACGTGACCTCGAGAACCTCGGCCAGGGCGCCTTCCAGACGACCGACGGCTCGGTCGTGGTGCGCAAGGACTGGAAGGTCCTGCTGGTGGACAACTCCGGTCTCCCGCCCCAGTTCGGGGTCCCGGCGACCAGCTCGGCGTCGGTTGCGGTGACCGTCGCCGACGTCATCCTCGGCTGCTGGGCCGGCGACTGACCGGGCGCCACCCGGACGGCCCGGCCGACGGCCGTCGAGCCGGGCGTCAGGGTACGACGTGGTCGAGGGTGAAGGTGACCGGCGCCGATCCGAACGGGGTCACCACCCGGAAGTGCCAGGTTCCCGCTGTGAGGACCACGATCTCGGTGAAGTGCCCCGTGGAAACGGTCAGTTGTCGCAGGATCTGGCCAGGTCGTCCGACCGGGCCTGCGGTCACCAGCGGGTGGGTCGAGCTCACCTGGGCCGGCGTACCAGAGAAGATGAGGTGGAGTTGGTTGACCCCGACCCCACCTGGCGTGAAGTAGGTCTCGACCGATCCGCCGCGTGGAAGGGCGACCGTGCTGATCGAGGGAAGTGTCGGCAGCAGGGACTGCCCCCGCGCCGGCGAGACCACCTGACTCACCACGGTCAGCGAGGCGAACAAGAGGACCGGGAGGGCCACCGACGCCACGACACCCCACCTGGTGCCGAGTGTCCGCGGGGAGCCGACGTCCGACGGACCCGAGCGACCGAGGCGCGAGAGGCGGAGGCTGTTGAGCACGACGAGGACACTCGAGAGTCCCATGGCCACCGCCGCCACCAACGGATCGAGCAGCCCGGTCGCGGCCAGTGGGAGTGCCGCGGCGTTGTACCCCATCGCCCAGCCGAAGTTCTGGACGATGACCGCGTAGGTGGACCGTGCCATCCCGATGGCTGCAGGGACACCCTGGAGGTCGTTGCTCAGCAGGGCCACATCGCTCGTGGCCAGCGCTGCCTCCGATCCGCTCCCGATGGCGCACCCGACATCGGCCGCGGCCAGGGCGGGGGCGTCGTTGACGCCGTCGCCCACCATCACCACCCGTTCCGAGGCGTCGTGGAACCCTGCGAGGGCCTCGACCTTTCCGGCCGGTCCGAGCGCACCGCGGGCATCCTCGATCCCGAGGTCAGCTGCGACCGCGTCGACCGCCGCCCCGCTGTCGCCGCTCAGGATCGAGGCGGGCAGCCCCATGCTCGCCAGGTGGGCGACCGTCGCGCGTGCTTCCGGCCGCAGCGGGGTGGCCACCGCCACGACCGCGACCGGGCGTCGGTCGCACGAGACCACCACCACCGTCTCACCCTTCAGCTGGGCCTCGGCCGTCTTCTCCCGGAGCGGGTGGGGGAGATCCTCGTCCGCCAGACGCTCGACCGTCACCTGGTGCCCGTCGACCGTCCCGCTCACCCCGACCCCCGGGATGGCCATCACGTCGGCCGCGACCCCGACCGGTGCACCCCGGTCCCGAGCCGCGTCGAGCACAGAGGTCGCGATCGGGTGGTCGCTCGCGGCCTCGACGGCCGCGGCCAGCGAGAGCACGTCAGCCGCGTCCCAATCCGGCAGCCACGCGAGCCCGGTGACGACTGCGTGCCGCTCGGTCAGGGTCCCCGTCTTGTCGAAGGCGACCCGATCCACCTTGGCCAGCCGCTCCAGAGCGTCCCCGCCTCGCACGAAGATCCCGAGGGCCGAGGCCCGTCCGCAGCCGACCATCATGGCAACGGGCGCGGCCAACCCCATCGCACACGGGCACGCCACCAGGAGCACGGCGAGCGCAGCCAGCACGCCACGGCCCAGATCGCCCACGACCGCCCACCAGATCAGGAAGGTGAGCGCGGCCCCGCTGAGGACGGCGGGGACGAAGACACTGCTGATCCGATCGGCGATCCGCTGGAGCGGTGCCTTCTCGCGTTGGGCGTCCTCGACCAGCCGTTGGAGGCGGGCCAGCACCGACTCGGCAGCCACGGCCCCGACCCGGACGACGAGCACACCGCTGCCGTTCCGGGTGCCACCGGTGACCTCGCTGCCCGGTCCGCGCCCGACCGGCAGTGGTTCGCCGGTCAGCATCGACTCGTCGATGTCCGACCATCCCGAGACCACCGTTCCATCGAGGGCGAGCGCCTCGCCCGGGCGCACCTGTACCAGCGCGCCCACCGGCACGCTCTCGGGTGCAACCAGCTCACCCTCGGGATCGGCCTGGGTGACCACCCGGGCGGTCGGGGGGCGCAACGACAACAAGGAATGCAGGGCGCGGGCGGCCCGCTCCCGGACCCTGGCCTCGACGGCCCGTCCGGTTGCCAGGATGGCCACGATGAGCGGAGCCATGACGCCGTGGAGCCGGGCGGCGAAGGCGCCGCTGCCCCCGAGGTGCACGTGGCGCCCACCGAGTGCGATCGCCTCGACGGCGGTCACCGCGAGCGCAGCGAGGGTGCCCAGTGCGATGAGGGTATCCATGTTGGTGGCACCGTGTCGGAGCAACCGGGCGCTGTTGCGGAGGAACGGCCAGCCTCCCGCGAACTCGACGGTGGCAGCCAGCAGCAGCACCGTCCATCCGGCGGTCGATGTCTCGGCAGCGCTCAAGGACACCGCCAGGGCCAACAGGGCCAACGGCCACGAGATGGCCGCACGCAGCACCCAGTGATCGGGGTCGGCGGTCTCCGGACGGCTGCCGGCGGCGACCGGCACGGCGTCGTAGCCGGCCGCGACGACCGCGTCGCAGAGGTCGTCGGGTCCCGCCCGACCGGGATCGTAGGAGACGAAGGCGCGCGCGGTTGCGAGGTTGACCGAGGCGCTCGCCACCCCCGGGAGTCGGTTGAGCGACCGCTCGATGCGGGTGGCGCAGGCACCGCAGTGCATCCCACCGAGCTCGAGCTCGGTGGTGCTGGAGCCCGGAGTCGTCGCTGCAGGTGCCGGCGCGGCAACCGGCGACGAGGTCACCATGGAGGGGTCACCCCGGGCTCGTGTCCATCGCTAGCCGATCGGGGCGGCGGTGTATCCGACCGCTTCGACTGCGGCGCGCAGCTCGTCGACGCCGATCACCGACCGGTCGAATCCAACCACGGCCCGGGCACGATCCAGGTCGACCGAGGCGGCGGCCACGCCGGCCTGCTCGGTGAGGACCTCTTCGACCAGGGCCACGCACGAACCGCAGTGCATGCCCTCGATCAAGAGCTCGACGGTCGTCGGGTCGCCCAGGTCGCCGGCGGCCCTCGGGGAGGGCTCAGGAGTGGTCATCCCCCCAGCGTAATTGCCCCCGCGGCTCGGGCGGGCCCGCCCACCGCCGCAGGCCGGCCGGGAGTGCCGCTACGGTGAGCGCCGTGCCGACCATCGTTGACAGGACCGCTGCCGTGGTACTGCTGCGGAACGAGTTCGAAGCCCTCGGGACGCTCTGTACCCCACTGACCGCCGACCAGTGGGTCACGCCCACCTGCCTGACCGGCTGGAGCGTACGGGACGTGCTCAGCCATGTGATCGGCACCGAGTCGATGCTGCTCGGCGAATCGGCACCGGCGGTGGACATCTCCCACATCACCACCCTTTCCAACCCGATCGCCGAGGCCAACGAGCTCTGGGTCGAGTCGATGCGCGGCCTCTCTCCCAGTGAGTTGCTGGTCCGCTTCGCCGACGTCACCGACCGGAGAGTTTCCGCCCTCGACGCGACGACCCAGGCAGATTTCGACGCCCCGTCGTGGACCCCGGCGGGGCGGGACGAGACCTACGGGCGGTTCATGCGGATCCGGCACTTCGACTGCTATCTGCACGAGCACGACATCCGCTACGCGCTCGGGATCGCCCCCCGTGAGGATGTCGCCGACCTGGATTCGGCGCTGGACGAGGTGTCCACCGGCATCGGGTACATCGTCGGGCGTCGAGCGCAGCTGCCCGCGGGGTCGCGCGTCCACATCGACCTCACCGGGCCGCTTCCACGCACCTTCCTCGTCGAGGTCGGCGACCGGGCCGAACTCGTCCCGGAGCTGCACGGTCCCCCCACGGTGGGCATCGAGCTGTCGGCGACGGCCTTCCTCCGGCTGACCGGCGGCCGTCGCGACCCAGGGACGGACCACACCAAGGAGGTCGTCTACTCCGGCGATCCCGTGCTCGGCCGGCAACTGGTCGAGCACCTGGCGTTCACGATCTGAGCGGTCGGTCCCGGTCGGCCAACTCGGAACCAGGGGCGCCCCGAGGCGGTAGCCGGTCCAGCCATGCGGGCACCCCATGGCGCTCAAATCGTCAATCAGTGGTTGACGGTAGGAGGTCGTCAATGTAGGGTTGACGAATGACTCCATCGCCGACGTTGCAAGCACTGATCGACAGCGTGAAGGCCGACGCTGCAGGCGACGAGGCACTCACCCAGCTGTCTCAAGCATCGAGGACCGTCAGCGACCTCGAACAAGTCGGCGACGCCCTACTCGGTCATTTCGTCGATCAGTGCCGCCGGAACGGTCATTCATGGTCAGAGATCAGCGGCGCCCTCGGGGTCAGCAAGCAAGCAGCCCACAAGCGGTTCACCTTCGAAAACCCTACGTTCGAGCGGTTCACAGATCGAGCGCGAGTGGTACTCCGCCAAGCTGAGACTGAAGCCCATCGCTTGGGACACGGGTTCGTGGGCAGTGAGCACCTCCTTCTGGCTCTTTTCGACGTTCCAGAAGCGGTCGCGAAGAGAGTCCTCGACCGGGTCGGCATTTCGAAGCCCATGGTCGACGAGAAAGTAGTGGAACTCATCAAACGCGATGCTGGTTCCGAGGAGGGAAAGCTGCCCTTCACCCCGAGGGCGAAGGCGGTCCTTCGCAGCGCGGGAGAAGAGGCCCTGCAACTAGGCCACAACTACATTGGCACGGAGCACCTTCTCCTCGGGTTGTTCGCCGACGAGGACTCAATTGCAGCCAAGGTCCTTCGGGATTGTGGGGCTCGTCAGAACATCGTCAGAGAGCGAACCCTCGAACTTCTCGCCGACTACGGCACCGACTGATCAGTCGGCGTGAACGTGTAGCGCCGCAACGTCAGGACCTCTCGAGGAGGCCCATCGGCCGGATCTCGCCGGTGATCGCAGCAGTCACTCGGACGCCTCGCCTGACGTCGTCGAGGGCCACTGAGCGGGTGACCAGTCCCCCTGTGGGTCCGTCGTCTGACCCACTTCGATCAGATGACCGTCGGGATCGCGGATGTAGCAACGGATCTCGTACTGGTGCTGTTTCGGCGGCGTCAGGAACTGAGCACCCCGTGCGCTCCATTCGGCGTACACGGCCTCGATGTCTTTGACCCGGATGTTGAGGAAACTGCTGACCCGGTCGGGATCTCGCGGCGTCTCCAGTGTGACCGTCGGTTTGTCGTCGGTCGGGCCTCCGCCGGCATTGATGATGATCCAGCTGTTGGAGAGTCTGACGTTGGTCGGCTCTGGGCCGAAGACCACCGTGCCGCCGAGTACCTCGGTGTAGAAGCGCCGGGAGCGTTCGACATCGTCCGACACGATGAAGTGGGTCACCAGAAGTTCCTCTGCTGGCGGCGGGACTTCGGCCATCTGGCACCTCCACTGATCTGGGGATAGGCCGCGTACACCCTTGAAGGTAGACGCTCCCAACTGGACCTGTCGTGTGCGCGGCTCGTTGCCCGACAGACAAGAGGGCCGACGCACCTCGACCCGGTGGCCTGATCCATCAGCGAATCGGTCAGACTGTGAATGTCTGACCGATGAATGAATTCGCGGGACCTCCAACGTCCACCTGTCTGAAACCACGGACGTGCGCTCGGGAGAGCAGACGCAGAGTGCAGAGGCAGAGAGAAAGAGAGGACTGGACCATGGCAGAGGAACGCGTGCCGGTCGAAGTGTCACGCAGGATCGAAGCACCAGCGGCCCTCATCTTCAAGATCCTGGCGGATCCGAAACGTCACATGGATTTCGACGGATCCGGCATGCTCCGGGGAGCCGTCCTCGACCGTCCCATCTCCGACGTGGGCGACACCTTCACCATGAAGATGCATCGGCTCGGAGACGACTACCTCATGCTCAACTATGTGGTGGAGTTCGAGCCAGATCGGCGCATATTTTGGGAACCGGCTCCCGGAGACCCTTCTCGGGCTGAGGGTGATGATCCGTCCAAGGTCGGCATTCCTGCCGGCTACCGCTGGGGCTACATCCTCACTCCAGACGGTGACGACGCCACCGTCGTCACCGAGGTCTTTGACTACGGCCCCTTGCCGGAGGACCTTTTCCGTGATGGCGGGGCGTGGATCAACGGGACCAATTCGGTGCTCGAGTCCATGACGGCCAGCCTGGAGAGGCTCGAGAAGATCAGTACTGGGTAGGACCGCTACCGGAGCGTATCCATGACTCGGTCTTCTCTGGGACTGGGCGGCCTCCAGAGACGGGTACGTCAGCTGGTACCGCGACCACCAGTCGGTAGAGCTCATGCTTCCCGATGGTCAGTGGAGCCCAGCGCAGCCAGCGCCTCACCGGACAACCTGTACCCGATCCGCTCGTCCATCGGCACCGCCCCGAGCGAGCGGTAGAAGCGGAGGGCCGGTTCGTTCCAGTCGAGGACCGACCAATCGAGGCGGGGGATTGGTAAGTAGAACATGACTTGTAACCCAGGTCTGTCTCCAGCGTGCCACCAACGAATCCTCTTTGAGTCAAGAGGGCAATTTATGGGCCCTTTGGGCGCGATGATCCAGACCGCCGTCGAGGGGCGCGAATGCCTAAGGTTTGGTGGGTCCGGGAGTGACTTCGCCGAAGAGCCGGCCGCCAGGGTGCAGAGCCGGTCACGCAGGCTATGAGTCGTTCCCGCTGTCCTCCCGGGCCCCTTACTTGTTGGCGTCGATGACGAGCTGACGGTAGACAGCGTTGCTGATGTGACGCTTGAGGGAGCGGATCGCCTCTCGCTTGGTCTTGCCCTCGGCCACCTTGCGCTCGAAGTAGAGCCGACCTTCCGAGTTGGTCTGGCGGATCTGGCAGATGGCCACCATGTGGATGGCGTGGTTGAGCTGACGGTTGCCCCGCCGGCTCAACCGGTGGACGATCCGGCCGCCGGACGAATGCTCGATAGATTGAGTTAGTCAGGGTAGGTCTGTCGTACGCAGAGGGATCCTTCGGGATCCCTCTGCGCGTCTGAACGCAGATGGCCAGCCTGCCCCCAACCGCTGCCGGATGAGGGCCATCGAGCAACCCGTATGAGTAGCTCACCGACCAGTCGGGACAGTTCATTCTTCCCGGTGGATAGTGGAGCCCAGCGCCGCGAGCCCCTCGCCCGACAACCGGTAGCCGATCCACTCGTCCATCGGCACCGCCCCGAGGGATCGGTAGAAGCGGAGGGCGGGTTCGTTCCAGTCGAGGACCGACCAGTCGAGGCGGCTGTATCCGCGCTCGTAGGCGATGGCGGCGAGCTCGGACACGAGGGCGCGGCCTAGTGCGTGCCCCCGGTACGCCGGCCGCACGAAGAGGTCCTCCAGATAGATCCCGTTGCGCCCCGTCCACGTCGAGTAGGTGAGGAACCAGATGGCCATACCCACGACCTCGTCCCCGTCCGCGGCGACATGGGCGAACACGGTGGGGGCGTCGGAGAAGAGTGCCGCGGCGAGCCGAACCTCGTCGGTCTCGACGGCGCCCGGCTCGCGTTCGTAGGTGGCCAGGTCGTGGATGAGGGCGACGAGTGCTCCGACGTCCCCGGAGTGTGCCGGGCGCACGGTCACCTCTCGGTCACGGGATGAGCAGGACTCGGCCGAACGCCTGGCGACTCTCGATATAAGCGTGCGCCTCTGCGGCTCGCTCGAGCGGGTACCGCCGGTCGATCACCACCCGGAGCCGACCTGCCGCGACATCCTCGAGATGGGCGGCGATCAGTGCGTGTGGCCGCGGGCTGAGAAAGATCTCTGCGCCGAGGAAGTAGCCCACGAGGGTCTGGTTGTTGGCCCGCATGGTCGAGATGTCGAGTGCCATGCCGGCCTCGCGTCCGGCGTCGCCGAGAGTCACGCAGCGTCCGCGGTAGGCGAGGCAGCGCAGGCTTCCTTGGAGCGTCGACCCGCCCACCGAGTCCACGATCACGTCGGCGCCCCGGCCGTCGGTCAACTGGCGCACCGATTCGACGAAGTCGGTCGTCGTGTAGTCGATCCCCTCGTCGAGTCCGAGCTCATCGAGCCGGGCGAGTCGCTCGACGCTGGAGGCAGTGGCGAGGACCCGTGCGCCGGCCCGCTTGGCCAGCTGGATGGCCGCGATCCCCACGCCGCTCGCTCCGGCGTGCACGAGGACGGTCTCGCCCGCACGCAGGTGCCCGAACTCGAAGAGGCAGTCGTCTGCGGTCCCGAAGGGCACCGGCACGCAGGCAGCCTCCTCGGTCGAGAGTCCGTCGGGGATGCGCCAGCAGAACGGGACCGCGACCGCCCGGAGCTCGGCATGGGATCCGTCGATGCCGACCGTGACCACCCGGTCGCCCACGGCGAGGTCGGAGACCCCGTCACCTACCGCGACGATCGTGCCGGCGCACTGATAGCCGACGATATGGGGCACCGCTCCGAGATCGCCACCGGCCCGCGCGAGGGTGTCACCCCCCTCGATGCTGACCGCCTCGACCCCGACCAGGACCTCCCCCGGCCCGTACGGGGGGTCCGGCACCTCCTCGTACCGCAAGACTTCGGGCCCGCCGGTCTCGTAGTAGACCGCTGCGTTCATCGCACCCCCTCGGGATCGGCTCGCTCGTCAGACTACGCAGTCGGAGCCGGGTGGGGAACCCCTCTGACCTGGACCCTCGACAGCGCCAGCCTCAAGCAGGATCCGCTGCGTGCCGATGGTCCATCGTGGACAGTTCTCCGCAATCCGCGGCGACCAGCGGGTTCGGCGCGACGCCTTCGGCGCCGCGCCCGCCGAGCCGGGAACCCGGGCCCGGGTGAGGGGACCTCCCTCTCGCCGGTGATGCTGGCATACGTCGTGGGCCCGCTCGCCTTTGGCCTGCTGATGGTCTTCCGTGCCTTCGGCCTGGTGGCCCACCTGCCTGTCTGGGCCTATCTGCTCGCGATCATCGGCCCAGCCACGCTCTCGATCATCGTGGAGCCGTGGTACGCGCCACCCGGGTCGTTGCGCCTCTACTTCCGGGTGGGGCTGCACGTGGCGGCCGTGACCCTGGTCATCTACATGTCGGGGTGGGGTCCCGCGCTGGCCATGGCCTACGCGTTCGTCGCCCTCGAGGAGTTCCAGCAGTGGGGGGCGTCGGTCTGGCGCCCGATCATGGTCTGGACGCTGTTCAACATCTTTGTCGCCCAATACCTCATCTGGTGGGGGTTGATCCCCTCGTTCCTCTCCCGGCCCCAGGCCGAGACGATCGGCGCGCTCGGGGCCTTCGTCCTGGTGATCGTGGTCCGGATGGCCGGCGCCACCGGAGCCAAGAAGGAGGAGGCCGAAGCGCAGCTCGCCCACCAGGCCCGCCACGACATGCTCACCGGACTGCCCAACCGCGGGTACTTCTACGATCGAACGACCCAGATCCTCGAGAGAGCCGCCGCCGAGGGCACCCGCTGCGCGGTCATGCTCTTCGACCTCGACCGGTTCAAGGAGATCAACGACACCATGGGTCACCGGTACGGCGACGAAGTACTCATCGAGGTCGGCCCGCGGGTCCGCAGCGTGCTCCGGGACGGAGACGTGCTGGCCCGTCTCGGAGGTGACGAGTTCTGCGTGCTGCTGCCCAACGTCGGGGGGGAGAACGACCCGGTGCGGGTGGCGGAGCGGATCATCGAGACCCTCGAGGAGCCGATCGAGGTCGACGGGGTGAACCTCGGGATCGAGGCAAGCTGTGGGATCTCGCTGTCCCCGGCCGATGGAGACAGTGCCGATCTCCTGTTGCAACGCGCCGATCTGGCCATGTACGTGGCCAAGGAGTCCCAGCAGAACGTGGTCGTCTACTCCGGCGATCTCAACTCGCCCACGCCGGCGAGCCTCACCCTCCTCGGCGATCTGCGAAACGCGGTGAACCGCGAGGAGTTCGTCCTCCATTACCAGCCGAAGGCGAACATGACCACTCTCGAGGTGTGCGGGGTCGAGGCGCTCATCCGGTGGTGCCACCCGACCCGCGGGATGCTCATGCCCGACCAGTTCATCCCCGAGGCGGAGCGGACCGGACTCATCGAGCCGATGACCACGTGGGTGCTCGACGCGGCCCTCCGGCAGTGCCGCGAGTGGGCGGACCGGGCCGGAGCGCGGGGCGAGAAGTGCCTTTCTGTCGCGGTCAACCTGTCCACGCGCAGCCTGCTCGACGCCTCGCTCCCGCGCACGGTCGCGGCCGCTCTTGCCCGCTGGCAGGTGCCCGCGGACCTGCTGGAGCTCGAGATCACCGAGACGATCATCATGAGCGACCCGAAGCGGGCTCGGAGGGTGCTGACCGACCTCGCCGAGATGGGACTCACCGTCTCCATCGATGACTTCGGTACCGGCTACTCGTCGCTCGCCAAGCTCCGCGAGCTCCCGGTGACCCAGCTCAAGATCGACCGCGAGTTCGTCATGGACATGGGCAACGACATCGACGACGCAGTCATCGTTCGGTCGGTCATCGATCTCGCCAACAATCTCGGCCTCCAGACGGTGGCCGAGGGCGTGGAGGACGCGGCCACCTGGGAGCAGTTGACCGCGTTGGGATGCGACAGCGCACAGGGCTACTTCCTCGCACGGCCGATGGACCCGGAGCGCTTCGACCAGTGGCATGCCATGCACCTGGCGGCACTGGCCTCGGCACCGATTCCTGCATCGCTGGCCGACGTGGCGGGCGCACCGACGTGACCGAGGCGCACGCCTGATGACAACTGACGTTGTCAAGATGCTCGCCGATGGAGCCGATGATGAAGGGTATGGACGCCACGCGACGCGCTGAGATCGCCCCGGGCGGCCGCACCTCCCAGCCGGCTCCTCCGAGTGCGGAGCGGATCGCGCTCGGGGTGGCCCTTCAGTCGCGGGCGGACGAGGTCGGCCATTTGGTCGACGACCAGTTCGCTGTTTCGCTACGCGGCGAAGCATTTGCGGGTGCGAGGCTGGCCACCGAGCTCATCGGCCGCTGGCTGGCCACCGATCAGGTCGCGACGGCCGAGGAGGAGCAGAGCCTCTCGCGGAAGGGGCGGCACGCCATCATCGGGGAGGCCGACCTCGCGGACGTGGCGAAGTCCTACTTCACCTGGCGGGACGCGTGCATGCGCGCCCTCACCGAGGAGGGGGTGCGCCTCGGCGTGAGCGACGAACTACTCAAACTCGCGCTCCGGGTGGTCCGCTTCAGCTGCGACGGGAGCCTCGTCCGCATCGTGCGCGAGTTCGACGAGACGCGTCGCACCCTCCAGCGGCGCCTGCGCGAGGAGCAGGCCGCCCTGGCCCATCGCGCCCTGCACGACGAGCTCACCGGCCTCCCGAACCGGACCCTGCTGACCGACCGGCTCGGACAGTCCGCCCGCGGGGCGGAGCGTCGGGACACCCGGGCCATGCTGCTCTTCCTCGACCTCGACAACTTCAAGGCCATCAACGACCGGTTCGGGCATCCGGCCGGCGACAGCCTGCTGGTGGCCGTGGCCTCGCGTCTCGAGGAGCTGGTCAGGGCGCACGACACGGTGGCCCGCCTGGGCGGCGACGAGTTCGTCATCCTGGCCGACGAGCTGACCGAGCCGGAAACGGCCGCACGGTCGCTTGCGCAACGGATCCACGAGGCGATGCGTGAGCCGGTCACGGTCGGGGAGCGCGAGCTGCTCACCTCGGTGAGCATCGGCATCGCGACCGTTCCGCCGGATGCTGATCCAGAGACCTGCCTCGCACAGGCGGACGTGGCCATGTACGAGGCCAAGCGGGGTGGTCCGGCCCGCGTCGAGGAGTACGACGAGGCCATCGGTCGAGCGCACCGGCGCCGGAGCCAGCTGGCCGATGCGCTCCGGGTCGCACACGGGCTCGGGCAGTTCGCGATCCACTACCAGCCGCTGTTCCGCCTGGGCGGCGAGCTCGTGGGGATGGAGGCCCTGCTCCGCTGGGTCCACCCGGAGCTCGGCTCGGTGGCACCCGTCGAGTTCATCCCGCTGCTCGAGCAGAGCCGCGAGATCGTGCCCATCGGCCGATGGGTGCTCGAGGAGTCCACCCACCAGTGCCGACAGTGGCAGGAACAGGGGCGGCCCGCGCTCACCATGTCGGTCAACGTCTCCGCGCCCCAGCTCCAGGACCCCGACTTCTGCGACGACGTGCAGTCGGCTCTCCTGCACTCGGGTCTTGCCCCGGAGTGCCTCAGCCTCGAGGTCACCGAGTCGGTGCTGGTCGCCGATGCCGGACGGATCGGCGCCGCCATGCGGCAGCTGCGCGGCCTGGGCGTCCACTTGGCTCTCGATGGCTTCGGCACCGGGTTGTCCTCGCTGCTCCACCTCAACGGCCTCCCGATCGAGCGGCTCAAGATCGACCGGAGTTTCGTGACCGGTCTGGGCGCTTCGAGTGAGGGCCCCAGCATCCTTTCGACCGTCGTCGACCTCGCCCACAAGCTGGGCCTGTCGGTCGTGGCCCTGGGCGTGGAGACCGAGGCGGAGCTCCACGCGGTCGGAGCGATCGGGTGCGACGAGGTCCAGGGGTTCCTGCTCGGTCGGCCGGGTCCTGCAGGTGCACACGCCGTCGCCGACCCCGGCGCGGTCCTGCTCCGCTCCTGAGCTCTGCCGGCGCCTCCGAGGGCGGGCTCAGGCGTCGCCCGGAACAGCCTGCTGGGCGTCCATCATCTGGGCCATCACCATGCGGATGAACTCGTCGGCCTCGTCGGTCATCCCGCCGGCCACGCCGCCGTAGACGGCACCCGACGCCGGCGTGTCCGCGGGGTGCTCCTGCGCGTAGGCCACCGCCTCGTCGAGGTCGGCGGCGAAGTCCCGGACCACCGCGCCGTGGGTCTGGGGACGGGTCACCGCCATGTGCAGCGCATTGGGGTACTGCTGCCCGTTGAAGCGCCACCCGCGGCCGCGCATGAAGTCGTTGACGTGGTAGATGTCGAACTCGTGGGAGGTGAAGCTGAACAGGAAGGTCGGCTTCCCGAGGATCCGCAGCTGCGGGTGGGAGTGCACCGCCTCCTGCATGGATGCCGACGTCTCGAAGATCTCCTTGGCATAACGCCGGTATCCCTCGCGGCCGAGCTGGACCATCGACGCCCAGGTGGCGGCAAGCAGGCCACCCGAGCGTGAGCCGTCCATGCCCGGCGAGCAGTACTTGCCACCGCTCCAGGTGGTGTTGAAGAAGTACTGCGCGTTGCGCACCGCCTTGTCACGAAAGGTCAGGACCGAGGTGCCCTTGAGCGCGTACCCGTACTTGTGGGTGTCCGCCGAGATCGAGGTCACCCCCGGGAGCCGGTAGTCGAAGACCGGAACGTCGTAGCCGAGCTCCTGGCCGAAGGGCAGGATCCAACCACCCAGGCACCCGTCCACGTGGAGTCCCACGCCCCGATCGAGGGCCAGCTCGGAGAGGCGCGCGATCGGGTCGATGGTGCCGTAGCCGTAGTTGCAGGCGGATCCGACGAGGGCGATCGTGTCCGCGTCGATGGCTTGCTCGACCCATCCGGTGTCGACCTCTGTGGTCTGCGGATCGACCGGTGCGACCCGCAGCTCGATCCCGAACAGGTGGCAGGCCTTGTCGAAGGCCGGATGGCCCGTCTCGGGCTTGATCACGTTGGGCCGGACGATGCCCCTGGTGGCTGCGGCATGGTCGCGGTAGGCGAGCAGTGCGTGGCAGATGCTGCCGGTCCCGCCCGAGGACACCAGCCCGACCGGTTCACCGTCGGCTACCGCCTCGCCGTGCAGCAGGTCGAGTGTCATCGCGATGATCTCGGACTCGAACCGGGTCGCGCTCGGGCACATGTCCCGCTGGAGCGCGTTGACGTGGGCGAACAGTCCGAACGCCTCGGTCAGGAAGGCGTAGTGATCGTGGTCGCCGCAGTACATGGTGCCCGAGCACCGTCCCGACTCCCACGACCGGTCCTCCTCCTCTGCGATCGACCGGAGGATGTCGAGCACCTCTGCGCGTGGCGTACCCGTCTCGGGCAGCGTGCGGTGGACCGCCAGGCGGTCGACGTAGGGGAAGCTGCTGATGGTGGCGACTCCTTCCGGACGTGCCGCGCGCCCTGGGAGGCCCGGGCCCGTCTCACGGTACACGCGGGGGCGGACCGTTCGAGAAGCGGTTCCGTCAGGGTCGGCGACCGCTGGGCATCAGGTTGTCGAGGCCCCACTGGTCGATGGTGTTGAGCTGCACCTGGTCGCCGGTTGCTTCGACGATCTGGTTCCCCCCCACGTAGATGGCCGTGTGGTCCACGCTGGTCCAGCCGACGGTGGGGTCGCCCCAGAACACGAGGTCGCCGGCGACGAGGTCGGTGAGGGACACCGGCGTCCCGGCTGTCTCGTACTGGTCGTCGGCGACCCGGGCGAAGCCGACGCCGGCCCCGTGGACCCACGAGGCGAGAGCAAGGCCCGAGCAGTCGTAGCCGACCGGGCCGTTCCCGCCCCAGATGTACGGCTTGCCGAGTTGTTGGAAGGCGAAGAGCACCGCCCGGTCGCCCGGGGTCACCGCAGAGAAGAGCAACGCCTGGGGAGGGAGCGTCCGCGTGGCCGCGTCGCCGTAGGCGGTCGCCGTCCCGTTCTGCTGGATGATCCAGTAGCCACCCCCGGTGCCGGTGGCCACCAGACGCTCGGTGGGCTCGACCGAGCCGGGATCGGAGCCGTGGAACGCGGCGTCCCCGAACGCGA
The DNA here is from genome assembly GCA_963701325.1 of uncultured Acidimicrobiaceae bacterium. Taxonomy (GTDB): domain Bacteria; phylum Actinomycetota; class Acidimicrobiia; order Acidimicrobiales; family RAAP-2; genus Bog-756. The sequence goes on from OY969604.1 coordinate 3,820,209, forward strand.
AGATGCCGCCGTCGGACGCCACGAGCCAGTACCCGCCGCCCTCAGGGGTCGGCGCCATGCCCACGATGGGACGGTTGAGGACGAGGCTGCCTGTCGACCCGTGGAACGCGGCGTCCCCGAACGCGAAGATGCCGCCGTCGGACGCCACGAGCCAGTAGCCGCGGCCGTCAGCGGTCGGCGCCATCCCGACGATGGGCCGGTTGAGCACGAGACTGCCGGTCGACCCGAAGAAGCTCGCGTCCCCGAACGAGAAGACCCCGCCGTCGGACGCCACGAGCCAGTACCCGCCGCCGTCCGGGGTCGGCGCCATGCCCACGATGGGCCGGTTGAGCACGAGATTGCCGGTCGACCCGAAGAAGTGGGCGTCGCCGTAGCTGAAGACGCCACCGTCGGACGCCACGAGCCAGTAGCCGTGCGCATCGGGGGTCGTGACCGTCGCGACCACCGGTTGGTTGAGGGGTCCGGTGGGCGATCCGTACGTTGGAACGCCGAAGGCCTCGACCGGGCCGGCTGCGGTGGCGAGCCAGAAGTCGGTGGGAACCGCAGAGGGAAGGCCGGTGACCGAGGTGTCGTGGGCGGAGACTCCAGAAGCCCCCGAGATGGGTGCGGCGAGGGCGCTGCCCGCCACGACCGCGAGCAGGCACAGGCTGACGCTCATCCACAGATTTCGTCTCGAGAACATGCCCCTGCCCCTCGCACGCCTGCGTGACCGCGCTGATCACACCTAAAGTGACATTATCACCACGTAGAGCGGTTATCCAGTGCCGTTCCGTGCAATTCCGTGACCGTCCACGGCCGGACCGGGTGAGAGATCTATGAGTCGGCTGTGGGAGATGACCCGGCCACCGCCCGAGGTGCCGCCGGCGGCCACGGGGTGTCAGCGTGTCGTGGCGATCCCGCCGTCGACGGGGATCACGGCCCCGGTCACGTAGGACCCGGCCCGCGAGGCGAGGAAGAGGGTCACTCCTGCCATGTCGTCGGGCCGGCCGATCCGCTTGAGGGGGGCCGAGGCGACGATCTGGTCGCCGAACGCGTCGAGCGTGGCCGCCATCATCTTGGACTCGAAGGGTCCCGGGGCCACGGCGTTGACCGTGATGGTCGGGGCCAGTCGCTTGGCCAGATGCCGGGTCAGCTGGTGCACGGCCGCCTTCGACGCCGAATACGAGTACGACTCGAGCACCGGGACGTGGATCCCGTCGATCGAACCGATGTTGATCACCCGGCTGGGGTCGTCCGCTGAACCGGCGGCCCGAAGGAGCGGCAGGAGGAACTTGGTGGTGTGGAAGACGCCCTGCACGTTGAGGTTGAGCACCCGGTCCCACGAGGCCGTGTCGTGCTCCTCGAGGGGGGCGCCCCAGGTGGCTCCGGCGTTGTTGACGAGCACATCGACGTGGCGGTGTTCGGTGGCCACAGCGGCGGCGAAGGCCTGCGCCCCGTCCTCGTGGGAGAGATCGGCAACCAGGCCCGAGCAGGCGCCCAACGAAGAGAGCTCCGCCACTGCACCCTCGACCGCGTCGGCCTTGCGCGAGGCGACGACGACCGTCGCCCCTGCAGCAACGAACCCGGCCGCGATCATGCGGCCGATCCCACGGGTTCCCCCGGTGACCACAACCGTCTTCCCCTCGACCGAGAACAGTTCTGCCAGCGGTGTCTGTGCCTCCATGGCCTGCGACGGTATCCCACGCCGGGGTACCGGTCCGGCGGTGTTGGTAGGGTCCCCGCCAATGGGAGCGATCCGGTGCGCCTGGCGCTGACCGACGAGCAGGAGGAACTGCGTCTCACCTTGCGCTCGTACTTCGCAGGCCTCGTCGAGGAGCGGGCGCCCGGCGATGGGCGACCCGACTACGTGGCCACCATCCGGCGGATGGGTGCGGACGGCTGGCTCGGTATCGGGTGGCCCGTCGAGTACGGGGGCCAGGCCCGAGGGCCCGTCGACCAGATGATCTTCGTCGAGGAGTCACACTGGGCAGGCGTCCCGCTTCCGCTCCTGACCCTCAACAGCGTGGGCCCCGCCATCATGCAGCTGGGCACCGACGAGCAGAAGCAGCGCATCCTCCCGGGCATCCTGCGGGGCGAGGTCCACTTCTCGATCGGCTACACCGAACCCACAGCGGGTACCGACCTGGCCGCGCTACGGACACGTGCGGTGCGCGACGGGGACGAGTACGTGATCAACGGTGAGAAGCTGTACACGAGTGCCATCCAGTACGCCGACTACGTCTGGCTGGCCACCCGGACCGACCCGGATGCGCCCAAGCACAAGGGCCTCTCGGTCTTCATCGTGCCCACCGACACCCCCGGGTTCAGCTGGACCCCGCTTCCCACGGTGGCCGGCGAGTTCACCAGTTCGACCTACTACGAGGACGTGCGGGTCCCCGCGGCCAACCTGGTCGGAGGCGAGAACCAGGGGTGGACCCTCATGACCAACCAGCTCAACCACGAGCGGGTGGCCATCTGCCCGGTCTCCGGCATCCTGCGCAGCATCGAGGAGGTCCGGGCCTGGGCCCAGGAGGAGTGCCTCGCCGACGGGCGCCGGGCGATCGACCAGGAGTGGGTCCGGGTGCATCTCGCCCGGCTCTGGGCCCGGGCGGAGTACTTGAAGCTGCTCAACTGGAACGTCGCCTGGTCAGCGGACAAGGGGCTCCGCCCGGCCGACGCATCGGCCACCAAGGTCTACGGGAGCGAGTTCGCCCTCGAGGCGTACCGGCTCCTGCTCGAGATCGTGGGCCAGTGCGGGTACCTGCCCGAGGGCTCACCGGGTGCTGTGTTGCGCGGCCGGCTCGAGCAACAGTCCCGGAGCCAGACCATCTTCACCTTCGGCGGGGGCACCAACGAGATCCAGCGCGACATCATCTCCTGGATCGGCCTCGGGATGCCGCGCGCACCCCGGTAGGCCACCGGGTCCGGGAAGGAGCAGTCGTGGAGTTCGCAACGGTCGGTGGCACGAGGATCGCCTATGACGACACCGGCGGAGACGGGCCGGTCGTCCTGCTGGCCCACGGGTTGCTGATGGACCGGACCATGTTCGCCCCGCAGGTGGAGGCGCTCCGGGACGGCTTCCGGGTCGTGACCTGGGACGCGCGAGGCTTCGGGGAGACCCGCTACGACGGGCGCCCGTTCACCTTCTGGGACCTTGCCGCGGACGGCCTCGGCCTCCTCGACGCGTTGGGGGTCGGGGAGGCGGTGGTGGGTGGCATGTCCCAGGGCGGCTTCGTCTCGCTCCGGATGGCCCTCCTCGCCCCCGAGCGGGTCCGCGCCCTCATCCTCCTCGACACCCAGGCCGGCACCGAGGATCCGGACGTGGTCCCGCTCTACCGGCAGATGATCGACGCGTGGTCCTCCGGTGGCCTCTCCGACGAGCTCGCCGAGGTCATCGCCTCGATCATCGTGGGGGAGCCCGAACTGTCGAAGGTCTGGATAGCCAAGTGGAAGGCCAGGCCCCGGGAATCGATCGCCGCGCCCGGACGCGCCCTCATCGAACGAGAGGACCTGACCGGACGACTGGGGGAGATCACCACCCCGGCTCTGGTGGTGCACGGCACGGCTGACGCGGGCATCCCACTCGACCGGGCCGAGGCGCTCGCCGCGGGTCTCTCGGGTTCCGACGGGGTGCACATCGTCCAGGACGGCACCCACGCGGCCAACCTCACCCATCCGGGAGCGGTCAACGACGCCATCGCTGTCTTTCTGCGGTCGGCCCTGGTCTGAGGGATCCGACGAGTCCCTAGGCCTGGGTCCGCAACCTGTTCGCGGTGGGCAGGACCAGATGGATGCCGGTGAACGTGACGGCCCCTCCGAGGCGCGGCTGCGCGTACGCCACGGTCGTGGCCACGAGCTGGAGCTCGAGGTGCGAGGAGGCGCTGGCCGTGTACGCCACCATCTCGAGTGGTAGCGAGGTCGTGTGCGTCGACCCGTCGAGGTCGACGGCGACGGGCGTGATCTGGTTGCCCAGGACGAGCCCGGTGGCCGCGTCGACCAGCTGGGCGAAGACCCGCATGGGCCGGGACCCGGTGCCGACGGTCCCGCGGTAGGTCAGGGTCAGCCGTGGTGCTCCGACCACCACCGCAGACCGGGTGACCGTGATCGGCACGTTCACCGAGTTGGTTGCCGGAGCGGGGGTGATCGGTGCGACCAGCCCCGAGAGCGTCTGGCTCGACGCACCGGCCGGAATGCTGGTGAGCGGCCCTGCGCCGCCGGTCTCCACGAGCGGGAGGGTGCCCGATCCCGATGCGGTGATCGGGGTGCCGGCCGGAGCCGGATAGGAGGGTGCGGTGTAGGCGGTGCCGTTCTGGTCGACGAAGGTGAACCCCGGTCCGGTGTCGACCGTGGTGTCCCGCTGCAGGTAGCGCTTGAGCCATGCCAGGGTGGCCTCTTCGCTGGCGAGAGGGTTGCCCGCCGGGGTCAGGCAGACCCCGTGGCCTCCACAGAACCACTGCATGGCGGTGGGGACGCCATGAGCCCGGAGGATCTCGTAATTGTCGACGCCTTCCTGGAGGGTGAACAGGGTGTCGACGGTCCCCTGCACGAAGAGGGTCGGCGCACGGATGTGGGTCACCAGGGCACCCGGGCCCCGGGCGGCGAACCAGGCGGCCTCGGTCGGGGTGATTGTGCCGGTCGCCTGGCTCGCCTGGTAGGTGCTGCGTACCTCGGGGGCCAGGTGGTCGGTCGACGCCGCGTTGACCAGCACACCCGCCCAGCCGATCTTCGGAGTGGACGCCTTGTCCAGGCTCGTGGAGAGGGAGTGCCACGCGATGGTGGGCACGATGGCGTCGATCCGGCAGTCGGCGGCGGCGGCCACGAGCTGGATGCCACCCCCGTATGACCCACCCACCATCCCGACGCGCGGATTGCCGGGGGCGTCGAGCTGGACGCCGGGCATGGTCGCGAGCCAGTCGATGAGCGTGCTGACGTCCCTGCCTTCGTAGGCCGGACTGTCCACCTCGGCCAGACCGCCCGACGAACCGAATCCGCGCGGGTCCCAGGTGAGCACGTTGTAGCCGGCGTCGAGGAGATCGCGGATCTGGATCCCGCCGAGCAGGGCGGTGCTCTCGGTGCTCACGGTCTGGGTGTCGGTGTCCCCGGCGAGGCCCCAGCCCGGTCCCATGAGGACGGTCGGGTGCGGTCCGGTCGCAGAGCCGGGCACGTAGCTCGAGAGTGGGAACCAGTGGGCGCGGATCAAGGTGCCGTCGAAGGAGCGGACGGTCCAGTCGGTGCTCGATCCGGGCACCCGGGTCGCGATGACCGGGTAGGCCGGAAGCGGGTAGTGGCAGGCGGCGGCCGCCGCATGGGTCGTCGTCGAGGTCCCGCTCGCGGTGGATGCTGAGGAGCACCCGGCGAGGGTGCCCACGACCAGGACGAGCAGCGCGGCGGTCCGCCACGGCAGGGGGAGACGGGGTCTGCGATCGGCGGTGCGCACCGGCGGAGTGTTACACCGCCGGGATGCCCCGGCAATCCGGGTCAACGGGTCAGTGGCGCCCGGGGCTCGTAGGGGCGAGGGGTCCCGAGGGGGTCGCGCGGGCCCTCCGTGCTCGCCACGCGCTGCCTGCCGACCTCGTTGGGAGAGGGCCAGCCGATGTTCCGGAGATCGCGCATGCGGACGTGGAGCAGGTAGTCACGGCGTTGCCGAAGCTCTTCGACCTCGGCCCGCTGACTCGTCGAGAGGGGCTCGCCGGTCTCGACGAGTTCCTGCATGAGCTGGTGGAAGGCGAGGTCCGCCTCGAAGTAGTTGGCCAGCGACGCCCGGAGCGCATCCTGGACGTCCTGGGGAATCGTCGACACCGAGCCACCACCCTTCGGAGATCTCGCCGAGAGCGTACCCCTGCAGCGGTTTCGGCTCGCGGATCTCAGATGCCGGCAGGCCGCCCGACCCGCTCCGTGCCACGACGCGCCAGGGCCGCCAACCCGGGGAGGACCCTCGGAGCCATCAGGTCACCGGCCGCGAAGGTGGTGTGGACGCCGTCCACCATGCGCACGACCTTCCGGTCGATCGTCCAGGTGAAGTGGCCCTTCGGGTCGAGCAGGTGGTTGAGCGGGATGACCGAGACGAATCCGGGGTTGTGGGCCGCCACCTGCTCGATGATCGAGTTGAGCCTGTCGACCCGGGCGGGGTCGTCCTCGGGCCAGGGCTGTCCGTCGAGCTGCTCACCGCTGTCGAAGTAGGGCGCAGTGGTGAGGGCGACCGCGGCCCCCTCCGAGTGGAGCAGGGTGACCGCCCGTTGGTACTGGAGCGTCTCGTCAGCGGCGAGGTCGGGGTCGAGGAGGCTCTGCCACCGGCCCTCGTACCACTGGGTCATCGTCTCCCACCACCCCTCGGTCAACACCACGACCTGTGGATGGAACTCGTCGAGGTAGGACTTCCACAGGGTCGGCCAGGACGCGCACGGCGAGATCGGGGTGGTCGTCCCCCCGTGCTCGATGTACGGGCCGTCGGTGGCCAGCCCGCAGCCGGGCATCGGGCGGCCCTGGATCACGATGCCGTAGCGGGGCGCGGAGGCGAGGAAGCCGCCGGCGAAGGTCAGGGAGAGCGAGTCGCCGACGAAGAGGATCGTGGGAGCCGGCCGGTCGCCACGGGTGGTCGGGGTCGACGACCGGACATTGCTGGTGTTGAGGAGGAGGTTCTGGCGGGGCCCTCCGCCGACGGCGCCGACCGCCACCACGGCGGCGACCGCGAGCACGCCGACAGGCACGAGGACCCAGGAGCGCCGACCCCGGAAGGACAGTTGGCGCACCGGTCGCTCGACCAGGTACCAGGAGCACACGGCGAAGGTCAGGCTCACCGCGCACCGGAGGGTGAACAACCCCACACCATCGAGGCCGGTCCGGGCATGGTCGAGGACGAGGAAGACCGGCCAGTGCCAGAGGTAGAGGCCGTAGGAGATCCATCCGAGGTATCGGACCGGACCGAGCGAGAGCGCTCGGGAGACGAGGGTGCGCGGAGCCTTGGTCACTCCGATGATGACCAGTGCGACCATGAGGTCGGCGAGCAGGAAGCCGCCACGAAAGAGGAGCGACGAGTGGCTGCCGGTCACCCACCAGACGGCGGCGAATCCGATGACCGCCGCGCCCGCCAACAGCGAGTAGCCGCGGGTGGCAGCCCGGCCGATCGCCGGGGCGCTCCGACTGAGGAGGATGGCGACAGCGGCACCGACCAGGATGTCCTGGGCCCGGGTATCGGTCCCGCAGTAGAGGCGGCTCGCATCCACCCCGCTGTGGTACCGGAGGGCCATCTCGAGGGCCGAGACGGCGATTCCGACCAGGGTGACCCCGAGCAGGACCCGGGTGGATCGCCGGAGGGTCAGGACGCCGAGCACCACGAGTGGCCAGACCAGGTAGAACTGCTCTTCGATCGCCAGGCTCCACGTGTGGAGGAGCGGGGACGGCGCCGACACTTGGACGAAGTAGCTCTGGCCGGTCACGATCTGGTGCCAGTTCCCGACGTACAAGAGCGTGCTCAGGGCGTCGCCTCGCAGGGAGGCCTGGGTCCCGGTCGGGGCGAACAGCCAGGCGTAGAGGAGGATGCCGCCGAGCAGGACGAGCAACGCGGGAAGCAGCCGTCGTGCACGCCTGGCCCAGAAGGCGCCGAGCCGTATCGTCGCGGTCCGGGTCCACTCCTTGAGCAGCAGGAGGGTGATGAGGAAGCCGCTCAGGACGAAGAAGACGTTGACCCCGAGGATTCCGCTCGTGGCCCAGCCGAAGCCGCCGTGGTAGAGCAAGACGCTCGCGATCGCGACAGCCCGCAGCCCGTCGAGGGCGGGCATGTACTCGAGCTGGATCCCGACCCCGAGCGCCGGGCCCAACCCTGCGGGGGTGGCCGTGTCCCCCTCCGGTGCCCGGCCGGTCAGCGCCCTGCCTCCTCGCTCTGCCGGGTCGGGCCGCCCGGTGACCCGGCAGGGGAGGGGAGCGGGATCCGGAACACCCTGGCCGCGTTGTCCCGCAGGAACTTGGGCCACACCTCGTCCCGCAGGGGCACGTGCTCCATCTCGGCGAAGATCCGTTCGAGGGTGAGCCCCATCGGGTAGTAGCCGGCGTACATCACCTTGTCCGTTCCTCGGGTGTTGGCATAGTCGATGATCGCCTTCGGGTAGTACTTCGGCGCGAACGCAGAGGTCATGTAGTGGAGCCCTGGCCACTTGAGCATGAGCTTGACCGCCAGGGCCTCCCAGGGTTCGGCTCCGTGCCGCATGACGATGCGGAGTTCTGGGAAGTCGTAACAGACCTCGTCGAAGTGCAGGACGTCCTGGCAGGCGGAGGGTACTCGCGGCCCCGCGATCCCGGCATTGAGGACGATCGGCAGATCGAGGTCGATGCAGACCTGGTACACGGGGTAGTAGCGGCGGTCCGAAACCGGCACCTGTGGAACGCACCCGGCAGGAAAGGAGGTGACCGCCTTGATCCCGTGTTCGGCGTGGGCCTGCCGGATCGACCGTACCGTCCCGGTGACGTCGTTCGGATCCACCTCGAGCCCGGCGAAAAATCGGTCGGGGTACTCGCGCAGTGCCCGGGCGGCCGATTCCGATCCGAGGTGGATGAGGCCGACAGCGATCCCGTGGCGGTCCATGGCCTCCACGGTCGCCGTGACGGGATCACCCGCCTCCCCGTCGACCGGCTCGGGGACATCGGTGAAGAGATAGCCGGCCGGGAACGCCATCTCCCGGCTCTCCTCGTCCTTCAGGAGCGGCGCCATGAAGTGGTACTTCGCTTCCGGCCGCGCCGTCGGAAATCCGATCATCAGATCGATGGTCCCGATGTCGCGGGGGAATCCCATCGGCCCGGCGTCAGAGGATGGCGTCGTCGGGCAGGGCGTAGGGCGTCGCGGGCAACCCGGGCATCGGGTGGTCCCACCACAACGTCTCCTCCACTCGCGAGCTGATCCGCCAGCCGGCCGGTGTCCGTACCAGCCGATCGTGGTAGCACCCGCCGACGACGAACAGCCATGGCTCGCCGTCGACCACCAACCGGTTGGGGTTCTGGAAGTGAGAGCGGGAGCGGGCCGTCTTGCCGTCCGGGTCGATCTCGACGGCGCGGTTCACCACCAGGTGCTGGGTCACCTCGAACAGCGGCAGCACCTCGGACAGCCAACGCCGCACGTCGTCGAAGGCGCCACAGATGCCGCCGGCAGACCGGTAGTCGAGACGCGCGTCCTCGGTGAACACGAAATCGAGGAGGTCCCAGTCACGGAGATCGACCGCGGTGGCGTATCTGGTCAGGAGATCGTCGATCTCGAGACGGTCGACCAGGTACTGGAGCGGCGCGTCCACCGGGGGGAACGTAGCGCACGGCACGCCCGGTGGCACGGAGGCCGCGGGGTCGCTCCGCACCCCGCCCCACGTCGCGCTCATCCCCGTCGGATCTCCACAGGGGTTCCCCGGTCGGCGAAGGCGAAGTCGGTGGCGGTGGTGAACCGGGTCAGCAGGACCTCGTCGGCCGTCGCCACCTCGTCTGTGTCCTGCACCACTTCGACGCACAGCTCGCCCCCGTCGTCCGAGACGGTCCGGCATCGGTACCGTCCGTCCACCGCGCGGACGATGGCGTCCAACGGCTCCAAGTGGTCGGCCCCGAGCATGGCCGGCCACGCCCCGTCCGAGGCGGCGCCGGTGTCCGACCCGACACGGAGGGTCACCGAGTCGGAGTGCTCGACGGTGCATCCGACGTAGGCGGCGGGTAGCAGCGCGGGATGGAGCGCCAGCACCTGGGCGACGTCCTCGGGTGCGGAACCGAGTCCGAGGGCGTCCCGGATCCGCCCGGCGGTCCAACCGGCGATACCGGTGAACTGTTTCCGCCCGAACGCAGTTGCTGCCTCGTCCGTGTCGACCCGTTCGCGGACGGCGGCACGAAAGGAGAGCGCGAGGAGGTGCCCCTGCAGGCAGACCTCCTCGGCGATCCGGCGGAGCGCTGATCGCGACCAGTCGGAGAACCGGAGATCGGCGAGCAGCGGGCCGGTGTAGTCCCGTCGCCCCGGACCGTCGGGGGTGATCGGCTCGAGTTCGATCGTCGCGGCGTGGGTCCCGGCCAGCCGTGCGGCTGCGGCCGGAACGGGCAGCGCGGGGAGTGTGCCGTCGATGGTCACCGTCCAGTGGCAGTGCGGCGAGCGATCGGCGGGTACCCGGGGAGGACGATGGATCGGCCGCACCCGGGCGTGACCGTTGGTGGCGACTGCGGTTGCGTCGAACGTCGGGTCCTCGATGTCGTGGCACATCGCGACCACGAACTCGGTGCCCATCGGCTCGACGTCCATCAGCGCGCCGCAGTGGTCGAGCCAGAACTCGCCGTGATCGTGATCGATGACCCGATAGCGGAAGTCCATGAACTGGGGAGGTGCCCCGATGTCGAGTTGCAGCCCCTTGAAGATGGTCTCCACCGAGTCCCCGCTGAACCCGAGTGCCCGCTGCATCCGCCCGGTGTAGAGCGGGCTCGCCCCCATCCACTCGTCGATGGCGATGTCGCGCATCCCGTCCCGGCCGAAGGCCCCGATCAGGTGGGGCATGCCGGCCCGGTCGATCACATGCCCGGCGAGGAGGTACTCGGGGACGAGGAGCGCGAGCTCATCCCGGGTGCGGTCCTGAATCCCGGCGGTCACAGACATCCTTCCCCCTCTCCCCGGTGGCCCGGGCCCGGACTGTCGAGTGTCCCATATCGCCCCGGCGGTAACGTGTCCGGCATCCCAGCGACGCGTGTGACCAGGGAGTTTGCCGGATGGTCCGTCCCGTGCCCTGATGACTGGTGTGCCGGGCCGGCGCACCCCGAGCGGCCTGGGTGGCGGTCCATCCCATCCGACAGGAGGCGTCGAGCATGAGCGAGCAGGCCGATGTGGTGGTCGTGGGCATGGGCCCGGGCGGCGAGGACGTCGCGCTGCGGCTGGCCGAGGCCGGTCTCGACGTGGTCGGCATCGACGCCGAACTGGTGGGGGGCGAATGCCCCTATTGGGGGTGCATCCCCACCAAGATGATGATCCGGGCCGCGGACCTGCTCGCCGAGGCGCGACGCGTCGACGGCATGAGCGGGAGCACCACGGTACGTCCGAGCTGGGACCCGGTTGCCGCCCGTATCCGCGACGAGGCGACGGACGACTGGGACGACACCGTGGCGGTCGAGCGGTTCGAGGGAAAGGGTGGGCGGTTCGTGCGCGGCTGGGCCCGCCTGGCAGGTCCCGGCCGGGTCGTCGTCGACGACCGTGAGTTCGCGGCCCGGCGGGCGGTGGTCGTCGCGAGCGGGGCACGTCCCTGGGTTCCGCCCGTGACCGGTCTGGGAGACACACCGTTCTGGACCAACCGGGACGCGGTGCGGACCATGCAGGTGCCCGACGCGCTCATCGTGCTCGGGGGTGGCTCGATCGGGGTCGAGATGGCCCAGGTGTTCCGACGATTCGGGGCACAGGTCACGGTGCTCGAGACGGCTCCCCACCTGGTCGGTCCCGAGGAGCCGGAGGCCGCCCTAGTGCTCGCCGACGTGTTCAGGACCGAGGGCATCGATGTGCGGACCTCGGTCGAGGTCGAGTCGGTCCGGCACGACGGACGGCGGTTCACCGTCGTGTCCGCCGAGGGCGAGCCGCTGGTGGGCGACCAGTTGCTGGTCGCCACCGGACGGCGGGTGGATCTCGAGCGGCTGGACGTCGCGTCGGTGGGGCTGGACCCGTCGGTGCGGTCGCTGCCCGTCGACGACCACATGCGGGTCGAGGGCGTCGACCGGACGTGGGCGGTGGGCGACGTGACCGGGAAGGGAGGCTTCACCCATATCTCGATGTACCAGGCGGACATCGTGGTCCGGGACATCCTGGGCAGCGAGGTCGTGCCGGCCGACTACCGGGCGGTACCCCGGGTCACCTTCACGGATCCCGAGATCGGCTCTGTCGGGCTCACAGAGCGGGAAGCGCGAGCGGAGGGCATCGAGGTCGGGGTGGGCCTTACCCAGCTCCCGACCTCGGCCCGGGGGTGGATCCACAAGGCCGGCAACGAAGGGCTGGTCAAGATCGTCGAAGACCGCGACCGCGGCGTGCTGGTCGGTGCCACGTCGATGGGTCCGTGGGGCGGGGAGATGCTCGGCCTGCTCACGCTCGCGGTGCACGCCGAGGTCCCGACCAGGCAGCTCAGGCACATGATCTACGCCTACCCAACGTTCCACCGGGCCATCCTGGACGCCGTGCGGCACCTGCTCGACGGCCCCGAGCGGGCTGCGTGACGTAAACCGCGCCGACATCCTGCGATCGTCTGGGTAGCGTGCAGGGTGGAGACGCCCCGGGACGGTGCGGTCGGCGTTCCCCACCCGACCGGTCCCCTCGAGCATCGGGAGTCATCGTGGAGTACCGGATCCTCGTTCCCCCGCCGAAGCGGCATCGCACCATGCTGCTGGTCCTCGTCACCGTCGCGGCACTGGTGGCCGTGGGCGCGGGGGCCTATGCGTTCGGCAGACACTCGGGGACCACGAGCGGACGATCCGCCTCCGGTGGGTCTCCGAGTCACAGGCCCGCGGCAGTGCGCACACTCTCCGTCGTCTCCACGGTGCCGGCCAACGGAGCCTCCGGGGTGCCGTCGGACCAGGTGGTGACCGTGACCTTCTCCGCTCCGCTCGAGGGGGCGACCGGGATGCCCATGTTCACCCCGCCGGTTGCGGGCGTCTGGCGGGTGGCCGGGCGCAGCACCCTCTCGTTCCTGGCGTCTGCTCCCTTCCTCCCGACCGCGACCGAGTCATTGGTCATCCCGCCGGGTGCGGCCGGTCCCGAGACGGCGAGCGGCGGCAGGCTGACCGAGCCGGCGACCCTCAGGTTCTCCGTCGCCCAGGCCAGCACGGAGCGGCTCCAGCAGTTGCTCGCGGAGTTGAACTATCTCCCGCTCTCCTTCACACCGTCCGCACCGCCCGGCTCGCCCGTCGAGTCGGTCTCCGCTCAGGCGGGCAGCTTCGCGTGGCGGTGGCCGGACCTCCCGCCCGCGTTCACCTCGCTGTGGACCGAGGGTGCGGAGAACGTGATCACCAAGGCAGCGGTGATGAGCTTCGAGGACCAGAACGGCCTGGCGGTGGACGGGCTGGCCGGCGTGCAGGTCTGGAGGGACCTTCTGGCCGACGCGATGTCCGGGAAGCTCAACGCGCGGCCGTACACGGATGTCTGGGTGTCCAAGCAGCTCCCCGAGACGCTCACCCTCTTCGAGAACGGGAATCCGGTGATGACCGGCGTCGCGGTCAACACCGGTGCCCCGGGTGCCGACACCGCGGACGGCACCTACCCGGTGTTCGAGCACGTGGTGAGTTCGCGGATGCAGGGCACCAACCCGGACGGCAGCACCTACGACGACCCGAACGTTCCCTGGGCGAGCTACTTCAACGGCGGGGACGCCTTGCACGGCTTCGTGCGGGCGACCTACGGATCGCCCCAGAGCAACGGCTGTGTCGAGATGCCCATCGCGGTTGCGGCCCAGGTCTGGCCCCTCACCCCGATCGGGACCCCGGTGACCGTCGTCGGCCCGACCTCCTGACAAGGCGCCGACCGACCCACGGCTTCATCGGGCGCCCCGGTGTCATCGGGCGAATGTGTGCCACCCGAGCCACAGCCAGCCGAGCACCACGAGTGCCCTGCGGGTGGGGCTCGCGGTCACCAGCCGGAACAGGTCGTCCGCTCGCGGCAGGCGCCCACGCGAGACGATCCCGGCGCCCTGGATCGCGACGAGCAGGAGCGCGGTGGCCGACCAGAGGGCCCAGGTGGCATCGCGCCAGGTCATCGCTCGACCAGGCGCCAGCCGAGCAACAGCCAGACCGCGAAGACGAGCCCGAGCCAGGGACGGTGCGCGTCGACCACGTCGAGCATCGAGCTCACCGTGGGGTGGTCCTGGCGCGGCGACGAGAACAAGCAGAAGAGCTCCCACCCGACCGCGGCGACGATCGCGCCGACCCAGAGCCCCCACCGCACTCCCCAGCCGTCGGTCGGTCGTCGCCCAGTGCTGGATTCGGTACCTGTGGCCGCCGTACCCGACGACCCCGTCCGGCGGTCCAGGAATCCCATCGCGGCGATCCCGGCGAACCCGAGGAGGACGACGGTCTCCGCCGGAGCCGTGAAGGGACGGGTGAAGGACGCGAGCGTGGCCAGCACCGCGCCGACAACGCCACCGACGGCCAGCATGCGGCGGCTCACGGTTCCGGCCAGAGCTCCTCGGGCTCGGTTCCCCGCGTTTCGGGGAGGAACCAGAACAAGCCTGCGGCGAGGCACGCCGGCAGGAATGTGGCCACCGCTGCCAGGCCGAAGCGGTTGCCGATGTCGGCGACCGCTCCGAAGACGACCAGCCCGGCCGCGGCCCCGATGACGCCGGCGACCAGCCACCATCCCGCCACCGATGCACGGACCGACGTCGGGAAGAGCTCGGTGAGCAACGATCCGACGCATGGCGCGAGCACCGATCCGGCGAGCACACCGAGGCAGTAGCCGACGACGAGGGCTGGCTGGGACCCGCTGTAGGCGACAGCCCCGAACACCGCGACGCCCACCATCCCGACGGCCCCGGTGGGACGGCGGCCGATGTGGTCTGCCGACCAGCGGCCGACGAGCAGCCCGACCAATCCGGTCGCACCGGCTCCCACGACCATGAGGGCGGTCAGGACGCCGGATTGGTGGAGCACGTTCTGGGCGTAGAGATAGACGAACGTGTTGGCCGGGCCGGTGATCACCGAGGATCGCGAACGCCAGTACGACGAGGACCGAGAGCCGTCCCCGAAACCGCCGGCTGACCGCCCCGATCACGGGCAGCGGATGTTCCGTTGCGGCTGCGGCCACGGCGAAGCGGTCCGGCTCGGTGACCCGTCGGGCGATGACCGGCAGGAAGGCCAGCGGGATCAGCGCGAGGGCGAAGATCCCCCGGAACCCGAGCGTGCCCGATGCGAGGCTGTGGAGGATCGCGGTGAGCCCGGCCCCGATCCCGTAGCCGGCGGCCACGAACGCAACTGCCTTGGCCCGATCGGCCGCCCCGGTCTGCTCGGCGGCGAGCACGGCAGTGAGGGAGTTGGTCGCGCTCAGGAATGGCCGCCCGAGCGCGAAGATCACGACGAACCACCAGTAGCTCGGACTGGCGGCCGCCACCGCGGTCATCGCGAGCCCGATGCCGACCGTGACCAGCAGCATCGTTCGACGACCGAACCGATCGGCCAGCCCGGCGAGGGGGAGGGCGCCGAGAGAGGCCAGGCGGATGGCGGCCAGTCCGATGCCGAGCGCAGTTCCCGAGAGTCCGGCCTGGTCGGCGATCGTCGTCCCTTGCCCCGACCGACCGAACTCCTTGGCCACGCTGCCGAGGGCGGCGACCACACCGAACTGACCGAACCCGGCGGCGAAGGCCGCGATGACCACCCCGATGATGACCGGGTCGACCCAGCGGTAGAGGTGCAGGGCCGGGGTCGCGCCCGACGGCGGCTCCGGCGGGGGCATGGTGGTCAGCCCGCGTTCCCGGCGAGCCGCCGAGGGCAGCCCGGCCCGAGCAGTCGCAGGCCGGTGGTCAGGAGCCTTCGGGTGACGCCTGCGGGCCGACGGCCCCGGGCGGGCTGGTCGCCGCTTGGATCGCCGCCGACGCGGCGCGTGTGGTCGCCTGCTGCGCAGCCTTGGCCAGACGGGCGAGGGCCGGGATGCGATTCGGATGCTTGATCAGGTAGGCGGCGATCGACGCGGGGTTCGGGCTCCCGTCCTGATTGCTGAGCCGGAACACCTCCTCGTCGATGCTCCCGTCGGTGGCGCGGTCGCTGATGACCCGGAAGACCGACCAGGGGATGCCCCGACGCTCGCACACCTCTGCGATCGCGGCCGTCTCCATGTCCAGCGACACCACCCCGTCGGCTCGCAGCGAGGCGAGGAGCTCCTGGTCTGTGGTCAGCTCGTCGGTCGTCCACATCGTCCCGTGCGGTTCGCCCGTGCCGAGCTGTTCTGGGCGGTACTCGGCTCCGGTCGCACTGTTGACGACCCGCTCGGGCAGGACCAGGGTCCCGAACGGCGTGTCGTCGTCGACTGCGCCGGTGATCCCGACCACCACGACCCGCCCGACCTCGACGGCGTCCAAGAGGCGCTCCAGGCCCTGGGTGGCGAGGGCAGTGCCCATGCCGGTGACGATGGCCACCACCGGCTGGGCGCCGAGGGTCCCGACGTGGATGTCGAGGGAGCCCACGCGGGTTCGCCGCAGGGAGAGCTTCCTCTTGAGCGGGGTCAGCTCCATCGGCATCGCGCAGACAAACGCTAGGTGGTTCGGCATCGAGTCCCTTCCTGGGTGGTGACCATCGTGCACGACCCCACTCCGGGGAGCAACACTCCGACCGGTCCGGACCATCGTCGCGGTCGGACGTCACGACCTCGGGGGTGGGTCGACCGGATCACCGAGGGTCGGGCGGATGCGATCGGTCAGGAAGGCGAGCACCGCATCGGTGAAGGCGTCGTTGCGGTCCCCGGCGATCATGTGGGACGCACCACCGACCGCGACGACCGTCGCGTCCGGTATCCGGGACAACAGCTCGTCGACCCCCTCCTGGGTCACGACGTCGCTGAGGAGCCCCCAGACCAGCAGTGTCGGCACGTCGATGTTGCTCAGGGCTGCGTTGAGCAGACCGGCGAACCGGTTCGGCACCACCTCGGTCCGGTCGTGACTGATCACGAGGGGGTCCCAGTGCCAGTACCAGCGACCCTCACGCTGGCGCAGCACCTTCATGAGTCCCTCCGGGTTCACCGGCCTCGTCCGTTGGGGGGTGTAGGCGGCGATCGCCGCGCCCGCCGCCTCGAGGGAGTCGAAGCCCTCGATGCCAGACTGCATGAACCGGGCGATGCGTTGGATGCCCTCCTCGTTGGTCTTGGGGGTGATGTCCACCAGCACCAGCCCACAGGAGACGGTCCGGTCACTGGTTCCCTCGGCGAGCATGGCGGCCATCCCGCCGAGCGAGGCACCCACCAGGACCGGTGGCCGACCCAGCTGGTCGGCCACGGCGACGCAGTCCGCGCAGAACGCGGTGAAGGAGTAGTCGCCATTCCGGGCCCAGTCGCTCTCGCCGTGACCACGCATGTCGATCGCCACAGTCCTCCACCCCTGCGCCGCCACCGTCGCGGCGGTCCCACCCCAGGCGTGCCTGGTCTGACCACCTCCGTGGAGGAAGAGCACCGGGGGAGATTCGGGATCGCCCCGTACGTCGCCAACCAGGCGTACGCCCTCGAAGCCCTCGAAAATGGTTCGGTCGGGGTCCATGGCCCTATCGTCACATCCGAGCAGGGGGGTGGGTGCGATACCCGTACGACTAGCGTACCCACCGGGCTGATCGGAAGACGGAGGGTGCTCGAGTGGCCTCACGGCTTGCCACAGACGCTGAGCTGGCCTGCTGGCGAGACGACGGGTGGGTCCTGCTGGAGGGTCTGGTCGACTGCGACGAGATCGATGCCGCTTCGGATGACCTGGGCCTGGTGTTTCCCTCCAGCGAGGCGTACCACGCCGCTCCAGAGACGGTGACCCGCAGCTGGATCGGATCCCGGCCCGATCCCGCCGAGGAGTTCGAGTGGCCCGCGGACGGCCCCGGGTTCCGTGGCGCCCAGCATCGCTGGATGGGAGCATTCCCCTTTCCGGGATCGGGAGCCCTCAACCGCCTCTGCGTGCATCCCTCGATCATCGACTTCGCCGAACGTGCGCTCGGGACCGAGGACGTGCGGCTCTACGAGACCCACGCGAGTGCCAAGTACTCGGGTCTGACCAACTACGAGCAACCCATGCACACCGACCGCAACCACTCCTGGCTGCCTGCGGGTACCGCGGCGCCCTGGTGGAACTTGCAATCGTTCCTCTACCTGTCCGACGTCGGGGAGTGCGACAATCCCACGCGCCTGGTGTCGGTGCGCGACTCGACCCATGTGCGGGCGTGGATGCCGGTGGTCATGCCAGACAAGGACCCTGCCCTCTACGGCGCCGAGCGACGGGCGAGCGGTCGGCGAGGATCGCTCCTCGTCTACCGCTCCAACGTGTTCCACCGGGCCGCCCCGTTCGCCTCGGAGCGGTCTGCCCGCTTCCTCCTCGCTCTGGCCTTCAAGGCTGCCGGGCAGGACTGGATCGGGTACGACCAGGCGCAGTCGAACTCGACCGCTCCGGAGTGGACGCTCTTCGCCGAGCGCTCGACCCCACGGGAACTGGCACTCTTCGGGTTCCCTCCTCCCGGTCATCCGATCTGGGACGAAGCCTTGCTCCGGGGTGTCGCGATCCGCTATCCGGGGCTCGATCTGGAGCCATGGCGGCGGGCGCTAGCGGACCGGGAGTGATCGGGGTAGCCCGAACCAAGGCAGCACGGTGTTTTCGAAACGGGTCATAGCGCAGATTCGGTCGCCGGCCAGGCCGAGGACGAAGAGGCCGACCCCGTGGCTGATGCCGTCAGGGGCACGCACATAGGCTCCGAAAGCCGGCTGACCGTTGGCTCGCGTCGGCACGAGGTCGAACCGCCTTCCCGAGCCGAAGATGCTGGCGCAGAATCGGCCCACGGCGTCCCGTCCCTCGTATTCGAAGGGCATCGGCGGCATCGACATGAAGACGTCGTCGGTCAGGAGGGCTACCAGCGCGTCGAGGTCGGCGGCCTCCCACGCGGCTGCGAAGTTCGCCACGATCGCCTCCTCGGAGGGCGAGTCGCCGGCGGGGGGCGGTTCGCGGTCGGTGGTCGACGACTGGCGGCGCTCCATGCTGGCTCGGGCCCGTTTGAGGGCACTGTTGACCGATTCGACGGTCGAGTCCAACATGTCGGCCACCTCGTTCGCATGGAACCCGAGGACATCCCGCAAGACGAGCACGGCGAGCTGGCGGGGCGGCAAGACCTGGAGGCCGGTCACGAACGCCAGGGAGACTGATTCGGTCTGCTCGTACCGGGCCTCCGGGCCGAGCGGCACGGCGCCTGCACCGTCGAGCTGCGCGTCGGGGTATGGCTCGAGCCAGGGGACGTCACCGAGCCGGCTCGGCTCGGGTGGTTCGACCTTGGGCATGTCCCACTCCTTGGCCGGGCGTCGCCTGGCTGACCGGCGCGCGTTGAGGCACCTGTTGGTGGCGATCTGATAGAGCCAGGTGCGGAGCGAGGCACGTCCGTCGAATCCGCCGAGGCCTTGCCAGGCGGCCAACAGCGTGTCCTGGAGGGTGTCCTCGGCGTCCTGGAAGGATCCGAGCATCCGGTAGCAGTGCACATGGAGCTCGCGGCGGTGCGGGTCGGTGAGCTGCCGGAAGGCGTCGCCATCTCCGGCCCGCGCTTGTGAGATCAGATCGGCTGTTGCCACCGTCGCATCACCCTCCTCCTCCTGCAGCTTGCATCACTCCGATTCTTCTATGGACACCGGCGGAGGCAGGAACTGGGCGGTCGGTGAGCGCCCAGTTGTCCGGTGCGGCGGTGTCTATCCCAGTGAGGGACCGACAGCGGAAACGACAAGGAGGACTCACATGGGAAAGATCATCATCAGCACGAACACCTCGCTCGACGGAATCGTCCAGGACCCGGACGGTGCGGAGGGCTTCAGGCTGGGCGGTTGGTTCGGCCAGTTCGGGGGAAAGGACCTCGAAGAGTGGGCCAAGGTCTCCTTCGACGAGGCGTTGGGCACTGAGGCCCTCCTGCTGGGTCGGCGGAGTGACGAGTGGTTTGCCACACGGTGGTCGTCCCGGCCCGGCGAGTGGGCGGACAGGCTGAACAGCCTGCCCAAGTACGTCGTGTCCTCGACGCTCGACCATCCCGAGTGGACCAACTCGACGGTCCTCAAGGGTGACGTGGTGACCGAGGTGTCGAAGCTGAAGCAGAAGCTCACTGGGGACATCGTCGTCTACGCGAGTTACCAGCTCGGGCAGATGCTGATGGAACACGACCTGGTCGATGAGCTGCGGCTGGTTGTCTTCCCGGTCGTGCTCGGGGCCGGCGATCGCCTCTTCGGCGAGACCAGCGACAAGAAGGCGATGCGCCTCGTCGACACCCGGACCATTGGCGACGGTCTGACCCGCCTCACGTATGAGATCGTCCGAGCGGATTAGTTTTCGCGAATTCCGTCTATGCCATATACAGACATGGCCGTATGCATAGGGCGTAGACCATTTTTGGAAATTCGCCACCGGGGAAAGCTGAGGGAACGGTCCCGTGACCCGACAGCTGCTGCAGTTCTCGTCGTCCGCGCCGCGACCGTGTTTCTGGTCCACGGCAAGCGTGCTGCAGCCGTTCACCGACCTACTGTTGCCACCGGACCACTAGGCACAGCTCTTCGTCACTGTTGCCGGGTTGGCAGGGGTTCCCCTTGGCGTGAAGGAGCCCGAGCCGGCGAAACGATCGGCCGTCCAGGACACGAAGTCGGCGATGGACGCCGGCCCGGTGATGCTGTCGTGATCGAGACCGGCGTACACCCAGCGCTGGACCTTCTGGGGGGTGCTCAGTGCACACATCTGGTTCGCCAGATCAGCAGTGGTGACCGGATCGACGAGGGTGTCGTTGGACCCGCCCGCGACGACCAAGGGCACGGAGGCGTCCGTCAGGGCGAGGTTCGCCGCCTCCGCCGGGTCGTTCTTGGAGAACACGGTCCGCCAGGTCGCCGGCAGCGTGGACAGCGCACCCCCGCGGGGAAACTTGAGGATCGTCGAGAAACTCGAATGATCCAACGTCGTGAGCACGGGCCCGACGCACTCTGTGCCAAGGAGGGGGAGATCACTTTGGCCGGTTGACGTCAGCATCTCCGACGTCGGGGCGAGCGTGTTGCCGTAGGCAGCGTTGAGACCGCCGACGAACATGAAGAGGAGCGGCCAATAGAGGGTGTTGTCTTCGATATACGGGAGCTCTGTGCCAAAGTTCGACGGCGGCGCAATGGCAAGTGCTCCCTTGAGATTGAGACCCGAGCCGTAGGTCTTTGCCTCGTCGAGCACGAACAGCACTGTCTGGCCGCCCTCGGACCATCCCCAAACGACATAGTTCGCGCTGGCATGGGCGGCCGGCAAGTGTCGGGCCGCCCGAACGATGTCGATCGTGTTGTAGGCCGCGCTCGTGCCGGCAAGATAGGGAAGAAGCCCGGGCGAGGTCGCCAGGATGCCCGAGTTCGCTTCGCCCTGGTAATCGGTGGCAACGACCTCCCAGTGTTTGGCCAACAGAGAGTTGATATTGGGGACAGCCGTAGAAGGGTCGAGTGACGGCGCGCAGGTCTTGTTGGTGCCGTCGGTTTCGTGCGCCCAGTTCAGCACCGGCCAGCCTCCTGCCGGCGCCGTTCCAGTCGGGACGAACACCAAGCCGGTGACCTTCACCGGCCCTCCCTGCAGTGTCTCGGAGTAGTACTCGATCAGGTAGATGGCGGCGGCACCGGTGACACCGACGGTCGAAACCGTATGGTCGGCGATGAGAGTGCCTCGGGCGGTCGACGTGAGTGGCTGCGCGTTTGCGTGGGGGGTTGACGCCCCGCTCGGCGTGACGCCGACGAGAACGATGCCTGCCGCCATGGCGAGCGTCGTCAGGCAGACCAATGCCGTTCGCCCACGGCCCACAAAGGATGCTCTTGTCATTGAATACCGCCCTTCCGCCGAGATGATGGCGCCAGCAACTCCGTCCCGGCTTACGGTAACAAATCCGGGCTCGAGTCGTCGCCGTCAATTGTGACGAAGCCGCCGAGGAACGCGCCGAACTGCGTTCCCGTTGGGAGGGAACCGAGCCGTCTCGGGGGAGCGCTCACCGGCGATCGTCGACGTGCCGCAGTACTGGATGTGCCGCAGTACTGAGAGGACCGGTCGCAGGTGACCGGATGGTCGTAGTCACTGCCCGAGACCGTGCCGGGCAGCACTGACATCGAGCCCACTCGACCCGTTCCGGACCAGTCCCCGCCAGCGGTCGGCGATGGCTGCGGCAATCGGCGCAACCCCCGGACCGACTTCGGAGGCCACCAGATCGAGGTCCTTCAGAGCCCAGTCCAGCGCGAAGTCGGCGTGGAAGTCGTTGTCGACCATCTTGGTCAGCTTGCTCAGTGCGTACGGCGACGCCAACGGGTTGTCGCGCAGAGCGGCGAACAGCGCTTGTGTGGGCACGCCGAGGTTCGCCGCCAACGCTGCCGACTCGGCAGCCCCCTCGGTCTGAAAAGCCAACCACGTGTTGAGGACGAGCTTCATCCTGCTGCCGGTTCCCGCCGGACCGAGCCAGAGCGTGTCTCTCCCCAGTTCCCCGAAGATTGGTTCGAGGGTTTGCGCTGCCGCGTCCGAACCCGACGCCAGGATCAGGAGCTGGCCGGACTCAGCCGGGACTCGGCTCCCGGAGACCGGCGCATCGACGAACTCAACATCCGGGCGGTCGGTCGCGACTTTGTTGCCGAGCCTTTCCGTCCGCTCGACCCCGATGGTCGCCATTTGCACCCAGATGGACCCCTTGTGCATGGAGGAAAGCCCTTGCCCGTTGAACATGACGTCCTCCGTGGCGTCCGCAGTCGGCAGCATCGTGATGACGACATCGGCCCCTCCGGCGGCATCAGCGGCCGACTCGAAGGCCGTGGCGCCTGCGTCGACGACTTTCACCGTTGACGAACGATGCCGTGCCCAGACGCCAACGTCCATCCCCGCACCAAGGAGGCGTGTGGCCATCGCCGACCCCATGGTCCCCGTCCCGATCACTGCGACCGTTGGCATCCGCTCGCTCGTGTGCGTCGAATCGGTCATTTGCGCTGCTCCTTTCATGATGAACTCCCACGCGCGTCCTCTCCACTGGCTGCCATCACCGAGGCACCGAAGAGGTGCGGACGGTGCTGAACCCCACGAGGACGACCGGACTGAACAGGCGGCCGTGGTGCCCGCCCGCGGCACGGTGGGCAAGGATCAAGGACCCGATGCCGGTAACCGCAGCGGCCATGATCAACAGGGTACGCATATCGATTCCCCGGACCAAACGCGATCCCAGCGTCCAGTGGTGAAACCCACGATGCCCCGGGAGTGATCACCAGCCAGGGGGTGGGCGGATGGGCACGGCGACAACGAAGGCCGTCAGCCTGTCGTCGCCAGACTCATTCCCCGAGGAGGACCTCACGCAGGACAACGGCGTGTGAAAGGCCAAGGTCTTTGGTGGCGGTGAGGAGGACCAGGTCGCCGCTCATCGCACGTTGGCGGAGCGCGTCGAGCGCATCCAGCTGAGTTCCGGCTGTGAGCTCCATCCGGTAGCGGCGACCGAACTCCTCAAAACGGCCGGCAGCATGCCCATACCAGTTGCGGAGTTCCGGGGTCGGCGCAAGATTCATCTCCCAGCTCGTGAAGGGAGCTTCGGCCCGGGTCAGCCCGCGGGGCCAGAGGCGGTCGACGAGGACACGGGGCGAGGAGTCCTTGCCGACCTCGTCGTAGACACGGGCGACGCTGACGTTCATCGCCGTACGTTGCCGCGCCGAACAGGATCGCCACTGAAGCCATGGTTCCGTTGGACCGGTGCCAGCCCCTCCCAGGCTCCGGGGACTTGAGGCGCCAATCGTTCGAGCTCCTCGAGATGGAGAGCCGACAGCGCCTTGAGTCGCTCCTCACCTTCCTCGGTGAGATGCAACCGCACCAAGCGATGATCCTCGCCATCTCGGCTACGGATGACCAGACCGGCCTCGTCCGCTCGATCGACGAGTCCGACCACGCTGTGATGCCGGAGCAGGAGATAGTCCGCCACCTCGCCGACGGTCGGTCCGCGAGGATCTGCGTGGCCGCGTACGGCCAGGAGGAGCTGATGCTGGGCGGGGGTGAGCCCAGCGGCGCGGGCCTGTTGCTCACTCCACCGGGCGAAGTGCCGCAAGCCAGTGCGGAGGGCGAGCAGGTGCGCATAGTCCGCATCTGACACAGTCACTCCTAACACGATATCATCTTAGTACGATGCAATGGCCGGACCCCCATGGATGACGAGCGATCTCCCGAGCCTGCCGCTGCTCGATCCCCTTCGTCCTCCGCCGATCGTGTGGGTCGCGGGAATCGAGACCGTCCCTCGGGCGGTGCGCCCGTCGATGCGGAAGACGTTCCACCACACACCCAGAGACGTTCGCTGAGCAGCCGGGAACGACAGCTAGGCGACTTCACGACCACATCTGCGATCCTTCGCCTGGTGCCCCTGGCAGTGGTGATCGGGGTGCTCGGCGCGGGCATCTCGCTGGCCCTCCTCGACATGATCGGGTTTTTCACCAACCTGCTCTACTACCAGCGCCTCAGCGTGCAGCTGGTCTCGCCGAACGCCAACACGCTCGGGGCCATCGCCGTCATCATCCCGGTAGGTGGAGGATTGATCGTTGGCCTCATGGCCTGGTTCGGATCCGAGCAGATCCGTGGCCACGGAATCCCCGAGGCGATGGAGCGCATCCTGGTCAACGGCAGCAAGGTCCAGCCTCGCCTGGCCATCTTGAAGCCGATCTCGAGTGCCATCAGCATCGGAACCGGCGGCCCGTTCGGAGCGGAAGGTCCGATCATCTTGACTGGGGGTGCTGTCGGATCGGTCGTCGGGCAGCTCTTCCGCCTCACCGCTGCCCAGCGACGCAGCTTGCTCGTGGCAGGAGCAGCGGCAGGCATGAGCGCTGTCTTCGGCACCCCGGTGGCAGCCACCCTGTTCGGTGTGGAGCTGTTGGCCTTCGAATGGAGGCCCCGCTCCATGGTGCTCATCGGCATCGCTGCCGCCACTGCCGACGGACTGCGTATGGTCATGGCCACCGCCCGTCTCGTCACCCCGCAGCCGATCTTCCCTGTCCCCGGGCATGCCCCGCTCGGCGGGGTGGTCGTCCTGGGTGCGGCAGCGGTTGGGATTGCCAGTGGGTTGGTCGCTTGGCTCATGACCCAGGCGGTGTATCGGTTCGAGGACGGCTTCAAGAAACTGACCGGTCGTCTCCACTGGATGTGGTGGCCGATGATCGGCGGGCTCCTCATCGGAGTCGGTGGTCTGATCAATCCGCGAGCTCTCGGCGTCGGCTATGACTCCATCCACGCCGAGCTTCTGGGTCAGCTCGGGATCGGAGCCCTGGTCTCGCTGTTCGTGGTCAAGCTCGTGATCTGGTCGGGTGGATTGGGCTCCGGCACTAGCGGAGGCATCCTGGCCCCGATCATGATGATGGGAGCAGCTCTCGGCGGTGTTCTCGGCCACGCCCTCCCGGGAACGACTGTCGGGGTGTGGGCTCTCATCGGGATGGCCGGGGCAGTGGCCGGCGTGACCCGCTCTCCCTTCACCGCGATCATCTTCGCCTTCGAGCTGACCCACGACCAGAACAGCCTGCTGGCTCTGCTGGTCGCAGCGACGATGGCTCATCTGGTCAGCGTGCTCATCCTCAAGCGGTCCATCCTCACCGAGAAGGTGGCCCGACGAGGATTCCACATCATGCGCGAGTACGCCGTCGATCCGCTCGAGGCGACCTTCGTGCGTGAGGTCATGGAGACCGAGGTCGCCACCGTCGAGCCTTCCCGGTCGATCCCGGAGATCTACCGCGCGCTGGCCGAAGGGTCCTTCGAACGTCGCCAGCGCCTCTATCCGGTGCTCGATGCCGACCAACGCCTGACGGGCGTGCTCCCCTGGTCGACCGTGTTGGCGAACAAGGCCAACCCGCGCTTGCTCGTGCAGGAGGCGATGATCGATCCCTTGGCGGTGGCTTATCCGGATGAAATCCTGCGTTCGATCGCCGACCGGATGGCCGTCCACGAACTGGGTGTGCTCCCCGTCGTCGAACGAGCTGATCCTTCACGTCTAATCGGTGTGATCACCCAGTTCGACCTGCTTCGGGCCCGGCAGAAGCTCTTGGAAGAAGAGCGTCATGCAGAGCGGATCCTCACCCTTCGGAGGGTAGCGACCGACGATCGCGACCGGGTTTCGAACGGGGATGCTCCGGGTGGCTCCGACCCCAACGTGGTGCTGCCGCCCGAATCCGTGCACTGAGGTCTATCGATGGGAGGGCCATCGCTGACCACTGAACCGCACCGGTAGCCTGGGCTCGTGGAGCGAGCGATCACCGGTTTTCACCTCGACGAAGAAGGTGACTGGGTCGCGGAGCTCTCCTGTGGCCACAACCAGCATGTCCGTCATCGGTCGCCGTTCCAACTCCGGCCGTGGGTTGTCGAGCGTGCCGGTCGCACGGCGAGACTGGGCACCCTGCTCGGCTGTCCCCTCTGTGATCGCGCCGAGCATGAGCCGAGTGGACACGCACCATCGAGCCGGCAGAAACCGTCGCATCGCCGAGCCGTGGACGAAAGTGGCGATCCGGCGTGCTGGGCGCAACTCGTCTGCTCCGAGTGCGGCGCTGTACTCGAGGATGGGATCCACTCGTCCCCGTCGTCTCGGTCAGCCCCCGATCGTCGATTGCTCGGCAACGCTGTCGAGAACGGTGGCGTCGGCTGGTAGCAGGTATCCCTGCGCGACATCGGCAGCGACAGCGTGGTCCCACTTCGTGACGAAGACTGCATGGGTCGGGTAGAGCTGGGCGATCTTTGCAGCGCTGAACGGAATCGTCGCTCCGAACAGACCGCAGAATCCACCGCCGGCACTGGAGGTGTCACCAGTGCCGTTCACGACGGCGATCGGCGCCTGGACCTGGGGCGTTCGTATCCCACCGACCGCCTCACCGTCCTGATTGGTCACGAACGCCGTTGAGCTCGCAACTGCAAGGCGTGGCGACTGGGGAGGTGGCGCTCCGCCGGCCACCCAGTGGCTGAGGGCGGCGACAGCGGCGCGGAGCTCGTAGGTGTGCGCCCCGGCGTTGAGGGGGACCGGGCAGCTGATGGCTCCCCCGTCAAAGGAGGAGACCGGGTTGATCATCGTGTCGAACGTCTTCACATCTGCGGTGCGGTTCCCGTCGTCGGTCATCGACTCGATCAGGCCGTAGGTGTCGTAGTGCGCGGTACCGGCCACTTCCCATTCCCGGATGAAGCGGGTCGGAGGTTGCCGGGCAGGGAGGTACCCGAGGACGAGCAGGTCTGCCTCGGTTTCGAACATCATCACCGGAACGTGGAGGTCGGTTCGGAGGATCGTCGGTGTCGGAGGGGTGATGGCCGCTTGAGGTGCCTGGGAGAGGGCAGCACCCGATCCCCCACGGCTGTAGACGAAGTAGCCGTCGTAGACCCCTTGTGATTGAGGTTGCAATGCGTCGAGATAGGTGACCAACCGAAAGGCGGATTGCGATTCGCCGAGGGCCAGCACCCGCTTTGGTCTGAGCCCAGCCAGCACGGTGGCCGCGTCGCGGTGGATCGCGGCTCCGGCCTGTTCGTACATGCTGTATGAGTAGCTGTCGCCCGGGGTATCGAGGGAGCCATAGCGAGCCGGGTCTGCCCCCTTGATCCCACCGGCTTCGCCTGCTGACGCGCCGAGCGAACCCGAGGAACCGTCGATGCCGGCGGCCTGAACGCTCACTCCGACATAGACCATGCCGCTCCGGATCATCTGCACATGGTCGGTCAACCATGCCGCCGCCGCGTCGACACCACCGCTCACATTGAGCCACTCGACGATCACGGTTCCGTCGAATCGTTTGGGGTCGATCGGCCGGTAGACCACCATCCGGGTTTTGTACGGTGCGGTGCTGGCAGGGGTGACCGTCCAGCGACCGTTGGACGTCAGCGGTGTGGCGCTCGTATAAGCCGTGGCGGTTCCGGACAGAAAGTATTCGTTCTGCTCGTAGCCGACGCTGTTGAGATCGAAGCTGGTGGTGCCGGGCAGGTCGATGCCTTGTCCTCCCGTCACCGGACCGGTGACGGTGGCCTTCGGGACGCTCGCCGGCACCGAAGGAACGGTCGCTGTGGTGTGCGTCGAGCTAGGCGATGTCCCACACGCGGCGGCTCCCATACCCAGGCCGGAAAGTGCGACCACGGCAGCGACCGTGCGCCAGGACCGACTGGTGACCATCCCTGGCTTCACCGCGACCTCCTTGCTCACGCCACGGCCGGCGCCCGCCTGGATGG
This sequence comes from uncultured Acidimicrobiaceae bacterium, assembly GCA_963701325.1. GTDB lineage: Bacteria > Actinomycetota > Acidimicrobiia > Acidimicrobiales > RAAP-2 > Bog-756. The sequence continues at coordinate 3,848,048 of OY969604.1, forward strand.
CAGAGTCTGCCAAGCATGGCTCTACTTGTCAACGGACGAAGCGGGACGCTCGACCTCGGCATGACACGGAGGCGCATCGGCACACGTCCGAGACGCGGCAAAGAGGGACGGATGACGCTCTCGGACCGGCTCGTCACCCTGCCACGAGTCACTCGCGGCAGGGTGACGATCGACGTCTACGAGCTGTAGATCCCTGTGTCGAAGTTCGAGGTGACGGTCTTCGCCTCGCCGAGGTGTGCGAGCCCGAACAGATCCTCGATCGATGCCAGCGACGAGTAGTGGTTGTAGCTCTTGGTCACCACGGTGCCCGCCTTGATGAACGGCGAGAGAAGTACGGCACCAACGACCCCACCGCCAGGACCCTTGATCCCGTTTCCGCCGGCATCGGCGGCCGGCCCTGCGGTCTCACCACAGCAGGCAGTGGTATCCAGTGTCGGCTCCTCGGCTTCGTCGAAGGTGATCTCGATGAGGCCATTGTCCCGGTAGGCAGCCGATGCCTGGATGATCGGCACCCAGGTGCTCAGCCACTTGTTGATGTCGCCCACGGCAGAGCCCCCGCCTTGTCCTGCTCCGGTCGTGTTCTTGCAGGGATAGTCATGACCGTCGTCGCACAGGTTCGGGGTGATGAAGCTGAAGTTGGGGGTGGTCGTCACGGACTTGAGATCGGTCACCAGGCCGGTGACTCCGGTCGGCGTCCCGGTCGGCATCTTCCCGGTCGTGCTGCCCATCGGCACCACGTCCTTCTGGCAGACGGCCGTGTGGTCGATGATCGAGTGGAAGTACATGAACGGGTTGTGCCGGGTCGTGTACCCGTCGCTCGCTACCGCCGCCGTGGTCGGGTCTTTGGTCCCCAATGTCGGATGGGCACAGGTGACGCCTCCGTCACGCGTGGAATCGTTGCCCATGTCCTCTTCGTAGCCCTTCCAGGTGAACCCCTTTGCACTCAGTTGGCTGGTGAGCGTGGTCACGGCTGAAGGGAAGACACAACCGGCTCCCTGTTGGATGCCGGCGGTCTGGCCGTCTCCCGACGGGAAGTTCGAGTAGCCGGAGACGATGCAGTCCGCCTGGTTGTCCTTGTTGGGTGGCTGACCGGAGATGAACGCGGCGTAGTTGTCGTTGGAGTAGTGCCCGATCCCGTAGTAGTTCTTGAGCAGCGCACCCTTGCTCGGCAAGGTCTTCGCGAGGTACGGGTCCTTGGTCGGCGAACCGAACGTGGCCGCATAGCCGTTGTTCTCGAGCATGATGACGAACACGTGGCGGATGGCCGGCAGGCTCGTCGAGGAAACGGTGCTTGCGTTCGAGGCAGAAGCGAGTGGCGCGTACTGGATCAACAACGCGCCGACCCCCAACAGGGCTGCCCCGGCGATCATGGTCTTTCGGCCTACCTTGCGCTTGTGCATGTCAGGTTCCCCTCTCGTTTGAACGATGGCCTCGACGGGCGGCGTAGCCGACCGGCTGTTCCACGTAGTCCGGAAAAGCTAGCAGGGGAGGGGTCGCCCGGTTCTCGATCCTGATGCTTCCTGGTCACCGGGGTCGGAATTACCGAGACTGAAGCTGAAGCGACCAGAGGGTCATCTCACATGGCGGTCCCAGCACTGCTGATTCCGAGGATCCGCCTGATCGGGTTCCCGGGCCCGGCACCTGACGACCGAGCCCGGACGTTCAGACCGACTACGGCGAGACGACCACGGTGAAGTTCTCCGTCTTCTGCGAATCGGCCGTCACCGAGACCTCACGGGGCAGGGTGGTCGACTGATCCGATCCGACGCCGTTGCCGTAGACGTCCACGAAGCCAGAGACCCACCAGGTTCCGGGCGACAACGGCAACTGGTAGAGACCGTTCGACCCGGCGTAACCGTCTTGTAGATCGGTACAGGACGTCGCGGTCGGTGGAGCGCTGCAGGCCTGGACGCCGGCTTCGAACCCGCTCTCTGCGGGCGCACCGACCACGTCCACGACGCCGGCCACGGCTCCGACAGATGGGAACTGGTAAGGGATGGCGAGGCCCTTGGATGTGGTCTGGCCGGCTGCGATCGTGACCTTGGTGCCCGACGGATCGATGAACGAGGCGAACACGGTCTGATAGCCCGGATAGAGGATCCACACGCCCGCTGTCAGCGTCGGCAGCCGGTACTGGTCATAGGGTGCCTGGGCTTGCGCCACGGGCGCAGCGGACGGATGGGGGACCTTGCTCAGACTGCTCGGGTCGGCAGCTCCGAAGCCGTACCCGCCCGGTCCGGAGTACTCGTCGACGCACTCCGGCGCGTACCCGCCACCGGTCCACGGGTCCGCGGCCGGACAGGCGAGGACGGTGTAGTCCTCGATCGAAACGGAAGTCGGAACACCGACGACCCGAAGAGCGCCGGCGGCGACTCCGAGCACCTGGTACGGATCGGTCAGCGTGAGAGCGGTGACGTGGCTACCGGTGATCGCCACCGTTTTCGTCGGTCCGGCGATGGCGTTGTAGTACGGCGGCGCCAGGTAGAGGCCGCTGACCTTCCAGGTGCCGACCGGAAACTCCAGGACGAAGGTATTGCCCGTCGACACCGAGAATGTTTCGCAGTTCTGACCCTGGCACGCCGACACGGCCACCGGATCGGAGAAGCCGGACGGAGCGCCGGTCACGGTCACGGTCCCGGAGAGGAGCCCGTAGCCCGGAGTGAGGAAGGGGGTGCTCAAATCGAGGGTGGTGGTGTCTCCCGCGACGAGGGTCACGGTCTTGCCGGCCTTGGCGTTGGTGAAGCATCCAAATTCAGAACAGAAGCCCGGGTAGGCAATCCATGTACCGGGTGGCAGGCCAGTGACCGCGTACGATGACGAGGTACCTTGTTGGTTGCCGCCGTACCCGTTCACGCAGGTGAGTGCCTGTGAGGTGCCGTTGTAGGGGGCGTAGGACGGGCACAGGAGCACCGAGATCTCCTCGATGGGGATTCCGGTCGGCACTCCGGTGATCCGGATCGTCCCCTTGATCGCTGCCGGCTTCTGATAGGCCACGGTCAGGTTTCTGGTGAGCTTGCTGTTGGCGGTGACGGTCACGGCTTCCGGCGTGCCGAGAAAGGCTCCGTTGAGCCCGTTCGATTCATAGAACCCGTCGATCGTCCACTTCCCGACGGCCAGCGAGAGGGTGTAGGTCCCATTGGTGGCGAACGAGATCGCGGGATTGGGGCAGAGGGTCTCGGTCGAACCGGTGTAGGGGCAGGCACCCGCTCCTGGGTACGTGGCGACGAACCCCTTTGGCGCGCCGGTCACCTTGATCGTGCCGGTCACCGTGCCATGAGGGCCGCACTGGCTGGAAGAGCTGCCGCTTCCGCTGGTGCAGGAAGCGGAAGTGGCCAGCCGCTTGGCCAGCGGGCCGAGACCGAGGCCGGATGCCACTTGGGGGAGCACGGTGACCAACAGGACGAAGCTCGCCACAGCAATCACTCCCAGACGCACCCGCTGATTCCAGCGCTTCATGCTCCCACCCCCGTTCCGCCCAGGTACACGTGCGTACACCCGCCGTGAAAACTACTACAGAGCCCAACAGTGGACACTGGCCGTGGCCTGTTCACGGTGCAGCCAGGTAGGGACCTCCCGGGGTGAACCCGAGCCGGGTCATTGCGACCGGCCGGGGGATGTCAGGGCCGGGGTCGTTGGCCCGGAACGGGTTGTAGAGCAGGTAGATGTTGTGGCCGTCCCGGAAGATGGACGATTCCCCTGGGCCGGCGCCCTGCTGATTGGAGCCGAGGAAGGGAGTGGGATCAGGGTCCGAGCACGGACCGAAGGGGCTTTGGCACGCCGCCACCCCGATTCCGTACGACGTCGAGTAGTACCAATTGCCGGAGAAGAACAGCCAGTAGGTACCCCACGCCTCGACCATGTCGGGCGCTTCGACGATGCTCCCCTCCCACGGTTCCGAGGGAGCGAAGATCTTGACGGGTTGGTCGAGTAGGTCCCGTCCATTGGCACTCAGGTCCTGGGCATAGATGCCCGTGTAGCCGTTCTGATCGGGACCGGGAACCGACGGGTTGGCGTTGTCCTCTGACTTCCACAGCAGGACGAGGTGGTTCCCGGTGTTGACGAAGACGCGGGGGTCGATCGAGCCGCGGTGGTCCAACTGGCAGACGAATGGGCGATCGGTCGGGGCGAACGGCCCAGCCGGGGACGCAGCGAACGCGGAGCCGATGCAGTGGGTGTCGGGGGTGACCCCTCTGAGGAGGGCGGTGAAGTAGAGCGCCCATCCGCCCGCCACCTGGTGGACATCGGGCGCCCACGTGAGGCCGCCTTCCGCCCAGCTCGGCAGGCGGGGGAGCACGTCGATGGGATTGCCCCACTGCCCTGGTCGCGGGCCGATCCGCAAGGGAACATTCATGGTGCTGATCCCCTCACCCGTGTACAGGAAGTAACGCCCACCGACCTTGAGCATGAAGGGATCGGTCGCGTCCGGTCCGGTGAGGATGAGCCGAGCGGGGTCCGCCGGTGTGGCCGTTCGGGGCGGAGGCGCACTCTGGACCCGGGGTACGCCTCCGGCCTCTTGGCTGGCACCGACGAGGAATTGCGCGGCCATGACCATGCCGACCAGGAGCACCCAGGCGACGACCACAGCGCCGGCCGAGACGCGGGAGAAGCGCCACCAGGCTGTCGTCGGCGGACTCATCGCCGGGCCGGCAGGTTCCGAGGCGAGCCCGGCAACGCAACCACCGAGCAGGGCCACAGCGGGGAGTTGCCAGTCGAAGTCGACGAAGCCGGTCACCGCGAATGCAACCACTGCGGCAGTCGCGCACGACGAGAGGAGATCCCGACGTCTGATGGTCGCGACCACCGCGGCACCCGCGCCCAGCAGCAAGAGGGCACCGAGGAGCCCGGCGTCGGCGGTGACGGTCAGGTAGCCGTCGGGAACGAACCCGGGATAGGTGTCGACGGCATCATGGGTGGTGTCCATCCGAGGCGGTCCGATGCCGGTCACCACCGACGAGCGCCAGGCTTCGGTCGAGGCAGACCAGGCCAAGGTCTGGTTCTGATCTGCCGGTTGGCTCGGACTCCGACCGACGGGGGGGTGCACCACGACGAGGACCGTGAACCCGGCAACGATGACGACGCCCACTGCTGTGAGCCAGCTCCGAGCCCCGGCGAGCGGTGCGCGCCGGGTCAGCGTCGACGTCACCACCACGACCACGACGGCCGCACCGTAGGGCCAGGACGTCCGCTGCTCGGTGGTCGAGGCAACCACGACGAGACCCGCGACCGAACCCATGGCGAGCGGCCAGAACGCCTCCGACCACCGCCGCGCCGGCACGATGAGGGCACCGCACGCCAATCCCAGGAGTTCCCAGTGGCTCTGAGTGCCGACGAGGCCTGCGAGGCACAGGCACACGGCGGCCCGCGGCAACCGGGCGTGCAGGTCGAGGGACATCGCGACCAGGAGGGCGATGGTGAAGAGGACCGCCGCACCAGCGGGGTAGGTGAGAGTGGTCGACAGCCGCCAGACCCCGTCGGCCTGTTGCGCGAGCGGGTGCAACCGCAGGAGAACGCCGGCCACTCCCACCGCCGCGGTGAGGGCACCGATGGCGACGATCGCGATGGCCACACGAGAGCGGTCTCTGACCCCCAGGCTCCGCACGATCAGGAATGCAGCCAGGAAGCCGAGCAGGGAAGCGCCCAGGGGAAGGAAGGCGACCGGGCTCCGCTCCGCGAGAGCCCGGACGAGCCACCAGACGACCAGGCCTCCGAACGCCAGTGACACGACGACCCCGTTGCGGTCCCTGTTTCGACGGACTGCGGCCACCGCCAGCGGCACCGACACCACGGCGACCCCGAAGGCGTCAAGAGGGTAGAAGGCGCCCTGTCGGTAGACCGCTCCCGCGATCAAGCCGATGACGATCGCCGCGAGCGTCGCGACACCGCCGGCGGCCGGTGCAGGCGCAGCCGCCACCTCGCGGGTCGTCGCCCCCGCGGCCGGGGGGTCTCCGGTCAGCGTCATGGCAACCGGCTCCGAGATCGCATGCGTCCGCGACTCGGCCCGGGTTCAACCGGGTCGGTGTCTGGCACCGGCAGGGCAGCATGTACGCGCACGGGGCCTCCTCGCGCAACAGCTTGTCACGGCCGCGAGAAAGGCTCCTCGCGACGACCGGTTGTTCCGGGAGTCACGGCCTCCGCTGTTTGGCTCGCTATGGTGACCCGTCAGACGCGGGACGTGGAGGAACGCGATGGAGCAGAGCTCGGGCGTTCGGACCCGCAAGCCATGACCGACGGTGCGCCCGGCCCACTGCGGCGCTGGGTCATCACCCTGCTTCTGCTCTCTGCAGCGACTGCGTGCTTCGTCGGCATCGTGACCGTTCGCCAGGGGCCTCCCTCGGGGGGCGACACCGCTCCCTTGACGTCGGTGACAGCGGAGTTGTCGACCGGCCAGCTCCGGGCGGCTGCCTCCAATGATTCCCTGCCCAATCCTCCCGGGTACGCATTGCTGGTCTCTCCGTTCGTCGCCGCGTTCCGATCGCTCATCGGTTCTCCCACGTGGTGCACCACACCCACACGAGCTGTCCCGCTCCGTCTCGAGCCGGCCTACCGGCATGACCAGACCTTCGCCAGCGACGTGGACGAGTGCGGGTTGCCTGATCGGCTCGCCGACGGAACGGTGGGTCCCCCTCTGCCGCCGTGGTACCGCGCCCAGGGCGTCCTCGGGCTGTTCGCGTGGCTCGTCCTCGCGGTCGCCTGCCTCTCGCTGCTTCGGGCCACGGGCGCGGACACGGTTGGCCGTCAAGCGGGGCTGTTGGTGTTCCTGGCCTTCCTGCCCGCCGCCAGCAGCGCCATCGTCCAGCTCTACCACCCGCAGGACATCGTCAGCCTCGGCCTTGCCGTCGGTGGTCTCGCCCAGATCCTCAGGCGTCGGTGGGTGCTCGCGGGGATGTTGTTCGGACTCGCATTCATCACCAAGCAGTTCGCCATTCTCGTCCTGCTGCCGGCGCTCGCGGCGGCCCCCGACCTCCGGGCCCGGGTTCGCCTGGTCGTGCCGTCCGTGGCCGTCTTCGGAGCAGCCATCCTTCCGTTCGTGATGACCGCCCCCCGGGCAACGCTCGACAACCTGAGTGGCTTCAGCGCCGGCGGCGCAGCGGCGGGCTCGACGGTCCTGACCCTGCTGGGCGTGACAGGGAATGTGGCGTCAGCCGTGGCCCGCGATGCTCCGGTGGTCTTCGCTTTGGGCGCGAGCATCTGGGCAGCGCGCCGCCTCGGCCGTTCGCTCGGTCGACCCGAGGCACTCGTGGCATTGACGCTCGCCTGTGTGGGCAGCCGGCTCGTCTTCGAGTCGGTCATCTTTCCGTACTACCTGCTCGCAACGAGCGTGCTCTTCTTCATGCTCGACCTGGTAGCCCGCCGGTCGCCATACCTGTCGCTGGCCTGGAGCGCAGGGGCGGCATTCTTCGTGGCGCTGCGTCCCGCAAATGACGCGGTGGACGCCTTCGGCACGCTGATCCTCGCGGTGATCAGCGTGAGTGCCGGATTCGCTGAACTCGTCCGCATAGAGAAGGCACCTGTGGTGCCGCCGTGTGACGTGATCGTGACCCAGAGGAGTGGGTGATCAGTCCTTGGGAAGGTCGGTCGTGAGTGCTCTCAGAGGAACATGGAGAAGATGCCCGTCGTCCGAGTCGACTCGCTCGAGATGGACTCGGCGCCCATAGACGGTGACCAGTGCCAACACAGACGATGCAAGGAGCAGGACGCCGGCGATGTTGAGCGAGACAGTCAGTCCGTGTCGAAATGCCCCGTAGGCGGCGGAGACCACCTCGTTGACGATGTGGGTGATGGCAGGGCTCTTTGCAGTGGCTGACTTCGCTTCGCTCTGATAGGCGCCGGTCGTCACAGCAGAAACGACGAGCGATTGGTAGGCCTTCGGGATACCGATCGCGGTGAGCTTCTGCACCAGGTTGACCGTGAGCTGACCGTTGACGATCGAGCCGAGGACGGCAACGCCGACGACTGCACCGAGTTCACGAAACGTGTTGGCAGCAGATGCGGCCATTCCCGAGTGCTCCGCTGGCACCGAGCCGAGCGCGCCTGAGGTGATCGGCACCATGGCCATCCCCACGCCGACACCGGCGAGGAACATCGACCACCCGATCTGACCGATCCCCGCGTGCGGCGAGATGTTGGCGTTGGTGAAGAGAATCCCGACAGCGGCGAGCAGACAGCCGGTAGCCATCGGGATCCTGGGGCCCCATATGGCGACCCAGCGACCCGTGAGGAGAGACGCCGCAACCATGCCCACGGCCAGAGGAACGAAGTTCAAGGCCAGGCCCAAGGGTGAGTTGGATCCGACCACTTGGAGGTAGAGGGCGACCATGAAAAAGATCGCGAAGGTCCCGAAGTACACGGTGAAGGCGACGATGTTGGACGATGCGAAGGTGGGTATCTTGAAGTAGCGGACATTGAGTACCGGGTTCTCGGCGCGGAGCTCGGCGAGGACGAAGGAGATGGCTGCGGCCAGGGCGAAGAAGAAGAGCAGATCGATCCACCAGGTCCGATAGCCCTCCGTTTCGCCGAGGATGATGGCGAAGGTGAGTGACCCGAGTGCGAGAGCTCCGAGCAGAAATCCTGGTATGTCGAATCGGGCCTTGACCGGATCCGAACTTTCTGGGACGACGAGAGCTGCACTGATGAACGCCAGAGCGCCGAAGAAGACGTTGAACCAGAAGATGGCCCGCCACGACCAGCCGTAGACCAAGAGACCACCGATCAGCGGGCCCAGGGCCAATCCGAGGCTCGACACTGCAGCCCAGATGCCCAGGGAACGGGCCCGCTGTGCCCGGTCAGGGTAGAGGTGTCGGATCATCGAGAGCGTGCCCGGCTCCGAGGCGGCGGCACCGATCCCCATGACGACTCTCCCGGCGATCAAGATGTCCGTCGTTGGGGCGACGGCGGCAATCACCGAACCTGCACAGAACACAGCCACCCCGGCGAGCATGACCTTCTTGCGCCCGAACAGGTCCCCGACGGTGCCGAAACTCAGCATCAAGGCGGCGAAGGTGAGGGCGTAGCCGTTCACCACCCACTGCAGCTGGCTCACTGACGCATGGAGGTCGCTTTGGACCTGGGCCAACACCACCGTCACGATCGTGTTGTCGAGGAACGTCAGGAAGAGAACGAAGAGGAGGGTTGCGAGGGCGAGGGATCGGGCTCCGTTCGCTCCGTCCTCGTCCGTCCTCTCGGATGAGTGATTTGTGCGATCTCTAGTCGTGTCGAAATTCACCGTGGAACCCCATATCCGAGCCACCTGTCACCGTCACACCACCATCTACCCGCAAGTGCGCCTCCTGACGACAGGAGAGAAGGATAAGCCGAAGACGTCCCGGGGGATCAGGGATACCAGGGGAGCCAGCACGGTGACCAGTCCGTCCGACTCCGGCAGAGAGCGAGGGCTCCCTTGGGGGCGGTTGATGCGGGTCGGGGAGGACCGGCGCCATCCCCACCTGACCACGATCACCTGCTGGTGGACGTCGGGCCTACTGGCTGGTCTTGACCGCTGCCCGGAGCTGGGTCGGCGACGTGATCGACGTCCCCAGGGTGACCGTGGTCGATGACGTCACGCTGGCTGGCTCGACTTGCAGGTAGGCATGCCCCGCAACGGCGGGAAGGATCGTCGACGTCACCGTGGTCGTCGAGTTCTTGGTCAGCGTTCCACCTGCCTGGGTGCCTGCACCCCCGCTGCACTTATTCGACGCCCACGCCACCGTGCAGGCGAAGACGGTGAACGTCGGAGACCCGGATGCGGGATTGGAGACGGTCACTTTGTAGCTGATGGCCGAGAGAGCGATCGTGCCTGTATTGGTGATCGTCGACGTCTGATCTGTGCTCGTCGTGAACACCATCGAGGTGGTGGCTGCTGTGGCCGCCCACGATCCACTGACAACGGACCCGCTCCCCATCGCCGTCCCCCTATTGCTGCTTGCCCCGGCTGCGGATGGCAGGGTGACGACAAGACAGAGCAGGACGGCCGCAATCGCGACCGTCCTGCCTGCCGTACCTCGGAGTCGTCTCATGTGGGGGCTCCAGGTGACTACTGATTGGTGACGACGCTGGTCCGCTGCTGCTCGGTGAAGGTGTAGGTGAGCGTCGTCGAAAGGCCCTGAACCGTTGGTGAGGGAGCGACGCCATTGGTCGACGTCTCCGTTCCCACCAGTCCGAGACTGACCTGCACGTGGGCCACTTGCCCGGTGGCGGCCAGCAAGGCCGGGATGTTGGAGAGGTTGACCGCTGTGCCCGAGGTGTTCATGGTGCTGATCTGCGTGGACGCCAGGATCGCAGTGGTCGTTCCCGAACAGACTCCCGTAGCCAGCGTCCAGGCAACCGAGCACTGCGTAGCCGTCACGGTGAGTCCTTCACCGGTGGCGGTCCCGTTGGTGAGGGCATTGGATGGGGCCCCGGCAACCCACAGGGTCATCCCGGCTGCAGAGGCCAGGGTGCCAGTGTTGTTGAGGTCGACGTAGACGTTGTCGGTGTCGCCCGGGGCCATCTTGCCCACAAAGTTGCTGAACCCCGCTCCGACGTCCGCACTGAGGGTGAGATTGAGCGTCCCGGACGCCACCGCCTCCGAGCCCGTGGCGACAGCGGTGAGAGCCGCGTAGACGCCGGCCGTGGTCAGAAGTCCGACGGAGGCGAGGAAGAGGCCGGCGAGGACCGTCCGCCTGTGACCTGCTGGCTTGTTTCTGACATGTCGGTACTGGCTCATTGGTCGTTCATCTCTCTATTTGGCAATGGATGTGGAGGACCCGCCGATCAGGCAGGCACCCCGTGGAGTGGAGCGGGACGAAGGATCCGGCGCATGCCACTCACGCCGACCAACAACCCACCCATCAGGATGAGGACGACTTGGACGGGTCCTCGCACACCGACCATCAGTCGGCCGATCCACGGGACAGTGGCCACTACCTCAGGGACGGTGGCCGACGTCAGTCGGGCGTGCCATGGATCAGGAGCCTTGTTCGCATCGCCCTTCGTGGTGATGATCGGATCGGAACGACTCCCGGTCACCGAGGTGATCCGGTGAGCGAACTCCGTGTGCTCGCCAGGAGGGACGAAGAGAACGATCATTCCCTTGTGCAGGTCGGCGACCGGCACCGGTTTTGTCACGACAATCGCACCTGGTCCGTACGTGGGCACCATGCTGCCCGTCAGAATCGGTCGGATCTCGAGATGCAAGACGAACACCCCGACCGCGAAGATGGCGCACGCCGCGGCAAGACCGATGGCGAGTGTCGTCGTCAGCGCGGCGAGAAGGCGCCGAGAGGTCACCAATCCGCCCGTGGTCATTGAGGTCACCCAAGTGACGTCGGCCCAGGCCACCGCAAGCTTTAGGGATTTGTCAACCGGAGTTGCGCAACACGTGTGGACATGAGGGCCTTGAGAGGGGAGAGGCAGCTGTGGACGCGCCGCCAGACCTCACTCGACGTGCGGATCTGGGGAATTGGGCCCAAATCTTGGCGCCGATGACCCGTTGATCAGAGTCCCCGTCAGCGTTCAACCGCAGTGGATGACTTCAGTCAGGTACCAGCCCGGAGCGGCAGCCGGAGCCACTGTGAACACGGCCTCCCCCGGTGGATAATTCATCGGGTTGGGATACGTCGTCGAGGAGTCCGACGCTGCGACGTCATGGGTGAAGTAACACGTATCGTCGCCGGCGGGATTCTGTGAGCAGTAGTCGAACCGGAGGTTGACCATCTGCGCAGCCATCGAGTCCATCTGTTGGCGTCCGGCAGGGTCCGTGACGTAGTCGATTTCCTGCACGTTGCCGGAGTTCCACGCAGCGGCGAGATAGTGCATCGCAACATTGGGTGTGGCGAAGTGAGGACTGCCGACCGCAGAGCACACGTTGTTCACCGGGATCGTATCCGAAGTGCCAGCGGCGCTTGACAGACGACATGACGTTGTCGTCGTTGCTGCGGCAATGGTCGTCGTTGTCTGTCGCAGATCCGGGCTTGTCGAGACAGCACTGCCGCACGCTGCGAGGAGGAGCCCAATCGTGGTGACGGCCGTTGCACAGAGGATTCGGTGATGTCTCACCTCCCAAAGCGTAGTCAGGACCTGTAGCGCGGAGGTGACCATTGCGTCGGGCGGGCGAATCGCTGGGTCATCCCGTGAACTCGCAGGCGATCGGGGGAGGGAGCCTCATTCTGGATCTAGGCTCGGCCGACGTGGACCCCGTCGTGCAGGCATTGATCGATCAGCAAGCCGAAACGGCGACGCTCCTCGACGCTGTCACGATCGCCGAAGCTGACATGGCGACACGGTGCGTTGGGTGGTCCGTGGCCGATGTCCTCCTTCACCTTGCCCAATCAGACGAAATGGCAATCGCGAGCCTCACCGGTGGGTTGGGTGCCGCTCGCGCGGACAATACGGGCGGATGGGGAGGCGGAGCCTCGGTCGATGAAAGCGTGGCCATCATGGTCGGGCGTGAACGAGGAGCTCCCTTCGAGGATGTCTTGAATCGGTGGAGGCTGGCTTCGGCTGGATTGGCCGACACCCTTGGTGGAATGAATCTTTCGACTCGGGTCCGCTGGGTTGCAGGCAACCTTTCGGCCCGGACGCTCGCGACCACCCGGCTCTCTGAAACGTGGATCCACACCGGGGACATCGCTGACTCCCTCGGGGTCGACCTAGTGCCTGGCGAGCGGCTGAAACTCATCGCTCGACTGGCATGGCGAACACTGCCGTATGCGTTCCAGTCGTCAGGACTCGCCATGACTGGACCCGTGGCGTTTCGCCTCACCGGACCGTCCGGAGAACGATGGGAGTTCGTCCCTGACGAGCCTGAGGTCACAAGAATCAGGGGTTCCGCTGTCGAACTGTGTGCCGTCGCCGCGAGGCGAATCGACCCAGCAGCGACCACGCTGTCTGGCGAAGGCCCAGATGTTGCCGATGTCATGGCGTTGGTACGGACCTACGCGTAGCGGTCGTCGATACTCGACCGCTGACCGCTTATCGGGTGCAGGCTGATGGACGAAAACGGTTCAGTGGCGACTGTCAGTCGATCGCACTAAACCGACCACCGGTGACTCAACCGCTTCACGTTTCCTCAGGTGAGGGGTTCACTGGGTGTAAACACCTGTTGCCATCCCCCGCGATCCCAGGAGCCGGAAATAGATTCCTGAGCATGCACAGGTCGACCAACGAAGTCATCGACTCGATCCAGGACCTCATCGAGGCGAATAGAGCGCTGCGCGAGGCACTCCGGCGAAATGAACGCATCCTTGCGCGCGCTCAGAGGTCACTCCACTCAGGAATGAGCATCGAGGAGTCCTTTGCCGCGAATCCTTCAGCCGAAGCGCGCGCCAACGCAAACGAAGCGCTGAACGCATTGGTTCGGGCGCGCCATCAAGTTCGCGTGAAGGTGGTCAAGGCGGGTCGGTCAGAAGGTATGACCGTTGGCGAGCTAGCCCGCCAGTTCAATTTCTCCCGACAGTTGGGTGCTCGGTACGCGAGAGAAGCCGAACTGGAGAGGTACGTGTCGGTGGATAGCACTCCGCGTGCTCACTGAAGGGAAGGCCGCGTCCGAGGACTGTTCGGAGGATACAGAGAAACCCGATTGGCGTTGCCGCGCCGCTGCTGATTGCAGTTCCTGTCGTAACTGCGCTTTTAGTAGGAACCGCAGGAGCGTCACCTTGTGGGGCGCTCGCACTTCCCGAGCGAGACAGTTCAGTCGGCCGCTACTGCGCAACTGGTTGGATTCCGATCGATTGGAGCCCTACACCGGGGAATCCCTATCGACCGGGACGTTCTGACAGCGCCCATCGAAGGGGTCTTACCGGTGTCGAAGCGCACCTTCGGGACCGGTAGGGCCCTTCCTACTACCGGTGATCCACCGAGGCCCGCGGCCCTTGTGACACGCTTCTGGGCACTCGGCGCGGGGCCGTCCTGCCTGAGGCCGACAGGTGGGGTGCACATGGGCGATAGTTCGCAGGGGCCTGGCTGGTGGATTGCCTCGGACGGAAAGTGGTACCCGCCCGATAGCCATCCGAATCAGGGCGGTCTGACCTTTCCTGAGAGGCCGGACCATCCCCTACCCGTCGGGACTCAGCCGGGCCCGGTCGCTCGAACCGCAGTCGCAGTTCAGAAGTCGGCTCTGACGGCGTGGGAGGGTATCTGGTATGTCCTCATGTGCATTCCCCTCGGTGCCGGATACCTCGCCAAGATCCCTAGCAAGAGGGCCTTACAGGATTTCGGGATGGTGGAAATGACAGGCGCTGAACGGTTTTGGTATGTCCTCATGTGTGTGTTCTTTGGTGCCGGGTACTTTGCCAAGATTCCGACGGCGAAGGCATTGTCGGAGCTCCCCCAATACAAGTCGCAGCCGAGTTCGACATCTTGGCTCGGTCCGGTCTGAGTCCCGACGGTGCAGCGCCGGAGTGCGCGGCAACACCAAAGGGTGAATCGGCCCGGGTTTCATAGAGACTCGGTTGTCTGTGAAGTGACCAGATCTCCTCTGTCGATCTGACGGTAGTGGTTCGCTTCCAGCTCTGCCGGCGGGACCTTGCCGATCTCGTTGTGGATTCGGCGGTTGTTGAACCAGTCGACGTAGGTGAGGGTGGCCCATTCGACGTGCTCGACGTTGCGCCATGGGCCCTGGCGGTAGATGAGTTCGGTCTTGTAGAGCCCGTTGAAGCTTTCGGCCAGGGCATTGTCGTAGGAGTCACCCTTGGATCCCACCGAGTTCACGACGCCGGCTTCGGCCAGGCGCTCGGTGTATCGAATGCACAGATATTGAATCCCGCGGTCGCTGTGATGAATGAGGCCATCGAGGCCGGTGTCCTTGCGTCCGTGGATGGCCATCTCCAGAGCGTCGATGGCCAGATCGCTGCGCAATGAGGTCGAGGTCTGCCATCCCACGACGTAGCGGCTGAACACGTCCACCACGAAGGCGACGTAGACCCAGCCCGTGTGGGTCTTCACGTAGGTGAGGTCCGCCACCCAGAGCCGGTTGGGTCCTTGGGCCACGAACTGGCGATCGACCAAGTCGGCAGGCCGGTCGAGGGTGTCATCACCGACGGTGGTCCGCTTCCATTGCCGCCCTCGGCGTGCTCCCTGGAGTCCCAGGTCACGCATGAGGCGTTCGACGGTGCAGCGGGCCACCCGATGGCCCTCCCGGTTCAGCTGGGTCCAGACCTTGTCGGCTCCGTAGACGTCGAAGTTCTCCGACCGGACCCGCTTGATCTCGACCTTCAGCTGCTGGTCCCGGACCCGGCGGGCGCACAGGGGCCGGTGGCGGGCGGCGTAGTAGGTGGCGGGAGCGACCTGCAGAGTGGTGCAGATCGGCTCGACTCCCCATCGGCTCTTCCGAGCATCGATGTAGCGAACTACCTCTTCGGTCGACCGTCGAGCTCGGTCGCGAAGAAAATCGAAGCGTCCTTCAATATCTCGTTGGCTCGTTTGAGCTCTTTGACCTCCCGCTCGAGCTCCTTGATCTTCAGCTGGTCCTCGGTGGTCGTTCCCGGTCGTTTGCCGTCGTCGATCTCGGTCCGGCGGACCCAGATCCGCAGCGTCTCGGGCGTCATCCCCAGCTTCGCCCAAATGGCGGTCATGGCCGCCCATTCCGAGGGGTACTCGGCCCTGTGCTCGACGAGCATCCGGACGGCCCGCTCACGGACCTCCGGGGAGTATCGGGTGTTCCTTGGCATTGCTCCATCCTCTCAAGGGAAGGAGCCTCCAGGATTCCCGGGCCGATTCAGGGTTTCGTGGCGTACTGCTGTGTGTGCACGCTCTGAAAGCCTGACACCTCCAGCGCGACAGCAAGTGCGGCCTCGGGCGGACAGATGGAGACGATGAGGTCGGATCCGTGTTGGACGGCTTCGACCGAGCAGCGCCGGGCCGGTCACGAAGCCTTTGACCAGTTTGGCGGGTCACCTCCGAAGACCGATCCCGATGATGAACTTCGCGACAACATCGATACGATGCGAAGACGGCCAAGGTTGGGAGCGACTCGATGCCCAAGGCAGTGAGGTTCGACCAGTATGGGGGCCGAGACGTCCTGTATGCCGCCGATGTCGAGAGGCCGGTTCCCCCTCCCGGCGAGGTGTTGGTCGCCGTTCGAACAGCCGGGCTCAACCCAGGAGAGGCAGCGATTCGCGAGGGCCGTATGGACGCTGTCTTCCCAGCCACGTTCCCTTCCGGGCAGGGGACCGACCTTGCAGGTGTTGTGGCCCAGGTCGGGGACGGCGTCGACGCCTTCACGGTGGGAGAAGAGGTGCTCGGCTGGTCCGACCGGCGGTCCAGCCAGGCGACCTATGTCGTGGTCCCGGCGGGACACCTCATCGCGAAGCCGACCTCCCTGTCATGGGAGGTGGCAGGATCGCTCTTTGTCGCGGGAGTCACAGCCTTCGCTGCCGTTCGGGCGGTGAACCCGCATGCGAACGACACAGTGGTCGTCTCAGGTGCCGCAGGTGGGGTCGGATCGCTCGCGGTCCAGCTGCTCAGGCTCCGCGGCGCGGATGTCATCGGCATCGCCTCAGAGCCCCACCATCCGTGGTTGACCTCGGTCGGCGTCACTCCGGTCGCATATGGCGAGGGCCTGGTCAGTCGTATCGAAGCGCTGGCTCCGGACGGCGTCGACGCCTTCATCGACACGTTCGGGGACGACTACGTTCGCCTCGCCGTTGACCTCGGGGTACCCCGGGACCGGATCGAGACCATTATCGCGTTCCAAGCCGCACAGGAGTACGGCGTCAAGTCAGAAGGAAGCTCAACCGCCTCCTCCCCTGAGGTCCTCCGCGAGGTGGCGAATCTCGTCGCCGAAGGACGCATCGAGGTGCCGGTCGCCGCGACCTTCCCGCTCGATCAGGTCCAAGAGGCCTACGCGGAACTGGAGCTGCGCCACACCCTTGGCAAAATCGTCCTGCTCCTTTGATGAACCGTTCTGCCGTCAGCCAACCGGGGGACTCCAGCGAAGGCGACGGGAGAAACGAGAGCGATGCTCCTGCTCGGTGCTCGCCGGCGTCTCCTATTTCGCATCTAGTCGCACGGGTAATTCTTCGTGGCGGCGGACCAAGAGGCTACGGACCCAGCTGGGCGCAAGGCGGGGCTGCAGACTGATGTTCCTGGTTCGTTCCAGGAGGACCGTCAGGACAGTTCGAGCTTCAACTCGCGCAAGGGGGGCCCCAACACAGTGGTGGATACCGCGCCCAAAGGCCACGTGACGTCGCGGAATGCGACGCTCCAGGTCAATCTCGTCGGGGTGGTCGAACTCCGCGGGGTCTCGATTGGCGGACCCCCACAGCAGGAGGACGGTTGAACCCGCTGGGATGGAAGCACCGCCGAGCGTCGTGTCCTTTGGGACAAAGCGCATCATGTAACGGAAGGGAGATTCGACACGGAGCGCCTCCTCCGCAAACGTAGCGATCTGGTCGGGGTTCTGACGAAGGTGCTCTTGAAGTTCTGGCCGCTCAGCCAACATGCGGACCGCATTACCAAGAAGACTGGTGGTTGTCTCGCCTCCCGCGCTCAACAGCGTCGTCAGGATGCCGATTGCCTCGGGCTCGGACAGCGCACCGTCCTTCACCGCATCTGCAACGGTTCCGAGAAGATCCTCACTCGGCTCATCCAATGCAACCGACAATTGGGCGGCGATCCAGACCAGGATTCCGTCCATGCCTGATGCCGACGCGATCAGGTCGTCGAGGGCAAGGGTTGATCCCACCAGCCTCGTACCATTGACCGCTGAGGTCCAGAGTTGCTCCAGGTTGCTGTTCCGGAACCCGACCAGGCGGCTGATCATGGTGATCGGCACGATGTTGCCGATCGCTGTCATGAACTCAACGTTGCCATCACCCAGCGCTCGGTTGACCAGACTCTCAGCGAGCTCAACAATGTCGGGCTCCAGAGCCTCCATCCTCTTTGCCACCAGTTCGGGAAAGACCGCATTGCGGTGGATCGCATGCAGCGGAGGATCGGCGGTTGCCAGCGCTTGGCCCCCATCGCCGAAGTCCAACCGACCGGGCAAACCTGCGTCATCGCGATAGAGCAGGCACTTCATGTTCGATGAGAAGTCCTCGACCCGGCCGGCAGCCTCGGAGATGAGTTCGAAGGTGCTCACGGTGAACACCTCGCTTCCGGGAACCCCCCATACCGGCGCCTCATCGCGCAGTCGTCGGTAGAAGGGGTAGGGATCGTCGAGGACCTCGGAGTCGAGCAGCAATGTTCCGGGGATTTCTTTCGCCACCTTCTGACCTTCCTTTGCTCGTTCTGGCAACTTCGCTCAGATCTGACTGAGGGTTCCACGGTGCGCTGAAAGGTGAGGAACATGGACGCAGAGTTCGTGCGGTACGACGTCGCGGACGGGATCGCCGTCATCACGCTCGACCGGCCACGAGCGGCCAACGCCCAGACGCCCCAGGTGGGTAGCTGTTGAGCGGGCCACCGCGAAGACTTCCCTTGAGCAGTACACGCTCAAAATCGACAAGGTGACGGCTAACACGTGCGTCGCCAAATCGGGGTATACAACGTACACGTTGATCATCGGAACGGGTTCGGTCACGGGCGGAACGGCAACGAAGCGTGTCGGCGCGGCCGTGTGCGCCCACGCCTGCATGTGTACGAAGAGGGAACTGTCCCGTACGGGCAGCCCCTCGGTATCCGTGTCTAGGACTCGGTCCACTGGGCACGACAGACTTACGAACGGCACGTGGAGCCAGGCGCACCTCCAACGGCCATCACGCTCCCGCGTGAGAGCCCTTGGCATGTTCATGAAACCCTCTGACCAGGGTCGACGAAACATCGGTGGGCGAGTCTCCACAGGTTGACGAGGTGGGTCTCCACAATCACCTGCTGCATGTCTTCGCGGAGTTCGTTTTCGCAGTTTGGGGTCTATGTGACATTGACCCTGATGGGTGCCGGCAGGTCGTTGTTCCTTGCACATTGAACCTCCTCGAGCCACCTGAGGTTCCGGCCCAGTTGCCGATCGAGGTGGGTTGAGTAGCGCATCTCGAGCCTTGCATCTGACTCGTGGGGCATCGTCTCTCAACGCCGATTGGTAGGCGACAGCAGCAATTGGGTCGGGCACCGTGTACTCCTTTGGACGAGATCGAGGGTTCGCCCAGGCGCACGGCTCTCTCCGGCAGGTCGCTCCACCGTGGTGCTCCACCCAGACGCCAGTCACGACCCACCACCACGGTAGCGCCAACCCGCCTCTGCCATACCCGCAAAAGCCGGGAAAAGCGGATCAAGCCGTCCGCCCGGCTGAGCCCTGGGCCCCTTGCGATTCAGGGCGTAGCCAGCGTTGCGATGGGGGGCTTCATTGTCGGCGGGCGATTTGCCGGCAGGGCTGGCGGTGGAAGTAGAAGTAGATATAGCTCTACTGCTCTGGCGGGAGTACGTGCGGCACACTGGTGGGGTGGAACGACGACCGGGCGCTTGGCGCCAGCGAGGGACGCTAGAGCCGTTGCTCTCACCGATCATGCTCCGCAGAGTGCGATCGCCATGAACGAACCGACCGACCGTGGAGGGGCTGCTTCGTCCTCTCGCGTTACCGACCGGGTTGGCCGGTGGTCACTTCACGATTTCAGATCGATCGGCAGCGTGCTCGGCATGGGATCAGACGCTCCGTCGGCGAGGACGTGGCCGTGGGTGGCCCGGCGAGCTCTGGGCTTCGGCATCGTCCTCGGGCTCATGCTGACGGTCGTCTGGGCTTTGACCGATACTCACTACTTCTGGCCGGGCTGGATCTGGTTCGCTTTGGCGGTTCCCTTTGGGACCTACTGGAGTGTTCGCTGGGCGCTGCGGACGAGGATCCGCCGCTCGTTGGCCGTGCACGCCGCCATGTCTCTTGTGATCGCTGCAGCCCTCGTGGCCATCTGGGTGATGTCCAGCCACCGCTACTTTTGGCCGATCTGGCCAATCCTCGGCCTCGGGGTGGTGCTCGCCGGACACGCACTACTCGTTCTCCCGGTGTCGAGCAGCCGTGAGGAGGCGTTGGCGGAACGGGTCGACGTGTTGACTCGAACTCGCAAGGACGCCCTCGACGTCCAGGTCGCGGAGATGCATCGGGTCGAACGTGACCTGCACGATGGGGCGCAGGCACGCCTGGTGTCGCTGGGCATGAGCTTGGGCATGGCCGACGAGCTGCTGGACTCGGATCCTGATGAGGCCCGTCGACTGCTCGCTGAAGCACGCACTGCTGCTGGTGACGCCCTGGGCGATCTGCGCTCCCTCGTCCGAGGGATCCTGCCGCCGGTACTGGCCGATCGCGGCTTGGCCGGTGCCGTTCAGGCGCTCGTGCTCGCCAGTCCCGTCCCGGTCGAGACGACGGTCGAGCTTCCGGCCGAGCGGCTCCCGGCCCCCATCGAGTCGGCAGCGTACTTCGCCGTTGCCGAAGCGCTCACCAACGTGATCAAGCACAGCGGGGCGCGATCCGCCTGGATGCGGGTGCGGCAAGCGGACGGCCTGCTTTCAATGGTCGTCGGGGACGATGGCCGGGGCGGCGCGGATTCGGACAACGGGAGCGGGCTACGGGGGATGGAGCACCGTCTGGAGGCATTCGACGGCACGCTGCAGATCTCGAGCCCACCCGGTGGGCCGACGGTCGTGACCATGGAGGTGCCGTGCGCGCGGTCGTTGCCGAAGACCTAGCCCTCCTGAGAGACGGCCTGATCCGGCTGCTCAATGCCCACGACGTCGAGGTGGTGGCAGCCGTCGGGGACGGGCCGTCGATACTCGGCGCGTTGCTCGACCATCGACCCGACGTAGCCGTGCTCGACGTACGACTGCCACCGACGTTCACCAACGAAGGGCTGCTGGCAGCGATCGAGGCCCGAAAGCAGCTCCCGGGTCTTCCGATCCTCGTGCTCTCGCAGTATGTCGAGTCGCTCTACGCCCGCGAACTGCTCTCGGACCAGCGTGGCGGCGTCGGCTACCTGCTGAAGGACCGGGTTATGGAGGTGGGCCAGTTCGTCGACGCGGTCCGCCGCGTGGCGGCCGGCGGCACGATCATGGACCCCGAAGTCGTCTCGCAGCTGCTGGCCAAGCGGTCCAGGGACGTGCCCTTGGGTCGGCTCACCCCGCGCGAGCGGGAGGTGCTGGCGCTCATGGCCGAAGGGCGGTCGAATGCCGCGGTGGCAGCCGGGCTCATCGTCTCGGAGAAGGCGGTCAGCAAGCACATCGGTAACATCTTCATGAAGCTCGACCTGCCGCCGTCAGACGACGACAATCGTCGGGTGCTGGCGGTGCTCACCTACCTGAACTCCTGAGGCTTCGGGCGGGGGTAGAGGTAACTCCCCCTTGAAGACGGGTCCTTGCCCCATCGCCGCGCCGACCCGCTATCCGTACCGTTGGTCGTATGACCACTTATCGGCGAAGTGCTCCATCCCTCGGCCACCCGGATCGCTCTGAGCCCGGGCTGGGCCGCCTGGCTCGCTCGCTACTCCGACATCGCAAGGTGGTCGGGCTCTTCTGGTTGGTGGTGGCGGTGGTCGGCATTGCCTTGGTCGGCCCAATCGCCGGACGGCTCACCTCAAGCGAGGCGCTCCCAGGATTGCCGAGCTATCAAGCAGGCCTCGCCATCATGCACAGCTACGGCAATGGCGGCGACAACACGCCAATCGCCGCGGTCGTCACCTTGCCGGGCACCGAACGCGTCGATACCCCGTCCGGGCGTGCGGCACTCACCGCGACGTTCGGTGGGCTGCGCTCGCAGCGATCACTCCGCGTCGTGTCCTACCCGACCGTGAATGACTCCCGACTGATCGCCCCAAGCGGCCACGCTGCCCTCGGGCTCGTGTTCGCCGGCACCGACCCCCCGACCTCGGTCGAGCTGGCCACGTGGCTGCGAGCCAATGCCCCGTCTGGAGTCACGGTGGCGACCACCAGCATCAACGACCTGCAGAATGCACCAGGTACTGGTGGGATCGGCGTCTTGGGCGAGGTATTCATCGGTGGCATCGGCGCCCTTCTCGTCTTGGTTCTCGTCTTCGGGTCCTTCTTGGCGATTGCCCCGCTCATCGTGGCTGCTGTGTCCATACTCGGCACTTTCCTGCTCCTCGGCGCCCTCACCACGGTCACCGGGGTCAGCCACCTGGTCGAGTTTCTCGTCGCCTTGATCGGCCTCGGTGTGGCCATCGACTATTCGCTGCTCATCGTGACCCGCTGGCGCGAGGAACGCGGCCTCGGCCGGTCCAACGATGAGGCAGTCGTCATCGCCATGACCACCGCCGGGCGGTCGGTCCTCTTCAGCGGCGTGACGGTCGCACTCGGTCTCTTCGCACTCACCGTGATGCCCTTCGCGTTCGTGCGCAGCCTCGGCTACGGCGGCTTGCTCATCCCCCTCGTCACTGTCATCGCTGCCCTCACCCTGCTCCCGGTGCTGCTCTCGGCGTGGGGACCGTGGCTCGACCGCAGGCGCCGGCACCCCAAGCGGAATCGGCACGCCACGACCCTCGGAGCGAGCCGAGCGTGGACGGCGTGGACCAAAGGGGTCATCCGGCATCGCATCTTCGCCGTCGCTGCCGCACTGACCGTTCTCGGGATCCTCCTCGGGGCGGCCTTCGGTCTACGGGTCGGTGAGCTCCGACCCGCCTCGCTCGCCCGCTCCGGCTCGGCCGAACAGGGACTGGGGGCTCTCCAGCACGCCGGGTTCCCCGTCGGTGTGCTCTCCCCGATCGAGGTGCTCGTCCCCGACCGCACCGATCCGGCAGCCTTGGCGGCCCGCCTCGACACGATCCGCGGCGTCGACACCGCCATTGCCCCCACCGGAGCGGCTTGGCGGCGAACTGGCACCGCCATCATCGACGTGCTCCCGAGCGCTCCGACAAGCTCGGCGACCGACAACGCCACGGTGAGCACCGTGCGAGCCACGGTGGCCCGCCTGGCTCCGAGCGCCCAGGTGGCCGGCGACGGACCGGAAGAGGCCGACCTGGTGCATGCTTTCTACTCGCGGTTCCCCTTCATCGTCGCGCTGGTCGCGCTCCTCAGCCTGCTCGCCCTGGCCCGCGCCTTTCGATCCGTGGTGCTCCCCATCAAAGCCGTGGTCGTCAACGTGCTCTCGGTCGGCGCGGCCTATGGGGCACTGGTGTTGATCTGGCAGCACGGCTACGGGTCCGAAGCAATCTGGGGCATACCTGCCACCGGTGTCGTTGTCGACTTCGTGCCGCTGATGGTCTTCGCATTTCTCTTCGGGTTGTCGATGGACTACGAGGTGTTCATCCTCTCCCGTATCAAGGAGGCCCACGATGCTGGCAAGTCCACAGATGAGGCGATCGTGGACGGGCTCGGCCATACCGGACGCCTGGTGACGAGCGCGGCCATCATCCTCTTCCTCGCCTTCGCCGCCCTGGCCGCCGGCCCGGACGTCCAGATCAAGGTGTTCGCCACGGCCATGGCCGTCGGCATCCTGCTCGACGCCACCGTCGTGCGAGCGCTTCTCGTGCCAGCTCTGGTCTCACTGCTCGGGAGGTGGAACTGGTGGGTGCCAGGGGTTCACTCAGATGTTGTCGCCGAGGAGTTGTCCATCAGCGCTGACGACGAATCGGTCGTCGTGGGCGAGACTTCTGGCCATGTAACCGACCGGGAAGTACGCCCAAATCGGAGGACTCGAGTGTCGAGGTGATGGGAACCCCGCCACGATTGAACCGCAGGTTGTCGCGCCTGGTGCATAAGTCGCAGGGGCCTGACCAGCCGTGTCACGTTCGGAGAGTGGCCGGAGCTAGCGGTCGTTGTGCCCTGATTCTTGATTCGGTCGAGGACGAAAGACCGCCTGACCTGCGGGAAAACAGGCCAGGCGATCGTTCCAATCGTATCGTTCGATCGTTTCGTTTCGTTCGTTCGTGGCATGTTCACGAAACCATCTGACTAGGTCGACGAGGTCTCGTTGGGGGAGTCTCCACAGGTTAGCGAGGGCGGTCTCCACAACGGCCTGGCCGCTGAGCATCTAGAGAAGTCTGCCTCCGCAGTCGTGCGGCCGCCTCGCAGGGCTGCTCGCCCATCGAGTTCGTTTCGTATTTTCGCCTTAATTCCCGCGGTCCGGGCAAGGCTTCGTGACTATCTGGAGGTGTCCACCTCCAGGCGGATCCGGGTCGACTCCACGCCGAACCGCGCCGCCTGCGCTGTCTCGAACTGCTTGAGTGTGCGGTCGAACTGCCGGTCGAGCTGAGCCGCATAGCGCAGATACTTATCGGCACTATCGTCGTTGAGGACATAGGCCGAGGCCATTCTCGCGGCTCGCCGGTGACGGTCATCGCGCGCCCTCATGGACTGGAAGTGCGCTGCTACCTCCCCTCGTCGCGGACATCGGCAAGTACCTGTTCCCGCGGCTGACTGCGGAGCTGCGCCACCTGGTCGGCTCGGCCCAGCAGGTGTTCCACGGTGAAGGGGTCAGGCACTGGGCTGGCTACCATTTCGATCTCATCAGGTTGCCGATCGATGCCGTTTGCGCTGCACGTACATTGCAGCGCGAACAGAACGCCGGCTACGGCGCATGAGCGAGCTCGCTGGCCTCACTGCACCGCATGAGCGTGTCAAGGGCATCCAGAACGTCAGCGGCGTCGTACCCGACCCAGCGTGCTTCGTCCTCGGGTAGGGAGGCGAGGGCCAGCTCGAGCGCATCGCGCGACGCAAAGTCAGCCATAGCGACCTGAGCCTCAATCCTGTCCCGCTGCCAGCGGTCCAGGCGGAAGCACTGCCAACGATTGAGGGCCATCCCGTAGACGAGCGTGTCCTCAAGGGCCCCGACCGGCAGGAAGGATTCAAAGAAACCGTCGAGAAAGGCTTCCCAATCCTCCAACTGCTCGTCACCGACAATCGGGCTGCGAGAGAGGATGCCGTGCCTCGTCGAATTCTGGGATGCAATCCGCTTTCCCTTCGGTGTCCGAGGGCCGCCACCGCGCTTGGGTCGGGTTCCGGAGACCGTGGGCACCGAGGCAGCCGACTCCTTGCGGCCCACGTGTTCGGAATTCGGGGGATCATCGTCAACGCTGCGTGCCTGTCCTGCGCTAGCCATCACTGCCTCGCTTTGCGGTCATCAGTCACCGGCACGCCGCTAGCTGCGACGAGCTGTCCAGCGGACCTCCAATTTGGAAATGCGGCACTCCTCGGATGGTACGAGCAGAAATTCCCGACCTTTGGGGATACTCCTGCTGGGATCCGCTCGGCCGGGCGAGGAGTAGTCGAGACGTCGCTCGTGACCGGCCGGTCTCGGCATCGCCGGACCATCCCAGGACCTCCCGGATCGAATGCGTCAAGGTGTTCTGGAGGACATCGGCGGGTACCGCCGCCATCGGCAGAGCGGCCGACTGGGAGAAAGGAAGAGTCGTGAGCGGGGTTCCAATGCCGGACGAGGGCACGAGCGAACAGGGGCCTCCTACCGGGCGATCCGGTTCCGGCAACGTCAGCACGCCGCCCGAAGAGGACCTTGGGACGGCAGTGATCCTGGTGTTCCATTGGCTGGCTCCATGCGTGCGGGCCGTTCAGCGAAAACTCCCGCCGACCCGGACATCTTTGAGCGACGCCGGCTCGAGGTGGAAAAATACGATGCTATTGAAAACAGGCTCGTCGCTGACCTGCACCGGATACGCCCGCTGATCGCGAAGGGCGCGGTGGTGTTGGACCCGCTCACGCAGGAGCCCCTCATCGATCACAGCGTCAACCTCGCCGTTGTCGACCGGATCATCCGTATCTCCAATCGACGGGCAATGGTTCTCGGACTCGACTATCCCCGTCGTCGTGAGCAGCTGGTCATCACGGAAGAGGTGATTCACGAGGAGACCCGCCGATTGATCGCAGAGGCCGAGCGGCTCGAAGCAGAGGATCGGCAGGAGTCCGGGGAGGGTCACGAGTAGGGATTCAGGTCGCTTCGGAAATGAGCGAGGTGCAGTGCTCGCGATGGCAAGCATCCGAAGCCATGAGGACCAGAATGTGCCCCACCCATCCGGTGATCTGGGTCAGTCTCGCGTCCGCTCGGTATTGGCGACCGACGGTCAGGTGGTCCAGCTGCCTCATCCTTCGGTGGTGGCTGAATTCGAGGATGGCGGGAGGTCGAACAACGCTAACTCGGCAGCATTGGGCTCCTGGAACACTCGTACCCAACCGTCAAGGTCGGCGCGACGGATCGGGTAGCTGTCCCAGGGTGGCTCCGAGTTCCGGGCTTCGATGCGCCGCCAGAGTTCGCCCACAGGCGCGTCGAGGTAGTGCAGTTCGACGCCGACACCAAGGCGGCGACCCGCGGATCGCATCTCGTCACGTTCGATCCGAGCCCAGAGGCCAAAATCGAGGACCACGCTCACGCCAAGGCTCAGGATTTCCTGGGCGAGGCGCCAGAGCTGATGTTCGACCTTCTCACGGATCGGCGCGTCCCAAGGGGTAGAACCGAGAGCCCAGAGCCATTCGTCCTTCGTGAGGCGCACGGCGCTCCGGTCAGCGGCTAGCTGGGTCGCGAGTTTGGTCTTGCCCGCACCGGGCAACCCGCAGGTCAGAATTAGTCGGGCCTCGCTCACAGGGCCTTAGTCCAGCAGACACAAGAGCAGCCTGCAGTAACTATCTTGGTAACCCCCAGAGCGACGCCGCTCGGGTACGGACTGCCATACAAAGTGCGGGCCGGAGGCCACCTGGGTGCCGCCCTGACCCGGTGTTCTGGGCTACCCCGCCCGATCGTTAGGCGGAAGATCTTCGTAGTAGCGGATTCCTGCATTGCGAAGCACTGGCGTAAGGCGTTCCCGCACCCATTCGGCACCCCGATGTTCAACTTCCCACACTGGTTCCTGGCCATCTTTCGTTCTCACGGTGATGAGTGTCACCTGCTTGGGTGTTGAGGCCGGGAAGCCACGAGTGTTGCCCCGCTCGACTGTGCCCACACTGAGCAGCGTTGTCGCTTCTGACCCTCCGAAGCTGTGCTCAGAGACCTCGACACTGGCGACGGCGCTGAGCGGGATGCCATGAGAGAGGCCGAACTCGCCGCAGCCAATCTTCCCACCTTCGATTCGGAAGTGGCTCCCGTGGTCACCGAGACCGGAGTGCCCACCACGGTAGACGCATTTCACGGGAAATCCGATGGTGACGCTGTCATTGTCCTCTGAGGGCATGTTCTGGGTCTAGCACCCGGAGGCGTGCATCTCACTGCCGGTGACGCTCCTATCAATGTCAAGCCCTTCATCGGGCTCTGGGGTGAAGACGGCGGACAAAACAATGATGAGCCACTCGTGAGGCGAGGGCATGCTCTCACGAAGTCACGCGTCTTGGTGAGAAGCGATCCCGGGCCGTGGGTCGGCGGGTCACCGGCAAGTCAGCCCCGAGGGACGACAGTTAGGGGGAGAGCCAGACCCACGCCCGGGGAGTCAGCCGCGAGGGAGGTAGCGATAGACCTCACGGGCGATGTGGCGCTGGAGGATCCGGATGACGTCCCGCTTGGTCCGTCCTTCCTTCACCCGGCGGTCGAAGTAGCAAGTGGTTTCTGGGTCGTGAGCGATCCGGACCATGGCGAGGCGCCACAGCGCGCTGTTTGCCTGACGGTCGCCACCGTCGTGCCGGCGCAGATGTCCGGCGTTCTTGCCAGAGTCGGCTGGCACGGGTGAGACACCGCACAGGTGGGCCCAGGCAGCCTCCGAGTGGAGCCGCTCAGGGTTGTCGCCGGCGGTCACCAGAAGTGACGCAGCGGTATCGGGTCGGACCCCGAAGCGGGCCAACAGGTCGGGTGCCGTTGCCAGGAGAAGGGACTCGATCTTCTCGTCCAACTCGGCGAGCTCCCGATCGAGACTCTGGACCCGGTGGGCCAGCGACGAGAGCGATGCCTTGGTGGCAGCGGTCACCGGGTCGGCCGATCTCGTCGCCCGGAACTCCCGCTTTCCGTGACGAGTGCATGGACCGTGAGGCCCTTCAGCCGGGAATGCAGCTGGTCAGGTGCGGTGATTCCCAGGTGCCGCATCTGGACGATGGCCTTCACCCGGGCCTGTCGGGCCGAGCGTTTGGCCACCACCAAGACCCGGACGGCCTCGACCGGACCGTCCTTGGTCTTTCCCGCTCCCGAGGCCCGACCGCTGATGGCGGCCCGGGCGGCCTCGACCGCGTCAAGGGGATCGGACTTGCCGTTATTGCGTCGGGACTGCCGGTTGGGCCGGTTGACTTCGACGACCTCGACACCCTTGCGCCGGAGGAACCGGGAGAGCCCGACGCCATAGGACCCGGTGCCCTCGACACCGACCTTTGTCACCTGACCGAATTCCTCGAGCCAAGCCAGCAGCGCCTTGTAGCCGGTGGCGTCGGCAGTGAACGACTCGGTCCCGACCAGGCGGCCCAGCGGGTCGAGGGCTGCAGCAACGTGTTTGTCCAGGTGGGTGTCGACACCACCCGTGATCCCGGGAGCAGCTTCTACGATGGTCACGGCCATCCCTTCCTTCCTTAGCGGTTGAGGGGTGGCACGGCCGTCCTTGATCGGAGTGACGGGTGGTCCGACTTGTTGCTGCAAGCCGGGCCAATCACCGAACCTCGGAGACGGGGCGTGCCGTTGTCAATGTGCCGCTGGAAGAGCTCGGCCGACAACGCCCGAGGACGCCTCATGACTGCAAGTCAGGCCAAATCTCCCAGTGCTCCCGAAGCTATTGGGGACCAGCAACGAAGCGGTGGACCCTGAAGACCATTGTCATTGTTCGGGGTCACCGCTAGGGCGCTCTTCATCTCATCACCCTGCCAGGGCTTCCGATGGAGGTTAGGGAGGTCGACTTCTGTCCTGCCTTCTCCGGCTGTCCTGCCTTCTCCGGGGACATCAGGCATGCTTTTTGCATGTGAGCAAAACAGGTCGGCAGTCCGACGATGCCGCGCTACTCGCCCTCTTCAGCGCCATCGCTGCTGATGATCACCGAGAGACAATGGGGCGACTCGACGCAACCCCCGATCTCGCAACCCGGTCACTCCGAATCGGAGCGAGCCGCCAGGACGCCGGCACGTACTTCCTCGTTGAGATTCATCACTACATGTATGCGGGTGATACGGCACTGCATGTTGCAGCGGCCGCGCATCAACCAGAGCTCGCCGAGTCTCTTGTAGCGCGAGGCGCAGCTGTCCTTGCTCGTAATAGAAGGGGTGCCGAACCACTGCACTACGCCGCGGACGGGACTCCCAGTGCGGACAACCACGGTCGAGGCGCTCAGCGTGAGGTAATCGGTTACCTCATCGAAGCAGGAGCACGTCCCGACACCATGGACAAGAGCGGCGTCCCACCCCTTCACCGAGCCGTCAGGAGCCGTTGTTTCGACGCGGTCAGCGCCCTCATTGGTCACGGTGCAGCTCCGCGGCTGATGAACAAGAGTGGCTCCTCCCCCCTGCACCTGGCCGTCCAGAACACGGGTAAGAACAACTCTGGCTCGGACGCCGCAAAGACTGAACAGGGCCGGATCATCACCTTGCTACTTGAACACGGCGCGAAACCGACCGACGTTGATGGGAGCGGTAAGACCGTCGCAGCTGCTGCCTCGAGCGATTGGATCCGTCAACTGCTAGACAGCCGCTGACGGACTCGCCAAGACGACGGCAATGCATCCGGTGGACTGGATCGTGTCTCGTTCCCGGCGATCTGGTGCAGAGCATCCCTGGGCGGGAAGGCATTCCCGGCGCCGCGGGGAATATCAGTTGACGGTGGTGACAGGTGGACCTACGTTGCATGGGGCCACTCCTAGGCGGACCCCAGGATTGACACTTCGGCGCTGTTCGATACTCGAAAGTAGGTCACGATGATTCGTAGAACGTTGCTGTTTGCTGCAGTACTCACAACCGTGCTTGGCGGACTGTTCGTCGCCACCCAGGAGGCAGCAGTTGCTCTCCCGATCGCGACCGGGACGGCGAGCTGTCCGGTCATCGGTGGGTCGGGCACCGTCACTCCGGGACTCTCCGTGGCTGGTAGCCCTGGCAGCGTCAACATCACCTACAAGGCGACCATCGGTCACCCGGGGTCGACGATTCTGTGCGGCGGAGCGGTCACTTCCCCCACAGGCGTCAGCGTCATCGGCGGAACCGTGACCGGTGCGGGGTACTACACCGCTCCAACCGCCGCTGCCCACGGGAGCTCTTGTGTGAACTTCGACGGTCCCGACAAGGTCGGTGTGATCAAAGAGGTCATCAAGTGGATCACCATCGGCGGACCCATCGCCAACACCAACGTCACCTACACCGGCGACATCGCATCGACCACCGGTCCCGTCAACGGATTCGACACGCTTACCCTCAAAGCTCCGTATGGCGTCAAAACCGCCGGATCATCGTTCCATGTGCCTGCGCTGCCGATCACGAGCAAGTTCGTGACCACACTTCCGGCACCCGGACTGCACTGTGTCGGAACGACCACTGCATTCAAGATCACCGGCGGTGGGGTTGCCATGTAAAAGGGGTCGTGTTTGACTGACGACTAGGACGTCCACCCTTCCTGAGTCGGGTGGTCAGAAAGAGCCAGACCCGTTGAGCTGGGTTCCGCCACCTCGCTCCGGGCCTGGCTCTTTCGCTCTCTTGCAACTGCACCACCCCAATTGGAACAGACCAAGCGGCTACTGAGGCATCCCACCTACCCGGTGTTGTGGGCTACCAAGACCCGCGTGAAGCGCGACCGGGGTTACATCTCTTCTTCTCGAACGACATCCAGATTGCGAAACGCCGGAGGAGCGTCACAGAGCTTGGCCAACTGAGCGGCGAACTCGGCCGTCTCGGGCCGATTCGAATTCTCCATCGCCGCCTCGTAGGACGGGAACTCAACAATGTGAATGTATGTTCGTTCATTGTCCCGGTCTCGGCCTTGTATGGCCCGCGTCGGCGTGCGGACACCGCTGGTCTTGGCGAGCCACTCGTCAAGAGTGCGGTTGAACCCGTCGATGTCGCCGGTCTTGAACTCGATTAATTGGACGAATTTCATCTTCTTGACCTCCATTGAGGATTTCTCTCGAACAGAAATGGCAGGGGTGAGTAGCCGGATTGTGATTGTGTCGA
Organism: uncultured Acidimicrobiaceae bacterium; assembly: GCA_963701325.1. Classification (GTDB taxonomy): domain Bacteria; phylum Actinomycetota; class Acidimicrobiia; order Acidimicrobiales; family RAAP-2; genus Bog-756. The sequence goes on from OY969604.1 coordinate 3,878,954, forward strand.
CCCGCACTCAGAGGTGCGTATGAGAACCCTACCTTGAGACGGTCACGAGGAGGTACGTCGCTGGGATAGCAGTTACGTCCTCGTTTGAGCTTGCATTTTGCGCATTGAACAACGCCGCGAGCTCCGCTTGGAGCTCCGCTTCCCGTCCGGCGCCAATGGCAGCCTCAAAGGCGTTCATCGTGGGTCCGTAGAACGTCCGGAACTGGGCGAGGAGGTCGGTCGGCGTGCCCCGATGGGTAAACGTATAGACCGCGCGGTCAAACGAGATCTGCCCCTCTTGCACCCCCGCTGCCGCGAAGCGCTCAACTACGTTCTCTTCGACCCCCCAGGTCATCGGGCTGACAAAGCCATCGGGAGGGGCTGGCGAGTAGGCGGAGCTGATCTTCAGGATCTGTGCGACCAGGGTGGGGTCGCCTGGGATCCAGTTCCCCATGACGATCCGTCCGCCCGGGCGTGTCACCCGGACCGCTTCTTTCGCGACATCAAAGGGCTTCGGGGCGAACATTGCGCCGAAGATGCTCACAACTAGGTCGAAGCGCTCGCCCTCGAGGTCGTGGAGATCACAAGCATCCCCCTCCTGGAACCTGCAGTTGGTGAGGCCGAGCTGCCGTGCCCGCTCATTGCCGGCCTTTACGAGGTTGGCTGCAATATCGACACCCAAGACGTTGGCTCCGAGCATGGCGGCTGGCAGAGCCGTCGTCCCGTCGCCACAGCCAAGATCCAGGACCTCAAGGCCATTGGTGATTCCCAGCTCCTTGACCAGCGCCTCGCCGCTCTCCCTCATGCTCTCGGCGATGCGGGTGAAGTCACCCTTCTCCCAGAGTGCCCTATTCGGATTCATCGTCTGCCTCCTCGGCTGATCGTCGTGCAACCAACAGTGACAGATGGGGGTCGCCGCAGCTAGTACAAGTTCTGAAGCGCGTATACCCTGTGCGTATGAGCGGTTACGGCCAGTTCTGCCCGGTGTCCAAGGCTACCGAGATCCTCTGCCAGCGGTGGACCCCGCTGATCCTGCGCGAGCTCCTCGTTGGCAGTTCACGCTTCAATGAGATCCGGAGAGGTGTTCCGACATGCTCGCCTGCGCTGTTGTCCAAACGCCTCAAGGAACTCGAGCTGGCTGGGGTCGTCGTCCGGACCCTCACCGAAGACGGACCCGCCTATTCGCTGACGGAGGCAGGGCTGGAACTGTTCCCGCTCATTCAAGGACTCGGGGTTTGGGGGCAGCGCTGGGCACGCAGTGACTACGGGCCCGATGACTTGGACCCCGGGCTGCTGCTTTGGGATGTCCGCCGCTTCCTTGCCCCTGGTGCATTCGGCCATCGACGCGTCGTCGTCCAACTCACGTTCCCCTCACTGCCGGCAAGGCGGCGCTACTACTGGGTCGTCGTCGACGAGGACGAGGTCGATCTGTGCCTCACCGATCCGGGATTCGAAGTCGACGTGCTGCTCGATGCCGATCTGCGCACCCTCACCCAGGTTTGGATGGGCGATGTCACATTCCGCGACGCCTTGGCCGATGGTCGAATCACGTTGACGGGCCAACGAGAGTTGACACGGCTCATTCCGGACTGGTTCAGCCAGCATCCGATCCTGGCCAGCGTCGAGCGCGGGTGATTGACGGGGACCTCGTGGTGGCGGCGATCTGACGGCAACGCATTTGAAAACGATCGTCTTGGAGGTTGGGGCAGTTCCCCGACGCCCTAACCCCGAGGTGCCGGTGGGTGGCGGTCAGCACCTTGGAGGTGCATCCCGTTCGATAACGCCTCTGACCCGGTGATGATGTGGAACGGCCTGTCAACCTTCCGCGCTGAGGTCCTTTTCACTGTCTTATGAGCGCGACGCACCAGAGGTGCGGCGCTTGATTGTGCTTGAGCAGTCGACGGAGCCTCCGAGGTCAACACGGAGCGCCCGGAGCCCGAAGGGTGAGGACGAACGGTGTTGACCTCGGGGTGGAGGCTGCTACTCCTCTCCCCGGGCGGCTATCGGTGGCGGCCGAGCAAGCCATCGACGACGCGCCGGAGCGCAGTGGATCGGAGAACCGCCACGGTGCTGTTCGCGAGTCAGAATCGCAGTAAAGCCATGCGCAGGTAGGTGCCTCTGAATCAGGGCGCCCGTGACATGCTCGCGAGGAGCAATGGTGGGCGTAACACCGGCGAGGATCGGATCTGCTGCGGCGGTGCTCCGGCGCGTCGTGGAGGGCTCGACCAGTCGCGGCGCCGATCGCACGCTGGCAGACGGGAAGATCATCTGGCTCTAGGCCTCTGCCACCATCTCGGCCCAGAGGAACCCGGCGAGCTCACGGGCGATGGCGGCAGCCACCACGGAACGCACGTTCTTGTGGGCCGCCAGTTGTCGGAACCGCTTGGACAGGCGAACCTGTGCGGCCCACGAACGGGCCACGGTCTCTGCTGGCACGCCCTTCTGGCGCTCCCGGATACCGACCCCGACATTGGGGCTGTGCTGGTAGGCCCAGGCTGCTTCACAGAGCTGACCCCGCAGGGGGGCATTGCCCGCCCGGGTGATCGAGCCCCGGCGCTGGGTGAGTCCTGTCGAGTTCTCCCCGGGAACGAGACCGGTGAAGCTCATGAAGGGTTTGGCTTTGGGGAACCGTCGCCAGTCGAACACCTCGGCGGCCAAACACAGCGCACCGATTCTGGTCACACCCCGGTATGCGGCGAGACGCTGCACTTGGTCACCGAAGGGATCCTTCTCACACCACGGCAGGAGATCGGCTTCGACCGCCTCGAGGGCGGTGTCCCGCAGCTTCACCGTGGCCAGGTAGTGGGTGTAGGTGGTGGCCATGGCCGGATCGTCGAAGGACAAGGTGGCCAACATCGGCGGTGTCGTTCGGTCCAGGGTGACCCGTCCCGCCAGACCACGCTGTGGCGGAGCAGGAATCCGCTCAACCGGTTGCGGGCCCGGGTGAGGTCCTGGACCATGTCACCCCGGGTCCGACAGAGATCGCGCACGCCCTCTTGGGAAGGCGTGGGGATGGCGACGGAGGTGAGCTCGCCGGCCCGATGCAGCCCCGCCAGCCGCCTGGCATCCCGCCCGGTCGGTCTTGACCCGGTCGCCCGAGCCCTTCGGAATGAGGGAGGGTGCCACCACATCGCAACGCACCCCGATGGAGGCGAGCAGACGCTGGAGGTCATAGCCCGTCGGGCCTGCCTCGTTGCAGGCCCAGATCTCCTTCGGCTTCCCCAGCTGCTTGATCAGGCGTCGGACCGACTCGGCATCGTGGAAGATCTCGTCGACCTCGGCGACATCACGATCAGGCGGCAGGACCGCCACGGCGATCGAGTTCTTCGAGACGTCCATCCCTAGATCGACGAACCCTCGGTGGGCAATACTGGACACGGCTGGCTCCTTCCTTCCGTATGTCGGCTCCGTTCACCGCATACGTGAATGATCCACGTAAATGCGGATGCCGGAGGAGCCGGCCGTTCCATACTGAATCGGGGGCAGGGCGGGAGAAGATTCTCGAGCACGACGTGGATCTAGTCGAATGCTGGGTGCTCGGCGCTCTCCTTGGGAAAAAGGAGTAGGCGAGCGTTGTGATCCCGCACGTGGGAGGCTTCCCCATCCCCGCTCCTGTGCCGCCGTTCGGCGTCGAGGACGGAGTGTCGCCTGGCGGCGGCGTTACGACCCGAGGAGTGGAAGATGAGGAAATCCAAGGTAGTGGTCCTGCTGGCAGTCGGGCTGATCGCCGGAGCGGTGCTTGCCACCGGACTCACGGCGGCGGTCGAGGCCGGCGCGACGGGGACCAGCGTGACGTATTACGGGTGCCTGTCGCCGGCTGGAACACTGTCGAAGGTCGGGACGGTGTCAACGGTTGTCTGCCCAGCCGGTACTCACAAGATCTCCTGGAACTCGGTCGGGCCCAAGGGCGCAACCGGCCTACAGGGGGCTACTGGAGCGCAGGGTGCAACGGGGGCCGCAGGAGCGCAGGGTGCAACGGGTGCAACGGGTGCAACGGGTGCAACCGGGGCCACGGGACCGAAGGGTGCAACCGGGGCGACGGGTCCGGCGGGAACCACGGCTTTCGGTTCAAACACCCAAATAGCAACGATTAGTGGCAATGTTAGTTGCACCCTCGGCGAGGTGATCCTTTCCGCCGGCAATTACCATGACGGAACCCCCGCTGACGGCCAACTCCTTTTGATCGCCGAAAACCAATCGCTGTTCGATGTGCTCGGAACCGAGTACGGAGGGGACGGAGTGAACACCTTCGCGCTCCCCAACCTCACGGCTGCAGCGCCAAACGGTCTGACCTACTCCGTTTGCACAAACGGCGTCTTCCCGTGAGCTAGTTGCGGCCCGCTGCGCTATGCGACGGACCCCTGGTCCAACCGGGGGTCCGTCGCATAGCCAAGGGGTATCCCGCCAGTGGTGCGGATTCAATGGATCGACGCAACAGCCTCGGCGAACGCCTCAGATGGTGACATATAGCCGAGCGTCTTGCGTGGCCTGCCGTTGAGTGACCGAGCGATGGCGTCGAGCTGGCGCTGGTTGTGGACGGAGAGATCGGTGCCTTTGGGGAGGTATTGGCGGAGCAGCCCGTTGGTGTTCTCGTTGGTACCGCGTTGCCATGGCGAACGAGGGTCACAGAAGGTAAACCTGCACGCCGGTATCGACCGTGAATCGGACGTGCTCTGACATCTCGGGCCCCTGGTCCCAGGTGAGGGTGCGATGGAGTTGGGCCGGCAGGGTGACGATGCGCTTGGTCATGGGTTCTCGAACGGACTCGGCACCGTGGCCGTTCGGCAGTCTCAGCAAGATGACGTAGCGGGTCTGACGCTCGACCAACGTGCCGACCGACGTGAAGCCCCTCCCCAAAATGAGGTCGCCCTCCCAGTGACCCGGTACTGCCCGGTCCTCGATCTCGTCGGGACGCTCGGAGATCATCACCATGTCCTTGATCTTCCCCATGCCGTGACCGCCCTTCGTCCAGTTCTTGTTCCGTCACATGGCCCGGCCGCAGCGGAGACAGACGTGCAGCTCATGGCGCAGCGCTCCTTTGCCCTGGACGAAGAGCGACTGGTAGATGGTCTCGTGGGACACCTGGAGCTCCGGATTGTCGGGATAGGTCCGAGCCAGCCAGCCCGAGATCTCCTCGGGCGACCATTTCTTGGCCAACTTGGCCTCTACTTTGGCCCGCAGCCGGGGGCAGGCGGCGATCTTGGCCACCTTCGGACGCCTGGCCCGCCGCCAGGCCGCGTCATCAGCTTTCAATGCCCGATATCCACGCCGGCCGCCGTTCTGGTTCACCTCTGGGAATGTCAACTTGATTTGGCCCCACTGTGATCACCAGAAATGGCCCCACCTCTGAGCTGGAGTTCTTCCGGTCCCGTAATCTTCGGACATGGTCGCCCAGGCTCGTCGGACACCAGGCAAGACAGCCATCCAGCTGCGCATCTCGCTGATGGACCACACGCCAACCATCTGGCGGCGGCTGGTGGTGCCCGGCGAGATCAAGCTGTCGAAGCTCCACTCCATCTTCCAGGCGGTCATGGGCTGGGAGGACTATCACCTCCACCAGTTCCAGGTCGGCGAGCAGGTCTATGGGATGCCCGACGACGAGGGCGACTTCGAGGAGTTCGACGACATCGACGAGGACACCGTGCTGTTCTCCGAGGTGGTCACCGCTCCGATGCGCTTCAGCTATCAATACGACTTCGGCGACAACTGGCAGCACGAGGTGGTGGTCGAGACGATGGAGTCCGTGCCGCTCGTGCTGAAGTTCGCCGCCTGCATCGACGGCCAACGGGCCTGTCCTCCCGAGGACTGTGGTGGGACCGGCGGCTTCGAGGAGTTCGTCGAGGCGGTCACCGACCCCACTCACGACGAGCAAGTCGACTATGTGCAGTGGGTCGGACGGCCCTTCGACCCCGAGGCGTTCTCGGTGGCCGCCACCAACGCCGCCCTCCAGCGGGTGCGCTGATCAGGCCTTGGGTTTGGTTCCCCGCTTGGCCCTGGTCGAGCGCAGCCGGAAGCTCTCGGTCCCGGTCTCGATGATGTGAGCGTTGAAGGTGAGTCGGTCCACGATGGCCGCCACCAACCGGGGGTCGCCGATGACCTGGCCCCATTCGGAAAACGGCAGGTTGGAGGCCGTTGCCACCGACGCTTTCTCCTCCCGTTCGGTGAGGATCTGGAACATCAACTCGGCTCCTCTGGCGTCGAGTTGGACAAAAAGGAAACTGGTATATGGGTACTGATGGGAGGTGAGGTGTTCTCTGAACTGAACGATCACGTTGGCACTCATCTCACGGTCGGCGGTGGAGGTGTAAGACGGTTGCTCGGTAATTGCAGTAACCAGTCGGTCGGTGAGGTTCATTCAGTCGTCAGTCTCCGAGGGCCTGGAGGAGTCGCGCTTTTGAGCGCATCCCGTTTATGAGACTTGGGTGCTCACCTCTTCGAGGGCAGGTGCTGCCCCGTCCGTCAGGCGGAGCCAGTCTGGATCAGGTTCGAAAACGCCTGGCTCAGACCGTCGAGCGTGAGTCCGAAGTCCTTTGCCGCTTCGTTGGCATCGTGTGAATGCCAATGCAGTTCATCTGTTCGGCATCCACGCGATTTCGCAATACGCAGCCCTCTGCTAGCGCTGCCACGGCGATGGCGTATTGGCGGACGGTGAGGCCTGGGCGTGGCCGGAATCCAACCAGAGCGTTCATGATCTCGTAGGCGGCTGCCATACGATCGGTAGTCCCTAAGTCCATGCGCCGCTCACGCCGGGTTCCGCTGGTGGAACTGCCCGCGGGTGTCGATCGTTGCTGCTCGGGGATCCTGTCGGTTGCCCCGGTCGAGCTGGCACTTGCCCAACGCATCCCCTACGGCACGACCGCCTGGCGGATCTCGATGGGCAGACGCCAGGTCGTGGAGTCGGTGAACTCGGCGCTGAAGGGCGCCTTCGTCGACCTGGCTCGGGGGTTCTTTCCGTGTGTTCGGAGGGGTGAAGATGACCGTACTGCTCGGCTTCACGGTCGCCGCCTTCAACCTCGATCGGATCCGGAGCTTCCGGGCCAAGCAGAGTACGGACGAAGCCCAGATGTCGACCACACTCCGCCCCACCCGGCCCCGACGGGCGAAGCGCCGCACCGGTATCTGGTCCGACCTGGTGGACCCGAGATCGCAGCCTCCACCTGGCTGACCGGAACGAGTGACGAACAGACTCTGGCCTTCGGGGCTGATCGCTCCGCGCTCTGGGGAACAACTTCGACATGTCGATTCACGCGAAACCGCCGGCCCGAGGGCCGGCGGTTCGTCGTTCCGGGGTGGCGGACGAGTCATGAACTCAGTCGCCACCTCCAACGGGGGTTTCATGAACACTCAGGGCGTTCTTTCATGAACACCCCCCCCTTGGAGGTGGCGGGAATCGAACCCGCGTCCTCCGGCTTCTCAGTGGGGCTTCTCCGAGCGCAGCCGGCGGTGATTGTCGGGACCGGTGCCGCTACCGGCGACAACACCGGTCCGTATCCGACTGAGGTGTCCCTGACGGCCGGTCGGCACAGCTGTTCAGGTAAGTCCCACTAGATGGCGCCCGGATACCGGCCCGTGGAACTGAGACCGGTGGGACGTCGCAGTTTCTAGGCTGCGAGAACGAGCTGAGGCTCGCCGTTTGTGTTGTGTTCCGGCTCTTTAACGTGGCTCCGGAGACCACGGCTCGCTTCTCCCACATCGACGACCAGAGTCGAAGCCTGTCACCCCCTGGGGTTTCCATTGGCGGCACCGGGAGGTGCCCCACAGCCACAGTCTACCGAACCGGCGTACCCTACTGATGCGAGCCGGACTTGGCCGCAGCCCGCGTTTCCCGGGCGGCGTCCCGCCCGGCGTCCCTCGCCGCGATCGCGTGCCGTTTGTCGTACTGCCTGCGCCCTCTGGCCAGGGCCAGATCCACTTTGGCCCGACCGTCCTTGAAGTAGATGGAGAGCGGCACCATGGTCAGCGACTGCTGTTTCGACCTGCCCATCCACTCGTCGATCTGGCGGCGGTGGAGCAGGAGCTTGCGTCGGCGGTCCGGATCGTGCGCGCCGAATCCGTTCGCCTGGGCGTAGGGCGGGATGTGCACGCCGAACAGCCACATCTCACCGTCGTCGATCCGGGCATAGGCGTCCTGCAGGGCGATCCGGCCCTCGCGCAGCGACTTGACCTCGGACCCCTGGAGGACCAGACCGCACTCCACGGTGTCCAGGATCTCGTAGTCGTGCCGGGCACGCCGGTTGGAGGCCACCAGCCGGTAAGCCTCCCGCCCACCCTGGTTCCCGGATCCGCCTGTCGAACCGGGCGAGGCAGACCCACTCTTCTTCTTGGCCGCTGCCATCCGATGACGACCGTAGTCGCCCGACTCCGGTGGCCTGTCCTCTAGCGTGAAGACGCCATGCTCACCCTCCCCCGCAGCGTCCACGACCGGATGGTCGCCCACTGTCTGGTGGGACTCCCCGAGGAGGCGTGCGGCCTGCTCGGCGGCGATCTCGAGACCGGCGAGGCCGTCACCTGCTACCCGACCCGCAACGTCGCTGCGTCGGCCAAGCTCTACACGGTCGATCCCCGGGAGCACCTCTTGGCCGACCGTGACGCCGAAGCCTCGGGGAACGCGATCATCGGGGTCTTCCACTCCCACACCCACACCGAGGCCTACCCGTCGGCGACCGATCTGGCCCAGGCACCGGATCCAACCTGGCATTACATCCTGGTCTCCCTGCGCGACACCGAACCGGTCGTGCGCAGCTACCGCATCATCGAGGGTCAACCGACCGAGGAGCCGGTACGCCTGCTGTCCCGGTAGAATCCCAACTCAACCGGTCATGATTCAACGGTCTGCCGGCACTGGCGCCCGGGACGGGCGGGGTCCGGCCGATCCGAATCGAACAGCAGCCGTCCCGAATCGCGTGATCAGGTCCATGGACCCAAAGGAGAGCCCGTGCCCGTCCAAGTCAACCTACCGACCGTGCTCCGGTCCCACGCAGGGGGGGCCAAGACCGTGTCGGTCGAGGGGTCGACCGTCGGCGAGGTGCTCCAAGCTCTGGTAGCGAAGTACCCCGGACTCGCCGGGCAGGTCATCGACGACCACGGCGCCCTCCACCGGTTCGTGAACGTCTACGTCAACGATGACGACGTCCGCTACCTGTCGGCGACCGAGACCCCGGTCACCGACTCGGACGAGCTCTCGATCCTGCCTGCCGTGGCCGGGGGAGCGCTCGCGGTCGGGACGCCGGCCGTGCCATGACCCGGTACGCCTCGGCGCTCGATCTCATCGGTAACACGCCGCTGGTCGACATCTCGCCGTTGAGCCCCAATCCGGACGTCCGGATCTTCATGAAGCTCGAGGGACAGAACCCAGGTGGTTCGGTCAAGGACCGGGTCGCCCTCGCGATGGTCGAAGAGGCAGAGAAGGACGGGCGACTCACGCCAGGTGCCACGTTGATCGAGCCATCCTCGGGCAACACGGGGATCGGACTCGCGCTGGTGTGCCGGATGAAGGGGTACCACCTCAAGGTGGTCCTGGCCACCAACGTCTCGATCGAACGCCGGCAGCTGCTCGAGTCCTGGGGCGCGGAGATCATCGAGTCCCCGGGTGCCGAGGGCTCCAATGGCGCAGTCCGTCGGGCCCAGGCCCTGGCCGCCGAACATCCCGAGTGGGCCTTCCTCTACCAATACGCCAATCCTGCGAATCCGAGAGCCCACTACGAGGGAACCGGACCGGAGATCTGGCGGGACTGCCCGGAGGTCACCCACTTCGTGGCCGGATTGGGCACGTCGGGCACCCTGCTCGGCGTCGGTCGCTATCTGAAGGAGCAGAACCCGGAGATCGCGGTCCTGGCGATCGAACCGCCGGCCGGTGAGCTGGTCGACGGACTCCGCAATCTGGACGACGGCTACATCCCCCCGATCTTCGTCGAGGGGCACGGTGCCGAACTCCTCGACGGCAAGAAGATCGTGCGACCACGCGCGTCCATCGAATGGACCCGACGGCTCACCGATGTAGGCATCTTCGCCGGCATCTCGACCGGCGCGATCCTGTCCGGAGCCGTCAAGACCGCTGAGTCGATCGAATCGGGGGTCATCGTGACGGTCAGCCCCGACGGCGGGTGGAAGTACCTCTCGACCGGGGCGTGGACCGACGACATCGACGTCGTCGAGGCCCGGGCGAAGCAGATCACCTATTTTTGAGCCTCGGGGGACGGCCCGAGCAGCCGGTTCCCGCCATGTCGTCCACCGTCACGGTTGCCTGGATGGACACCGAGGGTCCCTCCGACGGAGAGTAGAGCGAACAATCGAAGGGAGCGCACTGTGAGCGAGGGAACGATGAGCAGGCAGACGACCGAGCGGGCCGACGGGCGGTCCGTCGACCAGCTGCGGCCTGCGTCCTTCGAGCGCGACTTCACCGTGTTCGCTCCGGGCTCCGTCCTGGTCTCGATGGGCCGCACCCGGGTCCTGTGCACCGCCTCGGTAGAGGAGCGGGTCCCACCGTGGATGCGGGGCACCGGCAAGGGTTGGGTCACCGCCGAGTATTCCCTCCTGCCGGGTTCGACCGGGGAGCGAGTGACCCGGGAGGCAGCCAAGGGCAAACAGTCAGGACGCACCCAGGAGATCCAGCGCCTCATCGGGCGCTCGTTGCGTTCGGTCTGCGACATGGTGGCGCTCGGAGAGCTCCAGATCACGGTGGACTGTGACGTGCTCCAGGCCGACGGCGGGACACGCACGGCATCGATCTGTGGCGCCTACGTTGCGCTACACGACGCCCTGACCCGCCTCGTCCAGAAGGGGACCCTACGGGCAAATCCGCTGACCGAGGCGGTGGCGGCTGTCTCGGTCGGGGTGGTCGACGGCGTCTGCATGCTCGACCTCCCCTACGAGGAGGATGCACGTGCCGAGGTCGACATGAACGTCGTGATGACCTCGTCGGGTCGGTTCATCGAAGTCCAGGGCACCGCCGAAGGCATGCCCTTCACCAAGAGCGAGCTCGACGAGCTGTTGAGTCTCGCCGAGCACGGGATCGCCCACCTCCTCGACCTCCAGGCCGAGACGCTGGCCGAGGCCCCCGCGCCCCGCTGAGCCGCACTCGACCGCCGATGGACGAGCAGCGCATGGTGGTGGCCAGCGCGAACCCGGACAAGGCCTCGGAGATCGCTGCCATCCTCGGGGAGGCTTCAGGCCTGATCCTGATCCCCCGGCCTCCTGGAGTGCCGGACGTGGAGGAGACCGGCGAGACCCTCGCGGAGAATGCCCGCCTGAAGGCGCGGGCCCTCTGCGAGGCGACCGGGCTGCCCGCGGTCGCTGACGACACCGGGCTCGAGGTCGACGCGCTCGGCGGTGCACCCGGCGTCTACTCGGCACGGTTCGCCGGCGAACACGCCACCTACGCCGACAACGTGGCAAAGCTTCTCGGCGAGCTCGAGCGGGTGGGGGCCGTCGCTCCGAGTGAGCGCAGCGCTCGGTTCAGGACCGTCGCCTTGGTCGCCTACCCGGACGGGGGTGAGCTGTCGGCCGTCGGCGAAGTGAGCGGCACGATCGCGGCCCGTACGTCCGGCGAATTCGGATTCGGATACGACCCGGTGTTCGCTCCGGACGGCCTCGACGGCCGGACGTTCGCCCAGATGGATCCCGAGGAGAAACACGCCGTCTCCCACCGCGGCAGGGCCTTCCGGGCACTCGCCGAGCGCTTGGCCGGGAGTCCCGACGGTGACCCGGGTCCCCACTGATGCCTGCCAGCTCCCATTAGCGTCGCAGCCGTGTCGGCCGGCGACGGGCAGAGCCCATGAGCGACCTCTCGCAGGGCCTCGGTTGGTGGCAGGCATCGGATGGCAAGTGGTACTCGCCGGCCCAGGCCCCCGGGCCCGCACCCATGGTAGGGCGACCGCCCGTTGCGCTACCTCTCCCACCGCCGTACGCCGCACCTCCCGCCTACCCGTCCTCCGCGGCCTATGGCTATCCACCCGGAGGTGCGTACGGGTATCCGGCGATCCCCCGGAACAACGGCCTGGCCATCGCCTCGATGGTGTGCTCGTTCTTCTTCTGGGTCTACGGGATCCCGGCAGTGCTGGCGATCATCTTCGGGTTCGTCGCCCGGTCGCAAATCAAGCGGTCCAACGGCGCAGAGCGCGGCGGGGGCATGGCCCTGGCAGGAATCATCATCGGGTTCCTGGGGATCGCGCTCGGCGTCGTCCTGGTCGTCGTCGTGGTCGTCGTTCTGCGCAACTGCACCCACGACGGCACCTGCACCGTCACGACCACCTCGTGAGCGGGGCGTCCGTGGAGACTCAGGCGATGCCGCTGTCCGTGTCGTGCGACTCGGCAACCGGAGTCCACGGGTCGCCGGCGATCGGCGGCGGCATGATGGCCACCTCGGCAAGCCCGTCGTGGCCATCGTCGCGGGACGCGGCCGGCGATTCGGTGCCGGGTGGCGGCGGGACGCCGTCCGGCGTGCCGCCCTCGTCTCCACGAGTGGAACCGAACGGCGGGGTCGGGAGCGCGGTCACCGGATCGAGGTCGGTCACCACTGCCACCGGTCGTGGCACCGGTCCGTCCGGGGCCTCCTCCGCCGCCCGCAGGACGATCAGCCCGGCATCGTGGAGGTCCCGGAGCGTGCGCAGGACGACGATCTGTTCGCCGCCGGTCTGGTCGAGCACGTCGCGCACCGAGAGCCCGTTGGTGCCCACGGTGGTCAGGACCTGCCACTGGTCGCCCCGGATCTGGACGTCCTGGCCGGGAGGGGTGGGGGAGAGCGCGACCACCGACTCGAGCGGCACCACGTCCCTGATCTCCCGCCACTCCTCGACCTGGGGGCGCACCTCGTCGAGCACGGCCTCGACCGGGGCGGTGGGCTGGCCACTCGAGGAGACGATTCCGGCCGTGTAGCTGAACCACCCGTCGACTGCGCAGGCCAGTTCGAAGACGGCCTGGCCGATGGTGGTGGCGGCTCCGACCTCGGCGTTGGACAACTCACCGCCGTCCAGCCAGAGCCTGCCTTCGACACCCTCGCCCACCACCTCGAGCTCGCCGGTCTGAGCGGTCGATGCGAGCAGGCTGAGCACGTCGGAGAGCGAGAACACGCTCAACGAGCCCACCAGGGACGCGTCGACCGGCCGTGTGGTCGTGTCCTCCTGGATCACGGGGAACTCGTCGCGAGTGATCCGTTCGTGATCCGCCACTGGCACCGGCCCGAAGGGCCGATCCGGCAGTGGCGACGCCGACGACCCGGAGGGTCGGTACGGGTTCTGATCGGTCATGACAGCTTGCTCGTTCATCGGTGATCCTCCCGCGGACCCGCGTCTCCTGACCATGGTTCCTGTGCTTTCCTCCGTGGTTCCTGACCCCACAATAACCGCGCTGAGTGAAAAACTCCACACAAATAGTGGTAATTCCCTGGTCCTCGGGGGACCCGGGCAGATTCCGGGGTCCACCTCGGAAAATGCGGGAAAATCGCCACGGCTAACCTCGCATCCCATGCCGTCGGACCCCTGGAAGTCGGCCGCCGACGTGGCCCGTAGAGCGGCCGCCGACCTGGCTGCACGTCACCGGGGGGTCCGTTCGCTATTCGAACGAGCAGGGCGGGAGCTCACCGGGGCCGCTGAACGGGGGCTCACCCTGGCCGAGGCACGTACCGCGCCCGCCGATGGCACCTATGGCGGCTCCTACTTCGGCGAGGGCCGGGACAGTTCGGGTGACCGGGAGGGTCGTTCCGGATACGCCCGCTATGACCGGGTGGCCTCGAACGCCGACATCGCCGGGTGGCTGCTCTGGAGGAACTTCCGGGTCCGGACCGCCTTGGACGTCGGCTGCGCCACCGGCTACCTGGTCGAGGTGCTTCGCGAGCGGGGGATCGATGCGGAGGGGTGCGACCTGAGCCGGTTCGCGGTCGAGCACGCCACGCCCGGCGCGACCGGGCACGTGCGGGTGGCCGACCTCTTCGCCGGACTGCCATGGGACGACGGGGCCTTCGAGCTGGTCACCACGCTCGAGATCCTCGAGCACCTGCGGCCGGATCGGGTGCCCGCAGCCATCGCCGAGCTCGCCCGGGTCTGCGGCGGCCATTTGCTCGCGACCATCCCTTCCTTCGGGCCCAACCGGTCGGGGCCCGACGGGCACTTCGAGGGAAAGGTGCGCCCGGAGCGGGTCGACCACTACCGCTCCCTCGGACCCGACTACCGGGGCCCGGTGCCGGAGGCCGATCTGGCGCTCGACGCCGACGGCCGGTTGGTGGAGGGCCACCTCACCATCGCCTCGTTCGAATGGTGGACGGCGCAGTTCGCCGAGGCCGGGTTTGTCCGGTGCGCCGATGTCGAAGAGCGGCTCTACCTCGACATCGAGCCCGCAGCGTTGGCCTCGTTCTGGAACCTCTATGTGTTCCGGCTCCCCGGCGCCGATCCGCGCGTGGTCGACCCACGTGAACCGGGGCTGACGCTGGCCGAGCTCGGACTCACCCACCCGCTCGTCGGATCGTGATCTGTCGCCACACCGTCATGGTGCATCGATGACCGAACCTCCGATCCCCGTCGTTTTCGCCGGCTACGACGACTTCGCCCATCTTCGATTCGACCGCCCGGGCCACGGCGTCCTCCTCATCACCATCGACCGTCCAGCAGTGCTCAACGCGGCCGACGAGCGGCTCCACCGCGAGTTCTCCGCTATCTGGCGGGTCGTCGACCAGGACGACTCGGTCGCGGTGTCGGTGATCACAGGTGCCGGCCGGGCCTTTTCAGCCGGCGGGGACCTGGGCATGGTCGAACGGATGACCACCGATTATGCGGCGACCCTGGAGCAGTTGCGGGATGCCCGGGCGGTCGTCGACGAGATGCTGGCCTCGGTCAAGCCGGTCGTGTCGGCGATCAACGGGGTGGCGGTCGGGGCCGGGTTGGCCGTGGCCCTCCTCGCCGACGTGAGCGTGATGGGCACCTCGGCCCGCCTCTCGGACGGGCACGCTCGGCTCGGCGTGGCGGCGGGGGACCACGCGGCGTTGCTCTGGCCGCTCCTCTGCGGCATGGCGCGCGCCAAGTACTACCTGATGACCGGCGACTTCGTCGACGGACCCGAAGCCGAGCGGATCGGCCTGGTCACCCGCTGCGTCCCCGACGAGCGGGTGTTGCCCGAGGCTCTTGCCATCGCCGAGCGTCTGGCCGCCGGGTCGCGCACCGCCATGCAGTGGACCAAGCGGGTCATGAACCAGTGGATGCTCCAGGCGGCTCCGGTCTTCGGCGAATCCCTTGCCCTGGAGATGCTCGGGTTCCTCGGGCCCGATGCCGCCGAAGGCCTCCGTGCACTCCGCGAGCGACGCGACCCTGACTTCCCGTCGGCCCGCTGATCGGGTCCGCGGTCGAGGTGTCGCTACCGCCCCGGGGTCAGGAAACGGTGACCAGGGTGCCGATCGGGGTGAGCGGATAGACCACGGCCGCGTGTGCCGGGGGCATCTCGACGCATCCGTCGCTCTGGGGGAAGCCGTAGGAGCCGCGCACGAAGCCATGGAGGGCGTCGCCCCCGTTGAAGTAGCTCACCCAGGGGATGTTCGGATCCGAGTACTTGGATCCGTCGGGATTGGTGCCCTTCATGGTGGTCGAGACGTAGCGGAGGTAGACCGGGAAGGTGCCCGAGGCGGTCGGGGCCCCGGCCACTCCCGTGTTGGCGAGGGTCGAGTAGACCACAGCGCCGTTGCTGTACACGGTGGTCGTCTCGGGCAGTGACTTCGAGACATAGACGTAGTCGTACGGCGCGGTCTGGGTGGTTCCGGTCGCGGCGTCCGAGAGGAGCTGCTGCCAGACGGCTGGCCCGGCGATGCCATCGGTCTGCATGCCGTGCTTCGATTCGAACGCCATGACCGCGCCCCTCGTGATCACGCTGGACACGCCCGGCGTCCACTGGGACACGAGCGAGGCAGGCTCCGCCGACCGCCAGGCGAAGGTGCCCTCCTGGGGCTGGGCCTCCTCCTGGGGGGCGACCATCGAGCCCGTCGGCGTGAAGCCGACCGGGAGGTAGCCCAGCTGGGCGAGGAGTTGTTGCAGGCGGAGCGTGCTGCCCGCGGCCACCGTGAAGTGGGAGGCCACGGGTTGTGCGAGATGCCCACCGCCCGCCGCGTGGATACCGCCTTGGCCACCAGGAACGGTGACGGTCTCGGTCGAGAGCGGAACCAGCGGACCGGCCGCGACGAAGGCAAAGGTGGTCGGGGAGACCAGTTGCCAGGCACCCGCCACCGGCGGGGTGAGGCTCGGTGTCGGCGAATCGGTGGCGAGCGGCCTGGTGAAGGCCACGGTCACCGTCGCGTCGCTGGACACCCCGCTGGTCCCGTCAGCCGGAGCTACCGAGCCGACGGTGAAGGGGGCACGAGTGGGTGACGAGGTCGGGGTGGCCGAGGCCTTGGCATCCGAGGCACGAGCGGCGAAAGCGAACGCACCGACCCCGAGGACGAGGGCGCCGACCAGAGCGATGGTCAGGGGCCAGGCACGAAGGAGCGGGCGGCGGTTCTGCGACTGCCTGGAGTGTGCGTGGGTGTCGGCCATGGCAGTCTCATCAGCAAATCTACCAGGCAGTGCGCGCAATCCGGTGCCGGGTTCGGATCAGTCGGGGGCTGTCGGATCAGTCGGGGGCTGAGGACCCGACCCGTTCAACGATGGCGCGCTCGACAGCGACGATCCGTTGGGGGTCGGTGAGCTTCCTGCCGTCGGGGCCGCGCACATAGAAGGCGTCGACGACGGCCGACCCGAAGGTCGAGACCTTGGCCGAGGTCACATCGAGGCGGCAGTCGACCAGGGCCCGGGTGATCCGGTGGAGCTGGCCGACGACGTCCTCGGCACGGACCTCGACGACCGTGGCCGTGGCGGAGGCGTTGTTGTCGATGGTGACCTGGGTGGACACGAGTTCGGGGGACGTCCGCTTGGCGTTTCGGTAGGTGTGGGCGCGTGCTGCCAGCAGGTCCTCCAAGGCCAGCCGGCCCGCGATCACAGATGCGAGGTCGTCGGAGAGGCGGACCGCGTCCGGCCAGGTTCCCCGCTCCGGTTCGGCGGTGAAGACCTCGACCGCCACCCCGTCCTCGCCCGCCACCACCGCCGAGCGGACGTTGAGGCCGTGGAGGGCAAGTGCTCCGGTCACTTCTGCCAGCAGACCCGGGCGGTCGGGAGCCACGACCGTCACCACCGGGTCGTCAATGGACAGGGCCGGCACCCCGTGGACTCTGACCGTGTCCATGATCACCTGGAGCTCCTCTGTGATCAGCGGGGCGGGCGGGGCCACCGGCTCTCCGGCCAGGAGACCGCTCGCTCGCTCGACCAGGTCTGCCACCAGTCCGGCCTTCCAGGCACCCCACGCCGACGGACCGGTCGCCAGGCTGTCCGCCTCGACGAGCGTGTCCAGGAGGTCGAGTGTGGGACGGTCGCCGACCTCGTCTGCCACCCGCCGAGCGGTGGCCGGGTCGTCGAGGTTCCGGCGCGTCGCGGTGTCGGGAAGCAGGAGATGGAGACGCACCAGGTTCACGATCACTGCCACGTCCTCCGGAGGGAGACCCATTCGGGCGGCGATTCGGGCCGCCACGGTCATCCCGACCTCGGTGTGGTCGCCGGGGAATCCCTTGCCGATGTCGTGGAGGAGGGTGCCGATGAGGAGGAGATCGACCCGGTCCACCCGGTGGGCCATGGTGGCCGCGTTGGCGGTGGCCTCGAGGAGGTGCCGGTCGACGGTGAACCGGTGGTAGGGGTTGCGCTGCGGCTTGTTGCGTACGGCGGCCCACTCCGGGAGGAGGCGCTCGACCAGATGGCGCTGGTCGAGGGCCTCGATGGCGGCGACGGCCGGCGGCCCGGTGGCGAGGAGCTTTACCAGGGTGGATCGGAGCTCCTCTGGCCACGGCTCCGGAGGCGCTGGGGACTTTCGGCCCATCAGGTTGAGCGCGTCGCGCGAGATCGGCAGGTTCCGCTCGGCAGCCACGAGGGCCAGCCGGAGCGGAAGGCCGGGATCCCGGGTGACGTCTGCTCCCTCGGTCAGGACCACCTCGTCCTCTGTCAGCCCGATGCCCGGTTGGGTGCCGACCGCAGTCACCGCCCCGGGATTGGGCACGGCCCCGCGCGCCCGTCGCCCGCGGCGTTGCGCGCGCGACCAGGCACTGCGCCTGCGCCAGGCATCGTCCCCTTCCCACGCCACGGTGCGCCCGGCGGTGGCCACAGACCGCATGAGCACGTCTGCGTCCTCGAGGTCGAGCGCTTCGGCAACCTGGTCCTGCTCCTGGAGCAGGAGCTTGTTGAGCTCGCGTCCGGCACGTCGCTGGAGCTCCACGCGCACCGCGGTCAGCGTCACCCGGGAGTCCTCGAGAGCCACCGTGTCGACGTAGTCGGCGAGAATCGGCACCGCTGCCATCATGGCGGTGAGGGCTGCGATGTCCCGGAGTCCCCCGTGTGACTCCTTCAGATCGGGTTCCAGCAGGAAGCCGAGATCCCCGTTGGCGCGGTGGCGCTCGGCGACCAGGTCGGCGAGGACCCCGAGCCAGGGAGGCTTCTGTTTGATCCAGCGATCGCGTGCCCCCTCGAGCACCGGTTCCGCCACCTTGGATTCGCCGCAGACGACCCGGGCGTCGAGCAGGCCGAGGGCCACCCGCAGGTCGTCGCCGGCCAGATCGAGGGCTTCGCTCGGGCGGCGCACGCTGTGGTCGAGCGAGATCCCCTCGTCCCAGACCGGGTACCAGATCCGGTCGGCCGTGGCCGAGACCCCTTTGCGTCCCTTGTGGAGGAGTAGCACGTCGAGATCACTGAACGGGCAGAGCTCCCGGCGGCCGTATCCACCGACGGCGATGATGGCCAGCCCGCGCCCGTCGCCGCCGGTGGCTTCGTCGAACAGGCCGGTCAGCCACTCGTCGGCCGCATCGGCATAGGCCCGGCAGAACGCGTCCCCCCGAAGCTCCGGGCGCTCGATGAGGCTCTGGCGACGAGCGCGCAGTGACACGGGCGGACCGTACCACCGGCCGGTCGCAGGAACGCTCCCAGGCGATCGCTTCCGCCGGCCCGGCAGGCGTCACCGTGCCGCGACCTAGCGCCGGCCCTGGGCAGGTAGCCTTGTGGTATGGCCGAGGACCAGGATCAGAAGCGCTCAGGTCTCACCGTCTTCGACGGTGTGCTGATCGTGGTGGGCGGGTTGTTCGCGATCTGGGTTGCGTTCGCTGCGCTGCATTTCGTGGCAGGCCTGGTCTGGTTCGCGATCAAGGCTGTGGTCGTGGTGGCCCTGGTCGTCGTGGTGGCCCGCTTCTTGTTCCGGCGCCACTGAGCCCTCAGCGCCTGCGCTCGCTCCCACCTGTCACCGCTGTCCCTGACGGCCGGATCAGGCGGTCATCGACTCGAAGAGCTCGATATGCTCAGCCACCATTCGCTGGGTGGAGAAGTACCCCTCGACGGCGAGCCGGCAATCGGCCCGCTTGAGCTCGCCGAGTCGGTCGATGGCCCGGACCATGGCATCTTCGTCGTCGCACAGGAATCCGGTACTCCTGTCGGCGACCACCTCCGGCGCAGCCCCCTCGGGGAAGGCCAGAACCGGGGTCCCGCAGGCCATGGCCTCGATCATGACCATCCCGAACGGCTCGTTCCACCGGATGGGGAACAGGAGAGCAGAGGCCCCGGTCAGGAGCTCGAGCTTGCGCTGGTGGGAGACTTCGCCGAGATAGTGCGCGTCCGGGCCGAGCAATGGCTCCACCTGCTCGGCGAAGTAGCGCTTCTCCCATGGCTCGCGCATCTTGGCCGCCATCAGGATCCGGATGCCGGCTCGGCGGGCGATCCGGACTGCTCGGTGGGCACCCTTGTCGTCGGCCATCCTGCCCAGGAAGACGACGTACGGCCCATCCGCGTCACCCCCACCATCGCCCACCGGGAACAGGGAGGCGTCGATGCCGTGGTGGATGACACGGGCGACCGGGATGTCCGGTGCGGCCCGGTGCTGCGCGTGCGAGATCGCGATGAGTGGGACCCGGCCGGACTGCGCCCGGTAGAGGTCTTGCAGGTCCTCGTTGAACGGACCGTGGATGGTGGTGGCCACGGGCAGTCCCGGGTAGTGCTCTGAGTGGAACGGGCCCATCATCGTGTGATCGTGGACCACGTCGCACTCCTGGAGCGCCTCGTATGCATGGATCACATGACGGAGCTCGGGGACAGCCATCCCGATGCGCTGGCCCTCGGCCTGGGGAAGCACCCATCGGCGGGGGACCGGGCAGGTCGAGTCCCCGGTCGTGTAGAGCAGCACGTCGTGGCCGGCGGCCTGCATGCCGCGGGCCAACTGGTCCACCACCAGCTCGATGCCGCCGTAGAGGTCCGGGGGTATGGGAGTCCAGGGCGGGGCGATGAGTCCGATGCGCATGGGGAGATTCAAGCATCCCGACCGTGGGGATAGGATCGCCGGGCGCACTGGCGGCGTGGCCGAGTGGTTTAGGCAGGGGCCTGCAAAGCCCCGTACGGCGGTTCGATTCCGCCCGCCGCCTCTGGAGCCGGTGTGTCCCCGCCTCGGCAGAGGAGTGGTGCACCCCGGCGTGGAGATCGCAGCGGCACTGCTGCGATCGGAACTCGGCGAGCTGACCGGTCAGGGCGTCGGGCCGTCTCCTCCGGTCGGGCTGCCGGGCCCGGCAGCGTAATCCCAGACCAGGTGCGGGTCGATGTCCGCGCCGAAGAGACGGTTGGCCGGGACCTGCTTGTCGATATGTCCGATGAGCCCGCGGTAGATGCCGAGGCCGACCAGCTCCTGGAGGCGGTACGGAAACGTGCGCAGTGTGGCGAGGGGAACCCCGAGCTGTTGGTTCTCCTGTTGTCGGATGTACCCGGCGCAGTAGTTCATGGCGATCCCTACCCGGCGATCGGCCGTCGTGTTCGCCCCTCCTCCGTGCCAGAGACTGCCGTGCCAGACCAGGACGCTGCCCCGTTCCATTTCGGCAGGGACCGAGTCGTACTCCTGGCGGAGGTCAGGCGAGTGGTCGACGGTGTGGGACCCGGGGACGACGCGGGTCGCTCCGTTGGCCTCGGTGAAGTCGGTGAGCGCCCACATGGTGTTGCACACCGTGGCCGGGTGCGGTTTGGGGAGCGGGATGACCTGATCGTCGGCGTGGATCGGTTGGGCCGTCTCGCCGGGCCCGATCGAGATGGACGAGAGCGATGAGACGAGGAGACCGGGGTCGAGGACCTGTTCGCAGACCGGCAGGACACTGGGGTGGATCGGGATCTCGGTGAAGGCGGGGCCATGGACGAGCAGGTTGTAGATCCGAGTCGTGCGGGTGCCCTCGAAGGCGTTGGTGGCGGGGAGGATCCCCAGTTGTTCCTCGAGCCGGCAGAGCTCGTCGAGCAGCCACTGGACTAGCGCGGGATCGATCGCACCCTCGAGGATGGTGTACCCCCGCTCGTCGATCTCGCGCACGTGAGACTCGGTCGTTGCGGTCATCGTGACCCTTTCCGTGCTGCACCCGGGTAGAGCCTATTCTGCGACGGTGCCCCCGAAGACGCGGCCGGAGAATCGCTACGAGCTGTTCACGTGTAGCTTCAGCGGCCACGTCCTGGTGGGTGCCGACGCCGAGCTGGTCACCGAGGACGATGCGGTCGTGGCGCGTGAGCTCGACGGCCTGCGCTGGTGCCGGTGCCTTCGGTGCGACGCGTGGGTGCCATCCCTGGTACCGGAAGGTCCCACCGCGACCCGCGTACCATCCCGGGACGAGATCCAGCTGCCCCTGCGTGGTCGTCCCCTCCGGGATCTCTATGTCCTCCGCCTGATCGCCATCGACCGCGCCATCCACGCAGTGGTTCTTGCATTCCTGGCGGTGGTGTTGTTCACCTTCGCCCGCCACGATGCCGCGCTGCATGCGGACTACCTCAACATCATGAACGCACTGTCCGGGAGTGGAGCCGCGGCAAGCCGGGTGCGCGGGCTCCTCGGCTACCTGCGCAAGGCGTTCGACTACTCACCGAGGCAGCTCGTTCTCCTCGGGCTGCTCTTCGCTGTCCTGGCCGGGGTCGAAGCGACCGAGATGGTCGGTCTCTGGCGCGGCAGACGGTGGGCCGAGTACCTCACCTTCATCGTGACCAGCGCGTTCCTCCCCTTCGAGATCCACGAACTCAGTCTCCAGATCTCCGTGTTCAAGATGGTGGCGTTCGTGATCAACCTGGCGATTGTCGCGTACCTGCTCTATGCCAAGCGTCTCTTCGGTCTCCGGGGCGGGTACGCAGCGGAGGAGGAGCGCCGGCACACGTTGGGTGGGTGGGAGGCGATCGAGAGGGCCACTCCCACGGTGCCCACACCATCGAACTCCTGACGAGTAGACCCAGCCCGCTCTCCGGTCGGCCTGCATCTCGTCCGCATGCAACCATCACGGGTTCTGGTCAGTCACGACGTCGCAACGCAACGGTCGGTGACCGTCCAGCGTGACCTGGTGGTATCGTCCCTCCACGGGCCGTTGGCGCAGTTGGTAGCGCACTTGCATGACACGCAAGGGGTCGTGGGTTCAAGTCCCGCACGGCCCACGCTGTGATGTCGCGAGACATCGGAGACAGGTGTCTCAAGACATCGTAGACAACCAAAGGGCTATCGGTCACGGCTGTGGCTGGTAGTCCTTTGTGATGTCCAGCGTCAGATGCCGGAGCGGCGAACCGTCCATCCCGAGGATGCGGATGTCGGTTCCAGCCACGAGGAGGATCACCCGCCAGCCGGCGTAGGCACGACCCACCCCGATGTGGTGGATCCGACTGTGATAGCGCAGCGTCACCACTCCGGTCTTGTCGACCTTGTCCCGCCGGACCCGGTAGCCGGTGGTGTCGATCCGGGGCCCTGTCGGGATCGCCTTCTCCCTCGCATTGAAGACCACGAGGGGTCGCTTTCGGCCGAGCGACCGGTGCGGCCGGACCTCGTTGTAGTAGGTGACGAACCGATCGAGCTGGCCTTGGAGTTGCCTCTTCGTCACGGCCGGATCCTGTTTTGCGAGGTACTTCTTCACGGTCTGGTGGAAGCGCTCCACCTTGCCCTGGGTCTGGGGATGGTAGGGCTTGCCGTGTTTGGACAGGATGCCCAACGTCAACAGCTCGGCCTCCATGGCGCTCGTCCCCTTGACCGCGCTGGCCGTGAAGATCGCCCCGTTGTCAGTGAGAAACGACTGGGGATAGCCCCAGGTAGATGCCGCTGTATGCAGGGTGCGGACGACGTCGGGCGACCGCACTGTCACGAACGCTCTCGACGCCACGCACAGCCGGGAGTGATCGTCGATGACGTTGAGGACTTCGAACACCACTCCGTCGGCGACGGTCACGTGGGTCATGTCGGCCTGCCAGCACTCGTTCGGCAGGTCGGCCACGAAGCGGGTAAAGGAGCTCTTCGGACGCTTGTGGGGCTGCGGGGTGACGAACCCTCTCGCCTTCAGTACCCGCCAGATGGTCGGGATCGACGGGGTGGTCTCGTGGACGTCGCCCAGATGGGTCTGGATGGTCGCTGCCCCTGCGTCGACACCGAGATCGGTGAGCTCTTTCCGGAGGCGGACGATCTCCTCTTCCCAGACGCCGGCGATCCGGGTCGGTGAGGTCTTGGGCCGGGTGGAGCGAAGCTCGAGGCCCGCCTCGCCGTCTCGTCGGTAGCGGGCGAGGCGCTTGTAGAGCCAGCTGCGGTGGACCCCGTGGGCCTTCGCCAGCTCGCCGAGGGGCTGGCCGGTACGCAGGTGTGTCTCGATCAGGAAGCGGCCTTTGTCCACAGGAGACCCTCCTCAGCAGGTGTCTCCTATGTCTTGACACAGATGTCGCCTAGGTCATGAACTCAGGCACCGCACGGCCCACTCGTTGTCATTTTCACAACGTTTGTGCAGGTCAGACGCTACTTCGCGTGTCCGATCGCTCAGGAACCTTTGTCTTCTCATTCAAACCCTGCGGACCCGTGGCCGCGCCCGCCACCGTCACGGCAACTACGCCTCTCGACGCCACAGATCAGATGTCACTGGATCGTGCGGCAGTCCCAGCCCGCAACACCGAGAAGTCAGTTGACCAACGAAAATCGCCGTACACTGCCATGGGAGAGGTTGGGTGGCACGGGCAGCCTCCATCGCCAGCCATTGGAGTGACAGCGACATCGCAAACTTGCTCAGATGTACGTGCCTCCATTGATGCCGAGGATTTGGCCAGTGATGTAGCTGCCACCCTCTTCGGAGCACAAGTATGAGCAGGCAGCAGCGATGTCCGCCGGGGTGCCGGCTCGACCCAACGGGACCATCGGGCCCACGATGTCCACTCCTGGAAAATCTCCCGATGCCTCTGAGGCTCTCGCCATGGGTGTGTCTACCAAGCTGGGAGAAATCGAATTCACCGTTACTCCTTTGCGGGCTAGATCAACGGCCAGCGACTTCGTAAGGGCGATTACGCCACCTTTGGATGCAGAGTAATGGGCCATGTCGGGCGCCCCAGATTGGGCGCTCTGTGATGAGATGGTCACAATTCGCCCCCATCCGGCGGCAAGCATGTCCGGCACGGCTGCCTGCACGCAGATGAAAGTCCCCGTCAGGTTGACGGCAATGATCTTGTCCCAGCTCTCCTCGGAAATGGTTAAGAGAGGCTCGAACGCCTCGATCCCAGCACTTGTGACGAGGATGGTGACGGGTCCAAACTCGGACCGAGTTCGCTCAAAGGCCTCGTTCACCGCGGCCCGGTCGGTGACGTCGACCTCTGAAGGCAGTATCTGTCCCCCCGACTCTCGGAGCTCCTCTGCCGCTTCGTCCAGGGTGGTCCGATTGCGATCCAAGATGACGACGGAATGGCCATCGGCTAGAAATTGCCGGGCTATGCCAAGTCCAATTCCTGAGGCACCCCCGGTCACCACCGCCACTCGATTCAATGTCTCTCCTTCCTACGCGATGCCCGAAATTCGATGCGCTCACAACCTCGTAGTCATCAGCTCAAGCGATGACGTCACCTGAGAAGCAGCGGCATATGCTCCCATCCTCGTACAGTTGAGGTTGGTGCCAACTTTATGCCGTCGTAGTCGATGTCCCATTCGGGCCACCGGTTGAGAATCTCATCCAGCGCCACTCGGCCCTCGAGTTTGGCGAGATGGGCTCCAAGGCAAAAGTGCAACCCGTAGCCGAAGGTCAGGTGCTGAAGGTCCTTCCGGTGGATGTCGTAGCTGTCTGGATTCTCATACCGTCGGGGATCGCGGTTAGCTGAGGCCGACAACAGGAGAATCGGACTGTCCGCCGGGATGCAGGTTCCGTAGTACTCGACGTCTTGTGTGACATAGCGGGCCGTAGCGTGACCCGTGGGCTCGAATCGCAATGTCTCGTCGATGACATTTGGGATCAGTGACCGGTCGGCAACCACCTCGCGGCGCTGATCAGGGTGTTCGGCCAACACTTTGGCAAGCCAGCCGATCAGCCGCCCAGTCGTCTCATTTCCCGCTCCTGCCACCACGGTCGTGTACGTGAGGACCTCTTCTCGGGAGAGCTTTCGCGTGTGGCCGCTTTCGTTCTCGTACTCAGCATTCAACAGTTGTGTCATGAGGTCGTCGGACGGATGCTTCGCTCGCCACTCGATGTACTCAGCAAACATCTCGCCGTTGGCAATGTCTTCTTGCTTGATATCCATCGGCCTGCCTGGCACAGTCCGCAAATTGTCATCCGTCTTATTCCGCACCGCCACCTGGTCCTGTTCGGGAATGCCAAGGAGCATGCCGATCACCCGCATAGGCAACATGGTCGCGAGTTCGGCGATAATGTCAAACGACTCGGCGCCCACGAGCGGGTCGAGACATCCGACGCAGAATTGGCGCACCTGATCCTCCAGCTGAGCCATCCGCCGCGGCGTGAATACCCGGGAGAGTAGACCCCGGTGCATCGTGTGGATTGGAGGATCCTCGAACATGATTACCCCGGGGGGCAGCTCGACCTGAGCTTTGACGATGTCAAGGATGTCGCTCCTCGTGCTGGTGAACGTCTGCCAGTTGACGAGTGCCTTCTGAACGTCCTCATGGCGCGACAATGCCCAAAAATCGTAGGCCTCGTTGTAATAGACAGGAGCTTCCTCGCGGAGGCGTGCATACGTCGGGTAGGGATCTGCATTGATGTCTACGTCGTACGGGTCGAAGTACACCTTGGTGTCGATCACGAACGTCATCCTTCTATCGAATCAAAGAAAGTTAGTGCAGCTGTTCTAACTTAGAATCCAACCTCTGTCAATCCAGGGATGCACTGGGTTGCCGGGCGCTAAGTGCGGCGGCTCCCGCCTTCCGGCGTTTCGCGGAACCGCTGAGAACCGGGGTAGAACGTTTGTTCCATAGCTACCTGTGGCCAGCTGGCGTCGGGTAAAACGTACAAGTGCCACCCACCCGACGCCCTCAGGCCGCGACGCTCGAGAAGCGGCGGCGAATGCTTGATGTGACGGAACGGATCATGTTGCGAGACGGCTATGCCGCCGTGACCTCCCGCCGAGTCGAAGCCGACGCTGGAGTCAAACTTCACTACCACTTCGGGACGCTCGACGATCTATTCATTGCAGTGGTCCGGCGTCGGGGCGAAAGCAATGTGGCCAGATTGGCCGACGCTCTTGCGTCGGCGGAGCCGCTACGGGCCTGGTGGCGCCTCTCTTCCGAGCCCAGTGGCAATACGCTTCTCGTGGAGCTGACCGCGGCGGCGAATCATCGCCCAGCTCTTCGGGCCGAGTTGGCCTCATTTGCCCGAGAGGCACGCCGCATGGAAATTGCGGCACTTGAATCGATCCTTGACGGCTACGGCATTGACAGCGACCTCTTTCCCCCTGGACTAGTGGCAGCCGCCGTCCAAGGGCTCGCCTTCGCCATGGCCTATGACCAGACTTCAGGCTTTGAAACGGCTCACCGGGAATCATCAGAGGCCATGACTCATTTGTTAGATCACCTCGAAGCGCAGCGGGCAGCCCATCACGCTTCTTGACGCCATTTCTAGCATGAGTTAGAACGATCGCTCCAGCTTGGATCAACATGGGGGCCATCTGATGGAGCTGAAGGGTCGATCGGCCGTGGTTGCCGGCGGGGCGGGAGGGCTTGGTAGCGCAACGGTTCGGCATTTGGCCGGACTTGGCGTAAGCCTTGTCGTACTCGACCCTGACGCTGATAGGGCAGCAGCGGTCATCGCAGACCTCGGCGATCGGGCGACCGTGATAGCCGGCGACAGCAACGACGACGATGCCGTGGCGGCGGCGATCGTTCTGGCCCAATCACTCGGCGTGTTCTCAATCGCGGTGAGCGCAACAGGCGTCATCATCAGGAGCCCGCGGCTGGTCGAGGAAGATGGATCGGTAATTGGTAAGGATGTTCTGCTTGCCAACCTCGATCTCCATGTGGTGGGACCTTTCAATCTCGCCAGGTTGACGGCGGCAGCATTTCGGGACAACGATCCCGATAGTGACGGTCAGCGTGGTGTCATTGTCCAAACTGCTTCGATTAGCGCATTCGATGGGCAGGCCACGATGGTCCCGTATGGTGCGGCCAAGGGCGCCATCAGATCGATGATCCTTCCGATGGCCCGCGACCTCGCTCCGATCGGCGTCAGGGTGTGTGCCATCGCACCAGGCGCCTTCCTCACCCCTCGCCTGGCGTCGGAATCGGTGAGGGCACAACTTCTGGAAGACGTGGTCTTCCCGAAGCGTCTCGGACGACCCGAGGAATTTGCACTGCTGGTAGAGGCAATTGTCCGGAATCCCTACCTGAACGGTGAGACAATTCGCATCGACGGAGCTACACGGTTGGGACCGGCGATGGGATGGCGCAGCCCCAGGTGAGAAGCAGGTGACGCGCACCCGTTGAAACGCTTCGTCGATCATGTGCGGCTGTCGACATCGGTCTCAGCCATTGACAGAGCAGTCGCTCTAAGCCTCGATCCACCGAATCGCATGGCTGGATCGGCGAGTTCTTGATTTTGGCCCGGTAGCTGATGCCGGCGGTGGCGCTGGGTGGCCTCTCCGGCAATCAGGACGTGGCCGACCAGAGGTTGAGTGGCGGTGATCGAGCTGGGAGCGGCTGGACCGTGGTGGGCCACCCGTTGTTGATCGGTCAGGTGCGAAGCGAAAGTGCCGACAAGCGGTCGAAGCACTCGGTCCATTCCGAGGCCCACGGCCACCGCGTCGGCAGGTGGAGCTGGGTCCGTCGCGACCGGTGCGTCAGCCGGCCTGGCATGGCGATGTACTTCCGTCTGATGGTCTTGGCCACGACGGCGCCAGTGTGTTCGAGCCCGAGGGCGGCCACCCAGCGAATCAGGTTGTGGGCCAGGGTGGCGAGCACGGACCATGCCGCGTTGGCCGTGAAGGTCCCCGACGGGCAGTGGGCCATCCCCGCTCCCTCCTTCAGGTCCCGGATGGCCAACTCCACGACGGCATGGTGGCGATGGTCGGCATCGAGGAAGACGGCAGTGCCCTCCCGGTCGGTGATGAAGGCGTGGTGTCGCCACGAAGGAAAGAGCTGAGCCTGCTTGCCGATCAGTCTCGTGCGCCGGATGATCAGCCGGTGCCCGTCGCCATAGGCACACTCGGCGACCTGGGCCTTGCCGCCGATCGTGTAGTCGATGTCGCACCAGCGCTCATCGGGAATGGCCTCGATGGATCTGACCACGGCTTTGTTCTGGTTGGCGGTGATGGAGTAGCGGACGTCGTGATCCCGGCAGGCTCTCACCACATGCTTGGAGTGGAATCCCGAGTCGGCCCGCAGAGTGAGTTGGCCGCTGGCACCGGCACGACGAGACCGCCCGATGGTCTCCCGCACGAACCGTTGTGCTCCCCGGCCGCTGCCGGCCGAGCCCTTCCGTTGGCGGATGTGGAGCACCTCCCCGGTGTCCGCCCGTGTGGCGACTAGGGGATGCTCGCCGAGCACACCGGTGTAGCCATAGGCGGCACCTTGTTTCTGCTTCCCATAGACCTGCTGGATGGTGGAGTCGATGTCGATGGTCATCGGGGCATCGCCCGGCCCGGCACCGAAGTCCCATGCGTTGGCCAGCATCTGCTCCGCAAAGGAATCGAGCTGGCGGACGTGGCCGAACGTGAAGGACCGGAGGAACGTGCCGAGGGTGGACGGGGCCATCACCTCGTGTCCGAGGATGCGATGCGTCGATCCTGAACGCAGGACATCGCAGTCGTCGATGCACTCGGCCCCGGCGACCATGGCATGCACGAGGGTGGCCACTTTGCGACCGGGACGAGCGTGCCCGGGACGGTCACCGAGGTCGATCAACTCGTCGGCCCAAGCCGCGAGGTCCAGCCGTTCGGACAACACGGCAGCGAGCGTCAGGCCAGCTCCGGCCACCGCCCGGTCGTCGTCGAAGGTCACGGCAAGGCGCGCCGGATTGTGGGATTCTGTGTGCACCGGAAAGATGCCTTTCTGTTTGGGGATGATGCGTACTGTCGCAAGTCACATCTTCCCAAGACAGGGGGCATTTTCCGCGTATGGTCAGACCTCAGATGACCTGATCAGGGCTGGGATTTCGGTGGATCGAGGCTAAGTTGCGTTACTCGATCGTGCGACTGACAGACGTTCTCGCTGGTCGGAGAGGGGTTCGAACATCGCCATTTGGCTCGATTTCTGGGCGTAGCGCAAACATGCCCTTTGACGAGGGAAACCGTTGCCATTATCACAACTCCGTGGAGGTAATGAGATTCGAACCCCGACGTCGCTAACTCGCCGGCCAAGGGAGTCGCCTTTGGGAGCCGAGCGGCTTCAATATCCGGGTCGTGCCCGAATAGCGGCGCCGGCACGCCTGAGCGCCCGCTGAATGGTGGATGGGTCGACGTTCAAGGCCTTCCCCACGGTGGCCAGCGAATCGCCAGCTTGATAGCCATTAATCGCTCGTTCGATGTCTGGAGGGCCCAGTTTGGGGAGGTTTACTCTACGGGCGACGCCGAGGCGTTCAAGATGGTCGGCCACCGTTCGGCGATGGACGCCGAACTGCCGAGCCAGTTCATCCAGCGAGCGGCCATGCTGGTAAGAGGTAGCTATGCCTGCAAGTTCAGAAGGAGACAGTCGACGCTGGACTGGCTTCGTTGGGCCTCTCGCAGCACCTGCTGCGATCGGGGAGTGGACGCCAACGGTTCCCGCACGGGGCGCGCTGGAACCGGGGTTTGAATGCTGTCCCCTATTGTCCTGACCGCCGACTCCCGGACGATCTATGGACCGTCTAGGGGCCTTCTGTAGCTTCCGGCCAGCTGCTGACGTGGCAAGTAACCCCTGTTCAGGAGCTGTTTCTAGGGTGTCAGGAGGGTTTGAAAGCCGTCCCCAAAGGTCCACGCAGGTAGGAGTCGCGAGACATCGGAGACTTGGCTTCAAGGGGTGGTCGCAAGAAGTTCGGCGGGCGTCTATCTCTCTGGCCAGGGAGCAGGCGCTCGTGCGGTAATGGCGACCGTGCGACCGTCGTAGCCACAGCTTCAACAGTTGCCTTGTCAGGTGGGACTGCCCCAGACGACCGGGTGGATCGCATAGCCAATCAACTGACGGTGGTTGTGGTCGTAGGTCCCGGAGGCGGCAGAACCAATTGACCTGTGTTCGGGCACGAGACTTCGTCCGGCTGCGCGTCGTAGTCGAACTGATACTGGAAGCAACCGGCCGCCTTGCTGCCGGAGTCAAGCTCAGATGTGGGCTTGACAGTGACGTTGATGCGCAGCACAACCACGCCACTCCGTCTGGTACCCGTCGCAGTTAGGACCTGGATGGTGTCGTCCGTGCCGGTCCCGACGACGGCGCGAGCCATGTCGAGCCCTGACGTTCCTATCGGCGTGTTGTCCATCGCAACTGCCGCGTTAGCAGCATATTGGTGAAGCGACCTCTCCGCCTCACTCTGAATGACTGAACACGAAGAGACAACCGGCATGAGAACAACCAATACTGCGGCCATCCAAATCGACGGACGGAAACGCGCAGACAACTCGACCCGCCCGCCTAGGACAACAGATGTTGGAGGGCACGTCGACATGTCTTTGATGTATCTACCAAATCTGGCGCCGCTATCGTTAGGTGGAACCCACATTGGGGGTATCTACTGTTCAGGGAGCGAATCCCAATACAATCCTTGCCTCGTGGTGCCGCTGTAGTGGGCGCGCTAGCGGCCGTATGTCGCGGTGCTCAACGGTGACGGAAGCGTGATGACCCTTGGGCCGAAGTTCCTGAAGGTCAGAATGATCTGGGTTACACCCTGTTGGTGGGGGGGTGTCGTTGCCGCCACAGGCGGTATCGCGGCGGACGTTGTCGAGACCTGTGCCCCACTAGAGAGAACCTCGCCACCGTTACCTCCCAGCGGGTAGACCTGTGCGTAATAGGGCTCGGAGGCAGAGACCCGAACGAGTCGATCTTCACCGTTGATCCAGAGCCGGACCGGAATCTTGATCGATGCGGCACTGGGAGCTAACGATTCACCCTCAGCTGCTACAAACACAGGGTCATCTCGTTGTAGCAATGCGAGCGTGGTTGAATCGGCCCGGGTTTCATAGAGACTCGGTTGTCTGTGAAGTGACCAGATCTCCTCTGTCGATCTGACGGTAGTGGTTCGCTTCCAGCTCTGCCGGCGGGACCTTGCCGATCTCGTTGTGGATTCGGCGGTTGTTGAACCAGTCGACGTAGGTGAGGGTGGCCCATTCGACGTGCTCGACGTTGCGCCATGGGCCCTGGCGGTAGATGAGTTCGGTCTTGTAGAGCCCGTTGAAGCTTTCGGCCAGGGCATTGTCGTAGGAGTCACCCTTGGATCCCACCGAGTTCACGACGCCGGCTTCGGCCAGGCGCTCGGTGTATCGAATGCACAGATATTGAACCCCGCGGTCGCTGTGATGAATGAGGCCATCGAGGCCGGTGTCCTTGCGTCCGTGGATGGCCATCTCCAGAGCGTCGATGGCCAGATCGCTGCGCAATGAGGTCGAGGTCTGCCATCCCACGACGTAGCGGCTGAACACGTCCACCACGAAGGCGACGTAGACCCAGCCCGTGTGGGTCTTCACGTAGGTGAGGTCCGCCACCCAGAGCCGGTTGGGTCCTTGGGCCACGAACTGGCGATCGACCAAGTCGGCAGGCCGGTCGAGGGTGTCATCACCGACGGTGGTCCGCTTCCATTGCCGCCCTCGGCGTGCTCCCTGGAGTCCCAGGTCACGCATGAGGCGTTCGACGGTGCAGCGGGCCACCCGATGGCCCTCCCGGTTCAGCTGGGTCCAGACCTTGTCGGCTCCGTAGACGTCGAAGTTCTCCGACCGGACCCGCTTGATCTCGACCTTCAGCTGCTGGTCCCGGACCCGGCAGG
The DNA here is from genome assembly GCA_963701325.1 of uncultured Acidimicrobiaceae bacterium. Lineage (GTDB taxonomy): Bacteria > Actinomycetota > Acidimicrobiia > Acidimicrobiales > RAAP-2 > Bog-756. Next base: position 3,911,145 of record OY969604.1, read on the forward strand.
CGCACAGGGGCCGGTGGCGGGCGGCGTAGTAGGTGGCGGGAGCGACCTGCAGAGTGGTGCAGATCGGCTCGACTCCCCATCGGCTCTTCCGAGCATCGATGTAGCGAACTACCTCTTCGGTCGACCGTCGAGCTCGATCGCGAAGAAGATCGAAGCGTCCTTCAATATCTCGTTGGCTCGTTTGAGCTCTTTGACCTCCCGCTCGAGCTCCTTGATCTTCAGCTGGTCCTCGGTGGTCGTTCCCGGTCGTTTGCCGTCGTCGATCTCGGTCCGGCGGACCCAGATCCGCAGCGTCTCGGGCGTCATCCCCAGCTTCGCCGAAATGGCGGTCATGGCCGCCCATTCCGAGGGGTACTCGGCCCTGTGCTCGACGAGCATCCGGACGGCCCGCTCACGGACCTCCGGGGAGTATCGGGTGTTCCTTGGCATTGCTCCATCCTCTCAAGGGAAGGAGCCTCCAGGATTCCCGGGCCGATTCAGGAGACCCTCCTCAGCAGGTGTCTCCTATGTCTTGACACAGATGTCGCCTAGGTCATGAACTCAGACACCGCACGGCCCACGCTTGTGACCTGGGAGAGCGTCCATGAGCTTCCGGAGGAGTGCCTGAAATTCCGCTCCGGGTGTGGATGAGTTCGCCACCGGCTTCCGCTTTTGCGACGGAGCACTTGCCCGACTATGTTCGGCTTGAGTTCGATCAGGGCGCTGTCGTAGCGCCTGACTAAGGAGGTGAGTCCGATTCTTTTAGTTCACAGTCGGGTGCTCACCCCTTCACGCTGGAGCCTCTAGAGCTTCGTCGTCGTCGGTCCTCGGGTGCCCGCATTTCGGATGCCCTGAAAGGGACCAAGACATGTCGCAGTTTCAAGAATCGCTCCCACTGACCGGGGGCAAAATCCAATCCTTCACGCCTGACTCGTCGCGACGTGCGTCGCACCCGCAGGTGGCTCACAACGTTGCTCTGGTTCTCGGTGGTGGTGGGGCTGCCGGCAATGCCTGGGAGATCGGGATCATCGCTGGTCTGGCCGATGCGGGTCTCGATATGACGGAGGCCGCCGATTTGGTGATCGGCACGTCGTCCGGTGCCACCGCGGCAGCACAACTACGCAGCGGAATACCGCCGGCCGAACTGTTCGCCTCGGTGCTGTCCCCGCCTGCTCAACCAGTCGGACAGAACCGCCAACGACCGCCGGCCTTGCCGATGGCCACGTTGTTCGAACGGATGAGGGCCATCTCCGCCGCTGCCACTTCGGCTCGCGATCTCCAACGTGCGATGGGCGCATTCGGGTTGGAGTGCGACTCCATGCTCGGAACCACGGCGGGACAGCATCGCGCCGTGGTCGCCGCCCGGTTGCCTCGCCATGAATGGTCGGCCAGGCCGATGATTGTGGTGGCCGTCGACGCGCACACCGGCGACTTGGCCACGTTCGACCGCGATTCGGGCGTCGACTTGGTGGACGCGGTCACCGCAGGCACTGCGCTGCCGGGTTCGTCCCCCACGATCAGCATCAACGGCACGCACTACATCAACGGCGGCGTGCGCTCCCCCGAAAACGCCGACCTTGCCTCGGGCTATGCAAATGTCGTGGTGCTCTCGCCGTTCGGCGGGCGGAGCGGGACATTGCCCGAGGGCCAGTTCGAAGGCCTGCGCAGACCACCGGAATGGGGCATGGACCTGGAGAGCCAGGTCGTGGCTCTGCGTGACCAAGGCAGCTTCGTCCAGGTGATCACGCCGGACGCCGATTCCCGAGCCGCGATGGGCACCAACCAGATGAACCCGGCGACTCGCATCCCCGCCGCTCGTGCCGGTTTTGCACAAGGCAAGCAGGAAGCGACCAGTGTGGAGTTCATCTGACGATTGAGGGCTTCATCGCAACAACGCCCCCGGCGCACGTTCCTGCTGGAGCTGTTGTTGCGTCGGGAATGACCTTTGGCCTCACTGGCTATCCAAGCCCACTCGATAGCCTGATCGCTCGACCTCGATGGGCGGACGATTCGGTCGGCTAATCCCGCTCGACCCGTTGCAATCCTCGCTCAGGCGTCCATGACTCAACGACGAGCTTGTGACCCTCGGTGTCGAGTCCGGTGATCACGACCTCGGTGATGTCGGCGATGAACATCTCCCCATCAGGCTGTTCGAGCCCCTCTTCCGTGGTCACGGGACCCGCGGGGATGGCCCGTCCGGCGATCTTGGCCTCGCCCGGCCAGTCATTCTCCTTCCCCTCCTCAGGGTGGAAGGTTGGCCCGTGCAGTGCAAAGCGTGGATCCCGCCGAAGGTCGGCTCCCTTGCGCGCGCCGGTCATCGAACCAAAGCAGAGACCGTTTTCTGCGAACTCGCACTCGATACCAGAGATTCGGGGCGAGCCGTCGGCCCGTAGCGTCGCTATCGTCTTGTGGCGTCCTGCCTCGAACAGCATCCGCACCCGCTGGGCGAAGTCTGCTTCTGCCTGTTCGATCTCTTTCCATGCTGGCACGGCACCGCAGTCTATTCGTGCGACCGACCGAGATCGGCGAACAGCAATGACGACATCCCCTGAGTACCCTCGCTCAACCGGGATCCGCGCGTGACTCCAACGTGGTCTTGATGACAGCAATCCCACGCTCCATGAGTTCCGCGGTGGGAGTGGCGAGCTCGTCGGGGAGCAGATCGGTGATCCAGACAAAACGGGACTGGCGCTCACCTTCCGAGAACACCTGGGCCGATGCGTTGTTGTGGGTAAAACCTAGCGGACTCTCGATGACAGAGTAGGTGAGACGCCTTGCAGCGTCATCAACGCCGATGAGTACCTCGCGGGCCACCGCACCGTTGAAGAAGGTCACGGTCCGGACATCGGATTCGTCGAGCTCGCAACTCACGACAAAGCCGGGTACGAGACGTTCATGCAGCGCACCGAAGTCTTGGAGCGCCGCCCAGACATCGTCCGGGTGAGCATCGATGACGATCTCTTGGCTGACGGAAGCCATCTCAGGTGTCTCCTTTGTTGTCGGACTCTTCACTCGCTACTGAGGTTGTGTGAAAGACCGGCCAGCCGACTTCGGTGCGATGTCGGGACTCGTCGCCGGTGTCAGCGGAGCTCACCAGGTAGTACTCACGGATCGGTCCGTCGACTCCGAGCTCACGCTGGGCAACGAATGTTCCGAGGGCTCCATAGGTCTGGTCGAGCTCGCTGAATGACCCCGCATGTGTCGCGATCGCGAGCTCGGCGGCGGGGATGTCAACCAGCTTTGCCCGCGCCGACGGAGCCAGCTCTCCGTTGACGGGTAGGAACGCGACGACCTCCCCCAGTGCGACCTCGAAGAACTCGTTCGAATACAGCGCCCCGGCCGGGCCAGCCGATGCCGAGGGCGACGCCGTGAGCGCGCCGTAGAGCTCTCCGAATGCCTCCGACCACCAGTCTTCGAGGTCATCCATCGCCACCCGCTCCGCGATCGCCAGCGCACGCGTCCGAGGAACCGAGCGATACCGCACCGAGATCGGCAGTGTCGGCCGCTCGAGCAGCGCCCGTAGCGACGAGACGGTCGCCTGCGTCCTCTCCAGCTGGGACTCCATCCGCCTCAGTTGAGCCACGAGCACCTCATTCCGGGTTGGCGCGTCAGGCGCTCCGAGCACCGCCCGTATGTCCTCCAAGGGCATCCCGAGGTCCCTGAGCCGCCGGATGACCTGTCCGGTGGCCACCTGCGCCGGGTCATAGAACCGGTAACCGGTGGCTGGTTCGATTCGCTCGGGATCCAACAGGCCCACCTCGTGGTAGTGACGGAGCGCCTTCACGCTGAGATACGTCATCCGCGAGAAATCCCCGATTGGTAGCAACACCTCCATACCGAGAGCTTGCTCCCTCCCCCTACAGGAGAGTCAACCCCATGAGGTGGCGACCTCTCTACCGCGGTCCCGAGTGTCACCGGCCGAGCCAGCATCGACCTGCCGGTTCGATGGCAGTGGAGGTCAGCTGGTCGACTGCCGCCGCAACCGAACGTGCCGCTGTTGGGCCGGTCGGCGGCGGAAGTCGCGTCGGTAAGAACGCGGCTCGACAGCATCGTCGGAGTCCGCAAGGAGTGCCATTGTGGCAATACGGTTCGGCCCAGAGGGGTTAGGGTTTCTCAATGAGCAAAGCCGTGACGCCATCGCCGATTCTCGAACTGTTCGTACGCAACGTGCAAGAGGAGTTTCCAGAGGACGAAGCTGGCAAGGTCGCCCGATTTGCAGACGGGATCGCGAAGTCAACCTCCGAGGCCGACGCAGAGAGAGCAAGGCGGTGCTTCCACTGGGCGTTTGCGATGGCCGACGACAAGAACCAGTCTCACCCGAGATGGCGTGAGATCAAAGAGCTGCATCGGGTGTGGAAGGACACCTGGTTCGGGTTGGAGTTCGGGCTGACCGGAAATCAAGGTGTGAAACGCCACCCGGACGAGGACATGCACATCCAATGGGTTGAGGATGCCATCGGCGTAGCCAAGGCACTCGGCGAAGAGGATGGCTGGGACAAGTCGCCCTGGGAGGAACTCCTGGGCGAGCTCGTCGAGATGGGTGCCTGAACGGCGAGCGCGACCGGTAGCTCAGGGTGAACCGCTAGACGGAGGCGTGCGAATTCGGGAGGACGCTCGAGGTCCAGGCGAGTCCGATGCACATTTCGTCGGTCGATCCGTCGCCCCAGGTCACGAAGTGGGGCGGTACCTTGCGGAGGATTGGGAGTTCCTGTTCCAGCGATGGATCGTAGGTACAGGTCACCTGCACGGGTTCCCCTCTGGTCACCGGAATGGGTGAGGAGAGGTTGTAGGACTTCTGGTCATGGAAGTCGTAGTTGGGCACATTCAGGACGGTCTTTGCCTCTGGCGTTCCCGGGTTGAGCACCATCGAGAAGGCCACACCCAAGAGGTGCATGTGCGCATACACCCTCACGATGTAGCCAGTCGTACCGAACCGCGTCGTGCACGATGCCGAGTCTCCTTCAGGGGGATCGGACTGGTCCTCTCCACAGAGCGCTTCGATGCCGTTGACCTCTTCGACTGCGCTCTGGCCGAACCGTTGCCCCACGTTGGCGAGCGCAGCAGTGCGATTGCAGAGTGGGCCGGTCACACCAGTCGGGCAGGGGATGTTCGGTGCTGCGAGCATCAGGTTGAGATGGAGGGGGAGCAGTGGCGCCGTCGCGGGCACCGTGTGGAGCACCAGCGAGTTCTTCACGGGGTGGTCGCCGACGAGCAGGTTGTAGTGGACCTGCATGATGACCAGGCTCCCGGCCTTGAGGAAGACCCCGGTTCCCTTCGGGAAGTTGTCCGTACCCGCGCCGGGAGCCCAGAACGTGAGCAGTGGGTCGGCCGCGAGTCCGAGCAGGGCGGTCCCCGGGAGCGGCCCCCCGAAGCACGTCCACCCTCGTCCCCCCGCATTGTCACTCTCTACCGATGCGGCGGATGACGGAGGCACGAGGAAGAGCGCCGCGTGGTGATCCTGGGCACTTCCAGGGATGAATTGGCTCGAGATGATGTACGAGTCCCGAGCCACATGGGGGTTCACCAGGGTGCAGTGGTAGTCGTCGGTCGTGCCGGGAGCTGCCACGGGTTTGTAGGCGTGGGCCATGGTCAGGGACAGCGTCGTGACCGAAGGGCTCGAGCTGGAGGCCCCCGACGCGCCCATATCCCTCGAGATCAACACGGCAGCCACGGCGAGCACGATCACAGCAACCACAACCAGCGCCATTCGTTGGGCCTGCATCGCTGGTCACGCTATCAGTCCGACGGAACGCCAACCGATCCTGGACGGGGGAACCGACCCCTGCTTAGATCCGGAGGGCCTCATCACTTGGCAGGCGCCAGGGGTGTTGGCGCAAAGACTCAGGATGGGGAGACCGCGCCATGATTGTTGGAACCAGCCCGTCAGGAAGTAGGAGACGCGAGGTGCACTGGTGACACTCAACCGACGGCAGTTCATCAGTGGAGGTGTGGCGGGCGCCTCGATGCTGCTCGCCGGCTGTGGGGGTCGATCCGCCTCTGTCAGAACCTCGACATCGAGCAGAGCGGGACTGCAAGCGCTCAAGCCAGCGGGTTCTCGGCCTCGACCCGATCTAGCACCTGGAACTGATCAGATCCCCGAGATCGAGCACATTGTCGTTGTGATGATGGAGAACCATTCGTTCGACAACATGTTGGGACTCATCGGGCGGGGAGACGGGTTCACCATTGGGCAGACCGGTCGGCCGACCGCCACGAATCCCGACGGTTACGGAAACGACGTCCACGCCTTCCACATGCCGACCGAGTGCCAGACCAATGGGATCGGCAACGACTGGAAGGTCGCCCATGAAGCATATGACGGGGGCACTTGTCAGGGATTCGTGAGAAGCACCACCCCGGAAGCCATGGGCTACTTCACCAAGGAGGATCTCCCCTTCACCTGTGGGATGGCCAAGACGTTTCCCATCGCGGACCGGTACTTCTGCTCGGTCATGGCCCAGACTGACCCAAATCGCAGGTATCTCATCTCAGGAACGTCGCTCGGACTAATCGATGACAGCTTCCCGCTGGAACTGCCTCCCAACGGCGTCATCTACGAGCAATTCGACAAGTACGGGATCACATGGAAGGACTACTACTCGAGCTTGCCGACGCTCGGGGTGTACCTGCCGTACCTCGAGGAGACGAATCCCCTTTCCAAAGGGGTGGTCAAGATCGGCGAGTTCTATGCAGATGCCGCTGCGGGCACCCTCCCGTCGTTCAGCCTGGTGGAGCCTGACTATGACAAGTCCTCAGAGGAGAATCCCCAGGACGTCCAATTCGGCGATCAGTTCATGGGCAAGGTCGTGAACGCGGTCATGTCCAGTCCGAACTGGCCGAAGACAATGCTGATCTGGACGTACGACGAGCACGGGGGTTACTACGACCATGTACCGCCGCCGGCGGCCGTGCCACCGGATGATATTCCTCCGGCGCTGAAGCCGGGCGATCCACCCGGTGGATTCGATCAGTATGGATTCCGCGTCCCGTCGGGCGTGGTGAGCCCCTTCGCCAAACCCGACTTCGTATCCCATACCGTGTATGACCACACGTCCATTCTCAAGACGGCCGAAGAGAAGTGGAACCTACCGGCTCTCACCCGTCGAGATGCCAACGCCAACAGCCTCTTCGACATGTTGGATCTGGAGGCCAAGCCGGCGTTCCTCAAACCCCCGAAGCTGCCAGATGCTGCGGATCCCGCAGCCAAGGAAGGCTGTCTGATCACCGGCGCCGGCACCATCCCGCCGCCCTCAGCGGTCACCAGAATCTGAGTCCGAAGAGCCATTGAGCACTGGGCTGATCCTCCAAATGTCATCACAATTGGGGAGGTAGACGACACAGCTGCGGTAGTGCAGTGGGCGCGTGTCGCACGTGGGTGCGCCGGGGAACGCTCGATCAGCTGCGCGAAAGCAACGATCATCGGGCGCCCTCGCGGCCTCTAGACACGAACGGTGTCGATCCGTCATCGGCGCGCCGGCGCGCTCGAGAAGTGGTGCTACCACGAAGGACCTCTGGCGGTCATCACCCTTGGCGCTTGCCTTCATGGCCCGTATGGTCCAAGCAAGGACACGTACAGGAGAGGAGCAAGAGATGCAACGGCGCGGTTTGTCAGAAGATCACAGAATGAGGTGGGGCATTGTGCGGCGGATCCAATGTCCAAACGAACGCGGTGGAGGTGGCCTCGTGAAGGGACGTGTGCAGCACGGAGCCGGATCTGGCACGAAGGGGCCCTGGCGTCTCAGCCGTAGTGCACTTGTCGCCACGCTCGGTGTGGGGCTGCTGCTGGTGGCGGTGCCAACGACGGCCGGAGCCACTGGGTCGTGGTCCATCGTCACCAGCGCCAACAAGGGAGCGGGCGGCGACGGGATCAATACGGTTGCCTGTCACACCAGCACCTCCTGCGAGGCTGTCGGTGCGTATTTTACGGCTACCCACGTGAAGCGCACCATGGCTCAGTCCTGGAACGGCACATCCTGGGCGACACAGTCGACCCCCAACAACGGTGCAGGGGACAACGATCTCGTCGGTGTCGCTTGTGTCAGCAGCACGTCGTGCAAAGCGGTTGGCTACTTCGTCAACGGGAGCAGCGTCGACCGGAGCCTGGCCGAGTCGTGGAATGGCACGGTCTGGACGCTGATCCCGAGTCCAAACAACGGCTCGAACACGAACTACCTCTACGATGTGTCCTGCATCTCGTCGACCAACTGTAAGGCTGTCGGGTATTACATCAACGCCAGCAGTGTCCAGAAGACACTCATCGAGTCCTGGAACGGGTCTACGTGGTCGCTTATGACGAGTCCTGACGTTGGGACCGGCACAAACTATCTGCGGCGGGTGTCGTGCTTCTCGGCCTCCTCGTGCAAGGCTGTCGGGGACTATCTGAGCGGCACGGTCACCAAGACGCTTGTCGAATCCTGGAACGGATCCACGTGGTCGGTCATGTCCAGCCCGAACCGCGGAGCGGGGAGCAACATCCTGTTCGGGGTCTCGTGCTTCGCCGCCACCTCGTGCAAGGCCGTGGGCAACTACGACAACGCCTCCAACCTGGAGCAGACCCTTGCCGAATCGTGGAACGGCACGTCTTGGACGGTCGTCTCCACTCCGAACGAGGGAGCGGGCGTCAACTTCCTCAACAACCTGTCGTGCACCTCGTCGACGTCGTGCCAAGCAGTCGGAAGCTATGTGGACGCGAGCTCGGTGAACCAGACGCTTGCCGAGGGGTGGAACGGGACGAGCTGGTCGGTCGAGTCGACACCCGATTCGGGCACCAGCACCAACTATCTGTTCAATGTCACCTGCAACGGAGCAGTCTGCAAGGGGGTTGGTGACTACCTGAACGGAAGCTCCATCCCTCAGACCCTCGTAGAGTCGCACAGCTGAACGTCGGACGGACTGGCAGTCGATCGGACCCGGGCAGCAACTGCTCGGGTCCGATCGTTCGCCGGGTTCTCGACTGGACAGCAGCTTGTCCGTGTCCTCGGTCGGACCTCATCAGCCTCGGCCATCGACCATTGGGTTCCGATCCCACACGGATCGCGTGCTCCTCGGAGAACCGGGTAGCGTTCAGCGAGTCGTCCTTGCAGCCGCGTTCCTCGAGTCGGCCGGTCGGAGGAGAACACCCATGGCCAAGCTCAAGCTGGATCTGCACGACATCTACAACCGGGGCGAGGACATCGATCGTGCCCTGCGTGCCGTCATCGATGAGGCGATCGAGAAGAAGGTGTGGTTGATCGAAATCATCCCGGGCAAGGGGAGTGGGCAGTTGAAGAAACGAGTACTGCGCTTCCTCGACCGGAAGGACATCAAGGCGTTGTATGACCGGGTCGAGAAGGACTCGCACAACTTCGGGCGCGTGTTCGTCCATCTTCGACCGAATGGGAAGGCGACCTGAGGTCTCTAACCGCGTGAGGCAACCTTCCCCAGGAATGGTACGAGCCGGTTGAAGAAGGCGTTGTCCGGGTAGGCGCCGGCAGGATCGTTGTGTGAGTAGGTGCTCTGGTAGTTCGCCAGAGTGAGATTGCTCGCGGGAATACCCGACTGTTGGGCCAGGATTTGTGCATTCTGCGGCACGGACGCTCCACCCAGGCGTGCACCAAAGGCATAGATCAGCAGGTTCTTCGGGAGGTCGTGGCCCATGGTCGCGTCCACGTCGAGCACGTCCTGGGCCGGATTGGCGTTCCCGTTGTCCACCGCACCGGTGTCGTCCGTCAATCGTTGAGGGAAATACCACTCGGTGCCGTTGGCGTTCTGGATTCCCTCGCCCGAGAACATCGTCGCAAAGCGATCGATCGGCGTGAGAGCTCCTGAGCCGTTCCAGCCGTGGATCGGGCCCGGTGCGGCAATACCCTGGCCGAGATGTGCCTGAGCAGCGAGCAAACTGGACGGCGACGTCGACGCATTGAGCGCGTACCCGTACTGGCCCAGATTGGTGACGCGTACCGATGGAACGATATCTGGAGGCAAGAGACCCGATGCCTGACCCAAGGAGGGAGCATTCGGGTCCAAGAGGGCAGATGCTGCTCCCGTCGCCTCGAACAATCCCGCGTACGGCGCCGCAATCCCGCCAAAGGAGAGCCAGGGGCTGGCGTTCGGGGCTGCGAGCGCCTGGAGTGCCTGGGTCGCTGATTGGGCGCTGATCGGGGTCGACGTGCTCCCGCCATCGATGTAGACCAAGCCCGCCAGCTGGTCGGCTCCGGCGTGGCCGTCGAAGTCCCAGGTGGCATACGCAGTGACCACCGATCCGCCGAGCGAGTGACCACCGAGCACGACCTTGCCACCGAGCTTCTTGGCGGCGTCGATCACCACATGCAGGTCCTGGACCGCGACATTCATTCCCCACTGCTGCGCGAACTCGACGGCGGAGTTCGCGACGGGTTGATAATGATCGGTGATGCTCGGGTTCTTCAGATAGCCGAGGTAGTAATTGTAGAGTTGTGTGGATGAGACCTTGTGGTCCTTGTACAAGTTCAGTTCGGACTGGTCCTCGAGCAGGTTCTCTCGACGTTCGACGGCCCAGACTTGCCAGCCACTGGTCTTCGAGACGATCCACTTGGCAAGGGGAACGAAGTAGGCGGCGGCCGCTGAGGTACCCGGCTCGAGCACCAGGACATTCTTGGCACTGCTCGGTCCGACCTTGATGATCCCGACCTTGTTGTACTGAACCGGGGTATCAGGAGCGACGTAGCTCTGCATCCATATGACGCTCGATGCTCCGGCCGACGGTGGCACGGAGGTGGCCGTCGGCGAGCTGGTGCTGCAGCTCGAGAGGAGCAAGGCGAACGACATGGCGGCGATCGTGACGAGGGCCGGGCGATGGATCGATGTGAGCATGTGCAGGGACTACCACCGATCAGGTGGATCGGACAAGCATCGGCTCGGATCCCGAGATCGTCGGCTCACGCTTCCGCTGATCGGGAGGTCCCATGCCACGACGCTCGCCGCAGCCTTCGGCGTGCGGCCGGCGCTGCCGCCAGCCCACCGACGACCAGGGGTGGAGCACCGCCGTTTCCGAGACGGCCGAGCGCAGAGCCTCCCGACGATCCCGATGGGCACCATGGGTTCGCCGGCACACCGGCGCACGGATTCGACATGGTGGGCAGGGAGGTCGGCAGCGGGCGCATGGTCACGGCCGTTTGGATCTTCGGATAGTTGGCGCCGGCCGGGCAGCTGCCGAATCCGGTGTCGCAGAGGACCTGGCCGAGGAGGGCGCCACCGCTGTTTGCGGCTGTCGTCAGCGTGCCGTCGCAGGTGGGCTGGACCTGTTCCAGGTTCGCCGGGGCACTTCCGTTCGGGGCGGCGTTCCCGGAGAAACAGTTCCGGGGCTCACCGGTGCCGAGTGTGATCTGGCCGAAGTCGCTGTTCGTGGGGTTCCCGAAGTACCCATTGTGCGTGAAGGTGTTGTCGATCAGCGCATCGCCCTGTGGGTCGAAGACACACCCGAACGCCGACTCCTCGAAGCCCCCTGATCCCTTGCACGTCTGGCCCATCACCGGCGTCCCCGAGTCGGGGTAGGGCACGAACAGGACACCCCACGCTCCGTTGTCGTGGAACGAGTTGTCCTTGATCGTGTCGTTGCGCCCACCGGAGACGGTCATGCCCGTACCGATGGGTCCCGCCGCGGCGCTGCCCGATGCCGGGACGTCACCGTTGTTGTTGTCGTGCACGTCGTTGTGGATGAACACCCAGCACGAATGGGTCCCCGTGGTGGAGCTGGTGCCCCCGTTCGGGCATGCGCCGTTCTGGGGTGCTGGAGGATCGCCGCTGATGGCCGAATTGGTGTCGAGGCCGTCCTGGTTGTGGTCGAACTGGGAGTGTTCGATGACGATCTTCCCGCCGGAGTTGGTTCCCGAGTACCCGAGCGCGCTGTACTCGAACCAGGCGTTGTCGATGGTCGCGTCGCACTCCTGGTGACAGGCGCCGATGTAGGCGCCCGAATCGTTCATGTTGCTTGCGTAGAGCTGGTTCCACACGCCCGGCCCCGACGAGTTCGACGAGAAGATCCCGTACGTCGCCGCTGTCGATTCGCCGCCGAAGTATGTGGACGTGGCGGTCAGATAGTGGCCCGAGTAACCCGCCAGGCCGATGTCTCCGGTGGAGGCCCCGCCGTTCCACCAGATCTCGTTGCCGGACTGGCCGGCGCCACCGAGGAAGTTGCAGGTGGTCAGGTTGTCGACCGACACGTTGTCGGCCTTGAAGACGACGATGCCGTTTCGTCCGTATGCCTTACCGTTCGAGTCGGTGATGCCGAGCTCCTGGTCCGAAGGATTCGCCGAGCACTGCGGCGCACCGGGCTTGGTGCCGTCCACGACCACGGTGTTGCGATCCATCCCCCGCAGGTGGAGGTCGGGTGTGGTGATCAGTACTCCACCGACGCCGCCTTCGTTCATCTCCGTCGCGGTCGGTGTCTTCTGCAGGTCGGCGGTCTCGTGGTAGTCGCCCGGCGCGACTAGGATCCAGTCGCCCTGGTGCGCGGCGTTGACCGCCGCCTGGATCGACGTGAACTGGCCGGTCTTGCCATGGTAGGTGCCGACGAGGAGCACAGCGGCTGTCGTGCTCGGAGACGAAGAGGAGCACGCCGCCAGGATCACCCCGAGTAGTGCGACCATCCCCGCCACAACGACGACCCTGTTCATCCGCGGTGGGCGTATCCCCGACCTTCTCACGGTCTCCGGTCTCGCCATGCGTGCACCCGTGCTCTCTGTGTCGGCTCTGTCGCTCTCGGGGGGACGCCCACAGACCTCGACACCGGATCACATCAGCCTGCAACCGGAACCCGTTCCCCGTGCGACCGGCGACAGCGTAGCAATCCGTCCGGGCTCCGTCGGGGTCGAGCGACAACTGCCCGATGACCGCCGCTTCCGAGCGTCGGCCGAGCCCGCCCCCGAGGACGCAATCGAGGATATTCCGCAGGTCAAGAGGGGTGCGAACGGGAGTAGAGTCACCAACTGTGCGTCTGGTCACCTATGCATGCGCAGACTCGATCGCCACGATCACGATGGACGACGGAAAGGCGAACGTCCTCTCGCCCGACATGCAATCCGAGCTCCATGCCGCATTGGACCAAGCAGCGAACGACGAGGCCGTCGTCATCTTACAGGGTCGCGGAGGCGTCTTCTCCGGCGGGTTCGATCTGGCCGTCCTTCGCTCCGGGGGCCCTGGCGCAGGCCAGATGCTCAAGGGAGGGTTCCTGCTCTCGGAACGGCTGCTCACCTTTCCGAGGCCGGTGGTCGGTGTCTGCACGGGACATGCCGTTGCGATGGGAGTGTTCCTCCTCCTCTCGACCGACTACCGGCTGGGCGCAAGCGGAACGTACCGGATCACGGCAAACGAGGTCGCGATCGGCCTCACGATGCCGCGCGCCGCCGTTGAGCTCCTCCGGCAACGATTGACCCCGTCCGCGTTCAACCGGTCCGTCATGCTCGCCGAGGTGTTCTCGCCGGTCAACGCCGTCGATTGTGGTTTCCTTGATCGTGTCGTGGACCCGTCTGAACTCGCAGAATCGGCGCGGACGGCGGCGGTCGCGCTGGCCGGTCTGGACCCTTCCGCTCACCGTTTCACCAAGGAGCGAGCACGGGCGCAGACCCTCGCGGCACTCCGAGAGGCGATGGCAATCGATGCTGGTGAATACGACGCCTTGACGTGACGCCCGAGAGGCCCGACCGAGACGTCCGGCCGCAGACCTACGAGACGGGACCGGAAGTCACCACATTCGAGTCGACCGTATAGGTCTGACCCGGGCCCCATGCGCTCACCGAGACCTCGATGGTTGCACCCACGGGTACTGAAGTCGGGATGGCCTGAACATAGGGCGACCAGTCGCCGTTGGCGCTGATGGTGATCTTGCCGTTCTCGAGTGTGCCTGACGAGCTTCTGGTAGTGCCACCCGATGAAGAGGGTCCCGAATGCCCAGGTTCCCGCCCCGAAACCGCCACCGTCAGAGACAGTGATGCTCGAGCCGCGTTGCGGGCTCGTCGGACTGATGGTCGGCGTGATGGAGGAACCGGTGATGTCCATGGCCACCGGTGCAAACGCATGGGTCGTCTTCCACTGAGGCCGATCACCCGGGATGCCGGCGACACAATCGACCTGGAACGAATAGCTTCCGACCGGTGCTGACAAGGCCGTCTGCTCCCAGAAGTCATACGTGCCAGACGTGAAGGTGTCCTCTCCGCTGGAGAGTTCGCTCGGTGCCGTCACATCGATGCCGAGGTCCTCGTCCCTCTGGGGGCATGTCACCGCGAACTCCGTTGCGAATCCGGCGGGGCCAGACGTCGAAGCCAGGGCCCTCAGTGTCGGTTGGACCGATGAAATGGGTGAGTGGACGACGCCGATCACGGTGTAGGTCCGTCCGCCCGCACTGGGTGCCGTGACGGTCCCATGACTGATCGAGACGTCGCTCTGGACGGTGGCATCGCTGGGGCTCCCGGTATCCTGGCTCACTGTGGTGACGGTGGCATTGCTGGCTGCTGCACTGTCGTTGACCACCAGCAGGACGGCCCCGCTCGCGGTCCCGTCGTGGAACACGTTGATGTCGACCACGTCACCGGGCCCCAGATGAGAGACGGAACCGTTGGCCTGCTTCGAAAGGTTCGACGGCGCGTCCGCGTAGAAGGTCGAACCCGGACTGCCTGCCCACGTCGTCTTGATCCAGCCTTTCGACAGATACAGCCGATTGACCAACTCTGCACCCTGCCACTTCTGACCGGTCTTGACCCCGTTGAGGTAGTTGTAGGCGACGCCGCCAGGGTTCGCACAGTCAGTGCCGGTACCTTGGTAGGTCCCATTGCTGTAGATGTCGACGCCCGCCCCGCCCAGCCACTCCGTCGTGGGCAGGAGGACTCTTCCGCAGGGACCGGGAGCTTCTGCACCCGCCGTCGATGCGCCGAAAAACGTTCCGGACACGGGCGCACCGACGATGATCGCGGTTGCCACAATTGCCACGAGCCCACCAACGACTGCTCGTTTCATCCCCCTCACGGTAACCCGATGTCAAATGGATCGAAAGTGATAGGAATACGAGAGAATCAGCTCATGATGCTTCCGGCCAGGACCACCGCGGTCACCAGGGGAACGGTCGTCAGGGCCGGCGGGGTGACGCCATGAGCATGGTGTTCCGGGTGGGCACGGAAGACGCGACGGGTGCCGCACCGCCGCCGTATTCTGGGGCGGTGGGCAGCGCGACGGGCTCAGAATGAGCAGGTTCGTCCTGGTGCCCGGCTCTAGCGGGTCGGCTTGGTACTGGCATCGGGTGGTTCCGCTCATCGAGGCATCGGGCCATGAGGTGGTCCCGGTGGATCTCCCCGGGGACGACCCCACGGCCGGCTTGGAAGAGTACGTAGGGATCGTGGTTCGCGCGATCGGCGACCATGCCGACGTGGTGCTCGTCGCCTCATCGCTCGGAGGGTTCGTCGTCCCCCTTGTCGCCGAACAGACCCCCGTCCGAGCGATCGTCATGGTCAACGCGATGATCCCGCTGCAGGGGGAGACGGCAGGGGAGTGGTGGGACAACACGGAGGCCGTCGACGCCCGGCAAGCAGCGGCGACATCGGGCGGCTACCGGGTGGAGTTCGATGCGACCACGTACTTCCTCCACGACGTGCCGCCCGAGGTGATCGCGGACGGTGGGTCATCTCAGCGCGAGGAGTCCGAGGCCGTGTTCGCGTCGATCTGTGATTTCCTGTCGTGGCCGCGGGTTCCGATCCGG
This sequence comes from uncultured Acidimicrobiaceae bacterium, assembly GCA_963701325.1. Taxonomy (GTDB): domain Bacteria; phylum Actinomycetota; class Acidimicrobiia; order Acidimicrobiales; family RAAP-2; genus Bog-756. The sequence continues at coordinate 3,926,827 of OY969604.1, forward strand.
GTCGTGGCCGGTCGGGAGGACAGGTTCTTTCCCTGTGCATTCCAGCGTCGCATCGCCATGGAGCGACTTGGGATCGAGCTCGACGAGCTTCCGGGGGGTCACTTGATCGCCCTTGCACAACCGGCCGAGTTGGCGAGCTACCTCACCTCGATCTGACCGTCACCGACCTGTGACTCGGCGCGTCAATACGGGACGACGCTCCAACGCGGGAAGGGCGAAGCCCTTCCCGCGTTGGAGGGTTCACACCGGGATCAGCGCACGCGGTCGACTGCCTCGGCGAGGTACTTGGGTAGCAGGGCCTCGATCTTCTGCGCCTGTGTCTGCGTGAGTGCGTGGTCGGCCACGGCCTGGGTGAGCTTGGCGTCCACGGCGTTGTCAAGGGCGTCGATCACGGTTTGAGCACTCACGTTGTGCTCACCGGCCACCTCGGCGACGGACTTGCCCGAATGGAGGTCACTCAGAAGCACCTGGGGCGTCACGCCGATCGTCTTGGCGCTGATGAGCACTCCCTGATGGCGGATCTCCACGCGGTGCGTATGGAGCCAGGCCCGGAGCGGTTGCTTCCCGGGATGGGCCGTGGCGCTCGCTGCTGTCGGGGGAGCGGCCGCGTCTGCGGCGGTGCCGATGGCAAGACCTCCGAGCACGGCGGCGGTGATGACGACGGCTGCGGCGATCTTCTTCAACAAGACTGGCTCCTTGTGATCATGGGGGGTTGGTCGTATCAATAGCCATCGTGCAGGGGGAACATGAAGGATCCGTTTCTGGAATGTGAGGGTTCGGTGGGCCGTCCGCCTCCGCTCGCCGGCTGTCGCGAGAGTCGGACCGGGCCAACGGTTCGACGGGGAATCGTTGGGCACCATCCTCGGAACGTGGCAGGGGCGATCCGGAGCCGACCGATCCGGAGGGTCGGTATCGCGGTCCGATCACCGCTCTGAACGCAGTGCCGGAGATCCCTCAGACGACAGTCGTCTCTGCAACCGAGTGCGAGGACAACAACACCCGTCGCGCGTACCGTCAGGTGGCCGGCTTCGTCCTTCGCGCACGGAGACGGTATGCGGCCTGGCGGCAGGCGGAAGAGCAGTACTTGGCAGCGACGCCTCTCGTCACGACGTGATCGCAGTAGTGACAGCGGATCATCTGTCGGAGGCGTCCTTGCCCGCCGGTCTTGGTCGGCGACCGCAATCTGGTCATCGATTGTTCAGCGTAGTTCCTCACGCTGAGTGGTGCCGTAGGTGCTCTGACGGTTGGAGAATTCGGCGACCCAGGCACTGATCCACTGCAGGGTTCACGCGGCCGTCACAGTGTGAACGATCTCGCCATGCAGCACGTGGTCGCCGTGCGCGCGATTGACTTGACTCGTCATACGCCGCAGGCGATGCTGACAGTGCAAGGAGAGCTGACGCGTCAGCACTCGGGCGGCGCCGTGGGGGCGCCAGAGAGGCGGGACTCATGATCGGGAAAAGACTCGCGCGGCTCGGCGCGGCGGTAGTGGTGGGACTCGGCGTGTTGTGCGCGATCGACGCGGCGCCGGCGAATGCGCTGCCGGCTCCAGTGACCAACCTTTCCTACGGTCCCGGTCCCTTCGAGACGTTGTCGGTGTACCCCGCCGCGGTGCCGGGTGCGCGCCTGGTGATCTTGGTTCACGGGGGCGGGTGGTCCTCGGACGTCGGAACGTACGGGAACACCCCGAGGGTCGCGACCGACCTGCAGGCGGCGGGATTCACCGTGGTCGACATCAATTACGCTTCGGACTCCCTGCTGATACCGGCCTTTCCGATCCAGACCTATGAGCTGCAGCTGGCCAGCAACTGGATCCTCCGCCGCGCCACACTGTTCAACGGGGACCCGAACAACCTCACCATCGTGGGTCTCTCGGCAGGCGGCCAGCTCGCGGCTTGGCTCTCCCAGGCGCTTCCCCCCGGCACAGTCAAGGCGGTGGTCACCCTCTCCGGGGCGTTCAATTTCACCTCCCTCATCCCCGACGGTATGGCGGGTGTCACCACGGTGGATCTCGCCTATCGGGCGGCCGTTGCCCTCGGGTGCCGGCTCGCCACCTGCTCCCAGAACGTCGAGGCCCAGTGGTCGCCGGCCGACCACGTGACCCCGACCAACTGCCCGGGAACGTGGCTCCTCTACAACAGCGCCGACGAGCTCATGCCGTTGGACCAGGCGTCGGCGATGACCTCTGCGCTCCAGGCCAACGGGTGCAACGTGAGCGAGGTCATCGTGGCCGGCAGTGCGCACGCCTTCGACTACTGGGACGAGGTGTCCTCGAACGTCATCGCCACCATCCAGGCGAGCGGCTAGCCGGCGCACCCGGGCCACGGTCGCGTGCGTCCGGGCCGCCCGCGAGCGGCAGGTGGCATAATCGGACGATGGACCGGCGTCGACCGAAGCCGAAGGTCATTGCGGCTGTTGTCGTGGTGGACCTGGTACTGGCAACCATTGCGTGGCGTGACCTCAACCGTCGCTCGGAGGGTCAGATTCGGGGGACCAAACGGTTCTGGCACGTGGTGATACTCGCCAATCCCGGCAACTCGATCGCCTACTGGCTGTTCGGCCGCAAGCAGGTCGCCGAGCCACCACTCTCGGTTGTGCCGGGCTGAGCGCGGCCGGACCGTGGCGACGTTCGCCGACGTAGCGCGTCTCGCATCGAGACTGCCCGAGGTCTCCGAGGGAGAGCGGCACGGGCACCGCACATGGTTCGTGCGCGGCAAAGCGTTCGCATGGGAACGACCGTTCAGCAAGGCGGACATCAAGCGATTCGGGGACCAGGCTGTGCCGGGTGGAGCGATCCTCGCGCTCAGCGTGGCCGACCTCGGCGAGAAGGAGGCCGTTCTGACAACGCGCCCGGGTGTCTGCTTCACCATCCCCCATTTCGACGGATACGCTGCGGTGCTCGTTCACCTGACCTCCGCCTCCACCGGCGTGTTGCGGGACGGGATCGTCGATGCGTGGCTGGCTTGTGCCCCGTCCGAGCTCGCGCGCGACCACGTCTCGGGAGGTCGGACGGGCCGGTAGCGCACGGCCGACCCGATCCGCTGTGACGGCATCACCGCTCGGGCGCGGTAGCCCGTTGTCCGCTCGTCGCTCTCGGCCGGACCGCTGCATCCAGCCGGTAGATGGCCATGAGATCGTCCGTTGGCTCGGTGGAAACCGGGCGCACGCCGAGCAGTGCGAACCCGTTGTGCTCGAGAACCCTGCGGGAAGCGGCGTGTGCCGCCTGCGGGTCGGCGATGACCCCGGACCCGGGGTGGAGACCCCTCACGTGATCGACCAGTAGCGAGACCAGCGCGGTGCCGACGCCGCGTCCGATGTGTGACGGCTCGCCGATCGCGTAGTCGATTCCGATGTCCCCCGGCCTCGCCCCGATCGCTGCGGCATGATCGGGGTAGTCGGCGCAGCAGTACCACTGGCACCAACCGATCGGCCGGGCGCCCTCGACCACCGTCAACAGGTGGGTCGGTTCGGTCCCGCCGAGGCACCGGCGAAGCTCATCGAGCTCCTGTCCGGCGGTCGACCCCAGCAGGTACCAGCGGGAGACGTGTGGTTCGTCCAACCATGCCCGGACCAGCTCGAGGTCCGGAGGGCGGAGCTCCCGCAGTGTCACCACGGGAGGGGCGGCAGGGACGCGCAGTTCGCAATAGTGGCGCCACGCTCCGCGCACGCGCCGCTGACCGTCGCCCCCCCTCGGGCGGGGAGCATGCTGGTAGCTTGCGCGCCATGGACATCTCCTGCGCGTTCCCGCCGTCGCTCGAGGCCCCGGAGTACACAGCGATCGCAGAGGGGATCGGGTACCGGCGGGCGTGGTACTACGACTCTCCGGCGTTGTACTCGGATGTGTGGATGGTGCTCGCGCTTGCTGCCGAGCGGACCCAGTCGATCGGGCTCGGGCCGGCCGTCCTCGTCCCGAGCCTGCGGCACCCGATGGTCACTGCGGCAGCGATCACCACGCTGGCCGCACAGGCTCCCGGACGGGTCGCGGTCGCGATCGGTGCCGGGTTCACCGGCCGGATGGTGCTCGGGCTGCGACCGATGCGCTGGAGCGATGTCGACGCCTACATCCGGGTGCTGCGCGCGTTGCTCCACGGTGACGACGCGGTGTGGGAGGGCCGAGTCCTCAGGATGCTCCAGCCGGACGGGTTCGGTACGCCACGCCCGCTCGAGGTCCCGATCCTGGTCGGCGCCGACGGCCCGAAGGGCATGGCCGTGGCTGCCGAGCTTGGCGACGGGGTCTTCTCGGCGATGATCCCGAGCCCCTCCGAGCAACGGTGGCGGCCGCTCTTGACGATGGGGACCGTGCTCGACGAGGAAGAGGATCCGACGTCTGAGCGGGTGATCACGGTGGGCGGGCCGGCGCTGGCCGTCGTGTACCACGGTACCTATCTCCGGGCGGGTGCCGACGGGGTCGATGCGTTGCCCGGTGGGCGTGCATGGCGCGAGGAGACCGAGGCCGTTCCCGAACACGAACGCCATCTGGCCATCCACGAAGGGCATCTCGTCGAGGCCAACCGCCGCGACCGACCGGCTGTCCGGGCAGGTGCATCCCTGATCCGCGATCTGACGGTGACCGGGACGGCGGCCGAGGTGCGCGGCAAGGTCGAGGAGCTGGCCGCCCTCGGCGTCACCGAGATCGCCTTCCAGCCGGCCGGACCGGACGTCCGGCGCGAGCTCGAGCGGTTCGCGAGAGCGACGACCGGACTGGGGTGAGCTTCCCGGACGGTCCTGAACGGAGGATTCAGAGGCCGAGGAACCACGAGCTCGCCCGTCGGGCGCCGCTCGCAACGTGGCTGGGACGGACGGCCGCAGCGCGGCGCAGGAGGCGCCGGCGTGATTCGAAGGACGAGAGGAGCAGGCCACCGACGAGGATGAGCGTCGACCCGAGGATGAGGAGGGGCCGTAGATCCACGCCGGTGAACGGGAGGGTGGCGCTCGCGGCGGCATCCGGCGCCCCCGTGGTCGGAGCGGCGGTGTCGACGGTCGTGGAGCCGGTGAACGGGAGGTCGGCGGTGGTCGGCGTGGTGCTCGACGCGGCGACAGCTGGTGCACCTGTCGACGGGGGCGTGCTGTCCGACGTGTGGGGCGGGCCGGTCGTGCTGGTCGTGCTGGTCGAGGTCGTGCTGGTGCTGCTGCTCGTGGAGGTGGTGGACGGGCAGTAGTCGATCGTTTCGCGAATACCGGTCACGTAGGTCCAGTTCCAGTAGGAGCCGCTGTCGACGAGCGCATCAGCCTGGTAGTACCCGCAGTCGTCCACAGGCAGCGACAGGCGCCCGGAGGTACCAACCACCCAGGAATGCGGCTCCGGTGCGTTGACATTATCGACATAGAGCATCCAATGGCAGCGGCGCCACGACTTCGGACACGGGGGATTCGGGATGACCAGGACGGCCTGGCGGAGGTAGGTGTCGAAGCGCAGCGCCGGTTTCGCATTGTGCAGCCCCGGCTTCGCATTGTGCAGCCCCGCGCTCCACGCCGCCCCGGCCGTCACCATGCCCACGCCGCCGATGATCATGATCATGGCGACTGCGGCGACGGCCCTCTGAATTCGCGCACCGCCCATCAGTTCTGTCCGCTTTCGATGTACCCCTCCGGCTAACTAAAACGATAAAGCAGCGCTCAGCGTTACGCTAATCGGCAGCTAGCACTCGTGTGGCGTCAGCTAGCAGGAGCGGGCCTCCGTCGCATGTCCCCAAATTTTGGGAGGCACGTCCGACGTCGTACAGCTCCCCGGTCCCGGTCGGCCGCGCGCGGTCGACCGCGCTCTGTCACCTTCGCGTCACATTGGAAAAGCGCGAACTCCCTGTCAGTCGCCCTGCCGAGACCTCGGGGGTGGTGGACGCGAGGTCCGAGGGGGTGTAAGACAGCAGCGGGGCAACGGGTGTTCGATCAGGAATCGCAACCAAAAGGTCCGAATCGTGAACGACTTCAGGGGGACGCTGGCTTCGGCCAAGCGAGGTGACGAAGAAGCCTTTGCCATCATCTGGCGCGCCTTCCAACCGGGGCTGCTGCGCTATCTGCGGGTCAAGGCCTCGACGGTGGCGGAGGATCTCGCCGCAGACACGTGGCTCCGGGTGATGCGTAGCCTGCCGACCTTCGAGGGTGACGAGAACTGCTTCCGCGCCTGGCTCTACACAACCGCCCGCAACCGCGTGACCGATTGGTATCGCGGTCGGGACCGTCGCCCCGAGCCGTCGGAGATCGCCACCATCGCCGTCTTGCCGGCTGCGAACAATGTCGAGGCCGAGGCCGCTGAGCACTCCTCGACCGAGATGGCCCTCGGGCTCATCGACCAGCTCCCACCGGATCAGGCCGAGGCCGTCATGCTGCGCGTGGTGGTCGGTCTCGATCCGGCGTCGGTGGGCAGGATGATGGGACGGACGCCCGGATCGGTCCGCGTGCTCTGTCACCGGGGATTGCGTCGGTTGGAGGGTATGCTGAGGGAGGCCCCGTCCGCATCGGACGGCGGGGGAGTCGAGCGGGTTCCGGCGCACGCGTCGGCTACTTCGATCATGGCGGGACGATCATGGGACGACAACCAGGGACAGCGCCGGCATGGCTGATCTGAGCACGCTGCTCCCCGATGGTGATGTCCTCTGGGAGGGCGGCAACGTCATCGAGCTCCCCAATCTCGTTTCTGGTCCTCTCGCGGATCTGTTGGCCGCGGCGGGAGCAGAGGGCCGTACGTCCGAGCTTTCCGGTGAGGCGACGATGCGTCACGAGTTCCGGGAGGCGGCGATCGAGTGGCCCTCGGTCGGTCGGCGTCACCGCCGAGCGTCGGTGGCCTGCGCCGCGTCACTCGTCGCCGGGATGATCCTGGCCACGACGGGGCTGGCCGCTGCCACCGACCTCCCGCTGCCCACGACCCATCTGGTCGACCAGGCGATCACCCAGATCAATCATGACCTCGCGTCTCCACCGACCGCGAACGCCCTCACGGGCTTGCGCCCCGGGGTCACTCCGGTCAGGCACCATGCGGTGGTCTACCGCGCTGCGACCGTCCCTGCCCTGCGACATGTCCCGGAGCCGTCGAAGGGCATGGCCTGTCCCTCGGGTACGACGGCGACCGGTGGCCCTGCGGGCAGCTGCCTGCCGGCTCCTGCCGTGGCGCCGACCGCATCGGGCTCCGCTACGGCAAGCGCAGGCACGGTCACGGCGGTCTCGGGTGGCACCCGTTCGGTCAAGACGAGTGCGAGCAAGAGCGGCACCCGCAAGACGAGCAAGAGCGGCACCCACAAGACGAGCGGCGGGGGATCGAGCCGGGGCGGCAACCACGGCCGGGGCGGCACCCACAAGAAGGGCGGCGGGGGATCGAGCCGGGGCGGCAACCACGGCCGGGGCGGCACCCACAAGAAGGGCAGCGGGGGATCGAGCCGGGGCGCCAACCGCGGGACGACACCCGCGTGACGGGTGGGGAAAGCGGGTATCGGAGCGGCCAGGTCGCTGAGGGGGGCAATGGAACGGGTACGAGTATGTGAGGCGCGCGGTGGGCAACCCCCCCTGCGTGTCCACCGCACGAGCACACTCCGTCGCACCACGATGCTGGCACTGGTCGCAGGCCTGGGTCTGTGGTCCGCGGCCGCGGCCGTGATCGGGATGACCCCGGCCCAGGGCGTGACCCACGAGGCGATGTCCCGCGAGACACCGGTGCACGGTCTGTCCTCGATCAACGGGAAGTCGTCGTCGACGGACTGGGCTGGCTACGCGGTCACCGGATCCAACCTGAAGAGCGTCTCGGGGAGTTGGAGGCAGCCTGCGGTGACCTGCCCGGTCAATCAGGTGCAGCAGGCTGCGTTCTGGGTGGGTATCGACGGGTACTCGTCGAACGACCCGACGGTCCAGCAGATCGGTACGGACTCCGACTGCACCAGGATGGCCGGGAAGTCGACAGGAACGCCGAACTACTACGCCTGGTACGAGATGTACCCGCAGAACGTCGTCTACATCTCGAAGATGCTCTATCCGGTGTTCCCCGGAGACGTCATCGCCACCCATGTGTCCCGCACTGGATCCACGTACACGCTGAGTGTCTCCGACCCGACACGGAGGTGGGTGTTCACCACGGTCCAGACGGCCACGACGACGCCACTCGAATTCCTCCGGGGAGTGGATCGTGGAGGCACCCTGCTCGGCGGCCACGCCGTGTGCGATCCTCCCACTAGCCGACTTCCACACGATTGCCATGTCCGGTCTGATCGACGGGAGCACCATCTCCGGGTCCGGCCTCTCGGTACACGAGATCACGATGGTCACGTCGGGTGGGACGGTGAAGGCCTCCCCGTCTGCGCTCTCCTCGTCCGGGGGCACGTTCACGGTCGCCTGGAAGCACAACTGATCGAGCACCGCCGGCTGCGACCCGGGGCGTTCGCTCAGTCGGCCCCGTAGAACGGCGCGCCAAAGGCGAAGATCCCGCCGTCCGCGGCCACCAGCCAGTACCCGCCGGTGGCGGCGTCGGTGGCCATGCCTGTGATCGGCGCGTTGAGCGGGTGCCCACCCATCGAGCCATGGAACGCGGCCCCTCCGAACGCGAAGATCCCGCCATCAGAGGCGACGAACCGGTACCCAACATCGCCGGGACCGACCGATATCCCATTGACCGGCTCGGCGAGCGTGAGGTTCCCCGTCGAGCCGTAGAACGGCGCGCCAAAGGCGAAGATCCCGCCGTCCGCGGCCACCAGCCAGTACCCGCCGGTCGCGGCGTCGGCGGCCATCCCGACCACCGGCCGATTGAGGTGGTGGCCGCCCATCGAGCCATGGAACCCGGCGTCGCCAAAGGCGAAGATGCCTCCGTCGGCGGCGACCAGCCAGTAGCCGCGTCCGTCCGGGGCCGGCGCGAGTGACACGACCGGCGCGTTGAGTCTCCGGCCGCCCATCGAGCCGTAGAAGCCGGCGTCGCCGAACGCGAATGTGCCGCCGTCAGCCGCCACCAGCCAATACCCCCCGCCGTCCGGGGTGGTCACGATGTGGGTGATCGGCGCGTTGAGCGGATGTCCGGCCATCGATCCGAAGAAGTGGGCCGCGCCGTGGACGGTCACTGCGCCCGAGGCGTCGGCCAGCCAGTAGCCGTTTCCGTTCGGTGTGGCAGCCATGTCGACCACCGGCGCGGCCAGGGACGCTGGGGAGAACGTGGCCGGCGCGATGAACAGCTGCCTCGCGCCCACGCAGCCATCTCCGGTATAGCTCGTGCACCCGCGTGGCCATCCCGCGTATCCGAGGTACCAGTTGCCGTTGGCATCCTGGAAGAACGATCCACCTCCCGGACCGGAGACCGAGCCGTACGAGCTCAGGAAGGGTTGCGCCTCGGTCTGGGTGCACGGTCCGACCGGCCCGTCGCAGGTGGCAAACGCCTCTCCGTAGTTCGCCGAATTCCACGTCCCGGCCGAGAAGGTGAGGAAGGAGGTCGCCCCGACCTGGACCATGTCCGGGTCCTCGACCGTGGTCTCCCAGGGGAACTGCGCGCTGTCCTGGGTGAGCAGGAGGTGGGGTGCCCCGACCAGTGAGAGCCCGTCAGGGCTGAGTTGCTGCGACCAGAGCCTGGCCGGCTGGCTCGACCCGCCGTCGTTCGACTTCCAGGTGAGGTAAGCGAGCCCGGTCGCCTGGTCGACGAACGGGCTCGGGTCGATGGCTCCGCCCAGCGCCGCTTGGCAGAGCAGGGGCCCGGTCGACGTGTCGGCGAAGACCGGGTCCGTTGGGGTGAGGGTGGCGGCCGTGGCCACCGAGAGGCAGTCTGATCCGCTGTCCCCGGGGTGGGGGGAGGTGGCGGCGTCGTAGTACATGAGCCACCGGCCGTCCCAGGAGAAGACGCCAGGCGAGGTCTGGGTGCCCGTCGACTCCCACGACGGGGGAGAGGGAAGCGCGGTGGAGCCGTAGCCGGTGGTCGTATAGGGCCCCCACCCGGTCGCCGGGGAGTCGACCAGCGCCTGGAGGCTGTTCCCGAGGTCGGTACCCGTGGTGAAGGCGTAGTACGTCGAGCCGTCGAGGACCACGTCGGGATCCGGCGCGTCCATCGCGAACGCCGGTTGCGCGGCGGGCGAGACGGTGATCTGCCCGTACCCTCCCGCACCAGCGACGCCCCCACCGAGGATCGGAACACTTGCGACGAGCCCGGACGCCAGGACAACGACCGCCCCCACTCTGCGTGCACTCCGGATCATCGGCACCGCCTGGTCATTGCACGTCGGTCGGGGGCACCCGGGAAACGGGTGGGAACGGCTGGCCGCGAGCCGGAGAGCATGCACTCCGCCAGGAGGCATACGACCCGGTGTGTTGCGCTCCGCGACGATAGCGCCGGCGTTGCCATGATGGAAGGGCGCGACCGCAACAATTTCGAGGAGGACCCATGCCCGAGATCGATCCCCATGCAGTGGACCCGACTGACGAGGGGCGCCATCAGCCGGAGGCCGACCCGCTCTGGAACGAGTCCCACTATCTCGACTTCGTCTCCGCCGAGGGGGCGGTGGCCGGGTACGTCCGGATCGGGCTCTACCCCAACCTCGGCGTCACCTGGTGGACGACCATGGTGGTGGGCGCGGACCGGCCCCTGGTGACCTCGGTGGCCTACGACCTCCCGGTCGTTGGCGGTAGCGGGCTGCTGCTGCGGGCCGAGGGATATGCCATCGACGGCGTGGTCGAGTCCCCGCTGGTCCGGATGCGCCTCGAGGGGAGCGCCCCCGCGGCCGTGCTGGCCGACCCGGCAGCCGTCTACCGGGGAGAACCCGGCATCCCCACCACCCTCTCGCTCGACCTCACCTGGCGGACCGACGGCGTGCCCTACCACTACGACCTGACGACCCGCTACGAGGTGCCCTGCCTGGTCGGGGGCACGGTGACCGTCGGCGACGAGGTGCTGACCGTCGAGGGCCACGGTCAGCGCGACCATTCCTGGGGGGTGCGCGACTGGTGGGCCTTCGGCTGGTGCTGGCTCGCCGGCCGCCTCGACGACGGCACACGGGTGCACGCGGCGGACATCCGCATCCCCGGACACCCATTGGCCTTCGGGTATCTCCAGCACCCCGGCGGTGCGGTGGCATCCGTCGAAGGGCTGGCGGTCACCGAGGACCTCGGGGAGCACGGGCTGCCCCGACGCGCTCGGGCCCGCGTCGACCCCGGTGGGCTCGATCTGGCCATCGAGCCCCTGGCCTTCGGTCCGCTGCTGCTCGAGGCGCCCGATGGCCGGGTCAGTCGGTTCCCGCGTGCGGTGTGCAGGCTCACCGCGCGTGATGGCCGGGTCGGGACCGGCTGGATCGAGTGGTGCCAGCCCGGTCCTGACGTCGGCGGGGAGTAGCGTCCGCCAGATGCGTGTCTCCTTGGGACTCCCCACCCACCGGGTCGACCTGGGGGAGGCGTTCCTCTCTCCAGGGGCCGTCGGCGAGCTGGCCGCCGCAGCGGAGGCGGCCGGCTTCGGAGCGGTGTTCGTCACCGATCACCCCTTCCCCGCGGACCCCTGGCTCGAGCACGGGGGGCATCACGCCCTCGACCCCTTGGTGACCCTCGCGTTCGCAGGCGCAGCCACATCGGTCATCGGGCTGCACACCCATCTGTTCGTCCTGCCCTACCGCAATCCGTTCCTCGCCGCCAAGGGGATCGCAACACTCGACGTGCTGAGTGGCGGCCGCACCATCGTCGGCCTCGGGACCGGGTACCTCAAACCGGAGTTCGAGGCGCTGGGGGCCGGTTTCGCCGACCGTAACGACCGGATGGACGAGGCCCTGGCGGCACTCGATGCGGCGTGGTCCGGGGAGTCCGTCGTGTTCGACGGGTCGGGCTTCCAGGCCTCGGGGAACACGATGCTGCCCCGGCCCCGCCAGCTGCCCCGCCCGCCACTCTGGATCGGGGGCAACAGTCGCCGGGCGATCCGCCGTGCGGTCGAGCGAGCGGACGGGTGGTGCCCGTTCCCGAACCCTGCCCGCCTGGCCGTACGCACCCGGACCGCAGTGCTCGAGTCGGTCGGGGACCTGGCTGCATCCCTCGACTACGCCCGGGTCCACGCCCAGACGGTCGGTCGCACCGAGCCGCTGACGGTCTGCTTCAGCCCCGGCGGGTTTTCGATGGGCGGGGCACCGGTCGACGAGGAGCGGGTGGTCGCGTCCATCCGGGAGCTCGCGGAGATCGGGGTGCACTGGGTCACGGTGGCCCTGCCCGGGGACACCAGGGATGCGCAACTGGCGGCAATCGAACGCTTCGGGGCGGCGGTGCTCCCCGAGGTCGACGCGCTGCGGTAGCCCGCGTCGCGTGGGTGGGCGCTCTGAGGTCCGCGAACCGTATGCTGCGGACGCGGCGCCTGTCGAGGCGCACGGACACCCCGCCCGGACACCGGGTCCGATCGCAAGGAGACCGCCCATGACCATCGCCGTCGGCGACAGGATTCCGGATGTCGAGGTGATGCGCCCGGACCCGAACGGTCCGATTCGCGTGCAGACCGGAGAGGTGCTGGGCACCGGCACGGTGGTGCTCTTCGCGGTGCCCGGCGCCTTCACCCCGACCTGTTCGGACTACCACCTGCCCAGCTACGTGCTTCGCCACGAGGAGCTGACCGGCAAGGGCGTCACGACCGTGGCCTGCATCTCGGTCAACGACCCGTTCGTGATGGGCGCCTGGGGCGAGGCCCAGAAGGTCGGCGACACCGTGTTGCTGTTGGCCGACGGCAACGGAGCGTTCACCGCCGCGGTCGGGTTGGAGATGGACGGCAGCGCCTTCGGGCTCGGCACCCGGTCCCAGCGCTACGCGATGGTCATCGAGGAGGGTGTGGTGACCGCGCTCTACGTCGAGCCGGGCCCGGGACTCACCGTGAGCGCGGCTGACGCTGTCCTCGCGGCGCTCTGACCCGGCAGGGGGCCACATGGAGCTGACCGACGCCCTCCGGACCACCGGTGCTGTCCGCGAGTTCACCGAGGCACCGGTCGACGACGCCACGCTCTACCGGATCCTGGAAACGGCCCGGTTCGCGCCCAACGGGGGCAACAGGCAGGCCTGGCGCGTAGTGGTGGTGCGCGACCCCGCGCTCCGTCGCTCGCTGCGCGACAGCTACCTGCCCGGGTGGTACGAGTACCTGGCCCAGGTCGGCGCCGGGTTGATCCCCTGGGCGGTCGTCACCGACCGCCGGCGCGAGCGCACCGCGATCGAGGGCGCGGCGGCGATCGCCGAGACGGCCGCCTCGGGTCCGGGCGGGTTTGCCGAGCACTTCGACGAGGTACCCGCGATGCTGGTGCTCCTGGCCGACCTCAGCCGGCTGGCCACCGTGGACCGGGATGCCGGTCACTACACGCTGGTCGGCGGGGCGTCGATCTACCCCTTCGCCTGGAGCATCCTGCTGGCTGCGCGGGCGGATGGGCTTGCTGGCGTCATGACCACCATGGTGGTGCGCGAGGAATCCACCGTCTTGGAGCTCCTCGGGGTGCCTGACACCCACGCCCTCTGTGGCGTCCTCGCCCTCGGCCACCCCGTGCACCAGCCCACCCGGCTCCGCAGAGCGCGGGTCGAGCAGTTCGCCACGATCGACCGGTTCGACGGCCCGGCCCTGGAGGGAGGATGAAGGTCCGGATCGGGGTCGGCCTCGGGGTCGACCCCGGCGACGATTCCGCCGGGCTCGCCGGTCTGGTCGACGATCTCGACGAACTCGGCTTCGACTCGATCTGGCTCCCCGAGGTGCTCACCGCGCCGACGGTCGACCCGCTGGTTGCCCTGGCATTCGCTGCGGCCCACAACCCACACCTCAAGCTGGGGACGACCATGCTGCTGCCGGGCCGGAACCTGGTCCGGCTGGCAGGGCAGCTCGCCACCCTCGACCGGCTCTCGGGCGGACGGCTCCTCGTCACGTTCGTTCCGGGTCTTCCCCGCGGCCCCGAAGTCGGAGCGGTCGGGGTGCCGGGGCCCGCGAAGGGGCCCTGGATGGACGAGGCCTTCCCCGTACTGCGACGGCTGTGGGCCGGCGAGGTGGTGGATCACCACGGCGCGGTGGCCGACCTCGAGGGGGTGACGCTCCAGCCGCTCCCGCTCCAGGAGCCCTTCGAGTTCTGGACCGGTGGCATGGTCCCGGCCGCCCTCGAACGGTGCGGACGGTATGCCGACGGGTGGCTGCCGTCGGCCTGCACCCCGGCAGAGGTGGCTGCAGCGCGGGTGGTCATCGACGAGGCTGCCGCACGCGCCGGGCGGGAGATCAGCCCGGAGCACTTCGGTGTCTCCCTCGCCTACGCGGCGAGTCCACTCGACCCGGCGATGCTCGCCGCGTTGGGTCGCTCCCGCAGAGGGGTCGATCCGGCGCAGGTGGTCCCGTCCGGGCTCGGCGCGCTGCGGGCCATGCTCGAGGCCTTCCTCGAGGTCGGGTTCTCCAAGTTCGTCGTGCGGCCGCTGGCGGTCGAAGGATCGCGGCGGTCGGAGCTCGAGGCCCTTGCCGCGGCGGTCCTCGACCTCCAGACATGAGCCGGTCCCGTCCGGTCGAGCTCGGGTTCATCGCCCACGACGATCCCGAGTTGCTCGGCCAGATGGCCCAGGTCGAGGCGGGTGGCACCGGCTGGATCAACGTCGAGCCGGTCATCGACGAGGAGCACGAGCCGGCGTTGCCGGGTCCCTTCGCCTTCCTCGGGGGCTCCACCCACCAGGTTCCGGTGGTGACCTGGATGCCCGGACGCGCCCAGGGGGTCGGTTCGGCCAGGCCCACCACGGTCGGGCTCCACCATGCCTCTGGACCGAGGGTCGCCTGGCGCCTCCGCGATCTCGGCCTGCCGGTCCCCGAGGGGTGGCGGGTCACCCAGGACCACCCGCGGCGGGGGCTGGTGGCGACGGTCCCGGTGACCGCCGACAACCGCGAGGTCATCGACTGGCTCCTGCGGGCAGCGTCGGCTGTGTGCCAGGTCCAGGCGACCGGTCGTTGGCTGGCGTCGATCCACGCCGGCCTCCCCGAGCGGCGCGGGCGGTCGTCCCCGTAGAGTCCCACTCCGGGGCGGTCCGCCGCGAGGGTCTCCTACCGGTCCGACACGGGAGTCACGCAATGATCAAAGAGTTCAAGGAGTTCCTGCTGCGGGGGAATCTGCTCGACCTGGCCGTCGCCGTGGTCGTCGGCGCCGCGTTCACCGGGGTGGTCACCGCCCTGACCCGTGACGTCGTCACGCCGTTGATCAAGGCCGTCTTCGGCGGCGCCACCCAGTTCAACTCCCTGAGCGTGACCATCCACGGATCGAAGATCCTCTACGGCGACGTGCTCACCGCCCTGCTCAATTTCGTCATCGTGGCCGCCGTGCTCTTCTTCCTGGTGATCAAGCCGGTCAACCACCTCATGAGGCGGCTGGGTCGGTCACCGCAGGAGGACCCGTCCCGGGAGTGCCCGGAGTGCCTGTCCACGGTGCCCGAGGCGGCGACCCGGTGTGCCTACTGCACGTCCGCGATTGCTCCGGTCACCCCTGCGGCCTGATCGAGGACGGCCGCTCGCGTCGCGGGTGCGGCCGCGACGGATGCGGACGCGACGGATGCGGACGGCCCGCTGACGGAGAGGACGGGCGGCCGGTGGTGGACGCGCCCCTCCACCGGGTGCCACACCAGGCCGGCCGCTGTGAGGGCGGCGACCGTGATCGACGCCACCGTGACGAACGGGAGCCAGGTCGCGTAGGCGAAGGCAGCACCGGCGCACGCCGCGGCCACTGCGGTGCACGCCGTCTGGACGGTCGCGAAGATCCCCTGGACGCGTCCGACCTCCGATTCCGCCGAGCCCTGGGTGAGCAACGACTGCATCGCGGGCATGGCCGCGGCGAACCCGAACGCCTCGATTGCGCCGAGCGTGATGAGCGCTGGCACGCTTCGGATGAACGGGTACGAGGCGCAGAAGCAGGCGGCCAGACCGAGGCCACCGAGCACCAGGGCACGCCGGTCCATGTGGTCGGCCAGCCAACCGCTCGGTTTGGCGAGGAGCACGAACGGGACCGCGAACATCGTCCAGGAGATCCCGATCTGCCACCCGGACGCGCCGCGCGCCACGAGGAGCAACGTCCAGCAGATGTCGTAGACCCCGGTGGTGAGGCCGAGGGCGAGGGCAGCGATGAGCGCACCGGTCATCGGCCGGCGCCACGCGATCGGGGCGATCGGGGTGCGGGCGGCTCTCCGGGCAGACCGCGTCGGGCCGACCGCCGACGGTTCGGTGATCCGCAGCGCGGGGATGCAGGCGAGGAAGGCGACGATCCCCGAGGCGAGGAACATCGCCCACATGTGGTCCACCCCGACGATGCTCCCGATGAGCGGGCCGACGGCCATGCCGGCGAGCTCTCCGGCGTAGATCGAGGCGAAGGCCCGTCCCCTGCGCTCGACGGCGACAGCCCCCGAGATCATCGCGAGGGAGGCCACCGCTGCCGCTCCTGCGCCGAGGCCCTGGAGACCCCGGAGCAGAATGGCCGTGGACGGCGCGATGGGGGCGAGGAAGGACAGGCTGGCGATGCCGTAGATGACCAGGCCGCCGACGAGCACGGGGCGGCGTCCGATCCGGTCGGCGACCCTGCCACTCGGATACTGGAAGAGGACACCGGCGGCGAAGAACGAGGCCATGACCAGACCGGCCAGGAGGTCGGAGCCTCCGAGGCGCCGGATGTAGACGGGCAGCATGGGCACGATGGCGGTGGCGCCCAGCCACTGGAGGAAGACGGTCGCGGTCAGGGTCCGGATGAGCCGGACCGACCCGTCGACAGGCGCGACCGGGGTCGCGCGGTCCGCCTGCATCATGGCCGGTTCTCGGCCATCCGCAGGAGTGCTGCGCCGACCGCCTCGCGCCGGGTGCCGGACGGTGGGGCGATCCCGAAGAGGTCGCACATCCAGAGCCCGTCACAGGCGAGTCGCAGGACGGTGGCCAGCACCGGGTCGAGTCCGTCGTCGGCCAAGCGGGCCTGCCAGCGCCCGGCTGCTTCCTGGAGGGGGACGAGGAGCTCGGGTTCGGCCGCGGCCGCCGCGATCAACGCGGCTCCGAGCCGGTCCTGCCGGCTTGCGCCCGGGGCATCCGGGTCGCCCGGCTCGACGGTCGCCCGCACATAGGCGCGGGTGAACGAGCCGGGGGCGTCCGATTCGGGCGACCCCTCGACCGGGAGGTGACGGGCGATGTCCGTCTCGAATTCGCCGATGATCTTGTCCACCATGCCGGCGACCAGGGCGTCACGAGAGGGGAAGTGATAGAGCACGCCACCCTTGCTGAGGCCGGCCTGGGCCGCGGCCGCATCGAGTGTGAGGTGGGCGACGCCGTCACGCAGGACGACCTCCTCTGCGGCGGTCAGGATCCGGTGCTTGGTGTCAGCGCCGTCCCGGCGGTGCTCCCGTCGAGTCGGCCGGCGCGGTGGTGCGGCAGCGGTCGATGGCATCCTTTGACTATACCGTCTGGACGGTACAGTTGTCCGCCTGGCCGACCCGGGTCAGTCCCGCCGTCTGCCGAGGTGCCAGGCGCCGCAGATGGAGCAGGTGTAGGGGTCGAGATCGGCTCCGTCCTCGAGCCGGCGCTGCAGCGCCGACCGGTTGGCGTCGTCGCGTGAGGCGTACCGGGTCTTCGGCGACCCGTCCTCCCGCCAGTGCTCGCGCGGTCTGCCCCCACTGTCGGCGCGGTCGGGTGCACGGTCTCGCCGGCGTCCCCGCCGGGCCTTGGCCACGGCCGGCTACTCCGTGTAGACCGGCGACCGCTTCTCCTTGAAGGCGGCGGTCGCTTCGGTCAGGTTCCCGGTATGGCCGGCCAGCAGCTGCGTGCGGTTCTCGAGGTCCACCGCTGTCTGGAGGCTACCGACCTCCAACGCGGCCCAGAGGGTGTCCTTGGTCAGGGCAACGCCGAACGGGCTCAACGCGCACATGCCTTCGGCAATGGTCGCGGCCCGGCCGAGGACCTCGTCGTCCGGGAGGACTTCGGAGACCAGGCCGATCCGTCCGGCCTCCTCCGCGTCGACCTTCCGGCCGGTCAACAGGATCTGATTGGCGTGCGACGTGCCGACCGCTCGTGGGAGCAGCCAGCTCACCCCGAGCTCGCAGCCACTCAGACCGTTGGTGATGCCGGCGCCGCAGAACACCGCGCTGTGGCCGGCCAGGCGGATGTCGGCCCCGAGGGTGAGGCACATCCCGCCCCCGTACGCCGGGCCATTGATGGCCGCGACGATCGGTTGCGGGATCGCCCGCATCGCCGGGACGATGCCACCCATGAACTCCATCGCACGCATCCCCATCCGGTGGCGGCCGAGGTCCTCCGTCCCCGGGGGACTCCCCGCGTGCTCGAGCTCGAGCCCGGAGCAGAAGGCGCGGCCGGCCCCGGTCAGTACGACCACTCGACAGTCGTTGTCCGCCGCCACCGTGTCGAGGGCGGCGTAGAGGTCCGCCACCAGCGCGAAGGACATCGAATTGAGGCGTGCCGGGTGGTCGAGGGTGACCTGGCGCACATGGGGCTTCACCGTGGTGATCGAGACGAGTGCCATGGGCCCAGCCTCACCGACCGGGCCGCCACGCGCCACTCAGCGCCCGCCGTGGGTCATCATCGTGTCGTGCCGATCGAGCCGTTCAGTTCCTTCGACCCCTACGGCGGTGCGCGCGCGCCGGCCACCCTGGGGGGCTACCTCCTGGTGGCCACGCCGGCCGTCGAGGACCCGAATTTCTCGCGGCGGGTGATCCTGATGCTCGATCACGGTGAGCAGGGCGCGCTCGGGGTGGTGATCGACCGCCCCGGCGGGGTCGCGGTCGAACAGCTCATGCCCCGGTGGCATGCGCTGGCCACGCCGCCGGCCGAGCTATTCACCGGAGGCCCGGTCGCCCGAAACGCGCTCATCGGGTTGGTCCGCCTGGCGTCGAGGGCCGACGGGGTCCCCGGGGCAGTGGGGCGCCCGACGGGATGGCGGCTGCTCGTCGATGCAGAGCGTCCGGTCGGAACCGTCGATCTGGCAGCCGACCCGTCCGGAGTCGCTCCGTCGATCGTCGGCGCGCGTCTCTTCTCGGGCTATGCCGGATGGGAGACCGGCCAGCTCGAAGCAGAGATCGTCGAGGGGTCGTGGTACGTCGTGCCGGCGGAGGCCCGCGACCCGATCTCGGCCGACCCGGAAGGGCTCTGGCGTCGGGTGCTCCGACGCCAGGGTGGCGCGCTCGGGCTGGTCGCAGGCTATCCGGAGGACCCGGCAGCGAACTGAGCGCCGATCGTGGTGTGGCGGAGCACCGAACGCCGGCGCTCGTTTCCGGCACCGCCCGTTCGAAGGCCCGATGGTAACGTGGACCCTCCGGCTGGCCGGCGCCTCCGGCTCGCAGGGACGGCCGTTGTCCGGACGGCACAGGGACGGGGACAGACGGCAGATGGCAGCTGGATCCACGGGAAATCGATCGAGGGTGGCGCCCGAGCTGGTGCGCTCCGACGGGGCAGCGACCGGGCACTTCCTGCAGCCCACCTGGGGTGAGGGGTCGTGGGGGGACGGGACGCTCGCCGACCGCTTCGAGGTGGTGCGCCAGATGCTCGAGGGGAAGTCGGTCCTCGACGTCGGGTGCGCGTCGCGCTACGGCCGTCCCGACTGGGTGCACGGGCTCGTCGAGCAGGCGGCCTCCGAGGCCGTCGGCATCGACATCGACGCCGGCACCATCGAGACACTGCTGGCCGAGGGGCATGACGTGCAGCTGGCCAATGCGCAGGACTTCGCGCTCGGCCGCACATTCGACGTGGTGTTCGCAGGGGAGCTCATCGAACATCTCGACGACGTGCACGGCTTCCTCGCCAGCGTGCGCCGACACCTGGGCCAAGGGGGCCGGCTGGTCCTCACCACCCCCAACGTCTTCTACATCGGCGGGTTCGTGTACCGCTTCGGCGGCCACGGCCAGGTCCATCCGCAGCACACCTGCTGGTACTGCGAGGACACCCTGCGCCAGGTGCTCGCGGCCAATGGGTTCACCAACACCGAGATCTTCTTCACCGGGCACACGAGCCCGAGCACCCTGCGCAAGGCGGCCTCGGCAACCGCCCGCCGCGTGCTCCCCCCGCGCCTCGCCCTCGACACCCTGGTCGCGGTGGCCACCGCCGACTGACGCTGATCGGGCTTTCCACCCGGCGCTCGATCGAAGGGCAGTTCAATCGGGAATGTGCAGCCCGTCGGGCCGGCCCTCCGGGGCCGCCACCACCGCCGTGAGCAGCTCGATGAGCGCCCGGGTCGGCGCAGAGGGCAGGCCACGGCTGCGCTGGGCCACGCCGACCCGCCGGCGGGGGAGCCCCTCGACCGCGACCGGGCGGAACCGGTCCCGAAGGACCCCCGGGATGGCGGTGGCCGGGAGGATGGCCGGTCCGTAGCCCTCGAAGGTGAGCGCCGCGATGAGGCGGAGCCCATCGAACTCTGCGGCGGCCAAGAGGCTGATCCCGAGCGGTCGGGTGACTCTGTCGAGCTCGTCCCGGAAGGCGGTGCCGGGGAGCGGGAGCAGGAGCTCCAGCTCGGCGAGGTCTCCGAGGGTGAGGTGACGCGCGGGGTCGGCCATCGGGTGACCCTTTGGCACCACCAGCATGAGGTCTTCCTCGAAGAGGAGGCGGCCGACCAGGTCCCGCCCGGCGAGGGGCAGGTTGAGCACCGCGAGGTCCAGCTGTCCCGATGCCAGCTGAGGCTCGAGGCTGGTCGTGTTGCCGTCCACGACCACGAGGCGCAGCTTGGGGTGTCGCCGGCCCACCGCGTCCATGACGCCAGGCACCAGCCACCGGGCAGTGGTGCCGATCATGCCCACCCGGACCGTACCGGTGACCTCGTCCTTGCAGGCGGCGACGTCGGAGACCAGCGCGTCGAGCTCCGCGAGGATCCGTCTGGCCCGCGCCACCACCACCGTCCCCTCCTCGGTGAGCTGGCCGTCGGATCGGTCGATCATCGGCGCACCGAGCTCGCGTTCGAGGCGAGCCACATGGGCGGAAACGTTCGACTGGACCGTGCCCAGATGGGATGCCGCGGCCGAGAAGGTTCCGTGGTCGCTGATCGCGGTCAGCGCCTGGAGGTGCCTGAGCTCCATCACTTAAAACGATATCAGATATCGATCTTGACTTGTTGACTGATTGCTCGCGGTTGTTATACAGTGTCCCTACGACCACAGGAACAAAGGAATCCCCCTCCTTTCCTTGTTGTGTCAGAGCAAAGGGACCGCCTCCCCCCCTGGTGGTCCCTTTGCCGCGTCAGGGGGCGTGGTGTCCGATCGCCCGGGGCAGGTCGCAGGGGCGGGACATGGGCCGGACCATCCACGGCCGAGGCCTGCTCGTCCAGAGCGCCGACGGTAGCGTGAGGCGATGCCCGATGCCCGCGGCGCCGTTTTCGTCGATCTCGACCGGACCCTCATCCGGTCGGCCAGTGGTCCGATCCTCCACCAGGCGATGGTTGCCGAGGGGGTCCTCCCGCCCGGACGGCACCTGCCAGGGGAACGCCTTCTCTACGGCTTCTACAACAGCTTCGGCGAGACCGTCCCCTTCATCGGCCTGGCCCGCGCCACGGCTCAGGTCATGCGCGGCCGTTCGGCCGAGGCGGTGCGCCGCGCCGGCAAGGCAGCCGTCGAGTCCCTGATCGACCTGGTCCAGCCCTGGGCGCTCGAGGTGCTCGCCGGCCACCGTGCAGACGGCAGGCTCCTGGTCCTGGCCACGACCTCCCCCTACGACCTCGTTTCGGCCCTCTCCGAGGCGCTCGGATTCGACGACCTCTTGGCCACCCGCTACGCGGTGACCGACGGTCGCTACACGGGCCGTCTGGACGGCCGGTTCGTCTGGGGCGTGGGCAAGCGGGCCGCGGTGCGCGAGTGGGCGGACCGGCACGACGTGGACATGGACAGGGCGCACGCCTATTCGGACAGTGTCTTCGACGTGCCGCTCCTCGCAGCGGTCGGCCACCCGCACCCGCTCAACGCCGATCCGAGGTTGGCTGCAGTGGCCATCGCCCGAAGATGGCCCCTCGAGCACTGGGACCGCGCACCGGGGGTGCCATCGGTGGTCGGGCTCGAGCCCTATCACCTGTTGCGCCCCTTCGTCCGGCCCGAGGCGTTCCCCTATCCGCGCTTCACCCTGAGCGGTGTCGAGCACATCCCCGCACATGGTCCGGTGCTGCTCGTCTCCAACCACCGGAGCTACTTCGACGTCGCTGCCCTCGCCCTGGTCGCCGCCCGGCTCGGCCGCCCGGTCCGCTTCATGGGCAAACAGGAGCTCTTCGATGCGCCAGTGGTCGGGCACCTGGCCCGCGCACTGGGTGGCATTCCGGTCGACCGCGGGAGCCGCTCGGGCGACCCGATGCGACAGGCTGCCGCCGCGCTCCGGGCGGGAGAGGTGGTGCTCGTGCTCCCCCAGGGGACCATCCCGAGGGGTGAGGCCTTCTTCGATCCGATGCTGCACGGCCACGCCGGCGCGGCCCGGCTGGCCGCCGAGACAGGCGCACCGGTGATCCCGATCGCCCTCTGGGGGACCGAGACGGTCTGGCCGCGATCCTCCAAGGGCCCCAACGTGGTTTCCCTCCAGCATCCCCGCAGGGTCACCGTCACGGTGGGTCCACCGGTCGCCCTCGGTCTCGACGATCCGGTCGCAGACACCGAGACGCTCCTGGCCGCCATCGTCGACCTGCTGCCGCCGGAGGCCCGGACCGCCCGGACCCCGACAGAAGAGGAACTGATCCGCACGCGACCGTCGGCGTGAACGCGCGTAGTGGACCCGACCCGACCACCCGGCGCCGGCTCTCGCGCACGACGCTCGCGATGGCCGCGGTCACCGCGACAAACCGGTTGTCCCGGGCTCTCGGTCGCGGGAGCGGGACCGTCGTCGGCGGACGCGCCGGCCTCCTGGTCGATCCGGCGTTGCTCGGCGCGCTGGCCGGTGAACGGACGATCGCGTTGGTCAGCGGCACCAATGGCAAGACCACCACGACCACCCTGCTCGCGGCCGCGGTCGCCGGACCCGCCGGGGTGGCGAGCAACGACACCGGCGCCAACATGCCGGCCGGGCACGTGGCCGCGCTGGTCGCGTCCCCTGATGCGCCGGTGGCGGTGCTCGAGGTCGACGAGGGCTATCTCGGCCAGCTGATCGAGGCGGCCCGACCGAGGGTCATCGTCCTCCTCAACCTCTCCCGCGACCAGCTCGACCGCATCGCCGAGGTCCGGATGCTGGTCGACCGGTGGCGCACCGCTCTCGCGTCCCTCCCGGCACCGGAGACCGGGGAGCACGTGTCGGTGGTGGCCAACGCCGACGATCCGATGGTGGCGTGGGCGGCGTTCGCCGCTCCGGAAGTCCGCTGGGTCGGGGCCGGCCAGGTGTGGCACGACGACGCGGTCGGGTGCCCGTCCTGTGGGGGTCGGATCGCCTTCCCCGCGGACGGGCGGTGGAGCTGCGAACGGTGCGACTTCGCCCGGCCGGTACCCGACGCTTGGCTCGACGGCGAGGACCTCGTGTTGGCGGACGCCTCGCGCCACCGGCTGCGCATGGGACTGCCCGGGCGCTTCAACCGGGCCAACGCGGCGATGGTGGCGGTCGCCGCGCTCCTGCTGCTGGAGGGTGCCGGGGGGAAGGGGACGGCGCGGACGCTGGACGACGTCCTGGCCCAGCTCTCGTCCGTCACCGAGGTGGCGGGCCGGTTCTCGACGGTCCACCGGCGTGGGAACTCGGTCCGCCTCCTGCTGGCGAAGAACCCGGCCGGGTGGACGGCGATCTTCGACCTCCTCGAGGAGAGCGGAGACACCACGGCGCCGCTCGTGCTGTCGGTCAACGCCCGCGTCGCAGACGGGCTCGATCCGAGCTGGCTGTGGGACGTCCCCTTCGAGCGCCTGGCCGGGCGAGCGGTGGTGGCGACCGGCGACCGGCGACTGGACCTCGCGGTGCGCCTCCGCTACGCCGAGGTCGCCCATGAGGTGGTCGCCAGCCCCATCGAGGCGGTCGACCGCGCGCTCGCCGCGAACGGGGCGGTCACGGTCGAGTTCCTGGGGAACTACACCGCCTTCGCAGACATCCGGCGCGCGCTGTGACCGGCAGGGTCGGGCGCGCGCTCACCGTCGCCGTGGTCTATCCCGACCTCCTCGGCACCTATGGGGACGGCGGCAACGGGCTGGTGCTGGCCCGCCGAGCGGCATGGCGGGGATGGGACGTCGACCTCGTCCAGGCACTCTCGGTGCGACCGTTACCGATGGCCGACCTCTACACGATCGGTGGGGGGGAGGACGGACCGCAGGTGCGGGCCGCGACCACCCTGCTCGAGGACGGGACGCTCGGTCGGGCCGCGGCGGCGGGCGCGGTGGTCCTCGGCGTGTGCGCCGGGTTCCAGTTGCTCGGGCGCTCCTTTCCCGACCGCGACGATCATCCCCACGACGGCCTCGGGCTCCTCGACGTGACCACCCGCAAGGGCCGTGGCCGCCGTGCGGTCGGCGAGCTCGTCGCCAGTCCGCTGCCCGACGCGCCGCGGCCGGCCCGCGCTCCGCTGCCCCGACTGACCGGGTTCGAGAACCACGGGGGGGTGACCACCGTCGGCCCGCGGGCCCGACCCCTGGCCCGGGTCGAGCGGGGCGTGGGCAACGGCGGCGGGGACGGGACCGAAGGCGCCTGGTCGGACCGCGTCCTCGGCACCTACCTGCACGGGCCGCTCCTCGCCCGCAACACCGCCCTCGCCGACCTGCTGCTCGGCTGGGCCGTCACAGGATCCGGGTCCCAGCCATCCTCGGATGCGGCGGCCGATCTCGAGCCCCTCGACGACTACGAGGAGCTGGCCCTCCGTGCCGAGCGACTGGAGGCGGTCGACGGGCTGCGGGCCGGGAGCCCGTGGTCGCATCTCGCCGCCCGGCTCGGCGCCGCCCGCCGCTGAGTGGACCTGCAGCTCACCCACGTGTCGCGCGCCGGGGCCAGTCCGATCCGGTCTGGGCGTCCGTGTCGCGCCTGGCGGGCGCCGGTGACAGCGCCCACGACCGCCGCCAGGTCGAGACCTCGGGTCCCTGGAGCGGGGGAGTGGCACCACGGGCTGCCAGTCGGCGCGCCGTCCACCAGTCGGTGTGGGTCTCGGCGGCGAGGGTGGCCACCGCGGCCTCGATGCGGGACGCGAACGCGCGGGTGTCCGGGTCGGCGTCGGGCCAGAGGGGAGTCCCGAAGGTCACCGTCGTGCGGGTGCGACGGAGCGCGGCCCGCCCCTTGGGCAGGATGTGGCGGGTGCCGTCGAGGTGGACCGGGACCACGGGGCGCCCGGTGCGCGACGAAAGATAGGCGGCACCGGGGTGGAAGTGCTGGGCCCATCCGTCCTGGGATCGCCCGCCCTCGGGGAAGATGATCAGGTTCCACTCCTCGTCAAGCAGCTCCGCGGCTAGGTCCGCCGAACGCCTGTTGACCTTGGTGCGCTCGATGGGGATGGCACCGAGCAGGAAGGAGAAGGTGTCGGCCTTCCATCTGCGGTCGAAGAAGTAGTCGGCCGCCGCGGCCACAACCGTGTGGTGCCGGAAGCGCAGGGGCAAACAGGCGAGGAGCAGGGGGGCGTCGACGTGGCTCACGTGGTTGGCGGCGAAGAGGACCGGTGGCTCGAGACCGACCAGTCCGTCCGCGCCCCTCACGAGGGGAGCGGCGACAGCCCGGGCGAGCGGCCGGGTCAGGTTGTCGAGGACCATCGCCCGGGCCAGGCGCACCGGGTAGCGGCGCGACCATGCCGTGTCGTAGTGGACCCCGAGCTCTGGGGTCGGGACCGGACGGGGTACCGACCCGGGCCAGGTGGGCGCGGCCAGCGGGAACCGGCTCCGGCCGACCGCGGCCAACAGGCGGGCTGGAGTGGGGACCGGGCCACCGCGCCCGGCCGAGCGGCCGGCACCGAGGCCGGCGTCGGTGCGCACCGCGCGGGACGCCCGGAGCGAGCGTGCGCTCGGCGGTGCGGGACTCACTGGACGTCTGCCATGAGGATGGGGGGGGCGTGCAGGTGGGTGAGGGTGGGTGCGTTGCCGACCGTGTCGCGGGCCATCTCGAGCGCGTCGGCGAGGGTCGATGCCGACCGGAAGCCGAGCCGGTGGACGGCCTCCGCGTTGCCGCCCACGATGATCACCGCACCGAGGTGCTGGAGGGCGTGCGCGCACCAGTACCACATGTAGAACGGGTGGACCCCGTGGTAGGCGTGCCCGGTGCGGTAGAGGTGGATGTACCACGGATCGGTGGCGAAGGACTCCTCGTAGCGGGCGGCCACCTCGATCGGGTCGGTCGTCTCGCTGAGGACCTGCTCGAAGAAGTCGATGTAGCTCGGATGGTGGACCGGGTTGAACTCCCACGGGGTGGGATGGCTCATGATGAGCACCCCTCCCTCGCGGACCAGGGGCTTGCCGCGGTAGAGGTTGAAGAAATAACCGAGCCCGAGGCAGGCGACGAGGATCGGGTTGAGGATCGAGTTGACGTTGTAGGGGCTGATGTAGGGCAGCCCCATGGTCAGGATGTCGGTCTGGCCCTCGACCACCACGCCCTGCTGCTTCCAGACGTTCTCGGTCGAGAGGGTGTGCACGGCCTCGACCTCACCGGCCTGCACCGAGGTCATCCGGTGGGCGCGCGCACCGAGTGGAAGAGCTGGCACGCGTAGCGGGCCGGGATGCGCTCGAGCGCCTTCGAGGAGGCCAGGTAGCCGGCACGGTCCCTCGCCTTCCACTCCCACTCGCGCTTCTGGAGGAAGCGGAAGCCCTCGGGGAAGGTGTCGTTGTTGAGGGTCGTCTCGATCTGGAAGACGGTCACCCCTGATGCGGCGATGAGCCGGCCCATCCTCCAGTTGGACGAGTGCAGCTCGGAGCGGTGCTGGTCCATGAACGAACGGCTCCGCTGCATGGTCTCGGGGTTGTGGTGGTGGCGGAGGCTCTTGTAGCTCGCGAGCCCGGTGGCCACGCTCTTGTGGCCGCCGTCCATCGCCACCAGGTTGATGTTCACGTAGACCAGCAGGTCACTCTCGGCAGCACGCTTGTTGATCTCGACGTCTTCCCCCTGATCGGTGAGCCCGAGGTGGACGAGTTGCGTCGGGTCCTCGGCGTCGTGCTGGGTGAGGAGTCCGTTCGGGGCGAATGCCTCGTAGATCCGGTCGCCGAGCGCGTGGCGCAACTCGGCCTCGGTCATCCGCCTGTGCAGCGCGAGGGCCACGATGAGCTCGACGTCGTCGATACCGGCCACAGCGGCCATGTCGAGCACCTGCTCGATGACCATCTGGCGGATGTCGGGCCGTTCCATCGGGGGGAGCGGAAGGGAGAGATCGTCGAAGGCGATGGTGAGGCGCATCCCGGGCCGCAGCAGTGCCGGCAGCGGATCCCGGTCGCCGAGCGGATGGGTGAGGGCGTGGCGGATGGCGCCGACTGGGTCGGCGAGGGGGTCGATCGGCTCGGGCGCATAGACCACGCGGCTTCCCTCGGGAAGCCGTTCGAGGTGGAAGCCCTCCCCGCGCCAGAAGAGAGTCGGGGGGGTCGACCGGTCGACGTCGAGCACGAACCCGGGCCGCGGGCTCATCGGGCACCTCCCCGCCGGGTGCGGAGATCGAACGCGACCTTGACCGCGCCGCGCCGCCCGGCGGCACCTGCGTGGGCGAGTGCCTCGGCATAGCGTTCGAGCGGGTAGGTGGCGCTGACCAACTGACCGAGTGAGCCGGTCGCGACAAGGTCGATGGCCACCTCGAAGCTGCGTCGCGGCGGAGCGTCTGCGGCGGGATCGCCGACCCTGCCGTGACCGACTTCTGTCCCGTAGGTGTAGGCACCCACCAGGACGAGCTCCCGGTGCCAGAGCGGGGCCAGGTCGATCGAGACCCTGCCCGGCATGCCGACCAGCACCACCCGACCCTGCGGGCGGGCCATGGCCATCGCCTCGGCGATCGAGGCCGCGCTGCCCACGCAGTCGAAGACCACGTCGGCACCCTCGACGAGCCGGCCTGCGACCACAAGCGAGCCGGTCCGCCGGCGCACGGCCCGGGCCAGCTGGTCGGAGGGCACGACCTGGTCGGCCCCGAGGATCTCGGCCAGCTCCTGCTGGCGAGGGTGCTTGGCCCCGACCATCACCGTGCACGTGGCCTCGGGTCGGACCAGGTGGTCCAGGGCGGCCAGTGTGGCCAACCCGAGCGTGCCGGCGCCGATGATCGCCACGACGTCGCCATCACGAACCCCGGCCGAACGCGCGGTGTGGACCGCGCAGGCGGTCGGCTCGACCATCACCGCGTCCTCGTCGCTGAACTCCTCGGGCACCGCGTGGAGTTGCGATGCGTGGGCCATGAGCGGGGCCGTGGACCAGCCCCCGCCGGTGTCGGTGCAGAACCCGGTCTGGAGTCCGGCGGAGAGCGCGCCGAAGGTCACGTTGCCGCAGAGCCCGGTGTGGCCGGTCCGGCAATGCGGACAGAGCGGGTCGATGCCGCGTGGAGCGCACCCGAGAACCGGTTCGACGACGGCCCGGGTCCCCGGTGCGAGGGCACGCCCGGCGTGGTCCACGCCACCGTCGTCGAGCACCCCGGTCACCTCGTGGCCGGGCACGAACGGGAAGCTGACCAGGTCCTCGAAGTACCGGGAGGCCCGGCCGTCGAGCGTGGCGAGGTCAGAGCCACAGATGCCGGACAGCAGGGGTCGGAGGGGGAACCACTCCTCGCCCGGGCGCTTGGGGGCCTCGGCGTCGAGGAGCTGGATCGGGCCGATCCCCGCCCCACGTCCGGAGCCGAGCAGCGAGGCCACCCGGGAGGCGGCGAGACGCGGCAGGTTCCGCTCGAGCACCAGCGCCTTCATCGGCGCCCACTCCCCGCGAGCCGCAGGGACTGGCCTGCGAGCGCGGCCGCGCTGCTTGGTCCGCCACGGGCCGTGCCGCGCCGGTCGACGGGCCCGAGGGGCAGCAGCGGTGGAGCGTCCCCGGGGGCCTTCTGCCAGGTCTCGACGAGCCACCCACGCCGGCGGGCGATCGCCGCCAGCTTGCCCTCCGGGTTGACCGCAACCGGGAAGCCGACCGCCTCCAGCATCGGGAGGTCGCTCGCCGAGTCGGCGTAGGCCATGGACTCCTCGAGGCGCAGTCCCTCGGCCTCGGCGAAGTCGGCGAGGACCAGTGCCCGGGCTTCGCCGATGGGTGGGAGCTGGTCGAGCCGACCGGTGAAGGTCCCGCCGGACTCGCCCAGCCTGGCACAGACGATCTCGTCGAAGAGGGGGCGCAGCGGCTCGACCACCAGGTCCAGCGCGCCGGTGATCAGGATGGTGCGGTGGCCGGCGGCCCGGTGTTCGCGCACCCTGGCGATCCCGGCCGGGAACGACTTGGCGAGCAGCAAGTGGTGGAAGAGCTCCCAGGCATCGTCGCGCAGGCGGTCGCACGGGGCGCCCTCGTAGCGGCGGTAGAAGGAGCGGAGGAAGTCGCCGCGGTCCCGACGGTCGAGTGCCAGGAGCGCCGGGGCCTCTGCCACGAGGTCGGCCACGAACGCCGCCCGTTCCGCCGGGGGCAGATGACGGGTGGCCAGCCAGGCGTAGGAGTCGACCACGTTGGACGCGATGAGGGTGTTCTCGAGGTCGAAGGCGGCCAGGTGGCGATCGGGCGAGAGGATCGCCTTGCGGGTCCGGTCGGCCCGATTGGTCCGCGTCGAGCGTCCCGGGGTGGTCTTGACCCGGGCGTGCTCGACGACCGAGGGCAAGTGGATGTCGCGGACATACGTCGCCCAGTCGACCGCGGCCGGGTCGAGGCAGAAGGCGGCACGGTCCTCCTCGTCCATCCGCTCCCAGAGGGCGAGCAGCCGATCGACCCGGTAGAGGGCTTCGGTCTCGGTGTAGGCGCCGTAGAGCTCGACGTAGCCGAGGGCCCGGTCGGCGAGGACGTGCTGCTCCTCGAGCGAGGCCATCCACTCGGCCTGGCGCCCACGGATCGGCAGCGACCCGACCACGCGCTCGGCCAGACCCATGGCCCGGCTGGCGCGGCTGAGCTGGCGCTGTACGCGACCGCGTCCGGGCAACGACCACTCGGGTACCACGATGGGCTGGCCGTCCGAGTCGTAGAGGGGGTGCTCGATGAACCACGCCGTGACCAGCTCGACCAATCGGCCGTAGCGGAAGGGGTTCCGGACCCCCGAGGCGACGTGGTACACGGTCGGGCCCACGTACGGGTCGGTCTGGAGGAGGGTGTCGCCGGCCACCGCGATGATCGCGGCCACCACCAGGTCGACCGGGATGACGTCGGTGATGCCCTCGGGCACGCCGGGGAACTCCCGGAGCAGGCCCCGCGCGTAGGAGATGATGATCGGCTCGGCCATCCGGAAGCCGCGGATCCAGCCCGCTCGCGGTTCGGCGAGCGCCGATTCGATGATCGACGGGCGGATGATGGTGATCGGCACGGTCTCCCCGTACTCGGCGACCAGGGCACGCTCGCCGAGGGCCTTCGTGTAGGGGTAAGCGTCCGGCCACCCGAGCGACTGGGCCCGGGCCTGGCCCACCTCGACCATCTGTTCCTTGACCCAGTCCTCGCGAAGGCGCTCCGCGCGCTCCGCGAGCAGATGGAGCCCCGCACCCCCGAGCTCCTCGCGGGCAGCCTTGTGGAACCCGGCCAGGCGCTCGGGTCGACGCGACTCGGCCTCGCTGTCGCCGCGCTGACGACGGGCCGCTGCGACCTCGGCGCGCCAGTCGACCTCGATGCTGAACCGGTTCCCGCCGAGCAGTTCCTCCTTGGCTTCACCCTGGTGGGTACCGGCCACGTAGGCGGTCGAGACCGGGAGGTAGTGCAGCGGTCCCTGCCGACCGTCGGCTTCGGCCAGGTCCCTGGCGGCCACGTAGGCCGCGGCGACCCGCGACGGTCCGAGCAGGTTGACCTCGACTGCCGTGTCGAGGGGGGAGTCGAAGCTCACCGAGGCGGCGGCGTGCACCACGAGATCGCAGCGCGACAGCGCCTCGAGTCCTGCGCCGTCGAGGCCCAGCCCCTCGGTCGCGACGTCGCCTGCCACCGCCGAGACCCGGGTCGCGATCTCGTCGTCGAAGCGGTCCCCGAGCTCCGCCCGCAGCCGGTCGAAGCAGTCGTTCCTGAGGATCTCCTTGGTGGCCCGCTGGGCCGCGGTCGATCGCCGTCCGGGCCGGATCAGGAGCACCACCTCGCTGTCCGGGATGCAGCGCAGGACGCGCTCGACCAGTGCGGTGCCGAGGAACCCGGTCGCGCCGGTGATGAAGAAGCGCCTCCCGGCCAGGGCGTCGCGGACGCGGCTCACCAGATCTGTCTACCATATGGTAAGTGGCCGAGTCGACCAAAGGACGCAGCGCATCCGAGGGCCGTGACCGGAGCCGGCCGCGTCCGGTACCCCCCGGCGAGCAGGGGAACGGGGCCCAGCCGAGCACCGCCGAGCGAATTCTCGACGCCGCCCTGGCGTCCTTTGCCTCCCGTGGCTACGAGGCGACCTCATTGGACGCCCTGGCCGTGGGCCTCGGCATCCGGAAGCAGACCATCCTCTACTGGTTCCCGTCGAAGGAGGTCCTGCTCGAGGCGGTCATCGATCGCAGCGCGGTCGAGCTCTCGGCCGCCCTCGAGGCGTCACTGGCCACGGCCGGCAGCGGGTGGTCCCGGGTCGAAGCGGTGGTCCGCTCGGTCTTCCGGCTGGCCGCCCGCCGCCCGGAACTGCTCGGCCTGGTCCGCGAGACCGGCCGGCTCGGCACCCCGGCTGCCACCCGGTTCGTGGGGGCGGTCGAGCCGCTGGTGGGGCGTGCGACCGAGTTCCTGCAGGCGGAGATGGACGCCGGCCACATGCGACGGCACGAGCCACGACTGCTCCTGCTCGCCATCTACTCCACGGTGATCGGCATGGTGACCGAGGTCGAGGTCATGCGCGCACTCGGCGAGGAGCCCACGACCCGTTCGTTGGTCCGGCGACGAGCGGAGATCCTCGAATTGTTGCGATCGGCGCTGGTGACCGACACCGCCTGACGGGCGCGGCGGCGGTCAGTCGGTGGCTTTGGCCGCCCGGCGTTCCCGCCAGGACGGCTTCGGCGGGGGTGGCGCCTGCCGGGTCGGCTGTTTTGGCGTGTAGCGCTTGTTCGGTTCGGGACCGGCCGGGCCCTTCGTCTTCTTCGTCCGGCCTTTTGGTGCGGCCCGGGAGGAGCTCGGGGGAGCCGGTCGCACCGTCGATGCCTTCTCGGGCGCCTCGCTCTTCGGGCTCGCCTTGGCCCGGCCGGCCCGCAGATCGGCCGAGGCGGCTTTCTGCACCTTGTAGGACCGGTAGAGCAGCCAGGCCGCGAGGATCACGAAGGGGAGTCCGAGGACGAACGCCGAATTGGAGAATGCGAGGAAGGTGAAGAGGGCCACGAATCCCACCAGCGCGCGGCGGCCGATGAACGTGGCGCCGAGGAGGAACGCAGCAGCGACCAGGCCGACGACGAGCGTCGTGAACGGCGTGAACTGATTCTTGGTGAGGTGGAAATGCTTGTTGTTGGTCTCGGTCACGTAGATCGCGATGCCGAAGACCAGGGCCGCAGCCGAGGCGAACAGCGAATAGCGGCGCTCGCGCGCGTCGAGTCGGTCCACCGACCACTTGGTGGTCCGGCCCGTCGAGCCGGTCTGCCCGGGGGTCGGCTGCCAACGGGCGCTCAGGCGCTCCCATGCGCCGGCGCGCGCCTGGGACGCGTCGTCGTCTGCGTCCTCGGCGTACTCGTCGTCCACGGGCTCGGCCACCGTCCTCAGGCTATCGGCCCGGTAGGGGCGCGTCGGAGCCGGCCAGCACCAATCCGAGACCCGAATTCCCCGTGGAGGAGATCTCCCAGAGTGTGTCGTCATCCACCGGATGACCCGATGTGGCCAGTGGCGATGTGGCCGGCACCGCTCCCGGGACCGACCAGGGTTCGTCGACCGCGAGCTCGATGTGGTGGACCCGGCCGCCACGGCCGGTGAGCCACCGGGTGAGTGCTTCGGTCGGCCCGGGCTCGGACGGGCCGATCAGCCGGATGCCGAGCGGTCCATCCCAGCGCAGGTCGATCCAGTCATGGCCGTCGCGGCTCCCGTGGGCGACCGCCTCACCGGCCAGCAGACCCTCGAACAGGGCGCGGGCGGAGACCAGATCGGCAACGACGTGGCCCACCCAGAGCAGGCGGGCAGGGGGTACGGGTCCGGAGCCGTCGGCGAGCGCCCGGTGACCAGTCGGGAAGTCGGGCGGCGGGGGGCTGCGCCAGGGCGCCGGCGCCTCGGCCAGCTGCACGACGACACCGGTGGCTATCTTCGGGTGAAGGAAGGCCTCCATCCACTCGGGATCGCTCAGGTCGATGCCGATCGGCTCGAGGCCGGCGGCGCGGACCTCCTCGAGGGCGCCGGCGAGTGACGGGACCTTGAACGTCAGGTGGTGGGGTCCCGGACCGCTGGTCGCGAGGAAACGCGCGAGGAAGTCGTTTGCCGCTGTGTCGTGGGGCATGAGCATCTCGAGTCTGGCGCCGTTTGCGAACTGGAGCTGCCCGGGCGCGAACCCGGATGCCGTGCCGCCGGAACTCCACTCGGCCCCGAGGTCGACCGCGTAGCGGTCCCAGATGTCCTGCCAGCGGGGCACGGCGTGGGCAACGTGATCGAGGACGGCCCCACTGATGCCCGAGGCCATTGTCACCGGCTGATCCGGACGGCGGCGCGGGGTGGCCGGGTGTTCGTGCACATGGCCCACAGACTGCTGCCGGCGGGACCCGCCTGTCGAAACGGCCCTTCCACCGGGCGGTTGTGGGCCGCTCCCGGCACCGGTACGGTCGCGAGATGGACTTTCGCACTGCCTCGGTGGTCGAACTGGCGTCACAGGTGCGCGCCGGGGAGGTCAGCGCGGCGGAGCTGGTCGATCACGCTCTCGGACGGATCGCTGCGGAGAACCCGACCGTCAACGCCTTCGTGGCCGTGGACGAGGCCCGCGCACGAGACGCGGCAGGCCTGATCGACGCGAAGGTCGCCGCTGGTCGCGATCCTGGACCGTTGGCCGGCATCCCGCTCGGGGTCAAGGACCTCGAGGACGCCGCCGGCTTTGTGACCACCCATGGATCGCCGGCGTTTGCCCAGGACCCTGCCGCCACGGAGGACTCAGCACTCGTGGCCCGGCTGGTGGCCGCCGGTTGCGTGGTGGTCGGGAAGACCAACACTCCCGAGCTGGGCTGGAAGGCCGATACCGACAACACGGTGTTCGGACCGACCCTCAATCCGTGGAACCTCGATCACACAGCGGGCGGATCGTCCGGCGGCAGTGCGGCTGCCATCGCCGCCGGGATGGTTCCGCTGGCCACCGGCTCGGATGGTGGCGGATCCATCCGCATTCCGTCGTCGTGTTGCGGGCTGTCCGGAATGAAGGCCTCGCTCGGCCGGGTACCGACCGGGGGAGACCATGCACCCGACTGGCAGAACCTTTCGACGAAGGGGCCGATGGCTCGCCGACTGGACGACGTCGTCGCGGCGCTGGAGGTCGTGGTCGGACCGGACCCGACCGATCTCCGCTCGCTGCCCAGACCCGAGGCGTCCTGGTTGGCCGCGCTGGACGACCCGCGGCCGCCCCGACGGGTGGCATGGTCGCCCACGCTCGGCTACGCCGACGTGGATCGCGAGGTCCTCGAGCTGTGC
Source organism: uncultured Acidimicrobiaceae bacterium (assembly GCA_963701325.1). GTDB lineage: Bacteria > Actinomycetota > Acidimicrobiia > Acidimicrobiales > RAAP-2 > Bog-756. The sequence goes on from OY969604.1 coordinate 3,961,268, forward strand.
ACCCGGGCGGTCGACCGACTCGCCAACCTCGGATGCGACGTGGCGGAGGTCGGTACCGTGTGGGACGAGGACCCGCTCGACCCGTGGCTCACACTGTCGGGTGTCTACAACCTACGGACCTACCGGTCGGTAATCGGCACTCCCGTGTACGAGCGTGTCGACCCGGTGCTGCGGATGGTCATCGACGGCGCGGCCGGCACCAGCGCGTTGCAAGTCATTCGTGCCGAGGATGCGTGCCACGAGCTGAACCTTCGGTTGGTCGATCTCTTCCATGATGTGCGACTCCTGGTCACGCCCACCGTGGCGGCAGCGCCGCCGCCCCGCGCGCTCGGCGGCGCAGCGATGATCAATGGGAAGAGCGACTACAACTGGGTGAAGATGACCTACGGGTTCAACCTGACTCGGTCACCGGCTGCCACGGTCTGCGTGGGGCTCACCTCGGCGGGCCTCCCGGTCGGCCTGCAGTTGGTCGGCCCACAGCACGCTGATCTGGTGGTACTCCGATCGGCCGCAGCGCTCGAGCGGGCGCTCGCATTCGACGCGGTGGCTCCCGATCCGGTCGCCGGTGCCGCGTGACTGAGCCGACCGCGGACTGCACGGACGCGACCGGACGCTCCCGGTATCAGCGACCTGTCTGCCCGAGCTCGGATTAGCATGTCCTTTTCCTCTGCTGTGGCGTGCGTGCCGCAGCATCGGGGCGCTTAGCTCAGTTGGTTAGAGCGCAGCCTTCACACGGCTGAGGTCGTGGGTTCGAGTCCCGCAGCGCCCACTGGTGTGATGTCGCGAGACATCGGAGACAGGTGTCTCAAGACATCGTAGACAACCAAAGGGCTATCGGTCACGGCTGTGGCTGGTAGTCCTTTGTGATGTCCAGCGTCAGATGCCGGAGCGGCGAACCGTCCATCCCGAGGATGCGGATGTCGGTTCCAGCCACGAGGAGGATCACCCGCCAGCCGGCGTAGGCACGACCCACCCCGATGTGGTGGATCCGACTGTGATAGCGCAGCGTCACCACTCCGGTCTTGTCGACCTTGTCCCGCCGGACCCGGTAGCCGGTGGTGTCGATCCGGGGCCCTGTCGGGATCGCCTTCTCCCTCGCATTGAAGACCACGAGGGGTCGCTTTCGGCCGAGCGACCGGTGCGGCCGGACCTCGTTGTAGTAGGTGACGAACCGATCGAGCTGGCCTTGGAGTTGCCTCTTCGTCACGGCCGGATCCTGTTTTGCGAGGTACTTCTTCACGGTCTGGTGGAAGCGCTCCACCTTGCCCTGGGTCTGGGGATGGTAGGGCTTGCCGTGTTTGGACAGGATGCCCAACGTCAACAGCTCGGCCTCCATGGCGCTCGTCCCCTTGACCGCGCTGGCCGTGAAGATCGCCCCGTTGTCAGTGAGAAACGACTGGGGATAGCCCCAGGTAGATGCCGCTGTATGCAGGGTGCGGACGACGTCGGGCGACCGCACTGTCACGAACGCTCTCGACGCCACGCACAGCCGGGAGTGATCGTCGATGACGTTGAGGACTTCGAACACCACTCCGTCGGCGACGGTCACGTGGGTCATGTCGGCCTGCCAGCACTCGTTCGGCAGGTCGGCCACGAAGCGGGTAAAGGAGCTCTTCGGACGCTTGTGGGGCTGCGGGGTGACGAACCCTCTCGCCTTCAGTACCCGCCAGATGGTCGGGATCGACGGGGTGGTCTCGTGGACGTCGGCCAAGTGGGTCTGGATGGTCGCTGCCCCTGCGTCGACACCGAGATCGGTGAGCTCCTTCCTCAAGCGGACGATCTCCTCTTCCCAGAGGCCGGCGATCCGGGTCGGTGAGGTCTTGGGCCGGGTGGAGCGAAGCTCGAGGCCCGCCTCGCCGTCTCGTCGGTAGCGGGCGAGGCGCTTGTAGAGCCAGCTGCGGTGGACCCCGTGGGCCTTCGCCAGCTCGCCGAGGGGCTGGCCGGTACGCAGGTGTGTCTCGATCAGGAAGCGGCCTTTGTCCACAGGAGACCCTCCTCAGCAGGTGTCTCCTATGTCTTGACACAGATGTCGCCTAGGTCATGAACTCAGACACCGCAGCGCCCACTGGTGTGATGTCGCGAGACATCGGAGACAGGTGTCTCAAGACATCGTAGACAACCAAAGGGCTATCGGTCACGGCTGTGGCTGGTAGTCCTTTGTGATGTCCAGCGTCAGATGCCGGACCGGCGAACCGTCCATCCCGAGGATGCGGATGTCGGTTCCAGCCACGAGGAGGATCACCCGCCAGCCGGCGTAGGCACGACCCACCCCGATGTGGTGGATCCGACTGTGATAGCGCAGCGTCACCACGCCGGTCTTGTCCACCTTGTCGCGCCGGACCCGGTAGCCGGTCGTCTCGATCCGGGGCCCTGTCGGGATCGCCTTCTCCCTCGCATTGAAGACCACGAGGGGTCGCTGTCGCCCGATGCCACGGTGCGGCCGGACCTCGTTGCGCTCACCGCTTGAATCCGCCGACCGCGAGGGCACTCCTGGTTTGACTCTCGTACCTGTTCCTCTTTCGAGCCACCCGCGGCGAAGCCCAGACAGGACGCAACTCGTTGCAAAGCCAGCCGACCTGAGCCGGCGGCAGGCACTTAGAGAGCTACCCCGTCTGGACCTCTAAACGCTACGAACCAGTCGCAGCATCTACCAAGAAGTCTCAACCAGGCACTTTGATGGCAGGCCCCAACCCTCCGTCGGCTGGCAGACTCACCTATGTGCACAGCACCCACCCGACCGGGAGGAGAGAGCAAGGCGGAGGGGCGGGGGCTTCGATCAGGCCTGGACCCGCTGGGTATTGAACCCCTTTGTGAAAAGCCAGATCGGCAGGATCAACTCGAAGAGACCGCCTGGGACAAGTGCAAGCATCCCTGCGCCATGGGTCACGTTGATCAGGTTGAACATGGTCAAGATGCTTCCCACCAAGAAGACCGGGTAGCCGATGAGCCCCAGCATGGACAGGTTCCTTGGCACGATCCTCGATGCCAGTAAGGCAGACGATAGGACGAGCCCCGCGGCACCAGAAACCCCGTAGACAGCGAGCACATACCCATTCCACTGCGTGTGGCTTGCCAGGAAGTACACGCCCACCGCCAGAAGTGTGAGGCACTCCGTCGCCCTCAGGGCGAAGTACGCCCGCGAACGGATCGGTGTACGCGGCGAGAGGACCCGCTGCATCGCAGCACCGTTTGCGGCGACTGAGATGCCACAGAAGCCTAGAAGGAACGCCCCGACAACGAGGGCATGGTGCGCGGTCGTGCTCGAAAGGTACGAACGGATGAGAGCGTTACCAATGGCGAAGGTGAAGGTTGCAGTGAGGAAGCACAGTCCGACAAGGACCGCTGTCTTCTTGGTCGACTCGGCGGCCGGCACAGCCTGCTCCAGGCTTTGACCGGTCACGATCGTGAATGACTTGGCGCTTGTCCTTTTCATCGGACGATCAGTGCAGGCTCAGGGTGCTCCGTCTCCTCCAGGTGCGCCGCCTCCGACACATCCACCGCCGGAGCGGCCGTTCCTCGGGATGCGGCACGCTCGGTCCAGATGTCGAGCATGAGCAGGCTCAGGTTCGACACGACCGCCGCACCGATGATCGTCGTGATCAACGCCATGAGCCCGCTCGTCGCGTGGAAACCGAGTGCAGCTCCCACCACCGCACCGACACCCGCGGCACCGATGCCCTTGGCCCGCATCGCCTTCGGCGTGTCGGTGCAGACCCAGCCGGCGTAGACCCCGAGCCAGATCGGCACCGCGATCGAGACGACTGCCAGCAGCTGGTCGTCGAGCGGCCGGCTCGGCCAGAACCGCAGGGCCAACAGTGCGCCAAGGCACCATCCGCCGAGTCCGAACACGATCGGACCGGCCGAACGGATCCATGCGCCCGTCTTGCGGCCGGTACCGCCTCGGCGTCGGATCCGGATGGCCAACACCACGAGCCAGATCACTGCCAACAAGGCGAAGCCGATCATAAACCCAAGGAGGTCCTTGGCAATCGCGGTCTGCGCTGTTTGCGTGGACGATGTGGCGAAGCTGACCACGTTCGGGGTGTAGCGCGACGTGTCGACCTGGCCGGTGGCGTAGAACGTGGTCAGCAGCTGCGTGCTGGCGCTCGGCTCGTAAGAAAAGAAGTCCTCCGAGTGCCCGAGCCCGGACAGGATGACCTGATGCCCGTTGGAAAGGTGCGGCAACAGCTCCTTCGTGGCGTTCTGGGCCGGTGTCTCGAAGTCGAGCGTCCCGCCAATGAGCAGCGTCGGGACGCTCGAGTTCTGCACGCTGGTGTACTGGTTCTCACCCGGATTGGCCGGCCAGGCGTGAGCCATGCCTCCTGCCCCCCACAAGAACTCCCCGAGGGGATTGCCGATGATCGAGCCCCGGTCGGCGCCGGAGCTGAAGTAGCGATCGACGGGCTGCGCGTCGGCCATCCCGATGCTGGCAAACTCGCCCCAGGTGAACGACTGGGGAAGGGAGAGATTGGCCAACATCGATAGCAGCCAGAAGCCGCTCGGGTCGCCCTGCGCGGCGGAGATCCACGAGTCGAGGGTCATCGGTCCACCCAGTGGCGAAAGTACCGGGGTCGCATCCGTGAGCCCGAGGAACGTCCCGACCAGCACGTTGCCTGGCCTGATCGGCAGGGAGTACCAACTGCTCGGCATGTGTGCCGCCGTGTGCTTCATGCTGGCGGCGAGGTTGGCGGTGCGGGCGCGGCAGGCAGGCTGCTGCGCGCACAGCGCCGAGTAACGTTCGATCCCCTGATCGATCTCGGCTCCGCTGTAGATGAAGTTCCCGGGCGGGTTGACCCCGACCATCACCGAGCGGTCGACGTTCGTTGGGTACATCCACGAGTAGATCATCGCCAGACGGGTGCCGGCGCTATCGCTGAGCAGGTCGATGCGCTTGTAGCCGAGCGCGACGCGAGCGGCTTCGATGTCGCCGGCCTGCTCTTCCATCGTGTAGCCGGCGAGGTCAACGCCGCTTCGCTCAAGCCGCTTCGCGCACGAGGCGAAGGCCTGGGAGTACGCGCTCAGCGACGCTTTGCCGAGGTAATCAGCGGAGTTCTCCAGCGCCGCCGTCACCTCGGGACAGTTGAGCACCGAAGAGCCGTCGACGCCGCGGTAGCCGACCATGACGACATCGTGCTGGGCGGTCAGGCGGCTCGCTTGGGGGAACGTCATGTTGGTTATACCCGGGCCGCCGTTGAGGTAGAAGATTGGCGCCAACGGGTGGGATGAGCGAGCCAGGATCCGGGTCACCGGCAGCGCGATCAGCCGCGACTTCGAGCTCGCTCGGTTCTCCGGCACGACCAACGTGCCGCAGTCGGCGGGCATCGCACCCTGCTCGGTCGCGTAAGTGCACGGGTGCATGGTCAGCTGGCCGGCGTGGGCCCCCTGCGGGACCGAGACCGTTGCCGGGCTAGACGAGACTCGCAGGTAGGTAAGGCCGAACAATAGGACGACGATCATCAGCAGGGCAGCAATTCGTGCCCAGGTGAATGCCCGTGGTCTTTTGGCCGGCGGTTCTGCTTGGTCGACGGCCACGGTCTTGTCGTAACGCTTGGTCAGGTGGTCCTCGATCATTGTTCTTCCTTTCGCCGGCCCTCGTTGTGCCATGTAGCGAACCTAAGATGCGATCGTGAGATAGGCATCGTCCGGAGGCTGGATTGCGGCTCCTACCATCGGACGATTTCGACTCCTACTTAGGTAGGAGGCGGGAACGGAGGGGGGCGGAGTACGTTCAGTGCGTGAGCCGAATCGAACATCTCGCCCGCACCTACTGGTTCGACCTGCTGATCGCGATCGTGGCGATCGTGGCCATCCTTGACGTAGTGCTTGGACACGGCTCGCCCGGAGCTCCGACAACGACACTGTGGTTCTGCATTCCCGCGCTCGCGATCCTGGTGCTGCCCCTTTTCGCGCGGCGATGGTTTCCGTTTGCCGGACCGGCGGCCTACTGGCTCTTGGCCGCGGGAATCTCGTTCGTCGACCCGTTGCTGATCCCGTACCCCGATTCCCTCTTCCTGATCGGGCTGGTGGCCGCATTCCTGCTCGGGAACCTTCGGGACGTCCGGCGGGCCGGCCTCGGACTGGCGATCGTGGTCGGCGCTACGGCAACCCTCATCTACAACATCCCCGGACACTCGGTCGACCAGCTCGTCCTCATTCCCGTCGACTTCGCCGTCGCCTGGGTTGCAGGCTTCGCCGTCAGGGAGCGGGCCGAGCAAGCCGAGGTGGCGGAGTCACATGCGACACAGGCCGAGCAGGAGCGGGATGCAGCGACGCGCGTCGCCGTGGCCGAGGAGCGGGCGCGGATCGCGCGCGAGCTGCACGACATCGTCGCGCACGCCGTCAGCGTGATGGTGCTGCAAGTCGGCGCTGTCAGGCACCAGCTCCCCGACGCGATGGCCGAGGATCGCGATGCCCTCAGGGGTGTCGAGCAAGCCGGGCGCGGCGCGCTGGCGGAGATGCGCCGTCTGCTCAGTGTGATGCGCCGTGACGGTGACGGCCTAGAGCTCGCGCCTCAGCCCGGCCTTGACGGCCTCGACTCGTTGATCAAGGAGATCGGCCGCGCCGGGCTGCCCGTCGAGCTGCACCTCGCCGGGGAGCGTTTCCCGCTCCCGCCAGGGATCGACCTCTCCGCCTATCGGATTGTTCAGGAGGGTCTCACCAACGCGCTCAAGCACGCCCGCGCCAGCCACGCGGAGGTCACCGTCCGGTATGCGCCGGACGAGGTAGGGATCGAAGTGCACGACGACGGCACCGGCGCGACGCCGAGCGACGGCTACGGCCACGGACTGATCGGCATCCGCGAGCGCGTCAGACTCTACGGTGGCGAGATGACTGCAGGTACGACAAACGGCGGCGGGTTCACCCTCAGCACCCGCCTCCCACTCACCCCAGGCCGGCCATGACGATCCGAGTCCTCATCGCCGACGACCAGTCCATGGTCCGCGCCGGCTTCCGAATGCTGCTCGCCGGCGAACAAGACATGGAGGTCGTTGCCGAAGCAAGCAACGGACTGGAAGCGGTGGACATGGCGGCGCGGTTTGACCCGACCGTGATCCTGATGGACATCCGCATGCCAGAGCTCGACGGGCTCCAGGCCACCCGCCGGATCCTTGCCACCGACAACACTCCGCGGATCCTGATCCTCACCACCTTCGGACTGGACGAATACGTCTACGAAGCACTCAGCGCCGGGGCGAGCGGATTCGTGCTCAAAGACGACCCCCCCGAACAGCTGATCGGGGCGGTCCGCACCGTCGCCGCTGGAGACGCTCTCCTCTCACCCGCGATCACCAAACACGTGATCAAGCAATTCACAAGCATCCCTCGCCACGTGCCGCCGAAAGAACTCGACGAGCTCACCGCACACGAGCAAGACATCCTCCGGCTCATCGCCCGCGGCCTGTCCAACACAGAGATCGGCGCGGAGCTCTACATCAGCGAGACGACCGTCAAGACTCACGTCACGCATATCCTCCAGAAACTCGGCCTCCGCGACCGCGTCCAAGTCGTCGTGCTCGCATACCAGACCGGGCTCGTACCGGGAGCCACGCCCACCTAAGCCTCATAGGGGCCCTATCCGCTCTGCATCGGAGGTATCGCATGTCAACCGCCACCGACGTCTGGATCGATGTCCATGATGAGCGAGAGTCCTTGTTGACACTGCTGAAGACACTCACTCCGGTTGAGTGGAATACGCAGTCCCTGTGCGCTGAATGGCGGGTGCGGGACGTGGTTGGTCACCTGGTCAGCGAGACCACTATGTCAATCCCAAAGCTGATTGTGGGTACGGTCGGATCAGGGTTCCGAGTCAACAGGTTCATTGCCACCGATGCCCGTCGCAGGGGGAGCTTGACAGAGCCAGAACTGATCGATGCCTTCAGGACCGTGGTGCCCACACGTACCCACTTGCCTGGGCTCTCGCCGATGTCGATGCTCGAAGGGATCGTCATCCACTCGCTCGACATCCGGCATCCGCTGCACCGAGACCACTCGCTCCCTCAGAGCCGCATGATGCTGGTGGCCACGGACCTCCTGTCCAGCCGTTTCTTTGTCGGCCACAAGCTCTTTGCTGGTCTTCGGGTGACAGCCACCGACGCTGATTGGTCGTTCGGGGAGGGCAAGGAGGTCAACGGATCTATCGAGGGGTTTGTCCTCGCCATGAGCGGGAGGCTCGCTGGCCTCGACGAGCTGCAACGGGACGGAATGGCCTCGGTGCGCGAGCGAGCGGAGACCGTCTAGAACAAGAGGAGACTGAGTCGGGTGTCGGCTGAGGTGCCTCACAACACCGGGAGCGAGGCGGTTATCGAGTGCCGCCTACCCGATCCCCGGACCGACTGGGAACGTTGCAGCGGCCCTAATCAACGGCGACGTAAACGTCTCCGTCGCGGACGGTCGCTGACAGCGTGTCCAGGCCGCGTGGTTTGCGGCCCAGCCCGATAGCCGATCGCGACCAGCGCGGCATGGGCCGCCCGGCGAAGCCGGTGACCCAGTCGAGGTTCTCCCCGGTACAGACGTTGAACCGCGAATTGTGCCATGGGCACTGAACTACGCCATCCTCATACTTCAACCCGCCGGGGCCGCGGGTGAGCGAGAAGCCCAGATGCGGGCATCGGTTGCGAGCAACGTGGACCTCGTTGCCCTTGCGCACGACGATCAGCCGGCGCCCGTCGGTCTCAACTCCGGTGAGCCCGCCATCGGGGAAGTCTGACAACGATCCGATCCGGACCTCGCGCTTCATTGCTGTACAGCCTAGACCGCACACCGACGTACCACCGCAGACGCTCCCGAATCTCAAATCTGAGCGCACTCGATCCGTTGAACACGCCTGACGCAGACAGCGCAGCGACGGTTATCGGACCACGCGGGATGGGTCCAGAATCCCGCACCGAATACCGTCGGGCACCGTGCCCCCGATCACCGGGA